>NZ_CP170199.1:2940000-4180000 GCF_042434905.1 Aquimarina besae
TTTCCACTCATTCCTCTACGCAACACATCAGCTTCATCAAGGGTAAGTTTAGCAAATAAATGGGCAACTTTGATCACGTCTTCCTGATATACCATAATACCGTAGGTTTCATTCATCAATTCTTGCATAATGGGATGAGAATTCTTCTTTCGTTTAGGATCATGAACTCTCAAAATATACTCGCGCATCATTCCGCTTTTGGCGACACCTGGTCTTATGATTGAGCTTGCAGCAACTAATCCAAGGTAATTATCAGTTTTAAGTTTGCTTAACAACATACGCATAGCAGGTGATTCTACATAAAAACAGGCAAGACATTTAGCTTCTTTTATTAATCTATTGATATTAGGATCTTTTTTAAACTTCTTTATATCATGAATATCAAAATTGGCTTTTTCCGGTTGATTATACTGGATAATACTAATTGCTTCCTTAATTTTTGCTAAACCACGTTGACCTAAAATATCAAACTTATATAGGCCTAAATCTTCTGCAATAATCATGTCAAATTGCACAGTAGGAAACCCTTTGGGAGGTAAGTTGGTAGCTGAATAATAATGCAATGATTTTTCGCTGATTACTATTCCACTAGAGTGAACACTAATGTAGTTGGGTATTCCTTGAATTAGTTGACTGTAGATGATGACCAGTTTATGTAGATGATCTAAGGAATTGTAATCATAGTTACCTTCACTTAGTTTATCAATTTCGAATTTTGGCAATCCGAACACTTTACCTAATTCTCTTACAGCACCTTTATAATGAAAAGTAACATAAGCGCCCATTAATGCTACATTATTAAATTCTTCAAAAATAAAGCGTGTTATGTCTTGCCGATCTCTCCAAGAGAAATCAATATCAAAGTCGGGAGGACTGGTACGATGAGAGTTTATAAACCTTTCGAAATATAGATCTAACTCAATAGGATCTACATCAGTGATGCGTAAAATGTAGGCTACAATACTATTGGCTCCGCTACCCCGACCAACATAATAATATCCTTTTTCTTGAGCATATGAAATGATTCTCCAGTTAATCAAAAAATAAGAAACAAAATTCATCTTGATAATTAATGCAAGTTCTTTTTCTAGTCTATCATATACTTTTTTATCTGGATTTTTATAACGATAAGGAAGTCCTTGTTTGCACAATTTTTTAAGAAATTTGTTATCTTCTTCAATACTTCCTGTGTATGTTTTTTGATTCAGAGAAGGTTTGTTTTTCGAAAAATCAAAATTGATAGTACACTCATTGATAATGTCTTCAGTGTTTTTAATGATGAAATCAAACTCACTGAATTCATTTTTAATTTCGTTATTAGGAATCATTTTTTCTGAAAAACATGCTTGTTGATTCTCAAGTAAGTGACTTAGTAAAGTATTATTATCGATAGCCCGTAACAAGCGATGTGCATTAAAATCTTTTTTAGTCCTGAATGTTACAGGTTGAAGAATAACTAGTTTTTTTTCTATATATTTTAATATAGAAAGCCTTAATTGTGGAATATCTTTTATAGAAATGCCAATATATTCGTGTTCTAAGAATTTAGTTTTCTCTAATGCTATAACTTGCTTAAAAGGATAAATAATATATGCATTATGAAATGAAGGTGCTATTTCTGGTAAATTAAGTTTTTTATGTAAATGATATGATAAAAAATCATTTAGCTCTTTAAATCCTTCATTGTTTTTAGCTAATCCTACATATAAAGGCTGGTGATTATTCCTAAAATCTATACCTACAATCGGTTTGATTTTATAATCTTTTGCTTTCCTGATAAAGTTTGGACAAGCTGATGTATTGTTGATATCGGTTAGTGCCAGACTATCAATCTGATTTTTCTTTGCTAATTCTAAAAGATCTATTTCTGAGAACGTTCCAAATCTCAAACTATAATATGAATGGCAGTTTAAATACATTTAATTGATAGTGATAGTTTTGGGTTTTATATATTTTACTGAATACTGAATATTCTTTCGCATCAGGGATAGAAACGACATCCTTTTTTATGTACCCTAAGCGTAGAGGAAGGGTGCATAAAAAAGATATAGTGTATAGCCCGCTCGGATGCCATGATTCATAATAATATTATTGTTTTCTATGTGCCAATACAACAGGAGGTTGTCCGTTAAAAGGATTTTGCATTCTACCAATAGTTTTGGATCCCATTGCAACGGCTCTGATTACACTTCGATCTCCATAACGGTCCCGAATATGATCTAAGGCTTTATAGAGATTGAGTTGTTTTTCATTATCTTCAAAAAGATTGATCTGATAGTTTCCGTTTACCAGATGACTAAACCTGATACCGATTAATCGTACCAGTAATCTTTTTTGATATAATTTTTCGAAAAGCTCTAGGATTTTGGGTATAAGAATATGATCTGCGCAGGTATAGGGTATTTTGAGTTGTTTAGTATAGGTATTGAAGTCTGAATATCGCACTTTTACAGCGATACAGGCTGTAAGTTTGTTTCCTCTGCGTAATTGATATGATAGATTTTCTGTCATAGCAACTAATATGTTACGCAGTCTATAAATATCTATAGTATCTATGTCAAATGTTCTTTCTGTAGAAATAGATTTACGCTCAGAAAACGCGATCACGGGTGTGTTGTCGATTCCATTTGCTCTTTTCCAAATGGTGAGTCCGTTAACACCCAGTACACCTTTCATCACATCAACAGGCATTTCTTGTATAGTTTTTACTTGTCGCACTCCCAAATTACGTAGCGTTTGAAAAGTTTTATTACCAACCATTGGTATTTTTTTGATGGATAATGGAGCCAGGAATGGTTTTTCTGTACCAAAATCAATTTTCATTTGATTATTAGGTTTTGCTTCATTTGTAGCTACTTTAGAGACCACTTTATTTTGTGAGAGTCCGAACGAAATAGGAAGTCCTGTTTCTGAGATTACTTTTTCGCGTAGTTCTTTTGCATATTGGTAAGATCCAAAAAATTTGTCCATTCCTGAGAGATCGGCGTAGAATTCATCAATACTGGATTTTTCGAAGACAGGAACTTTTTCTTTAATGATTTCTGTTACCAGATCAGAGTATTTGCTATAGGTTCCGGCATTACCCTTTATAATAGTAGCTTCTGGGCACAGTTCTTTAGCTATTTTCATAGACATACCAGAATGTACTCCAAATGTTCTAGTTTCATAACTACACGCAGCTACAACACCACGATCACTCGTGCCACCTACTAATAAAGGTTTGTTTTGTAATGAACTATCTATAAGACGTTCTACGGATACATAGAATGTATCTAAATCAAGATGTAATATGGTTCTCAATTTTTCATGTTTTGGAATTATTCCAAATTTATGGAATAATTCCAAAACATGAAATGGTTTTACCGTACTATTTATTCACAATGAACAAAAAAAACGGCATCTTATATAAGATGCCGTTTCTGAAAAATTTTATTTTGGGGCTACAAAATAAAATTCAATTATATTAATTTTCTGTGTATCCAGCGAATTGTTGCATAGCACTTTTAGTAAGCTCTTTAGCTCTGTTCACGTAGAAGCTTTTTGTATCGTTTAATGTTTCATTTTGTAAGTCATTCTCGCTTCTTACATAATCTTTTTGAGATTCAAATATTGATTCATCATCAAAAGCTATACTCAATTCCTGAAGTGCACTTTCTAACTTTTGCAATGCTTGCTCTGCTTTTACTTTTACCTGTGCTTGTTCTTTTAACTCTGCTGCTCGTTGTGCTTCAAACTCGGCTTGAGCTTTTTGTTGTTCAGCAATTTGTTGTTGTAACTTTTTTTGTTCGATTTCTAATTGACGTTTTTGCTCTTCTAATTCTCTTTGTTTTTGAGCTACTTCTTCAGAAGCAATTGCAATTTCTTCTTCTTTAGCACTAGCTACATCGCCTACATAAGAGTTATTGCTACCATTAGTAGCTTGACAATCTGTCAATTGCTTTAATAGTTTAGGACCAAGTTCTTTAGCTTGTTTTGCATAATATCTACTACGCTCATAAGTATCTTGATCTAATGAGCTCACCATATTTGTTTTAGCCTCGTAGGCTGTTTCATTTGCTTCTTTACAACCACATTCATCGGTAAGATTTTCGACTTTTTCAAAAGCTTCTATAGCTTTATCAGCATATTCTTGAGTATGAAACACATTATTTGCTCCGTGTGCTTTTTTAGAATGTGAATACGCATAACTTGCTGCTGTTAGTGCATCTTCATAAATATTCTGGGCATTAGCCTGTAAAACAAGACAAAATAAAAATAAGATTGGTGCAATTCTTTTCATTTTTATGGGGCTTTTTAATGAACAGTACAAGTATACAATATTTTCTGAGTAACATCCAAAAATAATTGTCATTAATCGATGAAATACGCATTTTATCTTAATTTTTATGGCTAACCCATAAATAAAGTGATAGATATCCTACTGTTATGTATGGTCATTCATCATAATGATTTATCGATAACGAGGTTCCAAGTTTAGTATTGTATCCTTATATATGTAAAAAATAAATTTAACGTTTTACCAAAGTTGTTATGTAAGTTTATTATGTATATTACGTCCATATTATCTATGAAAGAACTCATTATATCCTCAATTAACCAT
Source organism: Aquimarina besae (assembly GCF_042434905.1). Classification (NCBI taxonomy): domain Bacteria; kingdom Pseudomonadati; phylum Bacteroidota; class Flavobacteriia; order Flavobacteriales; family Flavobacteriaceae; genus Aquimarina; species Aquimarina besae. The sequence goes on from NZ_CP170199.1 coordinate 2,944,601, forward strand.
AACCTTAATAGCGCTATTGCTTTATTAGACGCTATAGATTCTAAAACTTACAGTGACGATTCTATTGGACCATACTACTCAAGTATTGGATCACATATTAGGCATACCTTGGATTTTTTTGATTGTATTATAAATGGTATCGATACTAATGATATTGATCTTACTACTCGAAAAAGAGATGAGATTTTATCAACTAATAAGGAAGCTGCAAAAAGTTATATACATTCACTTCAGGAGACATTAGTTTCTTACATAGATGCAAATACAGATTATCTGATCCATGTAACTGATAATATGGGACAAGGAAAAGTTACTGTAAATTATACGCTGGAAAGCATTCTCGCACACGCCAATAGTCATGCTATACATCATTACGCAACCATAGGATATATACTAAATCAATTGGGGGTTGACTTGAAAATTCCTGGTTTTGGCTATAATCCTACCACTCCTGTTAATAAGCGAGAAGGAATCTAAGTTCAGAAAGTTTAATTCCAAACACTTACATTCCACAAAGAGAAAAATTTGAAAACGTATTGATTTACATTAAAAGTATTTATTTGATAAATATTAATATAATTATATTGAGACTGTTTATCAATGGACTTGTATAGGATTATTTTTATCTAAAATAGTTTTACTACTTATATAGGATTAGTTTCCATCTTCGGTACTAAATGTGAAAATCGGATCTAAAGAAGCTACTGTAAGACCAATCTCATTAATGGTAACATTAGGAGAAGTCCTTAGGTTATTGAAATTGACACCATCAGAATCTGATATAAAAGTAATATCAGTATATGTTGGTAAATCTGCTATGCTAAAGCTCACAGAATACGTTCCACATGCTGTTCTCGTTATAGTCGCTGTTCCTTCTTCAGGTTCTCCTATAATTAAGCCGGTAAATGTTCCATTATATGTTTTCACCGCTGACGCAGGAAGCTCTACCGTTCCTATTGGACAAGAAGGGCCATCATCATCATTACCACATGAAGTAAATAATAGTGTGGAGATAGTAAAAATGAAGACAGTTAATACGTTTACTTTTTTCATTGCTTCGAATTTTTAAAAATTACTTTTGATTTGTTCTATTTTCGAGAAAGATATATTGATCTATGTTATATAAAATGAATTAGAGGAGTTTTGGTATGAATATGAGGATGAATGAGTCGATAATGAGGATAGATCTTTAGAAAAGTACTGATGTATACTGCTTTTTGTATAGCGTGCTCTAATTTTTGTACTGTATTAAGGTACCTACGTATGTTTTATCTAGGATAATTTTATCCGAATTAAATTTTATGTATATATTTGAGTATATTTAATTAAAAAGGATATGTTTTCTAAAGCTTGTGAATATGGGATTAAAGCATCTATTTATATAGCACAACAATCATTACGGAATAAATGTACTAATCTAAAAGCGGTAGCTCATGAAATTAATTCTCCAGAAGCTTTTACTGCTAAAATACTTCAGAAATTGGTGAGAAATCAGGTTTTAGATTCTATAAAGGGAGCCAAAGGAGGGTTTCTGATTGAAGCATCAAAAATAAACCAGATCAAGTTAGAAAACATTGTCTACGCAATTGACGGTAATTCTCTTTATCGTGGTTGTGGGTTAGGACTAAAAGAATGTAATGCTCATAAACCTTGTCCGATACACGATAAAATAGTACTCGTTAGAAAAGAGTTGAAAAAGATGATTTCTGATACCAGTCTATATGAATTGGCTAACGGCTTAGAAGTAGGAATGACATATTTGAATCGATGATAACGTATATTTTTCATAATTAAAAGAGTTCTTAGTTTTTTGATACACTTAATAAAAAGAAGTAGTAAGAACATAAGAAAGAATAAAAAATTAAATAACCAACCATGACCACACAAAAACTATTATTATTTATTTTTCTGGTTACTCTGACTAGTCAATCACAAACTAAAAATGATTATTGCGATAAAATAGATAAACAGCTAGATACTATTCAAAATTTAGATCGTAAAATTATATTTCTAAAAAAAGCATTTACAAAAGCTGATATGGTATGTAAGACGGATATCTTAATAGCTATGGGTTTTATCTATGGAACTGAACAAAAAACAGACTCGGCTCTTTATTATTATGATAAAGCTATACTATTAGTTAAGAATATAAAAAATAATGATTTAAAATCCAATGAATTACTAGCTGACGCGTATTCTAAAAAGGCAAAAACATTATCGGAAATAAAAAAGAATGATGAAGCTGAAAAACTTCTTAAAAAAGCTAGAAAGTTATTAGCTAATTACCCAGAAAATCCAGGTTGGCACGCATATTATGAAACTTATGCTACATTATCTGATAATAATGCAACTTATGAAAAAGCTTTAAAGTATATAGATTCTACAGTCATATTTTCTAAAAGAACTAATGATACGGCTGCTCTTCCTAATAATTATCATAACAAAGGAGTATATTTATTAAGGCTTTCACGACATAAAGAATCTTCAGAGAATTTATTATTGGCATTAGAAATCAAGGAAAAACAAAAACATCCTAGTCAATTAGCTGCAACTTATTTTGTTTTAGGAGTAGCTTATATCCGATGGGATCAGCCACAGATAGGTATCAAATACTTAAAAAAGGCTATATCTAGGGCTAGAAAAGAAGGGAATGAATACACTAGATTATTGAGTTATTCTCAAATAGCGCATGCCTATAGGGAATTAAAGGATAATGAGAAATCTCTTAAGTTTACGGATTCTGCTCAGGTTTTAGCACTGAAACTCAATGATAAATCCCAGTTGGCCCAAGCTTATGTTGAAAAAGGATGGCTTTATCTAAGAAGTTTCAAGAATTATGATCAAGCAGAAATCTTTTTTTTAAAAGCTTATGAAGAAGCAAAATTGGGGAATAATGATATTACATTATATCCTTCCGTTAGAGGAATAATAGAATCCTATCTTCATAAAGGACAATATAAAAAAGCAAAAAAGTACTTTACACCTTATGAAGCAGTAACAAAGAGATTAGGAGGTTTGCGGTATTTACAAGAATTCAATAAAAAGTATAGTGAGTATTATGAGAAATCAGGTCAAATGGATTCTGCAATGAAGTACCTTAAAAAATATTTTATAATCAAAGATTCAATAGCTAGTACCAAAGTAAAAACCCAAGTTGCTGATCTTGAAAAGAAATATGATACTAAAAAGAAAGAATTAGAAATCGTATCATTAAATAAAGAGAAGGACAAACAACAACAAATAGCAAAACAAGCCAAAGCGCAACAAAATTTATATTTGTTAGCGGCTGTGATTTTGCTATTCCTTTTAGGAATTGGAGCCTGGGCTTTTAAAAAGTTAAGAAAACAACAAAAAGAGTTAGCATCGACCAATCAAGTTAAAAATCGTCTTTTTTCTATCATTGCCCACGATCTAAGAGGAATGATCATTCCGTTTCAGCGATCCGGTAAAATATTGAAGTATCATATCGATAAGGGTAACCATGAAAAGACATTAGAACTATCTAATGCATTAGAACAAAACTCTGAAAGTCTTTCCAGTATGCTGGATAATTTATTGAATTGGTCCTTAGAACAAATGAATGGTTATAAAATGAACCCACAAACTATATCAATAAGTAAACAGTTGAACGAAATAATAGAAGGATATCAACAGCAAGCTTCCTTTAAAAATACTAAGATTGATTTAAAGTATGAGGAAGATTTACAAGTTGAGTTTGATAAGGGAGCGTTTCATGTTATTTTTAGAAACTTGATAGGTAATGCTTTAAAATATACAGAAGAAGGAAGTATTTGCATAGAATTCACTAGTAAAAATGATATGTTTTTATGTTCGGTAACCGATACCGGAGTTGGAATGTCTCAGGATCAGCTTGAGTATCTTTTTACTTTAGAAGAAAAAAAATCTACTATTGGTACACAAGGAGAAAAAGGAACAGGACTGGGGCTTAACCTGGTGTATCGATTCATAAAAATGCATAAAGGAACGATCCATGTTTCTTCAGAAAAAAGAATTGGCACACGTTTTGACTTAAGCATCCCCATAACTATATCGCTTACAAAAGAAGAAGGGGCAATTTCTAAATCTTTGTCAGAGTAAATAAAACATACAGATCATGAATATTTTTGTAGTAGAAGATGACTTATTTCATTTAGAAGATATTAAAATTACCATAGAAGAATTGGGATATTCTTGTATTGGGGACTCAGCTGACCCGCTTGAAGCTCAAAAACAAATCGGGGTGTTAAAACCGGATGCAGTTATCTTGGATATTCATCTGAACGGTAAAGAATCTGGTATCGAACTAGGGGATAGAATTAAGAATTTATACGAAATACCTGTTTTTTTTACTACTTCTGATAGCAACAAGGATACCATAAATAGAGCGGCAGATATTAACCCGGCTGCCTATTTAACCAAACCAATTAGTAAAGATGATTTACAGGCGGCATTGATTTTGGCAAGTAAACAGGAAATAGGTTCTATAGTTGCTAACACTAACGAATCGGGGGATATATTTGTAAAAAGTGGTAACAAATTGGTGAAAGTCAACATGGACACTATTCTTTTTGCACATACAGATTCAAAAAACTATTGTTCCATCGTAACATCGGATAATAAAAAATTATCTGTAAGATATTCTATTTTAAAACTTGGTGAAAAACTTATGGGTTTAGATTTTGTTCAAACGCACCGATCCTATATTATTAATTGGAATAAAATAGATTCACTACACGAATATGACCAAGTTATCGAAATACAAGGGCATCATATCCCTATTGGTCGTACTTTTAAAGATAGTGTTTATAAACGTCTAAAGATGATCTAATCATTGACTTGTTATTTTATAATTACGCTAAACAAAAAGCAGTACCACTCACAGGAACTGTTTTGGTTGAAACACCACAATCAAATGAAGTTTCACATAATTGTTGATCAGTTAAACAAACATCTCCATCTTTACTTATTTGTGTCGTTGTATCTTCTAATCCTCCTTTAATTATATCAAGATGGATTAATCGAGCAACCTTGATCTTATCCAGACTTAATTTTTTTCTTTGAGTATTTTTCATTCTTTTCATTTTTTATTTCATAAATCCTCGTGATAATAAATTTGTCTAAATACTTGTGATACAAGCAGCAGTATGGCCTACAGCAACTGTTTTGGTGGAAATACTTTGTTCACACAACAATGGATGTGTTTCACATATTTCAGGTCTTGTATCCAATTGATCTCCAGTAGTTCCTATTCCTCCTACAATACTCTCTGGGTTTTGCAGTTTCGCAATTCTGATTTTATTCAAGCTTAATTTTTTTTTCCTTTTACTATTCATGTTATAATGATTTATCAACAAAACTTGATGGATTATGAACAAACTATTTTAATTAATATATCGTGATACGCACTTAATATTATAGATCATTTGGATCAACACTTCCGGTTCCAATAGGAGTGGTTTTTGTTGAAGTAGTACAATGATTAATTATACTTTCTTGGTTGAAAATTGAAGTATTAATTGGATCCTCCTCTATTATTATAATCGATCCCCCTCTGATTGCTCTAATGTTATTTAGTTTTGCAATGCTGATTTTATTCAAGCTTAGTTTTTTTGTGTTTTTCATAGTATGAAGAAATTTTCTCAGAATTTAACTATTTCCAAGTAAGCTTAGTAACCAAATTTTATACAAGACTTATACTAATAATTAAAGATCTCTTGTATCAACCCCGGTACCTGTAGTTCCAATCGGTAAAGTTTTTGTAGATGTAGTAGGTATAGCAGTGGGATTTATTGTACAATTACTAACCAAATTGGTTTCGGTATCAATGTACACTACAGTTGCACCATAGAGCCCTCCAGAAATTTCCTTCATATTATTTAACCTTGCAATTTTAATTTTATCTAGACTTAATTTTTGCCCCCTCTTTTTCATCGAATTGTTATTTTGAATTTTAACTATGTCGAAAATACAACTTTACTATTATCCTTATGCGATAAGTTGCTTTAAATTTATAAATTTAAGGAAGTAAATTGGTTTTAATAATTTGGTTTTTAGTTATTTATGTGTTTTATAAAATAAGAAGGATAAATCCCGGTTTTTTTATGAAAAGCAGAAGAAAATGATTGTGCATTTTTAAAACCTACTTCCTCTGCGATGGCTTGTATCGTATAGGATCGTAGGGATTTATTAGTACTGAGCTGATCTACTGCAAAGTCAATTCTTAAGTTATTTAAATAATTAGCAAAATTTACGTTTTTGTATACATTAATAATTTTGGATAAATAAGCACTATTCGTATTCAATTCTTTTGCCAAAGAGTTTAGGGTATAATGTTTCTTTGCAAATTGATTTTTGTTTTCAAATTCTTGAAGTTTTTGTAAGACGCTTTCTATAACCTCTTCAGGAATATCAACATCTTCTTTTTTTGCTAGAGTATTATCAACCGTTTTTATCTGGTCAGGTTCCTTTGTTTTAGGTCTCTTTTGTTGTTCCAGCAGTTTTTGGAATCGTATTTTATTTAAGTAATTTTTTCTTAAACTATAAACCACAACTAAAACTAGAATAACAGATAATATTATTAAAAAGTTAATGGTATTATCCTTTAAAAAAGTATCTTTTTCAAATTGTTTTAAAAGCCTTTCTTTTTCAGATTTTAGTTCTGCTGCATCGTATTTTTTAGTAATATTTCTGGTTAAGTATACTTGATTTGCGTGTCTAATGCTATCAAGTTCTAATTGAGTATTGATATACTCTAATTGCAACTCGTAATTGTTTTGTGATTTTGCGTAGGCTCTCAGATAATCATATACATTGATAATTTCAGGAATTACATCTTTTGTTTTCCTCAGAATAGTATCCGTTTTTTGGAAGTGGTATAGACTTTTTTCTTGGTCTCCGAGTACTTTGTAACTGCGCCCAATATAATAATCACAGGTAGCTAATCTGGTTTCTAAAGAATCAAATTGTTGTATCAACCTTTTTCCTTTTTGCAGGCTATCAATTGCTTTTTGATAGTTCTTTAATAAATATTGGTGTATTCCGGAGGTGACTAGAATATAGGAATAGATAGTAGAATCACGCGTTTTTAAGGTTGCTGTAATCCCTTTATCGATGGTTATTTCAGCCTGCTCTATATTTTTGGTATGAATATAAGAGTCTGCGAGTGCAAATAACCCTGGATTATAATTATACCTATTAATAAAAGTTGGGTTTTCTTCTAAAAATTTAACATACTCAGCAAAAATAGTTTGTGCCCCTTCGTGATCACCTGACATATTTTTTAGTAATCCAATATTAAATTTAGCAGAAAGATGAAGTCTATCATTTCCATTCTTTTTTGCAGCTTCTGAGGCTTTTACATAAAATCCTAGAGCTTCTGTATAGTCTCCTTTCTCAAAATTAATATTACCTTTTTCTAAATATCCGCCTGAAGGGTATCTAAAGTAATTTTTGTTTTGGGTAAAAGCAATAATACTATCCGAGTAAGCATTTTTTTTTGTCGGTTCTAAGTTAGATAATATGAAATACGCATTAGCAATATTCAATGTGTCGGATTTACGAATAGCAAGGTCTAGCTGATTTTGTATCGTCTTTATTCTTAAAGAGTCTACTTTTTCTTTTTTTGCTAATGTTATGAGCTTATCATAATTGTCCTGCGCAATCACGGATTGATTTGAAAACAGCAGAGAGATCAGAGAAATTATGAATAGATATTTCATAGTCATTAGCAGGGAACTTTTTAGATTATGTGCTTTAAAGTACCTCATTATACGAATGTAAAGATTTAAAGGATATTTAGAGAAATAATCTGTATAAATTCTAAGGGTTGAAATTTATAAATTTCAACCCTTAATTTATAAATATAACGAATAACACTTTGTATTATAGGTATAATGTGAATTAGCTTTGAGTAGATGAACATCAAAAAAAGCTATATATGAAGACACATAATATCGAACTAGATCGTGCATATTTAGAAGAAATGAAGATAGATCTTAATGATGTCAAGAATACATCTTTGAGTAATTTGGGTAATTCTCTCAAAGTCCAAAAACAAGTAATCAGGCATACATCAGACGGGATTATTATTGGATTTTATATTCGATCCAAGCAAGCCGGTTTAGGGTTGACTAAGAAAGTTAATTCGTTATATAAGAACCCATTACAGTTCCCGGCGTTTCAGGAAGAAGATTTTAGTCAGAGAGAAGATAATCAACCGTCACATTTATTTGTAAAATGCGGTAATAAGCTTATTAAGGTGGCGATGGATACTATCATCTTTGCTCACACAGATTCAAAAAATTATTGTTCGATTGTAACAGACGATGGCAAAAAACTATCAGTTCGCCATTCTATAACCAGTTTACTAAAAGCATTAAATTGTCATCTTTTTATTCAGACACATCGATCTTATATTATCAATTGGCATAAAATAGAGTTGTTTTATGAACAGGATCAAACCATAATGATTCAGGAACATCATATACCCATTGGAAGAACGTATAAGGAAGAACTTTATAAAAAAATACGGGTAATTTGAGTAAAAACAAAGATTCATCAAACACTTTTGTCGGTTTGATGAATCTTTCTAACACACAAAAACATAAAATTATTGATTAGTACGAACTAATTCTTTTTTCCATCAAATGATACTCGAAGAACTTGTCCGTCTATTTCCAGATCATCAAATGTCATATCAACTTCTATAGCAGACGAATATTCACCTTCAATTATAACAGAGGTATACTCATCGAAGTCATTTTTTCTTCCAAATTGTACATCGTGAATAGATGGTATTCCATTGCTGAAATCCAAACGGTATGTCTTACATCCGGTTTTTACAATAGTACATATTCCTTTTCTGGTTTCAATTCCAAAGGTTTTGAGTTTTCCTCTGTAGATCCCAACAATTTTTGAAGGGAGATTACTGATTTCTGAAGAATTACAATGTAATAGTACTCCATAGCTATGATCGTGATTTAGAATGCAACTTCCTGTAGGATGATCAGTATATGAAGCAGTAGAAACCTGAATTGTACCGGTTCCTAAAGTTATATTTCCGTTGGATATATCAATACCGGTATTTCCTGTATTTAGAGATAAATCTCCATTATTATTCACTATTTCTGAGTTTTCCGTATTAAGACTGGTTTCGTCATTTTCGATATGAACATTTGTATTCCCTGTGCCTAAGTTTATACTATTTCTAGTGATAACATTGGTGTTTTTATCTTCTGTTTCTTTATCATATGAGTCTGAGATACTTCCAGAAAATGCGATAGCTCCTGTAGTAGTAGACCCTATTACAAGGTCTCCTTCTTCATCAAGTGTAATAGCTAAAGTTATACCTTTATAAATAGCTGCAGCCGTATAGGTGTCATCATTTTTAAAAAACTTGATATCCGAAATAGTAGGAATACCATCACTGAAGTAAAAAGCATAGGTTCTATATCCTTTATTTTTTATGATACATTTTCCTTCAGTATTTACCTTTGTCCTGGCACCGGCCGCAGAAAGTACTCCGGTATACTCAGTTATCAACTGTTGCGGTAATTTCGTACTTGTCTGTGCAAATAGCGTTACTGTTATACTTCCTAATAAAAGAAATACTATAATTAGAATCGTTTTTTTAAGTAATTTGATGCGATGTAATGTTTCCATAGTTTGAAATTTAATTTTAGATGTAATCTAAAGTACAGGCATAAACGGCTTTTTAAATAAGTGATTAGAAGTGATATGATGTTATTTTATGATTAATTTGACCCCTAAACCTGCATATGGAGTAAACTCACCAATGTCACTATTGATATGATAGACTTCATTTAATTTGATATTTATTGCGACGATTGGAGAAATAAAAATATCAGCGTCAATACCTGCATATGCACCGTAAATTGTATTCTTGGTTTTTAGATTTAGGATTTGATTGCCTCCAATACTCTTATTACCATCATTAATTGTTTCATAACCAATTGTTCCACCAGCACCTAAAGACAAAGCAAAGGTTCTGGAATTGTTACGTAAAATATCAAAGAAAAAGCCAACATTAAATGAGTAGGTGTTTACGGGAATATCTATATTATTTTGTTCCAGAGTAGCAAAACTACTTTGTATATTAAACTGAAGGTAATCAAACTCATTTACTTTATAATCTCCTGTTACCACACCACTAAAACCATCTTGAACTATACCTCCGGTAAGAGACAAAGCAATTTTATGACTTTGACCTAATAAAGAATTACAGCATAAAAATAGGACAATTAATACCAGTCCTCTATAAAGTGATTTCTTTTTTGTCTCTATCAAACGGATCATTAGTTATGGCTTTACATTAAATTTTATTTCCAGAATTCTTAAGAATTCACAATAACGAATTAACCATTTTTTATAGAGTTAAATACTGGTTTGGGGATTTTGGTGAACATTTTATGGACTAATGTATGGTTTTGTGGGTGTTTTGGTTTCGTCTGGGATTTACTTAATACGTATGAATGGATTCAAAATAAATGGATTTAAAATTGAAATAGGTTTTGGTTCATATAAAAATCGTATTCGTTCATCCACAAAATACAGTCATTAGACCACTACCTCAAAAAAATGATAATTGTAAAGAGCATATTTGTAGTACTCATAAAAATTACATAAAGGATAGCATTTATGAAAAAAATATATTTAAAAGCAGCACTGCTAATAACAATTTTGTTAGTATCCTGCACTAAAGAGATAAGTGATGACTTGGTCATCAATATTATTGTGGATGATTTTGAAAATGTTTCTGAGGTATTACTAAAAATACTGGAAGACAATCCGGATAACACACTTAATTGGGATGGGGATACTAATAATCTTTCCAATTGGGAAGGTATCGTGATAGAAAATAATAAGTTAACTCAGCTAAATCTAGAAAACAAAGGAATCACCATACTTACTCCAACAATCAATAAATTACAAGATCTTAGGGTTCTGAACCTTAAAGAAAACTTGATAGTAAATATTCCGATTCAAATATTTGATTTACAAAACCTGAAAGAACTGTCGCTTTCCGGTCAGAATATAGGTGACACTATGGATGATGTTTCCGGCCTGTATTCACTATCTAATCTCGAAAAACTTGGCTTAGAACATTTTGATATTTATCATATTGAAGGAATTGAATCATTGACCAAATTAAAAGAATTAACTCTTAAAGATTTAGCTATCCGTTCTCTACCAGGGAGTATTGTTAATTTGAAAGAATTAAAAACTTTTACCTTGAAAGATAATAAAGACTTGACAGCATTGCCTGTAGGTTTTGAAGCTTTTGAAAATTTGGAGTCTTTAACGATTAGTGGCAGTCCGGGTATCCAATTTATCGAGTCCAGGATTTTTGATGCCGTTTCTTTACAAAAGCTAGATCTATCAAATAACAATATTGGCATTGCTACAAACGAGGAAGGAATCTTACCAGATGATATAGAAAAGTTGACACAACTAACGGATTTAAATTTAGAAAACAATTATATCAACACAATAAGTACCAGATTGGGAGATTTAACAAGCCTAAAAATACTTAACCTAAGGAACAATCGTATTATAGATATTCCAAAAGAGTTAGGAATGCTTACGATCTTAGATATTTTAGACATTTCTGGAAACCTACAACTTAATGAAATTCCAGTGGAGGTTTGTAAATTACAAGATACGGGAACAACTATTATAATCGATGGGATGTGCGAAGAGTTGAGAGTTAGTTCTCGATATGTCAATAATCCATCTATGGTAACGGTTGGCTTTCCATTTATTATTGATATAGATATTGATGCGGATATAGATCCTGTATTTATTGATGGGGATGGCCCGTTTGATCTGGATTTTGGGGAAATAGGGTTTGAAGTACATGAAGTACATAGAAGTCAGGTTACAATACGAGAGGATGTTCCAGGACAAGTTCTGGTTACTCGCAGTGAAACTCAGCAATTTATTAATGGTTTCCGCAATATGACGTTTGAATTGTTTGCACCTTTCGTAGTAAGTACAGATCTTCCCGAAGGTCGAACGTATCGTGTCAGGCTGTTTAATACAGAGATTGGTAACGTAAAAACCTATTTACCCGCATATGAGCTTATTGTTTTAGATTAGTATTTGATATTGATTTTGATACATCAGGTCATTTTATTTCATCAATCATAAAAAAACTCCTCATCTGTTATTGATATGATGAGGAGTTTACATTGGTTATTTTTATTGAAAATAACAGGATCGTATTTTTCTAATCACAATTTCTATGTGGACAAAAAAATGGCATATTTGTAACAACTCCACATTGACATCCATCATAGCCACCATTAATATTTTTCTGTGTTTCTTTTCCGAGTATTTTAACTCCTTCTAAGTTTAAAATGTTTGTTTTCATTGCGTGAAAATTTAAAGTAAAAGGGTTTTTTATCGTAAGATACATAGTTTACCAAATGGTGAACTGGGGACAGAAACACACTGATAATTATAGCTAGCAGTAAGATCTACACAATCTCGGTTATTATGGCAAGGTAAGAGTAACCCTCCATTTATTGTTTTTTGTTGCTCTCTGGTTAAAGCTTTTCCTAAGTTCGATAATTTGTTAATCATAACGTAAAAATTTAAGTTTATTTATTACACCATGTAATAAGTGTTCCTAAGATATCATTTAGAAAAACGGTATTGTTGATATAGTGGGGCTTCTACCTGTACTTGTGGATAAACTACTTTTTGAAGTGGATTTGTTCTAAAGAAAAATCAAGAAAGTAGGATGTTTATGAAAACTCGAATAACCGTAAGAGAATCTTACATTATAAAAGAACGTTCAAATACTGAGAAGACTATTATCATCAGTGTTTGGTTTGTTTTTTTTTAGGTTACTTTGGATGATTTTGAATTTTGACGGAGTAGGAGTGGTTGTTGATTTTTGATCAGTACCAAGTTGTTCTCCCATTTGTAGGGTGGATTTGGCTGTTTTTTTGGGTTTTGAAGTTTTCCCAAGTTGTAGTAGGTTGGTTTCTAAAGTCTTATCTTGGATTGATTTAGGTGTATTTGTTTTTTTAGTAGTTGGTTTTTTCTGAGTTTTCGCAATACTAGGTTGTTGATTTACTTTTTTTAATTTTTCTGAAGATGTTTTAAACTGCTGTAGAGGAGATGTTTTTTGCTTTTTTTTGGCAGGAACTTTGGGAACGGATTTGATTCTAGGTTCTGGTTTTGGTACGGATATATTTCCGAGGATGAGAGAAGTTTTTTTGGTTTTTTTCTTGGGGAGATTGATTTTTGATTCTTCTGCGATTTCCTGTCTCTTTTTAGGAGTTGAAACGGATTTATAAAGATCCGGATCTAATCCTTTAAGCATCAGCTCATCTTCTTTTTTAAATTCCAGCATCTCGTCTAGTGTAAAATGACGAACTGGAACATCAATAAAGCCTTTTAGATCATCTAGCGAACTACCATTAAAGATATGTTCTGATAATTGCAAACATTGTTGATGGGTGACATAACGCTGTTTATGTATTTTGTTATGTTGAATAGGATAGTCTACTTTCCATTTATTGCGATCTTGCCAGGAGAAATTAGCTATATGTTCCTCTTCTTTTTTCTTATATAATTTTATACAGGAATCCTTATGAGCAGAAGCTTTATTAATAGCATCATATAATTCTTTGCTAGAGATTTTTTGATCACTACTATTTATTTCTTTTTGGGTGTCGGTTATGGAAGCTTTCATAATTTTTTAGGATTTAATTGTAAAAGATTTTTAATCAACCTTGAATGATATTTCTTTCGAATTGAGGATGTTCTTTTTGATCATTAATTCTTGGACTATGGCCTATACTTTTTACGAGTTTCTTTATGGTATAAAACTGTGAAGACCAATGTAGATACTCATATCTGAGTTTTTTTAGATCCCAAGAAGATACATTTAGCTTCTTTCCGTCAAAAGAATCAAATACTTTTTTAAGAAAAGGGTCGCTTTTTACTGGATATTTCCCTTTGAGCCCATTGGTGTCAAAGATAACTTCATTTACCGAAGCCAAATCGGTCATTATATGAAGGGGAATATGACTATATGTACTACTTACGTATTTCCTAGATCCTATAATGCGATAATGATCAATTTCTAATGCGAATACATTATCTTCTATTTCTAGTTGATCAAAATTATTCCCCTTTTGTTCTCTATACCATCCTTGATCAAAAAACCAGTTTTTTACTTTTTTGGCAATTTTAAGAGACTCTGCTGTAGCATATACATCATCTGTTTCGAATTCTGGAGTTCTGTATAAAATTAATTTGTCTTCTTGAAGATGTTCTGAACCGTGTCTAATCTCTTCTTTATAACCTCCACCAATATCTGAATGTACACCAGGTAGATTGATAGTAAAACCATTATTTTTAGCACTGTCAATTGTAGTTAGAGAAAAGTTTTTTCTGTATTCATCTTCAGCTACTATTTGAGCGACAAATTTAGCATTAGAAATTGCATCTAACCCTAGTTCCCCGACATCGTCTTCAAAATCCCCTCCGTGTGATGATACTGTTTCGTAAAGCCCAATAAATCTCCAAATAATCTCAATTTCTATTTTTCGCTCTCCCTCAAAGAGTTTATTTATGTTATATTCAAAATAACTGTTAAAATCAAATAAGGGATCGTCAATAGGGGAGTGAGGTTCTGTATTTAAAGAAAGAAAATGTCTAGCTGCTGCTGCTCCTCGACTAAAACCAAAAACATCAAAAGTTACTTCAATTTTATTAATAGTGTTAATCGTTTTTTTTACATCTTCCATCGTCATTATAGCCTCAGCAGCTTTTCTCGTACCTAAACGAACACGCGAGCGAATACCTGAACGCCCATGTATTCCTAAAGCATATCCTAGCCAATCATCATCTTTAGCTCCATTATTCGTACCAATTCCTTCTACATAGATGTTGAAGTTTCCACCATTATTGCTATCAACTTCCGTATTATTTTTTAAAATGACTCCATTCAATGCCCCTTTATAAAATTCCCAAGCTCTTGCCACGTTAGAGGTTTCGTTACCATAACTCGTGGAATCAAACACCCCAAATCCTTGTTTTACGTTTTCCTTATTATTTCCAGTTCCATCAAAAAACATCCCCATAGTAACCTGTAATACACCTCCCTGACAAGCAGCCATATAGCCTTCTGCTTTGTTCAATTTAGAATTAGGTTTAGGTGTACAGACAACAGTTCCTGAACTTGCTGAGTTATTATGGTTGGTATTGTTGCTAGACATATTATAATTTTAAAACTATTGGGTAACCCTTTAAAAAAGTTCTTCTTCCTCTTCTTCTTCGATAGGTAACCTGGATATAAATTTAATCTTGGTTTTATCATCTAATGGTTCTGTCTTTCTTTTCCCAGAAGCATCTAATGCATAATTAGGATCACTAACATCATAAGATTCTCCTTTTTCAAAATCAGGGCTATCTCCTTGTAAAGTAATATTTTCAATAATTCTATCTGTATCATCTTGATCTTTTCCTGCTCGTCTATAATGAAAAGTTCTACCTTGTAAATTAAGGTCTACGATTTCTCCATTAGCTTTGCCATTAGCCTGAATGACTAGATACACAGGTATATCAGGTAGAATCGATTCGGTAGTAATAATATCGTCTTTTTGGTAACCTTCGCCATCTTCAGCATATATAGCGTAAATTCTTAAAATTTTGGGTTCTGTGTTTCTGTCGTTTAGTACGTTTTCCAGACTTCCGAATATATTACCACTACCATCACCATTTTCATTTTCATCCTCATCTTCCTCTTCAATTTCTCTTGTGACTTTTGTGAAGACTTCTCCTTTTGGAAACCCGTCAGCAACATAACTTAAGCCATCCATTGAGGTATTTAGCGTAGCAAGATTATTGGATAGTTTATTTAGAGATTCACTGTATTTTGCGCCAACTTTTCCTAAATATTTATTTTTTAGACCATCTATAAAGCCTCCAAAATCCCCGATAGATTTTAATGTTAATGAAGCTTTGTCAATATCTTTTTGGAGATCACTAGATTCGTCCTTATAATTTTTCAACTTTTTATAATACCCTAATTCTTTTAATTCTTTTTCTATAGATGCCTGAACTCTATTGTTTAGTGTATTTCTTTCATTTTGTATGACGACTTTTGCCTGATCTACAACACTTCCTTGAGGATCATTTATTAAAACGGCATCTATATTATCCAGAAGTTTTAGTGCTTCCTGTGTATCTTCGTTTTTATCTAATCTCAGATCTTTACTGGTGCTGGATAACTTATCAAGGTGTTTTTTAGTGCTATTGTTTTCTGTATTAATAGCATTGTAACCGGTTAGAGAAGTAGCGCTTTCCCCAATACTTTCTTGGTTCGTTGATGTACTGTTTTGTTCTATTTTAACTTCTCTGGCGGTTGTAGTGGCAGTAATTTTGGAGTTTATAAAGTTTTCATATTCTTTGATAGCTTCATTGGTTGCATTATCGTATAAAACTTCATTTCGCTTTTCTTCTTCCGCATTTTGTAGATCAACCTCATCTTTTGAGGTTGTTATCTGTATTTCTGTTTTTGTTTCTTCTTCTTCTTCTGGGGGAGTATATGCTTTACCAGTAAGCTTTGCATCTATCTTTTTTTTGAGTTCTGTAATCTCTTTGTCTAAATCTTTAACCTTAGAATCCGTTTGTTTTTTTAGCTCGTTTAGTTTTTGAACCTGAGTATCTAATGTGGTAGCGAGATTTGCAGCTTGTGTATTTTCTAATACAGGTTTTAATCCATCAAAAGCAGCGGTCACACCTTCCGTTACATCTTTTAGGGCTTCAGTACTTTTTTTTACGACACTATTGGCAGCACTATTAATTTTTGCTTGTGCTTGATCAACAATATTAGGTTTCTTGTTTGAAGGGGGAACAGCTTTAACCGGATCAAAGTTAAAAGTAATTTTACCACCTCTTGCCGTGCACTCGAATTCACTGTCTTCCACCAGCGGAACTCTATTTACAATATTGATGGTTTTTTCTGCCGGTAGCTTCCAGGTTCCGACAGGTTTACAAACCATACATTGCCCCATATAATTACATCCGGTAAAAGGAACAATATGTGTAGAAGGTGTAATATCTTGTTCTGTACTGGCGAGCCCTTTACTTATCCCTACGCTTTTGACTGGAGTACTCAATGTGGACGGAGCACCACCAACAGAATTAGTACACAGAATCTTAACATTTGTATATGAAATTCGTACTTCTTTTGTTTCTGTTGCCATTTGAGTAGTATTGATATATTATATGGTATTCTTTTGTTATACAAAAGGATCTTCACCTCTTAGCATCATTTCCTCTTCTTTTTTAAATTCGATCATTTCATCCAATGTAAAATCTTGGATTGGCACATCTATAAAGCCAGGAACATTGTCTATATTTCCTTTTTCAAATAATTCTCTTACAATTGCGACGCATTGTTTTTTGGTGGCGTAGCATTGTTTGTGTACTTCTCTTAATTTAATAGGGTGATCAATTTTTAGATTATGTATATAATTATAATCAATCGACATTATGAAATCAAAAGGAGTTTTATTGTACAATATGATTTTAGAGTCAATATCATCTGATAGATTATAAATTATTTTTAGTATATAATCTAATTCAATCACTTGATCAGCGATCTGAATATTATTTATTATATCTTCAACTAATACTTTCATTTTATTTTTTCAAAACATTGTATAGGGACAATTTTCACCTCCAATTTCTAGGTAGGAAGAAGTTTTAGCCTCCAGTTTTTTAAAATTGCCTAATTCTCTTTCATATTTTCCTTCCAACATTCTTAAATTATCAAGAAGTGATTCTAGCATCCTTCCTTTCATTGGATGATCTGCATACTGCTCATCTCTTGGTTTATTATCATATTCGTCTTTTTCTTTTTGCAACTCTTGTTTCATATTAATATAGTCTTGTCCTTTTGGAACTGTTCCATAATGACTAGCAAACCATTTATCAAAATTCCTTTTTCTTTCTTTTTTCTTTTCATTATTAAATCCATTAAGGTGCAGAAGAGCTTTAGTGTATTCTTCTCTGTAAAACCTATGAGCATAATTATTTTTTCTCCATTCCTCATACCCCCATTTGATAAATTTTTCTAAATAACCTGTAGCGAAGTTTTTTCTAAACTTAGCAATATCTGTGAAAAAATCAACTAAACCCTCTACTGTTGATTTTGCTTTGTCATACATATTTTTATATTCTCCCGGGGTTACAATACCATCATAAAATACATCTTTAGGTATAAGTTTTTTATCTCGTAAAAAAGTGAGAATTTCTTCGGGTTCATAATAGTAACCTCTTTTAAAAGTTTTTTTCTCCTGAATATCGATTTTATGTTTAGTACTTTTTGGATAATGAGAGCCAAGTTTAGCTAAAATACCAGGAGCACAAAAAGATTCGTGAAAATCTTTTAGTTTAATTTCTTCACTTTTTACAATTGTTAACTTTCCTTTTTTATTTCTGCTTTCCTCTTGATATGTACCTTTATCTTCTACACTCTCATTAGCAAATTTTTTCATATACTTAACAGCTAATTTGAAAGGGACATCTTCAGTTCTTGATAGAGGAGCGGTTTCTGTAAATTCTGCAAATATTCTAACTGAATGATTTTTATTTTTTTTATTCTTTTCTTCATCCCAATAAAGATTTATCTCAAAATCCCCTTTTTGTAAAATTAGAACATGATCTCTACAAGAAATTCTTGTTGAACCATGAAACGAAACATCAAAGGCTACTTTAATTTCTTCTTCTTCCTCTTCAAACCACTCAAATCTTGGAGCAAAAAAATCATTAGACATTAATCTTTCATAACTATTTTTTTGCCTACTTCCATAAATAATCCACTCATTTTTATTACCTAAAACAGATTTACCATCAATTCTATATATATGAAATGCACATCTTTTTATGGAAGGATCGTTATAATCACAATATAAGAAGTTACCTTCTCCGGTTTTAATTGGGGTGTTTCCTCCTGGTTCTATATTTTTATCAGGTATTTTTGTCATAAACTTAAGTTGTCATTAATTGATTTTAGATGGGACTCCCCAATAAGCTCTTAGTGTATATTCTTTGTCATTATCATTCTCATCTCCCGTCCGAGCTCCAGCCGCTCCATTTTCTCCATTTTTGTTTTTATCATCCTCGTCTCTATTCTTGTCTTCTTTATCATTTTTTTCTTTCTTCGGTTTTACATTGGTGACCACATCGCCCGGAGGTAAACCGTCTGCAATAAAACTCATACCATTCAGGGATACGTTGAGCAGGCTTAGATTTTCTCCAGCTCTTGCAACAGCTGCATCGTATTTGCCGGTGACTTTACCAATATATTTTTCTTTTAAGCTGTCAATATATCCTCCAAAATCACCCATCCTTCCCAGGTATTTCTCAGCTTTATCCATATCTTCCTGTAATTCTGAGGATTTTGCCTGGGCTATGTCAATTTTCTTTTGTGCTTTATCATACCCGAGTTTTTGCAATTTTTCATCCAACTCGTTTTGTACTTTGGTGTTTAATTTGCCTTTAGTACGCGTTACTTTTCTATCTATAGAACCCTGCGTTGTGTTTTTAGCTTTATTGGTAAGGATTTTGGATACTTCTCCCTGATCAGGAACGGGAATAGGTCCGGCCTGAGACGGAATGTATAAACTATATAATAGTGTCAATGCCTTTTTACTGTCTTCTCCACCATCAAAACTAGTGTCTTTATTAATACTAGTTACCTGTTCTGTCATACTACCATATTCTGCAGCGGCTATATTTTCCAGATTTTCCTGTTCTATTTTCTTTTGAT
The DNA here is from genome assembly GCF_042434905.1 of Aquimarina besae. NCBI lineage: Bacteria > Pseudomonadati > Bacteroidota > Flavobacteriia > Flavobacteriales > Flavobacteriaceae > Aquimarina > Aquimarina besae. Next base: position 2,964,417 of record NZ_CP170199.1, read on the forward strand.
CCAACCAATTTTCAAGAGGGCCTTTGTCGGATAGCATAGGAACGCCGAAGTCACCACCGGCGTCCTCATCAAAATTTATAAGACTTGCTGTATTGATTTCTGAATTAAAGTGACCTTCTAATGCATTAATGGAATCCTGGATTCCTAGTCCAACAAAAGCTTGTTCTTCCGGGGACATTCCGGAAGAAGCAACATTAAAACCACCCATATCTTCCAAACCGGGAATTTCAATTCCGTTTATGGTATCAGAGATTTGAGACTTAAGTTCAGGAACTTTCTGTTCCAGGGATGCTAGTTTTTGGTCAATCTGTTCTTTGGACAAGTTGGCTTGATCAAGAGCTCCATTTGCTGCAGTAATCATATTTTGCATAGCCGGGGCGTCAAATATTTGCCCAATTGGTTTTAATCCATCTAATGCTGCACCGATTTCTGAAGAAATGCCATCTGTCGCCTTTTTTGCCACATTGGCCACTTTGTTGGCAGTACCATTTATTTTAGCTTTTGCTTGATCGACAATATTAGGTTTTTTAAGACCTATAAATTCTGATTTAGCAGGTTCTGGTTCGAAACCAACAAAACCTCCTCCTGTAGTACATACAAGCTCACTATGTTCTACTAATGGGATAAATTTTTCAGAATTAACCGTAGGCTCTGCGATGTCAATCCAATCGGTAAGGGCTGGAGTACACGTTTTTGTTATTGTACCGGAGCATTTAGAGAATAGGGGAATGTTAGCGCCTGTAATTTTATCCATTTTTGTAACTATTGGTTTTCCGCCAATGGTTACTGTTTGAGTGGTGGATTTCATAGAAAGAAATTCTCCCGGACACTTATCACATTTAATTTGAAAACCTTCGTATGATATTCGTTTTTCTACCATTTTTTCTAACTACTTTATTTTTGATTATGAAGATCTCAGTGATATATTTATGTAGCCTTTAATTTACTTATTTGTCTGTAGCTATAGATTCCAGGTACTTCAACATTTAACAGCATCGTGGCATCTTCCACTATGTCGTCATCATTTAGGTCAAATACTTCCAGACAATTACTTTCAATTTTTATATTGTATTTATGAACATCAAAAAGGTTACTTATCAATGCGGACGCACTTTCTTCATCGAATCTAGGGATATCTATATCTCCTGATCTTATTATTTGATATCCCATAGTTTTCTCGTTCATTGCCACAACCTTGGTATCCATTCGAAATGGCAAAGCTGTAGTATCAAAAAAATCATATAGTACTTTTCGCTGTTTAATAGATTCTTGAAATAATAAATTTTGCTTATAGATAGGAGGGAATACTAAAGAAGCAACTTCAGATTTTTTTACCAAGTTTAAAAATTCTGTTTGATTATTAATAATGGCATCTACACCTGTCACAAATAGATCCACATCGTCCAAACTTTCTTTGTGCGTTTTCTTGAAATTGTTTTTATGATCATCCCATTCTTCAGCTATTTCTCCTCGATTAACGATAGAAATGATATCTCCGTGTTCATCAGTATAGAGAACCAATTTTTTTTGCAGATTAGCTAGTTCATCCTCAATGGCACGGATATCTTCTTTGTTACTTTGTATTCTCTCGATAACCTCTAAAGAGAAAAGGTAACCAATAGGGTCTTTTCTGATAAATGATTTTTTGACTTTATACCTAACCCTGTTTTCTATAGGTTCTTCTGTAGATTTGATATATGTAAACGTATCAACTTCATATTGCACAGAATATTCATTCTTAATGAAGTCGATATCTTGTTTTGCAATCATATTCATATTAATTGATATTAACCTTACCTCCTAAAACTTTTATCTTGGCACCATTAAGTAAGCTGGTTGCTGCTCCTGTTAAATTCAAAACACCAGCGGTAATAACAGTAAGAATAGCACCACTTTGTATATTAGTCATCACAGCACCAGTTATGGATACTCTTTTTCCGAAAACACTAACGCTTTTAGAACCATTTATGGTGGCTTTGGCACCTGCTTTAGCTTTTATATCAGTTCCTGCATCCATCTTAAAATTTGTTCCTGCGCTGGAGCTTATATCTTTGGCTGCAGAAGAAGTAATATTATTACCCGCATTGACGGTCAGATCATTACTAGCTTCCATAACAATGTCGGTAGAGGAGAAGGTGATCTTATTGGGAGCATTAATCGTAATTTCTCCGTTACCACCCATCACAATCGTATTACCACTTGGGTCAGCTATAGTTACGCTACCATCTGCATCATTAAGAGTAACCTGATTACCGCTTCGTGTTTTGATGGCTTTAAGATGATTGTTACCACTTTTAAAACTTTCCGGGACAGAAGAAGCATTGGTGACACTTCCTTTTACAATAGGCGCTTCTGCATTTCCTCCTTCATGATCAACTATAACTTCATCTCCTTTTTCTGGAACAAAATACATTCCTTGTCCTGGTCCACCAGCAAGACTAGCTTGTCTGATCCAAGGAGAGGTTTCACCTGTTTCTTTTTGCCAGGCATACTGTATTTTTACACGTCCCATACCTTCTGGATCCACGTTATCTACTACAATAGCGGTCTGCGATTTGCCTTTCGGGAATGCTTTGATGGATGTTTTTGGATATGCCTCTGTTTCTGCTGTAGTTGCTTCAAATATGTTTTCATACCGGCCATTTTCAGAACAGCTATGCTTTATTTTGGTAATTCTATAACCTCCATATGATGAAGCTTCTCCGTCTATTAAAACAATACTTCCTACTGTGATACTGGGGTTACTGCTTTTTCCGGAGACTTTTATTTGATTTACTTCATTTGCTTGTTTTTGAAGTAAGATCTGATCATCAATTCTGGATTTCATTTGAGCATCATCGTGTGCACTTACAAAAACTTGAGTTTCTTTTCGATATAATTTATCACTTTTCTGATTAACAGAGGATATAAACCCTTTTGTATGAGAGTTCAAATCTGTTGTTTTTACTTCATGAAACTGATCTGTCAAATAATCATTTGTGAAATATTTAAAATTGTTTGGAATCGCTTCCAGTTTCATAGATAGTTCCAAAAGATCATATCCATAACGTAATTTTACAGGGTCTTTTGATTCTGGTTTTCCAAATATCAATTCGGTGCCGTTATAGTAAAACCATTCACCATATTGTGCGGCTAATCTGCTGGCATATTCAAAAGCACTTTCTTCTTGTTGTACACTATAATGTACTGGAGTTACTTTTTTAGGAGCTATTTTTAATCCTAAAATTCCTTTATCGTAACCTGTAAACGTTTTTTCTAAAATTTCTGATAAACTAATGTCCTGATGAGAAGTATAATGTGGTCCATCATCTGCTATGACACTACAACTTTTTCCTAAAATATGAATAAGATCTCCGGTATTTTGATAGAATCCCTTTACGGTATTGATGGCTGTTACAATACCTTTAAACTCTAATGTTTCATCGTCAGTGAAGCCGTTTACTGAATGTATTTTGAGTAAGAAAATTGCACCTAAAAAATTAATACTTTCTCCAGAGATATCTTCTGTTACAGTTTCGAGAACATCTTTTCTACAGATGAGTTCAAAACTGTGATGGGTATCAATTTCTTGATGAAGTGACAAACTTTGAAATGCAGGAATGGGTTCACCGTCTACAAAAATTTGTACTTGTGTATCTGTTGCCATATTAGTTGAATTGATATAAAAACTATTGTATTTATTAACTCAATTTAAAATGTATTCAGCCGTGAAATTGGGAAATGAGGACGAATGGTTGGGAAACAAGGACGTTTGTAGCAAATTTTGTGGTTTTGGGAAAGAGTTCCTTTTTAAATATCTAGTTTATAGAGAGGTAATAAGTTATTTTGGAAAAGTTATAAGCGTCTGGTCAAAACTAAAAGAACAATAACGCTATTCCTTTTAATTTAGCTTTTGATCAACAAATTCTTTACTAAAGTCCACACAAGAGCTCTATTAGTTCATAACTCTTATAAGTTTACATTCGATTTAACAATTCATTTTAAAATTAAAAGCAATGAAAACTAAGAACAATTTTTTTAAAAACTTAAGTAAAGTAGTATTGGTATTATCTATCTTAATGATCGCATCTTGTGGTAGCGATGATGATGGAGCTGTAGATGCAGGAGTTATTTTACCAGCAGAATTGGTTACTACGTATGATGGAAGTTTAACTTATGCACCTACTAACGGTACAACTATAATTAATACAAGTGGAACTGCAACAATTACTAGATCTGGGAATTCATATACTATAAGTTTTAGTGATGGAGTTCCATCTATTACAGGAGTAACTTTTATACAGACCGGGGATACAGTTTTTGTATCTGCATCCGTTGGGACTCCTACATCCGGAATTGCAATAAATGATGCTGAATTGTCGGTTGGCATAACTATAGATGGTAATGTATGGACATTCGGCACTAATTAATTGGTTTATATAAATATCTCTAGGGAAGGGTGGTTTTTGGGGAAAATCACCCTTTCTATTTTTCAATGAATGACCACTTAGCTAGTTCGAAGGATTCTATGATGAAAGATTTATTAAAAAAGATATATCAAAATTTCATTCTAAATACAATATTATGAGACTATACCGTTAGGTTTATGAACAAAATAACAATTCACTTAAATTTAAAAGTAATGAAAATTAAAAACAATTTTTTGAAGAACGTAGGGAAAGCAGTATTAATAGGATCGGTTATATTTATCACATCTTGTGGTAGCGATGATGCCCAAGATGCAATTGATAGTGTAGCCTGTGAAAATGAGACACTTGCTTCTAGATTAGCCGTTGAAACAGCTATCACGGCATATAATGCTGCTCCTGATCAAGCTACTTGTGTTTCATTAAGAGAACTTATTGAAGCGTACAGAGAATTTGATTGTATCCCTGAGAATGCATTTTCTACTGAGTATGATGCTTTACCGACTGATTGCGCAGATGCAGGTAGCGGTAATTAAAATTTAGGATATTTAACATACTCTTCAAGACTTTTGATATATTTAAAACATTAAGTAGAGTAGGTTTTATTAAGATATTTTAAACGAACAAGAGCGATTTTATGTAAAATCGCTCTTGTTTCTTTCTCGATATTTATAGAATAGAAGTGGTTTTACTATGAAGTTTAGTATCTTAAAAAACAAATTCTTACTGTAAATATAATATACATAGAACGTCTTCCCTTTAGATATTGACCTTCGTCCACAAAATCATTACGAATCTCCATAGTTGGATTTTTTCTAATGTTTGTTTTAAGATATTTATCTCATAAATTCTTAAAACTTATAAATTATGAAAACGAGTAAATTTTTACGTTGCATTTCAAGGATGCTTTTAACGGTTTCGATAGTGCTAACTTCTTGTGAGACAGAAAATGATGATTTTGTTTCAGAAGAGTCCTTAGTCACGCCTGATTCTATTACTGATTCAGAAGACGGACTTAAGGCTGCTGCAAGTATTGTAAATGAAAAAGTATATAGGTATTACGCAGGGGGGGCGTTATCCTTGCATACGTATAGAACACAAAGCGGAACAGGATCTGCGATAGGTAGTTATGAGGGTGTTGCCTTTACAACCCCTGTTTCTAGTACATCCACCGGATTTGATAGGAACAAATATAACGTTTTGTATTTCATGATACATCCACAAAATAAAGATTTTATCATGACCACCAGCGGTACAGAATTTTGGAATTTACGTAGACAAGGATGGAAAAATGTTACCAGAAAGTATGTTTTGATACAAAAGAGTTCTGGTGGTGGTACAGTTAAACTTTATCGCTTTTACGATGTAGCTAATTCTGATCATTTATATACAAAGAGCTATTCAGAAGGAGTTAATGCAGGACTTGCTTACGAAGGAGTAGTAGGTTGGGTAAAGTAAAGTTTTGAACATCTTAAAGATCAGGAGTAATAGCAACATTATTCCTGATTTTCATTTTTTTAGAACTAAAAGGCTATTTCTTACCAAACATAGAATCCATAATGGTTTTTAATCCTCTAAAAGCCATGAAAATGGCAAAGGCAGCTCCTAATAATCCCACAATTAAAATAGGGATATAGTAGGGATGATCCTGATTTTTAAATGCTGAGTGTATAACAACTGGGCTAATAAACATAAATATTAACGCAATTGCCATACGTTGCACTCCTTTACCTAATAATTCTTTATCTGTTCTTCTAGGCTCCATAATTATTTATTGCTTCGCGAACACTACCATATTTTTCTAATAATTGTGCAGCTAATTCTCTTTCGATTTTTAATTCTTCCATAATCATTCTGGTACCGCGATCGACCAGTTTGTTATTGCTAAGTTGCATATCGACCATTTTATTACCTTTTACTCTTCCTAATTGGATCATTGTAGTGGTTGATATCATATTTAGCACTAGTTTTTGCGCTGTACCGGCTTTCATACGTGAGCTTCCTGTTACAAATTCGGGACCAACAGTCACTACAATAGGGTATTGTGCCGTTTTTGCTAAAGGACTTCCTTCGTTACAGGTAATACAACCAGTAATGATATTGGATTCATTACATTTTTTTAAAGCTCCTATGACATAAGGAGTGGTTCCAGAAGCAGCTATGCCGATAACAATATCTTTTTCCGAAATTTGATAGGCTTCTAGGTCTTGCCAACCTTGCTCTATACTGTCTTCGGCAAATTCAACTGCTTTTCTGATTGCCAGATCACCACCGGCAATTAGGCCAATAACTAAATCGTGAGAAACTCCAAAGGTGGGAGGGCATTCGCTAGCATCGACAACACCTAACCGACCACTGGTTCCGGCACCCATATAAAAAAGCCTACCACCATTTTTTAATTTTTGTATAATTTGAAATACTAACGCTTCAATTTGAGGAATTGATTTTTCTACAGCATCCGGTACTGTTTTGTCCTCATTGTTGATATTGGACAATAGCTCTGGTATACTCATCTTCTCCAGATGATCATACTTAGAAGCTTGTTCTGTTATTTTGGTAAACGTCATGCTCCAAAAATACTGATTTTCCTGATTACTGTTGTATAGTAAATTGAAAACGGCTAGCTTCAGATAGATTAAAATACCCTAAAGCAAAATTATCCGGATTTGTGGTGTTGATAATATTTCCTCGTATTTGTGCCGGAGGTGTCTGAAAAGGGTTTCCTCCATCTTGCTCACTCTGCTCAATTAATAAATTAGAGTAATTGTAGTATCGTTCATCTATTCCAAGGATTTTGATAGTGACTTCTTCGCCACCAACCATATCTTCATAGAAATAAGAAAAATTAAAAGCTTCTCCTTGATAGAAACGATCTTCACTAGGGAGGTATAGGTTAAAGTCAAAATCGAATAAATAAAAATCATCTCTGGTACCATCATCAGTAAAGAAAATAATTACCTCTGTTTCATCTCCTTCAAATAGAGTTCCGTCTCCTTGTTCTACATTATCTATAGCTACTGTAGGAATAAGCTGTGTTGTCGCTTTATATGTTTCACCTTCGTAAATAACCGTCAGTTCATAATCAATATTAAACTCTGGGATGATATTAGTATTTTCCGGGATAAATAACCCCGGTTCCTGTGATTCTTCAAAATTGATGATAGAATTATCCGAAAGATTAGTTACAAATACGGTTGCGTCACTAACTGTAGGTACTGCATCATCAAAAAAAGGAGCTGATAATGTAAGGCGTACACCGCCTAGTGCGTCAATAGGATCTTCATCTAAATAAATCTCAAAAGAAGCATCGATTACTAATCTTGGTTCTCCATTAGGAACGTCCACATCAATAACATCCTCACAGCTTGTGCATATAATAAGTCCGATGATTGTATACAATAACTTTTTCATTGCATTAAAATTTAAAATTATAAGTAATGGCTGGTACAATTCCAAAAATGGAGGTTCTCACTGCTTCATTTACAAAGGTTTCAGTGTTCTGGCTAAATGTAATTGAGGCGGCGTTTCTGCGATTGTAAACATTATAAATACTAAAAACCCATTCTCCTTGCCATTTCCTATCTTTATTTTTTCTGGGTGTTAAAGTTGCCGAAATATCCATACGATGATACGATGGCAATCTTTGATCATTGCGTAAGCCATCATAAATAGGTACTACTAACCCCTGATATTCAAATTGTCCCGAGGGATAGTTAGTAGGTTGACCGGTTTGAAAAAGAAAATTAGCATTAAATTTCCATCTTTCATTCAACTCATAGCTTCCGTTAAAAGAAATATCGTGTGTTTTATCGAATGGAGTATTATACCATTCACCGTTGTTAATACCTGTTTCTGTAGGCGTCCGTCCGGGTGTTCGTTGTTCTGATTTGGATAGGGTATAGGCAAGCCATCCTTTAAACCGACCTTCATTCTTACGGAGCAATAATTCCAATCCGTATGCTCTGGCTTCACCATTTAATATATCTTGCTCTATAGCATCATTAGCAATGAGCTCTGCGCCATCAATATAATCAATTCGGTTTTCGATGTCTTTATAGAATATTTCGGTTTCTATAGAATATGCATCGTTATTTATACTCTTAAAATATCCTAAGGCATATTGATTTAATAATTGAGGTTTGATATACTTTCCACTCGGTGTCCATACATCTAATGGAGTAGGAGAATTAGTATTTGATAGTAAATGAAGATATTGAGCCATCCTATTATAACTAGCCTTTACAGAGGTGTTATCATTAAAAGCATATGCCAATGCAAATCGAGGTTCAAAGTTGGTGAAATTTTCTATTTGGTCACTTCTACTAATTCTTACTGTTTCGATAGGGTTTGCGGATTCGTAGATTTGTAACTCTTCATTAAATAATAAAGGATTATCATTCTCATAGATATTCAATTCGTCCTGTCCCAATCGTATAAAACTACTGAGTCTTATTCCATATTGTACTGAAAGTTTATCCGAGATTTTATGCTCTGCATCCACATATACGCCAAGTTCATTGGCATATTTGTCAATCAGTTTATCTCTTCTAATCCCAGAATCTTCACTATTTGGTTTAATTTCTCCTGGATTAAAGCGATAGTAGATATTATTAACACCATAATTAAGCTGAAAATTATCACTGATATAATGTTTTAGATCATATTTTAGATTAAAATTTCTTATTCCAGAATTCCATTCAAAACCAACAAAATCAAGTTCTAATCCATAAAAATAATCAGAATATATTAGTGATAAGTTAGAAAATAGTTTATCAGAAAATAAATGATTCCATCGTAGGTTTAAGACTGTATTACCGTATGTATTTCTAAAACTTTCACTGATGGCGAATACATCACGACCAAAATATCCTGATAGGAAGATATTATTGTTCTCATTAATTTTATAGTTCAATTTGGTGTTGAGGTCATAAAAATATGCGACATTATCGTTGCCTTCATCTACCAGAGGAAGAAAAAGATGCGCGTAAGATGCTCGACCACCAACGAGAAAAGCTCCTTTGTTTTTTACAATGGGGCCTTCTGCCAATAGTCTACTTGCAACTAATCCGAGACCTCCACTTAGGTGATATTCTTTACTATTTCCCTCTTTTTGATAGATATCTAAAACAGAGGATACGCGACCACCATATTTTGCCGGGATACCTCCTTTATAGAGTTTGATATCTTTAATAGCATCAGGATTAAAAACAGAAAAGAATCCAAAAAGATGTGATGAGTTAAATATTGTAGCTTCATCTAAAAGAATCAAGTTTTGATCTGCTGCACCACCACGGACATTAAATCCAGATGCTCCTTCGCCGCCACTAGTAACCCCAGGTAATAAGACGATGGATTTAATAACATCAGCCTCTCCAAGAACCACGGGAATTTGTTTAATAGTTCCTGCTGTAAGCTGATTGAGACTCATTTGAGGAGTTTTAATGTTAACTTTTTCTACATTTTCAGTGATCACTACTTCCTCTAACATTTCTGAAGCTTCCGATAATTGAAAATTTAGTTTCTTATCTTCATCAAGGGTGATTTCCTGAATAATGTCTTTAAACCCTAAGTAGCTTACTTGTAGTTTATATGTTCCTTCGGGTAAGGTAATAGAATAAAAACCATATTCATTAGTAACAACCCCTTTATCGATTTCCGGAAAAAGTATATTTACTCCGATTAAGGTTTCGTTACTTGATTGCTCAGAAACCGTTCCGTTTATGGTGAATTTTTCCTGTGCTAAAATGCTATTTGATTGACATACGATTAGAAAGAGTAGCAGTAAGGAACCAAAGGAGTTTAGCTTTTTCAAAAGATAGGTTTTTTCAAGTAAGTATACTAAGTAAACTGCAAAATATTAAATATGTTACAGCCTTAATTTTGTGTAAATCTACAGACTATTTTGATAGACAACTGTTATTTAATTATTAAAATCAGTCTTTTGAAATAAAAATATTAGTTGTCTAATTAAGACTCCCAGCAAAAGCTAATGGGAACCCATGCTGCGGAGTATAAAGTATTACTATTTGCGGGTTCAACACCGGATTTGCGTTTAAGATATACTTGGTTGTTTTTTGAAAATACATAGTTAGTATCTATTTTATTGGTTGTTAGAATAACTTTAGTTTTCATTTGGGGCATTCTTATAATTAATTCAATAGTATAATTTAATCAATTTCTGTGCCTAAAATTTAGTATGTACTTTTAAACGGGGATTTTTTGCTATGGTAGATCTAGTAACACTGTTTTTCTGCACTAAAAAGCATTTTTGAAGGATTCATTTTTAGTGTAAAAACTATTTTTTTTGGATTACATAGGGCTTCTTTTTTGTTACCCATTCTTACTAGTCATTAAAGGACTAGGCTATTTAAATATTTTGTAGAAATAGAAAAGCCTGTAAAACAAAACGTTTTACAGGCTTTTAATTTTAAAATGGGCTATTTATTTAGGCTCCTATAATCTTATTCAATGTTTCACTAGGTCTCATTGCGTTAGCAACCTTAATAACATCTGGCCAGTAATAACCGCCCATATCTACAGGGCTTCCTTGTGCGTCATTTAGTTCATTAATGATCGTAGTTTCATTACTAGCTAATTTCTCTGCAATTGACTTAAATTCTGTTTGTAAATCACTATCCTGTGTTTGCTCGGCTAATGCCTGCGCCCAGTACAAAGCCAAATAGAAGTGACTTCCTCTATTATCTAACTCGTTTACTTTTCTTGATGGTGATTTTTTGTTTTCTAAGAACTTTTCTGTCGCTTTATCTAATGCTTCTGCTAATACTAGGGCCTTAGAGTTATTATTTTTCTCTCCCAAATGTTCTAAAGAAACTGCTAATGCTAAAAATTCTCCTAGCGAATCCCAGCGTAAGTGGCCTTCTTTGTTAAATTGCTGCACATGCTTAGGAGCTGATCCTCCTGCACCAGTTTCGAATAAGCCTCCACCATTCATTAAAGGAACAATAGAAAGCATTTTAGCACTGGTTCCTAATTCAAGGATAGGGAAGAGATCTGTATTATAATCACGTAATACGTTTCCGGTTACAGATATAGTATCTTTTCCGTCTTTGATTCTTTCTAAAGAAAATCTTGTTGCTTCAACAGGAGACATGATTCTAATATTAAGTCCATTTGTATCATGTTCAGGAAGATATTTTTCAACCTTAGTAATTAAACTCGCATCGTGTGCTCTATTTTTATCCAACCAGAATATAGCGGGTGTATCTGTGGCACGAGCTCTACTTACTGCTAATTTTACCCAATCCTTTATTGGAGCATCTTTGGTTTGACACATTCTCCAAATGTCTCCTTCTTCTACAGCATGTTCAATTAAAACAGTACCTGCTGCATCTACAACACGCACAGATCCATTTCCTTTTATTTCAAATGTTTTGTCGTGTGATCCATATTCTTCTGCTTTTTGTGCCATCAATCCTACGTTTGGTACTGTTCCCATTGTAGTTGGATCAAATGCCCCATGCTTTTTGCAGAAGTCTATAGTTTCTTGGTAGATACCTGCATAACTGCTATCCGGTATTACTGCTTTTGTATCCTGAGTATTACCATCTTTATCCCACATTTGTCCTGAGTTACGGATCATAGCAGGCATAGAAGCATCGATAATAACGTCGCTAGGTACGTGAAGATTTGTGATACCCTGATCAGAATTTACCATGGCTAATTCTGGTCCGTTAACGTAACACGCTTTGATATCTGCTTCTATCTCGGCTCTTTTAGTTGCATCTGTGATTTTCTTTAATTTGTTTACAAGATCACCGAATCCATTATTTACTTCAACTCCAATTTCTTCTAGTATTTCACCGTGCTTCTCAAAAACATCTTTAAAGAATACTTCAACTGCGTGACCAAAGATAATAGGATCTGATACCTTCATCATGGTTGCTTTCATATGCAATGAAAATAACACTTTTTTATCTTTGGCATCTGCGATTTGTTCTTCCAGAAAAGAAATCAATGCTTTTTTATTCATTACTGTAGCATCGATTATTTCTCCTTCAAGCAAGGCTGTTTTATCTTTTAAAACTGTAGTAGTTCCGTTAGTATCTACAAATTCGATTTTTATATCTCCGGCTTCAGTTACAGTAACAGACTTTTCATTAGAACGGAAATCTCCATTACTCATAGTAGCTACGTGAGTTTTAGAATCGCTACTCCAGGCTCCCATAGAATGCGGGTTCTTTCTTGCGTATTGTTTTACTGGTTTAGGAGCTCTACGATCAGAGTTTCCTTCTCTAAGAACAGGATTTACAGCACTCCCTTTTATTTTGTCGTATTTATTCTTGATTTCTTTTTCGGTATCATCCTTGGGTTCTTCAGGATAATTAGGAATATCATAGCCTTGTAATTGTAATTCTGCAATTGCAGCTTTCAACTGTGGGATTGAAGCACTAATATTGGGAAGTTTAATAATGTTGGCTTCTGGTTTCAAAGCAAGTTGACCTAATTCTGCTAATGCATCCGTTTGTTTTTGCTTATCGGATAGATATTCCGGGAAAACCGCTAGAATTCTCGCTGCAAGTGATATATCTTTAGTTTCGATTTCGATATTTGCAGCTTTGGTAAACTTTTTTACAATAGGTAAAAACGAATAGGTTGCTAATGCAGGTGCTTCATCAGTTTTTGTGTAAACAATTTTTGAGGATTCAATTCCCATATTTTTTAATTTTTTATAAGATATTTCTAGCCTGACTAGTGTATACCTATATATTATACGCTAATGTTTAGGAAATATTTAGTCGTTTAACTTCTTCTAGACAAACAATATTAGTCTTCCTTTTTTTGTCGGTGTAACAAGGGGTGTTTTAACAATATTATTTGCTGTAAGATTTTCCGAGCGCGAAGATACAAATATAGGCGGCTAAATGCAACCTGTATATTGTTAGTTTTGCGTTAAAGGAATTGAATTAAAAATCTTTAAAAGATTGAGGGATAAAAAAGTTAAAAGTAAAAATGTAAACCTTATTTTAGAATAGTAGTGAAAAGTAAAAAGCCATATCATAATACGAATACCTTGATATGGCTTTTGTCAGAAATAATAATATTGTTAGCTGTTTTACCCGCTATAAAATAATAACTTGCGTTAATTTATACCAAATTGTTATTTCTGTTTTTGAGTAGATTTAAATTTTTCAAAGAAAATACAATGTTCATCTAAATACTACTCGGGTGACTATTGCGAACGCTTGTGTTTCTAAATTACTTATGTAATTTTTCAGTTTTTCATCCGAATAGTCTAATGCCACTTAAAATTAAAAAGGTGTCAAAACTTAATTTTTTCTTTTGAATTTCATTTTGAAATGATTTTAAAGAGAACCTTTAAATTGATTTCAACGATGTACTCAAAAAAATAACTTTCGTTTTATATTTATCCTAACTTTAAGATGCTTTATGTAAATGTTCAAAGAACTTGTTTTGAAAAAATGTAAATCAGGAATCCTTGTGTCATCTCTATTATTATCATTACATCTTTTCTTCTTATAAATTTAGGAAAAATAGATTTACAGTACAGTTAAATGTATGTTTTTAGTTATCAACTGGTTATGAACCAAAGTTATGAACTTTTGTTCATAAAAAAAGGCTACCAATCGGTAGCCTTTGTATTGTAATAAGAAGTGAAAGTTAACTTCTTTTTTCTTTAATACGTGCTTTCTTACCAGTAAGCTCTCTAAAGTAGAATATACGTGCTCTACGAACTTTACCTCTTTTATTTACTTCAATTTTCTGAAGTGCTGGTAAGTTTACCGGAAAAATACGTTCTACACCAACGGTTCCAGACATTTTTCTGATTGTGAAGGTCTCACTAGAACCAGATCCTCTTCTTTGGATTACAACTCCTCTAAAGAACTGTGTACGCGTTTTGCTTCCTTCTTTAATTTCGTAATATACTGTGATAGTATCTCCTGCCGAAAATTCAGGTAAATCTTTTTTTGCAACAAACTCGTTTTGTACGAATTTTACTAAATCTTCCATTTTTGAAATAGTTTACTTATGTTTTGTTAAAACAACATTTACGATTCTCGCCAGAGGTTGTTCCAATCAGGCTGCAAAAATAGCTATTATTTCATTATTTGCAATTATTTTTTGATTATTATTTATGAAGTTTCTTTTTTAATTGAAAGATTGCCTTTTAGTTAAGGATATTTGGTATTAGATATTTATTAATGAAGACGGTGTATAAATTTTAACTAATCATTTTCATCCAATAAATCCGGTCTGCGCTCTTTGGTTCTTTGATAGGCTTGCTCTTCGCGCCAGGCTTCAATTTTTGGAAAATTTCCAGAGGTGAGTACTTCAGGAACTTTCCAGCCTTTATAATCTGCAGGCCTGGTATAAATAGGAGGGGCTAACAAATCATCCTGAAAAGAATCAGTTAGGGCTGAGGTTTCATTGCCGAGCACACCAGGAATTAATCTGATAACGGCATCGCACAGAATCAAAGCACCTAATTCTCCTCCTGAGAGTACATAATCACCAACAGATATCTCCTTTGTGATAAAGTGATCTCTAACTCGTTGGTCAACACCTTTATAGTGTCCACACAAAATAATCAAGTTGCCCATTAAGGATAATTGATTAGCGATTCCCTGATTTAACGTTTCACCATCTGGAGTCATATAGATAACTTCGTCATAGGATCTTTCAGATTTCAATTTGGAGATACACTTGTCAATCGGTTCTACCATCATCACCATACCAGCGCCACCACCAAATTGATAATCATCTATCTGTTTATAATTATCTGTAGTATAGTCTCTAAGATTATGTAAATGTACTTCTACAAGCCCTTTTTCTATAGATCGCTTCATAATAGAAGCTTCAAAAGGGCTTTTTAGGATATCTGGTACGACGGTAATTATGTCTATTCGCATCTTTATTTTTTAAGAGTTGCAAAGATGCAAAACAATACATTAAAAATCCAGAGAATTAGTATTACTTAGCTCCGGTTTTACGTTGTTTATTGATTTCATCCTGAAGTTTACGCATTACTTTTTGTTCTCTTTCTAATGCTCTTCGTCTGTGATCTTCAAACTCTGCTTCTGTTTCAGCTAATGCTTTTTTGGCTTGTATTGTGACAGCATTACTGTTTTTAAACTTAAAAACAAAAAAAGCTAATAATGCTAGGAGCGCACCAACAAAGGTCCACATCATTGTTTTATAGCTACCTTTGGTAAAAGACATTCCCAAAAAAGTCATATTATCTTTTTCCTCGGTTACCGCAGAAAGATCTTCATTTGTTTTTGCTAATGATGCCTCTAAATTAGATATAGAAGTAAGTTGCTCAGTAATTTTTTGGTTAGAACTATTTAATTTTGATTCTAATGTTTTAAGAGAATCTAAAGTGTTTTTTTTTAGTTTGTCTAACCAAACACGTTTTACTACCTTATATTCTTGATATCTTCCGGACTTTTTAATCACTACATCGAATTGCGTTTCGATATTTTCCTGTTGTAGTGCTTGTTCGGCCGTAAGGTTCTCTTCTTGGGTTTGTGCCTGGATGGTTTCAAAGATGGGGAATAGAGCTATTAAAATTAATAGGTACTTTGATACTTTCATGTGTGAATTTTAATTGTTTTTAATGGTCGATTAAAACCTTTAGATAAGTGAAACAAAATTTAAGATAGGTGTCTTTAGAATTGATTCATTTATCAAAATGTTTTTGTTCTAGTTTTGTCAGTCTTTAATACAAATTAACGATAATAAAGATACGATATTGTAGGCAATTTAAAAGATTTAATATAGCTTGATTTAGAGCATGTTCCGAATATTTCAAATTTACGTTTGTGTGTTGTTTTAAAAAAATAAAATAAAAAAAGTCGTTATGGTGAAATAACGACTTTTAAAAGTTTTGTATATAGGTTATTCTTAATAATAAGTATAACGTCTAACTTTTGCGATATATTTAGATAATCTTATTACCTGATGGCTATACCCATACTCGTTATCATACCATACATAGAGTATAGCATTATGGCCTTCATTATCTACAATGGTTGCATTGCTATCATATATAGAAGGTGCAGAAGATCCTACAATATCGCTAGAAACCAGTTCATTGTCTAAAGAATATTTAATTTGTTCTACTAAGCTTCCTTCTAAAGCATATTTTTTGATAATAGCATTCATACTTTCTTTTGAAACTTTTTTGTCCAATCTTAGGTTAAGAATTGCTAACGAACCATTAGGAACGGGTACTCTTATTGCATTTGAGGTGAGTTTTCCTTCAAAGTTGGGTAGTGCTTTAGAAACCGCTTTTCCTGCACCGGTTTCAGTGATTACCATGTTTAGGGCTGCCGCGCGACCTCTTCTATATTTGCTGTGCATATTGTCTACTAAATTTTGATCATTAGTATATGCATGGATGGTTTCTAAGTGCCCATTAATAACACCAAAACTTTCATCTACAGCTTGTAAAATTGGAGTAATGGCATTGGTAGTGCAGGATGCTGCAGAAAAAATGTTTACTTTATCTGGATCATGTTCTTTGTGATTTACACCGTGCACGATGTTAGGAACTCCTTTCCCAGGGGCTGTAAGAAGAACTTTGTCAATCCCGTTAGCAATTAAATGTCTGCTTAATGCCTCCTTATCTCTGAATACCCCGGTATTATCAATTAACAGGGCATTATTAATTCCGTAAGAAGTATAATCTATATCTTCCGGATTATTGGCGCTAATTATTTTGACGGTAGTTCCATTAATGATTAATGAACTATTGGCGATATCAGTTTCTACTAAACCCGCAAATTCTCCGTGAACAGAATCATTTCTTAAAAGAGAGGCTCTTTTCTCTAAAATTTCCTCTGTGATAGATCCTCTGGTCACGATAGCTCTTAACCTCAATTGACTTCCTTTTCCGGTAATCGTCATGAGCTCTCTAGCTACTAAACGACCAATACGTCCAAAACCATAAAGAACAACATCCTTAGGAGAAATGTTCTTAAACTTCTTAGCATCCTTTAGTTTGTTCATTACAAAACTAGTTGCCGAATCATATTCATTACCGGCAAGGTGATACTCATAGGTAAGTTTACCAATATCTAATTTGGCAGGAGGTAAATCCATTAATTTGATGGCTTGCGCAATTTCTACAGAATCAAAAATTGAAATTGGTTTCTGAACAAATTCGCCGGCGTACTCGTGTAAATTTAGAATTTCACTTACATTTTTATCAATTAACTGGTTACGAAATAGTACCAATTCTATAGAATTGTCATACCATAAATCACTTACAGTTTTGATAAATGCTACCGTAGCACGGCGTCTGTCTGCCTGAAAGGCAAGTTCTTTCTCATAAACTTCGTTAGAACTCATAATGTGTTGTGTTTTACAATCTTGAAATTTCGCGCAAAAGTATGAATTTCAAACGTTTTCGTAAAGCTTTTTCAATAAAAAAATCCCATTGCCTTTTGTTAGCAATGGGATCCTTTATTTTAGAAGGTTTTAGGTTTAATTCTGAAAAACAAATTCACGTTTTTCCCCATCTCTGTCAATTAAACTAATCGTGATATCTTCTTCTGGATACTTATTTTCGATAATCTGTTTTACCTGCAAAACATTTTTTACTTTTTTTCCATCTATTTCACTAATAATTAGTCCTTCTAGATTGTAACGCTGCATCCTCGGACTCAAAGCTTTGCTAATAACTACACCGTGATCAAGATTAAATTTCTTTAAAACATCTTTTGCAGGATTTGCGACTTCTACACCTACATCCTCTATATTATATCGCTGTATAACGTATTTGGTTAATGTAACTGGTACGTTTAGCTCTCGTTCTTTTCGTAAGATTTTTACATTAATTACATCATTTGGACTTTTACTATTTACATAGCCCGTTAAATCTGCAAACTTACGTATGGGTAAACCGTCTATTTCTCTTATTACATCTCCTACTTTTAGCCCGGCTTTTTTGGCTCCACTATCTTCTTCTACGCTTGCAATCAAAACTCCTTGCGATACAGAGATTCCATATTCTTGCATAGCTTTTGGATTGATGTTACCGCCTCTAATACCAAGAATACCCTTTTGTACATCGCCAAACTCTAGAATGTCTTCTACAATTTTACGAGTATTGTTTGATGGTACTGCAAAAGCATATCCAACATAACTACCGGTTTGTGAGGTGATCGCAGTGTTAATTCCGATAAGCTCTCCTTTGATATTTACCAATGCACCACCGCTATTTCCAGGATTAATGGCTGCATCTGTTTGTATAAATGATTGAATATTTCCATCATATTCATTCAGGTCTCTGGATTTGGCACTTATGATTCCAGCAGTGACAGTTGATGTTAGGTTAAAAGGATTACCTACCGCCAATACCCATTCTCCTATTTGAGCGCTATTTGAATCCCCAAACGGGATATATGTTAGTTTTTCATCTGTCTCTATTTTGAGAAGAGCAATGTCTGATTGAGGAGCAGTGCCGACTACTTCTGCCTTATACGACTTATTATTATTTAAGGTAACTTCTAGATCAGTTGCGCCGTCAATTACGTGGTTATTCGTTACAATATATCCGTCTTCTGTAATAATGACACCTGATCCTGCACCTTGAATTCTTCGCTCTGTGGTTCCTCCATTCCTAAAATATTCCATAAGATTTCTAGGAGATTTAGTAATTCCGTACTGCTTTACGTGTACGACTGCATTCACAGTTTTTTCTGCGGCTAATGTAAAATCAGCATTGGTGTTTACAGCATTCAAATTGGTGGTACTGTAGGTGGCCGGAATCAAATTCGTTGGTGTGGCGGTTTCATTTTTTGTTACAATAACAGTATCAGGTTCTAAAAATGCTTTGTACATTCCTAATGTCATAGCACCTGCTAAAATAGCGACAACCAATAAGCTCAAAAATCTTTTCATCTTCTTTTCTTTTTTTCGTTTAATTTGAATAGTACTATATAATAGACTACGTATAACAATTAAAATTACAATTATAGTATATTATTTTTTGATATTTAACGCGCTATTAACAACGATAAAATGGTAACTTTCTTTGTACCTTTGTTCCTGATAATTGAAAAAGAATAATGAATCTTACTTTTTATAAATATCAGGGTACAGGTAATGATTTTGTAATCATTGATAACAGACAAAACCTTCTTTCCAAAAATAATACCAAACTATTTGCCAGACTTTGTGACAGGAAATACGGCATTGGTGCAGATGGTCTAATGCTATTAGAGCTTCCAAAGAACGATGGAGAGGATTTTACGATGGTGTATTTCAATTCTGATGGGAATGAGAGTTCGATGTGTGGTAATGGCGGGAGATGCCTTGTAGCATTTGCGGCTTATCTCGGAGTTATAGATGATAAAGCAACCTTTACTGCTATAGATGGAAAGCATACCGCAGAAATTAAAGATGGGTTGGTGTATCTACAAATGCAAAATGTTTCAAAAATAGAAAAGTATGATTCGCATTTGTTTTTAGATACTGGTTCTCCTCACCACGTTACTATGGTCAATAATTTAGAAGGTTATGATGTTAGAAATATGGGTCGTGAAATTAGAAATGGAGCTCCTTACTTTGAAATCGGAAGCAATGTAAATTTTGTTGAGAAAGAAGATGAAGATTCGTTTGCAGTTCGTACTTATGAAAGAGGTGTGGAAGATGAAACTTTATCTTGTGGAACCGGTGTTACTGCTGTTGCATTATCTATGCACGCTACAAAAATAACTGATAATGAAATGGTAAGTATTAAAACTCAAGGAGGTGAACTAAGAGTGACTTTTAAAAAGACCAGAAATGGATATGAGGACATATTTCTTATAGGACCTGCAGAACAAGTTTTTAAAGGAGAGATAGTATGCTAACTCTTAAAGGAGAACATATTTATTTACGTGCTCTAGAGCCAGAGGATCTTGATTTCATTTATTTGATAGAAAATGATGAGAGGATATGGGAGATGAGTTCTACTCAAACTCCATATTCACGTTTTTTGATTAAACAATATCTTGAAAATGCACATCTGGATATTTATGATGCTAAACAACTGCGCCTTGTCATATGTTCTTATGACGATGAATCATTGGGGCTGATAGATTTATTCGATTTTAATCCAACTCATAATAGAGCAGGTGTGGGGATTTTAATTGTGGAAACAGAATATCGTGGTAGAGGATATGGAAAAGAAGCATTATCTCTTCTGAAAAATTATGGTAAGACACATCTACGGTTACATCAGTTATATGCAAATGTAGCTGAAGATAACATTGCTAGTATTAAACTATTCGAAAAAGAAGGTTTTAAAAAAATTGGAACAAAAAAAGATTGGAACCTTGTAAATGGCAATTATAAGGATGAATTATTATATCAATTAATATATGTACATTAAAAGAATTTTATTGATTATAGCCTTGATAGGTTTGATTGGAGGAGGTTTATTTGCTTATTACGTGTATCAAGCTGTTTTTTCGCCAAATACAAATTTTGAAACAGAAACTACCACTATACATATACCTTCGGGAACCACGTATCCTGAATTAAGAAAGATTATACATCCTTTATTAAAAGATCCCTCAAGCTTTGATAAAATAGCTAGCAAGAAAGGATATACATCTCGAGTAAAAGCAGGAAGGTATATACTTAAAAAAGGGCTTAATAATAATGAGTTGGTAGATCTTTTGAGAAGTAAAAACATTCCAATTCAGTTAAGTTTTAACAATCAGGAACGACTGGAAAATCTGGCTGGTAGGGTTGCACAACAAATAGAAGCTGATAGTTTGTCTTTAGTGCAGGCTCTCAAAGAAGAATCTTTTATAACAGAGAATGGGTTTACTGCAGACAATGCATTAGCGATGTACATTCCTAATAAGTATGAGTTTTTTTGGAATACCTCTGCAGAGCAATTTAGAGATAGAATGCTAAAGGAATATAAACGATTTTGGAACGACAAAAGAAAAGAAAAAGCGCAAAACATCGGTTTAACGCCAACAGAAGTTACAACTATCGCTTCAATAGTTCAGAAAGAGACGGCTAAGGTTGACGAACGTCCAAGGGTTGCAGGAGTCTATATGAACCGATATAAAAATGGATGGAAACTAGATGCTGATCCCACGGTTATTTACGCGATTAAAAAACATAGAAATGACTGGGATGTAGTAATAAAGAGAGTTTTGTATAAAGATCTTGAACTCGATAGTCCTTATAATACTTATAAATATAGTAGTTTACCTCCAGGTCCTATAACAATGCCTGATATTTCATCTATTGATGCGGTTCTTAATCATGAAAAGCATGAATATTACTTCTTTGTAGCTAACGTAGAGAATTTTGGCTACCACAAATTTGCCAAAACTATAGCTCAGCATAACAGAAACAAAAAACAGTACGTAGATTGGATTAACAAACAAGGAGTAAAACGATAAAAATCACTCGGTTTTTTGTAGGAAAAAAAATGATAATTTAGTTTTCTTTTCCTAAAACACGATGAATTTATTAACAATATCGTTTGAAAACTTGTTCATTACTATGTTTTTTGATCTTTTAATTTTTATCGACTAAAACCATTGGTTTGACGTTCAACTACACGTTTTAAGACTTTTTACACCCTTTTTTATGATTTTTTAACGATTTTTTTAACGTAAGTAATTGTTATTCAGTGTTATAATTAATTTAACGTATGATTAGTCTTACTTCTTAAAAAAGTCGTATATTTGCACCGCAAAAATTTAAGTAGAGGGGAACGTCTTTTTGATGTCTACTTAGAAATTTTTTATATGATAAAAAGGATAATTGGACTTTTTGTAATTCTTACAACCGGGGGGATCTTGTTAGTAAGTTTTACACCAAAAAAACGCACAGATTTAAGCTCGTATAGCACCGAAGGTTTAGATCTTTACTACATCGCTCCTAACTTTGACGAGATAGAAGATGATTTACTGGATTACTTAATTTATCCAGAACTTGGTAAATCTTATGTAGGTTTTAAAGAAGCAGTTGCTTTTAAGGAATCGAGAGGTGATTATGGAGTGGTGAATCAGTTTGGATACCTAGGAAAATATCAGTTTGGTATGAGTACTTTAGCTATGATCGGGATAAAAAACAAAAATGAATTTTTGAATAATCCGGAATTGCAGGAAAAAGCTTTTTACGCTAATCTTTCTAGGAACAAATGGATTTTAAGAAGGGATCTTAAGTGGTTTGTTGGTAAGCGCATCAATGGAATTGTTGTTACAGAATCAGGTGTTTTGGCGGCTGCTCACCTTGCCGGACCTGGCGCAGTTAAAAAATATTTACGTAGCGGAGGAGTAGATGGTTTTGCTGACGCTTTTGGTACCACTATTCGTTATTATATGAAACGTTTTGCCGGATTCGACACCTCATTTGTGAAGCCTAACAGGAAAGCAAAAGCTTATGAATAATCAATCATAATCAGAAATCACGTTGGATGATAAAGATCGTTGGTTTCTTGTGTAATTCGATTTCTGCATTATTCCATTCTTCAATTGTCTTTGTAGCGATATATTCTGTTGTTAGCGTAATATCACTAGCAATACACAGGCGTGTTGATGGATTAAGAATTGACACAAGATCTGCGAGCATTTTATCGTTTCTGTAAGGTGTTTCAATAAAGATTTGTGCTTGATTTTTCTCTAAAGAATTTCTTTCTAAAGATTTAATCGTAGATTTTCTTTCGCCTTTGTCAATAGGAAGATAGCCGTTAAAGCAAAAATTTTGACCGTTCATTCCGCTACTCATCATGGCAAGAAATATAGATGATGGCCCGACAAGGGGTGTTACTTGGATTCCTTTTTCGTGGGCAAGCCGCACTACTTCGGCTCCAGGATCTGCAATTCCAGGACATCCAGCATCAGATAGTAGTCCAATAGATTCTCCATTTAGGCAAGGAGCGAGATAATTCGGTATTTCTGAGGCATCTGTGTATTTATTAACTGAATGAATAATAAGTGAGCGCTGCGATTTGCTTGGGCTTACTTTTTTGATAAACCTTCTGGCCGGCTTTTCGTTTTCAACAATATAATGGTTTACTTGTTCTAAAACCTTCTTTATAGATATCGGTAGTACCTCCAGAGGCACATCGTCTCCCAATCTGGTGGGTATTAAATATAATTTTCCTTTAGGATCTAGGGGTTTGGATTCCATAGCATTGTATTTGGTAGCTAGTTTTGGCTGAATATATTAGGGTTTATGATTGTAATATTAATGAATATAAGGTTCTTTAGTTTATATTTTAAAAAAAACATTTTAAAATCTAATAAATACCGCTAAAAAATAAAGCTTTAGGGGGTACTATTTGTAATTAGGGCTAACTGGTTTCTAAATATACAAAAACTTTGTTTTTAAAAAGTAATCGGTATTTATAGCTTTTTAGCTAGATTACTACAAGCTTGATCTAGCATTTGATAAACATTTTCAAAACCTTGGTTTCCTCCATAATAAGGATCAGGGACATCTAAATTTTTATTTGGGTGTAGTTCATTTAAAATTAAGGATACTTTTTTCTTGTCTTTTTCGTCACGAGCAAGGTTTATGACATCATTATAGTTGGTATTATCCATGACATATATGAAGTCGTAAGCATCAAAATCACTTGTCTTAAACTGTGCTGCTTTCTGATTAGAAATATCTATACCATATTTTTTTGCGATTAGAATGGATCTTCTGTCGGGTTTTTCTCCAATATGATAGCTACTTGTTCCGCAGGAATCTACTTGAAATTTTTTGGTGTCTAGTTTGGATTTTAAGATACCCTCAGCTAATGGTGACCTGCAAATATTTCCGAGGCATACCATTAAAATTTTGATCTTCATGTACACTAAAAATTAAAGCGTAAGTTTTTTGCCTAAATCTTCTACGTACTTTCTAAATTGTTTATCGGTAGAGGATAAGTTATCTACAGTTTTGCAGGCGTGAAGAACGGTTGCGTGATCTCTTTTTCCAATTTGTGTGCCGATGCTAGCTAGTGAAGCTTTTGTTAGTTTTTTTGCAAAGAACATAGCTAGTTGACGGGCTTGCACAATATGACGTTTACGGGTTTTGGATTGAAGTGTTTCTACATCCATTTGGAAGTAATCACTAACTACCTTTTGGATATAATCGATAGATACTTCTCGTTTTGTATTTTTAACGTAATTGTCTACAATAGCCTTAGCTAGATCAATAGTAATATCTTTTTTGTTAAAAGAAGAGTGAGCGATTAAAGAAATGATAGCACCTTCTAATTCTCTTATGTTGGTTTTGATATTATTTGCTAAAAACTCTACAATATCTTCTGGCATTTCTACACCGTCTCGATATAGTTTGTTTTTAATGATTGATATTCTGGTTTCAAAATCTGGTTGATGTAACTCTGCGGATAATCCCCATTTAAAACGAGATAGTAAGCGTTGTTCTATATCTTGCATATCAACAGGAGCCTTATCACTGGTAAGGATTACCTGTTTGCCGTTTTGATGTAAATGATTAAATATGTGGAAGAAAACGTCTTGTGTTCCTGCTTTTCCTGAAAGTAATTGGATATCATCAACAATGAGAACATCAATAATCTGATAGAAATGTATAAAGTCATTTCTATTATTCTTTTTTACTGATTCTATATATTGTTGTGTAAATTTTTCAGCAGAAATATACAAAACCGTTTTCTCGGGATAGTTGTCTTTTATATTAACACCTATAGCGTGGGCAAGATGTGTTTTTCCTAATCCAACACCGCCAAAAATTAATAAGGGATTAAAAGAAGTTCCGCCAGGTTTATTTGCCACTGCCATTCCTGCAGACCGAGCCAATCTATTGGAGTCTCCTTCTAGAAAATTTTCAAAATTGTAACTAGGATTTAACTGTGACTCAATTTTTACATTTCTGATTCCAGGAATCACAAATGGATTTTTAAGTTCAGGATTTTTACTTTTAATAGGAACATCTACCTCTTGTGAACTTACAGCGGTCCTATTGGCACTTGGTATTTTTTCTGTAAATGGTTTTTTATTACCGTAGGTGTTTTCCATTTTAATAATATAAACCAATTTAGCTGTTTCTCCTAACTCCCTGGTTAAAGAAACTTTCAGAAGATTTACGTAGTGCTCCTCTAGCCACTCATAGAAAAATTTGCTGGGTACTTGGATACTTAATGCGCTATCGGTAAGCTTTACAGCCTTAATAGGTTCAAACCAGGTTTTAAAAGCTTGAGGGGTAATGTTGTCCTCTATAAAAGATAGACAATTATCCCAAACTGATTGCGCAGTTATATTCATTAGAGTGGTCAGATTACTTTTATTAGGTTATTAACGGAAAATTGTTGAAAAAGTTCTTCCTTTTTTTGCTTGACAAATATGTGAACAAAAAATGTAAAAAAAAAACAATTTTGGGGTTGAATTTTAATTATTTTTTTCGCATACTTTAATAAATGTAATATTGCATTCCTTACTATTTTTTTAATTAAATACATGTCAATTACTTCTGAAACTTTGTTAAAAGTTAGATATTCTGAAACCGATCAAATGGGAGTCGTACATCACGGCAATTATGCGCAATATTTGGAGTTAGCCCGAATTGATTGGTTATCACGATTAGGTGTCTCTTATAAATCAATGGAAGAAAGCGGTGTTATGCTTCCTGTGTTTACATTAGATTTTAAATTTAAGAAATCTGCGTTCTTTGACGATGAATTAACTGTTAAAACTTGCCTTAAGAAAATTCCTACAGCAAGAATCATTTTCGATTACGAAATTTATAATCAAAATTTGGATTTATTAACAATTGCTTCTACTACATTGGTATTTGTTGATACCGAAACCAGAAAACCAATGTTATGTCCAAAATATTTATTAGAAATAATAGAAGGACAATTAATTATCTAATCGCTCAATGTCTATTTCATACAACGCAGAAAAAAGATCATTTATTTCATCAGCCATCTTTTTTCTAACTGTAATCAATAATCTACAATCCAATTCTAATTTTTGACTTATTATGGTAAGTTGTTTCTCTTTAATAATCCGCATAACCTTATTCATGTTTTTATATTGAAAAATTATACGAAAATGAATATCAATTGTCTTTTCTAAAATATTTGAGTTTTCTAAAGCTAATTGTGCTGTAGTTTTATAAGCATTGATTAATCCACCGACACCAAGTTTTACACCACCAAAATAACGTACTACTACTACCAAAACATTGGTTATTTCAAAAGATTGGATTTGCCCATAAATAGGTTGACCTGCAGAATTAGAAGGTTCACCATCATCATTACTTCGATACCTTACGTTATCCGTTCCTAACTGCCATGCATAACACCAATGTCTTGCAGCATGATGCTGCTTCTTTAAGGAATCAATGATTTCTTTCACATCGTCTTCAGTAGTTATCGGAAACGAATATCCAAAAAATTTACTGTTTTTGTCTTTAAACAAAACTTCTTCTCCGGGACTGTCAATAGTTTTAAATGTGTCTTTTATATCCAACGGTTTAGTTTTAAATAGAAAAAGTAACCAGTAAAATACTGATGATGGCCAGTATGATTCCTATCCAGTTTTTTATTATTAATTTTTCTTTAAAAAATAAGATACCTGCAAAAGTCGATACCAATAATATAGCCACATTGTTAATAATAAACACTGTTGAACTATCTAGTTGATCGTTTCTTAAAGCCTGAATTAAAAAATAGATGGAGAAATAATTTGGTATTCCTAGGCAAATTCCTGCAATAATATTTTTGATAGTTATTTTTAGCGTTCTTTTAATAGTCATATAAAGTAATAAAACGATTCCAAAAATACCTGCGAAACTAAAAATAGCAGCCGAAAAAATCGGAATGTCCATTTTTGCAACATAATTGGTCTCCATAAATTTAAGACTTGTATCTATTATCCCACCTCCCAAAAATACCAAAAGAGGATATATTAGATTTTTTGTTTTTACAGAAACGCCACCAACTGTTTTCATTGAAGTCATATACACCGCAAATAATGCGATAACAATTCCTAATATTTTTAGCGGAGCCGTACTTTCATGATAAACTATAATTCCAAAAACTACTGGTATTGCCACGCTCATCTTGCTCGCTACCGCAGCTACCGACAAACCATTCTTTTGTGTGGTGATGGCCATTAGATTAAATACCAGAATAAAAATAAGTCCTAATACTATAGTTCCATAAAACCAACTTGATTTAATAATACCTAGGATTTTAATTGGTTCGGTATAGGCGATAAAACCAGAAATAGAAGCAGCTATATAATTAAAGATAATTGCCTGCATCGTATCTACGTTGTATTTAGCAAATAATTTGAATGTGATTAATATCCAACTGGAGGCGATGATACTTAAAAATAAATAAATCAAAATAAATTAGCTTTTATAGTAAATAAGTCAGTAATATCTTCGGTCATAGGGTTGTTGTTCCAGGTATGAATGCCTAACTTTTCGGCAGCATTCGTATTGGCCGAAGTATCATCAATGAAAAGAATTTCTGAAGGGTTAAGTTGGTGGTTTTCTATAACAAATTGGAAAATATCTTGATTGGGTTTTCTTAAATGAATTTCGTGAGAAAGATAAAAAGAATCAAAACAGGATTTGAAATCTGAATAAAATGAAACATTTTCTTTAATCCAATTGATATGTAATTCGTTAGTATTACTCAGTAAAATTAGTTGGTACATATGACTATTTGCTAATTTTTGAATGAATTCTAATCGTTGCTTCGGAAAATCTTTGAGAATAGCATTCCAACCATCTATAATCTGTTGATCAGAAGCCTTGGGTAAAAGCTTTTTGTAATAATTTATAAACTCTAATGTATCAATGACACCAATTTCATAGGATTCATTGATGGATACCAGTTCTTTGGTTATAGAATTGATACCGAGCTGGGAGAATGATTGTAAGGTAGCTGATTTGTCCAGATTAATAAATACATCTCCAAAATCAAAAATAATAGTTTTAATCATTCTCGTATATTCTTAATGTGTCTTCCATAATTTGTTCTTCAGAAATAAGCTTAGCATTAAATACTGGGGCGTTAACTCCTCTTTTAAAAATATGTGAGCCTTTAAAAACTCGAGCCTCATCCCAAAGATTAGCATCGATAAAAGATTGTAGCGTATGTCTGCCACCTTCTATAATAACGGATTGTATTTCGTATTTAAATAGAATATTGCAAATCTCAAGAGCGATATGATTTTCAGAATCAATAGTTTCGTATTGTAAGTTATTGCTATTTTGTTTTTCACCAGCATCTCTGGTAATCAGGATAGTTTTCGCTTCATGATCAAAAATAGCAGAGTCTTCAGGAATCTTATTCGATAAATCTATGACGATTCTTGTAGGATTTTCTCCAGACCAATTTCTTATTGTTAGCTTCGGGTTATCTTTGATAACGGTATTGCTTCCAACCAAAATAGCTTGTTCTTCTCCACGCCATTTATGTACCAATTGCCTGGAATATGGATTTGTTATCCATACAGGCGCTCTTTTTGTAGTTTTCGAAGGAGCGATAAATCCGTCTGGTGTTTGTGCCCATTTTAATATGATAAACGGTCGTTTTTTGTTATGAAAGGTGAAAAATCGCTTATGATGAATAAGACATTCGTTTTCCAGAATACCAACGGTTACATTGCATCCTACGTTTTTTAATTTCTCTATGCCTTTTCCTGCTACTTTACTATGTATGTCGATAGTACCTATGACCACATTGGGTATTCTGTGTTTGATAATTAAATCACTACAAGGTGGTGTTTTGCCAAAATGAGAACAAGGTTCTAAGGTTACGTATAGCGTTGCTTCTTTTAAAAGTGATTTGTCTTTAACACTATTTATGGCATTCACTTCAGCGTGATGACCACCATAAGCACTAGTGTAACCCTCGCCAATGATGGTCTGGTTGTGAACAATTACACTTCCTACCATAGGATTGGGTCTGGCATATCCAAGTGCGTTTTTGGCTATTTGAATACACCGTCTTATATATTTGTCGTGTATGCTCACGTTATTACTTTAAGGGAATTTTTTGCTCTTTATTAATATTATACGAATAAGAAAAACTTCCCAATCGATATCTCATATTGCCTTTATATTGAATGAGAAGAGAGTCGGTTTGTACCATTTTTAGAACACTACCCAAAAGGTTATTTTTATTTTCGTCATAAATTTTTGCAAGAGAAAAGGTGCCTTCCAAAGGAACTGTAAATTCCTTTTTTGAAGGAACTTCAAATTCCTGAGAATGAATACTGCCTACGTCTATGTTATCAACAAAAACGTGAACATCTTCAACAGAAAGTTTTCCACTCAAGTTGTTTGGATTATGAAAAACTGCATCAGCTTGAATCGTTATATTGCGCATACTGACATTTTTAACATCGATATTGGCGACATATTTAAATTCTGGTTTTTTCGATAAGGAACAACTTGTAATGACTATGAATATTGTTGATAATAATAAAAGCTTCTTCATTGATTACTGCATAGATTTGATGTATATTTCATCTAAATAAAAAGATTAGATAGCACTAATTTTTAGATTAACAAAAGTAGTATTTATATATTATAATGAATGCCATAAAAATTCGTTCAGTTGCTCCAGAAGATAATAAGGCGTTAGCAAAGGTAATCAGAGATGTTTTGATAGAAATGGGGGTTCCCAAAGTGGGAACTGCTTATGAAGATGAAGCATTGGATATGATGTACGAAACCTATGATGCTCCCAGAAAAATATATTACGTTGTCGAAGACAATGGAAAGATTATAGGTGGAGCAGGAATTGCGCAATTAGAAAAAGAAAGCGCAGATATATGTGAACTTCAGAAAATGTATTTTCTTCCAGAAGCCAGAGGAAAAGGACTTGGTTCTCAAATGATGAGTAAGTGCCTGGATTTTGCCAGAGAGCAGGGCTTTTCTAAATGTTATTTAGAAACTATGCCTTATATGAAAGATGCCAGAAAATTATATTATAAAGTTGGTTTTACATCTCTTGATAAACCTATGGGTGATACGGGACACTATAGTTGTCAGGCTTGGATGATTAAAGAGTTGTAGGTTTGAAAATAAAAGATCTTAGAAAAGAATTTACAGATGCGCTGTCATCTCAATACGATTCAGAAGAAATACTTTCTTTTTTTTATATACTTTCTGAAAAATTTCTTGGATTAAGGCGTGTAGATATAGCTATGGCTTTAGATACGATAATTGATAACACATCCTTCTCAAAATTCGTAGATGCTAAAAAACGACTTAAAGAACAAGAGCCGATTCAATATATCGTTGGAGATACGGTGTTTTACGGACTTTCCTTTAAGGTTAATGAATTGGTTTTGATACCACGGCCTGAAACTGAAGAATTGGTAGATTGGATTCTAAGAGATTATCAACATAAAAAGATAGAGCGAAAAATAAAAATATTAGATATAGGAACCGGTAGTGGTTGTATCGCTATTTCTCTAGCTAAAAATCTACCAGAGGCAGATCTGTTCGCCATAGATATTTCTGAAGAAGCTCTTGAAATTGCCAAAGAAAATGCCAAACGTAACAATGTTGAAGTAAATTTTATTCATGCAAACGTACTTCAGTTAGATAAATTAGAGAAGGATTTTGATATAATCGTTTCCAATCCTCCATATGTTCGAGAACTAGAGAAACAAGAGATAAAACCCAATGTGTTGGATCATGAACCGCATTTGGCACTTTTTGTGTCAGATAATGATCCATTGATTTTTTACAAAAAGATAGGTAAACTAGCCAAGCAAAATCTCACTCCCCGCGGTTTGTTGTATTTTGAAATTAATCAATATCTTGGAAAAGAAACAAAAGATATGATTGAAAAACTGGGATTCGAATCTGTAATAGTTCGTAAAGATTTATACGATAATGACCGTATGATAAAAGCCAGTTTAATTAAAAAAAATGACTTATGAATAACTTAACTTCTGTTTGTATTTTTTGTGGAAGCAGTGAAGGAAATGATATCAAAGTAATTGATGAAGCTCTGATATTGGGAAAAAAATTAGCTCAACAGGATATTACTCTGGTTTACGGAGCTGCAAAAATTGGTGTAATGGGAAAAGTAGCAGAAGGAGCACTTACCCATAATGGAAAAGTAATTGGTGTCATACCTGATTTTCTGAAATTGAAAGAAGTTGTTCATCTTGGGCTTACAGAACTTGTAACTACAAATAATATGCACGAGCGTAAAATGAAAATGCACGAACTAAGTGATGGTTTTATTACGTTACCGGGAGGTTTTGGGACATTAGAAGAGTTATTTGAAATTATAACCTGGGCACAATTAGGTTTGCACCAGAAACCTATAGGACTATTAAATATCAATGGGTTTTATGATCATTTGTTACAGCTATTAGAGACAATGGTACGTAATGGTTTTCTTAAAATGGAGAACTACGAGTTACTTTTAGTAGAAGAAGACATAGATCGCCTGTTAGTAAAAATGAGAGAATTTACACCCAAACAAGTACCAAAGTGGTTAAAATCAGATAGAACATAATAAAATTATACTAAATACTGATACCGGAAAACTGATACCAGCACGATGACTATAGAGGAACAAATCAATCAATTACGAGAAGAATTAAGACAACATAATTATAATTATTATGTGCTTGATGCGGCAACAATTAGTGACTATGAGTTTGATATGAAACTCAAAGAGTTGCAGGCATTAGAAGAAAAGCACCCAGAATTCTATGACTCTAATTCTCCCACATTAAGAGTAGGAGGAGAAGTAACTAAAAATTTTAATACCGTTGTTCATGAGCAACGCATGTATTCGTTGGATAATTCATATTCTAAAGAAGATTTGTTGGACTGGGAAACCAGAATTAAGAAATTAGTAGATGGAGATGTAAACTATACTTGTGAGCTTAAATATGATGGTGCTTCTATCAGCCTTACCTATGAAAATGGAGAGCTACTTAGAGCTGTCACCAGGGGAGACGGAATCCAAGGAGATGATGTAACGACCAACGTTAAGACGATAAAGTCTGTTCCTTTAAAACTAAAAGGAGATTATCCGCCAAAGTTTGATATTCGTGGTGAGATTGTATTGCCCTATGAAGGATTTGCAAAAATGAATCAAGAACGAATTGCAGCTGGAGAAGAGCCGTATGCAAATCCTAGAAATACTGCTTCGGGAAGTCTAAAGCTTCAAGATAGTGCAGAAACTGCTAGACGTCCACTAGATTGTTTATTGTATAATCTTGCAGGTGATCGATTAGGTATTCCAACACATTATGAAAGCCTTGAAAAAGCTAGAAACTGGGGCTTTAAGGTGCCTGAAGAATCACGATTGGTAAACTCCATTGATGAAGTTCTGGAATTTATCAACCTTTGGGATGAAAAACGAAGAGATTTGCCATATGAAACAGATGGAGTAGTGATTAAAGTGAATAGTATCCAGCAGCAAGAGGAACTTGGTTTTACATCTAAAGCTCCGAGATGGGCTATGGCTTATAAGTTTAAAGCAGAACAGGCGACTACTAAACTTAATGAAATCACCTATCAGGTAGGTAGAACAGGAGCAATTACACCTGTTGCAAATCTGGAACCCGTTCAGCTGGCGGGAACAATAGTGAAAAGAGCATCATTGCATAATGCCGATCAAATTGAAAAATTAGATATCAGAGTAGGCGACACTGTTTTTGTTGAAAAAGGAGGGGAGATCATACCTAAAATTATAAGTGTCGATTTTACAAAAAGAGATCAAGATTCTGTACCAACCGAATATATTAAACACTGTCCTGAGTGTTTTACCGAATTGATCAGAAAAGAAGGTGAGGCGCAGCATTATTGCCCTAATGATCAAGGATGTCCTCCGCAGATTGTTGGAAGAATAC
Source organism: Aquimarina besae (assembly GCF_042434905.1). Classification (NCBI taxonomy): domain Bacteria; kingdom Pseudomonadati; phylum Bacteroidota; class Flavobacteriia; order Flavobacteriales; family Flavobacteriaceae; genus Aquimarina; species Aquimarina besae. The sequence continues at coordinate 2,997,649 of NZ_CP170199.1, forward strand.
AACACTATATTTCACGTAAAGCCCTTGATATAGAAGGTTTGGGAGGAGAAACAGTCGCTCTATTGGTTAATGAAGGATTGATCACTAATTATGCAGATTTGTATGAGTTGAGAAAAGAACAGGTGATTCCGCTAGAACGAATGGCAGAAAAAAGCGCAGAAAATCTTATAGAAGGTATCGTGAAATCTAAAGAAATTCCCTTCGAAAGAGTTTTATTTGGATTAGGTATAAGATATGTTGGAGAAACTGTCGCAAAAAAACTGGCAAAGCATTATAAAACAATTGATGCAATTATAAATGCTAGCGAAGAGGACTTGGTTAGTGTAGATGAAATCGGTATTAAAATCGCGCAAAGTGTTAGAGAGTTTTTTGATTCTGAAGATCATCTAACTTTAATAGAAAGGCTTAAAAAGTATGGGGTGCAACTACAAATTTCTGCAGATAAATTAGCAAATCAGACAGATAAATTATTAGGCCAAACCTTTGTTGTCTCAGGTGTTTTTGAAAAAGTTTCTCGCAATGAACTCAAGAAACTAATTGAGGACAACGGAGGAAAAGTGTCCAGTTCCATTTCATCTAAAACAACCTATGTCGTTGCCGGAGCCAATATGGGACCAAGCAAATTAGAAAAAGCTAATAACCTTGGTGTTGCAATTATATCCGAAGACAATTTCCTTAATTTACTAGAGTAATGAAGATAAGAACACTTATAAAAATACTATTATTAGTCACAGGAGGATTATGTGTTCTTAGTACGATATTGCAAAACCCAACTATCGAATTGTATGCAAAGCCCATGACCGTACCGCTATTTTTTATGCTGTATTGGTTTAATGTGCAAAAAGTAGATTCACTGTTTGTGGTAGTTTTATTCCTTTGCTTTCTTGGTGATATTTTTTTATTAGTAGGCTTAGAAAATAGTTTTAGGTATGTTTTGCTCAGTTATACTCTATCTTATTTCATTCTCTTTTATTTCTTGTATAAAAATCATCAACCCTTAGACTACAATAAAATTGATATACTTTATATGATAGGTTTTTTCGTGTTTTGGACGATAATAGCTTATGAAATCTATGAAGTTACTAATCAAAATATGGGTAAGATAAAACCTTTTGGTATCATGTATTTGATCATTTTATATTTCTTACTCATTGGAGCTGTTTTTCAATATATCAATGTAAGATCACCCAAATCTTTATGGTTTGCTATAGCTATTTTAAACTTTGTGATTAGTGATGCGTGTTTCGCATTAGATCGTTTTTATGTTCCGTCACTAGAGCTAAAAATCATAAATTCTATCTATCAGTTATTGGCTGTATTCTTTTTAGTAAAGTTTAAGTTATCCAGCCCAAATCCTCTTAAAATAAAAAGTTAGTTCTAGGTAAATTTTTAGGTTGTCTATTATTTGTTTGAAATTTAGTATCTTAACAATAGGAAAAGTTGTTTAATATCATGTTGAATGGGGAATATTTCAATTTTTTTTTGTAATGTAAGTTTTATAAAAGAAGAGAAATTACTAAATCTTTGTTTCTTTTTTGTTGGTAGATAGGTGCTTAGATTGGGATTTGATATTTGTTTTCTAAATCCCTGAGATAAACAATTTTGTTTTATTTCAATTACTTTTTGTCATATGGGAAGTAATGAAAAAGAAAAACTCTTCAAGAAAAAGCTTTTTGAGTGTTTTAATTTAGAATTAAGAAGCTCTAATATCTTTATTATAGTAAGTAAAATCAACCAAAAGTGATTAGCTTGATCTGCAGATCAATGAGATTTTCATATTAATAAATGATTAAAATCTAAAGAGTATAAAACAGATTTAATTAAGTAAGTAAGGATATAATTGAGTAAAAAAAAATTAGCATATCAATTATTGTTTATTTCTGGAGCAACATTATTGCTTACCGCAATTTTTATGGAAACGTGGTTGGTATATTCTAAGTCTCTGGTAATTATCTCAGTTTGTGTTTTCTATTTGGTCGAAGCCCAAAAAATATATTATTTGGTTCCTGTAGCTTTGCTTTTGGTGTTGTCGGCAGAAATACTTTCTGTAATTGATTTCAAGAGATACTTCAGGATCATTACTATAATAATGTCGTGCTATTATATTTTGAATTTACTTTTATTATGGAAAAGCATGCAAAAAGTCAAAATACAACTAAAAAAAATATTTACGATTCAATTATGGATAACTATGGGGTTGATCGTATATGTAGTGTATTCAGTAGCCGATATGATCTCTATAGATGTTAATGATGATCAATTATATCTTAATATATTAATTGTGCTATTTATTCTTTTCATTGGTTTTTGTTATTATATCTACCTCAATAGTAAAACGGTGGTGAGCTCATCCTTAATGATTGCGGGGTCCTGTTTTCTTATCGTTAATATCCTTACCATACTTAATAAATTATATATCCATTTGGATATATTTGTTGTTATTACTAATGTTCTACAGTTTTTTGGACATTATTTTTTAATTAAATTTTTTATAGAACAGGACAATCTAAAACCAGACAGCTTAGAGTTTTTTTAATTTAGTTACAGTTTTTTAATACCTTGATGACGTATTAGAAACAATGAAAAACTTTTATAGATGTTAAAGGATTTGAAGTTGACATATATTTTGTTTTGGTTGTCTTTTCTTACAATAATTTTGTTTGCTCTGTTCTGCGAAGAAAATTATCTCTTGTATGTCAAGCCTTTGGCTCTAATATCTTTAATACTTATCCATATATTTCACGACAAACCTATAAATGCGTATTATATAACAAGCATGTTGGTTCTTATGCTTAATGATACCTTACTGTATATAAGCTTTGCAAAGTATTTTGATCTGATAGCAGTTACCATTATTATATTTTATCTACTATGCATATTCTTGTTAAGAAGATTTATAACTATAAAAGATGTTCAAATAAAGAAATTAGCTACGTTTCCAATTATCATTAGCATATCGCTTATATCGTATTTGATTTTTTCAATTTCTCAATTAGTATTGCCAAATCTTACCGGTTCAGTAGTGTCATTTTTCTCGATTTTGATCGCACTTTTAGTTTTTGTGGGAATCTGTTTTTTTATTTATCTCATTGATAGATATCAAGGTAATTTTAAACTTTTTATTTCAGCTAGTTGTTGTCTTTTTGTAAACGCAATGTTGTTGATTAACTTTTTTTATTATCATTCCAAAGTTTTTACGGTTCTCATAAACCTTGCAGAAATTGCAGGATTATACTTTTTTCTTAACTTTTTGATGGAGGCAAAGCCGATAGCAACAGCATTTGAAAAAGAAAAGTATTTCTAAGTTTGGTATTAGAGATAAATTACATTTTAAAACAGATTATACAGGTATTGTTATTTAAATAACTAAATCCTTAAAAACATTTTTAGTTTTTCTATTTTCTTGAGGTCTACAGCGTATTTTTAAAATGTAAAATAGCTACATTTGTTTCTTAATCTTTTTTATAAATGATTTTAAAGGGTCTTAAAAGAAATGCACTAAAAAAAAGCATTGAGTCTTACATAAAAAAAAGAAGGTCTAGTGCAAAAGAGGTAACTGGTATTAAAAGCCTGGCTGTTCTAATAGATGCATCACAATCGGTAAACGTATTGTCCGTTTTGAAGCTTGCCAATGAATTAGGTGTTAAATCAGATCGCTTAAAAGTAATGGGATATAAAGAGGATCAGAAAGAGATCTCTGATGATAAAGATGCAGCCTATTATAATGATAAGAGTTTTAGTGTAAATGGATCCGTTAAAAGTAATTCGCTTAACGATTTTATAAAAAAGGAATATGATGTTTTAATTAACTTTTATTCTGAAAGTAAACTAGAGCTGGATTATGTAGCAGCAGCATCTAATGCCAAGTTTAAAGTAGGTTTTGCCGAAATAGATAATCGTATTAATGATTTGGTAATAGGGGTTGATAACCAAGACAATAATCTATTCATTTCCGAATTAAAAAAATATTTAAAAATTTTACAGATAATATAATATGAATGCTTTTCTGAGAGGAACTGGTGTAGCATTAGCTACGCCTTTTAATAATGATGGTTCAATAGATTTTGAAGGGGTTAAATCTTTGGTAGAGTTTTGTATTCACGGTGGAGTAGAATACTTAGTGGTTCTGGGAACTACTGCCGAATCCGTTACACTTTCAAAAAAAGAAAAAAAAGAATTAGTGGATCATATTGTAAAGGTCAATAATAAGCGTTTGCCTTTGGTTATTGGTATTGGAGGTAATAATACTGCAGCTATTATTCAAGAGATGAAAGAAACAGATGTGTCTGATTTTGACGCGATATTATCTGTTGTTCCTATGTATAATAAGCCTACTCAAGAGGGAATTTATCAGCATTATAAAGCTATTAACGACAATGCTCCTCTACCGGTTTTGTTATATAATGTTCCATCAAGAACTGGTGTTAATATGATTGCTGAGACTACACTTAGATTAGCGCAGTTGGATAAAATAATAGGGATTAAAGAAGCAACAGGAGATTTTACTCAGGTACTTAAAATAATTAAGAACAAGCCAAAAGATTTCTTAGTTATTTCTGGTGATGATGCATTGGCGCTATCTTTGGTAACTGCGGGAGGTGATGGAGTGATTAGTGTTGTAGGGCAAGGGTTCCCAAAAGAGTTTTCGGAAATGATTCGCTTAGGGCTTGCAGGGGAGAATAAAAAATCATTTGATATTCTTTACAGATTGTTACCTGTTTTAGATTATGCTTTTGAAGAAGGAAATCCGGCAGGAATCAAGAATATTTTAAAACACAAGAATATTTGTGGAGATCATCTTCGGCTGCCTCTTGTTTCTGCTTCTGAGAATTTAGATGCCAAAATAAAAGAATTTGTAAAGAATAACTAAACAGGTTTTTATGGCTAAAAGAATAAAAGATCCCGGTATTGGTTTATCATCAAATGAACAAGCCAAACGTTTCATTAATCCCGATGGTTCTTTTAATATTAAGCACATAAACAGACGCACTTCTATTTCCAGAAGTTACAATTATTTGATAAGTATAACCTGGACAGCATTTTTCGGATGGGTTTTTTTAGGTTATATATTAATAAATTCAATTTTTGCAATTATATATACCCTAATTGGAATAGCTGCAATCGCTGATCCTACCGGAAGTTTTTTTGGAGATTTTTTGAAAGCATTCTTTTTTTCTGCACAGACCGTGACTACGGTTGGATATGGAGCAATGGCGCCAAAAGGTGTTGTTTTTGGAGTAATCTCTTCATTCGAGGCACTTATAGGGTTACTTAGTTTTTCATTTATAACAGGTTTGTTATATGGTAGATTTTCGAAACCTAAACCAAGTATCAAGTTTAGCGATACGATTATAGTAAGAGAACATAAGGAATCGGATGCCATTATGTTTAGATTAATGGGTAGAAGCACCAATGTGATGATCATGCCCAAAGTAAAGGCAACATTAGCGCTTTCTCAAAAACTCGAAAACGGCAAATATGTTAATAATTTCTATAATTTAGATTTAGAAAGAAGCGAAATAACCTACTTGCCGACAACATGGACAATTGTACATCCCATCGATAAATCAAGTCCTTTAACAGAATTTAATAGAGACGAATTGACTCAACTTAATGGAGAAGTTTTGATTTTAGTAAGTTATTATGACGAATCCTTTGCGCAAGAGGTTCATCAGATACATTCTTATGTACTTAAAAACGTAAAACTAGATGAAGCTTTTACTCCTGCTTTTTATTATGACAAAGAAGGATATACTGTGCTTGATCATAGTAAGTTAGGTGAGACAAATAGCACAGAAAAAAAGTAAGATATTTTTCATTTGTTTTTTTGCAACAATCCACTGCTTATTGAGTTATTTAATAGATCAATTAAAGTTTTTGTAATACGGCAGAAATATCTATTTTTGCCAGATGTTTTTTTAAGATATGAAGAGATTATTGTTTTTGTTAATTTTAGTGATTGCCCTTGGTTCTTGTAGTGAATATCAAAAGGTATTGAAAGAAGAGGAAATTGGGCCTAAATATAAATTAGCAGAAGAATTATATAAAGAAGGAAAATACAAAAAAGCTTTGCGCCTTTTTGAACAGATTGTTCCGCAGTTCAGGGGTAAACCGCAGGCAGAAAGGGTAATGTATTATTACTCTGATACGTATTACAATCTCGAGGACTACTACCTGGCAGGCTATCAATTTGAAAGGTTTGCTAAGTCATATCCAAACAGTGACAAGAGAGAGGAAGCTGCTTACAAAGGAGCAAAAAGTTATTATTTTTTATCTCCAAGGTATAGTTTAGATCAAAAGGAAACCGATGAGGCTATAGAGAAGTTACAGGGATATATCAATGCATATCCGGATAGCGAAAATCTTGAAGAAGCTAATAAACTAGTTGCCGAGCTTAGAAATAAAAAAGAGAAAAAGGCTTTTGAGATTGCTAAACAATATCATCATCGAGAGGATTATAAGGTAGCTATAAAAGCTTTTGATAATTATCTAATTGATTATCCCGGTTCTGTTTTTAGAGAAAAAGCTTTATATTACAAGCTAGAATCACAGTATTTACTAGCGATAGGTAGTTATGATGTTTTAGTAAAAGAAAGACTTGAAGAAGCTAATGACTTTTACAATAATTATAAAAAATATTATAAAGAAGGCGAACATACTGCTGATGCTGAAGAAATTTCAGAGGATATAAAATCAAGGTTAGAAAAATTTAAATAGAAAATATAGAGGACGATGGATTTGAAAAAAAGTAATGCCCCAGTTAATACAACTACTATAGATAAAAATTTAGTAGATCAACCAACAGGCAACATCTACGAGGCAATTTCTGTAATATCGAAAAGGGCCAATCAAATAAATACAGATATCAAAAAGGAGCTTTTAGAAAAGTTAGACGAATTTGCGACTTATAATGATAGTCTTGAAGAAATCTTTGAAAATAAAGAGCAAATAGAGGTTTCTAAGTTCTATGAAAGATTACCAAAACCACATTCTTTAGCAGCACAGGAATGGCTGGAAGGTAAGATATATTATAGAAATACAAAGACAGATTCGGAATCCCTATAAGCATGTCATCTATATTAGGCGGTAAAAAAATTTTAATTGGTGTTACCGCTGGTATTGCTGCATATAAAACCGCTTCCTTAGTACGTCTTTTTATAAAGTCCGGAGCTGAGGTGAAAGTGGTTATGACACCTGCAGCAAAAGATTTTGTAACGCCGCTCACGCTTTCTACGCTTTCCAAAAACCCTGTTCATTCATCATTTTACGATGAAAATGATGAAAATGCAGAGTGGAATAACCACGTAGAATTAGGGCTTTGGGCGGATTTTATGGTGATTGCTCCTGCTACGGCTAATACGTTATCCAAAATGTCAACTGGTAATAGTGATAATTTACTATTAGCAACATACTTGTCTGCAAAATGCCCGGTATATTTTGCTCCAGCCATGGATCTGGATATGTATAACCATCCCTCTACCCACGAAACTTTTAAAAAACTTCAGGAATTTGGAAATGTAATGATTCCGGCAGAATCAGGAGAACTGGCAAGCGGTTTAGTTGGACAAGGAAGAATGGCAGAACCAAATAATATCGTTAGCTTTATTGAAAACGATATTTTGGGTAAATTACCGTTAAAAGGACAAAAAGTACTTATAACAGCCGGTCCCACATATGAAGCAATAGATCCTGTTCGATTTATTGGAAATCATTCTACCGGTAGAATGGGAATAGAATTGGCCAAGTCTGCTGCCAATCTAGGAGCAAGTGTAACACTTGTTTTAGGGCCTTCTTCTATAGAAATTATTCACGATTTAATTACCGTTATTCCTGTTGTTAGCGCCGCATCTATGTATGAAGCAGTGGTAAATGAATTTGATAGCTGCGATATTGCAATTGCCTCTGCAGCAGTTGCAGATTATAGACCTAAAGAAATATCAGATCAAAAGATTAAAAAGTCTGATAGTAATTTTTCTATCGAATTAGAACGAACGACAGATATCCTTAAATGGATGGGCTCTGTAAAAAAAGATCAGTTTTTGGTAGGTTTTGCTCTGGAAACTCAAAATGAAGAAGAAAATGCAAAAAATAAGCTAAAGACAAAAAATCTTGATTTGATTGTCCTAAATTCACTGAATGATAAAGGAGCAGGTTTTAAAGGAAAAACGAATAAAGTGACTTTAATCAATCATAAACTAGAAATAAAAGCGTTTGATCTTAAAACCAAAGCAGAGGTTGCAGAAGATATTTTTAATGAAATTAAAGAACTACGTAATGCATAAATTTTTTCTTTTTGTTACATTTTTATGTGGTATCGTCCTAAATGCTCAGGAATTTAATGCTACGGTTGTAGTGAATGCTGAGCAAACAGGTAATCCCAACTTGCAGGTTTTTAAAACATTAGAAAGGTCAGTTGCAGAGTTTATTAATAATACCAAATGGACCGAAATAGAATATCGTACAGAAGAAAGAATTGATTGTAGTTTTTTCATCAATATTTTGGGTAATGCTAATGATAGTTTTACAGCCACAATTCAGGTTCAGGCGTCTAGACCAGTATATGGGTCAAGTTATAAAACTACAATTCTAAATATAAACGATAAACAGTTTAATTTTAAATATCTAGAATTTCAACCTTTAAATTACAACCCCAATAACTTTGAGTCAAATCTTATTTCGGTAGTGGCTTTTTACCTCTATACGATTCTTGGAGTTGATGCTGACACCTTTGAACTAAATTCTGGTACGGCATTTCACCAAGAGGCCAAAAACATAGTTGGTAATGCACAAGGGAGTAATACTTTAGGTTGGAATGGGCAGGATGGGCCTCAGACAAGATTTAGATTGAACGATGATTTATTATCAGGTACTTTTGACGGTTACAGATCAGCTTTATATACATACCATAGAGAAGGTTTAGATATTATGAGTAATGATTTAAAAAAGGGAAAAGAGTCTATTTTAGCATCTGTTAAGGCATTAGAAGAAATGCATAAAACAAGACCTAATTCGTATATAATGAGAGTGTTTTTTGATGCAAAGGCAGATGAGGTGTCAAGCATTCTTTCAGGTGGTCCTGCCTTAAATATTGCTGAAACTATGACTATATTAAATAGGATAGCACCAACCTATGCAAGCAGCTGGGCAGAAATCAAGTTTTAATTTTTTCTTTCTTGAAATCTTTTTAAAACTATACTATCTTTACCATCATTAATAATAATAAAACATTACTATCTCTTGCTCAGAAGTCTTTCCATAAAAAACTTCGCCTTAATTGAACAATTACAGGTTTCTTTTGATACCGGTTTAATTACTATTACCGGAGAAACAGGTGCAGGAAAGTCATTACTTCTTGGGGCACTTGGACTTTTGCTTGGCAAACGAGCGGATCTTAGTAGTGTAAAAGATAGTGCTATAAAATGCACAATAGAAGGTGTTTTTGATATCCAGAAATACGACTTACAAACATTTTTTGAGGAAGAAGATCTGGACTATGAGCCAGAAACTATTATCAGAAGAGAAATCTTACCCTCTGGAAAATCAAGAGCCTTTATTAACGATACACCGGTTACGTTAAGTTCTTTAAACAAGTTGGGACCGCGTTTAATAGATATTCATAGTCAACATCAAACATTAGAGGTTACTACCAATGATTTTCAGTTTGAAGTATTAGATGCTTTGTCAGAGTCCGGTCGTGAAATAGAATCTTACAAACGTGGTTTGTCTTTACTGAAAGCAAAAGAAAAAGAAGAAAGGACATTGCTTGAAAGTCAGCAAGAATTAACTAAAGAACACGACTACAATTCTTTTTTACTTAATGAATTATTAGAGGCAAAACTGAAACCTGGCGAACTACCAGACTTAGAAGAGCGATACGAAACACTTATTAATATTGAAGAAATACAGGAACGACTATCTGGTTCAGTTTCCTTAATTTCTTCTGAAGATGTTGGAGTTTCAGATCTTTTAAATACCATTAAGAATAATATTGCTAAGGTAGCTCCATATTCAGGAGCACTAAAAGAGTTATCAGAAAGGATTCAGAGCGTGTATATCGAGTTAGAGGATATCAATGACTCTTTACAAAATGAATTAGAACGACTAGAAGCTGACCCCGAACAGTTAGAAGAGGTTAGTCAGAGATTACAGATCATTCATAATCTTCAGACAAAACACGGAACGGCATCTACAGAAGAGCTTTTGCAAATCAAGGAAGAGCTTCAGGAAAAAGTTTCAAAGACGGAGTCACTAAGTACAGATATTGAACATATCCGAAAAGAAATTCAGAGCACAAAAGAACAATTGGATGAAGTGGCTGTCAGGATTCATGAGAAAAGAATAAAAGCACTTCCGAAATTGGTTTCAGAATTAGAAGATATTTTGAAATCATTAGGTATGCCTAATGCTACCTTTAAAGCCTCCTTGACTTTGCAGGAAAAGTACCTTTCTAACGGAAAAGAAGCTTTGGAGTTTTTGTTTTCGGCGAATAAAGGAGGATCTTACGGAGAATTGAAAAAAGTAGCTTCTGGAGGAGAACTTTCTAGAATAATGATTGCGATAAAGGCAATATTGTCCAGGTATACTCAATTGCCAACCATTATTTTCGATGAAATAGATACGGGAGTTTCTGGTGAGATAGCTCATAAAATGGCAGATTTAATGATGGACATGAGTAAAAATCTCCAGGTTTTTAGTATCACTCACCTACCACAGATCGCTGCTAATGGCCAAAGTCAATATAAGGTGTTTAAACAAGATATAGACAATACTACAGTAACTAGATTGAAGTTGCTAAGCCAAGATGATAGAGTTAGAGAAATAGCAGAAATGATTGGTGGAAAGAATATTTCTGATTCAGCGTTAACCCACGCGAAATCATTATTACACTATCAGAACTAAAATGGGTAGAGTTTAGTTTAGGTTTAGGTCGTTTTGTTATCTTTACCGCTTATAAAATCATTTATAATATACTTTTAAATGTCATACAATTTATTAAAAGGTAAAAGAGGGATTATTTTCGGGGCACTCGATGAAAATTCAATAGCTTGGAAAACTGCAGAACGAGTTTTTGAAGAAGGAGGAACTTTTGTACTTACCAATGCTCCAGTAGCTATGCGAATGGGAGCTATCAAGGAGCTAGCAGAAAAGACAAATTCAGAAATTATACCTGCAGATGCTACTTCTGTAGAAGATCTGGAAAATCTTGTTGAGAAATCAATGGAGATATTAGGAGGAAAACTTGATTTTGTGCTACATTCAATAGGAATGTCTGTTAACGTAAGGAAAGGGCGCCATTATACAGATCTAAACTATGATTGGAGTGAAAAGGGCTGGGATGTTTCTGCACTATCATTTCACAAAACGATGCAGACCTTGTTTAAGAAAGAGGCAATGAATGAGTGGGGTAGTATAGTTGCATTGACTTATATGGCTGCTCAAAGAGTCTTTCCTGATTACAACGATATGGCAGATAACAAAGCGTATCTGGAGTCTATTGCTCGTAGTTTTGGTTATTTCTTTGGTCGTGATAAAAAAGTACGGGTAAATACGATTTCTCAATCACCGACTCCAACAACGGCAGGAAAAGGAGTGAAAGGATTTGATGGATTTATCGAATATGCTGATAAAATGTCTCCTTTGGGAAATGCATCTGCAGCAGAATGTGCTGATTATACGATTACACTATTTTCAGACCTCACTAAAAAAGTAACGCTACAAAATCTTTACCACGATGGTGGGTTCTCTAATATGGGAGTAAGTCAAATGGTGATGGAAAAGTTTGTAGACGAGGAATAATTCTTATCAAAACACATTTAACAAAGCTTGATTCTATTAGAGTTGAGCTTTTTGTTTATAATATGTTTTTTAAAATCGTTTAATACCCTTGTCGTATCCTGTGATAGGATCCTGTGGTTTATGTACCTTTGTTTTATGAATATTTTCTTTTCCTTTGTTATTCCCGTTTATAATAGACCAAATGAAATAGATGAATTATTGAGTAGTATGATTTTCATGGACTATGATCGATCATACGAAATCGTAATTGTAGAGGATGGTTCTTCGGAAACTTCAGAAAATATCATCAAAAAATATCAAGATGACTTAGAGATTAGCTATTACCAAAAACCAAATACGGGTCCCGGAGATTCACGTAATTATGGTATGCGCAAAGCAAAAGGGAACTATTTTCTTATTCTTGACAGTGATGTGATATTGCCTGCAGATTATCTGAAGAAAGTTACAGAGTTTTTAGCTATAAATTATGTCCACTGTTTTGGCGGTCCGGATGATGCTCACAAAGATTTCTCTGATCTTCAAAAAGCAATAAGTTTTAGTATGACATCGTATCTCACTACCGGAGGTATAAGAGGTAGGAAAAATACACTGGGTAAATTTCAGCCTAGAAGTTTTAATATGGGCATATCAAAAGAAGCTTTTGAAGCTTCAAAAGGATTTGGAGATATACATCCTGGGGAAGATCCGGACCTTACGATACGACTTTGGAAACTGGGTTACGAAACAGCCTTAATCCCAGAAGCAAAAGTATTTCATAAACGTAGGGTTTCCTGGAATAAATTCTATATACAAGTAAATAAATTTGGATTGGTAAGACCAATTCTTAATTTATGGCACCCGGAAACGTCAAAAATTACTTACTGGTTGCCCACTCTTTTTATAGTATATACAGTTGTTTCTATGGTGGTAGCTTTACTAGGATACTGGTATTTTTTGGGGTTTTGGTGTTTATATCTTATGATAATTTTGATAAGTGCTACCATAAGTTATAAAAACTTATTTGTTGGATTACAGACTGTTGTTGCAGTGATTGTTCAATTTTATGGGTATGGCAAAGGATTCCTAAAATCTTATTATTATATTCATCTTTTGAAAAAAAGTCCGGAACAACAATTTAAAAAGTTGTTTTTTTCAAAGTAACGCCTATGTCAAAAAATAAATTAAGCAGATTTTCCTTAAAAAGAAATAATGTCAAAACCTTTCTGTTTTTTCTGGCATTTACCTCTGTTTTATGGCTTTTTATACAGTTTTCTAAAAATTATACGCAGGAAGTAGAGTGTGATGTTCTATATGTTAACATACCACAGGATAGAATTTTGGATGAAGATAGTGATCATACTATCAAGTTAACACTCAATGGAAATGGTTTTAGGCTCATAAATCATAGTTGGAGTAGGCCAAGATTAAAATTTGATATTGCTGATGCTATTGAAACCAAAGGAAATGATTATTATTTTGATCTTAGTAATGCTAATCAATCGTTGAAAGATAAATTGAATTTTAAAGGAAGAGTTCTTTCTGTTCAAAAGGATACGCTAAAGGTGAAATTAGATATCAGTTTAGAAAAGAAAATTCCTGTACGATTGCTAAAAGAAATCAGGTATGTCCCAGGTTATGGTAGTGATGAAGGAGTTGTGCTTTCTCCGGATTCTATCACAATTAGTGGTCCCCAAAGAATTGTAGATACCATAAAATATGTAACAACCGAAAAACTACAATTAGAAGAGCTCAATACGGATTACAAAACATCATTATTGATTAAAATTGATAGTTTGCCACCTAGGATTAATGTGAATCCTAAAGAAATAGAGGCAAGTATTACAGTCAGTAAATTTACAGAAGGAAGTCAGGAAGTTCCGATAACGCTTATAAACATCCCTGAAGGGAAAGATATTAAAATTTTTCCGAAAGAAGTCAATGTAGTGTATAGGGTAGGGTTGGATAAATACAACGAGATAAATCAAAGGGATTTTAAGGTAATTGCTGATTATAATAAAGTAGCAGATGAGAGTTCTTTTCTGATACTCGAATTAATCGATATGCCATCATCTATACACGACGTAAGGTTACAAGATAAACAAGTACAATTTGTAATTCTGAACTAGATGACAAAAGTAGTAGGACTTACCGGAGGAATAGGAAGTGGAAAATCAACTGTTGCTAAAATGTTTGCAAAGTTTGATGTTCCTATCTATACAGCAGATGACGAGGCCAAAAAATTGATGAATGAAGACGATTCTGTAAAGAAACAAATTATAGCTCTTTTGGGTTCTGAATCATATAATGATGGCGGTCTTAACCGCACTTATATTGCAAACAAGGTTTTTAATGATTCAACGCTTTTAGAAAGATTAAATCAAATTGTGCATCCTGCGGTAGCCGATCATTTTATTGCCTGGAAGAATAGACATCGTTCTCCATACGTTATCAAAGAAGCCGCTATTTTATTTGAGAATGGAGGATATAAATATTGTGATTATACCATTCTGATTACTGCTCCCGAGGAGATACGAATAGACAGAGTTTTAAAACGTGATAATACGACGAGATCGGAAGTTATTGCAAGATTACGCAACCAATGGGAAGATGCAAAAAAAATTCCTTTGGCTGATTTTGTTATAAATAATGTGAATTTAGAAGAAACTTGGCTTCATGTTAATAAAATTCACAATAAAATAATCCTTTGATTGTGTTATTTTTTCAATCTTTCATTTTGTTAACATTTGGTTAAACCCTAAAGTAGCTAAATGTTAAAGTCTTACTTTTGACCTATGAATAAAAGGTTATTCGCATTGCTGATCCTTCTGATGAGTTTGTCATTAATCGGGATTATTTTTGTTCAGGGATATTGGATTCAGAATACAGTAGAGAATAACAGGGAACAGTTTTCGTTCAATGCAAAACAAATATTGATTTCTGTTTCTAACAAAATTGAGTATAGGGAATTTGAAGAAATGTATTATCCCTTACAAGAGATTTTGGATAGTATCAAAGAACCGGATAATAAAACGATACAACAGCTCTTAGACATAGGTTTTGATAAAGGCTCTTTTGCTTTTGGTGATGGAGTTTTAGAAGAAGATTCTAAGTTGTTTTCTTCTTTTATCGATTTTAATATTGATACCGTTAGGTTAAAAGATATATTAAATCGAAATGCCGAATTAATAGATGACAATGAAAAAAGTAGTCAGTCAAAGAAGTGGTCTAAATCAAAATTGAATAGATTAAGTACGCTCACAGATCTGCAGAGAAGAGATTATGAAATTGTAATAGATCAGCTGGCAAATTTTATTCCTATTCATCGAAGAGTAAAAAAGAAAGAAGTTGAAAGTCTGCTCAAAAAAGAATTGGCTGAGCGGGATATGAAGGTAGATTTCGAGTATGCTATTTATAGTAATGCATTAGCTACTCGTGTACGTTCTGATGATTTTAGTGAAAATGATAGTGATGGTAATACATTTGCAGTCCCTCTTTTTGTTAATAATGAAGATGGATCAAGTTTATATCAATTGTACGTAAATTTTACGGGTAAGAATAGATATATATTATCAACTATTAAAGGAATGGCAATTTTGTCGATAATTTTTACGTTGGTAATTGTAGTGGCATATTCAAGTGCGCTATCACAATTGTTGCAGCAAAGACAAATATCACAGATAAAGACGGACTTTATTAACAATATGACGCACGAACTTAAAACGCCCATAGCAACCATTAATCTTGCGTTAGATGCTGTTAAAAACCCTAAAATAGCGGATGACAAGGATAAAGTAGACCGTTATATGACGATGATACGTGAAGAAAATAAAAGGATGTTGACTCAGGTTGAGAACGTGCTAAGAATATCTCAATTAGAGAAGAATGAATTAAATATAAAGAAAGAGCGTCTTGAATTACACGATATCATAGAAGATGCAATCACTCATGTTTCTCTCATTGTTGAGAACAGAGAGGGTTATATCAAGACTCACTTAGGAGCACTTAAATCCAGCGTGCTAGCTAATGAAAGTCATCTAACCAATGTTGTAGTAAATATGCTTGATAATGCAATTAAATACTCTGAAGATGCACCAAAGATTGATATTTATACAGAAAATGTAAAAAACAGTATTGTATTGAAAATTCGTGATCAAGGAGTAGGGATGAGTAAAGTTGCTCAAAAAAAGATTTTTGAAAAGTTTTTTAGAGAGCACACCGGAGATCTTCATAATGTAAAGGGGCACGGGCTCGGACTAACATACGTAAAAAGAATAATAGACGACCATCATGGTCAGATTTGGGTGGAGAGTGAACGGGGAAAAGGCTCCACATTTATAACTAAATTACCGTTAATATCTTAAAATATGGAAACAGAAAACAAAAAGATTTTGCTTGTAGAAGATGATCCCAATTTTGGTACAGTACTAAAGGATTATCTAGTAATGAATGATTATGATGTAGTACACGCTAAAAATGGTATGGAAGGCTTCGAAAAATTCAAAAAGGATGATTACGATATGTGTATCCTTGATGTAATGATGCCTTACAAAGATGGATTTACTTTGGCAAAAGAAATAAGAGATAAAAATGAAGAGGTTCCAATCATTTTCCTAACTGCAAAAGCAATGAAAGAAGATGTATTGAAAGGATACAAAGTTGGTGCAGATGATTATCTGAATAAACCTTTCGATAGCGAAGTATTGTTAATGAAAATACAAGCTATCATGCAGCGTAAGAGTACAGAGTCCGTTGCAGATAGTAAACAATTTGAATTCAAAATTGGAGGTTTCCATTTAAATTCTAAACTTAGATTTTTAACGTATAAAGAAGAAGAGCCTATAAAACTTTCTCCAAAAGAGAATGAGTTACTTCGTTTATTAGCACTTCATCTAAATGATTTAATGCCTAGAGAATTAGCATTGACAAAAATTTGGAGGGATGATAACTACTTTACTTCTCGAAGTATGGATGTGTATATAGCAAAGCTGAGAAAGTATTTAAAGAAAGACGAAAACGTGGAGATTCTGAATATCCACGGAGAAGGATTCAGATTAGTGGTACGAAATGATGAATCATAAATAATAACGGTAATTAGAAAGCTAAACCGCTACCGAGTATGCTTGGCAGCGGTTTTTTTGATGTAATCAATTATAGATTCCAGAGAATCTTGGTAATCAAACCATTGTATTTCTTGATCTTTCCGAAACCATGTAAGTTGCCTTTTGGCAAATCTTCTAGTATTTTTTTTAATTTCAGAAATAGCAAAGTCCAGGTCCCAAGTACCTTCAATTGATTTAAAGATTTCTTTATATCCTACGGTATTAAGCGCATTTAATGACTTATTTGGATAAAGCTTTTTTACTTCATCGAGCAACCCGTCATTCATCATTATATCTACTCGTTGATTTATTCGTTGGTAGATAATTTTTCTTTCTGCGGTAAGCCCAATTTTTATAATATTAAATGATCGCTTTTTTGGAGATTGTGTAACGTAGGATGAATACGGCTTACCACTACCAATACATATTTCTAAAGCCCTCATTACGCGATGTGTATTTTGAAGATCAACTTTTTCGTAATAAACAGGATCCAATTCTTCCAATTGACGCTGCAAGCTTTCAATTCCCTCTTCTTCATGTCTTTTTCTTAAGGATTTTCTAACATCTTCTGAAACCTCGGGAAAATTGTCAAGCCCTTTAGTAACTGCATCCACATACAGTCCGGAGCCACCAACTAAAACGGCATGTCTATTATGCAGAAAAAGTTGGGTTAATCTCTTTATAGCATCTTTCTCAAAATCACCTACAGAATAGCTGTCCTGTATACTTATGTGTTGTATAAAATGATGCTTTGCCTGTGCTAGTTCATCTTTATTAGGAACTGCAGTACCGATGCTCATTTCTTTGAAAAACTGTCTGCTATCGGCAGAAATTATTTCACAATTAAAGTGTTTAGCTAATGCAATACCTAAGCTAGTTTTACCTATAGCCGTTGGGCCTACAACTACGATGAGGGTATTAGTCATTGAATAATGTATGTCCACAGTTATGACAATATTTTGCTCCATCTTGGTGTTTTCTGGCATTGCAGTTGGAACAAGCTTGTGAATTGACATTCACGATTGCAGATTTTTGACCTGCTGCGTATTCAGCACTTACAATTCCTGTGGGTACTGCAATAATACCATAACCCATTATCATAATCAGGGCAGCAAGAAGTTGACCTACAGGAGTCACTGGAGCGATATCACCGTAACCTACCGTTGTTAATGTAACAATACACCAATAAACGCTTATCGGTATACTCTTGAAACCACTTTCTTCTCCTTCGATTATATACATTAAAGTTCCGGCAATGATACAAACCACAACAACAGCGAACAAAAAAACCAGAATTTTAGCTCTACTGTCTTTAATTGCCTTCGCCAGTTTATTGGATTCTCCAATGTATCTTGAGATTTTTAGTATTCTAAAAATTCGAAGTAATCTAAGTGCTCTTACCGTAAGCAATGCACTTGATCCAACGATAAAAAATGAGAGATATAATGGTATTGTTGATACAAAATCAATAATACCATAGAAGCTAAATATGTATTTAAATGGCTTTTTAATAGATATGACTCTTGCTATGTACTCAAAAGTAAAAAATATAGTAATTATCCATTCAGAGAAGTACAGAAATTCATAGGTCTTTTCAGGAAGTCCTTTAACACTTTCCATCATCACAAAAATGATACTTAGTAGAATAAGGATTAAGAGAACTACGTCAAAAATTTTACCTAAAGGAGTGTCTGCTTCATAAATAATTTCGTGCAGTTTATCCCTCCAGTTTCTTGTATGTAATTTTTGATTCAAAATTTATTGTTTTAACGAAAATACTAAAAAATTAACTAGTTTTTTTTATTGTTACCACAGTGTTATTTTCCATATCCACTATCAAATTGAAGAATTCTTTAAGAGAATCATAATATTCTACAGGGTAGTAGGATGACGTAAATCTAATGGAATGATTAATAATTAATATATTTTCTTGTAATTGAAAGTTTACACTAAGTCTTCCGGATTTTCCTGGGAGTATAAAATTCTGATTTTTAGGAATGTCAATAAAATCATAATCTTCAGGAATTTCCATAAAAACAATGTATGAATAAGAATCTTTATACCCAAAGTCAACAGGGTAAGTTCTTTTGTTCAATTTGAAAGGATTTTCGGTAAAAAAAGGTTTTGTAAATGGTTTGATATAAATAAGATCTTCAATTTTTTCTATTGATTTCTTGAAACTAATTTCTTCTATCAAAGGTTTTTCTAATTCAAGCAGGTTTTTTATGTTTGCTTTTACTATAGTGAGATTTTCCTCTGGGTTCAGGATTTTATCTACAATCTGTTGTTCAGAAATTTCATCATATTTTTCCCTTTTGCTATAAGCATGATAACCGCTATACGTGTATGTTGATGTTCCTTCAAGCATTAATTTGTCGTTCAGTTTAATTTTTTCTTTATAATAATAAGAAGAAACGTACTGAGGTTTTACCTCGATCCAAGAGCTTCCGTTTTTAAAATCCAAAAGCCTGGCATATTGGTTTAAACATCTAAAAGGAACCTGTCCAAACCCTATCTTTTTTTCTGTAGCATCCAGTAGATATGTTTTGTCTTCTACGGATAATTGGACAATCAGATAGTTAAAATCTGAGAGTACTGGATGTATTCTAGTGGCATATCCGTTATTACGGGTAGATAACAAAACAGGTTTTACAGAAAATCCTTGTTCTTTGTATATGTTGTGGAGTAGAATATTGATCTCACTAACGTTTCCAACTTTGGAAGCTATTAGATTTTTAACCGAAACATCTTTAAAGATTTTATACTTATCATTCCAGGTATATTCTTGTGTAACGTGTTTATAAATTTGCTTAGCCTTGCTTAAATCATTAGACATCTTTGCGATGGTTTCTGGAAGTAAATCTTTAGTGACGTTGGTTTTTTTAAGCTGTAATCCAACATTACTATCTTTTTTTAGTTCTTTGTCTACATTTTTCCAAGTTTCGGTAAATTTTCTGCTTGTACCATCAAGTTTTTTATGTTCTTTTAGTTCATATTCGACTCGAGAAAAGTAATTTTTTTTTGCCGTCATGAATTTTTCTTCTTTAAATGCCGGGATATTTTTCATTATGTAACGGCTGTGCGAACAATCTGCGATGGCTCTGTTACCATATTGGATACATTCTCGTTTCAACGAATTTTCTTTAGAATCTAATTTTAAATTTCCTATTAATCGAATGTTGTACACATAATTACCTGGCAATTCAGCTTCATATTCGCTATAAAGTTTCGGAATGTCATCCTGAAAATCCCATCCGTTAAAGTTATAAAGAAAAGGAGATTCGGTTTGATAAGAATAGGTGATGACAGAACCAGGCTTTAAATTCGGAAAAGTAAATTTTACTAAGGTATAATTCTCATTGTACTTTTCTTTATAAATGTTACTTTCTTTTAATGCTGTCTTCACTATTTCTCCATTTTCCAGATTGTATGTAATCGCTTTTAGATCTCTGAAAAATTCTTTGCTGTTTTTATTGTGAAATAAGAGAACTTTTACGGTTCCTTTTTCAAAACCTTTTGAGTTTAAAATTTTAATTTTTGCACTGTAATTGGTTAAAAGGTTAAAACGTCCACCATTTTCAATTCTGCTGTATCCTTTTTCGTAGACGTAAAAAGCATTGGCCGTAGTGTCCTGTTTATAAGTTTCGCCTTTTAGATCTTGAATGCTTACAACAAGACTTTTGTAATTATAGTTTTCTTGTGAGATGCTAAAAAATGAAAGTAGTATAAAAAAAGTAAATAGTAAAAATCGATGCATTCTTGTAATTTGGTATATAGTTAAGCGCAATCCTGGAGAGATATGTTACGCTTTGGAGTCTAATTTATTTTGATCTAAAGTGATCACTTTTAATCTTTTATGTTGTCTTACATAACTTTGTATAATATGTTGCGCATCAGGATTATGATTCATTGGAGTGATAATAGATCTTAGGATATTGATATTGTTAATCTGATGATTGAGCGTAAAGTATCCAATTCCTTTAAATTCGCCATTTTCTATTAGTATTACACTTTGCTCGTCAATATCCCGACCACGATCGATCACGATCATGTTTTTATTTTCAAACGATTGGTTTGCAATAAGTTCTTGTGCTCTTTTATTATAGATCTCTATAGATTCATCCAGAACGCAGGCACCATTGCATTGTTTTATAGCGTGATTAAAACAATTTCCATCTCCTTTATCTAATCCCATTAATTTTAGGCAAAGTTTATATTCTTCCGTCCACCGCTGCATAAACGATTTAGCCTGTTGTCTATTAGTAAATGTGGTAATACTGGTTTTTCGCTTATCTATTTTTTTTGCTACCAGATTAAGATAGCCGTTAGGATCTGTAAAGTGATATAGTGCCTGATCAAATTTAGTTCTTTTAAGAGCTCTGTTATACTTAGGTTTATTCAGTTTTATTTCTTCATTTTCTTTTAATAAAGCAAGCAATTCACTTCCTGTGATCTCATAAGTTACACTTGCTACTTCTTCTTGAATGTTTTTTGATTTTCTATTATCATTCGTAAAATGCTGGGTAACACGTTTTTTTATGTTTCTACTTTTTCCGATGTATATGATGGTACCATCCTCTTTATGCATATAATATACTCCGGTAGAAGAGGGAACGCTCTCTATAAGCTTTAAGAGTTTATCATCTACTTTTCTTTTCGTCTCTAAACGAACAGTTTCTCTAAGAATGTTTTTCTCAACATCTTTTGAAAGAAGCAATTTAAAAAGCTTTACCGTTGCTTGTGCATCTCCGGTGGCTCTATGTCTATCAGAAATAGCAATTCCTAAATTACGAACCAGTTTTCCAAGACTATATGATTTTTGATCCGGAATTAGTTTTTGAGAAAGCTCGACCGTGCATAAAGATTGTCTTTCATAATCATAACCGAGCCTTTCAAACTCAGTTCTAAGAATACGATAATCAAAAGATGCATTGTGGGCTACGATAATACAATCTGTGGTAATCTCTACGATTCTTTTGGCTACTTCATAAAATTTAGGTGCATTACGAAGCATTTTATTGTTTATTCCGGTAAGATTAACCACGAAAGGCTGGATTGGTTTTTCCGGATTTACCAGACTAATAAATTGATCTACAACCGTATGTCCGTCAAATTTATAAATAGCGATTTCTGTGATTCCTTCTTCATTATATTTTCCTCCGGTAGTTTCTATGTCTAAAATCGCGTACATCATACGTTTCTGGCGGGGTAGTCTTTATCGGTTTACTGTTTGCCTAAAGTAACATTTTTTAGTGACTATAATTTCTTGCTCCAAAAATAGAACTTCCTATTCGAACCATAGTGCTGCCACAGTCAATGGCAAGTTGGTAATCACCACTCATTCCTATAGATAGAGATTTTAGTAAAGGATGATCAGTTTGTAGCCTTTCAAAAAGAGATTGTATACGTTCAAATTCTTGTTTGATTTGTTCTTTATTATCCGTAAAAGTAGCCATTCCCATTAATCCCGTAATCCTTATATTGGATAATAATTTTACTTCATCGGATTCCAGCAGTTCAATAGCATTTTTTTCACTAAGTCCAAACTTGCTATCTTCTTCAGCTATTTTAATCTGTAAAAAACAATTGATTATTCTTTGATGTTTTTTAGCTTGTTTATTAATCTCTTTTAATAGTTTCAAACTATCCACGGCATGAATAGTATCCACGTAGGGAGCCATGTATTTTACTTTATTCGATTGTACATGTCCAATCATATGCCAAGAAATGTCTTTAGGCATTTCCTCCCATTTTTGGGTCATTTCTTGTATTTTATTTTCTCCAAAAACTTTTTGCCCAGCTTCATAAGCTTCTAATAAATCCGAAACAGGTTTAGTTTTTGAGACTGCTACGAGAGTAACGTGATCGGGAATCGTTTCTAGTATATGTTTGAGGTTTTCCTTGATAGAATTCATAAGATGTAAAGATACCTAAATTAATAAAAACGGAGTCAAGATATTAATTAATGGATAAATGATGATTTCCCAAATTTTAAAACTCATAGATCGTAATGCCACTTCTCAATTTTGGTTCGATATAAGTACTTTTAGGGGGCATTTTTAAACCTTGATCTGCTATTTTCTTCATTTGATCCACCGTTGCAGGAAATAATCCAAAGCCAACCCTAAATTCTCCTTGATCCACTTTGCTTTTTACGTAAACAATGTCATTTTTACCGTGTGAATATTCAATTCGGTTATCGGTCCTAAGATCCTTGATCCCTAAAATTGGATTTAATACGGTTTTATATAGAATTTGTGCGTCTAATTCTTCTAGAGCGTCTGCAAATTCATAGATGGTTTTTCTAAGATATAAGGAATAAAATTCTCCCTCCAGATACATACTAAAGTGATGAGGTTTTGAAGGTTTGTATACTTCAATACCTCTGTTCTCAATTCGAAACCATTCGTCTAGTTGTATTAAAAATTCTTCTTTGGTTAAACCATTAAGATCTTTAACCAGCCTGTTAAATTCATAAATTCTAAGATCAGATTCTGGTATCAAATAACTCATAAAAAAGTTATAGGCTTCTGTACCTTGATGATCTGAGTTCTTAGATGCTAAATCCTTTGCTAATAAAAAGGAAGAAGCTGATCTATGATGACCATCCGCGATGTAAATCGTTTTCATAGTCGCAAACGCAGCTTGAATTTGTTCGATATTTTTTTGATCATCAACTTTCCAAACATAATGTGTATCACGATACGTTGTAGTAAACTCATATTCAGCTCTTTCTTGTGTAACTTTTTCAACGATATGTGCTATAGCATTATTATCTGGATAGGTGAGGAGTACAGGTTCTGCGTTAAACCCTACAGTGTGTAAGTATTCTTTAAAAGTAATTTCACGATCTGTAATAGTATCTTCGTGCTTTTTGATAACATCACGCTCATAATCTTCTGCACTTGCAGCAGCAATGATACCGCAAAAAGACTCCAGTTCTCGATTTACAATTTTGTAAACATAAAAACAGGGAGTTTCATCCTGTATAAAAATCTCATCCTCTTTGAACTCCAGATAACGATTGCGAACTAATTTGTAGCGGTCTTCTCCAGAAATTTCTTTATGATATTTATAACCTGGATTAACGATGTGCAGAAAAGAGTAAGGATTATAATCCATTCTGGAGTCTCTTTCCTCCGGAGTATAGCTTTGGTAAGATCGTGAAGCAATCAAACTCACTTTATCTCTTGTAGGGCGAACTGCTTTGAATGGGTTTATTTTTGCCATTTTTAGTTGTTTGTTTTCTGACCAGTTTTAAAATAATTCCTTCAATTTATTCTCTAATTGGTTACCTCGCAAAGTTTTTGCAATGATTTTTCCTTCTTCATCGATCAAAAAGTTATCTGGAATTCCATTGATACCATAAATTTGAGCTACTTCTGTTTTGCCTCCTTTAAGATCACTAACATTGACCCAAGGCAGTTGGTCTTTTTCTATTGCTTTAAGCCAATATTCTTTATTATTATCTAAGGATACCCCGATAATCTCAAATCCTTGATCTTTATATTTATTATACGTTTTTACCAATTTTGGGTTTGCTTCTATACAAGGACCACACCAAGAGGCCCAGAATTCTACCAGGATATATTTTCCCTTGATTTCAGATAATTTTATTAACTCTCCAGTTGCGTTCGGTAATTTAAAATCAATATACTTTTCTCCAATTTTTGGTGTTCCCGGAAGTGATAAAAACTGTTTTATTTCTAGGCCGTTTTTTGAACTTTTCATTTTATCCGATAAGTTGTCATATAATTCGGCAACAACTTTCTTATCCCAAGTAGTATTATAAATGTTTAATGAATTTACACTAACATAAGAATCTGGAAACTCTCTTATAAAACCTTTGCTAATTTGTTCCATTTCGGAAAGCAATTTATTTTGAGCTTTCACAACAGAGTCAATACTTTCTCTTGGTATATCTGTATAGCCATATTTTTTTTCAATGAAATTTAACGCTTGGTTGATTTTATCGGTTCGTTTAGTTAAAATTTCACGTTCCTTCTGAGTTTTTCCAGCAGAAATAGTAGTATTTTTCAAATTTCCCTTTTCACCTTCTACTGTTATTATTAGATTTTCTGCCCATAAAACAAAATATTCAGGATTTGTTTTGCCGACCATCATAAAAAAAGAAGAAGGTTCTTCCACGGATCCTGTAAACTCGAATTTTTCACCTATGATTTGTGTAGAATCTACAATTTTATTGTCTTGATTTATATAAATCCAAGTGCTATCTTCTATATTTTTAAGGGTTCCTGAGATTAGGTATTCATTTGAAGCAGTTTTGGATTCAACAATGTTTTCAGGCTTTTTTGCTTTTTTGCACGAAACGAATAAGCCAATTATCAAGAAAAGACTTAATAGCGTATAATATTTTTTAATAATCATTTTTGGCTTTTTTTAATTAAATAACTCTTTAAGTTTGTCCTCTAATAGTATGCCTCTCAAGGTTCTGGCTACTATAACTCCCTCACTGTCTATTATAAAATTATCCGGAATTGCATTAACACCGTAGATCAAAGCGGCTTCATTGTTAAATCCTTTTAAATCTGATACCTGAGTCCAGGGAAGATGATCATCTTTTATAGCTTTTGTCCACGCTTTTTTATCCTCATCCAGAGATACACCAATGATTTCGAATCCCTGATCTTTATATTGATGGTAGTTTTCTATTAATTTAGGATTTGATCTTCTGCAAGGAACACACCACGAAGACCAAAATTCTACGAGTATATAGTTCCCTTTAATATCTGATAGCTTCACCTCATTTCCATCTTGATCAGGTTGTGAAAAATCAATATATTTTTCTCCAATTTCGGGTTTGTCAGGTAGTGATAAAAAATAAGCTATTGTCTTACCTTGTTTTGAATTTTTTATTTCTTCAGAAAGCAGAGCATATGAGTTACGGATATCTTGTTTGTCCCAGATCATTTTACTTAATGCCAGAATATTGGCGCTTACGTGAGATTTTGGAAATTCTTTTATAAAATCTTTCGAAACGATAAGACGTTGCTTTTCTAATGAATCAATGGCTATTAGAATAGAGTCTCTTAGCTGAGGTTGCAACTGGTCATTCCCCATCAACGAATATAGCTTCACTTGCTCGTTAGAAATTTTATCCACCCTTTTGTTGAAAACATCTTGTTCTTTCTGGGTGAATGAACCCTCAATTACCGCATTTTTTATGGAATTTTTGTTCGCAGTAATGGTGATATCCGTGTTTTCTAGCCAAACCGGAGCAAATCCTCCATTTCTATATCCTTCTACCACCAGATATGCAATAGTGGGTTCCTCTTCAAAACCTTGAAATTCAAAAGAATTATTTTGTATCCAGGTAGTTTGGGTACCTCCTACAGGTTTGCTTAAGTATACCACTGTACTATCAGGAACATCGGGTATAGTTCCAGAAATTATATAGCCATTGGCTCTTTCTATTAAGCTTTCAGGGTCTTTATTTTTTTTGTTGCAAGAAAAAAGAATAGTAAATGAAACAATGACCGTTAGAAATTTAATTTTCATATGGGCGCGTTAAGTTAATTAGTAGTTATGAATTTGGTAGGATCCAGATAGCCTTCGCTGTTTTCAGAATATCCACCTCCAATATCCATAAAGATATCATCTCTAAGTTCCAGATGCAAATGTGCGTAATAAATACCATTGGCATTTCCTATAGTAGCAATGGGTTGTCCTTTTTTAACGAAATCTCCTTCTTTTATGTTTATGGTTTGGCAATGCGCATATATAGATTCATAATATCGATCCTTATATTGATGAATAACGCGAATTACATTTCCCCAGCCACCGCCAATATCTTCTGAAAAAGATACATATCCATTAGCAATGGCATAGATAGGATCTCCAAGATCAGAATTACCGCCACCCACACCATTCCAGTCGTCGCCAAGATGATTATTTTCTTTGAATTTCTGCGCGTTGTAATATCCTTTGGCATTAGGTTTCCCTACCGGAAAATCAAAATCTTTTGCAATAAATTCATTATGATTACTAAAAAGAGTATCGTATTTGGCATATTTGTTTTGAGTTTCTCTTGAATCTTTTTTCTTCGATGTAAGCGTATTTTCCGTATTATATAATAGAGAGAATAATACTATTATTGTGATAGAGAAGAATACTTTCATAGAATATATTTGTTGTTTCTTACATCGATCATCAACTATTAACCATCAACCAATTATTAACCAAACTGCTTCGCTACCTTCTCCGCTTTTCTTGATTCTGAATAGTCATAAAAACCTTCGCCACTTTTCACTCCAAGTTTACCTGCCATAACCATATTGACCAATAATGGACAAGGAGCATATTTAGGGTTTTTGAAACCATCATACATGACATTAAGAATAGAAAGACATACGTCTAACCCAATAAAATCTGCTAATTGCAATGGTCCCATAGGATGTGCCATACCTAATTTCATAACGGTGTCTATTTCGGCAACTCCGGCAACTCCATTGTACAAAGTCTCTATAGATTCATTGATCATTGGCATTAAAATTCTGTTTGCTACAAATCCAGGATAGTCATTTACTTCTACAGGGACTTTGCCCAAGGTTTTTGACATTTCCATGATTGTATTGGTAACTTCATCAGAGGTGTTATATCCTCTAATAATCTCTACCAACTTCATAATTGGAACAGGGTTCATAAAATGCATTCCAATAACCATATCTGGTCTATCGGTAACTGCTGCTATCTGAGTAATTGAGATAGAAGAAGTATTAGTAGCAAGAATGGTGTCTTCTGGACAAGCCTTACTTAATTCTTTAAATATTTTTAGTTTTAAATCAACATTTTCGGTAGCTGCTTCTACAACTAATCCTGCGTATTCAACTCCTTCTTTAATACTAGTATAGGTAGAGATATTTCCTAAGGTATCTTCTTTATCAGTCTCAGAAATTTTTTCTTTAGCAATCATCCTATCAAGATTCTTAGTGATGGTTGCTAATCCTTTATCTAAAGATTGTTGAGAAATATCAATTAATTGAACTTTAAAACCTTTTTGAGCGAAGGTATGTGCAATACCATTTCCCATGGTTCCGGCACCGATTACTGCTACGTTTTTCATGTGTGTATGTGTTTTTTTTGAAAAATTATTGTGGACTATCACATCGAGCGGAGTCGAAATGAATTAGATATATAGTGTGAGCATCTCTCGACTCCGCTCGAGAAGACGGTAACTATTCAATTAAGTCTTACTAAAACATGCTATGATCTGTAACGCTACTTCTAATGCTTTTTTACCTTGAGTTAAGGAAACGATTGGAGTTGTGTTATTATTAATAGCTTCAGCAAACGTATCCAACTCGTCCAATATTGCATTATTCGATGGAACTTCAGGGTTATCAAAATAGATCTGTTTTTTTACACCTTCTGCATTTTGTAAAATCATATCGAAATCACCTGGTTTTTCCGGAGCATCTTTCATCTTTACGACTTCACATTTTTTCTCAAAGAAATCCACAGAAATATATGCATCACGTTGAAAAAATCTTGCTTTGCGCATATTCTTTAAAGAAATACGACTTGCGGTAAGGTTAGCAACACATCCATTTTCAAATTCAATTCTCGCATTAGCAATATCAGGCGTTTCGCTAATAACAGAAACTCCACTAGCGCTAATATGTTTTACATCAGAATGTACCACACTAAGAATCGCATCGATATCGTGAATCATTAAATCTAATACTACAGGAACATCGGTCCCACGAGGATTAAACTCCGCCAGTCTATGCGCTTCGATAAACATTGGATTATCAATCTTATTAGCCACTGCGGTATATGCCGGATTAAAACGTTCTACGTGACCTACTTGTCCTTTTACGTTATGAGTTTTGGCAAGTTCGATTAGTTTTTCGGCTTCTTCAACCGTATTGGTAATCGGTTTTTCAATAAATACGTGTTTTCCCGCTTGTATAGCTTGTTTTGCGACTTCAAAATGTGCAAAGGTTGGGGTTACGATATCAACAACATCCACTGCATTGATCAATTCTTCAACAGAACTGAATAATCGAAAACCAAATTCTTTTGCAATTGCTTTTGCTTGTTTCTCACTGGCATCGTAGAAGCCAACGAGTTCATAATTTTCTGATTGTTCCAGGAGACGTAGGTGGATTTTTCCAAGGTGTCCCGCGCCAAGTACTCCGGCTTTGAGCATAATTCAAGATTTTACACAAAAATAGTATTATTTATAAATTCTAAATCTTAATTCTATCTAAAATGTAAAATAATCAGTTTAAAGCTAAAATTGTTCTTTATTCTTTAAAATCTTTATGTAATTTTAGCCTGTTAATCTACCCTAATGAATTTTAAAGATACATTAAAACACGCTGGTAAAAGAAAGCAGCTGGTCGATGTGATCATTGGCAAAGGAATAAAGAATAAAGAGGTACTTGCTGCTATAGGAAAAATACCTAGGCATTTATTTATGGATTCTGGTTTTGATGATCACGCGTATCAGGATAAAGCTTTTCCTATAGGTGCAGATCAAACCATTTCTCAGCCATATACGGTGGCATTTCAAACAGAATTATTAGAGGTAGAACGTGGAGATAAAATATTAGAAATCGGAACGGGATCTGGTTATCAAACAGCGGTTTTATGTGAATTGGGTTGCAAAGTATATAGCATAGAAAGACAACAGGAGTTATTTAAAAAAACCAAGCTTTTTTTACCAAAATTAGGATACCGTCCTAAATACTTATCTTTTGGAGATGGATATAAAGGATTAGAAGAATTTGCTCCATACAAAGGTATTATTGTTACAGCCGGTGCTCCTTATGTGCCAAAACCTTTATTGGCTCAATTAGAAATAGGAGGCAGGTTAGTGATTCCGGTAGGGACAGATCCTCAAGTTATGACTTTGTTTATTCGTAAAAGTGAAACTAAATTTGAAAAACATGAGTTTGGAGAGTTTCGCTTTGTTCCTTTATTAGAGGATAAAAATTAAAATTCACTTTTGAGAAAATTAGAGCTTTACATTTTTCCTATGGTTTTCTTGGTAGGAATAGCATTATACTTTTTGGGCTGGCCTTTCGGAAATGAATTAATTATAATTTCCCTGTTTGGATTATCTTGTTTATACTTTTATTTCGGTTTTGCGATTTTTAATAAGTTATCCTTGCGAAGAATTTTTAAAAAGGAATCCTATCAAGGGATTTCTGCTTGGAGAATTGTCGGTGCTATTTGTACAGGAATTTCAATTTCTATTGTATTGCTTGGTGTATTGTTTAAAATATTTCGTTGGCCATTCGCAAATCAATTGTTAATAATTGGGGTTAGTTTTTTGAATGTTATCTTCCTGGCAGGACTTTATAAAATTTTAAAAGAAAAAAGACCTTTTTACCAAAGACTTATGGTAAGAGTAGTTTTTTATGGCATATCGGGGTATATATTTTGGTTTATACCAACCTACACTTTTTTAGAATTGAAGTATAAAAATCATCCTGATTATATTGAAGCTGTCAAGCGATTGGATAAGGACCCGGAGAATCCT
Organism: Aquimarina besae; assembly: GCF_042434905.1. Classification (NCBI taxonomy): domain Bacteria; kingdom Pseudomonadati; phylum Bacteroidota; class Flavobacteriia; order Flavobacteriales; family Flavobacteriaceae; genus Aquimarina; species Aquimarina besae. The sequence goes on from NZ_CP170199.1 coordinate 3,028,033, forward strand.
GAATTGATTAAAGAAGAGCTTAGAGCGTTTGATAAAATGATTAGAGAATGATAGTGTAAGGTAATTTATTTATAATCCTTTTTTATTCGATCCAAAGCACGCTTGTTGTCCCTATCTTTGATAGTTTCTCGTTTGTCATAAAGTTTCTTACCTCTGGCAAGCACAATATCCAGTTTGGCCAAACCTCTATCATTTACGAATAATCGGGTAGGAATAATGGTAAGACCAGAGTTTTTAACCTCTTTTTCCAGTTTTTTTAGTTCTTGCTTGTTTAGCAATAACTTTCGTTCACTTTTTGGATTATGATTAAAATAAGTAGCGTGAGAATATTCTTCTATATGCATATTGATCACAAAAAGTTCTCCTCCGTTATGAAATTCACAGAAACTTTCTGCGATATTTGCTTTTCCTTCTCTAATCGCTTTAATTTCAGTACCAGCAAGTTTGATTCCTGCGGTATATTTATCTAAAAATTCGTACTCGAATTTTGCTTTTCTGTTAAGTATATTGATTCTATTCTTATTCATATTAGGTGCTGACAAAAGTTTGCGAAGAGTACAAAAATACAAAAAGCTTTCCCTTCAGAAAGCTTTGTAAACTATATTATGGTAAAAACTTTTAAGGCTCCTGAAATTGGATAGTTGCAATTTTGCCATCCGGATTCAACTTTAGCTCCATCACAAGGCTCATATTATCAAAAGCTGCAGTGTAACTGTGAATACCTTCTGTAGATTCTATAAAAGTTAAGGTGTTTAAATTTCCAAATTGTGAATGACATCCTTTTATGAAACGAGCAACACCTTCTTTGGTCATTTCTTCCTGCATCTCTGATGCATATAAATCGAAGACTGCATCGATATTCTGTGCGTTAAAATTCTCCTGAAAAGCTTTAGTTGTTTTTTCGTAGGTTGCAGCATCTTGTGCTAATAATGGCTGTGTCCCAAGACAAACCAGTAGTAGTAAAATATATTTCATAGTATGTTAAGATTAAGGCACCGCAAAATAATTATCTTTTTGAAAATTTGAAAAAAAATAATATTAAAATTGGCCAGTATGTTGAAAGTTTTATCGTTTATAATTGACTATACTAGCCAAAGTGTTTTATGTAATACCATATTAAGTATATGATGTTTTAGTTTAACAAAATTATTACAACTATTCGTTGCCGAACAGCTACTTTAGTTTTCTAATAAAAAAATATTTTATGAAGAAGTTTTCGTTTATAATTCTTACTTTATTTTTGACGCCTTTTACTACAGTATATTGTCAGTTTTCTGCACAGCAGATAATTGATAAAGCTATTGAAAATGCAGGAGGAGCAAAGTTTGAGGAAACAAAAATTCATTTCACTTTTAGAGGGAAAGAGTATAGAAGTACTCGTAATGCTGGTCGGTATAGATTAGAAAGATTAGTGCCATCCACAAATGGTTTAGTCCATGACGTTTTGAACAATACCGGATTATCCCGATATGTAGATAATTGCCCTGTAAAGGTTGTAGATTCTATAGTAACAAAAATAGGTGATGGTGTAAACTCTGTACATTATTTTGCAAATTTACCTTATGGATTAAATGCACCAGCTGTGAATAAAGAATTAGTGGGAGAATCAATGATCAAAGGGGCATCTTATTATAAAGTGAAAGTAACTTTTGATCAGCAAGGCGGTGGTACTGATTTTGAAGATGAATTTATGTATTGGATACACAAAGAAAATTTTACCGTTGATTATTTGGCTTATAAATATGCCGTTGATGGTGGTGGTATTCGTTTTAGAGAAGCCTATAATGAAAGAGTGATTAATGGAATTCGATTTGTAGACTATAATAATTATAAAATCAACGACCTGTCTACATCTCTGTCTAAATTGGATGAATTGTTCGAAAAAGGACAACTAAAACTAGTGTCTAAAATAGTGTTAGAGAACATCTATGTTTATCCTGTAAATGACTGTTGTTAATTTAAATTAAAGACCATATCCGTAATAACATCTCCTGTTATTTTAATGACAAAGAGTTTGCTGTAATCATTTTCATCAATATCGTCATATTTTTTTTGTTTGAGAATTTTGTTTACGAATGTCGGAGTTGTATTACTATGCCCAATGATCACAGATATTTTACCCTTCGTTTGTTTTTGGAATTCTGCGTCGTAAAGTTTTTGTGGGTCGTATAAGGTGATTTCAATGTTTCTGTCTTTAGCTAAAGGCTCAGCAGTCTGTAGCGTTCTTTGATATTGGGTACTATATATTTCATCAATTTGAACATTAGTAAGGAAATGAACAAGATTTTGTGATCTTTTTTTTCCTGCTTCAGTAAGGTTAGGGTTTTTGTTCAAAGAATCGCTAGTATCCTTCTCAGAATGCCTAACTAAAATATACGTTGTGGTCTCTACGTTGTTATCTGATTTTTGAGAACATCCGATAAGTGAGAAGAGGAGTAAGAATAAAAATGTAACCGATATATATTTAATTTTCATAACTATTTATTGTTTGATAGCTCAAGTAGAATCAGTTGATTAATTTGTTCTGAAATTGGATTGAAATTATTGTCTGAAATCAATAGTAATGATTGGTTTCCATTTTCCAGTATTGGACCAAAAGTAATTCCTTCTATATTATCCACAATCTGATCAGTTAAGTGATTTCGAATAGATTCAAAATCAAAAAGTAACCTTTTTGATGCTGACTTATATTTTTTATTTTGTAGCGAATCTAAAGACAACGTATTTGTCGCGTTCTTCATAGTACATAGGTAAATTCTTATGGTATTTCCTTGTGTTCCGTAACCGGCGGCATAGCCGCGTTCTACAATCAGAAACTGATTTCTGTTTAGTTGTAACAAACCCGTAACTCCGTTGACTCCAAATTTTCCTCTAGGGTCTTTGGCAAGTTTATCCAAGGGATATGTAAATTGAAAGTCAGCTTTCGCCGTGGTAGCATCGAAATGAGTAATTCTAATAGGAGCTCCTGAGTTATCTATAGTTGGTTCTTTTCCATCAAGTTTTAAAGGAAGCTCCATAGCAGCCCAATATCCTTTATTATCTATATCCGGAGCCAAACCCTCGAATACTCCATTATGCCTCGGTTTATTTTTAGAAGTAGGATTCACTTTGAAGTAAGATGGAAGTTGAAAATGATCGTAATAAGTCCCTAAAGTGTCAGTGATAAAAATAGCAGGGTTATAATTGTTTTTGATAGATCCTTCGCTGGCGAATATAAATTTATCTTTCTTATACATTCTGATGTCTTCTAGATCTAAAATGTTGTTATTAAAAAAATGATTTTGTGAATCTTTAATTTTAATCAGTTGATCCATTATCACCGTATCAAACCTTTTGTTGTTTATGGTAATAGTAGCTTTATAAAATCTTGGATTATTGGCGTCATCACAAACTACGTAATATGAATCCTGTTCTTTATTGTATTCTATTCCAGATAGACCACCGATTTTTGAATCTGTAAAGATCGAATCATTGTAAAAGACGTATTCGTCTAAATAATTGATTTGAATGTTTTTATCTGTCTGAGCCTTGCTACTGGATATACAAGAGCACATCATACTTAAGGCAAGAATGGATTGTATTATACGATAAGTGTTTGTAAACATAATTAGACTATAGAATGTTAAATGTAGTATTTATGGGGTTACCTTTGCTCGTTAATTTATATTATTTTCTTTTGGATTGAGTCAAAAAAAGTTTTTTTCGCGTTATAAAGAGGTAATGGATAATAGCATTTTTGCTTAGTAATTTAAAAAGCAACAATGATGAAAAAAACAATTTTTACCTTATTATTCTCGACTAGTGTTTTATTTGTTTCTTGCGATGGAGATGATGTAGAGGATGCAGCTTGTGATGTTGCAGAAGATGCATTACAGCTGTCTGTAGAAGCAGCGATAGAGGCTTACGAAGCGGATCAAAACGAAACTACCTGTCAGGCGATCAAAGATACAGTAGAGGAGTACAGAAATTTAGAATGTACAAGTGATCTGGCATACGCTGATGAGATAGCGCTATTGCCTTTAGATTGTGCAGACGCCGGAAACTAGAGATGCGGTTAGGATATTCAATATCCCAATAATCGAAGATGATATAGTCCGATAGAATTTGATATTTTATCGGACTTGTTTTGTTAATTTGAAAAGTTTAAAGTTTTACAAATTTAGTTGTAGTAGATGTGTTATTAGAAGATACTTTCAAAATATAATTTCCGGATTGCAAATTAGGAATTAAAACTTGAGGATTATCCTGATGTACGCTTTTGTAAAAAACAGATCTTCCGCTCATATCGAAAATAGTAATATCATCAATCACGATAGGAGAATTTATTGAGAGCGTATGTTTCACTGGATTCTGATCTAATGAAAGTTTAACGTTGTTGATGGTAAAATCGTTTACACTTAATGCTTCTGCCCGAGCAAGTAAATGATTTCTTATAAATGTACCGGAAGTAGTAAGATTTCCGTCAATAAGTCCTTGTGGACCCATACCAGGACTTACAACACAAGAATCTTCATTTTTATGAGCAATTGTCCAGTTAATATAACTGATATGATTTTCAATCATGAAGTTTAACCAGATTTCTGATTCTTGCTGATTGTATCCGCCATCTCCACTCGCATCAGTAGTTCCCCATTCTGTTACAAATAAGGCGATACCGTTATTCATAGCTGCCAATGCACGGTCTCTTAGAAATTGTTTATGAGTATTTGCATAGAAATGTAGTGTATATGCAAGGTTAGGGTCTCCAACTATGGGATCAGCAGCAGCTTTGTCTACATCTTGTGACCAAGTAGGGCTACCAACGATGATTAAATTATCCGAATCTTTGGAGCGAATACCAGCAATTACATCGGTAGCATAATTCTTGACATCGTTCCAGGATTGGTTAATTGGTTCATTATAGATTTCATAAATCACGTTGTCGTACCCTCCGTATAATTCGGCCATCTCGGTAAAAAATGTGACAGCTTCGTCTTTGTATATCTCGGCGGCATGTGTGTGCCAATCAATAATAACATAAACTCCTTTGGCAATGGCTGCATCAATTATTGTTCTGATTTTGGCTTTTTGAGCTGCAGTGTTATCGATATATCCGGTTCCTCCATCCCAGGTTTCTTTAACTCCTAAAGCTGCTCTGATAATCGGATTTTTCCAGTCGTCAGCTAAGTGATTTACAGTTTGACTATTATAAAAATCACCTGCATCGCCAGCATTACTCCAAAATAAGCTCATTCCCGCAAGACTTATCTTGTCTCCATTTTCGGCAGTAACGTAGCTTCCGTTTACTTGTAATCGACCATATTTTTCAACAACCGTCTGTGCAGATAATGAAAAATTGAAAATGGAGATAATGAGCAGTGTAAATAATGATACAAATGGATTTTTGTAGGTAGTGTTAAGTTTCATAAGTTAAATTTGTAGAAATGGATTTTCTAAATAAAATTGGTTAACCAAATATTTTCAGAACGATGTAAACTATTGGTTAGTATCAAGATAACAAACTTTTCGATAAAACTATACCTAACAAGGTTGAAAAAAAGACTCATTAATGTTGTAAGGTGTTTTTTCCTACAGAGAAATATGAATAGATATGTAGTAAATATTCAATAAATAAATCTACCCGATACGAAGGTAAACTACATATCGGGAAATGTTCTTTTTATTTTTTTACTATACATAGGTATCTTTATCCTAATATACCTAGCTGCCAGGCAACAATACTCATAGAGAGAATTGCAATGATAAAAAATCCAATAAAAAAATATGAGCTTCTCTTTTTTTGAGAGGAGCCTATGTCTCCGGAAGACTTCATACTGGTTAGGTTTTGTTGATTGATGTATATATAAGACTCCCCAGAAAAAGATATGTTACACTTTCTGAGGTTTTAATTGTGAAATTCTTTCATTAAATGTTTTAGCTTCTATTGGATTTAGAACCATATGAAATAATTTCATCAGTTCTGGGATGTGGTTCCATCGTTTTTGTTTTAATAAATTAAAATGTACAAAAGAACTCCACATTATTGACTTTAACTCCGTTTTATTTTGATTCCACATACGGATTTCTACGTGAAGCTCATTTTCATTGTAAGAGAAAAGCTGGGAATCAATGATAATATCTTCCATCAATAGTGCAGGGCGCAAGTATGCTATCTGATTTGTACCAACCACCCAACTAATGCCTTTTTTTTGTGCCATTTCAAAAAGATCCAAATTATAGTGATTAATGATTTGGTCTTCTCTTGCGTTTATCATATAATTAATGTATTCTGCATTATTAAGATGGTTAAACGGGTCGCAATGCTGGAATCTGATTTTTGCTTTACTTTCTAAAATTTTTGGTAATGTTGTCATAAGTTTTTTGTTTTATACCAATCGGTATATTTTAATTTAAAAAAATAAGTTTATATTTTGAATTTATTTTGGATCATTGCATCAATTTGATCCATAGTTTGCAGTAAATAACTATTATCTTCCATTGTATGCGTCATGAAAATGGCACCAACAATCATCGTATATAATCTTCTAGCATAAAGAACTGAGTCCGTTTCAGGTAGTATTTCGCCTAAATGTTTACCCTCGTCTATTAATCGGGCTAGATTATTTTGTATTTTATTAATAGTGTATTGGACATAGTTAAAAAGTACTGTATTTTGGTGTTTTGCATCTATACCCATATTTAGAACCGGGCAACCACCTAATTCTTGACTGTAATTATAATAGTTACGATAAAAATCAGTTACCAAAAATAATTTTTCTAGTGGCGAATCACTTAATGCCTGATGATCCGTAATACGTCTTAGCATATTTTTCACGGTCATATTAAAGGCAGCAATCGCTAACTCTTCTTTGTTTTTGAAATTTCCGTAAATAGCACCTTTAGTTAACCCTGTTGCTTTGGTAATATCGCTCATACTTGTCGCGGCATAGCCGTTTTTATTAAAAAGGTACGTTAAACAAACATCCTTTACAAAGTTAAAGAAACATAGTTTACACTTTTTGAGGTGTAATTTGAGATCAAAATCAAATTATTATGCCTTGGAAAAACACAACAACTATGGAACAAAAAATTGAATTTATCTGTGAATGGCGTACTGGAAAATATACCATCACTGAATTGTGTAGGAATTTTGAAATCTCCAGACCAACAGCTTATAAATTGATTGATCGATTCGAAAACCAAGGCTTTGAAGGTCTAAAAGAACAATCCAGAAAACCAGGAAAACATCCTAATGCAACCGATCAAAAAATCATTGATAGTATTCTTAAATTAAAAGAAAAACACAAACTCTGGGGAGCTAAGAAAATTAGAACTTTATTGTTTAAAGAGTTTGCTGAAAAAGAAATCCCTTCTGTGGTGACTGTTCATAATATCCTTCGAAAAAACGGTCTGGTCAATCCCCAAAAACGAATGCGGAGAGTAAAGCCTCTCTACCCTGTTTTTGATCCAAAATCCTGTAATGAAGTATGGAGTGCTGACTATAAAGGAAAGTTTTTAATGGGAAACAAAATCTATTGTCACCCATTGACCATCGCCGATTCTAAAAGTCGATTCTTATTCACAGCCAAAGGACACTATAAAGAAACCCTAAAAGCTGCAAAGACAGAATTCACAAAGGTGTTTAGAACCTATGGCATGCCTAAACAAATACATACTGACAATGGAAGCCCCTTTGGATCGGTAAGAGCTATTCAAAGATTTACACAACTCTCTTATTGGTTCATAGAACTCGGAATTACGCCCGTATTTTCTGATCCTGCACATCCAGAACAAAATGGAAGACACGAACGAATGCATAGAGATTTAAAGGCTGCTTGTGCTAAACCTTCTGCCTATGATTTAAAAGCTCAACAAAGACGTTTAAATCACTTTGTAAAAGAATATAATAATATAAGACCTCATGAAGCTTTAGAAATGAAAACACCCGCTGATATACATGACTTTTCCTGTAGACCTTTCCCTGAAAAAATAACTCATTTTGATTATCATAGTGACTATAAAGTGCTCAAAGTAACCAAGAGTGGAGCCATTAGATGGAAGTCTTATTACTGGGTATATTTAACTGCTGCTTTAAAAGGAAAATATGTAGGAATCCAAGAACAAGGTAACGGTATTTGGAAAGTCTATTATAGAAATGTATTTTTAGGTTTCTTTGATCAAAGAAACCTAAGACATAAACAACAATCGACAAGGTTAGAAACTAATTTAGTGTAAACACCTAAGCTTTAACTTGTGTAAACTATGTATCTTAACGAACAAAATAGGAGCAACGGTTTTTATAATAAACTCTGAGGTTTTTTCTGCTTTGGTATACATTTATTTCCAGTCTATTTTGTAAATATAATAAAAAAATACCGATTGGTATATTTTTATAAATTGTTTTAACATTTTCGTAAGCATCCTCTTTTTATCATTAAATTTTAATAGATCAATAACTCTATTAACTACATAATATGTCTATCTTGTAGCGCTAATTTTTTTGTTATGAAAAACAGTTACTTTTTAGTTTTGATGATTCTGTGTACTAATTTTTCTTTTAGTCAAGTGGTGATTAATGAATTGGACTCTGGTACTCCGGGTGTTGATACCCAAGAAATTATTGAATTAAAGTCCGATACTCCTAATTTTTCTTTGAATGGTTTGGTTTTGGTACTTTTTAATGGTTCTACAAGTGGAGGAGATTCAAGCTATTTTGCGCTGGATTTAGATGGTTTTACTACCGATGTTAATGGAATATTTTTAATGGGAGGACCCGAAGTTTCTCCTGTACCTGATTTTTTGTTATTCGAAAATACGATTCAGAATGGAGCAGATGCCGTTGCTATTTATTTTGGTGATGACACGGATTTTCCGGATGGCACATTGGCAACAACTAATAATTTACTGGATGCCTTGGTATATGATGGAGGACAAAGTGATGATGTCAACTTACTAAATTTGTTAGGAGAGACTGAACAGATCAACGAAGCACAAAATGGCAACAGAGATACAGAATCTATCCAAAGAAGAAATGACGGGACATACGAGGTGAAAACACCAACTCCTGGTGCTTTGAATGATGGTAGTGGGGTGCAATTTAATGGAATATCATTTTCCACGGCGCAGGATCAATATGATGAGGGGGATAGTATTGATATTGTTTTTACTACTGAAACAAATGTAACAAGTGATCTTGTTTTTGATATTACAATCGTTAATGGAACCTTTACCACATCAGATTACTCGGGCAGTGTTTCTGTCACAATTCTTACCGGTACGAATACAGCAACCAATACGATTCAAATTGTTGATGATACAGAAGACGAAGGTGATGAGGTTATGAAAATTACTTTTGGTACGATTCCTTCTGGTTTCGAGCGTCTCAATGATAATAAGGAATTACGAATCGTAGATAACGATTTCACAGTGGCTTCTTGGGGAACTCCGTTAAATCCTACTTTCGGAAATGTTAATAATACAGCTCCTTTAGGATATTATGATTCTTTAGAGGGAACGTCTGGCGAATCTCTCGTGCAGGCCATTCAGGATATTACGGCAGATCCAACAACAGTAAGGACCCATTCTTATGCAGATATTGTTGAGATTTTAAGCAGTGCAGATCAAAGTCCACTGAATAGTAATCAAGTTTGGTTGTTGTACACAGAACAACAACGTGCGAAGTTAGACTTTGCAGGATTTACAGATGCAAGTGATAGCTGGAATCGAGAACATACATATCCAAGATCGAGAGGAGAATTTGGAGACTATAGAGAATTTGATGACATAGCAGATGGTATGTCCGGATTTTTTACCACAAATGCGGATTCTTTGCGCCACGCTAATTCAGATGCACACGGTCTGAGAGCCACAGATTCTAACGAAAATAGTTCCAGAGGAAATAAACATTATGGAGAATACAACGGTCCAACCGCAACTCAAGGGAGCTGGAAAGGTGATGTAGCTCGAAGTATTTTTTTCCTTGTAACAAGGTATAAAGATTTGCAAGTAGTAAATGGTTTTCCTGAAGATACGGATAACTCTATATCAGAACTTGGTGACCTTGCTACCTTATTAGACTGGCATCGTAATGATCCTCCAGATGATTTCGAAATGAATAGAAATAATATTATCTATACTTGGCAATTTAATCGCAACCCTTTTATTGATCAACCTAATTTGGTGGAATACATCTGGGGTAATAATATTGGACAAACTTGGTCAAATACGCTGTCCGTTGATGAGAACGAAAAATCAGAAATTTCAATTTACCCAAATCCCGCAGATAACTTTATAATGATTTCTGCAAAAGGAAAGCAAGGAAATTTCGAAATTTTTGATACGCTAGGTAATTTACTGTTAACTAAACAACCCTTTGAAGAAACTAGCCGGGTTCATTTTAATCTTTCTTCAGGATTGTATTTGATGCGAATTACTTACAACAATTCATCAGAAATTAAGCGATTTATGGTTAAGTAAAGCCTACTGCTTTTTATTTACATTTCTATCAATTACGTTGTCTGATATGATTTTTGAAATACTTCTTGGTAGTTCACATTCATCATCAATAATTACATTTTGGTAGGCTAAGAGTGTATTAAATTTTTCTATAATTCTGTCAGTCTGATCACAATCTGCCGTCTTATTTCTAACATAATTAGTTGTTGGGTTTTTTGATCTATTGCTTCTGGTCTCAAAATCCTTGAACTGACATTTTATCGGCTCGAAATTATGAAAATAGAAACGTTCTTCTAATGTTAATACAACATCAACTTTTTGAATTCTTTTCTTCTTATTTTTTTCATAATCCTTATATGTTATCTCGTGAGTAGAGAATGCAAAAAATAACTGGTCATCCCAAACATAATATTCATCCTTAAAAGACACATATCCTTGAGTATATTGATGTAGGATATGTTTTAATTCACGGCTGTTAAAGTAGAAAGTTAATGTTCCTTTTTCTACAGATTCTTCACAGGTATAGTCTGTGTAATATTGTCTTAAGGTATTGGTGTCAATAAGCTCACGAATAAGGAGGTATTTACTTTTGATATCTACTAAAATTTCTCTTTTCTCCTGAGCTAAGGAAAGGGCAGATGTAAGGATACAAAATGATAATAGTAAAGTTGGTTTCATTGTGCTTAAATTTACTCAAAAGTTTATCTCTTGTAAGAATTATTTATTAACCGTGTAAGAATACTTTTGTTAATAACTACGGTTTTACCGTAATAAACAGGAGATCTGATAGGTTAAAGACTTATGAAATCTTGCACAAAGACAAAAAAACAGGCGAGTTTTTATTAAAAACCCGCCTGTTTAATTAAGAATTAATTAACAAAATGACCTATTAGAGTACTAAATCATTTTGATTTCTAAATACTAAGTTATTGTCAAATGCATCTAGTAAAATAATACTTTCAGTAGAAACCTTGCCTGCCAGAATTTCTTTAGATAAGGAGTTTAAAACTTCTTTTTGAATCGTACGTTTTACCGGTCTTGCTCCAAATTCTGGTTGGAAACCTTTCTCTGCCAAATATGCAATAGCTTCATCGGTAGCATCTAAGGTAATGTTTTGTTGAGCTAACATTTTGGATACATTTTTTAACTGAAGTTTCACTATTTCCTGAATGTTTCCTTTTGTAAGCGGCGTAAACATTATGATATCATCGATTCTGTTTAAAAACTCTGGGCGAACAGCCTGTTTCAAAAGGCCTAACACTTCAATTTTGGCACTTTCCATAGCTGTGTCAACATCTTTTACAGCTTCAAATTTTTCCTGTATAATGTGACTTCCCATATTACTGGTCATGATAATGATGGTATTTCTGAAATCTGCTGTTCTACCTTTATTATCAGTTAATCGCCCTTCGTCCAATACCTGTAGAAGAATATTAAATGTATCCGGATGTGCTTTTTCAATTTCGTCTAATAACACTACAGAATAAGGTTTTCTTCTTACTGCTTCTGTTAATTGCCCGCCCTCTTCATATCCTACATATCCTGGAGGAGCACCAACCAGTCGACTTACAGCGTGTCTTTCCTGATATTCACTCATATCAATTCGGGTCATAGCATTTTCATCATTAAAAAGATACTCCGCCAACGCTTTGGCCAGTTCTGTTTTACCGACCCCAGTGGTTCCAAGAAACAGAAATGATCCTATTGGTTTCTTCTGATCCTGTAATCCTGCGCGACTTCGTCTTACGGCATCACTAACCGCCTGAATAGCTTCTTTCTGACCAACAACTCTTTTTTGGAGTTCTTTTTCTAGCACTAGTAGCTTTTCACGATCACTTTGTAACATTTTGGTGACCGGAATCCCAGTCCATTTGGCTACAACTTCAGCGATATCTTCATTGGTTACTTCTTCTTTAATTAGTGAAGATTTGCTTTGCTGTTGATCCAGTTGTTCTTGAAGCATTTCAAGTTTTTCCTGGGCATCTTTAATCTTACCGTATCTTAGTTCTGCTACTTTACCATAATCGCCATTGCGCTCGGCTCTTTCAGCTTCTTGCTTATATTCTTCTATGTCAGTTTTTGTGTTTTGTATAGCATCAACAACTTCTTTTTCGCTTTGCCATTTAGTGAAAATATCATTTCTGGCTTCTTTAAAATTAGCAAGATCAGCATTTAAGGATTTCAATTTAGACTCATCGTTTTCACGTTTTATGGCTTCTATTTCAATTTCTAATTGCATGATTTTTCGATCCAACACATCCAGCTCTTCCGGTTTTGAATTAATTTCCATTCGTAGTTTAGATGCTGCCTCGTCCATTAAATCAATTGCTTTGTCCGGTAAAAACCTGTTAGTAATGTATCGTTGAGATAATTCTACCGCGGCAATAATGGCTTCGTCTTTAATTCTAACCTTATGGTGAGTTTCATATTTCTCTTTAATTCCCCGAAGGATTGAAATGGCACTTTCTGTATCCGGTTCATCTACCGTTACCTTTTGAAAACGTCTTTCTAGTGCTTTGTCTTTTTCAAAATACTTCTGATATTCATCTAGGGTTGTGGCTCCGATTGCTCGTAATTCTCCTCTTGCCAAAGCAGGTTTTAGAATATTGGCTGCATCCATTGCTCCTTGTCCGCCGCCTGCACCCACCAGCGTATGAATTTCGTCAATAAATAGTACAATATTTCCGTCACTCGAGGTAACTTCTTTAACTACTGCTTTTAAACGTTCTTCAAATTCTCCTTTAAATTTTGCACCCGCGATTAAGGCACCCATATCTAAAGAATAGATTTGTTTATCCTGCAGATTATCCGGGACATCCCCAGCGATAATCCGATGTGCTAATCCTTCTGCAATTGCCGTTTTACCGGTACCGGGTTCACCAACTAACATTGGATTGTTTTTAGTACGACGCGACAAAATCTGTAAAATTCTACGAATTTCTTCGTCTCTACCTATTACTGGATCTAGTTTACCACTCTCTGCTAGTTCGTTCAGATTTTTAGCATACTTGCTCAGTGATTGATAGGTTTCCTCTGCACTTTGAGAAGTTACACGTTCTCCTTTACGAATTTCATTAATTGCTTCTTTCAGGTGTTTTTCAGTAACTCCTTGGTCTTTTAGTATTTGACCAATTTTACTTTTAGATTTAAAAATTGCAATTACCAAATGTTCGATAGAAACATATTCATCTTCCATCTTTTTGGCAATAATATTGGCTTCATTTAAAGTTCTCCCGGCTTCGCGTGATAGTTGTATTTCTCCACCGCTAACTTTTGGAAAACTTTCTAAAGTACTATCCAGCACTTGTTGCAGAATGTTCAGGTTTACATTCAATTTTTTTAATAGAAAAGGAAGTACATTTTCATCTACATTAAAAATAGCTTTAAAAATATGTTCGTTTTCTATTTGTTGATGACCATACCCTTGAGCAAGCTGTTGCGCTTGCTGGATAGCCTCCTGTGATTTTATGGTGAAATTATTAAAGTTCATATCTTTTTATTTTGCTTTGACTGATAGAAATCAAATTGTATTCCCATTGTGTAAACAAGTCAAAAAGTCAGTAAAAATAAATAGTTTAAAGACATTTTGACGTATTGTAAAGTTATTAATTCTATTCCGACTTAACTTGATATATATCAATTTATCAAAATCATTTGGTTAATTTTGCAATGATTTTTAAGCATATAAAAACAGTATGGGATTATTCGGTAAATTTTTCGGATCAGAAAACAAAGAACCTAAAGAAGATAAACAAGCTTTGCCCTGGCAAGAATTAAAATCCTTGCAGCAGTTAGATATAATTGCAGAAGCATCCAAAATAAAAACACAAGCTATTTTTAAACATTCTACACGATGTGGGATAAGCAGGATGGTGATTAAAAATTTTGAAAGTAGTTTTGATCTATCTGAAAAACAAATAGATTTATATTATTTAGATCTTCTAAGTCATAGAGATATTTCTTCTGAAATTACTGCCAAATTTCAGGTGTATCACGAATCTCCACAATTTATTGTGATTCGTAATGGGGTAGCAGTGCATCACGCCTCACATAGTGCTATCACACCACAGGTATTGCATCAATTTATTTAATTAGGTTTAAAGTTTGCATTAACTATAATAAAAACACCCGTCTAAAATTTTTATGAAATTTTAGACGGGTGTTTTATACATTGTTATTTTCTAATGAAACTTATAACGTGTGATGATACTTTTTAATTTGTTTTTTAAATCTTCTCCAGAATCATACACCATCTGTTCATTCGTAGGAAACTGAACAGCCTGTAATCCCAGATAACGAATTAAATCATCATCTAAAGCTCGTTTATCACCATTGTAGTTTGCATAGACATGTTCAAAAACATAAGTGCTTGATAATGGAAAAGCATCTAGTAACTGTTTGGTATTAAGATCTCGATATTGAACATTACCTACCACTTGTGCTTCTTTGAATTGTATAAACTCATAATATTCACATCTTACGGTGACCATTTTGTCTACTTTGATTTTATTACCTTCTTCATCACGAACAAATTCGTCATTCTCGTCAAGTAAGTATTCCCAGCCATCTTTAACTTGTTTCTCTCTCTCTAGTTGTCTTTCTCTTATCTGTTCTGGTGATATATTGATTTCTCTAAAAGAAACTTCCATCTGGTAATCATATTTTACAGAACGTTGCGGTTCACTATGATATACTGTCCAAAGATCATTCAGTCCATAAGTGCTAAAATTTAATAAATCATTTTCAAGTCTTCTAGGTATAATAACATCTGTTTGATTTTTCAGGCTTACTTTTACAAAGTCGGTTCCTTTAAAATGAGCTTCTTCAATTAGCTCTTTTGTGTTTTTGTAACCGGGACTTATTTTATTAAGATATACCAAATCATCATAGACCTTGCGATAATCTGTTTTTCTTGAAGCATTGGTTAGTAATGATTTCGCGTTATTAAATAAATAGGTGGTTAAATTCTCTTTTGTATTCAATATTTGTTGGTCATAATTCTCAAAAGTAAAATTAGCATTACGTCCTTGTTCAACGTGATAAAGCGGCAGCAATGGGCGTATTCGTTCTTGTCTCTTTTTTAATGTATTGTAACTGTTATAAATTCGCTCTAAATTGGCAGGATTTCCTTCTTTTTCCAGAAATGAAACAGCATTTAAATCCCGTTCTACAGCTTTTGCAAAGGCTTCCTCTAAGATAAGAATGTAATCTTGTCTTCCTTTTTTGTTTTTGTTTCCTCTTAGTTTATTGATAGAGGTATTGATCGCCTGATCATAGTTTCCGGTATTTAGTGCAGTAAATGTTTTTTTCTTACTACCACAAGAACTTATAAATGCTGTAGTAAGGAATAAAAGTAGAACTCTTTTCATAGTGTAATCAGTTTGGGGTACTAGTATTCAATTTTGGTGCCAAAAGGTACTAAAAAAACCTCAAAGAAGATTATTTTGAGGTTTTTGGGAACTTAAAGCGATGATAGTTTTTATTTTTTAAATACCGGTAGCAATTTGGTGGATACTTCTCCAAACCCTATTCGGACACCATCTTTTTCACAATGACCTCTCATAATAACGGTGTCATTGTCTTCAATAAATTTACGGCTTCCACCTTCATTAAGTTGAACGGGTTTTTCTCCTCTCCAACTAAGTTCGAGCATAGATCCATAAGAATCAGGAGTTGGACCAGAAATGGTTCCGCTGCCCATCATATCTCCAGAGTTAACAGGACATCCATTTATCGTGTGATGTGCTAGTTGCTGAGACATATTCCAATACATATGCTTAAAATTACTTTTGCAGACTATAGTCTCCTTAGCTTTTTCAGGTTGGATCGCAACTTCCAAATTTATGTCGAAACTTTTATTTCCCTTAT
Organism: Aquimarina besae; assembly: GCF_042434905.1. Taxonomy (NCBI): domain Bacteria; kingdom Pseudomonadati; phylum Bacteroidota; class Flavobacteriia; order Flavobacteriales; family Flavobacteriaceae; genus Aquimarina; species Aquimarina besae. Next base: position 3,044,335 of record NZ_CP170199.1, read on the forward strand.
ATTGTAAGTAGGGAAGTTGCTCTTTTAAGGGTTTAGGTCCGGCAACGCGATAAGGTTCTAAAGCATCTAAGGTTACAATCCAAGGAGATACAGAAGACGCAAAGTTTTTGGCTAAGAAGGGGCCAAGAGGAACATATTCCCATTTTTGAATATCTCGTGCACTCCAATCGTTCAATAAGACCAGACCGAATATGTAGTCTTCGGCTTCTTCTATTGGAATGGGTTCTCCCAATTGATTAGCATCTGTGGTAATAAACGCCATCTCTAATTCGAAATCAACTAACCTTGAAGGTCCAAAAATCGGTTTTTCTGTTCCGTTGATTAATTTCTGACCCTGAGGGCGATGTACGGGAATCCCTGAGGGTATGATAGAGCTACTGCGACCGTGATAGGCAACAGGTATGTGTAGCCAGTTTGGAAGCAATGCATTATCAGGATCCCTGAACATAGTTCCTACGTTAGTAGCGTGTTCGATGCTACTATAAAAATCGGTATAATCACCAACTGTTACCGGTAGTTGCATCTCTATTTCATCTAATGTAAACAGTACAATTTTACAGTGCTCTTTATTTTTTTTCAACGTATCGTTTTCGGCATCAAAGATTTCGGCAATGCGATTACGAACTAATCTCCAGGTTTTTTTTCCGTCAGAGATAAAATCATTTAATGAATCCTGTAAGAAGATGTCATCCGTTAACGGAATTCCATCAAAATAACCAAGTTGATGCAATGCTCCTAGATCAATAGCGGTATTCCCAATTCTTGTTCCTATAGTTATTACGTCGTCTCTGGTAAGAAAAACACCAAAAGGAATATTTTGAATTGGAAAATCTGTTTGAGCAGGAGTTTTAATCCATGTTTTTCTATTTGGGTTATTTGCGGTTATGGGCATTATCTTTTTTTTAATCAGTTGTTGGTAGTTCTTATGATCAAATATATAATTTTCGAACGTTTTACCTATTTTATTTCTGTGAAAGTTAACCAAAAAATGTGATATTTCTAATTGTGAAGAAAATGTTCATATTTATTAGGATTCCATCAGCTTATTTTATGGAATGTTTCTATTTTTGACATCATTATTATAATAAAAATAACATGCAACGCGACGAACAAATTTTTGATTTAATTCAGGACGAAAAAGAGCGTCAGATTAATGGATTAGAATTGATCGCTTCAGAGAATTTTGTAAGTGAACAAGTAATGGAAGCAGCTGGTTCTGTACTCACCAATAAATATGCAGAGGGCTATCCCGGTAAACGTTATTACGGGGGCTGTTCTGTAGTAGATGTAGTAGAACAAATTGCGATCGATCGCGCTAAAGAATTGTTTGGTGCTGAGTATGCTAATGTCCAGCCGCATTCTGGATCACAGGCCAATACAGCAGTATATCACGCCTGTTTGAAACCAGGAGACAAGATTTTAGGTTTTGATCTTTCTCACGGAGGACATCTAACACACGGATCACCGGTAAACTTTTCTGGTAAATTATACAATCCGGTATTTTATGGAGTAGAGAAGGAGACGGGAAGATTAAACTATGATAAGATTCAAGAAATTGCTACATCAGAAAAGCCACAATTGATTATTGCTGGAGCGTCTGCATATTCCAGAGAGATCGACTACAAGAGATTTAGAGAGATTGCAGATAGTGTGGGAGCCATTTTATTAGCAGATATCGCACATCCTGCGGGATTAATAGCTAAAGGAGTCATTGCTGATCCGGTTCCTCATTGTCATGTAGTAACCACAACCACTCATAAAACACTAAGAGGTCCAAGAGGAGGACTGATCATTATGGGTAAAGATTTTGAAAATCCTTTTGGAATCACCTTAAAAAATGGTAAAAAACGTATGATGTCCTCTTTATTGGATAGCGCCGTATTCCCTGGAAATCAAGGAGGACCGTTGGAGCATATTATTGCGGCCAAAGCGATTGCATTTGGAGAAGCATTAACCGATGAGTTTTTACACTATATTATTCAGGTTAAGAAGAATGCAGCAACCATGGCAGAAGCATTTGTACAAAAAGGATACGAAGTAATTTCTCAAGGTACGGATAATCATATGATGTTGATTGACCTTAGAAATAAAGGCGTAACCGGAAAACAGGCAGAAGAAGCATTAGGAGTTGCCGAAATCACCGTTAATAAGAATATGGTACCATTTGATGATAAGTCTCCCTTTGTAACTTCGGGAATTCGTATCGGTACGGCGGCAGTGACCACACGTGGGTTGAAACAAGACGATATGTTAGCCATTGTAGAGCTGATTGATAGAGTGATCCAAAATGTGGAAAACGAAGAGGAATTGCATAATATCGCTAATGATGTAAATGCTATGATGGCTGATAAACCATTATTTGTAGCCTAACGATTTTCAAATATATAAAATGTGATGCGTGACTTATGGTCACGCATTTTTGTTTGTAAGTGTTTAGTAATTCACAGATATTGCTTTGATTTCAGATGGAATTTGTACTATTTTTAAATCAGAAAATAAAATGTAATCATCGAATTAAATATTTATAAATCATTGCGTTTAAGAAGTGTTGACGTAAATAAGTTAGCTGTAATTTAAAAAACGAATTGGAATCCTAAATACTGTTTTTTGATCCGAATTCGTTACTTTTAAAGTCAAACATCTTTTGTAACCCTAAATATATCTACTTTGAAGATTAAAAAATTCTGGAAACGAATTTTGATACTACTAATTTTAACTCCGATTTTAGTAATAGGAGGGATATTACTATATATTCAGAGCAACCAATCCGAAATTATTCAAGGTGAGATCGCAACGTTAAATAAAGAGCATAAAGCCCTTATTAAGGTTGGGAAAAGCGAATTATCTCTTTTTGGCAACTTTCCGTATATCTCCATCAAAGTATATGATGTAAAAATATTAGAAACCAAAGCAGATGATGCACCCGTCATTATGGATGTAAAAGATATCTATATTGGTTTTAATCTTTGGGATATGGTGAAAGGAAATTATGATATCCAATCTTTGGTGGTAGAAGAAGGCGTTTTTAACATAGTGATTCACGAAAATAACACTACAAATATTCAAAACTCTTTAGCCGGTACTTCTGAAACAGAATCATCTTCTACCAATATTCATCTCAAAAAAATTCGATTTAAAAGTCTAGATGTCCATACGTTCGATGAAGCTACAAATACAGATGTCGAAAAATTCATGTATGCAGGTACAGGTGGTTTTAGTCAAAAAGACAGTATCATTGCTGGTCATATCGACACCCATTTTGAGCTAAATGTTATCAAAGACGGCGATACTACCTTCATCCATAATAAACATTTTGAAGTCCATACAGACTTGGTGTTTAATGAATACACAGGCATTCTGGACATACAACCTTCTAGTATCGTGATGGAAAATGGTGATTTTGAACTTGAAGGTTCTATAGACACAAAGAATGATGTAGATCTTGACCTTTCTATAGAGGGGACAAAGCCCAATTTTGATATGTTAATAGCTTTTGCTCCCACAGATGTCATTCCTGTATTAGAAAAATACAGAAATGCCGGAGAAATTTATTTTAATGCTAAAATCGAGGGGCCGGCAAACAAAGGAAATAGGCCTTTTATCCTTGCTAATTTTGGAGCTGGAAAGGCTTTTTTAGAAAATACTAAAAAAGCTAAGAAGATAGATAATATGGGATTCAATGGTTATTTTACCAATGGTGAAAATAGAGATGCGAGTACTATGGAGTTTTCGCTAACCGACATGACAGCCTCTCTAGAAAAAGGAGAGTTCGAAGGTTCTATTTTTGTAAAGAATTTTGAATCCCCAGAAGTAGATATGCAAATCAACTCTAATTTTAATCTGAATTTTATCGTAGATTTTTTTGAGTTAGAACAGGTACAAGATCCGTCGGGAGAGGTATCGCTAAAGATGAATTTTCACGATATTATTGATATTGATCATCCCGAAAAGGCCTTAGAAAAACTCAATCAAGCATATTTTACAGAATTGATCGTAAAAGATTTAAGTTTCGATGCCAAAGAACTTCCTGCTGCGCTGCACGATTTGAATGTACATTTAGTTATGAATGGAAAAGAAGCATCGCTACATCGATTTGAAATGGTAATGGGCAATTCTGATCTATCTGTAAATGGTTTTCTATCGGACTTACCTGCCATTGTACATCATACCAATATACCGGTAGAAGCCCATTTGGATATTACTTCTAAGTATTTAGATATTGCAGAATTAACAGGTTTTTCAAAACAGGACACTATCCAATCCGGTTTGGATGAACAAATAAAAGAGCTAAGCCTAGGACTTTCTTTTAAAACTTCTGCAAAAGATTTTATCGAGTCTAAATATTTGCCAAAAGGTGAATTTTTTATCGATAGTTTGTATGCAGACTTAAAGCACTATCCGCATAAACTACATGATTTTCACGCCGATGTGTTAATCGATGAGAAGGACCTTAAAATAGTAGATTTTACGGGATATATAGATGATAGTGATTTTCATTTCGATGGATTAATACATGACTATGCTTTTTGGATGCAGCCTCAACTTAACGGCGATGTGGATTTAGATATCAATCTCAGTTCTGATAAGTTACGACTAGAAGATGTCTTTTCTTATAAGGGAGAAAATTATGTTCCTAAAGAATATAGACACGAGGAATTTGATGATTTAACATTGCACTTTGTCTCTAGTATGCATTATAAGGATTCGTCTTTGCATTCAATTGATTTGACTTTAGACAAACTGGATACAAAAATGAAATTACATCCGCTTCGATTCAATAATTTTAGAGGAAACATTCATTATGAAGATGAACATGTAGTGATAAAAGATTTTCACGGCGAGATTGGTGCCACCAATTTTAATTTTGATTTAAATTACTATCTAGGAGAAGATCAACAAATAAAGAAAAGGGATAATTACTTTGCAATAAAAGCGAATTATATAGATTATGACGCACTTTTCAATTTTAAAACGAGCCCGGCAAAATCAACCGAGGTTGTAACTACAAAAACCGAGGATGTAAAGGAACACGCAGAAGCCTTTAATTTATATGAATTGCCATTTACAAATATGCAGTTTAAGGCGGATGTTTCTCATTTTATATACCATAGAATAGATCTTCAAAATATTAAAGCAGCAATGAGAACAACACCCGATCATTACATTTATGTTGATACGCTGCATATGGATGCAGCCGGAGGAAATATTCGATTGCGAGGATATTTTAACGGTAGTGATCCAAAGCATATTTACATGCAACCAGATTTGGTAATGAACAATGTTGATTTGGATAAATTATTGTTCAAATTTGAAAATTTTGGGCAAGATCATCTGGTTTCAGAAAATTTACAAGGCAAATTGACCTCTAAAATTAAGGGTAAGATTAGAGTATATCCAGATATGGTGCCAGACCTTGATCAATCTATCATAGAAATGGATGTAAAAGTATTGAACGGACGATTAAAAAATTATGATCCTATGCAGGCACTCTCTGATTATATGGGAGATAAAAACCTGCAAAATATTCGATTTGACACTTTACAAAATAGCTTAGATATAAGGAAAGGAAAAATTAATATTCCCGCTATGAGGATCGAGTCTACTTTGGGGCATATAGAATTGTCAGGGACGCATGATAGTGATCAAAATATTGACTATTATTTACGTATTCCTTGGAAAACAGTAAGAAAAGCTTCCTGGCAAAAATTATTTGGAAACAAAAAGGATACAATTATTAGTTCAGAGCGCGAAGATGAAATTGTAGAACTGGATCCTAACGAAAGAATAAAATACCTTAATTTAAAAATAAAGGGAAGTATAGATGATTATAAGATTTCTTTAGGTAAGAAAAAAGAAAAGTAAGTTGTGAAGGATGATTTCCGTGTGTGTTGTAAAATAGATGGTAAATGATGTTTTTAGAAAAAAAAATTACGATAAAGTATTGAAAACGAATAGTATAATATATGTGCTCTCGCTTTAATTTGTATATTTTTCTATAATCTGCTTACCCATAATAAATAATAGTATTTTATCCATAGAACATTAGTAACGATTGGATGTATTGTAATAGTTGACGAAGCCATTGAAGAAGTTTTTTGTATTGTCTTAAAATGGCAATCATAATATTCGACTAATAATGAGTCCAAGAGATTTAAGGCTCAATTCTAGACATCCGGAAATCGAAGTCATAAATTTGGAAAATAAAATTTATGAAAAGATACATTACGAATATAAAACCATTCCTTGAGATTGATAGGGTATAAAAAGTATATTTATAATAGCATCAATGAAAAAGCAGTAAGTCCAGTATCTTTAAAGTTCACAAAAACACTAAGACATGGAAACTGAACTGACTGCCCAATCAAATTTATACATTGGTATTGATATTCACAAGCGAAGTTGGAAGATACATTGCTCCACTGATTTATTTTCTGGTAAATCGTTTACGATGCCTCCTAAGCCAGAGGTTTTATTAGAATATGTTACTAAACATTTTCCAGATTACAGGGTTACAACTGCTTACGAAGCTGGCTGTTGTGGTTACTATGCCCATCGAAAATTTGAGAGTTATGGTTGGAATTCCTTAGTGGTAAACCCAGCAGACATTCATCGAAAAGGCAAGGAGAAATATACAAAAACAGATAAAATAGATGCCCAACTGATTAGTAGAGAATTAAAAGATGGAAGACTAGAAAGTATTCATATTCCTGAATTAAAACAGGAACATCTTCGGAGCCTTTTTAGAAGGCGTAATGATTTGGTTAAGGATTATAGACGCGTAAAGAGCTATATAAAAATGCAATTATTATATTTTGGTATTCCTATTCCTGAAGAGTTTGATAATGATCATTGGAGTCATAAATTTCGTTATTGGGTAGATGGAGTTGTTTTTAGATATTCTACAGCTCGTGAGACCTTAGATAGTAGGATGCGTTATTTTAGATTTATAGATAAAGAAATACGAGATGTATCCACTAAACTACGAGCTTATTGCCGCAAACATTATAAAAAGGATTATTATTTGTTGAGGAGTATCCCTGGTATTGGAGGTATTGTAGCTTGTGGTATTATAAGTGAATTAGGGGATTTACGTCGTTTTAACAGTATTAAACATCTAGCAGGTTATGTTGGGTTAGCTCCTGGTATCCATCAAAGCGGAGACCATCAAAGGAGTAGTGGAATCACAATGAGAGCCCATCGATTGATGCGGAGCTATTTTATAGAAGCCTCATGGCAGGCTATACGTACAGACCCAGTAATGCAGGGCTATTATCGTAAACATTTAGGCAAAAACGTAAAGACAATAATCATTAAGGTGGCTCGCAAATTATTGAGTCGAACCTTAGCAGTAATCAAAACAGAGATACCTTACTCTGTAGGAGTCATAGAATAATTAACAGATAACAAAGCTCACAAAGAAGTAGTAAAGCCTGTATCACAAAACAACGTGGGTGAATCAGTATCATTGATATCACATTTTTATAGCAAGTGAACAGGTTTATTATAGCTTATAATCATACAGATGCTGGTGACGGCTCTAGAAGCTGATCACATATAGGATGCGGAGCAAGTTATAAAGTATTTAAATGTTGACAATTTGCAACAAAAGGAAGAGAATTGCCAACATTTAAACACTTCAAAGTAATCATTATGAGATAATTAAAATATAAATATTAACTTTGAAAAACTGAGCTAGTGCTTTTCATAGGATCAGTTGTTAGGGATTATATATATGACATGAAAATCCTCAAAAAGATATTTTCCGCTTCGGTATCTCCAAAATACATATTTCCAAAAGAAACTTCTGATGGGAAAATTGAGATGCTTGATAATAGAATAATTTGTACTGGCGATTACGGTATCCACAGCTGTGAAGTGAATATTAACAATCTCCAATATGCTTATATCGTAATAAATAGAAATAAGGAATCGCTACTTTTTTTATTTGATTTTCATCAAAACTATTTGCCAACAAACTATTCGGGATTTAAGCAAATATATAATAGCTTATCTGATAAATTAGGATTTGACGATCAAACATTTTTTAATAATGTATACAAAAAGGAGGAGACCAAGAAAGAAATATGGAGAAAACTACATCCTAGCAACTTTAAGATACTCCAAGAACAATATGCGGATTATGGGTTAGGTTTTGAAATACTTTCTCCTGAAAAAGATTTTATTTATTGGGATACAACCTATGATGAATTAAGAAGAAACCCAAATGTATCCATAGAAGAGTCTCCATATAGACAAAAAATCTTAAAATTTACATACCCCGTTCGAATAGGTAACTTAGTGTTAAAAGACTTTGGTTATTATGTTGATACTAGCAGGACTGATGTACCAGTGCTTCATTTTTATACGCATTGCATTGATTCTAGCAATTCAGATAAAAGTTATTACAAAATCAAGAAGAGATTCATCAAAGATTTTAAACCTGATCATCAAATACCCGGATATGAAAGAGATGATCAAAATAGCATATCTTTTAAGGTCAATGACATATTGTTTTCACTTGTATATACTTATGATAGTGATTGGCAATTTAATGGGGGATATACCTCGTTTTCTGTTAGAAATCAAAGAGAATATACCGATTTGTTAATTGATAGATCATATGAATCTATTATCGAAATTAGTTCGTATTTAGAGTTTTCTGATCGGGTAAGAACGTCGGGTGATTACAAAAGGAACAATAGGGTAAAACGTAGACCTTCTATATTAGAATCGAAGAAACCGATGATTTGGATTGACGATAGAAATTCTAGGATTGGTTTTGCCGACCAATCCTACTCTCAAACCTTTAAAAAGGATACCATAAAACAGTTTACCATTCAAAATATACTTCCTGCAAAGGGTGCTGGGGGCGCGTATTTAGAAATTAATTTTAAGGATAACTCCAAAATTTATTCGGTACTAAATGGAGCGTGCTCAGTATTTGATGCTTATAAAGAACGAATAGAAAAATTAACTGGATTAGAAGTTAAAATAGCACCAGAATATCACGACTGTTAGGTATGAATACTGATGATATCTTAGATTGTTTTTTTGACTCAGCTTTATTAGTATGCTTTTTTTTCTTTTAAAAAAGATCCTTTCTTATTAAAAAGAGCCGTAATCAGGATGATAAAAGATCCAATCATTATAGAAACATCTGCCAAATTAAATATTTCTGTTTTAATGATACCCCAATTCACAATCATAAAATCAGTAACCGATCCGTGGATAATCCGGTCATAAAGATTTCCAATACCACCGCCAATAATACAGGTAAAACCAAAGATTGTTTCCTTAGAGTAACCTGTATTGGTTAGAATCAATCGTAACAAGATTAGCAAAACAACTACTGGAACTATTTGTAAGAAGATAATTTTTAGTACAGGAGCCAAATCAGCCCCCAAGCTATAAGCAGCACCGCTATTTTCTAGTTTAGTCAAAACAAAATTATTTTGAAAAACGTCAATTTTCTCATTAGGAGCAATGGTTTTTCTTACAACAGTCTTTGATATTTGGTCACATCCAATATTTACAAGTACCAAAGATAATATGAGTAACACTCTTATTTTTCCAGTTATTTTTTTCATATACTATTAATAACGATGTAATTTTTAGCTTGTAGCAATAAGAACTTACTTATTTCTAAGTGTCCAGTAATTTTGGTAGTCTGATAATTGATAAGCTTTATCGTAGGATGTTTTGTTGATTGTATTATTTTCATTAGCATCATAATCTATCAATATTTTCCAGAAACCATTTTCTAGTTGTAATAAAACATGAAATTGGCCATAAGAATATTCGGTTTCCCCTTGATCATTTTTATAAGTGACTCTGTAAATACCACGATCAGATACTATTGAATCCGAAGTAATTCTTTCGAATAGCCTAAAATGGATAGGTGAAGCTTTTTTCTTGGGATCATTCCATCGTTTTTTATATCCGGCTAAATATTCTTTTACGCTTCTAATCTCTCCGCCTTCACCACCCGATATTCTGATCATTTTTTTACTATGAATGGATTCAAATAATGTAAAATCTAACTTTTGGAAAGCTTCAGAAAAGTTGCCATACATATCCTGATTGATCTTTTGGTGGAATTTTTCGTCTTGAGCTGACAAAAAAAATACACAGCCCAAAACAAAAATCATAAAAAGTTTTTTTGTTGTTGCCCGCATAACTATTTCAGTTTCTGATATAACACACAAGATACTAAATCCGGATAACCAATTAATTTAGGGTGTTTAAATATCTTAACCTTGGTCATTCCAATTTTCTTCATTACAGCAATGGATTTTAGATTAATTTTCGATGCCACAGAATAAATAGTATCTAAACCGATTGTGTGAAACCCAAAATCCAAACATGCTTTAGCACCTTCAGTTGCATATCCTTGATTCCACACACTTTTTTTTAATCGCCAGCCGATATCTACAAATGATGGTTTATCTTTTAAATAGGTCTGTTCACAGAGACCAATAAAACCAATAAATTCTTTAGATTCAAGAATGTCTACTGCAAAATAACAAAACCCATTTTTATCAAATTGTTTTTGCATTCTTAGTATCAACTCTTTAGTATCTTCTCTAGAAGGTTTAAAAGGAAAAAACTCCATCACTTCACCATCGTTATTCATTTCGGCTAGAGGACTGAGATCATCCAGTGTCCAATTACGGAAACCAAGTCTTTTAGATTGAAATAGGTATTTGCTCATATTGATTATTAAAATTAATTCTAATTGAGAGTAAAGATTATCATTAAATTCCTTAAAAATCGTAATTGTACTATATCATTAAAATTAAGCGATATTCACATAATACTAGAAGAAAAGACAGAACGAATTGTAGCTTTATAATTTAAGAATAATATTTGGTTGTGAGTTTTATAAAGAATGGAATAAAAATTGATAATCTATTAAAAATTCCAGAGGGATGATAAAATTAGAAAAAGGTGTTTGGTTGTATCTTTTTATACTATTAATTGCAACTTATATTATCCAGATTTTTGTAATAACTCAAGGTGGAGAAAACTATGAGTATTTTCAGGTTTTTATCGGATTATCAATGTTCTTTCCAGGTATTGGAGCCATTATCTATTTAATAAAGACTAAAAAAGGAATTAAATATATAAATTGGAAGTTGGGAAAACCTTTATATATTCTGTATAGTTTATTGGTGCCTTCTATAATTACTTTGATAAGTATTTGGTTTTTCGAAAAAATAGGCTTGGGAACAAACAATGCATTTTCATTTAGTTACGGAAAGATAAATGCTATCCAAATTCCTTTATTACTAGGCACTGATATACAGAGTGTACCATTTTTTATTTTAAACTTTATACTATCGGGAATTGGTTTCTCTCTTATTATAAGCTTGTTAACGATAGGCGAAGAGGTAGGATGGAGAGGTTTTCTTCAAAAAAAGCTATTAGAACAGAATGGTGTAGTTAAATCGTTAGTATTTTTAGGATTAGTTTGGGGATTCTGGCATTTTCCTTTAATAATTAATGGAATGAATTATCCTGAATATCCCATTTGGGGTGCGTTTCTTCTGTTTCCATTAACTACTGTTTGCATATCATTTTTTATGGGATGGTTGACTATCAATTCAAATAGTGTGTGGCCTGCTGTTTTTGTTCACGGGGGAATTAATTCTATTATGATCGTTTTATTTGAAATGGATTTTGGCGAGCATAAGTTTGTAGCAAATTTTGCAATTCTTGGAATATGGGCAATCGTTGGTTTTTTATCCTATATTTGGATATCACACAAGCATAAAATAAGCAGTATTACTCGTATTAGTAATAATTTATTGGGCTAACAAAAAGATGAGAAAAATTCTATTAGTTATTTTATTTTCGACATTTCAATTCGCAGGATATACTCAAAATAAAAGATACACTTCTCTTTCTGAAGCAATGAAAGTTTCTGATAAAGTAAAATGGTTTCATCCAAACTGTGAAGAATTCGAAAGCTTTCCTTTTGAAATAGAAAAACTATCAAATCTAGAATCTCTGTATTTAACCAATTGTAATATAAATGAGATTCCAAATGTGATCACCAAGTTTTCGAACCTTACACTTCTTAGTTTAAAATATAATAATATTAATTACCTGCCTCCAGAATTTAATCAATTGGATGAACTATCAGTGCTTAATTTGAGAGGCAATAAATTTAGAGTTTTACCAGAGGTATTGGTCGAGATGTCCAATTTAAGAGAACTAGATTTATCCGAAAATCCAGCGCTTCATTTTTTACAAGCTAGTAGTGTTTTATCAGGGATTAAGAATTTAGATTTTTTATATTTAAGTGGTAACAATTTGAAAGAAATTCCAGTTTCTTTATCAGATCTCAATAAACTGCAAGAGTTACATTTAAAAAATAATCCCGAACTTGATGTGAAACAAGCATTTGATGTTTTGTCAAAAATTAAATCACTTAAAATTTTGGCATTATCAGATAATCACCTCAAAATGCTTCCGGAAAATTTGGACACTTTAGAAAACCTTGAAGGCGTTATGTTGGACAATAATCCCGAGCTTTTGATTGAAGATTTACTAGATAAACTAAGGTCTTTGCCAAATTTAAAAGTTTTGTTACTTAGAAATAATGGTTTGCAGAAGTTACCTAAAAATTTAAAGGGATTTTCATCACTTAAAGTCCTGGAACTAAGTAACAATAATTTTTCAGAAAAAGAACAACAGCGTATTCAAGAAGCTTTAACTGATACGAAAATAATTTTTTAGTTATAACACAACTACTTCCAAAAACTATCGAATAGAATAATAAAAATAATTGTTATTTCAATAATTTTAAAGAAGACACTTAAAAACAATATTTTTAGTCAACTAATTATTTTCGTCAATTAAGAAAAAGAGCGATGTAATTAAAAAAGAATTTACTCATAGTATAATATAATTTGTTGTCTTTTAGAAGGGATTGATTTCTGAAAGATTATATTTTAATTCCCATCCACCTCAAAAGACGTACTTTCATATGCTCCGATATCCGGAGCAGCTGTATTTCTGGGTATTCCTAAAATATCGTTTCCGGATGTTGGAGTAGTAGCTTGCCCATTAGCAGCAGAGTCTTCTCCAATATTTAGCATATTATCAAAAGGAGCTTTAAAATCCGGATCTTCGTTAAGAATCACATTTTCGTATAAACCAGTATTCGTAAAATCATATAATTCATTATCCAAAAACTGACCATTAAAGTCATTAAACCGGATTAAACAATTTTTGAAGTTGTAATTAAAAACAATACCATCGGCATCTGCTTTATTGATGCCTAATTCCAGATTTTCATTACCATAGATGATACAATTCGTAAAATTAGCTTCTAATAAGTCTGTTACAAGAATTTCTGTAATATTTCCGCCTTCATCTCTAACAGTAAAGAAATTATCTATGGTAACAGATGGAGTATCCCTAAAACTGGTATTCCAATAATTAGCAAATGTGCAGTGGTTAAAATTGTAGGTACCCCCAAAAGAAGCGTATAAAGAAGTTTGCCCAGAGTTATTTATTACTAGGTTTTCCCCAAGAATATTAGCCGTACGGCCTAGTAATCCGATATTAGCACTGTTATAGATTTGCGAATTTCTAATAGTTAGTGTAGGATCTGTACCGCCGTCATTAGAATCCATTAATATACCCACGGTCGCATTTTTAATAGTTGCGTGATTGATCATATGACCTGTACTACCGGCTGTGAGCCAAATAAATCCCCATTGACCGGGAATATCACTAAATCCGGGTTCTAATCGATCACTTTCAAAAATCACTTCATTTTCCAGAGTTTCAGGATCTGTACTAATTTCTCCATTAACCAACAATGTCGAATTATTGGCAGCAATAATTCCGGATCGATCGTGGAAATGTATTCTTGCTCCTGCTTCAATAGTTAACGTCCGATCTGGTGGGATAGCAGCAAATCCATAGATGACATAAGGTTTCTCATTAGTAAACGTGAGTTCGTCATCTTCTAAGAAGAACCCTTCGATCCGAATTTCTTCCATATTATCATCCACTCCGAGAAGTAGTGTTTCTACCATTCCCTCATCATCTCTGGATGGAAATAAAAACACAGCATCTTTAACCAGTGTTACTAAATCCACATCTTGTTGGCTTCCGCTAGGATCAAAAAGGACACGATCTGTATATAAAAATTCTAAGTCACCGGTTTGTTGCGTAATATCAGTGGTAGTTTCTACAAAAACAAAAATACTGTCTTTGGCAAGTACCTGTATGTTTTCAAACGATTTGCCGGGAATTCCATCTACATTTAATCGATAATTAGAATTTTCTCCTCTCTCCAAAGCTATGGAAGGTATATTCAGATCATTATCTGTGCGATTATATACTTTAAAACTATAGGTGCTAGAACCGATATTTGTGAAAACTGTATCTAAAAATAGTGTATCTGTAGAGAATTCTAAATTACCTGTACTGGGATCTGCTTCAAAATCTTTACGGCACGAACTCCATAAAACTATAACTGCAAGCAAGACAAGAGATGATAAATAACGCATTATTTAATTGCTATGTTTATTAAAATATGACCAATACCTTGTATAAAAGAATAACATCTTTTTTTAAAAGTATATAGATGGAATAAATGTATAACTTTTTAATCACTACTAATATTGCTTTTTTAATAAAAATTTGACTAGACTATCCTTTCTGTAAGAGGTAAAACATTTGTACATTTGTTTTTCTAATTTAATATGCCAACATAATAATCTCTTATGAGTACATATGATGTAGCCGTAATCGGCTCTGGTCCTGGTGGATATGTAGCAGCTATTCGTTGCGCACAACTGGGAATGAAAACTGCAATTATAGAAAAATATTCAACACTTGGTGGAACTTGTCTTAATGTTGGGTGTATCCCAAGTAAGGCACTATTAGATTCTTCTCATCATTATGAGCACGCTGTAAAACATTTTTCGGATCATGGAATCGAGATTCCGGGAGATGTAAAAATCAACCTGGAGAAAATGATAGCGCGTAAGCAAACTGTGGTAGATCAAACCTGTGATGGCGTTAGTTTTCTGATGAAGAAGAACAACATAGATGTGTTTGAGGGAATTGGATCTTTTAAGGATTCGACAAATATCAATATCACTAAAAATGATGGTAGTACAGAAACCATCGAAGCAAAAAATACCATTATAGCTACTGGGTCTAAACCATCTTCATTACCTTTCATAACTATTGACAAGAAACGAGTTATTACTTCTACAGAGGCATTAAAATTAAAAGAGGTGCCGAAGCATTTAGTGATTATCGGTGGAGGAGTCATAGGCCTAGAATTAGGACAGGTGTACTGTCGATTAGGTGCAGAAGTTTCTGTAGTAGAGTATATGGATAGAATTATTCCGGGAATGGACAAAGCACTATCCAGAGAATTACAGAAAGTTATGAAAAAACAAGGTGTTAAATTTTATACTTCTCATAAAGTTACTGCTGTAAAAGCAACTGCAAAACAAGTTACTATTACAGCTGATGATAAAAAAGGAAATCCGGTTGAATTCAAAGGTGATTATTGCTTGGTTTCTGTAGGACGTCGTCCGTTTACAGATGGATTGAATGCTGAAGCTGCTGGAGTGAAACTTACCGATAGAGGACAGGTAGAAGTAAATGATTACTTACAAACTTCGGTGAATAATATATATGCTATAGGTGATGTCGTAAAAGGAGCGATGTTAGCACATAAAGCAGAAGAAGAAGGTGTTTTTGTTGCAGAAGTTTTAGCAGGACAGAAACCACATATTGATTATAACCTGATTCCGGGAGTTGTATATACCTGGCCAGAAGTTGCAGCCGTAGGTAAAACCGAAGAAGAACTACAAGAAGCCGGGGTGAAATATAAATCCGGACAATTTCCGTTTAGAGCACTAGGTAGATCAAGAGCTAGTGCAGATTTAGATGGTTTTGTAAAAATATTGGCTGATGAAAAAACTGACGAAGTTCTTGGGGTTCATATGATCGGAGCTCGTTGTGCTGATTTAATTGCCGAAGCTGTAACTGCTATGGAGTTTAGGGCGTCTGCAGAAGATATTAGTAGAATGTCACACGCGCATCCTACATTTACTGAAGCCATTAAAGAAGCTGCATTAGCAGCTACAGATAATAGAGCATTGCACGTATAGTTTTCATAAAACAACGATAAAATAAAAAAGCGAACCGTTAAGGTTCGCTTTTCTTTGTTTACAAATATGGTGAACATTAGTTTACATTACTTCCAATATTACCTTGTGCAACAATAGTAGCAAGTTCTGTAGGACTTAAATGAACATTGATGTATCCATCATATGCAATTAGTCCTTCGTAGGTAATAGCGGTTTCATCATCAAGTTGAGTTACTGTAGTTGTACTCAACCCGGTATCACCATCAATATTTGTCAAGGTGATGGCAATTCCTCCGCCCGTTGCGGCATCATTCATATGAATGTGCATAGGATGATCACCACCAGCAGGAGTATTTGAAAGTGCTACCGTAATTTCTGTAGTAGTATCGTTTATTTTGGTAAAAGTAGCTGTTCCGGAAATCATGGAACCATCTACTTCGGCTAATGTATAAGTTGTGAATTCAATGGTGTTTCCACCGTCATCGTCATCACTACAATTGGTAAATAAAAATGGTACGATCAATAATAATAACAGTGTTTTTTTCATAATTGTTAGTTTTAAAAGTGAATAATAATTTTATTACTATAGTTGAAGATACAAATATGTAAGAGAAGTTGCGTCTTTAAATCATAATGTTTTGTTAACATGTGTAAAACACTTTTTATGTTTGGAAACTATAAGTTCTCAAGCTTATTTAGTACCTCGGTCTTATAGTTTCTACTAATAGGGATAGATTTATTACTTAAAATTAACTCTTCATTAGAAAATGAATCAATTTTTTTAATAGATATAATGTATGAGCGATGTGTCCTCATAAATTGCTGAACAGGTAATTTAGCCTCGATATTACTAATGGTTTCTCTTGTTACAATAGTTTCAGTATTGCAATGAATTTTGAGGTAATCATTATAACTTTCTACATAAATTATTTCTGAAAAATCTACTTTCTTCATTCTTCTATCGGATCTAACGAAGATGAAATCATTTGATTTTATTTCTTCAGCTTTTGCAGGTAGGACTTTATGGTGTATTTCGAAGTAATTATTTACAGCGTTCAGAAGACGTTCAAAAGAAATCGGTTTAAGTAAATAATCTACCGCGTGTAGGTCAAAACCATCAATGGCATATTCCCTATAGGCAGTTGTAAAAATGATTTTGATCTCTTTATTGATGGATTTAGCAAAAGAGATTCCAGATATTTCGGGCATATTGATGTCCAGAAATATGAGATCTACTTGTTGAGAATTGATATAATTAAAAGCTTCCAGAGCATTACTACATCTAGCGATTATTTCGATACGATCAATCTTTGATAAGTGATCTGCGATGATATCTCTAGCTGTAGGTTCATCATCTATTATAATGCACGATATTTTAGTGTTCATAAGTAGGTGTTTTTAAATTTTTGATGGTTAACTCTACAATGTGCCAATTCGTATTTTTCGAAATTTTAAGATCGTAATTATCATTATATACTAAGGATAGTCGTTTTTTGATATTACTTAATCCAATACCATTGTTATCTTTTGATGCTGATGGTTTATTATGGATTGAATTTTTTACTCTAAAGTAGAGTTGACTTTCGGTACACTGTAAACAGATATCTATAGAAAGTTTTTGATCAACAATTTTGCCGTGTTTAAAACTGTTTTCTACAAAAGGAAGTAATAACATTGGCGCTACTTCAATAGTATTATTTATATTTTCAAAATGTAACGTAATATCAAGTACATTGCTAAATCGCATTTTTTCTAAAGCTACATAATCCTCAATATGATTTATTTCTTCAAGCAGAGAAACCAAAGGCTTATCAGACTGATATAAAAGATAATCTAAAAGATTTGATAATTTAAGGATCATTTCTGGAGTGTCTTCTGATTTTTGTAGAGCATATCCATATAACGTATTTAATGTATTAAACAAAAAATGGGGGTGGATTTGCATCTTGAGATAGTTCAATTCTTGTTCTTTAAGTTTTAGTTGAGCCTCGAGAATTTTGGTTTTTAGCGCTTGGTTCGCAGTTGTTGATTTATAGTTATGTTTAGCCAGACTCAACGCACAGGCAACAAAGACAACAAAGTATACAGCAACAAATAGAAAAAAAGGACTACGAGTCATTGGAGCCATTCCTTCAAATTTTAAAGAAGATAAAAATATGAGGCCGTAAAAAAATGAAATAACGATGAAATATGCCGAAATAATAACCGTATATAAACAATACAATGCAAATAAAAGATATTTTTCATTGATTAAATACTTTGGTATCAATAGGTTTGTAACCGAATAGGTTGTTCCTATAGTTACTGGCATAAGAAACAAAGAGAAGGAAAAAACATAATTGATGTCTTCTGTATTATATCCAAAAAAATACGTGTAGCCGAATAAGACCACTACCCAAAAGATTGTGTGCAATAGAAAAGTTGCAGCTTTTTTAAGAATAAAATCCTTTGAAATCATAATGAGGTACAATATCTGCAATTTTTGTTTTTCAAACATTATTTTTGGACGAATAACCGGATTAGAACTCTTTTTAGCAATATTGGATCTATATCTCCATAAAGCGCACAGAATCGGTTAAAAGCATTGTGTAATTAGTAAGTGAACGAAAAAAAAATAACACCCAAATATTAGAAATTACTTTTGAATAAGTTTAATTCAAAATAATAATAAATTATGATATCACTAAGTATGATTCCACTACGACAACCATTACTTTTCATGCAGTTTTTTCAGAGATTAGAAGAAGGAGGATTTTTTTTTATGTTTCCTATTTTAATGATGCTTTTACTGGTTTTGTTTCTGATCGTACGAGCTGTAATAGTGCTGAAAAAGGGCAAATCTCAGTTAGATAAGAATATTAAACTATTAAATTCTGTTGGTCTTTTAACATTGGTTTGGGGAATGTTAGGTCAGCTAATCGGTATTGTTGGAATGTTTGATCAGGTAGAAGCGGTAGGAGACATATCAACCGCCATGTTTGCCGGAGGTCTAAAGGTTTCAGCGCTTCCACCAATTTTTGGTTTTTGTGTATTTATAATTTCCAGGGTAGCTTCTATTGTTTTTACTTGGATTCAGAAAGAAGAAATGTAGCAACTCTTTGTACTCTTTGTTTATTCAAATTTCACTATTACAGTTGGTGAATAAAATGAACTTATAATCCTAGACTTCATTTTGGAAAACCTTTTAAAACTAGGTGATAGGAATTAATCAATTCCTTATGAATCATGTTACTATAATATGAGATGGTTTTCTGATTTTCGTATAAAAATTTCATTAAAAATATAAAGATGAAAAAAGTAATAATAGCTCTTTTGATAGGGACTACAATACAAGCACAGACATTTAATAAGGCAAAAATAGACAGTTTGTTTGATCTTGTCGATAAGAACAATAAAGGGATGGGAAGTATTTCTATATTTCAGAAAGGAAATGAAGTATACCATAACTCCATTGGATATGCCGATATAAAAAATAAAATAGAATCGAACCAAAATACTAAATATAGAATTGGTTCTATAACTAAGACTTTTACTGCAACCTTGATCATGCAGTTGGTGGATGAAAATAAATTAAGTCTGGATACTCTCTTAAGCGAATATTTTCCTCAAGTACCTAATGCAGGTAAAATTACAATAGAGCATCTATTAAGGCACCGAAGTGGTTTGTTTAATCTAACAGAAGACGAGGATTTTATGAAATGGATGTTGGTTTCAAATACTAGGGAACAAATGATGGATAGGTTGGTAAAAAAGGATGTCGATTTTCAACCCGATGAGAAAACAGCATATTCTAATACCAACTATTTATTACTTTCCTATATCGCAGAAGAGATTGAAGGCAAAACCTATGCGGAGATTCTAGAATCAAGAATCATAAAGCCTTTAGAATTAAATAGAACTGCCTATGGAGCAAAAATTAATACAAGACAAAATGAAGCATTATCCTATGTTATGGAAGATTCTAATTGGCAATTAATAAAAAATGAAACACATATGAGTGTTCCGGTTGGTGCGGGTGCTATAGTATCGACACCAACAGAATTAAATGTTTTTTACCATAATTTATTTTCAGGAAAATTGGTAAATAAAGCTTCCTTAGAAAAAATGATGGATACTTCTAGTGGAATGGGAATTGGGTTAGGAGGTGAAACCTTTTTTGATAAACAAGCATATGGTCACAATGGAAGTATTGATGGGTTTCAATCACTTACCTTGTATTTGCCGAACGAAAACCTATCAATTTCATATTTAGGTAATGGAATTGTTATGTCGCCAAATGAGTTTGTTGTCAATGTTTTAAAGAGTTATTATGATAAAGACTATCAACTTCCGGAGTTTAAAGAACCATTAAAGCTAAAAACAGAAGAGTTAGATATGTATTTAGGTGTTTATACTAGTCAGTCATTTCCTTTTCAGATAACAATTACAAAAAAAGATACTGTGTTAATTGTAGATGCCAAAGATGGGCCTACATTTCCATTGGTTTGCTACATAAAAGATGGATTTAAATCCGATAAAGCTGGAGCAACCTTAAATTTCCTGCCTGATCAAGACAAAATGATTTTAGAACTAAATGGAAATAAGGTATATTTCAAAAAGAAATAAGCTCAAGTATTATAACTCTCTATTTTTAGATACAGAAATTAAAATAGAGAGGTTTGATTAATTCTTATGCGTTCCATCACAGTAAGGAGGATTACTTGTTAATTTACAAGTGCATAAAAAAGCCTTTTTTTCTTCTTCTACAGAAAAAATCATAGGAACCCCGCCTTCTTTCTTATGTGCTCCATTACAAAACGGCTGATTCTCACTATAACCACAACTACACCAGGCATAGTTTTTATTCTTTTCTAATTCAATTCCTACAGGTTCATTACCAGCTCTTTTTGGTGTACTCATAATTTGTATATTTTGATTCTAAAATACTACAAAAAGCATTTAGATTGAAAACAAATTGGCAAGTGAATGTTGTTATGATTCTGGCTTTATTAGATACGCGCTAATATTAATAAATACGATCTCAGCTGGCATGTACTTCGATCAGTCTTTGATGTGTATCCCTTTTACAATATTTCCTGATACGATAATTACGATTTGATCTATTTTATTTATGCTGGCCAAGTGTTTGGTAATTAGCAATCTCGAGTTAAAATTGATCCAAATTTTGGCGCTACGACATTCAAAAAAGGTTATTGTTTTATCAATCGTTTTTGAACCTTACTGGTGCCAAAGTCCAGAATAAGATGATATATCCCAGCCGATAGATGAGAAATATCCATTATTGTTGTATGATTCGTCAAGTTTTCTATATGAGTTCTTTGAATTACACGACCCATCATATCAACGAACTGTATTCTCGTTAAACCGATATCACTCTTGTTTAATATGGTAATGTTTTTATTAGATGGATTTGGATAAATAGATACTAATTTATTTAATGGCTTATACTCGTTTATTCCTAGTGTTACATCCTGAACTGTAATATCTCCTAAAATAGACCATCCACCTATTAAAGCATTATTTGCATCCCATTGACCATCAATGACGGTCATTTCATTAGAGAAGAGAATATAGGTGTTTCTGGCATCTAATCCCCAAGGCTCATTTTTAGCCATATCCGCATCTGGTTGAATGAGCCGTACTGCTAATCTGTAATCACCAGTGGATACAGTTAACGGGCTAGATAAAGTAATGGTTTGTCCAGTATCGTCTAATATAGAGGTTAAGTCATAGGCAACATCAAATACCTGTGCCGACTGGTTGTTTTGATCGATTAAGGCAAATTGTAGATCCCAGTTATAATACATTGGCGCAACTCCAATATTAGAAATGGTAATATCTATAGCTAGATTATCAGTATTATTAAGGGTTTCTGAGAATAAAGCGGATTCGATCTGGAAGTTATATCCCATTTTTCGGTGCATTGCCAAAAATCCTGAACATCTTGAACCATTAGGGTCGTTAGCACAAGGCCGCTCATCGCTGCCAACTTTCATTGTAGAATAATGGCCCGTTTCTATCATGTTCATGCCGGTTGAGGTTTCGTATAGTGCTGTCATAAAACCATCGCTATCATTAATAGGAGGAACTTCGCCTCCTACGGGTCCTTGACGCCATTTGTTTCCTAGTTCAATAGCATCGTCAAACTCGTCACTGTGTCCGTTGTTGGGAACAAAAAAGTCATTGTGAAACCCTATACTACTGGTAGAAGATAAAGGCTCTCTCCAGGGATAGCGACCCATTAATTGTTTATTAGAAAAGTTGCTTTTGTAGGTATTAATTATTTCTGTTTTGGCTGTTTCAGAAATATCAAAATTAGGATCGTCATAACTAAAGGTATGCCATTCTCCCCAATATCCTAAAATCCCTAACTGAATGGCATATATTCTTGGATCATCATTATAACGAGTAGCTAATGCTGTTATGGCTTCTATAGCTTGACTTATGTAATTACTGTCATTATAATCAGTAATATACTTACCGCCGTATTGTAACCTAGCTACTCCTATATCATTATAAAGCCAAGCTGGACCTGCATCAGATGTTTGTTCTGAACCAAACCAGTCAGCATACAGTCTTAAAATAACATGTCTTCCTTTAGATCCCGGTCTATTGATAACGTCTTCTACAGCATCGTAATTAAAATTATCATTGGTAGGTTCAAAATCTTTCCATTTTAAATATTGGAATCCAACCGATGCAATATCATAGCTATCCCACCAACCAGAATTCCAGCCTTTTAAAGGGTTTTTATCTGGACCATCCGTTTTAGGATAGGTGTGACTAATTTGATTTTGACCAAAAGTCTTGGTTTGAACTAAGATTACAAAAAGTAAGAGGGTAATTAACTTTTTCATGAGGTTAAGAGTTTACGAGTATTGGTGTTTTTTCTAAAAGGATATAAACATCCACATAGAAAATAATGATCAACCTTAAAGTAAAAGAATAAAGATGAATCATTAGAAAATGTTAGTTTCCTAATTATTAACGATATAATAGCTGTAATATTTTAGATTCTAGCTTGATAGGTATATAAATCAAAGTATCTACCTTCTGCTTCGATCAGTTCTTCGTGTGTTCCTCTTTCGGCGATGTTACCTGATTCTATGACTAAAATTTGATCCGCTTTTTTGATAGTACTTAGTCTATGTGCTATGACAAAAGTAGTACGTCCTTTCATCAATTCGCCCAAACTTTTTTGGATTAAAGCTTCGCTTTCTGTGTCTAGGTTGGAGGTTGCTTCATCCAGAATAATAATTTTTGGATCCGCAAGAATCGCACGAGCAATAGCAATTCGTTGGCGTTGGCCTCCTGATAGCTTCACACCACGTTCTCCGATCAAGGTATCTAAGCCATCATCAAATCGATCTGTAAACTCATTCACATAAGCCGCTTTTACAGCTTGTTGTAATCGCTCTTCCGAAGCATCAGGTCTGGGAAATAAGATATTTTCTCTTATGGTACCTTCAAACAAGAATTCATCCTGTAATACAACTCCTAGATTACGTCTGTAACTGCTAAGATTTACTTTAGAAATATCGTGACTATCAATCGTAATAAGACCTGATTTAGGATTGAGAAAAGTAGCGGATAAGCCGGCAATCGTAGATTTACCTGAACCAGAACTTCCTACCAAAGCGGTAACAGTTCCAGAAGGTGCTCTAAAACTGATATTATGTAATACTTCTTTTCCTTCTTCATAAGAGAAACATACATTGTTGAATATAATATCACCTTTGATGTTTTCTAATTGTATAGTTCGATTTTCAGGATCTTCTTCAGGATCCATATTCATCAATTCTTCGGTTCGATCCAGACCAGCTAATGCTTCTGTCAATTGACTGCCTATATTACTCATTTGTATGATTGGAGCTATCATAAAAGCAAGCACCATAGTAAAAAACAGGAAGTCTCCAGTGGTCATTGGATCAACATCTTGCATCATATAATAACCACCAATTCCCATAATTCCGGTAGAAGCAATTCCAGCTAATAGAAAGGTAGAAGAACTGGTCATCAATGCAGTAGCGGTTAGACTCTTTTTTACATTTTGAAATAAGCGATCCACACCTTCTTCAAAAACCTTACTTTCTTGTTCTTCTGCTCCAAACCCTTTAATAACTCTAACCCCAGCGAGGGTTTCGGTTAATCTTCCTTTCACTTCGGCATTAATAACACCTCTTTTTCTAAAAATAGGCCTGATGTATTTAAAAGCTTTTAAAGCTATGAATCCAAATAAGGAAACTGGGACTAATACAAAAAGAGTCATTAAAGGATTAATATATATCAAAATAATTAAAG
The DNA here is from genome assembly GCF_042434905.1 of Aquimarina besae. NCBI lineage: Bacteria > Pseudomonadati > Bacteroidota > Flavobacteriia > Flavobacteriales > Flavobacteriaceae > Aquimarina > Aquimarina besae. The sequence continues at coordinate 3,068,766 of NZ_CP170199.1, forward strand.
AAATGATAGCGGTAAATGTTCCTCCTACCAATTGCACTAGTCCCGTACCTATTAAATTACGTACTCCTTCAACATCGCTCATAATCCTGGAAACCAGGGCACCCGATTTTGTGTTGTCGAAAAAACTGATAGGTAAGGAAAGCACCTTTTTCTGTACTTGTGCCCGCAATTCTGAAATCAAAAATTGAGCCTGAACACTTAGTATTCTGGTTAATAAGAACGAAGTTGTTGCTTGCACTAAAATAGCCACACCAACTATTGCCAATAGTTCATATAGTTGATTAAAGTCTTTATTAGGCACAACTTCATCTAACAAAACCTTACTTTTCCAGGGTAATATGAATCCAGCTACCCTTCCTATAATTATTAAAAGTAAACCTATGAAAACTAGATTTCGTCTTGGCCATATTATAGTTTTAAAAGCTTGTAAAATAGTTACTTTGGATTTCGTTTTATCTTTTGATGTGTTATTATTTTGAAATTCTCGCATAGTTTAATTTTGGTATTGAAAAGAGAAATAGTATAGTCTAACAGGCTTTGATCTCCATAGGAACCGTGTCCTGGAATGACTATTTCTGCATCCGGATAGGCTTTTTTAATATTGGTTACCGTATTTGACCATTCTGATAGATTGGCATCAGTTAGGTTTCCTTTTTTGGCATTCAAACTCTTGATCATACATCCGCCAAACAGTATTTTTTCTTTTGGGAAATAAGATACAATATTATCTTTTGTGTGTGCTTCACCAAAGAATGAATTAATAATAGTTTTATCGCCAAATTTTAGTTCCAGAGCATTGTCAAAAACCTGATCAGGTGCGATAATTCCATCTTGAATCATTAAGTTTTTGGTCGTATTGCTGGCAATTGTTAGAATATCATTTTTCTTGAAAATTTCAATTCCTTTTGTACAATCATCGTGAAAATGGTTAAAAACAGCGCCTATTATAGTAGTTTTTTGTTCATCTCGAAACCAATTAATCAATTCATTTGTTGCTTTTTCGGTAGCTGGACTATCAAAAACATAGGCTTCATTATCTTTGATATATACAAATCCGTTACACGGAAATTTAGCGCCATTTTTCAGAGTGATATACGAAATATGGATATAGCTATGATCGTTTAGTTTAAGTAGCTGAAGATCTTCAGAAATATGAATATTGTCGGCAACAGATGTGTCTTTACAAAAACCAAGGACGGTCGCTAAAACAAGAATGATGACTAGTTTTATGGTGTTTTTAACGAAGTTAGGTAGATTAACATTCGATATATTCAGAAGTACCTTTTTCATTTTCTTCATTCAGCCATTCCCAGTTTAGTGTTAGTTTTATTTTTTCTTTTTTCGTGAATGTGATATCCGCGATCGCTTTTCCTGCTTTTAATTTATTATCATTGGTCAGGCATTGATATAACATCAATAATTTATTATTATTTAAATGAGCAATGATTTTACCATATCGAATAGTACCGCCACTATAATCTGCTGTTACTAGATTACCATCTTGTTTGTATTTAAAAACGGTTTCAGAATTTACAGTACCGTTTTCCGAATTTTCCATAAGAAGGAATTTCTTATTGTTAAAGTTTATATCTTTCATTTCTTTTTCTAAAAAATGTATTCACTAAGATATAAATACCAGCTGGAATTCCGATCCAGATAACTTCACTTAACAATACTTTAATGCCCCAAATACTAAAGAATTTACTAGCTCCAATCGGAGACACTTGTATAGGTCGCCATGGGAAGAAATATCGAGTATCATCAAAAGGGGAGAAGAAGGCGATCCCTAATCCTCCAGAGGTCATTGCATCTAAAATTCCATGAGATGCAGTACAGATGGTAAAATATAAAATCAGTGCTAATCCGGTTCGAGTGATGATTTTTTTATTATAAAATATAAGTGTGACTAAAATACCAAGTAATAAAGCAAATACTAAAGAGTGTGAGAATCCACGATGTCCCCAAAAATCTTCATAAGATATTCCAAATTTAAAACCGATAACGTCTGCATCGGGTAGTATAGAGCAGCTGATACCTAAAACCCAAAACTTCCAGGTTGCAATCTCATTGCTAAACCCTTTCCCTAAAGCATAAGCCGCTAATGCGTGTCCAAATACTGAAGCCATTTATTAGGTATTATTTCTTTTTCTTCTTTTTGTGCTTAAGATTGAAGGTTTTGTCTCCTTTAGTTTTTGGTTTTTTGTACTTTTTTTTGATTTCTCTTTTATACTTTCCTCCCAGATTTACTTTTTTGTTTTTGTCCTTTTTTTCGTGAAACGCTTCGCCTGCCTCATCGTCATTTGGTCGTTTGTGGGGATTGTATATTTCTTTAACTTTGGGTTGTTCCTCTGGAGTTAGTTGGTCAGAGATTTCTACCGAATTTGGTAACTCTAATTGTTCTACTTTCATTTCCATTAGATCTTCTATCGCATGTAGATATTCTTGCTCTTTTTCTGTAGTAAGAACAAACGAAACGCCTTCCCTCTCTGCACGGCCCGTTCTACCTATCCTGTGCATGTAGTTTTCTGGATATTCTGGAGTATCAAGATTGATTACCTGACTTACATTTTCGATATCCAGACCTCTTGCCATTACATCGGTAGCGATAAGGATTCTGTTTTCACCATTTCTAAACTGTTCTATACTTCTTAATCGATAATTCTGTGTTTTATTGGAATGTATGATGCAGATTTCTTCTTTATATTTCTCTTCTAAGGCTTCAAACAGGCGGTCTGCAATCTTTTTATATCCAACAAATATGAGTGTTTTATGAAAGGTTTCAGTATCAGAAAGTAAATGTTCTAACAAATTAACTTTGGTATAAAAATTCGGAACTTTATAACCAAATTGTTTAATATTCTCTAATGGAGTACCACTTTTTGCCACAGATATCCTTTTCGGACTTTTAAAAATTTCGGTAATCATTTGGTCTACTTCATCCGTCATCGTGGCAGAGAACATAATATTCTGACGTTGTTGCGGCAGTATATCAAAAATATTCATCAACTGATGTCTAAATCCAAGATCTAACATTACATCTACTTCATCGATTACTATTTTTTGTAAAGATTTGAGTTGAAGTGCTCTACTGACTGCTAGATCATACAAACGCCCAGGAGTAGCTACTACAATATCCAAACCTTGAGAAACGGCTTGTTTTTGAGTATTAATATTGGTGCCTCCATAAACTCCAGTAACTCTCACATTGATGTATGTAGATAGTTTTTCAATTTCATCTACTACCTGAACCACCAATTCGCGTGTAGGTACTAAAACTAAAACTCGCGGGTTTTGCTGTATAGAATATTTCAATGTTCTCAAGATGGGTAGCATATATGCATATGTTTTACCGGTTCCCGTTTGTGCAATTCCTACAACATCCTTGCCGGACATTACCGTAGAAAACGCTTGTTCTTGAATAGGAGTAGGAGTTTCGAACCCCAGATCATCCAGTGCATTAATGAGTTGTGTGCTTAAATTTAGATCTCTAAAAGTCACTTTAAAAGTATTTTATTTGCGAAAGTACTTTATTTGATGGCAAAAAATACAAAAACGGTTAGAATATACTGTTTTATTACTCTACGACAATTAATAAAAAATAAGAGCTCTGTAATTTTTTTAATAAAGTAAACGACAAAATACAAGTATATTGAGATAAAAATTTGGGATAAAGCTGTATCTTTATAGTACTTAAGATGGCTATGGCAGAATTGATTAAACTTTATAATGAAAATCCAAATCCACGTGAAGTACAAAAGGTGGTTAATGTGCTGCGTGATGGTGGATTAATCATTTATCCCACAGACACTGTCTATGGTTTGGGGTGTGATATTACTAATAATAGAGCTTTAGAGAAGATAGCTCAAATTAAAGGAATAAAATTGGCTAAAGCTAACTTTTCATTTATTTGCAGTGATCTTAGTAATTTGTCGGATTATGTAAAGCAAATTGATAATAGCACTTTCAAGCTTTTAAAAAGAACGCTCCCTGGACCTTACACCTTTATCCTGCCAGGAAGCAATAATTTACCTACTGTTTTTAAGAAAAAGAAAACTGTTGGGATTAGAGTTCCTGACAATAATATATGTAAGGTGATAGTGGAAACCTTAGGCAACCCGATAGTGTCTACGTCCATTTATGATGAAGATGAGGTCATAGAATATACCACAGATCCCGAATTGATATTGGAAAAATGGTATAAATTGGTAGATATCGTTATCGATGGCGGTTATGGAGATAATGTACCTTCTACGGTGATTGATCTGACCAGCGGAGAACCTGTACTGGTTAGAGAAGGAAAAGGAGCTATTGATATTATTTAAGATATAATGTATTTTAGTTCATTTCTATAGGTACTGGGTGTTTTTCCAGAGAATTGTTTGAATAATTTATTAAAATGCGAAAAATTACTAAAACCACTTTCATAACAAATATCGGTTATACTGGTTTGTTTTTCGTGTAACAATTTAGCTGCGTGAACCAATCTGTATTCATTTACAAATTGAATGAAGGTTTTACCCGTGTTTTTCTTAAAGTATCTGCAAAATCCTGGGACACTCATACTTACTTTGTCTGCTATTTCTTCTAATGGTATTTGCCTTGTAAATTCTTCCTGCACAAAATTGAATATTAAATTAATCCGATTGTTATCTTGTAAGGAAGTTTCGATTATAAAACCTTCAGCATTTAAGATCGAGTAATCCTTAGTTTGAGACATTTCTTTTAATACTTTGAGAAAACCAAGCAACCTGTCAAAAGGATCTAATAACCCCAATGCTTCAATGAGTGCTCCAATTCTTCTTTTGGTATCCCCGTGAAATACGATACCTTTTTTTGCCTGTTCCATTAGTTTATGCACACCGCTCATTTCTGGGATATTAAAAAATGAATTACCTAGAAAGTCCGGTAGCATCTGTATAATCGTTTCACTTTTATTCTTCGTTAGACTATCGGTAAAACCACAATGAGGTAGGTTGGATCCAATAAGAATTAATGCTCCGTTTCTATAATATGACATATGACTTCCTATTTGTCGTTTTCCTGTTCCTCCATTAACATAGACCAACTCAATTTCTGGATGGTAATGCCAAATGGGAGCTTTATTCATCTTTTCTTTAGAAAAGTTTTCATAATAAAAAGAACTACCAAATTCTGGAACTATTTTTTCTAATGAAGGTTTTATGTTCGTATTCATAGCTTGGGGAAATTTCTTATTAATTAATTTTCGTAAACATAAAGTATCTATTCTGTTAAATAAATGTAAAATTTATTAAATCATATGTTAAATTAGCGTTACTAGGTTTTTTATAAGGGTATTAAGGTTAAAATTGAACATATATATGCAAATATAGTTGTATTTCTGAATATCTACTAGGCTCTATATTTGCAATGTAAAATATTAACAACAACAAAAACTTAAGTTATGAAAAGAGTTATTAACCTATGTTTGCTAGCATTAGTAATCACCACAAGCAATATCGCTAGTGCGGCAGGAAGAGTATCAGTAGAGATCACTAATTCGTCTATGGTTACGGTATCATTGACAGAAGTTGAAGCAGGAGAAAAACTATTCCTTAAGAACTATAATGGAGAAACGTTGTTTAACGTAACATTAGAAGCAACTCCTAATTATCAGAAATATTTCAATTTAGGAAATGTAGCAGATGGGGTATATTTTGTAGAGACAGAATCTCCATACGAGGTAAAAGTTACTCCATTATTGAAAAACAAAAAAGGGGTTTCTTTAATCAATACATCAGCGGTAACATTGTTTAAACCACAAACGAGTGTAGAAAACAACCTTATGAAAGTTCTGTTTAATAATACAGAAAAGTCTCCTTTCAATCTAACTATTTATGATAGTGAATGGACAGTATTAGAGGAAATAATCGGTAACGATGAGAAAATATTTAAAAGAACATTTGATTTTTCTAAAATGCCTAAGGGTGAATATCTATTATATTTCTCATTAAAGGATAGAACGTTTATAAAGAAAGTTAGTATTTAATTGTTTCATTATTAACTCAACCACTCAAAAAGCAGCACTAACCATGCTGCTTTTTATATTTTCTATTATGAAATCAGGATCGAAATATGGTTAAAATCGAATATATATCTGCTAATATTGTTGTCCTAGGATTCTGTACTTTACAGTAAATTTATAGGAGCAACTTTAAAAGTTATTATTATGAAAAAAGTAACAGAAATTTACCTATTAGTTGTCGCAATTTTTATCATTTCTTTTTCTGATTCGATACAAGATTTTGCCTTTGAAATTGAAGAATTCTCTTTGGAAACAGATGAGTTTTTGAATGGTTAACTATTTGTATCGGGTATTATTAAAAGTATCCCAGCGAATCTTTGACTGATTCTTTGTAATTTCTACCTACTGGTATTCTTATTCCTTTTAGGTCTATTTCTGTAGATGAAAAAGAATCTATATGGTCAATAGCGATTATAAAGGAACGATGTACCCTTATAAATCGCGATCCGGGTAGCAAGCTTTCAATATTACTGATGCTTTTGTAAGCAATGATTTCTCGATCTATAGTTTTGACTCGAATATAGTTTTTCAGACTTTCAATAAAAAGAATGTCTTTAAGAAATATCTTTTGCATTTTTTTTTCAACTTTTAGATATATAAAAGTATCTGGATAATTTGCTTCTTTTGGTAAGTCAGTGTTGAGGTTGATTTGAGTTGAAGCTGTTGATATTAATTTCAAGACCTTATGTATTGATTTTAGAAATCTAGAAAACTCTATTGGTTTTAATAAATAGTCAATGGCTTCGAGATGAAATGCATCCACTGCATAATCACTATAAGCCGTTGTAAAGATAATTTTGGGAGCAGGATTTAGTTCTCTAAGAAAATCAATTCCAGTTAATTCTGGCATTTGTATATCGAGAAAGATTAAATCAACCTTATCTTTTGCAATAATATTAAATGCTTCTAACGCGTTTGCGCAGGAAGATACTAGTTGCAGATGGTCGATTCTAGCAATATAATTCTCAATAATTTCTCTTGCTAATGGCTCATCATCAACAACCATACATTTAATTTTAGTATCCATGTAGAGTAGTTTTTATAAGTTTTAGAGTGAGCGTAATGCGATATGATAATTCACTGTCCGCTGTTTCTAATGAAAATTGACCAGGATACAAAAGTTCTAACCTTTTTTTTACATTTTTAAAACCAATACCGCCAAAATCGTCCTGGTGCCCGGTATTTAATTTACTGTTTTCTACCTGCATCATAAGTTGAGTTTGTTTGGCAAATATAGAGATGACAATCCAAGAATTCGCAGTAGAAGACGTACCATGTTTGAAGGCATTTTCTACAAATGGAATTAATAAAAAAGGAGATATTTGATAATCTTTGTCAAATTCTGATTGGAAACTAATATCTATCATTTTATTAAATCTTAATTGTTCAAGATCTATATAGTTTCTCAAATATGCAATTTCTTTACTTAACGAAACCTTCGGCACATTGGCTTCATACAGCATATACCTCATTAAATTAGATAGTTTTAGAACAGCTACTTCTGCAATATCTGATTTTTTTATGATCAAGGCATATAAACTATTAAGGGTATTGAACAGAAAATGTGGATGCACCTGGTTGCGAAGCTGGCTCAGTTCGGCTTCAATCTTTTCTTTTTGTAGTGTTAAGGTTTTTTGTTGCGAATTATGATAAAATTTAAAGAAGCTAAATCCTAATGGAATAATTGCGGCTATATTAACATCCAAAATAGTATTTACTAATTCTGTAATCGTAAAATATCCTTCGCTCTGCCAACTGGGTAAGTAGTTTGGCTGTACATAAAAAAACATAAGAGATCGCTGTATAACAACACTTGTGGCTAATAATAGAAATATATAGGCAACGATGAATGCTGCAATATTTTTTTTTATAAAAAAATTAGGAATCAGAAAATATATTGAAATGTATACCAAAATCATTCGTGCAGGCAAACTGAACGTCTGAATAGTAAATGAACGAATATAATCGTTATCGTAAGTTCCCCAAGTAATGCCGAAAAAAATAATTAATCCAATCCAGTACGTTATATGTCTAGCGATCCTATTTGAAAATATTTTTTTTACAAGAAAATGCTTCATTTAGATTTACATAAGCTGAAAAGACTAAAATCTGATTTTTTTTATAAAAAAAACAAATTTCAGGACAAACGACCGGTAATATAGTACATACTGCAAAAAAAGTTGTTTAATTCTTAATCTTTCCGATTGTCATCTATTTTTTTTGTTTACTGGTTGTCTGTCCTTAGATTAAGTAATTGGTATAAGAACATTGTTAATGATTTAAGATCTCTGGTTATTAGTTGTGTAAACAATTAAAATAATTAACAATGATATTTTATATGAGAAGAATACTGCTACTTTTTGTAGTTACCCTGTCAACCTCTTTTTTTGGTACAGCACAAAAAAGAGAAATTATTACCCGTGTAGAACCACCTTTTTGGTGGGTACAAATGAAAAGTCAGGATTTACAACTATTGATTCATGGAGAAAACATAGCCACTTTTGATGTTTCTATTCGTTACCCCGGAGTACAGATAAAAAAAATAAATAAGGTAGAGAATACAAACTATCTTTTTGTAGACTTAATTATAACGGAAAATACAAAACCAGGAAAAATATTACTAGAATTTACAAAGGATGGTCAAACCTTCAGCCATACATATCAGTTAAAATCAAGAAAAAAAAGACAATATACAGGACAGGCTATTACAGCTGCAGATGTGATTTATCTGATAACACCGGATCGTTTTGCAAATGGAGATACAACCAATGATTCAACAGAGGACACGCTGGAAAAAGCAAATCGAAAAGATGATAATGGTAGACACGGTGGAGATTTAAAAGGAATATTGGACAATTTTAATTACTTCGAAGAACTGGGAGTTACTACTTTGTGGCTAAATCCATTCTTAGAAAATGATCAACCAGAGTATTCATATCACGGATATGCGATATCAGATTTTTATAAAACCGATACACGTTTGGGAACAAATGAGGATTATAAAAAACTTGTAAAAAAATCTCATGAAAAAGGAATGAAAGTAATTATGGATCAGGTGTTTAATCATTGTGGAGCAGGGCATTGGTGGATGAAAGATTTACCATCCAAGGATTGGGTAAATCAATGGGATACATTTACACGTAGTAATTTTACTAATATAGCGGCTTCAGATCCCTATGTGTCTTCAAGCGATTTTGATTTACTTACAAAAGGATGGTTCGATATTAATATGCCTGATCTAAATTTAGAAAATGATTTTCTGGCAACTTATATGATTCAGAATTCTATTTGGTGGGTTGAAGATTCAGGTATAGACGGGATTCGTCTTGATACATATCCTTATCCAAATAAACATGCTATGTCTAGATGGATGAAAGCACTGACCCAAGAATATCCTGACTTTTATATGGTAGCAGAAACCTGGGCAGAACGGGCATCATACTTATCCTATTGGAATAATGACAAAGTAAACAAAGATGGCTATGTCTCCAATGTAAATAGTATCAGTGATTATGCCTTATATTATTCATTGATAAGAGCGTTTGGAACAAATGGTGATATTTCAGAGGTATATAAAACATTAGCTGAGGATTTTGTATACGGAAATCCGAAAAATAATAAAGTTTTTAACGGAAATCATGATGTAGATCGTTTGTTAGCTCTATTGGATGATGATGTAGAAAAATTAAAGTTAAGTATGGTATTTACTTTAACCACCCGAGGAATTCCTCAAATTTACTATGGGGATGAAATTTTAATGAAAAATAAAAGACCTGATGGAAAAGTAAGACAGGATTTTCCTGGAGGATGGAAAGATGATGATCGAAATGCTTTTACTGAATGGGGTAGAACACCACAAGAAAATGAAGTTTTTAACTATGTAAAAACTATTCTAAATTGGAGAAAAAATGCTAAATCTATCCATAATGGTAAACTTACACACTATCAACCAAAAGATAACATATATGTATATTTTAGATATACAGATGCGGATAAGACCATGATTATTATTAATAACAGTGATGTGGATTATCCAACTTTTGATTTGAAACGTTTCGAAAAGTCATTAGATGGATATACCAAAGGAAAAGAAATATTAACAGAAAAGGAGTTGAAAAACCTTCAACAAGTCAATTTATCTAAGCATACTGCATTGATTATAGACTTAGCAAACTAAATTTCCAAGCTGGCTATAGTAGGGTTTGGTAATTGATTATTCGGATTCGATTTCTTCAAGATCATTTTCAATCTCTTCGAGTTCATTCTCAATTTCTTTCAGCTCTTCTATAGCTTCTTCTTTACTTTGCTCTTCTTTTTCCTGAAACTCTGTGTCTACAGCTACTACATCCTTTACCCATAATGTTTTAGAACCACTTGCTACAATTACTAAAACACCAATCGTTAGAAATAAAAGTGGCAGTTTTTGAGGTTTTTGTTTCTTTTTAGAGATGTAATAAGCCGCAAAGCCTGATAATAGAGCTACAATACCTGGTAAAACACCAAGTGTTCCAAATGGTAATATAGCCATAATGATTCCTAAGAAAGCTGATAGGGCTGCTAGAGATAATAAAGCAATTCTCATATTTTTAATTTTTTAAACCAGAAGCCTGGGTTAATGTCAATTGACCGGTACCGGCTGGAATACTAAATTTTATCAACACGGGTACTTTATTTGCATCAGCAGTAAGATAAACGATATTTTGGTTTGTTCCTTTTAACGCGTCATTATTTACGGCTATTTTAAAGCACTCTTTTGTACCCATTACTTTGGTGCTAATTGATTCTTTTCCTAGCAACTTAAGATAGGCAGTCTGTGGTTTTCTGTCAAACAAAATTGTCATCTTTTGGCTACTTCCTGCCGGAGCCTTTGCAATATCCATATTTCTAATGTGGTAAAGTGTAGAAACTACATCAAAAGTATTATTACCCATTTTAAGAGTTTTGGTATTCGGCTCTTTTTTCTTTTGCATAGTAGCTTTTACTGTTTTATTCTTATAGCTGTATACGTATTTTTCTTTCTTTATATAGCCTCCTTCATTGATGTCCCTTTTGTATAGATAGGGTTTAAGATTGGAAGGATTTACATAAGCTTCATAGACATCTCTGATTTTAAAAAAAGAATCCCATTTAGAATAAGTAGCAGCATTACACTTAAGGCGTAAGTAGTTACTTTTACCTGTATTCACTCTAGTGGTTTCCATGGTAACCTGTGCAAGGTTGGTTAATAAACCAGACATATTGTAAGATGCAGTATACACCAGTTTTTCATTTTCCCCGATAGCAGTATTTGCCGATGTCTGTGCTTCTGCAGTTCCTAAAGAAAAAAGAAGTACAAGGATAAATAGATTTCTCATTGTTTTAAATAATTAGTCTTGAGTTACAAGAGACTTTTTTTCAAATGTTTTGTTTCAATTTTTATACCATTTTTCGAAACTTTACCTAAAAAAAAGGGTTAACTTTTACATTAACCCTTTTTCAAAAGTACTTTATTCTTTTTTAATTACCACCTTCGGTAGCTTTTTTCATTCCGTCTTCGATCATATTATAGAATTGATCTAATTTAGGAAGAACTACGATTCTTGTACGTCTGTTTTTAGCTTTGTTGGCAGAAGTGTCATTATTTGCTACAGGAACATAATAACTTCTTCCGGCAGCAGTCATACGTTTAGGATCTACCTTAAAATCATTCTGTAAAATTCTCACCACTGCAGTAGCCCGTTTTACACTCAGATCCCAATTATCAATTAATACTTTATTACCTTTAATTGGATCATCATCAGTATGTCCTTCCACTAAGAATTCGATGTCTGGTTTATCATTTACTACCTTCGCTACTTTACCTAACACCTCTCTAGCTCTGGTAGAAACATTATAGCTACCACTTTTAAATAAAAGTTTATCAGAAATAGAAACATAAACTACTCCTTTTTCTACATTTACTTCGATGTCCTCGTCAGCAAGATTTCCTAAAGCTCCTTTCAAGCTAGTTACCAATGCTAGTGTTACAGAATCTTTTTTATTCAATGCATCATTCATTGTTTTGATCTGTAAATCTTTTTCTTTAATACTTTCTAAAGATCTCTCTAGGTTTTCTGCTTCCTTAGTTGATAAGGTAGCAAGGTTTCCAACATTGTTTAATAACGCTGAATTCTGATTCTTAAGATTATTTACCTGGTCTCTTAAAACCTTTAACTCAGAACTTTCACTTGCCTTTTCTTCGAGACAGCTATTTAACTTAACAGTTGCAGTATTTAATAAATCTTGGGTTTCTTTTTGTTTTGCTTCTAGGTCTGCAAATTTCTTCTGTGATACACAAGAAGATAATAATACAGCCATTGAAGCTCCGATAATCATTGCTTTTTTCATTAGAAAATGTGTTTTTAGTCTTATTCTGGTTATATAACTCAAAATTATTAAAATTGTGACGCAATGTCGTGTTGTTAACAATAATTTAATGAATATAACCCTACAAACGGTTAAATAGTTTTTTGTTTAAAATATAATACTGCCATACAACGGAAGAAACAGAATAATATTTCCTTGTGTCCCTTGATTTTTTTCGTTTTTTAATAAAAGTTGACAAATTTTTGTAAAAGCTGAAATGAGCTTTCAGAATTGCTAAACAATGTGATGGTTTTCTCTCAAAAATATATTTGATTGCTGCAATTCCATCCAGTAACATACGAACAAAGATTATAAACCAAATAGATACTCCAGAAGTATTTTTTACCATCATTAATAAGTTGTTTCTGAAATTAAGAAACGTCTTTCTGGGATTCACTGTCTCTAATGTCGCTCCGCCAAGATGATAGACTTCAGAAGCACCCACATATTTAATATTATAACCGTGATTTCGTATCCGCCAGCAAAGATCAATTTCTTCCTGATGCGCAAAAAAATCCTCATCCAACTTTCCAACTTCTTCAAAAACTGATTTCCGAATAAAGAGACAAGCTCCGCTTGCCCAAAAGATTTCCAAGGTGTCATTATACTGGCCTTTATCTTCTTCCAGTGTTTCAAAAATACGTCCTCGACAATAGGGATAGCCTAATTTATCTATAAAACCTCCTGCTGCACCGGCATATTCCAAGTAGTTCTTCCTTTTGTAATCAAGAATTTTAGGTTGTATAGCCGCAACTTTTTCTGATGCTTCAAAAGCTTTTATAATCGGAATAAGCCAGTTCTTAGTAACTTCAACATCACTATTCAGTAAACAATATACATCTGCATCAATTTTTGCCAAGGCATCATTATAACCCTTAGCATAACCGCCATTTACTTCATTTTGAATAATTGTCACTTCAGGAAAAGACGCTTTTATATAGGTCACAGAATCATCTGTTGAGGCATTATCTGCTATATAGATAATTGCTTCTTTAGAATATTCTATTACTGACGGAAGAAATTGCTCCAGTAATGAGCGTCCGTTCCAGTTTAATATGACTACAGCTATGTTCACTAATGCAAATAAATACCTTTAATTTAGAGTTTCAAAGCCTGGAAGACCCAAAGTTCTTAACTGGGATTATTAAACAACAACGTTTCTATCTATAATCTGGAATGTCTTCAAGAAAAGTATATCGTTTTTTGTTATAGTCCATTTGACAGAAATAATGATCTAATCCATTAGTAATCATAAGATATTCTGCATCCAATGCGAGGTTATAACGTGCAATTTGGTCAAAAACCTCCTGAGAGATTTTGACAGTGGGAGCTTTACATTCGACAATTAAAAAAATACTTCCGTCAGGATTAAATATGATGATGTCATACCTTTTGTTTGTATCGTTTAGCTTTACAAGTTTCTCTACATTCATAAGGCTTTCAGGATATTTTTTATCCTCAATTAGATAATGGGTAGTATGTTGTCTTACCCATTCCTCTGGAGTGAGAATGATGAATTTTTTGCGAATTCTGTCAAAAATAGAAACTTTATTTTCGCTACTTTTGAACCTGAACTGGTATGCCGGAAAGTTTAGGTTTTGCATAGCACAAATTTGATGATTTTTTCTGAATGGATGAAGTAAAACAGATCGTTAGCGATATAAAAAATGGAAATATAAAACCTATTTACTTTTTAATGGGTGAAGAACCGTACTATATCGATAAAATTTCAGAATTTATCGACAAGAACATCTTAGCCGAAGAAGAAAAGGGATTTAATCAAATGGTACTTTATGGTCGTGATGTAAGCATCGAAGATATTGTTTCTAATGCAAAGCGATATCCTATGATGGCCGAACGACAAGTGGTCATTGTAAAAGAAGCACAGGATTTGTCCAGAACGATCGAGAAGTTAGCGGATTATGCTGAAAATCCCCAACCCACCACCGTTTTGGTACTATGCTACAAGTATAAAAAAATTGATAAACGTAAAAAACTCTATAAAACTGTTGCCAAAAGCGGAATTATTTACGAAAGTAAAAAACTGTATGAAAATCAAGTCTCTGATTGGATTCGAAGAGTTTTGGCAGGTGCTACATACAGCATAGAACCAAAAGCTGCTCAGATGTTGGTAGAGTTTTTGGGTACAGATTTGAGTAAGATCAATAATGAATTAGAAAAACTGAAACTGATTATTCCGAAGGGAGAGCAAATCACAGCTCATAAGATTGAAGAGAATATTGGAATTAGCAAAGAGTTTAATAATTTTGAGCTACGTAAAGCAATAGGTATTCGAGATGTATTGAAGGCGCATAGGATTATCAATTATTTTGCACAGAATCCAAAAGACAATCCATTGGTTGTAACCATTTCTTTATTGTTTAGTTTTTTTTCGCAGGTATTGCAGTATCACGGACTTTCTGATAAATCAAAAAACAATGTTGCTAGTGTTCTTAGAATCAATCCTTATTTTGTGAGTGATTACGCTGATGCTGCTCGAAATTATCCCATGAAAAAAGTGAGCCAGATCATTGCTTTACTCAGAGAAGCAGACGTTAAAAGTAAAGGAGTAGGAGCAAGCAATCTTCCTCCTGGAGATATTCTGAAAGAACTTTTAGTTAAAATAATGGGATAAAATTTATTTAATACCACTAAAATCTATAAGCTACATTGAATGTCCCATAACCGTGATTTTCAGTTTTGTTTAGTATACCTGTAGACCACAGATAGATAAAATTAATAGAGAAACTACTTACAGAATAATAAAGTCCGCTGCTCAGATGCCAAGAGATATTGTTTAAATCATCTACACCATAGGCTTTATCATCAAACAAATTTCCTTGTATCGTGGCGTTATATGCGATAAAACGTGTTTCTATATTGAATTTAAAGAACAGTTCCGAATTTTTCTTTGGTAATAATAGTGAATTATGAAAACCACTGGAATTGGCAATACCTTCATATTTACCAATTCTAAAACCTGCTTGAGGTGCAGCTCTTATATATAAATTTCCTACATGCGCGGTTCCTACAAGATAAGTGTGAAACCATTTATTTTCGGGATTAAAATCATACGCAAAAGAACTTTTGAAGTTAACTATGAATTGATCCTCTAATTGGAACTGCCATCCATCATAAACAGGATCTCCGGTGATGTTTTCGTGAAACCACGTTTGTATTTCTCCGGCCTGAGAAGCGGGACCGATTACTCCTGCCAGTATTTCTGATTTTAAGAAAGATCTTTCGAAAGCGTAGGTAGCTCCCAAGGTTGTATACAATAATCCGGCGAATGGGCGATCAAAATCATCTCTATCTTCAACTTCGGGAGTCATGGCAAACTCTCTTACCTCTGCCGGAGTGTATCCTTCAAGTTTTATACCTAGAGAATAAAAAACATCCTTCTTATTTTTGAACAAATTTTGTAGGCCCAAAAATTTTTCAGTTTTAAACGAATACTCTAAACCCATTCCGTAGGAATAATACCTGTCAGAATCTCTGAATACCGCAAAGATGTCATTGTCGACAATAACTTTTATTTCAGAGTTAAAAGTTTCTTCTTGTGCGGTGCTGTTTTGAGCATAAATAATAGATAAAAAAGTGAAAAAAAGTAAAAAAGTGGTGTTCGTATTCATATAAGGTAAATGTGTAATTTTAATTCAAAAGTAAAAATCTTTCATTTTGGATGTTTGTCATTTTACTAATAATGATATCGTATTTGATTTAAAAAGCCCCGATAAGTTTGTAATAGGTGCTTTATGATTAATCTATAACATGTCTTGTTTGTATCTATATTTGCTTCATTATAATTTAGGTTCGTTATCCCCTTTATAAAAATTCTTGTTCCGTTTGGTAATATTTAGTCACTAATTTACCATCTTTTTCATACTATTTTACGGAATAGGTAAAAATGAAAAATCCTTGACTTCAGTCATCACAAAAGAACTCTGTACTTTAGAAATATTTTCTAATGACGCTAGCTTATTAGAAAGAAAATGCTGATAACGTTCCATATCTTCAGCATAAATCTTTATTAAATAATCAAACATTCCTGCCACGTGATAACATTCTACGACTTCAGGAAACTGCTGAATGTCTTTTTCAAATTTTTTGAGGTAATCTGTTTGATGTAAATTCAGGGTTACATTACAAAACACCATAAGTTGCAATCCTGCTTTCTTTCTATCAACAATTGCTTTGTAGGATTTTATATATCCTTCTCGTTCCAGTTTCTTAACCCTTTCAAAAATTGGCGTGGTAGTTAAGCTTAATCGTTCTGCAATCTCCTTGATGGTTATTTTGCCATCTTTTTGTAATAAATTAAGGATGGAGCGATCTATTTTATCCATAATATTTTTCTCTTTTTTTTTCGTTAATCTATCAAAAATAGAATAATATTCTTTTTAAAATATATTATTATAATTTTAATTCTGAATTTATGTAAAAATATGGTTTTTAATTCTTTTTAGAATAATTTTATTGTTTACGAAACGGTAGTGTTTTCTCAGGAAAGAGGAAACTAAATTTCGATTATTACAAACTATACAATAGCTAACTTATGAAAGATCACAATTTTAATCCGGAAAGTTTAATGATGACTTATGGTTACAAACCAGAATTGTCTGAAGGAGCGATCAAATGTCCTATATTCCAAACATCTACATTTGTTTTTAAAACTGCAGAAGAAGGGAAAGCTTTTTTTGAGTTGGCCTATGGCTTACGAGAGAAGTCAGAAAAAGAAGAGCTGGGCTTAATATATAGTAGAATTAATAACCCTAATCTAGAAATATTAGAAAACAGATTATGTCTTTGGGATAAAGCAGATGATTGTGCAGTATTTGAGAGTGGTATGTCTGCTATTAGTACAGTTTTATTAGAATTCTTAAAACCCGGTGATTTATTGGTATATAGTAATCCTGTTTATGGAGGAACAGATCATTTTATTCATCATTTTTTAGATAAAATAGGAGTAAATACTATAGGAGTGATGCCTAACCAGAGTATGGAAGAAGTAGAGGAAATGATAGAGGCTTCTGGTAAAGCGGATAAACTGGCTATGATTTATCTGGAAACTCCTGCTAATCCAACAAATGATATTGTTGACATAGAAAAGTTTAGTCAGATTGCTGCTAGATATAGTACAGAAGAAAGAAAAACCTTAGTAGCTGTTGATAATACCTATATGGGGCCGTTATGGCAACATCCATTACAATGTGGAGCAGACCTTGTGTTATATTCTGCTACAAAATATATAGGAGGTCATAGTGATTTAATAGCAGGAGCCGTATTGGGAAACAAAGAATTAATGATTCGTGTAAAAACTCTTAGAACATTTCTGGGTAATATGGTAAGTCCGCACACAGCGTGGCTTATGCTAAGAAGTTTAGAAACTCTTAAGGTACGTATGGACCAACAGACACAGAATGCTCAAGTCGTTGCCGATTACTTAAATCAACACCCTAAAGTTGAAAAAGTATATTATTTGGGATTATTGGAAGAAGGGACTGAAGCGCACACGATCTATAGGAAACAATGTTCTGCTCCGGGAGCGATGGTTTCTTTTGATATTGTTGGTGGTGAAAAAGAAGCTTTTATGTTTCTTAATAGCCTGAAATTAATGAAACTGGCAGTAAGTTTAGGAAGTACAGAAAGTTTATCAGAACACCCAAAAACAATGACGCACGCCGGGGTAGATGAATCACAGAGACAACAAATGAATATTACCGATCAATTGGTTCGATTATCAATTGGAGTAGAAAGTGCGAAGGATTTGATTTGGGATTTGGAGCAGGCGTTAGAGAAAGTTAACGTTCTTAAAGAAGAAACTTGTTTATCATAGCAAACTCGATGAACATCAAGCATAAATTAAAAGGCAGTGTAATTAATTTTACACTGCCTTTTAATTTATAGAAAATTGCAACTATTTTTTGATGACTATCTTATCAAATGATGTATTATTATGTATGATTCTAAAAAAATAACTTCCAGAATTTAAGTTGTTTAAATCTATGTTGACTAGGCTTTCTTGGGTATTTAATTCCATAACAAGTCTGCCCGTAAAATCATAGATTTTAATTTTTGTCTTATGGTTTTCAAAACTCTTAGGTATTTTAACTTTTAAACTAGAATCAGTTGGATTTGGAAATAATTGAATCTTTGGTACGATATGATCTTCTATACTTAATGTCTCTGATTCTAAAAACTCAAAACTATATTCGCGATTTTCACTGCTGGTATTCACACAATCCCATAATTGAAAGCGAGTACCATCTGCGCTGTTTCCACTTTTCAGATCCAGACATTTATTAGAAGTTTTGGCGATAATGTTGAATTTACAATTGTCTTTTTCTACTATTTGCCATTGTTGATTGTCATTACCAGAAAAAGTAGCTTCTTCAATGTGATCACCATTACTATTACCAGTGGTACTCATATAATTACCCGTGTTTATATTACTTATATAATAATATCCACTATCTGCATTTTCTAAGATCCATTTTCCAGTATCATTATCAGAGCAAGTTTGTTGAGTGATGTTATATCCGTTGCTCTCTGTGGCATTAATACATTTATCGTGTGTTGTTTTTATTTTATAAATATTTCTATTTTCAATAGCAGTGCTATCACAATTTAACACTTCATCACCACAATTATCTATTATATATTTTTCAAAATCTATTAAAGGCCACGCAGCTTTACACCAATTTGTAATTCTATTTAAAATACCGCAATGGACATTAAAGTTATCCCTAATTCTTGGAATAATATCATAAAATTTATCTGCATAATGATATAATAGCCTCTGATTACTTGGCGTCCCATTATGTTGAATTGTTATTAAATCATTGGTGGTTTTATTGGCGGAATCTAATTGATAATTCCCACCGTTTTCTGTCCTAGGCCAAGTACTTAGGTCGTATTTTTCAGCTTCATTAAGAAACTGAAGAAGCATAGCTTCTAATACATTGTCAGACAACCCGTCTTCGATATCATCTAATTGTTTTACAATGTCATAAGAAGGATTATGAAACTCTTGATTACTATTGCTACTTCCCATCATTTCCCATATTCCTTGATTGGATATTCTAAACCCTTCGTTTCCGGGTCCATTGTTTCCTGACCAAGTACGTATTTGATACATATGGTTTATGGCTGAAAACCTCCTAAGTGGTTCTGATATACCAGAGTAATATGCTGAGAATCCCATAAAAGGGGTGTGATAATTAAAATCAGTAGGCGTGGTTCCTCCTACAAAACCATTTCCTCCGTTGATTACAAATTGCAAGTTATACCAAGTTGTGGTTTCATAATGGCCTGTCTTTTGCTCTTGACCTGTATAATGTCTGCTATTGTCTGAAGTAAAATGAGCAGGTACTTCAAAAACTGAATACCATTTTACCGGCCATTGTCTGTCTAGAGGTTGATCTTCTTCTGCATTAGGAACTGTTTGAGGTGCTTTATCCTGTAGATTAAATTCATTAACCAATTCAAAATACTTTACAGCCTGAAGTCTAGCCATACTAGTTTTTGCCATTTCTAGATCAATACCATTTGTTAAGTGTTGATTCGCATTTCCTCCTTCAGACCTCCAGTGTTTTGTGTCTACCGCACCATGTTGGTAGAAATATCTAAAACCAGTTCTTCCGTCAAGTCCGACTCCTAAATAACGTAATTTCTGAGGTACGTTAAAACTTTCAATAGTATTAGGGTTATAGTTATTTATAAATTGGGCCCTTATAGCTTCATAGTTTTTTATAGGGTTCTTAGCATCTGGTAAGCTAGTATTCCACCATTCATTTTTAGTATAAGCATCTTTTGGATGCACTATAGGTAACCAATGTTTCCAATCGGGAAATTGTATCGAAAGTGGTAAAAGTGTGCGATCATCCATTTTATCTGAATCAAAAACACTTCTCACCCCAATCTTACTAGTTCCATTTGTAAAAATATATGGAGCCATATCTGAATCATTTTCCAGTACCCATTCTAATCCTGCTCCGGCTGCCCATTGTTCTATGGGACGGTCTTCTAAAATAGGACCTGGCTGATATGGAGGATTCCACGGTCTACCATACCTGCCTATATTAGCTTGAGTCGATAGGCTTCTGATATAAGCAGCGATGTCTTTTCCTTCTTGTTCTGTCAATCCGTGGAATTTAGAACGTTCAATGATGGATAGGTTAGAGTAACTAAACATCTCTAAATCTCTTCCATCTTGCGTGTGGCAATCTGTACATTTAGCTCTTATGGTTCTTCTGGCTGGGATCGTCTTTCCATACCAAAATCCTTCATTATTATTCAATGGGTAGTGGTTCCATAAATCTTTATTGAACCATAAATTTTCACCGTTTTGAATAGAGCTATTATCTGGTGCAGTCCAATTACTGGGATCCTCCTGTACAAAAAAGCTCTCTGGTAACAATTTATTATCGTTTGAATCGATCAAATTCATTTTGATCACACGATATCCGATGGAAACACCATCAGATGTATCAAACCTAAATCGTATAGTATTATTTCCTTCTTTTAATCCGCTTACCGGAATTGTTAGTCGTATGGTATTAAATCCTCCGTGAACCATTCCTCCGTAGGCTAATTCTTTAGGATGGACTTGCGTTGTACTATGATTCAGAGGTAGCCACGATGCATCATTAATCTTTATAGATCCTTTGTTTTGGTAACTTAGGTTGTTAATCATAAACCACATTTTAGTGGTGTTTGAAAACGTTTGATTGTCTATTGAAAAGGTACGCTCCACGATGATTCCTTCTTCACCAAGGACTTCTATCGGTATTTTTATCGTATTAATAGAACTTATAGGTATATAGGTAGTATCTGATTTATTTTGTTTGATGGGGTTGATCACAAGAAATAATAGAGCAGATAAAAGGAGTGTAGGAGTAATGAAGGTTTTCATCAGTTGATAGTTTTGGGATGACGAATTTACACATATTTATGTTTTTACACAATTTTTGCAAAGTTTGGGCAATATAATCCACATTATAGAAGTCTTAAAAGAATCATTCTTTTTAGTAATGTTATAACGTATTCATACCCAACGAAGAAAACAAAATAAAAATTTTAAGATAATAGGAACTTCATTTGTGTAATTATGATTCTTTTTTTTAATATAAAACACTAAAAATCAATATTTTATTCTTTTAGGGGGTATCTCACTATGCATTTCGGGTGTTTTCCCCCATTGTGCGATAGGTATTCCTGAAGTATATTTGTATCAGAGATTTAAAAAACATTTATTAACCATTTTTACACACAGAATATTATGAATTTACCAGGCATCAACTTTCGTTTTATTTTAGAATTTTTAAGAGAACTTCCTAAGGCTAGTAGTCACGCTATTCATAGATAAGAATAAGTAAGGAAATATGGGGATTTATATATTTCATTTGATATTCTAAACAATAATTAATAAAAAATAAGAGTCTATTCAACAATTTTACACAACGATATTATGAAATCATTTCGCATTAACTTCAAATTTATAAGAGAATTTTTAAGAGAACTTCCAAGTGCTTGCAGTCACGCGATACACAGATAGGATGCAATTGTAAATTGGAAGATACAATTTATTAGAATTAATGGGGAAATTCTAATAGTTAGTTATTATAGTGGGGACAAAAAACCAGATGCACACGCATCTGGTTTTTTTATGAAATTTTTTTATAGTAGTATATTACTTCTTCTGTATTTTAACGGTAGTGTTTTCAATATTAAGGAAGTACATAGTATTTGAGACTAATGTTGAAACATCTATTTTATTTTTATTTTGTGATACATATCCTTTAGAAACAAGTTTCCCGTCAATGGAAAATAGAGCGTACATTTTAGGTTCTTGAGTTTTAAGATGGATAGTAATTTCTGAGTTTACTGGATTTGGGTACACACCAACTAGGATATCATTTTCTCCGATTTCTTCAACAGAAAGTGTGGTTATTAGACCATTAATATCGTACTTTGAAAAGAATTCCCATATTAAAGCTGATGCATCTATATCATAATTTGTTCCCGAAGAATTAAAAGCTGTACCTGGCCATTTGTGCCCTCCGTTAATAACCTTATAATGTTCAACTCTGGCACCATTATCTCCATTCTTAAATACTTGATATTCTACTGTAGATCCATCATTGGGAGCTATATCTTCGATATTTGTTATCTCAGGAACACTATCGCAATTATTAAAATTGGCCCAATAATCAATAACATCTGGTGTAGATTCTATCCAATTAGCGCCTTGATAAGGTACTGTTGTATCCGCGGTACCGTGAATTTCCATAATCGGCATTTGATGTATTGGATTACAGTTATTGGGTTGGTTTTTGTTCATAGTTCCTGTCACAGATGCTACAGCTGCGATGCGATCGCTAAGCTCACACGCGAGTTTATAGCTCATAAACCCTCCATTAGACATTCCTGTGCTATAAATTCTGTTTGCATCAATAGAATAATTTGATGAGATTTCATCAATCAAAGCTTCTGTAAATCCAACATCATCGATGTTACTGGTTCCCCATCCTACATTAAAATGAGTATTCCCAACATTGTCTACGGTACCCATTGGATGTGCTATCAAAAAACCTTCTCTATCTGAGATAGATCTGAAATCTCCATAAAACATCTGATCATTTGCATTAGAAGTGTAACCATGAAAATTAAATACTAATGGGACATTAGTATCTGGAGAATATGATGCAGGAACATATAAAATATAAGTACGCGTTATGCCATCGTGTTGTAATGTTCCATTAATGGTTTGTTGGGCAGTTCCGGTAGTAGAAAAAATTACTAGGAGTAAGGCTCCGATATATGAAGTTTTTAAAAAACTATTTTTTCTTAAGCTAAAGTTGGTCATTATGATTGAGTTTGTGCGAATTTAAATGTGCAAGTTAGATTATTTTGTGAACAAGAAATATTTTTAGATAGTTAGTGTAATGTTAAAATTCCTTAACAAAAACTGAAAGTATGATATGAGCAATAATATATATGAAAAAGCCAGATGAATAAACACCTGGCCTCGGTAACGTGTATAAGAAGTTTCATCTATTTAAGCGCACCTACCATATCCGCTGGTTTTACCCATTGATCAAATTCTTCTTCGGTAACGTAGCCTAATGCCACTGCCTCTTGTTTGAGAGTTGTACCATTTTGGTGGGCTGTGTTTGCTATTTCTGCAGCTTTATAATAGCCAATTTTGGTATTAAGAGCTGTGACTAACATCAATGAATTATTAAGCAATTCTGTTATTCTTGCACGATTTGGTTCAATACCTTGCGCACAATGTTCGTCAAAAGAGACACAAGCATCTCCAATAAGCTGAGCACTTTGCAATAAATTGGCTGCCATTACTGGTTTAAAGACATTCAGTTCAAAATGACCTTGCATTCCGCCTACGCCAATGGCTACATCGTTACCCATCACCTGTGCACAAACCATTGTTAGCGCTTCACATTGAGTTGGGTTTACTTTTCCGGGCATAATTGAGCTCCCAGGTTCATTAGCAGGAATAATTAACTCGCCAATTCCACTTCTTGGACCAGAGGCTAGCATTCTGATATCGTTTCCTATTTTGTTAAGTGATACTGCGATCTGTTTTAAAGCACCGTGTGTTTCTACAAATGCATCATGAGCAGCTAATGCTTCAAATTTGTTTTCTGCCGTTATAAATGGTAACCCTGTAAATTGAGCTATAAATTCTGAAACTCTTTTTGCGTACCCTTTAGGTGTATTTAATCCTGTACCTACAGCAGTTCCACCTAATGCAAGTTCTGCTAAATGAGGTAGGGTGTTTTCTAATGCCTTAAGACCGTGATCTAATTGTGATACATAACCAGATAATTCTTGTCCTATTGTAAGAGGGGTAGCATCCATAAAATGGGTACGTCCTATTTTCACAACATCCTTAAATGTTTCTGATTTCTTTTTAAGCGTATCTCTTAATTGTTTGATGCCCGGGATCGTTACTTTCAAAATTTTCTTATATGCAGCAATATGCATTCCTGTAGGAAAAGTATCGTTAGAGGATTGAGATTTGTTGACATCATCATTAGGCTGAATGGTTTTTTCACCTTCTCCAATAGTTTTTCCCGCTAATTGATGAGCACGATTCGCAATAACCTCATTTACGTTCATATTGCTTTGTGTACCAGATCCCGTTTGCCATATCACCAGCGGAAATTGATCATCGTGTTTTCCTTCCAAAATTTCATCACATACTTGTGCGATAAGGTCTCTCTTCTCTATAGGTAATACACCAAGTTCACAGTTTGTAAAAGCAGCCGCTTTTTTGAGATATGCAAAACCATATACTATTTCTAAAGGCATCGATGCAGGTGCGCCAATTTTAAAGTTGTTTCTGGAACGCTCTGTCTGGGCACCCCAAAGTTTATCAGCAGGGACTTTTACCTCGCCCATTGTATCTTTTTCTATTCTATATTCCATAGTGGTGATGATTTGTTTTAAGAAGCGCAAATTTAAGAATTTGTAAAGCTATTTCTCTATAAAGAATGTACTTTTTAAAAGGTAATACTCTTAAAAATTTAGTTTTTAAAATAAATCTTATTTATACTATGAGATAAAGTGAAGAGTTATTATCTTTGGCAAAAATTGAAATTAGA
Organism: Aquimarina besae; assembly: GCF_042434905.1. Taxonomy (NCBI): domain Bacteria; kingdom Pseudomonadati; phylum Bacteroidota; class Flavobacteriia; order Flavobacteriales; family Flavobacteriaceae; genus Aquimarina; species Aquimarina besae. The sequence goes on from NZ_CP170199.1 coordinate 3,093,822, forward strand.
TTACTATTATGTTCGAATTTGATCAATACCTTGGTTTTTTAGCATTCTTAACGATCCTTACTATAGGATTTTGGTTGATGATATTTTTATTAACCTTTGTAGTACCTTACTGGATATTTGGTGCTACTATAGAAAATTTTAAATTAAAACAAGAAGCCAAACGTAAGGCAAGAGAAGAAGCATAAGTATTATATTAGTTATATATTACAAAAAGGGAGTTGATGCATCAACTCCCTTTTTTGTTTCTAAGATTAGTCAGGTAAATGTATTGTGCAGTATTTTTTTAACCTTCAAATTCTTCCTCACCACCATTGAAGTTACCTCTTGATCTTTGTCGTTTCTTTTTCTGATTAAATCTATATGTAAAAGATAATGTAAAAATTCGCTCCCTCCACTGAAACTCACCGTCCGTAATAAAAGTTTCTGTTGTAGATACGCTTTGACGTTTTCTACTGTTAAAAAGATCACTTACATTAAAAGTTAAAGAAGCTTTTTCTTTAAAAAGATCTTTGCTAAAAGCTAAGTTAACACTTAGGATTCCTTCTCTTTTAGTTTGAGCATCTTCACTAGGTCCTGCATAGAATGCGGTAGTTTGCCAATCAATTTTTGCGGGTAGGGTAATTTTATTATTAAGTCTGGCAAACCAACTAAAGTTTTCTGCATCAAAATTTTGACCGTTGAAATCGCCCGTGATATTATTTTGAAAAGCATTGAAATTACCATTAATTCTCCATTTTTTAGTAGGATTGTAGGTAAGCGTAAATTCAAACCCAAACCGATCCGAATTAGATAAGTTTATAGGTCTTCTTCGAATAACAGGAACTAGGGTTCCATCACCAATAACTGCCGTATCTCCCGTGTCTTCTGCTATAAAATTAAATATTTGCGAAGAACGGTTGTAATAGATGGATGAATTTAATGTTAACTTTCCCATTCTATTGAGATATCCAAAATCAAATACATTAGAATAGCTGGGATTTAAATCAGAATTACCCTGAAAAATATTGGTAGCACTGGATCTGGAAGGAAACGGATTAATAAAACGAGAGCGCGGTCTTTGGATTCTTCGATTATAACCAAGAGTTAACGTCTGTTTTTCAGTTAGTTTGTATCCTAGATTTATGGTAGGAAATAAATCCGTGTATATCTTTTTGTCAAAATCACCACTGGTTTTTTGATCAATCGTAATTCTGGTGCTTTCCACTCGGAGTCCCAACAAATAAGAAAATTTTCCTATTTTACTTCCATATTGAGTGTATGCTGCATTTACTTGTTCTTTAAACAAAAGGTTGTTAGATAATCTTGTATCAGTTACAATCGTTCCATTATTATCAAACTGAACTAAGAAATCTGTATCTAATTCGTTAAAATTCCCTCTGTATCCAAGCTCAAACTGACTTTTATCACCAATGGGGAGCACATAGTCTGCCTGCAGAAGAATACGATTTTGTTGTTCTGTAGTGTTTACCAATTCAATGGTAGAGATATTTTCCTGAGTGATTCTGGAATCTTCAATTTCCTCGCTATTTTCAACCTGAAAATCAAAAGTTAACTTATGGCCACTATCATTAAAATCTTTGTTATAATTGATGGAATATTGTTTAGTGATATCATCCTCAATCTCAGGATCTAAGCGCAGGTTGCTACTTAAAATGTTTCCGTTTTCGTCGGGTTCTGTAATGAGATTGGTTGTGTTTCTTTCATTATCACTAGAACGGTATAAAAAAGAACCTGTTAATGAAGAACTATCATTAATATACCATTCTACACCAACATTTGTATTGATCCCGTTCCGTACTCTATCGAAAATTCTTTTTTCATTTAGGAAAGTGTCCGGGTTGTCAATTTGAGTATCTGGATCAATATTGAAAAAACGAGTTTCAGATAAAGAATTTCCTGGCACTTCTCGATAATTATATCCCGATGTGGTGAAAAAATTCAGATCTCCTGTTCTGTAATTTAAATTTCCTGAGATACCAGCCTGCAACGGATATCCTGTATTGAAGGTCAATGCACCATTGAGTCCTTGTAATTTGCTTCTGCGTAATATGATATTAAGAATTCCTGCAGTCCCTTCAGCATCGTATCTGGCGGACGGAGAGGTAATTACTTCTACTCGTTCAATTGATTCTGCAGGTAACTGTCTTAAAGCATCTGTGCTATTTAATCCAACCAAACCAGAAGGTTTTCCGTTGATTAGTATTCTAACATTATCATTTCCCCTTAGGGCAACATTTCCTTCAACATCTACAGAAACTGACGGCACATTGTCCAACACATCGCTTACAGTACCACCACTTACCGTCAAGTCCTTTCCTACATTGTATATTTTTTTATCAAGCTTTATTTCTACCGTAGTTTTTTCGGCAATTACAACAACGTCGTCTAGAGATTCTGTGTCCAAAACCAGACCAATAGTTCCAAGACTCGTGTTTTTAAATAGTTTTTGCTGAGGAATTATCTTTTTTTTAAAGGAAATATACTCAAAGGAAACTGTGTATACTCCTGATGGAACTTTGATACTAAAATTACCATCAGATGCCGTGATTCCGCCGGTTAAAACTTTGTTGTCTTTTGGATTTATAAATGCAACTGTTGCATATTCTAATGGTTCCTGTGTTTCTTTATCGATAATTTTACCAGTTATTTTCACTTCCTTTTGTTGCGCAAAAGATGAAATACCAATAAAGTAGATGAATAAAAAAAAAATAATTTTTTTCATGTTTTTCTGAAAGTTTGTGTTCAAAAATAGGATTCGGTTAGTAGCATTGTGGTTAAAGCGTTGTTAAATAATGCACTGTATTTGTTTTTAGATAGTTACGGTTGAAAAGTGTTTTGTTAATTTAACAAAACGTCAATGACATCTATAATTCTTTAAGATTTGAAAGAATTTAGTTACAACAAAGACACAATAATTATAGTGTAAATTACGTTTGCGTTTTTTAGTTTTGCAGCTGTTTTTTGCGGAAAAATTATGTAATTAAAATATCACAAAATAAGATTTATGGAAAAACTTCTAATTAATAAGTATTTATTAGTCGTATTTGTTCTTTTTTCTTCAATTTCAATCTACGGACAGAGTCATAAAACTGCTTTGTCATTAACAGGAGGTTATGTTGATGGAGGTTTTGGAGGATTGGTAACTCTTGATTATAAGGTAAATGAATTCGATTATTTACAATTTAATGTTCAGGCTAATTTCACGAATTTGGACTATAAAAATGTAGATGTACCTGTAAATCTCTATGCTTTTAATGCTGGTTTCTTTTTTGATGTACTTAGAAATAACAAAAGAACTTTTGCTCTCGCTTTAGGAGCCGGAGGAACCGTTGGGTATGAAAGTGTAAATAATGGTGACGAGATTCTTGAAAATAATTTACTATTGGATTTTGACCCAAATACAGTTGTTTTCGGAGCTTATGCCGGATTAGATGCAGATATTTTTCTGATACCCACCATAGCTATAAATATTAAAGCACAGGAAACATATCACTTTAATAGTGAAATCGGAGAGTTTTCACCTTACTTTGGACTCGGTGTTAAATTAATTTTAAAATAAAGTTTTGTAATCAGGTCTTCTATCAAAAAGACTTTATAACATAAGGGATTAAAATGAAAAAGTTTTATCAATATTTTATATCAGGAATTGTTTTACTATTTATCGGAATTGCCTGTACCAAGGAGATTACTGATGATTTAGTAGTATTTTTTAAAGTTGAATTTAGCGAAACAACTTTAGATGCATTTGTTAATACCAGAGAAGAATCACAATTTACAATAATCTCCGGAACAGATGTGAATGCAGGCGATTATCAAATCAAATATAATGTTACAGAAGGCGCAGGAACCTATGCTGTAAACAATGTAGCAATAATCGAGAATGAGTTTGTTGATTTGCCTGAAGGGCCTCAATATACCATAGAATATCTGGGGACCACAATTGGTACAAATAGGGTAACCATTACATTGAAGGATAGAGCCAACAGAGAAGAAGATTTTGTAATTGTTTATAATGTAAGAGATACAGATTTTACATTCGATGCAATAGCTTTACCAGAGAATACTTACGTAGATGGTGCATTGGACTTGAATTTGAATATTACTGAAATTAGTACGGCTACTTATAATGTGCAATACGAATTCGGAACTCCTGACGCAGATATGTTAGGAACCGGTACGATAGCGGTTGATGGTGTTCAAGTTGATCCTTTAACAGATATTGAAGTTCCTGTGGGTGATACTACATGGACGTTTGAAGGTGCTACTGTTGGAACGGTAGAATTGATTTTGACGGCAACCAGTAGTTTAGGAATTAGTAAAACTGAAACGATTTTAATTGAAGTTACTGAAACTCCTGATTTTACATTTTCAGTTTTTGCTCCGCCGGTTGATCCACAATTTACAAATACTCCGATAGAGTTCAGTTTTGTGATAGAAGAAACAGTTGGCAACTCAAATTATACGATGTTATTTTTGGCAAATAAGCCGGGAACTATTGAGTATAACGGAGTGGCCTATACGGAAGATAGCGAAATTCCTATAGCTGTGGGTGTAACTACCGGATTATATTCTGGAAGCGTAAGCGGGACCAATGAGCTTAGATTTGAGGTAACTAATGCTAACACTACACCCATTACGAAAAGTTCAAATATAACCTTAGAGTTAATTGATCCGGACCTAGAGGCTCCTGTTATTAACTTGAACGGACCTGAAACGATTACAATAACAGTTTTTGATACTTATATAGAGACTGCTACTGCATCTGATAATGTTGATGGAGATTTAAATGATCAAATCGTTTTTGGAGGTAATTTTGTGGATACAAATACACTAGGATCTTATACAAGAACTTATAATGTAACCGATTCTTCAAATAATAGTGCGGAACAAGTGACTAGAACGATCATTGTTGTTGATGATGTTGCTCCGGTGATCGATCTAAATAGTTCGAACAATATAACTATAGGAATAGGTGCAACTTACACAGAAACTGCCACTGCGACCGATAATTTCGATGGTACAATAACAGATCAGATAGTGTTTGGAGGAAATTTTGTAAATACCAATACAATTGGAACTTTTACAAGAACATATAATGTTACCGATTCTTCTGGTAATCCTGCTACCGAAATTATTAAAACCATCAATGTGGTTGATGATATAAAACCTGTGATAGTATTAAATGGTCCTTCAAGTATTACCTTATCAGTTAATGATACTTATACAGAAACTGCCACTGCATCTGATAACGTAGATGGTAATTTGACTAGCGAAATAGTATTTGGAGGTACTTTTGTGAATACTAGTACAGCGGGAACTTATACCAGAACGTATAATGTTAGGGACGCAGCCAATAATGCGGCCGATCAAGTAATCAGAACCATTAATGTGGTCGATCCGGTAAGTTTTAATAGGGCAACAGGTCGGTTAACTGCGCCTGCAGGGTCTTCGGTTGTGGTAACCATGAATTCCGGCGGTTCAGGAAGCGGTAATGCAAATATTCAGGTAAGGGATTCTAATTCGACACGCTTGGGTATTGGAATAACGTGCTGGGGACTTGCTCCGGGAGAAGATTGTTTAATATCAGCAGATGATACAAACCCAATGGTTTCTGAAGCTTCTTTTCAATTTACTATGCCGTTAGATGAAATTGCCATCTTTACAGGATCACATAATCCAAGTCTGGGTGATTCTGGAAATGGAACCAGCTTTACTATCAGTGTTGCAGGGGAAAGCTTTAATGGTGATATGAATGTAAGTAATCCAATTCCTCAATAAATAATTTATACAAAGAGTAAAAAATTAAACCCTTGAATTAAAATTCAAGGGTTTAATTTTTTTATAAAATATCAATTACTTTTTCTGGGGGTCTTCCGATAATTCCCTTATTGTTTTTAATAACTATAGGTCGTTCGATAAGTTTAGGGTGTTGACACATAATTTTGATCACTTGACTATCTGTAAAATCCTTCCCTTTATACTCTTGTTTCCATACCGCCTCATTTTTTCTTACTAAATCTATTGGTTTTATCCCAATGATATTGATGATCTCGGTCAATTTTTCTTCAGTAAAATGAATATCCAAGTATTTAACGATATTTAGTTCTTCTTTTTTATCCTCGAGAATGGCTAGACATTGTCTTGATTTACTACATCGAGGATTGTGATATATTGTTATCATTTTTATTATATTAATCTTCGTTTTTTTGCCCCATCATCATCAGATAAGCTTTTAAAAAGGCATCAATGTTTCCATCCATAACCGCTTCCACATTTCCGGTTTCTTCTGCGGTTCTCACGTCTTTAACCAATTTGTAAGGATGCATAACATAATTTCGAATTTGTGATCCCCATTCGATTTTCATTTTAGATGCTTCGATTTCGTCCCTTTGCGCTTGTTGTTTTTTAAGCTCTAGTTCAAAGAGCTGCGATTTTAGCATTTGTAGCGCCTTTTCTCTGTTATCGTGTTGTGATCTGGAATCAGAGCAAGAAATCTGAATACCTGTAGGGAAATGAGTAAGCTGAACTTTGGTTTCTACTTTATTAACATTTTGTCCGCCGGCACCGCTTGATCTGGAAGTAATAATTTCATAATCAGATGGGTTAATTTCTATTTCGATACTATCATCAGCTAATGGATAAACATATACAGAAGCAAAAGAAGTGTGTCTTTTGGCATTGCTATCAAAAGGAGAAATACGTACCAATCTATGTACACCGTTTTCGCCTTTGAGCCAACCAAACGCATAATCGCCTTCTATTTCTAAGGTTACTGTTTTGATACCAGCTACATCTCCTTCTTGATAATTTAGTTCTTTTACTTTAAAGCCTTGCTTTTCTGCCCACATCAGATACATTCGCATCAGCATGCTTGCCCAATCACAGCTTTCTGTTCCGCCGGCACCTGCAGTAATTTGCAGAACAGCACTCATAGCATCTCCTTCTTCGCTTAGCATGTTCTTGAACTCCAAGCTTTCTATAAGTTCAGTTGCTTTGGTGTAACGCTCTTCTACCTCGGTTTCTGAAGCATCACCTTCTTTAAAAAACTCATAAATTATTTCTAGATCATCAACTAGTGTAACACTTGACTCGTAATCAGAAACCCATTTTTTTTCTGCGTTTAGAGCTCGCATTAACTGTTCGGCTTTCTGTGCATTGTCCCAAAAATCAGGGGCATATGTTTTTTCTTCTTGGTTTGCTATTTCAATAAGTTTGGCATCAATGTCAAAGATACCTCCTTAACGCAACCAGGCGCTCCCTAAGATCCTGTAAAGTCTCAGTATTAATCATATTTCTTTTAATTTTTGACAAAAATAGGATTTAACAACTCAGTAGGAAATAATTTTACGTTTTTTTGCAGTTTATTTTAAATTATGAAATACAAGATTTGTTAAAAAAAAACAAAAATAGATAGTTATTGCTGCTGTGCCATTACCTGAACAGTATGGTTGGTTTCATTACTGCCAGACGAGAATATTACACCTTTGATAGGTGGACAGTCGGTATAATCTTTGCCGTGAGCTACTTTAATATGATTCTCATTACTCAGAATATTATTGGTTGGATCAAATCCTATCCATCCAATATTAGGAATGAAGCATTCGACCCATGCGTGCATTTGCAAATCGCCGAAGTATCCGTGTCCTTGATGAAGATATCCTGACACATATCTGGACGGAATTCCATTCTTTCTTGCAATAGCAATAAATAAATGAGAAAAGTCTTGACAAACACCTTCTCTAATTAATAACAATCTATTAATAGTTGTAGAAATATCTGTAACTTCAGCTTTGAAATTAAGAAATTTGTACGTCCAGGTATTTAATTGTTGTAGATTTTCGAAAATACTTTTTGCAGTATCAATTTGATATATATCTAATGAATTTATCGGAAGTTTGGTTAACTCTGTAATGCGAAGAAATGGTTCAAAATCTACTTTAAAAGAAATATTTTGAATTGATTCGTGATCCATTTGAGGAGTATTTTTGATTTCAAAATCGAATGGATTAACCTCACGCTTTAGGAGGGTAAATATTGCTTCAAATTCAATTTCATTAAATTCTTCTTTTGCTATTACCCGAAAAGTTTCAAAACCATATCCATTGATAGATTTTGTAACTAAAAAGTTTCTGTTATTTATTAAGTTATAACTATTCAATATTTGAGTATCATTGTTTTCAGGGATTATTAGAAATTGCCAAAGAGCTTCTTGAACGAAATTTTCGTAAAAATTTTTTGATTTATACTTTATGGTGTATTCTAAGGGCATACGAGAAAAAGGCTAAATTTAGTATATCTTTTAGTAATTAAAATATTCTTTTTCTACTTTTTGACTAATGCGAACGAGATTATTAAGAATGTTTTCTATGAACTCGCTTAAATCTCCATTAATTTCATCTATAAGTTTATATTCATATTCTGATCTAATTTTCCCTATAAGAAAAGCTGTTGAGTCTTTGTCCGGATACCTACTTGTGTTTAGAATGGAAATATGATTAGATACTTGGTTCAGACAATTCATAACTGATCTTGGGCAAAATCTATTAAGTATTAAAAATTCTAATGTGTTTATAGCAGTTGGTGTTTTCCTGTAGTATCGTCTCATCATATCGTAGCACTCTGTACATTTTAATAGGGTAGTCCATTCATAACTATTGTCAGTCATATCACCATATTCTGCTTTCGCAATTAAAGTGTCATTATGTTTAGAATTGATAATTCTGATTATTTGCGTGGCTCTTTCCAAATTTATACCAAGCATTATAATAGCATACACTTCATCGTGATATAGAGTTCCTCGAATCTTTCCTCTTAATACCGCTGTAGATTCTGCAACATTGACTGTAAAGTCATATAGTCCATTGTTCTTGTAAGATTCTACTGGATATTTGAGTACAAAATGGTATAGTTTATTGATAGCTTCATACAATTCGGTAGATATTAAATCTCTTGCTCCGTTGGCATTTTCTCTAGCATTTTTTATACTATTTACGATAGAATAGGTTTTTTCAAAATTAAGAGCTATGTCATACAATACATCTTTTTCTTCTAGTTGGACTGAATTATCATAAATAGGATCTCCTACCATAAACTTCATCGATCGCATCACAAAATCCCGTGACTGGGAAAATTCGTTCGGAGCATCTAATGAAGAGAAGTAATTGACATTTAGATATCTGGCTACATGTTCCGACCTTTCAATATATCGACCCATCCAGAATAAATTATTGGCTACACGTGCGAGCATAAAATTATTTTTTTAATACCCAGGTATCTTTAGAACCGCCACCCTGAGATGAATTTACAATTAGATTTCCTTTTTGAAGAGCGACCCTGGTTAAACCACCTTTTAGTACAAAAGCTTTATCAATACCTAGCAGTGTGAAAGTTCTGAGGTCAACATGTCGTGGTTCGAATGACTCAGAATCATCTATATAAGTGGCGTGTAGAGATAATGACATAATGGGTTGGGCAATATACTTACGAGGACTAGCTTTGATGGTTTCTTTCAAAGTTTCAATTTCTGATATACTAAGTCTATCTCCTATAGAAATTCCATACCCACCTGCTTCGTCAACAGGCTTAATAACCAATTTATTAATGTTTTCTAAGACATACTTTAAATCTTCTGTTTGGCTACAATGATATGTCTGCACATTATTAAGAATAGGTTCTTCATCTAGGTAATATTTTATTATTTGTGGCATATAGGTATATATTGCTTTATCATCTGCAACTCCCGTACCGGGGGCATTTACCAAACAAACGTTGCCTTTTTTATAAGCTGCAAATAGTCCAGGGACACCTAGTGTAGAATCTGGTTTAAACTCTAAAGGGTCTAAAAATTGATCATCAATTCTCCTATATATAATATCAACTTTTTCAGGACCACTAATTGTTTTCATATAAACAAAATCATTTTCAACAAAGAGATCTCTGCCTTCCACAAGTTCAACCCCCATAGCTTTTGCCAAATATGAATGTTCATAATAAGCAGAGTTATAAATCCCAGGAGTAATCACAACTACATTCGGATTATCTGATCCTCTTGGAGCTGTTGTTTCCATTATCTCTAAAAGATTTTGCGCATAATCAGTGACTGTATGTGTTTTGTAATGATCGAAAACGCCAAAGAGAGCTCTTTTTAATGCTGTGCGATTACAGATAACATAACTCACCCCGGATGGACATCTGATGTTATCCTCTAGTACATAGTATTGACCATCAGAATGTTTGATGAGATCAGTTCCAGAAATATGATTATAAATTCCGCCTGGTGGATCTACACCTAACATCTGATGTGGATAATTTGCAGAAGATGTTATAAGATCTAAAGGAACAATTCCTTGCTTGATTATTTTTTTATCATGGTAGATATCCCATAAGAATAGATTTAAAGCTCTGCTGCGTTGTAAAACTCCTTTTTCAATGGTTTCCCACTCTTCTGAACTTATAATTCTTGGAAATAGATCAAATGGAAAAATCTTCTCTTTTGTTTCATTTTCACCGTAAACCTGAAAAGTGATGCCCTGATTAAAAAAGGAAGACCTAGCTTTATTATTAAGCTTAATATAATCTTCAATAGAATTGTTACTATATAAAGAAAAAAGTTTTTGATAAACTTCCCGAACGTCGTTATTATGATCAAATACTTCATCATAAAATTTTGGGTTGCGATGATATGAAGAAAATATAGAATGATCAGTGTTAAGCTTCATGTGTTTTTTTTGTAAAATAGGAAAAAATATAGAAAAATATGTTGAAAAATCATCAAAAAACAGAAAATATGATAATAAAATAACAAAAATACTTTTGATTATTGATGATTTTCTATTTAGGGTAAGAAAGAAGTATAAATAAGGCAACTTAATTTTTAAATTTATGGAAATTTCTTGGTTCTAAAATCCATAGATTATTTATTTTGCTAAATATTATTAAAACTAATAAATCGCACTGATCATGAAAAACACCCTTATCATTATCCTTTTTTTTTGTTGTAATATTATAACTTCTCAATTTCTTGAAAAACAAAAAGATTTAAAGTCTTATAAAGGATTTTTTAATTTTTATTATAACGAAGATAAGGATGAGATATATCTGGAAGTAGACAACTTAGATACCGAGTTTTTATATGTACATTCCTTAGCTACGGGTTTGGGGTCTAATGATATCGGACTAGATAGAGGACAAATAGGAGATGGAGTAGTTGTGAAATTTCAAAAAGCCGGAAATAAATTGTTGTTAATTCAACCCAATCAGCGATTTCGAGCAATTACAGAAAATAAATTAGAAAAGAAAAGTGTCGAACAAGCGTTTGCAAAGTCGGTTTTATTTGGTTTTCCTATCAAAGAAAAAAAAGGAAATACTCACGTAATTGATATAACTCCTTTTTTATTACAAGATACTCACGGTGTGATCGAAAGATTAAAGAGACAAAACGAAGGTAGTTATAGTGTAGATAAAACAAAAAGCGCATTAAGTCTTGAAAAAACAAAGGCGTTTCCTAAAAATGTAGAATTTGAAGCATTGATTACCTATAAAGGATCTCCAAAACGAGGCAACATATGGTCCGTTGCACCAGATCCAGAATTGTTAACGGTAACACAGCATCATTCATTTGTAGAACTTCCTGATAGCAATTATAAAAAAAGAGAGTTCGATCCAAGGAGTGGAGCGCTTTCAATTTCTTATTTAGACTATGCTACTCCTGTCCATGAACCAATAGTAAAAAGATATATCAAGCGACATCGATTAGAAAAGAAAAATCCGGAATTAGCAATTAGCGAAGCCAAAGTACCGATTATTTATTATTTAGATCCCGGTACTCCAGAACCGATTAGGTCTGCACTTTTAGACGGAGCAAGATGGTGGAATCAAGCGTATGAAGCAATTGGATTTAAAAATGCGTTTCAGGTAAAAATGCTTCCCGAAGATGCTGATCCGATGGATTTAAGATATAATATGATTCAATGGGTGCATCGCTCTACAAGAGGATGGAGTTATGGTGCTAGTGTAGTGGATCCTAGAACAGGAGAAATACTAAAGGGACACGTAAGTTTAGGGAGTTTAAGAATCCGACAGGATTTCCTTATCGCACAAGCATTATCCAACAAACCCTTCGCTAATAGTGATGATAATTATCAACCGATGTTAGAAATGGCTCTAGCAAGAATTCGTCAATTATCTGCTCACGAAGTAGGCCATACCTTAGGATTTGCTCATAATTTTGCCGCAAGTACGAGTGACAGAGCATCGGTGATGGATTATCCTCACCCAACAATTAGATTGATTGATGGTAAAGTCGACCTTTCTGATGCGTATGATACAAAAATAGGTGTCTGGGACAAAGTCACCGTTGCCTATAGTTATTCTGAATTTGCAAAGGATGCTGATGAGCAAAAAGAACTGGACAAAATATTGAGTAATGCCTATAATATGGGATTACGATTTATATCAGACAGTGATGCCAGACCTAAGGGAGGAGCACATGGGTTAGCACATTTATGGGATAATGGTAAAAGCCCTACAGTGGAATTAAAAAATGTTTTAACGATCAGAGAAACCGCTATTAGAAATTTCTCTAAAGATAATATACGAACAGGAGAACCATACTCAGTCTTAGAGGATGTATTTGTCCCATTGTACTTTTTTCATAGATATCAAACAGAAGCTGTTGTCAAATTAATTGGCGGATTAGACTACAATTATGCTGTTAAAGGGGATGCACAAGTTATAACAGAATTAATTTCTGGCGAAATACAGCGTGAAGCAATGGAGGAAGTACTACGAACATTAACTCCCGAAATTTTAGCCATTCCAGAAGATAAACTAAACTTATTTCCTCCCAGAGCAATTGGTTATGGTCGTACAAGAGAATCTTTTAAGGGAAAAACAGGAGTTGCTTTTGATGCAATTAGTGCTGCATCAACGGCTAGTGATATGACTTTGTCCCTTTTGTTAAATCCGGAAAGAGTTTCGAGGTTGGTACAGCAAAAAAGTTTAGACACGAAGCAATTGGGAGCTTCAGAATTTTTAGAAAAGTTGGTTAAAGTAGTTTTTTCTTCAACATCAACGAATGATTATCATAACGAAATTACACATGCGGTAAAGCAGAATACATTAAAACATTTAATGAGCCTTGCTAAAAATGAACAAGCTTATTCTCAGGTTAATGCTTTAGCATATCATTATCTCAATCAAATAAATCAATTACTTAGTTCCGGTAAAGAAAAAGGAGTCAATCAGATATATAATAAATATTATTTAAAGCAAATTCAGGATTTTATTGAAGATCCTGAAAAGTTTAAGGTAATACCTTCGCCCAAAATTCCTGATGGTTCTCCTATTGGGAGTTTCAGATGCGGATTTTAATTTTTTTAAATCATTTACAACAAATAACAAACCATAGAGTTAAAGAATACCATATGATAATTGACCTTAGAAGTGATACAGTAACTAAGCCTACTCCAGATATGCTTAATGCAATGATGAATGCCGAAGTAGGGGATGATGTATACAAAGAAGATTCAACCGTAAATGCTTTAGAAGAAAAGATAGCCACTATGTTTGGTAAAGACAGTGCGTTGTTTTTTCCTTCCGGAAGTATGGCAAATCAGGCAGCGATCAAGTTACATACACAACCTGGAGAACAACTTATTGCAGATAAGTATGCCCACGTATTTAATTATGAAGGAGGAGGAGTTTCATTTAATAGCGGAGTTTCGTGTAAACTAATTGATGGTCATAGAGGGATGATAACAGCAGATCAGGTATTGGCTTCTATTAATCCACCGGATTTTTATCATAGCCCTCTAACAAGTTTGGTGTGTATAGAAAACACAACTAATAAAGGAGGAGGAGCTTGTTATAACTTTGAAGAGATCCTGAAAATTAAGAAAATATGTAAAGAACATGGTTTAGGATATCATCTTGATGGTGCAAGATTGTGGAATGCCCTGATAGCCAAAAAAGAAGATCCTAAACAATATGGAGAAGTGTTCGATACGATTTCGGTTTGTCTGAGTAAAGGGTTGGGATCTCCTATGGGTTCGGTTTTAATTGGCAATAGTAAAATTATGGAAAAAGCTATTCGTATCCGTAAGGTTCTAGGAGGAGGTATGCGACAAATAGGGTTTATGGCGGCTGCAGGATTATATGCCGTAGAAAATCATCTGGATCGTTTATTAGAAGATCATAAAAGAGCAAAAGAAATTGGAGCGGTCTTGCAAAAACTATCTTTTGTAACTAATGTAGAGCCAATAGATACTAATATTATCATATTTACTATTGATGGTAGCGAAGAAGATTTCATATCGAATATGGCTTCAAAGAATATTCATTTTTATGGAATGGGGCAGGGAAAGCTAAGATTTGTAACACATTTGGACTATACACAGAAAATGCATGAATATTTTCTAGAATTGTTACAAACATTATAATAAGAGCAATAAAGCTGTTCAAATCATTTGAACAGCTTTATTACAGTTTATAGAAATAACACTTAATAAAAAAACTTAGATCTCTTTTGTTTCCGCTTCAGGAGCATTCTCTTTAACAGAATTAATTCCATTTTCCATTCCTGATTCAGAAGAGTACATCTGACTACTTCCGATAACCTGGCCATTAGTTGCCTTTAGGTTGAAAAAGAATTTTCCATCCTTGGCGGTCTTTCTTTCATATCTTCCATCTTCAGAAGCATTCTTCTGAACAGATGCTATTCCATTAACAGCAGCTGCTTTACTATTATAAACTTCACTACTTAAAATAACTTGTCCGTTTTTTGCTTTTAAGGTGAAATGATAACTGGATCCCTCCTTGTTTTTGAGTTCAAACATATTGTCGAGTTTTTAAAGAATTTAGAATGATTTTGATAAAAATATAGAATAATAATCAGAAAGAAAAATATATAAAAAGACGAATCTTATTTTAAAGGTTTTTTATCGAATAAAAATACAATACGTCGAAAATATGCTTTTTTTAAGAATTGTTCATTTTAACATTTTCTTTTCATCTTCATAATTTCGTATCTTTAAATGTAACATAATAATAACCACAAAATCATCTTAACATGAAAAACCGTATTCTATTAATGTTTCTGGCTATGGCCGGAATTACTTTACAAGCTCAGGATTTACCAGCTAATCCAGAACCAGGAAAATGCTATGTACGTTGTACGACCCCAGATGTTTACGAAAATCAAACAGTGAAGGTTCAAATCACACCAGAGTATAAAAAATTGAAAACGTTTCCTGCAACTTTTGAAACAGTAACAGAAAAAGTACTGGTAAAAGAAGAAGCAAAAAAACTAACCGTTATTCCTGCCAAGTATAAGAATGAAACTGTTACTTTTATTAAGAAACAAGGTGCTTCTAAGTTAGCAGTTATTCCTGCTAAATTTGGTAAAGGAGCAGAAACAGTAGAAATTAAGCCTGCATACGCACAATGGGAACTTGGTTCTCCGGCTCCTGACTGTGCTTCCAGCAATCCAGACGATTGTCGTTACTGGTGTTATAAAGGATATCCTGCAGAATTCACTACAGTTCCTGTTCAGACATTGAGTTCTGATGCTACTACTACAAGTTCTGCAATTGCAGAGCAATCAAGTACCTATACTAAAAGAGTAATTGCAGAACCGGCAAGAGTAATTGAAGAAGTGATCCCTGCAGAATATGCGACTATTACAAAAACAGTGATGGTAAAAGATGCATACACAGAAGAAGTTGTGGTTCCTGCAACTTTTAAAACGGTAAGCAAGGAAGTACTAACCCAAAAAGGAGGATTAACCACTTGGAAAGAGGTAGAATGTTCGTTAGTTGAGTATTCTGCTTTACCAATCAATTGGAATTTAGGTAGTGCTACTTTAACGGCAGAAGCAAAGAGCATTATCGATACGCGTTTAATGCCGGTTTTAGCGAATAACCCGGGAGCTAAAATGGAAATAGCTTCTCATACTGATGCAAGAGGTTCTAAATCAAGTAATAAGGATCTTTCTGAGAGAAGAGCACAAGCGGTAGTAACTTATTTGCTTTCTAAAGGAGTAAACAGTAGCAGGCTAGTAGCGAATGGATATGGTGAGAATAGATTAAAAAATAGATGTGCAGATGGTGTTACTTGTACAGAACGTCAGCACTCAGCAAACCGTAGAACAGAATTTAGATTGATTAACAATTAATTTAGCGTTTTATCAAACAAAAAAAGGAAGCAATTTTGCTTCCTTTTTTTGTTTGATACTGATACTATTTAAACAAGTCTAGTCCTGGAATATTGGGCATTCCTTCCTTGGCTACTGCAGCAAGTTCAGCTTCATTAACAGATGTCGCTTTTGCGATAGCTTTGTTTAAGGTGAGAATGAGATAATCCTCTAGCTGTTCTTTATCATTCAGTAATTCGTTATTTATAGAAATACTTTTGATTTCACGATTCGCAGTAATAGTAACCTTAAGAAGATTATCAGAACTCTGCTCGTCTACCAAAACAGTATCTAATCTCTTTTTGGTCTCTTCTACTTTTTTCTGGGTTTCTTTTAGCTTACCCATCATTCCCATCATATCTCCAAACATTGGTATTTTTTTTAATGATTTATTAAGAACAAAATTAGTATTTTACGTGTTAATAAACTAAGAGAATATTGTCAAAAGTCGCAGAGTTATGTAATTGCTAACTATTACTTTTGCAACTTCGAATAATTATAATAAAGAAATATCCTTGGAGACAGAAGTTCAAAACCCATTCGCCGAAAAAAAAACTACACACCTTGAAAAACATGGAGATATTCGTGTTGATAATTATTTTTGGCTCAATGACAAAGATAACCCAGAAGTTATCAATTATTTGAAAAGTGAGAATGATTATAATGATAGAATGACGAGTCATACGAAAGACTTTCAAAAAAAACTTTTTGAAGAAATGAAAAGTCGAATCAAGGAAGATGACGAATCAGTACCTTATAAGTTAAATGGATATTGGTATATTACTAAGTATGAAACCGGTAAGGATTACCCTATATATTCAAGAAAAAAGGATCATCTAGATGCTCCCGAAGAAATTTTATTTGATTGTAATAAGGAAGCAGAAGGGCACTCTTATTTTAAAATGGTTGGTTTAAATGTGAGTCCCGATAATACATTACTTGCGTATGGAGTTGACACCCTAAGCAGAAGAAAATATACCATAAGGATCAAAAACTTGGTCACGGGTGAAATTTACCCTGAAATAATGGAAACTACGACAGGGGGAAGTACGTGGGCAGCAGATAGCAAAACATTATTTTATACAAAAAAAGATGAAGAAACTCTTAGATCACATAAAATCTATAGACATTATTTAGGTACTCCTGCTCAAGAGGATGTAGAAGTTTATCACGAAAAAGATGATACTTTTAACACTTTTGTATATAAAACGAAGTCTAAAAAATATATTATAATCGGATCGAGTAGTACACTAACCTCTGAGTATCGTATTCTTAATGCTGATAGGCCAACAGAAGATTTTACTATTTTTCAGCCTAGAATTCGAGGATTAGAATATGGAATAGCGCATTATGAAGATAGTTTCTATGTGTTGACCAATGCTGATGGAGCTACGAATTTTAAATTAATGCAGGTTTCAGAAAAAAACACATTAAAAGAAAACTGGAAAGACCTTATCCCTCATCGTAAGGATGTATTGTTAGAGGATGTTGATATTTTTAAGGAGTATTTGGTGATAAGTGAGCGCAGCAATGGATTAAACCGAATAAATATAAAAAGATGGGATGGTACTGCAGACTACTATCTTCCGTTTGATAATGAAACATATACCTCATATGTAAGTACAAATGTTGATTTTGATACAAAAATCTTACGATATGCCTATAATTCTCTGACCACTCCAAACTCTGTGATCGACTTTGACATGGATACTAAAGAAAAAGAAATTAAAAAAGAACAGGAAGTACTAGGAGGTGATTTTGATAAAAATAATTATGTTTCCGATAGAGTATGGGCAACAGCAGAAGATGGAAAGAAGGTACCCATATCCTTGGTTTATAAAAAAGGATTGAAAAAGGATGGGAATAGTCCATTACTACAATATGCTTATGGATCTTATGGTTCTACAATCGACCCCTATTTTTCTACTGTAAGATTAAGTTTATTGGATAGAGGATTTATATATGCGATAGCTCATGTAAGAGGAGGAGAATATTTAGGTCGTGAATGGTATGATGAGGGAAAGCTTTTTAAAAAGAAAAATACATTTACCGATTTTATAGATTGTTCTAAGTTTTTGATTAAAGAAAAATACACAAGTGCCAATCACTTATATGCAATGGGCGGTTCTGCCGGTGGATTGCTGATGGGGGTGATTGTTAATATGGCACCCCAACTTTATAACGGTGTAGTGGCTGCAGTGCCATTTGTAGATGTAGTAACTACTATGTTGGATGATAGTATCCCTTTAACCACCGGAGAATATGACGAATGGGGTAATCCTAATGAAAAAGAATATTATGAATATATGAAAACATATTCTCCCTATGATAATGTAGTGGCACAAGATTATCCTAATATGCTTGTAACAACAGGATTACATGATTCTCAAGTTCAATATTGGGAACCTGCTAAATGGGTAGCTAAATTACGAGAGCTTAAAACAGATCACAATGTTTTATTGTTACATACTAATATGGAAGCTGGACACGGAGGAGCTTCGGGAAGATTTGAGGCACTGAAAGAGGTAGCTGAAGAGTATGCTTTTTTACTAGATTTGGAAGGTATAAAGGATTAATTAAAAAAATTAACGTAACTTCGTAGCGTTTTTGTAACGGTTTGTGGACTCCCCTTTTTCAGTTCTGCAAATCTGTTTAAAACACAACCTTATGAGAGAAGATATTCAGGCTTATAATAATGTTTTAGAGCTTATAGGTGATACCCCACTTGTAAAACTAAATAAAATTATGAAAGGCTTTCCAGGTAATTTCTATGCAAAAATAGAATCTTTTAATCCCGGACACTCCACCAAAGATAGAATTGCACTTTATATTATTGAAGAAGCTGAAAGAAAAGGCATTTTAAAACCTGGTAGTACTATTATCGAAACTACTAGCGGAAACACCGGTTTTAGCTTAGCGATGGTAAGTGTAATAAAAGGATATGATTGTATACTAGCAGTAAGTTCTAAGTCCTCCAAGGATAAGATTGCAATGCTCAAAAATATGGGTGCAAAAGTATATGTTTGCCCGGCACACGTAAGCGCAGATGATCCGAGATCTTACTATCAGGTCGCTAAAAGACTTCACGAAGAAATAAAAGGATCGGTATATATTAATCAATATTTTAATGAATTAAATATTGATGCGCACTATAATTCTACCGGACCTGAAGTGTGGAATCAGACGAATGGTAATCTGACTCATTTCGTAGCTTGTTGTGGAACCGGAGGGACTATTTCAGGAACAGCCAAATATTTAAAAGAAAAAAACAACGACATACGAGTATTGGGAATTGATGCTTACGGATCAGTCTTGAAAAAATATCACGAAACTAGAGAGTTTGATGAAAATGAAATTTATCCTTACCGAATAGAAGGCTTGGGTAAAAACCTGATTCCGACAGCAACAGATTTTGATGTGATTGATAAGTTCGAAAAGGTAAGTGATGAAGATAGCGCACATACGGCTAGAGAATTGGTAAGAACCGAAGGATTGTTTCTTGGATATACCAGTGGCGCTGCAATTCAAGGCGTGAAGCAATTGGCCAGACAAGGTGAGTTTGATGAAAATAGTAATGTAGTTATCATTTTACCAGATCATGGATCACGATATATGAGTAAAGTCTTTAGTGATAAGTGGATGACTGAACAGGGATTTTTTGATAGTGTGCACGAGGAAGATGCTACAAAAGTTCAATTTGTTAAGTAAAATTAGAATATAAATAATAGCAGCATCTGGTATTGTACAGATGCTTTTTTGTGAGAAATTAGTTAATGGTGGTGATTTAGGATAATATTATGCTATCACATCAATTTTCTGTATTTTCGCACACTTAAAGAAATCAAATTTGCGGTAGATGAGAGATTTATTTGATAAAATATATAAAGACAAAGGACCCCTAGGGAAATGGGCAGATCAGGCAGAAGGATATTTTGTTTTTCCGAAGTTAGAAGGGCCGATATCAAATAGAATGAAGTTTCAGGGTCGAGAAGTGGTTACCTGGAGTATTAATGATTATTTGGGGCTCGCCAATATGGATGAAGTTCGCAAAGTTGACGCCGAGGCGGCTGCTGCATATGGTTCTGCATATCCTATGGGAGCCAGAATGATGAGCGGACACACAGATTTGCACGAACAATTACAAAATGAACTTGCGGAATTTGTAAATAAGGAAGCTGCTTATTTATTGAATTTTGGATATCAGGGAATGGTTTCTACCATTGATGCTTTGGTAAGTAAAGATGATATTATAGTATATGATGTAGATGCTCACGCGTGCATTATCGATGGAGTTAGATTGCATCAGGGGCAACGATATACCTATCGTCATAATGACATAGAGAGTATAGAAAAAAACCTGATGAGAGCCACAAAAATGGCCCAAAAAACTGGAGGAGGTATTTTATTAATCTCAGAAGGGGTTTTTGGAATGCGAGGAGAACAAGGAAGATTAAAAGAAATAGTAGCATTAAAAGAGAAATATAATTTCAGACTTTTTGTGGATGATGCACACGGTTTTGGAACATTAGGAGCTACTGGTGCCGGGACAGGAGAGGAGCAAGGAGTGCAAGATGAAATTGATGTATATTTTGCTACGTTCGCTAAATCTATGGCAAGTACAGGCGCCTTTATAGCCGCTGATCAGGAAATTATAGATTACCTGAAATACAATTTGAGATCCCAAATGTTTGCTAAATCACTACAAATGCAGCTAGTAGTTGGAGCACTTAAACGTTTGGATATGCTTCGTACTATGCCAGAACTAAAGGCGAAGCTTTGGGAAAATGTCAATGCCTTACAAAACGGATTGCGTGACAGAGGTTTTGATTTGGGAACTACACAAAGCTGTGTGACACCAGTCTATTTAAAAGGAAGTATCCCTGAAGCTATGGCACTGGTAAAAGATTTAAGAGAAAATCATGGTATTTTTTGTTCTATAGTGGTATATCCCGTAATTCCTAAGGGAATGATCTTATTAAGGTTAATTCCTACAGCATCTCATACAATGCAGGATATCGAAGATACTTTAAATGCGTTTTCTGCAATTCGAGAAACTTTAGAAAACGGAACCTATAAAAGAATGTCTGCCGCATTAGCTGAAGCAATGGGAGAGTAGTTAATGTTTACATATTATATAAAAAATCCGCCGATCAGCGGATTTTTTGTTTAAATTTTCTTTCTATACGTTCTACGTTTTTTATGTTGATCATGTTCATAGTCACTCCATAATGCCTGAATGGCTTTGTTTTCTTCTAGTTCTGGATTGGTTTCTACCATTTCTATACCATTACGAATAAAAGTTTCGTTCATTTCCTTAAATATCAGTGCAGTAACTCCTTTGTTTTGATATTCTGGATCGACTCCAATAAGATAAAAAGCCGCAGTATCATTTCTTCTTTGTGCTTTGAGTATGTGTAGAAATTTTAAAGGATATATTTTACCATTCATCTTTTTCAAAGCTTTAGAAAATGAAGGCATAACAATGGAAAAGGCGATCAACTTTCCGTTTTTATCAGCAATACAGGTGATGTACTCAGGATTTAAATAAGGCAAATATTTTTTCTTGTACATTTCAATCTGATACTGCTGTATTGGTACAAATGTTTGTAAACTACTATACGTTTTGTTAAGTAGATCAAACATGTCCTCTGCATAGTTTAAGAGTTCTTTACTTTTTTTAAACTTAAGTAATTGAAGCTGATATCTTTCCTTAATTATTTTCGCAAACTTTATTACCTTTTCTTTGGTCTCTTTTGGAACTTTTATTTTGTACTCTACCCAGGTAGCTGCGTTCTCAAAACCCAGTTGTTCCATATGTTTTTGATAATACGGATAATTGTACCAAGTAATCATCGTATTGAGCTCCTCAAATCCTTTGATTAAAATTCCTGCTTTATCCATATTAGAAAAACCTACAGGCCCTTCCATATATTCTAAAGAATGTTGTTTACCAAATTCGGTAACTTTTTCTAATAGCGCTTTGGTCACTTCAATATCATCAACTACATCAAACCAACCAAAACGAACTTTTGGTTTTTGTTGTTCTTTTACTTCGATCCAATTTATAATAGCAGCAATTCTCCCTACGATCTTATTATTCTTGTAAGCCAAGAAATATTTGGCTACTGCATTTTTAAAAACGGGATTTTTTTTAGGATTCATTACATCCAGCTCTTCTTTGATGATAGAGGGAACGTAATAAGGGGAGTCTTTATATAATTCAAAAGGAAACTTAACAAATGTAGTCAAATCTGCTTTAGAGGTAATTTCTTTAATCGTAATCATACAACTTCGCTAGTTCATAACAAATATATGATCCTTTTATTAAACATTTTAATGGAAACGCTTCAATTTATGAATCAATCGATAACTTATTCGTATTAATCTTCAGGCAAATATTATATGAAAAAATACTCCACTGATCAAATGAATGATCAATGGAGTATAGGATACTTAACAAACAATAATTTTACTTATCATTCATACACACACAACTTTAGTATCCAGGATTTTTAGAAATGATACCTTCAAAAGCAAGTATTTCTGAAATTGGAATTGGAAATTCTTGATAATCAAGGTTAATGGTTTCTCTCATTTCTATATTTACAGTACTGTTTTCTAATTAGGTAAAACCATCGTGGTTCTTAAAAGGCCAATTCTAATCGTGTTTTGTCTGCAATATCTTATCTAAATTCTATTATTTGCGTAAGCATGCTTACCTAGATAATAATATGTTATTATTCTTTTTACTATACTTCGCTCTCTAACCTTAAGTGATAATAGAATAATGAAAGAGAATGGGGTTTACGATCCTTTTTATTTTTTTGGGATTAACATAGGCTTTGTTTTTAATTAATATTGCAAAAATTGTACAGGTCTTTAAAATGTATTTTTAAGCTCTCAGTGGCTTGGTCTGGATCTTTATTTTTTATGGCGTTTACAATCTGCTCGTGTTCTTTTATAAGATTTGAAAAATTATGCGTATCACAGATTTTATTGCTGACAAAGTTTGTAATGATTTCGGGAGTAATTACCAGCATTAGAGAATTAATCACACTATTGCAGCTTGCTTCTGCTACTTTAAGATGAAATAGTAAATCTTCGTCTACTGCATTTTGACCATTTATTGACTGTTCTATGTAAGCTTCGTGCGCCTGTTCTATTTGATATAGTTGTTTCTCGGTTCTGCGAACAGCCGCTAGTTTTACCGCTTTTGTTTCGAGTATTAATCTGGTTTCTACTAAAGATTTAAAATCGGGAGTTTGTAAATGTAGAATATTGACCAGCATAGAATTAAGAGCACCTACTCCAATTTTAGATACAAAAGTTCCGCTTTTTGGATATCTCTTTACGATCCCATAAAATTCTAATCGTTGGATAGCCAATCTCAAATGGCTTCTACTTGCATTAAATTTATCCGATAAAGTTCTTTCTGATGGTAGTTTATCTCCTGGCTCTAATTGTCGGTTAATAATTAGATCTCTAATTTTAGAAATTACTGTTTCAATTTCGTTTTTTGGAGATAGAGGATCGGTTTCTAGGTTAATTCTCATAATTCTAAATTGGTCAACCAAATTGGTTAACCAAATATAAGAGAATTATTTTAACCTATTCGTATTTAATGTTAAAAAATAAGTGAAATACAAAAAATAGATCTTGTTTAATTCGATATTCCTATTTTTTAGATTAGAAAATTATAATGGGTGTAGTTCAGAATTTCAACTAAAAAGGGCCGAGTATCTAGTACCCGGCCCTTTTTATGTAGACGTTTTTTTGGAAAGATTATCCCTCATTATTATCATCATTTTCATTTTCTTCTTTCTTCTTTTTCTCTTCTTCTTTTTTACGTTTTTCTTCTTCTTTTTTTCTTTTCTTTTCTTCTTTTAAACGTTTTTTCTCTTCTTTTTTTCTACGTTTTTCCTCTTCTTTTTTAGCTTTTTCCTGTTCTTTTTGAAGTTTTTCATACTCGGCATCAATGTCTTCTTCCTCTTCAGTTTCTTTCTTTTCTTCTTTTTCCTTGACATCTTCAGGTTCCAAATCTTTTTCCATTTCTTCAAGCTTTTTGAGCTCCTCATCGATCTTTTTTAACTCATCGTCTACACCTTCATCCTGTTCCATTTTATCGAGTTCAGCGTCTATGTCTTCAATCATTTTTTGCTTTTCTTTTTCAGCTTTGATTTTAGCTTTTTCCGCCTGCTTGGCAGCTTTTGCTTCACGCTTTAATCGTCTTCTTTCTTCTTTTCTAAATTTCTTATCGTCTTTTTTATCTTGTTTTTCTTTTTCTATTCGTTCGCGTTCCAGACGTTGTTCAGTCCTTCTCTTATCAAGATCCTCTTCCATAGCATCTCTGTGGGTTCCATCTTCGAATTCATTAATAAATGGAGTTTTTTCTAATTTCAAGCTATCGTTTTCGATTTCTTCAAACTCTTGATCGATTCGTAAGCTGTCACTTTCTTTTAGATTTAATTCTTCCTCATCTTCATCTTCTTTTTTAATACCACTCTCAAATCCAGGTTTCTCGATGATTTCATCTTTATAATGCCAGTCAAATCTGTAGGATGCACCAACACTTACCCTAAAAATAGAAGGAGTGTCCTTAAAATTAGTGGCAATATTGGCATCGATCTGTAGGTCATTATTAAACAAATAAGCTCCACCTAATCTTAATATATTATCACTGTAAAAATCACTTTTTTGTCCCTGATATTCTCCAAACACTGCCCATTTATCGTTGATGGTATGCGTACTGGTTATAATCCAGCCATAGGCAGGATTTTCTGTAGTGATTTTATCAACAATCAGGTTGGTAACAAGTACCCAACTACCGGCATTGCTTGTCCACCAATTATTTTGGGTCATTACGACAAACTTTGGACTAATAGTTTGATCCTCGGGAAAAGTAAATGGATTATCCGCATTTACGTAGTTCATGCCCACATACGCTGATACAGCAGGAATCAGGCTTTTCCATTTAAATCGATACCTTTCTTTCCAACTTTTTAATTCATCATAGTTGATTGAGTCCTTATCTTTAGGTTTTTTGTAAGGATCATAAATCAGATATTTAACTCCTATATTATTGAATTCAAAATCTGTTCTTCTTATTTTTTGTTCATTAGCTCCAACAGTTTGCTTAATTCCATCGCTCCTAAAACTACCATTAATGTTTATTTCTAATTGTTCAATAAGCAAACCGTATCGTACGGTATAGTCTAGATTAAAGGTGTTCGTTCTGGTGTCAAATAATTTATGTTTTTCCTTTCCGAAACCAAAACCACTTTCCAGTTGCAATACATTATTACCAACAGAAAAAGCACCTTGAGAGACTCCGGGTCTATTGGTATTGATTTTCTCTGTATATTGAGCAGATGCCATTAAGCCGAGTAGGAATAGGCTTATCAGCAATAGCATAGATTTAGGGCTCATATTTAATAGATTTGGTTCAAATATAGCAGATTTTATCATTTTTTTAGGATTGACTTCATGTAATTGTATAGAGAGTTCCCTATTTTTGAAAAAAAAATCTATGCAAGTGGCTTCTTTTTCAGGGGTATTAAAGGTTATTCTCATTCTGTTATTGATATATTATGGACTAAAGATACTAACGCGTTTATTTGGTCCTCTATTGCTTAGATATGTGACAAAGAAAGCTGGAGAAAAATTTCAACAACAATTTCAACAATACCAACAACCCCAATCTTCTGAACAAGATGACATTACTATAGATAAAAAGACCAAACAAAAATCTAGTAATAAAGATGTGGGAGAATACATCGATTTTGAGGAAATTGATTAATTTGGCGCTTTATTCGTAAATCGTCTCACACATGATGTCTTATCTAAAAAGATTCTTACCTCATTTATTGGTTGTTCTAGGTTTTATAATTGCTTCATTAGCTTTTTTTAATCCTGTACTTAGCGGGAAAATGTTGTATCAGAACGATATCAAATATTACGAGGGCATGGCTAAACAACAAAATGACTTTCGTGCTAAAAATGGAGAAGAAACGTTTTGGAACAATTCGGCTTATGGAGGTATGCCAACATATGCAATCGGAGCAAGGTTTCCTCACGATTATATGGACAAATTGGATCGCTTAATTCGATTCTTGCCAAGACCAGCAGATTATCTGTTTTTGTACCTTACTTCTTTTTATATTTTATTATTAGTAATGAGAATTCCCTGGAAAATGGCAATTCTTGGAGCATTGGCGTTTGGATTTTCTGCATATCTCATAATAATTATAGGAGTGGGGCATAATGCCAAAGCACACGCAATCGCTTATTTTCCTTTGGTAATATCCGGAATATTATTAGTTTTTCGGAAGCGGTATGTCTGGGGATTTATGCTTACCGCGTTGGCCATGGGATTAGAAATACAAGCGAATCATTATCAAATGACTTATTATTTAGGGTTATTGGTTTTTGTGATTGGAGTTGCTTATTTCATAGATGCTTTTAAAAGAAAAGAACTTCCGCATTTTTTGAAATCCTCGGCTATTTTAATGGTAGCTGCATTATTAGGTTTAGCAACAAATGCTACTACATTATTAGCTACATCAGAATATGCAGATACTAGTATACGAGGTGAAAATTTATTGGCAGATACCTCTGCAACGTCTTCAGAAAAGAATGGTTTAGATTATGAATATATTACTGAGTATAGCTATGGAATTTTAGAGTCTTTAAATCTCTTTATTCCTAAATTAATGGGATTAGGTAGAGCTTCTGACTTAGGTAAAGATTCTGCTTTTTATCAAAAATTAATTGAATTGGGGCAACCACCTGAACAGGCAGATTATTATGCAAATGTTACAGGATTATATTGGGGAGCACAACCTTTTGTAGAAGCACCTCCATATCTTGGTATTACGGTTGTATTTCTTGCTTTAATAGGGTTGTTATTAATAAAAGGTAGATTAAGATGGTGGCTTTTAGGTGGAATCATTTTATCTCTTGCATTAAGCTGGGGAAAGAATTTAGATTTTTTGACTCGATTCTTTGTAGAGTATGTTCCTTTGTATAATAAATTTAGAGCAGTTTCGAGCATTCAGGTTATATTAGAATTAGTGGTACCCATTGCTGCTGTGTTTGGACTATACCAATTGTTTAATGAGAAAACTTCATTTCAGGAGCGACAGAAGAAATTTTTAATATCTCTCGGGGTTTTCGGAGGGTTATGCCTTGTGTTTTGGTTATTCGGAGGAAGCTTGTTTAGTTTTAAATCACCTAATGATGTTCAATTAGCTATAGAACAACCCGCTATATTTGATGCCATCAAAGAAGATCGTATTGCGATCATGAAAAGCGATAGTCTCAGGTCGCTTATTTTTATATTGTTAATTGCAGGTGTACTCTGGTTAGCTTTAAAGAAAAAGCTCTCAGAAAATTTAATGATTGCTGGTGTTGGGCTGCTAATTCTTGTAGATTTGGTTTCAGTAGATCGTAGAAGCGTGGATAGCGATTCATTTATTTCTAAGAGGACGTATAAATCATATTTTCAGCCTACTGCGGTTGATCAGGAAATTTTAAAGGATAAGTCTTACTATAGAGTTTTGGATCAAGCAAGAGGATTCAATAACTCACACACGAACTATTTCTTCAATTCTGTAAATGGCTATTCGGCAGTTCGTCCGAGAAAGATGGAGGACATCTTTTTTGGTCACATTGCAAAAGGAAATTTGCAGGTTATCAATATGCTGAACATAAAATATGTGATTCAACAAAATGAAGAAAGACGTTTGGATGTGCAACAAAATCCTTCTGCAAATGGACCTGCTTGGTTTGTTGAAGAGTTGAAATTTGTGGATGATTATAAGGAAGAGTTTAAATCATTGGACGTTATTGACACGAAGAAAACAGCGGTAATAAGAAAAGCATTTAAAGAAGAACTTGAGAATTATAAACCGATTAAAGATAGTGTGTCTACCGTTTCTATCTCCAAAACAGACCCAGATCATCTTGCGTATAACGTGTACACAGAAAGTCCAGCGTTTCTTGTTTTTTCGGAAACGTACTATAAAAATGGATGGCAGGCTTACATCAATGGGGAACCAGAAAAGATTTACCCGGTTAACTATATGCTAAGAGGCTTAAAAGTTCCTCCTGGTAGGCATACGATAGAATTCAAATTTGAACCGCAGGTTGTAAAAACAGGAAGTGCAATTACTTTAGCAAGTTCAGTTATCTTTGGATTATTATTTTTGGGAGCGCTTTTTTTCGAGTTTAAAAAACGAAATGAAGTAATTTCAGAAGAGAACTCATAACGTATTTTGAAGGTTTTACTTATCACATATTATTGGCCACCAGCCGGTGGTCCCGGAGTACAACGATGGCTTAAGTTCGTTAAATACTTTAGAAATTTTGATATCGAACCTGTAGTATATGTTCCTGAAAACCCAACATACCCTTTGTATGATGAATCTTTACATTCTGATATTCCTAAAGATATAACGATTATCAAGCATCCTATTTTTGAACCTTATCGCTTTGCCGAAGTTTTTTCTAAAAAAGAATCCAAAATCATTAGTAAAGGTATTATTGCTAAAAAGGAAAAACAATCGCTTATTCAAAAAATTTTGCTGTATATAAGAGGAAATTTCTTCATTCCGGATGCCCGTAAATTTTGGGTTAAGCCCTCTATAAAGTTTCTTTCAAAGTATATTTCAGAAGATCAAATTGATGTCATAATTACAACTGGTCCACCACATAGTGTGCACTTGATAGGGATGGGGTTAAAAGAAAAAACAGGTGTTAAATGGCTAGCAGATTTTAGAGATCCCTGGACAACTATCGGATATCATCATCAATTAAAACTTTCAACATATTCAATTCGTAAACACAAACAGCTAGAAGAGGCCGTGCTTAATTTGGTAGACCAACTAGTAGTGACAAGTTATACAACGAAAAAGGAATTTGAGGAGATTACTGATAAACCAATTTCAGTAATAACTAATGGATATGACAGAGAGAACATTGGAACTGTATTACTAGATACAAAATTTACTATTTCTCATATTGGTTCTCTTTTATCAGGAAGAAATCCAGAAAAATTATGGCAAGTTTTGTACGATCTAACTCAGGAAAATAAAGAATTTGCAAATGTTTTTAGTTTACAATTGGTAGGAGCTGTTAGTGAAGATGTGAGATCTTCGATTATAGAAGCAGGATTATCAGATTTTTTGGACAGTAAAGGATATGTTTCGCATAAAGAAGCGATCGAGATTCAGCGTAGGTCACAAGTTTTGCTTTTAATAGAAATTGATAGTCCGGAAACTAAATGTATCATACCTGGTAAGTTATTTGAATATATGGTTTCTAAAAGGCCTATTTTAGCTATTGGACCTCGTGAAGCTGATATTTCAAAACTAATAAAAGATACTAATTCAGGTTGTTTTTTCGAATATGATGAGTATCATAAAATGAAAGAAATAGTACTGAATTATTTTTATAAATTCCGAGAAGGAAAATTAGTTGCAGAAACTAAAGGAATCCAAAAGTATAGTAGGAGAGAACTTACCAAAGAAATGTCTTTGTTACTTGAAAACTTAAAAAACAGAGCATAGACCAAAACAATGGGAATAGTAGTCAACCAATCCATAAAAAATGTGATCATTACCGTTCTCGGTTTTGGGATTGGCGCCATTAATACGTTGTTTTTATTTACTAAATTCTTGGAAGAAGAATATTACGGATTGGTATCTTATTTGCTTTCTGCATCTAATTTAATTTGGCCATTGATGGCTTTTGGTGTTCATAATACCTTAGTAAAATTTTTCTCTTCTTACATAAATAAAGATCAACAAAATAGATTTATGAGTATGATGCTGATTTTACCATTCTGTATAGCTTTATTTTTTGGAGTGATCGGATCTATATTATATGGCTATATTCTTGATTTTTTTAGTGAAGATAATATTATAGTAAAACCTTATGTATGGACTATCTACGTTTTGGCAGTAGCGCTGTCCTATTTTGAAATATTTTTTGCTTGGGCCAAAGTAAAACTGAAAAGTGTTTTTGGTAATATTTTAAAAGAATTATTTGTACGTACTTGTACAATGATTCTTTTATTTCTGGTCTATTTTGATATCCTAACAGTACAACAATTTATATATGCTATTGTGTTGGTATACATACTTAGATTAATTATTATGCTTTTGTACGCGCTCAACCTACACAGTTTTAGATTTAGTTTGTCATTACCAAATAATTATGTAGCTGTTTTTAAGTATTCAATGCTAATTCTATTAGCAGGTTCTGTTGCTACATTATTAATTGATCTTGATAAAACAATGATCGAGCGATATCTTCCTATTGAATATGTAGCAAAATATGGTATCTGTGCATACATTGCCAGTGTCATCATTATTCCTTCAAGAGCAATGCACCAAATAACATATCCATTAACTGCCAAATTAATTAATCAAAAAAATTTTGGACAACTAAAAGAATTATACAAAAAGAGTTCCTTGAACCTATTTGCTATTAGTGGTTTATTGTTCGTATTGATTATCTGTAATGTTCATCAACTTTTTAGATTAATTCCAGAGGAGTATGAGTTATTTATATGGGTTGTTCTGTTGATAGGGTGTGCCAAATTATTTGATAACCTTTTAGGCAACAATAATTCTATACTATTCAATTCTGATTATTACCGATTGATCTTATATATCGGTATCGGAATGGCGGTGCTTGCTTTTGTCCTAAATTGGATTTGTATTCCTGTTTTTGGAGTAGAGGGAGCCGCTATGGCAACATTTACTGCAGTATGTTGTTACAATCTCGCAAAAATAATGATCGTTCGTTCCAAATTTAAAATGCATCCATTTTCTAAAAATACTTTTTTGACAATACTTATAATAACCGGTTTTATTTTTGGGTTTTATTTTTGGGATTTTCAATTCCACCCAATTGTAAATATTGGCATTAAAAGTTTGATAATTGTAGTAAGTTATACTTTTTTGTTATACCTTCTAAAAGTATCAGAAGATATTAATTCAATTATAAAAAGAATGGTTAGCTATTAAATACCCGTTTCAAAATTATCAATACTTCGCTTATTTTTCTCCTCCCAATATGCTTCTAATCGATCTTCTCCCTGTTTTTCGGCCCAAGATTTTAGCTGAGTTCTTTCTTCTTTAAATTCCATGAAAGGCACGGCATATCCACAAGAGGTTTGCACGAGATCTATATCCATTTCAATGATTTGTCTGGATCCGCTCATTTTCTGAAAAAGATCAATATGTTGATGATATTCTAAATTTCTTTTATGGTATATTTTTGCGGATCCGTATAATCTTAGAATAAGAGGTTTATCTTCAAAGGAACAAAACATTATGGTCATTCTATTATTTTTTATAAGATGTGCAGCAGTTTCGTTCCCACTTCCGGTAAGATTAAGCCATATAATTTTTTTATCATTTAAAACTCTAAAGGTATCCATACCCTTTGGAGATATATTTACGGTACCTTCAGAAGCAGCAGTCCCAACAAAGAATATCTTTTGTTTTCTAATAAAATCAATTAATTCATTACTTAGCTCTTCTAATTTTTTGCCCATTTGTTGGTAATTGTATTATTAGATAAAGTTACTCAATATTGTTAAGGTCTTACCCAGATTATTTTCTGAAGTTCTTAAAAAATGAGCTAATGATATAATAAAAAAGAAAATCCCCCGAGGTGCCTAAGCATACGACTCTGGGGGATTTTCCAACTAACCAACCAAAAAAATAAATTCTTTCTATTATTAAATCTTAGCTTCTACTTCTAGCTGTACGTGATCTTGAATCGTTCGATCTTGCTTTTCTGTTAGAAGCGTTGCTTCTTTGTCTTTGTACTTTTGATCTAGTGCTTGTTCCTTTACTACTATATCGACTGTTGTTTGAACGTTTTGTTACATTTCCTGAACGATTATTTCCACTACTTCTGGTTGTTCTCGCTTTGTCACTAGTTCTAGCAGTACGATTTGTAACAGTATTTCTTTTTCTTTTAGATCTCTGAGTAGTATTAACTCTATTTCTCTGTTGTGTATTTCTAGGTTCTGATACTACTCTGTTTCTGTTTCTATCATTTCTTATGGACTGATTCCCTGTATCGCCATTTCTGGAAGAACGATTTGCTACCGTATTTCTACTTCTTTGAGTTGTTTCTACTCTGGTTCTAGTTTGCGTTCCTCTGTTAGTAGATCTTACTCGATCACGAGTATCGTTATTTCTAGTTACCGTGCGAGTTCTTGTACTATTTCTAGATACATTGTCATTTGATCTTGCTCTGTTGCTGTCTAAAGAAGTTGATCTACTTCTATTTACAGTTCTAAAATTACGATCATTTCTTTGGTACATCGCAGTTCTCCTGTCTCTGGTTCTGTAATCCAAGCTTCTTGCACGATTTACTCTATAACCTCTATTATAACTGGTTACTCTCTGATGAGGTCTATAATAGTTACGATTTCTGTATGGTTTAGCATAGTATCCATTATAGTAGTTGTTTCTGAATACACCGAAGGAACATCTGTAAGGATTATAAAATCTTCTATACGGTCTATCGAACACAATACATCTGCTAACCACAGGTACCGTAAAAAAAGCGTGAAATGGTCTATATACATAAAATCTGTTGTAGTCGTTGATAAAACCTGTACAGTTTATAAAATTACCAAATCTGTTATAGTTTACATATAATCCACCGACTCTAGACACTCTACCAAAACGGTTATAGTTAATATAGATATCTCCAGCCTGGCTAATTCTACCGTAGTAATCATAGAAGATGGGCACATTTTCTACCTGCACTACAGCACCGTAGTCGTCGTACTGAACGTAGGCATCATAATCGTAACCAGAATTGAAACTAATGTTTACTCCAGGTCGGTTGATATTTACACTAACACCACCTCTAGGTCTATCTACATAAAAATCAAATTGACCATCTGCGTATACAGAGAATTCAACTCCATTCTCGTTAAAGATGAAAGATTTACCATAGTTATAATATCGAGAAACAGTTTCTGTGTTTGTCTCAAAAGCATTAGCAGTAAAAGATGCTAACAATAAGCCTGTAAAAAGTAAAACAATATTTTTCATAATCTGTGATTTTAAAAGAAGTGTAAAAATTAGTTTTTATCACTCGTTATAATAGTATCAAGCAGTGTGCCAAAAATAAATTTATGGTATGCTTGGTAGGGTAGTAAAGAATTTAAAAAATCTTGATTAAATTATAATTAACTGTTTTTCAATAGTTTTGAGTGTGTTTTTTATTTTATTTTTTTTTAAAAGGAAAGTTAACCTATTGGAATGGTTGTCCACTAAGAAATAAATATTCATCTTAAAACTTTAAAACATGAAAAATTATTTCTTTACACTTAAATCCTTTGTGATTCTTTTTTTAGGATTGTTGGGGTATACAGGTTTTGCTCAATGCGCTGTAGGACAACCTAATATATCTGTCCAATCAGAAGCTATATCCTCCATGACGATTGTTGAGGGTGCTTCCGCAACATTAATATCGCCTGTATCCGGAAGTGCCTACCAATGGACACTAGATGGAATCGATATTAGTGGAGCGACTTCTATATCATTAACAGTAAACGATTTTAGTAGTTCTGATATTGGAGATTATAGTGTGGTTGTAGACGGCACTCCATTATTAAATTCAGTAAGTCTTGGTATTTTTTCTTCTAGTGCTAGTGATTATGATCTAGATCGGCAAGCCTTAGTTGATTTTTACAACGCTACTAATGGATCTTCTTGGACAAACAATGCAAATTGGTTGACAGGACCTATGGAAACGTGGTATGGTGTTAAAGTGGAAAATTGCAGAGTAACAGAGCTTCGTGTTTCTACGAATAATATATCTGGTACCCTGCCAGCTTCTTTTCAAAATCTTACAGAATTGAAAAGGTT
The DNA here is from genome assembly GCF_042434905.1 of Aquimarina besae. Taxonomy (NCBI): domain Bacteria; kingdom Pseudomonadati; phylum Bacteroidota; class Flavobacteriia; order Flavobacteriales; family Flavobacteriaceae; genus Aquimarina; species Aquimarina besae. The sequence goes on from NZ_CP170199.1 coordinate 3,127,914, forward strand.
AAGCATTAGAAATAACAATATTTCTGGTGTTTTGGATATCACTAGGATGACATCCTTAATCGATCTGGTGGCATCTGGCAATAATTTAACAGATATCAGTTTTGGGAACAATGAACAATTACAACGAATACATATTCAGGATAATGATTTTACACCAGGCAAAACAATCGATCTTTCAGAGATGAGAGAATTGACTGATTTTAGAGCGGCAAGATTACAATTGGGCGGTGTAACGGTCGCTGGTGATTATGACAATTTGTTGTATTTTATTATTTCGGATAATCAGATTTCAGGAACACTTGATATAGCTAATATGCCCAACTTAAAACTATGTAATGCTAGAGATAATCAATTTACGGACTTTAATCTAGGAACTGGAGCCGAATTACAACGCTTTTATTTTTATAATAACCCGGTAGCCTCAGGAAAGACTATGGATATTTCCGGAATGAGAAAGTTAATTGATTTAAGGGTTCAAGGATTAGATCTAGGAGGTCTGATTGTTTCTGGTACATATAGTGAGTTGCTTTATTTGATAATCCCAGAAAATCAGATTTCAGGGTCCTTAGACATATCTAATATGCCCAACCTAAAGCTATGTAATGCAAGAGATAATCAATTTACCGATTTTAATCTTGGAACTAATGGTGAATTGCAACGTTTCTATTTGTATAATAATCCAATAACTCCGGGTCGGACAATGGACATTTCCGGAATGCGAAAACTAGTTGATTTCAGGGTACAAGGATTAGACTTAGGAGGGTTAATCGTTTCTGGAACGTATAATGACTTACTTTATTTGATCATCCCAGAAAACCAAATTTCAGGAACCTTAGATATATCAAATATGCCAAACCTTAGACAATGTAACGCACGAGATAATCAATTTACCGATTTTAAATTTGGCAGTAATCCAGAGTTAAGTAGGCTATATTTTTATAATAATCCAATGATGCCAGGCAAAACCATGGATATTTCAGAAATGAGAAAACTACTGGATTTTAGAGTTCAAGGATTAGGATTGAGCGAGTTGATAATGTCTGGAGCTTATAATGAAATGCTATATTTCATAATTTCAGATAATCAATTTGAAGGAACATTGGATCTAAGCAATATGCCAAATCTTAGCGTATGTAATGCAAGAGATAACTTTTTTGACGATTTAGCTTTACCTTCCAATATTTTTGGTGCTGATAGAACATTAAATAATCTAAATGTAAGTAATAACAACTTACACTTTGATGATCTTCTTCCTTATAATGGTGTATTTGATGCTTTTAATTTTGACTATAATCCTCAGCGGGATGTGCCTACAGAATTATCCGTTGATAATTTGGTTTCAGTGAATGTTGGGGGTGTTGATAATGTATATAACTGGTCACCTTCTGGACCCAATGCAGATTCTTTTTTAGTTGAAAGTGATGGAGTTTATTCTTGTAATGTAACTAACAATACTGGGGGAGCAACGGGTCTTGGTGTTCCTGGACTAACTATACGTAGTATTCCTAGATCGGTAATGGTTACTTCATCTAGATCTGTAAGCAGCTCATCTTTAGTTGAAAAAGAAGTTGATCGTAATGAAAAGCTAAACGTTTACCCAAATCCTATTCAAAAAAGCGCACCAATTTTTACAGATATTACTTTAAATGATGATGCATCAATTCGATTTGTTTTATATACTATGAATGGTCAAAAAGTTAAAGAGTTTACGTTTGAAGGAAAACAAGGTTATAATACATTTCAATTAAATTCGGAAGGTTTATCTTCCGGACAATATGTTTTGACTTCAAAGTCTGGAGTAAACAAAATATCTAAATTACTTATTATAAAATAAATATCTAAAAATATAAATACAAGGGGGTTTCCAAACAAACGCCCTTGTATTCTTTATAAACTAATTAGGAAATAAACTTTTATCGATATTCGGAATGACTTTTAATGCATTTTTGTAGTACAGTTTTCTTAAGACTTCATCATCCAGATCTAATCCATACATTTTCCAAAATGCGTGGTATCTTTTATAATAAGGAAAATATTCATCATCAGATTCTAATACTCTAAAATAGGTGTAGTATTCTTCAGGTTTCCAGGAATCCTTACCAAACATCACCCTATCCTGATATTTTGTGAGAAAGGCTTTTGCATTACGAGGTTGTCTTCCTAGTTCTGCTATTACTGCTCCAATTTCGGAATACATATTTGGTATTTCGTCCATTAATTTAGAAAGTTCTGCCAGATTATTGCCGTACCATCCTAGATGGGCATTAATAAACTTTGTATTTTTATGCTTTCTGAATATATTGTGTTGTTCTTGTATGATAGTTTCCCAGGAACCTGTTACGTTAGCTTCTCTTTTTCTTCTGGAGCGTAATTTTAGTTCTAGCCATCGTTCGTTCTGATTATCGTGAGCATCCCAAAACGGTTTCGGGTCAGCAGCGTGAATCAAAACCGGGATTCCTAATTCACCGCATTTTTCCCATACCGGTCCAATACGAGGGTCATCAATTTTGATACGGTTACCTTTACTGTCTTTATTATCCATGCCCTGGCTTTTATAAATTTTTAAACCATTGGCACCAGCGGCGACATCATTCTCTAATTGGAATACCGTTCTTGAAGTCCAGTCTGGATCATCAATTCCTTCTAAACTAATATTGGTAAAGACGATAAAACGATTTGGGGCGTTGGTTTTTACATTTTCCAGAGCTCCTTTTAAATGTTCATCAGAACCTCTACCTCGTCCTGATAAATTAACCATCACTGCCATGTTCAATTTGTCCATTTCGGCTACAAGTTCATTCAAATCCTGAGTTGGCATTCTGAATTGGTGATTATGTACATCAATAAATGGGAATTTTGCTTTCTTAATGATAGTTTCGGGTACAACTAAGGTAGAAGGTGGATCATAATCTTCAAATTGCATTTTTTGGGATGCAGCTTCATTTATTACTAAAGTAAAAAGAAGAAATAGAGAGATTTTCAGGAATTTCATAAATACAAGGAATTTAATAATACCTGTATAAATATAAAATAATCATTGACTCCAAAAGAAAGCTTAACATTTTTAGTTAAAAAAAAGAAAGCCCGCTGCTAACATAACAACGGGCTTTCGAACAACTAACCAACTAACTAATTTATACTAATCATCATCTCGCTGACTATGTTTTTTATTTCTTTTTCTGTTTTTATAATGATACCGATCTTCGTTGTGATCTAATTGATCATACTGATTCGATCTTCTGTTAAAATTGTAATATGGATCATGGGTTATACTACATCCATTCATTCCACAATAACCACAACCTGTGTAATGGATATTACCTTCAATATGTCTGATTCTGCCTCGTTTTCCGTAGTGGATATGTAATCCACCAACCTGAGCTAATTTTCCTCTTCTGTTATATCTCATTAAGACAGAACCAATTCTTCTTACTTGATCAAATCTGTTATATCCTATTGTGGTAAGGCCTACACGTTTCAATCGTCCGTAGTAATCGTATCTTACTGTAAAGCGATTGCTATATCTGTATCCTCTGGTTCTTCCCGGAGCGTTATAGTTTCTTGATTTCCAATCCAAATGATCATAATTTCTTCGTCTTGGACGTTTAAAATCAATCTCTCCATTAGGATATACAAAGAATGTTACACCTCCTTCAACAAATACAATTGGTTGTGCGTAACGATAGCGTTTTGTAACCCTATCAACTTGATCCGACAGTTTTTGATCAGCCGCTTGTGCAGTTGTTCCAACTAGTAACATTGCTGCGATAAAAAGTATCATTTTTTTCATAACTAAAATGTTTTGGGTTTTTACCTACTCATTAGCTTTTCGGTTTCCGCTATTTGATTAGATAGTAACCAAATGGTGTGCCAAAAATTTTTAAGCCACAATGAAATGGATAACAAAAAATGTGTAATTTATTGTTTTTTAGTTGGTTAAAAATTTTTTAGAATACGCTCTTTCTTTGTAATCTCTTTGTGTAAAATCATAAATTATGGTTCCGTTTTGATCAATTACATACATTACAGATATTAGTAACTGACCGTTTTGGTTCTCATTACTTTTAAGTAAGTCAATTCCAAATCCTGTATAAACTTGTGTTACGTCTTTTAGGATTGTAAGCGTTATGTTGAATTATTGCGCCACCTTATTACTTGATCTGAACAAATTTTAAAATGTAGATTTTATTTTGGATGTTGTAGGCGAATTATCCGGTTTTTACATACTTATAGCTACAAGATTTTCTGCCACTTGTTCTAATTGATCTGATTATCGTAGTACTACTTGTAATTCTAGAATAGGCTATAAACATTTACGAACACTACTATAAGAAAGCATAGCTGTTTACCTTATTAATTTCTTATAATAAAATGTCAACTTCTGCTTTGTTTGGTAGTATGATTTTCGAAACGTCATCTCTTGTATATAATGCTCGTACGGTAAGATGGCTTTCCCAAAGTATGGTAACAACACTATTTGATGTTTTAGAAAGGATTTCAGAATATTTCTTGGAAGATGGCGCGGTTCATATAAATAGATTGTTCTCTAATTGATGTAAAGATTTCTTTTTGCATTGTATAAAAGTCGTTATTTGTACTAATCAAATAAACTTTACTTAAGAAGCACTTATATAATTAATAAGAACTGTTATTACCCAAACTATTTATCTAAGGTTTGTATTGAAGTTTTTTTATCATTTTGGTGGTCATAGGATCGGCATAAACACCATAAGCATCCACTAATAGGCCTTTTAGATTATATTTGTCTGATGATATTGCAAACAATATAGAAGAATCATCCGGACTGGTATACCCTTCAAACCTATGCATTTCATCAACTTCAAATTCTTCTGCCAGTATTTCGTAATTTAAAGCTTTACATTCGATACAATTGCTTTTAACGTTTAGATCTTGATCGTAGCCTTTTTCTTGTAAGTCGGCGATAGCTTGCGATAGCGTGTCGTAATTCTCGGTCATCTTTATTTGTTTTTTTAAAATTACCTATTTCAAGTTTGCTATTCCAATAGATTAACAGATTAGAAAGATTATTTTAACGAAAGACCGAATTATTTTGAAAGAATTAAAATCCAGGGTATTAAAATTTAAAGTTTCTCTTTTAAATATTGACCGGTGTATGACTTTTTGTTTTTACTCACTTCTTCCGGAGTTCCCTGAGCTATTACTTTCCCACCATTTTTACCACCTTCTGGGCCTAAATCTATAACATAATCAGCACATTTTACCAAATCGAGATTATGTTCAATAACTAATATAGAATGTCCTTTTTCTATAAGTTCGTTAAAAGATTTTAATAGCTTTTTGATATCGTGAAAATGTAATCCTGTAGTGGGTTCATCAAAAATAAATAGAGCTTTATCCTTAGTGTTTCCTTTTACTAAAAAGGAGGCTAGTTTAATACGCTGTGCCTCACCACCTGATAGGGTAGAGGAGCTTTGCCCTAATTGTACATATCCAAGTCCTACGTCTTGTAAAGGCTTAATTTTTCGTATAATTTTAGTTTGACCATGATCGTTAAAAAAATCGATAGCATTATCGATAGTCATTGTAAGAATATCATCTATATTTTTATCCTCAAAAGTAACTTCGAGTACATCTTTTTTAAAGCGTTTTCCACCACAGGTTTCACACTCCAGATGAACATCTGCCATAAACTGCATTTCGATAGTTACTTCACCTTCACCTTTACATGTTTCACAGCGCCCACCATCTACATTAAAAGAAAAATGTTTAGATTGATAATTACGAATTTTAGAAAGTTTTTGTCCGGCAAATAAGCTACGAATATCATCATATGCCTTGATGTACGTAACTGGATTGGATCTGGATGAACGTCCGATAGGATTTTGATCTACAAACTCTACATGTTTAATATTGCTATAATTGCCCTTTAGTTCGGTAAATTGACCGGCTTTTTCTCCATATCCTCCTAATTGCTTTAATATTGAAGGATATACGATTTTTTTAACCAATGTACTTTTTCCACTACCGGAAACTCCTGTAATTGCCGTAAAAACACCAAGCGGAATCTTTACATCAATGTTTTTTAAATTATTCTCACGGGCGCCAATAATCTCCAGATGATATTTCCAGGATTTTCGCTCTTTTGGAACTTCTATTTCTAAATCTCCGTTAAGATATTTTGCTGTAAGCGAATCAGATTGTAGAATTTCATCAAAAGTTCCACTCGCCACAAGATTTCCTCCGTAAGTACCTGCTTCCGGGCCGATATCCAGTATCTCATCGGCAGCTTTCATAATATCTTCATCGTGTTCTACAACGATTACTGTATTCCCCAGATCACGCAAGGACTGTAATACTTTAATAAGTTTTTCTGTGTCTTTAGGGTGTAATCCAATGCTTGGTTCATCTAAAATATACATGGATCCAACCAGACTACTTCCCAACGAAGTCGCCAGATTAATTCGCTGCGATTCTCCACCGGATAAAGTATTTGATTTTCTATTGAGTGTGAGGTATTGTAGACCTACATTATCTAAAAACTCTAATCTGCTATTGATTTCTTTCAATAATCGTTTCCCGATTTGAGCGTCATACTCGTTTAGCTCCAGAGTTTTAAAGAAATCTGCAAGTTCATTTAATGGTTTTTCTACCAGGTCGGTCAATGTGGCTCCACTAATTTTTACATAATTGGTTTCAGGACGTAATCTTTTTCCTTTACAACTTGCACATTTTGTTTTTCCGCGGTAGCGAGATAACATTACTCTATTCTGAATTTTATAGGCTTTGGCTTCTAACTCTATAAAAAAGCTATCAATACCTTCAAAATATTCATTACCCTTCCAAAGGAGTTCTTTCTGTTCTGATGATAATTCGAAATAGGGTTTATGGATCGGAAAATCAAATTTATAGGCATTATTGACCAATTGATCCTTATACCAACTCATAGTATCGCCTTTCCACGGAAAAACTGCTCCTTCATACACACTCAATGCAGTGTTGGGGATTACCAGATCCTCATCAATACCAATCACATCGCCGTAACCTTCGCATTCCGGACAAGCACCATAGGGATTATTAAAACTGAATAAATGAACGTTTGGTTCAAGAAATGTTATTCCGTCTAATTCGAACTTATTGCTGAATTGTCTTAATTTACTATCTTTTAGTGTTTCTACCAAGCAGGTTCCTTTACCTTCGAAAAAAGCTGAGCTTACGGCATCGGCGAGTCTATTGTAAAAGTCCTCTTCATCTCTTTTAATGATTCGATCTATAACCAAATGAACGGTATCTTTTTTCGTTATATGTGCATCTTCAATTCTGGAAACTGCATCATTGATTTTTACACGTGCATATCCCTGTTGTTGCAGAACCTTGAGTTTTTCTTCTGTGGTACGTCCGTTCTCCACGTGGATCGGAGCTAACAACAATAATTTTTCGCCTTCCTCAAAAGTTTTTACATATTCAATAACATCGGTTACCGTATCTTTTTTTACCAGATTACCAGAAATAGGAGAATAGGTTTTACCAATGCGGGCAAAAAGTAATTTAAGATAATCATAAATCTCTGTAGTAGTACCGACTGTTGATCTAGGATTCGTAGAATTAACCTTTTGTTCTATGGCAATAGCCGGAGCTATTCCTTTGATATAATCAACTTTTGGTTTATTTAATCTTCCCAAAAATTGCCTTGCGTATGAAGAAAGACTTTCAACATATCTACGTTGTCCTTCTGCATATAAAGTGTCAAAAGCCAAACTGGATTTACCTGATCCGGATAATCCTGTAATGACTACTAATTTATTTCTTGGAATTGCTGCATCTAAATTTTTGAGGTTATGCAGTTTAGCTCCTTTAATTAAAATATTTTGTTTTGGATCTAAAGTTGTGATGTCTTGAATCATAGCATATTCGCGGTGTGAGAGCAAATATAATGATTACTTAAGAAGTATTCTAGGGGATTATGATGGAAAGTTAAGTTAAAAAAATTAACAAAAAATAGTTTGATTTTGAAGGATTGTTACTATATTAGCCCCTGTAAATAAACCAAATCTAAAAAAGAATAGCCTATAGCAAACCTTTACTTTAAAGTTTAACATAGCCCGAGCCCCAAGCTTGTTGGTACTAAATTAAGTAATAGGTATGAAGGATTACACTATATCAGATGCTATTCTGGTTAACAATTACATCAAAGGTGACGAAAGCGCCTTATCTACATTAATCGAACGTCATAAGCAACGTATTTACAGTTTTATTTATTCTAAAGTTTTTGATCGCGATGTTTCTGAAGATATTTTTCAGGATACATTTATTAAAGTGATTCGCACACTTAAATTAGGAAAGTATAATGAAGAAGGTAAATTTTTACCTTGGGTAATGCGAATTGCACACAATTTGGTTATCGATCATTTTAGAAAAGGAAATCGTATGCCAAAATTCGAAGATAATGGAGAGTTTAGTATTTTCTCAATTATTAGTGATGGTGATCTTAATGCTGAGAAAAGAATTATTAAAGATCAGGTAGAAGAAGATCTTCGTAATTTAATTCAAGAATTACCAGAAGACCAAAAGGAAGTTTTGGTAATGCGTATGTACCGTGATATGAGTTTTAAAGAAATATCTGATAAAACGGGTGTAAGTATCAATACTGCATTAGGAAGAATGCGATATGCATTGATCAATTTGAGAAAGGTAATTGAAAAAAACAATATCGTTTTGACAAATTAACATTTCTTTATGCAATAAAGTAAAATTAGCCTCGTTATTTATAAAAAATAACCCTTAATTTAAGATCATTAATATGGCAAAATTTTACTTTAAGTCTTCTCGCAAGGAGGAGCAACAACAATTAGTACCGAAGAAAATAACAGTAGATTTTCTTCTCAATTATTCCAAGGCTTTAAGTGTTATAGATTATAAAAATATGAAGTTTGAAGCGCTTCTAAATTAAAACTAAACTTTGTGAAAGACCTGTTATCCTACATAACGGGTCTTTTATTTTTTTAGGTATTCATTTATTACACTTTTTCTTCCTATTGTTTTAGTAATAATATCTTTGTCAAGAATCCATCCTCTTGCAGGAGAATATTCTCTTCCGTACCAAATAATTTGCAGATGAAGATCGTTCCAAAGTTCTTTTGGAAATAATCGCTTGGCATCTTTTTCGGTTTGCGTAACATTTTTACCGTTGCTAAAACCCCATCGGTACATTAAACGATGGATATGTGTGTCTACAGGAAACGCAGGAACTCCGAATGCCTGAGACATAACTACACTTGCTGTTTTATGACCCACAGCCGGTAATTCTTCTAAGGCTTCAAAACTTTGAGGTACCTCTCCGTTATGTTTCTCTATCAATATTTTGGAAAGCCCGTGAATCCCTTTGGATTTCATAGGACTTAATCCTACCGGTTTTATTATTTCTCTGATTTCTTCTACCGATAATCGAACCATAGCATAAGGATTATCTGCTCTTTCAAATAAAAGGGGAGTGATTTGATTTACTCGTACATCAGTACTTTGTGCACTCATAAGTACAGCTATCAGCAGCGTATACGGATCTTTATGATCTAACGGAATGGGTATGGTGGGATATAATTCTTTTAATGTTTTGATGGTAAAATCTACCTTTTCCTGCTTAGTCATATCAGTACATTAGTTTATGCTAAAATATGAATATTTAGATGGTTTTGTGTACCAAGTGAAAGCTTAAATTTTTAATAAAATTATCCAGGGATTGTATTTTTTGTTTTAATTTTATAATCAAACATTAAACAAACTTATTTTTTTAAGTTTTCACATTAATCATATACCATGACAACATTAAAAGCCGGAGATAAAGCTCCGAATTTTTCAGCACTGGATCAGGATGGAAATACTATTACATTAGGAGATTATAACGGAAAAAAGCTAGTGGTGTTTTTTTATCCAAAAGCTAGTACACCAGGATGTACTGCTGAAGCCTGTAATCTTAAAGACAACTATCAGACTTTTCAATCTCAAGGATATGAGATTCTTGGAGTAAGCGCAGACAGTGCTAAGAGACAGCAAAATTTTAAAAATAAATATGAATTGCCTTATCCGTTATTGGCAGATGAAGATAAAAAAGTGATTGAAGCATTTGGTGTATGGGGTCCTAAAAAATTTATGGGTAAAGAATATGACGGGATTCATCGTACTACTTTTGTTATCGATGAAAACGGGATTATATCTGAAGTAATCACTAAAGTAAAAACAAAAGATCACGCGGCGCAAATATTGTAGGCGTTTTTGTATAGTATCAAACTTAGAAAAGCATTTGTAGGGAATACAGATGCTTTTTTATATTCCTAATGTTGGTAAATGCTTTATAGAATGATAATTCAAAGCTGCTGCAATACAATTTTTTAATTCTCTTGTCGGGATGTTTGTTTGCATCGAAAAAATTATAGCTCGATTTCCTTCAAATCGGAATGTATCTTTGTATAATACTCTGAATGTAGTTATTAGTTTACTGGTACACTGAAAATACATTGCGTATTGATCAGGTTGCTTTTCTTTCCAATCGATTCTGATCGTGCTTCCTTTTTTTGTTAAAAAACTGGGCTCTCCCCATTTTAGTGTTTCTTCAAGGTGTGTGATATCTTTAATCCCATTAGCGGTTTCTATAATCAAGTTTCTAAGATGTCCTATTTTTTCACGCACATGATCAGGATAATTTTGATACACTTTTTTACAGCAGGATTAGTTTTGATTTGCACTTCTGTCATAGGTTTAAAATAACATAAAAGTAAGAAAAGCAATCAGGTTTACATAAAGTGGATAGATATAAAAAACCGGTTGTACTATTTTATTTTTTTATACCTTTCAGTTTCACTCCTTTCCAACCCATAAACACATTGAAACTTCCACTTTTATTATCAATAAATTCAAAAGATTCTGGTTCTTTTGGGTCTTCAAAAAAAGTAGACTCTGATTCAGCATTTAAGATAGCAATCAATTCTCCATTCTGATACACTACCAAATTGTTTTGTTCAATATCAAACGTCAATTGCAAATTGCCCATATCCGCAAAAGTATAAGTGCCTACGTATTTTTTTAAAATATCATCATATAATTCGATTGATTTTCGATTTAGCTCTTTCGGGATTTGGTAGGGTTTATTTTCAAGTATTTTGGCAAAATCCTCCACTGTTTTCTGGAAAGGAATCTCTTCATAATTCGCTAAAAAGATAAAATTATAATGATAATCCAAGTGGGTATAAATTTCAACTCGAATTCCATCAGAACCTCCACTTTTCTCAATTATGTTGAATTTGTTTTTTAATAGCGAGGCATAGGGTTCTTTTTTAATATGGTTCAAAAATTTATTTAAGTCTGAAGCAGTAGAAAATATCCGAGCTGTTTGTAGTTCATCAGGTAGAACGTTATCTACCTGTACTATAGTATTATTATCTTTTTCGTGGTTTTTTGCAAGATTTTTCAGTCTATTTTCTTTAAGATGAAAATGTGCTCCAGAATTTTCCATTTGTAATGGCAAAAACACTTCATCCAATAAACATTGGACAAATGTTTTGTCAGATATTTCCTGAATGATAAAATAGACGAGCTCGTAAGCAATATTAGAATATTGCTTATCCGTTCCAGGTTCAAAAAGTAAATGTTGTTTTTTAGTATACTCAATAATTTCTGCTGATGTTAGGTTGATCGCATCACCTTGGATATTCTCAAACCGTCTAGGAAGTCCTGAGGTATGATTTAGCAACATCTTAATGGTTATCTCTTCACCATTTGGGAAGTCTGGAATGAACTTTTCAATTGATTCACTTTTTTGACTTTACCTTCCATTTCAAATTTTTCGATTAAGTAATGAGCCATTAGTTTCGAAACAGACTGAATATCAAATTGACTTTCAGTTGTTACGTATGTTGTGTTTTTTTTATCCTGATTAAGATTGTATGCTTTATGTATGAGTAGGGTGTCATTTTTTGAAGCGAAAATAACTCCATTGAATTTTCCAATTTCTTGAAGCGTAGCAAAATAGTCATCAATATTGTTTTTTAAAGATGTGGTTTTTGGTGTTAAAATTTTTGCTTCGTTTTTACTTTTATCGCTACAAGAGAGTAGGGTAAAGGACAGAAAAAATATGGAAATAATTTGTTTCATTATTGTTTTTGTTCTGACACTAAATATAAGAATTCTAACAAGGCAAACTCATATGAATCAAATGCTTAATCAAAAAGTTTTATTTAGATCTAAGTCTCTGGTTGAATCCTTCCATTTAAAAAAATCCTAGTAGATATTAAAAGTAAATCTGAAGACTTGAGAAGGAAAGGTTACGCTAGTTCTTAGTACAGTTTTTTAACTTCCTGGTAGCTTTTTCCCTTCCGAAGATAATTCGGTAATCTTCTTGATTCTATTTTTTCTGGTTTTTTCAGTTTTTGCAAGTTTAATCCATCTTAGTACAAATCTTTTACTGGAAGGATTAATTGAATTAAAAAAATCCTCAGCCCCATCAAGTTTAGAGAGTTTCTTAGATAAGTCTTTTGGAATAATCAAATTATCCACGTCATCCATAAAGTTCCAAAGTCCATTTGATTTTGAGACCTCGATAGCCTTCAATCCGGACTCGTGCATTTTTCCTTTCTCTATTAGTTTAGCTGCTCTTTCTTTATAGGTTTTCGCCCAATGCTCAATTTTTCTTCGGGATATTAATTGCATAGTTTTCTGATCATCAAGCTTTCGTCTGATGCCATCGATCCACCCAAAACATATCAATTCATCTAAAACATCCCATCTAGACAAGTACTTATCTGGCTCACTTTTCTTGTAGGTCACAAGCCAAACACTTTTGTGTTGAGCGTGATTCTTCATCAGCCACGTTCTTAGATCTTTTTGGGAGGTAATTTCAATTTTGTCGAAGTTCTCTGTTTTTATCATTTGGTTTTGATCTCCAATTATACTTTGAAAAAGTGTAAACTATGTCTTTTTAAATTCATTAAAAATGAGCTATTAACGCACCTATAAATTTTACAACAGTCTGTATATTAGTTTTTTGATTTCCTAAAGCAGTAAAATAACACAAACTGTTGTAATAAGTTTTCTTTTAGTTTACTATAAAATTTGTTTCGTATTCTACTATTTTCTTAGTGAGTCTTTCATTTAAATACTCATTTTTATTACTTAGATACTTGGAAATTAGTTTAGCTTCTTCGTAATATCTAATGACTTTCTTTTTACTCCAATGCTCCGGTGGTGTTTGTAGATTAGTTATTCTGTCAGCTATTTTAACAAGACCTACTTCTTTTGGTAATTTATTTATCCGATTTAGACTATCTATCATCTTTTTCTTCTTAGATTCAAGATTTTCATTTTTGGTCAAAGCCTGAACGGCGTGCGCTATTTGCTCACCAAATTCGGTTTTAATCTCTTCAAAATCCGTATTTGTATCTTCAATTGTATCGTGTAAAATAGCAGTTTGGATTGCAAAATCAATATCAAAACAATTATCAAAATTATATGAAAGCAGTATTTCCATTGCAACATTTGAGATGTGTAATAAGTAATTGGAATTAGTTCCGGGGACTTTTTGAGTACTGTGCTTTTCTCCTGCAAATTTCATAGCCTTCTGATACAGTTCTTGAGTCATATAATTTTATTTTTAGTATTCGTTAAGATTATAGGGCAGGGGATAAGCGATACGTTTCGGATTGGTACTAAGCTAAATATAATATTTTGTTTTTATTTTTTTTGTTGAAAATGTCAAATTTTCTATTTGCGACTTTGCAAATAAATACAGACTTTTCGATTCAACTCAAATGCCTTATGTTTTTGCCTACTGGCTTTTTTAATCACCATATACTATTATTCCTGACCCCGATTCCAAAGCTTTATCCAAAATCTGACACAACTTTGCAAGGTCAGTATCAGATTCTTTTTTTTAGTTACTTTTTTACTGATTTGCTTTACTAGTTGAAAATTCCATCTAAAGTCAGAGTAATAATCAAATCGAGAATCAATAATTTCTTTTTCTTTTAAGCTTTCAAAAGTCTTTGAATTCAAACCAGAAATGAATTCCAGATTTGCTTGTTCAGGATAACTTGGTTTAGGTTGTTCATCATTTATCAAATAGAAATCGAGCATGATATCATTTTATTTATTCTCTTAAAAATACTCATAAGCATATCCTTCTATTTCTCCACTTAGTTGATTTCCATTCTCATTTTTTAAGTCATATATTTCTTGCGCTCCTCCAATTGAAGCAAAACCATTCAATCCCAAAAGAATAGTGTAAAAAAATATCAGTAAATGAAGATTCTAAAACTTTTCTCATTATTTCAGTCTGTTGGTTAGTTAAATTAAGAGACTTAATAAGTTGTCCAACTTCTGTTTCTGATTTTTCGGACAGGTATTCTTTCAGAAAACCTTGTTTTCAGAATAAAATGCTTTTACAAATTCTTCAGTATTCATTTTTTGTGCTTGCAGATAACGCTTATTATACGTGTCGTAACAGAGCAAAATTTTACCCTATTTTCGATACAAACTGCGCAGTGATTGCTAGCTTTTTCTTTTGAGCAAGCATTGTGCCTTCATAAAAATACACAAACCATTCGATTGATTACTTAGCCGCTATGATCACATATAAGATGCGGAGCAATTTATAAAGTGTTAAATGTTGACGATTTGCAACAAAAGGAAGAGAATTGCCAACATTTAAACACTTCAAAGTAATCATTATGAGATACTTAAAATATAAATATTAACTTTTAAAAACTGAGCTAGTGCTTTTCATAGGACACTTTGTTGTAGCGCAATTTTTTTCAGTTATTCATTCTTGGTCTTCCTTCCAAATGATTTTTTATATATCGATAATGCGACGTCTTTAGTCTTTCCGCTTTATATTCTTTTTCGACTAATTCCGATATTTCCTCAAAATATTCTTCTTGTGCGTGTCTAAAAATCAGCCAGATGTTCAGCTTTGGGCAATCAATTCTTTCGTCACTAATCCAACCATATTTTTTAGTTAGTTCAATTAGTTTTTTAGTATTTCGGATGTCTATTTCAAGCTGTAAAGCCCAAACCGAATCGATTGCTTTTTGGGAATATTTTTCTTTGTTGTTTATGTATTCCGATAAGGTACCTCTATGCAATTGATCTTCATTTCGCATTTCGGTGAGCATTTCACACATTTTCTTTTTATTCCGAATAGTTTTTTGAGCATATATAGAACAAGTAATTAAGAAAATTAATATCAGAAACGTGTTTTTCATAACGTGTTATAGCGTTTAATATACGTGTCGTAACAGAGCAAAATGTTACCCTATTTTCGATACGAACTGCGCAGTGATTGCTAGCTTTTTTTTGAGCAAGCATCGTGCCTTACCAAAAATTCAATGACCATTTGATTCATCACCTAGCCGCTATGATCAAATATATGTTGTTGTAAGTAGTTTTTATTCCGTTAGTGGTTATCCGTAATTAGATATTTGTCTCCTGCTTTTTTCTTTAAAAGTAACATTCCGATTATGTGACTAAATTCTCCAGAAAATCCAATTTGATAAGTTTCATTTCCATTTTTTATCGGTCTAGACAATCCGTTAAACCGTCCATAGATTCGTTGATTCTTATTAAATTCAGTCGCATTTAGTTCCAGTTCGTATTTTTCAAATTCAATTCTTTTTGTATCCTTTCCGTCAAATTCTTTATAGTCAGACCATAAGGTAATGTATGCAATTGGTTTATTTGTTAAATCAATTTGTAAAGCTGTTACACTTGTTCCTACGGATGCTATTGTTACGATTAGAGAATCTGTTTTTTTATTATCATAAGACGTATAAGAGTAATAATCAAAATCTGATTGAGTGATTTTCATTTTTGTAGAATCAATTTTCAATTCAGGCAAAATCTTAATGTCTTGCGAATAGATGTTGATTCCGAAAATCAAAATTAAAAATGTTATGTAATATTCTTTTTTCAAATTATGGGTAACGACATATATATGAATCAGAGCAAGGTAAGAAACCCTGAACCAATCGATCTATCTGTGTATTTTTATTTTTTGTTTAATTTATAAAAACCTAGCGCCACCGTAAAAGGCAAATGACCTTTCGATCTATTACTATATTGCTCTGATTTCATATAGAATGTTGTAATTAGTTTATTTCCAGAATTCCCACCATTTTTTTTGATTTTGATGTGTCAATTCTTGAGTTACTTCCCATTTCCCTTGCTCATATTCAGAGGTTCCGTTATCATGATAACAGTTCCAATGATTAAATGATTCGTCTGCTAGTCCTATTTTAACTACTCTGTCTTTATGCATCATTACTCCAACTCCGTGTTCATCGTCCCAAGAACAACCTAATTCAAATCCTACATAGGCGTGATCATCCTTTTCACTATCCATTATGTGCAAAAACGCAACACCAAGATTATTTTTATAGTCAGCAATGGTATTTATTTCAGGCATAAAATCTTCGTAAATTTTTTTAGCATTCGGATACTCCTCCAAAAGACCATTCAATAATGAGTCTCGAATTAGTTCCGAATTCTCTTTCAAGAATTTAATCGCATTGAACTAGGCTTGAGATAACACATAGACATAATCAATTGATTCTCCAATTATATGAACTTTAATTGTTCCATCCGATTCTTTTTCAGAATCTTTAGAACCATAAACTCCATTTCGACTCTCGAATCCTTTCCAAGCAGTCAAATTGATCCAACCATCATAATCTTCTCCAATAATTATATTTGGCTGTATTTCGGTTATTTCTTGGTTATTCATTTTGCTTAGTCAAAATTACTTACAATGTAGTTATATACATACCTTTTTCACTGTAAGCGTTCGTAAATACTTACAACCGTTTTAAATCAGATAGTATTATGTTGTATTTTGGAATGAAATATCTAAACCGTTTCTGCTGCTTTATAGCCAAAGAAGTTATTTTCCTTAATCATTTCTGGAATAAGCTCAGGTAATTGTTCTTCCCAACCGGGTTCACCGTCCTGTATTTTTTGAAGTACTTCTCTAGAGAATATATCCATAATTGTCGGATCATAATCTACAATATCCTGTAGTTTTCCGTTATACTTAAAGAACTTATACAATTCCTTCATTCTAGGATGCACTTTAAGATTTTCGCTTGTTGTCAATTCTCCTGTTTCGTGATCTTTTAATGGATATAAGTATACTTTTAGATCTTTAAAAAATAGTTTTCCAAATGCTTCCAGAATACCACCACTAAGATGTCGGTAATATTTCTCATCAAAAATATCTACCAAATTATTTACACCCATAGAAAGTGCCATTCGCTCTTTGGTGTAGTTAGAGAAATATTCTACAACTCTATAATATTCTTGGAAGTTAGAAATCATTACCGTTTGCCCAAGTGAGCATAACAGTCTGGCTCTTGCCATGAAATCTTCTTCATCGATTTCTCCTTCTGCCCTTAAGTTTGATAAGGTTATCTCAAAAATTTCTATGGTTTTTTCTTTGCGAACCTTATTTTCATTGAGGAACATATTCAGTGATTTCTTGTAAATATCCATATTTACTTTGGTCACAGGTCTAAAGCTTCCTCTTAGGGCAAGAATATTTTTCTTGTATAATACAGCTGCCGGTAATACGTTATTACCATCAGGGCCAAACATAACGGCTTCTGTCATTCCGTTTTTAACCAGTTGTAAACTCATCAATCGGTTATCTACCTTTTTAAATCGAGGGCCAGAAAAATTAATGGTATCGATCTCAATTTGATCCTTATCGAGATGGTCATAAAGATAACGAAGTAGTTTTTTTGGATTATCGTATTTGTAATAAGCTCCGTAAATCAAATTTACACCTAATACTCCAAGTGTCATTTGTTGCAACCTAGCATCATTTTCGTGGAAGCGAATATGTAAGATAATTTCGTTATAATCTTCGTCTGGTTTGGTTTGGTAACGAATACCTACCCAACCGTGTCCTTTATATTTCTTGGCAAAATCAATAGTTGCCACGGTATTAGCGTAACTAAAGAATAATTTATTAGGATGTTTCTCTCTTTTAATACGCTCTTCTATAAGACGTACTTCGTGTTTCAGCATTTTTTTAAGACGTGCCTCAGTCACATATCTTTTGTCATCTTCGATTCCATAGATCGCATCACTAAAGTCTTTATCATAGGCACTCATGGCTTTTGCAATTGTACCGGATGCACCACCAGCTCTAAAAAAATTACGGGCGGTTTCCTGACCTGCACCAATCTCGGCAAAGGTGCCGTAAATATTGGCATTCAAATTGATTCGAAGGGCTTTGCTTTTAAGCGAAGGGACAGATTCAAATTCTTTATCCCCCATTATAGTAATAGGCATAGCGAAATGGGCTTTTTTTGTTTATGTAAAGTTACTAATACATTAAGGATTATTAAAAAAAACCTTGAGCAAATTTTCGCATTTTATAATTGGTATAAATAACCAGAGGATATATGAATTACTTTTTGACCAAAAAAATTATAATTACATTTGCTTTCGCTCAATATAGCATATGGAAATTACATTTCTTGGCACAGGAACATCACAAGGCATTCCAATCATAGGAAGTACGCATCCGGTTTGCCTAAGTAAAGACCCTAGAGATAAGAGGTTACGGGTTTCTGTTCTTGTGTCCTGGGATGATTATCAGTACGTTATCGACTGTGGACCAGATTTCAGGCAGCAGATGTTAGCAAACAATGTCTCCTGGATTGACGGTATTGTTTTTACTCACGAGCATGCAGATCATACGATGGGAATGGACGATATCAGGCCTTTTTTCTTCCGACAAGGAGATATACCGGTATATGCACATCCACGAGTGTTACAATCATTAAGAACAAGATTTAGTTATATTTTTGCTTCAGAGAATAAGTATCCGGGGGCTCCCAGTGTTATCGAAAATGAACTAACTAACCAACCATTTACACTGGGTAACCTGGATGTGATTCCTATAAATTTAATGCATAATAGATTGCAAGTCTTTGGATTTCGGTTTGGGGATTTTGCTTATCTCACAGATGTCAAAACTGTGGAGAAAGAAGAACGAAAAAAACTAAAAGACGTTAAGGTATTGGTAGTAAGCGCATTAAGGATAGAACCACATCATTCTCATTTTAATCTGGAAGAAGCCTTAGAATTTATAGATGAAATCAAACCTGAGAAGGCTTATTTAACCCATATAAGTCATCTGTTGGGATTTCACGAAGAAGTACAACAGCAATTACCAAAAAATGTTTTTATTGCCTACGATAATCTAAAAATTACAATTTGATATGCGAAGCAGAATATTTTTATACTTATTTATTTTTTCTGTGTTATTCATACTGTTCCAGTTTATGAATGCTAAAAAAGCCAAAGAATCGTACGACGGTAAGATTGAAAATCTAATGGCCAAAATAGAGGAGAAGGAGGATGCGCTAAAGTCCAGAGATATGGAAAGGGATTCTTTAATTGATAAAATTCTGGATCTTACCTATTTTTCTCTAGAAAGTGATGAAGAAGCTATAAGCTATTTTGAAGAGCAAGGATATAATGCCAAAGAATTGGTGCTAACTATTAGTGACCAAATTGTAAGTCAGAATAAGGCCGGTGCAGATAATCCGATAGTTCCTTTTGTTGGTATGGAAGGAAATATGTCTATTAATAAAGTTCGATTGCTTAACCATAAATGGATCATAGCAGATTTTACCGATGGAGTTTATTGGGGGCAGTTGTTTATCATTTACGATGTAAGAAAAGATGGAGTAGTGGATTTTGAAGTCGAAAAATCATTTTTGTATCCTAAAAGTTAGGGTACTTTAAAAATAGTAAGATAAAGACCTACAGCAAGCTGCAGGTCTTTTGGTTTGGTAAGTAAGTAGATTATTTTGTTTTTTAAATTTTCACTAGTTTTTTCTTTATAAATTCTCCATCTGCTTCAATAATAGCGAAATAAATTCCGGTGGTTACCTTTGTACCAGTATCTGTTTGACCATTCCAAGTATATTCGAAACGATCTTTATCAAAATTTGATTTTTTAATGGTTTTTACAAGATTTCCTGAGATATCATAAATGTGTATTCCTACATTATTGATGTTTTTCTTATTTGCAGAAAAAGTTACTTGCTCTGAAAACGTATTAGGATATATTTTAAAATCATGGTCTTTAAACTTCGAAGTACTCTCATTTTTATGATACCAAGGCAGGCCCAATCGTTGATCCAACCAAAGCAATATAAATTCATTGTCATCAGGAAGCTTTTCACCTACGTGTCTTCCTACACTAAAAGGATAGTTGTTATCATTTAAAACTCCAATCAGGTATGGGTTTAGTACAACGATACTTTCTATAGTTACAAAAGGAAACGCAAAGTCCCGACCTATGCCAATATCTCCGGGTAGACCAGGTTCAGAAATTCTTCTTGGATCTTTAATTTTTAGTAGGTTTACATTTAATCGTTTTTGAACCAGAGTAGAATCTCTATTTAATTCAACTTCATAGATGGCTTTAAATCCTTCTAAATCTCCCTGAGATCCATCTCTTTCAATAACTAATCCTCTATTGCCACTAAACATAATAAAATCTCCAATGGCAGTTGCTCTTTCATTTAATGGATATTGATATACATTTTTGGTAAAAGATTTGCTAGTCAAATTAAATTCGTGGATTAGCAGATTGTTATTCTCACTATCATCTAAAGGCTTTTCTAATAAAGGCAATAATGAAGTATTATCTGTGGTGAGAGCCATTCCTTCAAAACCACCGCTTTGTTTTACCTTGAAAGGATTATTTAGTTTTGTCATCCGATATGGCCAATACATTCCTCCTAACCAAGGTGTGTTTTCGCCATTCTGATCTTGTAAGTTAGTACCATCGCCTACGTTCCCAACTTTAGGAAAATCACCAAATAAACATACAGTTCTAATTTCAGGATATTGTTTCTGGGCAATTAGTAATGTTCTAAAATCAAAACTTTGAATGTCAGCTCGATCTGTTAAGTTATTGGCGATGATTACATCTGCTATAGCTTTAGTAAAAGTTTCTGGACTAACAGTTCTCTCTGCAAAAACATCTCCTCGATCATCTAAGTCAGTTCTTGGGTTGATTTTTGTTTCAATATTGAAACGAATCTTAGCAGCATTTTTCCACCGTTTTATTGCCTCTGGATGAGAAGATCCGTCTCCATTTTTATAATAGTTCACGTAGAACGCTACAAAGTCAAATAACTGTTGCAGCGATGGCATAATATAGGGGTTAATAAATCCTCGTTCATTGGCAAAAGCGACAGATACTGGAGATAATGAAAGATCATTGGTCTGTTCTGGTCTTCCAGATAAAATTTTATCTGCTATAAAAGTATTTTGAATTTGGTCTAGCGTAAAATCCTTTACCAATACTTCATCGTCAATTGTATATGGCGTTCCATCAGCCTTTCTGGTTTTTGCTGCTTCGATATGTGGATCGTGATCTAGTATAGGAATGTTATCTAAAGTTATTCCGCAATCTGTTTCTAGCGTAGGCATTAAAAAATCTAGGGCAGCTTCCATAGAAGGTAATGTGTTTTCGGGACGTAAATTTCTTGCACCACGATGTCCTTGTGCATCAAATAGAGTGACATCAATTAGCCCATCAGTATCTATATAGTCTGCCAGTCCATCCTGATCTTTATCAAAATTCCGAACAGCTTCTAACAGCAAATCAGGGCGATCAGAAATGATGCCTTGCACACCTAATTCTAATAATCGGTTCATATTAGAAGAATCATTAACTGTATATACCACTACGTCATGTCCTGCCTGATTCAGCGAAGAAACATTGAATATTTCGCTAGAAGCCGCTATCAAATCATCAGGTGGTGTATTTCTACTTTCTACTAATGTATTTTCGTTATTGTCATCCAGCATAACAAACCAAGGAGACATTATCGGAGCTTTACTTCCATTGGATGCTGCGTGCGCTCTCATTGCGTTCATTATTCTAATGGCACTCGACTCTTCGTTAAATGGGTTTTGAGGGGATCGCAATTCTTTACCAACATTCTCTATATCCGGTAAAGCATATGGGGCATCTAATAAAATTCCATTTTTATCAAAATGTAGTAAAAAAGGACCAAATTCATCACCAATCCAATAATCACCGTTAGCAGTTCGCTGGATAGATTCAATATCAAAATCAGCACCGGTTAAAATTCTATCTTGGCTAAATTGGTTTGTAATTGTAAAGGGAATTAATCCATTTGGATCACTTAGCTCAATATTACCTAAAACCTTAATATCTCCTTCACCTCTTCCGAAAAAAGTTTCGAAACGGGGTTTTATCTTATAAAGACGTAAGTTGTAATCGGCCGAGTTTTCAATGCTTCCAAAACCATTATCAGACATCGTTGTAAAGGTTCCATCAAAATTGTTAAGTACGGCAGAGAAACCTTGTACGGGTTGTTTGTTTTCAAAAGGAAATTCTTGTGCATTAATTGGACCGTCGCCAATAAATAAACCTGAAGTTGGACCCTCCGAAAAACTAGCTGCTTCTAAAACTGCTCTGGAAAATAATAAATCCCCAAAATTTCTGAATGATCTACCTTTACCTTTGGCATAAATTTCTTGCCCGTAATAATTATCTGATGATAGATCAAATTGTGGTTTGTTTTTGTCTTCAACGGTCTGTGAAAAAACGGTGTAACAAAAGAACAAGCTAAAACATACCGCAAAGTGTAATGATGTTCTGTATTTACATACAACAAAATAAGAATGATTTTTCATGTGTAAAACGATTAAAATTAAATTGGTTAATGATACCCTAAAAGTAGAATTCTGGTATTACCAAATCGTTTAGTAAGTCTCAAGAAATGTTTAGTTTTAGGTTAGGTGTTTTATTATTTTGTTTTAAGGAATCTTATAGAAACGAAATCGTTGTAGTAAACTGTTGTGATTTTTCTTGCGATTTCTGAATTTAGCTGAAAATTCAATAATTCGAAAGCACTGTTTACACTTACCTCCTTATTTTAAAGGGATTCTATTATATTTGAAACTTATCTATTTTAGAAAAAATTCATTATATGAAGTCAAGATCTTTTTCCTTTCTCCTTTTCGGAATTGTAACGTTTATATGTCTTTCTTGTAAAAAAAACACTAGTGATTTTATCACTAATATCGATAGCTACCAAAAAGATAGGTTTATTGAGATTCCAAGAGATCAAGGAAAGTACATTATCAAATTATATTCAGATAAAATTATAGAGACTTCATTTATTCCAAAAGGAGAAACTTTTAATCCACAGTCTCACGCAGTAGTTCTGGAAAAAGGAATTGTTTCGCAACTAACCGAAACGGACAAAACCATTGTGTATGGCTCAGATGGTATCCAAGTTCATATCATCAAAGAACCTTTTCATATATCCTATACATATAAAGGTAAAGAATTGATTTCTGAAAAGAATGGATATGTCAAAACAGATTCTACAGAGATTCTGAATTTCAATTTAGATAAAGAAGAAGTAATATATGGAGCGGGAGCAAGAGTCGTAGGCATGAATAGAAGAGGTAATCGGTTGCAGCTGTATAACCGAGCACATTATGGATATGAAACTCGTTCTGAACTCATGAATTACACAATGCCATTAGTGTTATCTTCAAAAACATATGCGGTTCATTTTGATAATGCACCTATAGGATTTCTGGATATAGACAGTAAAAAAGATAATACATTGAGTTATGAAACTATTAGTGGTAGAAAGACCTATCAGGTAGTAGCTGGAGATGATTGGAAAGATTTGATGGATCAGTATACAGATTTAACCGGCAAACAACCATTACCACCAAGATGGGCGTTTGGAAATTTTGCCAGTCGTTTTGGATATCATTCAGAAAAAGAAACAAAAGAGACTGTTGCTAAGTTTAAGAATGATTCTATTCCGCTAGATGCCGTCATACTTGATATTTATTGGTTCGGAAAAGATATTAAAGGACATATGGGGAACTTTGAGTTTCTTAAAGATTCATTTCCTAATCCTAAACAAATGATCAATGACTTCAAAAGTCTAGGAGTTAAAACCATATTAATTACAGAACCATTCGTTTTATCTACATCAAAAAAATGGGAAGAAGCCGTAGCCGAGAAAGTTTTAGGAAAAGATTCCTTAGGCAATCCTTTTACCTATGATTTCTATTTTGGCAATACCGGAATTATAGATATTTACGATCAAAAAGGCGCAGCCTGGTTCTGGAATATCTATAAAACCTATACTAAAGAATATGGAGTAGCAGGATGGTGGGGAGATTTGGGAGAACCAGAAGTGCATCCTTCAGCATTATTACATGCAACAGGATCTGCAGATGAAGTACATAATATCTATGGTCACGATTGGGCAAGATTGGTTCAAGAAGGATATCAAAAAGATTTCCCAGATACACGTCCGTTTATCTTAATGCGAGCAGGATATTCTGGATCACAAAGATTTGGAATGATTCCTTGGTCAGGAGATGTGAGTAGAAGTTGGGGAGGATTACAACCACAGACAGAAATTGCATTATCCATGGCGATTCAGGGGTTAGGATATATGCATTCGGATCTTGGTGGATTTGCCGGTGGCGAAAAGTTTGATGCAGAGTTATATACTCGTTGGTTGCAGTATGGAGTATTTCAGCCAATTTACAGGCCACACGCTCAAGAACATATTGCTCCAGAACCGGTTTTTCACGATAAGAAAACCAAAGCACTTGCTAAAAAAAGTATAGAATTAAGGTATCAAATGCTTCCATACAATTATACCTTGGCTTTTGAAAACAATCAAACCGGAGTTCCGTTAATGAGGCCATTGTTTTTTGAAGATTCGGATACTAAAGAATTGCAAACCGTTTCCAACACCTACTTATGGGGTGATAATTTCTTGGTATCTCCCATTGTAAAACCAGGGGTGGCATCAAAAGATGTGTACTTCCCTAAAGGATTTAATTGGTATGATTTCTTTACTGGTCAAAAATATGAAGGAGGAAGATATATTACTGTAGAAACTGTAGAAGATCATATACCGGTATTTGTAAAAGGAGGATCATTTATTCCGATGGTTGAAACGGTTCAGCATACAGAAGCATATAGCACTAAGGGATTGTTGGTACATTATTATCACGATACTACGGTCGAAAACAGTTTTGGAAAATTATATGATGATGATGGTAAAACTCCTAATGCCTTTGAAAAAGGAAAGTTCGAAATCCTAAATTTCGAAAGTAAGAATACAAATAACGTACTTTCTATTAGCCTAAAGGCAGAAACAGGAAACGACTATGCTAAAACAGCCCGTAATATCTCATTAATTGTACATAATATTGAAACCGCTCCAAAATCTGTGACTGTTGGAGGCAAAACCGTTGAAGCCGATTGGAATGAAAAAGATAAAACTTTATCTATAGAATTTGACTGGAATTCTGCGGTGATTGAGAAGGTGGAGATAACGTTTTAAGTATATTTGATTTTTAATAGCATATATCTTATTGTTATACGCTATTCTAATCAGGTAAATGGGAAAACATAAAAATTCAGAGTGGTATATACAAGCCAGTAAAGAACTTATACAAACACATGGTGATATTCCACCACCGTGGATATATGCTCCTAATTTTCATCCATACAGTATGGGGTGGAGAATGGGAGGAGGAGAAACTCATATAATGATTTTGAATGAATGGCTTGATCAAGAAGGATTAAATTTTGATGATCGTATAGCATATTTAAAAAAATATCCTGCTCCTGCAAGATGGTACCAATGGATCATACATTTTTTATGGAAGGTGGATTCGTATGAATTTGAAGAACTTGATTATATCCCATATTTTGAAAAGCTTGAAAAATTAGGCTTTAAAAACACGAATGATTTTACAAAGGATTTTAATAGAGACGACCTGGATTAAATTGGTGCTAGTATGAAACTCTATTCAGAACAAGAAACAAACAAAGAGTATATCAGTCGAATCAATTTGGCATTGCAATATATTGATGAGCATCTGGATGGCGATGTATCATTAGCATCTGTTTCGAAAGTAGCCTTTTATTCACCTTTTCATTTTCATAGAATTTTTAAAGCCGTCATTGGCGAAACATTAAATGAGTACATCAATAGAAGACGCATTGAAAAAATGGCCTCTATATTAATGCATCAAAAAGAAATATCTATTACCGAACTATCATCACAATATGGTTTTAATAGTAATTCTTCTTTTACCAGAGCATTCAAAAAGTTTTATGGAGTGAGTCCAACCGAATTCCGAAAACAACTTCCGAGTAAATTTAGCAAGATTCGTAAAGCCGAAAGCAAGATCGGACAAGAGAATTTGATCTTCGAAAAATACATTTGCAATATTAATAATCATTTAAACTGGATTACAATGAATGCAAAAATTGAAGTTAAAAAAACACCTGAGTTACATTTTGCGAGTATCACTCATATAGGAATTAATGGAATCGAAAACGCTTTTGAAAAATTAATACAGTGGGGGAGATCCAAAGGGATTTTAGAAAATCCTGGAACCAAAATGGCAAGAGTGTTTCATGATAGTTTTAAGATTACTTCACCGGATAAGGTGCGAATGAGTATCTGTATGTTAATGGAGAAGCCAGTGATTGCTGAAGGTGAATTTATTCCGGGTACTATCAAAAAAGGGAGAAGTATTGTGGGGCGTTTTGAAATTACACCAAATGATTTTGAAAAGGCCTGGAGTAGTCTTTTTGTATGGATGAGTGAACAAGGGTACCAAAAAGCAGAAGAAAAACCCTTCGAAATTTATCATAATGATTTCCGAACACATCCGGAGAATAAATTTTTGGTAGACTTTTATATACCTATTATATAAATAAATAAACTGAGGTAGTTGTTTTGTAATACCCCAGTTTGTCATATTCTAATTACGTTAATCCATCAATAAATATTTGTTGTAATTACTTGTAGATAAATATTCTTTTCTGAGTTGACGCAGAAAAGTTACAATTTCATCTCTTTTAAGATAGTTGTCTTTAAGGCAATCTTTAAAATCTTGGTCATTAACCGTAAGAACTACGTACCATTTTCCGCTACGACTGGTGTATAAATTTTCTAGAACCGGATTTACTTCATTGGCTTCTAAAGCAGCGTCTATAATCATTGGTGCAAGATTGATTGTACTAGAGGTTCTTTCTACCTCATGAAAAGAAAGATAATATTCTTCCTTATTTATGATAAAAGGAGCGTTCCAAGCTACGTCTTTATCATTCAGTTTAAATTTGTAATTAATAAACTGATAAAACTCATTAGCGTTTTTAGGATCTTCAAAAATAAAAGAGCTTCTTTTTGGAAGTCCTTTTTTGAATTTTTTAGCCACCATTACCTTATCTTCTTTGATGTTGGGTGCTATTCTGGTAGGTATACAAGATGAAAATAGTAGTAAAAAAAATGTAATATACGATAAAGCCCTCATAATTTGATTTTGATATTGCTGATCAAATTTAATGCCGTAATGTTATTTTGCAGATACACAGAACATCCTTATTTTAGGTATAGTGATAAAAGGTTATCTATAAAATTCAAAAAATCATGAAAACCACGGATGTACCCATTACTGTTGAAGAAACTTTCACTGTTTCAATTGATAAGGTTTGGAAAGCGATAACGGATGTAAAAGAGATGCGACTTTGGTTTTTTGATACTATTGAATCCTTTATACCAGAAGTGGGATTCGAGACACAATTTTTAGTACAGGTAGAAGATAGAAAATACACACATTGCTGGAAGATTACTGAGGTTATACCGAATAAGAAGATTACCTATACTTGGAGTTATGAAGAATACCCTGGTGATGCCTATGTTACCTTTGAGTTGTTTAAGGAAGATGAGGGGACAAGGCTTATACTTTCTCTAACGGTAACCCAAGATCTCCCATCAGATATTCCCGAATTCACAAGAGAAAGTTGCCAACAAGGATGGAATTACTTTATAGGAGAAAGATTGAAAACATATTTAGGAAAATAATTTGATTGGATTTTAGGATTTATTAATTATCTGGGATTTTTATACATTAGCTGTGGTCACCTATATTCTAAAGTTTTAAGTAATGGAAAAGAACAAATCCGTAGAAGAATTTATTTCAAAGAAATCTGAATGGAAAGAAAGTTTAGAATTATTAAGATCCATCATGCTTTCTACAGAAATGAAGGAAACCATAAAATGGGGAGCTCCTGTATATACTATTGGAGGTAAAAATGTAATAGGTTTGGGAGCTTTTAAATCGTATGTAGGAGTTTGGTTTTATCAAGGTGTGTTTTTAAAGGATGCACATAACAAATTGATAAATGCTCAGGAAGGTAAGACTAGAGGGTTGCGACAGTGGCGGTTCAATAATATTTCAGAAATAGACAGAGATCTAGTATTGAAATACGTACAGGAAGCAATTCAGAATCAAAAAGATGGTAAAGAAATAACAATAAAAAAATCTAAGGATATCGAAATGCCTAACGAACTACAAGTTCTTAGATACTAATCCTCAAATGAAGGTACGCTTTGGCAAGTTAACACCATTTAAGCAAAAGGAATATAAAGAATATATAGCCACTGCAAAACGAGAAGCTACTCGAATTTCAAGAGTAGAAAAAATTATACCTATGATCCTAAAAGGAATTGGGTTGAATGATACATATCGATAAATTTAAGAAAGCTATCGTTTTATAATTTTTAACGAATTCTTGCCATCTATCTTTAAAAAATACATTCCAACAGCGTATTCTGATATATCAATAATAGCACTTCTTCCTTTTCTTAAAATTTTACCTGAGTTATCTATGAGCACCCAATCATTCTCATCAGGTAACTGTACCATTCCGGTGGTAGGGTTAGGGTATAGGTATACCGTTTGCTGATCTGTAGTATCAGGAATACTTAAAATGTTTTCTGATAACCACTGTGCCGTATTATTTGAGTTAATTGCTCCCGCTATTGAGAAATTACCACCAACAAATATTTTATCTACCCCATTACTGTCCGACGCAAAATTCATACTATTGATTTTAATATCTACTCCGACATTCGTGTTGGTACCTAGAGCATCCCAACCGTCAGTTTCATTCCATCGCGCCATATTGTTCACAATAATGCTGTTGCTGGTATCTATATTAGCAGTATCAAATGCACCTCCAACAAATAAATTAGAACCATCGTGAATTAACGTATTTACAATATTATTGACTCCATTGTTTAATGGAGACCAGCTAGCCGTGTTTTTATTCCATCTTGCAATACGATTTACTGTTTGACCTCCTGCGATAGAAAAATTACCACCTATAAATACTTCGGTTGGTGTTACTGCTATTGCTTCAACGAAACCACTGGTTCCAGTTCCGAGAGTGCCCCAATTGATTCCGTTCCAGGTTGCAATTCTATTAGCGGTATTATTTCCGGCTTCATCAAAATTTCCGCCCACATATAATATACCGTCACTATCCAGAACCAAAGACCGTATTTCATTATTGGTGCCTGCTACTGCCGTGGTTGCATCTGTGAGGGCAGACCAATTGCCACCACTCCATAAAGCAATATTTCTAACAGTGTTTCCATTTACTGTTTCAAAAACTCCTCCTACATACACATTACTATTATTGTCAATTACCAAGGCGGCTACTGTTCCATCTACTCCCGATCCAAGAGCAGACCAGTTGCTACCATTCCAAAGAGCGATATTGTTCGCAGAAACACCTCCTATTTCAGAAAACGAACCACCTGCATAGAGATTACCATTGGGTGCAATGGCAAGAACATTAATGGTTCCATTAGATCCTGTGCCTAACGTTCTCCAACCACTCGATTCATTCCAAACAGCAATGTTATTAGCGGTTATATTTCCTGCCTGATTAAATGTCCCTGCATGATAAACATCACCATTTGTATCTGTTACAACAGATTGTACCATACCATTTGGTATTCCTTGATTTAGATTTTCCCACCGTCCGATACCATTTACCGCAGTTCCTGATGGAGCAGTAGTACCATCCACTAACTTATAAATTTGAGCATTACTTCCGTAGTCACTAAAATATAATTCACCATTTTTATCTACTCCAAATGAAGAAACAAATTGACCAGAGGTATTGAAGAGCAATGTACTACTAGCAGCTCCTGTAGATGGATTATAATCCAGAACCCAAACTCTTCCGCTTACATAATCACCAAAAATATATTTAGAACTGATGTCCGGGCTTAAACTAGTAATTTCGGATCCACGATATACATAACCACCGGTAATCGATCGATCTCCTTGATTTCGGTTATAGAAGTGAACAGGAAAAACAACAGGTTCAGTAATATTGACACCGCTGTTAGCTATAGAATTGGCTTCATATCGGCTCCATCCATAGTTTTTCCCATTTTCGATGATATTGACTTCTTCAAAGGCTCCCTGTCCAACATCAGCACCCCATAATCTTCCGGTTACGTCATCAAAAGAAAATTTCCAGGTATTTCTAATTCCGTATGCATAAATTTCATCTAATCCATTGCCTACATTACCGGGAAAAGGATTGTCACTTGGGATTTCATAATTACCATTAGGTAATTCTGGATTTGCTTCTACAGGATTATTACCGTCCAGATCTATATCTATTCTGAGAATACTACCAAAAACAGTGTTTTTGTTTTGTCCATTCCCTTCGGGATCATTTCCACCGCCACCGTCACCGATAGAGATATAAAGGTATCCATCAGGTCCGAAAGCAATCTTACCACCGTTGTGATTACTATTATTTTGGTTTTTATCAAACTGGAAAATAATAAGTTCACTGTCTGGATCTACAAAGTTAGGGTTAACAGCATCCACTGTAAATCTGGAAAGTACCATTCTTACTGAAATATTAGGTACAGGGCTAGTTGTAGTATAATAGGAGTAGAAGTATCCATTTGTTTCATATTCTGGATGAAAAGCTAGTCCTAATAATCCTACCTCCTGGCCATCTCTAAAACGAACACGATCTGTAATATCCAAAAACGTATCAACATCAGCACTACCCACATTGTTTATTCTGGGGAATACTTTGATTCTTCCCCTTTGTTCTACAATAAACATACGATCTGTTCCATCTGTTGGAGATTGTATTTCTACAGGAAATTCAAAATCTATATTAGGAAATGCAGCTTGATAAGTAATCTGTGCTGTACTTAATAAGGTTACAAAAAGTAGCAAGAAAACAATTGGTGAGGTTAGCGTTTTCATATTTAGAGTTTTAAGATAAGTGACTCTATTGCAACGAAAAAAACTGCTAATTAGTATGGTTTTGGTATGTTTTTAAAGATGTTTGCTCAACCATTCTTTGAATTGATAAAAATTTTGAGGAGCTACACCGTGACCCACAGGAAATTCGTTTAAGGTTGTTTGTATTCCGAGTTCGGCAAGTTTTAAAGGAGCTTTTCTTGCCCAATCTATTGGTATTACTTGATCTACACTTCCGTGAGAGCAGTATAGGTTAAGTTTAGAAAAGTCCTTTTGCTCGTAACCTTCTTTTAGAATATCTTCGTTCAAATATCCACTCAGAGCAACTACGTTTTTTACTTTTTCAGGATAGGAGAGTGCCACGGCATAACTAAGAATAGTACCCTGACTAAAACCGAGTAAGGTAACATTATCAGCATCCAGATCATAAGCTACAACAGCCTCGTCTATAAAATTGGCAATCTTGTCTCTGGATTCTATAGCCTGTTTATCATCGCTAAATTTTCCTTGAGCTGCATCAAAATAGATAGCATACCAAGCGTTACCATATGGTTGCATAGGATAAGGAGCTCTAACGGATATGATAAATAGTTCATCCTGCAACTCTGGAGCAAATGAAAACAAATCATTCTCATCACTACCATAACCATGAAACATGAATAAAACAGGTGTTTTATCTTTTTTTATTGTTGGTATTTTAATGATATGATGTAGCGATAACGTTTTTGTCTCCATTTGTGGGTTCTTTTTATATTTGACTGACTTGTACAAGTATACCTTACAGTTGTAGATGTATATGGTCATCGTGTCTTACCGCCTGACCTCCATGAAATCTTATTTTAGGACTTTGCACGCCTAATCGATTTTTAAGATGAGGTTCGATAAATACCTTTCTAACTTTTGGTTCTTTTACAATGGTCAAAAGTAAATCTTTTGTAACTTTTTCCGAAAGCTTAAGTTGATTATTTGTAATTCCAAAGGTTAAGTATTTTGCAAAATCGTATTGCCAGAATCCCTTTTTCTTGCACACTTTGATTTGATTATATTCTCCAGGATTGGGATCTTCATATACTCCATATCCAAATAGAGCTGGTTTTTTATTAGTAATCTTACCTGTTTTATTTTTGTAAATGAAAGAGATATCAATTTTTTTACCATCATTATGACTTAAATGTGGTGGTAATGGAAATCCATCAATGAAAGGAAAATTAGCATCTAGATATACAAGTTTGGTATTGGAATGTCTATTAATCATAGCTTTTGCAATTCTTTGAATAGCAACATTTAATTCTGGAGTTACGTAATTTCTATTACAAAGGATGGTGAAAAAAGAGCAGCTTTGGACAAGATCATTGTTCTTTATTTTTTCTCTTCCGAATAAAGGAGCGAGATTGGGTACAATGAAAAAAGTACTCATCAGGTATAACCCGATAAACAGACCAAGTTTTTTTACTCTGTATGATCGGACTCTAGAGGAAATTACCATTTCGCTCACTAAGTATATAATGCCACCTACCTGAGTAAGAATGCTAAGAAAAACGAAGATGATTAATTTTAAAAATAATTTTAAAAAACGTTTCAAAAAGGACAAATTGATGAGTACATTTTATTTAATAAACGTAAACCAATCTTGAAAATAAGATCCTACAATAGGAACCGGTTTTTGCTCTTCTCTAACGGCTGTTATCAAGCCGAAAACCCAAAGTACAAATATAAAAACATAAAAGGATGAAGATATTAGCCAGGAATCGAACATACTTACCAATGCTCCTAACAGATAGAAACCAATATGTATACCCAATGCTTGCCTAATATGAAAACTGGCAAACGAGTTTTTATCATCTTGATTCATAAAAAATGCGATGATTGTTCCTATAAGTGTGATATATGATACAATTGCAGCTGTTTTTCCTTGTTTTTCGTAATCTGATTGCATGATTGATGTTGTTTGTTATTTTAATGTTTTTGTGCTAAAGAATTTAAGTAACAATAAATACCTGTTATCAATAGCAGATAAACCAAAGCCCTTATTTATTTTAATATTATTTGACCATTAGAGATAATACCGTAAGTATTTCCTTTGATTGCCTTACCTATGAAAGCACTGTTTTTAGAAGTTGATAAAATAGATTGTTTGTTAAAAGTGGTATTTCCTTTTGGAGTAAACAGGGATAAACTGGCCTTATTTCCTTTATCTATGGAAATCTGTTCAATTCCAAATGCAGATTTTCCTTTAGTAAGTAATCCTATGGTTTCATTTATACTTAATATATTGTTTAGTATTCCAAATGCACTTTCAAATCCTATCGTTCCATAGTCTGCATTATCAAACTCTACTTTTTTATGTTCTACATCGATAGGGTGATGATCGCTAGTAACCATATCGATAGTTCCGTCTTTAATACCCTCTAATAATGCATCAACATCTTTTTTGGTTCTTAACGGGGGTAAAACTTTGTAATTCGTGTCAAAAGAGATTAATTCTCGGTCCGTTAGAGATAAATGATGAACCGATACGCTACAGCTTACATTAAGTCCGTTTGCTTTAGCTTCTCTTATTAGTCGTACTGATTTTGCAGTAGATATGGTAGGAATATGTAATTTTCCTCCGGTATATTCTAACAAAAATAAATCCCTGGAGATTTGTAATTCTTCCGCCAGAGCAGGAATTCCCTTTAGTCCCAATAAGGTGCTTTGTTCTTCTTCATTCACCATACCCTTTCCTGCAATATTGTTATCCTGAGGGAAAGAAATTACAAGTCCATCAAAATTTTGAGCATATAATAAAGCTATTTTAAGCAAATTAGGATTTTCAACCGGTTTTTTATAATCTCCAAAAGCGACTGCTCCTGCCTGTTGCATGTCATACAGTTCAGCCAAATCTACACCTTGACATTTTGTGGTCAAGGCACCAACAGGATGCAAGTTTACTGCATTTTGTAACGCTTTTCCTTTTAGGAAACCTACAGATGCACTTGTGTCTATTACGGGTAAAGTATTGGGATTAAGGGCGATATTTGTAAATCCACTTTTGGCAGCCACAGTGAGTCCGTGAGTAATAGTTTCTCGTTCTTCATATCCAGGTTCTCCAAAACTTACGCTGCTGTCAAACCATCCTTGTGATACGTGTAACGTATCTAATTTGATCTCTTCTATTGTTTCATTTGCTTCGATGAGCGCATCGATATCTTTAATGATACCATTTTCAATTAGAATATCCATCGTTTGATTATGAAAGGGCGATGAAGGATCAATTATGGTAGCGGCCTTTAATAATAACTTCATTTGAGATATTTTAATAGTAGCATTTCGATTAGTAAGAAAATCAAAGCAAAAATAATAAACCATTTCCAAAGTTCGTGAATACTGGTTTCTTCTTTTATTTGATCAAATAGAGATATTATAGAATCGTTTACTTCATATTCGTCGGTGGTAGAAAGATCATAATATTGTAAATTACTTTCTGAAGTATCGTAATTATAGCTTACATTTTGAATCAATTCTTCTTTATCCTTGAGTACATAAATACCGGCCCTGGTAGGAACTTCTTCTGTAGTGATTCTGACTTTTGTCGCAAAACTCTGTTGAAAAGGAATAATACTTTCTTCATCGGATTCTAATGATAATATTCCGTCTTGTCCTAGCGATATTGGAATATCGTAAACGTTTGTTTGTCCTATTGTATATGAAATATCAGATAGTTGTAAACTTTGTTTTCCGATATTGTATAAAGTAGGAACAATTAATGGTGAATTTTTAAAATTAGAATTTTCATTATCAATAGATGCAGTAAAAATATACAGCGCATTTGTTTGATAAAAGAAAGGAGTACCATCCTCATACGACAATATGCTGTTGACAGCACTTGTCTGGTACAAAGAGTTGACTTTTGGATATTGAAAATTAGTGACTTTTTTATCAAAAACTCCTCTATACAATGGATGCGAAAAGTTAATACCTGTTATTTTCTTTTCCTGTGTTTTTTGAGCTAATAGTCCTTCGGTCGAAAAACCACTAATAAGTTGTTGATAGGAAGCTAAATTGCCATTAACCGAAGGGATAAAGCAGATAACACCCCCTTGATTGGCAAAGGATTTAAGTGCATTAATTAATGAAACAGGTATTTCTTTGAGTTCGTTGACGAGTACAAGATTAGCGTTGCTAATATCGTTGTAGTTAAGTTTGTCTAAAGGTGTACTTATTAATGAAAATTCGTCTGGTGTATAGATGTTTTTTATAAAGTTGTCGTTTGTTTCATTAATTGCTACAACTTTGATTTTTTCAGGGGCATTAATGGTAAAATATCTCGAATTATCAAATGACAACCCTGGATCTTCCAGAACAATTCGCCCATTGACCTTTGTGTTTTCATCAATTTTAAAAATTGTAGTGGTTTTACCATTTTTTGGAATAGTAACAGAGGTTTTCGCAATTAATTTTTCATCATTATAAAAGGCAACGGAAACATTATCGGTATTAGTTTCAGAATTGCTTAGTGAGACATTGAGTACTAATTCATTATTGGCATCTCTCTTTAGAAAAAGACTGTCAACTGCTATATTTTGTCGGGTTACAGGCTTAAGTTGAATAAAATTTGTTTTGGTTTCAGAATCCAAAGGGAGATCAAAGGTCTCATTTTTTTGTTGAAAATCAGAAACCATGATGATTCTTTTGATGGTCTCGGGAGTATCGCTTAAGAGTTGTTTAGCTTTTAGGTAAGCAGCAGCATAAGGTATCTGATTAGAAGTATATTCTAACTGGAGTAAATCATTCTGTACATCCCTTTTGGTGACTTGTTTGAAAGTTTTTGTATTGGTAAAAATAGAAATACTTTCATCTTCGGGTAAAACACTTAATAATTCTTGAACGGCTCTTTGTAATAGAGGACCTTTTGAACCTTTGGCCTGCATACTAAAAGAGTTATCAAGATAAATAGCTGTTTCACTTTTTTTACCAACAATTTCTTCAGAGGCTAAAAAAGGTTGTGCAAAAGCAACAATAAGTGCTGCAAGCGCCAATAAACGGGCGAGAAGTGTAAGCCATTTTTTTATTTGAGAGCTTTTACGTGTTTGTATTGTTACAGCTTTCAGAAACTGCACATTTGTAAATGGGACTTTTTGAAAACGCCTTAACTGGAATAAATGAACAATAATCGGAATAAGAAGTGCAAATAAAGCGTAAAGAAATTCAGGGTGTTTAAACTGCATTCTTGTTTAGAGTTTGTCAAATATACTATAAGATTTCATATTGACGGTTTAGGCTTAACGAATTTTTATAGTAGTTCTTTTAGTTTGCTGCACAAGTTTTATTGATCTCGATTTTTTAATAAGTCCTTTAAATCCACTCTATATCTTTTAAGCCATTTTTTGTCGTATGTAAAAAAATAATAATTTCCTTTATTTTCATTGATCTTAATACTGTCAAGATAGATATGGGTCTTTTTTCTTTTATCTTTTAAACCGATAGTTATTCTCTGGATTGTATCATAATTTAAAACAACGTTTTTAAGAATATACTTTTCCAAAGTATCCTTTTTTATAATTAAACTTCCATTTTTTTCAAAGTATATGCTATCGGTTTTCAGTTGATTCAACAAAGAGTCCTTAGGCATTTTAACCGTAATATATTTATTAAGTTTAAAGGAATTTGGCAACGGATAACGCATTTGCGAGGTACTCATTATGGCAAATACTGTAATACCACAGATTACATATTTTATTGTTTTGAATAGCTTGGTTTTGGTGTCAATTTGACTTATTGATGGATTAAATCTATAAACAGGAACTAAGATTAGTAAACAAACGATATCGGTATAATCTATCACTCTCGTATATTGAATGATTTGAAAGCTATTCCAAAAATCAATTATAAATTGGCTTAATGGGGTTTTCCAAAAACCAAAGAGAACAGCAGTGAGAATGAAAATATACTTTTTACCACTGGTAACAAAAGATGTAAAAAATAGTGCAAAAACTATGATTCCGAATACATCAGATAATTTTCCGGTCATCCAATTGTGATATGCATACTTTAGATAGAAATCATTAAGTAAGAGAATTGCTAAAGAAACTATGAACAAAGGATTTAATATGTACTCAGTTTTTATTGATAATTTCATATTTCTGAAATATTTTAGGCAACAATATGGTTAACTATCTCACGATCCGAAAAAGCCATTATAAATGTAGTTATTAGAAAATCTTGAACGTACACTGTTTTCAGTTAATTTTCACTAAGTATATCAGACCAAGTTGATGTCCTGTATTATATAGAATACAATGTATTCATACAAGACTTTAAGGTATACGGTTAAAGGTTAAAAATTTAAAATAATATCATTTAAAGGATGAAAGAGGCACTTTTTATCTTACCTACAAAAATTAAACGTACCTTTGCAGATATTAAGAAATGGCATTACATCATACATTGTTATTTCGTAAACAATTTATATGTCATTTAATTCATTAGGATTATCCGATGCTTTATTAAGAGCAATCGATAAAAAAGGTTACACTGTTCCTTCCCCAATTCAAGAAAAAGCAATACCACCGATTTTAGAAAGAAAAGATGTGTTGGCCTCTGCTCAAACAGGAACGGGTAAAACAGCAGGTTTTACTTTACCCATACTTCAATTATTGTCTCAAGGACAACATTTTAGAAAAAGACCTATCCGAGCTTTAATATTAACACCGACCAGAGAATTAGCAGCACAGATTCTGGATAATGTAAAGGCTTATAGCGAGTTTGTTGATATACGTTCCATGGTAGTTTTTGGTGGCGTAAACGCCAATCCACAGATCAGGTCACTAAGAAATGGAGTAGATATATTAGTAGCCACACCTGGCCGTTTATTAGATTTACATAGTCAACGAGCTTTATCACTGGCAAAAATAGAAGTTTTGGTATTGGATGAGGCGGATAGAATGCTAGACATGGGATTTCAGAGGGATCTTAATAAAATATTGGCACTATTACCTCAAAAAAGACAAAACTTATTATTTTCTGCTACCTTTTCTAAAGCAATTAAGAAATTAGCAAATAACATCTTACATCATCCGGTGTCTGTAGAAGCTGCCCCCGAAAATACTACAGCCGAGAAGGTCGACCAAAAGATGTATAAAGTAGATAAGACGAAGAAAACCGGGGTAGTGATCAAACTTATCTCAGAAGGGAATTGGAAACAGGTGCTGATTTTTACACGAACTAAGCACGGAGCTAATCGCCTAAGTGAAAAGTTAGTAAAAAGTGGAATTACCTCTGCCGCAATTCACGGTAATAAAAGTCAAGGTGCAAGAACAAAAGCACTAGCTGGTTTCAAACAAAATAAAATCAGGGTATTGGTAGCTACGGATATCGCAGCACGCGGATTAGATATTCCTTTACTACCACACGTGATTAACTACGAATTGCCAAATATTTCTGAAGACTATGTGCATAGAATTGGACGTACTGGTAGAGCAGGAGCAAGTGGAGAAGCAATCTCTCTCGTATCACAAGACGAAGTAGCTTATGTTAAAGGAATAGAGAAATTATTAGATGTAACACTGTCTAAAGAAACTATAGAAGGTTTTGAACCAAGTTTTATCTTTGATGATAATCATACGCAACCAGAGAAAAACCAACAAGGAAAGTCAAAATCAAGACGAAATAACAGAAACTATAATAGAACAAGAAAAAGAGCATAAAAAAAGCAGAAGTCTGACTTCCGCTTTTTTAAATCTTTCGGGTTTCTTGTATTAGAATATGTAATATCCTACAGAAATTTGAAATGTTCTATTTTGACTACCGATCGTTTCATCAACATCGGTGAAGCCATAATTATATCTTAGTTGTCCAAAGAATTTTCCAAACTTTACACCAGCTCCAGCAGCGATACTTACATCAAAACTTTCTGGCTCACCAATTTCGTAATCATCATTTACTGCGATACCAAATTGAGGACCAGCTTCGAAACTTAAAAATTTTAAGAATTTATACTTTAAGAGAATAGGAACATTAATATAATCGACTTTCAAATCATCACTACCTTGAGCAGAATATAAAACTTCTGGTTGAAGCGCAAATTTATCTCCAAGTCCTAGTGTAGCTACAGCTCCAATATGAAATCCTGTTCTTGCATCAGGATCGAAGCGAGAACCTGCATCAATATTAGCAAAATTAACTCCCCCTTTGATACCAAATTTAAAACTTTGAGCACTAGAAATTGTAATAAAACCGATAAGCGCAATGGCTAAAAAAAATAGTTTTTTCATCTGTTATTTATTGTTTGTTATTACCAAATATAGAAACTTACACCCTAATAAAAGGTTAAATAGTGCAATTATACTCGAGAATCATATTCTTTTTTACATTTTAAATCTTTTATGATATCACCTTAAAGTGTGTCAATAATACATAGACTTATTCTTTTTTTGCATTCCCCAAGCAAGTACTTTTACACCTTTGGAGTAGCACATTTTGTCTGGATTGTTTTCTAATAATGTTTCAAAACGAGGATATTGTATCATCAAATTTTTAATTTCAATATCTTGTAGTGACCATTCGGGATGATGAATTTCATATTCATTTATATTTTCTTTAGAATCCTGAAAAAGTGCATATCGCTCTGTCAACCAAATGTCAAGTGTTGATTTGGTATTTTGCTCTTTCCCTATTTTATAGTCAATTTTAAGCGAATCTCCATAATGTTCATTAGTAGAAGTATAGATCCCTGATTTTCTGGTCATTTTTGAATAGCGATAAGGTAGTTCAGAAATCTTTTCGGCAATCATACAGGAAAGTTTTTTACCTCCTTCTATGCTTAAGAAATAAACCCCTGTCTTATTTTCTGTCTTAATATAAGTTCTAATATTAATTTCACTAAAATTTGAAATAGGGTCAAAGTATGGCAGATTTTTTGGTCTAATCTTTTCCATAGAAAAGGCTACCACAGACACCCAAGGACTCCCTTCAAAAGTATCAATTTCTAATTCTTTTGGGACAAAATTTTTGAGTTCATCAAGATCTACTTTCCAATGTAAAAAAATTACCTTATTCCATTCTTGGTAGAATTTCCACGGTTGTTTTGGTAATTCCCAAGGTCGATGTCCAGTGTTTTTCAATATTCTTCGAATGGTCATTAGATTACTATTGAATGTTTTTATTAAATAGTGTATTTACGTACCTTTAAGCACATGATTAAAGATACAAAATTAGCTGTCCTGATTGATGGCGATAATATCCCTGCAAAGTACGTAAAAGAGATGATGGAAGAGATCACCAAGTATGGAACTCCTACTATCAAACGAATTTATGGGGACTGGACTAAACCTTATTTAGCAAAGTGGAAAAATCTCTTACTGGAAAATGCCATAAATCCAATACAACAGTATAGTTACACAACAGGAAAAAACGCTACGGATTCTGCGATGATCATAGATGCTATGGATATTTTATATTCAGAAAAGGTTAATGGCTTCTGTCTGGTATCATCGGATAGTGATTTTACCAAGTTAGCCATGCGATTGCGAGAAGCTGGTGTAGTCGTATATGGAATAGGCGAAAAGAAAACTCCGGATCCATTTATTGTTGCTTGTGATAAGTTTATTTACCTGGAAATTCTTAAGAAAGATACTGAGAAGAAGGATGGTAAAGAAAAATCAGAGAAATCAAATTTAGATAAGATCACACCTAATATTATAAGATTACTTAGAAACTCTGTAGATGATGCAGCAGATGAGGATGGATGGGCGTTTTTGGGTGATGTAGGTTCCCTAATTCTAAAAAAACAGCCTAATTTTGATTCAAGAAACTTTGGCTTTGCAAAACTGACACCTCTGTTTAATTCTCTAAAGCAATTTGAGATAGATCAGCGAGACCATAGTAGCGGAAAGTTTAAACTCATTTATGTGCGTAACAAATAGAATTGTTTATAACATTGTATCTTCGCCAAAAATTAGAATAGAGATCCCTTGCAATACGAATTTAGCATACAAGTTTCACCAGAGGTTGCGGCAAATCCTGATCAACTAAGAACTCAGGTATCTAGGAAAAATGGACTTCCCCAAGATGAAATCCGACACATACAAATTTTAAAACGGTCTATTGATGCAAGGCAAAAGACCATAAAAGTCAATTTGAAAATTAAGGTATATGTGCAAGAGGATTTTGTTGAAGAATCTATTCAGTTACCAGACTATCCGGATGTCTCAAGCAAGAAAGAGATCGTGATTATCGGAGCCGGGCCCGCTGGATTATTTGCGGCTTTACGTTGTGTAGAATTAGGATATAAACCGATTGTATTAGAAAGAGGAAAAGATGTACGAAGCAGAAGAAGAGATCTTAAAGCCATAAACAGGGATCACAT
Source organism: Aquimarina besae (assembly GCF_042434905.1). Taxonomy (NCBI): domain Bacteria; kingdom Pseudomonadati; phylum Bacteroidota; class Flavobacteriia; order Flavobacteriales; family Flavobacteriaceae; genus Aquimarina; species Aquimarina besae. The sequence continues at coordinate 3,169,432 of NZ_CP170199.1, forward strand.
AGTAAATGAGGATTCTAATTACTGTTTTGGAGAAGGAGGCGCAGGTACTTATAGCGACGGAAAGTTATATACACGTTCTAAAAAAAGAGGAGATGTCAATCGTATTCTTACTTTATTGGTTGGTTTTGGAGCTACAGATCAGATTTTAGTAGAAGCACATCCACATATAGGGACTAATAAGTTGCCAGCCATTATTGCGTCTATTCGAGAAAAGATAAAACAACACGGAGGCGAGATTTATTTTGAAACCAGAGTGACGGATTTCAAGATTAAAAATTCTGAAATCCATGCAGTAATGCTTCATAACGGAGATGTAATCGAAACGAAAAAAGTTATATTGGCTACAGGACATTCTGCCAGAGATATTTTTGAATTGCTATATAAGAAAAGGATTGATATTGAAGCTAAACCATTTGCTTTAGGTGTTAGAGTAGAACATTCTCAACAATTAATTGATCAAATACAGTATAAATGTGAAGTACGTGGGCCGTATCTTCCACCTTCTCCTTATAGTATAGTGAAACAAGTAGGAGGTAGGGGAATGTATTCCTTCTGTATGTGTCCAGGAGGCGTTATTGCTCCTTGTGCTACTAGCCCCGGAGAAGTAGTAACCAATGGCTGGTCACCATCAAAAAGAGATCAACCTACTTCTAATAGTGGTATTGTTGTAGAATTACGTTTAGAAGATTTTAAAGAGTTTTCTAAGTATGGTCCTTTAGCGGGAATGTATTTTCAGAAAAAAATAGAACAACACGCGTGGTATTTAGCAGGAGAAACACAACGAGTACCTGCGCAACGTTTGGTAGATTTAATACAAGGAAAAACATCTTTGGATTTACCAGAGACTTCCTATAAACCCGGGTTAACGTCTGTGGATATAAGAGAAGTTTTTCCGAAGTTTATTCATAAAACACTTCAAGAAGGATTTAAGGCTTTTGATAAAAGTATGAGAGGATATCTTACAAATGAGGCGGTAGTGCATGCTCCCGAATCCCGAACATCATCTCCAGTAAGAATTCCTAGAGATCGGTATACTTTAGAACATACACAAATAAAAGGATTGTATCCTTGCGGCGAAGGAGCTGGTTATGCCGGCGGAATAATATCTGCAGCGATTGATGGAGAAAAATGTGCCGAAGCCTGCATTGCTACTGTTGATTAAAAGTCGTATTGTTTTTTAATAGAAAAATCAAAAGTTGTTTGTACTCCCAAAATCGATTTAACCTTGATGCAGCCCCCTAGATTTTCAACTAATTTTTTTACAGTGGATAATCCTATTCCGTTGCCTTTATTACCATTTCTATCGGTACCATTAGCGGTTGTAAATAATTCAAAAATTGAATCAATTTTATCTTTAGGAATACCCATTCCATTATCCGTAATCTTAAAATAATAAAACATCGGATCTTCGGTATGTTCTATGTCTATAATAATTTGTTCCTTGTCGTTATACTTGATACTATTTCCTATCAGATTAAAGAATATTTGTTTTAATGCCGATTTATTGCAATTTAGGGTAGGATTGGATTCCGGAAAATGAATAGTACAGTCTGGCTTTATACTTAGTAATTTTGCAATTTCTTTTAAGAGGTGATTGAGTTTAAAATTTTCAGGTTTATTTTGAGCCAAACTATCACTTTCGTAATGATCAAGGACATCATTTATATAATCACTCATTGTAAATGATGATTGCTTTATATAATTGAAATATTCTGAAGTTTCTTGGTCTAAGTTATTGGCTAATTTCAGTTTTAATAAATCAGAAGTCGTTATTACATTGGCTAAGGGCATTTTAAGATCGTGAGAAATTACCCTCGCAAATTCTTTTAAAGATTCATTTCTTTTTCGAAGTTTATCTTCTACTTTTTCTAGGTCTTTGTTTTTCTTATTAAGTTCAAATAGAATAACTACTTGATGTGCTAAAGATTTTAATGCTTCTAATTGCTTATCGCTAAGTTCTTTGGGTTGTCTGTCGATCACACATAAAGTGCCCAGTGCAAATCCGTTTTTATCAATAAGAGGAATGCTTGCATAAAAGATAACGGTTCCATCTTTAGTCAAAGGGTTATCACAAAAACGCTCATCTAATCTGGCATCGCGAACTATAAGGGGAGCATCCGGTTCTAAGATGGCGTGTGCACAAAATGATTCTTTTCTGGGGATTTCATTGGCAGCAAATCCATATGAAGACTTAAACCATTCTCTGTCATTGTCTACCAATGATATTAAAGCACTTTCCGTATCACACAAATACGCAGCAAGTGCTGTGATTTCATCAAATTCATTTTCAGGCTTTGTATCGAGAATGTCTAATGACTTTAATGCCTCAATTCTGAATTCTTCGTTTAAGGGGAGTGCCGGTGCAATCATCTTCATCAGGAATTGCCTTGTATGAAACAATTCTTAATAAAATTAACAAAAAAATATCACAAATTGAGATTTCCCTTTAATCAATGTCCAAAAAATCCTTTTTATCTAATATTCGGATGTATTATCGTTTAGACTTTTCATGAATGCAATAATATCATTTATTTCATTTTCTGTTAGGTTTAAAGGATCCGATGGCAATGTTTGATATTCTTCTTCGATACCAACCCCAGCTCCTCCACCACGGTTGTAAAAATCCATCACTTCTTCCAGTTTGTTGTAGACTCCGTTATGCATATACGGAGCAGTTAATCCAACATTGCGTACTGTGGGAGTCTTAAAAAAATGCTTCCTTTCCGGAGTTTTATAAACCTCGTATCTACCTAAATCATCACTGATAATTGCACCGACCGTGTCTTTGTATTTAGGAACACCGATTAGTTCCATTTCAGATTCTTTATAATCCGGCGGAACAGTGCCATTAAACAATGGTGCAAAATGACAAGTTGCGCACTTGGCTTTTCCATTAAACAGATTGTAACCATTAATTTCATTTGATGAAAGCGTATTTTCTAAACCATTGATATTTCTATCAAATTTAGAGTTGAAAGGAATCAGGCTTCTTATATAATTGGCTAAAGCATTTCTAATATCATTGTTATTAATTTCACGATTAGGATATACCTTGGCAAATTGTTTTACGTATTCTAGATCATTCATTACTGCTTTTTCTAATGTTGCTAAATCCGAATGAAACTCATTATCATTTTCAACCACACTTATGATCTGTCCTTCCAAGCCACCGGCTCTTTTATCATAAAAAAAATCCTGTTGCAGCGCTGCATAAAGTAGGGTAGGACTATTTCGGGTAACGCCCTTAGCTATTTTTAGACCATCAGTAAAGGCTTTTTCAGGCTGATGACAGGTTGTACAACTTATATTTTTACTTTTAGAAAGATTAGTATCGTAAAATAATTTCTTACCTAAGAAAATCATTTCATCCGTTATTTCTTTATGATTTCTATCCGCAAAATAGGTTACATTAAAGGTTTGATTGGAAAAAAGCGAAGGCGCGTCATTTTTTATTGCCAATTCAAAAGGGAATGTTACATTCCAATCAGTTACTGTTTTATTCCATAGTTGTAGCTGATGATTTGTTCTGTTTTTAATGAAATGATATCTATCAAACTCGTTAAAATCTCCAGTTAAGGTTTTTATGGTAGTTTGTATCTCATCTTCCCAATTTTTCAATAAGTTTTGGTCATGAAACTCATTTTTAAACATTGATAAATACGTCTGCAAACTTTGATACACTATTCTTGAGTCCTCTAAAGAGTTTTCGAGAACCGGAGAGTCAAAACCGGTTATGCCCGTTAGCGCTATTCTCACTATAGCTTTTTTAAATAACCAAAGAAAATGATACTGTTTTAAATGATCAAATCCCGTATTCTTTTGTACGAGCTTTAATCTACCAGAAACTAAATTAACGTGCTTAAAAATAGTTGAGGTATCTATTTGATCCACAAAAATTTCTTCTTCCAGTACTTGGTAACCACTTGGTGATTTGATTTTTATATCCGTAAAATCTTCTTCTTCAACTTTTAGAATGTTTGGCTGATTCAAAAAACCATAGTTTTCAATATCCAAAGCCGACAACACAGGTTCTAACTTTTTAAAATACTTTCTGGACTCTTTAAAATAATATTCAATTTTTGCTGGATTTTGTTTTATGCTGTCCAAATGTGCAATTGCTAAATTGATATCGTTCTCAAATTGTTGGTGCATTTTGGTATTGAAAGGGATCTTAGTAGTCTGTGCTGTTTTTCTTTCTTTTTCGCAAGAAAAAAGAAAGAAAAACGCGAAGAGGCTCATCATAAGATAAGCCCCCTTCTTAATTATGTTAGTGAACAATAATTTCATGCGATTCATATATTTTATGAATGATCTATCTTCCTAATCCTTTAATGACATACATCATACTACCTTCTTTTCTACTATCGGCAACATTTGGATTTGCAGTAGGATCGGTAAAAGGAGTACCGTCAGCTCTTTCCCAACCGTGGTTTTGGGTAATTAAAATGAATGTTTCATCCACACCGATAATATCAGTTATATCGATCATTCCTGTAATTTCCCATGTTCTATCTGCTGGTCCGTATCCTTGTGCGGCGGCATTTACCTGATCACATTCTAATACAGCCTTTAAAACTCCAGTGTTAAGATCATACTGATATAATCGTGCATAATGAGCTGAAGCAGGTTTAAAATCTTGTATTCCATTAGGGTCTTCCTGAATATACGCATAGTTTTCAGTTACTAAAATATTATCAGGACTATGGAAGGCTTCAGCTTTACCTCCTTCTTTATCTCCATCAAGCACACAGGTTATTTTTCCAGCCCCTGTAGGATCATTTTCGTTTAAAACTACTTTGTACACTCTTCCAGAACGGGTACCTTTTCCTATAAGGTCTGGTTTATCTCTTCCTGTAACAGCTAGATACAGTTCTCTGTTATTAGCAGCAGAGCCTCTTCTCCAATCAATATCTTCCAATCGAGAGAATCCCATTACACCTTTTGATTTGGCTTCAGCATCCAATAAATCAATATTTTTTTCTGTAAGTTCTACAAACTCCATATCATATGCAGTTCCTTCTTCCATATCCATTTCGTATGTAATACCAGGTGAAGTTACTTTTAAACCATATAATTTTCCTCCCTCAAGATCACCTCGATTGCCAACATACATTCCTAATTGACCTGATGGTATTTCATTATTACTATTGTCATCTCCTATAAATACAACCGTTTTATCAGGATACGCATCTTTTCCTATAGCCACTGCATTTTCGGTAGACCATTGTCCCATAGCAGTCAACATTCTTGGAGTTGAGGCAACGGCAGGATCTCTATATGGATCTGTTGCAAAAACTCCTTTAGAATTTCCTCCCCATTCTCCACCAGATAAGTATATGGGACCAAAACCGTGTTCCTCCGGAGTAACCATTGAACCAGAACATTGAGCTGTTTCTGCGGTGGCTACTGCGTTTAATATATGCTCTCCTTTAATAGGTTTAAAGGTCTCATCAAGAGTGATACGCGCTATTGCGTAATCTGCTTCTATATTATTGATCAAAGTATACGTTCCATCTGCATTGCGCAATAAACCTGCTCCATCGGCCATAGATCCGTAAGTGAAATTCGGAATATACGTGTCTTCTGACGAAAGTAAATTGTAAATTTCAATATCTGTAAACCCAGACATTTTCTTTAAAAGAACCGGTGAATTTGATCTGCTTTCCAATTCAATTAATTCTCCGATAGGTGGAGTTGTATTATTGTCATCGTCTTTACAAGAGATCAGTACCAAACCGCAACTTAGCGCAAGTAGTTTTAAGTAGTTTTTCATGATTGTGTGAATTTTTGTTTTCACAAATTTACTGTGACCGCTTGCGGATTCTCTTTACCGTAATGTTTTATGTTTATTAAAGAAACATCAATCTAATGTTTAGAATGTAAACAGATTGTTATTCTTTAGAATAATTCTAAGTTAAAATTTTTCAAAAACACCTAATCCAAATAATGCGTAGTCATATTTTACAGGGTCTAAGGGGTCTAATAACCTTAAGTTAACATCAAGTTCGTATAGCGCTTTACCATCGTTTTGTTTTCTACTTAGTAAGTTTAATTTTCTAGCAACGTTACCCGAATGCACATCTAAAGGACAAGATAATTGTGTAGGAGATAGATTTTTCCAGACTCCTAAATCTACACCAGCTTTAGCATCTCGTACCATCCATCTAAAGAACATATTGATCCTTTTTGCTGCAGAGTTTTTATGCGGATCACTTACGTGTTTTTGGGTTCTAGACAGATGCGGTAAAGTGAAGAATTCTTTTTTAAAATAGTGGATAGCGTTTTGCAAATGTGTTTCACTACCGAATTGTTTAAAAAAGCCTTCTATATCGCCATACTTACGATAGATATTTTGTAATGCTTTTATAAAATAAGTAAGATCTGTACTATTAAAAGTTCTGTGAACAAAACCTTCCAAATTTTCAAGATCTGTATCTGTATGATTTTGTACAAAATCGTAAGGAGCATTTCCCAGAAGCTCCATTAACTTATGCGCATTATTGAGAATGCTTTTACGATTTCCCCAAGAAATGGTCGCCGTAAGAAAACCGGCTATCTCAATATCTTCTTTTTTGGTAAAAAGATGGGGTATCTGAACGGGATCTGTTTCTATGAATTTTGGTTGTTCATAAAAGAAAGCTTTTTCGTCAAGAAATTCTTTAAGTTCAGTTTTGCTTAGTTTCTTCACAAGGTATTGTTCAGAGTTGTAGTTTCTATAATTGAATTAACTATTCTAAGTTTTATCAACTATTTTACCATCTACCATCACTAATTTTCTATCTGCCATATCTGCTAATTCTTCATTATGGGTTACAATGACAAAAGTTTGACCATATTGATCTCTCAGTTTGAAAAATAATTTATGTAAATTCTCGGCAGACTCACTATCCAGATTTCCAGAAGGTTCATCGGCAAAAATTACCTTTGGATTGTTAATTAAAGATCTGGCAACTGCAACTCTTTGTTGTTCTCCCCCGGAAAGTTCACTGGGTTTGTGATCGCATCGATGTTCGAGGCCTAAAAAACCTAATAATTCTTTTGCTCTTTTTTCTGCTTCAGCTTTTGGTACTTTTTTGATAAATGCCGGAATGCATACATTTTCTAAAGCTGTGAATTCAGGCAGTAGTTGATGGAATTGAAAAATAAATCCTAATTGTTCGTTTCTAAATTTGGATAGTTGTTTTTCTGAAAGAAAATTGATAATATTATTATTTATGGATAAGTCACTTCCCTTAACTTCTGAAGCTCTATCCAGTGTTCCAAGAATCTGTAGTAAGGTAGTTTTTCCTGCACCAGAAGCTCCTACAATAGAAACAATTTCACCTTCTTTTATATGTAAATCAACACCTTTTAGTACGTGTAAATCCCCGTAATTCTTATGAATATTCTTCGCTCTTATCATCTATTTAGTTCTTGAAACCGTGAAAGTAACTAATATCCTAAAAATCGCCAAGATTATCCTTTAAAAGAACCTTTTAAATTATTAATGTCAAGAAAATAAACAACTCTTAAGGACAATGTGTGCTGAATAGGTTGCCCAAAAAGATTATCAAGACTATCTGTATAATTGATGGTGGAAAGTTCATCCTGATTAAAAATCTGATTACGATAGAGTAGGGTTGCCTCGCTACCAGGAGCAAATCTCCAACTAAAACTTAGATCCAGATTCCAAATATTAAAATTCGTATTTGGATCGTTTGCAGAAGTGTCATAATCCGTTTGTGTTCGTGTACCATCATCATTCAGTACATAAAACACATTTTCAGTATAATCCGCAGTACTCCAAAAGTTTCTAAATCGAAGATTAATTGCTTTATACGGATCAAAGTTATAGCTTGCACTCAGTGAATTTTCTACAGTGGTAATGTCTCTTTGTCCCAGGAAAATATCAGTTTCATTATTATCAATGTAACCAAAATTTCTTTTTCTGATGGAGTAGTCTGTGGACCAAATTACCAAGAGTTTATCTGAAAATCTATACCTTGGAGAAAGGTTCATACTATACGTTTGTTGATCATCTTCAAACCAATTACGATGAAATAACCGTACATCATAAGCAAACTTTTTACGGTAATCAGAGGAAACCCACATATTTACTCCAAGGTTTTCGCTAAAAGTTACAAACCGACCATCTACTCTTGGTTCAAAATAATCATCAGTATCAGAGTCATAAATAGTAAATCCACCGAAAGCGAAACGTTCTTTGGTTACAAAAAACCAATCTACACCTATCGAGTTAGATGTTTGAACACTGGGTTCGTACAATCTACGATGTCTTGCAAAAAGGTTAATTCGATAATTATTAAATACTTTAGTAGGCTCAAAGATTTGATAAGATGTGCTTATTCTAAAGCTATTAAAGTTATTTCTAAAGTTTACTCCCAGGTCATTAATATCAAAAGTCGTATTCGCCAAGTCGTGACCAAAACCATATCTCCATTTTCCTTTAATACGATCAAAATCTAATTCGGATCTAAAGCCAGCAATGTTATCACCAGGAAGATTTACTTGACTTACAATAGATCGACCTGTAAGACGATAAGAATTTGCTTTATTAGCTAGATTCCAAACCAAACCAGTTACGTTTGCATCTCTAAAATCACTACCGTTACGGGTAACATTAGTATTGATTAAGGATAAGGAAGAATTGTTGTTAAATTGCTGATCCAATACAAAAATGTTATAATTGGCTAATGGTTCCACAACTTTACTTCTTTGATTTCCCGTAATTGTATCTGTGATACGAACCTCAGTTTTTTCGGTTACAGCATTAAAAAAACCAATTCCAAGATTTCCTTTGGTTCTTCCAGAAATTTTTAGCGCATTCAATAAATTTACTTTTGTAGGGTTGTCTTCTGCTATTTCATTTTCATTTAGATCATCACTAGACACAAAACCAGTTGGGCCATTACCTACACGGCGGGAAAAGAAAATGTTTCCTTTATTGAAAAGTTCTGTTCCTTCAGTAAAAAATTGTCTATTTTCTCCAAAAGTTTGTTCAAAAGGTCCCAGATTAAGGCGTACTTCATCAAAAGCTGCTTGTCCAAAGTCAGGTATCAATGTTGCATCCAGAGTAAAGCTGTCACTTAGTCCATATTTAACATCTAATCCTGCACTGAAATCAGTTTCTGTTTCTCCATCAATGCTCGTTCCCAAACCTTGAACAAATGGAAAAAAGGTTAGTCTCAAAGGAGGATTAATATTTTTTACTCCTTTCACCAATCCATTATATTGTGTACGCTGCCCAACTTCATTATTTATAAAGTTCCAGGAATGTGTCTCATTTCTATTTTGTAAACGTCTGTAAAAATTGATGCTCCAATCTTGTACTTCAACTTCTGGAAACCGCAAAGCATTATATGGTATTCTGAATTCTGCGTACCAACCTTTTTCATCATAAGATATTTTGGCATTAAAAACCACGTTATAGCTAAAATCCTCACTAAATTGATCCGCTCGTGCATCTCCTATTGTTCCTGCACTTGTAATAAAAAACCGTGTTTCGTTGATCCCGTCATTGTAGGTGTTTATCGATATGTTGAAAAAATCAGCCTGTGCAAATACATTATCTCTTTGACTAAATTGTTTTAGGATTTTATCAGGTTGATCATCATATAGATAGGCTGCAAAATATACAGCTTTGTTATCATAAGCCATTTTAACTTCAGTTCGAAGATTTTCCGGAATTGTTCCTTCGTTTCCTGGCTGCCACATTCTAAAATCTCCTGAGGCGGGAATGTCTTTCCACACCTGATCATCCAGAATGCCATCAATTTTAGGAGGGTTTGTGATTCTTTTTGCAGTAATTTCTTTTTTTTCCTGACTAAATAAAACAAATGTATGCAACAGCACAAGCACACTTATGATAGGGCGTAGTTTTTTATTCATGTTTTGTAAAAAAATCCTTACTTTTTCGACTTACTTGCAAAACTAGGATTGTACAACTACATGACATACTAATGAAAAGTTAAAAAGTATTACGACTGTTTAGTATATGCGTACATTAGTTAAACAATATTTACATTTTAACAATACTATGGGAAAAAATAACTTGGAGATAGCAGTTTTTGCGGGTGGATGTTTTTGGTGTACCGAAGCAGTTTTTCAGAGATTAGAAGGAGTGCATAAGGTGATATCGGGATATACAGGGGGAACTATAAAAAATCCTGCATATCGAGAGATTACTACCGGACGAACAGGTCACGCAGAGGCAATTAGAATCGAATATGATTCAAAAATCATTAGTTATCAAGAGTTATTAGAAGTTTTTTTTGCTACTCACGACCCAACGACATTAAACAGGCAAGGAGCGGATCGAGGTACTCAATACAGAAGCGCAATATTCTATAATAATGAAGAACAAAAGGAGCAGGCTCAATCTATTATTGAAAATCTAACGGCCGAAGGAGTTTTTGAAGATCCTATTGTAACAGAAGTAAGTGAACTTGGTGCTTTTTATAATGCCGAGGATTACCACCAAAATTATTATAATCAAAATAGTAATCAAGGATACTGTCAATTTGTGATTAACCCAAAACTAAGTAAATTGCAAAATACTTTTAAGAATAAATTAAAGAAGGAAATACAGAACTAATAACGATATAATGCCATATAATAAATTCGAGGAATATAATATAAAAGTTACTGACGATGTCAAGAATAAATTTAAATCCATAATCACAGACCTAGGAGAGGATGTAAACAGAGAAGGAATTGAAAAGACTCCTGAACGAGCTGCAAAAGCTATGCAATTCTTGACGCAGGGTTATCACCAAGATCCTGAAGAAATTCTAAGAAGTGCAATGTTTAAGGAGGATTATGATGATATGGTAATCGTAAAAGATATTGAACTCTATTCTTTATGTGAGCATCATATGTTACCCTTCTTTGGTAAAGCACATATAGCGTATATTCCTAATGGTCAAATTGTAGGCCTAAGTAAATTACCGAGAATAGTGGATGTTTTTGCCAGACGGCTACAGGTACAAGAGCGACTTACTCATAACATATTGGAGTGTATAAATGAAACCTTGAAGCCTAAAGGTGTCGCTGTGGTTATTGAAGCAGCACATATGTGTATGATGATGCGTGGCGTACAAAAACAAAATTCGGTAACAACTACCTCAGGATTTAGGGGCCAGTTTGAGAAAATTGAAACCCGTACAGAGTTTTTGAGATTGATTACTGCGGATTTGGCATAACAATTTTTTGGCATTTTTTTTGTTATATCTTTAGTAAATAGAAACTTATGAAAAAAGAAAAATATAATTTATTAAAAAAAGGTCTCATTTATGATATTATTGGAATGGCCTCTCTAGCAGTTCCTTTTATTGGTCCTTTTTTAGATATTTTGTGGGCGCCTTATGCTGCAAAAAAGATGATGGATATGTATCCAGGAAAGAAAGGAAAAATAGCTTCGGTTATTACTTTTATTGAAGAAATTATTCCGGGCACAGATATTATTCCTTCATTTACATTAATGTGGATTTATACTTTTGTACTTAACAAAGAGGATATTTCAGAAAAGGATTCGAAAATTATTGAAGTTGAAATCGTTAAATAAACTCTTATTTGTAGATAGCTAATCCTTTAAAAATCGAGCGAACCCCATTCTGCGGAGCATTTTTTTCTCGAACCACCAAAAAAATTTAAATTGTCCAAATAGCCATCCTACGATTAATAAAATTACCTGATATATTGGGAATATTAATAATATTCGAAGAGGCCAATAAATCCAACCATTTGTAGTTTCCCTACTTAAACCAAGAAGCGTTAGTATAGGGTCAGAGACCTGAGCTGCAGTAGAACCTGTAATTGCAAATGCTATAAAAATGGCAATTAGTTCCCAACGGTACGTAACATTCCATTTTTTTTCTAATGCATCAAAAATCCTTAATGTTAAACCTAGTAACGGTATAAAGAGAAATATAGTTATTAATGATACCGCCAGAACATAGGAATCATCAGTTGCTGATAATTTTAAAAGACCAAATACTAATCTTTTACTAATTAAGAATGCCGAAATTAATAATCCTATTAATCCAAGGAAAGGAAAAAGAAGTTGCCAGTTGGCATTAATTTCCCAACGATCTTTAAATTTTTGCATGGGGCTAAAATACGACTTAAACTTTTTGTGTCAAAACCTTTAGCCTCTACTTACAAAAAATTTCTGGTTATACCGTTGTTCAAAATATTTAAAATAGTTAAAAAGAAGATAGTTTACTTCATATCCATAATCGGTATATTGATCATAATTTATCTGCTGTATGTATAAGTTAGGATTGAATCGTTGCGGCTGAACTACTCTTTGATTGTACTCAATTACGTACTGTCGATTTCTAACTTCCAAAAATTGTTGATTATAATATCCTCTGGGTTGTTGGGTAACTAACCAATTATTAAAACCAGGTTCTATAATGATGATCTCGTATTCTAAATCATCATTTGCAATTCTCAACGTATCTGAGATATCATTTGTGGATGTAGCATCCAGCTTTCTGTCTTTAGTAGTTCCACAACTATAGATGCACAACGCTATAATAAATATATAAATACTGTTTTTCATAACTAATGTACAAATTACAAAAAGTAGATTGAATACTATTTGTGTTTAACATTTTTATATTATCCCTGATAATAGCAAAAGAGTCTTGATATTTGATCAAAACTCTTTTACTGTGTTTTATTAAATATTTCTATCTTATTTTCCGAAAAGCCCACCTAGTAATCCACCAAGCCCGCCTTTTTTCTTACTAGAGCCTATAACAATATCTGCAACATCATCAAGAACACTACCATCTCCATCAGAATCAATAAGAGACATAATTAGGCTTTGATTTTGTTTTGGTTGTCCACCAAGCATACTTCCTAATAAAGAAGTTAGTCCATTAGAATCGTTTACATTGTTAGCACGAGTTTGTTGACCCAATACACCCATTAGAATAGGAGCTGCAACTTTAAGGATTTGGCCAACGGATCCGGCATCGATACCTGATTGCGAACTCAGAGCATTTTCTACCTCTGGTTGTTTTTGTCCAAGGATATGTCCTAGAATTCCAGCTCCATCCTGCATAGTGTTTTCATCAACTCCTCCGTCAAACAATCCACCTAGGTTTTGAAGAATCCCTCCATCGTGTTTGCTCGACAAGGCATTCATCAAACCAGAGGCACCTTCTGGAGTCGAAGCGTTTTTTTTCATTGCGCCCATTAAAACTGGTAACGCCATACTGAGTACATCGGCTGTTTTACCTTCGGATTGACCAGTTTGGCTACTAACTCCACTAATCATTTGTTTGCCAATATCACTATTTAATAAATCTAATAATCCAGACATGTTTTATAAATTTTTATTATGTGATTTAAATTTACATTTTTTAATAATAAGAACTTCATTTTAGCGTGTCAATTTTATTTGTTTAATCGATTAAGTTGACTTTTACTCGATGAAATATAGACTTTTTGGAAATCAGCCATTTATATTTATTTGTATTGAATACTATATGGATTTTAGAATAATCAGGTTTTTAAAAAAAATACAAGAAGAATGCGGGTAACTTTTTTTCTGAGATATGTTACTAAGAAATATAATCAATAAAAACTAAAATATTCATGAAGGATAGATTAATAATTCTTAGTAAAATAATTGTTTGGATCTTAATATTTATTATTCAGCCAAATATAAGAGGGCAGAGTGTTTTGTCCTCATCAGGTTACTCGATGTCAAGTAAAGTAGTTGTTTTAGATTATACAATTGGTGAGCTAGCAACAATTGATCTTCAAGGTTCTGAAATTGATTTATTTCAGGGTTTTCATCAAGGTTTAAGAATTGATAAGGCTGAGGAAAGTAAAAATCCTAATGTACAGGTGAAAGTTTGGCCTAACCCTACAAAAAATGTATTTATCTTAAAAACAAATTCTTCTGAAATATCATATTCGCTATATACTTCTTTACTGCAAAAAACTTCTGTGAAAGGAAAAGTTTCTAAAGAATCCGAACAGTCTATAGACATCTCTAATTTACCCTCTGCGACCTATTTACTGCGTGTAACCGATATAAATAATCATTCCAACATATATAGAATTTTAAAAACTAACTAATCAATTTATAAAATGAAGAACTTAATTAAAGTATTATGTTTTCTCTTTATTAGTATTTTGCAAGCACAAGCTCCAAAATCATTCAATTATCAAGCAGTAGCTAGAGATTTTTCTGGTGCAGTGATAGTAAATAAGGAAATAAGTGTACAGTTTAAAATAATTAAAGGAAATGCTGTTGGTAAAGTACTATATCAAGAAATGCATAGTACTGTAACCAACAATTACGGATTATTTACGCTTAAAGTAGGAGAAGGAAAAACTAAAAGTTCTGGTGGTTTAGGAACTATCTCTTGGGCTGAAGATTCTCATTGGCTAGAAGTTGCCATTGATATTGAAGGAGGCAACTCCTTTTCGGTAATTGGAACTTCACAATTATTAAGTGTTCCATATGCTTTACACGCAGAAACAGTGACGAATGATAAAGATACTCAATATACTGCGGGTAAAGGATTGCAGCTCATAGGTAATGAATTTTCTTTGATAAATGTCGATTCAAATGGAAAACAGGTTAATGGAAGTTCTCCTTTCTCAACAACATCAGCTGTTACATCAAATGTTTTGGGAGATATAAGTCGTGATAGCTTTGTTTTTGGTAGTAGTAGTATAAATGATGTTTCGGGAACTAATGATGATAAGAGAGTGATTTTCTGTAAGAATGAAGGGGCTTTTAGAGCTGGAGAGGCTAGGGGATCGCAATGGAATATTACTAATATTGGTGACTGGTCTGTTGCGTTTGGGAAAGATAATATAGCCTCAGGTACATATTCATCTTCATTTGGTTATTTAAATACAGCTAAGGGTATTTCTTCAATTGCTACAGGATATAGATCTGTTGCCAGCGGTAATTATACGATTGCATTAGGGACGTTTGCAGAGGCTTCTGGATTCATATCTACTTCAATTGGATACGATACAGATGCCATAGGAAAGTATTCTACAGCCTTAGGCTTTAGAACAAAAAGTAGTGGTGAAAAGTCTGTTGCAATTGGTGATGAATCAGAGGCTAGCGGAATAGGTTCTGTTGCTTTAGGACAAAAATCTAAAGCTTCGGGTGATCAATCTTTTGCTGGCGGTTCTTTTGCTACTGCTGAAGGTTCAAATTCTGTAAGTTTTGGTTATAACTCGATTAGTCGAGCACCAAATTCTTCAACATTTGGATCTAACACAGAGTCGACTGAACAAAATCAATTTGTTATCGGGCAGTATAATTTTATTAATAATGTAAATCCTAATGTTTCAGGACCGAATAGTAGACTTTTTGTAATAGGTAATGGACTTTTTTCCAGTGCAAGAAGTAATGCTTTTTATGTGGAAAGAAGTGGTAATGCAGTATTGGCAGGAACACTTACGCAAAATTCTGATCGTAGATTAAAGGTGAACATAACTCCTCTTAAAAGTACTTTGGAAAAAATAGAATACATAAATGGTGTAAATTATGTTTGGAAAGATACTAAAAAGAGAGGTGACGCTTTACAATTGGGGGTAATTGCCCAAGAGGTACAAGCGCAGTATCCAGAATTGGTTAAAGAGGATGAAGAAGGAATTCTAAGTGTAAATTACAATGGTTTAGTACCTGTACTACTTGAAGCTATTAAGGAATTAAAGTCTGAGTTAGAAGTAAGCGAAAGGCAAAATAAAAACTTGTCTGATGAACTTTCTTTATTAACATCAAAGGTCAATGCTATCATTTCTGAACTTGACATAGATATTACAAAAGGCTAATAAAGAAATTATTTTTGTTAATCAATAAAAACGCCTCCTTAAAGGAGGCGTTTTTTGATATTGTAAATCGTTTATTTAATAAAAATTACTTTAGGATAGCGATGATTTGCTCGGCAAGTTCCTGGCCAATTCTGTCTTGTGCTTCTCCTGTTGCAGCACCAATATGTGGTGTTAATGATATTTTATTATTCATTAAAACTTTTATCGCAGGATTTGGTTCGTTTTCGAATACATCAAGACCTGCAAAACTCAGTTTGCCATTCTCTAAGGCTTCTACCAGTGCCACTTCATCAATAACCCCACCACGAGCGGCATTGATCAATCCCGCCCCATTTTTCATTAGTTCTATTTCAGACTTACCAATTACATATTCTTTTTGAGCAGGAACGTGTAATGTAATAAAATCAGCTTCTTTAAGGACTTGTTCTTTAGAAACTGTTTTTATTTTAAAATTTATTGATTGACCATCAAAAAATTCTAATGGGATGTCTACTTCTTCTATAAAAGGATCATAAGCAACAACGTTCATACCTACACCAATTGCGATTTTGGCTGTTGCTTGCCCGATACGACCGATTCCTATCACACCAAGGGTTTTCCCTCTTAATTCAGTACCGGCAGCGTAAGCTTTTTTAAGGTTCTTAAATTTACTATCTCCTTCTAGTGGCATATTTCTGTTGGCATCGTGTAAGAATCGAACGCTTCCATATAAATGAGCAAAAACAAGCTCTGCAACCGATCCAGACGATGCAGCAGGTGTGTTGATTACGTGCAAACCTTTTTCACGAGCGTATGCAACGTCAATATTGTCCATACCAACACCACCACGACCTATAATTTTTAATGAGCTACAGTTATCAATAATATCTGTTCTGACTTTGGTTGCACTACGCACCAATAATACATTTATTTCGTGTTTATTAATATAGTCAACCAATTGATCTTGTGCTACAGTGGTGGTTTGCACTTCGAATCCAGCTTTTTCCAGCGCATCAATACCGCTTTTTGATACTCCGTCGTTTGCTAATACTTTCATTTTTAAAGGTTTAATTTTTAGTTTTAAGTTTTAAGTTGTGTAAAGAAAGATTATTATGCTTTTCGTTCTAAGTCACTCATTACGTCTACAAGAGCAGCTACACTTTCTATAGTCATGGCGTTATACATGCTGGCTCTGTAACCTCCAACACTTCTATGTCCATTAACACCACTGATACCTGCTTCTTTCCACATAGCATCAAAGGTTTCTTTAAGATCTTCATCTACCAGAGAAAAAGTGGCATTCATAATAGATCTGTCCTCTTTTGCAGCAAATCCTTTGAAAAGAGGGTTTAATTCAATTTCAGAGTAAATAAGTTTCGCTTTTTTCTCATTTTGCTCTTCGATTGCAGCGATACCGCCTAAATTTTTCAACCATCTAAGAGTAAGCATAGATACGTAAACGGGAAATACCGGTGGAGTATTAAACATGCTACTTTTACTTATATGTACTTGGTAATCCAGCATGGATGGAATTTGTCGTTCCATCTTACCTAAAATATCTTCCTTCACAACTACTAAGGTAGTTCCTGCTGGCCCCATATTTTTTTGAGCTCCTGCGTATATTAAACTAAATTTGGAGAAATCAAGTTGTCTTGAGAAGATATCACTACTCATATCGCATACCAAAGGTGCATTGGTAGTAGGAAAATCTTTAATTTGTGTGCCAAAAATGGTGTTATTGCTTGTACAGTGCAAATAATCTAAATCCTCTGGCACATCATATCCTTTTGGGATATAGTTATAGTTTGCATCTTTAGAAGAAGCTACTTCAATAACTTCCCCAAAAATCTTAGCTTCTTTCATCGCTTTATCGCTCCAACTACCTGTGTTAATGTAACCGGCTTTTTTCTGTAATAAATTATAGGCAGCCATTAAGAATTGTGTGCTGGCTCCTCCCTGAAGAAAAAGTACCTTATAGCCTTTACCTTCTAGCCCTAATAGTTCTAAAGCTAAGCTACGCGCTTCTTCCATTACATCTACAAAATCCTTACTACGGTGCGAAATCTCCAAAATGGATAACCCAGAGTTGTTAAAGTCTAATACAGCCTGAGATGCTTCTTTGAATACTTCTTGTGGTAAAATACAAGGTCCTGCGCTAAAGTTGTGCTTTTTCATCAGTAGTTTTTCTAGTTTTATATTATTTACTTTTCTTGTTGTTTTCCGGCTCCTTAAACCGGTAAGAAAAAACACCACAAAGGTGCTAATAATCTAAAACAAAATCATTGTCAAAATGATAAATTATTTAATCAATTTTTGTTAAAAATTCAATAACATCAATATTATCTGCGTAATCTGATAGCGCAGGTTGCTGTGTTGTTCCAAAATCAATACTGTTATCCGAAAAATTATCACTTACTATACATTGTATTTTGTCTTTGTCAGCTTCAAATTTTTGTATCAATTCATCTTTAGAAGTATAAGTTTCATAAAAAAGTGTGGCAATCGGAGAACTATAACTTGCATCTTCTTTTAGCATTAGAAAACCATTTTCTAACAGCTTAAAATCGCTCATTAAATATACGGTCTTGTTATAGTCGTAATTATTAGCATATTTGGCTCCATTGATAATAGTATTGTAGGGATACATGGATTTAAAAAATAAGTCAAAATCGTAGCCGTCAGGAACCATAAGTTTAGAAACACTTCTACATCCCAATCCGTAATATCTAAATATATCTTCACCTAAAGCTACTAGCTGTGCCTTAGATTCATTTCCTGTTAGTACGGCGACAGAATTTCTGTTTTTACGGATGATGTTAGGTTTATTGCCAAAATAGTGTTCAAAATATCGAGCCGTATTATTGCTTCCCGTAGCAATGACTGCATCAAAATCGGTAAATCTTTCTTCAGTAAAAGAAATTTTTTCTTTAAATCCAGGTTCTACAGCGATGAGATAATTAGCGAGATATGGTAATAATTGATTGTCGTTAGACGATTGTTTGACCAATACACTATGACCACATATCAGTACGGAAATAAAATCGTGAAATCCTACCAGAGGAATATTTCCGGCCATTATAATCCCTATAGTCTTCGTACTAACGTCTTCAACTGAATACGAAGATATCCATTGTTCGATAGTATCTTTGGTAAGTATTTTACTCCATTGCATCAACGAAAACAAAATATTTTCTTCGGTAAACCAGCCATTATGATGTTTAGAAGATTCTATTTTTTGAATCATTCCGTCAAAAAAATCGTCGTTACATTTAATGTTGCTAATCTTCTCATAACCAGTATTTTTGAATTGACTTAAGAACTTGCCTAATTCTGAAAAAGCGGTGATTCGATCATTTAATCCCATCTCTAATTTGTTTATCACTAGTTTACGAGTTATTTTTGTAATGCAAATTTAGAATAAAAAAGAGCTATGGCAATTATAATAACAGATGAATGTATAAACTGTGGTGCTTGTGAGCCAGAATGCCCAAATACTGCTATTTATGAAGGAGCTGATGACTGGAGATATGCCGATGGGACTGATCTAGAGGGTGATGTAGTACTTCCTGGTGGTAAAGCGGTTAACGCAGAAGAAGCCCAGGAGCCTGTGAGTGATGAGATATATTATATTGTACCGGATAAATGTACAGAATGTAAAGGTTTCCATGAAGAACCTCAATGTGCTGCTGTATGTCCTGTAGACTGTTGTGTGCCTGATGAAGATGTAGTTGAAACAGAAGAGTTTTTATTACAGAAACAAGCATTTATGCACAAAGAATAAGAGACTAGTGGATAGATATTTACTACAAACCTATCGTTTAGATAGGTTTTTTTATACTCATTTTTTAAATTTTAGTATTTTCGTCAAGAATTTAACCTCAAATCTAAACATGAAATTATGAAAAAATTAGTATTCTTTATTTTATTGACGACTATCTCAGTTACTTCGTATGGTCAATATCGCTGGGAAGTTTCTGGTGGACCAACATTTTCTAAACTTAATTTTGAAAATGTAGATTCAGAAATTGGTACAGGTTTTTATTTTAATGCAGGGTACGGTTATCTGATGGGTGTTCGTGCGAAAACTAGTTTTGTTTTTTCATTAGATCTAGTGCAACGTTCTAGTGAGATTGAAGGTTCTGGTGAATTTAAGGCTTTACAAGTTGGTTTTAATCCTAAGTTTAGATATTTGTTCGGAAGAGGGAAAGATCGTTTTAGAGCTTTCGTAAATGTAGGACCTTCTTTTAGGCTGAATACTAAGTTTGAAGTTTTCGGAGAAGAATTAGAATCTGATGCTTATGAACAATTAGTAATAGGAGGTGTTTATGGAGTAGGTTTTTCTCAAATGATAGGCGAAATGTTTGATATCTTTTTTGAAGCAGGTGTGATGAACGACTTTACCAATAATTTAAGCGATGGAGTATTAATTTCTCGATTTACTGATAATAGTAAATTCTTCGATATTTATGCACGAGTAGGTGTGCGTTTCAGAATATACGATGCGAGACGTTAAAATCTTATAGAAATATGAATTGTAGATCCTGCTTCGGCAGGATTTTTTATTCAACTATGTTTAATTTTTTGTAAATTAGTTACTTACAAGCACATTTAAAAGAATATTAATATGCCAAATTGGGGATATATAGCGATTATTATTCTTGGGTTTTATATTGCTGCTAGTATCGCACTATACTATTTGCAAGAGTATTTTATCTTCAAACCTGAGAAATTAGATAGGGATTTTGAGTTCCATTATAACAATCAGGTTGTTGAAGAATATAATCTAGAAACACGTGATGGTGCTGTTATAAATGGACTTCATTTTAAAGTCGAAAATCCCAAGGGTGTAGTTTTATACCTTAAAGGTAATTCTAAAAGTATTAAAGGTTGGGGTAAATTTGCGGTTGATTTTACCAGACATGGATACGACGTATGTATGTTAGATTATAGGGGTTTTGGGAAAAGTACAGGCAGACGATCTTTTAAGGCAATCAAAAGAGATCTGCAATTTGTGTATAATAAGCTAAAAGAAAAGGTAGATGAAAAATACATCATTTTATACGGAAGATCGATGGGGTCTGGTTTTGCTACTAAACTAGCTTCTATAAATAATCCAAAAATGTTAATTCTGGATGCACCCTACTACAGTTTAAGTAAAGTAGCGGCCAAGTTTATCCCTTTCATGCCGGTTTCTCTAATTATGAGATATCCAATTCCTACATATAAGTGGTTGAAATACGTGAATTGCCCGATTCAT
Organism: Aquimarina besae; assembly: GCF_042434905.1. NCBI lineage: Bacteria > Pseudomonadati > Bacteroidota > Flavobacteriia > Flavobacteriales > Flavobacteriaceae > Aquimarina > Aquimarina besae. The sequence goes on from NZ_CP170199.1 coordinate 3,190,487, forward strand.
ATTATACACGGGACACACGATAAATTGATACCTTTTAAATCCAGTATTAAATTATCTAAAATAAAACCTAAACTAACCCGATTGTATACGGTCATTGGCGGAGGACATAAAAATCTGAATAATTTTGAATCTTATCACCGTATGCTTGGTGAGATTATAAATTCTAAAATGAGAAAAATAAACCTTTCTAATACTAGTATTGGTGTTCGACACTCTTCAAAAAAAGTAAATGTCCAAGCTTAAAAAAGTCCTAATTTGGGCACTAGCATTATATGTTATAGGGTTAGGATTAGTAAGCTTCTTTCAACATAAAATAATATTTCAGCCTAAAAAACTTTCACAAGAATATATATTTGAGTTTGAATATCCATTTGAAGAAATATTTATTGAAACTAATGATGGTGAACGCTTAAATGCTATCTATTTTAAGAATAAAAATCCTAAGGGAGTGATTTTATATTTTCACGGAAATAAAGGATGTCTGTCCAAATGGGGAAATATAACTTCTTTCTTTGCTAAAAAAGAATATGATGTAATTGTTATGGACTATAGAGGTTATGGCAAGAGTACGGGTGCCATCACTGAAGAAAATCTGTATGCGGATGCTCAGCTCTTTTATGATTATGTGTTAGAAAAATATGCTGAAGATCAAATAGTTGTTTATGGTAGATCCCTCGGAACCGCAATTGCTACAAAGGTAGCTTCTACAAATAAACCGCGTAATTTAGTGCTAGAAACCCCTTATAACACTATGGAGGAAGTCACTTCACATTGGCTACCAATCTTTCCGGTCAAACAGATATTACAATTCAGATTTCCATCGAACCAATTTATTCAGAAAGTACAATGTCCTATTACTATATTTCACGGCACCAAAGATGGCGTGATTCCTTACGGTTCTGCTAAAAGACTTTTTGAAAGTATACCAATATCAAATAAGAGAATGATAACGATTGAGGGAGGCTCACATAATGATTTAATGAAATTTGATAAGTATACAAAAACAATTGGTGAAGTTTTGAGTAAGAAAATTTAAAGAAATAGCCCGTCACATTGAGCTTGTCGAAGTGTGCCAAACCTGGATTTATTTATCCTCGACAAGCTTCAATGTGACAGTGCTTTTTTAGAAATTAAAATCCAGTCTGGCGTAATAAAATGCTCCGCTAAATCCCATTTGTACCGCATCCCAATATCCGCCAGCTTCTGTTTCTCCATCATTTTGTTGATCCGGATATTCATTGGTAATGTTATTTCCACCTATCGTAAGTTTAAGTTGATCAGTAAATTCATAACCAAGCGTAAGATCAGCGGTAATTTTAGCACCGTATTCATCTTCTGAATCAGTGAAATCTACTAAGGTGATATCACTAAACCTTGTAAGGCCAAGGCCAGCATTAAATTTATCGGTATCATAGTTCAGGTTCATTGCAAACTTGCTTCTTGGAGCAGACGCTAGTAAAAATGCTTGCTCTCTTTTTCCAAAAAAGATGTCTGGATCCAAATCGGTATTAACAGCGGTAATATACATGTTATTGACGTTTCCGGCTAAGACTGCGGATATGTTTCCGAAGCTGTAGTTACTTTTCCAGGAAAGAACAACATCCATACCTACCGTTTCGGTGTCAACACCATTCGCAAAGAATTGAGCTTCATTTACATTGTCAAAATCAGTTGCTTCAAAAGTACCGGTAAGTACAATACGATCCTTAATATCAATATAATAACCGTCTACGGTAGCAGATAAATCACCTAACTTTGCAGTGACACCTAATGATGCATTAATAGAAGTTTCTTCTTTTAACCGATCAATTCCGAAAGAAGCCGTAACAGGACTATTGTTTGGGGATAATAAGGTTTCTGTTGCAATACCTCCTTGAAAATCTGTAAATCTAAGGTTGTAATAGATTTGTGCTAAGGATGGTGCTCTAAATCCTGTGCTTACAGATCCTCTAAAATTAATATCTTCTGTAGCTTTTATCCTAAAAGCAAGTTTCCCGTTGATGGTGCTTCCAAAATCGCTATAATTTTCAAATCTGGCGGCTCCGGCTAATAAGAAAGCATTTGTAATATCTAATTCTGCATCTGCATAGAATGATAAGTTTGTCCTGGATCTATCTACTTCGTTGGCAGGACTGTAACCTGGAAAACCTTGAGAACCACCTGGTCTTTGAATTGCTAAAGCGTCAATACGTTGTCGATCACCTGGATTCGTGACAACAACTAATGGGAAATTACCATTAGCATCAGCAACATCGGAATAGGCTACATAATCACCATTCATATTTTGTGCTAAACCATCATTATCAATGAATAAATCGGTCAATATTTCATTTCCGACAGTGTCGAAATTTGTGGCGACAAAATTACCATTAGGTCTCCAATAGGGTAAATTTCTAAAATTAGTACTTGGAGTCACTATTTCTCCATTCGCGTCAAATGTTCCGTATGATCCTGCTTCTCCAGCAAAAATTATAAAATTCTCAGTTCTGTATTCTGCTCCAAAGGCCAGGTTTAAACCTTTGGCAAGTTTGGGATAATACTTAGAGAAGTCTAAATTGATTGTATTTTGACTTAAACTATGTCCTCCGGCATCAAATTCTGTAGGAGAATTTGTTTCTAGTGAGGCATTTAATGTTCCTTCAATGAAATAATGGAAATTGTTTTTCCCCCACGTATTGCTAAGATCAATTTTCCAGCCATTCTCGGTTTCGGTTCGTACCCCGGCAGAAATAGAATTGTCTATAATGTTAGAAGTGATTCGTGGCGTAAAACCATTGGGATAAATTTCAGTAACAACACGTTCACCTCCATTACGAGTAAAGGCAAAAGCATCGGTGTCACGATAATTTCTTCCACCAAAGGCATATAATTCTGTCTTTTCTGATAGCGGAACATTGGCGTTGGCAAAGAAATTAAATCCATCGATAGCTGCCTCACCAAATCCTCTTCTAAAATCAAATCCTGGTCTAAGAGTCTTGTTTTTGCTTAAATATTCTGTCGTAAAATTGATATATCCTTTATCGCCAATACCTACTCCATAATTAGCAGTAACTTTAACAGATCCACCGTCAAAATCTTGATCATCTCCAATGCGGTTTCCGTCATTTTCTGTATCAAGACGATTACCATCCGTATTAGGAGTTCCTTCGGGGAAATCACCTTTTGCGTTGGTGTTATAAGCTCCATAGCTGATACTACCGCTTAGTTTATCAATATTATCTTTCAGGACAATATTAATAACTCCTGCAATCGCATCAGAACCATATTGTGCAGCGGCACCGTCTCTTAATATTTCAATTCTTTTGATAGAAGTAGCCGGAATGGCGTTAAGATCTGTTCCAGAATTCCCTCTACCTCTGGTACCAAAAATATTTATTAGAGAAGAAGAATGTCTTCTTTTCCCATTAATTAAAACCAGTGTTTGATCTGGTCCCAGACCACGTAAACTGGCTGGGTCAATATGATCCGCACCATCAGAACCTGATTGTTTGGTGGCATTGAATGAAGGAGCAGAATATTGTAGTAATTCATTGATTTCAATTTTACCGCTTTTTGTTACAATGTCTTGCATATCAATAATGTCTACTGCTACCGGTGTATCCGTAGCGGTACGTTTTGGACTTCTGGATCCCACGACAATGATAGTACTGAGAGCTTCACCTTCTAGCAGAACTACGTCAATTATGTCTCTGGCGCCTACCGGAACTTCCTGAGTTTGAAAACCAACGAAACTAAATACCAGAATTGCATTATCATCTACAGCAATTGTATATTTTCCGTCATCATCTGTTGTTGTTCCTTTATCAGATTCCTTTTCTACAATATTGACAAAAGGAATAGGTGATCCGGAAGTGTCTGTTACTGTTCCTGTAACAATTCGTTGGCTAAATCCTAAACTAGTGAATAAGCCAAATAAAATGAGTGTGAGTTTTTTCATGTAATAATATTTATTGGTTTAAGATTTAAAGATATTCAATAAATCTTAAAGCAAGAGGGTGCACACTACTTATTACAAGTTTTGAGTAATCGAATACTAAAACTTGATGATTTTTAAAATTTACTGAATCATTTTTGACAAGTCTTCTTTATCAAATTACTCAATTTCCGGTTGGTTTTGAAGTAGAAAAAAAATCAGTAAGACTGGCTTACTAATAGAAGTGGTTGATTAGCAAAAGATAGAGTGTGTTTAAATAATAAAGTAACACTGTTTGTAGAATTTTTCGTGTGATTTTGAGGTTGGTTTAGATTCAGTAAACGCCTGCTAAAATTATTAATATGAAAAAAAACTGATAATTATTTTACGAAAACGTTTGCGAAGTGTTAAAAAAATAGTAATATTGAAAAATTGGTTAACCAATTTAATCAAATCGGTAGTTTAAGGGAAAAACGTTAACATTTTTAAAAAATTACTAACAAATGAAAAAATTACCAATCATTAGGGGAAAGTTGTTTTACTCGTCATTTATCAGTATGTTCTTATTGTTACTATTTATTTTGGCTGTTAGCTGTACCAATGAACAAATTGAAGATGAAGTTTTAGAAGGAATTAAGGATGATTCTGAACTAAAGGCTCCCGTACTACTTCAAAATCCAGGATTCGAATCAGGTGAAGTGGGTTGGGGTGACAATGAAAAATATGCTATTTCTGGGGATGAGCACTCAGGATCTAAAGCGGGTAAAGTTACCAGCTCATCAGGTAAGATCGAACAAGTTGTAAGTGTAAATCAAAATACTAATTATATCCTAAAAGCTTGGGTATATGGAAATGGAAAACTCTCTATAGGCGGCCAAATTAGTGATTTTAATACCAGTAGTTATAAAGAAATTGCTATTTCATTTAATAGTGGAAGTGCATCTTCAGTTACGATTTTAGGAACACGAGATAGTGGAGATGTTCGTTTTGATGATTTTACACTTATCAGTTCTGAAACTGGTGATCAAACTGAATCGGATAAGGTCGTACCAATAAATGTCTCTGCCAACGGCAATCAAACTGGTTATGGACCAGAAAACACAATAGACGGAGAAATTGAAAATACAGAGTCAAGATGGTCATCTAATGGATTTACCGGTAAGTACATCACATATGATCTAGGTGTTTCAAAAACAATATCAAGTTTAAAAATAGCTTGGTTTAAAGGAGATGAAAGAAAAGCATATTTCAAAATTAGAGCGGGTAACTCAATATCCTCTCTAAGTACGGTTTATGATGCAAAGACAAATGGAAGTAGTGGTAGTACCGAAGGATTGGAGATCTATAATTTTGATAGTATAGAGGCAAGATACGTAAGAATATCTTGTTTCGGTAACTCCAGTAGTAGTTGGAATAGTATCATAGAAACAGAAATTTATGGAGAAGTTGGTAACCAAGGAGATACAACTCCTCCTGGACCTGTTTCGGAATTAAGAGCAACAGCTGGTGATGGTTCTGTTTCTTTAAGTTGGAATAATCCTGAGGACGCTGATTTTAATAACATAAGTATTATGTATGCTGGTGAAAATGTTACCACATCTGGCGAAAACAGAATTATTAGCGGTTTAAATAACGGAACATCATATACTTTTACCGTAGTAGCATTAGATAATTCAGGAAATACATCGTCCCCAAGAACAATTTCTGCTACTCCGGAAGGTAACACTAGTGGGGATACTAATCCTTCTGATATTTTATTTAATTTGGATCAATGGAAAATTACATTCCCACTTGATGGAAATGGAAAGGATAGTACGAATGATAGTAAGTCAGGAAATAACTGTAATGATAGAAATAGAAATGCCTCTGATAGTGAAATAGAAATGGGAGATCTTATCGGACGAATTCCTACACCTTATGCTGAGTATTTTTATGTAGAAGGAGATGAAGTGGTTTTTAAAGCACATTGCGGTGGAGCAACTACTGGAGGATCAAGCTATCCAAGATCAGAGTTAAGACAAATGCCGGGAGGTAATGATAATTATTGGAGTATGCAGGACTATCAATATCTAGATGTGCGTGTTAGAGCAACACACTTACCAGTAGAAAAACCAGAAGTGTCTATGGTGCAGATTCACGGTCCAGGTAATGAGCCTTTGCGTATCGAGTATAGGTCAGATGAGCAAGGGTTACACGTCGTTCAAAACGATGATATTGAAGTGGATAATGTGTTGCCTTATAGTTTAGGAGAGCAATTAAGAGTTACAGTTACCGTTCAAAATGGTCGAGTTTACTGTAGAATAGAAAATGAAAGTCGACCTAGTTTAGATGCTTGGACAGATGATTGGAGATCCGCAGATAGTACAGGATATTTTAAAGTAGGATGTTATACACAATCCACAATGTTCCTAGAAGATTGTAAATCAGGAGAAGGGTATAATAATGAGTCTCCGGATGCTTATGGTGAGGTTAGAGTTAAGGATATGACATTGAGTGTTACGTATTAGAAAGTAGTATATGGTTGTAAAATTCAAAAAAAAAGACTGCTCGAAAGAGTGGTCTTTTTTCGTTATCGTTGTATATGAATTAAGTAAATAAAGGCATGTAATTTATTTTATATAAAGTATAATGTTAAATATTTAATGATATGATATTTTTTACATAAATATTTTACGAAAACGTTTGAGTTGTGTTCATAAATTATTAATATTGTTATAACTAAATTGGTTAACCAATTATATTATTGGATAACCAAATATTTAACACAAATAATATTAATAATTAAAACTCATAATTATGAAAACTTATGTAATCCATTGGATGAGGCTAATTTCACCTTTTCTTGCAAAGACGTTCTTGTTTCTAACCTTTATAGCTTTCGTTTCTTGTGAATCAGAAGAGTTTGAGAATTCTACAGAATCTGATTTAAAAGAAGAGTTTTTTCAAAAAGCAACACCTATTGCTGGAAAAATTTACACCATCAAAAATTTAAAAAGTGGTCGTACATTGGATATTAAAGATAAAAGTAATAATAATGGTGCAAACCTTCAGGTTTGGGGAACCGACGCTAACACAGGTGCAACTCACAGACAGTGGCAGATAATTTCTGTTGGTAATGGATATGTTCGTCTAAAAGGTGTAGATAGTGGGAAATCACTTGAGGTATCTGGTGGGAATAATTCTAATGGAGCTAATGTACAACAGTGGACTTATCAAGGAACAACTCATCAGCAGTGGCAAATCATTTCTGTAGGGAATGGATATTACAGACTAAAAAACAGAGATAGTGGAAAGAGTTTAAGAGCAGAAGGCACAACTAATGGTAGCAATGTAGATCAATGGGCGTACAACGGCTGGAATAGTCAGAAATGGTTTTTTACAGAGGTAGGTAGCACGCCTCCGCCACCACCGCCATCAGGAGGAACCGCAGCAAGTATTATAGGAAGCGGTTGGAAATTAAATGGTTTTAGTGGTAACCTTAACGTGGGTAGTAATGATAATGGACTAAATTATGCTGATAATGCAAGTACAAGCGAGAGTCACTTCTTTTTTGAGAAGAATGGATATGCCGCATTTAGATGTTATCCTGGAAACCCAACTTCTGGTGGTTCTTCTAATCCAAGATCAGAACTGAGAGAAAAGGTAAATGGAGGTGATAATTATTGGGATGGAACCACAAATACAGAACATTCAATGAAATGGAGATTTAGAATTGAAGATCTTCCGCCGTCCGGGAAATTATGCTTTGGTCAAATTCATGAAAAAAGTGATCGTTATGATGATGTTATCAGAGTACAGGTTCAAGGAAGCAGCGGTCAAAACTCCGGTAGTATAGATTTGAGAATTTTGGGGTATGTAACAGAAGAAGTTGAAGGCAGCGGACGAACGATCGACTTCGATATGAATATGGATACGGAGTATTATTTTGAATTAACGATGAAAAATAGTGTTGTAAGACTTTACCAGTTAAATAATAGTGGAAGTAGAGTAAGAACATTGTTTACTTCAGCTAATGTAGGAGATGCTGATGAGAATTATTTCAAAGCGGGATGTTACTTACAATCTACCAGCAGTAGTCATTCTAGCTCAAATGTATATGGACAAGTTTTAATCAAAGATCTTAGTGTAAACTAAGCTCACGCCATTTTACTTACTGAATATAATTAGATAAATACTTAATTTAATATTAGATAGATTGACTACCAAAAATAGCCCAACAAAAAATTGTTGGGCTATTGTTTTCATAGTAACAGGTTTAAAAAACAATCTATTTTAATCTGTATGTCAGTTTTATAACAGCATCTGTAGAAGTGTCATACGTTTCTATAACTAAATTTTTAGCATCATCAAAATGCCCTAAAGAATTATCTTTAACCCCGTTATGTATTAAATAATATCCATTAGAAAGTGGCATCGCTTTAGATGTTTTTTCGCCATTTTCATCAATTAGGGTTAATACATAGCCAGTCCCATCCGCGACCCTGCTATATATTTTTTGGCTAGAGGTAGTTCCTGAATTTTTGATAGATACTTTTTCTGGAGTATAGACTGCGGTTCTATTAGTTTCATCATCATCCTCATCCGGATTCAATTTTACCTCACTTTTCTTAGTGATTACTTGTTGTTGTTTGATTACTTTTTCTTCTCCGTTAGCCCCTTTAATTCTAATGATTTTAGTTACTACTTCTTCAGATGAATTTTCTTTGGCTTCTGTAGGTTTATCTTTTTCCTCTTTTTTTTCTTCGGATTGCGCATAATTTACCATCGTGCAAAAGAAAAGCATCACAGTAATTACGGTTCTTAGTGTTTTCATTGGTTTTTTATTAGCTTCTGTAAAATTACAAAAAAGTAATAAAATCATTTTTTAGCTATTGTATTCGAATGACAATTATCAGTAATTATTAATACTCATAATATTAAATTTTAATCTCTTCAAGCAGTATTTGTATACTATCGTTTAATACCATTATCTTTGCACTCTCAAAAATTTGAGCAAATACATAATTTGCTCTTATATATCTATACATATGAAAGCAGGAATAGTTGGATTACCAAATGTAGGAAAATCAACACTTTTTAATTGTTTGTCTAATGCAAAAGCGCAAAGCGCCAATTTTCCATTTTGTACAATAGAACCCAATATAGGTGTAGTAAACGTACCGGATCCAAGGTTGGAAAAGCTTGAAGAACTAGTAAATCCTGAACGTGTTATTCCTGCAACAGTAGAGATTGTGGATATAGCAGGATTGGTAAAAGGAGCTAGTAAAGGAGAAGGTTTAGGAAATCAATTTTTGGGCAATATCAGAGAAACCGATGCGATCATTCACGTGTTGCGTTGTTTTGATAACGATAATATTGTTCACGTTGATGGTTCTATTGATCCAATTCGTGATAAAGAAACGATTGATATCGAATTACAGCTAAAGGATTTAGAAACTCTTGAAAAAAAGCTAGATAAAATTAAACGTGCAGCTAAAACTGGTAATAAAGAAGCACAAAAAGAAGAAGCGGTATTACTTAAACTAAAAGAAGGATTAGAAGCAGGAATATCTGTAAGAGCTATAGAAATTTCTGAAGACGACCATCTTGCATTCGTAAAACCATTACAGTTTATTACGGATAAACCGGTTTTATACGTATGTAATGTAGATGAAGGTGCTGCAGTTCACGGAAATGATCACGTAAAAAAAGTAAAAGAAGCTGTGGCCTCAGAAAATGCCGAAGTAATTATTTTGGCGGTTGGGACAGAAGCAGATATTACTGAGTTGGATGATTACGAAGAAAGAAAAATGTTTCTTCAGGATATGGGATTAGAAGAACCGGGATCTTCGGTTTTGATTCGAGCAGCATATAAGTTGCTAAATCAGCAAACATATTTTACCGCTGGCGTAAAAGAAGTAAGAGCATGGACAATTCCTATCGGTGCTACGGCTCCTCAGGCTGCAGGTGTAATTCATACAGATTTTGAAAAAGGATTTATTCGTGCAGAAGTTATAAAGTATGATGATTATGTATCATATGGCAGCGAAGCGAAGGTAAAAGAAGCTGGAAAACTTGGAGTAGAAGGTAAGGGCTATGTTGTAAATGACGGAGATGTTATGCATTTCCTATTTAATGTATAAAAAAAACAGTTTTTAAGTTATAGTAACGGCCTCTTGAGAAATGATTTTCAAGAGGTTTTTTTATTAATGAACATCGTAATTTTAAACTGTTCACGAAAATCAAATATTCTATCGCATCTAACTTTACAGGATGCAAAAATCTAAACCGATCTTTTTAGGAATTCTATTGGCTGTTATTGGCGTAATTCTCTTTTCTGCCAAAGCAGTGATGGTAAAAATGGCATACAAATACGATATAAGTTCAGAGCATTTATTATTGTTCAGGATGTCATTCTCGGTACCCTTTTATGTTGTTATAGCAGGCCTTAGTAAACCAACAAATACTAGTAAAATTAGAAAAACAGATTACTTGTGGATTGTGTTTTTTGGTTTTATCGGTTACTATTTGGCGAGCTACTTTGATTTTCTTGGATTACAATATATCAAAGCAGGCCTAGAACGTATTATTCTATTTGTTTATCCAACATTGGTTTTGATCATTTCAAGAATATTCTTGAAAAATAAAATTACCAAACAACAGTTGGCCGCCATATTTATAACATATATCGGAGTGGTGATTACTTTTTGGCAAGAACTCTTAGCGGATAACTCTAATATTGTTTTAGGAGTATTTTTGATATTTTTAAGTGCTCTAACATATGCTATCTATTTAGTAGGAAGTGGATGGTTAATACCCAAGTTTGGTGCGGTGACATTTACTTCATATGCGATGATAGTGTCTTCTTTGTGTATTGTTTTTCAATATTTAATTTTTGATAGAGGAAACCTAGTAAGCTATCATTCAGAGGTATATATATTATCAATTTTGATGGCTTTTTTCGCTACAATTATTCCATCATATCTGATTTCGTATGCTATAGAAAGGATTGGGGCTTCTCATGTTGCTATTATCGGAAGTCTGGGGCCTGTATCAACTATTATTCTTGCTTTTTTTCTGTTGAATGAAAGTATATCTGGTTTACAGATTATAGGTTCTGTTGTTGTTATTTTTGGTATTTATAAGATATCCAGAAACAACAAAAAGCGGTAAATACAAAAGGCTTAATTTCAGGATAACAAAATAAAACCAGCGATTTTCTACTTTTTTTTAGTAAATTAACGTTAATGATTGATCATCTTGTAAAATTAATTCAAAGCTGGGGATCGTGTCAAGATGATTATTTTAAAAGTTTCGTATTTTGAAGAAAATAATACTATTCATATATTTTATCTTCTCTATTCCTAATTTGGTTTGTGCTCAAAAAGAATCTAGATTTATTGCCAATGATAGTTTGGAATACCTAATAGAAACCTCTAATAGTCTAACTTTTGAGTATAAAATTAAAGAGTCTCTTGAGTATGCTATCAAAGCTGCTAACTATGCTCATGAACTGGATAATGATCATTACAAGTCAGAAGCTTATTATTTAATGGCTTATAATTATGAAACTCTTGTAGATTATCAAAATGCAGAATTATATTTTCGTAAATCCCTAGAGTACGCATATAAGGCAAACGATTCTTTGCTTATTTTATGGAATAACAATGGTTTGGGAAATGTATATTCTGATGGATATAAAGATCTGGAAAAATCATTGGTATTCTACAACAAAGCTACAGAGCTTGGTAAACTGTTAAATGATTCTCAGGAATATATGACTCCGGTTATCAATTTGGCTTGGACTTATATAGATGCGGAGAAATATGATCAAGCGATTCCGTATTTAGAAGAAGCAGAAAAGTTAGTTATAGAGAATAGAGATATAGAGGGATTTTGTGAAGTTTATTATCTTAAAGGAAGATTCGCATTAAGTCAAAATAAATATCCTGAAGCAGAAGAATTTTTTAAAGAGTCGATTGAAATAGCAGAAAAACATAATATGCTACTCGAATTGTCTTATCTCTACGAAGCAAGAGCAGAATTGTACGAAAAAACTGGAAATCTTGACAAAGCTTATAGAGATATTAAGCAGTATCAAAAATATAAAGATCAGGTATATAGCAAAGAAAAGTTGAAACAAATAGAGATTGCTCGGGTTAGTTTTAATGTAGATGAATATAAAAGAGAGCTAGAAATCACCAAAAGAGAAAAAGAATATCAAGCCAAAATGGCAAAGAATAACAGAATGATTAATATCATCTCTGTAGCGGGGCTTATATTCTTATTTGCCACAGCATTTTTTCTTTACATAGGATATAGATCAAAGAAAAGACTAAATGATGTATTAAAGGATAAAAACGCAGAACTTATTGAAGCAAAAGCTGAAGCAGAAAAACTAACACAAGTAAAATCCCAATTTATATCAACAGTTAGCCACGAATTGAGAACCCCGCTTTACGGAGTTGTAGGTATCACATCCTTACTGCTCGAAGATGAAGATGTACAAGAAAAACATAGGCAGTTATTGGGTTCATTAAAGTTTTCCGGGGATTATCTTTTAAACCTTATCAATAATGTGTTGCAAATAAGTAAAATAGAATCAAATAAAGTGAGGTTGGCAAAAACTCCTACCAATTTATTTAAACTTTCACAAAATCTACTAAATTCCTTTGAATATCAGGCAAAAAGTAAAAATAACGAATTGATACTGGATGTACCCAATAATATCCCTGATTCACTTAACGTTGATTCCTTACGATTATCAGAAATTCTCATCAACTTGATAGGAAATGCTTCTAAGTTTACAGAGAATGGAAAAATATGGTTAAGAATTAAAATTCTCGATAGAAATGATAAAATTATCCGTATTCGTTATGAAGTAGAGGATAGCGGTGTTGGAATTCCGGAAGACAAAAAAGATTTTGTATTCGAGAAATTTTCACAGGTCGATAGAGAGTCTAATAATGTAGAGGGCACTGGACTTGGACTGTCTATTGTCAAGAATCTATTAAAAATGATGGATAGTCAAGTTTACCTGGAAAGTAATGAAGGAAGAGGTACTAAGTTTTACTTTGATTTAGAACTAGAGATTTTAGCAGAGGGCGAAGAACAAACTACAAATGACAGAAATAACGGAGCAACTAATGTATACCGTAGAATATTAGTTGCAGAGGATAATAAAATTAACCAAATCGTAACTAAAAATCTATTAAGTTTGATTGGTTATGATTGTGTAATTGTGGAAAATGGTTTTAATGCCATACAGATGGTTAAAAAAGAAGACTTTGATCTGATCCTAATGGATCTTAATATGCCGTATTTAAATGGTAGTGAAGCAACAAAAAGGATTAGGGAATTTGATAAAAAAACACCCATTATAGCACTTACCGCAGCAGAATTAGGAGAAGTAAAAGAAGAATGTATGGAAATCGGTATGAACGATATCATTAACAAACCATTAAATAAAAATGACCTCAGAGATATTATTGCAAAGCACCTTATTCCTTAAATATTTTTTTGCTCTTTTTATATTATAAGTTATAGCATACTTATAAAATTCACAGTGTTTTTAATAACGATTTCGGGCGCCTCTTTATGGGGTGTGTGACCAATTTTAGGGATGATCAAAGAGGTGGCTCGCCCGGATGTTTTTTGCACGATACTTGTTACCTGCTTCAAAGTTCCATATTCGTCTTTTTCTCCTTGTATAATTAAAGAAGGACATTGGATTCCCGGAAGGTAACTCTCAATATTCCAGCCCAGAAAAGAAGAAGATAGCCAGGTTTCTGTCCACATTTTAAAAACACTTTCTGTTTTATCACCGTGATATTTGGATAACTTTTTCTTTAAAGAGGTAGTCGCATAGGCTGTTTTTGCATTTCTGATTCCCTCCAGGGTTTCTTCCTCTACAAAAATATGGGCGCCTTCTGTTATAATTCCTTTTATTTTTTCGGAAAATAAGGAAGCAGCTATGAGTGCAATGCTTCCGCCATCGCTATGACCAAAAAGAACCACATTTTTTAATACCAAATGATCAATTAATTTACCCAAAACCCGTGCCTCGTTCGTAAGATATTCGTGATCTCTTTCAGATTCAGAAAAGGGATCCGATTGACCATAACCTTTTCGGTCATAAGAAAGTACGTTACAGTTGACGGCTTCCTTTATTTTCTGTGGAAAATCCCTCCATAGCTCAATACACCCCAAAGAGTCGTGAAGAAAAATTACGGTGAGTAGTGCTGAGTCAAACAACTCCGGATTTTCGGATAGTTTTAAACGATGTGTGTCAATTATAATATCCAAAGGATGTCTGTAAGTAAATAATGACCAAAAATAGGTTAAAGTCTACTAAATTCTATATTTTGCAACACCAAAATTGTAACAACACCAAAATTTTAGCGTCTAGCAAAGTAAATAAAAAGTAAAATAATTGTATACATGAAGAATGCCTTAATAATAGTTTTTCTTGGTTTGACAGTACTAGGATGTGGATCCGTAAATCAAGGAAATGACATTGCCTCCAAAACACCAATAGCAGCAGCAATAGATTTAACTCAAATAACAGATGATAAAGTGCCTGTGGTTATTAATCCCGGACGGTTTGTTCAGGATACAGTAAAATATTTACTACCCAAGGTTGTTCAAGGAACTTATGCCATTAGTGATTTTGGGAAGTTTATTGATGATTTTAGAGCACTTGATTATAATGGAGCAGAGTTGGCAAGTGAGAAATTAGATGCAAATACTTGGTTAATTACGAATGCCAAACAGTTGGATAAAGTAGTTTATTTGGTTAATGATACCTATGACATCGAAAATACTAGTCAGGGTACACCTTTTTCACCTTCGGGTACTAATATAGAACCTGATAATTTTGTTTTGAATCTGCACGGATTCATTGGGTATTTTGATGTCTTAAAGAATAATCAATACGCATTAGAGATAAAAGCTCCTACCGATATACAAAGAACATCTGCATTACAAAAAGTTGGTTCTACGACAACTGAAAATGGGAGCATCACCATAGATAAGTACTTTGCTACCAGATATTTTGATATTACAGATAATCCAATGATGTATGGTAAGCTGGATGTTGAGGAGTTTGAAGTAGATGGAATAAAAATTGTACTGAGTGTTTATTCTCCTAACAAAGTCTATACTGCAGCTGGTATCAAAGAAACCGTTTTTAAAATGATGAAAGCTCAAAAGGCATACTTGGGTGATATAGATAGCACACCTAGATATGATATATATCTTTACCTTGCTCCCCAAACTCAAACAGCTCCAACTGGTTTTGGGGCACTAGAGCATCATACTTCTACTGTTGTCGTATTGCCGGAGGCGATTCCTGAAAATGCTTTAAATTCTGCAATGATTGATGTGGTTTCACACGAGTTCTTTCATATTGTTACTCCGCTAAGTGTGCACTCTGAAGATGTACATTATTTTGATTACAATGATCCAACTTTCTCTAAACATTTGTGGATGTATGAAGGAGTAACAGAATATTTTGCAAGTGTTTTTCAGGTAAATCAGGGTTTAGTGTCAGAGGATGAATTTTACACAAAAATGATGGGTAAAATTGAATCTGCTAGTAATTATGATGATGAAATGAGTTTTACCGTAATGAGTGAAAACATAATCGAAGAACCATATGCTAAAAATTATACAAACGTATATGAAAAAGGAGCCTTGATTGGTATGTGTATCGATATATTGATGAGAGAAGAAAGTAATGGTACTCGAGGGATTTTATCATTAATGAAAGAGTTATCTCTAAAATACGGAAAGAATAAACCATTTGAAGATGATAAGATCATTGAAGAGATTACGGCTATGACATATCCTTCAGTTGGACAGTTCTTGCAAACTCATGTGATTGGGAACACTCCCATCGATTACAATGACTTTTTTAATAAAGTTGGTTTGTCTATAGGAACTAAAAACATAGAAACTGATTACGTCAGGAACGGAAGTGCTATTATTGTTGGAGGTGATCAGGATAAAGGAACTATTTTCTTTACCGAATTGGTAACTGAAAACAGTTTTTGGGCTGATAACGGTGTACAACCTTATGATGTTATTAAAGAAGTAAATGGAATCGCATTAACCTTAAATAATGCTAACGCTGAATTACAAAAAACACTTCAATGGCAAGAAGGTGATGCGGTAGAGGTAAAGCTAGATAGGGCAGGAGAAGAATTTATTATAAAGACTAAACTCACTACGTCTTATACGAAAGGTAAATCCTTATCTCCAGTAGACAATCCAACAAAAGAACAATTAGCACTAAGAAATGCTTGGTTAAAAGGATAGGAATAAAATTTAAATCAAAAACGGGTCAAAGGACCCGTTTTTTATGTTATTGGTTATAAGGAATCTTGTCCAAAACGTGTCTAATAGCCTCAACTCTGGCTTTGGTTTTTTTATCTGCTTCTATAATAATCCACGGGCAAAGCTTTGTATTGGTATGCTCAAACATTTTTAGTTTATACTTGGTGTATTCGTCCCATAATTCCTGTGCCTTTTCGTCTACTGTGGTCATTTTCCATCTTTTCAGCGGACTGGTTTTAATGTCTTTAAATCTGCGAGTTTGTTCTTCTTTGGTAATCGAAAAGTAAAATTTGATTAAATAGGTATCAGACTCTAGTAACATCCTTTCAAAATCGTTTACCTGTCCCATAAAGGTTTGGTACTGCTCTTGTGTGCAAAAATTATTTACCGGTTCTACAACCGCACGATTATACCAGCTACGATCAAAAAATACAATTTCTCCCGGTTGGGGAAGTTGGTTTACATATCGTTGAAAATACCACTGTCCTTGCTCTTCTATTGAGGGTTTTGGTAGGGCGATAATTCTAAATTGTCTTGGATTGATATGCGCGGTCATTCTTCGTATGGCGCCTCCTTTTCCCGCAGCATCTCGCCCTTCAAAAAGTATAACTATTTTCTTATTATTTGTGGCAGTCCATTCCTGTAGTTTGATAAGCTCTGCTTGCAATTCTTTGAGTTCGGTTTCATATCGTGCCATTCGAATTACTTTCTCTAAATCAGTTTTCTTATCCGCAAACAGATATTTTAAACCAATTTTCGAATTTACAAGCGCGAGATCTTCTTCAGAAATATTTATTTTTGTTGGTTTTGGAGTAATTGCCATTTTTAAATATCTATTTGTTCTATATACCTATAATATCTTAGTATAACATTGGGGTCTGGTAGAATAGTTGTTTTTGATTTTGATCTTCCCATATAATCAAATTGTGATAGCACATAACGCATACTTTCTAATCTTGCCGTTTTTTTATTGTTAGTTTTCACAATGATCCAAGGGCTAAATGTTGTATGGGTTTTAGAAAACATTTGTTCTTTATAATAGGTGTATTTATTCCATAAGTTTTGTCCTTCCATATCTACTGGACTAAACTTCCATATTTTTAGCGGATTTTTTAACCTTGCATCAAAACGCTTTTTCTGTTCATCTTTAGAAATTGAAAACCAAAATTTGATAACAATAATACCGTCTTCATATAGCATATGCTCAAATTCGGGAACTTGTACCATAAAGTTTTTGTATTGTTGATTGGAGCAGAAGCCCATTACTGGCTCCACAACCGCTCTATTGTACCAGCTACGATCAAAAAAAACGATTTCACCGGGGTTGGGTAGTTCTTTAATATATCTTCTAAAATACCACTGTCCTTTTTCAATTTCAGTAGGTTTTGCCAGAGCGACAATTCTCATAGAACGAGGATTTAGATGCTCTGTAAAACGTTTAATAGATCCTCCTTTACCAGCAGCATCTCTACCTTCAAAAATTACAGCTACGCGTAGTTTTTTTTTGGCAATCCAATTTTGAAGATTGACTAGCTCTGCTTGCAAAGCTCTTAGCTCTTCCTCATATCTTATCTTAGAAAGTATTTTATTGATATCGATATTTTTTTGATGTGCTATATCGATGAGTTGTTTTCGTTTTTGAATTTGACTTAATTCTTCTATCGTAAACATAAAGTTTTTGGTTTATCTTGGATACATTGTTGTTATAAAGATAAACGAATATTTTAAAAAATTTTCATTCTGTTTTTGCAAATGCATCTACCCCAGACGCAAGTCGATCTCTTTTAACTTTCATCTTTTTTCTAATCCAATCCGGATAATTAGAATCATCTTCGGCTTCGTAGATGCGAATGTTTTGAGAATCATCGGGTTGTATCAAATCATCTTGCCTGCAGTTAAGAATTTTTGCTGCAGTTTCTACTCCAGAATAACCAGCTCCAGCGACCCCATGGGACAATACACTAGCTCCGCATAAATACAGATTTTCGATTTCGCTTTTTGCCTTATATGAAAATGGGCCTATTTGCCAGAAACTTTTCTCAGTTCCGTAGACACATCCGTTGGTAGAATTAATATAATATTCATTAGTAATCGGAGTACCCAGCTCTTTTTGAACAATGTGATCACTAATTCCCGGAATTGCTTTCTCCAACGTTCTTATCATTTTTTCAATAAGTTGGTTCTTAAAAGCTAAGTATGCTTCAGAACGTCTTTCGTTTTCATTTTTAAAGGCACTAAATGATTCGTGGTTGATATAGGTAATAGCTTCTATCGTATGGTATTTGCCGTCAAAACTAATAGGATCTTTTAGCGTTGTACAACTAATAAACATACCAGGGAATACATCTCCTTCTAAAATATCAATTTTTTGTGTCTCTTCAAACAATGCATCTAGATCATCATGCTGCATCATCCAGATATTACCAGAGTCCAGACCCGCTTTTCGAACATCCATATCTACCGTTAGAAAGAGCATCAATGAAGTACAAGAGTATTTAGTTTTATGTAAGCGTTTATTCAATTTCTTGCTGATATTTTCCTTTCCAATAAGATCTAAAAAGGTTTTGCCGGGATCTGCATTAGAAACAACACGCTTAGCAAAAATCTTCTCTCCATTATCCAGTTGAATTCCAATTGCTTTTTTTCTTTTATTACCTTCTAATAAAATCTTTTTTACTTTTTGACTTGTTTTTATTTCGCCGCTGTGCTTTTTGAGAGCTTTAGTCATTGCTTTCACTAAGGCACCACCACCGCCAACGGGATAATAACCCCCACTGGAATAATGTCCCATAACTGCTGCGTGAAGAGGAAAACTTGCTTTGGAAGGAGGAAGTCCATGATCTCCGATTTGTATGTTCAATACAGCTTTGAGTAAAGGACTTTTGATATGTTTTTTGATCACCTTTCGTAAACTAAAAACACTATATTTACCCATGTTTTTTGTACGAAAGGGAATAGTAATATGAGCCCAGAATCCTTTTACCTTAGGAATTAATTGTAATTCGTAGCTTACGGCACTTACTAGTTTTAAGTAAGAAGCAATTCCTTTTTTTTCTTCCGGAAATCGTTTAGCTAGTGTTTCTTTAATATTTTCATATCCTGCTGGCATGTCTATTTTTTCATCACCAATCCAACAGTGTTCATAGGCATCCGGATTCATTCTAAAAAAGGCAATATCGTTTGCTATTCCCAGCCCTTCATAAAGATTGCTTGTCGACTCTCCTTTATTTAACAAACCAACATAATGAACTCCTGGTGTAAAACGATATCCATTTAAATAAAAACTATGACACCACCCTCCTGGAACATCATGTTGTTCCAATACCAATACCTTCTGACCGGAACGAGCTAGACAAATAGCTGCAGAAAGTCCTCCGGCTCCGGAACCGATTACGATGGTATCATATTCTTTTTTTGCCGGTAATGTTTCTTTATCGTTATTAGTCATATCCTCAGCATAGTTTTCTTTTTCCATAAACTTAATACCGTTTGTAAAATATAGGGTTAGCAGTTTTTTGCTAAAGTTATTATTTTTTTGGATAGCCGAAAGATTCAGGAAAGGATATTTAACTAATTTGATAATTAAAATCAGTTTTCTTAACTCCCTATATTGTATGTTGTTACTTTTAAGCAGGTCTTAGAACATAAGTCTCCAATCTATTAAAAACAGCGCCCCAACCATTCATGAATCCCATTTTTTCCTGTTGTTGGCAATATTCTTCGGTAGGGTGCACTACATTAAAAGTAAAGTTAGTTTGATCGCCAGCCTGCTCAAACAAAGCTTGGATTTCGACACCTTCGGTCATAGGCTTAAAGTTAGCCGATGAAATTATACTTCGAAGCTCAATAATTTCCTTGTAGATACCTTCTGCAATGAATTCATTTCCATCTGGCATGAGCATAATATATTTCCAAGATCCCCCTACGCTAAAATTATGTTCTATAATTTTGGTTTCCATTCCTTTGGGTCCCCACCAATTAACGATATGTTCAGGATTTGACCAAGCATCCCAAACTAATTGAATGGGTGCGTTAAAAGTTCTTTTTAAGGATAAGGTTCGATTACTTAAGTTACTCATCTTTATTGGTTTTAGATTGCATTTTATTTAGGTAATTTTCAAAAGAATCCAGTTTTTCTTCCCATAAAACTTTGTATTGATCTACCCATAAAAAAGCAGGGATCAAATTTTTAGGTTGAATGATACAGAATCGTTCTCTACCTTGTTTGGTTATTGATATAATTCCACATTCTTCAAGTATTTTTAAATGCTTAGAAATTGCCGGACGACTGATATCGAATTTTTCCGCAATAGAATTAATGGTCAGTGTTTGTGAAGCCAAAAGATGAATAATATCTCTTCTAACCGGGTCTGCAATAGCTTGGAAAACATCCCTTCTCATAAATACGTAACTATTTGGTTACAAATATACATGTAATTATTCGGTTACACAAACTTACATTGTGATAGTTGTATCATTAGCTCGTTAAGCTATAAGTATTATTGATTGCGAGGTTGTTTAAATATATGATTAATCTATAGATAATCGAATTACAATTGATTAAATTTGAAAGTATACTTTAAAACTCAATACATTATGAATAACACAGATAGTTACAATATCAATAAAGGGGGTGATATTAGTAAATGCCCATATATGGGTGGACCTCAAAAGAAAACTGCTGGCGGTGGTACTAGAAATCGCGACTGGTGGCCAAACGAATTGAAATTAAATATTTTAAGACAAAATGATGCTAAATCAAATCCAATAGGAGAAGACTTTGATTATGTTAAAGCATTTAATAGTCTGGATTATGATGCTTTAAAAAAGGATTTGATTAATTTAATGACAGATTCTCAAGATTGGTGGCCAGCTGATTATGGTCATTATGGAGGGTTGATGATTCGTATGGCTTGGCATAGCGCAGGTACATATCGTGCAGGCGACGGAAGAGGAGGAGCCGGTTCAGGGTCATTGCGGTTTGCACCTTTAAATAGTTGGCCTGATAATGGTAATTTGGATAAAGCTCGTTTATTATTATGGCCTATCAAAAAGAAGTATGGAAATAAGATATCTTGGGCAGATTTAATGATATTGGCTGGAAACTGTGCTATAGAATCTATGGGATTAAAAACTTTTGGCTTTGGAGGCGGTAGAGTGGATGTTTGGGAGCCTGAACAAGATATTTATTGGGGGTCTGAAACAGAGTGGTTGGGTAATGACGCCCGCTTTTCTGAAGGCAGAGATAATTTAGAAGCACCTCTTGGTGCTGTTCATATGGGGCTAATTTATGTAAACCCCGAAGGACCCGACGGAACACCAGATCCTTTAGGTTCTGCAGAAGACATGCGAACTACGTTTAGACGGATGGCGATGAATGATGAAGAAATTGTTGCGTTGACTGCAGGAGGTCACACCTTTGGAAAGGCTCACGGTGCAGCAAATCCTGATGAATATGTTGGTGTAGAGCCACATGGAGCGCCTATTCAACAGATGAGTTTGGGATGGAAAAACACATATCGTACTGGAGTATTGGATGATGCCGTTACCAGTGGATTAGAAGGAGCTTGGACACCTAATCCGGACAGATGGGATCATGATTATTTCAAAGTACTTTTGGATTATGAATGGGAGTTAACAAAGAGTCCGGCGGGAGCACATCAGTGGACTCCCAAAACAGACTCAGGAGCACCAACGGCACCAACAGCAGGTGATCCTTCTAAACGACAAGCACTTATGATGACGGATGCGGATATGGCTCTGAAAATTGATCCTGAGTTTTTAAAAATTTCGCAACGTTTTAAAGATAATCCAGAACAGTTAGAAGATGCTTTTTCTAGAGCCTGGTATAAATTAACTCACAGAGATATGGGACCCATATCACGATATTTAGGTCCAGAAGTTCCCAAAGAAGAGTTAATCTGGCAGGATGCTATACCAGAAGGTAAAAAACTAAATGATTCTCAAATTTCTTCATTAAAAGAGGCAATTAAGGACTCCGGTCTTACAGTTTCTCAATTAGTAACAACCGCTTGGGCATCTGCTTCAACATACAGGGACTCTGATAAAAGAGGAGGAGCAAATGGAGCAAGGATTAGATTAGAACCACAAAAGAGTTGGGAAGTGAATAATCCTACGGAGTTATCCAAAATTTTAAAGATTTATGAAGGAATAAAAGATAATTTTGACGGACAGGTATCAATTGCCGACCTGATTGTTCTCGGTGGTAATGTAGGTGTTGAAATAGCATCGAAAAATGCTGGATATACTGTATCTGTTCCTTTCAACAGTGGTAGAGGAGATGCTAATCAAGAAAGCACAGATATAGAATCTTTTAGCTATTTAGAACCACAAGCAGATGGTTTTAGAAATTATATTCAAAAAGATCAAAAATCACCTGCAGAAGATTTATTAGTGGATAAAGCTCAATTGTTATCATTATCAATTCCAGAGATGACAGTTCTTGTAGGAGGCCTTAGAGTTCTAGGAGCTAATTATGATGGATCCGATTATGGAGTGTTTACCGAAAATGTTGGTTCTTTAAGTAATGATTTCTTTATAAATATTTTAGATTTCACGTATACGTGGGAGTCCGTAAATGATGGCGACACCATTTTTGAAGGAAAAGATCGTAGAACTAATGAGGTGAAATTTAGAGGCACCAGAGCGGATCTTATTTTTGGTTCAAATACTGAGCTGAGAGCTGTTTCAGAAATATATGCTTCTGATGACGCCAAAGAAAAATTTGTAAATGATTTTGTTGCTGCGTGGTCCAAAATTATGGATCTTGATCGTTTTGATTTGGCGTAAAGAAAAAAGAAAATTATATGGTAAGAAAAGGTAATCTGTTAAGGATTACCTTTTTTACTGTCGTGTCCTTTAGAAGCATAATCTTGTTTATGAAGTTTGTACAAAACAGCATTCGGTATGCTATCAATTTTAGTATGTTTCCAAAAGGTCATTCCTGTTTTTTCGAGGACTTTAATAGAAGCCTTATTTTCTAAAGCAGCACGGCCAATAATTTCCTGAATATCTAATTCCTCATAACCGTACTTTAAAGAAGCTTTAGAAGATTCTGTAGCATATCCTTTGTTCCATTCGTTTTTATAGAATCGAAATCCCAAATCAACTTGCTTTTCTTCATTTAATTTGAGTCCACACCATCCAATAAATTGATGGGTCTTTTTTAAAATTACCGCCCAACGCCCAAACCCATTTTTTTGATAATCATTGTAATTTCTTAAAAACAATCTTGCATCGTCAACGGATGTAAAAGGATCGTCTCCCGTATATTTTAATACTTCGGGATCAGAGTTGAGCTTCAAGAGATCTTTTGCATCCGAGACTTCAAATTCTCGTAATAGTAATCTATGGGTTTCAACTACTATTTTCATTACTTAGTCTCGTGTATCTTTCGACCGCCAACAACTTCGTGCCAGTTTAATTTTGGTCTGTTTTTGGGAAAACCGACATCATTGCGGTATTTTTTTCTTTCTTTCGTGAAATCCCACCATCTTTTTGTGTAATCATAAGTATTGGCAAAATGCACAGCTAACCTAAATTGATCTTCTACGCAAGCATCAATACGATATCCTTTTTTATATTCGTATTGGTTGGTTAGCACAGCACCATTCTGTCCTTTTAGTTCAGTGATAGTGTAATACCCCAGAAAGATTAGATCCTCTGCAAACTTAATTCCAATAGAAGGAATTCTCTGAAAATCTGCTAAAGCACAGATTTCTTTCGCTCTTCCTGAAGAAACATTAAGAATGATTTCTAATTCATCTGGTGCATAATTGAGAACTTCAGAGATTTTAATCTTGTTTTTTCTAAGACTGGCTCTTTCTGAAGTCGAAAGATTTAGTTGGATGTTTGTTTTAGTTTTCATTATTGCTTTTTGTCAAATGAGAACATTCAAAATGTGTATGTGTTTTAAGTTAAAAATAAATAAATAAATAAAATATAAATATTATGTAATGAACAATAAATATCAGTAATCAAAACAGAGAAAGATTTAATGCTATATGTCTGTAATTTTAGCCAATTTTTGATTTAATCTATTGGATCCCAATTAATCAACAAAAATTACGTTAGAATTGTTAATTACTTTGTAATATGACTATTTCAATTGTGTAAGTGAAACCTTATATTAGCAAGCATTCTACCCAAAATTTTATGAGCGAAGAAACTAAGTATACCGAAGATAATATACGATCCCTCGATTGGAAAGAGCATATTCGTATGCGCCCTGGTATGTATATTGGGAAACTAGGAGATGGATCTTCCGCAGATGATGGAATTTATATTTTGCTTAAAGAAGTACTCGACAATTCTATAGATGAATATGTTATGGGTGCTGGTAAAACTATTGAGATTTCTATTCAGGGCGACAAAGTAATTGTAAGAGATTATGGTCGTGGTATTCCGTTAGGAAAAGTGGTTGATGTAGTCTCCAAGATGAATACAGGAGGAAAATATGATTCTAGAGCTTTTAAAAAATCGGTTGGATTAAACGGAGTAGGTACAAAAGCAGTAAATGCTTTGTCTACCTATTTTAGAGTAGAGTCTACTCGTGATGGTAAATCTGCCTCTGCTGAATTTGAACAAGGAAACTTAACCAATCAGGATGTTTTAGATGAAACTTCGCGCAGAAGAGGAACAAAAGTCTCTTTTGTACCGGATAATACAATTTTTAAGCATTACAAATACCGCACAGAATATGTGGCAAAAATGCTAAAGAACTATGTGTATTTAAATCCTGGATTGACTATTATTTTTAACGGAGAGAAGTATTTTTCTGAAAACGGGCTAAAAGATCTTCTTTCTGACAACATTAATGAAGATGATCGTTTATATCCTATCATACACCTATTAGGTGATGATATAGAAATTGCTATTACCCATAGCAAAACTCAATACAGTGAGGAGTATCATTCTTTTGTAAATGGACAACACACCACACAAGGAGGAACGCATCAAGCAGCTTTTAGAGAAGCAGTTGTAAAAACAATTAGAGAGTTTTATGGCAAAAATTATGAAGCGAGTGATATTAGAAAATCAATTGTTTCTGCAATTAGTATAAAGGTAATGGAACCGGTTTTTGAAAGTCAAACGAAAACCAAATTAGGTTCTACCGAAATGGGTGGTGACCTGCCAACTGTTAGAACGTATATTAATGACTTTGTAAAAACAAAACTTGATAATTTTTTACATAAAAATTCGACTGTAGCCGAAGCACTACAACGAAAAATATTACAAGCAGAACGAGAGCGGAGGGATTTATCAGGTATTCGTAAGCTAGCCCGCGAACGTGCCAAAAAAGCAAGTCTTCATAATAAAAAACTGAGAGATTGTCGTGTTCATCTTACAGACAGTAAAAAAGATAGAAATTTAGAGAGTACCTTATTTATTACCGAGGGAGATTCTGCAAGTGGATCGATTACAAAGTCAAGAGATGTAAATACACAAGCTGTTTTTAGCTTACGCGGTAAACCGCTCAACAGCTATAATATGAGTAAAAAGATTGTGTATGAAAATGAGGAGTTTAATTTACTGCAAGCAGCACTCAATATTGAAGAGTCTTTAGAAGACCTGAGATATAATAATATAGTAATAGCTACAGATGCCGATGTAGATGGAATGCACATTCGTTTGTTATTAATTACTTTCTTTCTTCAGTTCTTCCCAGAAGTTATTAAAGAAGGACATTTGTATATTCTTCAGACACCATTGTTTAGAGTTCGTAATAAAAAAGAAACGATTTATTGTTACTCTGAACAAGAGAGAAGAGATGCGATCGAGAAATTATCAGGAAAACCAGAAATCACACGATTTAAAGGGCTAGGAGAGATATCACCGGATGAGTTTGTGCATTTTATTGGAGAGGATATTCGACTGGATCCCGTAATGTTAGACAAAGATAAATCGATAGAAGAATTGCTGTCTTTTTATATGGGAAAAAACACACCAAGTAGGCAAGAGTTTATTATTGAAAACTTGAAAGTAGAATTAGACGTCGTAGAGGATTAATTGTAAGGAATACAAAAAAAGTGCCCCGAAAAAAGGTATGGATATAGAGAACGAGAACGAAGAACTACATAATGAATTAACGCCAGAGGATCATCAACCTCAGGAAGTAATTACCAAAGTTACCGGGATGTACAAAGACTGGTTTCTGGATTATGCATCATACGTAATTCTGGAACGAGCTGTACCTGCTATTGAAGACGGATTGAAACCGGTACAACGTCGAATTCTTCATTCTATGAAAGATTTAGATGATGGTAGGTATAACAAGGTTGCTAATATTGTAGGGCACACTATGCAATATCATCCACACGGAGATGCAAGTATTGCAGATGCGATGGTGCAAATAGGTCAAAGAGAGTTGTTGATTGATATGCAAGGTAACTGGGGTAATATACTGACAGGTGACAGAGCAGCAGCTTCCAGATATATAGAAGCACGCTTGTCTAAATTTGCTCTGGAT
The DNA here is from genome assembly GCF_042434905.1 of Aquimarina besae. Lineage (NCBI taxonomy): Bacteria > Pseudomonadati > Bacteroidota > Flavobacteriia > Flavobacteriales > Flavobacteriaceae > Aquimarina > Aquimarina besae. The sequence goes on from NZ_CP170199.1 coordinate 3,217,204, forward strand.
GTTGTTTATAATCCAAAAGTAACAGATTGGCAACTATCCTACGACGGACGAAAAAAAGAACCGATTAATCTTCCAGTAAAGTTTCCACTTTTATTAGCACAAGGAGCAGAAGGTATTGCAGTGGGATTGAGCACAAAGATTCTTCCGCATAATTTTATCGAGCTGATAGAAGCTTCTATCAAACATCTACAAGGCAAACGATTTACTATATTACCCGATTTTCCGACTGCAGGTATTGCTGATTTTACCAATTATAATGATGGTAATCGCGGAGGTAAAGTTAGAGTACGTGCAAAAATTTCTCAGCTAGATAAAAACACATTGATTATAAGTGAGATACCGTTCTCTACTACAACCTCTACTTTAATTGATTCTATCCTTAAAGCAAATGAAAAAGGCAAGATAAAGATCAAAAAAATAGAAGATAACACTGCTGCAGAAGTAGAGATTTTGGTGCACTTGCCAGGAGGTATTTCTCCAGACAAAACTATCGATGCGTTATATGCGTTTACTAGTTGTGAAACATCTATTTCTCCTTTGGGCTGCGTTATCGAAGAAAATAGCAGGCCAAATTTCATTGGCGTTTCTGAAATGTTGAAACGTTCTACAGATCATACTGTAGAGTTACTGAAGAAAGAATTAGAGATACAGCTAAACGAATTACAAGAGCAATGGCATTTTGCTTCTTTGGAGCGAATTTTTATCGAAAATCGTATTTATCGTGAAATTGAGGAAGAAGAAACCTGGGAAGGAGTTATACAAGCTATTGATAAAGGTCTGCAGCCACATATAAAGCATCTAAAACGTCCTGTAACCGAAGAGGATATTGTTCGTTTGACAGAGATTCGAATAAAAAGAATCTCGAAGTTTGATATTGATAAGGCACAGCAAAAGATCGAAGCTTTAGAAGAAGATATAGCTCAGATAAAACATCATTTGGAGCATCTTGTAGAATATGCTATTTCGTATTTTAAGAGATTAAAAGATACTTATGGCAAAGGAAAAGAACGTAAGACCGAAATCAGGATTTTTGACGATATCGAAGCTACTAAAGTGGTCATCAGAAATACCAAGCTATATGTAAACAGAGAAGAAGGTTTTGTAGGAACATCACTTCGTAAAGATGAATATGTAACTGATTGTTCTGACATTGATGATATCATTTGTTTTATGGCAGATGGTAAAATGATGATCACTAAAGTGGATGCAAAAACTTTTGTAGGTAAAGATATTATCCATGTAGCGGTCTTTAAAAAGAAAGATAAGCGTACCATCTACAACATGATTTATCAGGATGGTCGAGGAGGGGCTTCATATGTAAAACGTTTTGCGGTTACTGGAGTTACCAGAGATAAGGAGTATGATTTAACACAAGGTAAGAAAGGCTCAAAGGTTACGTATTTCACGGCAAATCCAAATGGAGAAGCTGAAGTGATAACGATTTTCCTTCGTCAGGCAGGAAGTATTAAGAAATTGAAGTTTGATCTCGATTTTTCTGATCTTCTGATAAAAGGAAGAGGTGTAAAAGGTAATATTGTTACCAAATATAACATCAAAAAAATTGAATTAAAGGAACAAGGTGTATCTACGTTAAAACCTCGTAAGATATGGTTCGACGATACCGTTAGAAGATTAAATGTAGATGGAAGAGGAGAACTACTTGGTGAGTTTAAAGGAGAAGATAGATTATTGATCATTAATCAAAAAGGAATTGTGAAGACAATTATTCCTGAAATTACGGTTCACTTTGATTCAGACATGATTGTTTTGGAAAAATGGAAACCAATGAAACCAATCTCAGCTATTTACTGGGATGGAGAAAAGGAGCGATACTATGTGAAACGGTTTTTAGTCGAAAATCCGGATCGTGAGGAGATAATTATTTCTGATCATCAAAAGTCTTTTTTAGAAATTGTTTCTACAGATCACAGACCGGTAGCAGAAATTGTATATAATAAGCTAAGAGGAAAGGATCAGAAGCCAAATGAAGAAATAAGCTTAGAAGACTTTATTTCGGTAAAAGGAATAAAGGCACAGGGGAATCAATTAACCACTGAAAAAGTGAGGCAAATTAATTTATTAGATTCATTACCATACGACGAACCAGAAGAAGTTCCGGCAGAGGAAATAGAAGTTGTAGAAGAAGAAGCGGTGTCGCCAGACTCTAAGAACGCTAGTTCGGGTAATGGAGTTTCCTTTGATAATGATGATGAAGATGAAGGAGACGGAGAACAAATAACTTTATTTTAAAAATCTGATTTAAAATGTTTTGCACTTGTTTATATAAAGTTTTAGTTTATTTTTTTATGATATAGTAAATCGGGTTAAATGGCTGTTTTTCGTTTAACTGAATTTATACAATACTAAGATTTTTTAACAAACTTGGTCAATATAATGATTTGTTGCCCATTAATTTTTCCTTCTATATGATCTGGATTATCGTGGACCAAAGATATGTTTCGAACAGTTGTTCCTCTTTTAGCGGTAAAATTAGCACCTTTTACATTCAGATCCTTTATTAGAACTACCTGATCTCCCGATTGCAATATTGTACCATTAGAATCCAGATGTTTTATGGCTGTATTTTCATCATCTCCTTCCCCTGTAGCTTTAGCCCAAGTCAATGTATCATCATCAAGATAAAGCATATCAAGTAGACCTTGTGGCCAGCCTTCAGATCGTAATCGGGTAAGCATCCTCCAGGCAACTACCTGAACTCCGGGAACCTGGCTCCACATACTATCATTCAGGCAACGCCAGTGATTTATATCGGTAGATTTTGGATTTTCAATTTGATCAAGACAGGTGTTACAAACTAAAATACTTGAATCTAATCCTACATTAGGAGATTCAGGTATATCGTATATAGATAAATTTTCTGTAGCGTTACATAGTTCGCAAGTAGATCCGCTACGATCCTGTAGTTCCTTTAGTTTATCCATATCTTTAGTCAAGAAGTGAGTTTTCGTTTTATTGTCTTTGAGTGGTTTGCAAAGAACTGTTAGTTAATTTTTTTGGCAGTTCCTCGTTGTTTATTTTTTTTTACCCCAACTAAACCATACTCAAAAGTATAGGTATCCTTATCAGTTGTAAGAATCTTCATATGTATCGCTTTTTCTTCTGCCATGTTTTTAGGATGCAGCTTTTTTACAATGTACTCGCAATCATTGATCCAACGAATACTTGCTGTATCGCTTTTACCTTGAAAATAGTCTATTTCTATTGAGTCGTTACGAACAAAGGTGGTTTTGGCAAGTTCACCATTTAAATACGTCTCAAATTCGAAAGTACCAACTTGAAAATCTGTACAATCCCTTTCTTGTTGATAACAACCCGAAGCGAATCCAGAAACAAGCAATATAAAACAAAGTTGCCTCATAAATTTGTATTACTATCAACGAAAATAATTCTATTTCTATAGATTTTGTAACAACCAATAGAAAAGTTGTTAAGATTTTTAGTTCTTGTAAACGTCAAAGGTGCCATCTCTGTAAAAGAATACAATTTGACTGATATCTTTACTAGAAGAAACAGTATTGATGATTTCTTTTTTTTCTTCAGGAATAGTTTCATCTAAAGCACTTGTGATATTCATTTCGGTTTGAGAAAATAAATCTTGCTCAGTTTCTTCGGCCGTGGACGTTTCAGTAGGAGAAGGGGGCATTGTTTTAATTGGTGAAGGTGTTTCAATATTTGTAGCTTCTTTTTCTGATTTAGGAAAAGTGCCTTCACCATAAAGTAGCCAATATAATTCAGCCTCAGGATATGCTTCTGCAATCTTCATTACAAAGTCTAAGCTAGGTTTGTTTCTTCCTGATAAAATGTGAGAAATAGAAGAACGACCAACACCCATAGCGTCTGCAAATCCTGATGCAGAAACGTGGTAGAATTTCATAATTTCTTGTATTCTTTTTCCGAAAGCTTCTGTGTTTACCATTGTAAACGATTTAAAAGATGGTTAATAATTACAAAAGTAAACAAATACATAAAAAGAATAGTTTACAATTGTAATTAATTAGATTTAGTTATATAGTAATATTAAATAATTTATTTATATAAACGGTATTAATTATTTGAAAATAAATTAATTAAAAATATATTAATATTCTTTTAATAGTGTAAGCTTTTTTTTGACATTCAGGATCTAATTGCTGTTTAAGATGGTAAACAATATGTGTAATTCACTTGTTTACAACTGTAAATTAAGACGATTTACAATTGTAAATTTATTCGAAGTTTACAAAAGTAAAAACAATAACTATTGTTATGAAACTTCAGTAAACAGTAGTATTTTAGACGCTTTAATTGGCTTATGGATATCAAAAATTTACAAGATTCTTTTAAGAAATACCAAGAATCATCTTTACACGGTCGCTATATACATTTGGGACATATTAAACCTTTATTAGAAAGGTTTTCGGATCCAATTAAGGTGGAGATATTAGGTACTTCAGAAAACAATGCTCCTATTCATCTTTTAAAATTAGGTACCGGAAAAAAGAAGTTACTCTTCTGGTCACAAATGCACGGAAATGAAAGTACAACGACCAAAGCGATATTTGATTTTTTAAATATGCTAACAGATGATGCTAATGAGGTTTCAAAACACATTTTAGCTTCTTGTACTTTGTATATAATTCCCATATTGAGTCCAGATGGTGCAGAAGCATATACGAGACTCAATTATAATCAAATCGATCTTAATCGCGATGCACAAAATAAAACTCAGAAAGAAAGCATAGTGCTTAGAAATGTAATTGATGAGGTTCAACCGGATTATGCATTTAATTTACACGGACAGCGTACTATTTTTAGTGCTGGAGAAACTAAGTATCCGGCTACAGTCTCATTTTTGTCACCTGCAGGCGATAAAGAGCGTGCAATTATTCCTTGCAGGAAGATTGCAATGGAAATCATTGTAGAGATGAATAAGGTGCTTCAACAGATTATTCCTAACAGCGTGGGAAGATATGATGATGGCTTTAATATCAATTGTGTTGGAGATACTTTATCTGATATGGGAATACCCACAATACTGTTTGAAGCAGGTCATTTTAAGGATGATTATGACCGAGAGAAAACCAGAATGTTTATTTTTTACGCCTTGATAACAGCTGTTGCATACATTTCAGAAAAAGAAATCACAGGAGATTTTTATGAAAAATACTTCGAAATTCCTGAAAATGGAAAATGTTTTTACGACATTATTATCAGAGACGTTATTTTGAACAAAAGAAATGTAGATATCGCAATACAATATACCGAAGAATTATCCGAAAATGATATTAAATTCATTCCTAAAATTGTTAAAATTGAGAATTTAGAAAATTTTTACGGACATAGAGAAATTATCGGCAATAAAAGAGCAATACAGAACGAAAACGTTACAGTAGAGGTAGTTCCAGATAGTGAGATGTTAAAATTCTATCTAAACGATGAATTATTCTCAACAGAATTAAGAAAAAGTTGAAAAAAAATGTATGAAAACATTATTTTTCTGTTATTTTTGCAATGTAAATAATCGGGAAAATTTATTAGAATTACTATGGCAAAATTTAAATTAGACGAAGTAGATCACCAAATTTTAGACATGTTGATTGAAAATACTCGTACTCCATTTACGGATATTGCAAAAAAATTATTGATTTCTGCAGGTACCGTTCACGTACGTGTTAAAAAAATGGAAGAAGCAGGAATTATTGAAGGTTCTTCGCTTACATTAGATTATAAAAAATTAGGATATTCTTTTATTGCTTATGTTGGTATTTATCTTCAGAATACCTCACAAACTAAGTTTGTATTGCAGAGAATTAGAGAAATTCCTTTTGTGACCGTTGCACATATAACTACAGGAAAGTTTAATATCTTCTGTAAGGTAAGAGCAAAAGACACCAATCATGCAAAAGATATTATATTCCAATTGGATGATATTGATGGTGTATACCGCACGGAGACAATGATTTCTTTAGAAGAAAGTATTAATGATAAGAAGCGCTTAATGCATTCTATTTTTCAGGATTTGTAAAGGGCAGTCGTTTTCAAACATATAAACCCTTTAGGAATAATCTTAGAGGGTTTTTTAATGTATAATAATTTATTAATCAACCATATTCGTAACCACAATTATGGCAAGACAACCAAAATTAGAGCGCTTTAACCACAACGTTCTTACTAAGTATCAGATATACAACAGTATATTTATTACCTTACCCTTTGACGAGATTACTAATACCGGTGTTTTACTTCCGCTTTTTAAAGAAGTTTGTGAAAAAGGTTATGACCAAAAGAAAAATCCTTCAGAAATTGTAGAGAGCTTTTTTAAGTTGTATCAGGACAATCCTTCAGATAAAGAAAAGCACGATCTTTTGTTTCGTTTCATTCAGTATATAGAACGACAGGTAGTATTATTTGATGCGATAGAAGATGCGGCTTTTCCTATTGTAAATAATATGGATGGTCGTGGTACGCTTAGGAGCATTAAAGAAGAAGCACAGGCAAAAGGACAGTTAGAAGAATTAAAAGGTTATCTAAGAAGGTTTAAAATCAGACCAACTTTAACGGCACATCCTACACAATTTTATCCAGGAACGGTTTTAGGTATTATCCACGATTTGGATACCGCGATTCGGAATAATGACTCACAGTTAATAAAAAGATTATTAGCGCAATTAGGAAAAACAGCTTTTTTTAAAAAAGAAAAACCAACACCATACGATGAAGCAGTAAGTTTGATCTGGTATCTCGAAAATGTATTTTATCATTCGGTTGGAACTATTTATAATTATATTCAGCAAAATATTTTTCAGGGAGAAGACTTAGAAAATGATTTGATCAACCTTGGTTTCTGGCCTGGTGGAGATAGAGACGGTAATCCTTTCGTTACTACAGAAACGACATTAAAAGTTGCAAAAAGACTTCGCAAAACCATTTTGATTAACTATTATCGAGATATGCGTAAGTTAAAGCGTAGAATTACTTTTGGAAATCTCCAAGATAAGTTAAGTGTCCTAGAAGAGGCCTTATATGATAATTTTTATTATGCTAAAACTGCAGAGCCTTTATCGATAGATAAATTGATGAATGGTTTATTAGAAGTTAGAGAAGAATTAATTAGTAAGCATCAATCTTTATTTTTAGAAGAATTACAAGATTTAATCAATAAAGTAAAGATTTTTGGATTCCATTTCGGAACCTTGGATATCAGACAAGATTCTAGAGTACATCATAAAGTTTTAACTGAAATTGTTCGGAAAACCAACGAATTGGGACTTGGTTTCTTTCCTGAGAATTACGATTCTTTATCAGAAGAAGAACAGATAAAAGTATTAACCAACGTTACAGGAAAATTAGATCCTTCAGTTTTAGATGATGATATGGCGAGAGCTACTATAGAATCCATTTATGCTATACAGACCATACAGCAAAATAATGGAGAACGAGGTGCTAATCGTTATATCATAAGTAACAATGGTAGCGTGCTTAACGTTATGGAAACTTTTGCTATGATCCGTTTGAGCGGTTGGGAACAACCGACAGTAGACGTAATTCCACTATTCGAGACTGTACCTGATCTTCGTGTTTCTCATGAAGTTATGGAAGCATTGTATAGCAATCCGGTCTATATGGAACATCTGAAACGTCGCGGAATGAAGCAAACAATCATGCTTGGATTCTCGGACGGAACCAAGGATGGAGGATATCTAATGGCTAATTGGGGCATTTTTAAAGCAAAAGAAGCCCTAACCGAAATTTCAAGAAAATACGATGTAAAAGTGATATTCTTTGATGGTCGTGGAGGACCACCGGCTAGAGGAGGAGGAAATACGAATCAATTTTATGCTTCTCTCGGTCCAACAGTAGAAGATGAACAAATACAAATTACAGTTCAGGGGCAAACAATTAGTTCTAATTTTGGGACTTTAGACTCTTGTCAGTATAACTTGGAACAATTATTAGGGGCTGGTGTAGAAAATCAATTAACTCCAAACGAGGCTAATCTTTTTTCTAAAGAGAATAAAGCCACGATGCAGGAATTAGCGGATATAAGTTATCAAACCTACGTAGACTTTAAAAATCACCCTAAGTTTTTACCATATTTAGAGCATATGAGTACATTAAAATACTATGGTAAAGCAAATATTGGAAGCCGTCCTTCTAAACGGAGTAAAAGTACTAGTTTGGATTTTGGAGATTTGCGAGCTATACCTTTTGTAGGTAGCTGGAGTCAGTTAAAACAAAATGTTCCTGGTTTTTATGGAGTAGGTACTGCCTTAAAAGTTTATGAAGATAGAGGAGAGTTTGACAAAATTATTACTTTATATAAAGGTTCTGCATTTTTTAGAGCTTTAGTAGGTAATAGTATGATGAGTTTAACCAAATCATTTTTTCAGCTGACTGCTTATATGAAAGACGATCCGGAGTATGGCGCTTTTTGGAATATTATTCACGAAGAGTATCAATTAACGAAGCGTTTGTTATTAAAACTTACAGGATACAAAGAGCTTATGGAAAATGAACCAGCGGGTAGAGCTTCTATAGATGTAAGAGAAAACATAGTATTACCTTTATTAACGATACAGCAGTATGCTCTCAAGAAAATTCAGGACATCAATAGAACCGGTAATAATGCCGAAAATCTTGAGATTTATGAAAAAATGGTGACTCGTTCATTATTTGGTAACATCAATGCCAGTCGTAACTCTGCATAAGTAAGCAAAATTTTAAAGTATAAACCACAACAGAATGATTGTTGTGGTTTTTTTTGTATGAAAGATTTTGTGTTTCTTTAAACTTAAATCAATGAAGATTTCGGCGTTGATTTGTGGTAAATGATTATCGTTAAAGATATCATTCAACTTCTGGTAATAATCGTATATGAAAATGTTATGCAGTGTTTGTAATAATAAGACCATATTAAAGTGTAAAAGTAAAACGTAAAACTATTTATATAAAAATCTCAGATATATTTAAAAACATCAGATGCAAATAGAAAAAATCATACCCATTATTGGTAAAGTGCCTCACATGAACCCAGAACAGGGAAGTATAGTGTATAACTTAATTCTCGAAAATAATATCGATAGTATTTTAGAATTAGGGATTGCCCACGGCACAGGTAGTTGTTATATGGCTGCTGCACTAGATGAAAAGAGAAAAGGTAGTGTGATTACTATGGATAACAAGAGTGCAATGGATAGAAAACCAAATGTACATGAGTTATCTAAAAAATGCGGATTAACTCAATATATTACCCCAATTTTTGCCAATACGAGCTATAACTGGGAATTAATGAAGTTAATTGATCAGCAAACGAAGGATGGGATATGTCAACCAATTTTTGATTTTTGCTATGTAGATGGTTCACATAATTTTGAGATCGATTGTTGTGCTTTTTTTTTAGTGGATAAGTTGTTAAAACCAAATGGGATGATACTTTTTGACGATTTGGATTGGACATATCAAAGTAGTCCAAGTCTAAAAAATACAGATCGGGTAAAAGCGATGACAAATGATGAGAAAATAACTCCCCATATTAGGAAGTTGGTAGAACTGATAGTCATTCCTCATCCTAATTATGATCCTGAATCAAAATTTGATAACTGGTTCTTGGTTAGAAAGAAAGGTTCAGCCGAATTAATACGTTCCGAAAAAATCGAGTTAAATCAATACTTAAACGAGCAAACAATTACCCAGGATATCAAAAGTATCCTTAAAAAAGTTAAGAGAAAATTATTTTCATAAATGACTTTTATAAGGTTTTATTTGACCTAGAAGCTTTTCGATAGGACAATGGGAAAGAAATTTAAAACCTCTATCTTGTAAGAAATTAACACAAATAGCTCTTATAATGTCTAAAATAAACACAACATTCGTAAGCTTACTTTTATTGTTTTTTTTTATCAATACATTTTCTCAGGATATCTCTGGTGATTGGATGGGGGTAATTAGCATCAATAATGCTGAGTTAGGGATTGCTTTTCATATCAAAGAGAAAGCAGATAGCCTGGTTTCTACAATGGATATCCCAAAACAGGGTTTAAGTGATGCAAAGGCAGCGAGTACCAAATTGATGGATAATGAATTGATCATCTCATTTCCCAATTTTAAAATAGAATATAAAGGAAGTCTTAACGACAATGGAGAAATCATAGGCAATTTGATACAAGGCGGATTTCCGATTGCTTTGTCTCTTAAAAGAGGAACAATTGTACTCAATCGTCCACAAGAACCTACTCCTCCTTTTGATTATTATGTTGAGGAAGTATCATTCGTAAATTCTATAGATCAGGTAACTCTAACGGGTACACTAACCCTTCCAAAGAAAGATGGTAAATTTCCAGTAGTCGTTATCGTTAGTGGTAGCGGACCTCAAAATAGGGATGGTGAAATGTTTGGGCATAAACCTTATTTGTTGCTGGCAGACCAGTTAACAAGAAATGGAATTGGAGTTTTGCGATTTGATGAAAGAGGTACGGGGAAATCCAAAGGTGAATTTAAAGACATTACAATTGACTTGTCATCATTAGACGTAAAATCAGCTATCGATTATTTAAATAAAAGGGAAGATGTCGATAATTCCAAAATGGGGTTAATTGGACATAGTATAGGTGGAATTGTGGTGCCTAAAGTGGCATCAGAAAACAAAAATATAAGTTTTATAGTACTTTTAGCTGCTCCGGGTGTTGAAGGAGATTCTTTAATGCTTTCTCAAAAATCGGCTATTGAAAAGGCAATGGGATTGAATGAAATACAAATTGCTCAGGGACAGGAATTTGTAAAAGGAGCTTATGAAATTATTAAAAACACCCAACTTAGCAATATTGCTTTAAAAGATAGCATTCATACTTTTTATAAGAATACATATGGTAAGCTATTACCCGAAAACCAAAGAAACCTGTTGGTAAATCAGATAACAGGAAATGAAGTAGTAAGTTTAATAAAGTCAAAACCTTCCGAATATTTAGAGAAAATAAGTATTCCAGTTTTGGCCTTGAACGGAGAGAAAGATTTACAAGTGTTATACAAAGAAAATTTAGCAAGTATCAAAAAGTCACTAGAAAAGGCAGGCAATAAGAACATAGAGATTGTAGCCCTAGAAAATCTCAATCATTTATTTCAAGAATGTAGTACAGGAGTTTTAAGCGAATATGCTGAAATTGAACAAACCTTTTCTCCAAATGCCTTGGGGATAATGATCGACTGGATTCAAAAGCAAACCAAATAGTAATTTTAAAAAGACGTTAAATAAACAAACATTTAGTGGGCATCAGGTTTATTTTAGGTATTTTAGGAAGGTGATATTTGTCCGTTATTCATCTATAAATGATTTGTACCATGAATAAAGTTTCCATTATACTATTTTTCGTTTTTTTATTTCAACATACAGTGTTTGCACAGTTGAAGTCTGTCATAGAAATAGGAACTAATGAAAGTATGTCTATAGCCGGAAAAGGTCCCGGTCAGGATGCAGTTAATAATCCTTATCTGGGTGAAGATAGTAATGCGATCATAGAAAACATTGGTCAAAATGAATTTACTATTCGAATTCAGGAAAAAGAGAAGATAGTAAAAATGACTCCTTTGAAATCGGGCCAAACTAAAGAGTTTTTAATTTTAAAAAATCAGCAACTATACTTTGATAGCAATCTAAAGACCACGGTAAAGATTGCCTTTAAACAAATATCTAAATAATCTTAGAGTTGACTTATAACGAGCTAATAACACGTCTTTATGAGCTGAAAGATCCTGAAAAAGTAACCTTTAGGGAGAATAAATTCGGAATTGTATCCAACAATTCTTTGGGAATATATCATAAAGATTTAAAAGTAATAGCTAAAGAAATTGGAAAAGATAACCAACTCGCTTTACAACTTTTCCATAGTGATATTTATGAAGGTCGTCTATTATGCAGTAAGATCTTTGATCCAAAAGATGTTACTGAAGAGTTAATGGAAAAGTGGGTCAAAACCTTTGAAAACTGGGAGATTTGCGATAGCTTTTGTATGGGATTATTTGCCAGAAGTAAATTTGCATTAGCCAAAATCATAGATTGGACAGAAAGAAAACCTGAGTTCGAAAAAAGAGCAGGTTTTGCTACCATGGCAGCCTATTGTATGGCAGATAAAAAATCAGATAATGATATATTTGTTCAGTTTTTTCCAATGATCTTAAGAGAAGCTACCGACGAAAGGTTATATGTAAAAAAAGCTGTAAACTGGGCATTGCGCAATATTGGTAAGCGCAATATTGATTTAAAACAAATAGCTATTAAGGTTGCTAATGATTTGTTAGCAATTGATAATTCCACTGCCAAATGGATCGCGAAAGATGCATTAAAAGAACTGCAAAATGAGGGTGTAAGGATATCAGATTACCCAAGAAATATTTATAGGCTTAAGTAATTTTCTATCTCAAAAAGAAGAGGTGGTTCGAAAATAATCTTAAGGATTGAGAAGAACACAAATCAAATCATATGAAACTCAAACACGCATTTTTATTATTAGCGATATTAGGGCTCTGTCTTACGTGGTATTTTAATATTCAGTTTTATTTAACGGCAGAAGACACTTCTTTACTTAACTATATTGCACAAACAAAAACTACGTTTCCTGCAAAATCATTTAATGCAGATTTATTAGTGGTAGTATTTACCTTTTTTGCTTGGTATATACCAGAGGCTATTAAGCTAAAAATGAAACACTGGTGGATATTTATTCCATTAACGTTTATGGTAGCTATTGCATTTGCATTTCCATTGTTTTTATATTTTCGAGCGCGTAAGCTCGAGAAACAAAACGCAGTTAGTTGATTTGTGATAGTCAATAATAAAGAACTGTTAATGAGTTTATGGATTGAATTAAGAATTAGTACATTTCTACTTTATTTATAAATGATAATTTATGCAATCTATACTTACTCCAGAAGAGTATAATCCATATTATGGCGTTTACATTGATAAAGCCGAAAGTTCTAATATTGTAGATGGCTTAAAGCTTGATAAACAGAAATTTATTGATTTTGTAAATTCAATTCCTAATGAAAAACTAACCTATAGCTATGGAAAAGGCAAATGGACTGTTGCTGAAGTATTGCAACATATCATTGATACAGAACGAGTTTTTGCTTATAGAGCACTTCGTTTTGCGAGAAAAGATAAAAGTCCGTTAATGGGGTTTGATCAGGATGAATATGTTGCTAATTCGAATGCGAACAATTATACCAAGAAAGAGTTTATAGAAGATTTTGAGGCCGTTAGAAATAGCTCAATAACTTTATTTAAAGGTTTTACAGAGGATATGCTAACTCAAATAGGTGAGGCGAGTGGTAGCCCAATGAGTACCAGAGCTGCCGGTTATATACTTTCTGGTCATCAGAAACATCATCTGGACGTCATTAAAGATAGATATTTATAATACGCAAGACCTGTCAGGTTTTTAAAAAATGATAGGTCTATATATTTCCGAAAACAATTGAAATGACTAAAGAAGAAGTAGCTAAAAAATATCTTTCTTTCTTAGAAAAAGGAGAGATGGATAAAGTGATTGGCCTGTTTACCGATAATGGAGTTGTAATTTCTCCTCTTTATGGTGCCCTGCCAGCTACGGAATTTTATAGAAAACTATCTGAAGATACCGCTTCTTCTCGATTAAACTTTGATGATTTGTTCTATGAAAAAAACACAAATCGGATTTCTTTGCTTTTTGATTACAACTGGACACTAAAAAATAAGAAAAAGGTGAAATTAAAGGTAGTGGATATTTTAGAATTAACTTCTGAAAACAAAATTCAAAAATTGACTATTATTTATGACACGGTGCAAAGTAGGAAAATGGTAGAAGAGTTGAAAAATTAAAAGAATCCGATACTAAATAATATTTTTTAAGGTAGTGATATCCAATTCGTGACCGCCAGGATGTGTTCTAAATTCTATTTGTGGTAAAATTTCTTTAACTCTTACTTTTTCTGCGTTTACTTTATCTATTTCGAAATAAGGATCTTTTTCTCCCAAAATATGAGTTACTTTGGTCTTATCTGTCAAAAATGTAAAATCCTCTTTTGCGAGTTCTTTCGGGAAACCTCCCGAGATCATCACAAAACCATCAGGTTGTATGTTTCTGCTGGCAATCCATCTACTGGCGATACTCACGCCTTGTGAGTACCCCAAAACAACAAAATTGATAGTAGAAGGAAGATTTTCGGCTTCTATTACAGCATCCACATAATTCAGAACATTTTTAGTCTCAGTTTGTGTGTTTTCTTTGGTAAGCCAGCTAGATCCTACTTTCTTATAATCATTATTCTTATAGTACTTTGAAGGAGCTTGTGGTGCGATAATATAGTTTTCTGAAGGATCCAAACTTTGGAATAACCTAATAAAATATCGGCTTAGATAGCCAATTCCGTGAAAGACTAACCAAACGGTTTTCGTTTCTTCAGTAAGCTCATTCAGAGTATCATAGGTGTTTGTGGATTGATATACAACCTCTTTTTGCATAATCAGTGGGGTTTTATAGTTGGAACCATTCATCTATTAATGGCCACAAGATATCCTGATTTTTCTTCCTAAAAAAATCAAAATGGCCAATAGTTTTAAGATTATAATCAGATGGTTTTAGGTGCTTTCGAATGGTTTGTGCATTGCTATACACGCGATCTCCTAAGATGTCTACGGATTTTTTGGGAGCAAAAAGGTCATCTTCAATACTTACCAACAACATAGATGATTTTATGTTCTGGTAATACGTTGCAGTATTTCCTTTGGTAAAGTGCAGCATAGAATCTGGATGTAAGAGAAAGGTAGCCCAGTCTTTTGCAGCTTTGGTTGTTAATGGTTTTCCTAACCCAAACCAGCCAGAGGGATAATACCCTAAAATAGAAGTAGTAACCGGAACCAGTATTTTGAAATTTAGATATATCAAAGCACGCATTCTTGGTGTAAAATGTTTGTAAAACCCAAACTGAGATCCAATGGTAAGATACTTATCATAATATTGGTAGGCGTCACTAAACCCAACACTGTTTCCGCCATAACTATGACCGATCATATATTGGGTGTTATTTGGGAATTTTTCTTTAACGAATTTAGATACGGCTCTGAAGTCCATTGCCCAGGAAAAGAAACCATATTCTTTTAGAGATTGAATGTTCTGAGAAGTTGATTTGCCAATACTTCGATAATCAAAAGTAAATACATTACACCCTTTTTCTGCTAGATATATAGCTAAATTGAAGTAAAATTTTTGTGGAACAGCTACTGCCGGAGCAAAGACGATTGTTTTATGATTCGATGATTTTGGAACAAATTCGTGCACCGAAATAGGATATCCATCATTAGATTTTATAAAATAAGATTTCATGATTGTGATTTCAAAATTATCTTTTCCATTCTGGAAACAGCATTGTTTATATATTTATGATCGTTGTAGATACGCATCAATAGGATTCCACCCTCCAGATCCTGAACCATCTGTTCTGCCAATACCAAAGATTCTTCTTTAGAATAATTAGGCTCTAGTAGAATCTGTAACCCAGCTATAAAATCTTCAAAAAAGAATTTGATTTCGTCTTTATAAATAGGATCAAGGTGTGCGGTTTCTAAGGCAGTATTGGCCATAATGCAACCGCTATTGGCATTTCTAAACATTTTATCGATAAGGCCATGTACTTTTTTAAGCTTTTGTTCGGTAGTCAGGCTTTTGTCTTCAATTACCTTAAACAAATTATGCTTAAAATAACTATTAACAGTTGCTAATACTTCTTTAATCAACTCTTCTTTATTATTAAAGTAATAGTAAAAATGAGATTTTTCAATTTCACAAGCTTTTGCCAACTCGCTCATGCTACTTTTAGAAACACCACGTTCTCTTAATACCGGAATTACTTTGCTTAGGACTTCTTCTTTGGATGTTTTTGTTTTTGGCATTTTATTGAACGTTCGTTAAAATTATATTCAAAGATAGTTAGAATTATTTAATGCCATTGCTTATTTTTACTTAAAATTTAAAACATATGAAGCTTAATAAAGAGGAGATATTGAAACAATGCGCTATCATGTGCGAGAATACGTTGATGGAAACATTGGATATTTCTTTTTGTGATGTTGGAGAGGATTATTTAGTTGCAAAGATGCCGGTAACTTCCAGAGTGCATCAACCTGATGGTGTTCTTCACGGTGGTGCTATGGTAGCATTGGCAGAGAGTGTGGGTAGTGCGGCTTCTCATATATTTTTAGATACCAAAGAATTTTATATTAGAGGTTTAGAGATTTCAGCGAATCACGTAAAAAGTGTTAGAGACGGATATGTATATGCAAGAGCTGAGATTGTACATAGAGGAAGAACCACACAGCTTTGGGATATCAAAATACGTAATGAAGATGATAATCTGATCTCTATAGTAAAACTAACGACTATTGCTTTGGCAAAATCCAGATAATATGGATATTTCATTTTTATATATGAAGATCCAATCTCAATGGGATCTAGAATTACCATTTGTAATATATCGGAAATCTGGAGAAAAAGAACTTCATAGTTTTCTTCAAAATAATAATGAATTATACAAGATAGATTCTTATGACACCACAGGCTTTGTTTTTGCACCATTTGATAACAGAGACGATACAATTCTAATATCAGCCGAAAACAGTGAATATTATAGATCGGTTATTTCAGAAACTGAATTTGAAGTTCAGCATAACAAACAATCTATATCCATTGATATTGATGATAATGAGAAAGAAGCTCATTTGAAGCTTGTTAGCAAAGGAATTGAAGCCATTACTCAAAATTCTTTCAAAAAAGTAGTATTATCCAGAAAAGAAGAAATACATTTTTCTGACATGGCTCCTTTAGAGGTTTTTACGAAGTTAGTTGATAGTTATCCTAATGCCTTTGTATATTGCTGGTATCATCCTGCATTTGGCATTTGGCTAGGAGCAACCCCGGAAACTTTGGTAACCATAAAAGGGGATCAGTTTTTTACAATGTCTCTGGCAGGAACTCAGCCGTATGTTGATTCTTTAGAAGTGAAATGGGGTGCTAAAGAGATAGAAGAACAAGCTATGGTAACAGATTATGTGATCAATAAGCTTTCTTCTAAAGTAGATTCTCTTGAAAAATCTGGAACCTACACCCATAAAGCGGGAACATTATTACATTTAAGGACAGATATTAAAGGTACATTGATACCTAATAATTCTAATATAGAAGATATCATAAAAACATTACATCCTACACCGGCGGTATGTGGTTTACCAAAAGAAGAAGCCAAATCTTTTATTATAAAGAATGAATTATACGATCGAAAGTTTTATACAGGCTTTTTGGGTGAACTAAACATAAGTAAAAATGGAGAAAAAGAATCTAACCTCTTTGTAAATCTTCGTTGTATGGAACTGTTTGATGATAAGGCTGTGATTTATGTTGGAGGTGGAATCACTAAAGATTCAGTTCCTGAAAAAGAATGGGAGGAAACAGTTAGAAAGACTGAAACCATGAAAATGGTTTTGTCTTAAAATACTTTAAAAAGGTTGGCTTTAATTATTGCGATATCGTAATTTAGCACCTCGAATGAGAAAACGTTTATATTCCAAAATTCCTTTGTCCCAAGCAATTGTTGCTCTATGCGAAGCAAAAGGAATTCATCATATTATCATTTCACCCGGATCCAGAAATGCACCTTTGACTATTGGGTTTACTGAGAACCCTAATATGCAATGCTACAGTATTGTTGATGAACGATGCGCAGC
The DNA here is from genome assembly GCF_042434905.1 of Aquimarina besae. Lineage (NCBI taxonomy): Bacteria > Pseudomonadati > Bacteroidota > Flavobacteriia > Flavobacteriales > Flavobacteriaceae > Aquimarina > Aquimarina besae. The sequence continues at coordinate 3,234,953 of NZ_CP170199.1, forward strand.
TTTTTTTGCATTGGGAATCGCTCAGCAAATTCAAAAGCCAGTTGCATTAGTATGTACTTCGGGTAGTGCATTACTGAACTATTACCCTGCAATTTCTGAAGCTTTTTATAGTGATATTCCATTAGTGGTGCTAAGTGCCGACCGACCAATAGAACGAATTGATATTGGTGATGGCCAGACAATACGGCAGAAAAATGTATTTGAGAATCATATTCTTTATTCTGCAAATCTTTATTCTGAAATAGTAGCCGAGACTGAGATTGATGACATAAAAATCAAGCAGAAACAACACGAGGCTCAAAAACATAACGAAAGAGAAATTAATCTGGCGTTAAATATTGCTTTAGAAAAAAATGGTCCGGTTCATATTAATGTTCCTTTTTACGAACCACTTTATGATGCTATAGAGAAACCGACTTTTATTCCTAGAAATATACCTGTAGAGCGAGTAGAATATAAAATTTCTGAAACTCTTAGATCTGGTATGCTCAAAGAGTGGAATAATGCAGAACGTAAAATAATTTTAATTGGTGTCAATCCACCAGGGCTCGTTGAGCAAAGATGGATTAATCACTTTGCTAATGATCCTTCGGTTCTGGTGCTAACAGAAACTACTTCTAATATTCATCATACTACACACTTTAATTGCATCGACCAGTTGATTACACCATTAAATCAAAAAGAGTTTAAAGCCTTGCAGCCAGAGGTTTTATTAACTTTTGGTGGGATGGTTGTATCTAAACGGATTAAAGCTTTTTTAAGAAAATATCAGCCCAAAGTTCATTGGCATGTAGATGAAAAGAAAGCTTATGATACTTATTTCTGTTTAACAGAGCATATAAAAATGAATCCGAATTCATTTTTTTCAGATTTTTTACCGGATACCAATATTGTACAAACGAATTATAAATCTAATTGGACAACGGTTAGAGACCAGAGGAGAATAAACCATGCTGAATTCTTGAAAAATGTAGCTTTTTCAGATTTAAAAGTATTCGAGTCTGTTTTTAATTTAATTCCAAACGATCAGATGGTTCAGTTAAGCAATAGCTCGACCGTGAGATATGCTCAGTTATTCTCGTTAAATCCTACGTTCAAGGTATTTTGCAACAGAGGGACAAGCGGAATAGACGGCAGTACATCTACAGCCATTGGAGCAGCGGTAGGATCTGGATTACCAACTACTTTGATTACAGGTGATCTTAGCTTCTTTTACGATAGTAATGGATTATGGAACGATGCGATCCCGCCAAATTTTAAGATTATTTTAATTAATAATGGAGGAGGAGGGATTTTTAGAATCTTACCCGGTAAATCAGAAAGTGAAAATTTTAGTAAATTTTTCGAAACAAAACATCATCTAACTGCAGAACAGCTTTGTAAAATGTTTCATATTACATATGTAAAAGCAGAAGAGGAGAGTACATTATTGAATGAGCTTAAAAAGCTTTATGAAAATAATGATTCGCCTCAGTTATTAGAAGTTTTTACGCCAAGAACAAAAAACGATAGTGTTTTAATCGATTATTTTGCGTGTTTTATCTAAAAAACGGGATATAATATAATTTATAAATGAATTATTCATTAATAAATAAGTTATATTTGAGATAACATAATAAATTAACTAAAACCTAAAACATTATCATCTTATGAGTAAAAGAGACGAATTAATTACTAAGTATGCTGCTGATATTAAAGATAAAATTGGTCAGACACCAGATATGGATTTTTTAACTAAAGTTACTATTGGTTGTGGGCCATCAATTTATAATAAAGATGCTGCTACGGTGTCTGGTAGCGATGCTGCAGAATTAGAAACAGTAAAGAAAAATTTCTTGATCAAAAAATTAGGTCTTTCTGATGGACCAAAATTAGACGAGGCTATTGCTTCTGTAATGGAAGCATATGGTAAATCTAACAGAAATAAGTATAGAGCAGTGGTTTATTACCTTTTAGCTAAACACTTTAAAAAAGAGTCTGTTTATAAATAAAATAAAAGATAATATAAAATTGATAGGTGTTCTTTAAAGAACACCTTTTTTATTCTAGGAGGATTAATACCCCAAGGCTTGCCTAGCCTGTAAAACGTAAACAGTTTGAAAACGAGAAATCTTTTGGATGCTCCGTGAGCTTGCTCCGGAGATTTTTACTTAAATTTAATAAAAGGAGAATTAAAGAATTATATTTGCGCAAAATATAAAGTATGTTGAAACTTGGCACCTATAATAAGCTGGAAATAGTAAGAGAACGTGATCAGGGAGTTTACCTGAGTGATGATGATGGAAATGAAGTGTTATTGCCTAATAAATATGTGCCTGAACAGTTTATGATAAGAGACGAGCTAAAGGTTTTTGTTTATCTAGACCACGAAGAACGTGTTGTAGCAACTACCTTAGAACCCTACGCAACCGTAAATTCGTTTGCTTATTTAAAATGCACAACAGTTTCAGATATTGGAGCTTTTGTAGATTGGGGACTGGAGAAAGAGCTTTTCGTTCCTTTTAAAGAACAAGCTTCAAAAATGCGAGTAGGAAGTTGGTATCTCATTTATGTGTATTTGGATGAAGAGACTAATAGACTAGTTGGTTCAAGTAAAACGAATGCTTTTTTAGACAATTCTTTAGTGTTATTATCACCTTTTGATGAAGTAGATCTTATTGCTTCACATCCATCGCCATATGGTTGGAATATGATTGTAAATCAAAAACATTTGGGACTGGTATATGAAGATGAAATTTTTCAGAAAATAAATACTGGAGATCAGCTTAAAGGTTTTGTAAAGAAAGTTCGAGCTGATGGTAAAATAGATCTTACATTACAAAGACACGGATATCGAGCTATAGAACCCAATGCTCAACAAATATTGGACGAATTAAAATCAAATGGTGGATTTATTGATCTCAACGATAAATCAGATCCTAACGACATCAAAGATGTTTTTCAGTTAAGTAAAAAGAGCTTTAAAAAAGCGATTGGTTCTTTGTATAAAGCAAAAAAGATAGTTATAGAAAAAGACGGAATTCGTCTGGTAGACTGATTTTTGATTACATTAATTCATTTATTTTAATTTGGTCTTCGACTAGTAGTTAGTGGGAGCCCAGTGACCGGACAGTATATTCCTGTTCTGGTGCTTGCATCTTCATATACGGTGTTTTTAACGCCTCCGTTGTTAGGATTACTGTTATTATAACCACCATTTCCTGTAATAGTAATACTTGCGTCTCTTTTCTCGATGGTAGGAATTGCGACGTAGTAATCAGATTTTACAAACTTATTTTCCGGAAGCAAAAGCATAGGCCTGTCATCTTTGATACGTTGCCTTCTAAGATCTACTGTTAGGTCTATTTCCATAAGATGATAATTACCTGTAGCTATTCTAGACCTTATGTAGGAAAGAGAAGGAGTAATATCTTGATGTTCAATTGTATATTTAGTATAATTCTCAGATAACTGAGCGTTCAGAGATTCCCATTCTACAATCAAAGAGGGTTTCTCTTGAGCAAAAGTCATAAAACTAAAACAGCTCAAAAATATTCCAAAGAAAATTCGCATAAGTTTTCCTTTATTATTTCCGATTAAAAGTATCAAAAATCGTGCAGAACTTGTGTTAATTTAATCAAAATCTGTAGCATTCTATTTTTTAAACAAATTTAACGGGGTCTACAGTATAGATGAATACGATATATTGTATTATTTTTGAAAGCATAAATAAAATATATAATGAGTTCAATAAACTGGAAAACTGCTAAAGAATATCAAGATATAACCTACAAAAAATCAAATGGTGTAGCAAGGATTGCATTTAATCGACCTGATGTACGTAACGCCTTTAGGCCACATACAACCAGCGAATTGTATGATGCTTTTTATGATGCTCAGGAAGACACTTCAATAGGAGTGGTGTTATTGTCTGCAGAAGGTCCATCTACCAAAGATGGTGTCTATAGTTTTTGTAGTGGTGGAGATCAGAAAGCAAGAGGTCATCAGGGATATGTAGGGCAAGATGGAATGCATAGGTTGAATATTCTGGAAGTACAGAGACTGATTAGATTTATGCCAAAAGTTGTTATTGCTGTGGTACCTGGTTGGGCTGTTGGAGGTGGACATAGCTTGCACGTAGTGTGTGATTTAACATTAGCAAGTAAAGAACACGCGATTTTTAAACAAACAGATGCTGATGTTACCAGTTTTGACGGAGGGTACGGATCTGCATATCTGGCCAAGATGGTTGGACAGAAAAAAGCACGCGAGATTTTCTTTTTAGGAAGAAATTACTCTGCACAAGATGCCTATGAAATGGGGATGGTCAATGCAGTCATTCCTCACGATGAGCTAGAAGAAACCGCGTATCAATGGGCACAAGAAATATTGGAAAAATCACCAACCTCTATAAAGATGTTGAAGTTTGCTATGAACCTTACAGATGACGGGATGGTGGGACAACAGGTTTTTGCAGGAGAAGCTACACGACTAGCTTATATGACCGATGAAGCTAAAGAAGGTAGAAATGCGTTTTTAGAGAAAAGAAAACCTAATTTTAAAGACATTAAGTGGATACCATAATTTAAATGTAGCTTTTAATCTGTAATTTAGAATGAAAAGTAAAGAGGACGAGTTATTATCAGTACAGTATAGGATTGAAAAATCCGGAATGAAACAGCAAAAGTTGGAAAATCGACTTGTTTCTATATCCGAAGAACTTAAGAAAAGTAAACGAAACAGTCTTGTTTTTATGATTTTCTTTTTTGCTGTTGTTATCCTGATGGGAGGGGGAATGTTTTATTTAAGTCAAGACAAAACTCTAATTTCTGAGGATTTTGAAGCAAACACACAGTCAAAAATAAATGAAGTACAGAAAATTAATGATTCACTAGAAAAAGAATTGACGAAACTTAAATCTGATATTGCGGACTACAAAAGTGGATTAGTTTCAAATAAAGATAGCTCGCTAATAGAAACAGGTGTTAATGAAAATATTACTACTCCAATCAACAACGATACGATCAATAAATCAAAATATACAAGGCAACATTGTTATGTTAAAAAGGTATTTAGAAATAACGGTGTGATTTTTATCGAGGCTGATTTTATTGAGTATTTTACAGGAAAAAAGGCTGTAGAAAAAGCTAAAGAATATAATGAAGCCGAATATGATATAGATAAAAATGGTGATACTTTATATTTTTTGTACGACAACTATTATGTTTCTAATGCAAATACAAATCTTAAGAGATTGGAATTAAACGATAAAGTCCGTATTCAGGATATTAACCAAATCTCCCGAGGATTTCCATTAAAAGCCTTTCAGAAAATTATAGCGGATAATCCCATTATGATTTTAGAAATAAATGATGGAATTGTGTATAAAATTACGAAGCAAAAATTGCCATAACTCTAATTAAACTCTAATCCCCAAGTAAGATGCCAGATATTAAAAATGAAGATCTTTTATCGCTACATTATCAAATCGAAAAAGCTGAGGTGGAGCAGAGAAAACTAGAAGATCTTTTGAATGATAGATCTGCAGAACTTAAAAAGAACAGAGCATCCAAGATGATGCTAAAAGTACTTTGCTCAATTTTATTGATATCTACGATTGCTTTACTGATCTATACAATATTTTGGGTTGATGACACGAATGCAAATACTATTGTAAAAAATAAAGAATTACCTTCATTTCAATCAGAGATCGATGTGCTTAAAAATCAATTAAAAGATTTGGAAAAAGGTCAAAAAGAGCTTCAAAATATTAAAGATCTCTATTTATACCGAAGCCTTATAAATAAAGATACTGTTTATTCGGTTCAGATCCAGTCTTTTACAAAAGATAAAGTATCTCCTTTAGTTTCAGAAAAATTTACCAATGCTCTTTTTTATAGTGACACTTCTTATTTTAAATTGAGCTTAGGAATATTTGAAACGCTAGCAGAGGCTCAGGAATTTAGAAAAATTTTACTCCAGTCTGGTATCATTGATAGAAATATATTTGTTATTTCTTATCAAGACGGAAAACGTATTCGAATAGAAAACCCTTTTTAAATTATCTCAGTTTTGGATATTCGCTTGGGTTCACTTCATTCATAATATTATAAACTTTCTCGAAAATATCTTCAGTTGATGGTTTACTGAAATAATCCCCATCCGTACCAAAAGCTGGTCGATGTGGTTGCGCACTTAATGTTTGCGGCTCACTGTCTAAATATTGATAAATATTTTGTTCATCAATTAATTTATGCAGTATATATCCTGTTGCTCCACCAGGAACGTCTTCATCAATAATGAGTATTCTATTAGTTTTGGCTACACTTTTTACGATATCGTGTGTTAAATCAAAAGGAATTAAAGATTGTACATCGATTACCTCAGCACTAATTCCAACCGATAATAGCTCTTTTGCAGCTTGTTCCACTAATCGCAATGTAGATCCATAAGAAACCAAAGTGATATCGCTTCCTTCCTTAATGGTCTCCACAACTCCTACCGGAGTTCTTATTTCTGAAAGATTTGCTGGCATTTTTTCTTTGAGACGATACCCATTAAGACATTCAACAACTACCGCTGGCTCATCACTGTCCATTAAGGTGTTATAAAATCCAGCAGCTTTAGTCATATTTCTAGGTACTAGAATGTGAATACCGCGTAAAAGATGTATCAAACCTCCCATTTGAGAGCCCGAATGCCAAATTCCTTCTAATCGATGTCCTCTGGTTCGTACGATTAAAGGTGCCTTTTGTTTTGCGAACGTTCTATATCGTAAGGTTGCCAAATCATCACTTAATCCTTGGATGCAATATAAAATATAATCAAGATATTGTATTTCGGCTATTGGCCTTAGTCCTCTCATAGCCATACCGATTCCTTGTCCAATAATGGTGGCTTCTCTAATTCCAGCATCAGAGATTCGTATATCTCCGTACTTTTGTTGTAATCCTTCTAATCCCTGGTTTACATCTCCAATCTTACCACTATCTTCACCAAAAATAAGAGCTTCAGGAATTCGACTAAAAATTTGATCAAAATTATCTCTAAGTATCAAGCGGGCATCAACAACTTCTGCATTTTCTGTATACTCGGGTTTTATTTCTTTAATTTTGGTTACATTACTGTCGAAATCATTATATAAATGATCACTATATTTTGGCTGTATTTCGTCTATATAATTATTAACCCAGTTCTGAAGCTCAGTTTTTTCAGGAAAATCTTCCTTTACAATATAGCGTAACACTTTTCTAGTAGCTTCAAGGATATCCTTTCTTATGGGTTCGTCTTTATCGGCTAATGTTTTAATAAGCGGTGAAATAAAATTTTTATTAGCGCTTTTTGCCACCACAGCATTTAATCTTGCAATTGCCTGTTCTTTTTCAGCTTTAATTTCAGATATATAAGCATTCCAAGCACTAGTTTTACCTTGTCTTACTGTTTTTTTACATTCCTTTTCTAACGCTAATAATTCTTCTGCAGTAGCAATATTATGATCAATGATCCACTCTTTAAATTTTTTATTGCAATCATGCTCACGTTCCCAATTCAATCGTTCCTCGCTCTTATATCTTTCGTGAGAACCAGAAGTAGAATGACCTTGAGGTTGGGTAAGCTCTTTTACGTGTACGATAACGGGAATATGCTGCTCTCTTGCTAAATCTTCGGCAGTTTCATAAGCCTCTACCAACGCGGGATAATCCCAACCGTTTACGACAATAATTTCATATCCATCGTGTTTTTCGTCACGTCTGAAACCTTCTAATATGAGCGATATGTTCTCTTTAGTGGTTTGATGTTTAGCATGGACAGAAATACCATACTCATCATCCCAAATACTAATAACCATAGGTACTTGTAAAACACCTCCTGCATTAACCGTTTCCCAGAAAAGACCTTCACTAGTACTGGCATTTCCGATAGTTCCCCATGCTACTTCATTTCCATCAATAGAAAAGTTAGTATATCCTTCAACACTTTTTTCATTTCGATATACCTTTGATGCCTGAGCTAATCCCAGTAATCTTGGCATTTGTCCAGCGGTAGGAGAGATGTCAGAACTGGAATTTTTTTGTTTCGTTAAATTTTTCCAGGAACCATCTTCATTAAGGCTGTGGGTTGCAAAGTGACCACCCATTTGTCGGCCTGCAGCGAACGGTTCTTTTTCGATATCTGTATGTGCATATAAACCAGCAAAAAACTGTTCTACGGTGTACTGATCTATCGCCATCATAAAAGTTTGATCTCGATAATATCCTGATCTAAAATCACCATCTCTAAAAACTCTTGCCATTGCTAACTGAGGCAATTCTTTTCCACCACCAAAAATTCCGAATTTAGACTTTCCGGTAAGAACTTCTCTTCGTCCTAACAAACTACACTCTCTACTTATTAAAGCGATTTTGTAATCTCTAAGTATTTGATTCTTATACTCTTCAAAAGAAATATTAGGTGTAATAGTTGTTTCAGGCTGCATGTGAACGATATTTTACGGTGCGCAAATTTAGCTAAAATCTATACCATTTCCAAGAGAGAAAGTATTAAAGTTGTTACGGATTATTCAAGTAAATTGACTTTTTATTAAGGAATTCTTTTTTAAACCTGTTTTTTTAAGACTTGATTAACAAATATTCAAAATTTTCACATTTATCTAAATTCAAGTTTGATTGTGCTAAATAGGATCTAATTTCGTATTAAAAAATTGAATTGTTGTAAGTTATAGACTTATAGATTTATAGATTGTTTGTTTCTATAGAGTTGATTGCTAAAAGTTTAATTAGATTTTACTCAGGTAACAATTTGTTGAGATCTGTTTTTTTATCGCTTTTTTGAATCGTTCTTTTTTTTGCAAGTCGTCTTAGAAAAGAAATAAATTAAAACATAAATTAAAACAAATAGTTACTATTATTACAGGTATGATGAGGATTTTTTTTAAATTGTTCTCCAACCAAATAATAGTAAGCTTATATTTTTGAAAAGTCTAAAAACCACGGATATATTATTTTATATAGCTTTTGCAGTAGTTATAATAATTACTGTTTTTTTTGATAGAAATTATTTGGCTTATGCACTACCAATGATCATTTTTTCGATCGGAGCCATCTATTTTGAACGCGCTATAAAAATAAATATATGGTACGTCCTGAGTTTAGTTTCAATGATCATTTGTGATGTTTTAATTTATACAGATTTTATCAAAAATTTTTCCTTTATCTGTATACTAACGGCACTTTACTTTTTTTTCTGTACGCTGGCTTTGAGAAAGTATTTGGTAATTGGAAAAATCAAGAAAAACACATTTTTATCTGCTCCAATTTTGGTTTGTAGTGCATTGGTTGCGTATTTGATCTATTCTATCTCTCAGCTATTAATGGAAGTAGTGAAAGAGGCTATTCCGGAGGTTGTCTTTTGTCTTTTTAGTTCTACCACGTATATTTTAGTAGCCTATTTAATCTACATGCAAGATATGTACAAAGAAGGTTTAAAACTCATCATAGTGGCATTTCTATGCATATTTATAGTATCACTATTGCCTATCAATGAAATATTCTATCCAAGTGATATTTTTACTGTATTTATTAATGTTGCCCATGTATTAAGTTTATATATTTTTATGTTATTTTTAGTAGAAGATAGTCCAGAAAAAGTAACAGTGGCAGAAGAAAAATATTTGTAGTAACAAGCTAATACCATTCTCTTGTAAAAAGTCCAATCAGGGTTTGCGGACTTAGCGTAATGATAAACCTAATTTTTTCATCATAATTAGGTTGATTTATTTCAAAACCATTATTGGATACAACCGGAAAGAAGAGTTCAAAATAATCAGCAACCAGACTTACTCTTACACCTGCATCATATACAAATTTGGGAGATACTCCTTTATTCTTTACAAAGCCTGCATCTCCATAGGCATAAATCCAATTCCAAATATTTGTATTGGCATTAAGCGTTGTGATCCATTGATTGGCAAAAGGAAATTCTAATTGAGATTTAAATCCTCCTTCAGCAATAATTATTTGTTGACTTACCAGACCGGTTTCTTCACTTCTTCCTAAATAACTAAAATCAAAAAGATAATCTGTGGGTCGATCAAGTGCAAAACTGAAAAAATCTCCATCTTTTTCAGTATCATTATACAAGAAAGCACCGGCAAAAAACCGAAGATTAAGTTGTCTATTATTTAAAAATAATTTTCTGTAATTAATTGTGGTAGATAGCTTACTAAAATTTTTAGCAATTTGATAATCAAGTAGGTAAGATGTAAAGTCTATTAAATTAAAGTCAGAATAACGATATCTTATATTAAACACACTATAATCAGGTGTTTCTACGGGATTGTTATTATCTCGCTCTCTAAATACATTTACACTTCGTATAGATAGTCTTTGTGTTTCGTTAGATCTTAGATCTTCTGGTCTCCAGTAAAAATCAACAGAAGGAGAGAAGCGTCTAAAAAGTAAATCGGGTGCATAACTAAACATACTGCCACTAAACGCATATTTGATTTGATACAGATCATAATCTGCAATTTGATGTCTATATTGAAAAAATGCAGAACCGATTAGTTTTTTTGATAGAAACCCATAACTAGGTGTGATTCTGTAATCAAAATCTCTTCTTATAAATGTTTTATTATAAAATTTGGAACCAATAGTCAAACCATCATAAACGTTAAACTCGAACTCAGGGATGTAAAATATCTGACTACGTGTTGGATCTTCTATATCTTGTAAAAACCTGAATTGTATAGGTTTGTTAAAAATACCTTTTAGATTTCGATGATTATTTCTTCGGTTAATTTCAGGAATATTTTGATCATAGTCCAATACCAACTTATCTAGATCTTCATTAGCAATTCTTACTTTTTTACTTCCTGTAATTCCTGTAACCCAAGTTTTAGAAACTAATTGTCCGTCTCTTAACCCTGCGAGAGAAACCGGCATGTAGTTGTTTCTTTTATTCTTTATAGTAACCTCTAGAGAATCTTTTTTCTTTTTTACAGATTTAATTTTAAAGTCTAATTTTTCATTAGTAGGGATAAAATCTTCAAAAAACCAGTCAATATTTTTCGGAGTTAGGTCATTTAGTATTTTTTCGAATTCTTTAGAGTCAGTTGGTTTTAAAGTGTTGTTGGTATAATATTCCTTTACGGCATCTGCTAGAATATTATCGTCTTCCAGGTAGTCTTCTAAATATTTAAAACCAATTCCTGCTTTATAAGCATTTGCAATATTTTTGTTGAACTTGACCAGTTTATCTTGTGGTTCTGTTAGTGGCTGATCCAGAAATAGTCTGGCCATGTTCTTATATCCTAAAAAATATTGATCATTAAAATCTAGGTCTGCAGCGTGAAACCAACGAATACCTATGACTTTACTTAAATTACCTATGATTTTCATATTAGGATAATACTGCTCTGTATAAGCCATCATCAAATAGATGTGTATAGCATCTTTTATCCAAGCATCATATCGAGGATTAATAAGTAAAGTTTTTTCTAGGTAACTTTCTGAAATAGATTTTAATTGTTTGATTTCGTACTGAAATCCATCGGGAAAAGGTCTTAAAATATCCGGTAATTGGTTTAAACCATATACAGGATTATTTTTGTAATCATTTTCTGAAACCAAAATTTTGTCAAAAGGGTAGGGACCTAATCTATTTTCCAGAAACTCAATAATTCGTTTTGTTGCCACACTTTTCATTTCGGGCATCAAATCGTTATCTTCAATATTGCTGATAAGCTGTAGTCCATTCATTTGAAAATCATAGAACGAATTATTCCTTTCTAGATATAGATTTACTTCATTTCTATTCTTACCAATCAATTGTACTGTTTTTGTTGGACTATTGGGATCGGTTAATTCTTCCTTCGTAAATTCACTACTAAGATGATATTCTGATGGTATGGTTAGTTTTATCGTGTAGTCTGCTAGTGGAGCATAGAGGTCATCAAGATCTTTGTGGCTATAAATATTCCATTTAGAATCATATACCGCTGGCACAATATGCCAGTATTTAAGACTAAAATCTCCATTTCGATGATATCCGTAACGAGTAAATTTTTCACTGGGTAGTTTTACTCTGTAGTTTAAATGAAATGTGAAACTTTCATTGGGTGTTAACGGTCGATCCATTTCGACTTTTATAATATCAGGAGTTTGATGATATCGCATCCAGGTAAGTGCGCTTTTCGAAGTATCTATAATGGATTCAATAGTAGTGGAGCCACGTTCATCGTCCTTCGCAAAATAAAACCTTCTCAAGAAATCTTCAGAAAAGCGTTCGCCTAAAGGTGTTGTTTTACTTTTAAAGCTATTTGCCCAATCGTGTAAAAAAATCTCTTGTAACGTATCCTTTGATGAATTAATATACGTTATTTTTTGCTGTATTGTTATGGTTTTATTTTTAGTGTCCAGATCTCCAATAATCGCTATATCGTGCTGGGCTGTAACTGCCTGCATCATCAAAAACATTATAGTAATATGGGATATTCTGGAAAAACTCAATTTTTCTTCACAAATTTAATGGTGTTATTACCAGTATTGACAGGAACAAGATAATATATGCCAGCACTTAATTCAGAAACCGAAATATTTATAATATTATTTCCATTTGTCGAAAATGATTTCATTTCTTGCCCTAAGGTATTATATATTTTGAAATCAACAGGCGTAGAGTTATTATTAATTTGTAAAGATAGCTGAGTGTCTACTAGCGTTCCACTTATCAATTCTATCTTCCGAATACTTTCTGTAAATTCTGGTGTGCTAAGAAATTGTTGATTCGTTTGTAATTCCATAACAACTGGCAGATGGTCACTCATAGTGTACAATGCATCTCTTAAAGTGCTATCAAATATACCTGTACAATCAATATCGTCTATTCTTTGATTAAAGCAATTACCGTTATTTCCAAAAGCCTTATAGGTATTTGGTATGTATTTTAATTCGGTATTATTCATCATATTCTCCGACACCAAGATAAAATCAAATCGATCATCCAATCCGCCGCCGCTTCCAAAATCATCAAAACCCTCACTACTCAGCCGTGTACTTTGTGTATGTATAGCTGTAAATGTATTATCACTGCTCCAATTACCGGGAGTGTTAATAGGATCCACCATAGTAATTTTATTACTTACGTCTATTAATTCCTGATATGCTGGTTCATTAGAAGAATATAGGTTAAAGTCTCCTGCAAAAATTACGTAATCATTTTCGTCTAAATTTGCATAATTATCAGTAAATGCCTTAACCATATTAAGACGTTTTGTTTCATTATCAGATCCTCTACTAGCTTTGAGATGTGCTACAAATACTTCTATTCTGATCGGGTTGTTTATCTGATCTTCTGATATTAATTCTAATGTATACCAATTGATATCCCTAATCGTAGTGATTAGTCTTTGACTTTGGATTAAAGTAAACTTCTCATTGTTATAATATAATAACTGGTGTAATTCTACATCAGAATTGGAGAAATTACTTAAGAAAGGAGCACTGGAGTAATTATCGTTGTCATCATTTAATGAATTATTTAGTATTTCATTACCTCCATCTTCCGTTTCTAATTCACAAATCATAAAAATATCAGGTTCATAATTGTCGATAATTGTTTCTAATATTTCTTCTCTATTTTCTGGTGGAGCGGTAGGGTAGTTCAATACATTGTAAAACATAGTTTTTATAGTAGCCTGCCCAAAACAAATTTGAGCAATAAAAAACGTGACGACTATTATTAATGATTTTTTCATTGTTGAGTTTGTTGAGTTTGTGCGAGACGAAATGTTTTCTAAAAATTTGGGCTTAGATTGTATTCTCCATAGAATTTATCTAAAATATGCAATACTTCTTCTGGTGTATCTACCACGTGAATCAAATCCATATCTCCTGCGCTAATATTACCAAATTTATCCAAAAGCGTGCTTTTAACCCAATCGATTAGTCCTCCCCAGAATTCTGTACCAACTAAAATAATAGGGAAAACGGCAATTTTTTTGGTTTGGATTAAAGTAATCGCTTCAAAAAGTTCATCAAGTGTTCCAAATCCTCCGGGCATTACAACAAATCCCTGAGAATATTTTACGAACATCACTTTACGAACAAAGAAATAATCAAAATCAAGGCTTTTGTCACTATCGATATAAGGATTGTCGTGTTGCTCAAAAGGCAAATCAATGTTGAGGCCTACGGATGTTCCACCACCTAAATGAGCTCCTTTATTACCTGCTTCCATAATACCAGGACCACCACCTGTGATTACACCATATCCGTGTTCTACAATTTTTTGCGCAACGTCAACAGCGAGTTGATAGTATTTATCATCAATTTTGGTTCTTGCAGATCCAAAAATGGACACACAAGGTCCAATTTTACTCATTTTTTCGAATCCATTAACAAATTCACCCATGATCTTAAAAATAGCCCATGAGTCATTTGTTTTTATCTCATTCCATCCCTTATGTCTTTGTTCTTTTCTCATATATTGTTTTTTTAAAGCTTTTAGAGTATTACTAAAGCGGCTTTGATTGGTTGTTTATTTATTTAATTTTAAAGTGAAGATGAAACTTACTTGTCATCATCTAATATTTCTACTTGCTGTACTCCAATTCTTTTTTTAAGAACTTTGCAGTATAGCTTTTTTTGTTTTTAATAATTTCTTCAGGAGTTCCTTTTGCTACGATTTCTCCACCGTTTTTTCCGCCTTCGTATCCAATGTCGATAATATAATCAGCCATCTTTACAACATCCAGATTATGCTCTATAATTAAAACGGTGTTTCCTTTGTCGACTAATTTATTTAATACCTCCATTAACACTCTAATATCTTCAAAATGAAGTCCAGTTGTGGGTTCATCCAATATATAAAAGGTATTTCCGGTATCTCTTTTTGATAATTCTGTTGCTAGTTTAATACGTTGCGCCTCACCACCGGATAAGGTGGTTGATTGCTGCCCTAAGGTAATATATCCCAAGCCAACACTTCGGATTGTTTTTAATTTTCTGAATATTTTAGGGATTTGTTCAAAAAACTCACAAGCTTCATTGATGGTCATTTCTAATACATCAGAAATAGATTTTCCTTTGTATCTAATCTCAAGCGTCTCTCTGTTGAAACGTTTACCCTGACATGTTTCGCATTCTACATAAACGTCTGGCAGGAAATTCATTTCAATTACACGTAATCCGCCACCTTTACAAGTTTCACATCTACCACCTGCTACATTAAAGCTAAAACGCCCTGGTTTGTAACCACGGATCATAGCTTCAGGGGTTTTTGCAAATAGGTTTCTAATTTCTGAAAATACACCAGTATATGTTGCAGGATTAGACCTGGGTGTGCGACCTATGGGTGATTGGTTAATGTCAATTACTTTATCGGCGTGCTCTAAACCTTTGATTTTTTTGTAAGGCATAGGTTTTTTAACACCATTAAAATAATAAGCATTAAGAATAGGGTAGAGAGTCTCATTAATAAGTGTAGATTTTCCACTACCCGAAACTCCGGTAACTGCTACCATTTTACCCAAAGGAATATCGATTGAAACGTTTTTCAGATTATTTCCGGTTGCTCCGGTTAACGAGATTTTTTTACCATTTCCTTTTCTTCTCTTTGTGGGGACTTCAATTTGTCTTTTACCACTCAGATAATCAGCCGTTAACGTATCGTGATCTTTTAGATCTTCCGGAGTTCCTTCACTTATAATTTCACCACCGTGTTTACCGGCTCTTGGCCCGATATCAATTACGTGATCTGCTCGCTCAATCATATCTTTATCGTGTTCTACAACGATAACAGAATTACCGATATCCCTAAGTTGTACCAATGAATTGATCAATTTTTCATTGTCACGTTGATGTAATCCAATACTGGGTTCATCTAAAATATACAGTACACCTACTAATTGAGATCCTATCTGAGTTGCTAAACGGATTCTTTGTGCTTCTCCGCCAGATAATGATTTGCTACTTCTGTTTAATGATAAGTACGTAAGTCCTACATCAATTAAAAATTGTAGTCTGGCGTTAATTTCTTTTAGAATTTCTCCGGAAATCTGTTTTTGTTTTTCACTAAGTTGATCAGGAAGTGCCCGAAACCAATCTGCCAACTCGATAATATCCATGTTAGATAGGTCCGCTATACTTTTTTCACCAACTTTAAAGTATAGTGATTCTTTGCGTAATCGGGTTCCATTGCATTCGGGACACTTTATATTGTCCATAAAATCTTTTGCCCATCTTCTTAAAGATGTAGAATCATTATTAGTATATGTATTATCAATAAAAGTAGCTATTCCTTCAAAATCAATTTTATATTCTCTGGTGACTCCAAGTGTTTTACTAGTAACACTAAATTTTTCTTTTCCACCATAAAGTATAATTTCCATGGCTTCCTCAGGAATATTTATGATGGGATCACTTAGTTTAAAATCAAAACGTTGCGCGATTAATTCAAGTTGCTTAAAAATCCAGTTATTTTTTTGTGGTCCTTGCGGAACCAAACCACCATTTTTAATAGATTTAGAATTATCCGGAATGATCTTTTTGACATTTACTTCATATAGATTTCCTATTCCGTTACATTTAGGGCAGGCTCCTTTAGGTGAATTAAATGAAAAATTATTGGGTTCTGGATTAGGATATGAAATTCCGCTTGACGGACACATCAAATTTCTACTAAAAAATCGTGCTTCCTGAGATTCTTGTTCAATCACCATCAATACATCATCACCGTGGTACATGGCTGTATTAATCGTTTCCATCAGGCGTTTAGAATTATCCTTATCATTACTAACGGCAAGGCGATCAATCACAATTTCGATATCGTGAGTTTTGTAACGATCCAGTTTCATCCCTTTAGTAATATCTATGATCTCACCATCGGTACGAACTTTTACAAAACCTTGTTTCGCAATTTGCTCAAAAAGTTCTCTATAATGTCCTTTTCTAGAGCGTATAACAGGAGCAAGAATGTTTATTTTTTTTCCATTAAAATCATTAAGAATAAGGTCTTTGATCTGCTCATCGCTATAACTAACCATTTTCTCACCAGTATTGTAGCTATAAGCATCACTACCACGCGCAAACAAAAGTCTTAAGAAATCATATATTTCAGTAATGGTTCCTACAGTACTTCTTGGACTTTTACTAGTTGTTTTTTGTTCAATGGCAATAACAGGAGAAAGTCCATCAATTTTATCTACATCAGGTCGTTCAAGACTTCCTAGGAATTGTCTTGCATAGGCAGAGAATGTTTCAATATACCTGCGTTGTCCCTCGGCATATATCGTGTCAAAAGCTAAGGACGATTTACCGGATCCAGAAAGACCTGTTATAACCACTAGTTTTTCTCTAGGTATGGTAACGTCAATATTCTTTAAATTGTGAACTCGTGCCCCTAAAACTTCAATATTTTCTTCTGATCCTGCCATAAATTTTAACCAAGATTGCAAATGTAGTTATTTGAACTGTGTTAGTAAAATGGCACTGGCTTTTACAATTGTTAAATAGGTGTTATAATTTTTTGAAACAAGGCAGAATTAAGTCAGGATACTTTTATATTTTAGCTTAAAAACATAAATCAATGATATTAGGAATAGGCTCCAGAATTAAACATCCGACACACGGATTAGGCGTGGTAACTAATGTAACTTCAAAAATGTATTGGGTAACATTTATAGAAAACGGTTTAGAAACTATTGATGTAGATGAAGATTTTGAGGTGATTGATGGCGTAGAAGACGAGGTAGACACCATTAGTTTTTATGAGGTAGAAAGAACCTTTAGAGAATTATTAAAGCGATATAGTGATATCTCAGAAATCGTTCCGATTGCGGATAAGTGGAAAGGAGGAAAGATCATACTGGAACCAGGAGATACAAATTTAGCTTCTAAAGAAATTCCTATCGATACTTTTTTCCATAAGATAGTGATGGTACGGGACCGCATTCGTGTGATGGAACAAAAGATTAATAGCTCGAAGGTTATTGATGATCAGGATAAAGTAGATCTACAACAATACATTACGCGTATGTATGGCAGTTTAACTACTTTTAATGTGTTGTTTAAGAATAAGTCTCAGCAGTTCACAGGAAGTAGTAAAAAATAAATGACAAGATATTCACTGATTAAAAAGATTGGATTGATTGCCGGACCCTTATTGTTTTTGGTCTTGATCAATCTACCTTTTGTACTGGTTTCTGAAATTGCCGATAAGGTAATTTCGGTAGCGGTGTGGATTATCGTTTGGTGGATTACTGAAGCGGTTTCCATATCTGTTACTGCTTTGATTCCACTAATTTTATTTCCGCTTGTTGGAATCTTAGACCTAAAAACAGTTTCTCAAAGCTATGGAAGTCCTATTGTGTTTTTATTCTTCGGTGGTTTTGTAATGGCGTTGGCTTTAGAGAAAGTAAATCTTCATAAACGCATCGCATTATCAATTATTAAGATTACAGGAACTAGTCCGGATCGGGTTATTCTCGGGTTTATGATTGCAACTGCTTTTATGAGTATGTGGATCAGTAATACTGCTTGTACCGTGGTAATGTTGCCTATCGCATTATCAGTCATTGACTTGTTGGTAGAGGATGAGGATGGTTTTACCAAAAATGATCGAAATTTTGCCCTAAGTATTATGTTGGGTATCGCTTTTTCTGCCAATGTAGGAGGCGTTGCTACAATTATTGGAACACCACCTAACTCTGTTTTGGTGGGATTTTTAGAGAATGAGTATCAAATAGAAATTTCTTTTCTTAATTGGATGATATTAGCGCTTCCTTTTTCTATAATGATGATCGGAATTATCTATTTTATAATTGTGAAATGGATTTATCCTAATCGGCTAGCCAGCTTTGCTGCATCAAAAGATGTAATTGATCGAGAGTTAAAGAAACTTGGTAAAATTAAACGTACAGAACGCAGAGTACTTACCATTTTTTGTATAGTTATATTTTTGTGGATTTCTAGAACTACGATTAACGATTTTTTTCCTAACTTAAGATTATCTGATACCGGTATCAGTATGATGGGGGCCTTTGCTTTGTTTGTAATCCCGTTTCGACTAAGTAAAGGAGAATTCACGTTGATTTGGAAAGACACACAAAAATTACCCTGGGGAATACTCATTCTGTTTGGTGGGGGGTTGGCTTTAGCCAGCGGTTTGTCTCACGCAGGTTTAATAGAATTGGTGGCCAATATGATTGCAGCAAATCAGGGATTAAGCTTACTGGTAATTACGTTATTACTGATTGTTTTTATGCTTTTTATGACCGAACTGATGAGCAATGTAGCCTTGGTTGCGATTTTTGTTCCTGTTGTAGCAGGAATTGCGCTAGGTCTTGATATCCCGATGCTTCATTTACTAATCCCGGTTACGATGGCTGCTAGTTGTGCGTTTATGTTGCCCATGGCTACACCACCAAATGCGATTGTATTTGCCAGTGGCTACGTAAAAGTCTCTGAAATGGTAAAAGCTGGATTGGTTTTGAATATCATTTCGGTGATCCTTCTGATCCTGTTGTTTAAATTTTATGTATCGTTGTTGTTCTAGTCTCTAAGTAAATAGTAAAGAATAAATAGTATAGAGAGAAAAGAATAAAGAATAAAGAAAACTAAATGGGTTAGTTAGTATAAAGTTTTTTAATTACTTTCAATCAACCATCAACTATTCATTCCAGGCTTTCAGGTTGCTTATCGGGATTCCAAAGCCCAGGAGTTTATGTTGTTGGGCGAGATACGCACCACTTTTAGTAGTTTTCCAATCTTCCCAGGTGGCTTCAATACCACCAATGGGTAATATAGAAACCCACATTTGATAACTTTTTGGTATATAGTTTTCGTCTACTTTCCATAAATAAGAGTCTCCAGGCGTCGTACCACCAGAACTATAGGTAACCAGTAGACCTTTGCTGCTGTCTTCAAGATCGACTAATTTTCTTGTAACACCTAGATCAAATAGCTTATGTGGTGCGACGATCCAAAAAGAATCATTATTAAAGTTATCCAAAGCTTTTTGAATCATTTTACTTTTCTCCTCGCTAATTAAATCATCATCTCCCAACACTCGACTGTTTTCAGAGTTGATAAGATCCAGATTAGCCTGAAAATCATCTAATTTCACCTCGACTTTTCCAGCCTTTTTGTTCCAGAGATAGTGATTTTTATTCCGAAATGTCCATTGTATATAATCTGTATTTATATACTTATCATGCTGAACCGCCTCCTGAATTTTTAAGGCAAAATTATCGGCTTCAGGACCTGATGTTCCTTCTGGCATCTTTTTATTTAAGGAGAAATAAAGGATTGCTACCAAAAAAATGATAATCACTAATAAACTGGTGAAGAATATTTTGAGGAGTTTAAAGAGTCGTTTTTTCAAGAGGTTTGTTTTTAATTAGGTTTAAAGATATTAAATCAAACCGAATTATAATGAGGCATAGTACTCAAAAGCGTCCATAATCAAATCATCAGAAACAATGCAGTTATATTTAGCATCACCAATGGTATTAAGCAATACGAAATAAATATTTCCCTTCTCATTCTTTTTATCGTGTACCAGTAGTTCCATAATTTTGTTATAATCTTTGGGGTCTATATCAACTTTTGGAAAAGTTGCCAAAATCACTTGGCTTATTCGTGTGAGTTCTTCTTTGGTTAGTGATAGTTGTGCGGCAGAAATAAATCCTTCCAAAATCATTCCGATGGCAATAGCTTCTCCGTGTAATAATTCAGGTTTTTCAGGATGTGTCAAATAAAAAGATTCAATAGCGTGACCTAAGGTATGTCCAAAATTTAAGTACTTTCTAATGTTTTGCTCTGTTGGATCTTCAAAAACAATTTTATTTTTGATCACAACAGAATCATAAATCAATTGATCCAGATCATCTGTGGTAAGTTTAGAGAGATCACTCATTTTTTCCCAATAGCCTTTATCTTGTATCAATCCATGTTTCAACATTTCGGCAAAACCGCTGCACATCTGGTTGACAGGTAAGGTTCCTAAAAATTCAGTATCTACCAATACCATTTCGGATTCACTGATCACACCTACCATATTTTTTAGATTACCTAGATCCACACCCGTTTTTCCACCTACCGAAGCATCTACCATGGCCAAAAGGGATGTTGGTACATTGATATAGTTAATACCACGTTTAAATGTACAAGCAATGAACCCCCCAAGATCTGTAACCACACCACCTCCAAGATTGATCAACAAACTTTTTCTATCTGCTCCATATTCTGCCAATACACTCCAAATACTACTGCAAGTTTCGATATTTTTATTAATCTCGCCTGGTTCTATCTCGATTACTTCAATTTCATAATCTCCTTCTACATTACTCATAAAATAGGCATAACAATTCTCATAGGTGTTACTATCTACAAGAATAAAAATCTTAGAGTGATTCGCTTTTTTTAAATATGTATTTAATGCAGTGTAACAGTCGTCATTAAAATAAACGATAGAGTCTCTAGAAACAATAGGCTTCATATAAGGTGTTTTAAAAGGCTGTGAAATTAAGTAGAATTTGTAATAAAATAAACTTCCAAGTTCTATATTTGCAGATATCTTAAAACAATGAGGTGGTAAATGATAATATCATTATAATTTGGTTGAATTCACTCTTTTTGTTATGAATATTTAATATAGATACTTGATGAAAGAACGTACTTTGTTTG
Organism: Aquimarina besae; assembly: GCF_042434905.1. NCBI lineage: Bacteria > Pseudomonadati > Bacteroidota > Flavobacteriia > Flavobacteriales > Flavobacteriaceae > Aquimarina > Aquimarina besae. Next base: position 3,256,618 of record NZ_CP170199.1, read on the forward strand.
ATAATACAGAGACCGCTTTTGCTCTAAAAAGTGATTCTGAACTAGAGAGAGCTTATTTTCTTTTTAAAATGATTGCTAATGAGCCACTTGTGCGGATCGGTACTGCGGTAACGAACTTTGCTCTTAAAGCACATTTACCGGTTAAAGGATTAATTAGGGCCACGGTATTTGATCATTTTTGTGGAGGTGTGGATGAAGAAGATTGTTTGCCTGTAGTAGATAAAATGTACGAAAAAGGCAGAGTTTCGTCTGTATTGGATTATTCTGTAGAAGGAAAAGAAGAAGAAGCTCAGTTTGATCACGTACTGGAAAAAACTATGGAGATTCTTGATTTTGTGGATCAAAAAGAGGCAATACCGTTCGGAGTATTTAAACCTACCGGATTTGGACGTTTTTTGGTCTGGCAAAAGAAAACAGAAGGCACTCCGTTAACCGCAGCCGAAGAAAAAGAATGGAATAGGATAGAAGAGCGTTTTGATCAGGTGTGTAGAAAGGCATATGAATGTGATGTGCCTCTTTTAATTGATGGAGAAGAAAGCTGGATGCAGGATGCTGCAGATGAGTTGGTAGCAAAAATGATGGCCAAATATAATAAGGAGAAAGCAATTGTGTATAATACTCTACAATTGTATAGACACGATAGATTCGACTATTTAAAAAAATTACATAAAGAAGCTAAAGAATCAGGATACAAGATTGGAATGAAGATCGTGCGTGGTGCTTATATGGAAAAAGAAAACGATCGCGCTTTGGAAAAAGGATATCCTTCACCAATTTGTGAAAGTAAAGCTGCCACTGATCTAAATTTCAACACTACACTAGAATATACATTACAAAACCTTGAAGATATTTCGGTCTTTATTGGTACTCATAATGAAGATAGTTGTTATCAGGCGATCGAGTTAATGCGAACACAAAAAATAGTGAAGAATGATCCAAGGGTCTGGCTGGGGCAGTTATTCGGAATGAGTGATCATATAAGTTTCAATCTGGCTGCAGAGGGTTATAATGTTGCTAAATATTTGCCTTTTGGTCCTGTAAGAGACGTGATGCCGTATTTGATTCGTAGAGCAGAGGAGAACACTTCGGTTGCAGGACAAACGACCAGAGAATTAGATTTATTATCCAAGGAAAGAAAAAGACGAAAGTTGTGATTTTTGAAATGTTAAATTCGGGTTACGTGTAATGCAACAATTTAATGTTAACGATTCTTCAGTCAAAAGATTTACTAAAAGAATAAATATAGCTTCTTTTCCCCTTGTGAGGAAGATGTCTGGATGTATTTTGACAGAGAGATAAGTGTTGTATAAAATTTATTATATGTAATCATTTTTAAGCAATGAACCTAAATCAAGTAACAGTCCCATCATTTAACGTAGAGCAATCTATCACGTTTTACGAAAAACTTGGTTTACGATTGATTGTAAAAGCATTACCTCATTATGCACGTTTCGAATGTAAGGAGGGAGATGCTACTTTTTCGATTCATCAGGTTGAAAAATTACCTGTTGGTGATGGAGTTTATGTATATTTTGAAACAGAACAACTCGATAAAGAGGTAGAACGATTACTTAATGAAGGAATCCATTTTGACCAAATGCCAACCGATCAGAGATGGTTATGGAGAGAAGCCAGATTAAAGGATCCTGATGGAAACCAAATCATTTTGTATTCTGCGGGCGATAATCGTAAAAATCCGCCTTGGAGGATCAAATAAAGTCCCTTTTAAAAAGGATACCCAATGGCAAAGTTTAAAATTGGATTAGCTACATCAAAATCGAATCCCTTTTCTACTTCTGATGGATCCAAGAAGGGAGCAGCAAGATCAAATCGTATCACAAAATTCTGAATATCAACTCTCAACCCAACGCCGGCTCCGGCTCCAAGCTCACTTAAGAAATTTGAAGAAAACTTTCCACCGGATAATGCGTCGTTTTCTTCCATCAACCAAACATTACCAGCATCAGCAAAAACAGCTCCTTTTAGGTAAGGTATAATGGGAAACCTATATTCCAGATTAGCCTCTAGTCGAATGTCTCCAGATCTGTCAAAAAAGGATCCTGAATCTCCTTCGATAGGAGTATAGGTTCCGGGGCCAAGTGATCGTATTCTAAATGCCCTAACGCTAAACGGACCTCCAGAAAAATATTGCTTAGAAAAAGGTAAAGTTTCAGAGTTTCCATAAGCCAGACCCCAACCACCAAACAGACGAGTCACTAATTTTTGATCTTTACCTAAGCTAAAGTGATATCTAAAATCTATATCAGCTTTAACGTATTGTGCATATTCTAAATCTAAAAACGTTTTAGAACTTTTTCCTCCGGTTTCTTTTCCAAATAGACTTATGGTATTTCCGGCGATATCAAAATTAAAATTAAAATATAGTGAATTTCTAATAGAAGAATCATTGAGTTCGTTATATGTAAAAGAGTAGGTGAGTCCGGCAATAAATTGTTGTTCAAAACTACTTGCCAAAAAAGGATTTTCATTCAGAATATCTTCAAATTCTTGTGTTGTGTTAGAAAGATTGACATAGTTGATACTGATTGGATCCAGTTCATGGTTTACAAAGCGATTGGCATTCCAACTATATCCAAAGGTAGCATTCAAAGAATTTAGGCTATACAATTTACTTCTGTTAAGATATTCGAAACCTGCACTAACAATGGTTTTTGGAACAGCATATTTAAACCGATCTATAATTTCAATCGGAAATAGCAACCTAGGAAAAATCAGATCTGATTTTAATCCAATTTGTGTGCTGCTAAGCCCTCGGTTTTCATTACCTGATAATTGTGTTTCATATCCTAGAGAGGCCGTTATGTTTAGTGTTTCTCCTCCTCTAAAAAGATTTCTGTTGGCATAAGTAACGAGTAGATTAGGACCGACAAAATTATTGGATTTTGAAACTGCCTGTAATTCTGCTCTGATTGCACGCTTATTAAGGGGTGATAAATAAATATTGGCGGTAAGATTACCTTCGCCTGTACCGTTTGCACCAGTATCCAAAACATCATATTCTATATTTATAAATTTATAAGTTCCTATAGACGATAATCGATTGCTGGTTCTTTTAGAGATGGTAGGATTATATAATTGACCTTTCTCAAAAAGAATGTAAGACTCTAAACGCTTTGGTTTAAAAAATTCTTGACTTTGAATAAAATTAATATTTGAATATTGGGTGGTATCCTTTGAAATACTATCTGTATCTATAGAATAATTAGGGTACACATTTACTTTGTTAATTCGGTAAGGAACCAGCGACTTTTCAGGAACATCTTTTTTTAATCGTAAGAATAGATCATAACGCTTGTTTTTATATTGATTGGTATCCGCTTCAAAAATTAGAAAGTCCGCATTGAAGTTATAATATCCTTTAGCTTTAAGTGATTTATCAATCCGCTCTCTTTCTAATTCAAAAAGAGCTAAATCAAAACGATCTCCTTTATTGATAGGACTACTCGCAAAAGTTGATTTTATATCCTTTACAATAGGATATCGTATAGAGTCTAATTGATAGGTCTCTAAGGTGTATGGCCTTCTAATAGAAACATTATAGGCGATAGAAGCTGAAGCACTGTCTTTATAGACTTCAGAATTAATTATATTTCTAAAAAAACCTCTATTTTCCAGACGATTATCTATCAACTCTGTGATACGATCCCTATCTATATCAGACAGGTATACAGGTTCTTCTCCAAAGGTATTGTATAAAAATTTATTGATAAAACCCGGATGTTCTTGTTGATTTTTGTAATAAGCGTATAATCCCAACTTGACACCTAAAATTTTGGTGTTAGGCTCTGGTCCTACTACGGTTTCTACTTCCTGTTCAATGGCCTTCAGGTTCTTGACTTTTTCATCAGTTTCTAAGGACAAGGTTGCACCTGTATATAGTTTTTCACCATCAGGAATAAACCTTTTAACTCCACAAGAATACTGCAGAAGTATCATACTTATAAGAAATAGGAAACTTTTATTCAAGGTTAGTTTTCTTTTTTATTACGTTTTTGTTCCTCCAATTCTCTTACAGATTTGGAAAATAATTCTTTGAATTTATTAAATTCTCTATTAAAAATAAATGCAATTCCGGTTACTACCAATTGCCCATCAATTACACTTTCGAACTCATTCTTTCTAAAGCCTTTCAGCCGATATCTTCCATTTTTGGTTAGTAAATATTCCAGACTTACGTTACCTATCACCGGAGTGCTTTCTCCTGTGTTTTGACTACTTCCTTCGATATCGACATCACTTCCTACCTGTACAATTAATCGATCATCAAATAATCTTTTTTGTGCATTGATCTCCAGTTGTGTTCTATTTTGCGGAGCGTTTCCTTGATAATCTGTATAACTGTTTAAGCCAAAATCCAGTTCGATTCCGGTATCTCCGATTAGTTTTTCTGAAAAATTATTAAGTTGTCCAGATAGAACTTTGTTTACGTTGTCTCTTGCTATAGAAACGGCACCTCCATTACTACCATCACTACCTGATTCTGGAAAGAATCTATTTAATACTAAAAGCGAAAACACTTGTTTGTTTAGAGCTTCTTCTTGATTGTTGAGCTGTTGCACCTGTCCGTATACCTCTCCGCCCAATGCGCCCTGCTCGTCTTCGGGCATGTCTAATTGAAATGAAATTTCTGGTTCTAAGAGTTCTCCATCTACATTTAGATATACCAGAAAAGGAAGTTTTTGTCTGAATCGATTGACTACACCAGCAGATTCTCCAGAAGTTTTTGCAGCCATTAAGGAAGCCGCTGATGTTTCGACGTTATAGATTGCAGTCACATCCAGCTTAGCATCTAGTGGATCCCCCAGCCAGGTTATAGATCCACCGGGAGCAATCGTAAATTTTCGTTTTACTAAATTGTATAAGCTTACTTCATAGTGTCCATCATTGATATCATATCTACCAGATAGTGTTGTTCTACCATTGGGTTCCATACCAAACTTAAACTCTCCTTTGCCAGAAATCTGAAAGTTATCTTTACTTCGTTCATCGATTATGATTTTAAATACCGAGCCTTTATCAATTTTCAACTTTGTATTAACGTCGTATCCTTTTAGTAATGCTGTGGAATATTGATCTTCTTCGACTCGAGTAATAATGGCGTCAGGGTTTTCACGATTTACAAATACTACGACTCCTTCTCGTTCTTTGATTTCTAGTTGAGATTCAGGGACGATTAAGGTAAAGTTTGATCCTTCATCTATTGCAAGATTACCTCTTATTTTGGGTACGTTTAAATCACCTTGAATTTTTAAATCCGCGGTGATTTTTACTTTACCAAAGAACAGATCATTGTCTTCTCTGGTCGCATTCAATATCTGGAAATTTTTAGTATTAAGGGTAAGATCAAAATTTGGATTAGTTAATTTTTTTGTTTCTATTTTTCCGTCAAGAGAAAAGGTATTTTGGTTACTATCGGCAATCGTAAAATTGTTTAAAAACAATCCTGAGTTATCAATTTTGATATTTTCTTCAGGTAATGTGAATCTTGTATTCAAAGTATTCACGATCATACTGGTATTTTCAAAATGAAAAATGCCGTTGTATAAAGGATTTAGAGTTGTTCCTGTTATTTTTGCATTTCCGGTGATTAAACCTTTTGTGTCCGAAATCTGATCGTCAATAAACTTCTCTATTACTTTTACATTTAGTCTTTCGAGTTTAAAATCAAAATTGATGTCCGCCGCTTTTTCTCTTGCTTTATAATCTCCTTCAAGACTTAGTTTAGCATTTTCTCCGTTAAGTGATAACGTAAGATCGTAATTTTGAAAGCTCTTAGAGGTAGCATTCAAATTTAGATCGCCCAGAGGTATTTCAGTAACCTCTAAATTACCTATCTCAAGATCAGCCACTAATCCGGTTTCATCAAATGGATTTTCGATAATTAATTTACCATTAACAATTCCATTTGCAAGGATTTCATCGTTACTAAGAATAGAGGTGAAGGTAGAGAGATAAAATCTGTCGAAAGAAATACTCACATGTTTTTTATCAATAGAAGGATCGTTTGAAGTTATAGATATTTCTTGTTGGTTTTGAGATAGTTGAAAATCTCGAAATTCCAGATGATTTTTCGCAATGGTAATTTGATTATTGGAAGCGATTGACCAAGGATTTTTATCGAAAACTATAGATGATGGATCGATATGGTAGTATAGAGTATCATTTTTTAGTCGTAACTCTGATCTAAGATATGCAATCTCGTCTGTCTCATTGTTTGTCCTAAAATCCAACAGTAAAGTTTGATCTTTAAGTACGCCTTCAAACGAAGTTTTATTGATATGAATGGGATCTGATAAAATATTTGTCCATCTCATAGAAAAATTCAAATCCTTCTGATCACCGTCGATGTTTAAGCTAAGGCCATCTAAGCTAGTACCATTATAGTTTAATGAAGGGGCGTTTAAACTTACGTTAAATACTTCTTTGTCTTCTATGAATTTAATACGTGCCGTAATGGAATCTAACTCCTTAATTCCCGGTAATAGGATATCACTTACCACTGGTTTTTCTCTAAGGACCAGATCCATATCAATCTTTACCGACTTACTAATAGTGTCTTTTATCCTGGATGTTGAAATATAAGTTTTCAATTGATTTTTTAAGGAAGACGATATTTGCTCTAACCCTGTATTTGCAGATAAATTGGCATTCAGAAATCTACTATCTATCGATATTTTTGATTGGTTCTTATTGCTAAGCGCATTGATTTGTATATCACTTACGGGATAAGGTTCATTTGCCTTTACCACTAAGGCATCTTCGATCTTGCTATCTAGTTTAAAATTTTTTGCGTTTCCCTCAAAATCAAAAAATAATTTAAATTGTGTTTTAATAATATCTTGGGTAACTCCCAATCCATTTAAGTCGGCACCTTTTAGATCTACAACTCCATCAAATTGAGGTGAAATCGAATCTAAGACAACATTTGTATCTAAAAGAAAGTTAAGATTATTATCCTTAAAATTAGCTTTGACCTTACCTTTTCCATTAGTTAGTTTACCATCCAGTTGTAAATCTGAAAAGTCGTATTCATTCAAGGTTAGTTGTTTGAAATCAGAATCTAAGGTAGCATTTAAGGTGTTTATTGAAGTTCCTGATCCAGAGATGTTAGCAGCAACAGTAAGTGGGCCAAGCTGTTCATTATTCAGTAGGTTCTGTAACTGAAGCTGTTTTATATTTACATTGCCATCAAATGAAATCTTGTCTTTATTATAATAATTTCCCTTTACAGCAACAGATCCCATAGAGGTCCTTATGTTCGTTGTGCCTTTTAATTTTTGAACTGATCCTGAGATCTGACCCTCAACGATCAATTTCTTAGGAATGGAGATACCTAAGTCTTTTTCGTTAATAAATGTTCTTATATCTTGATTTGTTGAATTGACACGGTAATAAAGAGAATCTAAAGTGATTTCGTTTCCCGTGAGAAGGTTTTTAAGTCTTCCATTTACTTCTAATGTTGTTTGGGTTCCCCAGGAAAGTCTTGGAACTTCAGTTTTCAAATTAGAAATTTTTCCGTTTGCAAAGAAAGAGCCTCCAATTGTTTTTTGTGCCAAAGAGTCTATGTAAGCGTTTTGCGCCAAATCTGATTGAAAATAGTATGCATCGCTTATGCCAAGATTAACGGTATCCAGTCCAATTTTAAAAGTTGATCTTTCAGGACTCTTTATAAATTCAGCGAGCGAATTATAAGAAACAAGTACAGAACCTTTTAGATTACTAGTATTTGTGCTAATCGCTATATTTTCTATACTTAATTTTGAAGACTCATTAATTTTAATTTTAGAAGAAAGATGTTGTAAGTTAAACCCACTGCGATCAATAAATGAAACTTTTTGTAACTGGATATCGGCTTTACCCTTAGCAAGCTGCAAGTCATTTGCAACAAAATTAAGTGATTGTAAATCAATATATTTCGAATTGAATTCTTTGGGATTAACTGGTGATAATGTATTTCGATATAGAAAAGAATTGTTTTGCAAAGATATTTTATCCGCTTGTACGTTTAAATCAGGCCAATTAAAATCTTGATCTTTTTCAGGTATACTTTCTGCTCTTTCACTTAAGTCGGTAAAGGATATTTTAGAATCGGAAAGAGTTAGTAGTTCTGTACTGTATTTTTGCTGCTTTAAATCCACAATGCCTTTTTCAATTTTTAATTTTTCTACATCTGAAGAAAAATTAATTTTATTAGGAATGGATTCGTAATGTATTTTTACTTCGCTTATATTTAATTCTGTAGTTTTGATCAAAGGTAAAATAGAGTTTCCCGAAGTTGTATCTGTTGGAATTGTTTTAGTCTGTTTAAACTCAATATCCGAATCTTTAAAATTTAGTTCATCGATTTCAAAGTTCATTGAATCGAGATTAAAAGTATCAACATCTAGTTCCAGAGATCCAAGTTTAATTTTGCTATCAACTCCAAGCGTTTCATCTAAGAAATTAATATCGAAATCAGATAGAGAAAGATCACCGATTTTTATCGGTACACTGGATGCTGTTTCCTGTGGTTCAATTGGAGCTGTGTCAGAATTAAAAGCGTCTATTATAAAAGCGAAATTGTAAGAATTGGTTTTTTCAGTTTTGATAATGTTAGTGTTAACACCACTCCACTCTAGGGATTTAAGATGATAGCTTTTTCCACGAATTAAAGGAATCAAAGCTAAGGAGGCTTCCAGTTTTTTTGAATATAATAAAGTGTCCTGTTTTTGATCTTCTATATAAAGTCCTTTTACCAAGATATTTCCAGAAAAAGTTACATATGCCTTGTCAACCGTTATCGTAGTTCCTGTTTTTTCTGATGCATAGGAAACTAACCTATTAACGATGATATTCTGACCCCACTGACTTCTAATAAATAAAACTAAAAGGATAAAAATTAAAAGTAATCCTGTAACAATTTTAGATAATCCTTTTATCCATTTATATTTCTTCTTTTTATTATTATTCACCGGGTATGTGCACCTTTTAAAATCAATTCTAACAAAAGTACATTCTTAAAAGTTAATCTCGTTTGAATTTTATCTTAATATGATCTTAATGATATGGATTGGTTTAAAAGTTTTAGCATATCAGTTAAAAAAGCACTAATTAGCAAATGTTATAAAGGAAATAATTAAATGATTCTGTAGATTGATGCAGAAATAATTAATTTTATAATTCTAATTGAAATGAATGAGTACTACAGCAATAATAGAGCAGGAATTCTTGAATAAAAATTTTTCTGGAAAGAAATTACCTTCCGGCGAATATGATAACTGCACCTTTGCGAACTGTGACTTTACCGAAGCTGATATAGCAGTCGTCACATTTTTAGAATGTACTTTTAGGGATTGTAATTTTACCAAGGTATTGATGAAACAGGCTTCTTTTAGGGATCATTGTGTTTTTGAAGGTTGTAAGTTGGTAGGAGTACATTTCGGTAATTGTGATGATTTTATGTTTTCTGTAGAATTCAGAGACTGTATAATGGAGTATGCTTCGTTCTATGATTTCGCAATCAAAAATATAGTGTTTAAGGATTGCAAACTCGTAGGGGTAGATTTTACAGAGGCTACGATAACAGGGTCTGTATTCAAAAATTGTGATTTGACAAATGCTGTCTTTGAACAAACAAATGCTGAGAAAGTAGATTTTAGAACAGCATTTGGGTTTAATATTGATCCTTCAAAGAATTTACTAAAGAAAGCGGCGTTCTCGAAGGAAGGATTAATTGGTTTATTAAGAAAATATGATTTAATTATTGAATAGAATTCATAACGATTTCAAGGGTCTTTATGACCTTAGCGATTTCTTTTTCGTTCAAAGCCGCAAATCCTATTCGTATTCCATTATGACCGGAGTTGTCGTTGTCATAACGTCTCCATTCAGGATTAAATGCTACGTTATGTTTTAAAGTTTCGGTCATTACGACATCCCAATTGTAAGGTTGTTTTAACCGCACCCAAACTGCCATTCCACCATGGGGAACTTCAAAATCAAAGAAATCACCTAGTTTTTCCTTTAGAAGACTACAAAATAAATCTCTACGGGTTTTATAGATTTTTCTTACTTTGTTGCTATGTCTTTGTACATCACCATTGATAATCATTCTAGCCAAGGTTTGTTCTAGTACTGTGTCTCCTTGTCTGTCCAAAATACGTCTAAAGCTGGCTGCTTCATCCACAACGTCTTTTGAAGCTACAAAATAACCTATGCGTAGGGCAGGAGCTATGATTTTTGTAAAACCACCAATATAAATGACATTTCCAAAAAGATCATTACTGGCTAATGGAAGAATAGGCGCATTACTGTAATGAAAATCGTAATCGTAGTCATCTTCTAAAATTGCAAAATTATACTGGTGAGCTAATTCCAGTAAATGCATACGCCGTTCGGCAGATAAAGTAACGGTTGTGGGATGATGATGATGTGATGTCACATACACAGCGCTGATTTGTTGTTTTTTACAAATTTTTTCAATTTCATTAGTACTGATTCCATACTGGTCAACCGATACTCTTTTGATGAGTCCATTAGCTTCGGTAAACGTATTATCGGCAGTCATATAATTGGTGTTTCCTGTGATAATTGTTTTTTCATTATTGAGAAGTAATTGGCTGGCGATATAGATTCCCATTTGACTTCCTCGTGTTATTAAAATATTATCAATGGTTGTTTTCAGTCCTCTTGATTGATTTAAATAAGAAACCAAAGCTTTACGCAAATCAATATTTCCGTGGGTGTCTCCATATGTTAGAAGTTCTCTATGATGTACTTTCTTTGTAATATTTCTGTAATTTTTAGCAATATCTTCTATCGGAGCTAATCGATGATCAGGAACTCCTTCATCTACTATTAGTACAGCTTTTATTGTTTCAATACCTTTTCTAGCTAGGTGTTCGCGTTTTTTAAAAGGAAAACCTGCGTTTTGTTCCTTTTTTTTTGAATTATGAGAATTTTTAAGTCTCTTAGGATTAACAATTGGTAAATCCTGACTTACAAAAGTTCCTTTTGCAGGAATACTTTCTATCCAACCCTGCGATATAAGTTCATCATAGGCGGCGATTACTGTTTTTCTATGGACCTTCAAATCTTCAGATAGTTTACGAGATCCTGGCAGTTTTGACGAAGGAGCCAATTTACCTGATTTAATAAATCCAATGATTTGATCGCATAATTGTAAATAGAGATGTCGATTAGATTTTCTGTTTAAATCAATATTATTTTTAAAAGGAAATATTACCGGACTACTCATATAATAAAAACTGGATTAGTTTAACGTACCATAAAACTACTAATTTTGAGATAAATCAAAAAATAAACAGACTATGTCCGAATATCAAGTAACCGCACTCAATAAAGTAGTGAGAGGTTCAAAAAGAGCTAGTTACAATAAAGAAGAAATCAATAAAATTCTTGATGATACATTTTTATGTCACATTGGCTATTTATGGAATGATCAAGCAATCGTAATACCTACCGCGTACGGTAGAGAAGGTAATACTATTTATGTTCACGGATCTTTAAAAAACAGAATGATGGTTAACTTACTCAATGCAGGAAACGCTAGTATTTCAGTTACGCATTTAGACGGGTTGGTTCTGGCACGATCGGCATTTCATCATTCGGCGAATTATAGATCTGTTAATGTCTTTGGAATGGTTCGTAAAGTGGAAGATCCTATAGAAAAGATGAATGCTTTAGCTTGTATTTTGAACCATATGGTTCCGGGGCATTGGAATAATGTAAGGAAGCCAAGCGATAAAGAGTTTAATGCTACGTTGGTCATAGCAATAAACATAGATACAGCCTCTGCAAAGGTTAGAGCAGAAGGAGTTGTGGATGAAAAAGAAGATCACAGTTTACCTATTTGGGCAGGTGTTGTTCCGATAAGACAAGTAGCAAGTGATCCTATTTCAGAATTAGATTTACCTGAGGGGGTCGAGGTTCCAGAGGCGGTATTAAAGTGCATAAACAGTAAAAGCTGATTTTCAATAGATCATTTGGCTATCGTAATTCGTAATTTTATAGTAATGTTAGAAATAAGACCAACCTGTGAAAATTGCAGCAAATTATTACCAAATCATAGTGAAGAAGCAATGATCTGCACTTTTGAGTGTACATTTTGTAAAGATTGTGTAGATACTATTTTACAGAATGTATGTCCAAATTGTGGGGGTGGTTTTACAAAAAGACCTACCAGACCTTCTCATCTATTGGATAAGTATCCGGTAAGCACTAAAATTGTTCATAAACCGATAGATCTAGAAAAGTTTAAAAAATTATTGGATTTGAACACAATTATAAAGCCAAGAGAGAGATGAGTAAAATAAATTCGGATTCTGATGGACTTTATTTTTTTGTTTTTAGTTCTAAATAGACACCGATAATTGCTAAAGTAAAACCTAAGGCTAGTGCAACATAATTAATGATATGAAAATCCTTTAGAATAGTCAATCCAAATATTGAAAAAAACATTCCAAATAATGCTAAAGTTGTTCCAGAGCTATATTTCATTTTTTGATGTTTTAGGTATTATATTTTATAAGTATAAAGTTTTCATTTTTTGTTACAGATTTGATATGTGATATGAATAATATTAATATACGTATAGCAATAATGGAGGATATTAAGGACCTTTCATTTCTAGGGAAAAAGACTTTTGATCAGTCTTTTGGTCATTTGTTTAAGGATAGAAGGGATTTAATAAATTATTTGGAAAAAACATTTTCTGCAGAAAAATTAAATAGGAGTATCTTAAAACCTTATAATGTGTTTTGGATTGCTTTTATGGGTAAAACACCAATTGGTTATGCTAAAATTCAATTGAATACACCATCAGAATTTATTGTTTCGACCAGCGTATGTAAACTTCAGAAAATTTATGTTCTAAACGAATATGTATCCAAAGGAATTGGTGCTAAATTACAGCAATTGATTTTTGATAAAGCAATAGAAAATAATTGTAAAGATATCTGGTTATCTGTTTTAAAATCGAATAAAAAAGCAGTTTCCTTTTATAAACGTAATGAGTACGAAATTGTAGGCGAACATCCGTTTAGTATTGGTAAAGAGGATTTTGATTTTTGGGTCATGCGAAGAAAGCTATGATTATTTCATTATCTCCAACGTATTTACCTTTGCAATAGAATCGCAATTAGCTATAATTAGTCCAATTGTTCTTTGATTAGCTTGCCCTTTAATAAAATACGTATTACAAGAATCTAGTTTAGTATTACTTTTTCCAAAATCGACGTTTCCGGATGTTAGAATATTAGAAATGTCCGAGGTATCTATACTGTAGTTTTTCATCATTGCCAATGCTTCTTTAGAAAATATACGGTCTTTAATTCTAATATTTTTTAATACTCTCGCATTCGGGGTATAATCGCACGACGCTTTTTTTCCTCCAAGGAAAAATAATAATAAAAACAATCCGATAATAAACCCAAAAAAGTAAAATCCTAATCGATGTGCTAGTTTCATGTGTTCAAAAATGAATGCCCAAAAGTAAGTAAAGTTTGTGAGTTAAGAGTTTTAGATTACTGGATTTTTAAATCATTAGATGTTTAAGATTCATAATCTTTACAACTTTGCTTCTTAAAAACTTTGTAGCTTTTTTAAAGGATCAATAAGTTTATATCTCTATAGGATAAATCAAACCAATCTGCAATCGATTTACTCGTTAAAATCCCATGATAGAAATATAACCCGCTTTTTAATCCACGGTCAAAGCGAACAGCATTTTCTATGCCACCTTCATCTCCAATTTGTAGTATATATGGCGTGAATATATTACTAATAGATAAAGATGATGTCTTAGCATATCGTGAGGGGATATTAGGAACACAATAGTGTACAACACCGTGTTTTTCGAATGTTGGGTGATCGTGAGAGGTAACTTCACTAGTTTCAAAACAGCCGCCCATATCAATACTTACATCAATCACCACAGCACCGGTTTTCATACGCTCCACCATGTTTTCGGATACGATGATAGGGGATCGGTTTTTACCCCTGACAGCTCCAATAACTACATCACATCTTCTCAGCGCTTTTAATAAGTTTTTTGGTTGAATAGTAGAGGTATATAACGGTCTGCCAACATGTGTTTGAATGCATCTCAGTTTGGTAATAGAATTGTCAAATACCTTTACATTAGCACCTAGTCCTATGGCAGAACGTGCTGCAAATTCTCCTACAGTACCTGCGCCAATGATAACTACTTCTACCGGTGGAACACCACTTATATTACCCATCATTAATCCAGAACCTTGCTTAGCGCTACTCATTAACTCTGAAGCTATAAGGACCGCGGCAGTTCCTGCAATTTCGCTTAATGCACGAACAGCGGGATACGCACCGTCTGCATCTCGAATAAATTCAAATCCTAAAGCCGTAATTCTCTTTTTGGCCAGTTCCTGAAAATACTCTTTAGATTGAGTTTTTAACTGCAAAGCAGAAATTAGAACGGTTTGTGGATTGATATATATTAATTCTTCAATAGAAGGTGGCTCTACTTTTAGGATGATAGGGCATCCAAATACCCTTTTAGTATCATTGGTAATTTCTGCTCCTGCCTCGCTATATTCTCTATCCGTAAAACTTGCACCTAATCCGGCTTTTGTTTCGATCAGTACTCTATGACCGTGTGCTGTTAATGCTGCAACGGCATCAGGGGTTAGGCATACACGTTTTTCCTGATAACTGGTTTCTTTGGGGATACCAATAAAAAGTTTTCCTTTTTTACGCGCCACTTCTAACATTTCCTCCTGTGGCAAGAGTTGTTCTTTGGTAAAAGGAGAGGTTGGATTGCTCATTTGTGTGAAATTCTGTATTTCAAATTACGAATAAAAATGATTAGCATCCAAATTTCGTTGATTTGTATTTAAATATATGCGTATGATAGCTAATAGATCTAAAGTATATCGAATAAATCAACTAGTTAAATAAACAATTAACGAAGTCGGTTCCACCAAGATTTTTTATTAGATGCCTTTATGGTATCTAATTCTGACAAATCAATATTATGAATTTTATCAAAAACTTTTGTTCTAAACGTATACACTATGCTAAGGACTATAATAACGACAGGTATTAAATAATGAAAATGTTCGCTATCTATCTGGTCGGAATCTTCAAGAATAATAAAGGTTAATTGAAAAGAATATAAAGTAATAGGTATCAATATGACCAGGTACCACCAATGTTTACAAGTGAAAAACCAAATGATAAAGAGTGATAAGGGGATAAGTTTGCCTAGTACGACCCAGATAAATACATTAACGCTTTCATAATATTTACTTTGGTATGTAAAAAAAGAACTTTCCCAGATGGCACCATCCGGGAAAATATCATTAACATAAAACAAAAATGGGATCGCAGCTATTAAAATAACTAAAATATTACTTGCTGCCAGGTACTTTAATTTTTGGTTTTTTGGTGAAGACGGATTTTGAGGAGGTTGTTCCTTGCTTGGAGTTGTCATTTTGTGTGGTTGAGGTATCAGATTTTGTCTGGTCGTTTTGATCTGTAATTGAGATCAAGTAAGTAGCTAGGGTAAAGAAAAAACTAAAAAGAACAGTGGTTGTGATTTTCATTGTTACAGGGTTTTAAATTCGTTAGACCCCAAACATAAAAGAAAATCAGACAAATGCTCAATTCAAAAAAAATGTAAATTTGCAAGCCGTAATACAATACTTTTGCTATTGAAAAATGGTATTTCTTTTGTGTTATTTATGTTAAAATCCATAATTTTACCGATTAAGTACTAGTAAAAATGAACAATAAAAATAACGGATTATTGCTGTAAGAAAAAGAGTAGCTCTGTTAAAGTTTAATTAAATGGTTTTTTTAACATATATTATCCAAATTCAAGTACTCTTTTACCGTCTTTCTCTTGGTGAATTTGAACTTTAATACTTTTTTCAGGCAACAGATTGGAGATTTTATCAGGCCATTCAATAAATATCCAAGCGTTTGTGTCCAGATACTCTTCAAAACCTATGTCATAGGCTTCCTCTTCTTCTTTTATTCTATAAAAATCGAAATGATAAATGGTGTCTTTCTCTCCTTGATATTCGTTGACGAGAGAATATGTAGGACTTGAAATATTATCTTTGACCCCTAATTGTTTACAGATCTCTTTGATAAGCGTTGTTTTGCCAATACCCATTTCGGCATAGAATAACAACGTTTTACAAGTAGTATTATTTACTATTTTTTTGGCTACAAAAGAAAGCTCATTTAAAGCATATGTGATTGTCATTTTGTGTAATAAATTAGTCAGCTAAAGTTTGATGTAAAATTATACTTTAAATTTATAACATCCAATAAGCATAGCTCTAGAATTCTTATAGCATTAAAGCGTTCTAAACCCTGTTAGATAAATAGTTAGAAGCATCATAAAACATTCGCTTTTTGCACTCTTCCCTCTATTTAATACTTTCATCCACTCTTTTCTACAGTTTAGCACTTTTTAGAATTTTCGTTTTATCTTTTTTTTAAATTGAAATTAAATAGTAATTGATATTAAACTTTATAATCATGTTAGAAAAAATTTTAAAATTAGAAAATGTAGAAGTAATGAACAAAACAGCACAATCAAAAGTTCAAGGAGGGTTTAATAACTCTTGTCAGCAAACTTGCAGACAAGATTACGTGGATTGTAGAGAAGATGGATATTCTCATTGTTTAACAAGTTTGCGTGTTTGTCAGTCTCTATGTAATTAGTGGTTAAGGAAAAAGAATTCTTATTCTTAAGAGTATATTTTATTATGGGATAAGACTATTTCAGCAAACTACTATTTGTCGAAATAGTCTTATGTTTTTTTAGTTAATAAATGAAATTATCTGGGTTTTAACACTACAAATGGAATAATCATTTCTTCTAACGAAACTCCGCCATGCTGGTAAGTGTTTCTATAATAGCTCACATAATGATTATAATTATTAGGATATGCAAAGAAATAATCTCCTTTCGCAAAAATAAAAGAGCTACTCATATTGATGGAGGGTAGATGAATAGATTTAGGATTCGTGGCTGCTAATACCTCTTTATCTTCATATGTAAGGCTTTTTCCCGTCTTATATCTCAAATTGAGGCTCGTGTTTTTGTCACCAATAACTTTGGAAGGATTTTTTACATTGATTGTGCCGTGGTCTGTGGTAATAAGCAGTTTGAAACCCATCTGCTGAGCTTGCTGAATCATTTCTAAAAGAGGTGAGTTTTTAAACCAGCTTTGGGTGAGAGACCTATATGATTTGTCGTTAGATGCTAATTCTTTAATTACCTCCATTTCAGTTTTACTATGCGATAGCATATCCACAAAATTGTAAACAACTACGGTGAGATCATTATCTTTTAGTCCTTTGAAATTTGCGGCTAATGTTTTACCCGATTTTTCATTGGTTATTTTGTAATATTCGTGCTTAATATTTAGACCTAATCTTTTGAGTTGAGCCGTTAGAAATTCATTCTCATTCATATTCTTACCACCTTCATCAGTATCATCTAACCATAGATCAGGATGTTGTTTTTTCATATCAGCCGGCATGAGTCCTGAGAAAATTGCATTTCGAGCATATTGAGTTGCCGTTGGTAGTATGCTACAATAAGAAAGTTCTTCTTCTTTTTTGTAGTAATTATTAACGATAGGTTCAAAGGCTTTCCATTGATCATATCGCAAATTGTCAATAACGATAAAAAGAGTAGGTTGATCTTTACTAATTTCTGGAACAACCTTTTCCTTAAAAAGTGTATGCGACATAATAGGTGCATCTTCGTCTCCATTAAACCAATCAGGATAGTTTTTATCTATAAACTTACAGAATTGAGAATTTGCTTCTACCTTTTGTGATTCTAGAATTTCAAACATACCGGTATCCTCAATATCTTCTAACTGAATTTCCCAGTAAACAAGTTTTTGATATAATTCTACCCATTCTTGGTAAGAATTTACCATTGCCATCTCCATAGCAATTTTTCTAAATTCTTGTTGATAATTTGATGTTGTTTTTTCAGAAACCAGTCTGGAGTGATCCAGATTTTTCTTTAGACTAAGTAAAATCTGGTTAGGATTAACCGGTTTTATCAGGTAATCTGCAATCTTACTTCCGATCGCTTCTTCCATAATATACTCTTCCTCACTTTTAGTAATCATTACTACAGGAAGACTGTCGTTTTTTTCTTTAATTTCTGATAATGTATCTATTCCCGAAAGTCCTGGCATATTCTCGTCGAGAAATACGATGTCAAAATTTTCTTCTTCTAATGTTTCTAGTGCCTCTGTACCACTTTGACATTTAGTAACTTGGTAGTTTTTCTTTTCCAGAAATAATATATGTGGTTTTAATAAATCGATTTCATCATCTACCCAAAGTATCTTTATATTGCTCATTATCTGCTAAAGTTTTTATTCGTCATTTTTTAATGATTTCTCTTATGGTACCCTTATGGTATCCTAAATTTCAAAATCGTGTTCATTGTTATTTGTAGAATCTTTTCTAAGTAAAGAATTATAGTTTCACTTTCTAAATTATATAATATCTTATAATTCACTAAGCCGAATTCGTAATTCTGAATTCATACCTATATATTTGTTAGCAAAAGTATAGTAAACTTGAAAAAAAGAAACAAACTTAAAATATTAAACGACCCAATTTACGGTTTTATTACCATACCTAATGAACTAATTTTCGACCTTATTGAACATAAATATTTTCAAAGGTTGCGAAGAATATCACAGATGGGGTTGTCTTATCTAGTGTATCCAGGGGCACATCATACCAGATTTCATCATGCGTTGGGTTGTATGCATTTAATGCAGAACGCAGTGCGAGTCCTTCGTTTTAAAGGAGTTAGTATTTCTGAAGAGGAAGAAGATGCCTTGTGTATTGCTATTTTATTACATGATATTGGGCACGGACCCTTTTCTCATGCGATGGAACATAGTATTGTAAATGAGGTCAATCATGAGTCGATTTCTCTCATGTTTATGGAGAAAATAAATGAGGAATTTAACGGTAGTTTAACGCTCGCTATTCAAATTTTCAAAGGAGAGCATGATCGTCTGTTTCTTCATCAACTAATTTCCGGGCAATTAGATATGGATCGTATGGATTATTTAAAAAGAGATAGCTTTTATACAGGTGTTGCTGAAGGGAATATTAATAGTGAACGTTTGATTACGATGCTAAATGTGGTTAATGATGAATTGGTGGTGGAAGAAAAGGGGATTTACTCTGTAGAAAAGTTTTTGTTAGCCAGACGTTTGATGTATTGGCAGGTATATTTGCATAAGACTAGTCTTGTGGCAGAAAGTTTATTGATAAGAGTATTAAAAAGAGCCAAAGAATTAGTAAATCTAGGAGAAAAGCTACACGCGAGCAAAGCTTTATTATTCTTCCTGGAAAATAAAATTACTTCAGATAATTTTACAGATGAGGTTTTAGAAACTTTTGCAAAACTGGATGATTATGATATTGTTTCTGCCATGAAAGAATGGGCCATGTCTAATGATTTTGTCTTGAGAAACCTTTGTTGTATGATCATTGAACGAGATTTATTAAGAATTAAAATAAAAAAGAAAGCCTTTAGCGAAGGTAAAATCAAAAAGCGATTGGAGGAATTTAAGATGAAACATGAAATTTCTGATGATGAAGCTCGTTATTTTGTGTTTACAGGAAAGATTTCTAACCAGGCATACCATCAAAATAAACAGAATATAAACATCTTGTATAAATCAAGCAAAATAGTTGATATTGTGAGTGCTACGGATCAATTTAACTTGAAGGCATTGTCAAAACCGGTAACTAAATATTTTATCTGTTATCCAAAGTATATAGATTAACACATTTTTTATACTTTTGTTGCTAATGATTTTTACAGCCACACAAATTGCGGGGATACTAAATGGTGAAATCGAAGGAGATGAAACTGTTGAGGTATCAAAACTAGCAAAGATAGAAGAAGGAACTAAAGGTTCGTTAACTTTTTTGTCTAATCCTAAATATACTCCATATATTTATTCTACCGATGCATCGATTACTATAGTAGACAAATCTTTTGAAGCCGAGGCTAATATAAAGACTACACTAATAAGAGTAGATGATGCTTATAAAGCATTTTCTCAACTCTTGGATTATTATAATATGGTAAAGATGAATAAAGCGGGTATTGAACAACCTAGTTTTATTTCTGAAACTGCAAAATATGGTGAGAATATATATCTGGGTGCATTTTCTTACTTAGGCGATAATGTAAATATTGGATTAAACGTCAAGATTTATCCGAACGTTTATATAGGAGATAACGTTACTATAGGAGATAATGTTGTTGTTTTTGCCGGTGCTAAAATTTATTCAGAGTCTATTATAGGAGATAATTGTGTAATTCATAGTGGAGTAATTGTTGGAGCGGATGGTTTCGGATTTACACCTAATGAAAAAGGTGAGTATAGTAAAGTGCCACAAACCGGCAATGTTATCATTGAAGAAAACGTAGATGTGGGTGCAGGAACGACAATAGATCGAGCAACACTCGGATCCACTATTATTCGTAAAGGAGTAAAATTAGATAATCAGATCCAGATTGCACATAATGTAGAAATCGGAGAGCATACAGCGATAGCCGCGCAAACCGGTATTGCAGGATCAACAAAAATAGGAAAGCATTGTCTAATCGGAGGGCAGGTTGGTATAGCAGGTCATCTGGTAATTGGTGATAGAGTTAGAATCCAGGCACAGTCCGGAATAGGAAGAAATATAAAAGACGGAGAAGCGATACAAGGATCACCGGCTTTAGGGTACTCTGATTATAATAAATCTTATGTACATTTTAAAAATTTACCCAAAATAGTAGACAGAGTATACAAACTTGAGAAAAAGATAAAAGAGAATGAGTAATTCCGTTGCAAATAAACAGAGAACTATTCAAAAAGAAGTTGAACTAAAAGGAGTTGGGCTTCACACAGGTAAAGAAGTTACGTTAACTTTTAAACCAGCTCCAGAGAATCATGGGTATGCTTTTTGTCGTGTTGACTTAGAAGGTAACCCGATTATTGAGGCAGATGCCAACTATGTAGTAAACACTCAAAGAGGCACTAACCTTGAAAAAAATGGCGTAAGTATACAAACATCAGAACACGTTCTTGCCGCTTGTGTTGGCCTAGAAATAGATAATCTTTTAATAGAACTCAATGCATCAGAGCCTCCGATTATGGATGGTTCTAGTAAGTTTTTTATAAAAGCTTTGGAAGAAGCGGGTATAGTAGAGCAAGAAGCAGAAAGAGATGAGTATATTGTAAAAGATGTAATCTCTTACACCGATGAGGAGTCTGGCAGTGAAATTATTGTAATGCCGTCAGATGAATATCAGGTAACAACAATGGTAGACTTTGGAACCAAAGTTCTAGGCACTCAAAATGCATCTTTAAAGCATCTTTCAGAATTTAAAGAAGAAATTGCCGATGCCAGAACGTTCAGTTTTCTTCACGAATTGGAAATGTTACTGGAACATGGTCTTATCAAAGGAGGAGATCTAAATAATGCTATAGTGTATGTAGATAAGGAGCTAAGTCAAGATACGATGGAAAAGCTCAAAGTCGCATTTGGAAAAGAATCCATTGCAATCAAACCTAATGGAATATTAGATAATCTGACGCTTCATTACCCAAATGAGGCTGCCAGACACAAGCTACTAGATGTTATAGGGGATTTAGCCTTGATAGGCACTAGAATCAGAGGGAAAATTATAGCTAACAAACCAGGGCATTACGTAAATACCCAATTTGCAAAGAAACTTTCCAAGATCATAAAAATTGAAAAAAGGAATAAAGTTCCGCAATTTGATCTGAATCAGGAACCATTGATGGACATCAATAAAATAATGTCTATGCTTCCACATAGACCGCCATTTTTATTGATTGATAGAATTTTGGAAATGTCTGATAAGCATGTAGTAGGAATGAAAAATGTGACTATGAATGAACCTTTCTTTGTAGGACATTTTCCTGGTGCTCCGGTAATGCCCGGAGTAATGCAAGTAGAAGCTATGGCACAGACCGGTGGGATTTTGGCTCTAAGCACTGTTCCAGATCCAGAAAATTACTTGACATATTTTATGAAAATAGATAAAGTAAAATTTAAACAACAAGTGCTGCCCGGAGATACGCTGATATTCAAATTAGAATTGCTTACTCCGATCAGAAGAGGAATTTGTCATATGCAAGGTTTTGCTTATGCTAATGGAAGATTAGTAACAGAAGCAGAACTTATGGCACAAATAGTAAAATCAAAATAATTATTTAGTACATCATTCGAT
Source organism: Aquimarina besae (assembly GCF_042434905.1). Taxonomy (NCBI): domain Bacteria; kingdom Pseudomonadati; phylum Bacteroidota; class Flavobacteriia; order Flavobacteriales; family Flavobacteriaceae; genus Aquimarina; species Aquimarina besae. Next base: position 3,278,942 of record NZ_CP170199.1, read on the forward strand.
ATTTGATGATAACTAAAGCATTAAAATAAAATCAATGAATCAGCCTTTAGCATACGTTCATCCGGGAGCAAAAATCGCAAAAAATGTAGTTATCGAACCTTTTACTACGATTCATAACAATGTAGTTATTGGAGAAGGAACCTGGATTGGTTCTAATGTAACCATTATGGAAGGTGCACGAATAGGTAAAAATTGTAGTATTTTTCCGGGAGCTGTAATATCTGCAGTTCCGCAAGACAAAAAGTTTAATGATGAAGATACCACAACAGAAATAGGAGATAATACCACTATCCGTGAATGTGTTACGATTAATAGAGGTACCACTGATAGAATGAAAACCAAAATCGGTAAGAATTGCTGGATAATGGCATATTGTCATATTGCTCACGATTGTATTGTAGGAGATAATTGTATTTTTTCGAACAATAGTACACTTGCAGGTCATATTAATGTAGGAGACTATGTAGTTTTAGCAGGGATGGCTGCAGTACAGCAGTTTTGTAGTATTGGTAATCACGCTTTTGTAACTGGTGGATCTTTAGTTCGTAAAGATGTTCCGCCATATGCAAAAGCTGCACGTGAACCTCTTTCGTATGTTGGGATAAATTCGATCGGTTTACGTAGAAGAGGATTCACAACAGAAAAAATTAGAGAGATACAGTCCATTTATAGAATCTTGTATCAAAGTAATTACAATAATTCTCAGGCAGTAGCTATCATAGAAGCAGAAATGGAAGCTACTCCGGAACGTGATGAAGTTTTAGAATTTATTAAAAATTCTCAGCGAGGAATCATGAAAGGATATTTCTCAAATTAATAAATATTGAAAATAGACAATAGCAACAAGTAATAAAATTAACAATGGCAAGTACGAGTGATATTAGAAATGGATTGTGTATTAAATACAATCATGATATATATAAAATTATAGAATTTTTACACGTAAAACCAGGGAAAGGACCTGCTTTTGTTCGCACAAAATTAAAAAGTGTAACTACCGGAAAAGTAATTGATAATACTTTTTCTGCTGGGCATAAGATTGAAGATGTCAGAGTAGAGACACACAAGTTTCAGTTTTTATACGCAGAAGGTAATACGTATCACTTCATGAATACAGAAGATTACAACCAGATTACGTTGGAAAAATCTACTCTAGATGCTCCTGATTTATTAAAAGAAGGAGAAGTAGTTACGGTTATAATAAATTCTGAAGATCAAATGCCACTTTCTGTAGAAATGCCTGCAAGTGTTATATTAGAAGTGACATCAACAGAGCCTGGAGTAAAAGGAAATACAGCAACCAACGCTACAAAACCTGCTACAGTAGAAACTGGAGCAGAGGTAATGGTACCTCTTTTTATCAATGAAGGAGACAAGATTAAGGTAGAAACCGAAAAAGGAACTTATAAAGAGCGTATTAAAGAGTAATTTAGAAGCCGAATTCTAAAACTCTAAATTGTATAATGAAATTTCCTCAAGCACACACCCTTAAACAAATTGCAACGATAATATCTTCGGAATTTATTGGTAGCCCTGATTTTCAGGTATTAGGTATGAATGAGATTCATGTGGTTACGCCAGGTGATATTGTTTTTGTCGATCATCCTAAGTATTACGACAAAGCCTTGGAAAGTCCAGCCACGGTAATATTGATCAATAAAAAAGTAGATTGTCCCGACGGAAAAGCATTACTTATATCAGATGATCCTTTTAGGGATTTTAATATGTTAACTACATATTTTAAACCTTTTCAAAAAGCTACTTCGATTATATCAGAAACATCCAAAATAGGAAAAAACACGGTTATTCAACCTGGAGTATTTGTTGGCAATGATGTTGTGATTGGGGATAACTGCGTAATACACGCAAACGTGAGTTTGTATGATGGTACTGTAATAGGAAATAATGTTACCATACATTCGGGAACAGTCTTAGGAGCTGATGCTTTTTATTACAAAAAACGTCCTCAGGGCTTTGATAAACTTATTTCTGGAGGTAGAGTCGTAATAGAGGATAACGTTGATCTAGGATCTTTATGTACTATTGATAGAGGTGTAACAGGTGATACCACGATTAAATCAGGAACCAAAATAGATAATCAGGTACATATAGGTCACGACACAGTTATCGGGAAAAAGTGTTTGATAGCTTCTCAGGTGGGTATTGCTGGTTGTGTGGTGCTAGAAGATGAAGTTACGTTGTGGGGACAAGTAGGAGTGACAAGCGGTATAACTATCGGTACCAAGGCTGTAATATCAGCACAATCCGGAATAAGTAAATCGTTAGAAGGAAATAAAAGCTATTTTGGGACACCCGCAGATGATTTTAGAAAAAAGTATAAAGAAATTGCAGCCATCAGGCAAATACCCGAAATAATAGAAAAATTAAAGAAGAATGAGTAAAACAGCAAAAGAGGTAGTTAAGTCTTTCTATCAAACGGATTTGATTCATAATATAGACGCCTTTTCTGAATATTTACATCCAGAGGTAGAGCTTAATTGGAATAGTAGTTTTGGTTATAATAAAAAGGGTTTTGATGATATCAAGACCATGTTTAAAGAAATGTCTAGTTCTTTTGAAACGTTTAGATGCGAGATAAGCCACCTTTTAGAAGAAGATGGTATGGTAACGGTTCGATATACCTATGTTGCTAAAACTATCGAAGCACCCGATAAAGAAGAGGCAATAGCACATTTTATAGCTATTTGGGAGCTAAAAGATGGTAAATTATATAGAGGATATCAGATTAGTCAACAAGGCGATAATACACCGGAAAATTTAAAATCTTTTTTCTCTGAATAAATTATCGGTATCTGGTTGATAAGTTTTATCGTGTTAAATGATCTTTCATAAATAGAAAAAGATTTAAAACTCGAAAAATGATTTTTTTTTGGTTTTTCATTTTAACTATCGTGTTCAAAAGCGTACTTTTGAAACTGCTTTAAAAAATAAAAAAATATAACCCAATGAGTGTTCTAGTAAATAAGGATTCAAAAATAATAGTTCAAGGTTTTACAGGTAGTGAAGGTACTTTTCACGCTGGTCAAATGATCGAGTATGGTACCAATGTTGTTGGTGGAGTAACTCCTGGTAAAGGAGGGCAAACACATCTTGATAAACCAGTTTTTAATACTGTAGAAGATGCAGTTAAAGAGGTTGGAGCTGATACCAGTATTATTTTTGTACCACCTGCATTTGCTGCAGATGCTATTATGGAAGCTGCCGATGCAGGAATTAAAGTAATTATTACTATTACCGAGGGTATTCCTGTGGCGGATATGATAACTGCTTCTAATTATATAAAAGATAAGGGATGTCGTTTGATTGGCCCTAACTGTCCGGGTGTTATCACTCCAGGTGAAGCAAAAGTAGGTATTATGCCAGGTTTTGTTTTCAAAAAAGGTAATGTAGGTATTGTTTCTAAATCAGGAACTTTAACATATGAAGCAGCTGATCAAGTTGTAAAACAAGGATTAGGTATTACTACTGCCATTGGTATTGGAGGAGATCCAATTATTGGAACTACTACAAAAGAAGCAGTAGAATTATTAATCAATGATCCGGATACAAGTTGTGTTGTGATGATTGGTGAAATCGGAGGACAATTGGAAGCTGACGCCGCTAGATGGATCAAAGAAAGCGGAACTTCTAAACCTGTAGTTGGATTTATTGCTGGAGAAACAGCACCTGCAGGACGTACTATGGGACACGCTGGAGCGATAGTTGGAGGTAGCGAAGATACTGCTGCTGCTAAAAAAGCAATTATGAGAGAGTGTGGAATTCACGTAGTGGATTCTCCCGCAGAAATAGGTAAAAAAGTAGCTGAAGTTTTAGGGTAATTAAGAAAATAGTATTCTAAAATTTATACAGAGTTTATTATAAAAATCCATTCGTTTTATGCGGATGGATTTTTTATTTATAACTTATCCAAAAGCTCTAAGGCTTCTTTGTGTTTATAACCATTTGGGTATTTGACCATTTCTGAAAGTAATTTCTTTGCTTTTTCTGTTTTATTTTGTTTTAGATAAAGTAAGCACTTATACCAAGTTCCTTTAGGAGCATCTATTAGGTTGCTATTAATTAGCTCATCAAAAGTTTTTTCTGCACTATCAAATTGATTCAATTCCATTTGAGAAATTCCGGTATATAAATAAACGATCGCTCTGTTTTTTGTATTACCATCTATACCATTGATTAAAATATCCAAAACTTCATCATATTCTTTGGTTTCAAATAATTTTTGTGCTTCGATGAGTGATTTTTGTTCACTACTTCCTCGATCTACTAAAGAAGGTAATTCCGATACATCTAAATAACTTACATATAATTCTTCGGGAGTAGCTTTAAAAGGAGAAAAAATGGTGAAACCGATAAGAACCAAAATAACTGCTATACCTGTATATAAAAGCCAGGATTGGCTTCCTCTGTTTTGTTTTAACTGGTACTCATGATTTACGGCACTAATTGTATCTGTTAATACCTTAGTAGATTCACTCTTAAGCAATGCTTCGTATTCTTTTACTTCCTGTAATTCATGATTCGTACTAATACTCCATTCACTTTCATTTAGGTTTAGAAGTAATTGTTTTTCGAAGTTTACCTTTTCTCGAAAATCATTATCGTTTTCCATTTTAAGCAAAACTTCGCTTCTTTCTTTTTTCGAAAGAGTATCCTTAAGAAAATTTTGAATCAGCATGTCTTCTTCTATACTCATAATTTTTTTAGTGAATTATAGCGTTGATCTTCTTTAATCGTCTTGGATAATTTTGTTTTACATTTAAAAACACGTTGCCTTGCAACAGTTTCAGAACTATATCCCATTTTATTAACAATGTCGGCATATGAGCTATTGTTAAAAAACATAGTCAATATTTTTTTACAGTTTTCTGAGATCAAATCAAGTTTTTCTGTAAATAATTCCCATCTCTTTTGCTCTAAAATAGTTAATGCAGTATCGCGCTCTGCAGGTACTAGTTCAATAACATCACTATTTGTTACCCTATTTTTTGAAGTATTTAATTGTCTGCGCCATAAATTTTTACAAGCAGTAAATAGATAGGCTTCAAAACTTGTATTGATTTCAAATCTTTCTTTTCTATATCGAACGGTAATTTGAATTAATGCTTTCTGAAAAATATCTTCTGCATCCTGCTGGGTGCCCTTATTTTGTAAAAGAAACTTTCTCACTCTGGGAAAAACTTCTGTATAAATTTTCATGATTCCTTTAGAATCATTGCTCAATAAACTGGTAAGATATTGTTCATTTTTAATCATTAAAATATTGTGATTCCATAGTTAAACAAAATATCTATCTTCGCCTGGGTAACAAAATGAACTTTTTGGTAACTAATAGGGTGAAAATATTATAATTTAAAAAAGTAAGATAATGATTAGACAATTTTTTTTGAATAAAGTTACAATTATTTGTGCAATGATTTTTATCGTTGGTTGTACCTCTGATCCGGTTGCAAACGATATTACTATTGAAGAAACAATTGAAGGAAAATGGAGACCTTATATAGACGAGGAAGGAAGAATGGAAGTTTTAATCATTTATGTAGCAGGGACTCCCGAAAGTGTAAAAAATCAAGTACGAGTGCATTACAGAGGTTTGTTGTTAATTTCCGATATGGTACAATGCGAGGATGAAGATACAGAAACATGGACTGTGGAAGCAGCTAGAATGCCAGCGCCTCTTGTTGGTAGCACATCTGATGAGCCTTTACGAGAAGTAATAAAACAGGTGATCTTTAATAAAAACTGTGATAATTATAATGGCGGGAATTAGTGAACTTGTACAAATTTCAATTATCCGTTCTTTTTATACTTTTTTGTACTGGTGCGCACTCTCAGGATCTTTATGAATACTATGAATCTTTGTGGGATCACGAGGATATTGAGATTTCCGTTATGGAAAAAAAAGTTGACAGTATTATTGCTTTATATGAAAGTAATAGAGAAGAGTTAGAGGCGATTAATATTGCCGGCGATTTTTCAAAGAAACTTTATAGAATACAGTCATACGAAAGAGCAATTGATTACACAGAATATGAAATATCTTTATATAGAAAGTTGGATGTAAAGAATAATGAGTATGCAAAAGCCCTATATAAACTAGGGTTTTTGTATTTTAGAATTAAAAATTTTGAAGAATCTTTAAGATGTTATCGAGAAGTAATAGCACTTAATGTAGATGATTATTCCACAGCTAGAGCGCATTGTGAATTAGGAAAGTACTACAGTTTGACTGGGGATTTTTTTAGATCTGATGAATATTATGTTCACGGAATTTCTATACTCGAGGCAATTGGGAATAAAAATGTGCTACTTATTAAGTACCTGAACCACGCTTTAATTTTGCTCGAAATGAGTACTCCTGATAGTTTAGATAGATTAAAAGAATTATTAGATAAAATCGATCAGCTCTTTAATCAGCTGCCAACGTATTCAACAATAGATTATAGAATCTTTAATAATTATTATGCAAATTTTTATACTAAAGCAGAAAGATATGATTTTGATAAGGCTAAGTATTATTGCAATAGAAATTTAGATCAAGCAATAAAGGACGATGATTCTACTTTTATACATACTTCATATACTACATTGGGTCTTCTTTATATAGATCATAAATTACAAGAAAAAGACAGTATTCTCTTTTTCTTAAAAAATGGACTAAAATATGCTAGAGAACCACAAGAGAAGTCAGTTGTCTATCATCAATTTAGTCACTTTTTTTTAGAACATAATCAGTATGATAAAGCATTAGATAATATACAGAAATCTCTTAGTGAGAGTGCTAATGTAGGTGAAAATATTGAAGTGTTACCAAAGCTTAATGACTTAAAAATCTCTGATAACCAACATAATATTTTATTGGCTTTAATTCAGAAATCTACTATCCTTATAAAGTTGTATGAAGAGAAGAATAATAAAAAACACTTAGAGCTTGCATTGTCCAACTTGCTATCAGCAGATACGTTAGTAGATATTTTGATTGGTATCAGTAAAGAAGATGGATCTAGGTTATATTGGAGAGAAAAAGCTTCAGAAATTTATCTAAAAGGAATATTAATTTGCGAAGTGCTTAAAGAAAGTGAAAAAGCTTTTTATTTCTCAGAAAAAAAGAAAGCACTTCTTTTAACGGAGGATATTCTTGAGAATATTGATAAGTCAGAGTTACCTGAAACAATATTGGCATTAGAAAATGATTTAAAAAAACAGATTTTAGACCTTGAAAATCAAATATTAACTAATAAAAATAACGATAACATTGTATTATTAGAAAATGCACGATTTGATTTAAAACAAAAATACCAGAAGCAAGAAGATTCTTTAAAAATACTATTTCCGGCATATTATAAAGATCAAAATACCACCGACATTGTAGATCTAAAGGAGGTTCAAGAAAACATGGATCAAGACGATATCGTAATATCATATATCACGAATAAGGATGAGTATTATGATTCTTTTAGTGTAGTATATGCTACGTTTATTTCTAAAACACAAACAGAGATCATTAGAATTGGTGAGCTAAGTGAATTAGAAAAGCTTGTTAAAATATATAGAAACTATTTGTCTAAGCCATTTGAGACAGAACAGGATCGATTAGTTTTTCAGAAAACAGCATTAGAACTATATGGTTTATTAGTGCCCAAAGACAAAATCGTTATGTCTCTAGATCAGAAACATTTGGTAATTATTCCGGATGGCATCTTACAATATATTCCCTTTGAGTCCTTAATAATAGATAAAGATACAAGTAGATACCTCGTTGAAGATAATGAAATAAGTTACGCGTATTCTATGTCGTTTCTACACCACAATGCTACTGTAAATAGAATGCCTTCTAGAGACATAGTAACATTTGCCCCTATAAATTTTGATCACGATGATCTTGAAGATATTAGTAATAGTAGCGAAGAGATAGCAGGTATCACTAAAAATATAGTAGGAGATAGGTATGATAATAAAGAGGCTTCCAAACAAAATTTTTTATCTAAAACCTCTGATTATAAGATAATTCATCTGGCCACACATGCCAATTTTTCTGATAATCTTCAGATCGCATTTTACGATACTAATCTAGAGTATCATGAGCTGTATACCTCCAGAAATCAGGCAGAATTAGTGGTGCTAAGCGCTTGTAATACATCCTTAGGAGAAATAGCCGAAGGTGAAGGTGTAATGAGTTTGGCAAGAGGTTTTTTCTACGCGGGAGCTAACACAGTAGTCTCTTCTCTTTGGAATGCCAATGATAAATCTACTGCCCAAATTATGGAGAGTTTCTATCATAATTTAGAAGAAGGTCAGACCAAATCCAAAGCATTACACAATGCAAAAATTAACTACTTAAAATCTGCTTCCTTATCAGATGCTTCTCCTCATTACTGGGCAACTTTCATATTAATTGGTGATGCTGAAACCAAACTATTTTCATCAAATATATTCCTATACGGAATTCTTTTTTCTCTTATTTTAGTGCTAATACTTAGTGCTTTAGTATTTTTTCTTAAAAAAAGATAATTTTTTTGGGTAACAAAATAATGATTGTTGTAACAGAACAGCATAATTAGAAAAAGTTACTCGTGTTTCTTTCCTGATTATTTAATCTATATTCTTTCGCGAAGAATTGGACACATACTGTGAGTGTCTACAAATGGTCACAGAGTTTTAATTTTTAAAATATAAATTATGTTAGAAAACATTTCAAACTTAGGAAAATCATTAAACAAAAACGAACAGAAATTAGTTAATGGAGGATTGAAAATAGTCTTTGATATCTGTGGACTTAATTATATATGTTCCCCAGGATATCATTGCGCTAATCAGTATGCCGGAGACTTAACTTGTATTGCAGATTAAGCATTTACTTCAGCTTAAATTTCTATAATTCTAGTTATAAACAGAGAGTGCCTTTAAGTGTTCTTGGTTTAGTTATTAATAATTAAAATAGATTAATCATGTTAAAGAATATTTCAAACTTAGGAAAAGAGCTAAATAAGACTCAACAGAAGTTAATAAAAGGAGGTAAACTTGATCAAGATATTTGTCTTCCTACTTGTGGATATATGACCTGTTTAAATAATCACGGGAGGTGTACTCATGTCACGTTTGATGAATGGCAAGAATGTAGTTGGAATGATATTATAAACTGTAATAATTAAGATAGAATAAAGAAATAAAAGGGGAAGCTTCTGAATAAAAGCTTCCCTTTTTTATTGATAGTTCAGTTCATTACGCTTCAACTTCAATTTCGCTCGTCGGTATAAATAATTCTAATATAATTGCTAAAAATATTACCGTTCCACAACCAAGAGCGTTCAACCAAAGAAATGGCATCCAATCTTGCCACCAAACGTATACGATAAATACCTGAGTAATTAGAGCAGCTACAAATACTGCATTACTTTTTACAAATTTGATAAAAAAGGCTAACAAGAATATCCCCAGCACGTTACCGTAAAAAATAGAACCGATGATATTTACCAACTGTATGAGATTGTCAAATAAATCTGCAAAACATGCAACGAGAATCGCCAGTAGTCCCCAAAGCAATGTAAAAAGTTTGGAAGCAGTCACAAAGTGTTGATCACTTTTTTCTTTAGTTATATTTCGTTTGTATAAATCAATTGCCGTAGTAGAGGCTAATGCATTTAATTCTGAAGCAGTTGACGACATGGCTGCTGATAATATTACTGCCAACAATAACCCGATAAGTCCTCTGGGGAGATTATTAAGTATAAAATGAATAAAGACATAATCCTTATCATTGGTCTCTACAATTGGATCAGACATTGTTATTAATTCTTTAGCCATCTCTCTTGTTTTCTTCTCAGAATCATTTAAAGCGATTATTTCATTTTTAATTTTTAATTTTTGTTGACTTTCTGTCGCTTTCAAATAATTTTGGATATAGGATTCTTTAGAATTCTGTATTTCTTTTAATTTATCTTCTAGTTCTTCATACTCAAGAGTGTATTTAGAATTTTCGATCGCTATCGTTGCTGCCGGATTAAAATTTAATGGAGCAGAATTAAATTGATAGAATACAAACACCATAACTCCCACCAAAAGGATAAAGAATTGCATAGGTATTTTTAATAAACCATTAAATAATAATCCTAATTGACTTTCTTTTACAGATTTACCGGATAAGTATCTTTGTACTTGGCTTTGATCGGTTCCAAAATAAGAAAGCATTAGAAATGTTCCTCCAATGATTCCTGTCCAAACAGTATATCTATTACTAAGGTCAAAAGAAAAATCCAACACTTCCATCTTGCCGCTAGCTCCAGCAATTTCTAGCGCTTTTGTAAAGGTTACATCTTCTGGTAAATAACTTATAATCAAGAAAAAGGCAATAAACATTCCGGTAAAAATAATAGCCATCTGTTGTTTTTGCGTAACGCTAACAGCTTTGGTTCCTCCAGAAACTGTATAAATGATCACTAATATTCCGATGATAATATTTAAAGAGGTTAGATCCCAACCTAAAACAGCAGACAATATAATTGCCGGGGCAAAAATGGTTATTCCGGCGCCTAATCCTCGTTGAATCAAGAAGAAAAATGCGGTAACCGTACGAGTTTTTAAATCAAATCTACTTTCTAGGTATTCATAAGCTGTGTATACTTTTAATTTATGATAGAGAGGAATAAAAACGATACAGATAATAATCATGGCAATAGGCAACCCAAAATAAAACTGAACAAACCCCATTCCGCTATGAAATGCTTGTCCGGGAGTAGATAGAAAGGTAATTGCTGATGCTTGTGTAGCCATTACAGACAGACCAATTGTCCACCATTTTGCTTCATTACCGCCGCGAATATAATCTTGTACATTTTTGCTGCCACGAGTTTTCCAAACTCCATATAATACAATAAATAATAAAGTTCCGGTGAGTACAATCCAATCTATAAGTTGCATATGTTAGTTGTCTATTGTGAATGAAGTTGGTTTAGAAAGTTCCGGCATATAAAATCTTATGAAAAAGTATTTGTAATCCAATAGAAAAAGAGCAAGTACAGTATATTTGCTATTAAGACTAAGCTATAAAGTTTTTTCCAGGCAATTTTGGTTTTAGGGTTTTCCATTAAAGTCGTTTATTTTCCTAAAGATAACATATTTGCAAATAAACGATACGCTCCTGAGACGCCTGCAGGAAATTCTCTGAAAAAGCTCAAACCTGTATATATGTAATATCCTTCTCCATATTTAGCAACCAATAAACCTCCTTTTTTCTCAGGTTCTTTTTTGTCATTGGATGCTAATATCGGCACGTATTCTTTTGACCATTCATTTGGAAAATATAATCCGCGCTCCTGCACCCATCCATCAAAATCTTTATTTGTGATTTTATTCGGTGTGTTAAGTACGGGATGATCATTAGCTAGAAGAGTAACGGGAGCATTTTCATCGGTTACTCGGTCTCTAGAGAGCTTCAACGGATATGGCCCTAGATTATCTTCCACTTTCAGTCTCCTGTTAGTATTGTATTGAACAATCAGGTTTCCACCATTATTAACGTAATCGAGCAGATGTTTTTGTTTAAATTTTAACGCTTCTACAGTATTATAGGCTCGGATACCGACTACAATGGCATCAAAAGACTGTAGTGTATTCTTAGAAATTGTTTCCGGATCGATCATTGTAACTTCATAACCTATTTGGCGTAAGCTTTCCGGTACTGCATCACCAGCACCTTGTATGTATCCAATATTTTGTCCTTTCTTTTTTATATCTAATCGAACAACTTTTGTTTCAGAAGGAAAAATTACGGTCTGAAAAGGAATATGATCATAATCAATATTTATAACTTCATCAGAATATGTTTTACCTTTAATATTTATTTCTGGCGAAATGTAGCCTTCACTTTGGGTTTGCGGAGCGGTAAGTGTAAATAAAACGATTTTTTCTTCTCCTTTTGCAGCTAAGCTAAAATCAATATTTTCTGGGGTAACCTGCCAACCTTTGGGATGTTTAAGTGCAATGGTCCCTTTCAAGTTAGGTTCTCCTGCTTTAAGAATAACGGGAATCTCTTTTGATGGTCCATTAGCATAAATAATAACTTTGTCTTCTATACTCGCTGAGATCGCAGGGATAATTTCAAAAGGTTTGTATACTTCTCCTTTTACCGGATCATTGGTTTTGTAAATTACGTCTTTTATAAAAGGAATAAGTATTCCCTTGATCTCTATATTAAAAATTGCCTCAGTTTGGTGTTTGGTTTCTGGTGTTCCTATTAATAATTGATCAGATACATTATACATACCTAAAGTACCTTTCTTATTCAACCAATAGGGTGATGTATATTTAGCCTCTGGAGCTATTTTTCCTTTTAGCTCATAATTTTTACCATTATTTATCTCCAGTGTTATTGATGCATTTTCAGCAATTCCGATAGCAGGAATTTCTATGGATTGTAAACGAATGGGTATATTACTTCTGTTAATTGCCTCAATTTGTACGGTAAGACCATTATTTTTTGTACTGTAAGGCTCACTCGCCGCTGCTTCAAGATATAAACCACTGGCGGCAGCAATGATATCTTTTATTTCTTTGGACTTTACAGTTTTCCAATGTTTGTTTTCGAGTTGTTGTATTAATTGATACGCTTTTACCAACTGACTTACAGAGGCGGCAGGATTTCTAAAATCAAAGCTTTTTTCAACCTCGTATAAGATATCACCTATCGCTTTTCCACCTTTAATTCGATTCCAAGAAGTATCAATGCCGTCAAAGATATTGGTTTTGTCTTTTGGTAAATCCCCTTTTATTAATTCAATATATTCAGTTTGAGTCCCTCTTGTTCCAGTGCTTCCAAAGCCTTGAGACTTATGCTGACTTCGGCTTAGTGAGGCAATTTCTGTATTAGAAAGTCCTAATCCTGGATAATATACACCTGTATCAAATTCTAAAAACTTAGACTTGTCAGCTTTCTCGAATTTTTCTCTACTTCCGTAGAACCACCAGGAGGTGTTAAAAAATAATCTTTTTGGTTGCCAGGTATCTACATATTTAAGTTGATCCGGGTATACATTTTTATCAGATACCATATCAAAAGCTTCAACACTTAACATGGCAGAAGAGGTATGATGACCATGTGTGCTTCCTGGTGTTCTGTGATTAAATCTATTGATAATAACGTCAGGTTGAAATTTTCTAATGGCCCAAACCACATCGCTCAAAACTTCTTTTTTATCCCAGATTGCCAAAGTTTCATCAGGATGTTTAGAATATCCAAAATCATTGGCACGGGTAAACATTTGTTCTCCACCATCGGTATCACGCGCGGCTAATAATTCCTGAGTTCTTATTACACCAAGTAACTCTCTTATTTCCGGACCAATTAAGTTTTGACCGCCATCCCCTCTGGTAAGAGACAAATAAGCTGTTCTAGCTTTTATTTCGTTAGACATATACGAAATAAGCCTGGTGTTTTCATCATCCGGATGCGCTGCAACATATAAAACAGAACCTAAAAAATTCAGCTTTTTAATCGCTTCATGAATTTCTACAGAATTAAGTTTTTTAGGTTGCTGTGCTTCTGTGAGCTGTATAGATAACAGGCTAAAAGTAATGATAACAACTAGTTTTCGCATATTATAATATTGATCCGATTAGGAGTGTTTCGTCAAATATAAAAAGATAAAATTCTGAGTATTTAGGTTTAAGGATACTTTAACAGGCCTGTTTGGATCTAAATATGAGTCCGGTCAGTGAACCCACAAGTACAGTAATTGCGATGGTTGGTTTTGGGCCAAATGCTGCAATACCTAAAAGTAAACCAATAACACCACCCAAAGCACTAGCAATGAAACGACCACTGTTTTTTCTTTCTCTGATAACATAGATCATTGCTACAGAAAGAGTCATCCGTAGTGCCGCTCCAATAATGGTGATATCTACCACATTTTTCCAAAATAATGCTGTAATAAAAGCAAGTATGACCGTGAAAATGGTCGCATAGCGCAGTGATTTGACTTTATTGTTTTTTTCTGATGTATAAATTAGGTGAGAAGATACTGCAAAAATAGAGGTATCTGCCGTACTCATTAATCCTGCAAAGAAAAGAACAAGTAATAAAGGCATCCAAGATTCGTTAACCAAATTCTGCATAGCGAAAACAAATACAGTATCGGGATCTAAAGTAGTATTTAATTGATAAACATATAGTCCAATAATTAGTAGTAGAAAGGCAATAACTAGTACTGGTATAATCGCAAGACTCATTCCAGTTTTTAAAGATTTTATATCTTTTGCTGCATAACAAAGTTGATATCTATCAGCTAAACCAAAAACGGACAAACCTCCATAAAGAATTAGTCCAACGACACTGCCTATTTGGACAGTTTCTGTAGTGGAAACTGCTAAAACATTGTCAAGGTCTTTTAGGTCTACCATTCCATATATTAGAATACATAAGAAGCTCAGGATGATAATAGCCTGAATGATATCAGTGATTATTACAGCTTTATAACCCGAAAATAAAACATATATCAATACTACTGAAGTTGTGATAAGCAAGGCAATTTCATAAGTGAATAAACCAAAAAAAGTGATCACTTTAGCGCCACCCGCTAAAGAGAGAAGAATCCAAAAGAATTGGACAATAATAGTTATTACATTGGTAAGCAACCCGGTGGTTCTATTAGCCGTAATATACGCAGGTAAATCACCCTGTGTATAAAAATTACCTTGCATTGATAAACGTTTAATTCGTGGTGCCGCCCAGAATGCAAATAAAAGATAACCAATTACGGATCCAATAGACATAGCAAAAAGCCCCCATCCAAATTTATAGGCATATCCGGTATATGTGATTAAGGTACTTACACCAATGGCACCCGCAAACTTTGAAAAAAGAATAGTCCATCCACTTCGGTTTCTACCACCAATTAAAAAGTCCTCTGTACTAGAGGATTTAGAGATATAAATAGATAATCCAATGATTAAAATAACATAGGTAACCAGGTAGAGGTAAATTTGCATACAAATTTTGATTTTTGGTTTTCAAAAATAACCAAAAGCTTTTACAAAAAAATTCCGTGCTAATTGTTTAATTGTTTAAAAGAGGAATAGGACAAATAGATCCAACCACAATGCTTCATTTCTTTTTAAAGTCTACAATGTCCTTAATTTCTACTTCCATATAATCTGCAATTTTTTGAAGTCTTTCAAAATCTTTTGCTAGGTCTTTTCTTTTTACAATATAATCTCCGGCTTGTGGACTGATCCCTAAAATTTTTGAGATTCCATACACTGTTTTTTTTCCCTTACTTTTTTTAAGTAGTGTTTTTAATTTCTTGTTAACCATAACATAATGGTGTTTTATGAAATAAATATACAAATATTTTTTTAATAAAAATTTATTTGTATAATCAAAAAATAATTGTATATTCGAATCATACAAATCAATACCGCTAAAAAAATGAGACTCTTATTAGTAATTACAATATTTTGCGTTACTCTGGGGAATGCGAATTCTTTATCGAATTGTCCGATAAATGAGAAAGACAAAAACAGAAAAGAAGACAAGAAAGAGGTTACCAATAACTCTTTAACCTCAAGAAATTTTCATTCCATAGGGAAATGGAAGATGACAGTAGAATATACTAATGGAGACATTATTTCTAAAACCATTGAAATTAACGATGATAAATCTTCTAGTGCTATGGAACTAGCTTTTTTAGAAGCAGAAAAATATATGAAGACACTAAAAAAAGTAAAAAGCTATAATGTATCTCCTGTATCTGGAAATTCTTTTGTTTTACTAGCAGGAGGAAAGTAGTAATCACTTGAACTTTACCTACAAAAAGAAGGCCGCTTATCAATCGATTAGCGGCCTTTTATCTTTAATAGTGTAAATAGTTGACTTGTATTCTATTTTTTTCGTTCTACAAATTCCAGCTGATCTACAGCCACATTGGTAGTAAAGATGCCATAGTTGACTACAGCTTTTCCTTTTTCTAACGTATCAATGGTTCCAATTGATTTACCATCAATCATTCGTACTCTATCACCAACCTTTAAAATGATTTTTGGTTTGCCTTTTTCAATTTTTTCTTCTTTCTTTTTTAATTCCTTTTTCTTTTCTCGGATAACTTCTACTTTTTTCTCTACTTCTTTAACAATTTTTTCTTCCTTCGCTTTTTCAGCTTTTCTCTGTTTCACGGTTTGCTTCTTTCTCTTAGAATTCTCTACCTGTACGATTTTAATAAATTCATCAATAAGCTCTCTTTTCTTTTTATTATGGAAATACTTCTCGCTTATTTCATTTATTTTTTGACCCAAATAGATCATTCGCTGATTGCTGTCGTAGAGCTCTTGATAGCTTTCTAATTTTGATTGTAAGCGTTGATTTATTTTATCCAATCGTTCTTTTTCTTCTTCGGTTTTTTGTTCTTTCGTTTTAAGAGAAGACGTAGTTTTCTGGAGTTTCGATCTTTCTTTTTGTAGGTTAGCTATACTTTTGTCAAATCTAATTTTGCCTCGTTCAACTTTTTTCTTTGCTTTGTTGATCAGGCTATAAGGGATTCCATTTTTTTGAGCAACTTCAAAAGTAAATGAGCTTCCTGCTTCACCTAGAAATAGTTTGAATAAGGGTTCTAGAGTTTTAGCATCAAAAAGCATATTAGCATTGGTCATGTTTGGTAATTCGTTTGCTAACATTTTTAGGTTGGCGTAATGTGTGGTAATTATTCCAAAAGATTCACGTTCATAAAACACTTCCAAAAATGCCTCGGCCAATGCCCCACCTAGTTCGGGATCACTACCAGTACCAAATTCATCAATTAAGAATAAAGTCTTATCATTACATTTCCTCAGAAAGTAATTCATGTTTTTTAATCGGTAGCTATAGGTGCTTAAGTGGTTTTCTATAGATTGGTTGTCACCAATATCAGTAAGTACTGTATTGAATATACACATTCTACTATACTCGTGCACAGGGATTAACATTCCGCTTTGGAGCATAATTTGAAGCAGTCCTACAGTTTTAAGCGTTATACTTTTTCCTCCTGCATTAGGACCAGATATAACAATAATTCGATTGCTGGTATCCAAAGAAATGGTCTGTGGATACGTTTTTTCTCCTTTTTCCTGATTGTTTAAGTAGAGGAGTGGGTGATATGCATCTTTTATGGTAAGTTCTCTATCTTCAGTTATTTTAGGAAGCACTCCATTTAGTTTGTTAGCATATTTTGATTTAGCAGACACGATATCCATTTCACTCAGATATTCCTGATATTTTCCTAACAATTCTGAAAACGGTCTAAGTTTGTTAGTAAGATCTTTAAGGATTTTAACGATTTCTTCTCGTTCCTCATATTGTAGGTTGCTTAAGGTTCTGCTAAATTGCAAGGTAGCTTCTGGTTCAATATAAACAATGCTCCCAGTTTTTGAATTTCCCATGATTGCACCTTTTACTTTACGCCGATACATGGATCTAACTGCTAGAACCCTTCTATTGTCTACAACACTTTCTTTGATTTCGTCAAGATATCCAAGACTGTTATATCGGTTTAAATCCCTTCCGAAGCTACCATTAAGTTTTCCTTGTATTTCATTAATATCCTTTCTAAGAGAATTTAGAGTAGGAGAGGCATTGTCTTTAATTTCTCCAAATTTGTCAACTACGATTTCAATAAGGTTAATGATTTCTTTGGTAAAAGGGACTTCAGTTGAAGTTTGATATAAAACAGGGTAGAATTCATTAAATTTTCTAAAAAAACTAAGCAGTTCATTTACCGTAACGCTAATAGAGATAATCTTTTTAAGATTCCAAGTTTCTAAAAACGTATTTTCTATTCCTAACAACTGTAGCTCTTTATCAATACTGTCAAACCCGTGATTTGGTATTCTAGAATCATTTAGATATGACGATTTATATTCAAAAACTTGTTGTAAAGAAATGTGTAAGTCTTCATTTGTACTTAACGGAATGATTTTTAAAGCTTTTAACTTTCCGTGTTCAGTATTACATAAGTCAGCTATGTGATCAAGTACTGTGTTAAATTCAAGGTCTTTTAGTGTTTTTTCGGAAATACGGATCATGCTGTTGTCCTATATTATTAGGAAGTATTCTTTTTTTTGTTGATTTCTTTAGTATAAAACTCAGTCTTGATTTATTTGTTTGACAAGTTTTCATGCTAATTTTACGCAAAAGCAAATGTAAACAATTGGATATTTTTTTATACTAATATGAATGTAAATATTGAGAAAAGCTGGAAAGAGCAATTAGAGGATGAGTTTGAAAAACAATATTTTAAGGAGTTGGTTAACTTTGTCAAAGCTGAATATCAAACTCATACTTGTTTTCCGAAAGGTACAGAAATCTTTGCTGCATTCGATTGTTGCAGTTTTGATGATGTAAAAGTGGTAATTATTGGTCAGGATCCTTATCACGGTATAGGACAGGCAAATGGCTTATGTTTTTCTGTAAACGATGGAGTCGCAATGCCACCTTCTTTAATTAACATTTTTAAAGAAATAGAGGCGGATGTCAATGTTCCTTTTCCTTCTAACGGAAATTTACAAAGATGGGCAAATCAAGGAGTGTTATTGCTTAATGCAACATTAACGGTTAGAGCGCATCAGGCAGGATCACATCAAGGTAAAGGTTGGGAAAAGTTTACCGATGCCGTGATCAAAGCAGTTTCTAATAATAAAAAAGATGTTGTGTTTTTATTGTGGGGTGGTTTTGCCAAGAAAAAAGGTGCTAAAATTGACAGTCTAAAACATCATATTTTAAACAGCGGTCACCCATCTCCTTTGAGTGCTAACAGAGGGTATTGGTTTGGAAACAAGCATTTTAGTAAAACAAATAAATACCTTATTGAAAATAATCAGTTGCCAATCCAATGGTAAGAGTTCCGAAAATTAAGCAGCTTTCGGAATTCCGGCAGTTTTAGCCTTCCCGATTTCGTTATCAGAATTGACTGACTGAACCTTGTTTACTTTAGTATTTCTTTTATCAGTATCCACCGATTGTATACTAAATTTTAAAAGAATAAAATTAAATGCTATAAGCCCTCCAAGAATTAGTAGAAATGTAATCATAATTGATTTGTTAGTTAATTATTAGATGTTTGTACCCTTAAAAGGTTGCGTACACTTTCATAATTAGTTTATTGGGGTAGGCTTGGCAAATGTACAAAAAAAAAATGAAGCTTTACTTATGAAAAACCTGTAAGATTTATGATTTAGTTATATCATAAATATTCTTATTGTAAATTATATGTTCTGATAAAAAAATATTAAAAAAATGATAATTTCCCATGTCAACCATTAAGTATCTAATGATTTAATATTCTAAAACTCTACTTCTAGAATCTGTAGCCTAAGGATAAATTGGGATGAACTAATATATCAGGACTATTTTTATCAATGATATTATAGGCAATAGCAATCCCAAAATCAATAAAAACCCCATTTTTTAAAATTCTTTTATCTCCTATGCCAATTCCTAAAGCGATATCTGTAAAATCAATATCTTGAGCCGTTTGATTATTATTTACAAAGCTAGTTTGTGTCCCAGAGGATATCATAGCAAGTCCTTGAACATAAAATCTTCTAGCAAACCTTTTTCCTACGTAATATTTGATATTGGGCATAATAGAAAAATTTGTTCTACTCGTAATATCAATATCTCTATTATCTATAGTGTTCTGGTTATCATATGCTTTAAAAAAGTTAATTCCAATGCTAATATCTTTCTTTAGGACTCTATCATAATTTATACTAAAACCTTCAGTGATTAGAAATGGATGGAGGTTTATACTGATATCATTTTTTTGTGTATCTCTTTTGTATAGATTGGATTCGTCTTCTTGAGAAAGACCAGATTTTACACAAAAAATCAATATTGCTATCAGGAGTAAATTTTTTTTCATTTTTTAAGTGATCTGTGTTAAATAAAAGAAATTATACAGGTTATAACCAAAATAAGGGTATAACCTGTATAACGGTTTTATTATTCATTGGTGAGATAGTATAAATTTGATAAAATCTAAATACTAAAATCGATATCCCAAATATAAATTTGGTCTTATAATGATTTCAGGACTTTTATTATTGAATAGATTTCGTCCAATACCAAATCCTATATCTATAAAAAAGCCATTTCTGGTCACAAATTTACCTCCGACAGAAAAACCTAAAGCAAAATCTGTATATTCTTCTTCTACATCTCCGGCACTTATTAATACGCCTTGATCATCAAAAACTCTTACGTAGTTTTCGTGCTCACCCGAAGATAACATTCCAAATGCTTCTACATAGAATCCTCTGGCAACTCTGCTTCCAAAAAAATATTTGAATCTTGTTGTAAATGCTATTTCTTTATCGAACACTTCATCAGTGTCAAAATCGTTGTCATTATTGTCATTATCTGCAAGCCTATAGAAAAAGTCAAATCCTAAACTACTGTTTTCATTGAGTACTCTTTCATAAACAAGATCAAGTGCTCCAAAGGCGATAATATTGAAAGGATTTATACTAAGTTCATTTTTGTTAATGTCTCTCGGAGGGAGGTTTGACGAATCCTGTGCAAGGGATATCTGAATTGTAAATAATACCGTAATTGTAATTAAGAACGTTTTCATTTTTATCATTTTTTTATTATTCAATTTTTAACTTTGGGCTTAATAGTGCTGAATTGATAAAAGACTACGTCAATTATCGTTTACGCTATTCTGATTTCTAAAACAAACTCATAAAAAAATACCCTACCGTGGTATCAAATAATTTTATATAAGGGTTTATTTTTAATCATAATTGTATCTTAAGTATAATTCCTAATTTATTTTGGAATTACATATTGCTGTAAACAATGATCTGTAATTAGAACAAGAAGTATATAAAGGTGGACTATTGTAAACTAAGACACCATCCGTACAATCGATTATTTTATTAGTATAAAAAAAGGTCTAAATGAGTTTTTAAAATCGGTATCCCAGGTATAGATTAGGTCTTAAAACAACTTCGGGGCTTTTATTATTGAATAGATTTCGTCCGATACCAAATCCAATATCTAAAAAGAAACCGTTTCTGGTTACAAATTTACCTCCCACTGAAAATCCTAAGGCAAAATCTGTATATTCTTCTTCTACGTCACCAGCACTAATTAGAAGACCCTGATCATCAAAAATCTCTATGTAATTGTCGTGCTCCCCTGAGGATAACATTCCAAAAGCTTCTACATAAAATCCTCTGGCAATCCTGCTTCCAAAAAAGTATTTGAATCTTGTGGTAAATGCTATTTCTTTATCAAATATTCCATCTGTATCGATGATATCATAATCATCATTGTTATCATCTACATCAGCAAGACGATAGAAAAAATCAAATCCTAAACTGCTATTTTCGTTAAGAACTCTTTCATAACCAATATCAAGCGCGCCAAATGCAATGATATTAAAAGGGTTAATACTTATATCATTTTTGTTCACATCTCTAGGAGGTAGATCTGATTGATCTTGTGCAAAAGAAATTTGAAATGAGAATAGGATGATAATCACAAGTAATGTTCTTTTTGTCATAATAAAGTTGTTTACTACTTAAGACGTAATTAATTTAAAATGGTTGCTTACAATTCAAAAATTAAATCCTTTGGGTCAACTATCGTGTTAATAATATTCAAACTAAACAATTGTTCTTGAACTTTGTGCAAGGTTTCATTATTGATGATGGATTGACTCCATTCTGTCATTTGTAACCATTCTTTTATATCTTCTAATTTTTGCTCGTATCTAAGAGAAAGCGTCTTATCAATACTTGGTATTTGCTTAAAATCATAAGTTGTTTTATTAATTGTATGTAAAATTTTTCGTACTTGTTCTTTTTTTGTTTCTAAAATCTCTTCCCTTACGGCTATCACAAAACAAGGCCAAGGAGTAGGGCAATCTGCTACTCTACGAAAGGTTTTGTTGTCTACCAATGGCTTTGTAGTAAAATGTTCCCACATAAAATAATCTGCATTACCTTCTGTTAAAGCATTTATAGCACCATCAAGATTTTTTACAACTTCAAATTCTAAGGAGTCAGTATCCCATTTATTATTTTGCGCATTTACATAGGCCATCAAATGAGATCCTGATCCATATCTACTTATTGCTGCCTTTGTGCCTTTTAGGTCATTGAGGTTTTTATAAGCAGAATGATAGCCAACGTGAATCCCCCATATTAAAGGAGATTGAATATAGGTTTGTACTATTTTAGTTGGATTACCATCAATAATATCTTTTACGATTCCTTCGGTTAAAATAATAGCGATATCTATATCTTTATTTCTTAAGGCTTCACACATTGCTCCAGTTCCTCCTGGAAAGTCAGTCCATGCTAACTGTATGTTGTTTTCTAGATATGCACCTTCTTCAATAGTAAGATGCCAAGGAAGATTAAAGTGTTCTGGAACACCTCCAATTTTTATAGTATCCATGATTCTAAAATATGAAATATGTTAAAAATGTGTATTTCATCGAATTTATTTGTTTTTTATCGTTTAATTCAAAATAATAGTAATATATTTGAAATATAAATCTGATAATTACGATTACATTCGAAGTAATTAAAACCAAATAAAACAATATTTGTTATGAAAAAGAATTTTTTAAGAAATAAAAGTGCTCAGGTTAAGGTAGCTAAATTAAAAAGCAATACATTAGAAAATGGAATTGTGATTTTTATCGCCTTACTATTAGCGACTAATTTTTTAATAAGTTTAAAGATATTGTTTGGATAATTATTTCTATTTACTATTGAAAAAGTATTGGACGTTTTAGCGTCCATTTTTTTGTTATTAATTGGTTAGAAAAGTCAATTTATATTTCTAAGGTGGGTATTTTTTAAGTTTAATTCTTGTAGCTCACAATTTTATCTAAAGTATACTTAATAAGTCGATCAACAGCTTTTTTTGGATTTTCACTAAACTGTCCCGTTGCTCTGTTAGCAATCATAGCGTTCATTGATACTGCACGATGACCTAAAAGTTTAGCCATACCGTAGATGCCGGAGGTTTCCATTTCCAAATTCGTTATCTTCTTGTCTGCATAGCTAAAAGAAGCTAATTTGTTGTTTAATTCTAAATCAGAAGTTTTTAACCTTAATACTCTTCCTTGAGGTCCGTAAAAACCAACATTGGTGAGTGTAAATCCCTTGATTGTTTTGTCACTTTGCATATGTCTACCTAATTTCTTATCAAAAGAAACTACGTAAGGTGTTGATTTGTCTTTGTCCCAATCCAAATGTTTCATTAAAGGTTCAGAAATCTGGGGAAATTGTATATCCTTGCTGTCATAAAAATGAAGCAGGCTATCAAATCCTATGGCAAGCTCAGAAACAATAAAACTATCGATTGGTATCTCTGGTTGTAATGCTCCCGAGGTACCAACACGAATAATATTTAGAGTAGTATGATCTTTTTTAACTTCTCTTGTTTCCAGATCTACGTTTACCAATGCATCCAATTCATTGAAAACAATATCAATATTGTCTGTACCAATACCAGTAGATAACACTGTGATCCTTTTTCCTTGAAAGGTGCCAGTCTGGGTATGAAATTCTCTTTTATTAACTTTATATTCTACAGTATCAAAATATTTAGTAATACGATCTACGCGATCGGGATCACCTACTAGTATTACCGTCTTTGCAAGATGTTCTGGTCTTAGATTTAAATGATAAATACTCTTATCTTGATTTAGGATCAATTCAGATGCTGCTATTGGCATATTATAATTTTAGTAGGTTATGTGTCTCATTATTATAGAGATAATCATACTTTTTAACCCCTCCATAATTCCAATCCAACTTTTGTGTGTTATAAAAATTCTTTTTTTGTTGTAATGCTAATTTTCCTCTTTCTGATAATAGGAGTTGATCTTTAGTTTGATCAAAAAATTGGAAAAGCCTGGCTAATACTCGTTTCATCTGCATATCACCGTAGCCGTAGAATCCTTGATACTCCAGGGCGTATCCCATTAATTGCTTTATATTCTTGATCTGATAGGTGTTGATCATTTCCAAAATATTATGTTCTAAGATATTTAATCCTGTAAGCATATTTGGAAATCTTTGTAAATGAGCTCTTAAGCAAATAGATAGATAATCAAAAGATGATTGTTTTTTTATTTGTCCGGCTATTTTCTTTGGGTTTGACTCGCAATATAAAGTCCAGATATGAGCAGCCAGTTCTAAATCATTAATATCTAGTTTAATTTTATTATCAAAGTGATTTTTTAATTGAGCATCTGATAACTCTGCAAGTCCAAGATATTTTTTGACACCTTCGACCCGACCACTACAAACTAAATAAATAGGAATATCATTATTTATTCCTTTGCGAAGCAATAAACTGATTGCGGCTATCATATTGATATGACAAAAAAGATCATACTCAAACCAAAGTATAATTTCATCATACTTTTGCGGTGTGTCTAATTTACCTAATTGGCTTACAAACTTCTTATCATAATCTTCATAAGAAATTCTATAATATTTTTTCAGAAATGCTTTTCGTTTTACTAATGCTTCTTCTGTTTCGATTTTTATGTCTGTTGGACCTTCACAAAGCATTTCACGCCAAACCAAAAATTCTCCATCAGCAAGATGCATTTGTTTTAAACGATCAGTTAAACTATCGCCGTTGGTAATATGTAATATGCTAGCCCCCAATTATATCAATATTAGATTGTCCTACAATATGATTCATCCACCAACCCGCTTTACTTTAAAGCCTTTGGCCTTTAGGATCTCCATGATTTTATCACGATAATCACCCTGTATAATGATGCGTTCATCTTTAAAACTACCGCCAACACTTAATTTCGTTTTAATTTCTTTGGCAAGTTTCTTAAAATCTTCATCAGCTCCGGTATATCCTTCTAAAATCGTTATTGGTTTTCCTTTTCTTTTCTCATATTTACAGATGATAGGATCCTCTTGCATCCAAATCTCATCTTTTTTTTCAGGATCTACTTCTTCTTCAGTGGATTCGTGATCCGGAAATAAGTTTTTCAATTGATCTCTTAAATCCATTTCTGTTTATTTCTTAATCAGTCCAATTTCAACTAATCGTTGATGTAAAAACTCTCCGGCCGTGATATCTTCATACTGTTTTGGATTATCTTCTGTAATACATTCTTCCAAACAATTTAATTTCATATCACTTCTTGGGTGCATAAAAAATGGAATGGAATATCTTGGTTTACTCCATTGTTCCTTTGGAGGATTAACTACTCGGTGTATTGTAGAACGTAATTTGTTATTGGTATGACGCTCTAACATATCTCCTACGTTAATGACCAATTCATCTTCTTGTGGTATCGCATCAATCCATGCTCCATCTTTCCGTTGTACTTGAAGTCCACCTGTAGAAGCTCCCATTAATAAAGTAATCAAGTTAATGTCTCCGTGTGCACCGGCGCGAACAGCTCCTTTTGGTTCCTCAGTAATTGGTGGATAGTGGATAGGACGCAAAATGCTATTGCCATTGCTAGCCCAATGATCAAAATAATGCTCATCTAAACCAATATAGATAGCTAGAGCTCTTAATACATATATTCCTGTTTTTTCGAGCATTCTGTAGGCTTCCATACCCGTAGAATTAAAATCTTTTAATTCCTCAACAATTACATTTGGTGGATATTCTTCAATCAGATTAGCATCTTCAGAAGGTTCTTGTCCAAAATGCCAAAACTCTTTTAAGTCTCCTTCTTTTTTTCCTTTAGCGTGTTCTTTTCCAAAAGAGATATATCCTCTTTGTCCTCCCAATCCTTCAATTTCATATTTCTGCTTATCGTCAAGTGGTAATGCAAAAAACGCTTTTACTTCTTTATATAATTCTTCTACTAAGTCATCACTAAGAAAGTGATTTTTTAATGCTACAAAACCTATTTCTTCATAGGCTTTCCCAATTTCATCTACGAATTTTTGTTTGCGAGATGGATCGTCGGATAAAAAATCCGCAAGATCAACACTTGGTATATTATTCATGGTTATTCAATTTTCTTAAACTAAAATAGCTGTATTTCATTAAAAACACATCATCAGCAATGTGTTTTTTTTTAAATCAGCAGCATAACTGTCAAATTAATTATTTTTCAAGATTAAATCTCTACTCTTTAGTAAATTTAATTAATTCGTAGAATTGTTTCGCTTAAATTAACAACTACTTAATATTATTGTGATAAGCTTTATCTGTTCTGAGATAAAAATAATTACATTTACTTGTCTTATTACGTATTTATAAATTTAGTAGTTATCAGAATTTATTGATTTTTAACCTTATGGCAGAAGAGAAATTGTTATTAAACTTCGATAGAAAAGAGTATAGTGATGAGCTTTTAGTTTCTTTATATACCAAAATGCTAAAACCCAGGCTTATTGAAGAAAAAATGTTGATTTTACTCAGGCAAGGTAAAATTTCTAAATGGTTTAGTGGCATTGGTCAAGAAGCTATTTCTGTTGGAGTAACAAGTGCTTTAGGTAATGAGGAATATATTTTACCAATGCACCGTAATTTGGGAGTCTTTACAACACGTGAAGTGCCTATGTATAGACTTTTTAGTCAATGGCAAGGTAAAGCAAATGGTTTTACAAATGGACGTGATCGCTCATTTCATTTTGGGACGCAAGATTACAAAATCGTGGGGATGATTTCACATTTGGGACCTCAATTAGGAGTGGCTTGCGGGATAGGACTTGGTAATATTTTAAAAAAGAATAAGCAAATTACAGCGGTATTTTCAGGAGAAGGTGGTACAAGTGAGGGTGATTTTCACGAGGCACTTAATATTGCTTCAATTTGGAGTTTACCAGTACTATTCTGTATTGAAAATAATGGATACGGATTATCAACACCAACAAGTGAACAATATAATTGTAAAGACCTTGCAGACCGTGGTGCTGGATACGGAATGGAGGCACATATAATTGACGGAAACAATATTTTAGAAGTTTACGATAAAGTATACAATTTGGCAGAGAGTATGAGACAAAATCCAAGACCAATATTGTTAGAATTTAAAACTTTCAGAATGCGTGGTCACGAAGAAGCCAGTGGCACTAAATATGTTCCTGATGAATTGATGCAGCAATGGGCATTAAAGGATCCCATTAATACGTATAGAAATTATCTTATCGATAATGGTATTCTATCGGAGGCAGATGATATTCATAATCGCTCCAATATAAAAACTGAAATAGAAGAGCACTGGCAAAAAGCGAATGATGAAGGAAAAATATCAGTGGATTTAAGTCTGGAGCTGAATGATGTATATAAATCATTCAAATTACAGCAAACTCAACCAAATAGTACCACCCAGGAAATTCGTTTGATTGATGCTATCTCTGAAGGTTTGAAAGAAGGAATGCAGCGATATGATGATCTTGTAATTATGGGACAAGATATCGCTGATTATGGAGGCGTGTTTAAGATTACTGAGGGTTTTGTTGATGATTTTGGCAAAGATAGAGTTCGTAATACTCCAATTTGTGAATCGGCTGTGATTTCGACAGCTTATGGATTATCTGTCAATGGTCTAAAGGCTGTTGTAGAAATGCAGTTTGCTGATTTTGTCTCTTCTGGGTTTAATCCCATTGTAAATCTGTTGGCAAAATCTCATTATCGCTGGGGTCAATCTGCTGATGTGGTAGTGAGAATGCCTTGCGGTGGAGGCGTTTGTGCTGGACCATTTCACAGTCAGACCAATGAGGCCTGGTTTACAAAAACACCTGGATTAAAAGTAGTGTATCCAGCTTTTCCTGTTGATGCCAAAGGTTTACTGCTCACTTCAATCGAGGATCCAAACCCCGTATTGTTTTTTGAGCATAAAGCGTTATACCGAAGTGTTAAACAAGAGGTGCCAGCGGATTATTACACTATTCCATTCGGAAAGGCAGCATTATTAAGAACAGGAAATGACATCACTATTATCAGTTATGGTGCTGGGGTTCATTGGGCATTAGAGATCGCAGATAGTCTTACAGAAATCAATGCAGACCTTATTGATTTAAGAACATTACAACCTTTAGATACAGAAACAATCTTGGCATCAGTTAGAAAGACAGGTAAAGCTATTATTTTGCAAGAAGATTCTTTGTTTGGCGGAATCGCATCAGATATTTCGGCTTTGATTATGGAAAATTGTTTTCAATATCTGGATGCCCCAGTAAAGAGAGTTGCAAGTTTAGAAACACCGATTCCTTTTGAACCAAGCTTAGAATCTCAATATTTGGCAAAAAATAGGTTTAAAAAAGAGCTTCTAGAGCTGTATAAGTATTAATACCTGTTTTTACTACGAAAACGTTTTTTGTTAATAAAAACGAGTGGTATTTTATATATTTGATTTTCAGTGGTTTGTGATATTTGAATCGATGAATTGATTTTTTTATGGGATGACGGAACACTCTGAGTTTTATTAAGGGTTAAAATCCCCTTTGATATAAGTTGTGTGTTCTATTGTTTAATCTTAATTTCGCGCAGTCTATGTAATATGCATAGCGTAGGGGATTAAAAATCAAGGGGTAATACAAAAAATACATGAATACTAATCAATTAGAACTATTAGGTTCTTCAACTGTTTTAGTAACAGGAGCGGCGGGTTTTATTGGGTCGAATCTATGTGAAGCTTTACTAGAAAAAGGTAGTAAAGTCATAGGTTTGGATAATTTTGCAACCGGACATAGAAAAAACTTAGCTGCCATCAAAGACAATCCAAATTTTACATTTATTGAAGGTGATATTCGTAATCTAGAAGATTGTCATAATGCTTGTAACGGAGTTGATTATGTACTGCATCAGGCAGCTTTGGGCTCTGTACCAAGGTCTATCAATGATCCTGTAACCAGTAATGATGTAAATGTAGGAGGTTTTCTTAATATGCTAGTAGCTTCTAGAGATGCAGAAGTTAAGCGATTTATTTATGCTGCAAGTTCTTCTACATATGGAGATTCTAAAGCATTGCCTAAAGTAGAGGATAAGATTGGAAAGCCACTATCACCATATGCTATTACCAAATATGTAAATGAATTGTATGCTGATAATTTTAAAAGAACATACGATTTAGACACTATAGGATTACGGTATTTTAATGTATTTGGTCGTAAACAAGATCCTGATGGAGCCTATGCAGCTGTGATTCCTAAATTTGTAATGCAACTTATGAAGCACGAATCACCAGTTATTAATGGTGATGGATCTTTTTCCAGAGATTTCACTTATATAGATAATGTAATTCAGATGAACCTGAAAGCTATTGTGTCTGATAATCAAGAAGCTTTAAATCAGGTTTATAATACAGCATTTGGAGAAAGAACAACTTTAGATGAATTAGTAACTTTATTAAAGAAATATCTATCAGAATTTGATTCAGAAATCAATAAGATTGAAGTAAAAAAAGGTCCAGAACGTAAAGGAGATGTTCCGCATTCTTTAGCTTCTGTTGATAAGGCGAAAGAACTACTTCATTATGATCCAAAGTTTGATATCAAATCAGGATTAAAAGAAGCGGTTAAATGGTATTGGAACAATCTAAAATAACTTTGCATAACAATAAATAAATTAAACAACCACAAGATGCAAGATATTAAAATAGCAATAATAGGATTGGGATATGTAGGACTTCCTTTAGCCCGGTTATTCGCAACAAAATTCCCTGTAATAGGTTTTGATATTAATCAAAAGCGTATTGATGAATTAAGATCTGGAAGAGATACTACTTTAGAGGTCGAAGATAAAGTATTGCAATCTGTATTAAAGAGTGATTCGCTTATGGATCAAGGATTGTACTGTTCTTCTGATCTGGAAGATATTAAAGATTGTAATTACTATATAGTGACAGTTCCTACACCGGTAGATAAAAATAACAGACCGGACCTTACTCCTTTGTATAAATCTAGTGAAACAGTTGGTAAGGTATTAAAAAAAGGGGATATCGTAATTTATGAATCAACGGTGTATCCCGGTGTTACAGAAGAAGAATGTATCCCTGTTTTAGAAAGAATAAGTGGATTACAATTTAATCAAGATTTCTATGCAGGATATTCTCCAGAGCGAATCAATCCTGGGGATAAACTACATACCGTAGAAAAAATCCTAAAAGTTACTGCAGGTTCTACACCAGAGATAGGTAAGAAGGTAGATGCATTATATGCATCTGTTATATCAGCAGGTACGCATCTGGCTCCCACGATAAAAGTAGCAGAGGCGGCAAAGGTTATAGAAAATTCCCAGCGCGATATAAATATTGCTTTTGTTAATGAATTGGCTAAGATTTTTAACCTTATGGATATTGATACCAATGAGGTGTTAAAGGCTGCGGGTACGAAATGGAATTTTTTACCTTTTAAACCTGGTTTAGTAGGTGGGCATTGTATTGGGGTAGATCCATACTACTTAGCACAAAGAGCACAGGAATTTGGATATCATCCAGAAATTATATTAGCAGGCCGACGATTAAATGATAGTATGGGACAATATGTGGCTTCAGAGGTTATCAAGTTGATGGTCAATCACGATATCAAGATTAAAGACGCCAATGTATTAGTACTAGGTATCACATTTAAAGAAAACTGCCCCGATGTTAGAAATACCAGAGCAGTAGATGTGATTAATAATCTTAAAGATTTTGGTACCAAAATTACAATTTATGATCCTTGGGCTAACCCAAGTGAAGTAAAACACGAATATAATCTAGATACCGTTACCGAGATACCAACATCTAAATTTGATGCTATTGTTTTAACCGTTGCACATAGAGAGTATCTGAATTTAAATTTGAAATCACTCTTAAAACCGAACGGAGTTTTATATGATGTAAAAGGAATTTTAGAAGAAGAAGTACACGGAAGACTGTAAGTAAAAACAATCTTCATTATTTATAAATAAACAACTTTTTAAACCAACCACATTGAGCCAACTAAAGAAAGGTGCTTTACTTACGTATTTAAAGATCTTCCTAATTAATGTTATCGGGATTGTAATTACTCCGTTGATAGTTAGTTATTTAGGTAAAGATGAGTACGGGATATTCAATGCAATCGGTGCTTTGATAGGAACCATAGCACTTCTTGATTTCGGATTGACCAATACTGTAGTACGTTTTATAGCTAAATTTAGGGCTGAAAAGGATAGAAAAGGAGAGGAAAACTTTTTAGGCACCGTTAGATTATTATACTTTGCGGTTTCCGCACTTGTCGTGATTTCCGGAGTTGTTTTTTATTTTTTCATAGATTCCTATTTTACGAAATTCAATGCAGAAGAGCTGAGAATTGCAAAAATAATGTTCGTGATTCTAATTTTTAATTTAGCAATTCAGCTACCAGGAATGATTTTTACAGGTATTTGTAAAGGATATGAGAAATTTGTATTTCCTGAGTCTGTTGGAATCATTAGATATTTATTAAGGTCATTGACTATAGTAGCAGTATTGTTTTTTGGAGGAAGAGCGATCGCATTGGTGATTGTAGATACTGTATTTAATATCCTTACCATTTCAGTATCTGCTTACTATGTGCTGGTAAAACTAAAAGTTAGATTTAAACTTCATAAACTCTCTAAAGCTTTCGTTTTACAAATTTTTCAATATTCTAGTTGGATTTTTGTATTCGCAATCGTAAATATGTTACAATGGAAATCAGGAAGTTGGGTTTTAGGGGCGATCAGTATTCCAAAGGTTTTAGGAATATACGGATTAGGAATTACTTTGGGAAGCTATTACGGAGCGTTTTCTACAGCGATTTCTAGCGTGTTTTTGCCAAGGGCAACCCAGATGTCTGTCAATAACGCTAGTGGAGAAGAATTGACCGATATGATGATCAAATTAGGAAGATTATCTTTTATCATATTGATGTATATTTTTGGGGCTTTTATGTTGTATGGAGAACAGTTTATTAATCTTTGGGTAGGAGGAGGAGAATCTTCTTCCGATGGTAAATATGGTACAGAAGAATGTAGAGAAATTTATATGATTGCGCTTATCATTATGATTGGATACACACTTCCATTGTTACAAGCGTTTGGTAATTCTATCCTCGAAGCTAAAAATAAGTTATCTTTTAAAGCGATTCTTTATCTTGTTTTTATGCTTTTAGGAGTGGGGTTAGGAGCATTTTTGGCTGTAGACTACAGTGCGATTGGTATGATCATTGGTCTTGTAGCTGGATGGATTATTGTGCAGAATGTAATGAACTTTTATTATCATAATAAGATTGGCTTAAACATTATACGTTTTTTCAGAGAACTGTTTCATAAGACTTTATTGGTCATTTTATTTGTTACACTAGTAGGCTTTTTTATTAATTATTTTCCGGGAGAAGGCTGGCTTAATTTTATCGCAAAAGCCATTTCATATACTATTGTTTTTATCTTTATGATGTATTTTATTGGTATGTTAGAGTATGAAAGAGAGTTGTTTAGAAAACCTATAGTTTCTATGTTAAAACGAAATAAATAAAAAGAATGGATACTTTAAGATTACATTCGGTTAGATATTCAGAAAATGGTCAAAAGATCAATTATGACTATTCAGTTAGTTCTAATATCCAGAAACTATTTGTAGAAAATGATCCATTTTATATAAAATATCAAATAGATGTCAGTTCAACGCCAGAAAGTATTTCAATAATTCCATTTTTATCGAATGTGTTGCCCATGGCTTGGTTCGCAGGTTTTGATATCGAAGTAGATGAAGTAGATAAAGATTTTTTCAATGCACAGGAAGAAATTAAAAAAGAGTTTACAAAAAGAGATCCTTCCAATTCTTTTGAAGGTAAACTGATCGCTAAAAAGTTGATAAAAAATAAGCTTGATGGAAATAAATCCGCAATGCTTTTTAGTGGGGGGGTAGATGCATATGCCACATATATAAGAATCTATGATAAGAAACCTGATTTAATAACTCTTCACGGAGCAGATATTACGATCAAGGATAAAAATCAATGGAATGATTTCACTGGTTTCATAGAAAGCGAAGATCTTTTAAAAGGCAATAATAAAGAATACATAGAAACCAATCTTCGGGATTTCTACACGTATCAGGTAGAACTTTTGTTAAAAGATATTGGTTGGTGGGGAAAAGTGCAACACGGACTGGCACTGGTAGGATCTATCGCTCCTTTGTCTTTTGTAAATAAATACGAATCTGTTCATATAGCATCATCTTATACAGATCATATAGATATTGATTGGGGATCAACACCAGAGATTGACGAGAAAATAACTTGGGGCTCCAGTTTTAAGGTGTTTCATGATGGTTATGAACTTAAGAGGCAAGATAAGGTAGACCTAATTGCAAAATTTGCTTCAGAAAAAAATAAGAGATTCAGATTACGAGTGTGTTATTCTGAAAAAAGGACAGAGTTTAATTGTAGTTATTGCGAAAAATGTTTTAGAACTATTTTAGGCCTGATACTCAACAACCAGAATCCAAATGAATACGGTTTTAAAGTTGATGGTAGTGTTTATAACAAGATTTATCAAATATTGCATATTGGTTCGGGAAGTAAAGGAGTAAAATACTTTTGGTGGGAACTTATGGAAAAAGCAAAAAGTGTTGATACTTTCTTTGTTTTTGAGGATAAGGAGATCGAAACCGAATATATGAATGATTTCAGAAACGGAAAAGTAGATCGCCTTTTAGAAGAAAAAATAAATAATGCGAATAAAGGAAAAAATAGGCTAAAGTTTATCATTAGAAATAAGTTTCCTTGGTTACAAAGTATATATAGAAAATTCAAATAGAATAAAAAAACTGGGTTAATTGTAGAATTCATGAAGTACGGACTACTTACATACGATGAGAATAAGAATTTCTTTAATGTTGGAGATAATATTCAAAGTTTAGCGGCAAAGCAATTTTTGCCAAAAGTTGATATGTTATTGAATAGAGAACGATTGGGTGAATATAAAGGGGATCCCATAAAATTAATCATGAATGGATGGTTTACCCATAATATTCATAATTGGGTACCCTCAGACGATATAGATCCTGTATTTGTGTCATTTCATATGAATAATACAGCTGCGCCTGCTATGTTAAGTGAAAAAGGGATTGCTTATTTAAAAAAACACGAACCTATAGGGTGTAGAGACCAATTTACTGCAGATACGCTAAAAGCAAAAGGCATTGATGCCTATTTTACAGGATGTCTTACATTAACACTAGATTCTTATAAAGTGGATGATTCAGAAAGAGGTGAAGATATTTATATTGTAGATCCTCTTTATAGTTACCCAAGACCTGAAAAAGTGTTTTACAACACAAAAATTACTATAAAAAATTTCCTTAACTGTTCTGTTTTTAAGCTAGGAAAAAAGAATAAGCATATAAAAAAGTTCATAAGTAAAGAAGTGTTGGATAGTGCTACATTTATTAACCAAGAACCACCATCAAATACGTATACAGACGAAGAGAAATTCGCGATGGCAGAAGATCTTTTAAATAAGTATGCAAAAGCAAAACTCGTAATTACTTCAAGAATTCATTGTGCTTTACCATGCTTGGCGATGGGAACACCGGTAATTTTTGTTAATGGTTTTGATAGTTTTGTAGACTCCTGCCGATTTGATGGAATTCTTGAATTGTTTAACAGAATAGATATCGATAGTAAGACAGGAGCCTATACTTCTAACTTTGGATTAGAAGGGAAAATAACCAACGAAACAACGGTAAAAAACCTTGAAAAACACCACGATTTAGCCAATGCATTAAAAGAAAAAGTAACAAGTAAAATCTAATCAACCACACAAACGATGAAAAGGGTATTTAAAAAACTGCTAAAGGATAGATTCTTTAAAGCTCCAAAAAAAATGCAACAAAAACATACTGCATTTACCAAAGAGCAATTAAAAGAACTAACCAAATCGCTGAAAGAAAACTATTTAGATAGAGGTAATACTAAAAGTAGATTATCTACAGAGGAATACAATCAAGCGATTAGCGGTCAGCTCTTTGAACGACTATATTATAATAGAAATCGTATTGCTCCATGGTTACATAGTGTTAAAGATCTTAATGGAGCAACTGTGTTAGAAATTGGTTGTGGTACAGGAATATCTACATTAGCTTTAAGTGAACAAGGTGCTAAAGTGGTTGGGGTTGATGTTGATGCTGGAGCGCTCGAAGTGGCCAAAGATAGAATGAGAATTGCCGGATTTGAAGCTGAACTTCATCACGTAAACGGAGAAGAAATCCAAAAGAATTTTAGTGATAGAAAGTTTGATTACATTATCTATTATGCTGTTCTGGAACATATGACAGTGAGCGAACGGTTAGAATCATTAAAACAAGCTTGGAGTATGTTGTCAAAAGGAGGATATCTTGCTGTTATTGAAACACCCAACAGATTGTGGTATTACGATTCGCATACTGCAGCTTTGCCTTTTTATGATTGGCTTCCTGATGAGTTAGCCTATTATTATTCTAAGTTTTCTAACAGAAAGAATTTCAAAGATTCTTATAGAGAATTAGATGATGAAAGTATGATGAAATTTCAAAGATGGGGAAGAGGAGCTAGTTATCATGAATTTGAAGTGGCGATCGCACCCTTAAAAGATTTAAATGTAGTCAGTAGCTTGATGAAATTTGAAAAATCAGCATTTTTAAAAGTTGGTTTTAAAGGATTGCGATACATTAAATTTTTAAAATCTCTCAATAAAAATTTAACCAGTGGATTTTGCTACCCGTACTTGGATATCGTTATAAAAAAATAAAAAACAAAATTAAGGTAGAAATCTTAAGTAAGTTTTATGAAGCTTGTATATATTGTGAATCGTATAGATGGTCCCGGGGGACTTGAAAGAGTGCTTTCTATTAAGGCAAGTAAACTTACCGATGATTATAATTACGATATACATATAGTTACGCTAAATCAGGATACCAATGATCTTTTCTATGATTTTAGCCCAAAATTAACATACCATAATGTAAGCGCCAAAGGGAATCCTGTAGCTAGAATGTATGGATATATGAACGGTTTGCGTAAAGTGATTAAACAGTTAAAGCCCGATGTAATTGCAGTATGTGATGATGGTTTAAAAGGTTTTTTCGTTCCTATAATTCTTGGAAAGCCTTGTCCTATGATCTATGAGCGGCATGTTTCCAGAAGTGTTGAGATTAAAAAAGGAAAAAGATCATTAACAAAAAGGATCATTACATCTGTCAAATATGGTTTGATGAATTTTGGAGGCAGATTTTATGATCATTTTGTTGTATTAACCCGTGGAAATCTTAACGAGTGGTCTTTTAAAAATCTGAAAGTAATTCCGAATCCTTTATCATTTTATCCAGAGGCAAAAAGCACCCTTGAAAATAAAAAAGTACTGGCTGTAGGAAAGCATAGCTTTCAAAAAGGATATGATCGCTTATTGAAAAGTTGGAAACAAGTTGTACAAAAGCACTCTGACTGGACTTTAGATATATACGGTACGATTGATGAGCGGGAGGGATTGGATATTTTGGCAAATAAACTAAAAATATCGAATACAGTAAATTTCTATCCACCCATAAAAAATATTTCAGAAAAGTATCAAGAGGCTTCAATTTATACGATGTCTTCCCGTTTTGAAGGTTTTGGTATGGTGTTAACAGAAGCAATGGCATATGGAGTTCCTTGTGTCTCCTATGATTGTCCATATGGTCCTTCAGATATTATTACCGATGGAAAGAACGGTGTTTTAGTAGAAAATGGTGATATTGATGCTTTTGCTGAGGGGATTATATCATTGATTGAGAATCAAAAACAAAGAGAATCCTTTGGAATCAATGCCAAAGAAACTGTAAAAAAGTACCTGCCCGAAACTATTGCAAAAGAATGGGATCTGTTGTTTAAAAGTTTAAAAAACACCTCTTCAAGATGAAAATAGTATTTATTATTGATCAGGTTTATTTGCACGGTGGTATCGAAAGAGTACTATCCATCAAAGCAAATTATTTTGCCGCTCAGCAAAATTTAGAAGTATATATACTTACGACAGAACAAAAACAACAAAAAGCTTGTTATGCATTTGATGATAGGATAACTTTTGAAGATTTAGGAATTAACTATAATAGAAGAAAGTCTTATTTTCATCCGGTCAATCTTAAAAAATTACCAAAGCATATTTCCCGAACTAAATCGGCATTGAAAGCAATACAACCAGACGTGGTGGTTGTTTGTAGTCATAGTGTAGACACTTATTTTGTTCCTTTTATTGTAAAAGGTATTCCCAAAGTAAAAGAATTTCACTATTCAAGATATATTGAAAAAGATAAACGAGAAAATCCAAGTTTATTTAAAAAATACTTTTTCAAATATGCGGATTACGTAGAGTCAAAATATGATAAGTTAGTTATTTTAAATAAGGATGAATCCAATTACTATAAAAGTAAAAATACCTTAGTTATTCCCAATCCATTGACTTTTTATCCTGATGATGTATCCGATCTTTCAAATAATAGAATCATTACTGCTGGAAGGATTGCCGCGGTAAAGGGGTATGACATATTAATTGATATCTGGGCAGAAATTGCAAAAGCTATAAAAGATTGGCAACTTCATATTTATGGTAATGGAGAACAGCGTTATATAAATATGCTACAAGATAAAATTGATAGAGCAGGTATTCAGGATACTATAAAACTTATGGGGTCTACAGATAAAATTCAAGAGGAGATGCTGCATTCTTCTATCTTTGTGATGACATCTCATAATGAATGTTTTCCATTAGTTTTACTAGAAGCGCAGGCTTGTGGTTTACCTATTGTATCTTTTGATTGTCCTTATGGACCTAGAAATATTATAGATAAGAATAATGGTATTCTCGTACCTATATACGATAACGATACTTTCGTAAATGAGCTTACTAATTTGATGAATGATAAGGAAAGTATACAAAAAATGGGCGTAAATGCCAGAGAGAATGTCAAGAAGTATCAATTGGATACGGTGATGAACCTTTGGCAAGAAATGTTTAATGATTTAATAAGTAAGAGATGAGATCATTAATTTTAAATATTTACAAGATCTTTTTATTGCCTCACGTGATAGTTTATCAAATGAGTAAAAATAAAGAGGATATCGATAAGGATATAGAACGCTGGGCAACTGCCAAAGGAGCGAAAGGCGGTAAAGTATCACTACTTTTAAATTTCTTAACAAATTCACCTGACTTTAGAACATTGTTTTATTTTAGAAACAGGGGGATTGTATCCAGCTTGTTAAATATTTATTGTAGAAAAGAGAAATATTTTAGGATTGATATGAGTACAAAACTTGGAGGAGGAGTGCTCACAGGACATCCATACAGTACCATTCTAAATGCAGATTTCATAGGAGAGAATTTGTATGTAAATCATTTAGTAACTGTTGGAGAGGTTGATGGGAAACGACCAATCATTGGCGATAATGTGTCAATTTATACCGGTGCTATTATTATTGGTGATATCAAAATCGGAAATAACTGTTCTATAGGGGCAGGTGCTGTAGTAGTTAAAGATATTCCGGATAACTGTGTTGTTGTTGGAAATCCCGCGCGCATTATTAAACAAGATGGAAAAAAAATATAGTTTTAAATTCTTGATATAAATAAGAAACCGTAAAGTGCAAAAGAATAGTAATCATATAATAATTAATATCGCATAGTAAAATGAACACTTTTGTGCCATTAGAGTTTTATTATCCGTTGTATATTAATTTATGCTTCTTTCTGGTTGTTTTTACTTTACTGCATACTAGAATTTTACAGATTAATGAACATAAGAATATTGTTTTTATCAATTTCTCAGGATATTTTTTATTAATTTTTTTGATTCTTTATATAGGTCAACGTCCTATTAGCGGAATTTTTGGGGATACCGTCAATTACATCGTAACTTTTGATAGGTATCGTTTAGGTGGAGATATTCCAGAAGTAAATGACTACGGATGGCATGTGTTTATGAAAACTCTAGCACAGATCGTATCAGCACATACATTTTTTACTATTTGTGCATTCATATACGTATTCCCTTTATATAAAATTTCGAAGACATTATTTGGGCAATATTGGTATTATTCTTTTGTAATGTTCATTGTTTCGTTTTCATTTTGGACGTACGGAGTTAATGGGATGCGAAATGGAGCTGCTACCTCTCTTTTTCTTTGGGGATTGTGCTACCGTCAAAACAAAGTTGTTATGGCTTTGTTTTTTCTAGCTGCGACATTTTTTCATAAAACATTATTCCTACCAATTTTTGCTTATGTTATAACTAATTTTTATAATAATCCCAAAACCTTTTTTAAAGGGTGGCTTTTTTGTATTCCACTTTCTTTGGTCATGGGAAGTTTATGGATTACGCTTTTTGCTGGTTTAGGTTTTGGAGATGACCGACTTACAGGTTATTTAACATCCGAAGTGGATGCAAATACGTTTGCTAGTACAGGATTTCGTTGGGATTTCTTATTCCATAGTGCTTTTGCTGTGTTCGCCGGATGGTATTTTATTTATAAAAAGAAATTTGAAGATAAATTTTATTATCAGTTGCTCAATACGTATCTGATTTGCAATGGATTTTGGATTTTGGTGATTAAAGCTAATTACTCCAATAGGTTTGCTTATTTATCTTGGTTTATGATGGCTATTGTCATTATTTATCCATTTTTAAAAAAGGAGTTTTTTAAGAATCAGCATTTTATGATAGGGAAAGTCATGCTGGTTTATTTTTCGTTTACATATATGATGTACTATTTATATTGGGGATAATCACTAAACAACAATCAACTAATGAAAACCATAACTGTATTTACACCAACCTATAACAGGGCTTATTGTTTGCATAAGTGTTATGAGAGTTTAATCAATCAGTCTAACCAGGATTTTGTTTGGTTAATTATAGACGATGGTTCGACCGATGATACTAAAGCTTTGGTAGCTTCCTGGATGAAGGAAGGTAAAATTGATATACAATATCATTATCAAGAAAATCAGGGGATGCATGGCGGGCATAATGCAGCGTATCGATTAACTGAAACTACGTTAAATGTATGTATTGACAGTGATGATTGCATGGGAGAAGAGGCGATAGAAAAGATTCTTGTTGCTTGGGAGAAAATAAAAGACAAACCAGAATTTGCAGGGTTAGTAGGATTAGATGCGGATCCGGAGGGTAAAATTATTGGAACCAAAATTCCCGAACACATCAAAGAAACCACTTTGTATGATTTATACAACGTACATAAAGTTTTAGGGGATAAAAAATTAGTGTATAGAACTGAGGTAGTGAAGAAATATCCTACATATCCTATTTTTGAAGGAGAGCGTTTCGTTCCTCTCGGGTATTTATATCAATTGATTGATCAAGACTATAAACTGCTACCCATTAATGAAGTATTATGTGAAGTAGAATATATGCAAGATGGATCAAGTATGAATATCTTGAAACAATATAGAAGGCATCCCAAAGGATTTGCATTTTCTAGAAAAAGCAGAATGAAACTCGCAGAGAACTTCAAAGATCGATTTAAAAATGCTATACATTATGTATCCAGTGCTATGTTTACAAAAAATAGTGCTTTTATAAGCGAGTCACCAAAGAAGTTAACTACCATTTTGGCAATACCGTTTGGAGTGTTATTAAACTTGTATATACGATATAAAACTAAAGGAGAATTCTAATGGCAACCATACGTGTTTTACAGATTTTTACGATCATGAATAGAGGAGGAGCAGAATCTATGATCATGAATTATTATCGTAAGATTGATAAGGACAAAGTACAATTTGACTTTTTAGTTCATAGAAAAGAAAAAGCTGCTTTTGATGATGAAATTGAAAGTTTAGGTGGGGAAATCTATAGATTCGATGCTATCAATCCACTTTTTCCAGGAGACTATTACCAGAAGTTAAGATCTTTTTTCAAGGAACATCAAGAATATGCTATGATTCATTCTCACCTGAACACTTTTAGTTGCTTTCCTTTAAAAATTGCAAAGGAATTTAATATTCCCTGTAGAATAGCACACGCTCATATTGCCATTGATGATGTGAGTTTTTCTTCATTTTTTTCTCAAAAAGAAAGCATAAAAGAAACGTTCAAGAAGCTAATTAAACTTCAACTAAAAAAGAAAGTAAAAAAAGATGCTACACATCTATTTTCTTGCGGAGATAAAGCAGGGAATTGGTTATTTGGAAATGGCACTCCTTTTAGAACCATGAATAACGCAATAGATGCGAAGAAATTTAAGTACAACCCTCTGATCGCAAAAAAATATAAGGAGGATTTTAATTTGCAAAATCGATTGGTGATTGGTCATGTTGGACGATTTGCAAGTCAAAAAAATCATACCTTTTTACTAAAGATCTTTGCCGCTGTAATTAAACAAAAACCAGATTGTGATTTGGTGATGATAGGAGATGGACCTTTGCAAAAAGTTATGGAAAAGGAAGCCGAAAATTTATCAATTTCAGGGAACTTGCATTTTTTGGGAGTAAGGGCAGATGTTCCTGAACTCTTTCAGATGTTTGATGTGTTTGTTTTTCCTTCTTTTTATGAAGGCCTTCCAGTTACTTTGATAGAGGCACAGGCGGCAGGCATCAAAGTTTTTGCCTCTGATAGCATTACTAAAGAAGTAAGTCTTACAGAGGATATAGCGTTTCTTTCCATTGATAAACCTGCTGAATATTGGGCTAAGAAGATATTAGAAATAGATGCTACTATAAAAAATGATAATACAGAAAAGATAGTGGATAGTAACTATGATATCGTTTCGAATACCCAAAAGATTCAGGAATTTTATTTAGAACAAGTAAAAGCATAGCTATGGGAAAAATGCAGGAGAAAATATACAATAGCTTACCTTATCCGTTTAAGTTTATATTGTTAAATATAAAAGCGTTTCAGAATTCAAAACAACGATATACAAAGGAGTTTGATACGTTTTTAAATGAATACATCGCTTTGTGGAATGCTGATAGTGATCAAATTGATTCGTATCAGAAATCTAGATTGACATTGTTGTTATCCGAAGTATTAGAGCATTCTGATTGGTATAGTAAAAAGATGAAGGAATTGGGAGTGGAACTGAAGGATATAGAAGAAAATCCTTATGATGTGCTTCAGAAAATGCCAATTCTAACAAAAGCTGAAAGAAAAACGAATCCGGATATATTGGTAAATAAAAGCCGAAATACGGATGGAGTTGCCTATACCAGCGGAACATCTGGAGCACCAACCGTTAATTATCTTGATAAAGAATCAATCAATAGATCTTTTGCTCTCTGGAGAAGATTTCATAAAGCAATCGGATTAGAAACCAAGAGGGTAAAGCAAGTTCGATTCTCCGGAAGATTAATTGTAAAGCCGGATGCAAAAAAATCACCATTTTGGGTATATAATTATTTTGAGAATCAATTATTAATGTCAACATATCATTTAACAGATGAAAACCTGTTTCATTATGTAAAAAAATTGAACCGTTTTAATCCTGTTCTTTTGGATGGTTATCCCTCTGCTTTATATATTATAAGCAGATGTATCAATCAAAACAATCTAAGATTACATTTTGTGCCAAAGGCTATCGCCGTGACTGCAGAAACCTTATATGACTATCAAAGATTGGAAATAGAAAAGGCTTTTAATTGTCACGTATATAATCAGTATGCATCTAGCGAAGGAAGTCCTTTTATTACAGAATGTAAACAAGGTAACTTACATTTAAATACGGATTCCGGTGTTTTTGAATTCGTAAATACAAAAGGAGAAAAAGCAAAACCAGGAGAAGTGGCTCAATTGGTGGTTACCAGTTTCACAAATCTTAAAACACCTTTAATTAGATATAATATAGAGGATACTGTTTTGCTATCAGAGGAAGGAAAAACCTGTGACTGTGGTTGTGCTATGCCAATCATAGAGAAACTGACAGGTAGAGAGGACGATATCCTTTGGACCAAAGAAAAAGGATACGTGGGAAGAATGGATACCGCGTATAAAGGTTTAGAAGGCATTGTGAAGAGTCAAATTATTCAGGAAACTCCAGATGAGATTTTGGTAAACTTGATCGCAGACCAGAAATTTGATGACCAAATGAAAGAAAAGCTTATTTATAACCTGAAAGATAGACTAGGTCAAAATATAAAATATAGAATACAAGTTGTAGATGATATTCCGCTTGGACCAAATGGGAAATTTGATGCAGTAAAAAGAAACTTTAAAATCGACTTATAAAATAAAAAGCCGGAATACAAATAATGAATTCCGGCTTCGCTATATATACAGGGGTTACCTATTTACACGTTTATCTTATCTGGTTGCACACGTATTACCGTTTAAAGTAATTGCATTTGGAGTATCAGAATTATTATTTATACAATCGTATCTGTCCGCTCCAGAAGGCTCTAATATATTATTGTTAGTAATAGAAACATCAGAATGAGTACCGTACAAACGGATGCCATCACTATCGTTAGGATCTATCTTTGTATTAGAGGAAATATCGATATTAGAAGAAGTTCCTAATTCAATACCACCAGTTACTTCATTATTTCTAAAGATAATACCATTGGCGTTATTGATTGTAACCTTTTTAGAATTTAAAAACTTATTTCCTTCTAAAGTGATGCTATATCCATTGGAGTCTGAAGAATTATTAAATCCGGTTAGGTATAAATGAAAACTACCAGCAGTTACTGTATTATCGTTGATAGTCGTGTTATTTACAAAAGTATTGGTTGCACTAATTCCTGTTTGGTTAACGTTAATAGTATTGTTATAAAAACTGGAGTCAGATGTGTCTTTTAATTGTAGTCCAATATCTCCATTTGTAATGTTGTTATTGAAAACATTAATATCATTAGTATCTGTAGCAATTCCGATAGCATAACCCGATATTTCATTACCGCTTACCTCATTATCAAAAACAGTATCACTATGGCTTCCAGCTGCAAACACAGCAAAAGTTTCACCAGCTGCCGGCGATGCACTAAATCTATTATTAGTGATTTTAGTTTCGTTAGCAAGAGATATTATACATCTTGTTTGTATATCATTATCGTCTATAGTGATTTTCTGACCGATAGTAGCTGCAGTAAATCCAACTCTACTATTAATCTCTGTGTTTCTGGTAATTAATATATCGAAAGCAAGTTCATTTTCCATAAGAACTCCCGCACTGTTTCGAGTTCTGAATGCTTCAATGTTGATAGCATATCCAACCTCACCACCATCAGATCCGGACATAGGCTGACCAATATTAGTAAATGTATTTCCTTCAATAAGAATATCACGTCCATCGGTAAGCGCAATACCCATTCTACGAATATCTGTAAAAGTACAATTCACCACTTTTACGTTTGTTGTTGGCTTGTAATCAGGATTGAAAGAAAAACCTAATGAATAAATTGCGATAGCACCTTTAGAACCTTCCACAAAATTTACGCCATCAATAGTTACATTTCTTCCAGAGTGTATATGCATTAAGTGAGTTCCTTCTAATCCGACATCTTCTGGCGAGTAAATTCTTTGATTCCTATCTCCAATAATAAAACCTCCTGAAACAATAACATTATCTACATCTCTGATCGCTATTACAGTACCATTTTCTACACCAGAAGCTGCAGGAAACTGGCGTAACTTTGTATTGTCAGACATTTTTAAATGAAAGTTCGAAGGAACATTAATTGCCTCTACAGATGCATAAAAGTTTTGATTAGATGTTGTACTGGTAACCTTTGTAGTTTCAAAATAGGCATCAAAAACATTCGTTTCAAATGTTGTTCCACCCATTTCCTTAATTTTGTACATTAATCCTTCAAACTCAGCAGTATTTTTTAAAGCGATATCCGATGTTGTTTGTCCTTGCACAATATTTTCCCAACGTGATGCTTTAAATTTAAAAGTAGGATCTTTAAGTAACACATCTCCTTGTGTTTCCAACTTAGAATTTAAAAGTCTTCCATCGATATATCCTCCAGAAAACACGAGTGTACCATTAAAGATGTCACCACCTTCAAAATCAAAGGTAACGTTAG
The DNA here is from genome assembly GCF_042434905.1 of Aquimarina besae. Taxonomy (NCBI): domain Bacteria; kingdom Pseudomonadati; phylum Bacteroidota; class Flavobacteriia; order Flavobacteriales; family Flavobacteriaceae; genus Aquimarina; species Aquimarina besae. The sequence continues at coordinate 3,323,931 of NZ_CP170199.1, forward strand.
TAGGTAAATTCACCGTTTTTCCTTCTAAGTCTAATAAACAGTCGATAACTACGGTAGAATTAGCGGCAACGCTAGAAAGATCAAAATCACAGGGATCGCTGGAAGTAATATCAGAATCTTCTTCCTCTTCTTCATTATTATCTTCTTCATCAATTATTTCTTCTTCTTCAGAAACAAGCTCTTCGATGCTCTCATTACTGCAAGAGAAATATAAAACACTCAATAAAATTAGTAGACAATAAGGTAACTTTTTCATTTGGATGGGGGTTATTTTAAGTTTTCAATTGCATAGATAACTTATTTTCATCGATGTTATTGTGCGTTATGTCGAAAAAAAATGTTAAAGTTTAAAAAATGTAAACAATTGATATATAAACATTTAAAAAAATACGGGTTTGCCGTAAAATAAATAAATGGTTTATCTAAAGTCTAAGATATAGTACCTGAATAAGCCAAAAACTGTAGAAAAGTGTGTGTAAATCATAAAAAGTGTGGAATTATCCCCCAATTCTATAAGAGGTTAAAATGTTTATGTAGGTTTTTTCTTTCTTTTTGTTGTGATTTATATCTTTCAAAATTAAATTTGTTAGATACGTGTTCCAATATATTGATTAAATATATGTTAAAAAAGAAATTAAATAAAAACTTTAAACCTTTGTTATATCTATATATTTGCAGTTAAATAATACATTTTATTCATACAAGTGAAAAATAGGGGTAAGATCATTCGAGTTACAACAGTTCCGAGATCATTAGGCGGACTACTACAAGGTCAATTAAAATTTATGTCACAGTACTATGATGTAATCGGTGTATCCAGTAGAGAAGAGCACATTTTAGAGAAAGTAGGGGAAAAGGAAGAAATCAGAACGATTCCTGTAGAAATGACAAGGAAAATAACCCCTGTGCAAGATTTAAAAGCTGTTTATCAATTGTATAAGGTTTTCAGGAAAGAAAAACCAGATATTGTACACAGTCATACTCCCAAAGCAGGCACATTATCAATGATTGCAGCAAGGTTTGCCGGTGTACCTCACAGATTACATACCATAGCCGGATTGCCTTTGTTGGAGGCAACAGGAGCTAAAAGATTGTTGTTGGATGCTGTAGAAAAATTGACATATGGTTGTGCAACGATGATTTATCCTAATTCGTTCGGGCTCAACGATATTATACTTCAAAATAAGTATACCAGTCCAAAAAAACTAAAGGTTATTGCTAATGGAAGTTCTAACGGAATTGATACCTCTCATTTTGATCCTTCTAAATATTCGTTAGATGATAATACAAAACTAAGAGAAGAGTTAAAAATTGATCAAGAAGATTTTGTGTATGTGTTTGTGGGTCGATTTGTCAAGGATAAAGGAATCAATGAGTTGATTACATCATTTAAAAAAATAAATGATATCCAGCCAAATAGTAAACTTTTACTAGTCGGAACTTATGAAAGAGAATTAGATCCTTTATTACCCGAAACAGAAAGTGAGATTGATAATAATCCCAATATTATTTCCGTAGGATGGCAAAACGACGTTAGACCATTTTTTGCCATCGCAGATGCACTTACGTTTCCGAGTTATAGAGAAGGGTTTCCTAACGTAGTGATGCAAGCAGGAGCGATGGGATTACCAAGTATTGTTACTGACATCAATGGTTGTAACGAAATTATAACGGAAGGAATCAACGGAACCATAATACCTGTGAAAAGTTCTGAAGCTCTATATAATGCCATGGAGAAATTTATTACAGATAAAGAATATTGTACAAAATTATCTCTGAAAGCTAGAGATATGATTTGCCAGAAGTATGAAAGAAAATTCGTTTGGAACGAAATTTTAGAGGAATATAGAAAATTGTAAGCAATATTATTTTCTATTAATATCAAAACAATTCTCTATTTTAGGGGCACAAAAGTAAATTACATCGTCATAACTTTATAGACTAATTCGGATTGATACCCGGGATGTCGAATAGTCTATACATTATAATTTCGTGGCTTTGAGTTTTGCTGAACAGTATTTAATAGATGTCAAGATAGTGCATGAGAGTTAGTGAAAGGATAAGAAACATTTCTTTTTGGTTATTAGATTTTATTAACGGAGGTAAAGTAAGAAAGCATTACCAGGATATCAAGAGTTTAAATGAATATTCAGGTTCACATCAGACTATCGAAAAACAAAACTATTATTTAGACACTATCTTAAAACACGCCGTAGAAACTTGTGATTATTATGATAGTATAAATCCTTCAAGCCTTCAAAATTTCCCGGTAATAAATAAAGAGCTTGTTAAATCTTCTTACAATAGTTTTCAATCTAAAATTTATAAAAATAAAAAGAAAATAGGTGTTTCTACAAGTGGATCAACAGGTGCTTCATTTACCGTTTATCAAGATCTAAATAAAAAAGCAAGAAACACAGCGGATATTATCTATTTCTCAGAACTTTGTGGCTTTTATTTAGGATATAAATTATTCTATCTTAGATTTTGGCAGATGTTTAAAAAGAAGAATAAATTTGAGTCTTTTCTTCAAAATATTACTCCAATAGATGTATTTGATTTATCAAAGGATTCGATTGAAGTGTTAGTAAATACTTTAAAAAATGATAGATCAAACAAAGGGATGCTGGGTTATGCATCATCTTTCGATAAAATTTGTAAATATTTAGATTCAATTGAAGCTAAACCAATTGATTGCAAGCTCAGATCTGTAATTGGAATGTCTGAACGTTTGGATCCTCTCACAAAACTGTCCATGAAACAATATTTTGATGTGGATATGGTATCAAGATACTCCAACGCAGAAAATGGGATGATTGCTCAACAACCTATTGGTAAAGAATATTTTGAAATTAATTGGGCGAGTTACTTTGTAGAAGTTTTAAGTTTTATTGACAATGATAGGGTAGAACCAGGAGAGCTAGGACGGATTGTTATCACTGACTTATTTAATTACAACACTCCGTTAATTCGCTATGATACTGGTGATATTGGAATTATAGAATTTTTAGAGCAAGAAAAAAATTCAAAACTTGTGCTTAAAAAAGTCGAAGGAAGAAAAATGGATATGATTCGAAGTACTACAGGTGAGATATTGTCCACGAGTATACTTTTAGTGATCAATAAATATAAAGAAGTAATTCAGCGACAAATTATTCAGAAAACAAACAATGAATATGTTTTTAAATTGAAAGTAAAAAATGGTACTCTTGAGAATGAAAATGAATTTATTAAAGAATTTAAGATGTATTTGGGACAAGATGCAATAATAAAAGTGGAGTATGTTGCAGAAATCCCTTTATTAAAATCAGGTAAACAACAAGCAATTGTCAACGAGGTAATTTTGTAAGAAACTTAAATAAAGCAAATGCTAGAGAGTTATTTTTTACTAAAAAAGTTGTTAAATTAAGTTAAAAAAGTAAAATATAGATTGTATATTTGTCACCGATTCTAAGGATAGGATTATAGATATGATAATCACTGCATTCCCCTTGACAGATAAAAATCATCTATCTATTTCATTTCCCCCATTTTTTGATTACAAAGTTATAGCCTGGAATATATTCCGCGGTTTTAAATATTGTTGTTTTTAAACTTGAAAAATAAGGTGTATAAGTATTTTTTTAAAAGAGTTTTGGATTTTAGCGCAGCGTTGTTATTGCTTGTGTTCATAGTACCGGTATTCCTGATCTTAGTAATTTTTTTAGCAATTGCTAATAGGGGGAAACCCTTTTTTATTCAAAAAAGACCTGGCAAAAAGGAAAAAATATTTAGTATCATAAAGTTTAAAACTATGAATGATCTGAAGGATAATGACGGTAATTTATTACCTGATAAGGAAAGAATGACAACTGTTGGAACATTTGTTAGAAAAACGTCTTTAGATGAAATTCCACAGCTGATAAATGTTTTAATAGGAGATATGTCTTTAATTGGTCCCAGACCGTTGATTATAGAATATTTACCCGTTTATAATGAAACTCAGAAAAAAAGACATAATGTTAGACCCGGAATCACAGGTTGGGCTCAGGTAAATGGAAGAAATTCAATTACTTGGAAAAAAAAATTTGAATATGATGTTTGGTATGTGGAGAATTGTAGTTTTTTATTAGACCTTAAAATACTGGGTCTCACACTAAAAAAAGTAATTAAAAAAGAAGATGTCAATTTATCAAACGAACTAACATCAGAATGGTTTAATGGTACTAACTAATCAATTTGGATTTAAGTAGGATAGGTAGAATAGAATGAGCAAAGATTTACAAGTAATTGGGGTAACAAAAAAAATGCTAAGCGAGGCTATTGATAAAAATACCTATTGGAAAAATGATCTCGCGCCATTACCAAAGAGTAAAGCATTATGGTTAGTTGCTAATGGTAGAATTAATGATGATGATTATTGCGGAGTAATAGGATATGAAGGAGACAAAATGATTTCGTTTATATTCATGTTTCCAGACTTATTAAATGCAAAGGATAATAAACCAAAAAAAGTGTATTGGATGATATCCTGGTGGGTGCATAAAACTTATAAGGATACCGTTTTAGGAACGTATATATATAATGAGGCTGTCAATCTTACCAGAAAACAGATTTTGATTAAATCATATGCAGAAAATGTAAATACTTTCTATGAGAAGCAACCTTTTAAAGTAATCGCTTCTCGACTAAGGCATACTATATTTTTTAGCTTAGATGCTTCTATGCTAATTGGAAGATTTAAATTTTTAAAATCTTTTAAGTTTATTTTAGACGGAATGGATGGTTTTGTGGGGTTGGTAATAAGGATATTTAATGCTGCTAAACTCAAGAATAAAGTAAAAGAACTTTCGTACGAGTACATCAATCGATTAGATGATGATACATGGGAGTTTATCAGACCTCTTTGCGATAAAGACTTGATATATAAAACAAAAGAATACGTAAACTGGCAAATAGATTCTGGGCAGTATCTTCAGACTCCAGTACCTAAAAGGCATCCCCATAAATCATTACAGACTGGAATAAGCAATAATATATATCTTCATAACCTGAAAATTATAAAAGCAGGTCGGCTTATTGGATTTTTATCATACGTTGTTAATTTCAACGAATTTAACATCAAGTATTTTTTGGTACAAGATGATGAGAATTACGATTTATGTATTGATGCATTAATGGAAAATTTCATTAAGCATAAAACAACTTTCATATTTACAGATGACACTAAATTATCTGATAATATTACTAAAAGATACAAGACTATTTTTACACACAAGGTGACAAAAAAAGGTTTAGCACATAATGACACTAAAATAGATATTGATAATGTTATGATGTTAAACCGTGATGGACACTTTTATTAACCAATAGCCTAATCAAATAAACCATGGATTTTGTAAAAAGACTACAGGAATCAATAGAAAAACATTCAGAACTAAATGTTTTGTGTATTAATAGTGTTTTCTATACATATAAAGAATTTGCCAAAGAAATATCTAAAATAAGAACAGCTATTACTGATGTTATTGAAGAATCAGAAAAACTTGTTGGTTTAGTAACAAATGATGACATTCAAACATATGCAGGTATTATTGCCTTATGGTTAGAGGGAAAAGCATATGTTCCCGTCAATCCTGAAGTTCCTTTTGAAAGAAATATAAAAGTTTTTGAATTGACAGAAACTAAGTATGTGATAGATTCATCAGAAACTTCTGAATATATAAATCACAAAGTAATAGCTTCAAAAGAATTACCCGATGCTCAGATTAATCTAGAACCAAAAGATTTTTCTTCGGATCAATTAGCATACATCCTGTTTACTTCTGGCACCACAGGTTTGCCAAAGGGAGTTCCAATTACCTTTAATAACGTTCAGGCCTTAGTAGGTGCCATTGACGCAGAACCCACATTTAATCTGATGCCATCCGATCGATGCTTACAAATGTTTGAACTTACTTTTGATTTTTCGGTAGTAACGTATTTATTTCCGTTACTAGCCGGGTCCTGCATGTATACCATACCTAAAGGAGCCATAAAGTATTTTTATATATTTAAGTTAATAAACGAAGAAAAACTAACCGTACTTACGATGGTGCCTTCTATAATTAATTATTTGCGTCCATATTTTGGAGAAATAAATGCTCCTGATGTACGATATTGTAGTTTTGGAGGTGGTGCTTTACACAGTGATATTGCAAAAGAATGGAGTGATTGTTTGCCTAATTGTAAAATATTCAATTATTACGGTCCTACCGAATTTACGGTGTATAGTGGGTTTTATCCCTACCATAAAGAAACAGACACCAAGTCACACAATGGCATAATTGCTATTGGTTCTCCACAAAAGGATACACTATATCTTGTGGTGAATGAAAATAATCAAGAAGTAGGTATCGGTGAAACTGGTGAATTATGCCTTGGCGGTCCACAAATCACACCGGGATATTGGAAAAACGAAGAACGAAATGCGCTAAGCTTTTTTACCAGACAAGAAAATGGCAAGAAGGTTAGATATTATAAAACCGGAGACCTTTGTTTGAAAGATGAAGATGGCGACTTTTTGTACGTTGGAAGAGCAGATTTTCAAGTAAAAATTAGAGGATATCGTGTTGAACTTGCAGAAATCGAGTACCACGCAAAGTCTAGATCAGATAAAAAAGTTAATATGGTAGCCCTTGATATTACTAATAATCTTGGAAATGCCGAGTTAGGTTTAGCAATTGAATCTGATGAGTTTGATACAGGATATATTTTTGATCATATGAAAAATGTGATGCCAAGCTATATGATTCCTATGCATGTGAGATTTATAAAAGAGTTTCCTCATAGTATTAATGGCAAAATTGATAGAAAAGAATTAAGAAAACATTTCGACATAAATTAAACAATCAAAAACAACCGATTAATGGATAGAGAACAGATTTTATCAAAAGTAAAAACAGCATTTGTTGCTGTATTAGAACACGAAAACTTTGAACTTTCTGATGAGACCACAGCAAATGATGTAGATGGATGGGAATCTATTACACATATGATGATAATTACAGAAGTGGAGAAAAAATTTGATATCAAGTTTAAATTGATGGATTTAATGAATATGAATAATGTAGGAGATCTAGTCAATAATATTCAATCAGAATTAAAGTCGTAATAAAATCTATTTGCTATAAATTTATTTTTAGCGGTTTTCATGCGAGAGTTTCCCTTTTCGAAATTGGTAACTGATTTTTGTCATAGTATGGTGATAAATGGATTCATTTCTTTATTAGATTATCATTTTAAAAACCGATGGAGAAAATTGTAATTATAGGTGCTTCTGGTCATGCCAAAGTTGTTATAGAAACTATAGAATCAAACGGAAAATATCAGATTTACGGACTGATTGACTCGTTTAAACCTACAGGGGATAAGTTGTTAGGTTATGAGATTCTTGGGACTGAAGATCTAATAAAAGATTTAGTAAAAAGAGGTATTTCCAAGGGTATCGTGGCGATTGGAGATAACTGGACCAGGCATAGTATGCATAATCGTATAAAAGAAATAGCTCCCGAGTTCGAATTCATAACAATTATTCATCCAAGTGCTATTATAAGTTCAAGTGTAACAGTAGGAAAGGGAACCGTAATATTGGCATCGGTAAAAGTGAATGCACTAGCAGAAATTGGGGATGGATGTATTCTAAATACGAATGCCAGTTTTGGACATGATGGAAAACTCGGTAATTTTTCGAGTATAGCACCAGGAGTTACTGTAGGAGGTAATGTTACTGTTGGTTTCTGTTCAGCAATATCGCTAGGGGCTAATGTGATACAGGGAATAAATATTGGTAAACATAGTATCATAGGAGCAGGATCATTATTATTACACGATGTTGATGATTATAAATTGGTATATGGCGTTCCGGGTGAAGTAATAAAAACGGTAAAAAAAGGGAAAAGATATTTATCTAAATCTTGAATAAATCAATTTAGATATAATTAAAAAATTATGTATCAGATATTTATAAAACGATTTTTAGATTTTACACTTTGCATACTAGGTGTTTTTGTTTTATCACCAATCATATGTATACTTATCCTATTGTTGAGTATTGCTAATAATGGGAGACCATTTTTTTTTCAGGAAAGACCAGGTAAAAACGGTAAGATATTTAAGATCATCAAGTTTAAGAGTATGAATGACAAAAAGGATAAGGATGGAGAGCTGCTTCCTTTTGAAAAAAGAATCACAAAAACCGGAAAATTTATTAGAAAGTATTCACTGGATGAGATTCCACAGCTTTTTAATGTGATAAAAGGAGATATGAGTTTGATAGGACCAAGACCTCTGCTAGTAAAGTATTTACCGTTATATAATGATTTTCAACAAAAGAGACATAATGTAAGACCTGGTATTACCGGATGGGCACAGGTTAATGGTAGAAATGCAATTTCCTGGGATGAAAAATTCAAACTTGACGTATGGTATACCGAAAATTTAAGTTTTAAATTAGATCTGAAGATTATTTTTATGACGGCTAAGAAAGTATTGTTTAAAGAAGACATTAATAGTGGCGAAAATGTAAATATGCCTACTTTTACCGGAAATAATTAACCAAGAGAATAAAAAACCACTAAAAACTATCATATCACAAGTGAAAAATGCTGTTATAATTGGCGCAGGAACACAGGGACAAGTATATGCTTCCTATCTAAAAGAAGCTGGAATCAACATCATTGGTTTTATCGATGACAACCCTGAACTTGAAGGAAAAGAAGTAATAGATATACCTGTTATTGGTAAATATAAAGACTTGTTTTTAGATGAGTTCAAGAGCAAAATACAGGACGTGTACTGTCCGATAGGAGTGAATGCAGTTCGGGTCGAATACCTGTCAACACTTAAAAACGAAGGTTATGGAATTCCTGGTTTTTTGCACCATACGGTATCGATTGCACCAGACGTGACCATAGGTGAAGCCGTTTACATGCTTGCCGGTAATATCGTGATGCCGCACACCACAATTGGTAATTATATTATGATTAATATGGACAGCACTATCGCGCATCACGTAACTTTAGAAGATGGAGTGTTTATGTCTTCGGGTGTAAATATTGGAGCTCTGATTAATGTTAGAAAAAATGCATACATAGGTATGGGAGTAACTGCTATGACCGGCGTAAAAGAAATAGGAAAAGAAACATTAATAGGGGCAGGAACCGTCATAATAAAAGATGTTCCAGAATATACCACTGTAGTTGGTAATCCAGCTCGTGTAATAAAAACAAAAAAACCATAGTTTATGGATTTTGAAACAACTAACCACACAGATATCACTTTTGTAGGATCGGGTATCTCCTCGTCATTCACAATTTTACATTTTCTGGATCGTCTAAAAATCGATTCGATAAATAAGAAAATATCGATTACAATTATTGATAAGTATCCAGAATTTTATACAGGAATCCCCTATGGTATTAGGTCTGGTTTTTCAGTACTTTTAATAACTTCTCTGAAAAACTTTTTGCCTGAACCTGAGTTGAGTAAATTTATGAAGTGGCTTAACATAAATAAGGAATGGTTAGTAGAAGAATTTAAGTCCGATGGGGGTTCTTTATCATCAGAATGGATTTCTAATCATGCAGAGAAATTAAAAAATAATGAATGGGAAGATCTCTTTATTCCACGTCGCTTTTTTGGATGCTATATCGATGAAAAACTTAAGACGAATATCGAGCAGGCACAGGAAAATGGTAGCATCAAGGTAAACTATATCAATACCGAAGTTGTTGATATAGATAGAATTAACGATGGATATGCTGTTTCTCTAGCAAATAAAGACAAGATTATTTCAGAAAAAGTAATTCTTTCTATTGGTTCTCTGCCAATGGTTCATTTATGGAAAAATAGAGACCTGATCATAGAAGATGACCTAATCTTTGTGAATAACCCTTATAAACCACATTTAAAAGAAGTTTTTGAAAACATTGAAACGTTTACCAAAGATAAGTCTGACAAACAATTGAATGCCCTAATCGTTGGAGCAAATGCAAGTGGTCTAGAAATGCTTTATAAACTTAATGATCACGAAAACATAAAATCTAAAATAAATACGTTTACCCTTCTTTCTACTCAGGGATTATCTCCGGACTCAATTGTTGATGAAGAAAGAAAAAAACAATATGCTCCAAAGAATTTACTTGCGCTGGTTGATCAAGAAAGTTTGACAGCGAAAGAAATAGCGGACGCTACGTATAGAGATTTAGACTTGGCAGACGAAATTGATTTAGGAGCAGCTTCTACAGTAGATATTATCTCAAGTGCATTTGGATCCCTGCTAAAAAAACTAAATCAGGAAGAGCTTAAAAAGTTTGCTTGTTTGTATGGAAATGACATCGGAAGAAGACAAAGATGTGCTGGTTATCACTACTCAAAAACCATTGATGCTTTAAAAGAAGAGAATCGTTTCGATCATATTGCAGGAAGATTTGTAGATCTGAAGAAAAACGCAAACAATGAATATTTTCTGGAATATTTAGAAACGGCTTCAGATACTAATAAAATGTCTAAAAATGCTGTTCAGATCATTTTTAATTGTATCGGTAGTACAAATTTGACCGCAACAGATATTCCGGAGTTACTTAAGAAAATAATGGAAAAGAAGTTGTGTGTTCCTAATGAATCTAAGATTGGTTTTGACGTAAACGAATCCTTAGAAACATCTGATAATTTGCATATTGTAGGTCCATTATTAGCAGGAAACATTTTTGAAGGAAAAGCTGTGTGGCACGTAGAGCATTGTGGCAGAATTATTTGGTTATCAGAAGTGTTAGCCGGTAAAATTCATGATCACTTTAATCAAAGTGTCATAAAAAACTGAACAAAGGATCAATCATTAAACGAAATAAATCATATTAACATTTTTACATTGGAGGGAAATTACAGTTTATTCATAAAAGATCTTGATGATCGTTCAGAAGTTGTAAAATATAAATCACTTCTTAAGAATGAATGGAATAACAATGTGTATTATTCTATAGAGCACTTACGTCATTCTGAAAAAGAGTCTGATGCTTTAAGGTGCTTTTTGTTCGAAAAAAATGGAGTTCCCATAATTTTGATGCCTTTCATTCTAAGAAAGATAAAAATAAAAGAAAAAGAATATCCTTATCAAGATGTAATTAGCCCTTACGGGTATAGTGGTCCTCTGTATAACGAAAATGTGACATCAGAGGATCTGATTCAGTTTTGGAAGCAGGTAGATCTGTGGTATAATGAAAATAACATCGTAACAGAGTTTATACGTTTTAGCTTGAATGAAAACCATCTTAATTATTCAGGTTCTCTGATAAGGACACTGGCTAATGTTAAGGGACATTTATTAGAAAATTTTGAGGATCAATGGAACACCTTTTTACCTAAAGTAAGAAATAATTACAGGAAAGCGATAAACTATGATCTGGATTTCAAGGTTTTTCATAAAGATGAAATCACGAAAGAAATTATAAAAATTTTTAATAATATTTATGTTGCTACAATGACTAGAAATAAGGCGGATAGTATTTATTTCTTTTCAAGCACATATTTTGAAAATCTTATTTTATCAAACCTTGATAATTTTTCTATAGTCATTGTCTACTATCAGGATATCCCTATTTCTGTAGAACTTATTATCAACTACAAGGACGTGATTTTTGCGTTCTTAGGTGGGACCGATGCCGAATATTTTAGTTATAGACCTAATGATTTCTTAAGAGTAAAAGTAATAGATTGGGCAATTAAGAATGGAAAAAAATATTATGTTCTTGGTGGAGGAATGAAAGATGGAGATGGATTGTACAAAAATAAAAAGTCTCTTTTCCCTAAAGATGAAGATGTAATTTTTTGTACAGGGAGAAAAATAGTCAATGAAAAAATATATAACGAATTATGTTTGTTATCGGATAAAGAATATGCCAATATAGAGAAAGAGGATCTAAAAAATTATTTCTTTCCGTTTTATAGATTGAACAATAGATGAAAAAAGAAAACATAGACTACTTTTTCGAACTTTATGAAAAATGTTCAATCCCTAAACTATTTCCGGCAATATATTCTGCAGGAAAAGATAAACTCGTAGTAAACCACGATTATGATGGTGATGTAAAGAATAGTCCAGATAAGATATATTCCGTTTTTTTTATTCCTGATTATTTAAAACCAACTACAACAACGGATTTTTATACCGTAAAGAAAGTAGAGCAGTTCTTTAAAGGTTATGCAATTTTTTTAGATGGATTTACAAATGCGGATGCTTATATAAAACATCGTTTTAGAAGTAATGCTAAAGGTATAAGAAGAAGAATCAATAGATTAGAGTCTTGTTTTCCTATTTCCTATAAAACATACTACGGAGCAATACGAAAGGAAGAATATAATGACCTGATGGATTGCTTGGAGAAAATGCTGATTAGAAGATTTAAGCAACGTAATGATGTTAGTCAGACTTTATTGAGATGGGATCACTATAAGCAAATGTATTTTTCTCTAATTAATGAAAAGAAGGCATCTATGTTTGTAGCCTTTAACGGTGATCTACCAATCATAGTATCCTTAAATCATCATTTTCAAGATAGGCTATTTAGTGCTATATCTTCCTATGATATCGATTATTCAAAATTTAGTTTGGGAAGTGTAGAGATCTATAAGAAACTGGATTGGTTAATAGAGAATAATCACGTGTCTTATGAAATGGGAATGGGAGATTTGAGCTATAAGAGAGAATGGTGTAATCATATTTACAATTTTGAGCACCAAATTATATTTCCAAAAAAATCTATAATCGCTGTAGTTAAGGGAAACATGGAATTTTTAAAAGTAACACTTAAAGAGTTTATTTTTAAAGTTGTCTATGTTCGTTATAAAAAGTATAAGGCAAACCGAAAGAAAACAACAAATACTATTACTGAGGAATTTCTTGTTTCTCCTATGGAGAAAGTAGTGTATGATAAGGAGTTGGTGCGAATAGATTACAATGCTAACGAGTATAAAGCATTAAGAAAATTTGTATTTGATTTTGTGTATACAAGCACTGATAATATATCAAATGTTCAGGTTTTTGAGATTTCTAAAAGTAAAAAATCTTATCTGATAGTAGGAAAATCAAAGATGCAAAAAGTTATCACAAGAGGTTAATTACTTTTTTGTAATGTTGATACTTTTCAGGTGTTCACTTATGGATTTAGCTATTAGGGTTCTTCCGTGATCATTCCAATGCCGATCATAAATCAAAGTTTTAGATCGATTACTTTCCTCAAAGTATTTTGAAAAATCAATACAATGAAAATTATTTTTTTCTAAATACGATAAAAACAAATTGCTGGTTATTCTAGAGTCTAAAAGCATGGTAAACTTATCCTTGTCATATCCATATGCATTTATGAGACTTACAAAGTTTGCTAAATATTTAGTGTCTTTTTCTTTTTTAATTTTTAGTTTTTCTTCTTCAGATAAATCTTTAGTTTTTGGTTTTTGAATAAAAATGCTTTTCAATCGATATAATAGTTTTTGGGGCGGATCTAAAATACCTATGCTTTTGCAATACACCAGAAGTTTACTTTTCTTTAGAAGTTTATTCATAGGGGATTCTAATGCTAATCGACCTGTAACAACTTCATACTTTCCTCTAGTGAGATCGTTAGAAAATTTGATTCCAAGAATTATATGATCTATCTCGCTAAACTGTTCTTTATATGCGTGGATAAGATGTAATTGATCTGCAAAGTCGTAGCCTGCATATCCATACTCATACACCTCAATTTGTGGTATTATTTTTTCAATCTTTTTACCAATTGAATTGTAGTAGTTTTGATGAAACCCTTCTATAAAGGAGTCGCCTACTAAGGCAACTTCAATTTTATCTTTTGTAGGGTTAAATTCTCTGTAAGAGTTATATCCTGAATTATTAATATGGTATTCAGAAAAATTTTGTCTCCTATTACCCGTTACAGAAAAGCCATTTTGATTTGGCATCCATTTCTCTACCTTGTGCTCGTCAAGAATACGAGTAGGGGTATCCTTGCTTAGATGAAAAACCCTAACTAGTATCTCTAATGAAACGAGTATGAGAAAAAAATACAAACCGCTTTTAAAAATAAGTTTTTTCATGTTGTTCAAATTCTGTTGCGGATAACCTAAATAACTTAAAATTGAAAGTATATAAAAGATCTATCAATATTGTCATCAAAGAAAAGGAGCATACCTAAAATTACCAAAGTATATGCGATAAAACGTATGATCTTTGATTTAAATTTAAAAGGAGATCGTTCGTCTCTTCTGATCCTAAACTCATACAAGACAAAAAGTCCTAATAGTATAAAATAATCGATCATCCGGTATCCTAATGGATGTTCATATATTTCAAAACTAAAGTTGATAAAGATTTGTTTTAAAAAACCAAACGCATCAGTGATAGATTCCGATCTAAAAAATACTCTGGAGAATGTCACTAATGAGAAGGTGAGTAGCATTTGTAATATTTCCTTAAATGAAGGAAACCAACTATTTTCTGCTACTACATTGTTCATGTAAATTCGATTGCGTCCCATCAGAAAAACAGGAATATATAGAAGTGCGTGGATGGCTCCCCATGCAATAAAAGTCCAATTGGCGCCGTGCCAAAAACCACTTACCAAAAAGATTATACAAATATTTCTTACGGATTTTAGTTTGCTTACTCTACTACCACCAAGAGGAATATAAACATAATGTCTAAACCAAGTAGATAGAGAAACGTGCCAACGTTGCCAATATTCTGCAACATTTCTGGCAAAACTCGGAAACTTGAAATTTGACATTAATTCTATTCCAAACAACTTAGCAGTACCAATTGCTATATCAGAATAACCACTAAAATCTCCATATACCTGAAAACTAAATAGCGTAACACCAAGGATAAGAGTAGAGGCAGGGTAGCTTCCATAATTAGCAAATATATCATCTACGATTGGCGCTATAGAATCTGCAATTGCCACTTTTTTAAATAGTCCCCAGACAATAAGTTTCAATCCATCGGTACATTGTTTATAATCAAAAGCTCTTTTAGTAGTTATCTGAGAAAGTAGATTGGACGCCCTTTCTATAGGACCAGCTACCAGTTGAGGGAAAAAACTAACAAATGTTGCAAAAGAAATGAAATCTTTGGTAGGAGTAAGCCTTTTATAGTAGATATCTAATGAATAAGACATCGTCTGAAAGGTATAAAAAGATATACCTACCGGGAGTATAATTTGCAAAGTCCAAGAACTTTGAAGTTCATACCCCAAAATAGAAGCAAAATCGGTCCATGATTCTATAAAAAAATTGTAATATTTAAAGAATCCTAATAGTCCAATGTTAAAAATTATACTAATCCATAACCACTTTTTGCGTTGCTTATTAGAATTACTAAGATGAATCGACTGCCCGACAAAATAATCAACAATAGTACTTGCTAAAATCAGAAATAAAAAGCGCCAGTCCCACATTCCGTAAAAGATGTAGCTAGCAACAAGAACAAAAACATTCTGAAATTTTAAGTTTTTATTGAAAAAGAACCAGTAAAGAACAAATACTACTGGTAAAAAAATGAAAAAGTCTAAGGAATTAAATAACATGCACTAATATTAATATAAGGGACAAGTAGTTTACAGATCTAGAATTTGCAAGACAGTATGCTGTTAGTTTCTTCAAGTCTGTAAATTTGATTTATTAAATCAAATAAATCAAGAATAAATCTAATTATTTCATACAATCCTTTTTTTGACTATGCATCTTACTATTTTTTAATGAACAATCAAGGGGTAAATACCCTATAAATAAATAGGTGATTCATTGCCAATTTTTTGAAATTTTACTAGTATCATTGTGATGTTATTGGATTAATTAATTTCAGTGGAGATTTACTATGTTTTTTTGATAAATGTTAGTTAAAAAGCGTAAAATATAAGGGTTATGACACAAATAGTTAAACAAAATAGAATATTTTGTAGGTTTTTACTTGTACTATACAATCAATATTATAGTAATTTTCTTACGGTAAAACCATTGTTTTGTCAATTATAACGAAATAGTAATGCTGTTAAACGCGTTTTTTTTGTATTCCATCTAAAAATTCAGTTTTTCTAATGATATTAAATATAACTAAACTATTTTAGCAGTGGTTAAAGCAAGTAAGAGTAAAATACAATTTTTGGAAGTGCTACCCCCTTCTTCCTTACATTTTATTAGATTGTCATGAAAAAGAATATCAGCGACGGTAACACATTTGTTACAATTGTTGAGTATAGATTAATGTTCATTAATTAATGGGGAAAATTATGAATGCAGTAGAATCTAAAAGAATATGGCTTTCTTCACCACATATGGGGGGAACGGAGGAAAGCTATGTGAAACAAGCTTTTGATACAAATTGGGTTGCACCTTTAGGTCCAAACGTAGATGGTTTTGAGAAATCTATAGAGAGTTATTTAGGTGGAAAAAATTTTGTGGCCGCATTGAGTTCGGGTACCGCAGCTTTACATTTGGGACTTAAATTGTTAGGCGTTTCGCAAGGGGATGAAGTGTTATGTCAAAGTATGACATTTGCCGCTTCAGCGAATCCAATAATATATTTAGGCGCAAAACCCATTTTTATCGATAGTGAGGCTCAGACTTGGAATATTTGTCCTGAGCAGTTAGAGTTAGCGATAAAAGATAGGGTTTCAAAGGGTAAAAAACCAAAGGCAATAATTGCTGTTCATTTATATGGAATGCCATATAATGTGGATGCCGTTCATAAAATAGCCTCAGAATATGAAATTCCGGTTTTAGAAGATAGTGCAGAATCATTAGGAAGTTCCTATCACGGTGTAAAGTGTGGAACTTTTGGAGATATCGCTATACTATCATTTAATGGAAATAAAATAATAACAACTTCTGGAGGTGGGGCATTAGTAGCGAAAAAATCTGAGCATCGCGATAGAGCAATCTTTTTAGCTACGCAAGCTAGAGATAATGCGCCTCACTATCAACATACCGAAATTGGATATAACTACCGAATGAGCAATATCATTGCTGGAATCGGTAGAGGGCAAATGGAGGTGTTAGATAAACATGTCAACAACAGACGAAACAACTACGAATTTTATAAACAACATCTTGGAGACTCTGCTGAAATTAAATTTTTAGAAGAGCCAACGGGTTTTTATTCTAACAGATGGCTGACTTGTATAGAAACTACTTCTTATAAATTGAGAGAAGGTATAAGGTTAGCTCTAGCAGAAGAAAATATAGAGTCACGACCTCTATGGAAACCAATGCATCGCCAGCCTGTTTTTGTAGAGTGCGATACGTACCTCAATGGAATTTCTGATGACCTATTTGATCGAGGACTTTGCTTACCTAGCGGGTCTAATCTTGAGGAAGAAGATTTATTTAGAATTGTGTCGGTAATTAAAAATATATTGAGATGATTAAGGACTACATAATTAATAATTCGCATAAACACGCATCAAAATGGCTAGTATTAGTAATTGACATAGCAATCACTATTTTTAATTTCTTTTTAGCATATGTTGTTAGGTTTGGTATTGCACTTGATTTTGATACTTCGAATTTACTATACCAAATTCCTGTAATGACTGTGCTAGCAGCTACTAGTTTTTTAATGATAGGATCTCATAAGGGGGTGATTAGACATACCGGTATGAGAGATGCCTATAACTTATTTTTAGCCGTTACTGTATTAATTGCATTGAGCGGGGCACTGATGGTTTCAAGTAGGTTATCATTGATGCCGGAGCTACTAAATATACCGGTTTCTATTATTTGTATCCATTATTTACTTAATATCATTAATCTAACGGTTAGTCGTTTAGTATTCAAATATTGCTATCACTACGTTAAGTCAAAATTAGGAGATTCGTCAAGAGTAATGATTTATGGAGCTGGAGATTCAGGCTTGATCACTTTAGCGGCCATTACCAATGATTCGCAAAAAGCTGTAACTGTAGTTGGTTTTATTGATGATAACCCTCAAAAAGCAGGAAAAACAATTAATGGTATTACTGTATATCGTTCTAAAGCTATTACACAAAGCTATGTTTCCAAACATAATATAAGTGAGATTATCGTATCCATTCCTCATATTGAGAAGCAACGCTTATCTGAAATATCTGATCAATTACTAAAATTGCCAGTAAAAGTTAAGATTATCCCGGCCATAAATGATTGGATCGATGGTAAGTTGAATGTATCCCAGATTAAGCCAATTCAGATAGAAGATTTATTAGATAGAGCACCAATCGCTTTAGAAAATCAAAATATTAAGAAGGAACTTCATAATAAAGTAATTCTTATTACTGGAGCTGCGGGGTCAATAGGAAGTGAGATCGTAAGACAAGCATCATTTTATAGCTATAAACATTTAGTTTTGGTGGATCAGGCAGAATCACCCCTGTACGATTTGCAACAAGAACTATTGAGTAAGGGTGTAACTAATTTTACGCCAATTGTAGCAGATATTAGAGATCATCAGCGTATTGAAACTATTTTTGAAAGATTTACACCTAATATGGTGTTTCACGCAGCGGCTTACAAACACGTGCCGCTGATGGAAAATAATCCTTGTGAGGCGATTAAAATTAATGTATTAGGTACCAGAAAGTTAGCTGATTTATCATCAGAATACGGAGTGGATAAGTTTGTTTTTGTCTCAACAGATAAAGCAGTAAACCCGACAAATGTGATGGGAGCTACCAAAAGAGTGGCAGAAATGTACATTAAGTGTTTACACAGAACCAGTAAAACTAAATTTATTACCACTAGATTTGGAAATGTTTTAGGATCTAATGGTTCTGTTATTCCTTTGTTTAAAAAGCAAATAGAAAAAGGAGGGCCATTGACTGTTACGCACAAAGATGTGACTCGTTTCTTTATGACAATTCCTGAAGCCTCTCAGTTAGTAATTGAAGCCGGTACCATGGGTAATGGAGGTGAGATTTTCATCTTTGATATGGGTGAATCAGTAAAAATATTCGATTTGGCTAAGAAAATGATCCGATTATCTGGGTTAAATTATCCTAATGATATCGATATAGAAATCACAGGATTAAGACCTGGTGAAAAACTCTACGAAGAGCTATTAGCCGATACAGAGAATACCTTACCAACGTATCATAAAAAAATAATGATTAGCAAGTTTGATGATGCAGATTGTCCGCTAGTAATGGATAAAATAGATGATCTATGCATTATGAATTTGTTCAATCAAGATCACCAAATTGTTGCCAAACTTAAGGAAATTGTTCCAGAGTTTATTTCTAAGAACTCTACGTTTGAAAGTATAGATATTAAGAACCAAGAAACTCAAAGCAAAAGCACAAAAGTATTTGTATAGTCTTCTTTTTAAAATTGTTATTATAAACAAGATTATTATCATACTTTTGTTAGTTGATTGATATATCTTAAAGCATTCACTATATGCATTCATACAAATTTTTACTTTTATTAGTAGCTTCAACGTTTATTTTTTCTTGTAAAACACCTACAGACGTTGTTTATTTTCAGAATTCTCAGGATTTAGAAAGAATAAAGTCAACTAATTCTTTTACTCCGGTCTTTAAAGTAGATGATGTCGTTAGTATTTTGGTTTCGGCAACAGATATGGATGCAGCGAGACCTTTTAATTTAATGCAGGGATCTAGTTTGTCCTTACCTACCGGTGATAGTGGTGCTGCGCCTAATGGAAATGGAACTCTTGAACCTACTTATTTAATTGATGAAGAAGGAAATATTGATTTTCCGGTATTAGGAAAATTAAAAATTGCAGGATTGACGAGAGTTCAAGTAAAAGACATGCTGAAGGATCGATTAAAAATCTACATAAAAGATCCAATTGTAAACGTTAGGTTGAAAAACTTTAAAATTACTGTTGTTGGAGAAGTTAGCCGACCAGGATCTTTTACGATTCCGAATGAAAGAATCACGATTATTGAAGCAATTGGGCTAGCAGGTGATCTTACTATCCTAGGTAAAAGAGGAAATGTAATGGTGATTAGAGAAAATGATGGAGTAAATACCTATCACAGAGTTGACTTAACTTCCAAAACTATTTTTGATTCCCCCGTATATTACCTTGCTCAGAACGATGTTTTGTATATAGAACCTAATGAGGCACAAATTAAAGCGTCAAAAGGTAGAGATAATACAGTAGGAGTTGTTTTGAGTGTGATCAGTGTAGGTTTAGCTGCATTAGCTCTTATTTTAAGATAGAGAATTTATGATTTCTGATAATAATTCTGATAACAATACCTTTGCGAAGGCGTCAAAGTCAACTTTAAATTTAAGAGAAGAGATTCTTAAATACGTAAAAAAGTGGTATTGGTTTTTGCTAAGTGCGCTGGTTTTTGGAACCTTAGCTTATTTACACATTCGATACACCATTCCCGAATATAATGTGTCCGGAACGATCTTAATTTCACAGGAAGAAAGCGTCAGTGAATCTGAATTATCTGCATTTAAGGATTTAGGATTATTAGATGATACAAAAAATAAAATCGAAAACGAAATTCAGATTATCAAATCAAGAACTTTACTGACCAATGTTGTAAACAATCTAAAATTAAATGTTCAATATTTTACGAAGGGTAGAGTATTGGAAGCCGAGAATTATCCAAAATCTTTGATAGAGATTAATTTTTTATCGGCCGATTCTATAGTACATACTAAATCTGAAAGTTTTAGGGTTTTAATTAATTCAGGTACTTCCTTTTCTTTTGTGGATAAAGAAGGAAAAAAGCTGAGCGATCATTCTTTTGGAAAAACCATCAATACAAGTGTTGGTGATGTAGTGATTACACCGAATGTTGAAAGTGTTGAAACCCATAAAGGAAAGATAATCCATATTAAAATAACACCTGTTAATATTGTAGCACAGAGTTATCGAAATAAGTTATCAGTCATCGCAATAGGCAAAGGATCTTCTATTGTAAAGTTATCGCTCAATGATCCTGTCAAAGAAAAAGCTAAAGATATTATCAATAATTTGGTAGCAGAATATAATAAATCTACAATTGAAAATAAAAAACAAACCTCTGCAAGAACTGCAGGATTTATTAATGAAAGATTAGAACTCATTTCAGGAGATTTATCTCAAGTTGATGACGAAGCTGCAGGATATAAATCTAAATTTGGATTGACAAATGATGTTTCAGCTCAGACCCAAAGAGTGGCTGATATTGATTCTAGAAATCTCCAGGAAATTAATCAATTAGAAACGCAACTAAGAAAAATAGAGTCTACTAGACGCTTTGTTCTAAGTCAAGATGGAAAATTTGACTTGCTGCCCTCTACACTTGGTTTTGAAGATGCGTCAGTTTCGTCAATAGTTGCTCGTTATAACCAACTGATAAGTCAACGAAAAAGACTATTAAAATCCTCTAGCGAGCAAAATCCGGTTGTAGTAAACATAGATGAACAAATTGGTTCATTAAGGCAAGGGTTGATTGCTAGTTTAAATGGAGCGCAAAACTCTATAAGTATAAGTTTAAATAGCTTAAGAACACAGGACAAATATTTTAGCGGGAAACTATATAATGCGCCTTTACGACAAAAAGAATTAACGGCTATAGGTCGTGAGCAAGGGATTAAGGAACAGTTATATCTATATTTATTACAAAAACGAGAAGAAGCTGAGATTACTAGCCATATTACTTTATCTAATGCTCGTGTAATTGACAAAGCTTCTACATTGGGATCGTATCCCGTTTCTCCTAATAAAAGAATGATTTATTTTGGTGCTATATTTCTGGGATTTGCACTTCCATTCTTAACAATTTATTTATTGGATTTATTTAATACCAAAATAAACTCTAGAGAAGATCTTGAGAATGTGCTTTCAATGCCGATTTTGGGTACAATACCGAAAACAAAAACGAAGAAAAGTAAAATTATAGTTTCTAGAAATAGCAGATCATCTGTAGCGGAAGCGTTTAGGATTCTTAGAACCAATCTGGGCTTTTTAATGGCTGGAACCAAAAAAGAAACTGGGAAGGTCATATTTGTTACTTCTACTATATCAGGTGAAGGTAAAACTTTAGTCTCATCTAATTTAGCTAAAACCCTAGCTATTTCCGGAAAAAAGATTGCGTATCTGGGTACAGATTTTAGAGACCCTAAATTTCATAATTTCTTTGAATTACCCAAAGGCAAAGATACTCCAGGGTTTACTAATTTCATTATGAATTCTGAGATTAAACCCAAAGATGTTATATATGAACTAGGAGAAGAAGATCCTCTTTTTGTAGTTCCTTCTGGGGCTATTCCTCCAAATCCTGCTGAACTTTTGATGAATGAAAGGGTAAAAGAGATGTTCGAGTATTTGGGAGAACATTATGATTATATTGTGGTTGATACAGCTCCTGTAAGTTTGGTTACCGATACATTACTAATCGGTCACTTTGCCGATCTAAGCATTTATATCGTTAGAGAAAACTACACAGATAAACGAATTTTGCAAGTTCCAGAAAACTTCTATAGAGAAAAACGCTTACCTAATATGGCAGTGCTTCTTAACGCAGCAGGTGACAAAGTTGGTTACGGTTACGGGTATGGTTATGGAGCAAAGGACTAAATAAATAAGCAATTTCTCTCCATAAGTCGAGAAACCATTTTTGCGTGTTTTGAAATAAAACCGTTTTCTAATATTTCAAATTGTTGATAATTATGAATATCTGAGCCAGCGAAGTCAAAGAGATTCTCGGTCATTAATTTTACGGCAAGATTTTTTACTTTTTCACCATAATATCCCGAAATGGAAAGAAGGTTTAGCTGAAATAAGAGACCAGATTCTTTCAGTATCAGAAACTTATCAATATCATCGTTATAAAACGAATAGCGTTCAGGATGCGCCAGAATAGGGGTGAAGCCGGCTAATTTAAT
Source organism: Aquimarina besae (assembly GCF_042434905.1). Classification (NCBI taxonomy): domain Bacteria; kingdom Pseudomonadati; phylum Bacteroidota; class Flavobacteriia; order Flavobacteriales; family Flavobacteriaceae; genus Aquimarina; species Aquimarina besae. The sequence continues at coordinate 3,346,827 of NZ_CP170199.1, forward strand.
TTCAAAAAGCATTTCATTTAGGTTGATCGGAGGGTTAAATGTAGACATCTCTACAAGAATGTGCTTTTTATGTAAAGGAATAATATCTTTCTTTTTAATCCTTTCGAAAAATAAGTCATCTAACATGTATTCTGCACTAGATTCTAGTGTTACATTGATATCAAGAGAAGATAAGACATTTTGCATTTTTGTATGTTTGGACTTGATGATTTCCGAAGTATTTGGCCAAACATCCTGCATAATATGAGGTGTAGTAATGATTTTTTTTATACCCAATTTTTCAAATTGTTCAATGATAAATGCCGATTGATATATTGTTTTTACTCCATCATCGATTCCTGGTAACAAATGTGAATGTATGTCAACGTAGCCTTTAGGGACGATTTTATTAAACGGAATTTCTTTTTTTGATAAAAATTGCAAAGCGCTAATTGTGTTTTGGGGTAAAAATTAAAGTTTTACACTCTAATGAATAATGAATATTACCACTTTCTTTAAGTTGTTTACAAAAATAGAGATTTAATATGTAAAAACTGCCTAAGAAGTAAAACTCCTTAAGCAGTTTCGGATAATTGAAATATGCTTCTTTTTAGTGCTTTGTGATATCACCTGATCCAGAAACTTTTTTATCTTCTTTTTCAGGGTTTCCTTTATAATCAATATCACCAGATCCTGTTACTCTGGCTTTTAATGATGATGTAGAGGTAACTTTAATATCTCCTGAACCTGTAACAGATGCCACTACATTTTTTGCTTTTAGATCATATGCTTTTATATCTCCAGATCCATTAACTTTACATTCTAAGTTTTTAGTTGATCCTTTTAAAATAAGATCTCCACTGCCAGACACTGAACTTTCTACTCTATCAGCGTCTACTACAAGTCTGACATCTCCGGATCCGGAAACACTGGTTTTAAAATCCGAAGCCTTGATCACATCATCGCCATACACATCTCCTGATCCCGATAAGCTTACTCTATTTAAATCCTTAAAAGGAACGGTAACAATTAGTTTCTTGCCTTTACTGACCTTCAGGTAATATCCCTTTTCAACATAAATTTTTAACGATTCTCCTTCGATTTCGGTTTTTACATAGGGAATGAGATTGCTTTCTCCCTCAATTTTAATGTTTCCCTCACTTCCAGAGATCAAAGAAACATCCAAACTACCTTTCACGTTGATCTGATCGTATTCTGAAGTCGTTCTTGTTTTGGTAACTACATTACCATCACCTTCTATTTTTTTTCCGTTTCCCCACCATTGTGCATGAATTGATGTCATACTGCATAATGCCAAACATAAAAAGATTGTTACTACTCTCATAATTGATTGAATATTTGAATGATTAATTTTTTCTAAGTTTTACTCCACCATAGCTAGTGGATATATTAATTGTTGCTCCACTGTTTTTTTGACCCCGGTATCCCTGATAATCTTTACTAGAGTTTTCTTTATTCTTCTTCAAGATACTAATATCATCATCTAAATTAATGCCTCCGTAAGATGTTTTTATAACAAAGTCAAAATTTAGAGCATTGTTATAACCTATATCCACTCCGGTGTAGTCTGTTCGTATGGTGACATTTTTTGTAGTAGATTCTAAATTTTTGATATCGATAGAACCATAATCCGAATTGATATCTATGCTATTCTTTACATTTCCAATATTTGTATCCAGATAATCCCCATTTCCTTTAAATATTCCAACATTTTCAATTTTTAGACTTCCATAATCACAGTTATAAGTAAGTTCTTTTGCTGTAATTATTTTGGACTGTGTGTAGTCAGCATTGAGCATTACTTCTTCACCTTTTTCTAGAATGAAATCAGAATAATCAGCATTGATTTTTCCGTTTTTCATATACTTTATGGTACTATTATCTGTGTAATCTATACTAATATAATTGTCATTACCCAATAATTCTCCTAAAATGATTTGACCATAATCACAATTAATTTTTGCATTTCCTCTAATTTTATCCAGGGTAATGCTTCCGTAATCGTTATTGAGATCTATGTTATTTGTGGCAGGAACTTTTACCGTATAATTGATCTCCATCTTAAGATTGCTTCCTCCCCAACCATCTGAGAATTTGGACCACCAGGATTTCCCTTCTTTATTGAATACGGTTTTTGCACTTACTACTTGCGAGCTTGCTTCAAAAATCACATCAATATCTCCTAATTTTTCGATCACCTTATCCTCGTCATTTCCATTGACTTTTATATTGATTTCCAGTACGATTTTATTTTCATTCCAAGATGTGATATCGAGATTGCCATAGTCATTACTAATTTTTAAAAGGGCATCACTGTTTACCGAAAATTCTTTTTTTAAGGATTTCTCTTTGGTGTATTTCCCATTCATTTTAGGATCACTGTTTCCGATACATATAGCCGGAACTAAGAGTAGGAGGCAGATGATATTATAGTATATTGGTTTCATTTTCTGATAATTTTAATTTGTTAATGTTGTTAATTTTATCTAATACATTTTCTAATAGCGAAGCTCGTTTCTGAAAGTTTTTAATCATCGCGCTGATTACACGTTTGTCATTATTGCTTTCTACCAGATCTTTTTTTAGAATTTCGTAACTAGATTCTAATTTTTCTAATTGTTTCATCGCATCAGTAACTAATTCAATTGTTTCTGCCGATGAATTTTTATTGATTTCTTCCAGTTGTGTTTTAATAGCAACGGTAAAGAAATTTTGCGTGTCTTCCATTTGTGATGAAACACTGGCTAAATCAGCGCTATCATCAGTATTAAAAACCGGAGTAATAGATATCATACCAATAAGTACGGCGATAGACGCAGCTATAGCTAATGGTTTGATCCAGTTTCGTTTTGTAGTTGGAAGTGTTACAACTTTATTTTGCTCCTGTAGCTTTTCTAAAAACCGTACTTTATGATCAGCTGATGGCTCCAAAATATCCAGTTGATTCTCCATTCGTTCAAATAATTTTTCTATTTCATCTTCAGTTTTCATGCAACTAATAATTTTTTTCGTAGACTTTCCTTCGCGCGAGAAATAAGCGTACGACAATTAGAATATGATATATTCAAAATTTCACAAATCTCTTCATAATCATACCCTTCTATGAGGTGTAATGATAATGCAGTACTATAGCTTTCTTTTAAATCTTTTAAAGTATTCAAAACTGTATTTGCCCTGACACTAGTTAGATCTTCTCTTACAACCCCTTCTGTTTCATCTGTAAGAGCATATGCTACGGTTTCTAAAGGGACCTCACCGTGTATATTGCGCTTACGAGATATTGTAAGACTCGAATTGATAACAATTTTTTTTAACCAAGCACCAAACAATTTATTCTCTTCTAGCATAGAAAGCTTTGTAAAAGCTGTTAAAAACGCTTCTTGCATTACATCTTCGGCTTCTGCAGTATCTTTTATAATCCTTAAAGCACTATTATACATGGCTTTGTAGTATCTATTATAAATTTCCATCTGCGCACCTTGATCACACTTGCGGCATCTTTCTACCAGTTCCTCAGTATTTAGTTTGGTTAGTGTCAAAAACTTCAGTTTACTTTACCTAAAGATATCGATAGTTACTTTTTGTTACAGTTTTAAAAATATTTTTTTTAAAGTTTATGGCATAAGAATTGAAATGTATATACAGAATCATCGGTAAATAGCTTATTTTGATAGCGTTAATGATTCCTTAATCGATTTTATTAAATTTTTAAAACAGGTTGTTTTGACTTAGTGACAAAATGACTTTTATATATACTTATGACGAAATCTAAATTAACAACTCTTGACAGTTTGTCATTACAGGGCATCAATGAAGATGCAGAATTAATTCCTTTAATGACACCTGAAGATGAAGAGGAAATAGATAGAGAAGATTTACCAGAGACGCTTCCGATACTTCCATTGAGAAATACGGTATTGTTTCCGGGAGTAGTTATTCCTATCACTGCTGGTCGGGATAAATCAATAAAGCTTTTGAATGAGGCCAATAATGGTAATAAGACCATTGGTGTGGTTTCACAAAAAGAAGAAGATGTAGAAAATCCAACATCAAAGGATATTAATAAAGTAGGGGTAGTAGCCAGGATCCTACGAGTGCTTAAAATGCCTGATGGCAATACTACGGTTATCTTGCAAGGAAAGAAAAGATTTAAGATTGATGAAATCCTTGAAGAAAATCCCTATATCAAAGCCAGAATCTTAGAAGTTCCTGAAGCCAGACCTTCTAAAGAAAATCAGGAATTCAATACAATTATCGATTCTATAAAAGATCTTGCTCTTGAAATTATCAAAGAGAGTCCGAATATACCATCTGAGGCATCTTTTGCTATTAAAAATATTGAAAGTAACTCTTTTTTAATCAATTTTGTTTCTTCCAACTTGAATTTACCTGTAGATGAGAAACAGAAAATTCTCGAGATAGATAATATTAAGGATAGAGCGCTTGCTACTTTAAAATATATGAATCTCGAGTTTCAGAAATTGGAACTAAGAAATGATATTCAGAACAAGGTACAGCACGATATGAGCCAGCAGCAACGTGAATATTTTCTTCATCAACAAATGAAAACTATTCAGGAAGAACTTGGTGGCGTTTCTCATGAGGATGAGATAGAGGAGATGCAGGCACGTAGCAAAGACAAAAAATGGGACGAAAAAGTAAAGAAGCATTTTGATAAAGAATTATCTAAAATGCGTCGCATGAATCCACAGGTTGCTGAGTATTCTATCCAACGCAATTATCTTGATTTGTTTTTGGATTTACCTTGGAATGAATTTAGTAAAGATAAATTTGACCTGAAACGTGCAAAGAAAATCCTTGACCGTGATCATTATGGATTGGATGAAGTTAAGAAACGTATCATTGAGTATTTAGCGGTACTCAAACTTCGGAATGATATGAAATCACCAATCTTATGTTTGTACGGACCTCCGGGAGTTGGTAAAACATCCTTAGGAAAATCCATTGCAGAAGCATTGGGTAGAGAATATGTGCGGATATCGTTAGGTGGTTTACGAGATGAAGCCGAGATCCGTGGGCATAGAAAAACATATATCGGAGCGATGCCAGGTAGAATCATTCAGAGTCTTAAAAAAGCAGGTACAAGTAATCCTGTATTTGTATTAGATGAAATTGATAAACTTTCTATGGGTAACCAAGGAGATCCTTCTTCTGCTTTGTTAGAAGTTCTGGATCCTGAGCAAAACTCTGAGTTTCATGATAATTTTCTTGAGATGGGATTTGATCTGTCTAAAGTAATGTTTATAGCTACCTCTAATAGTTTAAATACTATTCAGCCTGCATTGCGTGATCGAATGGAAATTATAAATGTTACGGGATATACTATTGAAGAAAAAGTAGAAATTGCAAAACAACACCTGCTCCCTAAGCAATTGGTTGAACACGGATTGGATAAATCACACCTTAAAATAGGAAAGGCGCAGTTGGAAAAAATCGTGGAAGGATACACGAGAGAGTCCGGAGTTCGTGGTTTGGAAAAGCAAATAGCTAAGATGGTTCGGTATGCAGCAAAAAACATTGCGATGGAAGAACCTTATAATGTAAAAGTAAGTAATGAAGATGTTGTTCAGGTTCTTGGAATACCCAGGCTAGAACGTGATAAATATGAAAACAATGAAGTTGCCGGTGTGGTCACGGGTTTAGCCTGGACCAGTGTTGGTGGTGATATTTTATTTATTGAATCAATTCTATCCAAAGGAAAGGGAAGTCTTACTATTACCGGAAATTTAGGTAAAGTAATGAAAGAGTCTGCAACGATAGCTATGGAATACATCAAAGCGAACGCTGATGTTTTGGGTATCAATCCTGATATTTTTAGTAATTATAATGTACATATTCATGTACCAGAGGGGGCAACACCAAAAGATGGTCCTAGTGCAGGAATAACGATGCTTACTTCGCTGGTTTCTTTGTTTACACAACGAAAAGTGAAAAAAAGTATAGCGATGACTGGAGAAATCACTTTAAGAGGCAAAGTTTTGCCAGTAGGAGGGATCAAAGAAAAAATTCTTGCAGCGAAAAGAGCGCATATTAAAGAAATTTTGCTCTGTGAAGATAATAAAAGAGATATTGAAGAAATTAAACCTGAATATCTGAAAGGATTAAAGTTCCATTATGTGAAGGAAATGAGCGAAGTATTAGAACTTGCGTTAACAAAAAGCAAAGTAAAGAATGCCAAAAAGTTGTAATCTATTTTAATAAACTTTCATCTAGTCAGTTCTAAGCTTAAAAATAAGGTTATTTTAAAATAAATAAATCTCCAAAAATCCATTGTTTTAATGGGTTTTTTGGTTTTTAGAAAGAACTTTTTGATTAAAAATAAAATAAAAGTGTAACAAATTCTATCGATGCTCGTCATATAGATGTAAACAGTAGAGTAATCAACGAAATCTTTTACCAGATAAAAAAGTTGAATAAGTACTGAAAAGAGGGTTTATCCTGATACTGCTTGGGATCAATGCTTTTTAAATAAAAGTACTTCTATTTAACAGACAATCAAAAAACGGGATTTACTTTACTAATACTTACAAGTTCGAACAATACTTTTTTAGGGCGTGTATCCTGATACTTCTTGGGATAGGCGCTTTTTCTTTTTATACGGTTGAATCAATCATTTTAATGCACTTTTTTTGAGGTTTACACGCAGGAACAAATGCATAAATTGTAGTATTTTTAACACACAAACCAGACTTTGTTAGAAACTCGTGTTTTCATTGACCAACGAACATATTACGCACGAAAAACTCTTAAAATCTAAGATTAGATTTTCACTTCTATAAAGGTTTATAAGTTACTTTGATCATAGAAGTGAAATTACTAAAAAGTATTGGTGAAACGGGATTGTTAATTTCAATCCCGTTTTTTATTCTCTAAATTCCGGAAAGCAGAAAAATATCGCTATTCTTGCATACTATGAATATAATTACCGAAATCAAAACTCAAAGATTAGCAATAAAGCTTAAATCGATTGCCGAAAAAATGGTGAAACGTGGACATCCGTGGGTTTTTGAAAATAGTATAGTTAAACAATCTCTTGATGGAAATCCGGGAGATTTGGCCATTATTTATGAACATAAAAAGAATACAATTTTAGCAATTGGGTTATATGATCCCTATTCTCCTATAAGAATTAAGATTATCCAATTTAAGAAAGCAGCTCAGATAAATGAAGAATGGTTTATCAATAGAATCGAACAAGCCTATTCCATCAGACAACCTTTGTTACAAACTGATACAAATAGTTATAGGTTATTATTTGGAGAAAATGATCAAATGCCGGGTTTTATAGCAGATGTATATGAAACGGTCTTGGTGATAAAGTTGTATTCTCATATTTGGTTTCCGTATTTAAACTGGATTGTCCCTCATTTAATAGAACAATCAGGATCTAAAACGGTTGTTGTTCGACTGAGTAGATCTTTGCAAACTGTAGGAGAATTATATGGGATGGAAGATGGAAAGGTGATTTATGGAAATTTAGGAAATGAAGTTGTCATATTTAGAGAACATGGGGTATTGTTTTCTGCTAATGTAATCAAAGGACATAAAACAGGATACTTCTTGGATCATAGACATAATCGAAAACGAGTAGGACAGCTTTCTGAGGGCAAATCAGTACTAGATGTCTTCTCATATGCAGGCGGGTTCTCGGTGCATGCATTAGCAGGTGGAGCTACAGATGTGACAAGTTTGGATATTAGTAGACAAGCTCTAAAAATGGCTGAACATAACGCTTCGTTGAACAAACATTCTGGAATTCATCAAATAATGGTTGCTGATGCCTTTGAAGGCTTACAAAAATTAATACAAGAAAAAAAGAAATTTGATATTATCGTAATAGATCCGCCATCATTTGCAAAAAGAGAAAGTGAAATTAAAAAAGCAAAAAATAGCTATGCAAGGCTTACCAAACTTGGAGTTCAACTAGTAAAAACTAATGGATTATTGATATTGGCTTCTTGTTCATCAAGAGTTGTGGCTAAAGAGTTTTTTATGATCTGCGAAGAAGTTATTTCAAATACGGGAAGAAATTTTAAAGTCGTGGATAAAACTTATCACGATATTGACCATCCTGTCACTTTCGCAGAAGGAGCTTACTTAAAATGTGGATATTATCAGCTACATTAACTAAATACTGATAGTGTTTATCACCAATAAACTTGAGCCTGATATGAATTGTAATATCTAAGGTTATAAAATATTTTATTCAAACCAGACTCAGATGATAATTCAATCTTTAATGCTTACCAAACACATGAACTTTTGCTCGTTTTTTGGACAGATTTTTTGTATCATAAAAAAAGGTGATATCCTTTATAATTCTTTTATTTCCTTTTAAATCAATCAGCCTTGTACCACCACCACGGACAAAATTTTTCTTAACCGGTATTGCTTCTTTTTCACCATTACCATATTGTACAATAATTTTATGCATATTAAGCGAACCGTTGGTAACTTTAATTTTTAATTTTTTAAAAGCACCATTACGAGCAGTTACTTTTATCACATCACGATCAATTTTGTAGCTTACTGTTCTGGAGCCTAGATGTTCCCATTTTATAGCAGTGGAGGTAAAGCTGTTACCAATTAAAAAAATGATAACTAAAAAAGGTATTGTTAGTTTTTGTAGTCCAAAATTTTTCATAGTTTAAATATTTAATGTTCTTTTATTGGACTATTAGATTTTATAAAGGTTTAATTGAGTGCAATTTGTTCTTAAATATGAAAACAAATAAGTCACATATTTTACGACCTATGTAACTTTTAAATACATTGTTTAAAATCCAAAGGTTAGTAAAGGATATTTAAAGCTATTTTATCTGTATCGGTAAACTCCCCATCCTCATTTGGCCCAAAACAAGCTAACATTATAGAATCTGCATAAGGAGAAGTTGGCGTACCCGGAATCCAAATAGCTGGTGGTCCGGCGGGTAACGAACCTGTATATCCGCAACTTTGGAGATTGTACCAGTCTTGATGTCTTAATCCTAAACAGTGACCAATTTCGTGACTAATTACATGTTCATTTACATTCACGTTAAATGCATCGGTACCAGAATTTATTTGAATCCATTTATATGGTTTACCTTGAGCATCAGGTAGACCGGCACTTCCGCCAGCACTAACATTATTTACTTTGTATACTACAATGTCTGCTGCGCTAAAATTGGTTCCAAAAGAAAGGTTAAATTTAAGTGAATTTGGTAGTGCATTGTAATTATTTACTGCCCAGCTTAATGCTGTTTGCATTTTTGAAGTCAAAGCAAAATTACTGCCGGTATATCCCAGAATATCAATGTTTCTATGAATTGGAGCTACAATATTTGCATCCCGATATTGTTTATTGCCTCCATCCAAAGGCTTAAGAGTAGGATAGGAGTTTAGATTTGAAACAGGAACTACAATATCACCAGAAACAAGATAATTAGCCGTTTTTCCATCTAAATAAGTTATTTCCTGTATAGAAACATTATCTATGTTTATTCCCATATCATAGAGCTTATCTCGTTGCTCCTTGGTTGGCTCATAAATGTTTTGTTGAGTTTCTTCAATAATTTCCTTTTTTTGACAAGAAAAAAGTATTACCGTCATAGTTGCACTGAGTACTAGGAATTTAATTTTTTTCATTGTAATATATTTAGTTATGGTTAAATAGGATACTTATTTTATTAAGAAATTCTTTTACAAAGATTTGCTCCCACAAACATTAAAAGTCAATGTTCAAAGAAGAAATAGGTATTTGGGATAGATGCATTTTATTTGCACGAAACTATACATCTGACTCTTTTCAAAAATAAGTTGAAATAGTGCACAAAAAAAGGGGAGTTCGACCCTTATCACTGGGTTATTCCCCTTTTTTTTGATGTATATTAAATCAAAAAGTAATCTAATCCCTAATTTTCATATTTCAGTTAAATTTAGGCTACTTATCATCTTTAGTCATTCAATTCTTGTGTAATTTTCAGATTGAGAATAGTGCCCGGTTTCGTCTATTGCAATTTGTTGATAAGAATTTTTATCCATAACAAGTTCAAACTTGAATACCTGTGTGGTATCTACAATTTTCATCATAGGTCCAGAAGCGTATTCTAATCTTTCTTCCAACATATTACCTTTTATTGAATACGATCCATAACCAAACCATTCATTACTATCGGCAGGATCGAATCGGGTCCACATCACTTTTCCTTTACTATACATTTTTACCTGACGGTATCCATTGATATTAAAAACGGTATCTGACACTTGGTTGTTATCATATAGGAGTTGATATTGCAGATCCCATACTCCCTCTAGGTTATAAATATCAATAGGAGTAGGTGTATTGGCATTATTCATTGTAGAAGTTGAAAATAAACCGAGAAAAAAGAATATAAATATTTTCATGATGGAGTGATTTATGTTTTGAACCTTAATAAGTTACAAAAATTTTGTGAGATTTATTTGCTTTGATGTCGCTTTATAATTTCTTTAGGAGTGATTGTGAATAAGAATTTAATAACAATAAATGAGTATGTATCAAACCAGTTATAGTAAAAAGTAAATTTGTAATCTGATAATATTAGAGCTCCAATTTCTGTAAGAAGAAAAGATATTATTGCAAAGGCTCTAAAATAGGGATCCATATGACAGAGTATGTATTGTTAACTGAAGATCAAACTTATTTTGTAGAATACCTCATAGGAGAATTAGTTTTATCTCAGAGTATTAGCGAAGCCATGAAGTTTAATGATGAGCATCTGGCATTGAGGTTTAAGAAAATGCTTCATAATTCTTGTAAATTAACGACAAGCGTCAATACCTATATTGGTTAAGCTTGTTATAAAATCATAAATAAAATTCTTGAAAATATTATACGGAGTTCCGGGAGAGGGAATGGGGCACGCAACCAGAGCCAAAGTAATTTTATCACACTTAAGTAAAAACCACGATTTAAGAATTGTATCTAGTGATAATGCCTATTATTTTCTGAAAAATATTTTCCCTGATAAAACATATGAGATAAAAGGTTTTCAGTTTTCGTATAGGGATGGAGTTGTGTCTAAGTCAAAAACGTCAATTGATATTTTAAGAAATGCTCCTGAAAATATTGTTATAAACTTTAAAAAGTATAAAGATCTACTTGATGATTTTCGTCCTGACATAGTGATCTCTGATTTCGAATCTTTCACCTATTTATTTGCAAAATATCACAGGCTTCCTATCATAAGTATAGACAATATGCAAATTATTGATAGAGGTAAATTGGATATGCAAATACCAGAATCAGAAAAAACAAATTATAAGATTGCAAAAGCTGTGATCAAAGCAAAAGTCCCAAATTGTAATCAATATTTGATTTCTTCATTTTTTGATATTGAAGTAAAGAAAAGAAATAGTGTTCTGGTTCCGCCAATAATTAGAAGAGAAATTCTGGAAGCCAAAACAGAAGTAGGCAATCATATACTGATTTATCAATCTTCTAGTAATGCTGAAAAAATCGTAAACATCTTACAGAGTTTGTCTGGCGAAAATTTTTTGTTATATGGTTTTAATAAAGAGGAAAAAATTGGTAATGTTCAATTAAAACAATTTAGCGAAACCGAGTTCATTGATAATTTTAGAACAGCTAAGGCGGTTTTGGCTAATGGAGGATACTCATTCATATCCGAAGCATTATTTTTGAAAAAACCTATTTGTGTCGTTCCTATTAAAAATCAGTTCGAACAGTATGCAAACGCAGCATATATACAAAAGCTTGGATACGGTGCAATGCTGAAAGATTTTGAATTAAATGGGATAAAATCGTTTTTGACAGATATACCAAAATTTCGGAAGGCGCTAGATCGATATGCACAAAAAGACAACAACATGTTGTTTTCTGTGTTAGATGAAAAACTTGTGGAATATTGTAAAAAGTAACACTACAAAAAAAAGATGAGCAATTAATTGCTCATCTTTTCTTTAATTTAATATTTTCAATTATACTAATTAGAAGATAACATTGCAAAGAATTTATCTAAGTTAGGTAGTAATACAATTCTGGTACGTCTGTTAATAGCCATATTTTCTTCAGAATCATTTTCAACAAGAGGTTGGTAGCTACTTCTTCCTGAAGCAATCAATTTAGAAGGATCTACATTGTACTTATTTTGTAGTAATCTAGTAATAGATGTTGCTCTTTTTACACTAAGATCCCAATTATCCTCGAGAGCAGGTGTGCTGATAGTTCTTGGATCAGTATGTCCTTCAATCATAACATCAAGACTTGGTTCTGAATTAATAACTTGGGCTAGTTTTTCTAGAACATCATTAGCTTTGTTACTTACTCTGTAACTTCCACTTCTAAATAACATTTTATCAGATATAGAAATCATCACAACAGTATTGTCTATATCGATAGAAATATCTTCATCTTCCTTTAAACTATCGTCTAAAGAACTTTTCAAATTATGAGAAACAGCAAGGTTCATCGAATCCTGAAGTGTTCTTGCACCTTCAAGCTTCTCTGGACTTACCTTTGCCAAAGTCTCTTTCATTTTCTCTTTTGTGTTATTAGAAATTACAGCAAGGTTATCTACCATCACCATTTTTTCATCGTTAGACTCTCTTAGAGAATTAATTTTGGCATTGTAATCAGCTACTCTTGCTTCGATTTTTGCAAACTTAGACTCTAGCTCTTCCTTTTCTACAGTGGTTTTCTGTAACGTACTACGAGTATTGTTTAAATCCTCTTCTAAGGCAAGGTACTTCTTTTTAGATACACAAGAGGTAGTCATTAAAGCCCCGGATAGTACGATTAATGTGAATACTTTTTTCATGGTTATTTAATTAATCTTTTATATCCTAACTAAACTGATTGTTGTGCGTTTTATTATAATTCCACCTACTAAACTTTTCACATCAAATTCTTAAAAGTTGTTAAAAAAAACTGTTAAAAATTAGCATGCCGTAAATTTTTTACGGTAAATTTACACATCATTTTTTAGTAACATATTGATTTATAATTTTTTAGATTTCTCTATTATGATTCAAAATTTTAATATTTGGCACTGTTTCTTTTATTGCTGTAACGATATAAAATTTATATCGTCTTATTACAAAACAAAAGCCCTGAATTAGATTTACTTTGAAATTTAAAAATTTTGGAACTTCATGTTTTTGAATAAAAGAAAACTATCACTATTAGGAATTTTGATCTGTTGTTCGTTAACAAAACTCTTTGCACAACAATTTGATGGCAAAGAAGAAAAGGTACTAGTAGCATATAAAACTATCGTACTTGATGGTACAATCACCCACTTACCTGTTTATAAGGTTAATTATCAAGTCATTCTTGATAATACCAATCTGCAAAAAGAATCAGAACAAAAAGATTTAAGTTCAGTTTATGAACAGAACTGGAGCAACACTATATTTAATACATATTGGAAAAAAAGTGTAACATATCCTATTCCTTTACATTTTGAGGATGAAGTATTCGCCTCTCCCGTTGATCATAAGATTGTAGTGACCTCTAGATATGGGTGGAGAAGAGGTAGACCGCATCAAGGAATAGACATAGATCTTAGAACTGGAGATAATGTAAAGGCTTTATTAGGAGGGAAAGTGCGTTATGCCAGACGCCACGGAGGACATGGAAAAACAGTGGTTATTCGCCACGAGAATGGATTAGAGACTGTTTACGCTCATCTTTCTGAATATTTGGTAAAAGAAAATGATATAGTAAAAAAGGGGCAGGTAATTGGCAAAGGAGGAATTTCTGGTAACGCTAGAGGAAGTCATTTACACTTAGAGGTAAGATATCGAGGGAGAAGTATTCATCCGGAGTATCTTTTTGATTTTACCGAAGAAACAAAAGTGAGGGCGCATGACATCGTAATTACTAAAAAATGGATGACGCCCAGATCACATCGATCTACAAGAAAAAGTAAGATTGAGGTTCAAACTAATATTGAGGAGGTGATTGATGATATATCTAATCCAACAAAAAGTATTTATGTAGTCAAAAGAGGTGATACATTACATGGTATAGCCAGAAAACACGATATTGATGTATCCGAAATATGTAAAATAAATGCTATCCAATACAATGCTGTTCTTAATATCGGACAAGAACTAGTTATCTATTAACTGTCAGTTTTGAACATATTTTTGCATCATTTCTAATAATATATTCTTATCATAAGGTTTTAATATATAATCGTTTAGGCCTGCTTGCATAATTTGCCTATTTAACTGTGTAACATCTACAGCGGTTAATGCGATAATAGGCGTTTTTGTATCAAATTCTCGAATTCTTTTGGTGGTACCAATACCATTTAACTTCGGCATATTAATGTCCATTAAAATAATATCATACGAATTTTCTCTGGCCAGTTCTATAGCATCAAAACCATTATCAATGGTAGTACAAACAAAATTTTCTTTGGAAAGTATTTTATCTGCAACTAAAAGGTTCAATTTATTATCGTCTACTACTAAAGCTTTTCGCTTTTCACTTCCTATTAGTTCTGTATGGGCATGATCCTTTGGAGTCAGGGTTTCTAAATCGACAACAAAAGCATATTCGGAACCTGAATGCGAATTATTCTGTAATATGATTTCTCCTTGTATGGATTTGGCTAACCTTTTAACAATGGTAGAATTTAAGCTCGTGCCTAAATATGACTTTTTTACATTTTCAATGTTTATAAATTCTTGATAGATGGAATGTTCGTCCTCTTCAGAAACTTCATTTCCATCGTGAGTAACCTTGAAAGAAATGTTGTTAACATTCCCTTTTTTATTAATCAATTGAACAGTAAAAATGACATTACCATTTCTGGTAAACCTTAGCGCATTATTAACAAGATTCATGACTACCTGAGATAAAATAGCAGGATTTCCATTCAACATTTCTGGAATTTCATCATCGAATTCTAATTGTAATGAATTTCTACTATTTTCTATTGCATAACTAAACGAGTTGATAATATTTTGTATTAACTCTTTTAAATTAAATGGCTTTTTATTGGGTGTAATTTCTTCAGATTCTAAAACATTGATTTGTAAAACATTGTTAATAAGCGTCAACAAATAATCCCCGGAAAACTTTAAGGAAGCAAGATTTTTATTGTGCTGCAATTCTGGGTGTTCGTCTGCGAGAATATTCGTTAACCCCATAATTCCATATAATGGCGTTCTTAATTCCTGGCTAAGCGAAGTAATAAATTCTTGATTCCTCTGAACCTTTTGTTCGCTAGTCCGTAGTAGTGTATTTAATTCTTCATTTTTGTTTTTAATCTTTTTGCTTAAAGCTAAGCAACGGAGGCCCAAAAGAATAATGAGGAGAAGTAATACAATTCCGATGATATAGTAAATCATTTGAAATATTTTTAAAGCAAAATAAGATATATCGGATTTATCTTACAAGTTTGGAAGGGTGTTTTTTTAGGAAATTTAAATTTTTGTGGTAATATTCTAAGAAATCAATAGTTTGGTCGAGTTTTTGATTACCAACAATAAAAAAAAGTAAGGGATTAGTTATCTTTAACACCTAGATCCGACAAAGGAATAATGAAGATGAAATCAACTGTTGCATCGATATTATTAATTTTATTTGCCATTTCTGTAAATGGGCAAATAGAAAAACCGTTATCGCCATTAAAAATTGATAATACTAGTGATTTAAAAACAAGTAACTATAGCCTTTCTCCGGGCTTAACCAAACCAAAAAACAATTTTACATTATACAGTAATTTAGAGGATTCTATTCGCTTTAACAGAACTCAAAAACCTTTTGATATGACGGGTAATAATGGTTTGTTAACACCAAATTTCAAAGTTGTTCCCAAATATTTTAAAAAAGATAATGAAATTAAAGAAGAATATAAATCAGATCAGTACTTAGGTGATTTCAAAAGTAATTCTGAATATGTATATCTTGTTTACAGAGATCATCAATCGGTAGACGGAGATTTGGTGAGAATTTTCATTAATGACGATGTGATTCGATCAAGTGTTTATTTGGACGCTATTTTTCAAGGATTTAAAATAGATTTGGTAAAGGGGTTTAATAAAATAGATATACAAGCTCTTAATCAAGGAACATCTGGTCCGAATACTGCCGAATTTCAATTGCACGATGACCAAGGCAATATCATTACTGCTAATGAATGGAACTTAACTACAGGAGTAAAAGCTACTATTATAGTAGTAAAAGAATAATTCTTTTGCTATAAATACCTTTTGGATCGCTTTTTATAGCCATATAATGGCTTCTTTTTTAATTTTCTTTAAAGGTTATTTTTTCTAACGTAAACTTGATTTAAGCATTTAATTTTACAAAGTCACTAGGTAATCAGCTGTTTGATTCAATGCTGATTATAATCACGATTATGATCATTCATACTAGCGTAATTTTTTTATTTAGAATTCAAATTTTTTCTTTAGGCTTATTTCTTTCATTCCCTTTTTTCCTAAATTTTGCACTATTCTCTAATGTTTACAGGGGTTTAGTTGTATTTAATTCCTAGCTTTAATTTAATTTTTTAAAAAAGATGTGATTTTCTGAGTGTATTAGATACTAATAAGAAAAACAAACTCAATATGAGTAAAGAAGAAGAGTTTACTCGGATTATCAAGGATAATGAAGGTGTTATTTTCAAAATCACTACGGTTTATACGGATAGGTCAGAAGATCAACAAGACTTATATCAGGAGATCGTTTATCAATTATGGAAGGCTTTCGATAGCTTTAGAGGAGATGCCAAAGTAAGTACTTGGATGTATCGTGTGGCATTAAATACAGCAATTACAAGGTTAAAAAAGGAGAAAAGAAGCGGTAATAGAGTAGGTATAGATCAAGTAATATTGAAGCAAACCGAGAATTACAATACTGAATTTGAAGAGAAGTTAAAGATTTTGTATGCACATATAAAAATGCTTAATGATTTGGAAAAAGGTTTGATACTATTGTTATTAGAAGGAAAAAAATATGAGGATATCGCGCTAATCACTGGATTAACACCTTCAAATGTAGGAACCAGAATATCGAGAATTAAACAAAAATTAAAAACTCAAATAATAAAAAAATAGACGGCTATGGAGTTAGAGGAAATGCAAACAGTATGGTCTGAGATAAGTGGCCAATTAGAAAAACAAAAAAAGTTAACTGATAAAATGATTATTATGATGACACAAGAACAATACAGGAAAAAATGGAATAAGATTGCTTATCCGGAGATGTTAGGCACCATTATATGCTTTGGAGCAGCCCTATTAATTTTTGCTAATATTTCTAAATTAGAAACTTGGTATAACATATTATTTGGTGTTTTGTCCGCAATTATACTCTTGGTTTTACCAGTATTATCACTACGATCAATTCATAAAATGAGTGGAATTGATTTTTATAAAAATAGTTACAAGGAGACTTTGATAAAGTACACTAAAAATAAACAACAATTTTATTCACTTCAGAATATCTCATATTATCTAAGCTTTGCTTTAATCTTTTTAATACTTCCGGTTACCACAAAAATAATTCGTAACAAGGACCTGTTTGCTGATGTTAAAAATATATGGCCTCTAGTTGTTTTTATTCCTTTAGGAATCACATTCTTTGTGTTTTTTACTAAATGGGTGAAAAAATGCTATGGTAAAAACATTGCCGAAGCAGAAAGTATATTAAAGGATTTACAAACAGGAGAATAGTTGTTAACTTCACCGCAAAAATAAACCCCTGAATCTCTTAAAAGATTCAGGGGTTTTTAATTTAGGGTAAATATAAGTTGCTAAGAATGGTGATATTATTGACTAGATAAATACCATGTATTGTCAATGAAAAAGATATGCTGATTTTATACATTTTGGAGATCTCGGTGATTATTATTCATACTACTTATCAGATTCATCGCAAACTTTAGTAGCGTACCATTTTGCAATCGTATTCTCTGCAGGTTTATATCGTGGAGAAAAATCCAGATTGGTGGCAGCATTTTCCTTTTTGGTTTGCGTATTCCACTGCCAGATATACGTCCCTGCAAACCAATCTTTATCCCAAAAAATTTCATAAAGTGCTTGATATGCAATTTGTTGTGTCTTATCTGATTTTTGCTTCGATAATATACTCAAAGCAGAACCCCATTCCCAGGGCTTAATAGTAGCAGAAGCTTCACTTTTATATCCTATTTCTGTGAATAATATGGGTTTATTATGTTTTTTGGATAAAGATTCCAGTGTCTTAGTATGAGTACTCCAGCCTTTTTTTACAGTATGTAGATCTGGGTTTGATGACTCTGTTAAAGGAAAGTAAGCTTGGATACCAATATAATCCAATTCATTCCAAAAGTCTATGAATTCGTATTCTCCATCCCAATTTGCTGCATACGTTAGTTTTCCTTCATAAATAGTTTTAATATCTGCAATCAGTGATTGCCATTGTTCTGGTTGATGTTTTAATGAGCTCTTTAGTTCGGTTCCGATACAGAATAATTCTACACGGGTTATAGCGGCCATTTTTGCATAGTGCAGAATATTTGATCGATAGGATTCAAACCAAATGTCCCAATTATCAGAAGAAGTATGCGAGATATTGGATCTCCATCCTGTACCCAACCAAAGATGAGGCTTTAACATAACGTGTATGTTCTTTTCTTTGAGTTTAATAATCGTTTTGATATGTATGCTATCTCTTCTAGACCATTGACCAATTATTTTTGGACTTGTCATAGTCAATGCCTTCTCATTTTCTTGGTCAATAAAAGGAACGATAGCTACCCATTCTATATTGGATTTTACCAAATCATTAATGGCAGTTTTTACATTATCGCTGTAATTCCATCCAAAAACAGTCATACCGCGATGTTTTCCATCATTGATGAATAAATCATTAGAGATCCCACTGGTATTTTCAATAGATGGAATCCAGTTATAATCAAAGTTTTCTGAACTGTTTTTAACAATTATAATTTTAAATATTCCAAATAGAATAAAAGCCGGAGTAAATAATCTGATGGAGAAATTCTTAATCATTACTTTAAAACCTTTCTTTTTTTGTATTCTCATATAATATCTAAAAATCAAAAAGACGATATAGAGCAATGCAAACAGTATATGAATTGCAATGATAAAATTGAATTTCAGCAATGCCGTACCAAAATATTTTACAGATTCTAAAAGTGTAATTCCGTTACTAATGCCTCCTATTATAAAAAGAACCAGACTCAATAGCCAGGTAAATATATACGCTTAGTGTCGTAAATAACTCTTTTTTCATAGATTGAGTTAATTAGAATAATAAATAAAAGAAGAAAACAATGTAATATTATATAGAATATGAATGAATATCCCTTTTTAAATGTAAAGAATATTTAAATTTTTCATAAAATTCGTGAATAAAGCTCATTTAAACGATATTTTAAAACATGTAATAATCACATCTACAGTGTTATACAGAATTATAGAGATATGCGGTTTAAAGTTAATTTGATATTGTCATTCATTCTTTTAGGAACGAACTACATACGGGCACAGTATAAAGAATACGATTGGGAAGAACGGGATACTTGGATGAAGATTTCTGAATTATTTGATATTTCAGAAATAAAATCAGGTAGCAAAGTAGCAGATATCGGCTGTCACGAAGGATATTTATCCATTCATATGTCTAGAGCAGTTGGGGAGTCTGGAAAAGTTTTTGCTGTGGACGTTAGAAAAGACAGGTTGGAAAAATTAGAAGAACACCTGAAAGATAGAAAGATAAAAAACGTACACATGATTTTAGGAGATTATGATAATCCAAAGTTACCGAAAAAGGATTTGGATGTAGTAGTCATTTTAGATACTTATCACGAAATAGAGGAGTATAAAAAAATATTAATGCACGTAAAAGATGCTCTTAAAACCAATGGAAACATTGTAATCATAGAAAAATTTAAGCAACCTATGCTCAATAAATCCAGAGAAGAACAAACGGATGCTCACACAATAGCGATGCATTATGTAAAAGATGAATTACTGGGAGCTGGATTTACTATTCATATAGAGATTAAAGATTTTGGTCTTTGGAAAAATGAAGAAGATAAGAAAATATGGATTTTAGTCGGCAAGAAAGAATAATTCATGACTCTTTAATTTTTACCTAAAAATTTTATTTCTTCAACAAGCAACTGGTAAGAATTATTACAGGTAACTTCTGTAATTTAAAGGGATTTCCAGAACTATTGCATTGTATTTCATTTATCTTTGTTATTCATAATAGAGTTTTTGATACATCATCTGTTGTGATCATAACGCAAATTAGATAGCTAATCAGAGCTTACTTTTTATGATCAGGTTTAGATCCGACGGTGTTATTTGAAATAATATAAATTCAGAATGAAAAAAGTAATATGGAGCATAATGCTCTCTATATCATTATGTACATATGCTAATGCGCAAATACATATATTAAAAGTAAAAGTAGTTTCAAAATCAAATAATGAACCTCTTGTTGGAGCTACAATCTATATAAAAGAAATAGATAAAGGTGGTATAACAGATTTTAATGGCATTGCTACAATTAATAATATTCCTAATGGTAGTTATAATATCGATATATCGTTTTTAGGTTTTGAATCGATAGAGAAGACTATAGAAATTCCGTATCCAGAACTATTGGTAATAAAGCTTCAAGAGGGTGGAGAAGCTTTAGAAGAAGTTATTCTGCAGTCTAATCGAAGTACTCGTACCATAAAAAGAATCCCTACAAGAATCGAGTTTATTGGTGCAGAAGAGTTGGGAGAGAAGAACGCTATGAATGCTACTAACATTTCGATGGTTTTAAGAGAAAGCACTGGTATACAAATGCAGCAAACTTCCTTAAGCACTGCCAATTCAAATATCAGAATTCAAGGATTAGATGGACGCTATACACAATTATTAAGAGATGGATTTCCGCTTTATGGTGGATTTTCCAGTGGTTTAAGTATTTTACAGATTCCACCAGTGGATTTGAAACAGTTCGAAATTGTAAAAGGTAGTTCTTCTACACTTTACGGTGGTGGTGCCATTGCGGGATTAGTAAATATGATCTCAAAAACCCCAGAAGAAGAACCAGATTTAGATATCATGCTAACCCAAACGCATGCTCTTGGAACCACAGCAAATGTTTTTTACAGTGAGCGTTATAATAAATTTGGGGTTACTTTATATGGATCAGGGCATTATCAAAAAGAATACGATCCAGAAGATGATAACTTTAGTAATCTACCAAGAACAAAATCTGTATCGATCAACCCAAAGCTCTTTTATTACCCTTCTGATAATACTACCTTTTGGTTTGGAGTTAATGGAACCTATGAGGATCGGATCGGTGGAGATATAAATGGAATTGAAAATACTGCGAATAATACGCTTTATATAGAAGAAAACATAACCAAACGTTTGAGTACACAGGCTGTTTATAGAACAGAAATAGATGCTCTGCGATCCTTAAACGTAAAAAATAGTTTTGCTTACTTTGATAGGGATTTGACTGTTCCAAATATAAATTTTACTGGTAATCAGTTTAACTCGTTTACAGAAGTAACTTATCATAAACAAGGAAAAAGATCCGATTGGATTTTAGGAGCCAATTTATATACCATTGATTTTGATGAAGAGTCTAGTGGTTTGGAACGAGATCAGAGTGATATCACAGCAGGATTATTTGTCAATAATATTTATGATTTTTCTGAAAACTGGATATTAGAGACTGGTTTTAGAGCAGATTATGCTAAAGATTGGGGCTTTTTTCCTTTACCAAAAATTTCATTACTTTATAAATCAAATAATTCATTTTCTAGCAGAATTGGCGGAGGCTTAGGATATAAGATTCCAGATATTTTTACAGAAGAGGCAGAATTCATCAATTTTAACAACGTACTTGGTATCGATAAGAATACATTAGATGCAGAACGTTCGTATGGTGTAAATCTCGATTTTAACTACGATACCTATTTGACAGACGAAATTCAGTTTTCTGTAAATCAATTGTTTTATATCACAGCGATTCAGAAAGGCCTGTTATTAACGGATGCAAATAACGGTTTTTTTGAATTTGAAAATGCGCAAGACGATATTGTTAGCAAGGGAGCGGAAACTAATATGAAATTTACATACAAAGATTTTAGATGGTTTCTTAATTATGCATTTATTGATACACGTTTAAACTATCTTGATGGTAATCCACAAAAGCCATTAACAGCAAAACATAATGCAGGAAGCGTGGTGATGTATGAAAACGAAAAATGGCGTATTGGTTATGAAACATATTATACCGGAAAACAGCTACTTTCCAACGGCACCGAAACAACAGACTTTATAACCATGGGATTATTAGGAATGCGTAATTTTAGTTGGGGAACACTATTTGTGAATTTTGAAAATTTTACAGATCGCAGACAAAGCAGATTTTCTCCATTAGTTTTACCTCCAAATAATGATCCTACTTTTCCGGAGATTTATGCGCCAACAGATGGGTTCATTCTTAGTGCGGGTATTATTATAAAACCGTTTGGGCAAAAAGAACATCATTAGCAACATGGATTATCTTTACTGGTTTTTATCTGATTTTTTCTGTGAATAGTGATTAATCCAATCTAACATTTTAAAAGACAAGTAAGTTATTAGGAATGAATTTCCAATCTATAACCAACACCATGAACATTTGTAATCTTCACTCCTGAATCCTTACCTAATTTTTTACGTAGTTTAGAAATAAACATATCAAGACTTCTGCCCACAATAACTCCTTGATCTTCCCAAACCTGTTTTAAAAGTTGTTCTCGTTTTACGATTTGATTTGGATATTGTACAAAAATAGCAAGAAGCTCACTTTCTTTGGTAGTCAAAGAAATTTCATTCTGACCATTGCTAAGTTTTAGTTGATCAGGATAAAACTTAAGTGTTCCAATTGATAGGTAATCAGAATAAGTACGAGCAGGGTTTTGTTCTGATTTCTTCTTAAGAAAAGCTGTAAAAGTTAAAAGAGCTATAATTAGTATGATCAAGGATAATGTATATGGATTGCCCAAATTTCCATAAAGGGAGGTAGTGTTTTGATCTAATACGATTACTCTAATTGCATAACAGCTTTTAGGAAAATTTCGACCTATGCAAGGAATCTCATTTTCCTGAACAGGTCCCAACATTTGGTAGCTATATGAAACCTCGTTCGTTTTACAATCAATCAATTCTGTAATATAATTTTCTGATAAACCAGCCTTTTTAAATTCAGTGTCGATAACCTGAACTAATATTTCTGGATCAATAAATATTTCTGTTTGAAAAGAAAGTTCGTAGGTATGATTCGAGATTTCTTTTATCGGTAAAACTAAAGAGGTAGTATCATTATTTGCTAATAATAGCTTATTACCGGCTATTCTTAGTGCCACTTTCGTTTTTTCAGGATAAAAAGAAACTTCTTTAGAAGAAAAACCATAGATCACCAAAAATACTATCAATACTATCGTTATGGTAGCTAATATTTGGACTCTATTTTTCACAGAAAGGCTTCTTTTTTACAAATAACGGAAATTTTACAATTGTGATACACTTTTTTACAATTGATTTAGCATTGCAGGATAAACACCTTTTTACTTTCGATATATGTAAAATAAAAAATAAGAAAATTGATGAAATTTAATGTAAAAAATCGTTTAAGAATGAATTCTGATAGTAATAATTATATACTTGCAATTATATATGTAATTACTGTGATTTTGGGTTGCTCAGAAAAAACAGACTACATAACCACTGCATCAGGTCTTCAATATAAAGTGATAAAAGAAGGTTCTGGCCCTGTAGTTACATCAGGACAAGAAGTTCTCATACACGAAACCACAAAATACCCTAATGATTCCTTGGTATATACTTCTAGGAATAGAGAAAATCCATTAAAGATTCTGGTTGGCGGAAATCAGGTAATAAAAGGTGTTGACGAAGGATTACAAGGAATGAAAATAGGAGAGATCAGAAAACTCATCGTTCCACCTTCATTAAGTAAAAGAACAGGGAATGTAACATTTCCTCATCCGGACTCTACTTTGTTATATGATATAGAATTAATTGATATTGTAAAAAAAGAAAAATCTTCTGTTCCTTTAGGTAGTAAAGTTCTGAAAATAGACAAAGAAAACAGTACGCTTAGATGGGAAGGCTTTAATAAACTTCATACAAACGGACACTATGGAATTGTTGAATTTGATAATGGTCAATTCTATGAAAAAAATAGCAAGATTGTCGGAGGAAATTTCGTAATTGATATGAACTCTATAAGAAATACTGATGGTGAGTACAGTGAGTCATTAGTTGATCATTTAAAAAATGCTGACTTTTTTGAAACTGAAAAATATCCTTTTGCCGAACTTTCTATAACAGATATAAAATACACAGCTAATTCTGGTGTAAATCTTACTGCTGATTTGACGATTAAAAAAATAAAACAACCTATTACGTTTGATGCCTTTATTAAAAAGCTTGAAGGAAAGATCATTTTTGAATCAAAATTTATAATCGATAGAACCCGGTGGAACATGTTTTATCAATCAGGAAGCTTTTTTGGTAACGTTAGTGATAATTTAATCTCTGACGAGATACATTTTGAGGTTAAGATAACTACCCAATGATCGCTTGCAAATAAGAATAAATGAATACCAAAATGTGTGCTTTCAAAAAGTAATTGACATTTTTTATGATAAAAATTCTGCAAAAAAGCATAAAAGGAAGTAGTTTTGCAGCCCTAGAAATCAGAAAATATGTCGGATATTACCACAGAATCACAAGAAACAAAAACAGGAAAAGATTTATATAGCTATCAAAAAGGAGCAATCAACAAGATTTTTAAAAGTTTTGAAGATGCTAGAGAAGACTATCATCTTTTGTATCAATTACCAACCGGCGGTGGTAAAACCGTTATATTCTCTGAAATTGTACGACAATATCTAAAACATCACAACAAAAAAGTGTTGGTGATGACACATCGGATAGAATTATGTAAGCAAACATCTAATATGCTCACTGGGTTTGGAGTTGACAATAAGGTAGTGAGTAGCAAAGCAAACTTAGATGATCAAAGTGAGTATAGCTGCTTTGTTGCTATGGTGGAAACCTTAAATAATAGATTAAATGAAGATAAGTTAGATATATCTGATATAGGATTAGTGATTATTGATGAGGCACATTATAATTCCTTCACAAAGTTATTCAAGTTTTTCGAAAAATCATTCATTTTAGGAGTTACGGCGACACCTTTGAGTTCTAACTCAAAATTGCCAATGAAAGATAATTATGATGAATTGATTGTTGGTGAGTCTATTGGGTCACTTATTGAGAACGAGTTCTTAGCACGTGCAGAAGTATATGCCTACAATATGGGGTTAACTTCTCTAGAGGTAGGGTCTAATGGTGATTATACCGTAAAATCTTCAGAAGACTTATATACTAATAGTAATATGCTAAGTCAGTTGGTGCAAGCCTATGAACAGCATTCTAAAGGTAAGAAAACGTTGATATTCAATAATGGAATTAATACATCTTTGCATGTGTATGACACGTTTAGGTCTGCAGGATATCCGGTAGCACATTTGGACAATACAGCCACAAAAAAACAAAGAAAACAGATTCTTAGATGGTTTAAAGAAACTCCGAATGCAATTTTAACCTCCGTGAGTATTTTAACTACTGGGTTTGACGAACCTACGGTAGATACCGTAATCTTAAATAGAGCAACAAAATCATTGACTTTGTATTATCAAATGATTGGTCGTGGTTCACGTATTCTTAAAAATAAATCAAAGTTTAATGTCATAGATCTAGGAAATAATTATCATCGTTTTGGACCTTGGGGAGCGGATTTGGACTGGCAGAAAATATTTAATTCGCCAGACTATTATATGGATAAGCTTCTAAGTGATGAGGAGATTGAAGGAAAGTTCAAACATGAAATGCCAGAAGAACTCAGAGCAGAATTTGCCAATTCTGAAGAAGTATATTTTGATATAAAAGAAACCTATAAAGATTCGGTAAGGAAAGGTGAGTCTTCTAAAGTGGTTTTAGAAAGATCTATAGAACAACACGCTAAAATTTGTATAGAAAATAGCGAAGACGTTTATGATGCTATCGCCTTAGCAAAAATGTTAGGAGACGATATAGATCATAGGATACAGAGCTATGCAAAATGTATCAGTCGAAGTACGCATAATTTTTTATCTTGGCTAAAAGACGACTACCGTAAAAAATTAAATGCATATTTAAGAGAAAATTTTGATGCCAAATTCGAAGAAATTCACGGAAGGCCTCCAGAATAAAAGGATCAATTTATTTTAATTTTTTCTAAAATTCCAGGCGACAAAACGACTTTGTTTTTTTCCCTGAGACATTTCTATAGTTACGTGATTGGCCTTTACCTTATTTAATAGTTTATAAATTTTTGGTAGGTTTTCCTTTTTTGAAATCAAACAAGTAAACCAGCCTACTTGAGTTTTGTAGTCTACACTTTGTTTGATCATACGTTTAATAAATAACGCTTCTCCACCGTTACACCACAATTCATTTGCTTGACCTCCGAAATTTAAAACTACCTTACTTGTTTTAGATTTTTTGGAGGAAAGATTATTTAATTTTTGAAGACTACTTTTTTTCGCCTCATCTTCTGAAGCGTGAAAAGGAGGGTTGCACATAGTAAAATGATAATACTCATCAGGATAAATAACTCCATTGAAGATATTAGCATTATCTTTTTGATGTCTTATCTCAATGTTGCTTCTTAATTCTGGGGTCAGATCCACATTAGCTTTGGCTGTTGAAACTGCTACCTTGCTGACATCTGCGCCCACCATTTTCCAATGATATATTTGTGATCCCAAAATGGTATAAATACAATTAGCGCCTACACCAATATCTAAACCAAGAATTCCAGTTTTTTTTTCATTAGCTTCCAATAGATCAGCGATGTGATGGATATAGTCGGCCCTTCCGGGAATTGGCGGGCAAAGATAACCTTCAGGAATGTTCCAATCATTCAGTCTATAGTGATTTTTTAATATAGCCTTATTCAATGCAAGCACCGCCCGATTATCAGAAAAATCAATACTCTTTCTTCCATTTGGGCTAAAGATTAGATATTGGGATAATACTTCATGAGCTTTACATAAACCAATAAAATCGTAAGAAGTATTGTGAATATTCCTAGGATGCATATCAAGTAGTAAGAAGTTATTCAAATATAATGATCAAATCTGTTTGTAGGATGATATAATGGTGAATTCTATATTCTTTTTTCACCTGAAATATTTTAAACCGAATTAAAATCTCTCGGATAAATGAGAATGTTTAAATAGAATATATACTACTATCCAAAAAAAAAAGTAAAAATTTTGTGTTTTTTCGATGAAATGCAATTTTATGACGTTTAATTGTATTGTTAAAATTGTTAAACTTAGTTTTTTGTGTGTTAAAATTTGAAATTTTCACTAAAATATTATTGTTTAATTAAACAGTATCAACATTACGGTTAAGCCGTAATTATAAATTTTAACTTTTAAATGTTAAAATTAGTAAACTCCCTGTTACTAAGGGTTTTTATACATTCAGAGAACAATTTCCTTATTTTTTTTATTAACATTTAAAATATGTTAAATTATTATTTAACAGTTTGTTAATGTCTTTTTGTCCGTCCTTATGA
This sequence comes from Aquimarina besae, assembly GCF_042434905.1. Taxonomy (NCBI): domain Bacteria; kingdom Pseudomonadati; phylum Bacteroidota; class Flavobacteriia; order Flavobacteriales; family Flavobacteriaceae; genus Aquimarina; species Aquimarina besae. The sequence goes on from NZ_CP170199.1 coordinate 3,374,515, forward strand.
AGGGAAAAACCCCCTTGTATACCACCTTTTTTATTTTCTATATTTGAATCGATCGATCATCACAAATCACACAAAGTTATTTTAATTATTAACGCTGTATCATACATAAGACGTGATTTAGCGGTTTTAAGGCTTATTTAAAAAACAGGGATATTTCTCTTAAAAACTATGTATTTAAAAATAAGTAGGATTAAGCTTACTTATAAGTCAACATTAAAACAACAAAGCCATGAGATTTTTAAAAATATTATTTGTGTTATCGATTTTTGTTTCTTGTACAGCAGAAGATGATTATGTGCCATATCAGATTGAACAGGTTTTTTCTGATGAATTAGAAAAAACTATTAGCATAGATATTGTTTATGTGCAGCCATCTAATAGAAACTCTCAAAGTTCATACAATTTGGATGCTACACATTTTATTAATAATCTTAATGGTAGTTTTTTTAATAGATATGGTATCGGTTTGGTAAAAGGAGAAGAAAGAACTTTAATTAATGATGAATTATACGATTTACGTGATAACCGAGGGGAGGAATCAAGTACATTCTTACGACAAACACAGGATTCTTTTCACGAAGGAAGAGTAACAATATATATAATCAAAAGATCTAATACAGTGGCGATTGCCGGAATAGGAAGAAATCAAAGGGCTTTAATAACAGATGAATTTTTATATACTTCTACGGCTCCGCACGAAATTGGTCACGCTTTAGGTTTGTTTCATTATCCAGAAGAAGGTAACATTATGAGCGAAGTAAGACCGCATCTTAGGAAAGAATTTACCAGTGCTCAAATAGATAAATTAAAAGATGCTATTGAAAAAATTGAAACTAAAATATAATTTTAGATTAATGTTGATATCCCAAAATTTTTACCCCATTTTATTTGAACTAATCCCTGTAAGTGTTGATGATTAAAGTAATTACTTTTCTCAAGGTCGATACTACCAAATTTTGCCAAACAGATTTTAGTAGAATACATAAAATCTGTTTGGTTATTTTTGAAAATTACTATGAAATTTATAAGAATTATAATCTGTGTTAATTGGTAATCTTGCCATAATTAATTTTCGAAAAATACCCTTTATAGGGTATTTTTTTTATTCGCTTTTAAATATAATTTTGATTCACAGAATAAACTAGTTCAAATTTAACTATTTGTAAATTAATAAATTAACGGTTATTTATTAATTTATGGAATATTTTAAAGAAGCTTTCTGTAAATTATCATTTTCCCCAACGCCAGACTAATCTTCAATACGTTAACATGATCAAAATTGGTGTTAGCGGTAATTAAATTATAATCAATCAGGAATGGTTTGATGTATAAAAAATCAATGTAATATAACAATGCTGTAATATGAAAAATCAACAACCAAAAACCTTATTGATAGAACTTTTGCTAGCATCAATTAAAGGTGTAAAAGAAAAAAGTAACAAGAAAGAACTATTATTAAATATGTTAAGTGATACAAAATCTGATCCTTCTAAATTAGAAAAAATATTGCAAAATCAAGATGTAACAGATGAGTGGATTAAAGACATGATTGATGATGGTATTCTTGATAAGCTACATTTAGAAAAAACAGATAATACTGTCATTTATCGAATATCAAATTCAGAACAGCTTTCTGAAGAAAAAAAGAGAGAAGTTCTTAGAGATCTTATTACCAGAATTCGATTGGATCCTAAAGATTGGAAGGATCTCAGAACCCGGGTGGATAATGATTGGGAGCGTATTGAAAGAATTCGATTAGATAAAGATTGGGATAAAGTAGAACGAATTCGTTTGGATGCAGATTGGGAAAATAAATTAGATATAAGATTAGATCCAGATTGGGAAGAGTAATTTATTATTAGGACACATATCAACTTTAAACACGCAAAATAATGGGAGAGCTACAAGAGAAACTTAGGGGTATATTATATAAAATTGAGGAACAAGAAGAGATAAAGAGAAATAAAATACAAGTAGAGTTTTTAAAAGAGATTGCTAATGATGATTTTGATAAAGATAAATTTTTAAAACTACTGAAAAATACATTGCTTATAGATCAATTAGAACTAGGTGAGAAAGATATCGAAAATTTACAGTTTGTGATCAAAGAATTAGAAACTAATGGAGCTAATGAAAATAAAAATTCACAACCGATTGACCCCAAAAAAAATATACGGTATTACAGAACAGAATATGAAAATTATAGGATTGAAATATTTCTGAAAAAACCAAAAGGATATACCATGCCAACAGAAATATATGAATTTATCAGTGCTGTAGAAGATATACAAACGGTCATTAAGGAAAACTGTAAATCTAATGAAGAAGCCGATAAGTATTTATCTACACTTTACGGAATTGCAGAGGTAGGGGGAACATCCACTTATAATTCATTTGCAAAGAAACAGCTAGATACTTTTGAGGCTAATTTTGTAGCGTCAAAATGGTGGTCCTTAAAGCTTCCGTTTATCAAAGAGTTGGGGGTAACGATGTTTGCAGCTGTATTAATGTGCCTTGTACTTGTGTTATTGTTGAAAATTGGAATTTTGCAGGATGAATTTTACGAAAAAATGAATATTGATGAAGGGTATCTTACCAATTGGTTTTTTGTTTTAATTGGCTCGTTGCTGGGAACTTGGGTTTCGTTTTCATTATTTAAAAGGAATAAAACCATTGAGGAAATAAAATCACTACGAGATAATATTCCGCACCCGTTATATCGTTTGGCAATCGTAGCTTTAGTGTCTTCTATTTTTTATTTATTTTTTATCACGGGATTTTTTAATGTTGAAATTGGTAGTGGAGATTTATTATCTACAAAAAATATAGGCACTAAAAACTTTGAAAATCTTGCCTTGTTAGTTGGCGTTTTTATTGGTTTTAGTGAGAATTCTGTAGGTCAAAGTTTGCGAAAAAGAATAGAGTCCTTTACGTCTAAGCTGTAAACGTGACACAAGATTATTTTCTAAGGAATATATAATTGATATACAAAAACAGGCTGATTTTCAGCCTGTTTGATACTAATTTAACGATTAATACAGGTGCAGTTACAACATCTCGCCAATGTGAATTGGACTTAATTCATTGACTTCGTCATCTTTGAATATCCGTGATTTTATGATAAACCGAAGTCCTAAAGGAATTTCTAAAGAAAAACTTGATCCACGACCTTCAGTTACGTCAACTGTTAATTGGGTATGTTTCCAATATTCAAATTGATCTGAAGACATGTAGAAATGACAGTTGTGAATGGTACCTAGCCAAATATCTGTTTCATTAATCATCAATTCTCCTTTTGGAAAACACATAGGTGAGGATCCATCGCAGCATCCTCCGCTTTGATGAAACATCAATTCCCCATGTTCTTTTACAAGGGTGTCAATAACAGCTGTAGCAGCCTCTGTTATTTTAACGCGCGGAGTCATTATAAATGTTCGTTTTAGAAGAATCCAAGGGGTTTTTTATCGTATGAAATAAGCATATTTTTAGTCTGACGATAGTGGTTAAGCATCATCTTATGATTCTCTCTTCCGATACCAGACTTTTTATAACCTCCGAAGGGTGCGTGAGCTGGATAAGTGTGATAGCAATTAACCCATACGCGTCCTGCTTGCACGGATCTTGATATTTGATAGGCTTGGTGCATATCACGAGTCCAAACTCCGGCACCTAAACCGTACAAAGTGTCATTTGCTATTTCTATGGCTTCTGCTTCATCCTTAAAAGTGGTCACACAAGCAACAGGGCCGAATATTTCTTCTTGAAATACACGCATTTTATTGTTTCCCAGTAATAACGTTGGTTCAATGTAATATCCATTTTCTAGACCTTCAACATACGCTGCTTTACCTCCTGATAGTACTTCACATCCTTCGTCTTTGCCAATATCTATATAGTTAAGTATCTTTTCGTACTGATCGCTAGACGCTTGTGCCCCCATCATAGTTTCAGGATCTAATGGATGCCCAAGTTCTATAGCTTCTGTGCGTTCAATTACCCTTTTAATAAATTGATCATAGATACTTTCTTGAATGAGTATTCTGGATGGGCAGGTGCATACTTCACCTTGGTTAAGCGCGAACAATACTGCGCCTTCAATGCATTTGTCAAAGAAGGTATCATCTGCATCCATAATGCTTTCAAAAAATATATTTGGTGATTTACCGCCCAGTTCCAATGTTACTGGTGTTATATTTTTGGAGGCATATTGCATAATTAGCTGACCTGTAGTGGTTTCTCCTGTGAATGCTACTTTTTTTATTCTTGTACTGGATGCTAATGGTTTTCCGGCCTCAATACCAAAACCATTTACCACATTAAGAACTCCATCAGGTAAAATACCTTCAATTAGTTCCATTAATATCATGATCCCAACAGGCGTCTGTTCTGCAGGTTTTAAAACGATACAATTTCCTGCTGCTAAAGCCGGAGCTATTTTCCAAGTGGCCATTAAAATTGGGAAATTCCACGGAATGATCTGACCAACAACACCTAATGGCTCTAAGATATTTATGGATACTGTATTAGCATCTAATTCGCTTGCAGATCCTTCCTCTGCACGGATTACTCCGGCAAAGTATCTAAAATGATCAATTGCTAATGGCAGATCGGCTGCTAATGTTTCTCGAAGTGCTTTTCCGTTATCCCAAGTTTCTGCTCTGGCTAAAGCTTCTAGATTTTTCTCCATTACATCAGCAATTTTTAGCAAGCAATTACTTCGCTCGGTGGCAGAAGAGGTATTCCATTCTGGAGCAGCTTTCCAGGCTGCATCGATAGCAAGTTCAATATCCTCAGCTGTTGATCGAGCTATTTTGGTGAAACTGGTTCCGTCTACAGGAGAAATGTTGTCAAAGTATTGACCTTTAACAGGAGCAGTCCATTTTCCACCAATATAGTTCTCATATTGGTCTTTGAAGTCGGGTCTTCTTACCTTACCTTTGGGGGTTGGTCTTACGATACTCATAATAATTTTAGAATTAAAAAGTTAAAACGGTTGTTAGAATTAGAATTCTAGTGTTTTGCCAAACAAAAAGATGTAATTAATTGACAATAAAGGACATATCTTTAAATATACTATATTTTAAAGAATTTATAGGGCTGAATTTTGTTAATATTACTATTAACTTTTCTAAAGAATTTGTTATCGAATAGTGTAAAATAACAGACATCTTTATCAATGTAAGTACGTAGATGCTGCTAGAAAAACAGGGTAGAAAAAGGATGGGTAAAACAAGAGTGATTTTTAGTCTTTTACTCTGATTGCTTCAAAAGTTTTAAATAAAATTCCTTTGTAGGCTCTAATATAGCATAGATCCGTATTATCCGAGTCGATCCAGACTTTGACAGCATATGTTTTTCCGCTATCAGCATTATAAATAGTGCCACCAGCCAATTCGCCACCTTCGAAACTCAAATTGTTTAAGATATTTATTCCTACTAATTGACGTTGCCTGAGCTTGAAATCCGGATTATTATTATCCAAGCCATTTAAGTTAGAAATGGGCTTTTCTGCACGTTTGTTTATTTTTCCAAAAAATTGATTTTTATATTCGTAGATCTCGATTACGGACCCACCTTCAATTTGCCACTTTCCTTTATAGGTTTCCGGAGTTATTGTAGTTACATAAAGCTTACAAAATAGTAAGATAAAAATATATCTCATTAATAGAAGGTTGTTGAGTTTCTTTGGTAATATAAGTATAAAAACCGGTTTTTTAACATTTATTTACCAATTACAACAAAGTACTTCTTCTCATTCCATAAGATATCAAAAATAATTTAGAAGATTATTCTCTTCAAAAAGCATTGAATGGAAAATCGAAAACAATAAAGAATAGGATTGTATTTTATTATTTAGTGCCATCTATGATGTCCTTTATATCAACTTCCATATAATCCGCGATCTTCTGTATTCTTTCAAAGTCTTTAGCAAGATTTTTACGCTTTACTACATAATCTCCCGCTTGAGGGCTTACTCCTAATGTTTTAGAAATCCCGTATACCGTTTTAGCTCCTTTACTTTTTTTAAGGAGTTTCTTTAAGTTTTTATTTACCATAATTCAAACATACATGTAATTTTTTAATATTCAAATAAAATTTTATTAAAAAAATATTTGTATAATCAAATTATATATGTATATTCGTGAAAACTAATCCAAAAATCATCACTTATGAAACTCTTGCTTTTTACTGCTTTATTCTGTGTGTCCTTGGGATATGCAAACACAACTCCGAAAAACGAAAAGGAAAAAATCAAAAAAGAGAAGAAAAACACTAACGAAGAAAATTCTCTAGTCGTTCGAAATTTTCATTCAGTAAAAAAATGGAAAATGACTATAGAGTATAATAGTGGAGAGGTGATTTCTAAGACTATTACTCTTAATGAAAATTCATCAATAAGCCCTATGGAAAGTGCTTTTATGGAAGCAGAAAAATATATGAAAACCTTGAAAAATGTAAAAAGCTATAATGTATCTCCTGTTTCAGGTAATTCATTTGTGTTGCTTGCAGGAAAATAAAAATCCTAAATGAGTCTCAAAACTACTATTGAGATAATTCCTACTTATACTAAAAAAAGGCAGTGCACGCTGCCTTTTTCATTTTATATTAAAATCTAATTTATGTCTTTTGGGAGTGAATTTTGGATTCAGATCATTATTCATATTCTGATCAAATAATCTATTCAGCGTATTACCGGCAAGATCTTCAATTACCTCAGAGAATACAATCTGATAGTTGTCATTTTTCCAGGGTTTTAAAGGGGTAAACGATAATACAGTTTCTTTATCATCAATATTCCAGCTACCTTCAATCTCCATTTGATTGCTATCAAACACTATAATATTTCTAATACAGCTACCATAATCAAGAGATTCATCAGTATGGATAATTAGTTTGGAAACCGAATTTACATTTGGAACATTTATTTTCCAGTCCTTAATCGATGGCTTTGTTCTATCTTCGCTTGTTACTTGAAATTTGTGTTTATAACCTATGTTCATTGAAACGCCATTCATATCTTTTATTTCTTTTGAGACCATAAAGCGATAGGTTTCTTTTTCCTTAAAAACAGGACCTAACTGTTGATTAGGGATAAGACCTCGTTTTTGTCGCCCGGGCTCCATCCATACTGTTAGAAGGGTGCCATTTTCTGAAATGAGAACATTTTCTAAAGTTAGAATTGCTCTAGACAGTGTATCACCCTTCTCGGTCAGTATTGAGATGTGGCTATAACTATTTACCTTATTTATTGGTTTTGAAAACTTTACATACCATTTTAAAATATTAGAAGGTACTAAAGAATCTGAAGGATATATATTTGTTACAGTAAGAGGCTCATATCCTGCAGGGATTGGTAATGAAAAATATTCAATATCACCGTTAAAAAGAACTGTGTATTTTTGATTCCAACCAAATGGTATTAATGGAATAAACCGAATTTCCTTTTCACCTTGAATGGTTTTTCCCAGGATCGGAGTCGAAACTGATAGGTTGTTTTCTGAAATTTCACCTTTAAATACAGTAAGATTACTTTTTGTTGCTTTATTATTCTTTATTACTATTTCGTCCTCACTAAAAGAAAAGTTTGATGAAGATTGAGCATAAGAGTTGTATATGATACATAGAAGTGCTAATAGAGTATAGACGTGATGCTTCATGCCTTTATGAATGCCACTGAAATCTATAGGAAAACATTTCTCTATTGTACCCACCAATTATTTCCCGTTTTTAAAGCTAGATTTCCATTAGATTCTCGTTGTACAATTAGAAAACCGTCTTGGCCGTATCTATCCAGTTGTTGTACATTTACAAAGGGTAAATTCACATAATCTACTCCAACAGCGGCTCCTTTTTTGACAACTGGTGTAGTTAAGGATCCTTGATAAGTCTCAAGATCTTTGAAATCCATTTTCATAAGTGGTCTATTATTATTTGCAATTAATAGATAGCGGTTTCCGTCACTACTAATCTCAATCATATCTACCGGAGAGTTTCCACTTCCTAATTCTGCAACAGTTCTTCCCTTATGATGTTTACCCGGTTTAATTTCGTTAATAGGGAAAAGCACCAAAGGAGTACAGGTATATCCAGCAACGATGTGTGAATTTCCGTTAATATTGGTTTCAATAAAAGTTTTAATCGGTGCGTGAGTTTCATATTTACCGTGTGCGGCGTGGTAAATTTCTAACGAACTGTATGCTTGTTTGTCATTAAAAGGAAATTGAATAGATCTAAAAGTAGAGGCAAATTCCTGATTGCTTAGCCCGGATAATAAAACATTACCATTTGCATAAGTAAGGTCAGCTATCGCCCATTTTCGTAGTTTTCTTCCGCGTTTGTCTTCTGCTTCTTCACCTATTGGATTTTGTAAGGATGTTTTGCTGTAGGATACATTATCTAGCGGAACTTGTTTCAACATATTATCTTCTACTCGTAGCAATATCGGTACTCCAGAACTATGGTGTATAGAAAGGTAAATATTGTTATTTTCGGGGTTAACTGCCATATCAGTAATTTGTATCTGATCAATAGTAGTACCCATCATATCTGCAATTAACTTATCTATTTGGTCCATTTTGATTTTGGTAGTTTCAAGCTTTGGATGTTCGCTTAAATCTATAGCTACTACTTGAGCGGCATCGCTATCTCCTATAAAAAGAATGCCTTCTGGACCAAAACTCATTTGATGAATAGAAGTGATTTCAGGATTACCTGTTTTAAAGTTTATTTTTAAAGAAGAATTAGCTTGCGCATTATGAATCAAAACAGATAAGACCAGTGAGGTGATGAGTGTAACGAAAGTTTTCATGAGAAGTGATTTACGAATTGTCTATGATTTTAAAAGTACTAAAAATGGAGCAGGAGCAGAGTTAAATAAATCCCAATACTGTTTGATTTTTGATCTATCCAGAATTAAATTCTTGTTCCAGAAAAAGTATAACATCAAGTAAATAAAAAATCGGAAAGTAAAACAGCTTTCCGATTTAAAATCTTAGACTATGATGTCGCCATTAACTCAATTCTCCTTCACCAACAGGTTCACTAGCTGTTGATATTCTGGAATTGTTAAATCCGTTGTCATTATTAAAATACACATAAATCGGACTTTCGTTTCGTAGCATATCAATTAAATGTTGAAGTTGATTATGATGATAATAAAAACTATAATAAGAACCGGATTGGGTAGCTTCCGGAAGGATCGCGTCAGGATCCTCACGAAACCAAACAGAACAGGTTTGTCCGCCCGAGCCTCTTAATATTAAATTGGTTTTTCCGGTATTCCTAGATGACCAATTATAGTAGGTATACGTCTGAACTTGAAAAGATGATTGTGCCATAATTGAAATAATTTTAGTTTGTGGCAAATCTATCTGTTTTGTAAATAGGGTTCAAGGGTTAAATAACGGATATACAAAAGGGTTAAATCCCTTATTTTTTTGTTTTTAAAACAACTGATTTTTAACTCGTTCATAATAACTTGAACTTACGGGGATTTTAATCTCGGATATAAAAAGATCCTTTCCTTTTAAAGCGGTGATTTTATTCTTATTTACGATGAAGGATCTATGTACTCTCATAAATGTGGTAGTTGGCAATATTTCCTCCAGTAATTTTAGAGTCTGATAACTCATTATTTTTCTTTCGTTAGTATAATACATAACATATTCACTGTTACTTTCTAGGTAAAGAATATTATTGTATTTAATTTTATACAGATCATATCCGGATTTGATGGTAATGGAGTCTTCTGCTGCTGACGATGTTTCTTTTTTAACCTTATTTACCGCAACTAAAAACCGGTCAAAAGTGATAGGTTTCAATAAATAATCTAATGCATTTAACTCAAACCCTTCCAGCGCGTATTCAGAATAGGCGGTTGTAAAAATTACTTGTGTTGATGAAGGAATCATTTTTACAAAATCAGTACCTTTTAATTCTGGCATCTGAATGTCCAAAAATATTACATCTATCGCTTCATTTTGAATAATTTCAATCGTATCCAGAGGACTCTCTAAAGAATTTACTATTTGGATAAAATTTAATCTGTCTATATATGTTTTAAGAAGTGTTCTTGCTAGTTCTTCGTCATCTATGATCAAACATTTAAGCATAATCTATCAAATTTATGTTCAGTTCTACTTTAAAAACATCGTTATACTCATTAATAAGTAACTGATGTTTATTAGGGTATAAGATATTTAATCTTTTTCCAACATTTTCGATTCCAATTCCTCCTAGTTTATCCTTATGTATTTTTTCTTTCGGAATGCTGTTTTCCAGAGTTAACGTAACATTACCGGACATAGTAACGATTTTTATTCTGATAAAGGAATTATTTGGTTTTTCAATATTACTGTGCTTAAACGCATTTTCGATAAAGGGTATAAATAACATTGGTGCAATGGATACTGATTGATCAATACTATTAAAATCGGTGGTTATATTATAAGGATTACTGCTTTTTAACGAAAATAATTTTATATAGTTCTCAATATAGGTAATTTCTTTTTTTATAGGCACAAAGTTACGCTCACACTCGTAAAGTACATAACGTAACATATCGGATAAATAACTAATACTTTCTTGTGTTTTATCAGAATCTATTACTGAAAGTGCATAAATATTATTGAGTGAATTAAATAAAAAATGAGGATTGATCTGCGACTTAAGTAATTTGAGTTCAGTCTGAAGGTTCTCATTTTTACTCCGGATAGTTTCTTCTTCTTTTTTCTGTGCAAATAGGAAAGTCTCTAGAAATGTAGCGATAACATAAGATATGGTTAAAAACAATAATGTAATCAAAAAATTGGATGGGGGCCTTCTGCGCAAAGGTCTTAATTCTCCAATCGCAGACATTCTTGAAGGTGCAAATAAGTTGGATACAATCAATGTACAGATAACAATACCTAATATTGATATCACTAAAAAAAGCAGATACTTTTTCTTAAATAAAAATTTCTCTGCCAAATAAAATATGAGACTGGCGATAAGAAAAACCTGAAAGCAAAACAATACCAGATTTTCAACAAAGACTCTATGATTATAAACCCTGCCGAATGATAAAACTATCCAAACTGCCAGCCACAAAAGTATTTGGAAAAGGAACCTTTTTGATGTAGTCATATTGCAAATTAAGTAAAAATAACGTCAGTGATTTTGCAAAACCTGGTATAGATTCTTTTTATAAATACTATCTGTTGAATATAAATTACCATTCACTGAAAAGATAGTGCTATTGGTTGAAAACAGGGCTTTGCTCTACTACTTTTACTTAATTTAATAGTCTATATAATAACTAATAATACATATAGATATGAATTTAAAAAGAAACAAAGTGAATGTTGGACTCATAGTAGGAGTGATGCTTCTTATGATGTCTTGCACATCAAATGCGCAATCTAATAACAAAAGGGGAAAAGATCATAAACCTCCAACTGTAGAAGAAATATTTAAAATGATGGATGCTGACGAAGACGGAAAGCTTACGGAAGAAGAAGTAAAAGGACCTTTGAGAAGAGATTTCTCTAAAATCGATACTAATGAAGATGGATTTATTACCAAAGAAGAGTTGGAGAAAGCACCAAAGCCAGATAGAAAAGGCCTTCCAAGGAGAGAACAGTAGATGTTCTATAATAATAAGATTATAAATAAGTTAACTCCAAAAAATTCAAAAAGAAACACAAAATAGAATTTTAAACCGCTTTAATATGAAAAATTTAATATATCCACTCTTAGTCATACTATTCTTCATTACATCCTGTAATAATGATGATAGCAATTCTGATAATGTAACAGATGAAGGAATTAAAACCCCATTATCTGCGTTCGATGAATTCAATACAGATGCAGTTACGATATCATTTAATGGAGATGAAATTACCATTGAATCAAATGGTTTGCCTAACCATACATCGCCTTATTGGGAAGAAACGCATCCATTATACATTGAGCCTGTCGTTGCAGTGGCACAAACTCCAGGGCGAATAGGTGGAAACCGGAGCTATACTGTAACCGTTCCTGCTGCACCAGCATTAGCTGTTACAGGAACTACAACAGGTTTGGGAGCTATTGGAATTGCAGTAACTGGTGTTCCTATTTTTAATGATTTAGAAGGCCCTAATAGACCTTTAGAAGAAGAAATTGTTGAAACTTTTGATTATGCTGGAGCTCATAATGGTCCTTCTGGTTATCATTATCACATTGAGGCTTATGATGTGCCTGAAAACACAGTACTTTCATTTGATGATGAAAAATTAGTTGGTATTATGGCTGATGGATTTTTATTGTACGGTAGAAGAGAAGCTGATGGATCTCATCCTTCTGACTTAGATGCTTCAGGTGGGCATTCTGGAACAACATTACACAGTAATGGAGTTGAAGTTTATCATTATCACATTATTAACGAATACTATTTCGGAACTATAGTAGCTCTTTTTGCTGGACAATTGCAAGGAACACCAAATGCTATATTATAATGCGAAATTTTTTTAATACTAAAGAAAATAGTTTGGCTTTTTATGAAAAGTTAGACTATTTGCAATCGACTAAAATTGTGCTATTTGTAGTATTAGGTATTTTAAATATTAGTTGTAATCAAAAAAATAATACAAAAGTAGTATTAAACGAAAATCAAAGTAATATCAAAATACGGATTCCAAATTTTAATGTTGATAAAGAGCAAATAAAATACGATAATAAAACTTCTACTTTTTCAAGAAACGAGGTGCCATTTTCAGGATATATGGTCTCTTTTTATCAAGATAGCGTACTCAAAGAAAAAATAGGAATACTTAATGGGAAAAAACAAAACAAATCTACTTATTGGTTTCGCAATGGTAAAATGAAACAAGTAGCAACATATCATAATGGGAAGCTTCACGGAGAAAAAAAACTGTGGTCTAATGATTCGATATATACATTAACAGCACATTTAAATTATCACTTTGGTAAAGCCCACGGAGAACAAAAACAATGGTATAAAACTGGAGAACTTTACAAAAAGTTGAATTTAAGTATGGGTAAAGAAGAAGGTATTCAACAAGCCTTTAGAAAGAATGGCGATTTATATGCCAATTATGAAGCAAAAAACGGAAGAATTTTTGGGATGAAAAAAACTTCATTATGCTATGGATTGAAAGATCAAAATCTAAAAAAATATGAAAAGTAACAGCATTATATTACTCTTACTATGCTTTGTAAGTTGCAAACAAACAGAGTCTAATAATAGTCGAGTTGAAACATTACCCTATTATAACGAAACTACCTTCACACCTCGGTGGATTTCAGCAGACGCCGATGCTTTAACCACTTTTCATAAAATTGGGACATTTAGTCTCATCAATCAAGATGGAAAAAAAATTACCGAAAAAACATTTGAAAACAAAATATATGTAGCAGATTTCTTTTTCACGTCTTGTCCAGGTATTTGCCCGAAAATGACTGCTAATATGAAAATTTTGCAAGAGGAATTCCTAAAAGATGACGACATTATTTTACTGTCCCACTCTGTAACACCTGAAAAAGATTCGGTTTCTGTATTGAAAGAATATGCAAAAAACAAAGGTGTTCTTTCTAATAAATGGCATTTAGTGACAGGAACTCAACAAGAAATTTACAAACTTGGGCGAAAGGAATATTTTGTTGAAGAAGATTTAGGAACAAATAAAGATCTTGATGAATTTTTACATACGGAAAATTTTGTGCTTATCGATAAAAATCGTCATATCAGAGGTATTTATAACGGTTTAAACAAAGCGGCAATCAGTCAACTGATAGCAGATATAAAAACACTAAAAAAAGAGTAGAATGACTCTTTAAAATATGAACTCAAGCTATAATGAAATTAAAAATCGTAACAACCGTTATATTGGGTGCAATGGTATTATGTTCTTGTGGAAAATTGGTTACTAGTGAAAATCAAGATAAAGCTAAGAAATCTAATACAATTGAAACTATAAATAGAGACGAAAGATCACCCAGAGAACCCAGAATGGAAAGACCCGAAGGAGGTAGAAGGAAATATGAACCTGTAGAAACCGCTCAAGGTAAGCTAACACCATTGACTGCGTTTGATGAGTTTAATCCTAATTCAGTTACCGTTTCATTTGATGGTAGTGAAATCACTATTGAATCTACTGGTCTTCCTAATCATACCACACCCTATTGGCAAGAAACAGATTCTTTATACATTAAACCCGTAGTCGCTGTTGCGCAAACACCAGGACGTATAGGTAGTCATCGCGACCGTAGTTTTATGCTTACTGTATCTTCTGCACCAGGCTTGGCAGTTAAAAGTACAACTACTGGCTTAGGACCAATCGGTATATCCGTAACAGGAGCGCCTATTTTTAATGATTCTGAGGGTCCTAACAGACCTTTAGAAGAAAAAATTGCCGAGACTTTTGATTATGCAGGAGGCCACGTTGGCCCATCAGGTTACCATTACCACTCAGAATCTATGGGCGTACCAGAAAATACTATTCTTTCTCACGATGATGAAAAATTAGTTGGAATTATGGCAGATGGATTTCTAATTTATGGAAGAAAAGAACCTGATGGAAGTTACCCAAATGACTTAGACAAGTCTGGTGGACATTTTGGAGTAACACCGCACAGCAATGGAGAAACAAATTATCATTATCACATTATCAATGAATATTATTTTGGAAATCTAATTGTGCTTTTTGGTGGAGAATTTATGGGTTCACCAAACAATATAATGTAACACGGCCATATGTCTAAGCTTCAGAAAGAATTTAAGGAGGATACTACAATCTTGTTATTATCTCATTCTGTTACTCCAGAATATGATCCTGTTCTTGTATTATAAAGATATGCCAAAGAAAAAGAGATTATATCAAATAAATTGCACTTGGTGACTGGTGACACAAAGGAAGTTTATGATTTAGGAAGGGATCATTATTTTGTAGAGGAAGATCTGGGCGTTGAAGAGAGTGAAGATGATTTCCTGAATACAGAGAATTTTTTATGAATTAATAAAAATAAACATAACCGCGGAATATATGATGGACTAAATAGGGCTTCCATTGATCAACTAATTATTGATTTCAAAACATTAAAATGAGAAAGAAATATTTAAGAGTTTATTACCCCAAGACTGTAAAACATGAGAGCTTAGTTTCTTATGGATTTATAGAGATGGATTTGTATTAAAAACCCCTGAAATCAAATTCAGGGGTTTCGTTTAATTTAAATTAGAAGATTATTCCTTAGTAGCTTTATCTGCTATAATTCGTTTTTCTCTATTTGCTAGTTCCCAAGCAGTATAAAAAACAAGTCTAGCTCTATTTTCCAATAAATCATATTCAATTTTATCAGGAGTATCACTTGGTTGATGATAATCATCGTGAGTTCCGTTAAAATAAAAGATTACTGGAATATTATTTTTTGCAAAATTGTAATGATCCGATCTGTAATAGAAACGATTGGGATCATTTTCATCATTATACGTATAATCTAATTCAATATTTGTGTATTTTGTATTTACTTGTTCAGAAATATTGTGTAATTCAGTGCTTAATTTATCGCTACCAATTAGGTATACATAATTTCTGTTTTCACTTTTTCGTTTTGGATCAGTACGACCAATCATATCTATATTCAAATTGGTAATGGTATTTTCTAATGGGAAAATGGGATCCATGTCTGTATAGTAACGAGACCCTAATAGCCCTTTTTCCTCACCTGTTACATTTAGAAATAGAATAGAACGTTTAGGACCATTACCATCCTTTACAGCTTTTGCAAAAGCCTCAGCAATTTCTACTACAGCAACGGTACCAGATCCATCATCGTCAGCTCCATTATATATTTCTCCGTTTTTTACTCCTTCGTGATCCAAATGTGCTGAAATTACAATAACTTCCTCAGGCTTCTCGGATCCTTTAATAAAAGCAGCAACATTTTCTGAAGTAATTTTTTCAGAAATATTTTTATAATCTATTATCATTTTAGTCTTTATAGCAGTACTCTTATCATTAGCCTCTATATCGCTTAAAAGAGCTTTCGCTAATTCTGTATTAATAAGAAAAAAATAAGCCCCTTCTTTATTTTCAGAGAGAGACATTCTATCAGATCCATTACCAAATTGTGCTACCGCCATTTGATACACCTCAGGAAAATAGAATAATATGGCTTTAGCGCCTTTTTCTTTTGCAACATTACTTTTGGCAGCAAACTGTTGTCGCATATTTGACCATTTAGAGGCCTCTGATGTTCCAGTAACCACAAAGGTTCCATCTGCATTTTTAGGTTCGCCCGATTTGATTAGAACAAATTTATCTTTAACATCAATATCGGCATAACTAGAAAACTTTTTGTCTTCAATACCATAACCAGCATAAACAATCTCATCCAAAGAAAGAATGTCTGTTATACCGCTACCTAGAGATAAGAAATCATCTTTATAAGTAAAAGATTTATCATTTACACTAAGTTTAACTTCTGGAGTGCCAACTACTTCTAGCGGTACTTCCTGAAAGTAATTTCCATCATCTTTTGCCGCAGGAATACCATATTTAACATAGTGATCTTTTAAAAAATTAATAGCTAATTTTTGTCCAGGTTCACCGGTTTCTCTACCTTGAAATTCATCAGATGCGTAGGTGTATAAAGCGGTTTTCAGATCTTCTGCAGTTATCGTATTTGCATAGGTAACGGGATTTTTTTCAACTTTGGGTTTTGCTGATTGCGTAGTTGCATTTTTTGTAGTTCCACAAGCAGCAATGAATGCCGTTATGACTAAAACAGAAATTACTTTTTTCATAAAAGATATGTGAGTATTGTTAATTTGATTTTGCCAAAAATACATGATTTTGTGTGTGATTTTGTTAAGTGATTGCAAAAATAGCCCCACAAGTATTTTAATGTAAGGACATTGATGGGAGATTAGGCGTAAACCTTGATAAATAGATCAAATTATATTTGTAATTTCGTTACATAAGGGTAATAAATAGGTAAGATGTCGGGAATCGATACATGTAAAAATTGTGAAAAGTCATTTGATGAGTCTTTTGATTATTGTCCTTATTGTGGACAAGAAACCGCTGATAAACTAACCTTTGGTGTATTGTTTAGTAATACGATTAGTAATTATTTTTCTATCGATGCACGTTTTTTTAGAAGTTTTATTCCATTAATGACGAAACCAGGTGTTTTAGCAAGACGTTTTGTAGATGGGAAACGTCTTTCTTATTTGCATCCGGCGCAGTTTTATCTTTTTATATCGGTAGTATTCTTTTTTTCTTTTTCTTTTAGCGTCAGGAAGGCAGATGATACGCTAAATCAAACCTTTAAAAAAGGATTTGACAGAGAAATTAAGCTTGATTCATTAGGATTGATGAAGGATTCTATTGGTATAGCAAGAGCTAGAGAAGCGATAAAAGCGAATGCAGCACTTGCCAAAATATCCGAAGAAGATATGAAAGTTATTGACTCTGTAATGTCTGCAGAACAAAACGCTCCCGAACTTTCTTTTAATTTTAATCGTAGGGTATTAGACTCTCTCATTTCTAATAATGCTTCAGAAGCTGAGAAGTTGAAGGCTATGGGACTGGAGAAGGATGATAGCGCTATTACCAAAAAGTTTTATACGCAGATTCTTAAGTTCTATGAAAAGAAAGGAGGTGGTATTCTTAAAACATTGTATGATACTATCCCTATAACGATGTTTTTGATGCTACCTTTGTTTGCCTTTATTTTAAAAATTTTTTATTGGGGAAGAGGTGCTTTTGCACATCATATGGTATTCAGTTTTTATTTTTTTACTTTTATTTTTACTTCTCTGTGTATTTTGATATTAGGAAACGCGTTGATAGATATTCCAATTTGGTTGAAGACAATTTTCTATCTTTCGTTTATCTTATATCTGATACTGGCTTTTCGAAATTTTTATAAAAGTAATTGGATATCGGCTTTTTTCAAAGCAAATTTAGTTTCCTTTGTCTATATGATGTTTATAGTGCCCATTGCATTTGTAGGAGTGATGATTGTTTCTATTTTCTTATATTAAATTCAATACACGAAGTCTAAAATGAAACTTACGATCCAAAATACATTTTCTGAGGAACTACCCGCGGATCCAATTGAAGAGAATACTCGCAGACAAGTTAGAAATGCTTGTTTTTCTTATGTGAATCCAAAAAAGACTTCTAATCCCAAAATACTACACGTTTCTAAAGAAATGATGCAAGAATTAGGACTTTCTGAAAGAGATGTTCAATCTGATAAGTTTCTGAAAATAATGACAGGTAATGAAGTGTTGGATAACACAAGACCGTATGCAATGCATTATGGAGGACATCAATTTGGAAACTGGGCCGGGCAGCTTGGAGACGGGCGTGCAATTAATTTAGCAGAAATTGTGCATAATTCTAAACGTTGGGCAATTCAACTAAAAGGTGCGGGAGAAACTCCATATTCACGAAGTGCAGATGGATTAGCTGTTTTACGATCCTCTATAAGGGAGTATTTGTGTAGTGAAGCCATGTATCATTTACAAGTTCCTACAACGCGAGCATTATCTCTTGCAATCACCGGAGATATGGTGTTAAGGGATATTATGTATAATGGTAATGCAGCTTACGAAAAAGGAGCTATCGTATGTAGAGTAGCACCTTCTTTTATTCGATTTGGTAATTTCGAAATTCTGGCTGCTTACGGTGATCATAACAATTTAAAATTGTTGACGGATTACACCATAAAACATTTCTTCCCGGAAATAAAAAACACCGGAAAAGATGCTTACGTATCACTTTTGTCAGAAGTTAGTAAGAGGAGTTTAAAAATGGTGATTGATTGGCAGCGTGTAGGTTTTGTGCACGGGGTTATGAATACAGATAATATGTCTATTCTAGGATTAACCATTGATTATGGACCGTATGGTTGGTTAGAAGGGTTTGATACGGGGTGGACTCCTAATACTACTGATCGTCAATTTAAACGTTACCGGTATGGAACACAACCGGAAATTGTTCTTTGGAATCTCTATCAACTAGCAAATGCTCTATACCCTTTAATTGAAGAGGTAGATCCATTAGAAAAAGTATTAGAAGACTATCAAAATTCTTATAAAATTGAATACATCGATATGATGTTTTCTAAAATAGGTGTTTTTTCAAAGTCCAAAAAAGATCATCTTTTCATCAAAGATTTTGAAGAACTATTACAACTTACCGAAACTGATATGACCATTTTTTTTAGGAACCTTGCTAATTATAAAAAAGGATTTCCTGAAAAAGGGTTACAAACTGTGAAAGAAGCATTTTATAGTCCTGATGATTTAAAAGATCATTTACTAGAACGTTGGAATGTCTGGTTTGCTAAATATGATGATAGATTGAAGGAAGAGTTAATGACTGATGAAGAGCGAAAGAAAAAAATGAATACTGTGAATCCAAAATACGTTCTTAGAAATTATATGGCACAGTTAGCAATTGATGAAGCTGATGAAGGTAATTATAAGTTGATAGACGAATTGTATCAATTGTTGAAAAAACCATACGATGATCAACCAGAGCATCAAAAATGGTTTGCAAAACGACCAGAATGGGCAAGAAATAAAGTAGGGTGTTCGATGTTGTCTTGTAGTTCCTGATAAGAGATATGTTACTAGATACTATCAAAAATATTCCCAACGGGTATTCTGAAGGAATATATAATCAAGCAAAATATAGTATTACCAAAGAAACCTATAACAACGGTAGGTCATTTAAGATATACGCCAAAGAATTGCAAGGAAATGATTTCATTAGTCTAAACTACTATGTAACATCTGCCTCAGAGCTATTAAAACCTTGTGAAATGCCAGCACAAAAAGTTATAGACTTCTTAGCAAACATCCAGTTGCTGTGATTTTTTTTTAACACGATTTACAGGTTTTTATGTTTTTTTATTTAAAGCGTTTGTTTAACTTATTGCTCTCCAGGATGATATGTTTTTTTAGCGCGTTTTAGCACATCTTCTTTATAATAAGCCGCTTCTTTAAATTGCACATCCACGTATGGTTGTATTTGATCATTAAAATGTGGAGAATTTGGATTACCACTTTGACCGCCTGCCAAACTGGTTTTGGCCTTCACTTTATCTCCAAATTCTACAACAGCAACAAAGCTATTACCTCTGGTTCCATAAATTTTCTTGGTATTGTTTGTATATCGGGCACCATATGCCGCTAAGGCTCCCCAACGACCTGACGCAAATCCAACGGCAGTACTAGGCTTATCATCATCAAAGGGTTGTCTGATATCTCCATTAATACGCTGAAAACGATTTACTTCTCCCCATGAAAGAATACCTCCAAAATCTTCCTTCAGCTGTTGTAAAGTTTCTTTAAAAATGGCAATTCTTTCTTCTAAAGGAGATTGTGTACCAAAGTAGGTGAGAAGTTCCATATCACTGATACCTTCTTCGGGTCTTTTTCCTTTTTTGGCATAATTAGTTCCATAAAAATGAGCCAATGTCATGGCTTTGGATTCTTTAGAAGTTCTGTAGTCCCAATTGCGGAGGATTTCTATAGTACTTTCCAATTCTTTAGTTCTGTCTATTTTATCATAGGCCTCTACCAATCCCGGAATTAACTTAGCAAATGCTGGCAGATATGGATCGTATGCTAATGAAACAAGACTGTCTAGAGTATAATCCTTTTTGTTTCTTAATAGTTCAATAGCGTGAACTCCTCTAAAGTTCTCTCGGTCTATTGACATATATTTTGGATACTCTTCTTTTTTAGGACTGAATTCTAACGCTGCAGTGTAAGGTGTAGAATTACAGTTTTGTATCCATCCATTTTTTGGATTTAGAAGAGTTATTGCTTCGTCAACAGAATGTAAACCCTTCCAGTCAGTATTCGGGTTACTACCATCCACAGGTTTTGTATAATCAAATGATACATCTCTTACCGGAATGAAGTTGCCATGAAAATACGCTATATTTCCTTCGGCATCAGCATAGACCGTATTGTTAGAAGAATTTGTTTTTATATCCATCATTGCACGAAATCCTTTGTAACCGTCTTGTTTTGTTCGGATATAAGATTGTTCTAATGCTTTTACAGGCTCCCACATAAGGGCAGTAGCGACCCATTTTCCGTCCTTTAGATGTGTAATAGGTCCGTGATGTGTGCGATAGGCAGGAAAAGTTTTTTCTTTTAATTCATTTCCTTCTTTATATTTTAATGTAACATCATACTGTTCGATAGGACGTAATTCATCACCGTATTGATACATTGGTTTTCCTTCTTTCTCGGTAGTTGTTTCGATAAATTCGTCAATAACATCGGTATATGTAGAGGTATGCATCCAACCTGTCTTTTCATTAAAACCTTGATACACAAAAAACTGTCCCCAAGTCACTGCTCCATACGCGTTCAATCCTTCTTCACTTACCACATGAACTTCTCCTCTGAAATAGAAAGAAGTATGCGGATTGATCAATAACATAGCATTACCGGACTGCGTGAGCGATCCGGAAATAGCAATTCCGTTAGAGCCTTGTGGTTCAAGCATTTCTTTTTCTTTCTTAATTGTTACTTCATCTGCTAATGGCATTTCCATGCCATTTTCGTACATCGCTTTTATTTTACGTGTAGAAACCCGCTCTATATCTCCGCCAATAGAGCCTTCGCTAAAATACATAGGCATCCAGGGTTCAAAATGAGTAAGTAATTTTGGTGTTACTTCGGGATGTGTTTTTAGATAGTAGTTGATACCATCTGCAAAAGCAATACATAAGTCTTTAAGCCATTTTGGACTCTTTTCATAATTAGCAATTGCTTCTTCTTTTGTCATAAATAATTTTGCGCGGAGATCACTGTACAACGCTTCCTCTCCTTCGATTTCCGCCAGACGACCTATTGCCCAAATGTAGTTTTGTTCAACACGGTTAAAGTCGTCTTCACATTGTGCATAGAGTAAACCAAAAACAGCATCTGCGTCGGTTTTTCCGTAAATATGAGGTACGCCAAAATCATCTCTAATAATTGTAGTGTTGCGTGCATGAGTTTCCCATCTTTGTTCTTCTTCACTGATTTCTACTTTTGTTTCAGTTTTACAAGAAAATAGGAGGAAAGCGGTAATGCCGGCAAATATGATTTTAAAACGCATCATAGTTTTAATTTTATAGTGTATAAAGTAACTGAGTTTTTATTTTAGAAGGGTATGAACTCCGTTTTCTAATGTATATAGTGTGGTAATTTCTTTTTGACTAAGATCTCTATCATAAATAGATAGTTCGTCCATTAATCCTATGTATCCTAATCCCAGGTAAATATTGGATTTATCTAGTTCCCAGGTAAAAGGATCAGAAATTCCTTTTCTATTACCTTTTAATTGACCGTTTATATACAACGAAGTTTCTCCTTTGTTTGTGTTTAGATTCTTGAAATTGATGAGAATGTGTGTCCAGGAACCTTTTTGGAAAGGAGGTTCGGCAACTGGTATTAACTGACTAATAAAATCCTTATCGTCGTTGTCAGACACCGTTGTATCTTTTTTCCAGGTAGTTTTATCACCAATAACACCAAGCCTAAAATCACGCGGATTTTCTTTTGTAAAATCTACCCAAATAGAAGCATCATTATAGCTAACATCGGTGATCTGAATTGGATCGCAATATCCAGGTTTTAAATCAGTAGCGGGATCAAGATTTAGCCAAAAGGAAATAGCTCCGTTCCATTTTTCTTTGCTGTAGATAATATTATTCTTGCTAGTATAGTAAATATAACCTTTATTATTCGAGTTATAGTGCAGAGCATCTCCTTTCAGTCCATTTGCTTTAGAAATACTAATTCCTTCTTTGTGTAGACCAACCTTAGCAGAGTCTCTTGCATTACGAGATGGTACTGTATATAATTGAGGATCCCCTAATGCAAAATCTGCATTTACACCATTGTCGAAAGAAGCGTAAAAGGTCAGTGCTTCTTTTAAGTCCTTATTAGTGGTATCCGACCCACAAGAGATTACAAAGGAAGATATAAAAATATACCAGTATACTTGTAGAAAAGTATTAAGTTTTAATGATATCATGAGATGATTTGTGTTAGCTATTGAGGATATAAATATATAAAAATAAAACCCACCAAATTGTAAGGCGGGTGATTGAAACTATAGTTTTAAATAAACTTTATGATATTATATTTACCAATTTTCAGCTCCTTAATTGGTGCCTTCTCACAACAAATCCTATTATTCCTAAAACAATGATTGTGATGATTAATAAAAGCGTATAATTAGAACCGTGTGATAATCCACCAAAATAGTCTGCAAAAAGAATTTTGTAGATATTGCAGTAGGTAATCAGAAAAAAAATAATCTCAAATAGTTTTTTTCCGTTAGTAAGTATTCCTAAAGTAGCAGCCAATAAAACAATAAACACTGCTCCCAATACCAGATGCGCTATAGATTGTAACTCTAGAGTGATTGATAATCTAAGTATTAGTGGAAGAGCTAAAAATAACATCAAAATTATTCCTGCAATTATTTGGGATGCTAATAATCTGCGTAATGGCATATATGAAGTGAACGTAAAATGCTGAACTCCGTAAAATACTTCTTTTGATGATATCTCTGAAAGCCTTTGAACTTGTAAAAACCATAGTACCGGAAGAACAATGGAGAACGCAATTTTTATATGAATTATGCCCAGCAATACCATCCCGATTAAGTTAATGATCCATAACCATTTTTTACCTGTTCTTAAGAGCATTAAGATTTCGGTGTTTACTAATGTTAGAATACCATAGTTTGGTTTCGATTTTTGCAAACTGGAAATGAGAATTTGTTTACTATTGTTTTTTTGTAATGGTTTAGGAATAGATCGTACAATTCTAGATTTCTCTTTTATAGCGAAACGATGAAAAAATGGTGAAATCAATCTTATGAGTAAGATTCCCAGAAAAATCCACACGATACGACTCACTATAAAAATCGTAGGAAATGTTATTCCGTTAAATTCAAACTTCTTTGTTTCCTTAATATTACCAAGGACATATCCTATATTGAGTTCAGTTTCTTTTTCAGTTTGTAAAATATCGCGAACACTTTGTTCTAAATGGTGCATCACTATTTTAGTTCCGAAAGGGTCTAGTGAAAATTCGATTTCCTCGGTAGCTGTGGTTATCATCAATCCGGAAAATAAAAAGAAGAATCCAATATTTTGAATTACAGAATAGTTTTTAAATATTACCTCAAAAACCACGGCCAATACAGCAATAAAAAACATAGCCGGAATGGGAATCAATAGATATGGTATTATAAATTGTGATAGTATAAAAGGAGATTCTTCATTGTATAAAAAGAAAAGTAGTATACTCATTATAAAAACAATAACTACAATGGTTGATAATACTAAAAAATTACTAAAAACTTTAGAGAATAAGTATCTAAAATTAGAGACAGGAGTAGCCGCAGTAATTTGTCCAATCTTTGTTATTTGATCTGTTTTAATTCCACTGTTAACCAGATAAAAACCAGCCAGAGATAAAAATATACTTGTCATTATTGCTGTGACATAACCAAACCAACCAGCATTGTAATATCCTACGTGATCTGCAATCCTTATCGTTGAATATGAAGCATTAGGCTCTGGTACAAAAGTATAGGCCATTGCTAAACTAATACACAAGGTCACCAGGAAGCTATAACTTCTGGTTCTTTGTAAATAATCGTATTTGGTGGTAGATAAAAATGATTTCATAATAGATAGTATTAGTAAGCATAATAGACTCCGACATGTAGCTTTTTGAGGAAAACCAGAACAGCAATTATAAATAGTGTTGTTACAACTGATATTCCTGCAATTGTCTTTTTGTTTGTTAAATTTTTCATTGTTTTAATTTGTTTTAGTTAAGAATAAATATGCGTCTTCTAGATTTGCTTGCTGTGGAATAGAATGTTCTACTGGAGTTTCTGAAATGTATCGGACACTCATCAGTTCTCCATTTCTCGATGTGTTTACCACAATTTGATTGTTTTTAAAGTCATCTAATTGCTTTTTATCGATGATTACTTCAAAAACTTTTTGATTTACTATTTGTATTATCTCCTCTCGATTTCCTTGAGAGATTAAAGAACCGTTTTTCATTATTACCACTTTATCAGCTATCGTATCAATATCAGAAACGATATGAGATGACAAAATCACGATACAATCCTGTGCCAAATCCGAAATTAAATTCCTGAAACGTACACGCTCTTCGGGATCCAGTCCTACGGTAGGTTCATCAAAAATTAGAATTTTTGGATCATTCAGAAGTGCTTGTGCAATTCCTACTCTTTGTTTCATTCCTCCGGAGTAGCTTCCAATTGGTTTTTTTGCTGCATTCATAAGATTTAGACCATCCAGTAGGTATTCTATTTTATTGGTAAGATTCGGTCCACCAATACCTTTTAAAGCCGCCATATATTTGAGGAATTCGTAGGCATTAAGGTTAGGGTATACACCAAAATCTTGAGGCAAAAAACCTAATTGCTTCCTCATATAATTAGCATCTTTAACTACATTATTTTTATTGAGAATTATGGTGCCTTGCGTTGGTTTGCTAAAGGTGGCGATCATTTTAAGAAGTGTTGATTTTCCGGCTCCGTTAGGTCCTAATAAACCTAATATTCCTGTTTCGATGCTTATAGAAAAGTCCTTTAATCCGTATTTATTTCTGTTATATTTTTTTGAAACGTTATTAATTTCTAATATCATGAATAAGTTTTTTAAGTTTCTATGGTCAACCTTTCAATTTCTGTTATTAAATAGCTCCGCAATACTTTATTACCCTATGTGATACATTGAATAATATAGATTGTTAACAGTATTACAAGTTTGAGTAAAGCTTTCATAAATATGATTTTATAGTTTGTTGGATCAAAACTCACTAAATTCAGTTTCATCATGAAAAAAAAATGATAAACGACAGGAATTAGATGATTAGGGTAAAAAAGTTCATTTAACCCGAAAAACAATTCGTTCAGATCAAAATATTGTATTTATGTCATGAAAAAGTGTGTAATCACTTGATAAAATCTATTTTTGATCATAATCTAGAATATAATCGTATGTCAAAACTCGATACTTGGATCGATAATAAGTGGTTGCAAAATGTGGTAATATGGCTATTTTTATTATTCATATTTTTAATGGTCGTTCAAGCGGAGAATAGGTTCCTTACTTCTTTAGCCTTTATCGCATTTATCATGCCTCCAATTTATATCAGCAATCTTAAGATTTTGCCATTATTCTTTAGTAAACATAAGGTGTTAGGAGTGATTTTATTTCTTCTTAATATGATGTTTTTTACAATTCTAGGTGTAATTCTATTAAGTAATTTTTTTAATAATTTTCAATGGAAAATGTTCTTGAATGTTTTTGGAGCTATTTTATTAGTGATACTTTTTGGTACCGCCCTTAAACTTGCCAGAGATAGTTTTTTTAGGCGTCAAGAAGAAAAAGAAGCTGAGTTAAAACTTCTGAAAGCACAATTAAATCCTCATTTTCTATTCAATACATTAAATAATTTATATGGACTCTCTGTGGTGAAATCAGAAAAACTACCAGATCTAATGCTTAAACTTTCTGATTTATTGAGATATAGCTTATATGAAACTAAAGAAATGTTTGTTTATATAGAAAAGGAAATCAAGTATCTCGAGAATTATATCTCTCTGGAAAAAATACGATTGGAAGACAAAGCAGACATTCAATTAAACGTGAGTGGTAATACCTCCGGAAAAAAAATTGCTCCTATGTTATTTATTGTATTTGTAGAGAATTCATTCAAGCATTTGGGAACGATAGAGAGTTCTAAGAGTAAGGTTGCAGTGAATATTGAAATACGAGATGAGAAACTTGTTTTTAGTTGTATGAATACCATTGATACCCTTGAAACCGAAAATAACAATCTGGAAAAAGGAAAAAGCGGTATTGGGTTACAAAACGCTAAAAAACGACTAGATTTGATGTATCCTGATAAATACCAGTTAGAAATTGATAAATCTGGTGATTCATATCGGGTAGAATTAATACTTAATTTTTAAATGAAGGTAGTACGATGTTTAATAGCCGACGACGAACCTATTGCTCGACAGATTATTGAAAATTACTGTAAAGAAATACCATACTTAGAAGTGGTAGCTAGCTGTAAGAATGCTTTTGAAGTTATGGGATTTTTACAACAAAATACCGTAGATCTGATGTTTTTAGACATTAATATGCCTAAACTTTCTGGGATAGGCTTATTGAAAACCTTACAGCAAAAACCGTATGTAATTATCACTACTGCTTATCCTGAATACGCAGTAGAAAGTTTTGAGTTATCGGTGCTTGATTATTTGTTAAAACCATTTTCCTTGGAACGGTTTTTACAAGCGGTTTCAAAAATTCAGCAAAAATCGACCGCACCTGCAAACCCTGTGGTTATAGCAAAGAAGAAAAGTCCACAATCCATTTATGTCAAAAGCGATAAAAAAATTATCAAACTAGATTTAGAGACCATAAATTATATAGAAGCATACGGAAATTATATTAAAATCTATACAGATCAAATGATTCTAACTCCTGTCACACTATCAGATTTTCTAGAGAAATTATCCAATAATTTTATAAGAATACATAAGTCTTTTGTAGTCAATTTCAACAAACTGAAGTTGATAGATGGAAATCAAATGGTATTACAAAATGACAGTAAACTACCGATCAGTAAATCTTATAGGAAATTAATACTTAATAAAATTGACGAGGCTTGAAACGTGTAACCTTTCAACTATTTTAACAAATATGTTACGTTAATTTTATAAGTAGTTCCTATTGGTATAATATGATCAGCGATCAATATTCTATTCCCTTCGATACTTTTTATATGCTTTTTAGCTACGGCAAATGATTTATGAACCTGGATAAAATCATCGCTGGGCAGTGTTTCTAATAAATCTGTTATCTTATCTCTTACGGTAATTGTTTGCTTAATGGTAACTACTTTTATGTAGTTTCCTGCTGATTCTAAATATTGAATATCACCAAGGAAAACTTGTGTATATTTTTTATTACTTTTTAGAAAAACACTTCGTTCTTCTATTTCTTTCGGTAAGATAGATAAAGAAGTCGTTTTTGTAGTAGCTGCTACCGCTTTATTTACCGCTTTTAGAAAACGTTCTAAACTAAAAGGTTTCAATAAATAGTCGGTTATGTTCAGATCATAACCTTCTAATGCATACTCACTATACGCGGTAGTAACAATTACTTTTGGTGGTGAAGGAAGTGTTTTTAGAAAATCAAACCCTTTAAGTTGAGGCATATTAATATCCAGAAAAATTATGTCTACAGCATTAGAGTTTACATATTCAAATGCTTCTAGAGCATCATAGCAATTCTTCACTAACTTCATATTTGGTAAAAGGTCACAATAACGTTTAATGATACCGTGTGCAATATGCTCATCGTCTACAATTATATATTTGATCATATCTGCTCTATAATTAATCGTGCTTTATATATATCTTTTGCTGTATCAAAAGACAAGGAATGTTTCTTTGGATATACCAATTCTAGTCTTCTTTTTAAATTTTTTAAACCAATTCCTGCACTTTTAGTAGTTTCAGTACTGTCAAAATTGTTTTCAATTTCAAAAATGATTTTTTTAGTATTAGCGGTTAGTTTTAATCGAATAAAAGCATTTGTTCTTAGATTTTCTAATCCATGTTTAAATGCGTTTTCCAGTAATATAATAAAGCATAAGGGCATTATTTTACTCTTAGGGTCTTTAATATCATAATGGAATTGAATATCTGTCTTTTTATGATAACGCATTTTATGGAGCTCTATGTAATTCTGAAGGTATTGAATTTCTTTATCAATAGTAACAAAATCTTGTTCACCTTCGTAAATACTATATCGCATCATATCAGATAATTTCAGTATTAGCTCTTGCGCTTTTGTATGGTCTTCTTCTACCAAACCATATAAATTATTTAAAGTATTAAAAAAGAAATGAGGGCTTACCTGACTTTTTAAGTGTAATAGCTCCATATTGTTCTTTTCCTTTTTATGTTTCAGAACTGATTTTATCTGCCTAAATAACCATCTAGCCGCCCAATAAATCAATAAACTCCAATATATAAACGCGAGTATTGAAAATAAAGGTTCTATGTCATCTATTTGCTCAATATATATCAAGAAAATGCCCATAAATAGAGCAAAAATCCAGTATTTAAAAGAATAGATGAGTGATTTATGGTTGTTGAAATTAAATGCCATATTCAATATTACTTAAATAAAGTATATCAACCAAAGAAGTTGATGTACACAACTGATCTCTGTACAAACTATATAAATTCAGGGATGAAATCACTAATCACTTACAGGTCCTATGTCTATACCTGTTTATATCCTATTGGTCACTATAATTTAGATGTGTAATGACTAGTTACTACGTTTGATTAAGTAATCATAAAAAAAACGGGCAGTATGAAATTAATCATTAATAATTTGTCAAAAACATATGCTAACAATACCAGAGCATTACAAAATGTAACACTTAATATTTCCACTGGAATGTTTGGGTTGCTGGGACCTAATGGAGCAGGGAAATCTACTTTAATGCGTACCATCGCTACATTGCAGGATGCTGACAATGGTTCAATAACCTTTGATAATATCGATCTAATTAAAGAAAAATTCGCAATTCGAAAAGTTCTAGGATATCTTCCTCAAGAGTTTGGTTTGTATCCTAAAGTATCCGCAGAATTCCTGCTAAGTCATTTAGCTGTTCTAAAGGGCTTATCAAACAAAAAACAACGAAATGAAGTAGTTCGTGCACTATTACATAAAACAAATCTTTACGAACATAGAAAGAAAAATCTTGGTGGTTTTTCTGGTGGAATGAAACAACGTTTTGGTATTGCGCAGGCATTACTAAATGACCCCAAATTATTGATTGTTGATGAACCCACTGCTGGATTAGATCCGGCAGAACGTAACCGATTCTATAATTTATTAAGTGAAATTGGTGAAAACACCGTGGTTATCCTGTCTACGCATATTGTAGATGATGTAAAAGAATTATGTACTAATATGGCAATTATCAACGAGGGACAAGTAGTAATGCAAGGAAAACCTCTAGAATTAATTGAAAGCGTAGAAGGTAAAGTGTATCAGAAAACTATTCATAAAAATGAATTGGATGACTATAAAAAACAGTACAATGTTATTCACGAAAAATTATTTCTAGGAAAGCCCATTATTCATATTCTTAGTGATGATAACCCAAAAGATGGATTCGAACGAATAGGAGCCGAAATAGAAGACGTGTATTTCTCCCAGATTACTAATAATTAAAATAATAGCAATGTGGTACGAAATATTCAAATTTGAATTAAAATATAGAGCTAAACGTCCAGAGACATATGTTTTCTTTCTTCTTCTTTTTCTATTTTCATTGGTTGGAATTGATTTTATTTTTCAGGGAGTAGAAATGGGTATGATGAGAAAAAATGCACCTTTGGTTATATCAAAAACTATGGGTGCAATTACAGGTGTTTTTATGATTTTGGTATCAATGATTATGGGGGTTCCCATACTTCGTGATTTTCAGTATAACGTAGCTTCGGTAATTCTAGTAAACCCTATAAAAAAACGAGATTATATATTAGGAAAGTTTTTAGGTTCATTTACAATATTACTTTTCATTTTTAGTGCTGTCCTCTTAGGTATGATGGCAGGAGAGTATTTACCTTGGCAAAAAGATCTGTTGCCGTTTAACCCATTGGTTTATCTACAATCCTTTTTCGTGATAGTTGTTCCCATACTATTTTTTGGAGCTTGTCTCTTCTTTGTAACGGGAATGATAAGTAAAAAACTTTTAGTGGTTTATACCCAAGGTATATTCGTATTCGTTGTTTTTTTACTAACTAAAGCTATAAAAAATGAATATATACAGGCGATTTTGGATCCTTTTTCATTAACGACTATGACCAAAATGTCAAAGAATTGGTCTATCACAGAACGTAACTCACTAGTAATCAATTTGCACGATGTGATGTTGTATAATAAGTTATTTTGGAGTGCTTTGGGACTCATTATCTTAATCATTGGTTATCGTAAATTTTCTATTAGTAGTATTTCCAAAACATTAAAAATTAAGAAGATAAAAGGATCTATCCATAAGGAAATATCTCCCAAAATTCAATATACTATTCCAAAAGTTCATATACGTGATAATTTCAAAACACATTGCATTCAGTTATATGAGCTTTCAAAGTTTTATACCATTTCATTGCTTAGGGAAACTTCATTTTGGGCCATCGTTATTTGTGGGATGATTATCATTTTAATTAACTCAGTGAGTTTAGGTACCGTCTATGGAGTGGATAGTTATCCAGCAACATATTTTGTGGTAGAGGAATTGCAAGAAATGTCTCTCTATTTCTTCATAATCATTATTGTTTTTTATTCAGGAGAGCTTATTTGGAAAGAAAGAAATTCGAAGGTGAATTTGATATATGATGCAACATTTATTTCTGATATCAATTCCTTGATGAGTAAGTTTATTGCGCTTATAAGTATTTATGTAGTACTAATGATATGTTTGATAGTGGCAGGAATACTATTTCAAATTGCAAGTGGTTATTATGTTTTTGAACCTAAAGTTTACTTTTTCGGATTTTTCTTAGAAATATTACCATTTTTAATCTTATACACATTTATAGCATTTTTTTTCCAGGCAATTAGCAATAACAAGTTTGTTGGAATGCTGCTGTTATTGTTGTTTTTTATTCTGAATGTTAGTTCAGAATATCTAGGACTTCAGCATAGTTTATTAAAATTTGGAGGTAAAACCTTAGGAACCTATTCAAGTATGAATGGGTATGGTCATTTTTTAAAACCATATTTATGGGTAAAATCCTATTGGTTGATATTTGGCACTTTGTTATTCATAGTTAGCGCTCTAATCTTGGTCCGAGGTACAGAAAAAAATCTTTTTATAAGATTTAAAACTGTCAGGAATCGTCTGACTCAGCCTGTTAAACGGTTTATAATCTTCGCAAGTATCCTATTTGTAATTATCGGTCTGTATATCTTTTATAACATCAATATACTGAATGATTATTGGACCAATTCAGAAGAAATTGTTTTTCGTGCGAAGTACGAAAAAATACTAAAACGCTTTGAATATGTAGCACAACCTAAGATAACTACTGTGAACCTGCAAATTGAACTTTACCCCAATACCCGATCCTATGTTATAAAAGGTTATTATACACTAAAGAATACATTGAATGAGCCATTAAAAGATATTCACATTCAGAAAAAAATAGCATCGCACATCGTACTGGATAATGTGACTTTCGAAAGAAATGCTGTCATAAATAACACATATAAAGAATTTGATTACACCATTTATAGTTTATCTGAAGAATTACAACCAGGGGATTCTATTAGAATGAATTTTACACAATCTTATATCCCAAAAGGGTTTGAAGATGAACATTCTGATACTCAAATAGTGTATAATGGTACTTTTTTCAATAATCAGGAATTTCCAACTATAGGTTATAACAAGAAATACGAACTACGAAATAATGATGATCGAAAAAAACAAGGACTGGAATCCAGATTGAACAAGGCTAGGAGAGAGGAGCAACTAGAATTAACCAGTGCTATTTCTGGTGGTGATTCTAATGGAATTACTTTTGAGGCTTTAATAGGCACAGAAAAAAATCAAAAAGCAATCACTTCCGGTAGACTCATTAAAGAATGGAAAAATAATGATCGTAACTATTTTCATTATAAAATGAATCAACCTATGATCAATTTTTATGCTATAGTTTCTGCAGATTATGAAATTAAAAATGATATCTGGAAACCACCCTCAGATGTTTTAGGTAAACCTGTGATCCTTGAAATATACCACCATAAAACCCATAATGATAATTTAAATAGGATGATAGCGTCTATGAAGGCATCTTTAGATTATTATAGTTCCAATTTTAGTCCGTATCAGTATCAACAACTACGCATTATGGAATTTCCAAGGTATGCCACATTTGCGCAATCATTTCCAAACACCATTCCCTTTTCTGAGTCAATAGGGTTTGTATTGGATATTGATGATAAAAAGGATGTAGATATGGTATTTTATGTTACGGCGCACGAAGTGGCGCATCAATGGTTTGGTATGCAAGTAGAAGCAGCAAATGTAAAAGGTCGCCATATGATTCTAGAAACCTTATCACAATATGCAGCCTTGATGGTACTTAAAAAACACTACTCGGAAGAAAAGGTATTGCAGTTTTTAGAATTTCAAAAAGACGTTTATAACAAGGATAAAAGGAAATCCATAATCAAAGAACCTTCACTCACATTGGTAGAAAATCAAGATTATATATATTATAGTAAAGGGGCGCTTGCCATGTATGCTTTACAGGAAGAAATAGGAGAAGACAAGGTCAATATAGCATTGAAGCGCTTTATTGATGATTGGAAGAGTTATCAAGGGGAAATTAAAAAAG
Organism: Aquimarina besae; assembly: GCF_042434905.1. Classification (NCBI taxonomy): domain Bacteria; kingdom Pseudomonadati; phylum Bacteroidota; class Flavobacteriia; order Flavobacteriales; family Flavobacteriaceae; genus Aquimarina; species Aquimarina besae. Next base: position 3,408,024 of record NZ_CP170199.1, read on the forward strand.
ACGTAGATCAATATGCCACGACAAAAGACCTGATACGGTATTTTAGAGATGTAACACCAGATAACTTAGACTATATAATTACCGACTTGTTTGAATCCGTTACAAATCCTTTATGTAAAATTACAGAATACACTTATTATAGTTCAAAAAATGATAGATAAATTAGGTGTTTAAAGAAAATACTTTTTTGAATTACAAAAGATATAGAACCATTTCCTAAACCGGTAGAAAGAAATAAGTGCTAATATTCGATCATCATTCACAGTTTAATTAAATGATTGACTTAATATTAAATATATAAAAGTTCGTTTAAGATGTTAATTATGTATTTCTAATATGAATGCAGGACAAAAAATCAATTCAATGTATCGCAGTTTTAATAAAAGATGTTTATCTCAAATATTACATGTATTTTAGAGCTAATATTTTCAACAAAATCAATACTTTCTATATATGAAAACAAACATCATCAATCTACTTCTTCTTGTGTCTTTGCTATTTGCGGCTTGTAAAACTGACAAAGAAGAAAAATCATTATCAAAACCATACGAATCATTAGAAGCTCCGGTTGCAAAGAAAATACCTGAAGAATTGGTAGCGCACGGTGACACACGGATAGATAACTATTTCTGGATGCGACTAAGCGATGACCAAAAAAATGCAGAAACACCTGATGCACAAACACAGGATGTATTAGATTATCTAAATGCAGAAAATGACTACACAGAGGCTGCGATGAGACATACCGATAGTCTGCAGCAAAAATTATTTGATGAAATCGTTGGCCGAATTAAAAAAGACGATTCTTCTGTTCCTTATAATGATAATGGATATTCCTACTACACACGTTTTGAAAAGGGAATGGACTATGCGTTATATTGTCGAAAAAAGTTAGAAGAAAATGCAACAGAAGAAATTATGCTTAATGGTCCGGAAATGGCAAAAGGACTAGCCTATTTTTCATTAGGAGGCAGATCTGTTAGTCCTGATAATAAAATATTGGCATACGGTATCGATACGGTCTCAAGACGACGTTATACCGTTTATTTTAAAAATTTACAAACTGATGAACTGCTATCCGATAAATTGGTAAATACCACCGGAAGCATAGCCTGGGCAAATGATAACAAAACTGTTTTTTATACTTCAAAAGATTCTGTCACGCTAAGAGCTAATAAAATTTATAAGCACGTACTAGGAACAGATCAATCAAAAGATGAATTGATTTTTAATGAAGAAGACGATACATTTAGCACCTTTGTTTATAAATCTAGATCAGATAAATATATCATAAGTGGAAGTTATCAAACATTATCTACAGAATATAGATATTTGGATGCCAATACACCAAATGGTGAATGGAAGGTCATACAGCCCAGAGAAAGAGATTTAGAATACAGTATTGCGCATTTTGGTGATCATTTTTACATTAGTACAAATCTGGATGCAAAAAACTTTAAGTTAGTAAAAACTCCTGTAACAGCCACGACCAAAGAGAATTGGGTAGATGTAATACCTCACAGAGATGATATATTACTACAAGACTTCACGGTTTTCAAAGATCATTTGGTTCTTAGCGAGAGAAAAGATGGTTTAAGCACCATTCGTGTTATGAAATGGAATGGAGATGATGATCATTACATTTCTTTTAATGATCCTGCTTATTTGACATATCCTACCACCAATCTCGACTTTGATACCAATATTTTGCGTTATAGTTATACTTCTTTAACAACTCCGAGCAGTGTTATAGACTATAATATGGATACAAAGGAGCAAACGATTTTGAAAGAGCAAGAAGTTCTAGATCCTAATTTTTCAAAAGATAATTATGTTTCAGAACGTTTGTATGCAACCGCCAGAGATGGTGTAAAAGTTCCTATTTCTTTAGTTTATAAAAAGGGAACACAAAGAAGTGCTAGTACTCCTTTATTGTTATACTCATATGGTTCTTATGGTAGTAGTACAGAACCTTATTTTAGTGCTACCAGGCTTAGTTTATTAGATCGTGGTTTTGTGTTTGCTATGGCTCACATCAGAGGAGGACAAGAAATGGGGAGGTATTGGTATGAAGATGGTAAACTTTTAAAAAAGAAGAACACATTCACAGATTTTATAGATGCTGGAGAATTTTTAGTCAAAAATGGTTACACCAGCCCGGATCATTTATATGCAATGGGCGGAAGTGCTGGTGGTCTGTTAATGGGTGCGGTATTAAATATGAAGCCTGAACTTTGGAATGGAGTAGTGGCTGCCGTTCCATTCGTGGATGTTGTTTCTACAATGATGGATGAAACCATCCCGTTAACGACATTCGAATTTGATGAGTGGGGAAATCCTAAGAACAAAGAATATTATGATTACATGAAATCATACTCACCATATGATAATGTAACAGCTCAAGAATATCCAAATATATTAATCACTACAGGATATTGGGACAGCCAAGTACAGTATTGGGAACCTGCAAAATGGATTGCCAAACTGAGAGATGTAAAAACAGACAATAATCTATTAATTATGGATTGTGATATGGAGACTGGTCATGGTGGTGCTTCCGGACGTTTTGAACGCTATAAAATTACAGCTTTAGAATATGCCTTTATGCTGGATTTAGAAGGGATAACACAATAAGTAGGATTTTATGTCGAAAAAGAAAAAAGCCAGGTAATTAACCTGGCTTTTGCATTAGGATTTTAGGAAATCTAAGAGTATTTTATTGAGCTCATCTTTATGAGTTATGTTTAGACCGTGTGGCCCATCTTTAATAACTTGATACGTATTATTTTTAATTCGCTCTGCGGCTTGATCACCAGATGTTGCCTTTGGTACAATATGATCAGCATCACCATGTACAATTAATGTAGGTACATCAACATTTTCTAATTCTGCTCTAAAATCTGTTTCTGCCCAAGCTAAGGCAGCTTGTATCGTTGCTATAGGAGAAGCGTGAGAAGCAATAGTCCAGTCATAATGTAATTGAGCAGAGCTCACAGTTTCATTATCTTCACTGTAGTTGTAAAAATTTTTATGAAAACCTTCTAAAAATCCAACTCTATCTTCTTGGAGGGCGTTAATAATTCCTCTAAGATCTTTTTGTGGAACTCCGTCAGGATTGTCTTCTTTTTGTGGAACTAGCGGTATAATAGAACTAATCAAAGCAGCTTTTGCAATATTTTTTGTTCCATAATCTGTGCAATATCTTACTACTTCGCCACCACCCATAGAAAAACCAACAATAATTACATCTTTAAGTTCTAATTGAGTAATAATCTCGTGTAAATCTGATGCTAAAGTAGAATAATCGTAAGATCTATAAGGGCTCGAAGAATTTCCGAAACCTCTACGGTCATAGGCAATACATCTATAACCTGCGTCTACTATCGCCCAGGTCTGTTGCTCCCAGGCACGGTGACTTAATGGCCATCCATGAATTAAAATAACAGGTTGTCCTTGTCCATAATCTTCGAAAAATATATCTACGTTTTGAGTTTTTGTTTTGTGTGTTAAAAATGGCATATAATTGTGTTTTTAATTAATTATAAAGATTTGTTTGGATATTAAAAGTCTGAAGAGTGTTCTAGATTTTCATTATCCGAACTACCTTGACTATATAATTGATTTTATTCATCGGTAAGTTTCATCTTTGCATCTTTAGGCAAAGTTCTTCCAGGAACATCAAGTTCTTTTCCGGCAAAGTCGACTGGTTTTTCTCTATTTTTTAGAAATGCATCTCTGCCCTCATCAGATCTAAGATGTTCTATCTTTTCACCCAAGGCTTGTTTATCATTTTCGGTGATGTCTGAATTGTACATTGTATTGTTTTTCTTCTTTTCCATAATTCTTATTTTTTTATAAATAACTTTTACTAAAGAAACATAAATCAAAAATTTTCAATTATCTCAATCCATATATTTTGTTGTTCATACGCTCAAAAAAGTAATAAAGAAAATAAAAGGCCCTATGAAAGACTTCATAGGGCCATTAATAAATAATATTTTAGGTTTAATATGCCATTTCTACAATTTCAGCAGCTATTTCTGGAGTAATATCCTGATGTTCACCTAAAGCAGTCATTCCGTGATCGGTAAGATTTTTTGCTACTTTTTTAGAAAACCCTTCATAGTCATCTGTATAATCTCTTAATCGTGTATCAATCCCAAGGGATTGATAAAACTCTTCGGTTTTCTTAATTGCTTCTCTGGCTTTATCTTCTACAGTTCCTTCTGTGATATTAAAAATGCGCTCTGCATATTGTGCTAATTTCTCTTTTTTCTGATCGAACTTCTTTGTGTAGGCACTAGGTAAAATTACTGCAAGGGTTCTTGCGTGATCAATTCCATAAAACGCAGTAAGTTCGTGCGCTATCATATGTACGCTCCAATCTGTAGGTACACCTTTTTGAATATACCCATTAAGTGCCATGGTACAGCACCACATAAAATTGGATGCTGCCTTATAATCGCTAGGGTCTTTCATGACGGCAGGTGCGATTTCTATCAATGTCTGCAAGATGCCCTCAGAGAAACGATCCTGAAGCGGCGCATCTGCTGGATAAGTCATGTATTGTTCTAACACATGGGTATATGCATCAGCTACACCATTAGCTAATTGTCTCTTTGGAATACTGTGCACCACGGTAGGGTCACAAATTGAAAATTCCGGAAACAATCCAGGGCCTCCCATTGCCATTTTTTCATTGGTTTCTGATCTGCTTACCACGGCACCACTGTTCATTTCGCTTCCTGTTGCTGGTAGCGTTAATACTGTTCCAAACGGTAATCCCTTTAATGTTCTAATTCTCTTAGCTAGAATATCCCAGGGATTATCACCATCATAAAGCGCTGCAGATGACAAAAACTTGGTTCCATCAATTACAGAACCTCCGCCAACAGCAAGCATATACTCAATATTTTCTTTTTTAATAATCTCAAGAGCTTTTAACAAGGTTGTATATTCGGGATTGGCTTCAATACCACCAAACTCTACCACAGTATGATCTTTTAACGCAGTTACGACCTGATCATAAACACCATTTTTTTTAATACTGCCTCCTCCGTAGAGCATTAAAACTTTTTTATCCTTTGGTACTTCTGTAGACAGTTTCTCTATTTGACCCTTGCCAAAAATCATTTTAGTTGGGACATATAATTCAAAATTTCTCATTGTGTTATATTTTTTTAGGATGGATTAAACTTTGTTTTACATTTGAATAACAAATTTTATAATAAATAGGCTTTTAATAGTTGATCTATGATAAGAAAAACTAAAATCTTCATTATTCCGCATTCGGAATAATATTTTTAATCATAAAATAAGAATTTAAATGAATGTATTCAGTCTTTACTGTATTTTAAACAAATATTAACGCTATTTGATAGAAATCCATAATAAATCAAAGTCATACTATATATAGTAAAATCAACATAACTATTTATCAATCAATAAATTGAAAATATGCTTAATTTTTAATATATTAATGTATTCATAGAACATAGAAAGCTTCTTCCTTGTAGGTATTCCGAGGATTGAAATTTTAGTACTTTTACTTTTTTAAATTTACTCATTGTAGATGTCATAAATTATATGTTAGGATTAAAAGAAAATAGCCCCATTGAGATGTTACGTGAATTTTCTGTTTATTTTGATGCGGATTTACATGAAGATTATGGAGCAGCATCTATGATTATTGATAATAGTAAAGGTAAAGGGAGTATTAATGCATATGAGCTTTTTCCGGGTTTAACTGCTTGGGTTTATGATATCAATTTTACTTCGGATTTAGTTATTGACTTCGAATTCTCCAATGAAAAACCACTTTATTTTGGCTACGTGGTTTCAGGATACCAATTGCAAAAATTTCCCGATGAAACTGAATTTAAAAAAATACAACAAAGTCAGAATTTTATTCTTGTGAGTGAACCGGGTAAAAAGTCAAAATTCGAGATTCCCGGAAACACTAAATTTGAATGTTGTTATTTAATTATAAATCCGAAATCATTAGGTTTACATAGTACAAATAGTATCAGTAAACAGTTACGATCTAATCTAAATGAGATTTTTGATAACACAAAAGAAGGCAAGCCATATAGATATTTTGGAGATATAGATGCACGAATAGGTACTTTTGCTAGAATTGTTATTAGAAACAAGAGAACTGATCTTGTCGGAAGATTGTTAACGCAGGCTGGTGTCTTGAATATGTTAGCATCACAGATTGAAGCTCACGATCACGATTTAAATACCGAGAGTTTCCAACCTACACTTACAAAAGAAGAACTCTCAAAAATTACAGAACTTGGGGATTATATTAGAAAGAATATTAGTAACAAACTGACCGTCTCAGAACTAAGCAGAGAAATCGGTATGTCTTTAAAAAAACTTCAGTCCGGAATTCAGTTTTTATATGGATACTCTGCCAACCAGTATATCACCAATTTAAGATTAGAATATGCCAAAGAGTTGATTCAATCTACGGATTATAGTGTTTCAGAAATTTGCTACCAGATTGGTTATACTAGTCGAAGTTATTTTTCTAATTTATTCAAAAAAAGATTTGGTGTGCTTCCTAGCGAATATAAAAATTCGTTTCTAAAAGACGATCTCTTGTTCGAAGTTACTTATCGTTCGATGGCATTTTCGGGAATTACAAACTCTGATATCGAAAATATTATCGTTCTAGCCAGAGCTTTAAATGAGGATAATAATATTACCGGAAGTCTTATATATCATAGGAAAGTGTTCTTTCAGCTTATCGAAGGTCCAAAGAAGAATGTTTTAAAATTATATGAAAGAATCAAAAAGGATAAAAGGCATTCTGATATTATTACTATGTGGAAAGGGCCAAAACCATCTCGGGACTTTAAACTTTGGTCTATGGCTATGATATCTGATAATAACATATTGAATATTTCTTACGAAGGAAATACAGAAAAACTAAACCTGGGACATTTAATGGGAGAATTAGATGATAAATCATTAGCTTCCAAAAACCTTTGGAGAAAAGTTAGAAACATAATTAAAACCGCAAAACCTTAATACATAGTATTGCAAAATAGATAATGCGCCTATATGATGTCTCTTCTTAAAATTATACATTAATGTTATTTTTTCTGTAAAACATAGACTATTATTAAGTAACGGTCCGTTGTATTCGCTTGAGAAAAAATGTACGGATCTTGATTTCAGTTTGATTATTCTTTAGATTTATCCCAATGATAGCACCTTTATACCCCAAGAATGAAAAGCAACGACAAGCTGCAGTAGAAAAATATGGATTGTTAGACACCTTACCCGAAGAGAGTTTTGATAATATCACGTCTGTGATGTCTTATATCTGTGATGCTCCAATTTCGTTAATCACTTTGTTGGATAAAGATCGAAATTTTCTAAAATCTCATTATGGAATTCCATTTAGCGAGTCTCCAAGAGAGATATCGTTTTGTGGTCACGCTATTAATTCAGATGATTCCATAACTATCATAAAAGATTCAAGAGAAGATGAGCGTTTTCAAGGAAATCCTTTAGTGACAGAACATCAGGCAATTTTTTATGCTGGTGCACCATTAATAGATTCTGAAGGTTTTACACTGGGCACATTGTGTGTATACGACACAAAACCCAGAGAGCTAAGTTCTGAACAGAAAAATGCATTGCTCGCAATGTCTAAACAGGTAGTTAGTTTATTTGAGCAACGATACCAAAATTTAAAACTTACACAGCTTCGGGATAAGCTGGAAAAAAGAAATGAAGACCTAAAAAAGTTTGCTAGTGTAGTGTCCCACGATCTTAAATCGCCTTTAGCAAATATAATTTCGTTGACAGAGCTTTTAGAAGATGATAATAAAGATAAACTAGGTGAGGAGTCTTTACAGTATTTAGAGTATCTAAAAACATCATCCTACTCGCTAAAAGATTATATTGATGGTATCCTGAAGTTTTATAAAAGTGACGATTTAATAAAGAATAGAAAAGAGAAAATCGATATTGAACATTTGGTAGAAGAGCTCAAACAAATTACCGATTCAGAACATAAAGCGAAATTTAATGTTTTAGGAAACGTACAAGAAATTATCGCAAATAAGTCTGCATTAATGCAGGTTTTAACAAATCTGATTACGAATGCAATCAAATATAACTCAAAACCTGAAATAGTAATCGATATTAAGATAACCAGCGTTTTGGGTTTTTATGAATTTGCTGTTAAAGATAATGGTGACGGTATTCCCAAAGATTATTTAGATAAAATATTTGATCTTTTTACGGTTGTAGGAGTAGAAGATAGGGACGGCAATTTAGGCACCGGAATTGGATTAGCAACCGTAAAAAAGATAGTCCAAAACTTAGGTGGAGAAATCACCGTAGCTTCTTCTGAAGGAGAAGGGAGTACTTTTACTTTTTCAATTGCTAAAGTTTGAGATTTATTATAATTAAGTGACTAACCTAAAACATCATTTACTCTGACGGAATTATCATTTCGACAGGTTTTATAAGCTGTTATGTAGTTCTTCGTGCTATAATTTTTAAAATTAAATAGCATGTTCAAAAAATATCGAATTCTTAAATGGAGTATAATTTCCATTTTAGGTATTATCATTTCACTTTTTATTTTTGGTTGGTGGTTTATGAGTTTATTACCATCGGCAGAGAATAGACCATATATAACCGGAACTCAAGTGTCGGATTTACCATATCTCTCTAAAGATATTGTGCCAAAACGAGGAAAAATTTTAGCAATCGTTACCAGTACCGATACTATGGGTGCTACAGATAAAAGTACCGGTTATGAATTAACCGAATTATCGCGGGCTTACTACGTTTTTCAAGCTAACGGTTTTGAGGTAGATATTGCCAGTCCATCAGGAGGAGAATCACCTGTAGTAATTGATGATGAGGATATGGGTCTCTATGATTTTGCTTTCTTAAATGATAGTTTGGCTCAATATAAGGCAAAACATACGATTCCGGTACACAATATTAACCCTGAATTATATGAAGCAGTATTCTTTGTTGGTGGAAAAGGAGCCATGTTTGATTTTCCTAAAAATAAATCCATTCAATTTATTATAAAAGAGTTATATCAGGCTGATAAGGTTATTGGTGCAGTATGCCACGGACCTGCAGCTTTAGTAAATGTAACTCTTGATTCTGGTCGTTCATTATTAGAAAACAAAAAGGTGAGTGGTTTTACAAATGATGAAGAATTACTGCTTATTTCGGATGCCGAAACTATATTTCCTTTTCTTCTGCAGGATAAATTAATATCAAAAGGAGGGAAATTTAATGAAGGTTCTATGTATTTAGAAAACATTAGTCACGATAGAAATTTAATAACAGGTCAAAATCCTTGGTCTACTTGGAAATTAGCCGAAACCATGATCACACAAATAGGGTATACTCCTAAACATAGAGAAATCACAGGAGAAGAAAATGCTGTCAAAGTTTTAAAGGTATATGAAACAGAAGGTTTCCAGAAAGCCAAAGAATTAATGAAGCAAATGATTTCTATAGATAACAAGCCTGTGCAAAGAATATTAATAGCAAAACACGGTATTATAGCGGCTATGCAAGGTAAAATTGGAAGATTTTTCAGTTTAGTTGGGTTGACATCTTATGCAAAAAAAATATCAAAAGATTTCGAAAACTAAAAGGATAAACTTGCATTATTGCTAAATAGAAAGTATAAACTCTTCCATAAGTTTATGCTTTCTTGGAATATCAAATATCCCTACATTTGGAAAAAATAGTGTCTTGAGCTTTTTAGATATATTATTGATTATTATTAGTAGTGCAGGACTTTTGCATGGAGTACTTTTTGCGTGCTACTTAATCGTATTCAAAAAGAAAAAGACATTAACCAATCGCTTACTTGGATTGATCCTCGTCTTTATGGCATTTCGAATAGGGAAATCAGTTATGCTCAATTTTGGTGATGGTCTGGAACCAATTTTTATTTTTATAGGTTTGGCTTTTCTTTTATTAATTGGCCCATTATTTAGATGGTATATTTTGGGAATGACCCATCCTAATTTTAAGCTACCGAAATACTATTATTTAGAACTCATTCCGTTTGTTTTGATTTTTATCGCTAGCCTTTTTGTTACCAAGGAATGGTATGAAAATGGTAAACTTGTCATGGTCATTTTTGGAATTGGTCTTTTATTTATCTATTTACATTTAGCTTTCTATATAATATTTGGTTGGTGGATTTTAAAAAAAACAAAGCAGCAATACGAGCAAACATTACAAACAAAATCCCAGAGAGCTATTTTTAATTGGTTACGTTTTCTTATCATAGGTTTTATAGTGATCTGGATGACCTATGTATTAAATATTGTAGATGAAGCTGTACCGTATATTGTTGGCCCTATTTTATATTCTGTTATCATCTATTTTTTAAGTTATAAGGCATTTCAACTAAAAGCTACTGATTTGGATGGAGATGCATTTAGAGCAAATGATAATAATCTGTTATTTAACCAGATTTCAAAACTAATTACTGATACAAAATTATATCTCGAACCAGATGTTTCTTTAGCAAAGCTTAGTAAACTTCTGGGAAAAAGCACACAAATTACTTCATCAGTTATTAATCAATATGCAAAGCGAAATTTTAATGATTTCATCAATCATTACCGTGTTCAGGAAGCTAAGAAATTGCTTTCTACTGCAGAAGGTAAATATACCATTTCTGCAATTGCCTTCGATACAGGCTTTAGCAGTCTTTCTTCTTTTAATAGTGCGTTCAAAAAGTTTGAAGGAATGACACCATCAAGTTATAGAAAAGATAAAATTTAACTCCATTATTATTAGATCTAAAGACATCATATTTATAATAAATTGAAAATAAATGAATTAAAATGTTGTATATCGAAAAAAAGGGGTCACTTTTGCACTTTAAAACAATATTTTAATTTAATTACATTACAATGAATAAAGGAACAGTAAAATTCTTCAATGACGCTAAAGGTTTTGGATTTATCACTGAAGAAGGTGCTAACAAAGATCACTTTGTACACATTTCTGGATTAGTAGACGAGGTTCGTGAAGGCGATATGGTAGAATTTGATCTACAAGAAGGTAACAAAGGATTAAACGCAGTGAACGTAAAAGTTATTTAATACATACATATACTTTCAAAGTTTAATGAAAAGTCCATCGATATGATGGACTTTTTTTTTAATCAAATGATAACAACCTTAGTTTTATAACAGAACTATTTGTTTATAACCTAAAGTTCAAATTCTTCTAAAAAATATTATACATTTTTATACAGAAACTTCTTCAATCACGTTTTGTTTCACCTTTATTTGTTGATGAAGTTTATCATTTGTTGTTTTTGATAAGAGTTCCCACTGAATTGATTTTTTGTATCTGAATATCCCGTTGTTTTGTTTAGGATCCATTACCATCAGATAAATCCATTCGTTATCAAGCAATGTTTTTAGATTTTCATTTCTCAAAAGGATTTCAGAAACTCTGTTAATTGGTGCTTGAATCATCACGGACAATCGTAAGGGTTTATGATACAATTTGTCATCCGAATCGAATAGTGATTGCAGAGGAAGTCCCATTTTAAGGTCTCCACCATTTCCTTGTACAACTCCAAATCTACCAGTGATGTTGTGAGTTATTTTTGACCCTCCACCAAAAGTATTATTATCTACGGTAGAGAAATAGTAATGATTATTTATCCACTGTGTTACCACCATAGGACCTTGCATAATGCCTTCCAGTGCTTTTCCGGTAGTGTCTAATTCCCAGTTATAAGAGTGAAGAAAACAACGACCATCCAGGTTTGTATTTTGTGTTAGACTTCTTGGTCCAACAATAAAACCTGCATTCTTAGCAAGTCCCCATTCTGGTCTGGTTTCTGCCCAATTGCTTGCTTTCTTCTCCGCTGTGACGATACTTTTAGTGCTTGTTCCTAATCTATCTGCTGTGGCTGATCTTTGTGCATTGCCTAAATTCTCCTTTAGTCTAGCCACGAGTACTGAATGAGATTCGGGTATTTCAGAATCAAACAAAACAATCTCATCTGTGGTTGTATTATGCTCTGCACCCAAAAACAGAGTAACTTCCGGAATTTGAAATCCGTGTATTGCTGTTAGTGCTTTTCGTACTTCAGGTTCATTAGCCAGTTTGGCTAGAGTTCTGGCATTATGTCTACCAGGGCTTGCTGCACAAGCACCACAATCCAAGCTGGAACCAAAAGGGTTGTTTGCAGAGTGACTTCCGTGACCCACAAAGAGTACAAGTGGAGAAAACGTTTTCCAACCCATTAGATCAAATCCTGATTTTACAATTCCCACTTTTTCATCAAGAGAAATTTCACAAGCTTTCGAACTATTGTACGGATTGATGTCCGGTTCGCAAAATGAAGTTGTCTCATAGGAATTTTTCTTTTGTTGTTGGTATAATCCACGAGGAAACAGTGTTCTGGAAATAAGAGATATACCATAATATAATCCTGAGCCTTCTACGTATCCAAAAGCAGAAGGTAACATATTCTTCATTCGCTTTAAGAAGTACTTGCTAAACTTAGCAATGTCATTTTTAGCATTGTACTTCTCTAATTTGTTTTTACCATTAATTTGTGCTTTTTCTGTCACTTTATAAGCTGAACCAACGATAGGAGGACAGGATTTACGAACAATTCCATCTTCTAGACTTTCGTAGTCCATAGCTATCCCAAAAAAACCAGCGTAACCATATGTTTCATAATTGCCACTGGATTCTACGTGTCTACGAATTAGTTCTGATCGTGTATCGATACAAAATACTAGCTGCGCATCTGGGGAGCTATCATTTTCAACGGTCTTTAATGATACCGATTGGTTCTCCAAAGTGTTTACAAGTTGATTCTGCCAGCTCTGTTCCCAAGCTTTTAGCAAAATGTATTGTAACTTTATAATCAACTCATTATCTAACGAGCTTTTTACTTCAGGAACTAACGAAATACCTAGACTTTTAGCAGTCAACAAACGTGCCGCCAGATAATCGGATAGGGTTATAGGATATTTTTGTTGCCACTCTGAGTTCGACTCTTGCCTATGGTTAATATATCCTGTCCAACCAAGCAATCCAGCAAGATGATAGGTCAATATGTTAGTGTATTCAGTTTCTGGAAAATCTGTCAAAATTGACTCTAAAGCATCTAAGCTTGTTGGTGGTATATTTTTCAGGGATTTCAGACCGGTTTCCTCATCATAAATTACCAGAAGTCTCCAGGCGTTATAGAATCCTTCACTTTTAAAAGGCATATTCCACTCTGCAAGCCCTTCATCCATAAATGCTGCAAGCCATTTTGCCATGATACGATCCACATCGTGGTTTGCATTGAGAGCTTCTTGCTGATTTTGTAGTTCAATATCTTTAAGATATTCTTCTGGTGCCTTCGTAAGCCCTTCTTTAAGTAGTAATCCTTTTAAAAGGTCGTTATCGATTTCACCCTTTTCCCAAGCCTCACGATACATTTTCGCTTCAGGAAAAACATTCGCATCAAAATGTTTCTTTGCAGTTTTTACAGCTTCAAAAAAGGAACTGTTTTCGTAGCCTGACAAAGGGTTAGATGCTACAAAAGTATGGAGTGGCCACGTCTTACCTATTACTTTTGACGCTTTATCAATACTGCTTAGAATTTTAGGATTCATATTGATTTTGATTTATACATTAAAATTGTTTTTTTATTGGGCTGTGATAGGTTCATTAACTTTACATACACCCACGGAAGTTTTTGATATCCACCTAATTTCATTACAAAAAACCCTATTAAGAAGATAATTCCAAAAGTTATTTGTGTTACTGATAATGGTGTAGCATTAGCTGTCATAGGAAGATCAGCCATTAAAACCGTTACTGCATTATACATCAGAGCATATAATCCAATTCCTGTAACAAATAAAACTGGCATTACCATAATTTTTTGTAAAGTAGAAAGGCTTCTCTCTTTGACAATATTATATGTTGCCTGACCTACCGTGATAGCTACAATTAAGGTTAAAAATATCCCACTATCCAAACTAGAACCTTTTCCTGTCCATATTGCAAATAAGAAGGCACCAAGAATTCCAAAAATCAATACTACAATTGCTTGTAGTGGTTTTATTTTTAATTGTAAGGATTTTTGTGGATTAGTTTGTACAATTTCTTCACCAGATGATAAAAACAAGTATGCTTTATAAAATCCGTGTAGTATTAAATGTGCTACCGCAGCATTGAAAAAGCCCAAACCACATTGCATAATCATAAAACCCATCTGAGCGATAGTAGAACAAGCTAATTTGTGTTTAACATTGATCTGGAGTAGTTTGGTAAATTGTGCTATGATGGCAGTGAGTCCCCCAATGATAAACAAAAGGTCTAATGTGTTTGAAGCGAATAATAGTGAAGCGAACAAAGCTAATAATATACCTGCACCATTAACAAAACCTGCATGCATAAGAGCAGAGGCTGGAGTAGGTGCTGTCATTGCTGATAATAACCAGCGATGAAATGGATACATTGCTGATTGTACAATTGCAGCTGCGATAATAAGTAGGGCAGAAGGTATGATGATTAGCATTGGCAGCTGAGCTGCTACCAATGTCAGTTCTTCTACTGTAAAAGCATTGCTGTAAAAAGCCGGAAGTAATACTCCACCGGTCAAAAACAATGTCCCGGTAAGGAAATACTTCAATGTAAATTTTGATGCTTCTCTGGCTTCTCCCCATTCTTTATTAATACCAATTAACCGGGACATAAAAATGCCCATAACCAGCCAGCTGAATAGCAGCAACAAAATGTGATTAGAAACTACCAACAATATTACCGAAGCGGTGAAGCATAGGCAATATATCAAAAATTGGTTTTGATATCTGAATCCATTTAGATACTTAGCTGCATAACTGGTAACAACAGCACTAAAAAAGATCACTGTAGTGCAAATCAGTATGCTAAAACTATTGATTCTGAGCATCTCTCCAATTTCCCATTTTGACAAATCATCAAAATTTAGGACAAGAAATAATAAGCCACTTGCAAATAGTATCCATAACAAAATAGATACGAATTTGTATGACAAAGGAACTTTCTGGTTTACGTTAGTTTCCATATGAGTATTAGTAATATTGGTTTTTGTAAGATTTTGAAAAGTCATTTTCAGCCATTTTAGTATTCATGATCTCTGCTTTGGAAGAGCTAGTAGTCTTGATGCTAATTCGTGCTTTCATTATTAATAAGCCACCTATGATAAAGGAGCATAATAAGATTTTATCTAAGAAAAGTTGGTTGCTGTAATAAGAGAGAGTAATAAAGAAAAGTAATATGGTGATTCCGAGTGCTGGTAAAACTTTCGTTTTAAATAATTCCATTGTTACTGTGGTTTAATAGTTATTATTCTGCTAGACTAATTTCTAAAGTACCTTTGATTTTCAAGTTTTTGCCAAGGCCTCTAATACTTTTGATAAATTGAGTGGCAATTTCCTTTTCATTTTCTAATTCATCGATACGACCATCCAATCTATTTGTTTTGCATCCGTGATCGCCTTCCCATATTTGAAGTCTTTGTAATTTGTGAAAGTTTATTTTTTCATTGATTAAACTGCTAATAACGTGAGCAGCTTCAGATGGTGTAAATTCACCTTTTACTAGTTCGACTTGTTGAGTCACAGTTTCGAGTTGAATTAAATCCTTTGTTTCCATTTTAATAAGATTTTTTGATTAAAAAAAATATGCGATTGATTTATAATTCTGGAACAAAGTTATAGATATAGTTGATTAATTTTTATTTATAGTTATTATCTAAATCATAAATTAAATTAATGTATTAAATAATTTTTAGAATGATTAAAGATGTATTTAAAAGTGAAAATTGATCGAATTTATTATACCACGAATAATCATAATTAAATGATTAACAATTATTTATATAATATCTTTTGAATTATAAGTTTTATTTAAGTATTAATGCCGATTTTTCTTGAAGAATTTTATACGAACAGTTTTGTTTTTAAATAAATAGTAGGGTTAGATTTATTAAAAACTTAGGTTTTATTCCTTCAATTGTAGTTCTTTTAATCTTAAAAAAATGTCAATTGCCTCCTTTTGTGCTGAAGAAATAGCAGATTTATTTTTTGTACGGCTAGCAATTCCAGGTAAATTATCTACAGATAAAGAAGTATGCCAGTTGGTAGCCATATCCAGATCAAAAATCTTTATAGCTTCTATTTTATGAGAATCTAGAGAACTTTGGTGACAACTACCACAATGCGTAATAAGAACGGCTCTTGTAATTTTAGAATTCTCTTCAAATGTACTCTTATCAGCGTTAACCGGATACGGTTTTGGTCCAGTGGATGTTTCTACCTTTTCTATATAAAAGGTATCTCTTTCCTTCACACATCTACGGGTTGAAACCCCGACGAGAGCTAAAGCAAAAAACCATATTTTTATATTTGTAAACATTTGATTATTAATTAAGAAGATACTAATATTGTTTTATAAAAGTATCTTAATTAACATCATTTTTAGTATAATAATTAGGAATCAATAACCTTCTTTTATCTATAATTCTCTTTGAAGTTGTTTACATAAAGTGTCAATCATATTGAATATTATACTAAGCGTTTTTATAGGTTATAGATGGAATCTCTTTTGTAGTAATCTGCTTCTTTTTCATTCCAAAGAGAAAACGGGGCACTGCAAATGGATATATCACAAATCGATAGATACATAGGATAACAATAAATGAGGAAATCATTAGTGCCAATAGTTTTGGAAGAATATCCCAAGGTTGTTGTAAAATGTAGTATCCTATCACAATCAGAACCGTCTGATGTAAAATATAAAATGGGTAGATACCTTCATTAAGCTTCTTTAATAAATTACTGGGCTTAGATAACCAAATCTGTCCATATCCTAGCAAAGTAATAACAACAGTCCAGCTAACAAGCGCTGACAAACCATACCAAATATCCCATCTGGTAGAAATGTCCCAATAAGATGATGCAATACTCTCTGGCAAGAAATAATACACATAAAATATAATAATAGCAATGATGGTGGTTACCAGATTTAATTTTCGATGTTTTTTTAATGAGTCCCATAAAGTTGACGTTCCGGCCAATACAATTCCGATAATGAAAAAATAGCCATAAAATAGGGTAGTAGAAAGGTTAGTAATAGCAGTACTATCAACTGGGAAATATTTTTTGGTGACTATTTTAAGAATGATGAGCGGTAGTACGAACATAAATATACCTAATGGTTTAGAACAAAAATTATCTAGTGTCATTCGAAAGGATGTCGAATTAGAAGATTTGATAAATAAAATGAATGGAATGCATACAATAGAAAGGTAAAACAGGTTTTCGATAAACCAAAGATGATTGACATCCAAATACTCTAAAATCTTAGTGTAAAATTCTGAATAGGAAGTATATGATTCAATACGTTCGATATAGGTTTGAGGTGGTACGATGATAAATACTCCAAAAACTAGTGGAACTAATAACCGAGTCGCACGTTCTTTTACAAATTGTCTCCAATTTCGTTTAGAGAAAGCAAATACTGTTCCTGTTCCGGATATCATAAACAACAATGGCAACCTGAATTGTTCAAAAAATACCATAATATCATCTAACAACTTACTTGATTCTGAATTCATAATATGAAAATCATCACCGTTAAATGGCATTCCGATATGGTGTAAGAAAACCAGAAAGATAGAGATAACTCGCCACCAGTCTAAATCATAACGTCTTTCAATTTTTTGCATAACTATTGATTAAAAATACACGATCAAAAATATAGTTTGCCTATAATTGAAACAACGACATTTAGTGAATGTCGTGCAAGTGACGGGTAAGACAATAAACAAAAATCTTGATAATCCTAAAGCTATATGGATTTCGTCTCTGTAAACCCATCATTTCCTTTTCTGCCTTTTTTTAGGTTGTAAGTGAGTATTCGTTTTCTTTTTCCCATATTGATAAGAACTTTTTTCTAACTTTTCTTTTTGTACTTCTTTTAAATATTCAATAATCTTTGATTTCACTTTGGTGACTAAAACTTCATTTTTCTTTTTATAACTGTACAAAGAACCAATGATGAATCCAAAACCCAATACAACAGGGATCGACCCATTTTCTATAAGAGGAAATTGCGTATACAAGTTGACCGCAACTCTAGGTTCAAAATTAAACAAGATAAACAAGCCATATCCCATTGAAATAATACCGAATAAACCATAGGTGTAAATATTCCTGTGTATATTTCTTAAAATATCTTTTTCGAGTTTTTGAATATTAGCATCACTCAAAAAAGGATTATTCAGTTCCTTTTCTTTTTGAATAAAACGCAAGAATTCATCATCCATCATATCAAAAGAAATTCCATAACTCCTTTTCTTTAGATCTTCTTGGGTGATTCTGTATTTCATACCTTTTGAACTATTGAAATTAAGATGTTTAGAATATGTAATTATTTAATTTACAAATATTTAAAAGAACGAGTTTAATTATTACTTTAATCAAACTCGTTTCTATATTTTCTATAAATGGGTGTGAAGTTAATTCAATTTAACACCATTAAAAATAGCGGTCTCGCTCGGTAAACCAAGTTTATCACGTACAGCTTGACCTGCTTGAAGCCCAGAGACGATAGCACCTTCGTAATAACCAACATTGACACCAAAATTAATCCAATCTCCAGTAAGGATAAGATTCTCAAAACCGGATTCATCCGTTTTAAGTCGGTATTTATTAGAACCTGGAAGTGATAAGGTGTATCTATCCGTTGGATTTACATTTGCCCTGAAAAACTGAGTTTTCAATCTACCATAATCGGTTTTGGCAGCTTTAGAAAAATCATGGATAACGCTTAGCTTCATTCCTTCTGGATATTCCAGCGTAGTAGCGTTTGGGAAAAACCATCCCATTTTATCTCTTAGCCATTGTTCTGAAACACGCATAATTCGCTCTAATTGCTCGTGAGGATAGTGATGATCAGAGAATGGAGGTATCTCTTCGGGATCCAGAAATGATCCTGTATAGTAAATTAACACACCCGGTTTATCTTCATTCCAGTCTTCATAAGGCATTACCTGAGACATATCTATAAAAGAATATTGGGGATCTGCATAGGTAACCAAGTTTGGTAAAGAACCTTCAGGAAAACCCCAATCCGGCAAGTTCATTCCTAATTCTTTTAGTGTCGGTTTAATCCATAACTGCATAGACATCGTAGGAATACTTTTTACGTGATGATACATATTATGCCAAGCCTGATTATTCTCAATAATCTCCTTACAAATACCTTCTTGACCACCCAAAACATCTATAGGAATCCCCAAAATAACGTAATCAAAATCTTTTCCTTTTTCCAAGGAAACCTGACCCACATTCTTCCAACCACACCAAGATTCCTCAAGATCATACTTACCTTCTTTAAGGGCTTTAGCTTGTGCATCATCAATTTGGTCATACAATGGTTCCCCAGGCCATACATCTAGGTTTTTGAATTTATAAGTAGGAATGTAGGTGTCATTTTTTAAGGTTACCTGTTTTGCCATCGATACTTTTTCTATGGCTCCAGAGTCTGAGTAATGTACTTGTTCTACTTTATGGAAAAACTTAAAGTTTACACCTCTGTTTTTAAGTACCAGGTAAATTGGAGTAATCATTGTATCTGCCGTTCCTGCTTTAAATTTCCATACGAAAGATCCTTTATATCCGGCAGAATTGGTAAGGAAATGAAGACCAACTCCGGCAGCCAGACTTCCTTGTTGATCAGCTCCTGTTAGGTTATGGAATGTTCCTGTATACAAAAATCTAACCATAGCAGAACTCAATAACCGTTCACTAGCTCCATGTTTTTGAAGCCATTCGCGATAATCCAATTCGTTGATACGTTCATAATCCAATTCGTGAGTTTCAGGATCATATACATCTGCAAAAGTTCCCTTCATATTCACAATTCCGAATTCTACAAATACAGCTAACCAATAGAAATATTCATCGTGCTCAGCAATAGAATTAATGATTTTGGAGATCCATTTTGAAAGGGTTTCCAAAAGCTCATTGATCATTGAATGATGATCTTTTCTTGCCGAGTGATCGTGATCTCCTTCACTTAGATGCTGAACTAATTCAGCTACGTAATTCAATAATTTTTCACCTTCGTGTTTAAAAACTTTATCTTTTACAAATCCCTCAAGTTTAGATTTGAAATTTTCCCAAAGAGAATGATGCTCTGCAGCTTTTATTTCTTTGGCAGATTGAGGCGCTGCGCTCAGCAAATTTTTCTTATTTGGATCTGTACCAAACAAAATTTCTAAAATCAACCCAACAGCTTTTTTGACAATAGCAGAAAAAGGTAAAGGGCCACCTTGACCGGGTATGTAATTATTAGATGGAAAAATAATATTCTTTTTGATCCATTGGTTGGTTTTGGGATCAAAGTGGGTGAGTAGCGTAGTGTCCTCACGATCAAAACCATCTTCCCAAGATTTAAAAGGACTATCCGGCATGAGATTATATTTCTCACACTCTTTGTAAGAATCCTGTATCAATCTAAAGGCATTCTCATACCAACCTTGAGCGATATGAATGCCATGTTCCTGAATTCGTTCGTTGGGGCCTCTTCCGGTAGCCGTTTTTCCGCCCAATCGCCAGCCCATTTGATAAATGGTAATATCATAATGATCTTGCCAATTTTCGTAAGAGCTAAGCTCATAAGCCGAGGTAAGCGCCGACATACCGCTACCTAGTATGGCTATTTTCTTTTTTTTCATTTGTGTGATTTGTATTGGTTTATTAGTTTATTCATGTTTCAGGAGTAGGGATATTCTTCGTGGTAAATTTATGAATGAAATGAATCGAGTTTGTGTCATTCTCTGTAATCGGATAGATCGGCTTATTCTTATTTACAAATTTCAAAAGAACAGGAGAGGTATTCCATTTAGCAGCTTCAGTATATAACTTACTTAAATGAGGAACGATAAAAATCAAATCGAAAATATCTTCAATAAATCCGGGAAGATTATGAGCGTGATGGGTAACATACGCAATGTCTTCTTTTGATAATGGATAGTTACTGGGATAAAAAGCTTCAATATCGGTAATGATGGAAACTGCTTTTCCACGAGGGTTTGCAAAAATTTTACCCAAAATTCCAAAACTTACACCTTCTACCATCGACTGGGCATACAATAAACGATAGAGGACGATATTCACAAAATATTGTTCGTATATATTTTCCTTAAAAGCCAACGAATCTGCTACTTCATATCCAGAAATAATACTTGAGTTATGTGCACGATACCACGAACACTCATTAGGAGCATTGATGAATTCCAGCCAGTGGCTAACAGGAATAGATAAACCTGTAAAGGTTTCCCCTGATTCTTTAATTAACTGGGCTAAGGTAGCTACATATAAAAAATGACCATTGACTTCTCTCCACCATAGACTACCCGGATGAGAACCTTGCATGGGATTGAGTGTTCCTCTTTTAATTTCCCATTTCATAAAAGCTAATTCAGAATTACCAAAACCTTCTTTACCTTCTACAAAAGGATCACCGTATTTTTGATAGAATTGATATCGTAATTTATATCTACCTTGTGGATCGTCAGCTACGCTATCAACGATTTCTTTGGCCTTTTTCTGAAAGAATTCAAGTTTGTTCATATATTAGCTGAAAGGTTCTTAAACTTACAAGTTAAATAGCTAATTACAATATATTTTTTAGTAAATTCAATAAGTATTTAAAATAATTTTTCCCTATATTAAGCATTACGAATGACCCCTTTTTACAAATACTGCTTAGAAGTATTGTCAATATTGTTATTGTCTCCTCTTTTTCTTTGGAGTCAAACAGAAATCCTCTTAACCGATACCACAGAATTAAATGATATTGGTTTACAAACCTATTACTTGGAGGATACCAGTTTGGGGTTATCTATTGAAGATATTCTAACTGATGGTATACACACCAGATTTAAACCGAATACTCAAGAAACCATTAATTTTTCCAGTACAGCTTCTGCCTATTGGTTAAAATTCAAAATACGAAAAACAGTTTCAGATAACTTTTATCTTAATGTAGGCTCCGCATATATTGATTCTATATCGCTCTATGAATTTGACGAAACAGATCATTTGGTTTCTACACGACATACCGGTGATGATTTACCTTTTGATACTCGCGAAATAGAAGTAGGTAATTATTTGTTCTCTCTGGATCTTAAAGAAGATACGACCAGAACATTTTATCTAAGAGTAAAAAGTGACCAACCTTTATTTTTTCCGCTTAGAGTAGGAACACTTTCTAATTTTGCAGCATATGAGCACGATTTAGACTTTTTGCAAGGGATTTATTTTGGGTTTATGCTCTTGATATTTCTTTATAATCTCTTTTTGTATTTTTCGATAAGAGAACGTATCTATCTTTATTATATCGCATATGTATTTAGTATTACCTGGTTTATGGCTTCTGTTTTTGGGTATTTCTTTGAATACTTCTGGCCAAATGCTCCTTTTTTAAATCAATTAGTAGTGGTCAGTTCTGGATTAACCATGATTACTGCTACGTTATTTACCCAACAATTCTTAGACACAAAGAAATCAGGTTCTCGTTTACACCAAGGTTCTATGGTTTTTCTAATTGTCGGATTTTTAGTGTGTGCGTTAGTAGTTCTTGGTTTTAAAATTGAAGGCCTCAAATTGGCACAAGGTGGTTTACTACTTATGGCGATATACTTTGTGATATTAGGAATACGATTTAAACTAAACGGGTATCGCCCGGCTATTTACTATTTGCTAGCTTGGGGAGCATTGATCATAGGTATTTGTTTTGCCATCTTAGAATCGTTAAACCTGGTATTTGTAATGAAATATATAAATGCTATGCAAATCGGTTCTGCGCTCGAAGTACTATTGCTTTCTTTTGCTTTGGGAGACCGAATCAATATGTATAAAAAACAAAAAGAAGATGCTCAATTACAGGCTTTAATATCAGCCAAAGAAAATGAACGACTTATAAAAGAGCAAAATATCATATTAGAGCAAAAAGTAAAAGAACGAACAGCAGAAGTTGCCAGCCAGAATGAAGCGTTGGTAAATCTTAATAAAGAAAAAGATATGCTGGTAGATATGGTCGCACATGACTTAAGAACACCGTTGCATCAGATGAAAGGAATTATATGGTTACTGGATATTCCGGCGATGGAGCTGACTAAGGATCAGGCGATGTATTTAAATGAAATTAATAATTCTGTCGATCGTTTGACTGATATGGTAGGTCGTATTCTGAATACACACGCGTTAGAAAGTAATCAGGTAAAATTAAAAAATGAGACTATTGATTTAGTTGGTTTAGCAGACGATATGACGAGACGCTTTCTTCTTACGGCCAAAGATAAGGACATTCATATAGCGGTTAAGGCTGCTACCGGAAGTCATTATGCAGATCTAGATAAAAATTATATGATACAGGTTTTAGAAAATTTATTATCTAATGCGATTAAGTTTTCTGAAAGAGGAAGTGAGATATTGTTACACGTATATTCTAAAAATAACAAATCCTATATTGTAGTAGAAGATCAAGGTCCCGGGATTAGTGAGGATGATCAGAAAAAACTATTTGGAAGGTTTCAGCGACTCAGTGCACAACCAACAGCAGGGGAGTCTTCTATAGGATTGGGCTTATCGATCGTAAAGAAATATGTAGATGCCATGAATGGCACGATTATATGCGAAAGCGAATTAGGAGTTGGTACCAAATTTATGATGTCTTTTGAGTCTAAAACCGTTTAGACCGGAAACAACATTTGTTATATTTGTAATATTAATCATGTCTTTTGGAATTCAGTAAAAATTTATTATTCTTTTTTAGTGCGTTAGGTGCTTTTAATGGACTTTTTCTTAGTTTCTATTTTGGGTTTTTAATTAAGAATAGGAGTAAAACAACTTATTTTTTAGCTGCGCTTCTATTTGTAATAAGTGTAAGAGTTACTAAATCTGTATTTCTTACTTTTTATCCGGGCACTTCTTCCGGATTTGTCAGCCTGGGACTAACAGCTTGTTTTCTAATAGGTCCGTTTTTATATCTTTATACAAGGATTACGTTATATCCTTCTAAAGTTCATCCATGGAAGTGGTTATTTCACGTCATTCCGGTATTAATTTTTATGTTGATTATCAGTCTCGAATATCCTTATAGAGCGTATCGACATTTATGGTGGCGTAATCCTCCAAGAATTTTTGGGATGCTATTATTTACGCAGTGGACTATATATACTGCTGCAGCTATATATCAGGCAAGAGGAGCGTTTAAAACACTTTTAAATAAAACGCAAAAAATCACCACCTTAGATTTTTGGATCATTAATATCGTTACCGGTGGTTTTATTATTTGGCTAGCGTATAACACAACAACCTATACATCGTATATCGTAGGAGCATTATCTTTTTCATTTACATTTTACATAACAGTAGTTATTTGGATTATAAAACGTAGAAAAAGTACACTTACATTTCTAACACCTACGGTGAAATATGCCAATAAGAAAATAGATCAGGAAAAAGCTGCAACCATTTCCGGAAGGTTAGAGGTATTATTTCAAGAACAAGAAATGCATCGAAATCCAAATCTAAAATTGTCTGATGTTGCTGATCAATTGAGGATAAAACCTCACGAACTCTCTCAATATCTCAATGATAATGTAGGATTAAGTTTTTCTAACTATGTTAATAATCACCGTATCAATACAGCTACTGAGTTTATTCAAACCAATACGATACTTACATTAGAAGCTATTGGAAATGAATGTGGCTTTAAATCAAATTCTACTTTTTACGCTGCTTTTAAAAAGCAGCAGGGAATGACCCCTTCACAATTTAAAAAGTCATTACAACTAGAATAATATTTTATACGGAATTATAAATCCGAAGAACATCTCTATTTTTTTATGTTCAGTTTCCAACGGTTTCAAATACATTAGCAATTGAAATCAATCTTATAAAAACGAACAATGAAAAATATATTCGTACTAGTTTTGTGCATGCTAAGTGTAACCTTTTCTTCCGCACAATCCGACAAAGATCAAATCACTGAAACTCTTTTAAATTATATTGAAGGAACTGCTAATGGAGTAACAGAAAGAATAAAAAAAGCTTTTCATAAGAATCTAAATCTCTATACTATAGATAATGATACGCTACGTATTACATCGGGTAAGAAGTATATTGGATATTTTAAAGAAGGGCAGAAGCGAGATAGAGTTGGAAAAATTGTTTCTATCGATGTGGTTCATAATGCTGCTATGGCTAAAGTTGAAATCGACGTTTCTGGTATGAAACGATTGTATACAGATTATATGATGTTATTGAAGGTAAAGGGTCAATGGAAAATCATCCACAAATCATATACCCACATAGATTATTGAATTCAATACACACTTACAATATGACTTTTCTTAGGTTTTTTCTGTGCTGTTTGGTATTAGCTGGAATAACGTGTAGTGCGCAAGTATCTAAAGTTGTTATACACCAGCTGGAAACCAAGCTAGATTCTTTAATACATACTACGATGCAGGCACAGCATATTCCTGGTGCAGCATTTATTATTGTAAAAGATGGAAATGTAATTTTAAAAAAAGGGTATGGGTACACCAGTTTAGGGGAAGAAATAAGAAGAGTAGATCCTGATTCGACTATATTTAGAATAGGTTCGATTACTAAAACCTTTACGGCTACAGCTTTGTTACAATTGGTAGATCAAAAAAAGGTAGATCTTCACAAAGATGTGAACCAGTATTTAAAATCTGTTCAGGTACCAAAAACATATACAAAACCCGTTACATCTGTGCATTTACTCAATCACAGTGCTGGTTTTGATGAATTAACAGGTCGTGTAGTGTATCAAGAACAAGCAGTTATTCCTTTGAATACATTCTTAAAAGATCGATTAATTCGTATACGAGAACCTGGTTTAATTTCCAGTTATTCTTCCTATGGAATTGCCTTAGCTGGATTATTAGTAGAAGATGTGAGTGGATTACAGTTGGATGCATTTATGAAGAAAAATATTTGGGAACCTCTAGGAATGAACATGACATCAATGTTTCTGAATGATCAGGTAGAACGCTATGCGTCTTGGGGATATGAATATCAGCGTGGTGTTAATGTCCCACAACCTTGGGAATATTACCATACCTATCCCGCCTCAGATATCAATAGTACCGTTGCGGATATGGGAAAATATCTGAATATGCATTTAGACAACGGTATGCTACAAGATACAAGAATATTAAGTACTGAATCAGCAAAGCAAATGAAGGATCCACAATTGCGTGTACACGATATGATAGAAGCATTTGCTTATGGATTTTATGAAGAAGACGCTCAAGGTTTTAGAACTATTAGCCACGGTGGTGATATGCTTGGATATGCTTCATATATGGCTATGGTGCCAGAAGAAAAGCTAGGAGTTTTTGTTGTGCATCATCACGAAGGAACACGAATGCGATATGCTATGGTCGATATGATTTTAGAAGCTTTTGCAAAGAAAAAACCAGAAGAAGTTATGGAGCCTGGCAAAAAACAATCTGATCTAACAAAACTAGCAGGACACTATATGTGGACAACATATTGTCATACTTGCGAAACAGGCTGGAAACCCAATCGGGAAGAATTGGTTGTTAATAAGGATCATACATTTACAATCATGAATAGAACCTATGTAGAAATCGAACTTTTATTATTTAAAAGTACGGATGGTATGCGCACGTTGGGTTTTGTTGAAAATGAAAAAGGAGAAATTATCTATATGTCTTTAGGCGGAGCCAATATGTTTGAAAAAGTAGATTAATTTTATAAGATTATGAATATGAAAAGGAAAATGATAATTAAAAAATGGAAATATATTGTCTGCCTAATCTTTCTTAAAGCCGCAATTATTACCTCATGTCAATCAACCACATTGCACGATGTTGTAGAACTACAGGGGTTTGAAAAGGAAGTAGATTCTATCATGAATGTTTATCATACTGTTGGAGCGGCTATTGCTGTCCTTAAAGACGGAAAAGTGATCTACAAAAAAGGGTTTGGATATAAAGATTTAGAAAAGAAAGATACGGTTAATTCAACTACAGTTTTCGGAATTGGATCTTGTACAAAAGCATTCACAGCAGCTTTATTTGACATTTTTGAGCAAAAAGGACTTGTGCAATTAAAAGACTCGCCAAAGACCTATATTCCTGAACTTTCTTTTTATAATGATACCATGGACGAGCATATTAAAATTAGTGATATACTCTCACATAGAACAGGAATTCCTAATATTCCTACAGAATCTTCAGCTGTGTTTTTTAGATCAGATGATAGAAATGCAATCATTCCTCGATTAAAATATATTGAACCCCAAGCAGATGTAGGAGAAACCTGGATCTATAACAACTATTTATATGCTTTAGCAGGACGAATTACCGAACGGATTACAAAACAAGACTGGGAGGACAATTTGGCTGAATACATTTTTACTCCTTTAGAGATGAATACAACATACGCTAATGTGGTTACGGCAAGTAAAGATCCTAATTTTGCATTGGGATATGGAGTAAGTAGACGTGATACAATCCCTATGCAAGTATTACCAGAAAATTTTCCTACCAGAGATGCAGGTGGTAATATCTACAGTTCTATTGATGATATGACTAAATGGTTGAAGGTTTGGATGAGTCAAGGGTATTATAAAAAACAACGTGTTTTATCTTCAAAATATATAAAAGAAGCAACAGGTAATCAACAACTTATAAATACTGATAGTATCACTCAACAAAGCCAATATTATGGATATGGATGGATGAATAGTATGCAGAAAGGATATCGTAAAATAGAACATTCAGGAGGGATTTCCGGATATACTTCTAACGTTGTTTATTATCCTGACAAACAGTTAGGGATTATTGTATTAACTAATCAGAATACTGCCGGAACAGCCTTTGCTATTACTGATCGCATTAGTGAACGGTTCTTGGATATTGCTATCGAAACCGGCTCCAATGAGCCTTATTTTTCAACTGTCATTAGTCTAGAAGATCCTAAAACCCCAACAACCATTAATCAAACTGATCCACCTACACATTCATTAGTAGATTTGTCAGGAACTTATCATCATTCAGGATTTGGTGACATTAAGGTATATCTGGAAGAAGAAACACTATACGCTAAGGTTCCATTTACTACATTTCGCTTAAGTCATGAAGCCGGAAATCGATTTCAAGATCATTTTACAGAACGAAAATCTCAAGTAGTAGGAAACTTTTTAAATTTTACATTTCAGGTAAATGAACAAAACATAATTCATGGCATTTTATTAAATATATCCGAAGCAGGAATTCTATTTGAAAAAATAGATTGATACTAGTATATAGAATCTTTAATTATAACAATACGCAATTTCATTCTGAATTTATTTTAGAATATAATTGTGTTTGATTGATAAAATAAACAGAAAACATTGTAACAAATTAGGTAGGTAGGCGGACTAATAACCGTAACCAATCAATCAAAAATTATGAAAACTCGTTTAATCCCCATTGCGGTACTTTGTATTTGCGCATTTTTTACTGTTTTAAATGCTCAAGGGCAAGACGTATTAACCGCTAGCCAATGGCAGAAAGACCTTAGGTTTTTGCAAACCACGGTACACAAAGATCATCCATTTCTCTTTAAAAAAGTAACTGCAGAAGCTTTTGATACTTCTGTAGAGGAGTTGTATAACGAAATTCCTAATTTAGAAGATCACGAAATTCCGGTGTCATTTTCGCGTATAGTATCATTGTTCGAGTACGGACATACTCAAATTCCGTTTAGTACAGTAGCAAAACGCGGAGTCCTTCCTGTAAATCTGTACCATTTTAATGACGGAGTTTTTATAGAGGGAACTACCAAAGCACACCAAAAGATTCTGGGAGCCAAGGTTTTAAAAGTGGGAGGTAAGTCCATCGAAAAAGTGATGGAGTTGGTGCGTCCTGTTGTGCCTGTAGAAAATGATCAATATTTTAAAGCATATGGTTTACGTTTTGTAACGGTTCCGGATGTGTTGCATTCTCAAAAAGTTATCTCGAAAATCTCAGATAAGGTTTCTGTTACCTTACAAAAAAATGGAAAAACTTTTGAATACGTATTACCAAAGATCGAGTTAGAAAAAATGTCCAGAGATTATAGTTTAACTGTTCCCAATGAATCCTGGATTAGTGCAAGAGATACATCAGAAACTCCGTTATATTTAAAGGATTTACATGAAAAATATTATTATTTCGAATTTTTACCGGATACCAAGACGCTTTACGTACGCCAAAGTTCGGTTTTTAATCACGAATCCGAATCACTCAAGGATTTTTATAATAGGCTCTTTGAGTTTATAGATACGCATACGATTGACAAACTTATTTATGACGTACGACTCAATGGTGGTGGCAACAATTATAACAATTTACCACTGATCAAAGGATTAATGGCAAGGCCTAATATCAATCAAAAAGGGAAATTCTTTTATATCATCGGAAGACGAACTTTTTCTGCTTGTCAAAATCTAACCAATGAAATAGGCAGGTATACAGAAGCCATTATGGTGGGTGAACCAACTTCAGAAAACATCAATTTCTATGGAGATTCCAAGAAAGTTACATTACCCAATAGCAAAATCAATGCATATTTGTCGTTTGCCTGGTGGCAAGATTTACCGGCATGGGAAAATAGAGATGCTACTGTACCTAGTATAGCCGTTGATATGAGTTTTGAGGAATATAAAACCAATCAGGATCCAGTTTTAGCAACTGCATTAAACTATACCACAAAGAGCGATGAAATTTTCGATCCTTTTGAACATCTGCGTAATTTATTTATTGAGGGTAAATTTGAACAAGTGCAATCGGATGCAGCAAAATTTGTAAAGGATCCGAAATATAAATATTATGATTTTGAAAATGAATTTATAAAGACAGCAGCTCATGTAATGAAAGGTGGAAATTTGCAAGCGGGTTATTTTATATTAGGTATGGTCATTAAATTATATCCTGAATCTGCTAATGCTTTGTATCATTTTGGTGATGTGCAGCAAAAAATGAATAATCTGGAAGGCGCGAAAGAAGCGTATGATAAAGTCATAGCACTGAATACAGATGCATCTTTAACGAAATCAGCTCAGGAACGTTTAAAGGAGTTGGATAAAAAATAAATGTAGATAAGAATAGTAAAGGCAATGTGAAGTAATATTCATCTTTCTTTAAAATATTCTATTTTACATAATATAAATTATAGTACAAATGTATGTATTGAAGCAAATTGGCGCATACGTAGTATTTTACATAGTTGCAGATATCATAACACCGTTAGGTGTTTTATATCGTCAGCAATTATGTAAAAGCCAATTTGCGGATCTCTAGTTCTATTGTAACTATAATGTAGTATTATGTAAAATATCCCAGGATAATTCTATTTCATAGCAATATTAGCTACTTGGGTCATTAATATTTCTTTTAAGGCGTTTATGATTAAACTCTACGTTTGACATTTGTAGCTATAATTTGCCGTTATGTAAAATTGCCGCACCCAACCGCTTTATTGTTTTGTAAATAAAAATGCTCAATGCATTTTTATCTACACACAATTTGCCATCGCTTGGCCACACCAAAAAAAGCAAACACTTTTAGATAGCTTATAAATCGCGTACCTGCCTGCCGTTGCCGCATGGCAGGCAGGTTTGATAAAATATACGTGATAAAAGTTTTTATGCGATTCTCGTAAAGGTTTCCACAAGAGTATAAAATTACTCTGACGAGATAATTTCTATACACATGCTCACTGCAGAACAACAGATTAAACATTCTAAGGGCTTGCATACCTGCCTGCCGGCAGGCAGGTCTTTTTTTCTTGACCCTTCGATAAACTCAGGGTAAATGACAAAAGAACAAAAAAACCTGTGCTGAGCTAAACAAAAAAATCAAGCCTGCCTGCCGGAGCTTCGGCGCAGGCAGGGCTGCACAAAACTTTGGAAACAATGTACGGCGCAGTCGCTATATTTTAGAAAGCATTTTGACTCATAAGATCGCTTAGAACTCGAATAAGTATGTAAAACTCTGATTAAACCTTAGTACCAGATCTCTAAAATATTGACGCTCCTTTACCTATTGTTTGCGCCAAAGTTTTCTGAGGCCATTTTAAAAAAACAGGTTCTATTTTACATAATGTTGAAGATGTAACTTTGAACTTTGTTGATACACTTGTCAAGTTCTTTATTTATCTCTTTTTCCCAAAACCTAAATACTTTCCAGCCCATTTTTCGCAATGCTTCATTATTTTTTCGATCTCTTTCAATGGTTCTTTCTATTTTGGGAATCCAATAATCCCTATTTGATTTAATTTTTTGCTTCTTTTCTGACCAATTATATCCGTGCCAGAATTCTCCATCCACAAAAATTGCAATCTTATATTTTCTTATTACGATATCAGGTTTACCAATTACTTCTTCAACATTAAGCCTATACCTGATTCCTTTTTTCCATAATGCTTTTCTTAAAAGAATTTCAGGTTTAGTATTCTTAGACTTAATCTTCCGCATTATTGCGGAACGTTCTCTAGTTGTATCAAATCCGTATTTGCTTCTGACCATTGAGTTTTATTTGTAGCAGATATATATCCAGTAATGCCAATTGATTCTAAATCTTTCTTAATCTTTTTAGCCAAGACATTAGCAAGATCAACTGGTACAGCATTTCCTATCATTTTATATCCTGCTGTTACATTTTTGTAGTAAAAAATAAAATCATCAGGAAATGTTTGAATTCTTGCGCACTCCCTAACACTTAACCTTCTATATAAATGTTCTTTCCCTGGAACAAAAATTCTTTTATTTTGTTCAATAAATTTCATTTTTGGAGCTTGCGGGTGGATTGGTGCATGCCTCCCACCTGCTTGAATCGTAAAAGATTGTTCGTCCCAACTTCTAACTCTATTTCTCGACATAAAAATAGTTGAAAAATTTCCTATCATATATTCGTGATTGGGAACTTTACAATCTTCTCCATTAGTGTAATTCTTCTCTCTTGCGGATAAAACAGAGTCTTTCAAATCTCCTATTTTTTCTTCAAGTGTAATCTTTTTATCAAATTTTTCAGGAAATTTAAACTTAATATTTAAATCTCTTCGATAACCAATGAAGAAAACTCGTTTTCTGTCTTGAGGTACTCCGTAATCCGAAGCATTTAATAATTCAAAAGATAAATCATATCCAACCCCTGCATTTTTAAACATTTCTTTTATGTTTTTTAAAGCCTCTTTGTGTCTAGGTAATAACATTCCAGAAACATTTTCTGCAAGAAAGAATAAAGGTTGTTTTTTTTCTAAAACTTCAATAAAATTATAAAATAATTGCCCTCTTTTATCTTTAATACCTCTTAATGCCCCTGCTTCACTCCAACTTTGGCAAGGAGGTCCTCCAATTAACCCTATTGGATTGTCAGGAATTTCCTCTATTGAAATATTTCTCATACTTCTTTTATCTAATTCAGTATTAGGGTGATTCTTTTCATAAGTTTCCCAAATCTCTTTATCATATTCGTTTGCCCAAGCAATCTTAAAACCTGCTTTTTCAAACCCTAAATCGAGTCCACCAGCTCCAGCAAAAAAGGAAATTATTCTCATAAATTATACGTTGAATTTTATAAACTTAGCCTCTATTAAATCGGCTACATTATTTGGATTTTTTATTTTTAACTCTTCAATACTTAAATTTTTAAATCCTTCAAGAGTTTTTCTATCATTTTCGGGAAAAGAATTATATTTCTCAAGAGGCATTAAAACTCTCAGTTTGAAATCAGCTTCATCATTGTCATTTATGTAACTAAATACTTTATTAGGGTTAGTAATATGCCACATCCCTCTAATTCTTAAATCAGTAATTCCTAAAGGGTCAACTTTTTTAACTTTACCTAACTCTTTTGTTTCAGCAAATTCCACATCTCCAATTTCAATTATTCCCTCCTTTATTTTCTTTTTAATTCTTTCATAAGTTTCTTTTTCAGCAGCATAACAACTTCCATATACTAACCAAAGCCAATTAATTGAATCATCAGTTGTATAACCAACTGCATAAATAATATCTTTTTCTTTCCAATTTTCACATTCTCTACAAGCCTTGGTAATCATTGGACTATCAGAATATAATTTAGCTTTGGGATATGAACTATTTAAAGCTAGAGCTGTTCCTGGACTTTGTATCTTTTTTACTTCAATTGCATCTCCTCCTTTTATCATTAAATCAGGTGGATTGTTCTGATTTCCTAAATATGAGAAGCATTTATTATATTCAATAAGACTTTCTGCTTCGCTTTTACCTACTGTATTGGCAAATATGTCTTTTATATAAACTTCTAATGCTCCGCCAACACTATTAGCTCTATTTCGTCCCTCATAATAATCCTTTATTTTTACAATTGGATTATTTATAAGGTTTATTATTGCCTGAATTATATTAGTCATAATTACAAAAATAATTATTAATAAAAGCTAATTATTGAACCGTATTAATAGTTATAAACAATTGATTTAACATTCCCATTCCACACACATTCCCCTACTCTCCTATCGTCGAGCGGGCAATAAGTGTTCCATTACCTTTTTTAAAAGGAACTTTTCGTTAGAAAACTTTTAAAATAAACTGTAGAACAAGAAAACTTTGCTTTTCCCAAAGCAAAGTGACATAACGCAAGTACATTATAATACAAATATGTTTATATAAGTAAAACGGTGGTCCGCCGCGGCGGATTGATATAATATCAAATATAAGTACGTGTCAGCCCACCATTTTACTTTGAATAATTGAATTTATTTTCAATTTAATTAGAATATAGAATTTTATCGAATCATTCATCTGGTTTAAAGTAAATATATATTTTAGCGTTTGGATGAGTATTAGATACAAATTCTGCCTTAATTTTCGCAAAAATCTGGGCCCAATTTTCTGGTTTAGGAGCTGCAATTCCAATATCTAGTTCAAACTTAAGTGATGAATCTGATCTTTTTTCTGGAAACTCAAAATTATACTGTTCTTTAAATGTTTTTCCGTTTTCTCTTTTATTATTATTCCAGAAACTTCCAAAATCTGCAAAAGCATTACTATTAAAATTTTGAAGTTTTGGAGTAATACAAGTGTTTTTAATTTGTCTTGAAACATTATCAACATTACCTATCTTTAATGCATTAATAACTTTTTTATTTTCAGTGAAAAAATGCTGACGGAAAGTAAGAGACCCATCACTTCCTTTTGATTTAGCTACATAATCCATTGCTTTAATACCAGTTGGCAATCCATTGAAGTCTGGTAATTCTGACAGTCTTATAGCCTCCTCTTCAAGTCCTCTTTGGCCTTTACTCTTCTTTTTTCGAATTTGCTGTTCATATTTTTTATATTCATTTTTCAGCCTGTCTAAATCTGAAACGCTTTTTTCATAATCCCTCATTGATTTCTTATGTTTCCTTACAAGGGCTTTCTCCTTTGAAGTCAATTTTTTAGTGTTATTATAATTACCTAATGCAGCTAGACGCTTTTTACCAGCAATTTCTCTTAATTTTTTCTTATTAATAACTTTTTCAGTCTGTTGTCTGATAGATTTTTTTAGCAATCTTACTTTTTTATTAATGATTTTCCTTTCTGGAGTTAAAGTGCTAATTGTTCCTTGTTGATTTGGTTCAGTTGATTTTGAAGAGTTGGTTCCTTTGCTGGATGTACTTCTAGCTCCTGTCTCACTATGTTTTTTTTCATTATTCTTACCCCTTTTCCCAAAATTGAGAGGACTATTTAGTTCCTTAATCAATACTTGCTCCGGAGTTAAAACTTTGTGCCCCAAATTATCAGCCATTGAACGGGCACTTTTTGCCATTGAAGAGCTTGTTATTTTTCCAACTCCAAGAAGAAATAAGCTCTCCCAAGCAGCATTTATTTCTTCTTCCGTAGCTGTTCTTGTTTTACCATTAATAGTAATATTCCCTGAATTTATAATGCTTAATGCTCTTTGTATTACATATGAAGTTTCAACTGTATCAGCAATTTCTTTCCCTATTAATAAAGCCTTAATAGAAGTAGCTACATGGGGACTCAACCTAAGAGTTTTTCCCACTTTTTCCATAGTAGAAATTAAAGCTTGAGATTTAGTAATAGCTAATAATGGCCCTGTTAAACCTAGACCTGCACCTGCTTCCATATAAGTAGCATTTCTTTTACCCCATGGTGTCTTATAATCTAATCTGGCTTTTTCAAATCTAACATGCGTCCAATCTTTTCCTCTTATTTTTCCAACAATATTTGGAAGTAACAGTCCTACTTCAGAAAGGCCTTCCGTAACACCTATTAATCCGTTATAATGCGCTATATAGAAGTCAACCACAAACAACGAAGATTTCTCTCGTTGACTTAGTGCCCAGGCTGCAGCTTCTCTTAACCTTTTTGACTCTTTTTTCAACCACGCTCGGTAACATTTTTGTAGCTTAGGAAAATCTTTTGTTGAATATTCTATTGTAGTTTCTTCGTTCTCAAGAAGGTTTTTGATTTTTTTTCGTAAATCTGTATCATCAATATATAATGTCCAATTACAAGCATTATAAAGACTAATTAAACTATATCTTGTCAATGTAATATTAAATTGAAAAAGAACTAATTTGAAGAACCTAATACTTAGTTCTCTTCCAGGTTTTTCAATCCATTCAAATGACTTATCAATTGGTACTGGTAAAGATTTATAAACAACAGGTATGCTCTTTTTTGGAATATTCACTTCTATAACCTCTGCCATGCGATAAAGCATAAGACTTAATTGGTTAGCGAGTTCATTGACACTTGTTTTAATTTGGTTATCATTATGCGTATCATAACCTAGAGATGACCATTTTTTTGGTTTGGTCTCATGGGATATCGATATCTGCTTTTTTGGTTTAGATCGAATACCACGAGAACCTACACCAAGCCCTTTATTATCTTTAGTTATATTGCTCACTTTTAGTTTTATATTCTTAATGCTACTCTTAGACTTACCTTTTTTACTCAATAAGACTTTTCAATTAGTAATTAACTAATCATCAAGCAATCCTCCGACTAAATTTTCATTCTTTGAATGTGCAGCAACTACAACCTTAGAAATATCTGGATCAAAATTGTTTGGTGTGTTTTTTAGTAGTTCTCGGCGGTCATTTTTCAGTACCTCCGCCTTTCTTTCTTCATCGGCTTTTAATACGTCAATAAAGCGATGGGCACGTTTAAATGGTTCTAATGCAACTCCGCTTCCTAATAGTAAGCTAACGTATAGATTATTAGAGTCAACCAGGAATCGCCTTGTGGCATTCTTTTTAAATAAGTAAGTTCCCCACTCTTCGGTGCTAATTTCATAACTCAATTTTCCATCAACATTTCGAATAATTTCACCTTCCAAAATCAATTGTTTATCCAGACGTGGCAAGAATGAAATAAAATCTAAAACTGTTTCATCTGTCAACAATTTAAGGGATTCTGGATCCAAGTTCTCTGCTTCCTGAATAAATGAATCGAGTGCCGGATCACGTAAGGCAGTTCCTTTCAAATTGGTATAAGTATTTCTGTTGATATTCAAAACCTCGTGAAGAGGTAACTTAATTTCCCCATTAGGAGTATCTAATTTTAACTCTATCAATTGTTCTGAATCAAAATCTGGTGGTGCCAACGCGAAAACAACATAATTACCGGTAAAACCAATGGGCGTTATTTCATTAACTATATCACCCAATGCTACCCGCACTTCGGTAGGTTGATATTGAGTCACATCTTCTTCAACTCCATCCTCGACAAAGGGCCCTTTCCATATAAAAGGTACCGTTCTACCTTCTTTTTTATAGCGGAGCATTCTCTGTTCTGCATCTTCTCTTGCCCAAATTGCCCTGCAATAGTGTAAAATATTATCACGAATATGGTTAAACAATCGGGATCTTTTAATGTCACGCAATTTATTTGCACGTAATCGAGCCTCTTCTCCTTTTCTAAATTGGTCAAATTGACGTTGGGGTTCAGCATATATGTCAGGAACATCCAGTCCTCCGAGTCCATTTAGATTTCCTGGCGTATTAAAGTTTGCGAATTTTGTATTTGCTTGTTTGAGCATTGACGTGTAATGGTCATCTGCACTATTAAAATTAATCAGTGAATCAATATCTTCATCCTGAATTAATTCGTTTAATGTTTGTCTGAATGACTCATCAATAAGTTCTTCTGCAATAATCCAGTCATTACGCCTAACCCAAGAAATATTTATCTCATAAGGTGCTGGTACTTTTTCTGCTACAAAAACAACATTCTTTACTGAAAAAAGATAGGTGTAAACCTCATACTGATATTGTAACATATGGTATTGGATGGTAAGT
This sequence comes from Aquimarina besae, assembly GCF_042434905.1. Taxonomy (NCBI): domain Bacteria; kingdom Pseudomonadati; phylum Bacteroidota; class Flavobacteriia; order Flavobacteriales; family Flavobacteriaceae; genus Aquimarina; species Aquimarina besae. The sequence continues at coordinate 3,445,451 of NZ_CP170199.1, forward strand.
GGCACTTCATCATTCTTATTTGTTACTTCTGATGTTGTTGATTCTTCAAATCCTGTTTCAGCCTCTGTGCTTACCGTAACTTTTGTTTGGCGCCTTATTTTTGATGCCGTTTTTTTCATCTTTTCACTCAAGGAAGATGTAGTATTTTTACTGCTGTTTTCTTTTGATCCACCCATTTCTCCGCTTAAACTAGCTCCAAACCCCATGCTTGCAATTCCATAACTAGCACTAGCCGACATACTCCAATTTTCATTACTCGCAGCTTCAGCTATAATTTCATTTGAACCTTTTGTTGTGTCTGTGCTCTCAGAAGAAGTTTCTGACTCAATATTGCTTTCTGAATTTGTTGTTCTTTTTTTGCGTCGTGTAATTTTAGTTGTAATTTTTTCTGATTGCCCAGGTGCCAGTGGAATCGTTTTTACAATTTCACCCGGCTGTAGACCAATGGTTTTCCATCGTTGCCTATAAACTAAAGAGGTGCCAACATTTACAGATCCCGAAGGATAGAATTCAAAAGGATATTCCAAATCTGCAACTAGGTGTGTACCGTCAATTTGTATATCCTTGAATTGGACATTTTTTATAGAGTGCATAAACCATTCCCAATCGAAAACTGGCTCCCGGTAAGCAGGTTCCTGCTCAGTATCAAGTGTTAATTGGCTTCTGGATACCACCAAATCCTCAATTCTTTCAGCTTGTTTCTTTAAAAATTTATATAGGTGAACATTGAAAAAATATGGAATAACTCTGTCATAATCCACCATTTGTCGTATCAAATCCCTATGAAGGGAATATAAAGGATGCAATACCTCTTTCTGCAATAGACCTATGGATAGTTTTGAGATCGCAGTGTTTAACTCTGATATGGAAATGGACGTTCCTTCAGCAAATGCCTTTTTGACACTTGCCTCTAGCCTAACAAGTAAATCGGCCATATATTCCAAAATTTCATGGCTGGAACCTGTACTTTGTAAATCATTGATATAATTTATTCCTTCATTTGTCAAAGGAGCTAAATCAACTTTTTTAAAATCGGACGGATTTAATAGAAATTCATATTTTGAGAAGTCCTGAAAAGTTACATCATCTAAAGTTTTACTGCTTATTGATTGGGCCAGATTATCTGCCACATTACCCAATATATCTGATACTACTTGTGAAATATTTTCATCCATTACTATTCATCCTTTTAGTTAATTTTTGTTTTATCTTTTTACTCTTTATTAGAAAACATAAATAAAGGAGTGGGTTCCGTTTCAGACAACTCAAGGACGTCTGGTACTTTTGGTAACACAATGTCTACATTGCCTGTTAATTCATTTATAATTATGTGCGGTTTCTTAATATTTTTAAAGGTTAAGTTTTTGTTTTTATACCGCTTAATACCCTTAAAACTTAAGACTTTATCTGGCTGGCTGTTTTTGCTTTTTAAGCTTAGTTGTTTTATAGTCTTATCAAAAACTACATCTGATAAATCAATAATCGATGAATCAGCTTTCTGTTTCATCATAGGTATACTCAAGGACATAGTGCCTTGAGATTTCCCAAATTTAATTTCATAAAGCTCTTTGGCCTTTATAATCCTATTATTAAACTGCTTAGAAAAAGAGATTACATTTGAATCTAATGCCTTCACATTTCCTCTTTCAATTTTTTCGAGATGCATGTCAAAATCATCTGATGATCTCTTGGAATCAATTAAAGGAGATAAATTTTTAAGATCTGAAAATCGATCTAATACTGAATGTGGAATCCTTAGGAGAATCTCTTCATTTTCAGTTGCATTTATTACAATTTGACTGGCAACATGAATAATATTTCTACAAGAAGAAGAACCAGCTATTTCTGGTGATTGAACTGTATACCAAAGATTGTAAGATTCATTTTCTGGATTAACAATATAAGATAATCGAGCTATTCCATTTTTATTTGTGTAGGATGAACCTAATCTGCCTGCATTGATATCTTTCCAATTATTCATTTTTAATATTTCCCAATTTTTTGACTCTAGAAAATCTTTTGGGATACTAAATTTAGGTGTTGTATACCAAGTCACCATAAGATTAGATATAGGCTGAGAGTTCTCATGCTCAATAATATTTGTTATTATATTTGCCATAATTTTTTACTTTGTATTTAGTATATAACTGCTTGAGTCTTTCTCCAGTATTTGTTAGTTAATCACTTATTATTTTTCTAATTAAATTTTTTGTAAGCTTTTCACAGTATCTAATAATTTCACATTCTTTCAAAGAAGGTATAGACTTTATTTTGAATTTGTAAGTTAATATGTTTTTGATTAGAACCCTCTAGTGTTTACACCCTTAAAAAAGGGTGTAAACACTAGAAATCTTCAAGATTTTTTCCATCTTTAATGGAAGGTTGTTATTAAGATAACTAAGAATAAAAAATTTCTTAAAACCAACTATCCCCGTTGCAGAGCCATAGGGGTATTTCGCTGGTTTCGTTTTGATCTTGGGATCAAAAAACGAAATTTTATATTTCCCTTTCACCCCAACCCTCTCCCCCGAAAGGAGAGGGAGAAATAGGAAACCCCGAGTCAGAGCATCGTGGAATTCTTTAGATTAAAATTGTAACGTTTCATTCCATTCCACACATCTTCCTGACTGTAGACAGGCATTACTCATTATTTGCAATTTGATATTTAGGAAATCGTGAACCTCTAAAGTTGGTTTTCCTCTACGCTCCTATCCCTTCGACACTTCGACAAACTCAGTGTAAACATGCTCAGTGTGAAAGCTTCGTGTGACCGCCAAGGACAGGCGTCACGCAAGTACCTTACAGTACAAATGTAAATGATGGATGCTTGCATTTTAAATCATTACAGAACTGCCTGCGCACATGATTCTGCAGACAAGGTATAAAGACACCGCCAGATGTTCTATATTGCCAGTGTTTAGTAATACAATCTAAAATCAAGCAGTTTACAGGCTTTGTAATGTCTTTGATGCAACTCTTCTACAACATCTAACATATTATCATCTTCTTTAAATAAGTTAAAGAATGCTATATCAAGATCTGAGCTAGTTATTCCGTTATATTCATTTCCATACCCAGAAACACCTTTTGCACCAGTGATATCCAAAAAATATTGTGCTTCTTCTTCGTTTAAATCTAGAACTTTTGCATTTGAAAAATGTAAAATCTTTCCTTTTAATCTTCCTTCAAAAATTTCTGCAATTTCTTGTAGACTATAATAATAGTCATTCAAACAAATACTATTTGCTTCACCTGTGATCACGAGGTAGATTATTTCATAGTTTTTAAAATTATGATCATCCAAGACCAATGCATTTAAGCTAGCTTCTAAACCTTCAATGGTATCACATGTTTTATAAATACTTGCTACTCCATATTGCGAAGTCAATTTTTCCAATTTCCTTTGTGCTTCAGTAATCTTGTCCGTTTCTATATCATGAACCGCTTCTAAACAGTAAATGAAATAATCTATATCTACAAATTGTTCTTGAGGCAATTGCTGTCTTTTCTCTAACAAATTTTCAGGATTTATGTAACGTATTTAAATATCAAAAATAATATAACTCTTTTATTCTTCTTAACCATTTCATATAAAACACCTAAAAATAAGAAGCTATAAAAAAATTAAAATCCACTTACTGTATTTGAATTACTAAAAAATACTAAACTAGAATATCATTATCATCTGCATTGGCATTCCTACTTCGCTTCTATCCTTCTACAACACTTGTACACTTCAATAAACTCAATGTAAACTGCTCAATGTAAACTGCTCAGTGTGAAAGCTCAGGTTAACAACTTATTGGACAGAGCAAACAATTAATTTAGTAAGAAGTTTTAATATTTATTGTAGTATAAGATAGAGAGCTTTCTACTCCTCTGATACAATCAAATCATCAGAAACACCTAGTTTTATCAAATCAGCTTTGACAGCATTTTCCATTTCTGGTGGTCCACAAACATAGACGGGTTTTGCAGTATTTAGGTTTCGCTTTTGTAAGTATTCGGCATTGATATGACCGGAGTCATAGGTATCATTTGACGCTTCGGATAGTATAAAGTGGACATCGTTACCTAACCAGGTTTTTAAATTATCTTTTAAAATGATATCACGCTCTTCTTTATTTCCAAATATTAGCGTATTGCCTTTTAGTTGATCTTTGTGGAGTAAATCTTTGAGAATAGCAATAAAGGGCGTAATGCCTGCACCACCAGCAATAAATGTACCTTCTCCTTTAAATTCTATAGCACCCCAAGCATCACCGATCACTAGCTCGTTTCCTACTTGCAGCTCTTGTAATTGATCGGTTACCCCGTTATGAGATGGATATACCTTTATGGTAAATTCTAATCGGTCATCTTCCGGCAAACTGGTAAACGTAAAAGGGCGTTTTTCATCCTTCCAGCCATCTTTTTTAATCGCGAGCTCTGTAGCTTGTCCAGGTCTAAAGGTATAGTTCTTTGGTTTATCAGCAACGATGCGTAGTACGTTGTGATTAATATGTTCAATATGCTGAATGCTAATTGTGTGTTCCATCGTAATATGTTTTATTTAATATTTCCGAAGATAGAGTATGGCTGTTAATGAGATTAACTCAATTCGCAAAATTGTTAGTTCGAAAGCTACAGTGATTCGAGGTTGTCTAATAAGCCTATAAAACCTGAAATTGTCAGTCTGAGCCTGTCGAAGACATTTTGAAAATCAAAAAGTTAAAACTTCGACAGGCTCAGTTTGACATTGTAAAGTAACTTTTTAGACAGCCTCTTTTCTATTAGCTTTGATCGTTCTATCATAGCAATACTGTGAAAAAAGAATTTTCCGTTTGAAGTGACACTACCATTGTAAGCACATGTTTATTAAGCAAGATGATTCATAATTATCCCACTTTTCTCAAAACTACCAACGGCGGACTTTTTAAAACACTTTTGATATTACTCAATCCAATTGCCAAAACAACCAATACAATCGCAGGTAAAAATATAAGAAACGGTACTCCGGATGGTATAAAAGGTTCTTCAAACAATATGGTAGCCAACAATTGGCTGCTCACCAATGATAACAGAATCCCTGCAAGACTGCCTAAGATGCCTAAGTACAAATATTCAAGCGCAGTGATATTCAAAATCTGTCTGCTTTTGGCACCAAGCGTTCGTAATAATACACTTTCTTTGATACGCTGATATTTACTCGTACGCACAGACCCAATCAATACAATCAATCCTGTGAGAATACTAAAAAACGCCATAAAATTAATCACCCAAGAGATCTTTCCTAAAATGTCTTCGATAACTGTGTAGATCTGTCTTAAATCAAAAACCGTTACATTAGGAAACTTACGTACCAGTTCCTGCTGCAACTCGGCTGATTTGGTATTATCAGAAACATAGGTAGTGAGTACGTTAAATTGTGGTGCTTTTTCTAACACTCCTTTAGGAAAAACGACCATAAAATTTAACTGTAATCGGGTCCAGTCTACCTTTCTGATGCTTCCTACGGTGGTTTCCATCAATACACCTTGTATGTTAAAAGTGACTGTATCCCCTACTCCAAGGTTGGTGTCTTCTGCCAATCCTTCAGAAATGGAGATCATTACTGTTTCGTTAGGTTTCACAGCTGATACCCAATTTCCTTCGACAACGGTTTCCGAAGAGATCAGAGAATCCCGGAAAGTGGTTCTAAATTCGTGGTTCAATACCCATTCGCGAATCGTTGTAGTTGTATCCTTTCGGATTTCGTTAGCTAATTTTCCTTGTATGCTGTGCATGCGCATAGTAACGATCGATAGGTTATCAATCACTTCAGATCCGATATTGGTGATACTGGCTACTGCTCCATCGCGTTGTTCGGGCTGCACATCGACTAAAATGATATTGGCTTGATCAGCGTCATTGTCCAACTTCGTTTTTCCTAGTAGGATATCTTTGGTAAAATACAACGTGCTGATCAGAAAAGTCCCTAACCCTATAGAAAGCACAAGTACCATTGTTTGATTGTTAGGTCTAAAGAGGTTTAATAGACTTGTTCTGGCGGTAAACCCCCAGGAAGCGGGAAAATAGTGTTTGATAGCTCTAATAAATAAAACAGATATGCCTGCCAGGATACCGAAAGCTACGAAAATGCCTATCACAAAGGCCGAAGCAAATTTTAGGTCGTTAAATATCCAAAGGGCAAATAGCAATACAAAAAGAATGATAGCTGCAAAAACGTAAATTCTAACCTTTCTGGAGCGTACAGAACGTTCTTCTGAAACTCGCAATACTTCTAATGGAGAAACATACCAAGTGCCTAGCAACGGCAGCAAGGCAAACAATACGGACATACAAACACCCAACGATAATCCCATCATAATGGGTTGTAATGACGTTGAAATCTCAACTTCGAACGGTAAAAATTCCTGCAAGAGTGCAGGGAGTGCGTACTGCAATCCTATTCCTAAAACCGTTCCTACCACGCCTCCCATCAATCCCATGGCAGCAATTTGTATTAAATAAATAAAAAAAGTTTGTTTCCTGCTAGCTCCTAAACATTTAAGTACAGCAACATCTGTCAACTTTTCTTTGATATAAATATGAACCGAGCTAGCAATGCCAATACAACCTAATAACAGCGCAATAAATGCTGCTAAATTCAGGAACTTACCTAGATTACCATAACTACGACCGATTTGTCTACTGGTGCTGGTATGTGTATCCAGGTCTGCATTTTCGGCATCTAAAATTGGATCTAAGTTTTTCTCTAATGCATCAAGATCCATATCCGGATCTACAAAAAAGTATTGATATTCTTTTCTACTCCCCACTTGCAGTAGTTCTGTCTTTTCAACAAACCGGTAGGGAATTAATACCGTAGGTGCTACGCTTGTTGAAACCCCCGAACTTCCTGGCATCGAATTGATAGCACCGATAATCGGAAAAGTAACCGCTCCTAACTTAATGGAGTCACCAGGTTTGATATTATATTGCAGTAATAAGGTTGCATCGACTAACGCACCTCCTTTTGGCTGATATTCGGTAGCAGCACCCTCGGGTTCTGTTTTTAGGGTTCCGTAGAACGGAAAGTTTCCTTCCATACCACGAACCCGCACCAATTTGGCAGCGCCATTTTTAGGAAATGCTGCCATGGAAGGAAAACTCACTTCTTTGGCATCTGCTCCCAAAGAGTCAATGATCGCCTGTACCTTTTTATTAGGGAGTTGCCTGCTATCGATCAAATAATCAGCTCCTAATAATGATTTGGACTGTGCCTGAATATTCTCTTTCAGGTTTTCGCTAAACAATTGTATCGAAACTACGGCGGCAATACCCAATATAATCGAAGCCATAAATAACAATAATCTGGAAACCCCTGCTCTACCGTCTCGCCAGGCCATTTTTAATAACCAAGAGAATTCTGCTCCAGAATGTGAACCTTTCTGTATTTCTATCACTGCACAAAAGTTTTCTCATTACTAATGATCTTTCCGCCCTTTAACCGAAGGATCTGTTGCGTTCTATTGGCGAGATCCAAATCGTGCGATATAATGACCAATGTTGTTCCGGCTTCTTTATTCAATTCAAAAAGAAGTTGAATTACCTTTTCTCCGGTCTCCTCGTCCAAATTTCCGGTAGGTTCGTCTGCGAATAAAATAGAAGGCGAATTTGAAAATGCTCGCGCCAATGCTACTCGTTGTTGTTCTCCTCCGGATAATTGCGAAGGATAATGATGAAACCTATCTTTTAACCCTACTTTTTCTAGTAATTCTATACTCTTTTTAGCAGCATTTTTAGCGCCTTGTAATTCTAAAGGTACCATTACGTTCTCCAAAGCAGTTAAGGTGGGCAATAATTGGAAATTCTGAAAGATAAAGCCTACTTCTTTGTTTCGTAATTGCGCACGCTCATCTTCATCAAGCTCATCTAAACGTTGTCCGCATAACTCTACAGAACCTGAATCAGGTTGATCTAATCCTGCACAGAGTCCTAATAAGGTAGTTTTACCACTTCCGGAAGGACCCACAATGGAAAAGGTAGCTCCTTTTTCAACTTCAAACGATATGTGATGTAAGACTGTTAGTTTTTTAGAACCACTGCTATAAGTCTTCTCTAGCTCGTGGATCTTTAATATATTTGACATATAGACTTCAATTAATTCTGTAGGAAATGATAAAGATGAAAAATAAGCAAATGATTTTAGATTTATTGACCAGGTGTAGCGCGATTTCCTTAAAGTTTTGTTATTTTTTGTTTTTTGGCTTATTACTTTCCTGCGGAAGCGAAACGTCTAAAAAAGAACCTGTAAAGACGGAGAAACCCACTGAAAGCAGTGTTACTGAGACACCTACTACAGATGCGACCAAGACAATTTTGATTTTTGGAGATAGTCTAACTGCAGGTTACGGTCTTGATGATATCAATGAAGCTTATCCGGCAATTATACAAGCTAAAATCGATTCTCTAAATCTAGGATATACAGTGGTAAATTCGGGAGTTAGTGGAGAAACAACTGCAGGCGGTAAAAGGCGTATCGAATGGGTTCTTAATCAAAACGTAGATGTGTTTATTTTGGAGTTAGGTGCTAACGATGGATTACGCGGAGTACCTTTAACAGAAACCAGATCTAATCTTCAGACGATTATTGATGCTGTACGAAAGAAAAATCCTGACACAAAGATCCTATTGGCAGGTATGCAATTACCACCCAATATGGGTCCGGAATACACAACAGAATTCAGAACAATTTTCCCTGAGCTGGCAAAGAAAAATGAATTAGAGCTCATTCCTTTTCTTCTAAAGGACGTAGGAGGTGTTGAAGCATTAAATCAAGCGGATGGTATTCACCCAACTGCTGAAGGGCATCAAATCCTGGCTACTAATGTTTGGGAAGTTTTAGAAAAGGTGATACAGCAGTAAAAAGCAAAATAACATCATATAGCTTAGAATAAATCCCAGTTTTCAGGGATGCTTCTTATCTCAATTTATAGTTAGATTTACCCATAATAACTTACATACACTACAGCAAGGATGGGAGAAGAAATAAAATGGTTTGAAGAAATGACCGAATATCTTTTTAAAAGTTATAGATCATTATTTTTAAAACAATTAGACAACTATGAACCGGAGTCTATAAAAAAGATATCCTTGCTAAGAAATCAATATCTGGATTGGGATGAAGATGATAATGATGAAGTTGTGGTCGACTATTCTTTAGGAATCTATTCACAAGATCAGATGCGGGCACTAAAAAATAAAATAGATGAAACCTCTGTTACAACAGTTTTAGAAGATGTTGAGGATTTATGGGGACCGCCGGGAATAAATGATGCTTGGGAGGATAGCTATAACTATAGTGAAGATTTTGAGATGTTCCAGCATTGTGTTGTTCTTGCCAATGTAGCACAGAGACTACTGGAAGATCCGGAAATAAAGCCTTTTTTGATGAAAAAAGCCTCAGTTTTTTTAAAGAGCTTTGGAGATTTTGATGAAGAATGTTCGGTACCTATGTACCACGGAAAAATTCCGGAAATCGAAATTCGAAAAAAAGTGGTAGAAGATTTTGTTACTACCAAAGAAAATAAAGCACTATTGTTATCTCTTTGGAATAAAAAAATAACAGAACCCGGAAAAAGTTTTCTTAAAAAAATCGGCATTAACGTACTACCCAACTATCCGAGTGAAAGTGATATCAGTAAAGAGTTATTCAAGGCAAGACATATATTGGTACAAAAGGAAGAGGATGGCAAGAGCCAAGATGTTTGTCATAAAGCAGCTATTGCCAGTTTGGAACCTTATTTAGAAGAAATTGAACCCTTTACAGGAAAAAAGACTAAAAAAATTGAAGAAGCGATAAAAGAACACGAAAGAGCTTGCAACTATCTGGGATTATGGTATAAAAACCTAAATAACTACGACAAAGCAGAAAAATGGTGGAGAATTTGTTATCAAATCCTACCCACAGAAAGTGGTACTCTAAATCTCTGTTTACTATACAAAAATAACAAACCTAACTCCCCCGAATTTGTAAAAATTTGTGAGCACATAACATCTATTTATGACAAATTATCCTCATACAGTCAGATGTATGCTTGGGAGTATCTAGCTACTGCTTACGTACTGAACGAAGACATAGAAAAAGCCAGCCTTACTTTTAAAAAGTTAATAAAAGACAATCCTGATGAAGATATAAAGTACTATAAATCACTAGCGAGTAACGCATTAGATATCTTATTCGAACGAAAGGAGGAAAAAGACGAACCTCTAAAGAACAAATTGCTCAGTGTTTTTGAATAATGAAACAAACATTGTATATGTAATTATTACTTAATTATCTATGAACAGTATTCCTTCTACATTTACTATTATACGAGGGTAAATGAGTCCCTCTATTTAGGGTTAAGTCTGTTGAGATCATTCATTTCAAGCCCCTTAGGTCTTTGTTCACGACTGTGGGAATATATCTATAGAGGAACCCTGTATTAATTATTCGCTAGCTTTTATTGAATAAATTATATAATTAGAAATATACTATGAACAGAACCTAAAAAAAGAACTACTTTTAACAATACATAAAAAATTACATCTTGATATTCTTTACTTCGTTGCTAGATCCAATTATTACCATGGTTTCTATCTTGGCGATATTGGTCATTATTATCAGTATTATTCTCAGAAAATTTAACCAAACCTATATCATAGGGTATATACTGGTCGGAGTTATTTTGGGAGATCACGGATTAAGTGTGGTAAAGGATAGTGCATCTATCCATTTACTTGGAGAATTAGGTGTGATTCTTTTACTGTTCTTTATCGGAATGGAAATCAATCTTATCGATTTTCTCAAACGGTGGAAGCTTGCCGTTATCGGAACGCTTGCACAAATTATAATTAGTGTTCTTTTGGTTTTATCGATTGGATATTATTATGATTGGAGTTTTGCGAGATCGGTAGTTCTTGGTTTTGTTATCGCGTTGAGCAGTTCTGCCGTGGTGATCAAGCTATTACAGGATAAAAAATTGATCAACACCAAAGTTGGGAAAAATGTGCTTAGTATTCTTTTGGCACAAGATGTGGCTTTGGTACCATTACTAATTATTATTTCGCAATTAGGCGGAAAATCAGAGTCGATCCAGAGTGTGATCTTAATGATAACAGGGGCGATTTTAATTATTGCCGTTTTGGGATATATCTATGTAAAAGGCATTATCGTACTCCCCTTCTCTAAAAAAATATACAGAGATCATGAATTGCAGGTATTTATGGCAATTTTTTTATGCTTTGGAGGTGCGTTAGCGACCTCTTTCTTCGGACTATCTTCGGCCTTGGGTGCTTTTGTTGGAGGAATGATCATTAATGCTGCAAGAGCTACTCATTGGATACACGATACGTTACATTCTTTTAGAATACTGTTTGTTTCTTTCTTTTTTATAAGTGTTGGTTTACAACTGGATCTGAGTTTTATTCAGGAAAATTTTTGGACTATTCTGCTAGTTATTTTGGTGGTTTATATTGTAAATCATTTACTGAATTCACTAATTCTACGTGTGTTCTCATGCAATTGGAAAGAAGCATTATTGGGTGGCGCATTACTAGCTCAAATTGGTGAATTAAGTTTTTTGCTGAGTTCTACAGCATACGGATTAGAAATTATTGGGGACTTTGGGTATAATTTTACCATCAGTCTTATTTCGCTAACACTAGTCGTTAGTCCGTTTTGGATTGCGCTTACAGAAAAGTTAACGGGGTATCCTACAAAAAATAAACCTTCTTGAAAAACCTGTATGATGTAAAACGTCGTTTCTAAACTTGAAGAAAATTTAATAACTAAAAGCTGCGTATTTTTGTGGTGTGTATTCAGAAGTTTTTTAATAGTATGTTTTCTATTTGAGATCGTAATTCAGGTTTGTTTTAGCTCATCAATTTATCAAATACAATGGTCAGTAAATCTTTAAAACTGGTTTGGTATAATTCAACTTTAAAAGACTTTGCAATACATTCAAAAGTAGTATCGTGAAAGCAAAAAAAGAAGTGCTTGATGTTTTTCCAATTTTCTGAATTATAATTACTGTGTATACTATTTTCTTTCTGAATTTCTTGTATCCAGTTCGAATTCATAATTTGTAGAGGAGCATAGAATTCAAGACCTTTTCCATATAATTGGATGACCTTCTAATACTTCATCGTTTGGTGAACCCAACTTTGCAGATGTACAATGCTCAAATTCAACCAAAGCCAACGAGGCAACGTTATCGCTTGCAGTATCCACCACAGTAGTATACGTTCCATCCCAGTTTGGATCAACCGATTTTATATAAAACAGTAAATATGCTTTATTGTCATTCATAAACAAATGAGGTAAGGGAGCCCCTACATCCCAAGCTACTGGAAAGTCAATAATATCAGCATATTCTTCGTTTTTTGAAGCAGCGAGTTGACGTTCACAAATTAGAAGATTCTTAGAGGCTTCATTAAACTCTTGCCAATCTTTTCCTGTGTTTGATGTTCTAATTGCCAGACTTGCTTTTTTAAGCCTGGCTTTAGCTAGATTCAAATTCTTTTCATAACCATTTACAGTTATTGACATAGTTCAACTCTTTAGTTTATTGTCTTTCCCAATCGTTTTGTTGGATCACTTTTATTTTGGTGATATTGTTTAAATCTATATCAATAATTGCACCTGTATCTCCATAACATATTAGGTGTTCGTCTTTCACTTCTGCTTTGTGTATAGGATTTGAAAATGTAAAAAAGATAGCCCAATTTAATTCTCCTGTTACCGTTGTTGAAGCAATGTAACCTTCGTTACCCATAGCCCCATCACCAAATACAAATTTTTGATTTTCATACTCAAAAGCACCGTGATAAATGTCGATTTCCGTCCAAATATCATCATCATATTTTAGAATTCCTTCTAATGTAGTGTCACATAGTGGAAACCAAAAGCGTTTGCTATTTTTTGTTTCCGTTTCAATAACACTATAGGTATTCGCAATAGTAAATGTTCCATCCCCATAGGTGATGCAATCGTAACCGGGTAGATAGCCTTCTTTCCATTTTTCTTGTATTTTTTTATTCATCTTCATCATTCTCTAAAAATTCTAATTTGTAAAGGTCTATTTTTTAAATTTCCGGGAAATGTTCTTTTAGTAAAGGAATTAACTGTTTCCATTCTAATCCTGCTTGCATCAAATCATCGATTTTATATTCAAGTTCATACGGTCTTTCGATTTTATCATTTTTATTATATTCCTCAAAGGGTGTTAAAAACCCATTCATTGCTTGTAACACGTGTACTCTCTCCTCTTTATTATTAACCTCACTGAGCCTTTTTTTTGCTATGATGATACGGAAGCTTTTTAGCGTATTCATACAGAATGGTATTTCTTTTGTATACATTTTTCTGGCATACTCTAGTATGATTTTTTCATAATCATTAATATGCATACTCATCAACGCTATGGCGTCTAAAAGAAATAATTGGGTTCGTGCATGAAATTCTTTTGTGTCATTACGTTTATGTAAGTTGATTACTTGATACAATTCTTCCATATCTTCTAAGAACTCTAAATCATCAAAGTCTATTTTTTCTATTTCTTGAATAAAACGCTTGGGTAAACTATTTAAAAACTGTTGTACTTCGTTTATTTTTTCTGTTACAAAATCTGTATCATTTAATTTTTGAATTTCAATTTTTTCTTCTTCCATTGGAAATAGCTCATCATTAAATGAACTGCACAATTGATATTTAAAATAAATCAACTCTTTTCCTATGCTTAAATACACCAAGGCGTTTAAAAAATGTGGTTTTACTGTTTCGTTTGACCATTGATACTCATCAAAATCCAATTCTAATCGCCATTGTCTATTGCCTCCGTATGAGGAATATTCAAACCTACAAATGATTGGTAACGCGTGGTAGAATTGTCTTTCTTTTAATAGTTGTTCGTATCGGGGATGAATAGCTTGCTTGATAGCAGAAAACTGATTTCGCAAGAGGGTATTCATTTCCTTATAAAACAAGCTATTTTCTGCTAGTTCCATTTCTTCGTTTTTGGAGATTAACTTTCTCCAACTTTTATAATACCAATCGCCTTCTGTTGGTAGTCGATGCTCTGGGCAATCAAAGGTTTCTTGTACCGAAAATATCTTTCCTTCTTGCACTAATTCTGCTGTCCACAAATGTAATAAATCGTGTTTTTGTTGCACTTTTTTGAGTGCTTCTTTTATTTTTTTAAAACAATAGATATTCCCAAACATTCCATTTCCGTAGGGACTGTAATTACTGTACTTACAACTCAAACAAGTTTTCAAATAGATGTTTGGGGGCAACTGATCTTGCAATGCTATTAAAGCATCTTCCATCCATTCTAGTTTTTTTTCAACTGTAAACTCACCAAAAGAAGTTGTTAATTTTAGACAGCTTATTTCGCTATCCAATCCATCAATCGCCGTGGTTTCACCTACTTCTATATGCGCTACTAAGCTTTCTGTAAAGGTTTGATTGGATAGGGAATTGTAAAATTGTGTAGGAATTGTTATAGTAAGTTTAAAGTTGGTTATATCTCCAGAACCATCAGCAAACATCTCGTAGTCGAATTTAGAATCATCTATTTCTTCTGCAGTAAGCATTTCAAAATCTGTACCTTCAAAATCAATACCTCTCAGGGTAAAATACATATCGCTGCCATCAGATTTTATAATAATTTCTTCGGTGCCTCTTTTATCTTGATATGTTGCTGGGTATTCTCTCATTGTATTTTTTATTCTATTAAATAACAGAATCCAATATCAGTAACGGTACTTTGTGTTCCTTTTGCTATTGGATTGATTTGAAACTCAAACGTAGCTTCTTGTTCTCTTTCCTGTAACGTAAAGCCTCCCAAAATAGTAATAGCGTAACAACCGTTTTGAAGCGTAATACTCTGTCTTACACCCATTTTTATGGCCTCTTTTAAACGATTCATTCCATTTTCTAAAGTCCAGTTTTTTAAATAAGGAACAGTCACTAAACAAATTTCATTATTGATTACATTCAAAACATATCCACTCTTTTTAAATAATAAAGTGCTTGTTTCTTTATCAAATTGAGATGTCTGATTATTGGTATTAAAAAAAACAGTGTATGGTTGATTACTAATATTACTCATAGGTATTATTACTCCATTTTGAGTAGCTAATTCAGCACTTTCATTGGTTGTAAAGTCATACATCAAATCGTCTGATAAATTATTTTCTTTTTTAAATTGTAAAAGACTGGCGGGATCCGTTAAAAAGAAATAATCCCAAGTATCGTTTAAGCATTCTACAAATTTTATCATACTATTCTCTAATTTTTATTCCCACACTTTATTTTTATATGCTTGGTAAGCTTCTGCATAAGTGATAGTATTAGTACGTTTTGACCATTTTATCAGATTCTCTTCTGGTTCATCTGTGTCGGATATACTAAATAATACTAAAATGTCTTTCTGTAAGTTATCCTTTAAAAAATTATCATGTTGTAATTCTTCCAATACTTCTACGCAAGTTTCAAATAACTGTTTTTTAAAAGCCTCAAAATTTACATTTTCTCTTAAAACCTCTTTATTTAAAGTTTTACAAATAGCATTTACTTCATCATTTGCTCCATCTGATGTATACCATTCAGCAGGTTCAAATTCATATACTTCTTTATAAACTGGATCTTCTTTTTGCATTTTTTGTAAGTGGGTACTGGTGTTTGTATATGGAACTACTGTCATAGCACCATCATCACTTACCAATGCAAATCCGCAAATTTCTTTTCCGTGTTTTCTTAGATTTTCTAAAAAGGCATTTTTAGTGGCCGTTTTTATTTGCTGTTTCAATGATTCAAAATTCATTTTCAATAGGTTTCTTTAATTCGATTTAGAAAATACTATCATCTTATTTCAACATATAGGTCACATAGTATCTTCCTTTACTATCCTCTTTCATCAAGGTGTCTCTTTGATTAAAAGCGATTGCCATTTTTGTCTTTTGTGTTAGTACAGTTCGTATGGCACCCACCTCCTTTTCTACTACCCAAATAGGTAATTCACTGGCAGAAAATGAATCTAAATAGCATTGGATTAGGCTACCAAACCAACTTGAATCGGCTCCGATCCATAATTTGTTTGTAGGGACTAACCCCCAAGGTGTTTTAGGGCCAAATCCAAAATCAGAATATACTATGGATGTATCTGTTTTTTCATCTATAGCGATGGTTCAGCACTCATAGGTGTCATCAGCTGCTCCATAATCCCAATCTCTCATGTGAGCAATGGGTTCTGGTATTAATAGTGATACCAATTCATTTTTGACAACAAGGTTTGTAATCATCAATAGCTCTTGTTTCACTAATTGTTTTATGTTTTCTGCAGTACGTTTCATTCTTTTTTTTCTTAGGGTTTACTTATAACCATAAATAATTATTGATCCTTTTTCTTCTTCAAAAGGAATATTTAATTTATTGAGTAGTTGAATCAATTCTGCAGTTTCATCTACTATTTTTGGAGGAACTAAACGTCCTATGTTTTTTTTATATTTTGGTCTTATTTCCAACCATTCGATCGTAAAGAATATAGGAAGGCCTTCTTCCCAAAAACTTGACCAATCTCCTAAATAAGCGGGTTCGTTTTTAGAATCATTAAACCTAAACTTGGCTTCATTCCATTGTACTAACTTTTCGTTATACGCAGGTGGAAAAGGTAGAGTTTCTATTCCTTGCTGTAACTGCAACCACTTGGTGTCGTTCATTACTGATGACAACTTTTTACGAGCTACAATTTCGTTAATTTGTTTTTTGAGTTTTACAATATCTTCATCGTTTTCTGTAAGATATTTATACCGCTCAAACAGTGTCATACTTTTCAAGTCTTCAGCGTTATAGAGATTGTATTTGTCTTCGTTTGTCATTTTATACGGTTCTGATTTCATATTCGAACTCCTCAAACTTATATGTTAACCACCCAGCACTTTCTTTACTAAATCCATTTAATATTAATGTTGTTTTTTCTTTAAGGAGGATTTCTTGAATACAATCAAATGTTTCAAGGTTGTTCGTCCAATCTATTTCAAAATAAACTCCTTTCGTAAAGGGATTCTTTGTTACATACTTGATAACGTGTAGTTTTTTCCAGTTTTTTATTGTTATCCGTGTTTCATTATATTTTTCTAAATCACTAATTCTAATGGAACCTTCTGAAACAATATTAATTTCGTCTTTATTTTCTCCAAGTGAAATTTCTTTAATTGGGAAATCTGATAGACTGATATCATCAATTTTTAATTGTTTCATCATATTTGCTATTCCTGATAGTCAAGTATTGTGTACTTATTTTTTTTACTTTCTATATAATCTTTTAAGGGGCTTAGATTTTTCCACATATAACTTCCGTCATACCTACATATGTAAATTCCATCATTTTCAAAACAGATACTAATATTTGGCATTTTACCCTTATTGTCAAGTTGTCTAAAATCCCAGAATGCTTTTGTATTGAACACGTATTTTTTATCAAAAACTTTACTTGTTTCGAGTATACATTTAATTTCTGAAATCTCTTTCTCCGTAAACTTTGCTATTATTTTATATTCAAAACCCATTTCAATTACTATTCGTGTTTCTACTTATTTCGTCCTGTATTCGATCTTTATAAATTCCCATAAACAACTATTGTATCTGCATATCTTAATTGAATATTAAACCATTTAATAAGATCTCTCAAAAACGCTTCTACATTAGGGTTTTTGGTTTTAATTCTGGACATTCGGTTTACAATGATTCGACTGGTTTTGTTATCAAAAAAGTTACTACTAGTAGTACTAAAATGTTTATCGGTTATAGTTCCTTTTTGATCTATAATTGGAAAAACGGATTTAAATGCATCGATAATGTAGTCAAAATCTTTTGTCTGAATAAACAGGCTTCTGTCTCTTGAAGTTACATACGTATCTAACCTTTCATTTTCTGCCCATAGTATGAATCCTATTTTATCAATAGTTTCTTTTGGGGTGGTCGTAAGAAAAAATAGACGTTGGTGAATCTTTTTTATGGATTTCTCTATATCAAAATTGCAGATTTGATAATACTTTTTAGCTATTATTTCATCGCATTCCGCAAGTCTGCATATGGTATTTAGGTTGTTTTTATGAAATTCTTGTTCGCATATGAATACATCACCATCATTTTCCTTTAGCAATTGCATTGCAACGTCTAGAGGAATGGACAATTTTTCTCTTAGTATTTTTAACTTTTGAAGTGTATCTTTTTCTTCCACTGCTTATGGTTTATAAAAGTCAATTTGCTGAAATTTTTGCTGTTTATCAAAAACAATTTGCAGCCCATAAAATGTCCATATTCCTTGATAATCAATTTGATTCCAATCTTTGGGTGTAACAACAAAAGAAAATGAACTATCTATTTCGCTATACATAATTTCTGAAGCGACATTGAAATCTTTTTTTAGTGCGCCCTGAATTGCATCTATCGAATTAGGTGCTTTTGTAATAATTTTTATCGTATTCCGAATTTCTGTAATGGCCTTATCTTTCTTTATAATTCGTTCTATATACGATTGTTTTTCTTTCCATTGGAATAAATTAAAACATAACGATAGTATTAAAAAAGAAACTACTATTATCGTAAATGCCTTCTGCTTACTTTTTTTAATCATAGATAAATATTTTTTTGCTTCTATTTAGATAGTTTTTACAATTCTTTTTTTATTTAATCTCCTAACAATTTTAGGTCAATACCTTTGTTAGAAAAATGGTCTAACCACGTTTTAAACCAAATAATTGTAACTATTTTTGGTTTATCCTGATTAAGATCCGTATCGCTAATCCAAATATCAATGAGTTTTAGAATTACTTT
Source organism: Aquimarina besae (assembly GCF_042434905.1). Lineage (NCBI taxonomy): Bacteria > Pseudomonadati > Bacteroidota > Flavobacteriia > Flavobacteriales > Flavobacteriaceae > Aquimarina > Aquimarina besae. Next base: position 3,464,298 of record NZ_CP170199.1, read on the forward strand.
TTGATGATCGATAGACAGTATTGTATCACTATAAGCGTCTACATTTATCCCTGTCTTTTGTTGAAACATAATCAATAGCTGTTCTAAATGAGCATATTTGGTATCATCCAAACCGAATAAATATTCATTATTATCAAGTCTATGAAAGTCTAAAGCCATATATCTGTCTTCTTTTCACGTTGTTATATTCTTTCTTTGATCAATGCACATATTGCTAGAGAGGTTTCTCCCAGATCCATAGTTCTTTGTTGCCAATATAACCGGATATATGATCCAATACTTCATCTATCAAATCATCTACGTTATGAATTCCAAAAGCAATATATACCAATTTGATAGCCAAAACTATATCGTATGCTTTTTGCTGAGAAATTCCTTTTTCTTTAAATGAAATGACACAATTTCGAGCTTCTTTTAAAGTACTGTAAAATTCATAACCATTTATGGTTGTATTTAATATTTTTTGAAAATCGTTTATGAATTCTTGATGTATTGATACTCCTTTTAGTCCTGCTTGATCCATGAATGCCATTACTTCATCCAGATTACTAACTTCACCGTTGATAATTGGTATCTGAATGGATGTAAAACCATTAAAAATACCTGAATTTGACAGCACCAAACTCACTAATTCCTGAAGGGTTTTTAAAGAGATGATTCTATAGGAAGGTGCGTGGTCTATAAAATCAAAGAGAAAATATTTTCCATAAATACAAATAGTAGTATCTATTTTGGTTTCTCTTCCTTTGACAGCAATACCAGAAGGATTGTGAATGGTCAAGGAATTGTTCAAATACAAGTTTTCTGAATCAAAAACCACCCATTTCCATAGCTCATTCACCGTGAAACCACCATCTTCTGTATGCTTTGATGCTTCGACTATTTTCTTAAAAATTGCGGCTAAATTATACTCCATTTTCCAAGTACTTTATTTTGAAAAAATACTTCTTATACCATCAAAAATTTTAAAACAAGTATCTGTATCTAAACCTTCTGGTCTGCTCGATTTCCAATGGCCCATGCTGGCTTGTAAGGTTTGATGCATACTAAACAGTTGGTACACCAGCTTTTTTTCAATATTTTTTTTGTCAGTATAATATTCTTTGATACAATTTAGAGCTTTTAAAAACTCTCTTATTCGTTCTTCTTCTACATCTGCGCTCATTCTAAACAGCACATCCAAACCATTTTTTGCATTAAACTCTTTGTGTATCAATTTTTTGGCCTCCGTAATATCCATTGCGTTTATTTTTTTATCAATTTGTAAACAAGTACTCCTGTCAAAATCAATCCGCAAAGTGCAAGAATTCCGTAAACTTCTTTTGTTTGTTCTTTATAAACAACTCCGTCATCTAAAGATAAAAATGTTCCTTCACTGTTATAATCAAGATTAGCTCTTTGTATATACATCCAAAGGAAAAAAGAGGTGAAACATCCTATTATTAGTAGTATGACGTAGTGTATATATTTCATTTCGTAAACATTTAAGAAAAGGTAAGGATAAAAGTGATTGTTTGCTGCTTGCCGTATTTTAATTGAGTTTTGTTAGGTATGCTACTTATTGCTTTTTGAAATGAATATATTTCTCGCCACAATCATATAATTTCACATAATAATTCATTGCATTGCCATAATTTTGAATTAGTATTTCTTCTGTAGTATAAAGGCATTCAACTCCGATTTTTCGTTTTCCTATTTTCTTCAGTCTTTCATATTCTTTTGATTTTTCGGGATCTTCTTCTGCCAAACTTACATCAAAGTAATCCTCTGCATATTCTATATTCTCCAGGTTTATATACAATTCATCACCTCTGATAAAACGAATCTTACCTTTTAGGTTTCTCTCGCTTGAACTATACTCATAAAAATATGCGCCTTTTGACTTGAATACAGAAAGTGTCAGACCACACATTTCATCATAATATTTTCCTTCTATAGTTGTGGGCAAAGGCTGTACTTCATCTCTTATGATATCCAAGGTTAATGGATATTCTTTTTTAGTTGTGCCACTCACCCACTTACCTTGAATACCAGATTCTTTGATAGTTCCTTTTATCAAAGCAGTGGTATCTTTTTTGAAATCCAATTCATACACTATTAAAGTATCCTTTGTTATATGACCATGTATACTGATATCTATTCCTGTTTTTTCATAATAATAAAATCCTGACACCTTTCCATTTTCATCTTCTAAATGAAATACAACGTCTAAGTTGGTTCCAATTTTGCCTTTGTAGTTACCTAATGAAACTTCTTCGTTTAGTTCTGCTGTGTTTGACTTTTCTATTTCTGAAATTTGATTATCATTAGGCTCGGGTTGTATCGAATTATTAGCATTCTCTTTCTTCTGTGAACAGGAAGTGAATACTATAAAGGTTAAAAGAAATACTATTTTGTTCATTTTTTTATTTATCTCAAAAGGTTAGCTATCTGTGATTTTATACTTATTGATTAATAGGTTTTCTTATTACATAATTATAATAAGTTCATCGTCCTATAGTTACCAAGTTTCCGTTTGCAATGAAAGTCTCTTATTTTAAAAACAAAGAATACATTGTTATCTTCTTCTAACACATTAATTTCATTGACGTTTGAAAGGGTATCATATTCACCTGCGCATTCACCAAAATCCATTTCATCAATTTCTATCTCGAATACTCCTATATTTTTAATAACTTTAATTATTGGTGAACTATATATACCTTGTTTCTCTTCTCTTAATCTATAGTTTTCAATCCTAACCTCGTAATCACCATTAATATCCAGAGTAAAATTAGTTAACATCAGAAACGGAGTTCCCATGGGGATTAAACTCAAAATAATCAAAAAGCCAATGATACTTACATACCATTTAACCCATCTTTTTTTAATAAATCTTACAACTATGATCACAGTCATTAATAGCCAAGTCCAAAAAAGAATTTTATCACTCAATTGTCCGGCAAATGAAATTCCTTTAAGTATATACAAGCAAAATATTGACGCTAGTAAAATTGAAATTGCTATATAGGCTTTTATCATTTCAGTTTATATTTCATTAATCGCATCCGTCATTGATTTATGGATAGTATCTTTTTCACTAATCTTAATTTCAAACCCTGATGAAATCTTATTTTACTTCCAACGATGAGGGTTTTCTGCTACTAGTCCGAAAGAAGTTAAATGAAAATCATTGGTGTCTAGTCCTTCAATATCATTTAAATTTTCAAATGTTAGCTCCACCCCACTATTTAATCGTAAAAGCACTCCTAATGTATCTGTCTTCTTTTTGAAATCGATGTTCTGTGTATTTAATGACTCTAAAACAAACCGTAAATTCAGTTTACCAATATCATTAAAAATCCATTTGTTAAGTTTTAATTGTTTACTATTTTCTAATTTCCCTTCGTACCAATAATCAGAAAATATCAAATACAGCTTTTTATTTTCAAAATGTAACTCAATACCACCATAGGTCCAGATATTTACTTCTTCTGTCAAAAAACTGGCGTCATAGCCATCTGGATCCGGAAAATTATTGATGATCCATTCTTTGGTTTGTCCTAACTTTAAATAATCGAATTTTCCCGTTTTAAAAAACTCCAAAAAATCAACTTCTATGGGTGTTTTTAGTTTCATTTTACCAATTAATATTGACGTTCTACTAGGGTTCGTTTATGTTGTTCGTTTATTTCATAATCAAAAAATCTCCAGTCAATGGTCTCAATTCTTCATTATTAAGTTTAACCTCAGTCCAATACTTTCTTTCATCAGATTCATGATCTTCAATTAATCTATATTCGGAAGATGGTGTTTTTGTAATTTTTTCAGGAATCGTAATGATATTTAAATCTGGATTGATTTGATTATCCATTCCTTTTTTCAACCATTTAATTGCGTTATTAATATTCTTTTTTCTATCTACTAATTCCTTAGTACTATCTATTCGCAATTCTTCAACAATTTTATTTGTTTCAGAATTTAAAAGCTTAATTACGTGATTATAGTTAATTTCCATTTCTCATGTTTAAAAAATAAAGTAATCCATTTCTATGGGGGTTTTTAGTTTCATTTATTTAGAATTACCGATATGACTCTTATATTAGCGAACACTTTAGGACCTCGTTTAATCACTATTAGACCAAGTTAATATTCCGTTTAAAGGATACCCTTTAAATCCTCTTATTAGTGCATTATTAGGGTTGTCAAGTATTTTTATTCTAATCCAGGCCTCGTGGGATTCCTTTAACCTGTTTAAGTCTATTTCGATACATTCATGTAAACCTGATGTAGCCATAATTGCACGTATTGCCTCCACATCTTCAAGATCAATACCTTTGATAGCTCCACTTCCTTTATATTTTGATCCTTGAAAATATGCTGTCAGCTCAATTTCCGGACTTAAAAACTCTTTGGTTTCCATATTATAATCATTTGCTAATGGCATATACACGCCTTCAGTTTTTGCGTGTAAACAAGAAGTCCCTCCTGTTTGGTTAGAAATCATAACTCCTGATGGAAATTCTATAATGAGCCCTAATCCAACTGAATCCCAAATTTGAATCAAAGGTTTATCCATATACAAGTTTTTATTTACTTCTGATCATATTGTAATATTCTCTATTGTTTATAGATCACTTTTCCACCTGTTTTGTTACCTGTTTTCTAATGAACGAATAAGATTAACGTTATGTTCTTCAATAGTGGTCAGGCTTGGATTTCTTGACTTTTCTAATGAGTTATACCAATCTTTTTGAGAAAAATATTTGTCCATTTCTCCACCTTGTATAAAAATATGTCCTTTTCTAGCAAAAATTTCGTTTCTCATAATCTGCAAATCCCCTATTGAAAAACCTTCTAAATCAAGAGGGATTAATTCTATAAAACTTGTCTCAGGATATTTTCCTAAAGGTTTTTTGATAAAACTATGATGATTAAACTGTAGGTAATGCAGTGTTTTACCCTTTTCGACTTCGTTATAAAATGAAGCTAACCCTTTATCGCCTTTTTTTAAGAATAAATTAGAATCATCTATACAGGTATATAATTGATATGATTTATCAGATATGTAAATTTTTCCTTTCTCATACTTAATAGACTCTCGTTCGTTTTTTAGTACCCAATTATCATTTTCCCAATCATAATATTTCGAACAAGCAAATAGTTTACCATTGCTATAAATTATTTTCAATTCGGACTCAGACTCAGAACCCCCAAAATAATAAACACCTTCATAGTCTTCAATTTTGGTATTCTCCATTTTCTTGAGGCTTGAAAAATTAACCTCCTCACTTCGAACGGATACATAAGCATTAAAAATCGTGTCTTTAGTTTGGCAAAAGACACTAGTGATATTTATTACTGTAAAAATGATAGTTGCTGTTATTTTTTTCATTTTTATATTTTTACAATTCAATCTTGAAATAATGTTTTAATACAGATTTTCTATAGGTTAATGTAAATTCTTCTCTTCCATTCATTATTTCAATACCCTTTATGTTGGGTTTCCATTTACTGATTACTTTTACTCTTCCTCTTTAAAATCACTAAGCATTACATCAATTCCTTCTTGGATTTTTCTCTTTTCATCTTTGGTATATGCTTCTAGCTGTAAGGTTAATTCTTGGGCTTCTTTTAATGAGATCTTCTGGTTGACTTGTACAAATGCTACACAACCTAAAAAGGAAATACCCTTATTTTTAAGCTCAGCAACTTTTATTGAAAGAGATTTTACATCCTCAAATTGATACTGTGCAGCTTCTTTTTTTATTTCTTCTAGTTCCATTTTAATTACAGTATTTATTTCTTATTATCAACAATTGCTATTCAAGTTTGGAGATTGGTTTTCTTACGTCAGTTTTAATTCACTTGGAATTAATAACCAAGAAATCCCATCACTTTCCTGTTTAACATGCCAGACAATAATTCCTTTTGTTTTTTTCCAAAATAAAGTCTTCCCATCTTCATCCTTTAGCATGAATGGTGGCACCCACATTAATTCAATATTACCATCTCCAGCCCAACCGAATTTTAAAAATATTTCTTTAGCAATTGCAATATATTCATCTGCATTTTCAAGGCACTTGTTTGGGTTTAAAGTAAAATGTAGATTGTCTATATATTCATACATCAACAATTCGAAATCTTTTAAAGATTCTGGTGAATAATCAATGATTTCAGATTTTTTAATTGTATACGCCATGTATCATTTGATTGGTTAAGTTATTGGTTCGTTTTAGTTTTTCTTATCACTTTGTTTTGTAAAGACTATTGTCTCATCAACTTTAGAGATTAAAAATATTAACTGTTTCGGTTTTCTATACTCAGTTGGTTTTTTCCATTCACCAGAGTACGTAACAGTGTCAACTGAAATGATTATTTTTTCCTTGTCGAAGAATTCATATTTTCCAATTACTGTTGTAAACTTATCATTCCCACAAGGTGCAACATAGCTACTATTAAAAATTATTTTATCTCCAAAACTTGTCAAATTACCAGCAAATTTTCTTTCAATAAACTTTGTTAAATTGTATTGTTTAATGTTAGGGTCTAAGCCTAAAATTCTATCGGTTATCCAAGTTCCATTTTCCAGTTCAGTCTTATAAACATTTTCCAAATTCTTCATTTTTTGTGCTTTTCCATGGAAACTAAAAAGTAAAATTGTAAAAGTCAGTATATTTAGATTTAATAGTATTTTTTTAGTCATTGTATTTTATGTTTTATGTTCACTTCATCACTTAAACTGCTCTTATTTATACCACATCAGGCACAGTACTTTTCTAAATAATTTTCAAACTCCAATTCATATTCCCTTCTGGCAAATTTTAGTTCTGTTATTGGTTTTATTCCGCTGTTTGCTATCTCTTTATCATATTCAAAATCATCATTCTCATAGGTAATCCCTTTCCAGATTATCACATCATCTTGCTTAACTAAGTTACATGAAATCACACCACAATAATCACTACCACAATGGCATCTATACAATACAATACGGGTTGTGTCAAATTGATTGGATGGTTGGTTAATTCCTAAAAACTGAGCAACAGCATTTTTATTAACTTTTGCTCTATCATACTTTGGAAACTTATCTGTATCCATCTCCAGTATATCTAAATCAAAATCACAGTAAGCCAAATCAAACCGATTAATATTTAACAATTCGGACAATGCTTTTCCATCGATAAAAAAGTCGAAACTTATTTTTTTATCATCCTTTTTCACTTCTCTTATCTCAAAATTATTTTTCATTCGTACTTATTCTACATAACAAGTTACATCAGCCTCCTTGTTTACGTAATTTCTTTAATTTGATGGCATTGATATAGTTACTTGTTGTTATATCATATATTTATCTTATAATTCTTCTGTCAATCTATATTTGTAGCGTTGTAATCTATATTTTATCGCAATAGTTTGTTACTATCATAGATTAAAGTTTTTGTAATTGTATTTTATAATACATTTTTTCAACTTTTAATAGAATCGTGTTATCATCTTTCCAAAAATATTTTTCTAAGTAATCGGACTGAATAAGGCTTGAAATACTGAACAGATACTCTGGAGCAGCATTTTTATTATTTTTTTCTAAAAAATGAACATTCGTTTGTCCACTATAATAGCCGTTTAAACGAAATGTTTTTTGTGGAGATGATAGGTAATAATCCGGATTTCCTATTCGGTTAATATCATCTTCTCCATTTTTTAGATTTATTAAATAGTCAGAAGCATGGCCACATTCAAATAATAAATAATGATATTGAGGATAGTAGGCCGAAATCACACATTCTTCTTCATAAAAGCCACTGACTTCCTTACCGTTGTCTGTCAATACTTTTTTTATATTAAAATTATCCTCTTCATCATACTCTCCAATCAATTGATTTTTTAAAATACTTTGTATTTTTTTTAGATCAGTAATTTTTTTGACGGACGGATTACTATGATTTTCACCTTGTTGTTGATGAAATTCTTCTTTCGATATTTCATCAAGAATCACTTTATAATCATTAGTTATCATTTCCATATGTCTTTTTGCAAAAGCACCAAAAACATACCCTAATTGTTGTATAGAATCTTTTGTAGCAATTTTTAACCACCGATTTTTTAAATATTTTCCGTTATCAAACACAGATGTTGAATCCACTTCAGAATTGCTGGATAAGTAATCAAAAACTTTTAGATTTGGTGCAGTGGCTACAATAGCACTATTTGTTGTTGGTTTATTACGTATTCTAATTCCTGATGGTGTTTTTATAATAACCTGATTTTTTATAGGGATGAAACCTCTATCTGTAATTGAATATTGTTTTTTTACGTATTCTGGATTGTTATATATATTATGAATATTGACAGTTAAAATATTATAGTCTATCCATGAGTTTACTCCATAAAAACCTTCATCATTATCATAAGCAGTTTCCTTTAACCTATCTATTATATTTAATGATTTATCAAGAAGAATAGCAAAATGAATATTTTCTGAAACCGAATATTCTGAAAAGAAAAGAACAATTAAATTGTTTATTTCATATTTACCTGTAATATAATATTCTCTATTCTTTAAAAGAGGAAGTTCTAATCTTCTTAAAATTTGAGTTTCATTTTGTATAGAAACCCCTTGTTTTTTTTCAGCACGATCAGAATAACTAAAAGGCGAATAATAGTTTTCGTAGAGAGGTGTCTCATCAATAATTTGTTCAAAAGTTTTTTGACCAATGACAGATTGAAATTGAAATATTAAAAGTAGTATAATTGCTTTTTTCATTAATACGTGATATTTATTCCTATGTCCCGACTATGGTTAGCCATTGGCTTTGTTTTTTAATAATTCAATTATTTTACCTTTCCCATACAATCGTATATAAACTCTATTATTGTCTCGGTCATTCGTTAGTTTTATTAACCATCCTTTTGATGTATCAAATATCCCGACAATTACATCTCCATTTTGGTCAGCTTTATCATACATAATTAAGCTTGACATAAGCTCTAAATCGTTCAAATCAGTTATTTTTCCTAATCCAACTAAATCTGAAAGAGCATTATCAATTAGATTTATTTTGAACCAGAAAACAGATTTAATTTGTCTAACTTTAGTTAAAGATTTTCCGATTTTTTTTAGAAATCCATTGAGATTAATCAATTCAGATTGTTCTTGAGAAGAACCAAACGGACTTTCAAAAATCTTCTCTTCTTTAGAAAAAATATGTAGTGATACGTTTCCATTCTTTGTTATATTCTCTCTTATCCAGTTTTCAATTTCTTTGTAATCCATCTATTAGAGATTTTTTTATTTGTGACTAACGATTTACGTATGACTTGTTCCAGAATTTCCCTAAGGAAACATTACGATGCATCCATAAGATTTCAAAATTGCTATGAATTCCAATTAAGGGATTCAGCCGCAATGAGCTATAGCTAATGTTTACTAGTGTACTTTTTAAGCTTATTCATATTTTTCTAATTCAAATAATCCATAATGCAGCCTTATTCCGAAAATACCTGTTTTGGTAAAAAGGGATTCATTTTCAATTTTGACATTACTATTTGGTTTTGTTCGACAAATAAAAAAATGACCTGCATCTATACATTCTACTTCTCTTTTTAAATACATTTCAGTCCAATCGAATTGTTCATATTCATTTTCATCATTTTCTATATCAAAAAGGAATCGTCTTGCTATTACTTCATTTTGATAGTTGTCGTTTTTCGAAGTAATTTTCCATCGACTTACATCAGATTCAAATCTACCAGCGACATCATCTTTGTTTACGTCACTAGTTCTCCTAATTCTTATAGAGTCAATAGTTTCAGATTTTGAAGATTTCAAAATAAAATTACCAGACCAAGTATCCGTATTTTGAGAATATATTGTATTGTATAACCCAAATAAAATGATTGTTATATATAAGATGTTAATTTGGTTTGTTTTCATTTCTTTTATGTATGGTTAGCTTACCTGTTTGTATTCGTACCTTTATTTCTTTTATACACCTAGTTTCAGAAGACTATTTGTTACATAATCTACCTATGTACGACTTCAGATTTTCCTGAATTTCCTTATGTTGCTCTTCTATATTAAAATCGTCATTTCCTTTTAATACTATTTGTGCTCCTTCGTTTGAAGTATCACATTTATATTTGTAAGTTTCATAGTATTCATCTGATAGCTTTTCATTTATATACATTTCAACTGTAAATGTTACCTCCTTAAGATTATCATTAGCAACAATTTTATATTCAGAATAGGTCATTGCGCATCCCGAACCACAGGATATTACAAAGGATTTCTTGTCCATAGGATTAGAAGCCCCACTGTTCTCTATTTTTTCTGAATTAAGCAATGTTAGATGATCTCCATCATATTTAAATGTGTCTATTTTGGTGTAACTAGACACAATACTTTCTCGCATATTTATACTACTAACTTTATAGTGAATCAATATAGTTTGTTCTTGTGTGTTTGTCTCTATTGAAATTTCATCAAATGTTGATTGTATCGTTGCGGTATTTGGTATTGTAGGGCATGTTTTAAGTTTTTTTAATGCTACCGTATCTTTTGAAAAGGATTTTTTTAAAAAATTTAAGTGCTTATCAGAGCATTGATATCCCAAATCTAAATATGACAATAGCTTGCATTGAAGATTACTTCTATTTTCATTTGCTTTTCCATCCCATTCGCATTCGTTTCCTATAAATGTTGCTACGTAACCCAAAGCTGCTCTTTCGGGTTCAGCTATTTTTTCTTGATAGTCTTTGTTTAAAATAATAGTATTGATCTCTTGCCTTAGATCTTCGTCATAAAGTTCTCCTCTCCATAACACTTTGATGTTTTTATCGGTGGGTTTAGGAGAGCCTATTTTTTTGAATGAAACTAAGTAAGGTTTAATGTATGAAATTTCAGGATCCCCAGCTTCTTCTAAACGTTTCATCTCCCAATTGATTTCTATTTTATCTCCCTTTACTAATTTGTTTATGGGTGCATCGGCATAATACATTATTTGTATAGTATCCTTATTTTTTTGTGCTAAAAAATACCAATAATCATAATTATCATCAAAGCTTATAAAATTTACGGTGTCGGTATATGTTTTACCAAATTCTATTTTTTCATTGGGTCTTAATGCACTGCTCAATTTACTTGGATCAGGTGTTTTTTTCTCTGATTTAGATTGTACAGCGTCTTCACTTTTATTTTCTATTTCAAACTTGCTATTACTTTCTTTTTTGTTAGACACTGCAGATTTATCTTTACAAGCATTTTGGCAAAAACATATTAAAATGGCAAGTAATACAAGTGACCAGGTTTTATTTTTCATGTTTTTTGTTTTCATTTATAAGTAGCTTTTTTATTTGTAGCCATAAATTTTTAATCCCGATTTTGATAGTTCATATTCAAATTGCTTTCCTGTTTGCAATGCTGTCTCTATCAATTCAATATTTTGAGTCTTTACTTTTGGAGCTAATAACTCTTTTCGGTTTTTTCTTTCAGATATAACTTCAGAGGGAATTAAAATCCATTCAATTTCTTTCAATTCAAAAACGCCCCAGTATTCTTCTATATATTTTTCGTTCAAAAAACTCTCTTCATTCGGTATGGTAAATTCTCTTGCTTCCTTATCTAAAAGGAGCTTTACTTTTGCAATATATCCCGGGTTTAGATCTTTTATGATTGTAAATAGCGCTATCCACTTTGTCGAGTTCATAAAACTAGCCTTATCCTGTATCGCTTGTTGTAGTTTTATTTGATACTTCTCCATACTATTCATAGCATTTTAAATACTTCCATTGTTGTTAGAGTTAATATATCAACTCGATTAGAAGGTTATGTTTAAAAAAAATTAATAACAAGGTTCTTTTTTATTAAAAAAACAATGTGGATAACGAACATCTACAGCATCATTTAAAGTATAGGTTTTAGTACTATCTACATTTCCGTATACATTATAATATTTCCATTCTCCTTCCTTATAGTTGTTTTTTACCTTGCCCTCTTCTCGTAATTTACTTTCCTTATGATAATAATCTTTCCAGTATCCATTGCCCTTTTTAAAGGTGGTTTGATATAAAATACTATCTTTTACATTTAATATTTTTAGTTCTCCAGAAATACTTCCTTTCTCATATTCAATAGTTTTAATTGAATCAAAACTTTTCCCTTTTTTAAATATATGCGCTTTATAAGTACCTGTTACAAAGCCATTTTTTATGACTACTTCTTCACTATCAAATTTGTTATTTTGGGTGTTATAATTAACCAAAGTCGTTAATTCTATAGGGATACTTTTACCACTATATACCATATCATTTTTAATTGAATCCCAAATAAATTCTTTTTCAATTATTTGATTTACATCATTTATAGCGTGGTGTTTTTTAAAGTATTTAATCGAAATTTCGCCGGATTCTTCTCCCATAATTATCAACTCATGGATGATAGGTCTTCTATTTTTTTGATTTTTAAACGTTACACAAGAACTTACTGCTATTAATAGCGTTAAATTAACGATGCTATATTTTAATCTCATATTATCATCTTATACATCAGAACTACTTGTCTACTGTAATTTATCGGGATTCACTGTTCTTAATTTCTCTCCAACTCCTATTAATTGATCGCTATGATTTTCGCAAAGTAACCACGCTTTGTTTTTATCTATTACATAATATTCAAATGCAGAACATTCTCCGATAACATCACCAATAATTGAGGTTTTGCAATTGTAAATTGGGTAATACTCCTCTTCATCATCTTCTATCATAAGCCAAACTTTATCTATATCTTTTGGGATGATATGGATGAGATGCTCAAAAGGGCGCTCGTACTTTATAAAATTAAAGGAGTCTTGTTTAAAATCTTCCCACCACCATCTCCGATCTCCTGATTTTACGAAGTGAGTTAACAGCTCTACATACAAACTTCTACCATCCGAAACTAAACAAATATCTTCTTGCTCTAGTTCAAGTGTTTTAATAGCTTTTTCTATTTCTGTTTTGACTGCTCCCATTGTTCTTTTACGATACTCTTATTTACATTTTCAACAAATGATTCCATTTTAATTAATTTTTCTTGTTTGATAATTTCAAAGCTCTCATCTAAACTGTTAATTGTAACAGGAAACCCCAAAACTTCTTCTATTTCTGTTTTTGTTACTTTTTTAAAGTCTACCCCAAAAACCAATATTTTATTCCATTCTACAACGTTCGAATACCCTTCTTGATGATGATCATCTATAATTCCCAGAAAATTATAAAATGTATTTTCAATGGTATCATTCATCTCAAATGAGGTAACACTTTTATTCGGATTAAAACTAGAATGATTCTTTTTCCAAATCTTATTTATTTGGATGTCATTTGAGTTAGATTTACAAATCCATATAGGATACTTTTGGGAAAGGCTGAATAAATTCTTTTCCCAGTTCTTATCCAGAATAAAATACACTTCTGTCTTTACTGCTTCCATTTTCAATTCCTATTCTAAGTAAAATGTACTGACTAATTGAAACATATCTTGTCTTGATGGATTTTTAGGAAATTTTTCATCCAAAACGTGTGTAAAAAACAATCTATAATCCAACACAAAATCTGCAAACTCTACATCTGACAAGCCATTGAAATCTTCAACACTATCGGGATAAGCTCTTGAAAGGATTTTGTCATATAAAGATTCTTTTTTTACATCGTGCTCAGAAAAATGACTGTTTTGCCAATCATCACCCGTATTCTCCCAAATAGAAATAAGTCCTAATACTCTTAATGGGTCACCTCCAATGAATTTACGATTCTCTTTTACTGCACAGAAATCACCAAAATATTCTTCTCTTTTGTCGGGTATAAGAAAAACTTTATAACCTTTAGATAGTATAATCCTTAAGGCAATATTATATGTGTTCATTGCGTCTGCGATAGTACATCCGTTTTTCATATTTCTACTATACTTTAAATTATTACAATATCATCCCAATAGGCATCAAAACCATTTGTTTCAATTTCTTTCATATCAGTATCGGTAAAATGTATATGAAAATCCATTCCTCTTAATACAGGTTCATCGGGAAAATTTTTATTATACAAATCCTCATCAATACGCCAAAGGTTAAAATACACAGATGTAGCGGTATCTAATTCTTTAATTTTTTGAGTTCTAATTTCTAACTCTTCCTTAGTAATGCTTTTATAATATCTCTCCTGATTCGTAAACTCTTCGATTATAAAAAAAGGAAACACAGCATCAATTTTTATAGTCTCCAATTGGTTTAGATTCTTTTTATGGTAGACATCTGCATTTATTTTATCCTCAAAAACCGCATACACTGAGTTGAACTTGTAGCCTTTTGTTATTTCTCCGATTACGTACATTTTGACTTTCTATACTTTAAAATTCACTTCCTTTTTTCCATTCATAAACCTCTTTGGGTACTGATTTTTCTTGTTGAACCTCATACCAAACAGTTATCCAAGTATTTTCATCTTTTTCCCAGGTGACCTCTTCTATCAAAATAGATTCACTTTGTCTTTCTTCTACTGTGTACTTATAAGAAATACTACTTCTAAACTCTCCCTGAGCGTCATCCAACATAAATTGCTCTATAGATGAAGGTGTACCGTATTTTTTAATTGCTTTTACTTCAGTTAATAATCTTAATTGTTGAGAAGAAATGTCATTACTTGCGTTTTCATTTTTTCGAGGTACATCTTCTGAAAGTTGAATAGCATCTTGTACTTCAACTACAGTTGCCTTATTTTCTTTTGTGTTTTGAGCACAAGAGATTAAAATAATTGTGATTAAAATATATCGAATTCTCATTTCCATATTGTTACTCATTAGTAATGCCAGCTACTACAAACACTACCGTATTTTATATTGTTACATCGTTTTATTTGTTATTGGTTGGGTCTCATTAGTTTTAATACTATTTGATTATTGTAAAAACATCTCCTTTATAGGTAACTGCTATCACTTTCTACATTAGGTAATTCTAAATTGGTCGGTATGCACCTTCAATAATTCAACAACTTACTTCACCTGTTTTTAAGTTTATTGTCTTACCTCGTCCATACCATACTTCATGATTTTCCAAATCCCAGTTTATCTCAATACTAAACCATAAAACACCACAATTCTTATTACTACTACTCGTTCCTATTACTTTTCCGTTTGTGTTTTTTAGAATAACTTCTACTGGAATATTCGTACCACCATCCCCAGGCATTGTGGTTGTAAAAAAACTGTTTTCTCTTTTTACAATGATGACATAGTCTCCATCCGGACTTTTATGGGTTTCTAGCACTTTACTCGCATCATAAAAATAAATTCCTATTCCGGCAGGAAGTATGATTGCAAGTATTATATAAATTGCTTTCTTCATTTTTTGTCTTTTTTTAAAGCATATCCAATTTCCCATAATTCACGTACTTTATACTTTTTATTAATACTAGTGTGGGTAATATGCGCCAGACAACTTTGTATCTCAGAAATACAAATATCATTGTATTTAGTCCCTTTGTAATAACTTATAGGTTTTAGTCTAACAGTATCATTTTTTGAAAATATAAAATCTAATGCAAACTCCTGTACCAAAGGAGTATCCAGTAGTTGTATCGTGCCTTTATAATCCTTATTTAAAAACACTTTTACCTCTTTAATTCTAGCGTTTTCTTTAAAAGTTTTCTCTGATTTCACATACCCATTCACCAGACTTAATCTAAAAGGTTTTAACAACGTGTCATTGGTTTTCAAGACATCATCAACCAACAATTCTGTGTGATATTTATGGCTTTCTTCATTTCGCTTTAATTTTAGAGAAATCTCTACTTGATCATTTTCTTTAAATACAAAGGCTGTTCTATATCTTCTATCGAATACGTTTTTTAATGGATACTTACTATTATCTATAGTTGCAGTAATATCAAAGTATAGTAATTCAGAGTAGGATAAATCCGCCTCAGAACAGCATCTCCCAAACATTTTATCAGACCAAATATCTACTTCATCTATTTGTTCCTTCTTGTAGAAGTCAAAAATAGTTGGTATGTCTCCACTGGTATTTCCTTTTATTTCTGTAATACTTACGGAATCAATGGTCGCTAACTTCACTTCTTGTTTTATATCAGTCACCGAATGGCTGGCATTTGTTGTTTTTTCAAATGCATATGCTACAACCTCTCCATTTTCATGTGTTATCTTTCCTATTAGTTGTTTATCACGTAATTCTAAAAAAATATGCTCTGCATACGTACCTTTTATCATCATTGGATCAAAATCTACCTTAATTTCTTTACTGTCTAGCAATTTCCAGGTATAGCTTCCTATGTTATGTATGGATTCCTTATCACACGTTGATATTTCTTTTTCTGATACTTGCACTCGTTCTTTATCAAACAAAAATGTTAGGTAAATTTGACTACCTGCACAAGGATTATCATCTGGTGTCTCCTCACAAATAGCTCCAACTTTTGCTGTGAGTTCTTTGTGTAAGAGACTTTTCATTTTTTGAGCTTGAGATGATGGACAACACATACATAATACAATGCATATTGTAATAATCTTCTTGTTCATAATTCTAATAATTAGATCAATAATTGATTGTTTGTTTTAACTCCTTTTGAGTTTAATACAATTCTATCTCCCAATCCTCATAAGGAGGTTCTACTTTAAAATCCGATTGACAATAAGAACGGATGTAATCTACCGCTCGTTTTTCGGCATACTTTGCATTCAGAACTTCTCCATTTTCATCTAACTCAATTACATTGGCAAATATGGCATACGCTTGTTCTATAGCGCTTGGTTCACTGCCAAATAGCTTTAGATACTCAACTCCTTTTAATTGATAATGCGTTCCGCTAGCGATGAAGTATGTAAATGTTCTTAACGCTCCGCTAAATGAATTACTTAATTTCATATGTTTTTTCTAATACGATTTTTGGTTCTAAATAACATCAATAACTTTCTCTAAAATATAATGAATTACACCTACAAGCATAGCGATAGCAATAAGAATTAAAAAACGAATACCTGTTGATTTTTTGCGGTATTTTAGTTTATTTTTAAGATAAACCATATCTAAAAAAATAAATAACACTGCGATTACAACTCCGATTACTAAACCTATATGAAGTAGACCTACATCATAAAAAATATGAAGTAGGTACCATAAACCATCTTTGGCTGTTTCATTGGGACCTAAAACAATTCGCATATAACCAATACCAAGTAATAGGGCTATGATTGCCCAAATACTGTAGGTTCCGATTTGTTTTAAGGTTTTCATACGCGCTGATTTTTAGACATTCTATATGATTCGAAAAGATTATAGGTTTTCCGATTTATATTCTTTAGCATTAAATTTCAATACTGTTTTTGAGGTAGTCTTCTTTTCTTTAGAAATACACTCTCCATTTTCATCTTCATCGTTATTGATTTTAGTGATGTTACTTTTTACTACAATATCGAAATAGTCATTACTCTTTTCTTTAGAAATAATTAATGTCTTTTTTACATCTGTAAATTCTCCATAACAGGTCGTATCCCATTCTCCTCCATATACTTTTACTTCGTAGTTTTTTAAAATATTTCTAAGTGTATTCTCAGATTCCACAAATAAAGATATTGATTCCTGGTTATACGGATTGGGCTGAGATAGCGTACGAGAATAAATTCTAATCCCGAATGCTCGATCTGTTTCTGTAACATTATAAGGCGCTGTATCTATAGCAATCGTATCGATAAATAGTGCATCAGATTGCCAGCCGTTTGTTTCATAGCTTTCAAAAAAGGTGTTGAGAATTTGTCCGGTTGTACTTTCTACTACCAGGACGTGGCTGTTGAACCTAAAATAATCATCCTCTTCTGTTGCAGTTTCAGCAATGACAACAATGCTTTCTTTTTCGTTATTGGGCAACTTTTTATGTGCAACAAATTCTATTTTATCCGGGTTGATTTTTAGTTGTCTAACAACGGCATCAATTAAGTTAAACTCAGTTTGTGGTGCTTTTGTTATTGCTTTTTCAATTGGTTTTTCGGGATTATTTGCTTTCTCTATTTCTGGTGTTTCGGTTACAGCTGTTTCCATAGTTTTTGTGCCATTTTTTATTTTCTCTTTACAAGAAAACAGTACAATAGCAAACAGTATAAGTAGGTGTTTCATAGTTTATATTTTTTTAGCCCAATAGTTAACTCCGTCTTTAAGTTGGATATAATCTTTATCATATATTACAGCATCAGGATTTGTTCCTAACTCCTTGGCATATTTGTTACTATAGTGTTCTTCCATTTCTTTCATGCGATATTTTAGAAATTCTACAATGCACTCTATTTGTGGAACATTAAATAGAGAAAATTGTTCTTCACTATAGTTTTTCATTATTTCATTATCTGATTTCAGGTATGCTAATCCTGATAATAAATGAAATTCAATATCTGGTTCTAAGCAAGATTGAATACTTCCTTTTTTGTTTAGTTCTTTTTCTTCTTTCTCGAATACATTAAGAGCAAGGAGAAGGAACATTGGCGTGTGAAAGCGCATTCCCTTTGCATCAAAAAATGATAATGAACTACTACACGTATACAAATCAATTATTTGGATTTTGCTCCAATCCTCTTTTTCATCTTTTTTTCTTAGTTCTCTGCATTCTTTAGCTGTAAGTCGGTCATCGTGCCCTTGTGCTTCCCAAAGTCCGATCCCTTCCTCAAGTTGTACACTTTTAAAAGCCTGGTTAATTTTGTTGATTAATTTTTCTTTGTTCATCTTCTAATTATCAAAGGTATAAGACATAGTTTATGCTTTCTTTTTATAAGATCCTTTTTTAAATTCTATTTCCATTTTTCCTTCTTTCCATCCTTTAGTAAGAGCAAATGAAATAGACTCACTTACAAACTTTGGAGTCACTGATTTTGGTTCGAAATCAGAAGGCCTATTGTCGTTATCATTTACAAATAACCACGTGTCATACCATCCAAAATCAACTATCAACAAGCCATTTTTAATTTGATCAGAATACACCATGACTTTTCCGTCGAATTTCCAGTAAAATTTCTGTCCATCCACAGTAATGCTTCTCAATCCTTTTTTTGAAATCGCCATATACTACCCGTTCATTCTTTATCATTTTTTTGCTTTATCACACGAATTTAAAATTGTATCTGTTTTTATAATTTTAGCATTCTGGTAGTAATTCAATTTCCCCAAATAACTTGATGTATCCTCCTGACACCGTTGTAAACTAAACTCAGCAATACGGTAGTTTGAATACATATCTAAAACTTCTACACTAAAACCGCCCGGGTCTTCTTCGTGGTCTATAAAATAATACGTTCCTGCATCGTTAAAGGGTATAAAAAAAGAACCTTTAGTATATTCATAGAAATCTATACGGTGTTCTACATCAGAAGTTGAATAGTTTGAATTTTTCTTTGTTTTCTCTAAGACCATAGCTCTTATGGCTTTTTGCAAAACATCTTTGTCTTTTGTTGGATTTTTAATGATGTATAAATCCGGATATACTTTTGATTGTATAAACTCCATTTTTACAAAAAAGAGCTTGTTTATGATGATTCCAGCACCAATACTCACTGATAAAAAAAGTACCACAGTCATCCTTGATTTTTTTTGAAAAACCCATTTAAGGATTTTAAAAAGCAAGAATAAGATTATGCCCACAATGGTTAATAAGCAAATAATTAGTAATATTTCCATTTATCAGTTGTTAATTACAATTTAGCACGACTTTTAATTTTTTTATTCCGGTTTCCAGACAATATAATTTTCAATTCCATCATCATTTTCCTCCGCTACTATAGTCCATTGCAGGAAGGAAGCAATTTTTACAAAAACTCTTTCTATTTCTTTAAAATCGATATGCGCTCCTTTTGAACATACAATGGTGATCAGATTCGTACTTTTTGCATTTGTATCGTTTTCGTTCCAACTGTCCAATTTTTTTGATTTCAACAATAACAATTGAGTATATGGAAACGATCCTGTGTTCTTGAATTTATATGCTCCATTCTTCTCCAATTCTGGAATGGTAGTTATAAAATCTATCAATTTATTTGTAGACACTTCATGACTTAATGATTCGTCTTTATATATATTTAAATAATAGTAGTTGTCTGACCACATTGTATTGTTATTATTTTGACCAGGCACAGCGCTGTGCTTTTATTTAGAAAATTCGGACAGTAGTTCCTTAAAACTTTTGTAAGAAAAAACAGTTGTATGTAATGCAAATACTTGTATTCTATCTTCATATTTCTGTGAAAAGCAATAAAAAACTTTGTCCTCAACGTGAAAAAAAAGCGGAATCAGATTCGTTTTTTTATAAAAATCTCGAGAATTCTTTACTTCAAACTCCAAATTATTATCCTCTACATCAAGTTTTTTCCAATCGAATGATACATCATCCAAAAATTTACATTTATCAGAAGCTGATTCCATCTGCAACAACTTTGATTTGAATTCTAAGTAAGCTGAAGATTTATAAATTGCATTCATAATTGATGTTAATTCTTCACTATTCTTCATTAATACCACATTTTCAGGTTACTTTATGCCTTATGTTTCTCTCATTTTAATATCAAATTAAACTACCGATCATTTTACATAATCATCTACTTCTTTGTATAAAGCTTTCTTTTATTTCTATATTCTCTGAAAACACTTCTATGATTCCATTTTCAAGAGGAAATTGAGCTCTAAAAACCATTTTATCATTTTCTGAAAAATCTTTTTCAATTCCTACCTCATACGTTATTAGATCTTTATACAGATCGCCAAAGTTTACTTGATTTATTCGCCATTGACTCACATTGGCAAACCGTAATTTGAATTCTCTATGCTCACCTAGTAATAGTAAGGTCATTTCATAGTTATCCTTGGAAATAAATTCATATTCGATTTTTTTTATGCGAGTATCGTGTAAACTTTTTTCTCCTAAATCGTGTCTTTCCGGATTCGATACAAAACGAAATAGCTTTTCTGGAATTCTATTTTTTATGGATTGAAGATATTCAGCATATTTTTCGAAACTTTCACCTTCATATGTTTTATTAAATTTCATTCCACTGTATCCTTATTTATATTCTTTACCATTAAACTTTAGTACAATTTCTTCAGTCGCAATGACTTTTTCTTCTGGGTTACATTCTCCATTTTCATCATCTCTAAAATTTCTTTGGGTGATTGTTTTGTTTACTACGATATCGTAATATCCGTTAGTTTTGGTGTTACCAATTGACAGTCTATTAGTGGTTATTTTAAAATCTGCATAGCACGTATTCATGTTTACATTGACTATTCCTGAATCTTCATGAATCATATAAAAATCTAGTATTTTTTTAAGGCTATCGTTTTCTTTTGTAAAAAGTGAAATTCTTTCTTCACTGTATGGATTTGGTTGTGAGCTACTCCTAAATTTTACTATTACGCCAAAAGCGTTTTTAGATGAATTTAGCTTATAATTTAAGGTGTCTATAGCAATATCATCAATAAATATAGCATCTGAAACCCAGCCGTTTGATTTTGAATTTTCAGAAAAATAGTTCTTAATCTTACCTGTTATTGAGTTCACTATCAAAATATGACTTGTTAAACTTTCTTCGTATTTGTCATTTGCAAATTCATTTTCAGATAAAACCAGAATTGTTTCATCATTAGTATTCGGATATTTTTTTGATGCCTCTAAGTGAGTTTTCGATGTATCTAAGTCTAGTTTTTCCAAAACGCTACTTACCAGGGTTTCTTGAGATAAATATACTTTTTGCTCAGTTACTTTTGGAGCACAAGAAATAAGCGAAGCAAATAATAATATGTATAGTGTTTTCATTATAATAAAACTGATTTATCCTAAATTAAATTTATCTAGTATTGCCTTAAGTACCTCGTCATCTATTTTCTGTACAGGTAACTCAGCAATCAGATATGAAAGGCTTCCTGTATTATTTACCTCAAAATATTCTGTTCCTCTATACCTAATTCTTAATAGATATATTATTTTTCCATTAGAACAATAAAAGTCAATTTCACTATTCTCAATGAGTTCGGTAGGTATTTGGTGTATGTCGATTATTTTCCAATCACCAAATTCTCTATCGTATCCATTTTGGTATTTCGCTCTATTTTCAAATTCAGTAACCGTCATTTTATAATTATATATCATAATATTCATATGGGATTTTCAAATTATGTTCACGTCTGACCTCTGTTTCCCATATTAAATATTCGTCTTCAAAATCATTAAAATCGCTTGGGATTCCATTTGTCCAGTACATATCACCATGAACTAGCAACATAGCCCAATGATACGCCAACTCGTGTGTTATATAGCATACATCATCAAGAGACGTCGGAGCTTCAATTAAAAAACTATTTTTTAATTTATTACAAGCTTCATCATACGTAACTTTTCCATATGTAACCATGATATGTGTAATCATTTCACAAAATGAATAATGGTTAAAAACCACACCCTCTGTGCCTTCTTCAATTCTTATATTATCCTTTAAAGTTTTAAATTTCAAAGTTTTAGTTAATTATTTTCATCTTTTTAATCATTTCTCCAGGACATCGTTTTAACCTCCATATCGCTCATCTACATATTCTTTTGTACTCGAAATTTTAAGGCATTGGTTCGGATATTTTTCTTGCATTATTTCTTTTAATTTAACCAATTCATTTTTATCAGATAACGTTAAACTGAAATCACAATAAATTTCATCTTCAAGCTCCAATTCACAATACCACCTTAACATAAAGCTTTCTTTTGCATTATATACCAGGTCATAAACATCCAGTTCTCTATTTCTCAAAACTTTTTCCGGTTTATGAAGCATTTGTTCTAATTCTCTTTTGGTAATCTTCTTTTCTGTTGTAATATGACCGTCATGATTGTGCCAGTCTTCTAAAAAATATAATTCTTCATTCTCCTCAAGCTTTGTATCCATAAATCGCCAAATTACATCTAAAATATTCAGTTGATTATCAAATGAATATTCAACCTCACAATAAAGAACAGGGTTGTTAAATATTCCATTCTCTTGCTTCCAATCGTTATGTAATTTTTTATTCATTCGCCTATTAAATTACATCAATTACTTTTTCTAAAACATAATGCAAGACACCCAAAAGAGGCAGGATATAAACCACAGCTAGCAATTGGGGAATAATGCTTCATACACTATAATTTAAAAACAACTTGAGACGTTTCACTAAAGGAGACTTAAATAATTTAATCCTGTAAGTAAGGAGCCGCCATTTCTTTATAATATGCTTTGTGCTGAATTAAATCTAAGTTACTCGCTGTCCAATACAATAGCTTATACAATTCATATCGATACGGATTGGTATTTTCAATGGGTTTGGCCTTAATTTCAGACATAAGCTGCTCTATTTTGCCCTCGGGATCATCATAATCTTGAAAGTAATTCAAATCAAAATAATACTGTGCCAGTATGAGTTGCTGAATAAAAGGTGACCACTCATTCATACGGTTTAGATAATTCTCATATTCTTCAACCGTGGCTCCCCATTTAGGAGATACAAATTGTAAATAGCTAAAATGAAGCTCGGCATCCTCTGGAAATTGTTTGATGATATCTTCAAAAAGTTGATGTACATACTGTCTATTTGCATCAATAGCTTTATATATTGTTAATAAACAAGCAACGGCATTTGTCTTATAAACACTGGTTTTAAGATTGATTGCAACTAAAATAGCCTCCGCTTTTTTTAGATGATTTTTAAAAGCTACTTGTTTTTGATTAGAAACACTGTCAATAGTGCCTCCTCCTCGTATCTCCCAGGCTTTATGGATTAACTGATATCCTTTTATGATTTTTGGCACATCATTAGCAGATTCCTTTTTAATCCATTCATCGGTCACCTTTGAGTCGCCATATTGTCCTAAAGATTGAAAAGCAAAAGATCGTTTACCGGCGTTAAAACCTTTGAGCAACTGTTCTACATTGCTGAATTGCTTCTTGTTGAAGTATTCAGTTATTTGTTTAAGTTGGGGATCATTTAAATGTCCGTGACTTTTAAATTTATACCTTCCAATTAGGTTAATCAGATTGTCTATGGGACTAAAAATCCCATATTTATCTAATAAATACAAAACTCCAGCACCGATTAAGATCCATTTGATCATTGGGTATTGATAAAAATATTCTTGCATTGAGTATTTTATTTAAATTTTACAATTTTCAGAATGTTATTTTTTAGGATACTGCTTTATATACTTCAGCTTCTAACTCTTCAAAAGCCTTCTTCTGAGCAGGAGCTAGTAATACTTCCTTAATTTTTCCGGTTAGTATTTCAAAGATGTCTCTTCTAGCTTTAACGCTTTTACCAAAATATGCATGCATCAGTTTGTTTGGGATAATGTAATTAATCTTCACTGTGTTATCATTTACAAAATACATCTTAATGGCGTGCATACTATTCTTTTTTAGCACCAAACACTGCTCAATTTGTCCGTTTTCATCTGTTCTATGTTCCCAGATATCATATTCCTTGGTGCTCTCTAGCGTAGATGTTGTTTTTAAAAAATTATGAAGTGCGTCTAGTGAACTATATTCGCTCTTAATTGTTATTCTTTTTTCCATTGATTTTACTTTTTTTGTTATTAATTTAAAAAGTCACCCATTTTTTTAGAGGGTGACCATTCCCTTTTTTAATTAGTAAAGCTTTGATTCTAATGAATTACTATTTTTTTAACCATTGTTCCCTTATCAAAATCAAGCTTTAAAATATACACGCCAGTAGTTAAAGAGGCTGTATCGATATTCAATTCATTACCTACAGAAATTTTAGCTCCGGATAAGGCATATATGGTATAATCTTGTAGTCTAATATCATTATCCGCTATTATTTGTATACCTTCTGTAGAGGTTATAATTTCTATGTCATTGGCTAATCCGAATTCTGAAATACTTAAAGTTCCTCCTTCTGTTATTGGATTAAAACCTGTCCATAAAGCTCCAGAATCTGTAACGTAAACCCCCATAGTACCTGATGGAATATGTAAATGTATTGTACTACGATCCACCGCGAAAGTATCTGCGTTGCCGCCGGTTGTAATAATAGCAGGTGTAGTACCCTCACAGAACACATCGGTTAAGGTTGGAATCTGAAAAGCGGTATCCCCTATAGATGTAACACTAGCAGGGATTGTAACACTGTTTAATGGTGCTGAACTACCGCTAATGAACGCTCCAGCTCCAATAGTGGTTAAACTATTTCCCAGGGTGATACTTGCCCGAGCGTTACTATTGGTATAAAATGCGTTATCACCTATACTTATAACACTATCAGGTATTACCACGTGCTCTATGATATTAAATGAAAAAGCATTATCGCCAATAGTCTGAACACCATTTCCTAAATTCAAATTGAATATATTGTTTTGCTCAAAAGCTAGGTTTCCAATATGAATTATATTATCAGGAATAACAACATTATTCAAATTGTTAAATCGAAAAGCAAAATCGCCAATACTGGTAAGTCCGCTTCCAATAGTAACTGTCGTCATATTGTTATTTTGAACAAAAGCACCATTGTTAAGGGTAGTTACACTATCTGGAATCGTAACAGTACTCAAATCATTAAAAGCAAATGCAGTCTGTCCAATACTGACTAAATTATTTGATAAAACTACATTTGTTAATTGATTATTATTAAAAGCGTCTTGACCTAATTCTGTTACACTATCTGGAATGGTTACACTGGTCAAATTATTATTAGCAAATGCTGCAAAATTAATGGTTGTTATAGAATTAGGAATAGTAACACTGGTCAAATTATTGCTACTAAAGGCATTATTTCCAATACCCACTACAGTATAGGATACACAAGTGTTTATTACGGTAGCAGGAATATTAACTACCGTCCCACCTGTAGGATCATAATTAGTTGCAATCACTTCGTTATTTGGGCTCCCGGTGATTAAATAAGTGATATCATCCGCTATGAAAGTAGCCCCAAAATCACTTTCAATTATACTATTAAATCCTGTCCATTGAGCAGAAGTATAAGAACTACCCGTTCCTGTAGGTATAGTTAAATCTATAGTAGATCTATCTATATTGAATGAATCATTATTACTCCCGGTAGTAATAGAAGGCGCAGTAGTTGGTCTTGAAACAATACAAGATAAAGGGTTGTTTCTAAAAGCACCTAGTCCAATAGATGTAACATTAACCGGTATGGTAACTGTTGATATGGAATTAGTTTCGAAAACTCTCCAATCGATGAATGTAACGCTATCAGGAAGTTCTATGTTGGTTAATTGATTATTACCAAAGGCTCTAAAACCAATGGTCTGGACACTTACCCCTAAAGAAACAGAGGTTAACGAATTATCAGCAAAAGCTTCATTGGCAATAGAAATCACATTATCTCCAATTATGGCACTTGTTAACCCTTTTGATCTAAATGCATTTACATCAATATTCGTGACTGTATAAGTTGTCATTAATGTTTTGCCTGCAGATGCAGGAGTAACGGTATTCGGTATGACAACATCTGTACCTCCATTTGGATTATAATTAATAATCTCTACAACATTGGGTGTGAGTGATGTGATTTCATACGTTATAAAACTATCAATAAAGGTGTCGCCAACCATTTGCGAATACCCAACCATAGATGTGAATAAAATCATTAAAATAGGTAGTAGTTGTTTTTTCATATTTTTGTTTTTAGGTGTTTTCTTTTTTTAGATACAACTTCATTAAAAATTGTTACCCTATTCAATTCTATTTTTAGAATTCTAATAATTCTTTTTGATGAGTTCTCCATCCAAGGTATAGTAAAACATAAATGTGGTACCTCCGTTTTCAGGTGTAAGATTTATGGTATACTCTGTTTTGGATACATCTTCGTTTTTAGGGAATTTTATATTGGCGATACTAAGTGTTGGATTGTTCAAGTTCTTCTCTGTCTTTAATTTTTCTGCTGACTGTTCAACCAATTTTCCAAGTTTTGCTAGATTGATTTTATCATTTAGCTGAAACATAAAATCACTTGCTTCTGTACCATCGGGAATTTCAATAGTAACATCAGAATTTTGACGCCATGAATCTTGTACCAAATCCCATTGTCCCATTTTTAGAGATCGAGGATCTTTTGTTACAGTAACAACTACCGTGTTCCCAATAGATTTATTAAAAATGATTGAAAGATTCGTATAATAAGCGTTATCTCCAAATTGAGTCTTCAACTCATTTTCAATTGCTACAAACCCTGTTTCGTTTGCCGGTTGATTACTTATTTCTCTTCCGCAGGAGATTAGACTTACAACCAGTAGTACAACTATAGTATTTTTTATCATATCGAAATCTTTTTTTAATTACACGAATTACTAATTTATTGTTAAAATTTTGTCAATTCATTAGTAAAAAACGGTTTGTGATGAACCGTATAGAAAAAAGTGATGAATTTCTTAAACTCGTTTTTTCATTTTAAAACAGATGTTTTAGTCTTAAAATCTTGCAGACACATCCTCAAAACCTACTGTTTATAGATGTTTGTGACGAACACCTATGTATTTGTGACGAATGCAAAACACTGCGTATGAGTAATTTTTTAAATAATCATACATTTGTTAAAAACAATTGCGTTGAATTTCAAAAACTACCTACTTATTCTATTTTTTACCCTTCAAATGAGTTATTCTCAAACTCATATTTATACACATTATGGCGTTGATGAAGGTTTGCCTAGTTCTGAAGTTTATGACATATATCAAGATAAAGAAGGATACATTTGGTTTGCTACAGATAAAGGATTGTCTCGCTTTAATGGTTCCGAATTTAAAAACTTCACCACCAAAGATGGGTTACCGGATAATACAATTTTAGATTTTCACCCTCAGGAAAATGGGCAAATATGGTGTTTTGGGTACCATAGTCAACGCCTTTTTTATTTTGATGAGGTCTTTTCTGGTTTTAAAGACTACAAGTATAATAGCTTATTAAAGAATGAATTTGATGGAAATACCATTATTAAGAGTATTGTTTTGGATGAAGACGAAACCCTATACACAGGTGGCTACGGAATATGCGGTTTGTTTTCAGTCTCGGCAAACGGAGAGCTTTCTAAGCAATTTAATATGGATTCAAGATTTAATCAATCGATCGAAGATGTTCAAATTAATTTTGGTGTCCTGACTACAAAAAAAGCTTTTTTTTCTATCTGTCATAAGTACGACTCGGAAGACAACGTAGTTATTGTTAATTCAGAAAATAGCCCTGCTTCCAGATTAGATTTTGTGTTTTTGAATAAAAAAGAATCTGTTTTTATCGATAGAAAACTTGGTGTTTTATCTAAGAAGGATGGTTTAAGATATTATGAAACTCAACATAATCCGATAGGAATAAAACGGATCGATGATAATACCTTTTTTGTTGGTTATTACAGTAATGGTGCAGAAATCAAAAATACATCTGGAGAAATTATTGAAACATTCTTACCAAAAAAGTCCGTTACAAGTTTCTTGAGAGATGCAGAAGGTAGTTATTGGTTTAGCACATTAGATGATGGAGTGTATTGTATAAAAAACCCAGGGATTACGGTACTAACAAAAGACCATATTTCTTCCTTGGTAAAAGATAATAACAGCACTTTATACGCAGGTTATGGCAATGGTGATATTGCAAAAATTTCAAATAAGCAAATTGATATTATTTATAAAGGATTGAACGACCATCCGGCTTATGTAGAATTCAATAGTAGAAACAATAATTTATATGGTTACAGTGATAATTGTCTGGTCAATTATAGCAATAAAAAAAAGCCATCTATTTTGCCGGCCAATAAACTTCCTGAATATATTGATGATCCACTATTAAATTCGGGTACTAGTTATTTTAATGTGCGTAAAAATGATACAGTCATAAGATATAATTTGGACGAAAAAGTACAGGATGTATGCACGTACAACGGTGATGTCTTAATTGGAACATCTTCAGGATTGTTTACTCTAAAAAACGAAGTAATTAAGAAATATCAACCAACAGACATTTTGAAATCAAGAATCGATGATATTGATCTTCATAAAAAATCAAATACCATTTATATGGCTACTCAAGGTCAGGGAGTTATTGTATATGGAGATAGTATTTATAACATAACTCAGAAAAATGGCCTCACAAATAATATTGTTAGCGAAGTTCATATTGAAAATGATACTGTGGTTTGGGCTTGTACAAACTCTGGACTTAACAGAATAAATTTTAACAAGAATAACTCTTATTTTGTAACTTCAATTACAAAAGCAGATGGATTACTAAGTAATGATATTGATGATATTGAAATTATTGGGGACACAATTTGGGTAGCTACAAAGAAGGGATTGTGCTACTTTACAAAGGATTTTTTTAAAGAAAAACAAGCTTCTAAAATTATATCTCTAAAACTGAAAGAAGTTAGCGTAAATAATACCAATATCGGTAGTTTAAACACATACCTTAAACACTATCAAAATTCTATAGATTTTACTCTTCAGGCTGTATCACACAGAAACACAGATAAAATCAATTACTTCTATCGATTAAAAGAAAAAGATACGACATGGACAAAAACAGATAATAGAAAAATTCATTTTCCATCCCTATCACCTGGAGATTATACATTTCAGGCGAAAGCTAATGTGTTAAATAATCCTGACAATCATTTAGTATCTTATACATTCACCATTCTACCACCATTTTGGAAGAGCTGGTGGTTTTATGGTATTTGTTTCGTCTCATTTTGTTGCCTAGTCTACTTGTTTTTTAAAATTCGTGTTCTTACCTATAACCAAGATGTTTTTAGAGAACTCATTCGACTAGCTATTAAGCGTTTAAAAAGAAAAGAGCAATTTTATAATTTTAGGGCCAATGGCGAGGATTTTAAAATTCCTACTCATCAAATTCAATACATTAATTCGCAAGGCAATTATTTAGACATCACTACAAATAAAAAGACCTATACAATTCGGTGCAAAATCGGAGATTTTATTAATACCACTCCAGATGCGTTAGAATATGTAAGGATACACCGTTCGTATATCATAAGGATAGATCAAGTGACTAGTAAAGGAAAAAATTGGGTCGTAATCAATGACCAAAGAATACCAGTTGGTGACACCTATTTAAATGAATTAGATAAGATACAGTTTTAGTTAGGGGCTGTAAATTCATAATTTATACTTTACTTTCAAAATGTTTACTTCCCTTATTACTTTTTCTTTATAAATGATTTTTCAGGAGTTCATTGGGAAAGCCAATAATTTTATTAAAAAAATGCTTCAGTTATAAAACTGAAGCATTTTCTATATCATCTATAATGGTGAATGATTTTATTGAACAATCAGTTTTTTGGTAACATCCTCATCTCCTTTGGATTGAATTTTCACGATATAAACTCCAGGACTAAGCGCTAAGCTGCTGGCAGAGAAATTATTTACACCGGTATCTAATTTCGTTTGATATTTTTTCTGCCCCAATGTTGTATAAAGCGTGAGCATAATTTCCTGGTTACTTTCTGCATTTACATTAAAAGAGAATCGATCTCTTGTTGGGTTTGGAACCATCTGGATAGAACTTAGGATACCTTCATCCTCGTTACCCAGTATGGGTCTTTTTGTATCTAAACCGGCAATAACTTCTTGAGCAGATCTTCCACTACAAGACCCTTCGTATATTTTTACATTAGAAAAAATAGAATTATTTCCTGAACCGGCATCATTATCATTAATAAACACCAATCTGTCCATAGCGCCCGTATAAAAATTTCCAACAGGAATTACATACGTTGTTGTCCCCGATGAGTAGTTGTCAAAATTAGTTACTCCATAATTTTGAGTACCATGTACTTTGAAATATCTTGACGATGTTAGCGAGTTATTATTCTCAAAACCTACTGCGTGAATTTCTCCTTGCGATGTACTACTAAAGTCGAACTCAATTACAGTATTAGCAGTAACTGTATAATTGATCGGAATGAATTTCCAGGTATTGTTTGTTAAAGCTAAAGCCCCTCCTCCATTTTGTATAGAGAAATCACCGGCACTATCCTGATTGGAGAAAGAATTTATACTAAAATCATTAAAATTAATAGCATCACAGCTTGGACCTGGATCAACTGTACCATTTTGGATTGAGATAGCATCGATCGCAATATCACTTTGCCATCCACTATTTCCGCTACCTGTAACTACGATAAATCGCAACTGTACACTTGCTTCTCCGGCATATGCAACCAAATCCACATTAGCTGCATTCCATGTATTTCCTTGATTACCATTTCTACTAAACACAGAAGACCAGCTTCCGGTATTATCCGTTCTGGCTTCAACTACCAGACTATTAATAGTACTACCAAACATATGATACTGGAAGTTTAGCGTTGGTGTGGGTACATTACTAAAATCTAAACAAGGTGAATTAAGTATTGCTGTTTTATTAGGAAAACCTGTTCCGTTACCGGATGCCTCCACATAAAGATAAAAATTACCATCTGCTCCATTAGATGGTCCTGTATTATTAGAAGGTGTCCCTCCAGAATCTCTAGTCCAATTAAGGTCATCACTATTGGATTGCGACCATTGTCCTAAACTACTTTCAAAACTTTCACTAAAAGGGAAAGATGATATTGTAGCTGTACAGGTATCTACTGGTGGCGGTGGCGGAGTGCCATCAATTGCTCCATCTATGTCAAAACGGGAAAAGAAATTCCAGATTTCCTGAGAAGTACTTACATTTCCCCCATTCCAACTATGTCCTTTGCCCTGAACTCTTATAAACTCTGCTGTTACACCGTTATCTCCATTATCCCAAATAGAACGTGTAGATCCACCTCCTAATTGGATCACATCCGGCGTGGAGTCCGCATTATTAAAAGCTGCCCAGTATTCCATAACATCTTGTATGGGTTCGTTGGTACCGTTACCGTTAATGGAAATTACGTTATCATTAGTACCTGTAATTTGTAATACCGCGGTAGGATGTTGCGGTTGACATTGGTTGTTATCGATCCATACTCTTGTCATACTTCCTGCAACCGATGCAACAGCCGCTATTCTTGGACTTAATTCACACGCTAATCGATAGCTAAAAAAACCTCCATTAGAGAATCCGGTAGCATAGATACGCTTTTCATTAATATTATAGTCCTGCTGTATTTTGTCAATCAAGGCATCAGAAAATCCTAAATCATCTTCGTTACCACCAAAATTATTGTTGATGGCCCATCCTGAGAAAAAGCCTCCCAGACCCTGAGGTGTCACAAAAATGAATTGATTGTCTTCGGCTAATTGTCTAAAGTCACTTTGATTATATTGTGTGTCAATGTTATTGGTAAAACCATGGAAATTTAAAATAAGTGGAGCCGGCTTACTGGCATCGTAACTTGCAGGAACGTACAGCCGGTATTGTCTTGTTCTTCCATCATTTTGTAATGTGGCATTGATGACTTGTTGCGCATAGGTGGCAACAGTGGTAAGAAATGCTATGGCAAATAGCCATAAAAATCTTTTAGAAAAGTGTAGTTGAGTTTTCATTTTTAGATTTTAAGATTAATTAATTTGTGTTAAATAGATGATTTATTATGCGTGAATAATAAATTAGTTGACGGCAAATATATTTAAATACTTACGTAAGTGTTAATTTTTATCATAAAATATTACAAGATTCATAATAATGTTATATAAAAAAATAAAAGAAGTATAAATCCTACATTAATTTTAACTTTTTCGGTTCAATGACATTATAAGATTTTATAGATTTTCAATACTTGCCGTATTCATAATTTTTTGAACGTGATTTCCATTCTTTGACTCCTTTATCGTTGGATTAATTGAAATATCATATATTCAATTATTCATGAAATCAGCTAAAAACTTATATTCGCGGCATGTGGATGTATTTAGGTTTGTTGGCTGCGCTTTTTTTGGGTTTACACAATTTGTGCAAGAAACATGCAGTACAGGGAAATGAAGTTTTTCCGGTACTTCTTGGTACTATTGGTTCAGGTTTTTTGGTATTACTACCCTTTTTTATAGGTTCTCAATTTTTCCCAGAATTCACAAAACAAATTGGTTTTCATATAGATCGAATTCCGTGGCAAACTCATGGTTTTATTTTTATAAAGTCGATGATCATGGCTGCATCTTGGGTTTTAGCATATCAGGCATTAAAACATCTTCCCATTACCATTGTAACGCCGATTCGTTCTGCAGGTCCTTTCTTTACCTTTATTGGAGCTATTTTAATCTATCAGGAAAGGCCTAACTCTTTACAATGGATAGGTTTTTTCCTAATTATTTTCTCAGTCATCCTATATTCTAAAATCGGTAAAAAAGAAGGAATAAATTTCAAAAAAAACAAATGGATATTCGCCATTATAGGAGCCACTTTTTTAGGAGCTTCCAGTGGTTTATACGATAAATTTTTAATTCAGAGTTTAGAATTAAATCCACAAACTTTACAATTCTGGTTTTGCTGGTATACCGTTTTGATATTGTTGGTTATTTTATCACTCACGTGGTTTAACAATCCAGAAAAGCGAAAAAAGTTTACCTGGCGTTGGACGATCGTCGCAGTTGGTGTTTTATTACAAGCTGCAGATTATTTTTATTTTAAAGCATTACAAGATCCCGATGCTTTAATTATGTTATTATCCGCTATAAAACGTAGTCAAATTTTGATAGCTGTGGTGATCGGTGGTTTAATCTTTAAGGAAAAAAACAAACGAAAAAAACTAGTTCCCCTATTCGGTATTATGATAGGAGTATTTTTGATTTTATATTCCTAAAATTAAACTACCTTTATTATAGAATCAATACCGACTAAATGCACCAAAAACTACAGCTATTATTATTATGTATCATCTGTTACTCCTGCAACACCACCTCGGATACTAATGAACGTTATTTTATTCCTCAAAATTTCAAAAATGAAGGAGTTATAAATAAATATTATACACATATATATCCGAAAAACAAGCAGAACATAAAAACCAGTCTGGATTATTCGTGGACTAAGAAACTTAATGATAGTTTATATACTAAAGACATTTATAATCCAGCCTTTAAATTACAATCTTCTAAGCAGTTTACAATTGAAGGTACGGATGCAGTAGAAGTTGATTATAAACGTTATTACCCTAGAGATACACTGAATGCCGTATATCCTGATGATATCAAGACTACATACATACCTTTTAGTAAGGATACGGTTTATTATCACTCAAGATTACATAATAGGGACTCTATATATATTGATGTTCAACATATTACAAAACTGGTTAAGGATACTTTAATCGAGTCTAAACCTGCAAAAATTATTGAGCAAACAACAACGAGTACTACAGTTTTTGGTACTACTCGAAGAGATACCATGCAATATCATTCTCGTAACATTTATGTCCGGGATTTAGGACTCTACTCATCCACACTTACTACCGATGAAAACGTTATAAAAAGAATTTTAGTAGAACAAATCCTTCCAAAACAATTTGACTCATTATCTAAACATGGTATACAGCGGGTTGGATATATTGATTTTGATAAAACGATTGATAAAGACAAAGACTTAACACTTTGTACCGATCATAAGTTTATAGCTGATTACTATAATGGTGGAAATGATCGCGCAGGATTTATAGGTGGAAAAGGAAATCTAAAAAAGATAATCTTTGAAAAATTAGATGCTAATAAATTAAATAATGCATCAGGATACCTGACCTTTAGGTTTGTTATTAACTGTAAGGGTATAGCCGGTAAATTTATTACTGATGAATCAGCTGATTTTGATTATAACGAGAAACAATTCTCAAAGGAAACGGTCACACATCTCTATGAGATTATTTCTGGTGTAGAAAAATGGAAACCTTGTGTAATTAGAAATGTAAAAAGAGATTCTTACTTCTATGTAACTTTTATTTTAAAAAATGGAGAGATTCAAGATATTTTACCTTAGTGTTTTTTGTATTGTATTATTGATGAGTGCTTGTAATCAACAACCAAAATTATACAAGAAAGAATTTAATGAAACAGAGTCAAAAAAATATGCAAAACAATTTATAGAAGGATTACACGGATCCTACTATCAAGGTTCTCCAGAAGAGCATTTTTTAATCCATGAAGCAGGTGTTTTAGATCCTACCTTATCGGACGTATACAGAGAAATGGGGGCATCCCGAGTAAAAAGAGGTATCAATACTGAGGCGATGAAGAAATATGCAAAAGCAGTGGAATTGGATCCGGAATCGTGGCAAGGATATCGAGGATATCTATATTTATATTTTTATAGAGATTACGATAACGCCATCAAGGATTTCGATGAATTAGATACACTTACACCAAATTTTGTCGATTACCCGCAGTCAGAAAACATAGATTTTATGCGTGGAATAGCTTATATGATGAAAAAAGACTATCTCAAAGCGCAAGAATATTTTAAAAAGTTCTTTGAGCATGAATCTAAATCCGGAGATTTACGTTACATAGAAAGCAGAGCTTTTATGTATTACGGAATCACCTATTTTGAAATGGGTGATTTTCAAAATGCGCTGGAAAAATTTGACTTGGGAATAAAAAACAATAAAAATGCAGATCTGTTTTATTGGAAAGCAAAAACGTTAAAGAAACTACGCCATAATCCTTCTGATGTTAAAAGGATTTTACAAACATCAAAGGAACTTTTGGCACAAGGATATACTAGCAGAAGACCGTATGTAGAAGAGTTTTACCAAACCTATATAGAAGATATAGAAGAGCTATATAATAGTATTTAAAAATGTGTTCATAATTTATTACTAATCAAAACCTTATCTGATTCTAAAGCGGATACAGTTCCTCGATATCTAATAGAAGTACGATGTGTACTATTGACATTAATATCACTACTCCAGTTTGGAAATAAGGTAATTGTTACGCGATATGATTCTCGGTTGTTCTTCACGGTAAACTTGATCATATGCTGTTGTTTTTTTTCATCTTTTGTAACCTCATATTGATCCGGAATACCACTAAAAATAATACCTCCTTCATTTCGGGTATACTGTCCGGGTAGTTGCCGTTCACCATAGAATGGTAAATCCATAGCAATACTATCTCCATAAAATTTTATATAGTTTGGATTTCCAATAAGACTTATACCATTAACAGTACTGCCCGGTGGAAGCAATCCACTATTAGCAATCACATTCATACTAGTTGTTGCTAATGGATACATCCAATCTGATTCTATCTTAAATGCTTTCTTGGCAATCATTGCTTCCAAAGCTTCACTTTTTGGAGTAGGCTCTACTGTTTTTTTCGTACTGTTACAGCCAATTAACATTCCTCCTATTAGTAATGTAAAAACTAAAACCCTCATCTTTCTAATATTTTGTTTTACAACTTATGATCAATAATCTTCTTTTGTAATTTACGAATTTTAGTTTTATGATTCCATTGTAGACCACTATTTTGGGTTAATATTAGAATTCAGAAATCTTCATCGCCTTCGTATTCTAAAAAATTACTTACGAATTCTAAAAAAGAACCTACTTAGGTTTGGTGACTCCATATATTTAAAAATTGGTCAACCAATTTATAATTTAATAAACAATATCAACTATAACCACTTAACTCATTAATAATGAACTACTCTTATCCTATTAAAAAAGTTATTTCATATTTCTTTTTTTACTTTACAGCTATACATTTTATAGATGCTCAGATGGTACATCCCGGCATATCTCATAAAAAATCAGATCTTGACAGAATGAAATATATGGTAGAAGCAAGAATAGATCCTTGGTATACTTCGTATCAAAATATGGTTGATGATTCTAAATCCAGTTATAATTATAATGTTCAGGGTGATGAAAGTTTTATAGTATTGGCAAGAGATGCTCCAAGAACAAATTATAATGCCTGGAATAGTGACATCCGCGCCGCGTATTATAATGCCCTTAGATGGTATATTAGTGAAGATGCCAGACATGCTGAGAAAGCCATAGAAATTTTTAAAGCTTGGTCTAATTTAAAATCCGTGACTAGTAACGGAACAGAAGCACTAAGTGGTGGTATTGCTCATATCATGATTGAGGCTGCAGAGATTATAAAAAGTACCTACTCTGGTTGGTCAGCATCTGATATGCAGAAATTTAAAGATATGTTAGTTTATCCTGGATATTCTAACATAACCGTTCCTCCTAATATCAGGTCTAATAGTACATTTTATTGGAGTTCCTATCAAGGAGATTCCGGACGTCACGGTAATCAGGGATTGTCAGGTTGGCGTACGGTCATGGCGATGGGAATCTTTTTGGATAACGAAATCATGTATGATCGTGCACTTAGATATATAAAAGGGCAACCACACCGTTCTGATGACTTACCCTATCCATCAGGTCCAAGAACGCACACAAATCTTATTGCTTCAGGAGAACACGCAGACACCTATAATAGTTCACAAGGAAACTCTATCCCAGATTATGGGTATAATGAAGTATTAACCAACTATATCTATGAAAACGGACAATGTCAAGAATCTTCTAGAGATCAGGCACACGTGATGTTTGGTTTAGGATTATTAAACTCTATGGCAGAAATGGCTTGGAATCAAGGTGATGATTTATACAGCCATGAAGATGATCGACTACTATTGGGATTAGAATATTCATTACGTTATAATGTATCATATGTAGCTTCATATCCTGATCAAACCTCTCCCTGGGAGCCAAGTACTTTTCTTCAAGGTTTTGATAGAACTGAAAGATGGTATAGTAAATCTATAAGTCCAGACGGTATTGGAGGTTTTACAAAAAATCGTCCTAATTGGGAGATGTCGGTAGGACATTATATTGGTAGAGGATTTAAATCGGAAGATGAAGCGAAATGGACATTACGAGCCCGAGACAAATCAATAGAAATAGATGGATACGAACAAGCAGGCTGGACCAACGATGCTTTAGGTTGGGGAGGTCTAACATATAGGAGACCATCTGGTTGTTATGGAGATCCAATCAGTGGATTTACCAATGGATTACCTAATTATAATATGAATGTTTTACCAATGATGATTGAAGCAGAAAACTATGATTACTCTCCTGTAATTGGAGATGGAAGAACCTATAAAGATGTTTCTAACGGCAATTCCGGAAATCAATATCGTACTGACGAAAATGTTGACATCCAGAATCGTACCGGAGGTGGTTATAATATAGGTTGGATAGCCACAGGTGAGTGGTTGACATATACAGTTTATGTCCCAGAGACAACTACTTATGATATATCTATAAACTATGCAGCAATCAATGCTAGTGGTAAAATCAGATTCGAATTTGGAGGTAGTGATAAAACAGGTGAAGTTACTCTACCTTCTACTGGAGGAACACAAATATGGAATGATCTTACCGTTAAAACAGGAATCACATTATCCAAAGGAGTACAAAGCATGAAAGTTTTAGCTAGTGGAGTTTCTAATTCCTTTAATCTTAATAGTATTACAATTTCTATTAATAATGATAATGGTGGATCAGATAATCTCGCTTTAACGGGTATAGCTACACAATCATCTACAAATCAAACACATGGAGGCGCTGCTACAAGAGCCATAGACAATAATACCAATGGAAAATGGTCTGGAGGATCTGTAACTCATACTGAAAATGAAATAAACCCTTGGTGGCAAGTAGATTTGAAGTCAAGTTATAGTATTGATGAAATTGTTATTTTTAATAGAACTGATGGTTGTTGTATAAATAGATTATCAAATTTTACGGTTTCCGTTATAGATTCTGAAGGAACTATTACATTTTCTAAATCTTTTACCGCTGCTCCTAACCCGTCAATCACTGTAAATGCTGAAGGAACAATCGGACAGATAATCAAAGTACAGATACAAGGAACTGGTATTTTATCTCTGGCTGAAGTACAAGTATATGGGCAAGCTGAAACCAATGGTGGAAATAATTTCCACTTAGTAAAAAGAAATGCTACCGGTTTTGCTATTGATGGTGGTAGCGGAGCGGTTCCAGGCAGAAGCGTTGAGCTATATACCTATGTGCAACACAATAATTTGACTTGGACAGAAATTGATCACGGAGGAGGTTATTATTCATACCAAAAATACAATACCAATGTATGCTTAGATGGTGGATCCGGAGGAGCTAACGGACAAGATGTAACACTTCAACCTTGTGATGCTTCAGATTATGGTCAGCAATGGCAAAAAATTGATGCCGGATCGGGGCATTATCGATTACAAAAACGAGGAACCAATTATTCGCTAGATGGTAACCATGGTGGCGCTATTGATCAAAATGTGTATCTATGGACCTCTAGTAGCACCAATCAAAATCAGCAATGGAGGTTTGATACGGTTGAAGATTTTAGATTAAGAACCGGTGAAATTAAAAATACTCATATGAGCCTTTATCCTGTTCCACTCTCAGATGTACTTCATATTAATATCGATGGTTCAAAAGTAGCTAAGATCGATATCTTTAATAGTGCGGGTCAAGCGGTACATTCTGAGCAAATAGAAAATGGAATTGGTTTAATCAGTTTAGGACATTTACCCATTGGATTATACATCGCAAAGATTACCAATGGAAAAGAAATCATCAATCGAAAGATTTTAATAGAAAAATAAGTCAATATAATTTTCAAAAGACGATGAAATTAGCGATGATGAAATAGATTCCATCTAATTTTAATACCAAAAAATATGTTGCTACTAAATAAAGGTTAAATAGCGATGATCAATATCAGACTATATTCTTAAATGAGCTACTTTTGCCGGATGCTCAAAAAGAAATATGCACAATTAGAATTTATAGTCCTGATGGCATCATTAATGTCTATTGTGGCATTGGCAATTGACGCTTTGTTACCTGCATTAGACATTATAGGAATTAATATTGGTACGACCGAATTAGCGGATAATCAATTATTAATTACGATGATCTTTTTAGGTCTTGGAATCGGTCCTCTTATTTTTGGACCAATATCGGATAGTATCGGACGAAAACCAGTAGTGTATATGGGTTTTGCACTCTTCATTATTGCTAGTTTTATGTGTATTAATGCGAATAGTCTTACGATGATGATTGCCGGTAGAATACTACAAGGAATTGGGCTTTCTGCACCAAGAACTATAGCGATTGCTATGATCAGGGATGTTTATAGCGGTGATTATATGGCGCGTATTATGTCCTTTATTACGGTAGTTTTTATACTGGTTCCGATTATTGCTCCGGCATTAGGTAAATCAGTATTGGATCATTATAACTGGCAAGCCATTTTTTATATTCAATTGGTGTTTAGTGCCTTGGTCTCCATTTGGTTTTGGAAACGTCAGAAGGAAACCTTAGACGTATCAAAACGCATACCGTTTTCCTCTCATATTTTTGTGGATGGTATAAAGGAATTAATGAAACACAAAGCTACTATTGGGTATACTCTTATCTCTGGTTTTATTGTAGGTTCCTTTTTAGTATATCTTAGCAGTTCTCAACAGATTTTTGAGCAACAATATCAGCTCAAAGATGAGTTTCCATATATTTTTGCTTTGTTAGCCATCTCTATCGGTACTGCAACTTTTTTGAATGGTACGTTGGTTCTAAAATACGGAATGAAGAAACTAGTATCAATTTCGCTCTATGGGTTCTTTGGTGTTTCGTTGTTATATATAATTTTATTTTATAACGGAACGAATCCTAATGTGACGATTCTTTTAATTTTCTTTGGAATGCAATTCTTTTCAATTGGATTTTTATTCGGAAATTTAAGAGCATTGGCTATGAAACCAGTTGGTCATATTGCAGGAATCGCAGCTGCCATAACGGGATTTATAAGCACAATAATGGCGGTTCCTATCAGTACCTATATAGGAAGATTTGTTGAAGATACTGCACTACCCCTATTTTTGGGTTTTTTGATTTGTGCAATAATTTCTATTGGAATTCTTATATATCTAAAAGTTTCCATACAAAAAACGAAACAGTAACTTTTAGCTATAAGAATTTTGATCTTCTACACTGTTTTTGGCTGAAACAGAAAGCTCACCATCACCTGCGATAGCAAATTTATCTCTGTTAGAACCATATCCAAAATTAGAAGATCTACGATACTTTGTTTGGAAATCTGCAAACTTTCTTTTTGACCAGGATTTCTCTTTTGTTTGATTTTCCATATCTAAATATTTATGGTTTATGTACCTGACTAACAATCAATTTCAATTCTAATTTAGATGTTTTTTGAGAATTTTGAAGAAACGTTAACATCAAATTATAATTATTTACTTGATTTTCATTTAATTTACCAATATCTATTTCTGTTTCATGTTGGAACAATTATTGATCC
The DNA here is from genome assembly GCF_042434905.1 of Aquimarina besae. Lineage (NCBI taxonomy): Bacteria > Pseudomonadati > Bacteroidota > Flavobacteriia > Flavobacteriales > Flavobacteriaceae > Aquimarina > Aquimarina besae. Next base: position 3,505,620 of record NZ_CP170199.1, read on the forward strand.
TTTGTATCTTTAAAAAATGAGCTTTATTATGAAAACCTGGATTAATTTAATTCTATTTTTAGTATTACTGATCCCGCTTGGGTATGGTCAATTTACACCTCCAGCCGACAAAATGATTAGTGGATCAGACGGATATATAGGTCATGAAGATGCACTAATAAACGATTTTATTAAGTTAGAGTTTGATAAAAAGAATGCTAAAATATCCTTCGACTTCGTTTCTGAGGAAACAAAAGGTACTATTGGAGGTTTAGATTTCAAAATATCCTTTAATCCAGAAGACCCGGACAACGCATATTTTAAAGGTACTGCCCTGGTCAATACGATTGATACTGATAATTTTTTGAGAGACGGACATTTAATGTGGGAAAAGTTTTTTTACAAAAAGAAATATCCTAAAATAGCTTTCGAAAGTAAAGAAGTAGTTCATTTTGGCAATAATGTTTATAAAGTGATTGGGGATTTAACGATCAAAGGAGTTACCCAAGAAATCATTATCAATTTCACTTTAGACATCACCAAAAATCTTCTGGGCAAAACCACAATCTACACAAGTGATTTTGAGGTAAATATCTTTGATGAACGAGATAAAAACAAGTTGAATATTACTTTCGATTTTCCAATTCTGAACTAAAGATTTTGCATCTTACGCTACTTATAACTTCAAGCTATACGCTTTGGACAGTCTTTCAGAGCTATGATAAAGCCCAAGATTTACCAGATTTATTTCTTTTAAACGTGTAATTTCGATTTTCTCTTCTTGTACTTCTTCCCCTTTTGTCTTTAATTGAGTGATCATTTTGAGTAGTTTTTATGTCTTCGTTTTCCCATGAATAAAACTACAAAAGATTCAGAAACCTCTTAAGGGTATAAATACGGTATTTTATTGGGGGATTACACCTTTTCTATTAAATAACCTAAAAAAGTAATACACTTTTAAGCGCTTATCAAAAAAATAGTAACGGTTGTCAAAAAAGTGCGTATTCAAATCAAACATTGAATACTTTCGGAGAAACAAAATACATTATTATGGCTTATATAAAATATAAACTCGTACTCTTTGGAATCTTCATTGTAACACAATATTATTCGGATATCGTAAACGCACAAAAAAGTATTAAAAATGAAATTAAAAATAAGGAGATCACTAAACTTTTGAAAGAACAATTATTTGTTTTCCCAAATCAAACCGAAGTTTCTGTTGCTTTGATTAATCAGGAGAAAAGTGAATTTATTGGTTTCCTTAAAAATGATGACTCCTTACAAATTAAAAAGAACCAAAACGCTGTTTTCGAGATCGGCTCTATCTCCAAAGTATTTACATCGACTTTGTTATCCAAATTAGTTGTAGAAGAAACCTTGTCTATAGATGAACCTGTTGTGAACTTGCTTCCTTTCAAACTAGATAATCCAAGCGAGGATCAAAATAATATTACCGTTAAAATGCTCGCCAATCATACATCAGGTTTACCAAGAATTCCTCAGAATTTAATTCCCTTACTTACAATGAATCAAAATGACCCATACCGCAATTATGATTCGGATAAATTATATGAATACTTAAAAACAGATTTTAAAACTGAATCAAAACCAGGAGAACAAAGTGCCTATTCTAATCTTGGAGCAGGACTTTTGGGTCATTTGTTAACACTGAAAACCAATCAAAGTTTTGAAACGTTATTGCAAGAAAATATATTCAAACCGTTGAATATGAATAGTTCTACAACAGATATTAATCAAATACCGTCAAGTAGTCTTGTAATGGGTCGTGATCCTGAAGGGCAGGAAACTTCTAACTGGAACTTTGATGTATTGGCAGGTGCAGGAGCAATAAAATCAAATATTATTGACTTAGAGAAATTTGTAAGAAAACAAATGAGTAATGATGCTATTTATAATTTGACACAGAAAGAAACCCATACAATTAATAAACAGGTTTCTATGGGATTAGGCTGGCATATCATTGCTAAAAAAGATCAAACCATTTTATTTCATAACGGCGGAACCGGAGGGTATACTTCTTGTCTTGTTATTGATAAGAAATCCCAGAAAGCAGTGATTATGCTTACCAATATTTCTGCTTTTCATCCAAAAAAACAATCCATTGATGGTTTATGTTTTAAGATGCTTTCTTTAATAAAATAAGATTATATAAACATATATTTATTAAACAGTATATTGCACATTTTGTAGAATACCTGCAAACAACTAGATAATTAGCTATCTCATATCCTATAATTTCAATTTGAAGAATTAATGCAAAAGAAAATATTTAGACGTTGGATTTTTATTTTTCATTTCATTTTTTGGGGTGCTCATTGGAGCCTTGCCTTTTTAGGATTTGATAATCTAACCTGGAATGGTTTTTCTACAGAAAACAATCTGCTGTATGTAGCTTTTGGTTATGGAATTATAAGTAACATGTTACTATTCTATTGGCAATATTTCATTGCTGTTCCATATTATTTTGTAAAAAATAAATTTTTTAATTTTTTTACCACAACCTTGCTTTTTTTCTTTTTGATTAGTGGATTGGAAGGGTATTTAGATTATTATTTTACCGAAGCTAATAATATCATAGAAGAGCGTTATACATTTTTTGAATTTACGATGATATGGTTATTTCCGGATTTTATTTTTAATGTCTTTTATATGTTTTTAGGTTTTTTATTTCGATTTCCTTTAGAGTATTTTGAATCCGAGAAAAAGAAACAAGAATTACAGAAAGAAAGACATCGAAGTGAACTAAAATATCTAAAAGCACAGCTAAATCCACATTTTCTATTCAATGGAATTAATAGTATTTATCATCTTATTGATAAAAATTCTGTCCTTGCAAAAAATACACTGCTCAGGTTCTCAGATTTACTTCGATATCAATTATACGAAAGTAATTCCCAAAAAATAGCATTAAAAAAAGAGCTGGATTACATTTCGAAGTATATTGAAATTGAAAAACTTAGGAAAGGAGATGATATTATACTAGAATATCATATTTCTAATATCAACGAAGATCAATTGATCGCTCCCCTGTTACTCATTCCTTTTATTGAAAATGCTTTTAAACACGTAAGTAATGATGATGATCCTTCAAAAAATCAAATCAATATCAAATTATTTGAGACTAACAATAAACTACAATGTACGATAGAAAACACCTTTGATTCCTTCAATAATTCTAACACAAACTTAAGTGGTATTGGATTGCAAAATGTAAAACGAAGATTAGCTCTTTTGTATGAAAGTCAATATGATCTACGAATCTCTACTCAGGACAATGTTCATAAGGTGTTTTTAGAAATAAATTTATAGATAATGGTGCTTAAATGTCTTATTGTGGATGATGAACCCTTGGCTAGGGAAGCTCTTAACGAGTATTGCAAGGATGTGGAATTTTTAGAAGTAATAGGAATATGTAAAAATGTACGCCAAGCTGAGATATTACTACAAGAAAAGCATGTTGATGTTTTGTTTTTAGATATTCAAATGCCATTAATGACAGGAATTGAATGGTTAAAAACACAAAAAAAGGTCCCTCCAACCATTATGACAACAGCCTACTCTGAATATGCTTTGGAAAGTTATGATTTTAATGTTATTGATTATTTGGTTAAGCCTATTTCGTTTGAGCGCTTTAAACAAGCGGTTGACAAAACCTTTAATCTTATTAGTAATAAAGAAACGTGCCAATATTTATTTATCAAACAAGACAGAGAAATAAAAAAAATAGCATTGAACAAAATTCTATTTGTCGAAGCGCAACAAAACTATATAAAAATTGTAACTACCCAAGAAACACTTATTACTCACGGTACATTAAAAAATATGCAAAATTCATTACCCGAAAACGATTTTATCAAAAGCCATAAATCATTTTTGGTGGCATTACATAAGATTGATAAAATATTTGATAATCAAATTTTTATAAAGGATTTTATAGTACCCTTAAGTACCAGGCTTAAAAAAGAGGTAGTTGATAAGATGAAGTCTATGAAGCATATTAGTGGTGCTTAATAAAAGACAATATTTTTTTATAAATCAATTGCAAAAGCCGAAAATGAACCATGACTCGTCAATGAAAAAATAATGTCTGTTGACTCATCAAAGATTTTTATACCTGGAATGCCATTTTCATTTTTTTCAAGTTTTACTGCATAGGGATGTATTCCTTTGATATCCGCTATATAATGCTGAAGTATTGTTTTATACTGGTTGTCTCTTTGATTGTACACTTTTGATATAAAATTTGTGTTATCTGCAATGCTATAAGCAATGGTATACACAAAGTTATCCGTTCGTTCTGAAACAGTCTGATATGCGGTATCTTGTATATAAACGCAGGTGTCCGTACAGACAAAATCTTTTGGATTATACTTTCGGGATAAAGAATAACGTCGCTGGTGAGCTTTATAGGCAGCTTCTTTCATACTCCATAATTGCCAAACCATCAATTCGGGATCTTGTACTTTCTTAATTCTATCTTGTTCAGACTGTTCAAAAATCTTATCCAGCCAACCTCTTCTACGCCAATTGCTTTGTATTGCGGCCAATTTAAGATCTACTATGTCATTACCAATCATCTACTTTTAGCTGCTAATTTTTCTTGTATCACTTCTATCGAGGCTCTAACGGTGAGCATTTTATCCATACCATCATTATCAATTTCAATACCGAATTCATCCTCGACGTCTAGAATGACATCTACTAAATTTGCGGAGTTTATTTCTAAATCATCAATAAAATTTGTGTCTTCAGAAAGCTGCTGCAGTCCTGCTTGATTTTGGACATATGGTTCTATAATCGTTTGTAGCTTCTCTAGTAATACTTCTTTTTTCATTGACTTATAATTCTGAATATTTTTTAAAGATAATACATGCATTTACATCACCAAAACCAAAGCTAGCCTTTGCAGCAACATTAATTGGTTTTGTAATGGTTTTAATCGGAATCCGGTCCCTATGCACCAATTTCTCAATTTCAGGATGTAAATCTTCACAATTAATATTTCCAAACACAAAACCTTCTTTAAGCTGTAAAACACTCGCTACGCTTTCTATACTGCCTGAAGCTGCAAGACAATGTCCAACCAGACTCTTTAATGAATTAATATAAGGAAAATCGTTTCCGTTTCTTCCTAAGGCTTCACACCAGTTTCTAATTTCAACCACATCTTTTGTTGTTGCGGTAAGATGACCATTAATAGTATCAACTTCATTAGAGCTTATACCAGCATTTATGACCGCTTGCTCAATACATCTTTGGACCGCTGTACTGTTAGGCGCAGTCATGCTTCCTCCATTACGTTGTCCACCACTATTCACGTGTCCACCTAATATTTCCGCATAAATCGTTGCCCCTCGTTTTTGAGCATTTTCCAGACTTTCTATAACCAGAGCTCCTGCCCCGCTTCCTGGCACAAAACCACTGGCTGTTGCGCTCATCGGTCTCGATGCTGCTGTTGGATTATCATTGTATTTATGTGGTAGAATCCTCATCGCATCAAAACCACCCCAAACATAAGGACCACTATCACTAGTGCTTCCTGCTAAGATGATTTCGGCTTTATTGGCCGCAATATGATCATATGCCATAAAAATAGCCTCTGTTCCGGTACTACAAGCCGAGGAATTCGTTGTTGTTATATTTCCGCATCCAATTATTCCCCCTAAAAATGCACTAATACCACTAGCCATAGTTTGGATAACTGTGGTGCTACCTAATCTTCTAACATTGCCATCATCCACCTTGTAAATGGCTTCTCTAAATTTATCAACACCAAGTATACCTGTTCCAAAAATAACTCCTGCTTCCCAAAGAGGATCTTCTGTTTTATTACGAATTGATAATCCAGCATCTTGCCAAGCATCCAAACCCGCAATCACTCCATATTCTAAACCTGTAGCTTGTAAACCTTTTAATTGTATTGAGTTAAAGTAATTATTTAAGTAATCTTTATTATATATTGGATTACCAGCGATTTTACAGGAGAAATTAAGTTTATTTAATTCTTCAATATATCGAATTCCGGAAATCCCCTTTTTAATATGATGATTAAAATCTAAAACGTTCGTTCCATTTGGAGCAACTACTCCTAAACCAGTAATAACAACTCTCCTACTTTTCATTTCTAACCGTGGTATTGATAATGGAAATAATATTCTTCATTGCTGTTGCAGCTTCTTTAAAAAATGGTAAAAATGGCCAGATATGTGGCATACCTTCTCCAACAATTACATCAATCTGCCCACCATCTTTTTTAACTTTTTCTATAAACAATTCCTGATCAGGCATCAAAATATCATTGGTAGCCATAAAAATATGAATAGGAGGAAAATCTTTAAATGAGCCATATAACGGTGAGATAATTGGATCCTTCAAAGAAAAATCTCCGGCACACATCTTTTTTGCAGAATGCACTCCTTTATAACTTAAAATAGGATCAATAGGATCAATCTCTCCTATTTTAGGATTAGAAAGACTTGCATCTACCATTGGGGTCACTAATATTAGACGATTTGGTAATTCTTTTCCATCCTGAATTAATCCCTGAGTTAAAGAAGTTAGCAAATTACCCCCCACAGAATCTCCTATAAAAATGATTTTAGAAGCGTCATATTCGTCTAATGCCTTGTGGTATGCCTCACAAATATTCTTAGTGATTGTCTCAATTTTATTTTCAGGTGCTTTTGGATAATCAATCATCCAGGCACGAGTGTTCGTGTGTTTTACAATTCGTGCTATGGATTTCCAGTTATTTTTTGTTGGCCCGTAAATAAATGCTCCCCCGTGACAATAGAATAGTAAAAACTCATTTGATGGATTTGAAGGAATAATTTCTGTAACCTTATTATCCAAAATATTTCTAGTGCGAAAAGAGTTACCCAATAAAATCTTACTGCTAGGGCTATCAATATTTTCTTTGCGTTTTTTAAGATAATCAATAGGATCTGTTGACCAGGATTTCTTTTCACCTTTAATTTTTATCGCTAATTTCACCAATGAATATCCTATGCTCATTTAATCAAGATTTGTAATCATTCCTGCAATGAAACCCTTTGCAACTAATTTATTTTCTTCATTGTACATACTTACATTACACTTTAGTTTATTAAATCTAAAATATTCTTTTTCAGATATAACAATTACTTTTTCTCTTGGTAATACTGATCTATAATAATCAATTTCGGCACTGCTCATAGCTACTCCTGCCAATTGATTATCAACTAATTTATCTTTAAAAAGAAAAATTCCAAGGCATACCAAACCAATTTGAGCCATAATCTCTGTTAGAATTACTCCAGGAGTGATCGGTTGATGTTTAAAATGACCTTTATAAAAATACTCATCCGTTTTTAGTGTATAGTAGCCTTTAATAAAATTTTCATCAACTTCTACAATTTCATCTACAAATAGAAATGGTTCTTGATAAGGTAATTTATCTATAATTTGTTCTTTTGTCAAAATCTATTTTTTTAAAAGGCACATCCGTTTGGCAAAGGCTCTGCCGTTTCTAATTCATTTGCAAAAGTAATTTCTATTGTTTCCTGACTAAATCCAGTAGATACACTTCCCTTAAATACTATGTTGCCATATCCTTTATTGTTCATATGGGCTCTTATGTATACTATCTGATCTTTAGTAATGTTTATGGGTCCTCCCGATCTGGTAAAAGGTTGTTCGTTTACGTGGCTATGTGCCAAAATTCTTCGATATAGCAACATTCCTTCTTCAGAAATGACTTCCCACCAATCTGCATATTGATTACAACCCTGATCCGGGCTTTTTATTTCTACACTAAAAGTGTAGTTATTCTCTTCTCCTGTAACCGAAACATTAGAAACTACTGCAGTAGTTTCTGTGGTTGGATTATTTGTTCCTACATCAGAATTCTCGTTATTGGAACAAGACGAAATAGAAACAATAGTCAAAACGATATAACCCCATACATTTTTCATTTTTGTTGATTTTTAATTAATATAATCACCATTCCAGTAATATTCTTTGAGCAGAAAAACCGGGACCAAAACTGAGCATTAGTCCTGTTTCACCTTTGCTTAGCTTTTTATCCATAAAACGTTCTAAAACATATAAAACGGTGGCACTACTCATGTTCCCATACTCACGTAATACCGTTTTTGTGTCATCAATATTCTTACCGAGATCTCCAAAAAGTCCTTCTACAGTCTGCACGATCTTCTTTCCACCGGGATGAAATATAAGATGATCTATTTCTTCTATAGATGTCCCGTGCTTTTTAAGGAAAGGATGAATAATATCTGGAAAATGTTTAGCAATTTTATCGGGTACTTCTTTATCCAATACCATTTGTAAACCGGTATTTGTAAGTTTAAATCCCATCATAGCAGTAGCATCATAAAAATGATACATCGCATCTCCGATAATTGCAGGTCCAACCGCGTCTTCTTCTGACGAAAGCAAGGCACAAGCTGCACCGTCGCCAAAAATTGCTGCACTAACGATATTGACCATACTAAAATCATTATGCTGAAATGTAGTTGTTGGAGATTCTATAGCAATGACAGCAGCTCTTTTACCCGGATTGGCCTGAAGAAAACTTTTTGCATAAATCATACCCGAAACTCCTGCTGCACACCCCATTTCTGTAACAGGTAATCTTACAATATCTTGTCTAAGCTCTAATGAATTAATAATATAAGCATCCAATGATGGAATCATAATACCAGTGCAACTTACGGTAATGATATAATCTAAGGATTTTGGATCCCAACCTGCTTGATCTAATGCTTTCTTTATTACGGAGTTTCCTAATTTTTTAACTTCGCGAATATGTATATCATTTTTCTCTTGAAAAGAAGTTGCTGTAAATACTTCTTCAATACTCATAATTCCATAGCGCTTATCTACAGCAGCATTTTCGAAAATCTTAAGAACCTTTCTCCTAAAGCGATCCTCCTGCCCGGATAGCCATTGCGAAACAAAAGGAAGAATTTCTTTTGTTTCTCTTACATATTCTGGTAACTGTTTTGCGACCGTTATTATTTTAACACTCAATGTATTTCCCTTTATTATTTAACTATTGATAATCCAACGATACCTGAAGGCCCATTTCCATCTTAAGTCGTAGTTTTTTAACTGTAAATCTTTAGCAAATTCCAATAACTCTTTTCTCTTAAACCCTCTTTTAATGGATATTAATCCGTCATTTTTTGCGATATATCCTTTGATAAAAAAGAAACTAAATAATTTAAACAAATAATATGACAATTTATTTCGATGGATATCATTGATAATGATTGTATCAGAAACCAATTCTATACTTTTTTTGAGTACTTTTTTTATCTCTTCATCGTTAAAATGATGTAATGTTAACGTGCAAATAATGATGTCACAGTAAAAATCATCTTTTGTTAATGTTAAAATGTCTTTTTTATAAAATTCAATGTTGCGGGTCTCATCACTTAATTTTATCGCTTGATCTATGCATTTGTCATTATTATCAACACCTATAAGCCTAGCTTTTATTTTATTTTTTTTTAGTACATCTGCTAGTTGTCTTAACATTTCGCCATCTCCACAACCAAGATCAGTGATGATCCATTCTTTTGCACTATCATTCTTTATTCGGTCCATAACAGCACTAATGGTTATATTATTACCACCTAACCATTTATTTACTGTAGAAATATCAGCCAATGCTACAGCAAGGTCCTCTCTGTTGACTTTTGGATCATCCATAAGCTCAGCCTCATTACTTCTATGTGAAAGATTTACTAACATACTAATGGCTTCCCGTGTGTTTGTTTTATAATTTGAGGCACTATCGATGGTAGCGCCCGAGCAATACTGTGCGCTATTTGTTGAAATCCTCGATCTAGTAATATTTTTTGCAACATTCTACCTGTATACAATCGTTTTGAGAATGCTGAATTCCAATGTCGACTATATAATTTTTGAATTTCTATAGTTGTATATTGTTTTGAACTGTAATTTTTTACTAATAGATCGCATAACATTTGCGAACTTTGAATTGCCATTGCCATTCCGTTACCACAAAGAGGATGAATAAGCCCCGCGGCATCTCCTATCATGAAAATGTGATTCTCGACGGGTTTTTTCTTATTAAAGTTAATTTGGCTAATAGTAATTGGTTTTTTAAACATAGATTCTGAATTTTCAAAAAACTCTTTTAAATAAGGGTTTTTATGCAGTACTTGATTCTCAAAGCCTGTAATGTCCTTATATCGCTTAAAACTTTGATAATTCACCAAATAACAAGCATTCACCAAATTATTTTCTACCATAGACAATCCGCAATACCCACCATCAAAATTATGTAATGCTACCGTTTTAGGATCAAAACTGGCTTTATAATGCGCCTTTACAGCTAACCAAGGAGACTTTTTTTGACTAAAATCACGTTTCAAATTTTTATCCAAGCCTGAACGTTTGCCATAAGCTCCTATTACATAATCACTTGTTAAGACATCCTGGTTAGCGGTTGTCACTTGAAATATTTTGTGATTATATGTTACATCCAACACTTGATCGTTAAGCATCTGTACTCCAAGCGATTTGGCCATATTCCATAAATAACTGTCTAATGTAAATCTGCTTATACCAAAACCACCTAAAGGAAGTTTACTTTTGACCATTTTACCTTTTACAGTACTGATATTTAGTTCTGAAATACGTACCGGATTAAATTGATCTAATTCTATTCCTAAAAAATCCAGATAAGGTAGCACCTCATTCGAAATATATTCTCCACAAACTTTGTGTTTTGGATATACATCTTTTTCTAAGAGTATAACCGGTATTTGCGACTTAGCTAAGTGAATAGCACTCGTAAGACCGGCCAAGCCCCCGCCAATAATTAGTATGTGTGAATGACTATGCATTGATTGAAGATACGTAAATTTTGAGCATAAAAAAACCCCGATTACTAAGTCGGGGCTTATCATTCTCAATTACAATACTTTACTCTTTTATTTGAGCAACTGCCTGTCTTCTTAATTCTTCATTTGGTGAAATAGTAACTTCTACTCTTCTGTTTTTTGATTTCCCTTCTGGGGTATCATTGCTATATTTGGGTTGTGATTCACCATAGTACTTTACAGTAAATCTTTGCTCTTCAACTCCTTGCAAAATCAAATAATCTCGTACGGATTGCGCTCTATATTTTGACAACACAAAATTTGATTCTTCTTTACCTACGTTATCCGTATGCCCTTCTATAAGAACATTAGAATTAGGGTATTCTTTTAAAATCAGAGCCAATTTCTTAATAGTCTCCTTGGATGACTCGTTTAAGTCGTGCTTGTTACTTTTGAAATACACACCACTTTCTTCATCAAATACAATATTAATCTCTTCTTCTACTCTTTCTACAGCAACGCTCGGCATCTCTTCTTCAATTTTTTTAGCCTGTTGATCCATGCGATCTCCTATAATGCTACCAACAGTAGCACCAACAATTCCGCCAATGACAGCTCCAATCTCGGCTTCTTCACTTAAGCTCTCTCCTATAACTCCACCGATTACCGCTCCACCAGCGGCACCGATAAAGCCTCCGATTTCTGCATTTTTCATCGTTTTACAGCTCACAACTGTAATCAATAGTATTGCTAAATACAACGGTCTTTTTGAGTTTTTGATATTGTGTGATTTCATTTGTGTTATAAGTGTTTTGGTTTTAATTATTTGAAGATTATTGTTTGTCAAAATTTAGTTTGATTGTGAATTTTTTTCCATTCACTATCATATCATAGCCCCAGGTCATTCTGTTCTCTGCAAGTTCAAAGAGCTGCATGCGGTATCCTTTATTATTGATTTCGCTTTTCATTTTAGCATTTACCGGTTTTAGTAGAATACTATGATTAAACCCATACATTTCTTTAGGAACAGACCAAATAAAATTGTAGATCCCCGTTTTATTACATGCAGATCCCGATAGTGCGTAGCTACCGGTATTATTATTAGAAATAAACTCCCAGTTGGTATTTTCAATGCACCTGAGAGGAATGTTGTCCAGGATCGTTACGGTATAAGTTCCTTTACTTTCGGTATCAAAATTAACCTCTTTTAAAATCCAAACTCCGTTAATTGAACTTTCTGCGGCTCTGGTTAATTGATCAGAAGCACCACAACTACAGAAAAACACACACAAAATTACTAATGATAATATTCTCAAGACTTTGGTTTTAAAGAGGTTATTTAGATTTAACACTACAAATATCCTGATCTCACACCCTATAAACTATATCATATATAGTGAAAATAGGATCACTGTTTTCAGGGTATGGATACAACCAAAAACAAAAAGCCTCAATGAAACTGCGGTTTCATTGAGGCTTTTATTTAGTTATAATTACCTTTATTTAATCTACTTTTTGTTTTGCATCTTCTATCATCTGTTCATTAGCAACGACACCAAATTCTACTCTTCGATTCTTAGCCCTTCCTTCTGCTGTAGAATTATCATATTTTGGCATTGTTTCTCCGTGATAATAGGTAGTAAGACGATCCTTATCTATTCCCTGAGAAATTAGAAAGCTGGTTACAGAATTTGCTCTTTTCTTAGACAATTCCATATTATAGGCGTCATCTCCAGAACTATCAGTATGTCCTTCTACAATAATATTGGTATCAGGATATTCCTTAAAAACATTGACTAACTTATTTAAATTCTCTCTTGATTTGGTATTGATGTTATATTTATTGGTCTCGAAATAGACTCCACTGTTTTCATCAAAAACGATGTCAATTCCTTCTCCAATTCTTGTCACTTCTGCTCCGGGAATTTCCTCCTCGATTTTTTGTGCTTGCTTATCCATCTGTTTACCGATAATACCACCAGCAACTCCACCAACAACACCTCCAATTACAGCTCCTAATACTGAATTTTCTTTATTCCCAACATTGTTCCCGATTACTCCACCGAGAACAGCGCCTGTTGTAGTACCAATTACAGCTCCTTTTTGAGTATTATTTGCATTTTGTACAGCATCACAACTATTTAACATAGCAAGTGTGATACAAGCAATTCCTATATTTTTTAAAATTGATTTAATCATTGTGTAAAGATTTGAGTTATTGTAGTTTATTAAAATTCATTGTAATGACAAAAGGCTTTCCCTCCAGACTTACGGTTTGTGTCCAAGTCATCGTTGTTTCATCTAAATGTTTTAAAGTCATCCTATAACCTTTATTATCATTAGTACTTCTCTTTTTTTCGTCAATTGGTTTGAACAGAAAACTATATTCACCATTCTCTGAAGGCTCAGGTATAGTAAACCTGAAATTTCGTGCTCCTGTAGAAGTACATTGATTTTCATTTACCGTATACATTCCTGTATTATTGTTCGGAATAAATTTCCAGATACCTCCCGTAAGACATTCTGCAGAAGCATCATTATACAAGGTAACCTCAAAAACACCAGATCGATCATAGGATATTTTATCCAAAGACCACTCTCCTTTTAATGTTTTCTTAGCAGCAATGATCGTTTTCTGACTTGCAGAACAAGAAGCTAGCAATACAACGGTAAGAATTAAAATTATTTTCTTCATGAGTTTTTATGTTTATGTAAAATTTGGTTGCAATATTAAATTCAAAAATCAATATATCTACGCATTTTGATCCATTATAGATCATAAACTATCTATACTTATTAGATAAACAACATACTTTTTCGATCAAGATCTATTTTTAGATATAAAAACTTTAAAAATGATAACATAATAACGGACAATTCAATTCAATATTTCTTTTTACAGCCCCTTTTATCTAAGATTTCTAATCAAAATAACTACGCTAAAAGCGTAGTTGATTTGACGATCATAAAATTAGATTAGAATGGAAACATAAGTGTCCTCAAACGAAAGAATATTTGTTTCTTTTGAAAATTTTTCCACTATTGATTTCTAGGTACTCGGAAAAGAAGAAATATGCCTAATGCAAAAAACACTACTAAAAATAATGTAGCACTCCGCATGCTACCTGTATACAAATCAACAATTGCATAGACTCCCATTCCTATTACAATTCCAACTTTTTCTGCAACATCATAAAAACTAAAAAAGGAAGTGGTGTCTTCTGTTTTGGGTAAAAATTTAGAATATGTAGATCTAGATAAAGCCTGAATTCCTCCCATCACTAACCCAACTACCCCTGCCGCCAAATAAAAATGTATTGGATCAGTCATGAAAAAAGCGTAAATACAGATTAAAACCCAGATAATATTAAGAACTATTAAGGTATGAATATTACCATACTTATTGGAACATCTAGATGTGATTATAGCACCTCCTACAGCGACTATTTGAATAATAAGGATACTCAGAATTAATCCAATAGTTTTATTATCATCGCCCCCCCAATTTATTTCTTTTTCTCCAAAATAAGTGGCTATCAACATTACTGTTTGTACTGCCATACTATATACAAAAAAGGCAATCAAATATCTTTTTAAATGAACAGTTTGAGACATAGATTTCCAAACGCTTTTTAATTCTCTAAATCCTTTAAAAAAGACATCTTTGGTAACTTTATGTCCAGAGCTGTAACCTTTTGGGAGGTAATAATATGAGTATTGACTAAAACCAATCCACCACACACCTACAAGTATGAAAGAATATCTCATACCTGTTAAAGAACCTGTTCCACCATCTCCAAAACCAAAAACATTAGGAAACATTACCATTCCTAAGTTTAATAAAAGGAGGATAACACTTCCGATATATCCTAAAGAATAACCTTTGGCACTTACTTTATCATGCTGTTCTGGAAATGCAATATCGGGTAAATAGGAATTGTAGAAAACAATACTTCCCCAAAAGCCTACCAAAGCGGTAACATAACAAAAAAGACTATAATAAATGGCTTCTTTATTAAACCAAAACAATCCTACGCAGGATAAAGCTCCGATGTAATTAAAGAATTTCATGAACACCTTTTTATTACCAATATAGTCAGCGATACCCGATAATACAGGTGAAGTAACAGCTACAAAACTAAAACCAATTGCCGTGGCAATTGTAATCAAAGGAACACTTCTTATATTGAATCCAAAAACCTCGACCATTTCTCCTTTTTCAAATAATGCCCCATAAAAAATCGGAAATACAGCTGATACAATGGTTAAACTATAAACAGAGTTTGCCCAGTCATAAAAGGCCCAGGCATTTAACAGTTTCTTATGACCTTTAGGAAGTGTTTCTCGCATATTTTATAATTAAAAAAACTGTTCCGGATTGTTCCAGAACAGCTTCTAAAATAGGTATAATCTTTTTAAGATTTTAAAATTTACAATTATTTAAAAGATGTTACTCCAAATTTCTTAGCTTCTGCTTTTGCAGCAGGAGACCAGGCATTCAGATTGGCAATACGTGTGTCATTTGAAGGATGCGTACTCAGAAACTCTGGAGGAGCTTGTCCACCACTGTTGGCTTTCATACGTTTCCATAGTTCTGCTGCCTCATCCGGATTATATCCAGCAATGGCCATTAATTGCAGTCCTATACGATCTGCTTCTGTTTCGTGACTTCTACTAAAAGGCAACATCACTCCTAACTGACTTCCTAATCCAAAGGCAGTTCCAATAATTTGTTGTGTTTCCTCTTTTTGTCCACTAGCAGCTACTGCGGTAGCTACTCCGGCCACTTGTTGAAGTTGTGCTGCACTCATTCGTTGTTGTCCGTGATTAGCCAATGCGTGAGCCACTTCGTGTCCCATAATCGCTGCTACACCGGTTTCACTCTGTGCTATGGGCATAATACCTGTATAAAAAACTATTTTTCCGCCAGGCATACACCACGCATTTACAGTTTTGTCTTGTACCAAGTTGTATTCCCATTTATAATCTTTAAGATATCCAGGATATCCGTTAGCATTTAACCATCTTTCTGATGCTCTAGCTATTTTTTGTCCTACACTCTTCACCATTTCGGCTTCTGCTGTTCCAGTAACCACCTTATTCTCTCCCAAAAACTGGTTGTATTGCTGAAAAGCCATTGGTAAAATCTGTGAATTTGGCACCAAAGCCAGTGTTTGTTTACCAGTGAAGGGATTGGTCGCACAGGAAAGGAATAAGAATATAGATCCAAAAGCGACTATAATATTTTTTGTTTTCATAATGATTTGTTATCAACAATTGAGTGTTAAAATTACAAAAATATCAAGCAAATAATAACATAATCAGTCTCTATTTTTAACTCATATGAGGATTTAAACAATTACCAAGTTTATTTAAAAAATCACCCCGTAATATGCAATTCTGCGAAATTTTTAGGAACTACTACAGTGTTTTCTTTTGCGTTAAACTGTAAATCCTTGAGAGGCACCACTACGTTATCTATTTCAATTTCACTAACAGTAAATGGTAATCCAATTAGTTCAATTTTCATATTTTCATATTCGGTGATATACGTTCCGTTTTTATGTTGTTGTATGATAATTTCATTCTCTTTCCCTGTAAAGGCAAAACTTCTTAGGCTAAACCTACCTTTGGCATAATCATAACCATCTTGCGCATCTTCATATACTTTAGAAATCTCTTTATTTCCTAATTTATAATATACCTCCAGCTTTAGTTCTTCAATTTTTTTCTCTCCTACATATTGTTGTATAGGATATTTTGGTATAATCGCTCCTTCTTTTATAAATAACGGAATGGTATCCAAGTCGGCATCTACCCATTGCTCCATACCTCCTTTTACATACTCACGAGTCCAGTAATTGTACCAGTTTCCTCGAGGAATATACAATCTTCTACCTTTTGCATTAGGCTCTTGAACCGGACATACAAGTATTTGATTCCCAAATATAAACTCATCTGTTCTATAATGCGTTTGAAGGTCTAATTGATCATATAATACCAATGACTTTAGCATAGGTATTCCTTCTTCTGCATACTCCCAAAACATGGTGTATAAATAAGGTAATAATTGATAACGTAGTTCTACATATTTTCTGGTAACATCAATTACTTCCTCACCAAAAGTCCAAGGCTCTTGATTTCCGTGATCTCCAGAAGAATGTGTACGACAAAAAGGATGGAACACACCTAATTGAATCCAACGGGCATATAACTCACCAGTAGGATGTTCTGCAAAACCACCAATATCACTTCCTGTAAATGACATACCACTCATACTCATACGCTGCGCCTGTATATTTGCAATCCAAAGATGCTCCCAAGTAGCTACGTTATCACCAGTCCAGGATGAAGTATAGCGCTGAGCACCTGAATATGCTGATCGAGTGATCACAAATGGACGTTTTGGATATGCAAATCGTTTGATTCCTTCATAAGTTGCCCTCGCCATCTGCGTACCATAAATATTATGTGCTTTTCTGTGGCTGCATGGATTTCCGTCATAATTATGGCGAACATCATCCGGAAATGTTTTGCCCGGCACCTCCATTACAGCAGGTTCGTTCATATCATTCCAAACTCCTTTAACTCCAATTTCATCAATAAGCTCTTTAAATAAACCAGCCCACCACTCTCTTACTTCGGGGTTGGTAAAGTCAGGGAAGAAACATTCTCCAGGCCATACTTTCCCTCTCATATAAGGACCATCTGCACGTTTACAGAAATAATCTTTATCCATTGCTTCCTGATATACCCAATATTGATCATCTATTTTAATACCAGGATCTATGATCACAATGGTTTTGTAACCATCCTCTGCCAACTCTTCTACCATTCGCTTTGGATCGGGAAAATATTCTTTATTCCACGTAAAACATCTAAATCCATCCATATAATCGATATCCAGATAAATGGCGTCGCACGGTATTTTCAAGTCTCTGAATTTTGAGGTAATTTCTTTTACCTTGCTCTCTGGATAATAGCTCCATTTACACTGGTGATATCCCAGTGCCCATAACGGAGGTAATTCTGGTTTACCTGTAAGATCGGTGTATCTTGTGATCACATCCTGCATATTAGGTCCATAGAAGAAATAATAATTCATCTCACCTCCATGAGCCCAAAAACTTGTAACATTTCGGCGTTCATTACAGAAATCAAAAAATGTTTTAAAAGAATTGTCGAAGAAAATCCCATAGGCTCTTTCTTCATACATCCCTATATAAAAAGGAACACTTTTATATAACGGATCCTGGTCTTTTCCGAAAGCATATTGGTCAGTTGCCCAGTTCTCTATTCGTTTCCCTTTAAGATTAAGGTGCATGGGTTTATCACCTAAGCCGTAATAACATTCTCCTTGCGGAGCGGATTTACTCATTTTTACAATGTTACCACCGTATTCATAGCTTTGTTCCCAGTGAAACCCCCAGTCATCTTTGCAAATAATATTTCCTTCTAGATCTCGAATTGTGTTTTTTAAATCTAATTTATGGATGTGGACTACTACCCGCGAAGTGATTATTTGATATTCTTTATCTTTTTCTACCACCTCAAGTTTACTATATCCTCTCGCGCCATCCTCGCTGATCGCATATGAAAAATCTTTTTCAAAATTATTATCGGTGGCATATCTAAAGCGAATAACACTTCCTCTAAGAATAGTTACTTGTAATATAACTCCGTTTTCTGTAGTAAAATTGATTTTATCTACGTTCTGGGAGAAGGATATTATTTTTCCTGGAAATAAATTTCCTTTTATTTCTAACTCAGTATTAGTAATCATAGCTGGCTGGTTTCTTTATCTTGTTTCTTGTTATGTAAAAAAACAATAACTATCTTAATAAAGAAACTCTTTTAATGAGTATTTATTAAGAAAAATCAACGAAAACGTTTGAAACTGCACTGAATTAACAATTGTTTAATGAGTTCTAATTACAGTTTTAAATTTTTACAAATGAGACTTAATTTTTTGTGTCAATTTTGAACACTACGGCTCCCAAAGGAGGGATATTAACTTCTGCAGAATACTTCCTATAATGCCATTCTTTGTTTTTTATCACGTATTCTTTTGATTCAAAATCCCCTGTACCTCCATAGGCTTTTTCATCACTATTAAATAATTGGATTAGCCTTCCTTTGTTAGGTAATCCAATTTTGTAAGTATTTCTTGGCACTGGTGTAAAATTGCAAGCTATAACCAATACTTCTTCTTCTTTATTACCTTTTCTTATATAAGCAACCACAGAATTCTCATGATCGTCATAGCTAATCCATTCAAAACCATCTGCACTAAACTGTTTTTCATAGAGTGCCGGGTATGTTTTATATAATGAATTAAGGTCTGTTATAAGCTTTTTAATTCCTGAATGATAGTCATATTGTAATAAATGCCAATCTAAACTAGCTTGAAAATTCCATTCTTCTCTTTGCCCGAACTCAGCACCCATAAAAAGCAGATTTGTTCCAGGATGGGTAAACATATAACTATATAACAATCGTAAATTTGCAAACTGTTGCCATTCATCTCCTGGCATTCTACCAATAATACTTTTCTTACCGTACACTACTTCATCGTGAGATAATGGTAACATAAAGTTTTCTGTAAAGGCATACGTCATGCTGAAAGTTAGATCATTTTGGTGATGTTTTCTGTAAATAGGTTCTTTAGCAAAGTATTGTAATGTATCGTGCATCCAACCCATCATCCATTTCATTCCAAAACCAAGACCTCCAAGAAAAGTAGGTTTTGACACCATTGGGAATGATGTAGATTCTTCTGCTATTGTCTGGACATCAGGGAAACTTTTATAAACTTCTTCATTTAGCTCTTTCATAAAAGCAATCGCTTCCAGGTTTTCTCTTCCTCCATATATATTAGGTTCCCATTCTCCGTCTTCTCTCGAATAATCTAAAAATAGCATAGATGCTACGGCATCTACTCTTAAACCATCTGCGTGGTACTGGTCTAACCAAAAAATTGCATTACTGATCAAAAAGCTTTTAACTTCGTTTCGTCCGTAATTAAAGATCAAGCTTTTCCAATCGGGATGATACCCTTTCCTTTTATCAGGGTGTTCATATAAACAAGATCCATCAAAAAATCCTAATCCGTGGGCGTCTTCAGGAAAATGTGATGGAACCCAGTCCAGTAAAATTCCGATGTCATTTTGATGTAATTTATCTACTAAAAGTTTAAATTCCTCTGGATAACCAAACCTTGAGGTAGGAGCAAAATATCCGGTAAGTTGGTAACCCCAAGATGGATCGTAAGGGTATTCCATAATAGGCATCAACTCTACGTGGGTAAAATTCATTTCTTTAACATAGTCAACCAATTCATCTGCCAATTCGGTATATGATAATGATCTATCTTCTTCAACTCTTCTTTTCCAGGAACCTAAATGAATTTCGTATACAGAAAAAGGCGCATTAATAGCATTATTCTTTTTTCTTTTTTTCATCCATTTATCATCCTTCCAAGCATAAACATCTTCCCAGACTACAGAAGCTGTTTTTGGTGGATGCTCACATCTACGTGCGTAAGGGTCTGCTTTTTCGGTTTTAATATCATTGTTATGGGCATGAATTTTATACTTATAAACACTTCCTTTTCCTACTTCCGGTATAAAACCTTCCCATATACCGGACTCATCCCAACGAACATTTAACTGATGTTCTCCTTCTATCCAAAAATTAAAATCACCGATTACAGAAACTGATTTAGCCGATGGTGCCCAAACAGCAAAGTAAGTCCCCTTTACTCCATCGACCGTAGTAATATGCGATCCAAATTTTTCATATAATCTATAGTGCTTTCCAGCTTTAAACAGATTGATATCAAATTCAGAAAATAAACTATGTACTATTACTTTACTCATACTTTTGGTTGGCTATTAATAATTTTTGAAATTCCTTTTAACGGGATCACTGCCCATCTAGGCCTGCTATTTAATTCATATCCTAATTCATACACTGCTTTTTCCAAAAGACAGTACTCAAGCATAAATTTAATTTCTTTTATATATCCAATACTTAAATTATGTGATTGAACATACTTTACGTATTTTCTTAGAAAAACTGCCGTCATATAACTGTAAAGTACGTCGGCAAAATGAAATAATTCTTCTTTAGAGTAATTAAAATTTTCCAGATTATTAAATATGGTTGCATACACTGCATAATTAAAGGATCTAAACACTCCTGCTACATCTTTAAGTGGCGACTGTTTCACTTTGCGGTCTCTAATGGTGCTTTCTGGTTCTCCTTCAAAATCAATGATATAAAAATCTCCCTGATCTACCAATACCTGACCTAGATGAAAATCTCCGTGAATACGTATACGCTCACCTTTTAATTTTAGCTCATCAAAATCAAGCAATTTTTTTCGTATTATTTTTTTGTTATCTAAAAATTCCTGTGCTAACTCCAGGCGTAAACCTTCTAACTTATGGAGATTATTTTCTACAAGATTAACACGGTTCTCAAACTGATAAATCAATCTGTTTTTTAACCAAACCGTATAATCACTGCTATATGTTTGTGGTGTAAATTGCATATTTACTCTTTCGAGTCCAAGTGCGACGTGCATCTGGGCAGTTCTAAATCCTAGCTGTGCTATATCTTCAAAAAACGATATCGGAACATGTTCTCTTATTTCCTCTGGAATGGCCTTGATATTGATCTTATCAAACATATCAACAGGTTTAAGTTGCATCACATCCGGATGTACCTCTTGTAGTGTCTCATAAATATCTTTTAATTTATTTGTAAAATACTCCCAGGCATCACCCTGATTCGGAACCAATTGTTGCATCAATGCCAGCGTGATTACATTTTTATCTGAAAACCGAAGAGTTATACTACCACTATATCTAGGAGTGTTTTTAAATACTCCCTTATCCGTTAAATACTTATTTATTTCATAATCAGGGTTTTGATCTACAAATATTCTTCTAAAAATCTTAAGAATATACTTGTCATTAAAAATAATAGAGGTGTTACTTTGCTCCACTCCCATTGCTTTTGATGAAACGTATTCATAATCTTCACATCCTCGTCCCCTTCTAAATTCCAGTTCTCCATATTTTGATTTAGCGCCTTCAATTATTTTTTCAAAAATTTGTTTCCTGAAAGATTCTAATAATGTAGCATCAACTAAAAAACCCTTTTTTTCATTGAGCAGAACTTTAGTTATAATTTCTTCCTGAGCATAATTATGGTCTGTTACCATAGCTAGTGGAATGAAATAGTTCTGAACAAATGCTTCTCTAAAATTAACTTCTAACACTAAACCGTAGAACAAATCATTTTCATCCTCAATTCTAAAATAATCTACTAATTCAATATATTTTAGCGCACTTGCTTTACCGCCATACCATCTTTTGGTAATGATATAAGGTTCTAAAATATCTTCGCTAAATTCTTTTATAAATTGGGGGTTTTCAAATAATTCAGACCATTCTGATTTATAGATATATACATCATTCAGGTCCTTTTTCTGGTTAGTATCAGACATTTGTTTACATCATTTAGTGATTTTAAATATGTGGAATGGCAATGCTGGATGTAATTCGACAAAATTCCATTCATGATGCCAATGATAACTACTTTTGGTAATCAAATCATGAACTTGTACTGTATGACCTTCGTGAATACCCAACTCATAAAGAGGTAATTGTACATGTCCATTTTGGGAATAATATGGATCTAAGCTAATTACTATCAGCAATTCATTGGTTTTATCTTCATCAAATTTATAAAATGCCATAAGTTGATCATTTTCAATATGACAGAATTTTATATTATTGGTTTGTTGTAATGCTGGATTTTCTTTTCTAATATGATTTAAACTACTCATTATAGTAGTAAGCTTATTCTTTTTATTCCAATCCCAATGACGTATTTGGTATTTTTCACTATCGAGATATTCTTCTTTGCCCGAAATAGCATCTGAAACCATTTGTTCAAATACTGGCCCATAAACACCTATGTTAGAACTCAATGTACTAGCTAAAGCATATCTAATTAGATATGTTGCTTCATTAGCACCTTGTAAATGATACGGATTAATATCAGGAGTGTTAGGCCAGAAATTAGGTCTAAAATACTCTTTCTGATCAGTCGTGGTTAATTCTGTAACATATGCTGTAAGTTCGTGCTTGTTTGTCCTCCAGGTAAAATACGTATAGGATTGAGTAAATCCTTGTTTAGCCAGCTGTTGCATTACTTTTGGTTTTGTAAATGCTTCAGAAAGGAATAACACATCGGGATGTTTTTTCTTAATTTCCTCGATCAACCAACCCCAGAAATGAAATGGTTTGGTATGAGGGTTATCAACCCTATATATATTAATCCCACATTCTTCTATCCAAAAGAGTGCTGTATCCAATAGTTCTTTCCACATTTTCTTCCATGCCGGTGTATCAAAATAAATAGGTTGAATATCCTGATATTTTTTTGGAGGATTCTCTGCATATTGGACGGTACCGTCTGGTCTCCATTTAAAAAACTCCGGAAAATCTTTTACCCAAGGATGATCTGGTGCGGCTTGCAATGCATAATCCATGGCTATCTCCATCCCTAAATCTTTGGCTTTGTTTACCAAACTTTTGAAATCGTCTAAAGAACCTAACTTTTTATGAATACTCGTATGACCCCCATCGACAGATCCTATACCCCAAGGTGATCCTACATCTCCTTCAGATGCTTCGGTCGTATTATTTTTACCCTTTCTATTTACCTCTCCTATGGGATGAATTGGAGGAAAATACAGTACATCAAATCCCATTTCTACAATTCTGGGCAATAGTCTTTCACAATCCTTAAAAGTACCGTGTTTCCCTTCTTCATCTGAAGCACTTCTGGGAAAAAACTCATACCAAGTACTAAATCTGGCTTTCTCGCGATCAACATATACCTGTAAATCCTGATAAGTAGCCATTAAACCTTTTGTAGGATATTTATAAAACAAATCGTGTAATCTATCTCCTTTTACCTCGGCTATTGCCTTATTATATTGTTTTTCATCCTCAAATATGTCTAATAACTCATGGATGTATTTCTGTTCTCTAGCGTTGGCTTGTTTTAGTAACTCTTGAAGATACTCTCTACCTTCTAAAAGTTCAGATTTTACAATTTGATTATCATCTATTTTACGAGTAGTTCCGTGTCGCCAGTTCAAAGCATAATCGATCCAACCTATAATCTGATAGGTGTAATACCCCTGCTTTTCTACTATAAATTCACCTTTCCAAGCATCATTTTCTAACGGTTGCATTCTGGTCTCTGACCAATTACGTTCACTCTTGTGTTTATATCGTATACTTGCTTGAACTATATCGTGGCCATCACCTATAATATCTGCAGATATCTTTACTTTTTCATTAACCACTCTTTTAATAAAAAATGTTCCATTATTAATTTCAGGATACACATTTTCAATAACAACTCGCTCTTGATTTAACATGAAAAGTTTTAAATTAAATTGATTTGATTTTAGTATTTTGATAACAAGTCAAGCAATTTATTACTTATTTATGAAATTTTATCAAAGATTTTGTGAGATTTAGAGCTGTATTGTAAGAATTTATAAACAATAACGTTTTCGCATATTACTATAACGATATAGCAATTATTCCAGTTTCAGAAAAAATACCTGAAATACAAAAAATTAAGATATAAATTAAGAATTCTACGGATTAGATTTTGAATTCATTAGGAATAACAGCCCCTTTTCTTATGACCACTATCCCATCTTTTATAATATATCGATCATTATCGATGTCTTCTAAATGAGGTCCTCCATTGATTACGACATCGTCTCCAATTCTGCAATCTTTGTCAATAATGGTGTTATTAATCATACACCTCTGACCAACTCCTAAAAAGGGTCTATTCTCTTTAGTGTCAATTGCTAATTCTTCTAAATCCTGATATCGATCACTTCCCATCATATAGGTATTTTTTATGACGGTATCCTTACCTATTCTGGAGCGAATTCCGATGACGGATTGTTCAATTTCTTTGGCTTGAATCAAACAACCTTCTGCAATCATGGTTTTATTCAAATAAGTGCCCGATATTTTAGATGGAGGAAGTATTCTAGGTCTTGTCAGTATATTTCTTTCGTTATTAAACAAATCAAATTTAGGAATATCATTAGCCAACTCGATATTTGCCTCAAAAAACGAAGAAATAGTTCCAATATCGGTCCAATAACCCTCATACTGATACGCTAATACTTTGTAATCATTAATGGACTGCGGAATAATTTCTTTACCAAAGTCTATTCTACTGGGATCCGAAAGTAAATCTACCAACAACTGTCGATTAAATATATAAATTCCCATCGATGCAAGATACTCTCGGTTATCTTTTTTCATCTCATCACTTACCTCAGATTCCCAACCTGGTAACTGATCCATATTTGGTTTTTCTGTGAAAGAAGTAATAAAACTTTCATCGTTTGTCTTAAGAATTCCAAAATCGGTAGCATCTTTAGGGCTCACAGGTAATGTGGCGATAGAGATATCTGCTTGTTTTTTAATATGCTCCTCGATCATATCGTTTAAATCCATTTGATACAATTGATCTCCGGATAAAATAAGCGCATACTCAAAATCATGATTTAAAAAATGATGCATCGATTGTCTTACAGCATCTGCAGTACCTTGAAACCATGTTTTGTTGGTTGGAGTTTGTTCTGCTGCAAGTACATCCACAAAAGCCTGGCTAAATGAACTAAAAATATAAGTATTTTTAATATGACTGTTAAGAGAAGCCGAATTAAACTGGGTGAGCACAAACATTCTTTTAATATCAGAATGTATACAATTTGTAATAGGAATATCGACCAATCGATATTTTCCTGCAATAGATACTGCAGGCTTTGATCTGCTTTCTGTTAGTGGGGCTAATCTTGTTCCTTGTCCGCCTCCAAGGATAATTGCGAGGACTTTTTTGTTAATCATTGTGGTTGTTTTAAAGATTCATATAATTCAATGTATTGCTTAGCCGAATTATTCCAAGAATGGTCAATTTTGATGATCTCTTTTTGTGTTTTCCTATAGTGTTTCTGATCGTTATAAAATTCAATCCCTCTTTTTATTGAATTATATACATCTTGTAAATTTACCTGATTATGACAGATGCCAAAGCCATCGTCTCCGATATCAATAACTGTATCTCTTAATCCTCCCGTTCTTCTTACAATCGGGATCGATCCGTATCGTAGAGCGTACATCTGATTTAAACCACACGGTTCTACTCGAGATGGCATCAACAGAAAATCTGCTCCAGCATATATGATATGTGACAACCTTTCATCATATCCTATAAATGTATTGTAAGACTCTGGAAAGCGTTCTTTTAATTCTTGTAGTCGAGACTCTACTTCGGTATTACCAGATCCAAGAATTAAGATATTAACATCTAAATGATGCAGCGCCTCAGCAATAATATCGGGTAACAGATCTGCACCTTTTTCATACACTAACCTACCTATAAAAGCAAAAAGGGGTTTATCTTCATTAAATCCAAATTTTTCACAAAGCCATTTTTTATTAGCTTTTCTTCCGGAAACTATATTTTTTACTCCATAGTTTTCTATCACCATTGGATCTTTTTCAGGATCCCATGTATCGTGGTCAATTCCATTTAAAATCCCTATACATTTTGCTTGTTCATGGGACAATAAGCCTTCCAATCCATTTGCTTGACGCTGTAATTCTTGCATATAACTTGGTGAAACTGTAGTCACTCTCCACGCGCATTTAATACCTGTAGCTAATGGATTTATGCAATAATCCCAATCTAGCAATCCTATATTATGAAGATCGAATTGTGGTATATACTCTAATTTATCATACGAAAATTGTCCTTGGTACTGTGCATTATGAATCGTTAATATTGTTGGTATATCAATCAAACTCTGATATTTTTCTACCTGCGTTACCAAGAATGGTATGAGACCTGTATGGTGATCGTGACAATGAATGATGTCAGGTTTTATCTCTTGATCCGATATCCAGTTGAGAATAGCCAGTTGAAACGCCACAAATCTTTCTGTATCGTCATCATAACTGTATACTTCCGGTCTGAATAACAATTCTTTTTGATAAACGAGATATACCTGAAAACCAAATTCTTTAGACAGTAATTTTTTAATCGTAAAATCAAATACGTTTTCACCTAAGTGTATAGTGCCACTATATATCTCTTCATACTGATAATTGTGGATATTTTTGTTATTATAAAACGGAATAATAACATCAGTAACGCAGCCTAGGGCTGTAAGATATTTAGGCAATGAACCTACTACGTCACCAAGTCCACCAACTTTAGCCAAAGGATAACATTCTAAACTTGTGTGAAGTACTCGCATATCGTATTCTGCACTCTTAAATTTATGAAATCAACCTGATTGTCAATATCTTTTAAAAAAGCAGTTTAAAGCTATAAAAACTTACTTACATTCACCTTAATAATATTCAAAAAAGAATAAAATTTAATGATTTTTTAATAATTTTTTAGTATTCTAATTTTTGAATTAATAATTCTTCGATATATTGAGAAATCTACAAAATTTGTTTACAAACCCGTATCTACTTATTAATAGTTCGTAGAGCTTTTTTAATGATATATGCAGTGTCTTTGGAATTCGATTCTTTTTTCCATCGATTACAAATCTTTTGTACCCAATCCGGTCTTGATTTACTAGCATCATTTAACCAGTTTCCTAATGAATCTTTTACATATTTAGAGGTATCGGATTTTAAAGGTTCCAAAATATCTAAGGCTTTTTCCGGGGATTCTTTTAGCGCATCTATTTTTTTAGTCCAAACACCTATTGGTCTGGTTGCTTCTACCGCATATCGTCTTATATTCTCATCCTCATTTTTGATCCAGTTAGAGAAGATCATAATGGCTGAGTCTAAATCCTGAATGATATATTCTTTAGTAGCAAGAATAGCAACCTCTCTTACTCCAAAATGAGTATCTGCTGCGAAAGGCTTCATCGTATGTAATCGTTCTGTTATTGACATTTCTATCGCTCCATAATATTGTGCAGCCCAACATCTGGGAATATCAGATGCATGCATGGATAAATACTCAATAATTGTGGTGTCATTTGTTAACTGGGTAAATGTACTTCCTATAACTTTTGTATTGGAATTGGCTGTTGGCTTTTTTTGATTACCAACAGCTTCACAAAAGCTATCATACCAATGAGACTTATCTAAATCTTCTAATATCAGTTTTAATAATTTTAGTTGATCTACCGCAAGCCATTCCATTAGATTTACGGTTTCTATTCGCCCGTTATTTATATAATCCATTACCTCGGGATTAATATCTTTCAGGCTTCTGGGTCCTTTTCTGCTTAGGATATGCTCAGGAATCATGCTATCTGTTTGTGTAATTGGTTTTAAGTTTGGTATAACATCGTATTGATTTTTAAATATAACTATTCTTCAAATTGATTAAAAACATTCAGATGATACATTTCCATAGTCTCCGGTTTGATCACTTCAAAAATAGCAACAGCTTCAGGGTTTTTCATAATATCCTCGTTGGCTTTTTTGGCAGCATTTATATCTGTCCAATATAACAAGTCAATGAATTTACCATATTCGTTGCTTGCTGTAGTTCTGTCTATAAATCCATCATATAGTTTAATGATATCATTTAAAGAGGTAATTGCAGTTTTTACTTCTTCTTTAGAATAATCAGGATTTGCTTCAAATAATACTACTTCGATTGTGTACGGTTTGTTTTTCATAAGGTTTCTGTTTTGACTAAAAGTTGTTGCACAGCATAAAAACATACTAAGCATAATAGTTTGAATTAAGTGATACATAATTTAATTTTAATCAAAACTACAAGCAACCTATGACAACGGTATGTCAGTAGTAAAATTAATTTCTGATATATTTTTTAAAATATTCTTCCAGCGTGAAAAATTTGGGAGGAAATAACTCAGAAGTTTCGATAAGATTAATGATACGATCCGTTCTGAACTCACGATAGTCTTTTCTTAATCTGCAGTAGGCGATCATTACCCAAATCGTATTGGTAAAATACACACCAAGAGGTTCTATAGTTCGTTTGGTATATTCCTGAGATGCAGCAGTATATTCAATCTCTAACACTCGTAAATCTGTAATAGCTTTTTGTATTACAGACAAATAGGTACTTGACGGAGACTTTTCTAAAGGAGGACTTACAATGCGTTGTTCCAGAAGTTCTAGTTTTTCTTTCTGAGTCGAATTAAGGATTGCTTTTACCTTTTCGACAGCTTCGTTATAATCAGAGATTAAAGATTTGTCATTATTTGTATGTATAATTTTTGAGGCAGTGATCAGGGCATTAGCCTCTTTTTCTGTAAACATAATGGGCGGAAGCGAATATCCGTCTACTAAAAAATAACCAGTGCCTGCCTCTGCTCCTATAGGCACTCCTGCATCAGAAAGGGCTAACATATCTCTATAAATAGTGCGTATACTGACATCAAATTTATCGGCCAAATCCGACGCCTGCACCACCTTTTTAGATTGCAATTTTACTAAAATAGCCGTTAATCTATGTAGTCTCTTCATAGTATTACTTAAACATCTACTTCATCATCAGGATCAGGAGTTTCAATTTTACTAAGATCCGTGGTAGTGTTCATAATATACTCCGCTTCTTCTTCTGCAGCAGCTTCAATCTCTTCTGGTGTTAGCGCCGCTCCTTTTATTCTTTTATCTCTTATCATCCCACCAGTCATAATTAAACTGGTTCCTATAATTACAAATAATAAAATACCAGGTTCAAATCCAGGAATTATAGCTTCTGTCGGTATAGCATAGAATAAAAGTACGGTAATCAAACCTCTGGGAGCAATAAATAACTGTGGTGAAATGTCTTTACCAACAAATAATCGCAATAATCCGAATCTGATCACATAAATAGATATGATAATTAGAATACTGATCAAGGTAACTTTTATATTTAACAGTGAGGAAAGCGTTATGGTAATTCCAAAAATCACAAAGAACAAAGTTCTTACTACAAAAGCAGTTTCTGCCGTAATTACGTGCAATTCGTGATAAATAGCTTTGGCTCTTTCATAATCCAATAGTTTTTCTAGTTTCCATTGAAAAAATAATTTCATATTAGCAATTACTAGTCCGAAAATCAATATGATAATCAATGAAGACAAATGCATTTTTTTACCAACACCATATAACAGTAGTAACACTGCAATTAGAAGAAACAGCTTGACCTGACTTTTAATTTTTTGAAAAATTAAGATAATTCCGTAACTAGCTATTAATGAAATGATAATGGTTATAATTAAATTAAATACAAAACCAGTTACTCCGGCATCCTCTGCGGGGTTTAATTTTCCGGTAAGAAAATAGAACATCATAATTCCCAAAATATCTGAAAACGTACTCTCGTACACGTGAAATTCTTTTTTGGCTTCAGATAAGCCGGCGACACTAGGAATAATGATAGCACTAGATAAAATAGACAAGGGTGTTGCATATAATAATGCAGATTGCCAGGTCATTCCATCTATTAATGCCTTGAGAACAACTGCAGCAACATAAGCGGATGCTACTAAACCTATTAAGGCAATAGCCAGAGATTTCAGAATCGGAACCAGTTTTTCTCTTTTCAGTTTTAATTCCAACGCTGCTTCTAAAACAATCATAATCAAACCAACGATTCCCAATACTTCTAACATCGGAAAAAAATTGAAGGCTCCTTCTCCAAATGAATTAATAGCATACTGAATAATAATACCTAGAATAATCAACATCAATACAGCCGGAACATTCGTTTTCTTGGCAATACCGTTAAAGATAAAGGACAAAATAAGGACTAATGAAACTTCAATAATCAGGTTGTACGAGGAGAATATTTCCATAAGTTGGTATTGGTTATTTAAGATTGGTTTGGAAAAGATAGTAAAATAATTTAAAGTAAATACTTCATATCCTGATACGACTGATCCTTAGTATTTATTTAACGATCTACTCTACGCAAAAAGTGTATTTTAGAAAATTATAAATAAAAAAAATGCTGTTTTCATGTCTAATCAAGGTTTAATAATTGAAGAACGAAGTCGTGACATTGGGGATTTTCTGGTAGGAAGATTGATACCATTCAGAAAAAAAAGAATGGTAGGTCCGTTTATTTTTATAGACCATATGGGACCTACCATGATTAAGAAAGGGAATTATATGGATGTAGATCAACATCCCCATATCGGTTTATCTACTCTGACATATTTATTAGATGGAGAAATAATGCATCAAGACAGTATTGGAACGAATCAACGAATTTCTCCGGGATCTGTAAACTGGATGGTAGCCGGAAAAGGAGTTACCCACACAGAACGCACTCCAAAAGATATGCGAGATGGTTCAGAATTTTTAGCGCACGGATATCAGATTTGGGTGGCCTTGCCAAAACATTTAGAAGATATTGCCCCAGAGTTTCATCACTTAGATAAAGATGACTTACCACGTTGGATGGATGGAACCACAGAATTTAAACTTATCGCAGGAAAAGGATACGGGAAAGAATCACCATTACCTGTGCATTCAGAGTTATTTATGGTCGAAGTAAAAAGCACTGAACGATATAAACTAAAGATCAAAGGTGAATTACAGGGAGAAATTGGTATCTGCATTGTGGATGGTGAAATACAAGCTTGTAAAAACACTATTTCAACAGGAAATATGTTAGTTTCTAAAATAGAAGATAGTTGTTCGGTGATTTTAGAACCAAATACCCATTTATTATTGTTTGGTGGTCAACCATTTCCTGAAGAAAGACATATTTATTGGAACTTTGTGTCCTCGAGCAAAGAGAAATTAGAACAAGCTAAAGACCGATGGCGTAACAAACAATTTCCTAAAGTGCTTAATGATGATAGTTATGTGGTGATGCCTGAGTAGTTTGTAATAATGTTTACTCTTTCAATATATATTTACGAACTATTAATTGGGTTATGGGCTTCAGCTCAATATTTTCTGTAGGATGTATTCCGGATTGTGTAAAAAGTTCTACTTTATTATTTTTTCTATAATACCAATATTTAGGATCTTTTTCTCCACCTTCTCCAAAAAAGGTTTGAATGGTATCATTATTTTTTACTTTCTTAAAATTATCAACCCAATCTTGATCATATTTTAGACTAACACCTTTTGAATTGCAAGCTACTCTTTCATAATTATAATTTTTCCAAACCATGCAGTCTTTTTGCTGTAAAGCCTTGCCAAAATAAACGATTGCCAAAATCACAGAAACAAAACTTATTGTAATTGTAATTTTCTTCCAGGGAAAATCCTTATTTGATTTACCTTGAACACTTTTTTGAGATGGTTTTGTTTTATCTAGTATGGTTTGTTCAAGATTTGACTTTTCATCTAGTCTATCGGAAACCAACTCTTTTGGTATTTTCTGAAACTTGGCAAATGGTCTTGGTTTAAAATCTAATAACCAAGCTGTATATTCCACTACCTCTTCCCTAGGCTCTTTAGTCTTTCTATTAAGAAATTGTTTTACAGGAATAAGTTTATCCGCATCTACTGTATCCAAATATTTCAAAAATTCTTTATCCTTTGAAACTCTAAAATAAGATGATAATGTATGAACGTCTTGTTTGTTATTTTCGGTTTCAAAAATAATCTTACTAGCACTTTTAATTTTGCCAGGAGTAATCTTACTTAAAAAACGATTTAATTGATGATTAGAATCATTCTTTATACTCATAGAATATTCTAAAATCCCCTTTTTATAATCTTCAAAAGTATTCACAGGCACAACTTTTAATAAAACTTATAACGAATTTGACCTAATAATCCGAATTCATCCGAATGATCCGAATTACTTGCCTGTAGTGGGGTAACGTGGGTATATCTTGCGAAAGAATTTAGTTAAAGTCGCGATTAGATATCAAGACAAATGTATACAAACTAATTCAAAACCGGAAATATAAGACAGGATCAGACAGTTGATCCGGGAAGAACAACCTACTTTTTCTGTCTTTGACTTTCCAAACATTCTTCCCAAAACGAAGAGGCGCCTCTTCTCATTTAACGTGTTCGCTGAACGGCAATAATCCTCTGGGTTTTCATCCCGAACAGCAACACTATTGTTCAATTTTTTAAAACAAAAAAAGATGAGAAGATCATTTGTAATATTAGCAATAGTAATGTTTAGTTTATCAATATTTTCATGTACAACCGCTGATTTAGCCGAAGAAATCGCTATAGAAGAATTAGCTACAGAAGGTGAAGAAGGTCATATCCCTCCTGATGATGAAGACGACGATTAATTAAAAGGGATTATTCCCATTACATTTATTAATTTAGAGGAATGAAACATATACTTGCGTCATTCCTCTTTTTTATTTCTATGTCTTTCTTTTCTCAGGAAATTCAAACTAATGAATTACAAAAACTTGCAAATACTATTACTCAATTTGGTAAACTTAAGAATGTAGATAGTGCACTATATTGTTCTAAACAATTATTATCTAAATCAATCAGGCTTGAGGATACCACTTATATTTTAAAAGCCTACAATAATTTAGCAAAGTATAATAGAGTTAGTAAAAAATATTTTGCAGCAGTAAAATACTATGCAAAATCTAAGGAATTAAATCTCAGGATTGGAGATACTAATAAAGCTATAAATAAACTACGAAGAATATCCATTATTCAGTCAACTTTAGGTGATTTTAATTCTAGTGAAAGTAATGCTATAGAAGCTCTAAAGTTGGCTAAATCCTTATCTGACTCTATAGCGAGAACTCATCAGTTAGCTATTTATAATGATTTAGGAATCACTTCAAAAAGATTGAAAAACTTTAGAGATGCAAGTATCTGGTATCATAAGGCTTTAGCAATTACTGAAAATGCTTTGAACAGGATTACGATTAAAAACAACATAGCGATCATTAATATTGAAAAAAAGGAATATTCGGAAGCAATTGAAAATCTTTCTTTATTAATTAAAGAAGCAATACTTGCCAAAGCTCCAGAAGTAAAGGCAAGAATAATTGATAATTTAGCGTATGCTAAATCCAAACTAAATTATCCAAAAGCAGAAGAGCAATTACTAAATGCATTACAACTAAGAAAAAAAATTAATGACCTTTCTGGTCAATTTGCTAGTAACATTCACCTTACCGAGCATTACCAAGATCAAAATCAAGATAAAAAAGCATTATTTCACGCTAGCCAAGCTTATCAAATAGGACATAAACTAAAAAGTGCTACATCAAAGGCGGAAGCTCTCTCATATTTGATTGAACTTAAGGAAAATCCAAAAAAGGAAGCAATAGAATATAGAAAACTGACAGACAGCATCTATACTGCTAGAGAGCAAGCCAAAAATCAATTTGCAAAAATAAGATATGAAACAGAAGAAAACCGGAGAAGAATCTTAACTCTTAAAAAGGAAAAAGCAGAACAACAAGTAGCTATTCAAAAACAAAAAAATCAAAGACTAATTCTTATTTCATTAATATCCCTGCTTTGTTTAACCATAGGTTTTATTATTTATTACTTAATACAAAGAAATAAAACGGATAGAATAAAGGAACGCCACAGCACTGAAAAAAGACTTTCCAAAAAGCTACATGATGAGGTAGGTAATGATGTATTTTATTTGATGTCACAATTAAAAAATATAAGTGAGCAATCCCAAAAAACAAATAATGCTGAAATCATCGATGGTTTAGATGCTGTATATCATAAAGTACGAGATTTTTCTAGGGATCATACCATAGAAACAGGTGCAGAATATGGAGATGAATTATTATCTCTTTTGAACTCCTATGGAAATCAGGATATTAAAATTTTTACAAATACTTGGGAAGGCGATATTTGGACAAACATAGCCGACTATAAAAAAGTAGAATTATACTGGGTGCTTAAGGAACTATTGACTAATATGAAAAAACATAGTAAAGCGACCGTAGTATCTTTAAGTGTTACCAAAGGCAAAAATAATATCGTGATAACATATACAGACAATGGGATTGGTATGGACTTTACTACTTCTCAAAAAAGTAAAAATGGCCTGAATAATGTGGAAAACCGCATTAAAGAAATAAAAGGAACCATTACTTTTGAGACTAAACCATCAGAAGGTTTTAAAGCTATTATTGAGTTTGCCCCATAATATCAGAAACTATGTTTACAAAAATTATTATTGCAGAAGATATAGATAGTGAGAATCTCGGAATTATATCATCAATCAGCACATCCACTAAGGCAAGAGTTGATAATACCCAATCTTGCGATAAAACCTTGTCAAAAATAAAGGAAGCTTTACAGAAAAACGAGCCATATGATTTACTGATTAGTGATTTATCCTTTGACTTAGACCCTAGAATATCTCATAAAATAAC
Source organism: Aquimarina besae (assembly GCF_042434905.1). Classification (NCBI taxonomy): domain Bacteria; kingdom Pseudomonadati; phylum Bacteroidota; class Flavobacteriia; order Flavobacteriales; family Flavobacteriaceae; genus Aquimarina; species Aquimarina besae. The sequence goes on from NZ_CP170199.1 coordinate 3,540,891, forward strand.
TTCAGGTAAACAACTTATTGCCGCTGCCAAGGACGTGCAGCCAGATATAAAGATTATCGTTTTTAGTGGAGAAGACAAACCTGCCATCATCAAATCTCTTTTTGAAAATCATCAAATTGATGGATATGTTTGTAAAGGCCTCTATGGCTTATCCGAATTAAAAAAAGCCATCACAGAGGTCAATAAAGGAAACACTTTTAGTTGTCCGGTTTCTAAAAATGCTTTACATCAAAAAAATGTAACACAGCTGGATTCGTACGAAGTTCAACTCTTAAAATTGCTTGCTAACGGGTATAAGCAGGATGAAATCAGTCTTCATTTTGCTGAAAAAGGTATTGAACCCAATAGCAAACGCTCTATTGAGGACAAAATCCGAAAACTAAGACAAGACTTTGATGCCAAAACCACTATTCAATTGATCCATTTGGTAAATGGTATGGGACTAATTTCCTGAAATTTCTTCTCATTGTGGAAATCCACAAAGAACTCTTCTCTAATCAAATTAGGTTTGTAATGTATTAATGTATAAACCAAATATCATGGCGAATCCAAAATTTGAAATCAGAAAAAGAATAAATGGTGAATTTCAATTCAATCTTCGGGCTGGCAATGGAGAAATCATTGCTACTAGTGAAGGTTATGCGTCTAAACAAGGATGTAAAAATGGAATTGACTCTGTTATAAAGAATGCTCCTATCGCAGAAATAGAAGATCTCACCTAAGAACTATTTGAAATCCAACATTAAGCTTGTTATGGGGTAACGGGCTTTTATACCGACCTGTTAAGTTTTTAAAACCTGACAGGTCTTTTTCTTTCCAAAAGATGTAAGTCAATGTGGAAAACCACAAGGAATTGGTTGTAAGTACTGGTAAGTTTGGAGAGTATTAACTTAAAAAAATATAGCAATGGCAATATTACTAATAACCTATGACCTAAACGTAAATGGTCAGGATTATAAATCAATTATTGAAATTATTAAAAAAGCCCAAGATTACAAACACTTCATGAAATCAAACTGGTTTGTGAAAACTAGTTTAACACCTGAAGACTGGTGCAAAAAAATTAAACCAATAATTGATGAAAATGATTATCTCTTTATAGTTGACATCACAAAACAGCCAAGACAAGGATGGTTAAAAAAAGATGTCTGGGAGTGGCTTAACAAAAATGATGCATAAACAACGTGCTTTAATATTCAAATAAAAAATTAATTATGGAATATAAAGTTATACCCTTCGTGGCTTCTATTGGAAATAAAGAAACTTCAAAAGTCGTAGCAGATCAATTGGAAAAACTTATAAACGAACAAGATAACAATGGTTGGAAGTACGTCAGACTTGAAAGTGTAACTACTTATGTGAAACCGGTTAATGGTTGTTTTGGACTTGGAAGCAGTCCAGGTTTTACAACTTCAAGACAAATGGTTGTTTTTATAAGAAAATAACTCGCCAGTGAAAATCCTTCTAATCATACCAATAAAGCTATACTGGTTTTTCGTCGCCAAATCTAAAAGAAGACGCTGCATTTTCAGAAAATCCTGCTCGAACTATGTATATGAAGAAACTTGCAAAAAAGGGTTTATTTCAGGATTAAAAGCATTACGATATAGATATCAGAATTGTAGAAGTGACTTCATCATTTTTGATCATCCTATAAATGATCAGAAATTAATGTTATTACCCAATCAAGAAATTATAGAAGAAAAAGAAATCTCTGAACGATTAATTTATAAATACAAATAAATGGCAAAGAAAACAGTTCCTGTAAAACCTCATAGAAGATCTAAACCTTCTCCAACACCCAGACCAAATCCAAATAAACCTAAACCTGGACCAAAGACTGTCCCTGTAAAACCTCATAAAAGAAAACCTCCGAAGTAATAGTTAGAACTTATGGGATTCAAATACAATAAGTAGGATAAGATTAGGTAAAGGATTTGGTTTAAATATTAACAAGTCTGGTATCACCCCTAGTTAAAGAACTAAAAGAGGCTCCATAAGTTCTAAAGGATATTCAATTAGAACCGAAATTCCAGGAATGTCTATCGTAAGTCTTTTAAAAAGACTAAAGAAAGTGGGTGTTTATTTTTAATTCTATTGGTCTTAACAACGGCCGTATTAATGCTATAAAACTTATGAAAATGAAAAAAACTATTCTTTTGACATTAACAATTCTCTGTGTACTAATAACCATGAACTCTTGCTCTGAATTAGATGACTCTAGTGATAGTTCTAATAATATCTGTCCAGACACATCTAATTGTGGATGCTCTGGCAAAAATAAAGGCACATGCGAAAATGATTTTTGTTGCGATTGGATTGTAGGAGAAGGCTGTAAATGTAGTTAATCAAAAGCAAACAACATGGCGTATCGACGAGGATATTACAGAAAAGATGGAACATATGTAAGAGGTCATTATACCAGTTCTGTCCGAAGGACAAGAAAACCAAACAATAATAGCGGAAATGGATGTGCCTCTTTAATCATCCTTTTTATTATAATTCTAATCTCCTTAATAATAAACTAAATATGGAAAACTATACAGTCTCGGCAGAATTAAAAAGTCATTTCTTAAGGCTTTATAAAATGGCTCTATCTGATGATACTTTTGGTATACCTGAACTTCAAATGCTGTATCACTTTGCTGAAGAACGAGGTATTCAAAAAGAAGAGCTTGAAAAATTATTACTGAGTCCAATAGATCACGAATCGATAATACCAGAAAGTTTAGATGAGCGTATCGAATATCTATATGATTTGACGCGAATGATCTGGGCTGATGAAAAAATTACAGAAGATGAAATTATAACTTTGAAAAAATATTGTCGAAAGTTTCAATTCTTAGAAGAAAATATTGAAGATCTCTCAGACTACCTTTTGGATTGTGTGAAGAAGGGAATTAGTAAGGAAGAAATCATTGAACAAATAAAATCTTAACCTATGGAGTCTGTAAAAAAACTATTTACACTTAAAAAAGTTGAGTCTAAATCTAATACTTCAAATAATAACGAAGAAAATCAAGCCGAACAAATAAGAATAACATATTATCAAAGTGGTTATGGTGCTTCTAAAAAAGCATCAGGAAGTCCTATTACGTTAAGAACTGGTCTTCATAATTTATATAATAGTTTTGAAGATCAGTGCAGAAAACAATTAACAGAACAACAGCGTTTAAAACAGCCTTACAAAGAAGAACAAGAAAGACAAAGAACTGAATTAAAAAAAAGAGAAACTGCTATTGCAATATATGAGGAACAAGAAAACAATATTAATAGAGATATTGAAGTCAAAAAACATGAAATGGTTGATGTTAAACAAAACCCAGATCATTTTGGCATCGATGCTGATAAAAGACCAAAGGCACAGTTTTACATAGGACTTTTTATTTTACTTCCAATTTCTATTTACTTATTGGTTTTTTATATTTCAGCATCATACTCTGCTTTTTTTAAAGAATTTTCTAACGATAGCTTAACCGCAGCTATCTTTGATCCTAATGCACTTACTAATGCTATAAAAGCTAGTTGGCTAGAAGGGTTATTAGTGATAACCATCCCCTTTGTTTTTATGGGATTGGGTTATGTCATTCATATGGTTCAAAAAAGGAAAGGATTCGGTAGTTATCTAAAAATAGGTCTTTTGTTTCTTGTTACATTTCTTTTTGATGGTTTATTGGCTTATATCATTGAAAAGAAAATTTATGACTTCAACCGAACACCCAGTTCTGATCCTTATGGTTTGCAGATAGCATTGGAAGAGGCGGAATTCTGGATGATAATCTTTGCGGGGTTTGTAGTTTATATCATTTGGGGATTAGTATTTGATTTTGTGATGAAGGAATATGAAAACGTAGACAAAATAAAAGCCTTTATAAGAGCTAAAAAGGAAGAACTTCAAAACCTTTTGGATAAGAAAACCGAATTACTAAGTAACATAGATAAAATAAAACATGAGATAACTTCGATTACAGGGAAAATATCAGAATTACAATCCCAAATTGATGGGTTTGTTTTTCCAGTCAAAGAGTACCTTCATTACCATTATCAATATAAAGAAGGATGGTATCAGTCAATAAATGCTGAACTAGCTCTACCACATGACAAAAAACAGGAGTTATTGGATGAATGCGAAAAGGTATCAGCTGCTCATTTAAATGAGCATCAATTGAATCAAATAGATCATCAGCATCTATTATTTACTAAAAAACAACTATAATGAAGCAATTATACACATATTCTATAGCAATCTTGATGATTTTTTCGTGTGGTAAGGAAGAACAAAAAAAAGAAATAACATCATGCTTTGAAAGTAAACCAATACCCAAAATATTTACTTCCAATAAAAATCAGAAGGAAAATCTAAACATAAGTATACTTTTGGATCTTTCTGATAGAATTGACCCTAAAAAATTTCCAAAAGAATCAATGGAATATTATGAAAGGGATGTTGAATATATACAATCTATAGCCGAAGCTTTCAACTTTCACCTAAGGACAAAAAGAATTAATCAAATGAATGACAAGATTCAACTATTTTTTGATCCAGAACCTAAAACAAAAGAAATTAGTGATATCTCCAATATGTTAAAATTTCAAGTTGATAAGACTACTGTAACAAATGATCTATTATGTAGTATCGATTCAGTTTATGCAACACTTCCGATCGAAATCTATAATCAAGCAATCTCTGATAATGATTATGTAGGTTCTAATACTTGGGGATTTTTCAAGAACAAAGTTAAAGATTATTGCATTGAAGATAAAATCAGGAATGTTCTAATTGTATTAACCGATGGTTATATCTATCATAAAGATATCAAACGTCAAGATGCTAACTTAACCTCTTATTTAATACCCCAGTATATAAAATCTAAAAGGCTAAATACTGAGGATTGGAAAAATAAAATCGAAGATCAAAATTTCGGATTCATTCCTGCAGCAAATGACCTCTACAATCTGGAAGTACTGATTTTAGGGTTACATCCAAATAAAGACAATCCTTATGAAGAGGATGTTATTAGACTTTATTGGAAAAATTGGTTAGCATCAATGAATGTGAAAAGATTTGCTATTAAAAATGCGGATCTCCCTTCCAATATGGATAAAATTATTAAGGACTTTATACTATTAAAAAAATGAAAAGATATATAGTACTGCTATTCCTTTTAATCACCGCCTCCTATCAATGTCATTCCCAAAGCGTAGAAACCACACTCTACTTAAAAGAAGAATTAGTAAAGCAGCGAGATGAATTATTACAACAAGTGCGGGATATTCAAAAACGAATTGACTCTATTGACCAAAAGTTAGGAAATAAAAGCAGCTACAAATCTGATAAACAATACTTTACGAAATCCGTTAACTATAGTAATTCTCTAAATAGCAGTACTACCAAAAAGAAACGAAATAAACCTAGAACTACCAGAAGATATATTCGAGGTTCCAGAGGTGGATGTTATTATATCAATTCTAATGGTAATAAGACCTATGTAGATCGTAGTATGTGTAATTGATGTAAAAAATGATTAATTTAATCCTTAGAAAATAAGAAGCCTATGAGTCAATATTTACACTTTTTCTTGTCGATGATCACTCTGATCACGATTTTCGTCTCTAATAAACTACCTGACAAATTTGAGGCTAAAGTTATTGGTGTCAAAGATGGAGATACCATAGAAGTTTTGTATAAGAACAAACCCGTGGTAATACGATTAGAACATATTGATTGTCCGGAGAAAAAAGAGGCTTATTGGAAAAAAGCTAAACAATTTACTTCTAATTTTTGCTTTGGGAAAATGGTCAAAGTAATATCAAAAGGAAAATATGATCGGTACCGAAGGCTTATAGCTGAGATCGTGTATCAGGGAAAAACACTGAATAAAGAATTGGTTACAAATGGATTCGCTATTCATTTTAAAAAGTATTCTTCAGATATTAATTATGATACTTTAGAAACCATTGCAAAGCAAAATAATATCGGAATCTGGTCACAACATAAAACGAAAAGCAACGATAATCAGGAAAAGGAAAAGACCAAATGTAAAAAAGAAGTATATATCTGCAATAGCTATACCAGCAAGACATATCACTACAAAAAGAAATGTGGTGGATTGAGTAATTGTAAAGACAGTATAAGAAGTATCTGTAAAGAAAAAGCCGAAAAAAAATTCGGTAGGGTTTTATGTGGCTTTGAAGATGATTAGCTACTAATACTCTGCCAATTCCCTACGTATTTCGTGCAGTGTTTTATTCGTATTGATCAACTCTAACACTACTTCTTTTCTAAATTCATCCAGATCATCGTAGTCATAATATTTAGCCCATTTATGATCTTCTAATAGATTTTTGATCTGTTTGATTAATTTGCGAGTAGCGTCTACAGGTCTGATTATCGCGATTTCATCATAATCAGGATTATCCTTATGCTTATAGGTCACTGTTTTGGTTGTAAAATCAACCGAAATGTAATAGGCATCCACATCTTGATCTAAATTTTCTCTAAAATCAGTCCAATCTGCATATCCTAAACGAAGATCATCAATCTCCACAGGAATTTCTGAAACCAGCCTCCAATTGCATTTAGCTGCTCTTCCCCAATGATTGGATAATCGGTATACTCCATTAGTAGTATAATAATACGTACTACCGGATTCACTTCTATAATTTGGTTTTCTTCTGGAGATTTCTCTTAAGCGTACTCCCTTAAATACACAATAAGTGTTTTTAAAAAAATTATTACGAGTAAACTTCTTTGCTGTGGTTCCTTGCTCTTCCAATGACTACTTTTTTTCCGAAGGCAAATAAATCGTTTTTTAATCAGAATACGAAATGAAGTTTTTAACAGATTTTTGTTGGAAAATAATTTTACAGCTGATTATCAATACAATAGTGAATTACTTTTTCTTAGCTCCCAAAAGAAGATACACACAATATCCAGCCACATTGCCTATAAAGATTCCGATATAATGTGGTATTGCAAATAATGCTTCATAGAAAATACCTGTTTGTTTACCAAACCTTCTGGCGCAGGCTCTACCGATATACGACATACGCCACCAGTGTATGGTTTTATGTCCGTTTCGACCATCACGATAGACTTCTTTTCCAGTAGTGTATACACACCGAAGATGCCCTCGTAGACTGCATTGATCCACTGTAGCAAACTCACCCATAGTGTAGTCTATTTCTTCTTCCTTATTTTTCATCTATACCCTTGGAATTAATCATTTCAAAAAGGATTCTTTGGTATAGTCCTTATTTCATTTAGAAAATTACAATCAGGATAACATTAATTTCTTGCAAAATATTCTAATTCGTTGCTAAATGGAGCTTCTGTTTTCAAATCATTTATAAACTCGACAATATCCGAACTATTCATGGGAGTCACATTTTCATTTGAATAGGTCTCAGGAAAAATATTCATCAAGGTGTTTTGAATATGTGAAATTAACTTTATCAGATCTTTGCAATACACCGATGGATTATTAAATCCATTTTCTTTTTTAAAGCGATGTACTAACCTTCCTCCCTGGCAAATATCTCGAATCGGACAATGAAGACATTTATTGTGTAACTTGATAGTACTATCTTCAAAATAGAGCTTTCCCAATGGTGATTTTTTAATATCCGAAAAATCATTAAACAACACATTCATACCTGATTTGGTAAATCCATGACCACAAGCTTTTAATGAATCGATCGCTTCAATTTCGCCGTTTGTTTCTATTACCAATACAGTAGATTCGTTATTACTATTTTTCCCAACACCCAATAATCTATTGATTAATCCAATAAACATAGGTATTTTGTACCTTTCGGTATCTTGCATCCAAATATCAAATAGCTGCATCAGCCAATCAGCCATTGCTGTTTCCTCTTTATCAAAAGGAAAATTATCGTGCGTGTAGTCTGGAATTAAAAAATTTACAGAATTTACTTTCATCATTTTAAAGCTATCATAAATAGCTTTTGGTTCTTCTTCAATATTAATAACACAAACTGTATCTGCATACCCTATGTGATCATTAAGTAACTTTACTGCACTACATACCCTATCATAACTTCCATTTCCCTTATGATCTACTCTAAACATGTCGTGTGCTTTTTTGGTTCCGTCCACACTTATGCTGGGATATATTTGTAGTTCTCTAAATAACAAACTCCATTCTTTATCAATCAAAACTCCATTGGTCTGTACATCATATTTAAAAAGAACTCCTGGCAATTCTTCCTTAATGCGATTCGCTTTCTTGACAAATGTTCTGTAAAAATCTTTTTCTATTAATAGAGGCTCGCCACCGTGAAAAATGAAAGAAAATTCGGTTTTATTATACGCAGTAATATATCTTTTGGTTTTATCCAAGATCGAATCAATCATATCGTAGGACATAAATTTAGGTTGTCCTTTATACGTGGTATCCCCAAGATTATACATAAAACAATAAGAACAATTGAGATTACATCTACTGGCCACTTTGAGTATTAAAGCATCGAATTGCATAAGAGATATTTTTAATGAGTTAGTATGAAATATGAAATACTAAGCGAAGTTCGGAGATATTATGGTTGTACAAGTAAGTTTTTCCGGCTTCGCCTAGTATCCTTTAGATTGCTTAAACAAGCAAATTTTTACCTAATTTCCGCAGGAGTCCCTACAGCGACTGCAACGCATCGTTGCAGTCTTTCTGACCAAATCTGACCATCTGCACATCGTCTACCACCACTAGTAGGATAGTAAATTATAACAGGAACATCTTCTGCTCCTCCTAAAATAGCTTGCATGTTTTTAATCTCTTTTAAAGAAAATTTTTCTAAGCCTCTGGGTAATAAGAATACCTTTTTCATTATTTGTATGTTTAGATTTTGCCTACTCTTGATGATTTTCGGCTACCTCAAAAAGTTGTAGTAATCAAGCGCGCGTTTTGATAGTACATCTTTATATACACAAGGAATTTTTTTGTTACCCTTTGTAAATGAAAAAGGTTTTATAAATCTAAAAATGAAAGAAAAAGAAGTTGTGGAAAACCTTTAGATACTACTGTACATTTAAAACTTATATCTAGTTCACGCTAAATATTGTTTTTACGATGGATCAATTCAAAAAAAATAAGTAATAAAATGCCCAATATGAATCCTTGTATAAAAAACAGGAAAATACCATAAGTAGGAAAATTTAAAAAATCAGAACTACAGTTATTTGGGAGGTAATCTCTATGGAAGCCGGACAGAATAATTACAAAACGTTCAAAATAAACTCCTAATTTCAAACAAACCGCAACCAACAAAATATACCAGGGTTTACTTCCTATTTTTTTTATTAACAATGTAAAAGGCAGTATAGAGGAAGAAAAGAGCATAATCCAATATATTGCCCAATATGGTCCAACAGCTCTGTTAATAAATGCAAACTCATTTGGTAAGAAGGTGATTGCAATGATAAAATGAAGAATAGATACTATGGTATACAGAACAATACTCCATCGTATGAAATTCAAAACCTGTTTCGTTTTAAATCTATTTTTGAAGATAAATTCTATAATTATTAGAGTCATCAACAATGGAAATAAACAAAAAATAAAATTTGTATCTACGATGCTTATGATCTCGTCGTATAAATTCATTGGATTACTAATTCTGATTTATGAATTATCAGATTCTCCCAGATATACCCAAAATCCATTTTCTTTTACAAATTTAGAATTCTCGTGAATTATTTCTAGAGCTCCATTTTCAAAATAAAAAGCTTTAAACGCTACTGTTCCTTCTTCATCAGACTCAGAACCTTTTGAAGAATTTAAGACTTCTAATTTGACCCAATTTACCGATTTAGTCCATTTTACAATAGACTTCTTTTCTTTTAAAGGACGCGTAGAACTGTGATGACTTTTCATCAAATAATCACCATCGGCCACAACAAAAGCGCTATAACGGGATCTCATTAAGTCTTCTGCAGTTCTTGCCAGTGTAATATCCTGATGAATTCTTCTACAACAAACATCATAAGATAATAGTCTTCCACAATGACATTTACTCATGTTCAGGAGTATTTTGTTTAGACTCGTTCATTTTTTGCACAATCACCTTGAGTCGTTCTGCTCTCAGCTCTTTTTCCTTCCTAAGCTTATTCTTTTTGCGATTCATAAGCTTGGAGTGTTTTGCTTTATTGAGCGTGTTCTTTTCTCTTCCTTTTTTAGCCATTTATAGAGTATACGTATTTATATCATTTGAGAATAGATTACTTCCATCTATTTAGAATAGTATTAATGTCGGATTTGACATTTACTCTGATCTCTTTCTTCCGTTTTCCTTTATCAAATTGTTGATCATAATTGGTTTCTGTATGTCGTATATGAGCTTCAACCGCCAAATCTATCATTTTAGTATCAAACTCTTTTGCCTTGGCAGTTCTACCTACCCGACCACTATACTTTTCGCAAGCGTGTAAAGCAATAGCAAACTCTCGTTTAACTGGACAATTCGGATATTGAACTCTGATTGCACGAGCAAAATTAATGATAAATTCCTGATCTTTTTGTTTTCTAATGATAGCCGCTTTTTTATTCTTAAGATCTCTTACAGCCTGATCTTGTTCACATTCTAATCGTGCTTTTTCTATTGCCACGGGTTCTACCAATTGTCCTTTACGCTCATATCTTTTTCTTCGTTGATTCCAAGCTAGAACTACTCCACAAAGTGTAGAATACTTCTTAGATCTTCTAGTCATGGCGACATTACCGGGAGGTAACAATACATACCCTACAAAAGGAGAGCAGTTGAAACAAGTACCTTTATGATTTTCACTTTCTGCTACAAACGATTTTCCTAACGGAATCTTTTTACCACAAGAAACACAGGTTAGTTTTTCCTTTTTGGTAAGAAATATATTTTGTGAAACTACTGCCAATTCAATATAAATATTTGATGCTAAAATAAGGTTTTCTGTGTTTTTCGATAAACCTTTATTGAAACATTTGATTCCCAAAAACAGTAATTTTTAACGTCAATTAGGGGAATATATAGATTTTTTATGCTTTTTAGTTGGTGTTGTTACGGTTTTTCCGTAGATTGGTCTTGCCTTTAAATCTTAAAATCATATACTTATGCAAAAAACTACCCTGGAAAAGCGTTTTAATTCGCAAGACTTATCAGAAAAATATCATCACATTTGGAACAATGGAATACATCTATTTTCTATCAATGATGCCAATCGTGATTTTTACTACAGTATTTTTTACATTGACTTTTTGTTTGCAGAAGTCATTTATAACAAACTTAATGACGAAATTATTGCTATAAAGAGCTTTACCGACAAGTCGAAATTAATGTTCTATCTAAGAGAAGATTTTAGTTAAAAAACGTATTTTTTTGAGTATATGAGTATGGAAACACTTAGTTTAGTTTCTAAATTAAAACATTTTGCCCCGCTTATTACAACTAGATTTTGAATATTTTGCCCTAAATTATTCACCAAATTTCCTCTGTACTCGTATGCTCAATAAAATATCATAAAGTGAGTTCATTTTTACTTTTGGGATAAACCATATTCTCCATTTTAAGCACTTATACATTTTCAGTATCAGCCTGACCAGGATGGCAGCTAATTCTTTCTAGAGCCTTGGGGTTCAAAAGAATATCAAATGAGCATTGATGCACTCGAAATTCGACTACTTACCATAATCCGACAATATTTTCAACACTTGTATTATAACTCAGTTCTAAATGCTTTTTGCAACTTATTTGCTTGGTCTATAGGGATTCCTGCCTTATCTGCATAATCATGCCAATTGGCTACTACATCCAAAACTTGTTGTATGGCTTCTTTGTTCTTTTTGAAACTTATTTTATCTCCCACGATAAGCAAATCTCCTAGAGTAAACCCATCTCTTTTTCCATTTATGGACATTTGGTGCATACTGGTCCAAATACCGGTAGGATTATAGGAATATGTAATGTCATAAGCAGGAGCTAATTTCCATACACCCTTTTTATCCATTAAAAATGAAATATTCTTAGTATGGTCATCTTGATTTCTGGCAATAACATTCAGTAACATTCTTTTATAGAGCTGAATAGCATCTTGATGTGGCAATCTAAGCTGTCGCATGATTTCAAAAGCATTTTCATACGAATATGCTCCCGGAGATTTATAATCAAAATGTGCCAAGGAACACAGCGTTTGCATATGTAATTTTTCATTATTTGGTAAACGATCGAATCGTTTGGTCATAAAATGAGCTCGATTGTGTTCTTCAAACAACTGAGAATGTTCCATCTGAATTCCACAATCCAGAGCCATCAGATAGTATGCATATTCGATCCTACCATATCCTTGTGGATCGCCAAGAGATACATCATTAACACCATCAAATTTAAACAGATAATGTTCAAATCCTTTCGGGACATTGGTTTGTCCGGATCTAATCTCATTAGTCGCTGCATTATAGGCAATAATGGCTTTGGCTCTTTGTCCTCCGGCAGAAGTACCTACTTTTATTAATTCGTTTAAGTGTTCGGTTTCAGAAATGTTGAGTTCAATTTGTTCTCTAGAATTTAGAACTCTTTGTGCAAGTGTTACCAATTTATCGATTTCTACGGTACTTGCTATTTTCTTGCCGATATTCCTTGCTGGTTGAAACTCTAATGCTCCCATGCCCCGAGTTCCGATATAACACAAACGATCTAAAGGTGTAAACTGAGTTTTAGGAATATTGTTAAGTAATAGCCACTGATCTATTAATCGATTCCCAAAATCATCAGGTAATACGTCTGATAACATCCCTGGTAAACCTTTAAAAGTATCTTCATTAAGACGCGGAAAATTGTAGATTCGCTTCTCTGAATTACGAATGGGCATATGGATAGGCGAAACATCCCAATTATTTTTCAGGAAATCTGAAAAGAATTCAAAAGACGCATACTTCTTATTGGTGTCCCAGCTTAAAGCCCCCAATTCTTGTCCCCAAAGGGTTATTTTTATAACGTCTACCATGATGATTTCTTTGGTTTATCAGAAGAACCGCCAGAAGCTCTTTCCCTCTCCTTGCCTTTTAATTTCAGTAATTCTACAGGACTTATTCCTGGATCAGGTAAAAATGAACTCAAAGAATCCAATTCTCCAAACGCCCTGAGAATCTGAATAAATGTGAGCAAAGTGGTCGATTTCCCGGATTCAAAATTCTTAATAGTTTGTACGTGAACTCCTGCTCTCTTAGAAAGTTCTTCTTGGGTTATATTAAGATTAAGTCTTCTTTTTTTTACACGTTGTGTAAGTTCTAACAAAACATCATCATCCGAAAGCTTATTAAAATCCATAATTTACATTTTAAAGTATACCAAAATATACTACATGATACATAATATAATTTAAAGTATAATTATATATATGTTAAAAATTATATGTTACAAATATAACAAAGTATATATAAATATACACAATTATTATTATTAACAAATAAAGTACAACTAAATATACTTTATACAATAAGTTTGATTTATATAAAAATACAGTTAAAACCCCCTTTTTAAAACTACTTGATATCTCTATTTTTACATCTAACGTATACACCTACCTATAAGTCTAATTGCCTCTAAAAAAAACTTGAGGTATGCAAAACTATATTCAATTACGAAGTATCTGTGTGCTATTTGCATTAATGATAAGCTTTCAAAGCTGTATGTCAACACGTGTTGTTAGTGAATACGACAATGATTCTGTTGTAAAGTATACAAAAACCTCCTGGAGCTACGCTTGGGGATTAATAACACCAAAGGATATTGATCCTGGATGTGAGTCTAAACGAATGAATTCTGTTACCAGCTCCACTAATTTAGGATATATATTGATTTCTGCGATTACTATCGGTATCGTAGTACCGCAAACTGTAGAATGGGAATGTGCTCCGGTAGACACACCAATCGAAGATTTGTAAGTATATATCTAACAAAACAACCAACATGGCATTACCAAAAGGCATCGAAATACTTCCTATTACATCTTGGGAAAACAGACATCAGAATTTTACTCAAAAACTGACAAAAAACGCTTCATTTAAACTTAGAAATGATCACTCATTATCTAAAAGCTCAGAAAAATACAAAGCAACCACCAAAAATATTCAATGGTTAATTGCTCACGCCATAAAAAATAAAATTCGGCTTAGAGCCATGGGCAGTGGTTGGTCCTTCTCTAAAGTTGCAGTTTCCGAAGGAGGAATCATTGATACAAAATCTTTACGTCTCTCCTTTTCTATTTCCAAATCATATGTATCCGATCCTTATTTGGATCAAGGAGGTATTCCTGAAAACTTATTTTTCACACAATGCGGAATGTCCATCCTACAATTAAATTCAAAGCTTGAGAAGGAAAAGAGACCTAATAGATCCATCAAAGCATCAGGTGCTAGTAACGGTCAAACTATTGCCGGAGCTTTATCTACAGGAACACACGGATCTGCGTTTAATGTAGGATCCTTACAGGATTTTGTAGTCGGATTACATCTAATCATTGGAAAAGATAGGCATATTTGGCTCGAGCGTCACTCCAATCCTATAATGTCTGACAAGTTTGTTGATTGGCTTGAAGCAGAAAGAATTCAGGACGATATTTTATTCAATGCTGCATTAGTAAGTTTTGGTAGTTTTGGTTTTATTCACGGAGTTTTAATAGAAACCGAGCCGAAATATTTATTAGAAGAGCATCGCATCGATAAAATCGCATACAACGATACATTAAAACATACAATGAAAACACTGGATTTCTCGGGGATTCATAGTCTTTTGCCATTTCCGCAGTTTTCTCCTGATAGAGAGTTGTATCATTTTGAAGTATTGATCAATCCCTATGATTTTAAACCAAATGATACAGATAAAGGAGTATATATTAAAGTTGCGTACAAAAGAAAATACAGAGACAATTACACTCGTAGAACCAGAGATAATAACGGATTAACCTATGGTGATGATTTATTGGGTCTAATACAAACAATGATGGACAGTCTTGGAGGATTATCAACAAAGTTGGTGCCAAGCCTGGTAAACTTATTATTTCCCCTTGCATACAAAGAAACTGCAGCTTTAGAAGGGACTATTGGTGAAACCTATAACAATACTAAATTTAGAGGTAAAGTAGCGAGTGCTGCTTTAGGAATAGACATAAAGGATAGTACAAAAGTAGTACAGGAAATATTAAATATTATTGATGATGGAGATCCTTTTCCCGGTGGAATATCATTACGATACGTAAAAGGAACTGAGGCGTTATTAGGATTTACAAAATTTCAGAAAACCTGTGTACTAGAATTAGATGGTGTAGATTCTAAGGTTACTCGTAATTTTTATGAAAAATTATGGGACAGACTGGAAGCTAAAAACATTTCTTATACACTGCATTGGGGTAAAATAAACTTTAATCTTAATTTCGATCGAATACAGAATATGTATGGTGCTGCCACAGTACAACATTGGATAGATGCTCGCAATCACCTATTAGACGAAGATACAAGAGCTGTATTTACCAATAAGTTTTTAGAACTATGCGGTTTACATAAAAAACCCGGAGCAATTGTTTAAACTAAACATGTGTTTTTTTGAAAATCAATTTTTTTTAAATTTTATTTAGGACGATAAAACATATTAAGAATCAGCCCGGTAATAACCATAATGGTTCCTACAATACTTAAAAAAGGATAGCTATCTCCAAACAAAAATATACCTGCAATCATTGTAAAAACAACCTCCATATATTTTAAAGAAACCACCTTGTTTGTTACTTGCGACTGGAACGCTTTTGTCATAAACAATTGTCCGAAATACCCGAAAATACCTAAACTTAATAACAGACCTAACTCGATCCCCTCTGGTGTTTTTTTCCAATTAAATATTGAAAGAACCCCTCCTAATAGCGTTGCAATCCACATAAAATAATTTACAATGACAACGGGGTGATCTTTTAAGCCTATTTTATTAATTAATACATAAACAACACCACTAAACAATGCAGACAGGATGATAAGCAATAACCCAATAGAATTGATATCGGTATCAAATCCTTTAATCATTAAAACCCCAAAAAAGGCAAGCAAAAAGAACAACCATTGTATATTTTTTACCCGCTCCCTAAGAAATATCACCGCTAAAATAGTTGCAAAAATTGGAGAAAGATACCTAAGAGATACGGCTGATCCAATTTTGAGATACTCTACTGACATAAAAAACAGCCCCATAGATGTTACTCCGGCTAAACCTCTATATACGAGAAGTTTTTTTTGATTACCGAGAATTGGTATTTTATGATATAACAAAAAGGGCATCGTAAAAAACAGAGTCCCAATTGATCTAAAAAAAACAAGTTGGTATGCACTATAACCAATAAGATATTTGACGAGCAAATTCATAGCCGTAAAGGATATGGTGCTCAGAATCATAAAATAGATAGCTTTTTTCAAGTGTTTTTCACTTTCTATATATCAAAAAGATATTTTCTAATAATGGCCAAAGATAAAACTTGCCCGGTAATTATTTATCATATACAGCATGTGTTATTCTTAAAAAAACTACTAAACTGATGAATGGTTCTATTTTTTTGGCTTTCTTTTTGATAATATAGGATTAATAAATACAATGTTGAAAAAATTAAAACGTTATGAGAATATCAAAAATGACTTAAGGTTTTAAATTATTTTTACTAATTTACGCAACAATTAATGCCCCTAACCTACTATGAAAAAAGTATCCCCCATACTTATATTACTGCTATTTCAGGCAATGTACGGTCAGTCTTATAAGATTCTGGATTCATTAGAAAAATTCCCCATTTCTTATGCAACTATATCATTCGGAAATGGAAACGGATTATTTGCCGATGGCGATGGAGTTTTCCAATTTTCTAAAAAAAGATATAGCGATATCGATTCTATTTATATATCGGCTTTGGGTTATAAGAACAAAGGATTAAGCACACTTAACTTACCCAAAACAATTACACTAACTCAGGATATTGCAGAACTTCAGGAAGTAGTTGTAAAAGCCGAAAACTTGGGTAAATACAAAACAAAGAAAAAGAATTCCAAAATACACGATGACTACTTTAGATGTTGGTTGCCAACTGTAGAATCAGAAATTGCGGTGTTTTTCCCAAAAGATCCGTTAAAATCAACCAAAATTGCTTCAGTTTATTTACCGATTATGATGGAATCTTCAGGTTCTACTGGTAAGAAACAGTCTTTTTCAACTTTATTTAAAATGCAGTTTTATCAAAATGATGATGGCTTTCCGGGTAAACGATTACCTGGTGATGACATTATTTTCAGGATCACAAACAAAGATAAAACTAATTTTGAGTTAGATATTTCTGAATATAAAATTTTTATACCCAAAAATGGTGTATTTGTTTCGATACAAGTGTTGGGATATATGGATAAAGAAGGAAAACTTCAACATACTAAAAAATACCACGAAGTAGAAACTCGAAAAGGAATTGTAAAAGTTTCTACAACATTTAGACCATTGCTTCCTTTTACAGATAAGATTGAAGATAATAGAACTTTTACCAGAAGAATATTCTTTAAAAATAGAACCTGGCAACGTTTTGATGAAGAATATAGTGAAAACAATATCCTGATTCAAAAAGGATTTATGAATTATGGTATGGGTATTAAAATGCACGTGTACGAGAAATAGGTATGATGGACGTAAGTTAACGGTTAACGGAAATTGTGATAAAAAACCTTTCAGGTCTTCCTTTTGATCTATTTTTTAATTTCCTATTTAATCTAAAAAAGATCTTTTCTTGTTATGCTGAACTGCTACTTCTAAAGATTTTTTCTGAATTGCCTTACTTTCGGTATATATTACAGCGTCTTCAATATTCAAAAAATTATGTTGTGCTCCCAAAGTATCCGTAAAACCAGATCTTTTCATAAAATCCCGTACAGGCCCTATGGTACCTGAAATTAGTAGTTGCACACCCGATTCTTCTAAATATCGATGTACATCTTCTAAAATATGTAATCCAGTACTATCAATATCATGTATATTCGAACTATCTAAAATTAAAAACTCGGGTAATGGGTTTCTTTTTTTGATATACCCTAGTATAGTTTCTTTAAAATAACTAGTATTTGCAAAATATAGCTGATCATCGAATCTAATAATCAGGTACTTATCAGACTGTTTGGCTTCAGGAAATCTATTGATATTACGATAATAGTGTGTTCCTGGAATATTTACTAATTCGGCTATATGAGGTCGTGAGCTATAATATTGCAAGAATATATATGACAGTATCACCCCAATAAAAATTCCTTTTTCAACGCCAAAAATCAAAGTCCCGAAAAAGGTAATAATCATAACGATAAACTCTCTGCGTCTCAGTTTCAGAAGATGTTTAGCTTCACGAAAATTAATAAGTCCAAAAACAGAAACTAGTATAATTGCTGCTAAAACAGCTTTGGGAATATAGTAAAAAAACGAAGTTAAAAACAATAACGAAATCACCACCATCATCACTGTAATTATAGAAGAAATTGTAGTCTTACCTCCTGCTTCATCATTTATTGCTGATCTGCTGTAACTCCCAGAAGAAGGAATCGCCTGAAAAAAGGCACCGATTATTTTAGCAATTCCTAAGGCTAATAACTCCTGATTAGGCTTTACAATATGATCTCTGTTTTTCATTTCTATAGATTTTGCAATACCAATACTGCCCACATATCCAATAAAGGTAACTGTAAGCACAGTTGGAATCAATGCAATCATTGATTCATAATTCATTTCAGGAATGCTAAAAGATGGCAAACCTTTAGGAACATCTTCGATTACAGAAAGCCCTTTATTTTTTAAATCAAAAACTATGGTGATTACCGTAGTTATGACAAGTACAAAAAGTGCTCCCGGAAAAGATCGTTTCCATTTCTTCAGTAGTAACATCACCAATATTGAACCCAAGCACAGGCCAACAGTAATTGGATTAATCGAAGAAATATGATGTATTACAAATCCTATGGATTGGTGCGGATAATCAAAATTTGGAATTTGCATTCCTAAAGACTCGCCAAGTTGAGAGATGATAATAATAATGGCTGCAGCAGAAATAAATCCCGAAATTACAGGTTGCGAAATGAGATTAACCAAGAATCCCATTCTTAAAAAGCTAAATATCAACTGTAATATTCCAATCAATAATCCGGAAAAAATTACCAAATTGATAAATTTTTGTGAGAATGGCTCTGCTAACTGACTAACACCGCTCATTACCAATATTGCAGTTACAGCGACCGGACCAATACTTAGTTGTCTCGATGTTCCGAAAAAAGCATATAAAATCAAAGGAATTAAACAAGCATATAAGCCATATATGGGTGGTGTACCCATTAACAAAGCATAAGCAATTGCCTGAGGGATAAGAACCACTCCTAC
Source organism: Aquimarina besae (assembly GCF_042434905.1). NCBI lineage: Bacteria > Pseudomonadati > Bacteroidota > Flavobacteriia > Flavobacteriales > Flavobacteriaceae > Aquimarina > Aquimarina besae. The sequence goes on from NZ_CP170199.1 coordinate 3,560,304, forward strand.
CGTAATTCCGGCAATAGCATCAGCTATAAAAGTTGCTTTGTTATACGTCTTTAATGACTCTAAAACCGGAAATATGTTGTATAAAGATTTAACTGTTTATGTTTTTGACATTCGTACTGTAAATCTACGATAGTTTAAGATTTTATACTAAATGAAATAGAAAAAGCATTCGTATTTTATAGATTTAGTTATTTTTGGATGGTAACACAAACGGATGAACGAAACATTACTTCTTTTACTTTTGGCATTAGTTGGTTTTATAGCCGGAGTTATCAATACTATTGCAGGAGGCGGATCTTTACTTACTTTGCCGATGTTAATTTTTATGGGTTTGCCACCAAATGTAGCGAACGGTACGAATAGAATAGGAATTTTTATTCAGAGTATTACTTCTGTGGCCGGTTTTAGAAGCAAAGGGATTAAACCTTCAGTTTTTAGTGTTTATTTAGGTATTTCGGCATTAATAGGCTCGTTAATAGGCGCAAAAATTGCGATTGATATTAAAGGTGAAACATTCAATAAAATACTAGCCATCGTCATGTTGCTAGTAGTATTTTTTATAGTTTTTAAACCGAAAGTTAATGTCAAAAACCTTGTAGAGCGTATACAAGGCAGATATCGACTTTTCTCGATTTTGGCATTTTTCGTTATCGGAATTTATGGTGGGTTTATTCAAGCCGGTGTCGGTATATTTATTCTTCTTGCCCTTACTTCTATTAACAGAATGGGGTTAGTACAATCCAATGCAGTAAAAGCATTAGTTGTTTTTATATATACCATAGGTGCATTAACGGTTTTTGCCTTTAGTGAGCAAATAGATTATCTATACGGTTTTGTTTTGGCATTCGGTAACGCTTCCGGAGGGTGGCTTTCTAGTAGATGGTCTGTAAAAAAAGGAGACGGACTTGTTAAGATATTTTTAGTAATTATGGTGATTGCGATGGCCATAAAACTCTGGATAGATAGTTAATCTTACATTAAAATCTTTCTGATTGTATAGTCATTTTATACCTTGTTACGGTAACTAAAACAAACTATGATGAAATCACATACCCTATTCCTTTTGGCAATATCACTTTTTATAGTAAGCTGTAAGGATAACAAAAAAGAAGAATCAACGGCTAATACCGATACCCAAGAAGCTGCTTCTAATGATCAACCTAAAGAAAAACTGGTTTCTGATCTCAAAATCATTCCAATTCAGCACGCAACTGCCGTACTTGAATACAAAGGAAAAACCATCTACATCGATCCTACTGGTGGTGCAAAAGCGTTTAAAAATCAGAAACTTCCTGACATGGTGCTTATTACCGATATACACGGAGATCATATGAACATAGAAACCTTAGATAGTATTGATCTTTCTAATTCAAAACTGATAGTACCTCAAGCCGTTGCCGAGAAACTACCAGCAAATTATACAGATCAGCTAGTCATCATTAATAACGGAGAAGTAAAAGATGTAAACGGAATATCAATCGAAGCGATACCTATGTATAATCTAAGGGAAGAAGCGCTGAAGTTCCACGAAAAAGGACGCGGTAACGGATATATAATTACTTTAGGAGAAGAACGCTTATACTTTTCTGGTGATACGGAAGATATTCCTGAAATGAGAGCGCTTGAAAATATAGATAAAGCCTTTGTTTGTATGAATTTACCATATACTATGACCGTAGAAAGTGCTGCGGATGCAGTTTTGGAATTTAAACCCAAGAAGGTGTATCCATATCACTATAGAGGTAGTGACGGATTAAGTAATATCATTAAATTTAGAGAAATTGTAAATAAGGGAAATAGCGAAATAGAAGTTATACAGCTAAATTGGTATCCCACAATAAAATAAAACAAAAAAGCATTTGCAGGCTATAATCTGCAAATGCTTTTAAATAGTTCAACTGATTCTTTTTAGATCGTTTTTACTCTTACTGCGTTGATCCCTTTCATTCCCATTTCTAGTTCAAACTGGACCTTATCTCCTTCTTTGACTTCTTGCATCAAACCATTTGCGTGAACGAAATACTTTTCTTGAGACTCTTGCTCTGTAATGAAACCATATCCTTTAGAGTCGTTAAAAAAAGCAACTTTACCCTTTTTAATAGGATCTTCTTCTACATGTTCCTTTTTAGGAATACCAATCTCTATGTTTTCTGCTTTTACCTTTTTCTTTTTTGACGGATCTGGTGGGGTATCTGTAAGGTGACCATTTTCATCAACATAAGCAATCATATTATCGAAACCGCTTCCTTTTTTTGAATTTGCTCTGCGCTCTTCCTTCTTTTTCTGCTTTTCTTCGCGTTTCTTTAATTTCTTTTTTTCTTTTTCAATTTTGCTAAAAGTCTGTTGTGATTTTGCCATTCGGTATATGAAATATTAATTTATTAAAATGGATTGTCATCGAAATACTAAACGAATGATAGGAAAATGACAATTCTAGAAGATTGATTTACCGAACAATTAACCCAGTGGTTACAACGACTAAGTACAAAGTCTTCATACAGTAATTAACTTGTACTTATTTGTTACAAAGATATAAGATCCATTTTGATTTTACTAATTCATGACATTATTTCCAAGACCTATGGCGCATCTTTGATGATTTTTAGTATAATTATTGTCCCTTTATTCATCTTTCTCTAAAATTTATGCTTTCAGACGGAGATAGCATTTGCGAGGTAAATGCCGGACATCGGCGAAGTGCGTCACGAGTTTGTCTATTTTTTTCTAATGTCGCAGGTCTACTTCCAAAAAGATGTACGGCTGGATTTGAGCTACTATAACAAATAAAATACATATATGCATTACACAATGCCTCTAAACTACCGGGATTTCTGGAAACTCTAGTATGAGATAACGTATTTCTGGATGCTTCTGAAAAAAACCGATAACTAATTTTACCTCCGTGGGTCATTACATGACCAATTTCGTGAATTAAAGTAGGTGTAATCAACAAGTTTTGATATCTCCATATTGCTCCATAGGTGATGATGATTCCTTCACTTTCATCAAAGAAATCAGTATTTGGATCATCATATCCAGGATTGAGACCACCTGTGTATCTTTCCGACCTTCCTCTTCCTGCTGAATTTGCAAAAATGATTCCCGCTGGCTTTCGTTCATTTAACCAACGTAAATGTCCGGATGGAATTAAATCCAAGGTTCTTTCTACGAGTAACACTTCGGATTGTTTTACAGAATATACATTAATTGAAACATTATCATTTGACCTGTAATAAAGTATGTCTATTAAATGCTCATCTTCAAGCACCTGATAATAACCTCTAGTTTGATCCCTCTGCCAAGGATCTAATGGATTTGGAGCAAAATAATTAGGTTCTCTGTCTCTTCTTCTTCCTGATCCATATCCTCCAATAATAATATCTCGATGATATGGTTGTCTTATCATATGTATTGACATAACTATAATTTATTACATTGCTTTTTATAAGATACGAAAAACACATGAGATCATATCTTTACATGTGCTTATCTTTCAATTAGTTAGATGTCGAGCAAAAAGGTTAACATAAAAAGACAAAAAAATTCTCAGTCTGTTTTACAATGATTACATTTGACACTTTTAGCTACGGTATTTAGTACTATTATTTGTTTAACAATGCTCGACAATAATCAGAAAGACCATAAACATTTTAAGATGTATAAACCTTATGGTTATTTAAGCCAGTTTGTTAATAATGGTCAAAAACAAAATTCTAAAAAACTTCTCGGAGAGCTGTACGATTTTCCGAAAGGAACAATGGCTATAGGAAGATTAGATGAAAAATCAGAAGGTCTGTTACTACTTACTACAGATGGAAAAACAAGTAATAACATCTGTAGCGGTGATATTGAGAAAGAGTATTATGCCCTAGTAGATGGAAACATCACAGAAGATGCTATAAACAGACTAAAAAGTGGTATTCAGATAGGTTTTGATGGAAAAAAATACACAACGAATCCTTGCGAAGCTTTTAAAATAGAAAACGTTCCTAATTTTCCGGAAAGATCAAAAAAAATAAGGGATGAAAGACATGGTCCCACCAGTTGGGTCTCCATCACACTAAAAGAAGGTAAATTTAGACAAGTACGTAAAATGACATCTGCAGTAGGTTTTCCAACGCTTCGATTGATTCGAGTTAGAATTGGTCATATACAGCTTAAACATATGCAGATTGGGGAGGTCATAGAACTAAAAAATGTCTTGCAGTAGTATAGTTATGGAAATACTTTAACGTATTTTATAATCAAAAAATTGATATAAACATAGATCACGCTAACCACGACCGTAATCCACAATTTCCCCCTTATAGCTCCACAAAACAATTTGAGAAAATGATATAAGTGACATCTTTGACTTATAACATATTAATCATTCTTAAATTATGAAAACAACATTAAAATCATCAATCGCATTTACAGCAGCACTAGCTGTATTGACCCTAACGTCTTGTGAAAAAGAGGATCTCACTTTGGAAAACACTACCTCTGAAGATGTAAGTACAACTTCTGAAATCAGTGGAAAAGCTATTGCTATATCGCCAGTAAGCCGTTATTATGCAGGTGGATCTAATACAGTACATACATATCGGGTATTAAATCTTGGAGCAGGCATAGGAACTTTTGAAGGCAGACCTTTTAAATTAGGAACGTATGATTACATATCGGCACCACCATCCGGTACCAAACAAATTTTCTTTCTCCTTGCACCCGGAAATAGAGATTTTGTTATGACTACTAGTAGTACAGAAAAATCGAATTTATTAAGAAGAGGATTTAGAGATTACAGTGTTAGAACATTATACGGAAACATTAAAAAAGCTGCTTACATTCATAACAGTGGCGGAAGCGGAAGAGTAAAACTTTATAGATTTTATGGCGCTTCTAATACAGATCATTTGTATACAACCAATTATAATGAAGGAGTTAGTGCGGGGTATGCCTATGAAGGTGTAGTTGGTTATGTCTATCGTTAATTAGCCATTTTTAGCACAAAAAGGCTTCATGATTTTAATAAATCATGAAGCCTTTTAAATATATCATTCCAAAAGACTTATGTAATTTTATAAGTCGTATTCGTATCTTATTACTAAAAAGAAATAAGAATTTTATTCGTTTAACAATTGTTGAAACTTTTCTAGATATAATCCAACGTGATAGCCATCCATCAATCCGTGATGCACATGAACAGAAACAGGTAAATTGACGTTCTCATTCACCTTAGTATATTTTCCAAAAGAAATTTTTGGTACACTATCCCGATATTGAAAATGTCTGGCGTGAGAAATTCCGGTAAAATTATACCAAGGTATAGAAGAAATATGTAAACTATCCATTCGCTTAGCATCCACATCATGGCGCAAACCGGTAGAATTTTTAACAGCTTCAATTTCTAACTGAGCATTAGCCTGAAAAACCTTAAAATCATCTTCAAATTCAATAAATGAAAAACCAAAGGTATGATCTTCTCTTCCTATAGTAGGTGAAGCATGAACCCGATCATAAATATAAACCTTACCTTCTTCTATTCGATATCGAAAAGGCGCTATATCATTAGCAGCTTTTAGAGCTTTATGCAAATAATAGAGAAAATATGAATATCCATTATCTTTAACTTTTTGATATCCTTTTGTGAAATCTACAGTGGATACAATACCGAAAAACGGTTCATCAAAACTACTAAAGAACTCGTAATGCTCTTTCCTATTCCAAGTAGTTAGATCTAATTCCGTTTTCTTCATTATAAATATTGCAATAGCTCTTTTGAGTTGGTTAAACTTCTAAAATTTGGATGGTCAATCGTTCCATTGTGTACTTCGTGAGCCCAAGTGGTATGAAATGGAATATGAAAGGCGTGCGCTCCAATATTCAACACCGGTAAGATATCAGACTTTAGCGAGTTACCAACCATTACAAACTCAGTTTCATTTATATCTAGATGATTTACTAATTTTTGATAATGCCTTTCTGTTTTATCAGACACGATTTCAATATGATGAAAATATTTTTCTAATCCTGACTTAATTAACTTGCGTTCTTGATCCAGCAAATCACCTTTGGTAGCCATCACCAAACGATATTTTTTATACAAATGGTCAAGAGTCTCTTCTATGCCGTCTAATAGTTCAACTGGTTCCTGTAACATTTGTTTCCCTTTAGCAATTAGTTTCTCCACTAGCTGGATATCCATATTTCCATTAGTAATCTTAATCGCTGCTTCTATTAATGATAACGTAAATGGTTTAATACCATAACCATATAAACCAAGGTTTTGCATTTCGATTTCAAAAAGTAGCTTATTTGCTTCTTCTTTGGGAAGATGATCGGATACCAGTTCACAAAACTCTTCTTCTGCTTTTCTAAAAAATGTTTCGTTTACCCATAAGGTGTCGTCTGCATCAAAAGCAATTACTTTTATATCATCTAACATTTAACATTTGGTATTATAATATCTAATTATCTGTTCTAAAGACTCAATTTGGTTATTAAAATAACCTTCATCTATTTTAGAAATCAACTCCGGACAATCACTAAGGTATTCTTTTAACTTTCTTTTGTTTTTTTTAGATCTAAGACCTGATCTAATCTGTATAACTTCATCTTCTCCCAGTCTGGATATAAAATAAAGTGAAGTAACAGTGGTTGCATCAGATCCAAATCCACCGTAAGCGGAGGACTCTCTTGGTATGTAAAAGCATTCTATCTTTCCTGATATTGCTTTCTTTAGCCTAAGTGTTCTATCACTACCTTTTAATTGTCTTAAAACGTATAATCCTTCATATTCTTTTCCGGTTTCCACATCATTTACAGATCTTAAAAGTTTATATTTATAAGATTCTTTTTCATCTGTATCTGCTTTTCTAAAAACAATTTTATAGTTATCCCAAACAACTACTTTACCTCTTATTTCTGTTCCATCCTTAAATACCAATAAATGAGGATATTCTTCCTGAGCATTTATTGTTAAAATGAAAAAGAAAGCGACAATGAGCTTTATGAATTGATTCATTGTAAATTAAACTACCTAACCAATTTTTTATATTTAATACGTTTCGGCATCAAATCACCTCCCAAACGTTTTTTCTTATTCTCCTCATAATCAGAGAAGCTTCCTTCAAAGAAGTACACTTGAGAATCTCCTTCAAAAGCCAAGATATGAGTACATATACGATCGAGGAACCATCTGTCGTGAGAGATCACCACGGCACAACCTGCAAAATTCTCCAACCCTTCTTCTAAAGCTCTTAAGGTATTAACATCAAGATCATTTGTTGGCTCATCCAGAAGCAATACGTTACCTTCTTCTTTAAGCGTCATCGCCAAGTGCAATCTATTTCGTTCTCCACCAGAGAGTGTTGATACTTTCTTGTTTTGTTCACTACCCGAAAAGTTGAATCTGCTTAAATACGCTCGAGAATTCACCTCTTTACCTCCCATTAAAATCAAATCCTGTTCATCACTAAAGTTTTGCCAAATAGATTTATCCGGATCAATGTCTGAGTGTGACTGATCTACATAGGCAATTTTTGCTGTATCGCCCACAGAAAAACTACCTTTATCAGGAGTTTCTTCACCCATAATCATTTTAAAAATTGTGGTCTTCCCTGCTCCATTTGGACCAATGATCCCAACAATTCCAGCTTGTGGCAGTTTAAAATTAAGGTCTTCGTACAACAGCTTATCGCCATATGCTTTACTAATTCCGTTAGCCTCAATAACATTCATACCTAATCGTGGTCCGTTAGGGATATATATTTCTAATTTTTCGTCAAGTTGCTTTTGATCCTGACTCATCAGCTTATCGTAATTCTTCAAACGTGCTTTTTGTTTGGTTTGCCTTCCTTTTGCACCCTGACGAACCCATTCTAGCTCTCGTTCTAAGGTTTTCTGACGTTTTGAAGCAGATTTACTTTCTTGTGCCAAACGTTTAGATTTCTGATCTAACCAAGAAGAATAATTACCTTTCCAAGGAATCCCTTCTCCTCTATCCAATTCTAATATCCAACCTGCCACATTATCTAGGAAATATCTATCGTGGGTAACAGCAATTACAGTTCCTTTATACTGCGCCAAATGATGTTCTAACCAATGTACAGATTCTGCATCAAGATGGTTAGTTGGCTCATCTAATAGCAATACATCCGGTTCCTGAAGCAAAAGACGACAAAGTGCTACTCTCCTTTTTTCACCACCTGATAACACCCCAATTTTTTTATCAGGCTCAGGAGTTCGCAAAGCATCCATAGCAATTTCTAGCTTGGTATCCAGTTCCCAACCATTACCTGCATCTATTCGGTCTTGTAAAACAGCCTGTCGGTCCATTAGTTTCTGCATTTTATCTGCATCGCTGTATACCTCTTCGAGACCGAACATATCATTAATTTTATTGTACTCATCCAGTACAGCAACCATCTCAGATGCTCCCTCTTTCACAATTTCCAGTACTGTTTTCTCATGATCCAGCTGTGGTTCTTGTTCTAAATATCCAACAGAATAGTCAGAAGAGAATACAACATCACCCTGATAATTTTTATCAATACCGGCAATGATCTTAAGTAAGGTAGATTTACCTGATCCATTAAGTCCTAGAATCCCGATTTTAGCACCGTAGAAAAAACTTAAGTATATATTTTTTAAAACTGGAGTATTTGCACTTTTATACGTTTTTGTTACTCCAGACATAGAAAAGATGATCTTTTTATCGTCTGACATAAGCCCCTAAATTATTTTATGTAATATTATTTGTAATCTGAATAAATATGTGATTAGTTATACTCTACCTTTCAAAGCATTAAACACCCAGGCATTTGCCAGAAATCCAACACCAACTGCTGCAAACCCCCAACCGGAAACATCCCTATATCTAAAAGCTCCTAAAGCAATTAATCCAAGTCCAGCTAGAATCATTATAAATGTAGCCCACGCTAATACTGTATTTTTATTCATTCCCATAGCAAGTTATTTAGTTTAATGTTTTTAATACTACATTAAAAACAGCATACAAATATCGGTATTTTATCGTCAAAAAACAGCTTTTTAGAGAGATCTTAAGCCACTAATCCATCTTATATATTGTTTAACAAGTAGTTATGAAATTGATTTTATAAAAAATGAGGACTCATATTGTTCAGTCCTCATTTTAGTCTTTTTTTATTTGAATTTAACTGGAAGGGCCATTATCTATTCTCGATTCCAATACTGATTCTACAGAATTCGAAATATTTTCTAAAAGATCATATCCAGTTAAACTCTCAATATCATTTACAGAAGTTCTAAACTGGGTCCAATCAGAACTAATACCTTGATCATTAGGTACATTTATACTAATTACTCTGGTAGACGTAGTTACCCGATTGATATCATCAGTTCCATTGGGAAGAATCAATGCTACTTTCCAGAATGAATCCGGTACTGTAATATTTCCTCCATCAATAGTCGAAGCAAAACCATTTCGTCCGGTTCCGCCGCTGCCTGCAACTCCCGCTATGATGTGAATTTCGTTTCCTTCTAATGTCAAAGATCTAAGGTAGTTTTCAAAATTTGCCCAACTTCTTTGGTTATTATCAGGTGCTTGCGGTGCGATGTTGGTCATATAATACGTGTTTTCGTTAGAATCAGCGGATCCATTACGATCGGCAGACGGGCATAGATGCCCTCGATCAAATCCAGAATTGGTATAATCACTGGATGTTGCTCGAAAAAAATTACTAGGTAAAGATGTATCTCTTTTAAAACAATTACATCTTGGCGTATTTCCTGTCCAAGCGCTACTTAAATGCCAACTTACCCAATTAGCAGTTCCTTTATTATTGTTATAAGACAAAACAAAATCCGGTTTAGATAAATAATAATTTGTAGAACCAGATCCTGCATTAGAAGGATTACCAAAAGTGATATTACTATCTCTGGATGCAGTGCCACCTCCTCCGGTTGAGCCGGTTATGACTTCAAAATTATCGATATTAATTCGATTAGTCCCACCAGAAGTTTTGTATATACCATAACGCACACTTCCTGTTTCATTCACTTCAAAAGTTACTGTATTTAATGATGTGGAACTTGTTGTAACTTCTGATCCCACATAATACCAGTTAGCACCATTATCATAGGACGCGATCAATCTCCAGGCCGAGTTACCATCACTGCCATATTTAGCATGACGTATTCTTATCGTTTCTGCACCATTATCCATATCAAAAGACATTATCGCATATCCTGTATTTCTAATTCTTGTAGATTTGGCTCCAAACTTGCGATCATTTGATAACGTTCCAATTAGTGCATCACTTAGATACCAACTCCCCGAAGATAGGCTTACACTACCGGCAGCATAACTACCCTTAGATCCGGATTCGAAGGTTTCTGTAAAACCATCAGCCCTTCTTTCTGAAAAATTATGATCGTGAGGCCCTTCATTATCATAATAATTTGTTTTTGCTTCGATCTCTCCATCAATTTGCAATGGTACTGATGCAATATCTTCATAAATAGATTCATCTTCTGCGCTACAGCCAATTAAAAAAAAAGCCATAAAAAAAGAAATAAAAAACGTGTTTAATTTAAATAGTTTCATAGTTGAATTTTGATTTTAGATTAACATTTAACTTACTGGTTTTAAGATAGATATAAAACCAAATGTCATTTGTTAATTATCTAATAATCAATTGTTAGCAAACTGTTATAAAACAGTGTCTTTAGCTATTAATCATTAACATTTATGAAACTTATTTGTTAAAATTATGTACTTATATTTCGTTTTAATTTTAATGATTTAAAAACTCCTTGATTTTTGTATTTTCGTGCAAACAATACACACAAATGGATATAAACTTCAATAAGAACGAAGATCACAACAAACTTTTGGTCTCTGCTTTACGGCAAAAACTTGCAAAAATAAAGCTAGGCGGTGGAGAAAAGCGAATAGAAAAGTTACACGCCAAGGGCAAAATGACTGCTAGAGAGCGAATTGAATATTTATTAGATAGCGATAAGGAAGCCATTGAAATTGGAGCGTTTGCAGGTGAGGATATGTATGCAGAACACGGCGGTTGTCCTAGTGGTGGAGTTGTTATCAAAATTGGACATATAAGTGGTAAACAATGTATTGTCGTTGCTAACGATGCCACTGTTAAAGCCGGTGCCTGGTTCCCTATTACCGGAAAAAAGAACCTTAGAGCTCAGGAAGTTGCTATCGAAAATAAGTTACCTATAATTTACCTGGTAGATAGTGCTGGGGTTTATCTTCCGATGCAGGACGAAATTTTTCCTGATAAAGAACATTTTGGAAGAATATTTAGAAACAATGCTGTGATGAGTAGTATGGGAATTACACAGATCTCTGCAGTGATGGGAAGTTGTGTTGCTGGAGGAGCCTATCTTCCAATAATGAGTGATGAAGCCTTAATCGTGGATAAAACTGGAAGCATTTTCCTGGCAGGGAGCTATCTGGTAAAAGCTGCTATTGGTGAAAGTATTGATAATGAAACTTTAGGTGGTGCTACCACCCATTGTGAAATTTCTGGAGTTACGGATTACAAATCAAAGGATGATAAAGATGCTTTAGACACTATAAAAAATATAGTTTCTAAAATCGGAGATTTTGATAAAGCCGGATATAATAGAATTAAGCCTGCAAAGCCCAAAAAAGACCCAAAAGATATCTACGGAATTTTACCAAAGGCGAGAAACGAGCAATATGATATGATGGAAATCATTCATCGATTGGTAGATGATTCTGATTTTGAGGAATATAAATCTGGTTATGGACAAACAATCATTACCGGATATGCACGTATCGATGGCTGGGCTGTTGGTATTGTAGCAAATCAGCGTAAGATTGTGAAAACGAAAAAAGGTGAAATGCAATTTGGTGGTGTTATTTATTCTGATTCTGCTGATAAGGCTACGCGATTTATTGCTAATTGTAATCAGAAGAAAATTCCATTAGTCTTTTTACAAGATGTTACTGGCTTCATGGTAGGTAGTAAAAGCGAACACGGCGGAATTATAAAAGATGGTGCCAAGATGGTAAATGCTGTTAGTAACAGTGTAGTCCCAAAATTTACAATAGTTATTGGTAATTCATACGGAGCGGGTAATTATGCGATGTGCGGAAAAGCGTATGATCCAAGATTGATCTGTGCTTGGCCAAGTGCTGAACTTGCGGTTATGGGGGGTGCTCAAGCTGCCAAAGTGTTACTGCAAATTGAAACAGCTTCATTAAAAAAGAAAGGAGAACAACTTTCTGAAGAAGATGAAAAAGCATTATTTGATAAAATCAAGGCTAGATATGATAGACAAATTTCTCCGTATTACGCTGCTGCTAGAATCTGGACAGATGCGATTATTGATCCTATGGATACCAGAAAATGGATCTCAATGGGCATTGAGGCCGCAGATCACGCTCCTATTGAGAAACCCTTTAATCTAGGAGTTATACAAACATAATCCATAACCTATTTTTGATTAATAGAAAAGGCTTAGATATCGTATCTAAGCCTTTTCCGTTAGTTTTAATGAACTGATTTGCCAGTAAAATACTATTTGTTGTATAATTCAAGCCTTATATATATTAAACTCGAAAGTTATAAGAAAGAAAAAATCGTTTGTACATAAAATAAAAATTAGAAAGTTCAGTTTTAATTGAAAACTTAAAAACAATAAATGATGAACAAACCATGTTTAAAAATTAAAGTAATAGCTTTGGCTGTATTAGCTTCTTTTTTTATAGTGAGTTGTAGTGATGACGACAGTAATAACAATCTATCTACAGACATCACTCAAGAAGATGTAATGAAGAGTTTGGAAGTAGAAGAAATTTCTAATTTCATTGATAACTTAACGTTAGACAACATCTCCACGAATAGATCGAGTGCTGAAATTTCTTCAAAACTGGGAAGACCTGGTTGTGCAGATTTTAGTGTTACTGATGCAGGGTACACTTTGACTTTTACGGACTGTACTACAGAAGACGGCGAAACTATTAGCGGAGCAATCAACGTAAGTGTTGTTGTAGAGAATAACTCAGTTTCTACTTCTATCACTTTTGATAATTTAACGTATGCCGGAAATTCAATTAATGGAAGTAAGAGTACGTCATATTCTCTGAATACTACTGATGGAGGAAATTTTGTTTACACAGTTACTTCAGATCTTGCCATTACGTTAGCGGATGGAACAACAGCTTCAGAACAAGGAACTAAAACCTATGCGCTTACAGGCTTTGATGTTGATGCATCATATTCCTTAAGTGGAAACTGGACAGTTACTTTAAATGCAGATACTTATTCACTAGCTACTGATCCTGCTTTGGAAGGTACGGTAAGTTGTGGATACTTTACTACGGGTACATTGATCATGACCAAGAATGCATTGAGTGCTTCTATAAACTACGGAGATGGTACTTGCGATAACAAGGCAACAGTAACATATCCTGATGGTACTACTGAAGAGATTGAACTATAATTTATTCAGAATATAATATTCAAAAAGCATCCTTAAAAGATTTTACGGATGCTTTTTTATTTATAGCCTTTTATCTTCTCGGAATGGTGATCAGTTCAGTTTGTCTACCATTAACGTATTGAAATCCTTTCTCTCCCCAAAATCCTGCCTCTTCCAGCATAATCCTGATATCCTTATTCCATTCTGGAATCGTTACTGTAGTATTTAACTCGATTGCGTAGGCAGTATTTTCATACAGTGGATAATCACCATTTACTGGCACACCTCCTTGTGAATCCCACATCCCTATAGTAGTACCTGATGAATGTCCATACAATCCCAAAGGATGGGTGTAAATAGCAGGTTTTAAACCCTCTGCTTTTCCTTCTTCCAGTGATTGGAGTAGTATCTGATTTCCAGTTTTTCCGGTTTGAAAATTTGAGGTAAAAATATCCTGTACACGATTTCCATCCGCGAATGCTTTGGTCAGAAAAGCTGGTGGTGCCATTTCTTCATTCTTAAGAATATAGGCGTGCTGCTGACAATCTGTATTCAGCCTAAGATAGGTAATTCCAAAATCGCAATGAATTAGATCTCCTTTTTTAATAATTTTATCACTAGGTCTGTTAGAGAACGACACAATATGACTCTCTAATTTTTCATCCTTTCTTTGAATATCTACCGTAGGATGAAACCAAGTTTCTAATCCCATATCGGTCACTTTTTGGCGTAGCCACCACACCACATCATCAGTAGTTGTAGTACCCGGTTTGATAACTTTAGTGCTAAAAGCTTCTGAAATGATATCGTGTGTTATTTGAACAAGTTCTTTAAACAACTCCATTTCCTGTTCGGTTCTGGTTTCTATCCAAGCAATTGCCAATTTCTCTGCAGAAGTTACTTTCGGTTTGTAATTATCAGGCAATTGTTGCATAAACTCTTCATAGTCTGTTTTTACAATACCATCTACAATACCAAAATGTTCAGAAAAGTTGATTCCTATTTTTTCTGGATCTCTAGCTATGATAATATCCATCAGTGCTTTCCACTGATCCGGTTGTTTTTCTTTATCCCAAGCAGAATCAATATTCTTACCCACATTATACCTAGCTACTGCCAGATGTTCCATGGTATTCTTTTCTTTGTCTCTATAAAAAACAAGAATCGTCCTTCTCCTTGCGTTCAACCATTTAGCAGGTAGCATTGTCTTTAACACAGGATCTTCGTTGTATTCTCTGGAAATCAATATCCACATATCGAAACCGGTTCGATCCATAAGTTTTGGCAATAAAGTATTAAAACGATCTGATAATATTTGATCTACTAATTCTGCTCTATCTCTTTCCGGCAAGATTTGAGCCGACGAAACAAAAGTAAATAGGATCAATAGTATTGTAAAGAGTTTTCTCATTTGTGTGATTTCATTAAATTCGAATAAATGTATCACAAAAAAGAGACACCTGCAATGCTTTACAGGTGTCTCTTTCTTAATTAAACCAATCAAACCTTATCTACAGCACTTGATAACTATTCATCAATCGAATAAACTCTGCTCGATACCCCTGATTATCTTTGGATCTGTTTTCTTCTGCTAGGGTAATAATATCTTTTATATCTTCATTGGTTATATATTTTGATTTCCGAATTTTCATTCCGAACCAAGCCACAGAAGCCGCAAAATTGAAGTCTTTTGTCACTATACTTTCTTTTGTTTTTAATATATGAACCATCTCAATACTTTTACTTTCTTGCGGTCTTTTATATCGAAATTTTACCGTTAACAATTCATCTCCATAATTTTTCGAGATTTGAGCATCTGTATATTTCAGATCTGGGATATGCTTCAAATAGTTGCTTTTTGTGCCAACAGGAATTACTTCATACAAGGCAGTAACCGTATGTCCACTTCCTAATTCTCCGGCATCTTTTGTGTCATCCACGAAGTCTTCGTCAGCCAATAACCTGTTTTCGTACCCAATTAAACGATACGCCTGTACTTTTGCTGGATTAAATTCTACTTGAATCTTTACATCTTTTGCAATTGTATAGAGTGTTCCTCCAAATTCCTTACCCAAAACTCTTTGTGCTTCTTGCATCGTATCAATGTATGCGTGATTACCGTTACCCTTATCTGCCAGGATTTCTAATTTACTGTCCTTGTAATTATACATTCCAAAGCCTAAACAGGTTAAGAATACTCCAGATTTACGCTTTTCTTCTATCAAGGTTTTCATATCCTTATCACTGCTCATTCCCACGTTAAAATCTCCGTCGGTTGCCAGAATGACACGATTATTACCGTTTTCTATAAAATTTTCTTGAGCAATTTTATACGCAAGTTGGATTCCCGCTCCACCTGCTGTTGATCCACCTGCACTCAGATTATCCAGTGCTTGATTGATTTCATTTTTATGAGCCCCGGATGTTGGTTTTAATACCATACCGGCCGCTCCTGCATATACTACAATAGAGACTTTATCTTTCTCTCTTAGTTGATTTACCAGTAATTTAAAAGCTCGCTTTAACAATGGCAATTTGTTTGCTTGATTCATGGAACCAGACACATCCAATAGAAAGACTAAATTCGAAGCAGGAATAGCTTCTTGCGGAATTTCTTTTCCTTTTAGACCAATTTTTACTAATTGAGTTTCCTTGTTCCAAGGTGTTTTACCATATTCGGTATGAATTGCAAATGGATGATCTCCTGTTGGTTGTTCATAATCATACTCAAAATAATTGATCATTTCTTCAACCTTTACAGCATCAGCTGGTATTTGTTGACCATTATTAATCATCCGTCTTATATTGCTATAAGAAGCTTTATCTACATCTATAGAAAATGTAGACAATGGAGATGTCTGTACTTTTTCAAAATTATTTTCAACAATTTCTTCGTAAGACTCGTTATTTTCTATTTTGTAATTCCCTTGGTGTGTGGTAATTAAAATGCATCCGTGAACCGCTCTTGATCCATAGAGAGAAGTAGCTTTTTTATCTTTCAGTACTTTCACATCCGCAATTTTAGCTGGATCAATCTGCTGAATTTTAGCTACATCTTTTTTATCCAAAGGCACCCCATCTATAATGTATAATGGTTGTCCTGAGGCTGAAATACTACTGGCGCCTCTAATTCTTACAGAACTATTTGAATTTGTATAACCATTATTATTAGTGATAGCTATTCCCGCTACTCTGCCGTTTGGCACCTTATTTAAAGAAGCGTTTCCATTTTTTCTTTCCTTTCGGGTTCTTCTTCTTTCTGCTTTAGTTGAGCGCCTTGATTCACTGGTAATTGTAGAAACCGCATACCCCAATAATGTTTGTTTTCTCTGTATTCCGTGGGCAACAACAACGACTTCCTCCAGCTCACCTGCTGCAATCGACATTGTTACATTTATAATAGAACTATCTTTTTTTATCTCTATTTCTTTTGTTTCATATCCGATGAAAGAGAATGATAAGATATCTCCTACTTTGGATTCGATACTATAGTTTCCATCAAAATCAGTTTGTGTTCCGGTATTGGTATTTTTAACAAAGATATTTACTCCGGGAATGGGATCACTGGTTGTGATATCTGTAACGGTTCCTGATATTGTTATTTGTTGTGCAACGGTTATTCCTGTAAAAAAGAATAATAGCATACAATAGTGTAGTGATTTCATAATTGATTGTTTTTGATTATGAAATAAAACTACTCTTAGAACTATCTAATCACAACGTATATTGAGTGAAGTAGTACTATGGTTTAGTGAAATTACCAAAACATTTAGGATCGTTTATTATAAATAAGTTCCAATGTCTTATTGCGCTGAACTTTACCCGTATCGGTTTCTATGAATTGAGGTAAGAAATGAATTTCTTTAGGAATTTCATATTTAGTTAAAATACGAAGATGTTGTATTGCTTCTTCTAGCTTTTCTTTTGCAGTGATATCTAAACTACGCTCTATTAACAAAACAACCTTATCACCTAGCACATCATCTGGAATACCCGCTATAAAAAAACGATGTGCGATAAGAAGTTGAAGTTTCGTTTCAATTTCTTCCGGATATAATTTTATTCCGCCACTATTAATTACATTATCAAAGCGTCCTTTCCAACTGAACTTTTTATAAGTTTTGAGTTCTACAACGTCATTGGTAACAATGGTTTCTTCATTTAACTGCGGTGCTTTGATCATCAAGCAATTCCTGTGATCTATGCTTAAGGTTATATTAGGTAATGCTCTAAAATATTTAGCATCTTTTTTTTCTTTTTTCTTTGGGTTGATTCTTCTGGCAGCGATATGGGTTACAGTTTCTGTCATCCCATAAGTTTCAAAAATCTTGGTTTTTATGCCTTGTACCAGTTCTTTAAGATTTTCTGACACTTTTCCGCCACCTACAATTAGCTTTTTTATTAGATGTAATCTATTGATCGAGTTATCTAATTGCAAAGGTACCATTGCACAAAAATCATATTGTTTAAAAACAGTATCCAAAGGATTTGTTTTTGGAGGAACCAAGTCTATTTTCCATCCTAAAACCATTGCTCGAACCAGCATCATTTTACCTGCAATATAGGCAGCTGGTAAGCATAATAAAGCAGTTGTTCCTTCTTGCACTTTAAAAAAAGTGCCCGTTGCAAAAGCACTATTAATCATATGCTGTTTATAAATCTTAATACTTTTTGGCGTGCCCGTAGATCCCGAAGTCTTAACAATAATATGATCTTTATCACTCAACCAATCCAACAAGAAATTACCGACTTCTTGTTCATAAAACTCCCCTTCTTTAATAAAATTATAAGCGATTTGCTGCAATCCTATTTTATCCAGCGACTGTTTATTAATCCTAAAATCTTCGTGTATTTCGGGAATTGTGAATGTACTCTCTTTTTGCATATCCAAATTTCAATTTTCTTCAATACTCGTAGGTTATGCGTGGGTAAATTGTATATTATCAATTTGTTATCATTCTTCTAGGCTTGGTTCGGGAGCTAGCTTTCCAAACAGTTTATCTTTCCATCCAGACCACTTATATTTTTTAGCCAATATGAATAGGATTATAGGATATTGAATTGCTATAGGTAATATAACATCTATTCCTGCAGAAGGTTCAGAAGTATCTATAAATAATGCTTCAGTTTGAAAAGCGCTCCAATCCGTAGTCACCAGGATAGCTGCAATAATATTGTTCGCTGCATGAAAGCCTAATGCCAACTCCATACCGTCATCCATTAAAGTCATTATGCCTAACAAAAAACCTGTACCGATGTAAAAAACCATCATAATATTTCCTAATTTCTCTACCTCTGGATTTAGTCCGTGTAACAATCCAAACGTGACAGAAGTCAGTATCAAGGGTAGCCATCTATTTTTAGCTAAAACACCAAGTCCCTGCATTAAATAACCTCTAAATAAGTATTCTTCAAAACTAGTCTGTAATGGCAATAAAAATATGGCTATCAAAAAAAGAATTAAAAACGGTATCAGTTTAAAATTCCAAACAAGAATCTCTGGTTCTGTGAAGTACACAATTAAGAATAATACACTATTGATACCTACAACAAGAAAAAATGAAAAGCGTATTCTACTCCAATCAATGGTGTTTCTGGCGGTAGTTAAACTTGTGATTTTTTGTTCATTTATATATCTGGCTGCAAATAACAAGCCTACCAATCCCATAGCGAAACTAAAAATTATGAGTGCCAAGAATAAATTAGAATTAATACCTAATCCCATAAAACTGGTTTCCCCTGCTTCTATAAAATCTTGTAGGTTCTCAGATTTGGAAAAAGCAACCCCTATCAAAGGAATTACACCAATTACTTGCCAACCTATAAATACTATGACTAGTCCTAGCAAATACCTCCACCAATCATTTTTTATTTTTAAAGCTTCTTCTATATACATGTATAATTTATTTTTTAACCAAATATGGTACCTCCCATTTATTTTCAGGTAGATACGTCAATGTCCCTTTTTGGACTTCCAAAGGCGAATTTATATTATTACTATATAAACCTCCGGTTCCTAGACCTTGTGGCATTTTATTATTTAAAGTAAAAGTATACTGCGCTATTGCGTTTAATCCAATATTACATTCTAATGCACTCGTAATCCACCATCCAATACCTAATTCATCCGCAAGGTCAATCCATTCTTGTGTTCCTTTAAACCCTCCTATCAAACTTGGTTTTAAAATGATGTATTGAGGTTGTATAGTTAGTAGTAGTTTTTTCTTATCCGTTACACTAAAAACACCAATTAATTCTTCATCCAATGCAATTGGTAACGGAGTTTTCCCACACAAGCCTTTCATCTCCTCTAACTGACCTTGTTTAATTGGCTGTTCTATACTATGGAGATCGTATGTGCTTAACCTGTTTAACTTGTCTAAGGCATTGGCAGGTGTAAAAGCACCGTTGGCATCTACTCGCAGCTCGATAGTCTCTTTATTAAATTGAGAACGTATATAAGAAATAAGTTCCAGTTCTGCTTCAAAGTCAATTGCTCCGATTTTCATTTTTATACAATCAAATCCCTGCTCTAACTTTTCGATGATCTGGTTTCTCATAAACTGTTCCTCGCCCATCCAAATCAATCCATTAATAGGTATGGCTTCTTTTCCTTCTGTAAATTTTGAGGGAAATAAGATAAACGGAGAATCACTTTCTAATGATTTGAAAGCCATTTCCACACCGAACTGAATACTGGGAAATTCAACTAATTCTTTCCATAGTTGTTCTACTCCTAAATGTATATGATTACAGGTCCATTCCAACTTTTCTTCATAATCTGGTCGATCATCTATGCTCAAGGTTCTTAGAATTCCGCATTCTCCAATACCTTGCTTTCCTTCAGCAGTAATAACAATAAACCAGGTTTCTTTAGTCTTTAATACTCCGCGAGAAGTTCCACTAGGTCTTTTGAATTCTAGAATGTGTTTATGATAAGTAGCCTTCATTATAGCTCTATACTCTGACCGACATCTAACAACATCAAATCTTTATCTTTAGCAAAAAACTTTCTTTTAGCTTCATCGTGATCAATTTCTATATATCCAAAAGTATCATAGTGAACACCTAGTACTTTATCACATTCTACAAAATCACTAGCTAGAATAGCGTCATCAATTCCCATAGTAAAATTATCACCAATAGGTAGTATTGCTAAATCCAATTTAGTAGATAAAGGAATTAATTTCATATCCATCGTCAATGCAGTATCCCCAGCTATGTAAATGTTTTTGTGTTCTCCTTCTATCACAAATCCTCCCGGTTGTCCACCATAACTCCCATCTGGAAAACTACTGGTATGAATTGCATTAACATACTTTACTTTTCCGAAGTCAAACTCCCAATTACCACCGTGATTCATTGGGTGTACTTCTATACCTTTCTCTTGATAATGCATAGCAATTTCATAATTCGAAACGATCGTGGCATCGCTGTTTTTGGCTATAGCTTCTGCGTCTAGCGTATGATCCTGATGCGCGTGCGTTAAGAGTATAAAATCAACTTTAAAATCGTCAATATTCAATTTATCCTTAGTTAAAGGATTTCCAGAAATAAAAGGATCCACCAAAACTTTAGTTTCTTTAATTTCTAATAATAAGGTATGATGTCCGTAAAATGTAATTTTCATTGTGTGAGTTTTTTTATGTATAGATCCCGCTCTGCAGCGGAATAAGTTCCACTAATAGTTTTAAATTCGCTTTGCAAGCTCTTTAAAACTAAGTATCACTAAATTATAAAATCTGTCCTAAACTAAACAATATGGCCAATAAAAATGTTGACAGTGCTACTTTTTTTAATTCAGGATCCAAATCCTTTGTGTCTTTTGTTTTTCG
Source organism: Aquimarina besae (assembly GCF_042434905.1). NCBI lineage: Bacteria > Pseudomonadati > Bacteroidota > Flavobacteriia > Flavobacteriales > Flavobacteriaceae > Aquimarina > Aquimarina besae. The sequence continues at coordinate 3,581,579 of NZ_CP170199.1, forward strand.
TACTTTGATTATATGAATAACCAAGGGAATAAATGCTACCAAAAACAATAGGTTAACGTGATTTTGATAGGTAAAAAATAAAAATATAATCATTATTAAGATAGCACCTATAATTAGAAAATAATGATACTTTTTAGCTTTTGCTATGCCTAATTTCACCACTAACGTATTTTTATCTGCTTTTTTATCACTATCGTGATCGCGCATATTATTGAGATTCAATACGGCCACACTAAGAAAACCTACGGTTGTTGCGGGAAGAAATACCAACCAGTTTAAATTCTTTGTAAATAAAAAATAACACCCTACGACACTCACTACCCCGAAGAAAATAAAAACAAAGAGATCACCTAATCCACGATATCCATAAGCAGAATCTCCCACTGTATATTTTATGGCAGCCGCAATTGCGATTATTCCTAATATAAAAAAGAAAACGGAATAAAAGAAATAGGCTCTTCCGAAGGAGATATAAATGAGCAATACAGCTAGAATTAGTGTTATGATTGCGGTTATAACAATCCCTTTAAACATCTCCTTTTTAGAGATGGCTCCACTTTGCAATGCCCTTTCTGGCCCTACTCTATCTTCATTATCCGTACCTTTTACTCCATCCCCATAATCGTTAGCAAAATTGGATAAGATTTGTAATCCCAACGTAGTAAGAATAGCAAGTAAAAAAATTCTAGTCTCAAAAAACATTTTTGGAACACAATCATATAATACTGTTGGATCATTAGATGTGGCTAACATATCTGCCTGTCCTAAAACGGACCCAACAATAATACCGGATACTGATAATGGTAAGGTACGAAGTCGTGCTGCAGAGATCCACGCTTTGAATTTGGTCATTATAATCTAAATTATAGTCAAAGGAACAGTATTTTAATTTAAAAAAAAATAAAAAATAATTCTCTGAATTATTTAAATTAGCACTATGCCTATTTTAATACCATTAGAATTTCCTTCCTTTAATATCTATAGTACACCATTATTGCTGTTAGTTTTACAAGCTTTCGTTTTTGCTTTTCTTTTATTAGTTAAATATTTTAAAAAGAAGTACTTATCGGCTTTAATTTTATCAATTCTTATCTTTATTACAGGTTATCATAGAACTACCTATACCATTGGTTTTATGGAATGGTATGATACCTACAGAAATACTAAAATCAATTATTGGCTCATTGCACTCTCATTAGCAATTGGTCCCTTGCTGTATTTTTATGTCAAATCAATAACTACTTCTAATTTCAGGTTCAGAAAAAAGGATATTATACATTTTATTCCGGTTACCTTATATGTTATCTATAAAATTTTTATTTTTATCTACGATGCATCCCAGCCAGGGTTTAGTGACACTCAAAATGGGTATCTCAAAGTTTTTTTAGATGAAAAATATGTAAGTCCACTGATAGGAATTGTAGAAAACTTACAAATGCTTTTATATCTTGCCTTTACCATTCAACTCTATTATATCTATCGAAAAAAAATTCAACAGTTTTTTTCTAACACCTATAGTCTAGAGTTGAATTGGATCCGGAACTTTCTTTTTATTTACTCTTTTTTATTCCTATACAGTGTATTTCAAGGTGTCATCGACTCTGTAATTACTGATTTACATTGGACCCAACGATGGTGGTATCACTTCTTTACTGCAGTAGCCATTATATATATAGGAATTAAAGGGTATTTTACAGATACCAATAAACTGAATGAGCTTAATTTTTCGGTTGTTGTTAAAGAAGAAATTAATGAAACACAAACTGTGCTTAGCGATGATGTAGTTAAAAACAAAGAAAAGATACAGCAGTATATGGAAGAAGAAAAACCATTTCTAAATCCCGATCTTAATCTTACTGAATTATCTAAAATGCTTAAAATTCCCGCATCAATCGTTTCTGATACAATCAACTCTGGATTTGATAAAAATTTTAATGATTTTGTAAATTCCTATCGAGTTAAGGCAGTACAAACTATGCTTCAACAAGGTAAACAAGAACATTTATCGTTATTGGGTATTGCTTATGAATGTGGTTTCAATAGTAAAGCAACTTTCAACAGGGTCTTTAAAAAACTTACAAATACTTCACCTTCTCAATATGTTGCATCTCAAAAAAATAGCTGATTTTGCCATTTTTATGAAATTCGCAATTGTACAAAACTGGATTTTTATATTCAATTTTATAGATTAGCAACTTAAACCAGTATTGATTATTGTTTTCAAAGTATGTTATTATTGAAGTTCAATCAAAATACTTAAAAACATTAAAAACAAACAAATGAAACATTTATTAACAACTATCCTATTGGGACTTTTTACCATTCTTATTTCTTGTAAAAATGAGCCCAAAACTACATCAACTATAGCAGAAACGGCTGAATCCCAAGAAATCAAACCATTGACTAAAGAAAAGATGCCTTTTATTTGGGAAGGTGCGAATGTATATTTCCTACTTGCAGATAGATTTAAAAATGGAGACCCTACAAACGACGAGGTTTTAGACAGAACAAAAGAGACCGGAGTGTTGCGTGGTTTTGAAGGAGGTGATATTAAGGGTATTATTCAGATGATTGAAGATGGATATTTCAAAAACCTCGGAATCAATGCACTTTGGGTGAATCCACTTGTAGAACAAATTCATGATAGTGTGGATGAAGGAACCGGTAACACTTATGCTTTCCACGGATATTGGGCAAAGGACTGGACAGCTATAGATCCAAATTTTGGAACCTATGAGGATCTAAAAAAATTAGTAGAAGTTGCCCACGCAAACGGAATAAGAATTTTAATGGATGTTGTTATTAATCACACAGGCCCCGTAACTGATAAAGATCCGGTATGGTCCGAAGAATGGGTTCGTACCTCGCCTCAATGCACATATAAAAATTATGAAACGGCAGTGCAGTGCACGTTGGTTGAGAATCTTCCGGATATCAAAACTGAAAGCGATGAAGAGGTTAAACTGCCTGAAGCGCTTGTTGCTAAATGGACAAAAGAAGGAAGATTAGAGGCAGAAATGGATGAATTAGAACTGTTTTTCGCCAAAACGGGTCTTAAGCGATCACCAAAGAACTATATAATAAAATGGTTGACCGATTATGTACGGGAACTAGGAATTGATGGATACCGCGTCGATACCGTAAAGCACGTAGAAGAAGATGTTTGGGCTGTATTAGCAGAACAAGCCAAACTAGCTTTTGAAGAATGGAAGAAAAATAATCCAGACAAAGTGTTGGACAATAATCAATTCTATGTTCTTGGCGAATTATATGGATACGGAATTGATGGCAAACGCTTTTATGATTTTGGAGATAGAAAAGTAGATTATTATGCCAATGGCTTTGATAATCTTATAAATTTTCAATTTAAATATGATGCAGGAAGACTGGACTACGAAGCATTATTTAGTAAATACAGTAATGCATTACAAACTGGTTTGATCGGAAAAAGCGTTATGAATTATATCAGTTCTCACGATGATGGAGACCCTTTTGATAAAAAACGAAAAAAGACTTACGAATCTGCTACAAAACTCTTACTAACTCCAGGTATTTCGCAAGTATACTACGGAGATGAAACTGGAAGAACCTTAATTATAGAAGGCGCACAAGGAGATGCAACGCTGAGATCTAATATGAACTGGGATGATTTGGAAACTGATGAAACAAAATCTTTACTACAACATTGGTCAAAATTAGGTAATTTCAGAAAAGATCATCCGGCGATCGGCGCAGGAAAACACAAAATGATTACAGAAACCCCATATGTCTTTTCAAGAACATATGATAAAGATGGTCTTTTTGATGCTGTAATCGTGGGGTTAAATCTGAGAAAAGGAACTAAAACCGTCAAGGTGAATTCAATTTTTAAGGATGGTACGGTTTTAACCGATGCATATTCTGGTGAAGAAGCTACTGTAAAAGATGGTAGTTTAACTATCAAATCTGATTATGATATCATACTATTAGAAGTTAAAAAATAGTTCATTTACAGACCGACTCACTTAAAATAGGACGGCTCAAATTATGATTTGAGCCGTCCTATTTTGTTTTGGGGCGCAGTATTCACAACTGATTCAGACATTTGAACCATCAAACAATCTAAAATCGTTTCAGTTATGAAGAATATTATTCAAAAAATCATTTCACCTATCACAATGCAACATTGGTCTATAGATTTATTATTTGCATTTCCTAGAATCATTTGTGGTTATTTTTTAGCAGTAAATTTTGGAGGAAGTAAGTTTGGGGTTCCTTGGAGTCCTGAAGGATCTCCTGACTTAGGCTTCCTGGAAGTTGTGGAGTGGTTTCCAAAAGACATTGCAGAATATGGAGGCTTATTCTCTATGTTCCCGGTATTCTTTGCTTGGATGGGGGCTGCAAGTGAAGCTATCGGAGGAGTATTCTTAATGTTAGGATTAAAAACCAGAGTGGCCTCTTTTTTTATTATGTGTACTATGCTAGTAGCTATTCTTTTCCAGAAATGGGAAAATGGATTATGGGGAATGCTACCAGCCATGGGATTTCTCTGGATTTCTATGTATAACCTTGTTCTCGGATCAGGAAGATTTGGTATCGATTACATAATCAGTAAAAAATGGTTTAAACTACCAAAAACAAACGTATCCTTAATTTAAAATATCTAATCATGAAAAAAATAATAAATCTATTAATACTATTTGTTAGCCTTTCTAATATGGCTCAAATAAAAGGAAATAAAGAAATTACGACCCGAACTTTCAATGGTAACAATATAAAAAACATAAAAATTAATTTCTATGCACAAGTAATTATTGATCAATCCAAAACAGAAGGCATAACCATTACAACCGATGCTAATCTTTTTGATTACATAGAAAAAGAAGTTGTAGATGGTACATTATACCTTGATCAAAAGGAATGGATACAACCTTCAGAAAATGCTAAAATCGTTATAGGAGCTCCAAAAATTCGAAAAGTAGAAAGCGGTACCCACGACACGACCAGAATTATAAATCTCGACAACGATTATATACAAGTTCTTGCTCCTATTGGAAAGGTTTTTATGAATGGTAAAACAAAAGAGTTACGAATCGCCTCAGAACTTGCTTCTGTTGATGCATCTGATCTCATTGCAGAAAACGCCAGAGTAGATATCTGGAGTCGAGGAACTACTAAAGTCTTTGTAACCAATGAAATTGATGCAAAATTAAGTAATGAAGCTACTTTAAACATAATGAATACTCCAAAGAAACTAAAAGGTGATGCTAAAATAAAAACATCAAGACAACCGGAAGTTGAGAATCTCTCTGTAAAATATATAAAATTCAAAATTCAGAATAACTCCCTGACCAGAAATCACTTTTTTGTCATCGGTCCAAAACCGGATGGATCTTCGTTTAGTTATGGTTTCCCAATGATGCCACAGGCTACCAGAAAAGAAAATTGGACAACAGGAACCAAGGTGTATAAAGTTAGTACATTAGGAAAAAGAAAACTTTTAATAACTATTAAAGAAGAAGATAAGGATACTACAGTACCACTATTTTAATTACAAATGACCCCAAAAAGAACTTACCTCCTGTATTCAAGGAGGTAAGTGTTGGGGAAAACAAAAAAAGTAAGGGAAAAATTGTAATTGGAATACTTTTCAAAGATAAAGAGGATTATGGAATTTTGGTTACGGTTAAACCTCAAACTTTAGCTGGAATATTAGTATAGAAAGAATAAACCCTTATTTATCAATGGATTATACGGAAAATTCCCCATTTACGAAGGAGTTTTTTTTCTAGAAATATTTATTTAACATTTAAAATTAAATTTATTGCTTTAAAAGATTTTAAAGATTTGTATAAAGGGGTTAAATTTGCCATAATCATTTTTTAAACCATACTAATCTAATAATCCTTGGAAAATAAAAAGGCGCTCAAATTAATTGACAAAATTCTGAAAGATCTGGAAACATCCGGAATCAACACTGACACACTCATAGATGATCTTAAAACCCTGCGATCTTATGCGTTAGAACAACAGATACCTTTAGTTGTTAAGGTATTAAGACTAACTTACGAACATATTGAGGAAAATGATAGCTTTCTTATCCCAATTCCAGATGATGATCCTATCGAAGAAGATGGGGCACCTTTAGAAAAAGATGTAGATTCAGATCCCGTAGAAAGCTTAATGTACCTTATTTCTCTTTTAAAGGATTTAAAAAACAAAATGAACATTATGGATTTGGCAGATTACAGAGATGCTTTAAATGCATAATCAGCATATTCCTGATCAAAATATTATAGAAGTCCTGAAATATCAGGGCTTTTTCTATTTTTCGGAGAATTAATACAATCGTTTTATTTAATTTCCTCAGTTTATGTAATGACTTTCACATTATTTCGACAAATTTTATGATTTTATAAACGTCAAAAGATCATATAAATATTATTTTTGTGCCTTGCGGAAAAATTACTATGAAAACAAATCCCAAATCTATTAAAAAAACACGATTACAGTTATTGCATCAATATTATAGTTATACCGGTTTTTATAAGTTTTTAGGAACCAGTATGAAAAAAGCACTACCTCCTATTCTACTGTTTATAGCTGGATTATTAATTGTAAATTATTTTGTAATTAATATCAACGATGTTTTGATTTATGTAACACAAAACTATGCGGACTATGTTGTTTTCAGTGTGTTTTTTGCTTCAGAATCTTTATTAGGTCTTATTCCACCAGAAATTTTCATTGCATGGAGTGACAAAGCGTCCAGCCCTATTTTATATCTCTCCATACTAGCTTTATTATCATATTTAGGCGGAGTTATTTCTTATTTTATAGGAAAGTCAATTACCAAAATACCTTCTGTACACGAATACTTAGAAGTGAAAATGGCTAAGCATATCAGAAACACCCGTAAATGGGGTGGTTTTTTGATTATCGTTGGAGCTTTACTTCCTATTCCCTTTTCTATAACAAGCATTGCAGCCGGTATGATAAAATACCCGTTTATCAACTATCTTCTGTTTGGATTGTTACGTTTTGTAAGATTCTATTTGTATGCAGTCGCAATTTTTAGTTTAGTATAAAACTTTAAAAATCGATTGGTATATCCAAAAGCTTGAAATTTAAAACAGATTATTTAATTTTAAATAATACATATGATTACCGGTTTTCGATTCATTAGTTACCTCGAAGGAATTTCTTACTTAGCCATATTGTTTGTAACGATGCCTCTAAAATATTTGTTTGCATCACCCGAACCTAATAAAGTCATCGGAATGGCTCATGGGTTTCTATTTCTAGCCTATATCGTATTAGCTTTCCTGATCAAACCAGAGAAAGAATGGAATAATAAAACGTTAGGAATCGTGCTATTGTGTTCTGTAATTCCGTTTGGAACGTTTTGGATGGATGGAAAATATTTGAAGAATTAGAAGTTTTTGTATTATTTGGTTTTCAAACGCAATACCACGTTGAAATTTAGAGATGAAATACTTAAGAACCAATAGACTTACTCTGGGTATTCAATCCTGAGGTGATAGATATTGGTGAGTTTTCTTTTAAACACCTTCTTTACTTGCTGAATTTCTTTAAAGGTAATATTTGCGTTCAAAAACTGACCGTCCTCCATTTGTTTATTTACGATTTTCTCTACAAAAGAATCGATTAAACTACTGGTAGGGTTTTTTAAACTCTTAGAAGCCGCCTCGACACTATCACTCATCATTAAAATAGCGGTTTCTTTAGAAAAAGGCTTGGGTCCGGGATATTGAAAATCTTCCATGCTTACATTCTCATTGATTTCCTTTGCTTTCATATAAAAGTAATACACAGTACTGGTTCCGTGATGCGTTCTTATAAAGTCAATAACCCTGTCAGGAAGTTTATTTTTTTTGGCAATCTCAATTCCCCTAATTACGTGGTTGATAATAATTTTAGCGCTTTCTTTGGGCGATAAAACATCGTGCGCATTACCAGAAGCGGTCTGATTTTCTGTAAAATACGTAGGATTGGCCATTTTGCCAATGTCATGATATAATGCACCAACCCTTACTAACATAGCGTTTGCTCCAATTTCACTGGCTGCTGCTTCGGCAATGTTTGCTACATTAAGAGAATGGTGAAAAGTACCTGGTGCTTTATCAGACAATTCTTTTAATAACGATGAATTAGTATCACTAAGTTCAAGAAGCGATACATCAGAAATTAAACCAAACATTTTTTCATACGCATAAATTAATGGATGCACAATTAAAGTAGCAAAACCACTAATCACGAATAATCCTATTGTTGTCCAATCAACCTCACTAATGCTTCCTTCATGAATGATATGAAATGCTATATAAGCTAGGACGTAAATGATTGTAATCTGACCTACTGTAATAAATAAGTTGGCCCGCTTATAGGATTCAGAAATGGTTAAAATGGTGACGATACCTGCGATAATTTGTAAAAAGGTGTACTCATAACTATTAGGCACAACAAAACCTAAAATCATTACTGTAACTACATGCGTAAATAAACCAAGTCTAGAATCGAAGAAAGCTTTTAAAATCAATGGTAAAATACATAGCGGAACAATATAAATATAATCCGATTTGTATTTTACCACTAACGTGGTGATCAATACCATTAAAAGGATATTAAATGCTATAAAAGTAACTTGAGTATTATTAGCATATATTTCCCTTCTGTATTTTCGGATAAAAAGTAATAACATGAGTAGCGCCAACGAAACAAGAATACCATATCCAAAAACTATCCAATAAAAGTTTTTATCACTCCATACCTGAGACTCGTACTCAGCTTTTAACGAAGTTAATATTTGCAGTCGATTTCCTTCAACGACTTCTCCTTTGGCAATTATCCTGCTTCCCTTTGAAACGCTTCCTCTAGTTGTAAGTACCTGAGCTAACTCATCGTCTAGAGTACTTTCTGTCAATTTCTGATTCAGGGAAACGTTTGGTTTTACTAAATCATAGAACAGCGCAACAAAACCACTTTTAAATTTTACATACTCACTTTTGTCAATTCTGGAATTAATGAGATCCGTAACAGCATTGGGAGTTAATATCTGACCAAAAGTAATCGCTTCTGCTTTATTACCTTTATTCAAAAAGATTTGTTTCTTATTATCATAAGAATATGACTCCTGTAAAATACCATAGCGATAAATATCATTAAGGATTATCCTACCAAAAAGCTTAGCCTGTTTTCCTGAACTACTTTGATCTAAAGTTTCTAAATTACTCTTAAAAGCTCCATCATAAGCGTCTTTTGCCGTATTTGCGACAATGGTATCATACTCAAAATAAGGTATATTATTGTCTTTTATACGCTTCTTCTCCGCATCAATATCTTCTTGAGTCTTTGCAATGGCAAAATCAAAAGGAGCATACAAATTTTCATATTGCCAAGGTTTCCCTTTGGTAAACTCATATTTAAAAACCCCTCCCTTTGGAAATAGGTATACGATGAGAATCAAGGTAGTAACAAAAAGAAAGCCTTTGTATAGAAAAGACTGATTTTTATAAAAATTATTTAAAAACTTCTTCACAAGAATGATACTAGATATTATCCAAAAGTACTAAAAAATAAGTCAGTACAAAGCAGCTACAAAATTAGTGTAACCTTGATCCCAAAGAATAATAAATCGCACTGTTAACTTAGCTATGTATATACTTTAAAAATCCTTAAATTCGCAAAAAAACAAACACACATAATAAATCTATAATATAATGAGCAAAGAAGTCGTAATAGTATCAGCAGCACGTACACCGATTGGTAGTTTTTTAGGAAGTTTATCTACAGTTCCTGCCACCCAATTGGGATCCATTGCAATCAAAGGTGCTTTAGATAAAATAAATTTAGACCCTTCATTAGTACAGGAAGTATTTATGGGTAATGTTGTTCAGGCAGGTAATGGACAAGCACCTGCAAGACAGGCAGCATTGGGTGCAGGTCTTAGTGATTCTGTACCTTGTACAACTGTCAATAAAGTATGTGCAAGTGGTATGAAAGCGGTAATGCACGCTGCGCAAGCAATCGCGTTAGGAGATGCTGATATTGTGGTTGCCGGCGGAATGGAAAATATGAGCTTGATTCCTCATTATGTTAGATTAAGAGCAGGACATAAATTTGGTCCTCAAACATTAGAAGATGGTATGCAACGAGATGGCTTAGTAGATGTTTATGATCAAAATGCAATGGGTGTTTGTGCTGATTTATGTGCTACCGAGCATAATTTTAGTAGAGAAGATCAGGATGCCTTCGCAATTCAGTCTTACGAGCGTTCGGCAAAAGCCTGGTCTGAAGGTAAATTTGCAAATGAAGTAGTGCCAGTTCCTGTACCACAACGCCGCGGAGAACCTGTGATGGTTACAGAAGATGAGGAATATAAAAATGTAAAAATGGAAAAGATTGCATCATTGAGACCTGCTTTTACAAAGGATGGAACAGTAACAGCGGCAAATGCATCAACTATTAATGACGGTGCTGGTGCCGTTGTAGTAATGAGTGCAGAAAAAGCCGCAGAACTTGGCCTAAAACCCCTGGTAAGAATTAAAAGCTATGCAGATGCTGCCCAAGAACCTAAATGGTTCACTACCGCTCCTGCAAAGGCACTGCCAAAAGCAATTGCAAAAGCTGGTATTTCTTTAGAAGATGTAGACTTTTTTGAATTTAATGAAGCTTTCTCCGTCGTTGGACTCGCTAATATGAAAATACTTGGACTCAATGATTCGAATACTAATGTTAACGGTGGTGCCGTATCTTTAGGGCATCCCCTAGGTTGTTCTGGTGTGCGCATTCTAATTACATTGATGAATGTTTTAGATCAAAATAATGCAAAAATCGGAGCGGCGGCTATCTGTAATGGTGGAGGTGGCGCATCTGCTATGGTAATAGAGCGTATCTAATGGGATACATCTTTATTGAAATTAGTTCAGTGTCTAATATTTAGTATCCTTAAAAATTCATGCTATACGGTATCTGCAATCTTAGTATTGTTCCTTTACGCTCAGAACCAAGCGATCCAAGTGAAATGGTATCACAGGTATTATACGGCGAGCATTTTAAAGTTTTAGAAAAACGAAAAAAATGGAGTCGAATACGACTTGCTTTTGACACCTATGAAGGCTGGATTGATAATAAACAATACATAGAAATCACCGAAGAAACGTATAAAAATTTTGATTCAAAACCATTAGATGTTTCATCAGATTTTATTGATTTTGTAAGCTGTAAAGATAATCAGCTAATGCCAATTGTATTAGGATCTTCTTTGGGTGCCTTAGATTATTTTGAACATCATTATGAAGGTAACAGAATCAGAAAAGTACAGCCAAAAGAAAAATTAGTAGAAACTGCTTATCTATTTCTAAACGCTCCATACTTATGGGGAGGCAAAACAAACTTTGGAATCGATTGCAGTGGCTTTACACAAATGGTGTATAAACTAAATGGGTATAAACTATTGCGTGACGCCTCTTTACAAGCGACCCAAGGGGATCCATTGAGCTTTATAGAAGAAAGTGAACCCGGAGATCTTGCTTTTTTTGATAATGATGAAGGAGCTATTACTCACGTTGGTATTATTATGAAAGATAACTATATCATCCACGCGCACGGCAAAGTGCGTGTGGATCGTATAGATCACACAGGAATTTTTAACAGTGAAACACGTTTATACACCCATCAATTGAGGGTAATAAAACGAGTTATTTAATATACAATAGAATCAAAAAGATATGGAATCTCGGGAATTAAAAATAGTAAGAGTTCTTCCTGAGGATAACTACAAATTATTAAAAATTAGTAGAGAAACCTTCTACGAAGCTTTTGGCCCTCCTGCAAACACTGAAGAAAATATCCAAGCATATCTGGATCAAAATATCACATTAGAAAAAATCACTTATGAGATTTTGCATCCTGAATCTCGGTTCTTTTTCATCTTTTATCTAAATCAAATTGTTGGTTATATAAAAATTAATTTCAGAACTGCTCAAACAGAAATAGTTCAAGGAAAATCTGTCGAGATCGAACGAATTTATATAATAAACACTTATCAAGGCAAAGGTATAGGTAAATATACACTGGATAGAATAATAGAAATCGCCAAAGAACAAAAACTAGAATTTATTTGGTTAGGTGTGTGGGAAAAGAATCTTGATGCTATACAATTTTATAATCGAAATGATTTTAAAATATTCGCCAAACATAAATTCATGCTGGGTTCTGACGAACAAACCGATTTAATGCTGAAATTGATTTTGAAGTAATTTTTCAATTTTAATATTTTCATAACAGTAAAATTGTTTTATTCTTATTAAATTTGAAATGATCATTTCAATATATTATGCCGAAGGTAGAAACATTTAATCGAGAACAAGTCTTGCAAAATGCCACCGCTGTATTCCATAAAAAAGGATATAATGGCACATCTATGCAAGATTTAGTTGATGCCACCTCTTTGAATAGATCTAGTATTTACAATTCATTCGGAAGTAAACTTGGTATGTTTATGGAAGTGCTTTCGTACTATCAAGCAGTTGCGAAAAATTCTATTGGAAAGGAAACCATCCACGCACAAAATGCCGCTGATACTGTTCGTTTAATTTTTGAGATGTATCTTAATGATATTATCACTGATACAGACAAAAAAGGATGTTTAATTGTCAATTGTAAATCGGAAATGACCAATCAAGAACCATTGATTAGATCATTTATGGAACAAAATCAGGAACAAATGCTCGCTATTCTTGAAGATTTAGTACATAATGGCCAGATGCAAAAAGTTTTCAATGAAGAGCAAACAGCAGCTCAATATGCGCTTTATTTATACTCGGCAATACAAGGGTTTCGCATGACAGGTATTCTTAATAATAATGAAGAAGAACTTCGAAATTTAATACATACGGTACTAAAAGTACTACACTAATATTTTTTTAATCTATTTTGAAACGATTGTTTCAAATAAAAATTAACATATAATGAACAAATTAAAAAACAAAGTTGCAGTAATAACCGGAGCTAACAGCGGTATTGGCTTGGCTACAGCCAAAATATATCTTAAAGAAGGTGCTAAAGTAGTACTATCCGGAAGAAGACGAGAAGCATTAGATGAAGTTGCTAAAGAATTAGAAGGTGATTTTATAACTGTAAAAGCAGATGTAGCTATTGCCGCAGATAACAAACGTTTAATCGAGGAAGCAACCAAAAAGTATGGAAAGATCGATATCCTATTTCTGAATGCTGGAATAGCACCTCCCACTCCTACTGCAGATATCACCGAAGAGCATTACAATCATATATTCGATATTAATGTTAAAGGTCCTATTATCGCTACCAAAGAAGCTCTACCACATATAAATGATGGTGGAACAATTCTCTTCACTAATTCTATAGTGCATCAAAAAGGTTTTGACGGGTTAGGAATTTATTCAGCTTCCAAAGGAGCATTGAGAGCATTCCAAAGAGTGCTTACATCAGAAGTAAAATCTAGGGGAATAAGAGTGAATGCAATTGCACCGGGACCTATTGATACTCCTATATACGATAAAATGGGATTACCGGAAGATGTAGTAGAAGAAATGGGAAAAGGATTTGCAGAACAGGTACCTTTAGGTCGTTTTGGAACCTCTGAAGAAGTAGCAAAATCAGCATTATTCCTGGCTTCAGATGACGCTTCATTTATTAACGGAGTCGAATTAGAAGTAGATGGTGGATTAAGTCAGATCTAATCAAAACACTTTTGATCCTATAAAACCTTTCAGATTCCTAAAATTTGAAAGGTTTCTTTTTTTACAGATTTAACCAATAGGTAATTTTAAGGACAATAGAACGTGTTCTAACATCAAACGCAAAACGGTTCATCGGATCCACATCACCTGTTAAGTAATTATCAGTATAGACCAGTATCAGATCAGATACTGGTGCAAATCTCCATTGAATACGAGCGTTGATATTTGTATTATTACTTTGAGAATTATATTGTACAAAAACTGATGTGAATAAACTCTTGGATAAGGTATAGTCTATTCTAGGACTTATTAAATAGGTTTCTCTGGTTCCTTCTAAATGAGGGAGATCAAATATATTAACTGCGTAATTAAGTGAAAAAAATCCTTTAGGTTGGAAACGAATATTAAATCCGCCGCTGGTGCCATAACGCCAACCGTTAAAGTATTCTCCAATATATGGACTCACGTTCCAGCTAAAAACTTTTCGTCTGTCGCTTCCGTAGTTCGCAGTAAAACTCACCCAAGAAAAATCTTGCTCTTCGGCTAATTCTTCAGAGTCTGTGCCAGTTGGGTCAAAAGGATCAAACAGATACACATAGCTGTGATTAAGATTAAAACCAACATTTGATCGCTGCGTGAGTTCTCCTCCCCATCCTGCAGAGAAAAAATGATCTGTTTTACCAAACTCTGGTCTCCAAAAGATATCTGCTTCTGCTCTGTAACTATGATTATTAATAAGATTATTCTGAGGATAGTATCTTAGTTCAGCAGTTGGGTTAATTCTGAAATAATTCGTTCTGGGTACAAATCCCACTTCTGCATTATAATCCTCGTGTACATATTCATGTTTCCAAAGTGCTCCGAACGCTCTAGTATTATAATTTAGGGTCGTTCCCTGTGCTATGGCAAGGTCTTTATCTGGAGAAAAGGTTCCGTGAATAAAACTTTTACCAAACCAGGTATTACTTTTTGTAGAATAATTATAATCCACTCCGGCCATTCTGTTGTATCTATTGATATCTAGTGTATCTAGATTTTCATCAAAATTTACAGCTTGTTTATTCACAGCAATAATCCCGATATTGGATCGTACCCCAATCTTACGTTGAACCACAGCCACTCCAAAATTGGTACCGGGTATACCTTGCTTTTTGCTGGATGCAGTCTGCATATTTAATAAACCTACTCTTGTTTTGGGGTCTACCTTACCACTTAGACGTAGCCCTCCATAAATTCTATTCTGTGCTAGTTCTTCGGTAATTACATCTTCTCCTACACCAATGCGTCTTGAAAAGAATGGATTGATGTTAGAAAAGCCAAATTGCCCAAAAAGATCAGCATTTTCTAAAAAAAATTGTCTTCGTTCGGGAAAAAAGATCTCAAATCGATCAAGATTGGTAATCTGCTCATCAACTTCGACCTGAGAGAAATCAGGATTAACAGTAAGATCCAGGTTTAATCCAGGTGTCAAAGCGATTTTGGCATCTCCGCCAACTTCAAAAATTTCATCGGTAGATGTATTATCCTCATAATCTTTATTAATGCCTGTGGAAACAAAAGGAATCAAGGAAACTGCACTGCTTTTGGTGGTAAGATCATCCTCCCAAATCATTTCTGCGGGATACGCCAAAGTAAATACTACTTGATTTCGTGGTGTACCAGGATAGGTACTGATTTCATTTGACTGTGTATCAAAACGATACGATGTAAATCCCCATTTTTTTGAAGGAATAGGATATCTAAACGTGCTAAAAGGAATTTCTAACTCAGCAGTAAAATACCCATCATATTTCTTGGCATTACCTCTCCATCTGTTATCCCAGGAAGTAGAAAAATCCTGAAATACGTTTCCGCCATTGCTTATAGTCCCTTCTCTTAAAACACCTTCAGGATTGATCCCAAAATAAAAAGCGTTCGTTTGATCATCAAAAGTATCAAATAGTAATGTAATATTATCGTTACCGCCTGCGCGATAGTCTCTTCGCAAAGACTCTACGAGCCAATTATTTCCAGCTGCATAACACTTTATACCGATATACAGATTTTTTTTATCTGTACACATATAAATCTCTGTCTGCGCGGCTGCGGGTAACGAATCATTTGGGAAATACTGTGTAAAATCTTTTGCTGGTGTCAATTTAGACCAAATTGCTTCATCTAATTGCCCATCTATTTTCATAGCCTCTGTAGTAGTACCAACTATAAAAGATCTTTTCTCAGTGGTCACTGATTGAGCAAAACTTTGGTAACAAAGACTTATGCAGCATACAATAATCCAAAACCTCATAGAGAAACTTTCGTATTAATTCTTAATAATTATTAGTTTTTAACATTTTATCCTCAAAAATAGAATACGAAAATTTACTTTGTGTTAAAATTATTACAAACAAAACCAATCATAGAAATAGAAATAGTTAAACCTAATAAATCTTTAGAGTTCCAAAATCTGTCTAATCATCTGATTGGTAAAACCCCACTCATTATCATACCAAATCATAATTTTAACCAAATCTCCATCTACTACTCTGGTCATAGAAGCATCCACGGTAGAGGCAAAAGGATTCATTTGGATATCTGATGAAACTATAGGCTCATAAGTAATGTCTAGCACCTTTCGATATCGATCTGTTTTGGCTTCTTTAAGAAGTATTTCGTTTATTTCTTCTGCTGCTGTATCTCTTTCTGCAATAAAAGTAATATCACTAACAGAACCAACTGGTACAGGTGTTCTTACTGCAATACCATCAAACTTACCTTCAAACTGAGGTAGTGCTTTTGTGGTCGCAATGGCCGCTCCGGTTGAAGTGGGAGTTAGATTTATAGCTCCTGCTCTACCCATTCTAGGGTTTTTCTTAGAGGGAGCATCTACCAAAGTTTGCGATGCGGTATAGGCATGAATTGTATTAAGTATTGCTTTTTTGATTCCAATTGTTCTTCCTAGAATTTCAACAACGGGACTTATATTATTAGTCGTACAGCTGGCACAAGAGAATATTGCCGTTTTACCGTCTTCTGTATTTACTCCGTGAACCACCGTAGGAGTATCTTTGCTTTTTGTAGGTCCCGAAATTACTACGTTGGTTGCACCAGCTTTGATATGTTTTTCTGCATCTTCTCTATTAGTAAAAAAACCTGTGCTTTCTATCACAATATCAATATTATTTTCTTTCCAGGGAAGCTGCTCAGGGTCTCTCTGATTAAAATATAATATCTTTTCGCCATTCACGTGTAAATAGTCTTGGTCTACACGTACTTCTTTGTCGTAAATACCATATACACTATCGTATTTTAATAGATACTGAGCATTTTCTATAGACATTAAGTCATTAACTGCTACTACTTGTAATCCAGGCTCTTCCATAATAACCTTTAGCGCTGCGCGACCTATTCGTCCGAATCCATTGATTGCTATTCTTTTCATGTTTTAATTTTTTGTTGGTTTTTTAAATGTACTGAACTCCCTAACTTTGTAAGATAATGTGTTAATAATTACGTTATTCATTAATCAGGGATACTCCATTTAGATCCGTCGTCAATACATCACTCATATAATCGAAATACGGCCGCAATAATTCATAGTGATATATTAATTTATCTAAGAAATCCGGTGCAAATACCTCTGCATCAGTAAATTGATGACTTACAAAAAACGATTTATTTTTTATCAAATCGATTGCAGGATGATCTTTACTAAAGCCTTTGGGTGCAGTTTTTACCTGATATTCTGAATTAAAATCACCAAATGCCTTTTTAAAATCCGGATTTGCAAGTATATCTCGGATTTCCTGATCATCCATCTCAAACTCCTTTCGAATACGCAACAGGTCTTTAGGCTCCGGACCAAAAAAACCTCCGGCCATTAAAGAATTGCCCGGTTCTAATCGTAAATAGTACCCGCCACGACGATGAGCTCCTGCCCTACTAAAACTAACACTTCTATGAACATTATAAGGAGTTTTATCCTTACTAAAACGAACATCTCTATTAATACGAAAAACCTTTGTTTTTTCAATCTCATCGTGTTCATTGAGTCTTTCCACAACAGCAGCATAAAATGCTTTCAATTCTTTTTCATTGGACTGATAACGTTTCTTATGCTCTTGCATCCAATCTCTATGATTGTTCTTTTTTAAATCTTTTAAAAAATCAAAAGATGATTTTGGTATCGTAGTCATGAAGTTTACTTTATGCCTAAAATTACTAAAATCTAACCGCTGTACAGAAGTTTAACGTAATTTTAAAACAAAACAAAACCTTCCTTGTCTAGAGCAAAGAAGGTTTATTTTTAATAATGATTGTTTAAGAAAGAACTTAAAACTGTTCTAATAAATAGTTTATCAAATCGGTTGTGGTCACAATACCAACCAGTTTTCCATCATCGATTACAGGTAATGCATGAAATTCTTTTTTTGCAAGTATTTCTGCTACTTCTTTGACGGTGGTTGTAGAACTAACACTAACTAAATTTTTAGCCATTACTTGTTCTATCGTAAACATTTCGTAAACAACGGTGTCCACATCACCATCTGTATCGTTCACAGCATCTGCAAAGCTTATGCGAAGCAAATCTGTATAGCTTAACATTCCTATGATCTTATTACCTTTAACAACCGGTATATGTCTTATTTTATGTTCTTTAAATAACATTTCTGCTGTTTCTAAGCCATTAGTACTATTTAAAGTGATAACATCAGAAGTCATTATTCTGGAAACAGGAGTCCTTTTTTTCATGTTGAATTAATTTAAAATGATCTTCAAATGTATCATCCTATTTTAAGATATATTATGATAAATATCAGTGGTTTTGATAATAAAATACAAACGAAACCAGATGAATTTCCTTTGCTAATTGACTTCCTTTTTTACAATACATGAATAGATTATGATGTAGTTCTTTATTGCTATACTACGCTGCATTTTTAACTAATAATTATATATTACTGTCAATTGATAGCGTTCTTTGTTATTATTATTGTAAAAATGTAAGGATTTAAGGCTTTTTGAGACGTATATATTCTTTATTCTATATATTTACTAGACTTTTCATAAAGAAGCACAATGACTAAAGCAAGAGATCAAATCATAGCTCAGATCAAGGAGCAGAAAAAAAATCCAAATCTTAGACTAAAACTTAAGGAGAGAACGGAGTATTTTACAAACCTCCTTTTTTATACGTTATTCGATTCTGAAACTGAGGTTGAAAAGAATATTAACGTTCTGGAGCAAACCTTTGAAGAATTAGTTGATCTTGCCTGTTGGGAAACCGAAAAACCCTGTAGTAAAATTTGGCAATCATACTTAGAAAAGTTACCTGAGATTTTACAAAAATTAAATAAGGATGCAGATTCATTTATGAAAAGTGATCCAGCCGCTAATTCTATAGAAGAAGTATACCTGGCATATCCCGGTTTCTATGCCATAGCAATTTATAGATTAAGTCACGAATTATTAAAATTTGGTTTACCACTAATTCCAAGGTTAATGACAGAGTATTCTCATAGATTAACAGGAACTGATATTAATCCCGGAGCCGAGATTGGTGAATCTTTTTTTATTGATCACGCCACCGGAATCGTAATTGGAGAAACAGCAATTATAAAAGATAATGTGAAAATCTATCAAGGAGTTACTTTGGGTGGACTATATGTTGACAGAAAACTTCGAAATGTAAAAAGACATCCTACAGTAGAAGACAATGTAACTATTTACGCAAATGCAACCATTCTTGGTGGTACTACAGTCATTGGAGCTAATAGTACCATTGGAGGTAATGCGTGGATTACATCCTCTGTCCCAGAAAACTCCATCATATCGAATACTTCAGAAATAAAGATCA
Source organism: Aquimarina besae (assembly GCF_042434905.1). Taxonomy (NCBI): domain Bacteria; kingdom Pseudomonadati; phylum Bacteroidota; class Flavobacteriia; order Flavobacteriales; family Flavobacteriaceae; genus Aquimarina; species Aquimarina besae. Next base: position 3,601,136 of record NZ_CP170199.1, read on the forward strand.
AAAAAGTTATTTAATGTCTCATAGCATTCTAGACCTTATCGGAAACACGCCTTTGGTGAAGGCTACTTCTTTACTTAAAAATCCTAATATTACATTATTCTTAAAACTAGAAGGTCACAATCCCGGAGGAAGTGTAAAAGATAGAGCTGCTTATAATATGATTAAATCCGCATTAGATAGAGGGGATATTGATCAAAGCACAAAACTGATTGAAGCAACAAGTGGTAACACAGGTATTGCGTTAGCGATGATTGCAGGCATATTTAAATTGGATATAGAACTGGTGATGCCAGAGAATTCTACCAAAGAACGCGTGCAAACAATGCGTGCCTATGGTGCCAAAGTGACCTTGACCTCTGAAGACGTAGGAATCGAAGGAGCACGTGATTATGCTGAAGCAAAAGTAAATAATGAAGGGTACGTTATGCTAAATCAGTTTGCCAATGATGATAACTGGAAAGCTCATTACAAAACAACTGGACCAGAAATTTGGAAAGATACAGAAGGTAAAATCACCCACTTTGTCTCTTCTATGGGAACCACAGGAACTATTATGGGAACTTCGACCTATCTAAAAGAAAAATCACAAGACATCCAAATTGTAGGTGTACAACCTACCGATGAATCTAGAATCCCTGGAATCAGAAAATGGCCAAAAGAATACCTGCCAAAAATTTTTAATCCTGACAAAGTAGATCAGGTAATAGAAGTTAGTCAGGGTGAAGCCACCGAAATGGCTAAAAGATTAGCCAAAGAAGAAGGAGTGTTTTCTGGTATGAGTAGTGGCGGTTCTGTTACCGCAGCATTAAAATTGGCAGAAACATTAGACAGCGGTGTGCTGGTTGCCATTATTTGCGATCGAGGAGATCGATATCTAAGTTCTGATTTGTTTGAATAAGCCAGACGGGTATACTTAAAACCTAGATTAACCAACCATAACCCTTTATAAACCACAAGTATCAACGTATGAAACGTATTTTCATGTATCTATTTATCTCATCAGCTATTATCTCTTGTTCTGAAAACAAAGTGGAGTATGCTAATTTTGAAGATTATCCTGCTCCAATAGAAGCCGATCTTTGGTTGGATTATTCTAAAGAGGCTACTACCTTCAAAATATGGTCGCCAGTTGCAGAAAAAATACAATTACACCTATATAAAGAAGGTAATGAAGGGACTCCTATCGAAACCTTATTGTTGGATAAAGGCGAAAAAGGAGTCTGGACCAAACAAATTAAGAGAGACCTACACGGCACATACTATACATATCAGACTATGATTGATAGTAAATGGTTAGAAGAAACTCCGGGTATCTATGCTAAAGCGACCGGTGTGAATGGTAAAAGAGCGATGGTTTTGGATTTTGAAACTACTAATCCGGAAGAATGGGACCAAGATCGTGGAATTGAATTAAAATACCCTAATGAAGCCATAATATATGAGCTGCATATTAGAGACATGACAATTCACCCTCAATCAGGATCCAGTATGCCCGGTAAGTATCTGGGATTGGTAGAAAAAGGAACGAAAGGACCTGATAGTGTAGCAACAGGATTTGATCATTTAAAAGATTTAGGAATTACCCACGTACATCTGCTTCCAACCTATGACCACTACTCTATCGATGAAACAAAATTAGACACACCTCAATTTAATTGGGGATATGATCCACAAAATTATAATGTGCCAGAAGGATCTTTTTCATCCGATCCGTATAACGCCGAAGTGAGAATTAAAGAGTTCAAGCAAATGGTTAAAGCGTTTCACGATAACGGAATTGGCGTCATTTTAGATGTGGTTTATAATCATACCGGAAGAACTGAAAATTCTAACTTTAATTTAGAAGTTCCGGGATATTATTATCGTCAATGGGAAGATGGTAAACCTTCTGATGCATCTGCCTGCGGTAACGAAACAGCTTCTGATCGTGCTATGGTTCAAAAATACATAATAGAATCGGTGGCTTACTGGGCAAAAGAATATCACTTGGATGGTTTTCGATTCGACTTAATGGGCATACACGATACCGAAACTATGAATAAGGTAGCCGAAACGGTAAAAAAAATAAATCCAAATATCTTTGTATATGGTGAAGGTTGGACTGCAGGAGATTCTCCCCTGCCTGAAGAAAAAAGAGCATTAAAAAAGAATACTTTACAGATGCCACAAGTATCAGCTTTTAGTGATGACCTAAGAGACGGATTAAAAGGTTCTGTTTTTAAAGAAGAAAGTACCGGCTTTGTGAGTGGTGCAAAAAAAGAAGAGGAATCCGTGAAAATGGGGATTGTAGGTTCTATCCAACATCCTCAGATCGATTATGCTAAAGTGAATTATTCAAAAGCACCTTGGGCTAATGAACCCTGGCAATCTGTATCATACGTTTCTTGTCATGATAATCATACGGTATTTGATAAATTAAAAATTTCTAGAAAAGATGCTACCAATGAGCAACTCATTGCCATGCAAAAACTGACAAATGCAATTGTAATGACTTCACAAGGAATTGCATTTATGCATGCCGGAGCAGAAATGTTGCGAACTAAAAATGGAGAGCATAACTCTTATAACCTACCGGATAGTATTAATCAAATTGATTGGAACTGGAAAAATAAACACGCAGATGTCTTTACTTATCATAAAAACTTAATTGAGTTAAGAAAATCTCATCCTGCATTTAGAATGACCAAAGCAGAGGATGTCAGAGCCAATTTAGAATTTAAAGATGATAACGATGGATTGATTAGCTATCAAATTAGTAATCACGCAAACGGAGATTCCTGGAAAAACATTTATGTTATATACAATAGTAATTCAGAGGCAACAACATATCAGCTTATAGGAGATTGGCAAGTAGCTGTTTCAGGAGATGATTTTGATACAGAAGGAAAGAAAATCGTGAAAAATAAGATTGCTGTTCCACCAATATCGATGATGGTTTTGTTTCAAAATTAGTACGTCATATAATTAATTTTATATAACAATTATTTGCTAGAAATCTTAAAGGAATAAATGTGCAACTAACATCAGAAATAAAGGAATATATGAACAAGAGTGTACTGTGCTGGCTTGCCACAGTATCAGCTGATGGTATTCCCAATGTTTCGCCAAAGGAAATATTTAATTATTATGAAGAAAATTTTATAATTGTTGCCAACATTGCCTCTCCACAAACTGTTAGGAATATTAAGCAAAATATGAATGTTTGTATTAGCTTTATTGATATCCTAGTACAAAAAGGATTTCAGATAAAGGGAAAAGCCGAAATTATCGGTACAACTCATTCAGAATTTTCTTTAATGGAAAAAGTATTGGTTCAAATGACAGGTGGAAAATTTCCATTTGCGTCGATTACAAAAATTAAAATTGAACAAGTAAAACCAATCATTGCTCCCAAGTATATACTGTACCCTGAAACCACCGAAAAAGAACAAATAGAAAGTGCCAAAAAAGCCTATGAATTATAAGCATAATTAAAAAACTGATATTGATTTTAGATGACTATTGCATTACGTTTATATCTAGAATTTTTATAGTACTTTTAAACGTCAGTCATTATAAATAAACACACCAAACAATTGGACAATCTATCCAAATTTGACCAGTTCTATTTTAAGATTAAGCAAAATAGATGGCATTGGTACTTTTCAATCTTTTGTAGGCTTACATTAGCCCTTGGCTTTTTTATTTCCGGAATGGTAAAAATTATGGATGAACGATTTGCCAGTGGATTATCGACCAATCATCCAATGGGCTCTTATTTAGAAGCACTTCATCATACAGGATATTACTACACATTTATTGGTATTGCCCAAGTTGCTACAGCAATATTATTATTAATACCCAGAACGGTAACTTTAGGAGCATTACTATATTTCCCGATTATCGTAAATATATGTATACTTTCATTTGCTGTTCGATTTGACGGATCCTTCGTTTCTGCTCCATTAATGGTACTTGCCAATGTATACATTCTGGTCTGGAACTACGACAAGCTGAAATATATTTTACCTTTTAAAAAAATACCTTACTATGGAATCATAGAAAAGCCCAAAAAATATAGCAATAAGTTTCCTTTTCTATTCTTTACCACAGTTACTGTTGTCTTCGGATTGATATTATTAGTATTTATCTATAGTCATGAAGTAATGCCAAAAAACTCATTATCAGATTGCAAAAAACAATTCATACATACTGAAAAAGAAACCAAAGGATTTCAGTTTTGTCAATGCGTTCATAAAGAAGGGAAACCTCTGAATACGTGTTTGGAGGAATTTGAAAACATAACATATTAAAATTAGTTTTACTTCCTATTACATCAACATCTTAAACCATTTACTATTAAAGCAATTGTAACGTATTTCGTTGTATACATACCTATAATTATCAACCTAATTTTTCATCAATCATCAACAATAAAACAAAACAAATTAGCGCAAAAGCTTTTGTACAATTGGGAATAACATTCTTTATGTTATTTTGGGCTATGATCACCTCATACATTCATCACCCGTATCACTAATCTCTTTCTCTAGTTAATAAATACGTTGTATCTATTAAAATATTTGTAAATTCATATGGTCCATATGCCAATAAAGCTAAGGATTATTATTTAAGAATAAATAAACTATATAAACTATATAACCTAACAAAGTATATAACATGAAACTAGGAGCATTTTCAATAAGTCTGAGTGTGAAAGATTTAAAAATATCAAAAGAATTTTATGAAAATTTAGGATTCCACGTATTTGCAGGGGAAATGGAAAAAAATTATTTAATAATGAAGAATGGAGATGCGCTTGTCGGGCTTTTTCAGGGTATGTTTGAAAATAATATTTTGACTTTCAATCCAGGATGGGATACCAATGCTAATACACTCAAAAATTTTGACGATGTAAGAGATATACAAAAGCATCTAAAAAACAAGGGCATAAAATTAGAGCAAGAAACTGATGAAACTTCATCCGGTCCAGGAAGTGTCGTACTTATAGATCCTGATGGAAATACAATTTTGATTGATCAACATATTTAAAAAGGTAAATTACGACTTTAAATCACCAAAGTTATATGAGATATTCTTTTTTATTAATGGTAAGAGTATGTTATAAATTCTTTTTTGTTTCATTAGCTTTATAAGCAAATCATACAAATCTACTTTCATGAAAAACTCGGGCTTATCAGAAATTCCTGGTAAAACTTCATCATTATTACCTTGGGGAGATTTATTATCCTTTTTTAAAGATTATCACGGTTTCAAAAAGAAAAAATTAAAAAAGTACGGAGAGCTTTATAAGGTTAGAATCTTAAATAGAGAAATCTCTACACTTCATGACAAAGATGCTGCACGATATACGCTGGTAGAACACGATAAAGATTTTAATAGTAAAGAAGCCTGGGATCTGATTCTAAAAGATCTATTTCCGAATGGATTGATGCTAATGGACGGAGAAAAACACAAACATCATCGATCCATCATTGCCGAGGCTTTTAAGAAGCAACCGATGGAAGGTTATCTGGAAATGATGAAAAACATAGTTCCGAAACACATGGCTTCCTGGAATGATCCACATCCACAAATGTTTCCATTATTAAAAAAATTTACCTTAGAGATTGCCTTAGAAGTATTTTTTGGCATCAATAAAACACAACAGTTTTCTAAAATTAATAAAGCAATAACAGATATTGTAGATGCCAGTTCTGCCCTACCCATTAAACTTCCTTTTACCACCTACGGTAAAGGAATTAAAGCCCGAAAATATTTAGTTTCATTTTTTAAAGATTTATTACCAGAAAGAAAAAATAATCCTAAAAAAGATCTTTTTAGTATACTGGCAAATGCTAAAAATGAAGATGGTAACTCTTTAAATGATGAACAAATTGTTGATCATCTCATATTTATATTAATGGCGGCTCACGACACTACAGCAAGTACTCAAACAAGTTTTTGTTATTTTCTTGCTAAATATCCGGATTGGCAAGAAAAATTAAGAACAGAAGCACAAGAATTTTATGCAGAACACGGGGATGATTTTACTGTAAAAGACTTACGAAAATTGGAGCAATTCGGTTTGGCTTTAAAGGAAACTTTACGCCGTTTTCCTCCTCTCGTTTCTATTGGAAGAATGTCTACCAAAGATCTCGAGTATAAAGGTTTTAGTATTCCGGAAGGTACCCACGTTTCTGTAGATATTGATCAAAATCATCATAATCCCGAAGTTTGGTCTTGTCCGGCCAGTTTTGATCCTGAGCGCTTTTCAAAAGAAAGAAGCGAACATACAAAATGTCCCTACACCTATACTCCGTTTGGAGCAGGCGCTCATTATTGTATCGGTTTTGCGTTTGCAGAAATGCAAATAAAATACGTGATCAGTACGTTATTACTTTCTCATGAATGGTCTGTGGAAAATGATTACGAAATGCCCGTAAAACCAGTGCCATTGCAGGTGCCAAAAGATGGTTTACCCGTTAGAATGAAAAAGATAAGCTCTTTATAATTTATAATATACATAAATCATTTTTTAATATTTTTTGATCCCCTGTTAACTCTATCTCCCTGAACAAAAACAAAATTTGGCTGTCGATTTGTTCTTTTTACTGAAAAAGTTTCCAATTTCGAGGTAACAATTTCCCTTTTTAAGATACTTATAAGTGTAACATAAAATCAAAACAACCCTATTCATGAGAAAATCATTTCTGGCAATAATCGTAATTTTATATAGTTTGAATTCATTTGGTCAAATTACTTTTGATAAAGGCTACTTTATCAATAATACTAATCAAAAGGTAGATTGCTTTATTAGAAATATTGATTGGAAAAACAATCCTACTGAAATTGAATACAAATTAACAGAAGACTCAGAAAAAAAAATACTTTCTGTTATCAACTGTAAGGAGTTTGGTGTTTACAATGCATCCAAATATATACGAGCAGTAGTCAAAATAGATAGATCTAGTGAAAACACCAGTGATCTGAGAGAACAAAAACAACCTGTTTTTAATGAAGAAACCCTTTTTCTTAAAGTACTCATAGAGGGAAAAGCAAATTTATATGAGTTTAGAAATAGGAACTTAAAAAGATTTTTTTTTAATAAAGAGAACACCTCCATTACACAACTCATATTTAAAAAATATCTGATTTCCGGAAACAAAATTGGTAAAAACGAATCGTACAGAGCGCAACTATGGGAAAATCTAAAGTGCAATTCCATCAATATTAAAACATTAGAAAAAACGGGGTACAACAAAAAAAATCTTAGTCAATTTTTTGAAACCTATAATCAATGTGAAAATGCCGAATTTACCAAATATGAAATTCAGGAAAAAAGAGATTTTTTTAACTTAAACATTAGACCTGGAATAAGGCACTCATCCCTTTCTATTAATAATTTTACAACAACAGCTAGTGAGTTTTCAATTGATTTTGGCAGTAATACTACTGCTCGATTTGGCATAGAAGCAGAATTCGTAATGCCTTTTAATAGAAATAAATGGGCCTTTTTTGCAGAACCTACCTATCAATCCTTCAATAGCACTTTTAACTTGATAAGCGGTAGAAAAGTGGATGCAAAGTATACATCCATTGAATTACCGTTTGGAATACGGCACTATCTATTTTTAAGCAAAAGATCTAAGTTATTTCTTAACGGAGCTGCTGTTTTCGATTTTCCAATTGGTAATTCGGCAATCACCTATGAAAATGGTAGAGTGCTTGATATTGTGTCCGAGGTTAACTTTGCATATGGAATAGGTTTTACTTATAAGAACAAATATAGTATTGAACTAAGAAATCAGACAATTCGAAATGTTTTGGGTACCTTTCCTTCTTGGAATTCCAAATACAGTTCGGTTTCGCTTATACTTGGATATTCTATATTATAAGAACAACTATCAGCATACATTAAAATTATACTGATTTTTTGCAAGTAGCTTAATATATCGTGAAACCTTTTTCCGTTATTTGTATTTATGCTTATACCACCGCAAAATCAAATACTACATACTCTAAAAGAATATTTTGGTTACGATAGTTTTCGACCATTACAACAAGACATCATAAACTCTATATTTGAAGGAAACGATAACTTGGTCATTATGCCAACAGGAGGTGGAAAATCCATCTGTTATCAACTACCGGCACTTCTACTCGAAGGTATCACGTTGGTTATTTCGCCTTTAATTGCTTTGATGAAAGATCAGGTAGACGGGTTATTGGCAAATGGCGTACAAGCTGCATTTGTTAATAGCAGTCAGAATGAAAAAGAACAACAAGAAATTTATCAAAGAATCCTAAATAAGGAAATCAAATTACTTTATGCAGCACCAGAAAGCTTAAGCCTTTTGGATGTATTTTTTTCTCAAATTGAAATAAGTTTGATCGCTATAGATGAAGCTCACTGCATTTCGGCTTGGGGTCACGATTTCAGACCTGCATATACGCAACTTGGATACCTCAAAAATAGGTTTTTGAACATACCAATTATTGCATTGACAGCTACTGCTGATAAGGCGACAAGACAGGATATTTGTGAACAATTAAATATTCCGAATGCAAAACAATTTTTAGCTTCATTTGATCGTAAAAATCTAAGTTTAGAAGTACGTCCGGGAAATAAAAGAATTGAACAGATTATAGATTTCCTGAAGGACAAACCCAATGATGCAGGTATTATCTATTGTCTAAGTCGAAAAACTACAGAAATGCTCGCAGAAAAGCTGCAAGCACAAGGGTTTGTAGCAGAAGCATATCACGCTGGTATCAATCATGATAAACGAGCAGAAGTACAAGAAGGTTTTATAAATGACAATGTACAGATCGTATGTGCTACAATTGCATTTGGTATGGGAATCGATAAATCTAATGTACGCTGGGTCATTCATTATAATTTACCTAAAAATATAGAAGGATATTATCAGGAAATTGGCCGGGCCGGTCGTGATGGATTGCCCTCTTCTACCCTTCTCTTTCACAGCTATGCCGATGTTGTCCAACTACAGAAGTTTGCAACCACATCCGGTAATCAAGAAGTACAGATGGCTAAACTGGATAGAATGAAGCAATATGCAGACTCTCTAAGCTGTCGGAGAAAAATATTACTAAGCTATTTTGGAGAATTGATCAAAGAAGATTGCGGTAATTGTGATGTTTGTAAAAATCCACCAAGCTTTATTGATGGAACCATTATCGCACAAAAAGCATTATCAACCATAGCAAGAATTAAAGAAGAAGAACCTATTGGAATGGTCATAGATATTCTTAGAGGCGCTCAGAACGCTTTGATCCTGGATAAAGGCTATCAAAACGTAAAAACTTACGGAATTGCCAAAGACATATCCTGGAAAGATTGGCAACAATATATCATTCAATTAATTAACCAAGGATATCTTGAAATTGCTTTTCATCAGAATAACAAACTTAAGCTTACTCCTATTTCTAAAAAGATACTTTTTGAAGGTGAAAAAGTAAGCCTTGCCAATCTCGCTGAATTTGACAAGCTGAAGGAAACTGCTGCCGAACAAGCAAAAAAAGTGACTGCGAATACTTTATTCGATAAGTTACGAGCATTGCGATTAGAACTAGCCCAAGAAGCAGGTATTCCCGCGTATCAGATTTTTAATGATGCCTCTTTAAAGGAAATGGAAAAGTCCAGACCAATGAGTGATGAGGAATTTATGCAAATCAGCGGAGTTGGTAAACTCAAGATGCAGAACTACGGATACCAGTTCATTAAAGCGATTGTTGACTTTTCTACAGAAAAGACAAAAAAGAAGAAAAAATCAAATAAAAACAAAGGCAATTCTTATAAAGAAACCCTGAGTTTATACAAGCAAGGTTTCTCGATTGAAGAAATTGCACGAGAAAGAAAACTGGCGCAGTCTACTATCTTTTCTCATATTATGAAACTGTATAACGCTGGAGAAGATATTGATCTGAAACAATTTGTAAGCAAAGAAGATATTAATTCTGTCAAAGAAGCCAAAGAAACACTTGATAACCCGGATACGCTCAAACCCTATTTTGAACATTTTGAGCAAGCCATGGATTATAATACGATTAAATTAGCACTCGCAGTTTTGGAGAGCAAGTAAGATTTAATCAACAACCAAGGGAATAACCTTATAAAAAGGCCCCTGATCACAGCCGTCCATCATTTGATCTAGTCCGGATTCTATCAATAACACCTTATGTTCCATAGATAAATATACCGCGATTATGGTTTGATACAATAAACAATTCTCTTCGATATCTGTTCCTCCATTACAACAGAAGCCGTGGGATGGTATTCTCGAAAGCACTATTTCTTCACTCCTATAAATTCTATCCAATATACTCACTTCTATGTGCATTTTCTTATCCTTCGAGTATACAGGTTTAAATATTTCTATCTCAATGAAACTTGTATAGCTATCACTATCCAATAATTGTTGGACTTCTTCGGAAATTTCTTTTTGCTCTTGAACTGTGAATTGCTCTTCTACCTGACTTCGTGACAAAAGTATTTCATCTAATATCTTTCCACTTTTCAAGTCTATTTTTTGTAGTGTTTCTTCAGGAACTATACAACATACATATTGACTATATACTACCAAATAATGAGTTCCGTCTTTCGAAATTGCAGGAAAACCTTCTAAAACCAGATTATCTCCATAATGATCCACAAATGGCTTTAGTGTTTCCTGTGCAGTCAAAAATTTGACTGACATTATTAACATCAGAAGTAAGAATTTATAGTTCATTGATGGCGTGTAATTAATAAAAACCAAAGCTTTTACAAACTTCTTGTAAAAATCACCTCAATGATAGGCTGTAAACCGTGAATATACTATCCTTCTTTAGAAATCTTATCGACAATAGTTTTAGAATCATTAAAGATAGTTCCTAATATGCCACCTAGTTTATAGTTATCAAAACCAACAAAAAACAATCCCTGATGAATTCCAGTTCCAATTGTATTTTTAGGAACACCATATTGATCTAGTAAGCCTTTAGTATTATGAATAAACTGTTCTACTTTCGCTCTATATCCTGTTGCTAAAATCACCGTATCTATTTCCAATTGTGTTCCTTCTTGCAATTGAACACCGTGCTCATAAAAAGATTCTATATCGCCTACTACTTTAATCTTACCAGATTTAATTTGCTTTACAGTTCCCAAGTCAATAACAGGAGTTTTTCCGGTTTGTTTTAGATGATCAATAGGATCTTCTTTAGATATTGAAATTCCGTATTTCGAAAGATCGCCAATTACCATTCTTCTTACTTGCTTACCGATCCATCTCCCTAATCCAAAAGGTAATTTCTCTAATTTTTTAGCCGTAGTTTGAACAGGTCTTCCATTAATATCTCTTGGTACAATAAGCAACGGACTTTTTACAGAAACAGTAACATCTATTTGGTGTTCGCTAAGATCCAGCGCTAATTCGGCTCCGGTATTTCCCATACCTACTATCAATACTTTCTTATCCTTAAAAGGGATTACATTCTTATATTGTCTACTATGAATGATTTTACCTTGAAAATTCTCCTGATCTTTCCAAACTGGTGAAAAAGGAACTCTATTCACTCCAGTGGCGACAATCACATTTTCTGATTTGTAATTTTCTTTATTGGTGCTAACGACCCAATGACCATATTCTCTTTTAATAGATTTAACTTCTACATTAAATTGAGGATTTATATCAAAATGCTTTGCATAATTTTCATAATACTCGGCTAGTTTAGCTTTTGGAACGTATCTTGGAAATTCTTCCGGGAATTCTAAATGAGGTAAATGCGAGAGTTCTTTTACCGTATGTAGCAATAGCCGATCATAATGGTTGTGCCAACTCCAGGCTATTTTATCAGTTTTCTCTACGAGTTCAAAAGGAATATTTTTCTTTCTAAAACGACCGGCTACGGCCAGACCAGCGGGTCCAGATCCAATAATTAGATTTTTTACTTCCTTAAGCTGCATTCGTGAGATATTTAGTTCTTTTTCAATTTCTTGAATTCCTTTTTAATCTCTTTACCTGTATCTCTGAACTCATTACCAATAGTTTTTACCACAGGCTTGATATCCTTTCCCAATTTTTTGAATTCATGTCTTAATTCATTTGTCCATTTTTTGAATTCCTGATTGGATTTTATTTGTTGAACAGTCTTTTCACCTTTAGTATATACAGCATTTATTCCTTTTTTGAGCTTGCTTTTATTGTATGCTGTTTTGACTTCGACAACGCCTTCTTTTACATCCACTTCCAGTTGACTTGCTGTAGTCTTAACGTTGAATTCTGTACCCAAAACCTCAATTTCTCCTAAATCCGTTGTAACTATAAATCTTTCTTTACCGGGAACAACGTCAAAGAATGCTTCTCCTTCTAATTGAACTATTCGTACATCAAAATCTTCTTTATATGCAATAGAACTGTTGCGATTTATAAGAACTAATGAGCCATCAGGAAGATTAACGGATTGAAATGTTTTTTTTGAAGAAACAGAGATGGTATTTGAACAACTTACTGCCATAAAAAGACAAGCCATCATACCCAAAATCTTACATAACTTTTTAGAGCGTTTCATAGAGTTTTTCATTTTATTATTGAGGCTTTTTTAAAAATATTGATCAATTAACCTTGAATTGAACTTCCATATTTATTCAAAATATTCTTTTTATTATGCAAAGTAACGAATTGATTATCTAAAGCTTTTTTGGCTAAATCAGTATGAGAGTTTTGATCGTAAAATAATAAAAACATATCCCGAATTGATATCCCATCAGTATGAATTTCTTCGGGCACCATCATATCACCCGTCTTAACATTCCCTGAAGTCAACACTCTTACATAAATACCTGGCATTAATGCTTGGATAAACTGCTTTAAAACGGCTTGTGTTCCAAAACGCACTCCCAATTTATAGCAAGGTTGTCTGGGTTGAGAAACCTGAACTATAGCATCACCTAATTTATAAATATCTCCGATCTTAATAATACGCTCGTCTAAACCTAAAACAGTTAAGTTTTCTCCAAACATACCATAGTTCCAATCCAGATCAGGATATTTTTCTTTCCAATGCGGATAATGTTCTGCTGCATAAAGGTAACATGCTTTGTCAACACCTCCGTGAACACGCCTATCAATTACGTGATCATCTTTTACATCTTCGGTATCCAAAAAAATAGGTTTGTTCACAGGATATTTGTAAATACCGGTTTTTATTTCTTTTCCTCTCCAGGAAATCACTTGTGGTTCTCCTATGTTAGTAGATACAACTTTCATTATGCTTCTTTTTTAAGTGTTACTGAATTTAAAATCAACCCGGAACCTGGCACTATATGCTCCAAGACAATTTCTTCTTCATTTGGATCTAACGTTTTTTTTATGAAATCGATATTGACTTTCCCCTTACCTAAATCAAGCAGTACTCCCATCATTAAGCGAATCTGATTTCTTTTGAACCCTTCTCCTTTCACACGTAATAGATAACTCTCTTCAGGAAAAAAATTTGCTGTGTATAAGGTATTCTTTTCTATTTCGCACTGTATAATTTCTCCGTAGACTATTGTATTCTCATTGGGACGATGGCAATAAGACCTAAAGTTATGTTTTCCTTCAAACAATTTAGCAGCTTTCATCATTGTATCAATATCGAGGTCTTCCATAATATTATACATAAAGGGTGCGCTAAACGGATGAAACTTTTTACCAAAAGCAAAAAGATATAGATACTCCTTTATTTTAGGGTGTTGTATAATATTAAACTGTTCATCTGTTTCTTGTATGCTAATAGCCCTAATATCTTGTGGTAAATTTTGATTAAACAAATCAAAAAAGACTTTCAATTCTAGTGGTTTATGATCGACAAATAGTTCAATAAAGGCTTCATTCGCAGAAACTTTTGCATCAGTTCGTCCGGCTGCCAATACTTTAAAATCATTGATTTCTAAAACATATTTTATGGTTCGCTCCACCATTCTCTGTAAAGTGTTTACAGACGGCTGCTTTTGCCATCCGTGATATCTAAAACCTAAATATTGTAGTTGAATAAGGTAGTAGAATCTTTTTCGAAACATATAAAATAGATTAATAAGTAATCGAATATAGATAAATTATGTATTTCATCGATAATAAGAAGGTTTTTAATAATGAAATAATATAAAATCGTCTTCAGAAATTATTATATTTGAGTAAATCTAAATTAATAATTTAAAAAATCAACTTAGTTATGGTTAAAGCAAAATATCAAGATGTTTTGGATCTTGGACAAGAATTAAATATACAAAATGGCGATGTTTCTGAAGAAAATGGTGTTCTTAAGGTGAAAGGAACTGCCCAGACACAATATGAAAAAAATCAACTTTGGGACAAAATAAAAGAAATCGGTGGCGAATCCCCTTCTGATATTGAAGCGGATATTGATGTAGCTGATACTTCTATTTATCATAGACACACGGTAAAAAGCGGAGAGTCTTTGAGTAAAATTGCTAAACACTATTATAAAGATCCTATGAAATACAAGGAAATTTTTGCCGCAAATACGCATATACTAAAAAATCCCGATGTAATTCATCCAGATCAGGAATTGATCATTCCTAATCTCTAAGAAATATTTTAAACATACTTTTAGAAAGACCGCCAGTGAGCGGTCTTTTTTTTATGTATCTAAATATGGATTACCATAAAATTGCTTATTTACACCTTTTGATGATTTCTTAATACTTTAACATTATTGATATGATAATTTGAATTTAAAATTCCACTACCCAATTACATAATCTATATTTTAATCAATATAAAATTATCAAAAACAGTCTTATTATTAACTAAACATTGTTTTATTGTTAAATATTTCACATTTATATTAAAAATATTTTTACATTTGGCGTTGCTAACTCAATTTATTATTAATATGAAAACACGATTATCTTTAATCATGGGCTTACTTATGATAAGTCTTGGTTTCTCCCAAAATCCTTGGACTAGAACCACCACTAACTTAAAAAGTACTGATTTAATCGCTACAAAAAAGGACTTACCAACAAACATCCTTTTCAATTTGGATATCAATAGTATTCAAAAAATGCTTGCGGATTCTCCGCTAAGAGGAAAGTCAAATTTTTCTTCTGTAATCATTCCACTTCCAAATGCTGATGGTAGTATGGAGTCTTATAGAGTAATGGAAGCGCCGGTTTTAAGCGATGAACTTGCAGCAAAATATCCAGGAATTAAATCATATGCAGGACAAAGTATTCAAAATCCATCGGCAAGAGTACGATTCAGTGTATCGCCTTTAGGTTTGCAAAGTATGCGTCTGGGTGGAGAAGCAGCAGCAGTTTTTATTGAACCAATCTCGATAGATGGATCTACTTATGCCATCTATACCAGAGACCAAAAATCTGCTAGTATAGAAAAATTCGAATGTTTAGTAGATGGAAATACTCCTAACTTAAGTAATTCTCCTTCATTTAATAATAAAAATGCAGACGACAGTACATTACGTACATACCGAATTGCCGTTTCTACAAACGGAGAATACACTCAATTTCACGGAGGAACTAAAGCAGGTGCTTTGGCTGCCATCAATACAACTATGACACGTGTGAATGGTATTTTTGAAAGTGATTTCGCCGTAACTATGGTTGTTATCGGAAATACGGATGATGTGATCTACACGAATCCTAGTACAGATCCATACACAGGAAATTTTAACAGTCAGCTACAATCTACACTTACTAGTGTTATTGGAGAAGCCAATTATGATATTGGACATTTATTTGCAAAAGCTGGTGACAACGGAAATGCAGGATGTATTGGTTGTGTATGTGTTAACGGAAGTAAAGGAAGTGGATTTACATCCAGAAGTACACCAGTAGGAGATGCATTTGACGTGGATTACGTAGCTCACGAAATTGGTCATCAGTTTGGTGCTAACCATACATTCTCATTCAGAAATGAAGGCACTAATGCGCATTTCGAACCAGGTAGTGGTACTACGATTATGGGATATGCAGGAATTACCGGAGCAACGGATGTACAACAAAATAGTGATCCATATTTTCACTTCTTCTCTATTCAGCAAGTAACAAACTATATAAAAACTACAAGTTGCCAAACCAATACAAATACCGGTAATTCAATTCCAACCGTTAATGCTGGAGCAAACTATACAATACCAAGAGGAACACCTTTTGTTTTAGAAGGTCAGGCGTCTGACGCTAATTCTGGTGATGTGTTAACATATTGCTGGGAACAAAGAGATGAAAACAACGCTGCAACTACTTATCCAAGTGTTACGGGAACTTCTGGAGTCGCATTTAGGTCATTTAACCCAACGACTTCTAATAAAAGATATTTTCCTAGATTATCAACTATAAAAACAGGTGCTACTTCATGGCAATGGGAAGCGGTTCCTAATGTTACCAGAACCTTAAATTTCCGATTGTCTGTAAGAGATAACAGAGCTGGTGGCGGCGGAAATAATAGTGATGATATGAGCGTAAATGTTACGGCTAATGCAGGACCATTTGTGGTGAATGTGCCAAATACCAACGTAAGCTGGGCAGCAAATGCAATAGAAACTGTAACCTGGGATGTAGCTGGTACTACAGGAAATGGAATCAATGCTGCCAATGTAGATATACTATTATCTACAGATGGTGGAGACACGTACCCAATTGCTTTGGCAACCGGAGTCCCTAACGATGGTTCTCACGATATTACCGTTCCAAATGTTCAGGGTACTCAAAATAGAGTAATGGTAAAAGGATCAGGAAACATCTTTTTCGATATTTCTAATACAAATTTTGAAATTTCTGGTGTTGTCACTCCAGATACACAAGCTCCTTCTACTCCATCAAGCCTAACAGCTTCTAATACTACAACTAGTACTACGGATTTATCTTGGAATGCATCTACAGATAATGTTGGAGTTACAGGATATGATGTATATAGAGGAAGTACGGTTATTGCTACTGTTGCAAGTACATCGTATACTGCTTCTGGTTTATCTCCAGAAACAACTTATTCTTTTAGAGTTAAAGCCAAAGATGCTGCAGGAAATGAATCTGGTTTCAGTAATACAGTAAATATTACAACCGAAGCAGGAACACCAAATACAGGTTGTACAGGTGGGATTTCTTCATTCCCTTATAGCGAAGGTTTTGAAAGTGGACTAGGTAGCTGGACTCAATCTTCTGGTGATGATATTAACTGGACAAGAGATGCAAATGGAACTCCATCTCGAAATACCGGACCGTCAAGCGCAACCGAAGGATCTTTCTATATGTATGTAGAGGCATCTGGTAACGGTAACGGATATCCAAACAAAAGAGCTATTTTAAACTCTCCTTGTTTTGATTTGACAGGAACTTCTCAAGCTACGTTTACATTTCAATATCATATGTATGGAAACAGTATGGGTAGCCTAACTTTAGAAGCTAGTAATGATAATGGAGCTACTTGGGTTTCCTTATGGTCTAGATCAGGAAATCAGGGGAACTCGTGGGAATCAGCTAGTGTAGACCTTGCGTCACTAACCGGTGCTGGAGTTCAACTTAGGTTTAACGGTCTTACCGGCTCTTCCTGGGCAGGAGATATGACTGTAGATGATATTCGGTTAACAACAGGAACGGTAACACCTCCAACGTGCACAGATGTTACCTTATCGATTACTTTAGACAACTATCCTGAAGAAACAAGTTGGCAAATTATAAATAGTAGCAATCAAATAGTAGCGTCGGGTGGAACATACGCCTCTCAACCAGACGGATCAACGGTTACCGTTACAGAATGTTTGGATGCAGGATCATATACCTTTACTATCAATGATTCGTATGGCGATGGTATCTGCTGCGCCTACGGAAACGGATCATATGCTCTTACGGCAGGAAGTACAACATTAGCAAGTGGAGGAGCATTTGGTGGATCTGAATCAACAACCTTCTCTGTTGGAGGTTCGGCAAGAGGTCCAGAAGTAGAAAGCTTTACAACAACTGAAGCTGTTCAAATTAGAGCTTATCCAAACCCTGTTAGTTCGAACGGAGTGCTTAACATTGTAGCTCCAAACACAAATATTAATTATAACCTTTTTGATCTTCAAGGAAGAAGAGTTTTACAAGGAAAAGTGACAAATAAATCGATCAACATAAATGGTATTCAAGCGGGATCCTATATTCTTTCGCTGGATATTGCAGGAAAATTATCTACACACGCAGTTATTGTAAAATAAGCAATACCTGCAATTGGATAACTAAAACGCTTTAGTAGCGTATGTAAAAATTAAAAACCATCAAAACATAAGTTTTGATGGTTTTTCTGTTTAGTAAGACTCTCAAAGTTCAAGATATATATCATAAAAAAAATATAAAATTTAGACGTTCGCCGAAAAGTACTGGTCAAAAACAATAAAATGCTTAAATTTGTGGTTTTACCGTAAGTAAACCCCGCCAAATCTATAATTAATTATGAAAACCATCTTATTTTCTTTTTTCCTTATATTAACAATTTCTGGCTATGGGCAAGTTTTATCCAAAACCAGTATTATTTATGAGTCTAAAAAATCTGTCGTAATGAACAATGGCAAGGAGTATAAAATTCTAAAAGAAACTCCTCTCTATGCAGTCACAGATACAACCATTCCATTAAAGTATACGTTTAAAGATAAAACACTTATTTTAAATAGGGTGTTATTAGTTGCTGAAGAAAATAAACAAAAGCAGCTTATAGAATGGGTAAAAGGCAAAATGACATTTTACGAACTCAGAGAACCATAAGATACGAAATAGTTTTAACAAAGATTAGTTAAAACTTGTTGATGTATTGAAATAAGAGAGATTTCTCTTTTATCTAATACTAAGAAGAACTCACATCACTATAAAACCGTTATGATCAATTAGCTTGTTCTGAAATAACATTCTTAGCTATCGTAAGAATTTGATCAAATTGCTCCTCCAAGGTCAAATTTGAATTGTCAATCACAATAGCATCTTCTGCTTTTCTTAAGGGAGAGTCTTTTCTGGTGCTATCAATATGATCTCTGTCAACTACATTCTTTAGAACGTCTTCATATGTAACTTTTTCACCTCTTTCTAAAAGCTCATTATATCTGCGTTCTGCTCGATCTTTAGCCGTTGCCGTCATAAACAATTTCAACTCTGCATCCGGAAAAACAACAGTGCCAATATCGCGGCCATCCATAACGATACCTTTGTCCTTACCCATAAGTTGTTGTTGCTCTACCAGCTTTTTTCGAACTAGTGAAACAGCTGCTATTTGACTTACAAAATTGGACACATCAAGTTTACGTATAGTCTTTTCGACATTTTCATTATTTAAAAAAACTTCGGCTAAACCAGTTTTAGAATTTACCTCAAATTTAATATGGATAAAAGGTAAAAATCGTTCTAAAGCTTCTTCATTGAAATGGTTTTCGTCTATAAAACACTTCCGCATCGCATATAATGTTACAGCTCGATACATCGCACCAGTATCCACATATATATATCCAAGCTCTTTTGCTAATTGTCTTGCTACGGTACTTTTTCCAGTTGAAGAATGACCATCTATCGCTATAATGATTTTTTTATTCATTATTGAAGATTTACGTTAACGCCAAAAGTACTAGAAGAGGCAGCAGAATTGTAACGTGCATACGAATAAGCAAATCGAAATTTACCAAGTTTTAGTGAAAATCCTCCACTTAAACCTGCGAAAGATCGTTGATCTTCAATTCTTAATTCTTCTGATCTTCTAAAATTATATCCTAATCGAATATTAAAACCGCTTTCAGGAAAAAACTCAAGTCCTAAAACCACATGGCGTAATGCATTATTGAAAAAACTAGGATCATCGGCTTCCACATTTCCTTCTAGATCCGTTATATCTCGAGCAGGGTTACGAAATGCCACATCCCATACCTGTAAATTTTCTAAAGTTAAATTCCATCGGATAGGTACATTTTTTAGTGTTTGTGCAAAACCCATATCGACAGATAATGGTAGATCTTCTCTTGTGTCGGCATACGTTGTAAATTGTGTACCAAGATTACGTACCGAAAATCCAAAATCAAATTTAGACTCCGGGTTGTGATATATGACTCCTAGATCTAATGCGCCACCCAATGAAGTATATTCCTCCAACTTCGAGGAAATAAATTTCCCACTGGCACCTACGTGAAAATTTGAATTAGGAATAGCGTACCCGTATCCAACAGATATGGCAACTTCTCCCGCTCCAAAATCACCTGTGGCGTTTCCAAATTCATCAAATCCATCAAATCGACCATAATTAATATATGTTATTCCTGTATGAAACACTCGGCTCTTTTCTCCAAAGGATTTAGCATACGATACAGAACCATAATTTACATCTGCGATGTAGTTTACATAATTTACTGCCAATTGGTTATCCATCTCAATATTTATTGCAGCAGGATTTAACATCGCCGATGTTGGGTCAGAATTATAACCAGTAACATACTTCCCACCCAGTGCCGCTTGTCTTGGCGAAGAAACCAAATTTAAAAATTGATAGGTATACCTTCCTCCTATTTGCGAATAGGTAAAAGTGGTAAAAAGAACAATTACCAAAAATATGTATGTACGCATCATTAGCAGCAAAAATAAAAGAAACTATCTGGAAAACGATAGTTAGTAACAAAAATTTTATCCGGCACTAAATAAAACCCTCACGATACACGTACTGATTTGCCATCGAGCTAGCTAGTCGTATATAAAAGGATACAGAATCATAGTAAACAAAAATTATACATAAAACACATAAACAACTGACAATCAATTTAATGTATATAAAACAACAATATTATTGACTTATTCGAGTTATTATGCATTAGCGACCATTTATTATGGCCACCCACAAATCAATACTAACTTAACTAACAACAATGGGCTTTTTTGACTTTTTAACCAATAAAATTGCGGTGGATTTAGGTACCACCAACACGCTAATTGCTCACAAAGGCAAAATAGCGATCGATACACCATCTATCATTGCGGTAAACAGAATAAGTGGAAAAATAATTGCTGTAGGAAAAGAGGCGAATTCGATGCGTGGTAAAATTCACAAAAACATTAAAACATTTTATCCATTAAGAAATGGAGTCATTGCAAATTTTGACCTATCGGAAAAAATGCTTAAAATTCTTATCAAAAAGCTATCTGATCTAAGCAACACGATTTTTATTAAATCATTTAAAATGATAATTGCAATTCCTTGCGGAATTACCAAGGTCGAAATGAGGGCTGTTAAAGATTCTGCAAGACGTCTTAATGCAAAACAAGTATATCTTATTCCTGAGCCAATGGCAGCTGCCATTGGAGCCGGTATTGATGTATTACAGCCAAAAGGTCATATGGTGATCGACATTGGAGGTGGTACTACTGAAATCGCAGTCATTACACTTGGCGGAATTATATCAGGCCAATCTGTAAAAATTGCGGGCAACGTATTTAATGATGACATTATTCAATATATAAGAGAAAAGCATAATTTGCATATCGGCGAGAGCACTGCGGAAGAGATAAAAATTAGAATCGGTTCTGCACTTGATGTATTAGCATCTCCCCCAAAAAAAATCTCGGTACAAGGTAGAGATATGTTAACAGGCAAACCAAAACAAGTCTATATTACTTATAAAGAAATAGCCAGAAGCCTTGATAAGTCTATTACACAGATAGAAAATGCTGTTTTGGAAACATTATCAGATATTCCGCCCGAAATTTCTGCCGACATATATAACACAGGTATCTTCTTAACAGGAGGAGGCTCTATGTTAAGAGGTTTGGACATACGATTTTCGACTGTTACCGAATTGCCCGTATACAAAGGAGATAATCCTCTAGAAGTAGTTGTAAAAGGTAGTGATATCGTTTTGAAAAATCTGGATAAATATATTAATGTATTAATCAAGAATGTTTAGCACGCTAACAGCAGATTAAAATACAAAAAAACAGCCATATAACATATTTATAAAATTAAATATGTATATTTGGACCGTGAAGAAAAAGGAAATACTTGAAATAAAAAAAGCTTTAGCCAATTCCACAAGGTTGGATATATTAAAATGGTTAAAAGATCCCGAATCCAATTTTCCACCACATTCAGAATTGGGACATTTCGACTTTGGTGTTTGTGGACAATTTATTCAAGATAAGTCCGGTTTATCTCAACCCACTATTTCTCATTATTTAGCTACGATGCATAAAGCAGGATTGTTAATTCCAACCAGGCACGGAAAGTGGACCTATTTTAAAAGAAATGAAAAAGTTATCAAGGAATATATTGATGAAATGATAGAAAATTTATAAAATTTTATCTATACATATTTATAAAATTAAATATATAATTATGAAGATTTTAGTAATTGGTTCTACAGGAACTATTGGTAAAGAAATTTATGCATCCCTAAAAAGTAATCACGAAGTATATGGCGCTCATAGAAATAGCGACACCTACCCTATTGATATTACAAATAAAAACTCTATTAAATTATTGTTTGAAAAATTACCAAAGCTGGATGCAGTAATCAATGCGGCTGGTACAGCAAGCTGGAAATCCCTATCTGAACTTACTGAAGATGATTATTATTTGGGCATCAAAAGTAAATTAATGGGACAAGTAAATCTTGTACATATAGCCAAAGATCATCTTAATGATCAAGGGTCAATTACATTAACTACGGGAATACTCGCAGAACATTACGAACCCAACGCAGTAGCTCTTTCTTTGGTCAATGGTGCCATTCATAGCTTTGTAAACGCCGCTTCTAATGAATTACTACGAGGCATACGCCTAAATGTAGTAGCACCGGGAGCGATTAGCAATGACTTTCCTAAAGACAAAAAATTTGCAGGGTATTTTCCTGTACATATTAAAGATGTAGTTGAAATATACAAACAAATTTTACACAATAACAAAACAGGTCAAATTCTTAAATTTTATTAAACCACCAGAACTTATGAAAATACCAATGTATCAAATCGATGCTTTTACACAAAAACTTTTTGGTGGCAATCCAGCAGCAATCTGTCATTTACCTCATTGGTTAGACGACGAAACCTTATTAAATATTGCGATCGAAAACAATCTTGCAGAAACAGGCTATTTTGTACGAAAGGATGATATTTATGAAATCAGATGGTTTATGCCCTATGCAGAAATTGATCTTTGTGGTCACGCGACTTTAGCTTCGGCCTTTGTTATCTTTAACTACATAGACACTTCAATTAACGAAGTGACTTTTACCTGCAAAAGCGGAATTCTAAAAGCAAAAAAAGAGAAAAACGGATCTATAACACTAGATTTTCCTTCAAGACCACCGCATTCAGTTGATATCCCGAAAGAGGTATACGATGCATTTAATGCTAAACCCATAAGTGCATTCGCGGGAAGAGATTTAATAATTACTGTTGCGTCTGAAGAAGAAATACTAAAAGAAGAACCGAAACTAGCATTATTGAAAGGACTTCCCTATTTGTGTACGATTATTACTAGTAAAGGAACTACATCAGATTTTGTATCCAGAGTATTTGATGCCAATCCGGATATACCTCTAGAAGATCCTGTTACAGGTTCTGCTCATGCAGCACTAGTCCCGTTTTGGGCTAAAAAACTAAAAAAAACAGAACTTAAAGCGCGTCAGTTATCTAAAAGAGGTGGTGAGATTGATTGTAGATTAGAAGGTGATAGAGTATTTCTTAGTGGGTATGCAGTTCCTTATTTAATTGGTGAAATTGAAATTTAAAAAATGCGTATCGAAAAAAGCATCAAAAGTTTTACAGAAACATCTGATTAATACGAGAACGGAGTTTTCTGCTATAATCTTCTTGCAACCAATCTCTATAATTTTTGGTGCTTTTACTGATACAATAAGAATACCTTCGAACTCTATATTCAATATCTTGATCAAGTAATTTGCTTAAAATACGTGCATCAAAAACATCCTCACTATTCTCGGCGCACATTTTGGCGTGCTGTTCTATCGATTTTTCCAAAACGCTTTTGCTACGCAAGCCGTATTTTTTAGTATTCGCGTACTCAGTCTCGATATCAAAATCGACATTTGTAGAATTGCTAAATTCCTTTCGAACCTCTTCGGGCATTACATATTTAAAGTTACGCTCTATTTCATCATCACTTACTAAACTGTCATAGTAAAAATCTGGTGATCTAAATATAGATTGCCAATCAATTTCTCCATTCCAAAGCCCAAATCGCGCAATATTATTTCCCATATCTATGATAGAAAATTCTTGTTTGTTCGGCAATATTCTGGATCCCCTACCGATCATCTGAAAGTAGAGTGTCAAAGATTTGGTAGCTCTGTTAAGAATTACAGTTTCGACAGTTGGTTCGTCAAAACCTGTAGTCAATATACTTACGGAAGACAATATTGCATCATCCGTTTTTTTAAACCATTTTAAAATATCCGCTCTTTCTTGTTTACTATTTGTATTATCCAGATGTCTTATGGGATATCC
This sequence comes from Aquimarina besae, assembly GCF_042434905.1. Classification (NCBI taxonomy): domain Bacteria; kingdom Pseudomonadati; phylum Bacteroidota; class Flavobacteriia; order Flavobacteriales; family Flavobacteriaceae; genus Aquimarina; species Aquimarina besae. Next base: position 3,625,605 of record NZ_CP170199.1, read on the forward strand.
CGCCCTACGAAAAACATCATATACCTGAATAGAAGTATTAATTCCATTATTAAAAATTAATGTTTTTTTTCCTTTAGCTCTTTCCTCATAAGCCTTCAGAAGTTTATCCTGCATCAAAGCATTGGTATAAAGTTCCTCTGATGATTTTACGGTATAATCGCCATTCATTCCGATTTTAAGCGAGCCCAATCCTACATCATAGGTATATGTTACCGGTTTGGCCAGAAACCCATTCTGAATCAAAGATGAAATCGTATCTCCAACAATCAGCTCCCGATAGTTATCTTTCATTGGGAGTTTCATATTAGAACTAAGAGGAGTCGCAGTAACGCCCAAAATGAAACAAGATTTAAAGAAACGAAATAACTTTCTAAAAGAATTATAATGAGCTTCATCTATGATTACCATACCTACATTATCAATCTCTAACTGATCATCATTTAATCTGTTGTTAAGTGTTTCTACCATGGCTACAAAGCACATATACTCATGTTGATCCTCCAGTTTTTTTACATTACTGTTAATAATCTTGTTTTTAACTTTAAACTCAGTAAGCATATTAGAAGTTTGATCACACAGTTCTATACGATGTGTAAGCACCACGACTTTCTTTCTGGTAGTTTCGATGTATCTTCTTACTATCTCAGAGAAAATTACCGTTTTTCCTCCTCCTGTAGGAAGCTGATACAATAAATTATAGTTATTTGGAAACTCCTGCAAACGCCCAAAAATTTTATCTATATCTCTGGCCTGATAGTCATAAAGTACTTTTTGTTCTTTTTTTTCTATTTCCGTGGGATCCACCCGCATTTGCTTCAAATTAAAAATAAGCTACAAAATTAAACACTTTCATAGCTTAAACACAAGAATAAGGAGGATATATTTAGTTTTAATTCGACAGTTCTCCTACATAATGTTAATTATTCATAATATTTCTTACAAATGTATTTGTTGTTTTAATTTTAGTTAAAAATTGATTAGTCCTTTAATGACAAAGATTAATAAAGATCTAATACCTGTTCAAACACTACTTATACCAAAACCAATTTTGTATACAGGAAAAATACTAAGTTGGATTTCACCTTTTTTGGCTTCAAGATTTGGTGCTCGATTGTTCTTAACGCCTTTTAAGTATGAGCGGCCTGAACGAGAAAAAAACATGGCCCTAAATAGTTATAGAGAAAAAATTAAAATTGAAAAGATAAACAGAGAAGTGGTTATTTACAAATACGGTCATTCTAATAAAAAGATTTTACTGGCACACGGATGGTCTGGAAGTGGCACTCAACTTTCTAAGATTGCGGATCAATTACTTGTTAACGGATATAGTACGGTAAGTTTTGATGCTCCTGCACATGGCGAAGCACCAGGAAAACGAAGTAACATGCTACATTTCATAGAAACAATCCATCAACTAAGTGCCACACATGGGCCTTTTAAGGCTGCGATTGGTCATTCGTTAGGTGGCATGTCTTTACTAAGAGCTACGAAAAATGGTCTTGACATTCATAAACTGGTGATTATAGGTACAGCCAATAGTATTACTAAAATAACTCAAAACTTTGTTAAAAATTTACAATTAGGGCAGAAAACAGGTAAATTAATGAAACGGTATTTTGATGAACGCTATCAAGAAGATTTAGATAATTATTCTGGTGCAATCTCTGCAGAAGGCATAAAAATACCAACATTAGTAGTTCACGATAAAAATGACGTTGATGTACATTACAGCGCAGCTGTAGAAATTCATGAAAAACTTAAAAACGGAACACTACTACTTACAGAAAAACTAGGCCATAGAAAGATTTTAGGAGATGAAGAAATAATTAATAAAATCATAAATTTTATTTTACTAAAATGACGTTTACGTTATGTGGACAAGCATTTTACGACTATATAAAAATAACCATTATAAATAATGACAATGAATAAAATTCTTATACTTTTTATCAGTGTTTTGACAATAAGCTGCACTGGTAATGCTCAGAAAGAAGTAAAAAAGGAACAAAAGGAATATCCGGTTTCTAAAACAAACGCAGAATGGAAAGAAATACTAACAAACGATCAGTATTACATTCTTAGACAAGCAGGGACTGAAAGACCTTTTTCTAGTCCATTAAATAAAGTATATGCAGCAGGAACTTTTTACTGTGCCGGTTGTAAAACTCCATTGTACGAAAGTGAGCATAAATTTGATAGCGGTACCGGCTGGCCAAGTTTTGACAGAGCTGTAAAAGGAAATGTTACTGTCGATACAGATTATAAGCTAGGATACGCCAGGACCGAATTACTTTGTGCCACCTGCGGTGGACATTTAGGACATGTTTTTAATGACGGACCAAGAGAAACTACCGGCAAAAGACATTGTATCAATGGCGATGCTTTAATTTTTGAACCAAAAGAGACTAAATAATGAATAAATATCCCTATCAAAAAACAGAAGAAGAGTGGAAAAAAGAACTCTCTGAAGAACAGTACAGAGTATTAAGGCAAAAAGGAACTGAACGTCCCTTCACTGGTAAATATAATATACACGCAGAAGATGGCACCTATAAGTGTATGGCTTGTAATACCCCATTATTCGAAAGTAGCTCTAAATTTGATTCGGGTTGCGGCTGGCCTAGTTTTGATGAATCTATTGAAGGTAGTGTGGAATACATAAGAGATACTTCTCACGGAATGATTAGAACAGAAATATTATGTGCTAATTGTGGTAGTCATTTAGGACATGTTTTTAATGATGGCCCAACAGAAACGGGACAGCGCTACTGCGTAAATTCGGTGAGTATAGATTTTGACAAATCATAAAAAACGCGAATTAAAAACTTTGGAACACTTATTGATTACTAATTCCTATATCAAAACAACAAATAAGTACATATTATGAAAAAGATTTTCACACTATTATTTTTATCAGCATTTTTATTTACTGCCTGTGAGGGCGACCAAGGATTACCTGGACCTCCTGGACCTCCTGGGCTAGATGGAGAAATTGGTACGACCTACGAGTTTACGACTAGTTTTAATCAAGCTAATGATTATGCAGATCGTTTTTTCTTCAATCAAAATATTTTCGATTCTGATGTGGTATTAGTCTATAGATTAGAAGCCGTTGATAATGGATTAGATGTTTGGGAACCTTTACCTACAGGATCTGTTTTCTTTTTTAATGATACTACGGGTGCTATAGAAGGATTTCTTTATTATAGATTTAATTTTACAGTTGGAGATGTTGACATTATCTTAGAAAGTGACGCACCTAATCTAGCAGGTCCAGAATTTACAGACAATCAAACTTTTAGAATTGTAGTGGTTCCGGCAGAATTTGCAGAAAATACTGATATAAACTTATTGGATTTTAATGAAGTACAATCCGCATTAAATTTAGAATTCTAATCTATCAAATAATTAAAAATCCTTCTTTATAATTCAAAAAAAACAAGGAAAATTTAAAAAAATTAACACTATCCTTACGGTAGTGTTTTTTCATGGTATTTATTCGTCAATTATTCTGAAAATGGAATCTATAAATCCTTTTTAGGTTAACCGAATAATGCGTAAATTCGTGTCTTCAAAAAATTCACATTTATGAGCGCATATGATATTATCGTATTAGGAAGTGGACCGGGTGGTTACGTTACTGCTATCAGAGCTTCTCAATTGGGGTTTAAAACTGCTATTATTGAAAAGGAAAGCCTAGGAGGTGTCTGTCTAAATTGGGGGTGTATACCTACAAAAGCATTGCTAAAAAGTGCCCAGGTATTTGATTATCTGAAACACGCATCAGACTACGGCTTAACGATTGAAAAATTCGACAAAGATTTTAATGCAGTTGTAAAACGAAGTCGTGGCGTTGCAGAAGGAATGAGCAAAGGTGTTCAGTTCCTAATGAAAAAAAATAAAATTGATGTAATTGAAGGTTTTGGTAAATTAAAAGCCAACAATAAAGTAACTGTTACCGATAAAGATGGTAATGCTTCTGATTATGAAGCTAAAAATATCATAGTAGCTACTGGAGCAAGATCGAGAGAATTACCAAGCTTGCCGCAAGATGGTAAAAAAGTAATTGGATATAGAGAAGCGATGACTCTAGAATCGCAACCTAAGAAAATGATTGTAGTGGGATCCGGGGCAATTGGTGTAGAGTTTGCTCATTTTTACAATGCAATGGGAACTGAAGTTACCATTGTAGAATTCTTGCCTAATCTGGTGCCGTTAGAAGATGAAGAAGTATCAAAACAATTTGAAAGAAGTTTCAAAAAAGCCGGCATTAAAGTAATGACCAATTCTTCAGTAGAAAGTGTTGATATCAGCGGTGATGGCGTAAAAGCTACGGTAAAAACTAAAAAGGGAGAAGAAATCCTTGAAGCAGACATCGTTTTATCAGCTGTAGGCATTAAAACAAATATCGAAAATATCGGATTAGAAGAATTAGGTATTGCTACAGATAGAGATAAAATTGTTGTAAATGACTGGTATCAAACTAATATTCCCGGGATTTATGCAATAGGCGATGTGGTACACGGACCTGCTTTAGCACACGTTGCTTCTGCAGAAGGGATTACTTGTGTAGAAAAAATTGCAGGAATGCATGTAGAAGCTATTGACTATGGTAATATTCCTGGATGTACGTATGCTTCTCCTGAAATCGCTAGTGTTGGTATGACAGAAAAGCAAGCAAAAGAAGCCGGTTACGAAATCAAAGTTGGTAAATTTCCATTCTCTGCTTCTGGTAAAGCTAGTGCTGCAGGAACCAAAGATGGTTTCGTAAAAGTGATTTTTGACGCTAAATACGGAGAATGGCTAGGATGCCATATGATAGGAGCTGGTGTAACGGATATGATAGCAGAAGCAGTTTTAGGTAGAAAACTTGAGACCACAGGACATGAAGTTTTAAAAGCAATACATCCACACCCAACCATGAGCGAGGCCGTTATGGAAGCTGTTGCGGATGCTTATGATGAAGTGATACATTTATAATCCTAGGGGTCAATCGATTCCTAATGCTGAAAAGTATATAAAAATAGACCTGAAGAAAATCAGGTCTATTTTTTTTATCTTGAAATATAGTATTTTTAACAAACAAAAGGGGCATTAAAATTTATAACCTATTGATAATTGAAATACGCTATTCCTTTGTGCGTTATCTTCAATAGTATTTTCAAACTTATTGATTTTGGTAAGACTTAACCCATAAGAAACTCCTAAGAATATATCGCTTTTAAAGTAATATTCTGCACCAATCTTCACACTAAAATCTAAATCTTTATAACCATCTTTTATATCGTTTTGTGTTTCTGATTCTCCTTGTGTCTGTGTTGGAAAATTATTCTTTTCTTTCGCAGTAAGTAAATATGCAATTTGAGGACCTAAATTAAAATTAAATCGCTCTGAAACATAATACTTTGCTAATAAAGGAACTGTGATATAATTTAGATTGAAATCATAATTAATATCAAGCAAGACTGGTTCTTCATTGGCTCCATCTCTTAATTCTATAGTTTGCACAAACCTGGATCCTTGTTGTGAATACAATAATTCGGGCTGTAAAGAAAACACCTCAGATAAAGGTATTTCTATAACCCCCCCTGCATGAAAGCTAATTCTTGGATTATTTTTATCAAATATTTCTCTTCCGGTAATTGTAGATAAATTTGCTCCTCCTTTTATTCCATATCGAACTTTAGTATCCTGAGCCTGAGTTAAAATCGAAATAAAAAGAAACAAAATTGACGTATAAAAAATTTTCATTTATTAATAAATATAATGTTAAGTTATATATTAGTGTCCAAAACGTAAAAATTGTTACTCTTCTCTATAAATTTTATTTAGGGACCAAATCACAATACCAAAATGAAGAATCCCAATTTTTTTCTTCCGTATCGGTAAAACAATTATCAGTGTTGTTCTTTGATAACGTATAACTTCGTAATACCTTCTCTCCTATTGTAAAATTAATTGGTTTGGCAAAGATCGGACCATCAAAAACAAAGGTGTGAAATTCTCCATTTTCTCCGCATGGATCCACATTGTTTGGTAAGTCTTTTAGAAAGCTATGATCTATAAGTCTACCACAAAAGGATTTATCAAGATATTTGGCATTTACGCAAACGGTTATAGCCTTAAAACCTTCATTGATAAAATCTACTAATAATTCTTTTGTATCTTTTTTCCATAACGGAAATACAGCTTTGATTCCTATTTTTCTGAGTTGTTCTTCTCGATAACTTCGCAAATCTTGTAGAAAAATGTCACCAAAAATACTGTGGGTAAAGCCTTCTGCTTTAAGTTGAGATACCGCCTCTAGCATCTTCTCCTCATATAATTCCATCGATACGTCCTTAGGAAGATATACTTTTTGAAACGGTAAATCTAAGCTATGTATTTGCTTATCCAATAATTCCTCTCTTAAACCGTGCATCGTGACACGATTATAGTCAGCATTAACGGTAGTGAATAATTTAGTAACCTTAAATTCTTTCCGTTTAGAAATTAAGTAAAGTGCAATAGCAGAATCCTTACCACTGCTCCAGTTAAAATAAGCTTTATTCATCTACCCTAAAGATAACTCTGAATTGCCAATACATAACTTTGCAAACCAAAACCGAGAATAATACCTTTTGCATTAGGAGAAATAAAAGATTGATGCCTAAATTCTTCTCTGCTAAACGTATTGGATATATGAACTTCTACTACCGGAACCGAAACTGCTTTAATCGCATCACCGATTCCGATAGAAGTATGTGTATAAGCTCCTGCATTTAGAATAACACCATCGTACACACCATCTGCTTCCTGAATCTTAGTAATTAGCTCTCCTTCAATATTAGATTGAAAATAGCCTAATTCAACATCTCTGAACTTCATCTGTAATTCTGAAAAAAAATCTTCAAAAGATTGTTTTCCATACACTCCTGGTTCTCTTTTACCTAAAAGATTTAAATTAGGTCCATTTATGATTAAAAGCTTCATATTATTGCTCGCGTATGATTCTTCGATTATTTTTAGTCTTGAATAAATATCCAACAGATAGTTGTGCTACAGAGTTTCTATTATTGGGGTTTGCCACTGTATTGTTATTAAGTATAGTAAATCCCAAATTATAACGTAATTGAAAAAAAAGTCCACTCTCTAATTTATAGGTAGCCCCAAATACCCCACTGACATCAAGGTTATTGAATGAATCAAAGAAAGGATCATTGTCTTCTAAATCATCATTTCTTACATTGCTTAAAATAGACACTTGAATACCTGTATCTAAACTCAATGATTCATGTAGCTGAAATTTGGCTACAATGGGAAGAGATATGAAATTTAAACTTACTTTTTGTTCCCTATTATTTACATCCACCTTATATCCTTGTGCTGAATATAAAAGTTCTCCCTGAAGAAAAAATTTACTGGTAATTGGGTATTCTACAACAGCTCCTAAATGAATTCTAAATCTACCACTAGCATTATCAATATCCCCAAAAACACTGGAATAGCTAAGCCCTCCTTTAAATCCAGCCCTTGCATATAATGGATCTGCATCATCTATTTTCTGTGCATTGACAGAAATAAAACCAAAAATGATAAGTATCTGCAAAAAAATGGTTCTCCTCATATCTGTATATATAGATTAATACCAAAAGTAGTTTTATTTTTTTATTTGAATGCACTTGTTAAGAAAAAACCCAAACATAATATAGCGAAGTTATCATTCTCTTGGTATTGAAAAATATCGCATTTCTAATCAGACAAAAGCTTAAAATATTGTTAAAGTAACTCTTATCACTATGAAACAAAAATCACTTTTTGCTTAATCAAATATTGATAATCAATAGTATACGGTAGACCTCCCTTTAAACGGGGAATAAACTGGTAAAAAACTACCTGAAAACCGTGAAACCTATCTATCAAATTTTGCTTAGATTTGCCTCAACTTTAAACAAACAATTATTATGAAAAAATTAATTTTAACTGCAATTGCAGTATTTACGTTGACATTTGTTAATGCCCAAGATGGAGGGTTCGCCAAGGGAGACATTTTTGTATCTGGATCTTTCGGGTACGACTCTGAATCAACCGGAGACAACAAGAATAATACCTTTAGTATTACACCTAGAGTCGGTTTTTTTGTTACCGAAAATATTACCGTAGGAGCCAGACTTGGTTATACAACTCAAAAAATTGAAGTTGGCGGTGGAGAAACCAAAATTAATGCACTGAATGCCGGTGCTTTTGGTAGATACTACTTCACACCTTCTAACAAGTTTTCTATTTTCGGTGAACTTGGATTAGATTACGTATCTGCTAAAACAGAAATAGCGTCAACCGATTCTACTACTGACGGATTTGGTATAAATGTTGGACCAGGTGTAAGCTATTTTATCAGCGATCATTTTGCTCTTGAAGCATTTTGGGGAGCATTAGGATATGCTACAGCTAAAGCCGATGGTGCCGCAGATTCAACTGATCTTTTCACAATAGGCCTAGATCTTGATGATATTAACTTAGGATTGGTATATAAATTCTAACAAACTTATTAGGTAAAAAACCCATCATAATCGTTTTTATGATGGGTTTTTACTTACAGCTAAAATGTTCCTCGCTTTAAAACTTATGGCACAGAAAGAACTAAAAAACAGAACTACAAATGATTAAGTATATCTACCATAAAAGTAATTAGACTTACCCAGTAAAACTGCTTTAGTAATATAGCAATATCCAACTAATATTCTAATTCAAATCTGTTTTTTTCTTTAGTTTAAATCAATAGTTGTCTGCAATGAACTGTGAACATTATTTTTATTAAAAACAGTCGAAAAAGGATGAGAAGGTAAATTAATTGACCTTTCATAAGGTTGACCATTAATGTCGGGATTATTACTAAACAAATATGTACTACCATTATACCAAGGATCATTATAGAGGACTATTAATCCATAATTTCTGATTTTCAATGAAGAAATCCTATTATCCATGTTCACGACTTGACCAATAGCAGTGCCATCTTGGTTATATTGGGTACGCATATTATTTAATCTAGGAAATTGATAAGTTACTCTATTGCCAATCCCATAACTCATTCGGATTGTCACCTGCTGACCAGTATTATTATTACCGTCATAAACATTAACCTCACCAAAAATCTGAGAAGATTTATTATTGAAATTTTGTTTATTAGAATCGAACTCCATAGCTTTCAAATAATAAGCTTTAGCCTCATCATAACCATAAAATATTCGAATCATTCCGTCATCAAAATCTGCAATGACCAAATCCTTATTTTCATCTAAGAAGGCTTGAAGCTCCTCGAAGTCTTTATTTTTAGAGAATTCCTTATTTAAATTTTCGATTGACAAAACATTCCCATCAGGTAAAATAATATTGATTTTTTCAAAAGAAAAGGTATCAGATTCATCCTCATTATTAATTGACTCTTTGGAACAGGAAACCGCAACCAATGTGATAAATAAAAAATAAAAAACGTTTTTCATGAATATATAGATTTAGTTAATATCTTAAAATTATAATTTCCAGAGTTTAAATTTGTTAAAAATTAGTTATTTTTTCCCCACTTCCCCCAAGGTTATACTTTGCTAAATATGTTGTTTCAATAAGTTATTCAACAAAGTTATTTCGAATATGCAAGTTCTAAAACAGTACAAGGACCAAATGAATTAAAAGCTAATGGTTTCGGACTTAATGTTGGACCAGGTGTAAGCTATTTTATTAGCGATCATTTTGCTCTTGAAGCATTTTGGGGAGCTATAGGATACGCTACCGCAAAACCAGATATAAATGGTGCAGATTCAACTGATGCATTTACTTTTGGAGTTAATCTTGATGACATCAATTTAGGATTGGTATATAAATTCTAACAACCTTCTTTGATAAGAAAAAAAACAGAACCCATCATAATTGTTTTTATGATGGGTTTTTACTTACATATATTATTCCTCTCTTTTCTAACTTATATCTTACAAAAAAACTAAAAAAACAGAATACCAAAGGTTTAAATCTCTTATCATTTCATTATCTTCGGTAAAAGTAATTAGACTTAGCCAATAAAACTGCTTTGGTAATACAGCAATATCCAATTAATATTCTGATTCAAATTTGTTTTTCTTTTTAGACATCCATCCTTATCTTTTCATTAATCCGTAAAAAAACACTTCTAACACCTTATGTGTATTGTTTTCCTTTTTATTAAAAACTAAAGATTGATTTCAAAAAAAGCAGTTTCTTATACTTAGTAGATATTACAAACTACGTGGACAGCTCAATTCTAGTACTTAGGGAAACAACATAAATCTTTGTAAATGTAATTAACGAAAAAGATAAAGTCCATAATGATATTCCTTTTTGTTTGCAAGATATTTAGATTATTTGCTTTCCCTATACATTAATTTAATAAATTGAAAGGACTACAAAATACTAAAGAAAGAATAGCATGTATCAAAATCTTGGATATAAGTGTCAATAACTTCCACCTGGGATCTTCTAATGAGCCATTATACACTTATTAACTCTTCTAGTAATAAAAAAGACCGCCTAAAGCTTAGGCGGTCTATAGTTTGTATTGAAATCCAGAGAATTAGTTACCTCCTTTTTCCATTTTAGCTTTAAGATCTGCTAATGCATCAATATCACCAAGTGTGGTTTTTTCTGATGAACTTGCAGCGGCTTTTTTAGCAGCTTGCTTCACGATCTTAGCTTCTTCTTCTTTAAATAAAGCAGTATGAGAAGCTACAACTCTTTTGAATTCTTTGTTGAACTCAATGATTTGGAATTCTGCTTCATCTCCTTTTGCAAGCTTCTTACCGTCTTCTTTTTCTAGATGACGAGATGGTACAAAAGCAACAATATCCTCATTAAACTCGATAGTAGCACCTTTGTCTACAATCTCTGCTATCGTATTGGTGTGCTTAGTTCCAACAGCAAACTCTGTTTCATACTTATCCCAAGGATTATCCTCAGTTTGTTTGTGTCCAAGACTTAATTTACGTCCTTCTACATCCAATTCAAGAACTACAACCTCAAGCTTGTCACCAACATTTGTAAAGTCAGATGGGTGCTTGATTTTCTTAGTCCAAGAAAGATCAGAGATATAAATTAGTCCGTCGATACCTTCTTCTAACTCAACAAATACTCCAAAGTTAGTAAAGTTACGAACGATACCGGTGTGTCTAGAACCGACTGGGTATTTTGTAGTAATATCAGTCCAAGGATCTGGAGTTAATTGTTTAACACCAAGAGACATTTTACGTTCTTCTCTATCTAAAGTAAGGATAACAGCTTCTACCTCGTCTCCTACTTTTACGAAATCTTGCGCAGAACGTAAATGTGTTGACCAAGACATTTCTGAAACGTGAATCAAACCTTCTACTCCTTCTTCTACTTCGATAAACGCACCATAATCAGCGATTACAACTACTTTACCTTTTACTTTATCTCCTACCTTTAAGTCATTGTCAAGAGCTTCCCAAGGATGTGCTTTTAACTGCTTAAGACCTAACTGAATACGTGTCTTAGCCTCGTCAAAGTCTAAGATTACTACGTTTAATTTCTGATCAAGCTCAACAATCTCATTTGGATGATTGATTCTAGACCAAGAAAGATCAGTAATGTGGATAAGTCCATCAACTCCTCCAAGATCAACAAATACACCGTAAGAAGTAACATTCTTAACAGTACCTTCTAATACCTGACCTTTTTCTAATTGACCAATAATTTCTTTCTTCTGCTCTTCGATATCAGCTTCGATAAGTGCTTTGTGAGATACAACAACGTTTTTGAACTCGTGGTTGATCTTAACCACCTTAAATTCCATTGTTTTACCAACATATGCATCATAATCACGAATTGGCTTCACATCGATCTGAGAACCCGGTAAGAACGCTTCGATACCGAATACGTCTACAATCATACCACCTTTCGTTCTACACTTCACAAAACCGTTTACGATTTCGCCAGTATCGTGAGCATTATTTACTCTATCCCAAGCCTTGATCACACGAGCTTTACGGTGAGATAAGATTAACTGACCTGTAGCGTCTTCACGCACATCAATTAATACCTCTACCTTATCACCTACTTTAAGATCCGGGTTGTAACGAAATTCATTTAATGAAATAACACCTTCACTCTTTGCATTAATGTCAATGATAGCATCACGATCTGTAATATTGATAACAGTTCCTTCTACTACTTCATCATTTAAGGTGTCAACAAAGTTTTCTGCAACTAGCTTTTCAAACTCTTCAAGCTTTGAATCTGCGATTGGGTCGATACCTTCCTCGTAGTTGTGCCAGTTAAAATCTTTTAAAAATTGCTCAGGATTTTCTTGTTGAGGAGATACAGCTGGAGCTGCCTTTGGAGCCTCTACTTCCTGAACGTCTGTGTTTTTTGTTTCTTCAGACATTGAAGATAAAATTTGTATCCTGTACTTATTTGAGAATCAATGCGAAAATGTATACAGAAGCGTTAAATTAAATTATTTTTTCAATCCTTTCTATTCTCTTACTCGCTAAAAAGGGGTGCAAAAATACAATTTAATTTATTAGAAAACAAGATATTGCAAATAATATCAAAATCCTTAATACTTAATTATTTCAAATTCGCTTCTACGATTTATCTGATGTTCTTCTTCAGTACAAACTTTACTTTCACAATTAATTAATGGTATAGATTCTCCAAATCCTTCGAACTGCATCCTTCTGGCATTTACATAACCAACCAACGCCAAATAATTACGGGTAGATTCTGCTCTTTTTTCTGATAAAACCTGATTATAAGAATCAGTACCCCTACTATCAGTATGAGAAGAAATCTTAATGTATACTGTTTTATATTTTTCAAGCTTTAAAGCAAAATCATCCAATACTTTTTTAGAATCAGCCCTGATATTCCATTTATCATAGTCAAAATAAATCGGAGGAAGATCAAAATACAACTTACCATTCTTTTCTATAACCTGTGGACCTACTTTATCGCTTAGTAATTGTTTTCGTAATTGTTCGGCAGTTAGCTCTTTAGGTGCTTTGATAACATCGTTATCAGAAGGAGAAACGCTTTCATCCCCTTTAGTCGTAGTGTTATCTGAAACAGTAGTGATCTCTTTCTCTAAATAGATAACATATGTTTCGTTTTCTTTTTCTTTAACTACAACAGGCTTTTCCTTGGTTTTGTAACCATCTGCTGAAGCTTTAAATGCATACTTTCCAGGAAACAAAGACAGTGTAATAAACTCTTTTTTGTCTAACGTATCTTCATATAACTGATCGTCTAAATCAAAAATTGTAATCGCTGCATTAGGAATATAATTATCTGTAGCAAAGTCCTTTACTGTAAAATTAGCCTCGTATTCCTTCAAAAATATTTCTCCAATCTGAGAAAAGGAATAGATATCATCTTCTGATTTGTTTTTTCTGTTTGAAGCAAAAAACCCATCTGTTTCATTATAATACGTTAGAGAAAAATCATCATAACTAGAATTAAGTGGAGCTCCCAAGTTAATCGGTTTTGTATACTTATTCTCTTTTAATTCAGAAACAAAAACATCCATCATCCCAAGTCCTAAATGTCCATTAGAAGAAAAAAACAAGTGCCCATCCTTTGATACATAAGGAAATTGTTCTCTGTTAGGAGTATTTATAGTCTCACCGAGATTGATAGGTTTACCGTATGTTCCATCGGCATTTATCGCTACGGAGTAGATATCAAAACCTCCATATCCACCAGGCATATTGGATGAAAAAAACAACGTTTTATCATTAGAAGAAATCCAAGGGTGTTCTGTAGAATAGCTTGTATCATTAAATGCTAATTTTTCTGGTGTCTGCCATACACCATCTACTTTTGTTGCTTTATATAAATGGACTGCATTAGTCCTTAGACTATCAAATTTCTTTTTCCCTTTTTCAGAATTACTTTTAGAGAAATATATGGTATTCCCATCCGATGTGAAACAAAAATTACCTTCATGTAGTTTGGAGTTTATTTCTCCTGAAATAGTCTCTATATCTGAAACAGGTGTATTCTTTTTATCCACTTTTACAGCGTAAATATCCAAAAAAGGACGATGTGTCCATCTATAATTTTTATCTAATACTCCATTAGGTTTTCTGTCTGATGAGAAATAAATGAGGCTATCCTTTTTAATCGCTCCAAACTCTGAAGCATCCGAATTAAAACCAACCGATGTTATAGTATAATCATCATCTTTTAGTTTAAAAGCTTCTATTTCAGAAATAGCATCAGACTTATTAAATTCTTTTCCTTCATTTTTATAATATAGAGCTAAGAAATCAACTGCATTTTCATACTTCCCTAATGCCGATAATACCTGATGCATCATAAAATTGAAAGCGTTATCATAACTCTTATCTTTTCCATAAAATTTGCCTGCGGTCAGAACCTTTAGATATCGATACGCCTCTTTAAACTGAAAGGTGTTATAATAAGATGTAGAAATATTCTCCAGAATATGTTTAGTGTGCCCTTCTTGATTCAATTCTTCTTCATACTGTAAAGCTGCATTGACATAATCTCCATTTTCGAAAAAACGATCCGCTCTGCTTTTTCTTTGTGAAAAAGTTATCTGCGTAACCATCAATGCTAATACAAGTAGTATTTTAATTTTCATAATCTAGTAAAATCTTGGAGATGTATATTTATTACCGAATTTGAGTAAGTCGAAGTTATAGAGTAAAATAACTTCATGACTCCCATTATTATAACCGCTTAGTTCGCTCGTACTAAAATCATATGAATACCCTACTTTAAGATTTTTTGTGATGTTAAAACCTGCTAATGCAATAAATGCATCTTCATAGCGATACGAAACTCCTAACTCGAATCTATCATAAATCAGAGAGTTTAAAGAAACATCAAATGTTAAAGGAGAATCCAATACTTGTTTGATTACCATAGAAGGTTTTAATTTAACCTCATCCACCACATCAAATACAAAACCAGTTACTGCGTACAAATGTGTTTTTGACTGCGAGACTCCAATTCCATTGATATCAACATCATTTGGCAATAAATTAGGAGACGAAATACCCGCATAAAAATTATTAGAAAATAAGAAAAGACCAGCTCCAAGGTTAAGCTGTAATGAAGAATTATTGTCTGCAAACGCGGGATCATCTGCCACATCAGAACCAGAAGCATCTAATTTAAAACTATTAATACCGGCTTTTAATCCGTATGAAAGTTTAAAACGATCCGAAATACGAGTAATGTATGCAAAATCTATATTGAAAAAATTGTTATTGGTTCGAATTGCTTCACCAATTTGATCATTTACGTAATTAATACTTAACTCAATCTTTTCATTCAATGGGATATTTCCGAAAACATTTGCTGTTTCTGGTGAACCATTAATCCCGGTCCATTGTTTTCTATATAGTAAACCAGTAGAGATCAACCCTGGTTGATTTGTTACATAAGCAGGGTTAACCGTGCTCATATTATACATATATTGAGAATATTGTGGTTCCTGCTGTGCATACAATACCGAGCAGAAAACTATCGCTATACCAAAAATAAATCGTGATTTCATTGTTTATCTGCTTAGGTAAAAACTTCCCTGAATTGGAAAATTGTTTTCAAAATTGGGAGTAAAAATATAAAAGTAGGTGCCTGAAGGCAGGTCATCCCCTAATCGTAAGGAAACATTGCTCTCTCCTCTAAACGGTTCGGTATTGAGATTACCTTCATAAACTGCAGCTCCGTATCTGTTATAAATTTTTAAATCAAAATCCGGAAAAGCTACGGGAATATTAAACTCACCTTCTATAAACAAGTCAAAAGTATCATTTTGGTTATTTCCATCCGGTGATACTCCATCCTGAAAATCCAATGTACATAAATCTCCATTAGAAAATCGCTCTCCCATATTCAATATATTAATATTGACGGTTACTCTTTCGGATTCGCAATTATCAGCATCTACAGTTGCTATATAAAATACTTGATTATCAAATAATAATGGATTATCAATTATTGGCATATCACTTTCCAGGGTCGGATACCAATTATAATTTAACACATCCACTTCTATATCATCTAATCTTTTTGCATCCAGAATACAAAACTCCTGATCCGGTACGTTGGGCTCCGGTAAATCTATAATTTGTACTTCTACATTTAGCGACGATTCATCACAAGGAGCAGTATTTGGTATTACATATCTAAAATTATATATTTTGTTGATTTCGTTATCTGGATTAGGTAGTAAATCAAACTCTACAACTCCTTCTGGTGTTAGTGCTCCAGTGTTTTCTATATCCTGAAAACTTCCTGTTCTTGGTGTATCATTATCTAATATTGTAAATAAATTGACCCGCCCGTCTATCTCACAAAAAGAATCACTTCTATCATTACCTATCTGTACAGGGTCGACTATATTTATAGTCACCGTTGCCTGGTCCATTCCCGAACAACCATCATTTCCTTCGACTGTATAAATATAATCACCGGGACCAAGAATAGGTAGCATTATATCCGAAGCATCGAATATACCCAAATGATCAGGTGAGGTATATCCAAAAGGGCCTGTCCAAATTCCAGTAGTATCCGGATTACCTTCCAAAAGATCAAACAGAGTTAAGGTTAAATTATCTGAACACAGTGTTATGCTTGTTCCATTACCTGCATTGGCTTCTTCAAATACTGTAAATGATAAAACTGCTTCATCCGTACATCCATTAATCGTATTTGTGGTGTAGGTAAATGTGAAAATTTGAGAATCAGTGATTGGAGGAATAGTAAATAAATTATCAATACTACCACCATCTGCATCAGTCCAAGTTCCTGTTGTTGCAATCGGGGCACCATTAGATTGGAGTTGACTTCTTAAATCAATGGTTATATCTGTTTCACAAAAAGACAATCCACTGGTGTTTTCTCCGGCATAATCAAAAGGAAATATCTCTACAGTTACCAGAGCGGTTTCGACTTCACAAGGGTGCTCACAGTGGTTTGGGTTAACTAATGTGATAAATGGGTTACAAACTTCCGGAGGTTCTTTACAATTAATTTTGGGGCTTACTCCGTATTCAAAAACATATGTTCCGGGCGTGGCTCCATTTGTAACCACAAAACCTTCGTGACTAAAATCAATTGAACCCTGATCAATTAATCCAAGGTTTGATGATCCTGAAACTAATCGCCAATTCACATAATTTTCATTAGTGTAGATAAACTCAGTATTATTCTCTGTAGTAAAAGTCAACAGGTCAAACAAATTTACACCACCTGGTTCACTTGCACAGATCTGAAAAGGAGCATCTTCCTGACTAAAGGGTCTTAGTTGTTCATAAAATGTAAATGATACTGCGGTACTATCACTTCTACAAACAGCAGATCTTTGATTTACTTTATAATAAAAATTAAAAGTTTCACAACCGTATCGTAAATTATTGCCGTTATCTATCAAATCATTATAAACAGCTCTCAAATTAATGATAGAATCCTGCTCGTTAGAAATCTGTCCAGTTGGATCTTCATCCGGTAACCATATCCCTTCAATATCTTCATTACGCAAATATTCGTCATCCCGAAGGTTAATATCCTGATCATATACACCAGCTAACATATCATCTTCGCAAATATCTGTTCCTTCAGAAGCACCTGAATCTACCTGTCTAATCATAGATACCCTAACTGTTGTTTGGGCATCGGCATCACAAGGACCAATCCCTGGGACGGTATATGTTAATTCAAAAACCTCTTGATCTACTAATGGTAATCCGGGCTGATATGGAATATCAACCAATAATGAAGATTCAAATATTGCAACAAAATTTGGACTGGAACCATTATAAGACCAAGTTCCATTTAAGTGTGGAGGCGGAAACGCATTATCAGAAACCAAAGTATTAAATAGATTAAATCCTCCTAATCCACAACCTTCAGCATTTACGTTTAAAGTACCGAAAGAAGGTAATGCCACACCTGAATATGGTCCTAGAATAATGTTTATAGTTAAAGCGATGTCATCCCCACAATCCGAATTTCTTAACTGAAACGTATAATCATTTATAGTTTGTGTTTCGGTAGAACGTTGTAATGCCCAAGTAGCAACATTACCGGTAGATGGATCTAAAGCAACTGTAAATCTAGGATCTACGGACCAAACACCATTTTGAATAGTTAGACCGGTTATAGCGGTATATTCATCGTAAAGATTAACAATCCCATCTGGATTACCATCATTATCAAAATCGATGGTTTCCATATCACATATTGATATGGTTTGGGTTTGGTTACATTGAGCTATCGCTGCGCCAAAGCTTCCAAATACTATCAATAAAATAAATAGTAATTTTGTTTTATATGTTTTCAAAATTTATTGGTTTATATGTAAGTGTCGTAATGCTGGTATTTGTTATCATCAAAAAACAAAAAACACGACATAGAATATTTAAAAGTTGGCAAAACTATAAAAAAATGTTAATTAAACCAGATTAAACGATAAAAAACATATTGAATTCACAACACACCTATGTGTATTTATCCTCTTGATTTTAAAACTTCTACAATATCATTGAGCTTATACCCTTTTGCCTGGAGCAAGATCAAATAATGAAAAAGCAGATCTGCACTTTCGTCTAAGAACAATTTTTCGTTATCATCTTTAGCCTCTATAACCACTTCTACAGCTTCTTCTCCAACCTTTTGAGCTACTTTATTAATTCCTTTTCTAAACAATGAAGCCACATAGGACTTTTCATCATCTTGATTTTCCTTTCTATTTTGTATCGTGTTTTCCAGTTTCGTAAGAAAACCAAAAGACTGTTCGTTACTTTCGTTCCAGCAGGTATCTGACCCTTTATGACAAGTCGGACCGACAGGATCAACTGTTATCAGCAACGTATCTTTATCACAATCATTCTTAATCTCCACTAGATTTAGGAAATTTCCGCTCTCCTCACCTTTTGTCCACAACCTGTTTTTGGTTCTACTAAAAAAGGTAACCTTTTTTGTATCTAACGTTTTCTGATAGGCATCTGCATTCATATAACCCAGCATCAAAACATTTTTGGTAGTTGCATCTTGAATAATTGCAGGAACAAGTCCGTCGTTGTTTTTATTAAAATTTATTTCCATTATTCTATTACTAGCTTTTAGATTCCAGCCTCCGCTTGAAAGACAAATCGTTTATAATCTTACTGGAATGTCGTTTGATCGTAATTCCTTTTTTAAATCTTTTATTTCTATTTCTTTGAAATGAAAAACACTCGCCGCAAGAGCCGCATCTGCTTTACCTTCTTTAAAGGTGTCTACAAAGTGTTGGATATTTCCTGCACCACCAGAGGCTATAATCGGAATATTCAACTCCTCTGATAATCTAGCTAAAGCATCATTTGCAAAACCGTCTTTGGTCCCATCATTATCCATAGATGTAAACAAAATTTCTCCTGCCCCTCTATCTTCCACTTCTTTTGCCCATTCGAATAAATCAAGCTCTGTTGGTACTTTTCCTCCTACCAAATGCACTTTCCACTCGCCATTAATTTGCTTGGCATCTATTGCAACGGTAATGCATTGGCTTCCGAATTTTCCCGCTAAATCATTAATCAACTGTGGGTTTTTCACAGCGGATGAATTTACGGATACTTTATCTGCTCCATTCTGAAGCAAAATATCAACATCTTCGATAGATGAAATCCCTCCACCAACAGTAAAAGGTATATTTACTTTTTCTGCAACGTGCAATACTAAGTTCGCTAATGTTTTTCTCCTTTCTTCGGTGGCAGAGATATCTAAAAACACTAATTCATCAGCTCCTGCTTTAGAATAGGCATCAGCTAACTCTACAGGATCACCTGCATCCCTTAAATCAACAAAATTAACTCCCTTTACGGTACGCCCATTTTTGATATCTAAACAAGGTATAATTCTTTTTGTCAGCATTTCTTTGTTAATAGTTTATAGTTATTAGTTGTTGCTTGATTATTTATGTACTGTATACTATTTGACAACCACTAATTACTTATTCATTTTTAATATTAAGGTCTATACCATCATAAAAACCTAAATCTTTGTTTTTCAATTGTTTTGTCCAAAAAGCTATCTGTCCCGTATGATATGATAAATGTTCTGTTACATGAATCGCGATGCCTATTCCCGAAAAACTAAATCCTTGTACTTCTCTTTTTCTCATTAATTCTGAAAAAGAACAGTCTAACAATGTTGTTTTTGCTTGTTCAACTGTATTCTTAAGTTTTGATAATAGCTGTGCTTTAGAGAAACCATCCGAAGCTTTAAACTCTACATCGCGATCACGTTTATCTTCTTGATTACCTAGAGACGCAATAGCATACTGCGTAATGTTTCCACATAAGTGTAATATCAAATTACCTATACTATTGGATGACTCATTAAACCGTTTCCAGATGTGGTCTTCAGACAATTGCTCAAGGCTTATAGTAATCATCCTGACACTTTCATCTAACCTATAGATGATTTGTTCTTTAAACTCTTTTGCTATTTCCTTATTCATAATTACCTCTTCAAGATACCTCACAGGTTTTTAAAACCTGTGAGGTATCTTAACTTAAAATGTAATTCTCTAGTTGCTTCAAACTGATTCGGTTTTCATAAATTGCTTTTCCGATAATTGTTCCTTCACAACCAATCTCAGCCAACTTTGGTAATTCATCAAAAGTTGAAATGCCTCCAGAAGCTATTAATTTAATTTTTGAAGTGATTTGAGAATCGTTAGTTATAACCTCGCATTGATTCAATATTTTTTTATACAGCTCAAACGAAGGTCCTTCTAACATTCCGTCTTTACTAATATCTGTGCAGATTACATATGAAACTCCTTCTTTTTGATATTCTTTAACAAAAGGAATCAACTCTTTATCGCTTTCTTCTAACCAACCACTGACAGCAATCTTTTCATTTTGTGCATCTGCTCCCAAAATAATCTTATCGTTACCAAATTTTGATAACCAAGATTTAAAAATATCAGGATTCTTTACAGCAATACTACCACCAGTAATTTGACTCGCTCCACTATTAAAAGCTATTTTTAAATCTTCATCGGTTTTTAAACCGCCTCCAAAATCAATTTTTAAGTTTGTTTTAGACGCTATTTGCTCTAGTATTTTATGATTAACAATATGTTTGGACTTTGCTCCATCTAAATCTACTAAATGTAAATATTGAATTCCGTGGTCTTCAAACTCCTTGGCAACTTCTAAAGGGTTTTCATTATATATTTTCTTAGTATCATAATCTCCTTTGGAGAGGCGAACGCATTTTCCGTCTATGATATCTATTGCTGGTATTATTCTCATGTTTAGTTAATAGTTGTTAGTCTTTAGTTGATAGATTCAAGAAAATTCTCTAGAATTTTTGAACCTGTAACACTACTCTTTTCAGGGTGAAACTGGGTTCCATAGAAATTATCTTTTTGTAGAGCAGTACTATAAGTAACTCCATATGTTGATTGGGCAATGGTTTCTTCCATTACGGGTGCGTAATAGCTATGTACTAAATAGATATATTCTTTTTCTTTTACCCCTTGAAACAATGGAGACTTTAATGACTCAATCTGATTCCATCCTATTTGCGGGACTTTTACACCGTGATTAAATCGAACTACATCAGTATGAAAAATCCCTAATCCTTCAGTATCTCCTTCTTCTGTGTAGCTACACATCAACTGCATCCCTAAACAAATTCCTAAAACAGGTTGCTTTAATTGAGGTACTAATGTATCTAAACCTGAGGCTCTGAGTTTTTTCATAGCACTACTTGCCTCACCAACACCAGGAAAAATAACTTTATCCGCAGCTTTGATTTCCTCAGGATCATCGCTTAAAATCGCTTCATACCCTAATCGTCGAATTGCGAATTTGATGGATTGTATATTTCCTGCCCCGTAATTTATGATTACTATTTTCAATTTGATTTTAGATTTGTGATTTTAGATTTGTGATTTCAGATTTACGAGATCTTAATTCGTAATTCGTCTATCTTAATTCGTAATTAACTAAAGTATTCCTTTCGTACTTGGTAAAAACATTTTATTAGCATCTCTTTTCACTGCCATCTTCATAGCTTTGGCAAACGCTTTAAAGATACCTTCTATTTTATGATGCTCGTTATCTCCTTCTGCTTTAATATTTAAATTACACTTAGCTCCATCTGTAAATGATTTAAAAAGGTGGAAAAACATTTCTGTTGGCATATCGCCTATTTTCTCCCGTTTAAAATCGGCATCCCAAACCAACCATGGACGACCTCCAAAATCAACTGCAGCCTGTGCTAAGCAATCATCCATAGGCAAACAAAAGCCATAGCGTTCGATTCCTAATTTATTACCCAAGGTTTTATGAAACAATTCTCCCAATGCAATCATTGTATCTTCTATTGTATGATGCTCATCCACGTGTAAATCTCCATCCACTTGAACCGTTAAATCCATTGCACCATGACGCCCGATCTGATCTAACATATGATCAAAAAAATGTAACCCTGTAGAGATATCATTTTTACCAGAACCATCTAGGTTAAGTTTAATAAAGATCTTAGTTTCGTTTGTATTTCTAGTAATTTCAGCTACTCGATCTTCCAATTTTAAAAATTCATAAATCTCTTTCCAATCTGTAGATGTTAATGCAATACTTTCGGCGATAGCATTTGTATCAGTCTCTATTTCATCTGCTCCCAGTTGTGGATCTTCAGACAAAAAGATACCTTTTGCACCAAGGTTTTTTGCCAATTCCATATCCGTTATTCGATCGCCTAAAACAAATGAGTTTTCCAAATCATACTTTTCTTTATCAAAATACTGAGTTAACAAACCGGTTCTAGGTTTTCGAGTATTTGCATTTTCGTGTGGAAATGTTTTATCAATATGAACCGCATTAAATACTACACCTTCTCTTTCGAATGCAGTCATTATTTTATTATGAGCTGGCCAAAACGTATCTTCCGGAAAGGAATCTGTTCCTAATCCATCTTGATTAGTGACCATTATCAATTCATAATCTAATTCATTAGCAATTTTAGCCATATACTGAAAGACCTTTGGATAGAACTCCAGTTTTTCCAAACTGTCCAATTGATAATCTACGGGAGGTTCTAAAACCAAAGTACCGTCTCGATCTATAAATAATACTTTCTTTTTCATAAGCCCTTACCCTAGTCCTCCATTACAAACAGAAGAAATAAGGATTTTTTTATAATTCTTTTAAAGCTTTTATTAATTCGTTATTTTCAATTTCTGTTCCTACGGTAAGTCGCAAGGTGTTTTCACAAAGCGGTTGTGTTGTTCTGTTACGTATAACAATACCTTTCTTTAATAATTGATCGTATCTCAAATTGGCGTTATCTACTTTTACTAAAATAAAATTCGCATCCGTTGGATATATTTTTTCAATAAAATCAATCTCAGACAATACAGTCGTAAGTTTTTTTCTTTCTTTTAAAATATTAGCCACCTCTTCTTTTACCTGATCTACATTTTTTACTCTTTCTAATGCTCTTTGTTGGGTAAGCTCATTAACGTTATACGGAGGTTTAATTTTGTTCAGGATCGCGATGATATCTTCTGAAGCATAACATAATCCTAACCTGATACCAGCCATACCATATGCTTTAGACAATGTTTGTGTGATGATCAGATTTGGATACGTTTCGATTTTGTTAATCCAACTTTCTTTTGATGAAAAATCAATATAAGCTTCATCGATAACAACCAACCCTTGAAAATTATCCAGAATATTGACAATACTATCTTCTGCAAAAGAATTGCCGGTTGGGTTATTGGGAGAACATAAGAAGATAATTTTGGTATTGGCATCCACAGCTTCTAAAATCTCGGATACATTTGGCTCAAAATTTTGGGTTAGCAACACTTCTTTTTCCTCAATGTTATTAATGTTTGCTAGTACCTTGTACATTCCATAAGTTGGTGGCAATGTAATTATGTTATCTACTTTAGGTTCGCAAAAAGCTCTAAACAAAAGATCTAATACTTCATCACTTCCATTTCCTAAAAGTATATTTTGTGACGAAACTCCTTTTTGACTTGCCAACACAGACTTTAAACTGCGCTGTTGAGGATCAGGATATCTATTTACCCCGTTCTCATAAGGATTTTCGTTAGCATCCAGAAAAATCATTTCGGAGCCATCAGAAACGTATTCATCCCGTGCTGAAGAATACGGTTTTAATCCTTTTACGTTTTCACGTGTTATTCTATCTATGTTGAATTGTATTTTGTTCATTTTCTATTATCATCCTAAACTGCTTTCAGGATCTCATATTTAATTTTCTAACCTTAATTTAACAAGTTTATTCCAAAAACCTTATCTAATATGACCACTATAATTCCTGCTGACAGAATAAATATTATAAATGTAATTATTAAGATTAATAAGAATTTTATAAATTTCCATAAGATTCTACCTAATGAAAGATTACATAACCTTTTATAAGTAAATGAATAATAAAAAATTGCAATTAAAACATTTGACGTAAATATGTACGGGTGAATCATTAATGCGATTATAAACAAAAAAGTAATTGTCATCATTGATAATCCTTGTACATAACAGTTAATTACCAAATGCTCTGCAAAGTTGTATTTCTTTCTTCCAAAAACTAGAAATGCTATAAAAGTATACACCGGCATTAATAGAAAAGCGGAAAGGTTAAAATATTTTAGCAGTATACCTTGCGTCTTTTTTTGACCCTCTATTTGCTCCTTCATAAAAGCTTCAAACGCTTTCTCCTCATTTTCACTTTCTAAATTTTTGAGGGAATCGTTTTTTTCTTTAGCACCGTCAAATTGAAGTCGATAAAAACTTTCACCAAACATTCCAGTTGAAAACTCAGTATACTTATCTGAAAAAGAATTAAAAACGAGCGTCGCAATAGTAAGACCGATTAAAAGAAACGTAAATGGAGGCATAAATTTCTTCCGAACTCCATCAATGTAATCCTTAGCAACTTTATCTGGTGCTACCACCATTGTTCTTAAGGTTCTTAAATACGTATTATCCCAACCAAAAACCTTATCAAGGAATTCCAGAAACATTCTCTTCACGGTAAGCCTTTCTGTAACAACTTTTGCGCCACAGTCCTGACAGTAATCCGCTGTTTCAGCTAAAGCATATTCACAATTTTTACAACTCATCTTTTTACATTCAATTAACCAAAACGTATCTAATCTTTCAGACTATTCAATCTTATAGTAACAGCATTTTTATGTGCTTGTAATCCTTCTGCTTCTGCCATGATCTCTATAGCATTCCCTATACTCTTAATTCCTTCTTTTGATATTTTCTGAAATGTCATAGATTTCATAAAACTATCCAAATTTACTCCGCTATATTGTTTAGCATATCCATTAGTTGGTAGTGTATGATTCGTACCTGAGGCATAGTCTCCAGCACTTTCGGGAGTGTAATTACCAATAAATACAGAACCTGCATTGATAATATTATCCACATAGAAATCCTGATCTGCCACACACACTATAAAATGTTCAGGACCGTACTCGTTGATTAACTCCAATGCTTCTACATCACTTTCTACATAAATCAGTTTAGAATTCGCAATAGCCGCCTCTGCAATTTCCTTTCTTGGTAACACATCACATTGACTCGTTACTTCTTTTTCTACTTCTGAAATAAGTTCTTTTGAAGTCGATACCAGAATCACTTGACTATCTTTACCGTGTTCTGCCTGACTTAGCAGGTCTGAAGCGACAAATGAAGCATTTGCTGTATCATCTGCAACTACTAGTAACTCGCTAGGACCAGCGGGCATATCAATAGCAACTCCAAATTTTGTAGCTAATTGTTTAGCCACAGTAACAAATTGATTTCCTGGACCAAAAATTTTATATACTTGTGGGATAGTTTCTGTCCCAAACGTCATTCCGGCAATTGCCTGGATTCCTCCAACTTTAAAAATTTTAGTTACACCACAAAGATTCGCAGTATATAAAATAGCCGGATTGATTTTTCCTTCTGTATCAGGAGGAGAGCATAGAACTATTTCGGCACAACCAGCAATATTTGCAGGAACTGCCAGCATCAATATCGTAGAAAATAATGGTGCTGTCCCGCCGGGAATATATAATCCTACTTTTTGTATGGGTCTTTTTTCCTGCCAGCAACTAACTCCATTTGTAGTTTCCACAGATATTCTATCGGTTTTTTGCGCAGCATGAAAAGCTTCAATATTAGATTTGGCAAGTACAATAGCTTCTTTAAGTTCTTTGCTTACTAATTGCTTAGCCTTATCGATTTCTTCTTCAGAGATTAATATCGAATCTAAGGAAACCTTATCAAATTTCTTGGTATATCGATTAATAGCTTTATTTCCTTCTGCTTTCACTTCTTTAAAAACACTCAATACAGTGTCTTCAATATCTGCCACCGTTTGTGTAGGTCGTCTTAGAATTTCTGACCAAGTATTCCTTTCTGGATTGTATATTTTATTCATAACCCCTCACCTTAATCCTCTCTCCAAGGAGAGAGAACTTAGGTATTTGTTTTAATTATTCATTAGATCGTAATTCGTATTTCGTATTTCAAAAATCATAATACCATTTTCTCGATTGGGCATACCAAAATACCTTCTGCTCCTTCAGCCTTTAGTTCATCTAGAATATCCCAAAACTTATTCTTTTCTACCACCGTATGGATAGAGCTCCATCCTTTTTCTGCAAGTGGAAGAACGGTTGGGCTTCGCATTCCCGGAAGAATATCTACGATTCGGTCAATTTTATCATTAGGAGCATTGAGCAATACATATTTAGAAGACCTGGCCTTCAGTACTGCCTGTATTCTAAATTGTAACTTTTTTAGTATAGCTCTATTTTCATCGCTAATTTTTGGAGAAACAGCCAATACTGCTTCTGAGGTCAGCATCACTTCAACTTCCTTTAGATTATTCTTAAACAAAGTACTACCACTGGAAACTATATCACAAATAGCATCAGCCAAACCAATATTTGGGGCAATTTCTACAGAACCTGAAATCTGGTGCAGATCAGCAGTAATGCCTTTTTCTTTTAAATATTCATTTACTGTATTGGGATACGAGGTAGCAATTCTCTTTCCATCAAGGTCTTTGATAGAATTATATTCAACGTCTTTAGGAACCGCCAAAGAAACTTTACATTTAGAAAAATTCAATCTTTCTGCAATGTCTATATCTTTACCTTTTTCAACTAAAACATTTTCTCCAATGATGGCAATATCTACCACTCCATCTCTGAGGTATTGAGGAATATCACCATTACGAAGGAACATCACTTCCATAGGGAAGTTTCTGGTGGCTGCTTTTAGTTGGTCTTTTCCGTTATCGATTGAAATCCCACAATCTTTTAAAATCTGAACAGAATCCTCATTAAGTCTTCCACTCTTTTGAATCGCAATTTTAATTTTTGACATTATCTTTTCTATTGTTGTGTTTGGTCAGTTCAAAACAAGTTTTAAAATAAAAAACCCGTTTGAAAATGCTCAAACGGGTTATTATATATGATTTACTTATACACATATCAACTTACCACGCCTGGGCGAGAATGTAAGAATGATGATGATGTAAAAGAATATTATTCATTGTCTTTTGAAATACTGTGCGAATTTATAAAAAAATTTTTTTTCTAAAATGTATTTCAGCTAAAATTTTTGCTATTCATCTTTTTTCAAATCATAAATCACTCTATCATAATAATTTAATTAAAACATTTTTATAACTTTAATAGAATAACACTAATCATCAACATATGAAAAATTTAATTTCGTTCCTTATTTTTATCTTATTCGCCTTGTTGGGAATGTGGTGGTACTACTCCTGTAATTGGTGTCTTGGAGATAGAAATAAGGGATCTTCTGTTATGGAAGAATCTATTGATCCCGAAGCCGAGGCAAAAGCCAAAAAGGCTTATGAAGATAGTCTCGAGTTAGCTCACGGCTTTTATGCTAAGGATATCCAAAACGCAGATGTGTTTAGATATCCCGAAAATCTCAGAATCAATAATATCAATGGTGACATTTATATTCCAAATGGTATTCAAGGCTTTGAGGCCAAGATAGCAAGCTATCTCGGACAAAATCAGGATCAGGAGTTATTAGTGTACGGATATGAAACAGCAACAGAGAACACAAATCAAAAAGAACTTGGACTAGCTAGAGCGAACTATCTAAAAGACTTATTGATAAAAGCCGGAATTAATGGAGATCGCATCGTAACTAAAGCGAAATTATATGACTACGACTACGATACTGATGGAAATTACAAAGGAGGTATTCTTTTGAATTTTGCCAAAATAGATGAATCCAGATTGAAAGAAATTGAAAAGGGAATAGCTAATAAAACCTTATACTCCGATTTTGGATCTAAGGATTTTAAACCAGATGCTACATTAAAAAATTACGCTTTGGAACTTAAGAACTATTTGATCAAATATCCTAACAAAAAAGTATTAATAACTGGACACACGGATAATGTTGGTGATGAGGTAGCTAATCAATCTATAGGGCTGCAGAGAGCACAAAATGTTCAAAATTATCTGGCTACACAGGGTATCGCTTTAGAAAAACTTACTGCTGAATCTAAAGGAGAATCAAGCCCGATTGCTCCAAATGATACCGAAGAAAACAGGGCACAAAACAGAAGAATAGAAATAATTGTAAACTAAATAACTACGACTATGTTAGATTTTTTAAATGAAGCAAACTGGATATGTCTAATAATATTACTGTTTCTTGCATTCTTGCTTGGGTGGTTTTTATCTAGATGGAGCCTTAAAAATAAATTTCAAGAAAAATTAGATCAATGTTTAAGAGAAAAGGAAAAACTTAGAAATAGTAAATACCAAAAGGCAAATACTACTTTCGTTGCCCCTATTTCGACTAGAACCGATGATACAACTAAAGCCATCACATCTGGTGAAGTCGAATCAAAACCTGATGTTGATGATGATAAACCAAAACTAAATTTTGATAGCTTTGGAAAAGCAGATGAATCACAAAAAGATGATCTTAAATTGATTAGTGGTGTTGGTCCTTTTATTGAAAAGAAATTAAACAGCATTGGTATTTATACTTTTGATCAAATAAGCAGATTTACGAAAGAGGATATTGATACTGTGACTGACTTGATACAGTTTTTTCCAGGCCGTATCGAGCGCGATAACTGGACTGCCCAGGCAGAAAAACTGAAAAATAAATAGAAAGTATTACTACCTTTTTAAATAGCCTTTGTGCATTGCATCAACAAAGGCTATTTTTTGATCTAAATAGATAACAAAAAAGTATTAGATTTACGAAATCTAACTAATCTCTCTTTTATGTCATTATCTAATTTAGATTGGATCATTATTATCTCCTTTTTCATCATTTTTGCTATTATTGGAATTGCTGTTTCAAAGAAATCTGGTAAAAATGCCAAAGAATTCTTTCTATCAGGAAGAAATATGCCTTGGTGGTTGCTGGGTATTTCTATGGTGGCTACCACATTCTCTGCAGATACTCCTAATCTTGTTACGGATATCGTAAGACAACACGGAATTTCTGGTAATTGGGTATGGTGGGCTTTTTTACTTACCGGTATGCTCACAGTTTTTGTGTATGCAAAATTGTGGAGAAGATCTGAGGTTTTAACAGATTTAGAATTCTATGAAATTAGATACAGTGGCAAAGCTGCTGCATTTTTAAGAGGTTTTAGAGCAATTTATCTTGGAGTATTTTTTAATGTAATGATTATGGCTTCTGTTTGTTTAGCAGCTATAAAGATCGGAGGTATATTGTTTGGGTTACCGCCACTACAATGCGTTTTATACGCTTCTGTAATAACAGTGATTTACAGTGCGTTAGGAGGTTTACGCGGTGTTATATTTACTGACTTCCTGCAGTTTATAGTTGCCATGGTAGGATCCATAGCAGCTGCCTACTATTTGATCAATCTCCCTGAAGTTGGTGGATTGTCAAATTTATTGCAACATAGCAACGTAAGTGACAAATTAAATTTCTTACCGGATTTTAGCGATACTAAGTCTCTAATTCCATTATTAATCATACCGATTGCTGTTCAATGGTGGAGTGTCTGGTATCCCGGTGCAGAACCTGGAGGAGGCGGATATATAGCCCAAAGAATGCTTTCTGCTAAAAATGAAAAGCACGCAATCGGAGCTACGCTGTTGTTTAATATTGCACATTATGCATTAAGACCTTGGCCCTGGATATTGATTGCCTTAATTTCATTAGTGATATTTCCAGAATTAACGTCTATACAAGAAGCGTTTCCAACCGTTGATCCAAATATCGTGGGACATGATTTGGCCTATCCTGCTATGTTAACAAAATTACCAAGTGGCCTATTGGGTCTTGTAGCTGCCTCGTTGGTTGCAGCATTTATGAGTACCATCTCAACACATTTAAATTGGGGCTCCTCTTATATTGCCATTGATTTTTATAAGCGATTCATTGCACCAGAAGCAAGTGAAAAAAAATTGGTAAACATTGGACGTCTAAGTACAGTGATTTTAATGTTTTTTGCGGCGTTGATAGCATTAGCTTTAGAAAGTGCTTTAAGCACATTTAATATTCTTTTGCAAATAGGAGCCGGAACAGGATTAATTTTTATTTTAAGATGGTTTTGGTGGCGCATAAACGCCTACAGCGAAATTACAGGTATGATTGTTTCATTTGTAATTGCACTTTGGTTTGAATTTGGTCACGAATCTGTATTTGGTTCCCGACTTGAAGGATATCAAGAATTAGTAATTGGGGTCGTTTTTACTACCCTAAGTTGGATTTCGGCTACATTGATAACCAAACCAACAAATAACAATACTTTGAGCAAGTTTTATAATAAAGTAAAACCATATGGAATTGGATGGAACGGTTTTAAATCTAAGATCGCCCAAACCGATATCACTTTGGATAAAACTACTGATAAATTCACGGTAGATCTGGCTTCTATGTTATTAGGAGTTTTACTGGTATATTGTGCACTATTCGCTACAGGATATTTTATTTACGGAAATATGACAGGAGCCTTAATTCTTTCTGCTATTACAATTACAGCAGTTTTAGTATTACTAAAAATTAGAAAAAAGTAAGTATTCATCAAATCATAGATCTGTCTGTCTTTCTCACCGTATTACTTGCTATCAGCTTTGTTATTATTAACTAAAGTGTCAAATAATCTATCTATCTGTAAAGGTTTCCATAAAAAGCCATCAAAATAGGTTAAATAATCATCGTTATTAACGGCAGTGACATCTGCGGTAAGAGCATAGATTGGTGTTTGTTGATTATCTAATGCAGAACCTCTAATCAATTTGGCTGCGTCAAATCCGTTCATTCCCGGCATATGAATATCCATTAAAATAAAGTCAACTTTTCCTTCCTTTGCAATTTTTACAGCGTCTTGACCATTTTTAACACGCTTTATATGAATCCCCCATTTTTTTAATAACTGCCCCATTACTAAAGCATTTACTTCATTATCTTCTGCAAGAATGGCAATTTTACCAGATAACTGACTTGTTTGTTTTGGATCAATTTTTACGATGGTTTGTGCTTGTTTCAATACCAACGAAAATTGAAAGATAGAGCCTTTACCTTTTTGACTAGCTAACGTCACCTTACTCCCATACAACTCTACTATTTTCTTAACAATCGCGAGGCCGAGACCAGTTCCACCATTATTTCTTGTAGTGACCGTAGAAGGAATATAAAAACTATCAAAAAGTTTGACCTGTTCTTCTTTGGCAATACCTACGCCTGTATCTTTCACACTAAAAGAAATGGTATCTTTACTTTTTAATGAAGATATTAATTCAATATCTATACTCACAGACCCTTTATTAGTATATTTTATTGCGTTGCTAACCAAATTACCTAGAATTTGGAACAATTTAGTCTCATCGAGTATATAAAATTTACACAGGGCCACATCAATATGAACATTTAAATCAATTCCCTTTTCAAGAGCCATTCCAACATAAGTTTCTTTAATATTGTAAATAAGCTCTTCAAAATTAACTGAATGCATTTCTAGTTCCATTTTATCAGAATCTAGTTTAGAAAAATCTAAAATATCATTGATAATACGCATCAAATTCTTTGATGAAAATTGTAAAGAAGTTAATAGCTTTTGATCATCTGCGTCTGCCCTTTCTTTTAGCAAAGAAATAATACTTGTAACGGCATTAAGTGGTGTTCTTATCTCGTGACTCATTGCAGAAAGGAACGCTTGACGCATATTTGCAGTCTCCTCTGTTTGCTTTTCTTTTAAAATAATGGCTTCTTTCTCACGACGAAGATTTTCTTCTTGTTGTTCGTATTTTATTTTTGAAATACGTTCATAATTTCCAATTACCTTTAGCGTCTGAGAGTTAATCGAGGCATCTTTCTCGATTAAGTAGTTTTCAAGATACTTTAGTGCTTTTTTATGATCGTTATCAGCTCTATAAATTTCATAAAGAAGATGACTAGCTTTAAATTTTGTTCTGGAGAGATTATATTCTTCACCAAAAGCTACCACCTCTTTCAATATATCTTTGGCTTTTTCTTTCTCTCCCGTTTCAAGATACAATTGTGCTAATTTATGTTTGGTCATACCTATACCAAAAACCTCGTTGTATTTTTCATGCTTTGATAAGGCCTCTTTAAAGTCTATGTTGGCTTTATCATATTCTTTTTTGTAGTAATATACCTTTCCCCGACCATAAATAGCAAAAGCAAGTCCACGATCATCTCCTGTTTTTAATTTGAGTGCTATTGATCTATTTATCATTTTGAAAGCCTCCTCAGGCTTGTGTTTTTTAAGCAAAATTCCCGACATCGGATTGTATACATTAGATTCCAGATTCCAGTTTTTACATTTTTTTGCTGTTTCAATAGCTATTCTGTACGCTTCTGAGGCACTGTTTTCATCTCCTAAAATTTCATAAATGGTACCCAATGATTTTTGTGTACGGGATTGATTATACCAATCATCATATTTTTGATAGATAACTAAGGCATCAATCAGGTAAATCATCCCAAGATGATAATTGTTTGTTTTATAATGAATACCCGCTATACTATATTTTGCATCAGCTACACCTCTTTCATCGCCTAATGTTTCAAAACAGATAATTGCTCTTTCTGCCAGACATAATGCCTCATTACCTCTACCAGAAATCATACTAAATAAAGAAAGCATATTTAAACTTTTCCCTATAGATAGTTGATCACCAATTTTTTCACTTAAATCTAATGCCTGGGTAGCAAGATTAGTACTTTCCTTAAGATTGTTAACTCTTAATTTAAAGGATTGTTCTAGTAAATCGTTAATTTTGGATAATGTTGTATCCTGTCGTTCGTTCATATGGGGTAAATACGGCTTAAAGTTCTTACCAAAAATATTTTGAAAAAAGGTTTAAAAGAGGACTGTCGGAGCTAAAAATACGTTTTTTTTGAGTTTAAAATAAAGAAACGCTGTTTTTTTAAGGTATAATCAAAAGATAATAAGATAGTTAGATATACTTATTTCACCATAAAGCAGAAACTTAAAACTATTTTTATGGTGTTGATATCTGTTTCGTTTCTGAAAAATCAAAAGTTTCATAACCTTACACTCACCCGAATGTAGATACAAAAAAACCATCTTACACTTTTGGCAAGATGGTTACACTTGAAATCAGCAATATTATTTTTATTGATTACCCAAAATTAAAGGCATCCCGTCTTTTCCAGAACCTACTATAACAACTTTTGCGTTAGACGATTTTGCCAACTCTAAAGTGGCTTGAATTCCTTTTTCCTTAAGAATCTTATCTGTTAGTGATGCACTAAGTATTTGATTAGCAACTGCTTTACCTTCTGCATCAATCTTTTGCCTTTCTGCTTCCTTTTGTGCTTTGGTCAATTTAAACTCATACTCCAAAGATTCTTGTTCTTGCTTAAGTTTACGTTCAATCGCTTCTTTAATTGTTGGCGGTAAAGTAACATCACGCACCAGCACTTCATTTAGTTGAACATATTGATCTCCAACAATTTTCTTTGTTTCCTCATAAATTTCTTTCTGAATAACATCTCTTTTACTAGAATACAATTGCTCTGGAGTATATCTACCTACCACACTACGCGCTGCAGATCTTATGGTTGGTAATAATATTCTTTGCACATAATTTTCACCTTTTTGTTGGTGCAATAATCCTAATTTCTCGTACTCTGGTTGAAACCAAGCAGATGCATCCAGTTTTATCTCCAGACCATTAGAAGAAAGTACCTGCATTTTTTCAAAAACTTCTTGCTGTCTTACTTCGTATACAATCACTTTATCCCAAGGTAATACGAGATGAAAACCTTCTCCTAGTGGAGGTTCATCTGTTACAACTCCACCTCCAAACGTTTTATATAATACCCCTGCTTCTCCAGAGCCTATAGTAACTGTTGATTTTGAAATAAAGACAATCGTTAATACAATAATAATTAGAATAGGTAATCCTATTTTAGGTAATTTTTCCATAATAAATGTTTAGTTTTTTAAATTTTAAATAAGCCCATTATATTTTCGCATAAACCACTCTATCGCTAGTAAGAATATGATAATCGCCAAAAGATACTTCCAATCTATTAAAGATACGATATTTTCTTTGCGTTTCTGGACCGGTTGATATCGCTGATCTTCAATGAGATCCTTAATCACAATATCATTTTGATTCAAAAAGTAGGCTTTTCCTTTCGTATTAGTCGCTACTTGTCTAAGTTTTGTTACATCTGCATTCAGTAATTGTTGTTCTACATCGTAGTCTAAAATAGTAAAACTACCTGAGCGTGAAATATTTTCGCCTGTTACAGAAACCGTAAAATCATAATTACCAGAAGATAGATTACTAAGATCCGCCTCATACGCATTGTTTTTTAATAGCATCGGTATCGTCTGTGATATTTCTGTATCCTTATTTTTTACCACGATTTTAAGACTTCCTCTACGATCAAATTCATAGTTTTTTGTAAAATATTCAGCCTTAATTTTGATACTGGCATTACCATAATAAAAGGATTCTGAAATAGTATTTAATCTACTTTTACGCTTATTGGAAGCTAAATACTGTAGTAATTTTCCGAAGAAATCATCAAAACTTTCAAAATTCTTATTATCCAAATAATTTTGTGCCCTCCATCGCCATATACCTTCTCCAAACAAAACTGCTTCTCTTATCCCATTCTCCTCGATAGTAGCTAGGAGAGGTTCTTCGGTCTTAATATTATCAATGTTTCTATTTAGTAAAACATCAAAAGAGGCATTCATGCGTATCTCTCCAAATGTACCTATTAATGGTGGATATCCATCAAAACCTATATCTTCTGACAAAAATGTTCCATAATTAGCATTAAACCTAGGGAGATAATATTCTGTTTGCCTTGTTATTTCTTGCTTATATGCATTTTGAATACTGTTAAGAAATACCCAATCAGTTTTGGAACCTGTTATGGTAAAGAGATTCTTTCTTGAAGATTCTATCTTTTCATAAACACCATTAAATTTTGTGTTTGGTTGATATAATATTACTAATTGATATTCGTCTATATCTTGAACTTCGGATGGTTTGACAATGCTCAGACTTCTTCTTTCATTACTTTCAATACTTTTTTTTATCGCTCCCAAATCCGGATGTACGATATCGCTTACTAACAATATATTTGTTTTTTGATCAATTACTTCTACAGCAAAATCTTTGCTATTGTTAATCGTATTTTTCTCTCCGTCTAATGGAATTAATTTTGCGCTATACTTTAACACTCCCGCAGTACCAGCAGCCAATGTAAAGTTGATAACTTTAGAATTATCCTCTTTAGAAAAAGAAACTGGCGCTGTGTATATTACATTTCGACCTGATTTTATTTCTAATCTCGTATTTACATCCTTAGTACCTGTATAGGTTAGAATTACTTCTACAGGAAATCTATTTTTGAGGTAGGCATACCGATTTACATTAAGTTGTTGGATTTTGCTATCCATAACTTTTGCAGTATCACCCACAACAATAGGATAAATCTGTTGTTTATAAGCATTACTTTTAAATTGATAGTCTCTTCCATATGTCTGATTTCCATCAGTAATTAATAATATAGGCGCCGTAGAGTTTTTATATATTTGATCAAGATTATCAAGAGCTTTAGAAATATTAGTCTGTTTCTGATCAAATTTTAGAGATAGGGTATCGCTAATCTCATCAGAAAAGGAATAATACTGGATATTAAATCGATCCGCAAGGTCATCACTAGATTGCATATCGTTTATCAACTGAGATACAGATTGACCTTGACCTAAATGTTTTATTGAAGATGAATTATCAACCGCTACTACTAAGTTTGGCTTTTGTATATAGTAGGTATTGTTTCTAAAAGTTGGATTAATTAATAAAACTAACAATGCAAGTACACTAAGGAAACGTAAAAAAG
The DNA here is from genome assembly GCF_042434905.1 of Aquimarina besae. NCBI lineage: Bacteria > Pseudomonadati > Bacteroidota > Flavobacteriia > Flavobacteriales > Flavobacteriaceae > Aquimarina > Aquimarina besae. Next base: position 3,662,042 of record NZ_CP170199.1, read on the forward strand.
CAAAGAACAGATTTCTTTTGGTTCCGTTCTTTGCTTTGTATACATATTGAAAAAGTGCAATAACTAATGCTACTATTACTGCTGCTATGATCAATCCTATGTTTTGTATCTGCATTCTTGTTAATTACGATGTAAATTTTTCGGGTATATTGAAACCTTTTTCTATATTAAAAGATAGTTAATTTCAACCCTGAAAATAATCACATTTAATTAAAAAGGTCTTAAACTTATTAAAAAACTCTTCGAAATCGTTTGTCACAGTTTGAGAACCCTTTTTAGGTAAGCATTCCTCCGTCTACATTAAGGACTTGTCCAGTAATATATGCACTTAGGTCACTTGCTAAGAATAAACAAGCATTTGCAATATCTTCTGGAGCTCCTCCTCTTTTTAAAGGAATTGCCTTTCTCCATTCATCTACCACTTTTTCGTCTAATTTTCCGGTCATTTCAGTTTCGATAAAACCAGGTGCTATGACATTACTCCGTATGTTTCTGGATCCTAATTCTAAAGCAACTGATTTGGAAAATCCTATAATACCGGCTTTAGAGGCAGCATAATTTGCTTGACCTGCATTACCCTTTACACCAACCACAGAACTCATATTGATAATACTTCCGCTACGTTGCTTAAGCATTGTTCTTTGTACTGCCTTGGTCATATTGAAAACGCTCTTAAGATTGACTTCGATCACTTTATCAAAATCTTCTTCGCTCATTCTCATTAATAAATTATCTTTCGTAATACCCGCGTTGTTAACCAGTATATCGATACTCCCAAAAGTTTCTAAAACATCTTTTATCAAGTTTTCAGATTCTTCATAACTAGCAGCATTACTTCGATATGCCTTTGCTTTAATACCTAAATCATTCAATTCTTTTTCTAAATCCTTTGCTGCATCTACAGAAGAACTATATGTAAATGCAACATTCGCACCCTGTTTTGCAAAAACCTGTGCTATTCCTTTTCCAATACCACGAGTTGCTCCAGTGATAATGGCAGTTTTACCTTGTAAGAGATTCATTCGCTCTATAATATTTTTTTGGTATACCATACCATACTACATATGATATATGTGATTTTGTGTTTTCAAATATAAGAATTACTAATAGGTCACCAACAATAAAACTTTCGATTTCTCTATGCTTTTATTAATAAAAGCTTTATTCCAAATTTTGCCTAAATCTTGTGTAGCGTAATTTGACTCTGTAGAAAGCTAATAATAGGATCATTATTATTTTTAGAACAGTTAATCTAACCAAAAAAAAACCTCGATGATAACATCGAGGTGGAACGGTTTACATACATCAGCTCTTTATTCGAACTAATGATGAACAATAGCTTCAGACATATATGCATACAAATTCTTTTGAAATTTGTGGTATCTTTTCATCACATCATAAATTTCATCACCTATTTCTTTTGAAAATCGAATAGGTCCTTTCAACAATTCTATGGCCTTATGAATCGTATGTTTTAATCTACGCCCATTATCATCGAGTTCTAAAAATTCTTTATGCATATCTGGTGTACAAGGTTCACAGCGATACGAATGCAATTCGGTAAGCATTGCAGAGAGCTCATTTTTCATACGGCTCAGCCTGAGCGTATGCGTTTGATGGTTTCGCGATTCCTTTGGAGTAGTTTGATTTTTCATAATGGTTAGGTTTTGAAAGTGAGTATTTTAAATTTACCAATAATAAATTGCACATCAAAAAAAACAGCTAATATCTGTACATGTTTTATATTTATGTTAAACATTTAAACGATTCGTAAAAGATTTGTCAATAAATCATAACAAATTTTGAAATATAAGTAGAGTCAAAAATAAAATAATGGGGAAAAAACCCTTAATTATTTTTCAATTTTATTCTTAAAAAATGACGAGAACAATATTATATAACTGGGGAATAATTGGTTGTGGTAAAATCGCACATAAATTTGCAGAAGACATCACTGTTATACCCAATGCAAGATTATCTGCTGTAGCAAGTAGAGATTTGGAGAAAGCCAAAAAATTTGCGCATATTTATAATGCACATTCCTATTACGGAAGCTACCAGGAACTTGCAGAAGATCCTCAAATTGATATTGTTTATATTGCCACTCCTCATGTATTTCATTATGAAAATACCATTATGTGTCTAAGACTAAAGAAAGCCGTTCTATGCGAAAAACCATTTGCAATGAATAAAAATCAAGTTCAGAAAATGATAAAAGTTGCCAAGGACAATTCTATCTTTCTTATGGAAGCCTTATGGACATATTTTTTACCACATTACCAATTCGTATTAAAAATGATTCAAACTAATGAATTGGGTGACGTAAAAAAAATGAAAGCAGATTTTGGTTTTGCCAGTACTTATGATCCTGAAAATAGAGTCTTTAATAAAAGACTCGGTGGGGGAAGTCTTTTGGATGTAGGAATCTATCCCTTATTTACCACACTAACTTTGCTTGGTTACCCAAATAAAATTGAAGCAAACGCCAATTTTAACGAAAATGGTATTGATGAAAATTGTACTATGCTACTCACTTACAAAAACAATATCCAAGCATCCTTATATTCTTCGATTACCAAAAAAACAGATACTGAAGCATTCATTGAGTTAGAAAAAGGAACCATTACAATTCATAGTCGTTTTCACGAACCTTCTTCTGTCTCTATCAGAAAAGATGGAGTTTCAGAATTATATGAGTTTCCTGTAATGACTAATGGATATAGTTTTGAAGCTATACATGTTCAGGAAATGCTTGCTTTAGGAAATACCGAAAGTACTATAATGACCTTTGACAAAAGCCTTAAATTAATTCAACTATTAGATACAATAAGAGATAAAATCAATCTTCAATATTAATCTTATGATAAGATTAAATACAGTATAATGACAAAAATAAATTACAAAATGTAAAATAAACTTTACTTTAAGTAAAAAATATTATACATTTGTTATCTATTAATTAAAAATCGAACAGTTATGAATTTTTTATTATCAAACAAATTTAAAAAACCTGGGTGGTGCATTTTAATTGGGGGTATAGTCTTATGGCTCACATTACTTAGATTTGATTTTGAATCAAATTTGCTCATAGTCAAAGTGATTGCATTATGGAGCGAAGATTTCCTCTCTAATGAAGGATCACGAGAAATTATTCGAATTTTAGAAAACGATATTATAGATGAGATAATAACATTGCTTATCATTATTGGTGGATTGATGGTAAGCTTTTCTAAGGAAAAAATAGAAGATGAATTTATATCAAATTTAAGACTTAGCTCTTTAAAATGGGCGTTTCTACTAAATTATGTAGTACTTATATTTGCTACGGTATTTATTTATGGCGTTAGTTATTTCAACGTTTTAGTTTTCAATATGTTTACTCCGATAATCATATTTATTGCCCGATTCAATTATTTAGTATATAAAAAGTCAGGCGATGAAGAATAAGATAAAAATTGAAAGAGCCATCCACGATTTGACTCAGGCAGATTTGGCTGAAAAAATTGGTGTTAGTAGACAAACTATTAACGCAATGGAAAAAAATAAATATGTGCCTTCTACTGTTCTTGCTTTAAAAATTGCCAGATTATTTGGTAAGCCCGTAGAACAGATTTTCTTTTTAGATAACGAAGATTAAAATAACAAAAAGCGCTCTTAATAAAAGAGCGCTTTTCAATTTGTGTGAAAAAAAAGAGTGTTTATTTAGCTCCCCACTCTGCAAGGGAATCTTTATTTAATTTTACATAATCAGCATTTTTAGCCTCCTCTGCTAACTTTAACGAAGTTTTTGCAGCTTTTATTGCCCCTTCTTTGTCTCCGGTCTTGGCTAAAATCAAAGAATGTTGTCTGTGATACCAGAAAGCATCTGCTCTACCAGCAACTGCTTTTTCGATATGTTCCTTAGCTTTCGCGTATTCTTCCACATCTTTATAAAAAACTGCAGCCTGATAGTGATCATTTGGCGATGGGCCTGCCATAACTTTCTCAATACTCGCCATTGCCTTCTTTTTCGTTGGAACTTCTAATTTTAGAGCTACTTCAGTATTCTCCCATAAAATATTAATGAGTGCGCTATTCATTGTAAAATCACTAAACATAATGGTAAATGTTTCTACATTCATAGGTATCTTAGTTGATTTCACATTCACCTTAGCAGCAACTTTACTATCGTCCCAGTTTCTAGGAGTACCCCAGTTCTCTGTATCACTGTAAAAGATAACCTCCCAACTTTCCTTCCCTGGTTTTGTAAAAATAGCATATGCCCCTTTCTTTAACTCACTTCCTCCCACTTTTACATCATCACTAAATGTAATTTGCGTATTCTTGTTAGCACCTGTTCTCCATAATTTATCATAAGGAACAAGATTTCCGTAAATAGTACGTCCTTTCATACTTGGACGAGAATATTCAACCGAAACATCGGTTAATCCTACCACTTGCTCTATTTTAGAAAAGGGACTTGGTTGTGGGGTTTCTACCTGGGCTTGTATACCTAAGGAGATCAATACTGCTGATACGAATAAGATGATCTTTTTCATTGTGTTTATATTTAGTCTATTAATTAGTTTACCTGTAGCGAAATTAATAATTACACCTACATTAAGAGTTAACAAAAACTTAAAATAAGTAGTGCTATCTTTGCCATCATTTCAAATTCTATGACACGTAAATATATTTCAGAAACAATAGGAACATTTACCATGGTATTTTGTGGTACCGGCGCTATGACCATCAATGAAGTGACCGGAGGTGATGTCACTCATGTTGGTATTGCGGTAACTTGGGGATTAATTGTCATGGCAATGATTTATGCATTCGGAGATATATCTGGTGCTCATTTTAATCCGGCAGTTACTATTGGTTTTGCTTATGCTAAAAAATTTGAATGGAAAGAAGTTCCTAAGTACATTATTGCGCAATGTATAGGAGCTATTGCAGCCAGTAGCATTCTTCTTTTTCTTTTCCCGGAAAGTGAATTTCTGGGTGGTACCTTGCCCTCTTTTGATGATCTCAGAGCATTTGTGCTAGAATTACTGCTTACCTATTTCTTAATGCTGGTGATTATCAATGTATCAACAGGATCTAAAGAAGTTGGTATGATGGCCGGTATTGCTATCGGGGGGGTAGTGCTTCTTGAAGCTATGTTTGCAGGCCCTATGACCAATGCTTCTATGAATCCTGCAAGGTCTCTTGGTCCTGCTTTGTTATCAACACATTGGGAACATCAATGGCTGTATATGACAGCTCCTATAATCGGAGCTGTATTGGCCGTAATGACTTGCAAATTGATTAAAGCAGACAACTGTTGTAAAGACTGCTAATACAGAAAGATTCAAAATTTTATTTTTTGTTTAACTTTTTTAGTTAAGTTATTAAACAAAATGATTGTACCTTTATCTTTAAAAGGTACAAAATGAAAATATATACTTTACAAACCACACAAAATCTGCCAATATCCCTTCAGGAAGCTTGGGATTTCCTTTCAGATCCCAAAAATTTAAAGACAATTACTCCTGATTATATGGGATTTCAAATAATATCCGGTGCAGAAAAAAAAATGTATGCCGGGCAAATTATTCAATATATCGTTACTCCAGTTGTGGGAATAAAAACTAAATGGGTTACCGAAATCACGCATGTGGCAGATAAAGAATATTTTGTAGATGAACAACGTTTTGGTCCTTATGCTCTTTGGCATCATAAACATTTCATCAAAGAAATCCCGGGAGGTGTTGAGATGGAAGATATTATTGATTATAAAGTGCCTCTTGGTATATTAGGACAACTCGTACATCCTTTCTTGGTAAAGCCCAAACTGAAAGAAATATTTGAGTACAGAGAAAAAAAATTAATAGAATTATTTGGTGAGTTCAAGCATCAAAAAGAAAAACAAGTAGAACTGGTATAAACTAAAAAAATGAGAAAAAATATATTACTTATCGGTGGAAGTCATGGAATAGGATTCGAAATTGCATTAAAACTTTATAAAAATCATAATATCTATATAGCATCTCGAACATCAGAAAATTTAGGAAACCTTGAGGTTACTCATATTCCGTATGACGCTTCTACTGATGAAATTGACACTACCAAATTACCTGATCAATTAGATGGATTTGTTTATTGTCCCGGAAGCATAAATCTAAAGCCTTTTAAGATGCTTAGTCCAGATGCTTTCCAAGAAGATATGCAGATTAATTTTATGTTTTTGATCAAAATAATGCATTCTATTTTACCCCAGCTAAAAAATTCAGAACAAGCTAGCTTAGTCTTTTTTAGCACTGTTGCTGTAAAGGTAGGTATGCCTTTCCACACCAGTGTAGCTGCAGCAAAAGGTGCAATCGAAGGTTTTGCAAAGGCGTTAGCAGCCGAATATGCTCCTAAATTTAGAGTCAATGTTATTGCTCCATCTCTTACAGACACTCCATTAGCAGAAAGATTATTAGGAAATGAGAAAAAAAGAGAAAAAATGGATGAACGCCATCCTCTAAAACGTGTAGGTGAAGCTGAGGATATCGCCAATATCGCTAAGTTTTTATTAAGTGACGAAAGTAGCTGGATTACAGGTCAAGTATTGGGTGTTGATGGTGGAATGTCTACTTTAAATGTCAGCTAGTATGTCTCAAAAAGTAAATGTTTTTTGGTTTAGAAGAGATCTAAGACTCGATGATAACATAGGATTTCTCGAAGCTTTAAAAGATGACAGACCGGTATTACCGATTTTTATCTTTGATAGCGAAATCTTAAGTAAACTACCTGAAGATGATGCCAGAGTCTCTTTCATTTATGAAACGCTTCAAAATATGCGGAAAGAGTTACAAGAGCATCATGATAGTTCTATAGCTTTTTTTCACGGCAAACCATCTGAAATTTTTCAAGAATTAGTTAAAGACTATGATATCAGTAAAATATTCACCAATCGTGATTATGAACCTTATGCGAAAGAAAGAGATGAAACTATCAAAAAATTATTAGAAGATAATTCTATTGAATTTAAAACTTATAAAGATCAAGTTATTTTCGAAAAAAGCGAGGTTGTTAAATCAGATGGAGATCCTTATGTAGTATACACACCATATAAGAATAAGTGGAAAGAAGAATTTGATGCATCCAAACTAAAAATTCATTATACCAGCCAATATTTGGATAATCTTATTGAAAACACAAGACTACCCAATTTGTCTTTATCTGATATGGGTTTTAAGAAATCTTCTATAAAAGTACCTGATTATGTAGTAACTCCAACGCTAATTGATAATTATGAGGATACTAGAAATTTTCCTGCAAAAGAAGATGGTACTTCGAGATTAGGACCTCATTTACGATTTGGCACGGTGAGTATTCGTAAAATGATCAAAAAAGCAATTGCAGAACAAAATGAAGTGTTTTGGTCCGAGCTGATTTGGCGTGAATTTTTCATGCAAATTCTATGGCATTTTCCGGAAACAAAAGATAAGGCATTTAGGTCTAAATATGATCGAATAGAATGGAGAAACAATGAAGATGAATTTGAAAAATGGAAAAATGGAAAAACCGGCTATCCTCTTGTGGATGCAGGCATGCGTCAACTAAATAAGACCGGTTATATGCACAATAGGGTAAGAATGTTGGTTGCCAGTTTTTTATGCAAACACTTATTAATAGATTGGAGATGGGGCGAAGCCTATTTTGCAGAAAAATTGCTGGATTATGATATGTCTTCCAATGTAGGAAATTGGCAATGGGCTGCGGGATCTGGCGTAGATGCGGCTCCATATTTTAGAATTTTTAATCCAACTACTCAAATTGAAAAATTTGATAAAAATAAAACATACATCAAAACCTGGATAGAAGAATTTGATACTGAGGACTATCCAAAAAAAATGGTAGATCATAAAGAAGCGAGAGAGCGGTGCCTTGAAGTCTATAAAGAAGCTGTTGCTTAGTCGCTAAATTATAACATTTCTTTAAAATTAGAAATTGAAGTTTTTTGTAATTTCATAGCATTGCAAATCAATTATAAATCATTAAACTTCAACACGATGAACACACAAGAAGTAGCCAATCGTTTAGTAGAACTCTGCCGTAAAGGGGAAAATATGCAAGCTTTAAAAGAACTATATGCTGACAATATAGTAAGTAAAGAAATGCCGGGAGCGCCAAATGCTATAGTACAAGGAAAAGATGCTGTAACCAAAAAAAGTCAAGATTGGTACGCTAGTGTAGAAGAATTTCATGGAGGAGAAATTTCTGATCCTGTGGTTGCAGAAAATCATTTTACGTGTAAAATGACAATGGATTGTACTTTTAAAGGACAAGGAAGAATGCAAATGGAAGAATTGGCCATCTACAATGTAAATAATGGTAAAATAGTTGAAGAGCAATTCTTTTATTCGATGCCAACGCAATAATGAAATTAAAAATCAGGCTCTCAAGGCCTGGTTTTTTTCTACAAAAACCTCCTTACCTTTTCTAAAGCTGGATTACGGTTATCTTCTTTCCAGATAACAGAGAGTTCAGCTCTTTGTGGTATATCAGGAATTTCTAGAAACTTCACATTCAAATCAAAACCATACTGCAGAGAAGTGGGAACAATGGCCACTCCTAACCCACTTTCTACTAGCTTAAAAATCGTTTGGGCATGGACCGATTTATGAGAAACAATAGGCGTAAATCCTTTGTCTTCGCAAATACTCATAATTTTATCGTAGTATATCGAACTATAATCTGAAGAAAATAAAATAAAATGTTCATCAGCAACCTGAGCTACATTAATGAAGTTGTTTTTGTCTAAAAAATGATCTTTGGGTAATACCAATGAAAATGTATCCGTTTGTACCGCTTTGATAGATACACCATCAGGAACTCTGGCTAATCTTACAAATCCTATATCCAATTCATCACTAACGATACCTTTTACCTGATCATAATTAGACATTTCTTCTAAACTAAACTGTATTTTAGGATATTTCTTATCCGCCTTTACCAAAAGATCAGGTATTACTGTTTGGATAGCGGATCCTAAAAAACCTATTCTAACTTCTCCTTCGCTCCCTTTATCAATGAGTGCTGTTTGTTTGACAGTAAAATCAATATGATTAAAAATATAAGCAATTTCCTTTTTGAGATATTCTCCTGCTACTGTCAAGCTAACATTTCTTTTGTTTCTAATAAATAGTTCTGCACCAATTATTTCTTCCATTTGCTTGATTTGCCTACTTAAACCAGGCTGAGAAATAAACAGTCTTTCTGCTGCTTTTCTAAAGTGTAACTCTTCGGCCACAGCCAAAAAGTAAGTAAAATGACGTAATTCTAATTGATAACTCATAGTTATTAATCATTGACAAAATTAGTATTTATGAGTATTAAAAATACTAATTATCTTAGTGTAAACAAACATGAATAACATATAATGCCTAAAATATCATCACAATTTCGATTTGGAGAGGATCATCTTACCAGCGGTATTGCTATTAGAATTGCCTCTGGAGAAATCAAAGGAATCATCTCTGAAACCTCCAGAGAAAAGATCAGGAACAGTCGTCAGGTTGTCGAAAATATTGTAGATAAAGGTCATCCGGTATACGGTATCAATACCGGTTTTGGTCCTTTATGTACGACTATGATCTCAAAAGAAGAAACCAAAATACTTCAATCTAATATTTTACAAAGTCACAGTGTAGGTGTTGGCGAACCTATTGATCAGGAAATCGCCAAAATCATGCTAATTCTTAAACTTCAATCTTTATCCAAAGGATATTCCGGCATTGCAGAAAGTACGTTGGATCGTATACTTTGGCATATTGACAATGATGTGATTCCTGTGGTTCCTTCTCAAGGATCAGTAGGTGCTTCAGGTGATTTAGCACCACTCTCCCATCTGTTCCTGCCTTTAATTGGTTTAGGAAAAGTAATTTACAATGATAATGCGATAGCTACTTCAGCTTTATTTAAAGAAACTGGACTAACTTCTTTGAACCTTGGTCCAAAAGAAGGCCTTGCTTTAATCAATGGAACACAGTTTATAGCGGCGCACGCTGTAAAAGTCGTAGAAAAGCTACATAGTTGTCTTTCGCAAGCGGATATCATAGGAGCCATGATGATAGAAGGATTACAAGGCTCTGTAAAACCTTTTTATAATGAATTACACGAATTACGCCCATTCAAAGGAAATGTCCATGTAGCTTCCAGAGTGAAATCGTTACTTAAAGGTTCCGAGATTATGGAAGATCATATTGATTGTGATCGCGTTCAGGATCCATATTCACTACGTTGTATCCCACAAGTACACGGAGCCTCTAGAAATGCTTGGCTTCATCTTAAAGAATTATTAGAAACGGAACTAAATTCTGTAACTGATAACCCCATAATCATTGATGAAGAACTTACGATAAGTGGCGGAAGTTTTCATGGTCAACCGTTAGCGATGGCTATAGACTATGCGTGTTTGGCAGCATCAGAAATTGGTAATATCTCTGATCGTAGAATATATCTGGCATTAGAAGGTAATTCACCTGGAGTTCCAAAATTGCTCATGAAAGATACTGGTATTAATTCGGGCTATATGATTTTACAGTACACCACTGCTGCTTTGGCTAGTGAAAACAAGGGATTATGTTTTCCATCTAGCGCCGATAGCATACCAACATCTCTGGGACAAGAGGATCACGTAAGTATGGGATCTATTGGTGGAAGAAAAGCACTAAGAGTGCTTGATAATGTTGAAAAAATATTGGCTATAGAATTATTGACAGCGGCACAGGCATTTGAATTTAGAAAACCAATGAAATCCGGAATTATCTTGGATGAAATTCACAAAACCATCAGAAAAGAAGTCTCTTTTGCAGAAAAAGACCGTGTTTTTTCGGATGATATAGAAAAAGGTATTGATATCATCAAAAACAAAACAATAATCACCTTAGCGAATAATGTCGCCAAAAAAGAGAATGTATCTCTGGAGACGATGTTCTCTGCTCAATTTGAAACGTATTAATTATGACAAAGTATAAACTTATTGGTCCTGTCAAACAATTGATATCCTTGGATGGATTACCAATTAAGGGCGCTTTAAAAGACGATGAGCTCCCTGTAATCCTTGATGCGGGTATACTGATCGAAGATGATCGTATTCATTCTATTGGAAACTTTATTGATTTAAAAGAAATTGCCAAAAGTTTTGAAGCAGAAATCATAGAATTACAATCGAATTACGTTTGTGTTCCCGGATTTATTGATGCTCATACTCATATTTGTTTCTCAGGTTCGAGAGCAAATGACTATGCAATGCGCAATGCTGGTAAGTCGTATTTAGAGATAGCGAAAGCAGGGGGAGGAATTTGGGATACAGTAACTCAAACCAGAAAAGCGAGCCAAGAAGAACTTTGTCATGCTGTTGTAAAAAGGGCCAATCATCTTCTTAAAAATGGAATCACCACTGTAGAAGTAAAAAGTGGTTATGGACTTTCTATAAAAGAAGAACTTAAGATGTTAAGAGCATTAAAAGAAGCTAACTTACATTTAGAATCAGATCTCATCGCTACTTGTTTAGCTGCTCATATGTTGCCCAAAGATTATAACGGAAATCATCGGCAATACCTCGATGAAATGGCATCAACGCTATTTCCTCTACTAAAAGAAGAAAACCTTACCAACAGAATTGATGCTTTTGTAGAGCAAAGTGCATTTTCTAAAGAAGATATAGAACCATATTTAAAAAAAGCCAAAGAAATGGGATTCGATATTGTGGTTCATGCGGATCAGTTCACTACTGGTGGTAGTGAAATTGCGATAAAAGTTAATGCCATAAGTGCGGATCATCTAGAAGCCAGTAGCAATAAAGAGATTATGATGCTTGCTCATAGTGATGTTATATCAGTAGCTTTACCCGGAGCTTCATTAGGTTTAGGATGTGATTTTACACCTGCAAGAAAGATTCTTGATGCCGGAGGCGCCTTAGCCATTGCCAGTGACTGGAATCCGGGATCAGCTCCTATGGGAGATTTGCTGACACAGGCATGTATCTTAGGGGCTTTTCAAAAATTAAGTAATGCCGAAGTTTTAGCAGGAATCACATACAGAGCGGCAGCAGCCTTAAAACTTAAAGACCGTGGCAAATTAGCCCCTGGAATGTTAGGAGATTTTTGCCTCTTTTCTACAGATCATTACAATGAAATCCTATATCACCAAGGCAAACTTGCTCCTTCACAAGTATGGAAATGTGGAGAGGTAGTATACACAGAACATTAAAAACAAAAAAACATTTCAATAATCCTAAATGGGATTAGAAATTACAGCATATAATATGACAACTTTCAAAGACCAAATCTTAGGAGGTATTCCCAAATATCTTCCTTCAAAAAAAACTTTAAACTCCAAGATAAGCAGAGCTCCAAAACGAAAGCAAATCTTAAGCGTCGAAGAGAAAAAACTAGCTCTTAGAAATGCGTTGAGGTACTTCCCCACTGATTGGCACGAGGAATTGGCTAAAGAATTTCTGGAAGAACTCGATGAGTTGGGTAGAATTTATATGTACCGATTTATGCCGGATTATGAAATGTACGCCAGACCCATCAACGAGTATCCTGCAGAAACCAAACAAGCTGCCGGAATTATGTTGATGATACAGAATAATCTCGATCCGGCTGTAGCACAACATCCTTATGAATTAATAACCTACGGCGGAAACGGAGCTGTATTTCAGAATTGGGCGCAATATCTTCTTACGATGCATTATCTGGCCACAATGACGGAAGATCAAACCTTACATATGTATTCTGGTCATCCTATGGGATTGTTTCCTTCATCAAAAGAAGCACCTAGAGTAGTCGTTACAAATGGAATGATGATTCCAAATTACTCTAAACCCGATGACTGGGAAAAATACAATGCCTTAGGTGTTACTCAATATGGTCAAATGACGGCAGGAAGTTATATGTATATTGGACCGCAAGGTATCGTGCACGGAACTACTATTACGGTGATGAACGCTTTCAGGAAAACACTGAAACCAGATGAAAATTCTGCTGGAAAAATATTTCTAACTGCAGGTTTAGGTGGAATGAGTGGTGCCCAGCCAAAAGCAGGTAATATTGCCAAATGCATCACTGTGTGTGCAGAAGTAAATCCGGATGCAGCACAAAAACGATATGAACAAGGTTGGGTGGATGAAATTATTGATCAATTAGACGATTTGGTAATACGAACCCGAAAAGCCATGCAAAATAAAGAAGTAGTTTCTATAGCATATCAGGGTAACATTGTAGATGTCTGGGAGCGATTTTATGAAGAAGAGGTTTATGTACATCTGGGATCTGATCAGACTTCTTTACACAATCCATGGTCCGGCGGATACTATCCGGTAGATATGAGCTACGAAGATGCAAACAACATGCTTGCCAGTGATCCGGAAACCTTCAAAATTAAGGTTCAGGAATCACTAAGGAGACATGCAAAAGCAATTAATAAACATACTGAAAAAGGTACTTACTTCTTTGATTATGGAAATGCATTTCTTTTAGAAGCATCGCGTGCCGGTGCTGAAATTATGTCCAAAAACGGAATTGATTTTAAATATCCGTCTTACGTACAGGATATTCTAGGTCCAATGTGTTTTGATTATGGTTTTGGTCCATTTAGATGGGTTTGTACCTCTGGCGATCCTGATGATTTGGATAAAACAGATAAAATTGCCTTACGGGTTATGAAAGAAATAAAGATAGAAGCTCCGAAAGAAATACAGCAGCAAATGCAAGATAACATTACTTGGATCGAAGAGGCAAAGCAAAATAAGCTTGTTGTAGGCTCTCAAGCCAGAATTCTATACGCAGATGCCGAAGGGAGGGCAAAGATTGCTGAGGCGTTTAATAAAGCCATTAAAACAGGAGATATAACAGCTCCTGTTGTGTTGGGTAGAGATCATCACGACGTAAGCGGCACAGATTCTCCATATCGAGAAACCAGTAATATTTATGATGGTAGTAAATTTACTGCAGATATGGCGATTCATAATGTTATTGGAGACAGTTTTAGAGGAGCCACCTGGGTTTCTATTCATAATGGTGGCGGAGTTGGCTGGGGTGAAGTGATCAACGGTGGATTTGGACTCTTATTAGATGGATCTGATGAAGCTTCGAGAAAACTAAAAAATATGTTATTTTATGATGTAAATAACGGTATTTCTCGCAGAAGTTGGGCACGAAATGAAGAAGCTCTATTCGCTATTAAAAGAGAAATGAAACGTACACCAAAACTTAAAGTAACAATTCCTAACATCTTAAATGACAATGTCTTAGATGATTTATTATAACAACTTATACATTTATATAGTATTTTACACACAAGCTTATTACACCCAATGAACAATTACAAAAAGACTGATACTATCGTTTGGACGGGACGATCTTCAGAGAATCAATTATATCTACGCGAAAGAGTAAGTTTTATTGATTTAGAAAACGAAGAACTTCCTGAAAATCAAACTACTTCTTTCGCTATTTTAGGATATGCTTGTGATGAAGGAGTTCGAAGAAACTCAGGAAGAGTTGGTGCAGCATTAGCTCCGGATGCTATCAGAAAAATGATGGCATCATTGTCAAATCATTTTGATAAAAATACCCAAATTATAGACGCTGGTAATATTATTTGTAACCAAAACGAGTTGGAATACACTCAAACTTACACTTCAAATAAAGTATTTCAAATACTTAATAATAAATATTTTACAATAATATTAGGGGGTGGTCATGATTTAGCGTACGCACATTTTAACGGAATTAAAAAACACTTGAATAATGCTACTATCGGAATCATTAATCTGGACGCTCACTTTGATTTAAGAGCGATAAAAAATGAAGGGAATTCGGGAACGCCGTTTTATCAAATTGCTCAGGAGAACGATCATTTCAAATACCTTTGTCTAGGGATTCAGGAAGAATCAAACAATAAAGAGCTATTTGAAACAGCTCACCGACTCGGAGTAGTATATATGAATAATATTGATTTTACTTTAGAGAATAAAACGCATATTGCATCAATAATTGATACTTTTATGAGTAAAGTAGATCACATCTATCTAACTATTGATTTAGATGGATTCTCTTCTGCGTTTGCCCCTGGAGTCAGTGCTCCTTCTCCATTTGGTTTTTCCGTAGATATTGCTTTAGTCGTTATTGAACAAATCTGCAAATCCGGTAAATTAATCAGCTCTGATATTGTAGAACTGAACCCAAAGTATGATATCGATAATTGTACTGCCCGATTAGCAGCAAGACTGGCTTACTACATTATGAAGTTTATTTCTTCTAAATAACTTTCTTTACTGTTTTCCCATTTATTTATCTTTATGCGATATTTCGGTATCACCAATGGAGCAAACAGTACTTATACTTATTTACATTCACGCTTTCTTTGGTGCAATAGCATTAGTATCAGGCCTTATAAGTATCATTGGCAAAAAAGGAAGATTTTATCATAAAAAAGCAGGCATTGTGTTTTCGATCACCATGCTGATCAGTGCTGCCATAGCAATTCCGATTACACTGTTACCCAACCATGAAAATCTACTTCTCCATCTTCTTTCTATTTTTACCATCTATCTGGTTGTTTCAGGAAATCGTGTACTTCGGTTTAAGAAAAATCATATTTTAGGTATAACAGATATCTTGATTACCAGTGTTATGGGGGTAGTTTTTATAGGAATGGTTGCTGTAGGTATCCATCATCGCCTTCAGGAGATACCCAAAAGTACTTTATTTCTGTTTTTTGGTGGTTTTGGTATTATGGCTAGTATAAGGGACATTAAGCTTTATAAAACCTTTAAAACAAACCCTACAGCTTATTTATCTAATCATATTGGCAAGATGTCGGGTGCTTATGGAGCTGCGGTTACCGCATTTTTATTAGCAGCATTAAATTCGAGTACCTTATGGGTTTGGTTAACCCCTTCTGCTATTACCTTACTATTTGTAATTTATTGGAGAAGAAAAATCTCGAAAAAAAAGAGAGTGTAAAAATTAAAACCTTAGCCTCCATACTCCCCAAAACGAATATACAGGGAGTCAGCAGCTTTTGATAATTCAGGATAAACTGAGGTGCCAAATTCAGAAATAGCATCCTCCTCGCTTGTCATCCCGTTCTCATTTAAAAACCTCTGAATCTTAAAAGAAGTATACCAATCTCCCTTTGCTATCAAAATTTCCGAAGGCATTAGCTCACAACAAGCTTCATGCCATATCCCTTCGAGTTTAATAATCTCCAAATACTCCGGAATAACCCGAGTATCTCCTAAACTTAGTATATAATAGAATCGCTCATATGACTTCTCCTCCCAATGTTTTTTGAGAAATGGGATCCCAGACGGGTTATCTTTCCAGATTTTTTCGGCAACGGCTACATATGGATCCCTTGACGCATATGCATAAAACACACTTCTGTTTTTTTTTGAGGCAACATTTAGAAAAACTGGAATCAGACTATGATTTTGTAAAACTTCTTCTGTCATGAAATATAGTCTATCTGCCATATCAGCATTAGAAACCGGCGGTTCGAATTCAGAGTTCAAAAAATTTTCAAATTGATCAGGAGACAAGCGATGGATCAACTTATGTTTTGGATTATCATAATCCCCTCCGGAGTATGACCGATAATACTTGTGTAAATCCAAAAGCTCTTTTTCGGCTATACCTGCATTGGACCTAAAATACAATTCACTTTCAAGGCTAATCTCTGAAATACCGGTATCCTTATACTTTGTACCTGGATAGACAGACCTAATGATAAACTTCATTTTTGAAACGTTTTTTAAAAACAAATCAAATTGCTGAGGTTCAGAAACTTTTTCGAGTTTGATAATTGTACGATTGCCCTCCGTTACTATTGCTAATTCTTCTACAGTTCCATTTTTATCAAATAAAGATTCAGATTTTCCGTATCCATTACTAATTGTGATTGTAGCAATATCGATAGGTGTAAAAAATTCCATTTCAATATATTCTCCTATACCATCACCCTCGACACCTTCGAACCAGGCAGTTTCAATAGATTTATCATATAAGTTTGTTGGATGATAAGAGAACGCAGAAACGTTACGGCTTCTAAGAGTTGAAGATGCTTTTATATTTTTAACTAGCGAAAATAAAGGATAGGCGGGAGCTTTTCTTTGGGATGTTAGCTTCACCTCTTTTCTATCTGCTTCACCGGTACCGGGATGTGTTTGGTCTTGTTGATCTGCCAAAGATTTGAATTGCCTCTCTTTTTCGTTTTTTTCTAAATTACAACCAAAAATAAAGATGCAAAAAAAGAGTTTTGTTAAAAGAATACCAGTTTTCATAATATCACACATTCAGATAAGCAACAACTTTTGATCAAAAATCCTATTTAATTAAATACAATAGATGGACTTACTTATCAAAAGTATCGTTTTAAAAGACAATAATTACCCCTGAAAATAGGGTTAATAAAAGAATTAATATCTTTTTTTTATGTACCCAATACATTTTGACAAACTTAGCTTTTTTTAAACCCCCAAAATCCAATTACTTTTGTATCTTCGAAAAATACAGATTAAATAAATTTCCCTTTACGGATTTGCACACATTGATCATCTTTCAGCCTCTACCAATAGCAAACTATAGTTTAGCTACTTTAATGTATAGGTGATGCTTTATATTTTATGGAAGCAATTAATTATTATCAAATATCCATTTTTCTTCTGCAAGGATTCGTTGTTTCCTTCTTAGTTCTTGTCCTATTCCACTTTCGAAAAGTTACGGGAAATGGTCTATTATTTACCGCTTTAGGTATGTTTCAGTTTATCCAGGTATTTACCGCTACCACGATGTATTTTGAAATATTTGATGGTATTACTGTCTCTCCTGGTTCATCTGTTCTGTTTTCAGTTACTTTATTTACTGTATTAATATTTTATATAAAAGAAGATGCATTATTAACCAGAAGACTTATTTATGCATTGGTGACTGCCAATCTTATGATTGTTATCCTACTCCTACTTTTCGGAATAAATTTACAGGATTCGAGCATGCATCAAGTATCCTTTACAATGCTTTCAGATTTCTTTAATACTAATGTTTTTCTTTTGGTTTATGGAACGTTATTACTGTTTGTGGATTCAATTTTAGTGATTTTTATATTCGAATACATTTCCAAACATATAAAAAGCTTATTTTTTAGGGTCTTTTTGACTATGCTGCTTGTCCTTGTCTTTGATGCCGTATTGTTTAGTGTGATTGGTTTTTGGAATTCTGATAGCATTATGAATTTCCTTATTTCAGGATTGGTATCCAAAATAACCATGAGTTTTTATTATGGAATATTATTCACGATATATCTAAAATACGTGCAAAAGGAAGCCTCAGAAAACATGTATTCCAGTTTCAAAGATGTCTATCACTCTCTTACCTATCGTCAAAAATTTGAAGAGGCTGAAAAAGTAATACAATTAAGCGAAAGCAGATACCAAACGCTAACAGATATTTCTCCTGTTGGCATTTTTATGACCAAAGCCAATGGCAAAACTACTTTTGTAAACGAAAAATGGTGTGAAATTTCCGGTCTATCACAGCAAGAAGCTATGGATGATGGATGGCTAAAAGCAGTACATCCCGAAGATAGAAAAAAGTTGAAATCCGGATGGTATGATGATGCTAAAAGAAGGGATTCGTCGCACGCAGAATATCGATTTTTAAGACCCGATGGTAGTATCAAATGGGTATTAGGACAAGCAATCCCTGAATATAATGAGAAAAACGAAATAATCGGTTATGTAGGTACTACCACTGATATCACCGAATTGAAGCTCTATGAAATAGAGTTAAATAAAATGAAAGATAAAGCAGAGGAAAGTGATCGATTAAAATCTGCTTTTCTAGCCAACATGAGTCACGAAATTAGAACTCCGATGAACGGAATTTTGGGTTTTGCAGAACTTTTAAAAGAACCAGTACTTACGGGAGATGAGCAACAACTATATATAAGTTTAATCGAAGAAAGTGGTGCCCGTATGCTCAATATTATTAGAGATATTATTGATATCTCTAAAATTGAGTCGGGACAAGTAAAAGTTTTTCTTTCTGAAGTAAACATTAACGAACAGGTAACCTATTTATACCAATTTTTTAAACCAGAAGCAGACAGAAAAGAACTCCAACTATCCTATAACAATTCATTATCCGAGGAAAATGCAGTCATTAAAACGGATAAAGAAAAATTTAATGCCATACTTACTAATCTGGTTAAAAATGCTCTTAAATACACTCCAGAAGGCTCTGTCTCATTTGGCTATGAAGTTAAAGAGAAATTCTTACAGTTTTTCGTAAAAGATACAGGTATGGGTATCGCCCAAGATCGCCAAAAAGCAATTTTCGAGAGATTTGTTCAGGCAGACATAGAAAATAATTATGCTATAGAAGGAGCTGGTATTGGATTATCGATTGCAAAGGCTTACACCGAAATGCTTGGAGGTAAAATCTGGTTAGAAAGTAAAAAAGATATGGGTACCATTTTCTACTTCACAATACCATATAACAAGGTTTGATATAAATATCAAATTTTAAAAAAGTGAAGTTCTAAAAAAGTATTTCAGAGTTTAGCTATTAAAAATTATAGTTTCTACCCAATAATTCACAAGTTCTTTGTGTTCAATTTCTTTTATAGACCCTACCCAGGGATCTATAATAAGCACGGTATCATCATCGGTGTAGCCTATGATTAATAGTGCATGTGCTAAAAAGCCACCATAATTTTGTGTTCCAATAAGGACTGGACGATCATTATCTATTTTACCTTGGATTTCTTCTAAGGTTAATTTTGGATCGTTTCCATATATCTCACTTCTGTACTCTGTATCTATATAACTAAAATGCGAAGATAGTTGTGGATGTAGTGTAAATAAATCTAAGCCTTGGTTATTTGCTTCAAGAATTTTATCCAATTGCTTCTCTGACTTAAACACTCCATAACTCAGCATTGCCATAGAAAGCGCTGCCACCTAACAATTGCTCATGCCAATCTGCTGTTCAGGAATGATATCAAATACTGAGATTTTTTTACTTTTGATATTAACAACTTCTTCCATGATATAATTTACGTGTATTTATTTAAATGTTGGTAGGGTTTGATACAAGTATACTATTGTTATTTCTAAAAGTACGTAAAAACCAAGAGCGTCACAATAATAAACAGGTATGAATGCCCTTACAAAAAGAACTTAAATAATTAAAATATTTACATTTTATCCTCTATCCAGAAAACAGCAGTTGTTATTAATTTTTCTTTATCCAGGTCATTATGAAGTTCATGGTAACCATCTTTAAATGGAATAAAATCGATATAATCTGTTTGTTCCGAAAGTTCCTGACTCGCAGCATAGCTTGTTACCTGATCAGCAGTTCCATGCATTAATAAAATAGGAGTTTCTAATTGAGAAGCCTTGGTCATTACCCACTTACCAGCCTTTATGATTGGTAAAGAGAAATTAGGACTCACTTTATCGTGCACTAAAGGATCATTTTTGTACTTCTCTACTTCTTCAGGTACCCTGGAAATAGCGTTTGCATCCAACCCGGAAGGCAATGTAATTGAAGGTGCTATTTTTTGAAATAGTTTACCCATCATCATTTTCCAAGCAGGCGGCTGAAATGCCAAACGCAAAAACGGACTAGTTAAAATGGCTCCTGCAACCTTAAGATCGCTTCTCAATATATAATTAATTACCAGATTCCCTCCCATACTATGACCATATAAAAAAATTGGAAGATCGCTTACGGTTTCTTTAGCTTTATGGTATACTATATCAATTACCTCCATTAATGCTTCGTAACTCGGACAATGTCCTCTTTTACCACTGCTCTTACCGTGTCCGAAATTATCATAAGTAATTATACCTATATGTTTTGCTAATAACTCAGGAATTACATAATCGGTGTATCTAGTAGAATGCTCCCCCATACCGTGTACCAATAAAATGATGGCTTTACAGTCTTTAGGTAACCAATATTGCCCAAAGAGTTTGTGTTTTTTATAATCAAAAAAGAATTCGTGATGTTGCATGATTTAAATATACTATAAATATGCTATCAAAACATCCTAGAATTATTACATAATATAATATTTTGTATTTGACATGTCACTCTAAAGAAGGTAAAAAAATATGGGGAAATTCACATTTCTTAAAAAATAATTATATTCGCAAATTATTAAAATAACCTACGCCCCAAAAGTATGTTTAAAAATCCTTTTTCCTTCTCTGGAAGGATACGAAGACTAGAATATGGTCTAAGCTATATTATATTCCTGGCATCCTTTTTTTTGTTAGGAGTTATCACCGAAATTATACCAGAAGCTGAATCTCTTATAATATTAATGACCATACCATCATATTGGTTCCTTTTAGCACAGGGAGCTAAACGTTGTCACGACTTGGGTAATAGTGGTTTTTTTCAGATAATTCCGTTTTACGGACTATTCATGCTCTTTGGTGAAGGGAATTACGGTGCTAATAAGTATGGTTATAATCCTAAAGAAATTGATGCTCCTATTACAAAACGAAAACCATTCAAATTAAGAATAACCTTACCTCCCGGGAAATCAAATATAGACTTACTCACAGAAATACTATTCTTTTCTTTATTAAATACATTACTTATTCAACTTTTTAACAATTATGTAGAAAATGACCTTTTTAGATATTTGTGCATTGCTATGTCACTATTGGTCTGTTACTTTTTATTATTACTGATAGCGAATAAGAAACGTCCTTTGCCAGAACTAAATGCTTATTTATTAAGACAAAGGTTGACTTATGCTGCCCTACTTGCTTTTAGCATATATGCCTATAACTTATCTTTTAATTATTATTCTTTTCAATGGGATGACATCGCTAATACAATATTCTTAACAATTCTACTCTGGGGTTTTACCTATGTTCCTTTTATAATATATAAATCACTTTTTAAAAAAAGAGAGGAGGAAATAGCGTATGAAAACTAAACATTATTTATATGCTTCTCTGGTACTATTAATTTTAATCTTTATAGTAGGCTATACAAACAAAGTTGAACTAAGCGACATGGTTCAATGGTCAGATCGATCGGTCAATTGGTCTGATTTTCAGGAAGTAGAAAAAATTAACGATGCGTACGATGCTACTATATTCTCTGAAATTTTCTGTCCAAGAATGATTAACGAAGAGGATTCTCTGGTGTATGCATTTATGGATCCTAATCAATCAGAAAGGTTAAAAGATTCTGTATTTGACGCTCAGTTATTAAAGCATGAACAGTATCATTTTAATATCACAGAATATCACGCACGTTTATTACGTAAGGAAATAGTGAAAAAAGGATTAGAGAATATTTCACCGGGTACACTTCAAGATTTGTATGATAAATTTGATTTACAGCGAGCAAAGATGCAAAGAGAATATGATGAGGTTTCTGAACATAATATGGATTACAAAAAACAACGGTTTTGGGAATTAAAAATTGATGATTTATTGCGTGAAACCTACTACTATAAAAATCCAAATATTTATAGTTACTATGACTTTACTAAAAAAGAAACTGAATACTTTAGATATGTTTATCACACATTAGATCATCAAATTCTTACTTCTTACCCAATCGGCAAAACAGACTGTATCAACGGAAAATGTTATAAAGTTGAACGTAATGACAATGAGGTAATTATTAAGTATTTCAAAAATGGAGAACTTGCTAATGGAGGTCTTTTCAAAACTGCAATTACTAAAATAATAAAACCTACAGATTCGACGTCTGAGATGCATTATTTCAATAGTGATATGACACCAAATACGGTTTTAAACAGATCTATTTCAAAAACAGTTAAGAATAGTAATAACGATATGACTATATCCTATTACGATGCTCATAACAGCCCTGTTGAATACAAATCTGTACATAAAGCTTTTTGGAAATACAATCCAAAAACTAAGAGCCTATATTCTACGTATTATGACAACAATGGAAAATTAACTACTAATAATGATCTTGTTTTTCACGAAAGAAGAGAATTTGATAAGGAAGGTAGGACTATCAAAATTTCTAATTTTGATTTGGAAAATCAACCCATGAATGACAAAGATTATATTTCTATATATGATTATGTTATAGACGATTATCATAAGATAAAAAGAACAAGATTGTACAATAAAGATGGAGGATTTGCTACCCATTTAACAGAGTACAATCTTCATTATACATATGATGAAAGAGGAAATTTAATCCAATTTGTGAATCTCGATATAAATGGTAATCAAATAGAAAATAAAGAAGGTATTTGCATTTACAAATACACTTATGATCTAAATGACAATTACACCTCTGTTAAAAGATATAACGCACTGGAATTACCAGTTATTGGAAATGATGATTACTTCATGCAAGTATGGGATTATGGTTATAAAAATAGATTAGAATTTACCGCCAAATATTATGATGGTTATGTTTTAGCATTTGACGACAATAGGAATGGTGCCAGTAAATATGAATACGTCAACGACTCTATTCGCAATATTTTAAATATTGATGTATACGATACTACTTTTAATAACGATTTTGGATATGCTATTAAAAAGCAATATTTAAACAAAAATAATAAAATAATCCGTGAGTACTTTTTAGACGAAAATGAATGTTTTGCAATATCAGAGGATGGAATTGAAATATACGAGTATGCTTATGATAATAACGGTAATTTAATTGAAGAAAAAAGGTTAGATTCTTTAGGAAACCTGAAGCCATACAATCTGGATGCAGCCATCATCCGATGGGAATATGATGATCGTAACAATAAAACAAAAACTACTTATTATCAATCAGAAAATGTTTTGGCAAAAGCCAACCAAAATATTACTTTTAATCTATATACCTATAATAAAGATAACCTTCTTACAGAAAGAACCAACTACGATAAAAAGATGAGGCCAGCTCTATTAAATGGAGTATTTAAAACATTATATGAATATAATCTTTTTGGCAAAGATACGCTTGTTAAAGAATTTGATACACAAAACAGACTAATTAAAGGGGCCTGTATTACCCATTATACATATAACCAATATGGAAATATTACACGCGAAACTTATTACAATTCAAAAAACAAAAGAACTACGTATCAAAATGGCATAAGTGCGATAGAATACGTATACGACAAACAACAACGCTATGTTGGCCTTAAAAACTATGATAGATTTGATAAACCCATAAATGATCAAGACGGTGTTTTTTATAAAAAAAAGACATTAAACGAAGCCGGACAGATTATCTCTTATGAATACTTTGATAAAACAAGTAGGCCAACAATGGGATCTGGTGGATATCATAAGGTAGCTTATGAGTATAATGACTCTGATTTAATGATTAAAGAAAGTACCTATGACACAGATCTTAATTTAGTTAATGACAGAATTGGTATAGCAGAATACGAATATACCCGAGCTTCTTCAGGTCTTATACAAACTATAAAATACTATGATAAAAATGGCAATCTCACTGAGAATGGAGATGGCGCTGCAGAATTAATTTATGAGGAAACCATGAATGGTTTATATTTTTTAGACAAGCAACTAAACGTGCAAGGAAAAGAAATAAAGGAAGAAATAGAGGAAGATTCAGAGGAATAAAATAACTCCAAAAAATGGACACAGATTCTCCAAGTAGTCTAAAATAGTTATAACAGTTGGGTATTCTTTTATTCTAGATTAACATTTTTTATTCAGAAAAGATTATAATAATGATGTATCCTAATTCCCTAAATTAACTCATATTCATCCACAATATTCTGCTGTTCAAGCACAATCCAATGATTTAGTAAAATAGTGATCTTATTTTTGAATACAAATCGTTACTTATTCAATTATGAGCACACAAAAAATACTTACATTAATTCTTTGCGGGATATCCTTCTTTGTAAACTCTCAGTCTTATGAATTAAGCACGTCTACCGGTACATATATTAACTTAACCAATAGCACATCTTTAAACAATACAGCACCTTGGGATGATCCTGAGTTTGAAATTCCTATTGGCTTTAATTTTGACTATTTTGACATTACCATAAATCAAATTTACATCGATGACTGGGGATTTGGAGCTGGATTAACATCTAATCCAAATGAAACAGGAATTCTACCTGCATTGGTTGTTTATGGAGCAGATATTGTCGATAGAGCTTATGACGATAACAATCCAAATGCCACTACTGGTTCATTATCAAACATCTCGTACTTGGTTGAAGGTTCTGCCGGAAATAGAATATTAAAAATTGAATGGAATAATGTAGGTTTCCTTTCGGATATATTAGCAGATGGGATTTCTACTGATTTTACAAATTTCCAATTGTGGTTATTTGAAGGATCTAATGATATAGAAATTCATTTTGGTCCTAATTCTATCTCTAATCCAAGTCAGGCTTTTGATGGAGAAACTGGCTCCTCAATTGTTTTAATTCCTGCTTATAACTTTGAAACGGACGTTATTGAAGAGAATGCCACTTTCTTATCCGGTAACCCTACTAACCCAACCGTCGTGCTTTCGACAGTAGATAACAATACTTTTCTAAATGGTGTAATTCCAAATGGAACTATTTATAAGTTTACAAGAGCTACACTTAGTACAGATGAATTTCAATCTGCTACGAAATTAAAACTGTTCCCTAATCCATCTAAAGATGTAATCTATCTTTCTGGTATAACGTCTGATAAAAAGTATGAAATTTATAACCTGCTGGGTAGCAAAATAGAAGAAGGTATTATTAACAAAAATGAAAGAATTAATATTCAAAACTACTCACAGGGAATCTATCTGATCAAATTTGATAATAACCAAACACTTAAATTTGTTAAAAGTTAATACTTAATAGTTAATAAACATAAAAATCTCTTATGTTTGAAAGAGTATTATCCTTCAAACATCAAAGACACAAATTCTGCGACACAAGCAGGTTTATCAACACCTTCTATTTCTACAGAGCAATCCCACGTGATTTTTAGCCCGTTTTCAGCATAAGGCTCGATCATTTGGATACTGCTATGCAATCTTAATCTACTATCCACCAAAACCGGATGTGGAAATCGCACTTTATTCAGTCCATAATTAACTCCCATCGCTAAACTTTCTATCTGAATCAGATCCATTAACATTTTAGATAGTAAAGAGACTGACAAGAATCCGTGTGCGATTGGCTTTTTAAAAGGAGATTCTTTTTTGATTCGTTCCAGATCCACATGAACCCATTGAAAATCCTGTGTAGCTTCTGCGAACGCATTGATCATCTCTTGTGTAACTGTAAGCCACTCCCCTATTGGTAATGATTTACCCTCGTACGTTTTAAACTCTTCAAAGTTTTTACAGATTAGTTTATTCATGGTTCTTTCTTTGGTAAACTCTTTATCTAACATTACACTTCGACAAGCTCAGTGTTACAATAACATTATAATCCCACCTAACAACTTAAATTTCAACAACTAAAACTAAAAATTATCAATTCTATCTTGAGATCCCGCCATCAATCGTAAGGCATATACCCGAAACATAAGAAGCTTCATCTGATGCCAGATATAAATATCCATAGGCTATATCTAACGGTATCGCTGCTTTTTTAAGTGGAATTTGAGATTTTATTCCATCCAGATGTTCTTTCGGAATTTGTTCAGTCATTTCAGTGAGTGTAAAACCAGGAGCCAACGCATTTGCTGTAATCCCATATTTACCAAGTTCCATCGTCCATGTTTTAGACATGGCAATGACTCCTGCTTTTGTTGCTGCATAATTTGTTTGTCCAAAATTACCTCGTAACCCAACATTCGATGCCGCAGAAACGATACGACCATACCCAGCTTCTTTCATATATTGAGAAACCACTTGTGTACATAGAAAAACACCTTTCAGGTTTACATCAATTACAGCATCCCACTCGGCTTCACTCATTTTATGAAGCGTACGATCCTTAGTAATACCAGCATTATTGATCAAGATATCTATTTTACCATATTTTTTATGGATTCTTTCGGCTTCAGCCTCTATTGCCGCTTTATCAGTCACAGAAATATTTGTAAATTCTGCTACTTGACCTTTTGTCACAATCTCTTTAGCAACGCTTTCGCCTTCAGTTAATAAATCCCAGATGATCACTGTTGCACCTTCTTGCGCAAACAATTCTGAAACTGCTTTTCCTATTCCTCTGGCGCCACCTGTAATAATTGCTACTTTATCTTTTAATCTCATTTTTTTTAGTTATTTATAAAATATTTCGGTGTCAAACTTAGCCCGTCGAAGTGCAACAAAACACAAGTTTCGGATAGGCTTCGACAACACTTCGATAAGCTCAGTGTGACAGCTCTATATCCATTCTGTTATCAATCTGATTATGAACACTGAATCACAACTTTGCCTCTCACCTTTCGATCCATCATTTCTTCCAGAGCTTTAGGAGCTTCTTCTAACGGATATATCTTATGGATATGTGGTTTTAATTTTCCTTCTCCTAACCATTGCATTAATTGCATAGTATTTTCCATATTTTTCTTAGGAGTCTTCATTGCAAAATTACCCCAAAACACACCTACGATTGAGCAACCTTTTAACAATGTTAGGTTCAAGGGAATCTTTGGGATACTTCCTGCAGCAAAACCTATTACCAGGTATCTACCTTCCCACGCTGTACCTCTTAATGCAAATTCTGAATAATCACCTCCTACAGGATCATATACCACATCAGCTCCTTTTCCGCCAGTTAGTTCTTTAATTCTGGATCGTAAATCTTCTCCGGTATAATTAATCACTTCATCGGCGCCATATTCTTTGCATAGCTTCAATTTTTCATCAGAGGATGCAGCAGCGATTACTTTAGCGCCCATCAACTTTCCTAATTCTACAGCAGCAAGACCAACACCACCTGAGGCTCCTAAAACTAACAACGTTTCTCCTTCTTTCAGCTTTGCTCTATCTTTTAATGCGTGATACGATGTTCCATAAGCGATCATAAAAGATGCAGCAATCGGGAAGTCCATTTTTGGAGGTTTTTTGAAACATACATTAGCCGGTACAGCAACTTCTTCTGCATATCCACCTTGCATTACAAATCCAAAAACCTCATCACCTACCTTAAGATGTTTTACTTGTGATCCAACTGCTTTTACCACTCCTGCCACATCACTTCCGGGAGTAAATGGTAGTTCTGGTTTAAACTGATATAACCCTTGAATGATCAGAGTATCAGGAAAATTCACTCCACAAGCTTTTACTGTAATTAAAACTTCATTTTCTTTTGGTTCTGGACTTTTAAGATCCTCCAGTATCAGATTGGTTGGTAATCCATATTGTTTACAAACTATTGCTTTCATAGTTGGTTTGTGAGTATTTTGAGTGATTGAGTTAACTCATTGTTATTTATATAATTTTTATTCAAAATCCTATTCTCGATACACTTCTCCTATGGTCGAAGCACTCGAATCGACGGATTTTATTACTCTTCAATAACTTTTAATATTAGTTTTCCCATTTTATCTCCGGAAAACAAACGCAAGAACGTTTCGTGGAAATTCTCAATTCCTTCATAAATATCTTCTCTGCTTTTTAGCTTTCCTTGTGCTAGCCAACCACCCATTTCTCTGGCTGCTTTGCCATAGTCTTTTGCATAATCCATCACTACCATTCCTTGCATTGTTGCTCTATTTACTAATAATGACAGATAATTTTTAGGCCCTCTCATATCTTCCATATTATTATATTGTGAAATAGCTCCGCAAATTACGATTCGTGCGTGCATGCGTAATCTTGATAGTGCAGCATCCAGAATCTCTCCTCCTACATTATCGAAATACACATCAATTCCTTTTGGACATTCTCGTTTGATCGCCTCATAAATATCTTCGGATTTATAATCAATTGCAGCATCAAAGCCCAATTCATTTACCACATAATCACATTTATCTTTTCCACCTGCAATTCCGATAACACGACAGCCTTTGATTTTTGCGATTTGTCCAACCACACTACCAACAGCTCCAGCAGCTCCGGAAACTAAGACCGTATCTCCTTCTTTAATCTTACCCACTTCTAAAATTCCGAAATATGCTGTCATTCCCGGCATTCCTAAAGTACCGATATACATTGGCAAAGGTGCTAAACTTGGATCTACAGCATACCAATTATCACCATTGGTAACAGTATATTGTTGTACGCCGCCCCAACCTGTTACATAATCTCCTTCTTTAAATTTAGGGTGGTTATTTGATTTTATTACTTTGCCAATAGAACCGGCACGCATAACATCATCTAATTCTACAGGTTCTATGTACGATTTACCTTCTCGCATCCAACCTCTCATAGCTGGATCTAATGATATATAATGATGTTGCACCAATATTTCTCCTTCTGCAGGTTCTGGAATTGGGTTGTCTTGCAGTTCCCAAGTATTTTTATCTGGTAGTCCTTCAGGACGATTTTTTAAGATGATTTGTTTATTCATTTTTGTGTTATTATTATGTTTTACTATAAATTCTAAGTTTTTATTATTTTTTCTGAAGACTCTCTACAAAAGCTTTCATTTTGGCTCTTATTTCTGGTTTCCACCAAAGTGAAATTGCTTGTTCCAGATCCACTTTGGGATCATCTTCCATATTCTCCAACCAATCTTTTCGGAGTTTATATTTAGTATTCTTGAAGATGTCTTCATCAGCCTGCAAATATTTTTTCATTTTGGCTTCAGCTTTTGGCAATACTTCTTCTAAATCACACACTTCATTCACTAATCCGGAGGTCAAAGCTTC
Organism: Aquimarina besae; assembly: GCF_042434905.1. Taxonomy (NCBI): domain Bacteria; kingdom Pseudomonadati; phylum Bacteroidota; class Flavobacteriia; order Flavobacteriales; family Flavobacteriaceae; genus Aquimarina; species Aquimarina besae. Next base: position 3,691,824 of record NZ_CP170199.1, read on the forward strand.
GTTTACGTTCAATAATTTTCCTCCTAAAATACATTCGTTTGCTTTTCCTTCTCCTAACCAATACGAGTATCCTCTAATTAGATTATTAGAAATCTGAATATTCACCGCTACTTCGTTTAATCCAATAGTATACTTTTCTCCTGCAGCCATAATTCTGTGATCAGCAGTAATCGCAATGACACAACCTCCTGCTGGAGCATATCCTGTAATCGCACAGATAAACGGTTTCGTAAACTTGGTCAACTGAATATACATTCCACCAAAATCATTGAAAAATTCATTCATTTTTGACTCATCATAGCTATATAGCTCGATTACATCCAACCCTGCCGAAAAGAAATGTGGAGTTCCAGTGATAATGACTCCTTTAACAGCATCATCAATTTCTAAATCCGAAAAAGCTTGCCTTATTTCCTTAGTCATTTGATGGTTAATCGCATTTACTTTGCCTCTATGTAACTGAACAATAGCGTAATTGTGTTTTCTTTCAATTCTAATGGTTTGCATTCTTGGTTATAGCTTGATTAAATGATTAATTAATAGTTTTACAAAGAGGTTCCACCATCTAAAGTAATTGTTTGTCCTGTAATGAATTTGGTACTATCAGAAGCCAGCCATACAACAGCTTCAGCTATTTCTTCAGCGAGTCCATATCGTTTCATCGGAATCACACTTTTTAGCATCTGATCCATATCCGGTCTTACTGATAACAATTTGCTTAATAAAGCAGATTCTGTATATCCAGGACATACGGCATTAATACGGATGTTTTTAGTAGCATATTCTAATGCTGCAGATTTAGTCATTCCGACCACCGCAAATTTACTGGCGCTATAGGAAAGATTATTCAATGATGCCTTTAAACCTGCTAATGAAGCAAGGTTTACAATATTTCCGTGACCTTGTTTCATCATTTGTTGTAATGCAAGTTTCATACAATAGAATACTCCTGTTTGATTTACTGCAATGACACTATCCCAATCTTCTAAAGAGTATTCTCCTGTTTTTGTCATTTTTCTGGGACCAATGCCAGCATTGTTTACGATCACATCTAGCTGCCCAAACTGCTCTACGGTAGTATTGATCAGTTGTTCTACCTCTTCAAACTTAGCTACATTAGCAGCAACCACTACTGCTTTTCCTCCTCCATTATTAATTTCGTCGGCAATGCTTTTGGCTTTTCCTTCTTTTATATCAGAAACCACAACGGTAGCCTGGTATTTTGCAAAATGTTTTGCTGTGGCTGCTCCTATTCCTGAGCCTGCTCCAGTCACTATGACTATTTTATCTTTTACTTGCATATACTTATTTAAGTTGGTTATTCTATATTTATTTTGAAGTACACAAAATCAATCGGGAATCTGATAAGGCACGACTCCGCATATCAGCAGGATACCCTTCTCTGGTGATCATTCCTATAAATTCTTGCTTACTCTCGTATTCTACAATCAGTATCTTATCCCATTCTATAGTATTTTCCGGACCGATTAAACCAAACAAAGGCTTGCCTTGATATATCACTTTGGCACTTGTATCTTGGAAAAAAGGTAGGATCGCATTCATATATTGTGCATAAGCCTCTGCTCCAGTGGTTTCGGTTTCTTCTACTTTATCCTTAAACTTCAAAAGATTGATCATCTGAAAAGGTCCATCGACTTCAAATTCCATAAAATCATGAAACTGCTTTTGTGTGATTCCTGTAAATGTATTGGTCATAGAGATTATATTTTATAATCGAATTTCTGTGAGTCCTTCATATTGTTGAAAAATTTCGGCGTAATGCTCTTTGATATTATTCATTATAAAATCAAATGGAAGATCCTCAAAATGTCCATAATCTTCAATATATTCCATAAAAATTCCTCCGTCATTATCAAACTCCTGAAACATGGAATCTTTTTCTCCATCAAACTCTAAAGGAGCCACGTTACATTTTTCGCATAGCGCCTTATTAAAAGCGGGAGATGCTTTTAGCCATTTTCCGTCAAGAAAAACATTGACCATCCCGTGAGGTGTTAATTCGTTAGTGCCAAATTTTTCTATCAACCGCTCCACACCAATGTGATTTTTCACCTTGGCAAGATGAATTCTTGCAGGAATTCCCAATCCTCGTAAACAAGCAATCAGGAGTATAGATTTGTCCAGACAATGACCGCTACTTTTTCTTGCAGTCCAGCTAGCCTTGTATGCATCTTTAGTCAGGCTTATATGGTATGGATCATACCACCAGTTATCTCTTACTTTAAGGTATAACCGTATAGCTTTCTCCTTAGGAGTTAATGTATCCGTATTAAATTCTTTAATAATATTCTGGATCTCATCCGATTCATAATCAAAATAGTATGTTGCCTCTAAATAATCCATTATAACCTAAATTTAATCTATTTTCTTGGTCTGAATAGCTTGCCAAGCTAGATTACAAAGCAATTCTGCTGCTTTGTTTAATTGTGCAAAACGAGGATCTGTCGTTAGCCCTTTATTATATCGATAATAAATCTGTTGAGCAATTACTGCTATTTTAAAAAGTCCGAAAGCATAATAGAATATAAGATGATCTACATCTCTTCCGCTTTTTTGCGCATATAGCTCTACAATCTCGCTTCGGCTTGGATTTCCCTCCATTATGGTTGGTGACGGAATACCTTGCTGAACGAACTCATGATCACTGCTCATCGTCCAATATCCTAAAGACGTGCCCAAATCCATTAAAGGATCTCCTAATGTCGCCATTTCCCAGTCCAGCACTGCTATTACTTCTTTCCAGCTATCGTCTTTAAAAACTACATTATCATATTTAAAATCGTTATGAACCAAACTATATCTATAGTCTTTAGGTTGATGTTCTTTCATCCATTTCATCACCTTCTCTGCCGCCGGAACATCATCTGTAGCTGCATTAAGGTATTGTTTTCCCCAATTCGATACTTGTCGCTCCACATAGCCTTGTGGTTTACCTAAATCTTCTAACCCTACTGCTTTATAATCTATATCATGAAGGGCTACAAAGGTATTCAACCAGGAATCAGCAATGGTTTTAAAATCATTGGCCGAAACATTCCTTTTTTTAGCTTCTCGGGCACTTAGAATAATACCATCTACTTTTTCCATAATATAAAAAGGACAACCTAGAATACTTTCATCATCTGTAAAAGCATACATTTTTGGCACTTTCGGAAATGCTTTATACACACCTGATTGTACCTTAAACTCTCGTCCCATATCGTGCCCTCGCTTAATTGCTCCAAAAGGTGGACGACGCAATACATATTCTTTCTCTTCTATTTTTAATAAATAGGTAAGATTAGAATACCCATGTGTATATTGTTCTACCTGCCAACTACTTTGGTCATTATCTATCAATCCTTTTTTATGAAGGAATAATTTTAAAGTTTTTTCGTTTAGTTCTTCGCCTTTGCGTACGTTTTGCATTTTTTATTCTGAGTATTTTTTAATCACACTTTTTCCTAACTGGTACATATGCACTTCATCTGGACCATCGGCTAGACGCAACATCCTTGCAGCAACAAAAAAATGTGCTAAAGGCGTGTCAGGACCTACTCCTTTTCCGCCGTGTATCTGCATAGCTCGATCAATTACTTTTAATGCCATATTAGGTGCTACAATCTTTATCATTGCGATTAAGTCTTTGGATGCTTTATTACCTAATTTGTCCATTTTATCCGCTGCGGACAGTGTTAGCAATCTGGCTTGTTCAATGTCACATTGTGATTGGGCAATCTCCTGACGAATACTACTGTAATCTTTAAACGTTTTTCCAAAAGCTATGCGTTCTGCGGCACGTTTGGACATTAATTCTAAAGATCGTTGTGCCATCCCAATCAAACGCATGCAATGATGGATACGACCTGGTCCTAATCTACCTTGTGCAATCTCAAATCCTCTACCTTCTCCTAAAATCAAATTCTCTTTTGGTACTCGTACATTGTCTAAAACAATCTCCGCATGACCTTCTGGAGAATCATAGAATCCAAATACTGATAAAGGTCTGATTATTTTTAATCCCGGTGTATCCATAGGTACCAATACCATACTTTGCTGTTGATGTCTTGGAGCGTCTGGATCCGTTTTTCCCATCACAATAGCAATCTTACAATCGGGATTCATTCCACCAGACGACCACCATTTTGTACCATTGATCACATATTCATCACCATCCTTAACAATAGAAGTCTCAATATTAGTAGCATCAGAAGAAGCTACCTGTGGTTCTGTCATTAAAAAAGCAGAACGAATTTCTCCATTCATTAAAGGATCTAACCATTGTTGCTGTTGCTCCGGCGAACCATACTTGGCTAACACTTCCATATTTCCTGTATCAGGAGCACTGCAATTAAATATTTCTGAGGACCATAATATGCGCCCCATAATTTCTGCTAAAGGTGCATACTCAAGATTTGTTAATCCTGGACTTAGGTCTCCATAACTTTTGGGTAAAAACAAGTTCCATAATCCAGCTGCTTTTGCTTTTGCCTTTAAGTCCTCCATTCCTGGCCATGGTTTCCATCGGTTAACAGGATTGTAGATAAAGGTGTTTACCTCTTCTTCTACAGGTAGTATATGTTCTTCAAAAAAAGCGGTAAGCTTTTGTTGGAGTTCTATAATTTTTTCTGAATACTCAAAATTCATATTATAATATCTTAATGCTATTGACCTTCAACATGAATACAGTAAAAAACTGAAGTTAAAGGTTAGTATTTTTATCTAATTCTTCTTTTGCGTTAGGGATTACTCATTGATTTCTATTATTTTAAGAAATCGTGAATACAAAGCATTTGTAATGGAAATCCCGCATCCGCCTCAGGCGAAGAGGAATTGCAATGTAAAGTCCGCTCGAACGCCCAAAAACGTGTATCAGCCTGCAATCATATAACCTCCATCCGCATTGTACACGCTTCCGGTCATATAAGCTCCTGCTTCTGAAGCTAATAGACATACCACGCCAGCCATTTCATCAGGCATTCCCATACGTGCTGTTGGTAACGTCTTTTCTATTTTATTCAGTAACTTTTCGTTTTGCCAAAGTGCCGCACTAAACTTCGTTTTGATCAATCCCGGACATAATACATTGGCACGGATTCCGTATTGTCCCCATTCTTTCGCCTGGTTTTTGGTAAGCATCAATAAAGCCGCTTTGCTAGTACTATATAATCCTAATCCTGCTCCAGGATGTAAAGCTTCCACAGAGGCAATATTAATAATACTGCCACCACCACGTTCCTGCATAGATGGTAAGATTAAATTGGATAACATCCACGGTGCTTTGACATTCACATCCATAATCTTATCAAATACTTCTTCTTCTGCATCTTCTATAGGACCATAAATAGGATTAATTGCTGCATTATTTACTAAAATATCAACTCCGCCATAATGCTCGATTGTCTTTTGAACAAGCTGCTTTCGTTGATCAGCTTTACCAATATGACAAGCGATACCCACAGCCTCTAATCCAGCTGCTTTAAACTCGGCTGCCACTTCATCTACAGCTTCCTGATTTCGGCTACTGATAACCACTTTGGCACCGTGTTCTGCCAATCCCTGTGCTATGGATTTTCCGATTCCTTTACTTGAGCCTGTTATTATGGCTACTTTTCCTTCTAAATTAAATGATTGTTTTATGCTGTTCATTAGGTAGTTAATGAATTAATGTTTTAATGATAAAATGGGTTAATGCTATAATGATAAAATGAGGAAAATGAATTAATTAAAAACCTCTTTCTCTCCTGCAATTGTTAATACTTCTTCATCCATCAGAATCTCTGCCAGACCACTGGTCTTAGGTAATTCATATTTAAAATAGAATTTCATCGCGTGAATCTTGCTTTCGTAAAATTCTTCAGAGTAAGTGTTTTTTCCAGTTATAATGGCATTTTTAGCATTTACCGCCATATCTAACCATATCCAGGCTATCGTAATATTACTAAAGAATTCCATAAACGGTGTTGCGTCCGACAGAAAACGTTCATAATCTCCTTTTTTAGCAAAACCAACTAAGAAACCTATTACCTTTTGAGTTAACAGCAGCTTTTGTCCTAATGTATTCGCATACCCTTTAAGATCATCATATTCTGAGGCTTGTCGGACGGTTTGCATTATTTCATTATTAAGCAATTCTAAAGCCTTGCCATTTTCCATCAGAAGTTTTCTTCCTAATAAATCCTGAGATTGTATACCTGTGGTTCCTTCATAAATAGGGAAAATTCGGATATCTCTATAATATTGTTGTAGTATAAAGTCTGAACAGAACCCGTAACCTCCTAAAACTTGCAATCCATTAGAAACTGCGTGCGCACCCATATCCGATGGATAGGTTTTTACCATCGGTATGATCAGTTCCAACAACAAGCTATACTTCTCTTTTTCAGCTTTATCCTGTGATGTTTCTTTGAAATCATAATATTTCGAAGCTAACAGCACCAGACTTAAGGAACCTTCTGCAATTACTTTTTGTAACAACAGCATTCTACGTACATCGGGATGATTAATGATCAGTGTTTGTCCTTGCTCAGGATCTTTTTTACCTGTACTGGCCAGTTTTCTACCTTGCGGACGTTCTTTTGCATATTCTAATGAAGCTTGATACGCTGCTGTAGCAATCGCAGCAGCACCTCGTCCCACCGCAATACGAGCACCATTCATCATCAAAAACATATACTTAAGCCCTTGATTTGCTTCTCCTACTAACCAACCTTTACAATCATCCGCATCACCAAAACCTAAATGCGTAGTACAATATCCTCGCTGACCCATTTTTTGGAAATCAGCAACTGTGGTTACATCATTAGCTGCCAAACCACCATTTCCATCAGGACGTTTTTTAGGAACAATAAATAAAGATATTCCTTTGGTTCCTGCGGGTGCCCCTTCGATACGAGCTAAAACCAAGTGCACAAAATTATCAGCATATTGATGATCACCCCCAGAAATAAAAATTTTCTGTCCTAATATTTTATAAGAACCATCTTCCTGAGGTGTTGCTTTTGTTACCACATCTGATAAAGAACTACCAGCTTGTGGTTCTGTTAAGCACATCGTTCCACCCCAATTTCCAGAAAGCATATTAGGAACATAGGTGTCATTTAATTCTTTATTAGCAAAATGGATAATTAACTCTGCTGCACCAAGGGTTAGTCCTACGTAACCCGGTAAATGATTATTAGCCGCATCTTGAATAAAGGCAGAGGCTGTATACATCATCATCGGTAATTGTAATCCACCTGCTTCATAATCAAAGGTACCAGAAATGAGTCCCATCTCTCCTCCTTTTTTCATCATCACCTCTACTTGTTTATGAACCACCACGCCTCCATCTTTATGGTAGGCGGGTTTTTCGTCCATTTCTTTAAAATATGGAAACAATTCCCGATCTGAGAATTCTTTAACCGAATTTAAAAATAAGTCTAGGGATTCTTTATCGTGATCAGCAAAACGATCTTGCTGTAACACTTCTTCTAATTGATGAACATCATATAAAAGGTATTTCAGGGTATCTAAATCTATATATTCTTTAGCCATTGTGTGAAGTTTTAAGAAGTTGATTATTAACAACTCAATAAATTTCGTGAATATTTAGTAGATTCTAATTAAACTGGTTTAATAAATATGAATTTTAAGATATTCTTTGGTTTTAGACATAAAAAAATATCTCATCCAAACTACAGCACCTCATCTCGCCCATCGCAATAGCGCTGTCGTCCAAGAAGAAGGAACATCGCAGGTTTTAAAATAGCTGAATAGTTATAAAATACTAATCTAACCAAAGTCTACTAGTAATGAATCTTTATTACTTTTTACTCAGTCTTTTGCGGATTTTAGAGAGTCCTACAGGCGTTAATCCCAAGTAAGAAGCAATTAGGTATTGCGGAACACGTTGAAAAAGTGATGGTCGCTTTTCTAATAATTGTAAATAACGTTCTTGGTTCGATAAATTTTTCATCCGATTAATACGCTGGAAGTTATTGATAAAAGCTTTTTGCATAGACAATCGTCCAAAACGTTCTAAAGCATGCGAATGATCAAAAACTTTTAAGGCATCTGATTTAGAAATGACATATACTGTGGAATCTTCTGTAACTTCCAGATATGATTCTGATGGAATTTCCTCTATATAAGGATAAAGATCCGTAAAGAAAGAACCATCTGTGTAAAACTCCATAACTCTTGTAATTCCTTCTTCTATGGTATAAAAGGTAACACATCCTTGCTTCATAAAATAAAAATTCCGAATGTGCTGACCAGGTTTTACAAGAAACTCCCCTTTTTTAAAGGTTTCCTTTTTATAAAACTGTAGCCCGAACTCCATTTCAGAGTCACTAACGGGTGTAAAAGAGCGTATTTTTTGTTCTAAATCTTTCAAGATGTATGGCTGTGATAGCGAAAGAACAAAATATTTGGGTATTGAGCAAGTGTGCTAGCAGTTATCCCAGGAATATTAGTAATCATTGTATAAATCTGGTCCTTTTATATGATCAAGATAGGATCTATTAAAATCAGGTAATACTATTATTTTCCTTTACACTTCAACAAGCTCAGTGTACGGAAAACAAAAAGAGGTTGTTTATGGGAAACAACCTCTCCTACTATTTATAAACTACACTAAACAATTTATTATTATTTACGGATCGCATAACTAGATGCGCCGGGAAGGTCTCTTAAAAAATCTAAAACATTCTTTAAAATAAGGTCAATAGAAGAATAAAGATGATTCATAACTGTGTGATTTAAGGTTTAACTGAAGTAAATATACAAAGTTATTAACATATAATCAACATTATCATCGAGTTAATGTTAATAATTATATATAAAACTTATTTTAATCGATAAAAAACACAAAAATTGTTCATAAAATTGTTTATAAGTGTTATTTTCCTACAAAAATTGTTGATAACCTAGATAAAACTGTGAAAAACATCGACTTTATGAACAAAAACCTGTGAATATTGATGGTTATCAACAAAATTGAGGGAAAAATCCCAATAAAATACAGCTATATTGTTGATAACTATCAAATTATTGACAATATTTAAAATAATCACCAAATAACTTTGATCCGTATTACTACTACATTGACATTCATTCTTTTATTTATTCCGTACTCTTATCGACTGTAAAAGTTCCTAGGCTAATTAAAAAAGACATTGCAGTTAGGAAGGTATAAACATACGTTTATATTGAACCTAACTTTCATTTTCTTTGTTCGCCCAAAGAAAACGAAACAAAAGAAAAGGCGCTTTTTTCAAGGTATTTTTTAACTATGCTAAAAACCGCATTTATTTTGCTAAAATCTTTCAAAGGCTTCAATATTTTTAACACAAAACAAATCTTATACTGGTGAAAAAAGATTCTTAAAACCATGCTTTGGAACGATAATATTTATGTAATAGATCTGATAATTAGTTTTATCTTTCCTTAGTAATTCTCTTCTCAAAAAACATTCGCATATTTCTCTTTTAACTGTACCTTTGCCAGATGTCAAGTACTATGAAAAATCAACAACATATTTTACAAAAACTGGGGATCGAAGCGCTAAATCCTATGCAGGAAGAAGCTAAACTAGCGATTTCATCTAGTGATAATGTTGTCTTATTATCTCCTACAGGAACAGGTAAAACAGTTGCATTTTTACTGCCCATCATTGAGGCATTAGATTCAGATTGCACAGAGATCCAGACGTTGATTCTTGTGCCTTCCAGAGAATTGGCTTTACAAATAGAGCAAGTTGCTAGAAATATGGGCACAGGTTTTAAAATCAATGCAGTCTACGGTGGAAGATCAGGATCTCAGGACAAACTTGATTTAAAACATCGTCCTGCAATTCTTATTGGAACTCCCGGAAGAGTTGCAGACCGTTTACGAAGAGACAGCTTTTCCGTAGATTATATCAATACTATCGTTCTGGATGAGTTTGATAAATCACTAGAAGTAGGTTTCGAAACTGAAATGACAGAAATTATAGAAGCGTTACCGAATATTCAGAAAAGAGTACTAACCTCCGCTACGCATGAAGTAGCCATTCCAGAATTCGTAGGGTTACAAAACCCGGTACAAATCAATTATCTGGATACAGGTTCTTCTCAATTACAAATCAAAACCATTATTTCTGACACCAAAGACAAGTTACCAACACTGGTAAAAGCACTAAGTCATATCGGTAATCAACCAGGAATTATCTTTTGTAATTATAAAGAATCGATTCAGCGAGTGAGTGACTTTTTAAAAGAACATAAAATCAGTCATGGTTGTTTTTATGGTGGTATGGAACAAAAAGACAGAGAACGTGCGTTGATCAAATTTCGTAATGGAACTCATCAAATTATCGTAGCGACGGATCTTGCTGCCAGAGGGATTGATGTTCCCGAAATCAAATATATTATTCATTACCACCTACCGCTTAAAAGTCAAGAGTTTACGCATAGAAACGGAAGAACAGCCAGGATGAATGCAGATGGAACTGCTTATATTCTACAATGGCAAGATGAAGAGCTTCCGGAATTTATAACAAATCCAGAAGAAGAGATACTGGAAGATGCTCCTATACCGAAGCCATCTGACTGGAAAACTCTCTTTATTTCTGGAGGAAGACGAGATAAGATTTCTAAAGGTGATATTGCAGGACTATTCTTTAAACAAGGAAAATTAAGCAAAGACGAACTAGGAATTATCGAAATAAAACCTGATTGCGCTTTTGTAGCCGTAAAAGCTTCTAAAGCGAAGAAAGTGATAGAGCAAGTTACTAATACAAGATTAAAGAAAAAGAAAGTACGAGTATCGATGATATAGGAGTTTTCGATATGTTTTTGATAAGACAAAAACACTAACATCGACGGATTTTATAAATAGCTCTATTTCAAGATTTAAAACCCTTTCCCTTGCGGGGAAGGTTAGGATGGGTCTTTCTTTAAAAACATCCTCCTCCTCGATCCTCCATCAAAGGAGGAACTAAAAGCTACAGATAGAATGAATGTAAGTTTAAATACTAGATAAAATTTTTATTAGATGTTTTAAACTGTTATAATTTTAATTCAGAAACTTAAAAATATAAAAAAGGAACTATTACAAAAAACAGTTCCTCTTTTTAAATTATGTGTTATTTGACCGCTAATTAAGCATCTACTCGGATAATTTTTGCTCCGATTGCACGTAGACGTTCATCAATATTTTCATATCCTCGGTCGATCTGTTCTATATTATGAATCGTAGAGGTACCTTTCGCACTCAATGCTGCAATCAACAATGAGATTCCCGCTCTGATATCTGGAGAAACCATGGTCGTAGCTTTTAGCGTTGATTTAAAATCATGACCAATGATAGTTGCTCTATGTGGGTCGCACAAAATAATTTTTGCTCCCATATCAATTAACTTATCTACAAAGAACAAACGACTCTCAAACATTTTCTGATGTACCATCACTTCTCCTCTTGCTTGTGTTGCCACTACTAACACAATGCTCAGCAAGTCAGGCGTAAAACCTGGCCAAGGTGCATCAGAAATGGTCATAAACGATCCATCAATATAACTTTCGATCTGATAACCATCTTTGTGTGCAGGAATATATATATCATCACCTACACGTTCTAACGTAATTCCTAGTTTTCTAAAAGTATTAGGTATAATTCCTAAATTCTCCCAACTTACATTTTTGATGGTAATTTCACTTTTGGTCATAGCAGCCAATCCGATCCACGAACCAATTTCGATCATATCCGGTAATACTCGATGCTCACAACCACCTAGAGATTCAACTCCTTCAATACTTAATAGATTGGAACCCAAGCCTTCAATCTTTCCTCCCATCGCATTAATCATCTTACATAATTGTTGTAAGTATGGTTCACAAGCAGCATTATATATCGTGGTTTTTCCTTTTGCCAATGCTGCTGCCATGACAATATTAGCCGTACCAGTAACAGAAGCTTCATCTAATAACATATGAGTTCCCGTTAATCCCTCTGGTGCTTCTACTCCATAAAAACGTTCTTCCTTATTATATCTAAATTCTGCGCCAAGATTAATAAATCCCTCAAAATGAGTATCTAATCTTCTACGTCCGATTTTATCACCACCAGGACGAGGAATATATCCTTTACCGAACCTTCCTAATAAGGGTCCGACGATCATTATTGATCCTCTTAGCCCACTTCCCTCCTGTTTAAATTGTTCACTTTCAAGATACTCCAAATTGAGTTCATCACTTTTAAAGGAAAACTTACCTTTACCAAGTTTTTGAATTTTTACACCAAGATTTCTAAGAATATCAATCAATTTATTGACATCTCGGATATCTGGAATATTTGAAATTGTTACTTTTTCTGGGGTTAACAATACCGCACAAAGAATTTGCAGGGCTTCATTTTTAGCTCCTTGAGGTGTGATTTCACCTTTGAGCTGATGCCCGCCTTCGATTTGAAAAGTACTCATAAAAGTTGAATGGTTATTGGGTTTGGAATTGGTTAATAGCGTTTTTTACCTCGATTACTTCCACCGCCTCTGTAATTCTTTTTTCCTGAACCACCTGAACGATAGCTTTTCTTCTTGCCTCTCATTAAATCTGTAGCAGTACTTAAATCTTCCGCACTACCACGAAGATCTATTTTACCATCACTTAATTCCAAAAGATGGTTAAATATTGCTTTATCATCTACGGTATCTTTATTCCAGTTGAGATAACACTTTTTCATATGATTGGCAATGGTATAGATCAAAGCCGTTTTTAAGTCACCTTCTTCCCAGCTATTCGCCACATCAATCATTCTTTTAATATTATTACCGTAGTAACGATATTTCGGAAAATTTTGAGGGTATTCTAATGGTTCTGGTCTCTCCTCTAGCTTTTCTTTGGTAAGAATCGGATATGGTGCATCTACATCCAGTTTAAAGTCACTGATGATAAATAGCTGATCCCATAATTTATGCTGGAAATCAGGCACATCTCTTAAATGAGGTTGCAAATTCCCCATGACCGCAATTATTGCTTTTGCTACTTTATTTCTTTCTTCTTTATCTTCAATTTCTACCGCCTGATCAATCATCTTTTGTAAGTGACGACCATATTCCGGGATAATAAGCTTATCACGCTCTGTATTGTATTCTAAATTATTAATCTCCATATGATTGTTAACGTCCATAAAATCTAAGTAATATGAGCTTATCTAAAAAGGGATGGTAAGTTATCAAACAGATTATTGCTTAGGTGCAGGCTTTTCAGTTGCTCATTTATTGTTTCGCAAAATACTAAAATTAAATTAGTATGCTTATTGAAGAGGGTAAAATATTTTTAACTATAAAGATATCACTCCTTCTACCTTTACAGCAACCTCTTTATACTTTACTATCACATGATCAGGGTTTTTCATTCGCACATTTACAGAAACGCTTGTATACTTACCGTTTTTAGACTGTTTTTTATTAATCACAGCTCCCAAATTATCAAATATTTCTTCAATCTGACCTACCTTTTCAGAATCGGTTGGTACAATAAATTTGTATAAATAAGAGGTAGGCCACAACGCAGTATCGGCCAATTGAACCTTTAATTTTTTATAAAATTCTTCAGAATTAGAAGCGTTACTCATGTATTACCAATTTTTTTACAAAGATACACGTTCTCATTCACAAATCAGAATGCTACGGTTACTCTTTTATCCTTTGCAGTAAAGCTTTATAATCCTTTATAGTATCGATATCGTCCGTTTTACCGGTTCCATCAATGGAGCTTATTTGACCTTTATATTTTTTGATGATGTAACGTGCACCATAATCTTTATCCAGAAGTGATAATTCGTTAAAATATTGCTGGGGAAATATCGCTGGAACACTGCTTTTACCTTTGTCTGATGTAACAATTATTTTTGCTTGGTTTTTATTAAATTCTAAGATTAAATTTAAAAGATGGATCCTATCTATAAATGGTTGATCAACCAAGGATATCAAAACCGCATCAAAATCTTTATCTCCTTTTAAGATCTGTTGTATTCCAAAACTAATAGAGGCTCCCATTCCTAATTCCCAATTCTCATTATTAAGAATTTCTACCGGCATATGTGCAATTTCTCTTCTAATAACTTCAAAATTAGCTCCTAGAATAACAAACGTAGTGAGTTGATTAATTGATAGAGATTTTTGTATTTCGTGTAAGATTAAAAAATCTCCATTCCAGGACAACAACTGTTTTGGACTACCCATTCTACTAGAAGAGCCTGCTGCCAATATGATATGTGCAATTTGTTTAACGATTGATCACTATATTGTCAACTGTTCTCCCCTGGGCATTGCCATGAATTCCACCTATTTTATCTTGTAACGGAATAGGTTGCTGATTACGAACTACCGATAAAATTTCAGCAATAATCGAAATCGCAATTTCTTGTGGAGTTTCAGCACCTAGATTGAGTCCTGCGGGACCGTGAATACACTCCATAAACTCAACTGCAACGTCAGGAAAATATTCGATAAAGGCAGATAGTAGCTTTTCTCTTCTGCGAGAAGGCCCCAGTAAACCAATGTAAATAGGTTGTGTATCTTTAATTGCTTGCAAATACAATAAATCTTTAGCAAAATTATGGGTCATCAGAATAATCGCAGTTTGTTTATCCACCTTATCTAGATCTAAATCCTCAGGAGCTTGATATCTAATCTTACTCGCTCCAGGAAAATCAGATAAATTTTTTAGACTTTTGGGTGTATTGACTACCTCGACTTCCCATCCTGTGGCCGATGCCATTATACTTAGTTTTGCAGCATCGTGTTCTGATCCGATAATGATCAATTTAAAACAAGGCTCCATTGTTCGATTAAAACAAGCTAGACCAGCGTTGTTTTTAACTGCATCAATATCGAAATGATTTGAGAATTTGAATGTTTGGATATTTCCAAAAGAGACTATAGACCCTATATCACCATTCGACTCTCCATCTTTAGTATAGTAAGACTCCATCTGGAACGGTATTCTGGAAGCCAAATTATGTAGTATTGCACACACGGTATCATTACTTGGAGCGAAACGTTCGATCAGAATATATAGTATTCCCTCACAGCCAAGTCTATATCTTCCATTATATGTCATCACCTTTGCGGTACCTGTAGCAAAAACCGATTGTGACTGTAGCCAAACTTCCTTTTCGACACAACCACCGCTCACTGCACCAGTCATGTGTCCATTTTCCAGAATTAGCATTCCTACTCCAGGTCTTCGGTATGAGGAACCATCAACGTGCACTACTGTTGCGATGACGGTTCGTATTCCCTCTTGACTCGCTTTTTGATAGGATGAAATTATTTCTTTAAATTCATGAGTCATATTATCCCAGAACTGCTTTGTTTTCCATATTTTTAACAAATGGTTGTTTAGTCATCCGGACTCCTTTTGCTGCTTTGATTGCATTGGCAACTGCAGCTCCTGCAGGTGGTAAAGTAGGTTCGCCCAAACCTGTTGGAGCGATATCACTCTCTATAAAGTAGGTATCGACAATTGGCGTTTCATTCATTCGAATCAAACGATAAGTATCAAAGTTAGTATACTGTGGTGCTCCACCTTTAAATGAGAAATCACCATACATAGCGTGTCCTATTCCATCTATTACACCACCCTCTATCTGATTTTTAGCGCCTAATGGATTGACTACAATTCCACAATCAACCACACAAGTAACTTTTTTAACCACGGGTTGATCGTTTTCTAAAATAACATCGGCTACTTCTGCAACGTGTGTATTATGGCAATAATAAGAGCTAAAACCTTGATAGACTCCTTCCGGTTTTTTACCCCATTCTGATTTCTCAACTGCAGTTTTAATTACCTGTTCCAATCGCTCGGGCGAGTATTGTATTCTCTCGTCTGTTGTTCCTTTTACATTTTGCAATAAATCCAATCGCAATTGAACATTATCTACTTCCATTAACTCTGCTAAATCATCAAAAAAACTTTGCTCGGCAAAAGCAAGGAAATTAGTATAAGGAGCTCTCCACGCACCCGTTGTTATATTACTATCATATTTCGCAACATGGACTTGATAATTCTCTATCGCCCCAGCTGGGAAAAAATTCGGAATTAAGCCATACATGTTCGAATTAATTGAAGCTTCTTTAAGATGATAACCAGTTATCTGTCCATCTTTTATTGAGGCTGCTATTTTATATTTTATTGCAGGTCTGTAAATTCCTGCACTCATATCATCTTCTCTAGTGTATACAAGTTTAATCGGTTTTTTGACTAAGTTTGAAATTAAGGCAGCTTCTTGAGCAAAATCCCCGTATAATCTCCTGCCAAAACCACCTCCCATTCTTGTCATATCTACCGAGATATCATCGATATTACGTTCTAATAATTCTGCTACTGACCGAGCTGTTCCTGCAGGTGTCTGTATAGGACCAATCAACCTAACTTTTTCATCTGTTACATCAGCAAAGAAATTCATAGGCTCCATACAATTGTGAGGTAAAAAGGGAGATTCATAAACTCTTTCCAAAACTTTATCTGCATTTGCAAAAGCGCTTTTTATGTCTCCATCGGATCGCAAAGTATTAAACTCATTTCCTTCTAATAAATCACTAAGAATCTTGTCATGTTCCTCTGTACTTTCTAACTTAGTATCTTCTTTCCAATTAACTTTCAGTTTCTTTTTGGCTTTAATAGCAGACCAAGTATTATCAGCTAAAACAGCAATCCTGTTTTTAAATTCTACGATTTGTTTGACACCATTTACCTTTAATGCTTCCGAATCATCATAGTCAGCTAATTTTAAACCAAACGAAGGTGCTCTAACCACTGAAGCAATTAACATCCCCTCTTCTTTATAATCCAAACCATATAAAGGTTTTCCGGTGATTATTTTATCGACATCCACATTAGGAATGTCCTGTCCAATAATTTTAAAATCTTTTGGATCTTTTAGTTTAATATTTTCCGGTACTGATAAAGAAGCTGCCTCTTTAACTACTTCACCATAAC
Source organism: Aquimarina besae (assembly GCF_042434905.1). NCBI lineage: Bacteria > Pseudomonadati > Bacteroidota > Flavobacteriia > Flavobacteriales > Flavobacteriaceae > Aquimarina > Aquimarina besae. The sequence continues at coordinate 3,708,791 of NZ_CP170199.1, forward strand.
CAAGCGTATCACCATTACTATTCTTTATAATTCCGCTTTCTGTACTGCAGGTAGCAGGATCAACTCCCCATTTTGCTGCTGCTGCATTTACCAGCATTTGTCTTGCTGTTGCTCCTGTTTGTCTTAGTGGTTCCCATCCTTGTCTTATGGATTGGCTACCGCCTGCAACCTGACGGGTAAAGTTTTTAGTATCGAGAGCTCCTTGAACAACGTGTACCATATCCCACGGAACATCCAATTCTTCTGCAATTAACATAGGCATTGATGTTTTAACTCCTTGTCCAATTTCAGGGTTTGGAGAAAAAATAGTTACCATGCCATTATCGGCAATTTTAATAAAGGCATTAAAATCATTAAAATTAAGATCAGCAATGTCTACTACCTCTGTCGGTGGCGTAGCTTCTGGCTTACAAGCCTGAAATAGATTAAAACCAATCAAGATTCCTCCACCAGCAAGCGCTGATGTTCTTATAAATGACCTTCTACTTACAGAAGGAGTCGTTATATGTTTCATTATTATCGGATTTAAATTGGTTAGCTTAATTTACTGGCTGCTTGTTCTACTGCCTTTTCAATTCTATTATAAGAAGCACATCTACAAATATTACCACTCATAGCATCTCTAATCTCTTTCCTACTGGGATTCGGATTTTGATCTAAGAAAGCGGCAGCTGTCATAATCTGACCGGCTTGGCAATATCCACATTGCGGAACATCAATCTCTTTCCACGCTTGTTGTACAGGATGAGAAATGTCTTTAGACAAACCTTCTATTGTTTTTATGTCCATCTCTGTAGCTACAGAAACTTTTAATAAACAACTTCTGGTTGCCACTCCATCTGCATGGATAGTACAGGCGCCACATTGTCCTATGCCACAACCAAACTTAGTTCCTACAAGATCAAAATGATCTCGTAACACCCATAACAAAGGTGTGTCTTCATCAGTTTCTACAGAAAGTGATTGACCATTTACTTTTAGATTATAAACAGGCATGAGTTTAAATTTTAAGATTTGTATTTATTTAGTCTAAATAGCGTATTTCTTACTATTATGTTTCTGAAGTTACTAAAAATACATATGTACAAATGGAACTTTAACAGAGCTTTATGGTATACTTATCAAAGTATTTTCAAAATCACATTATAATTCCGAAATTTGTATAAAATTTATTTCTTTGGCACATCACAAAATTGTTATTACCGGAGGGCCTTCTACCGGAAAAACATCGATCATCAAAAATCTTGAACAAGAAGGCTTCTTTTGCTTTCCAGAATTTATCAGAAGTATTACCCAAGAAGCTAAGGATAACAGTTCTCTGGAAATTATTTCTAACCCTATTGTTTCTGTTGCGGATCCGTATGACTTTAATATGCAGTTATTAAATGGAAGAATTGATCAGTATAATGATCAAATTGCAGATGATAAAGAAATCGTCTTTTATGATAGAGGAATTCCGGATGTGCTCGCTTATATGAATCTTTTTAATCAAACGTACGACGATACCTTTATAAAGGCATGTAAAAATTACCCTTATGACAAGATATTCTTGTTACCTCCTTGGAAAGAAATCTATGTTTCTGATGAACAACGCTATGAAAGTTTTGAAGAAGCACAACAGATTCATCATCACTTATTAGACATATATTCAGGATTTGGGTATAATTGTATAGAAGTTCCTTTTGGAAATGTAAAAGAACGTAGTACCTTTATATTACAACACGTAATATAGCTATAGTATTGATGTCTACCCCTATTCAGTTATTGAAGGAAAATTGGGATCATGATACTTTCAGACCTTTTCAGGAAGAAATTATCAATGCCATTCTTGAAAACAACGACACCTTTGCTCTACTTCCTACCGGAGGTGGAAAATCTGTTTGTTTCCAGATACCAGCACTCCTAAAACCTGGAATCTGTATAGTGATTTCACCACTTATTGCTTTGATGCAGGATCAGGTTCAACATCTTCAACAAAAAGGTATTAAGGCTATTGCTCTTACCAGCGGAATTAAATATTCGGAATTAGATACCCTATTGGACAATTGTATCTACGGTAATTATAAATTCTTGTATCTATCCCCTGAACGACTTCAGCAGGATTTAGTAAAAGAACGGCTTAAAAGAATGAATATCAACCTTATTGCAGTGGATGAAGCGCATTGTATTTCGCAATGGGGAAATGATTTCAGACCTTCTTATAAGAAAATAAAAATTTTAAGAGAACTGAAACCCGCAGTCCCAATGATCGCTCTTACAGCTTCAGCCACGCCTGAAGTTATAAAGGATATCGTCAAAGAACTTGATTTATTTCAACCAAAAATATTTAGACAATCTTTCTTTAGAAGTAACCTTGGATATATGGTGTATCATATTTTGGACAAGAACGATAAATTGATAAGAATTCTGAACCGTTATCAAGGAAGCGCTATTATTTATGTTAGAAATAGGAAATCAGCTATAGAGATCAGTGAGTTTTTAAATGCTAGTGGATATGCAGCCACATATTATCACGGTGGTGTTGATGTAAAAGAAAAAACAAAACGCTTTCAGCAATGGCTATCAGAAGAAATCAGAATTATGGTGGCTACTAATGCTTTTGGAATGGGAATCGATAAGTCAAATGTGCGAACGATTATACATTATACTATTCCGGAGAGTATAGAAAGCTATTTTCAAGAAGCCGGAAGAGCTGGGCGTGATGGAGAAATGTCTTATGCTTTTCTTTTAAAGAACGAAAATGATATTCTACGAGTACAAAATCAATTCATTAAAGTACTGCCAGATGTAGACTTTGTGAAACTAGTGTATCGTAAATTGTGTAATTACTTTAGAATATCTTACGGAGAGGGAGAGCAGACCACTCACGGTTTTAATTTTAATGCTTTTTGCAAAACTTATCACCTTAATACTTTACTAACCTACAATGCATTACAATTTTTAGACCGTTGCAGCGTCATTAATTTTACTCAGCGTTTTACTAAAAAGAGCGTAGTTCATATTACAACGACCGGAAATCAAATTCTCAGATATTTAGAAGAGCATTCACATTTAGAATTAATAACTAAAGCCATACTACGCACCTATGGTGGAGTTTTTGACGAGGAAGTAGCTATTAATTTATCTCTGATTGCTTCAAAAGTGAATACTACAGAAAACAACGTAATTGATGTTTTAAATAAACTACAAGATGCAGAGTTATTAAATTTTGAGTATCAACTAACAGATGCAAATATTATTTTTTTAGTTCCTAGAGAAGATGATCACACTATTAATAGAGTAAAACCGTATATTAAAGAATTGAGTGCTTCGAAAGCTAAAAAAGTAAAAGCAATGGTCGACTTTGTACAAAATGACTCTATTTGCCGAAGTAGACAATTACTTAGTTATTTTGGAGAAAAAGAATCTAAAAATTGTGGAATTTGCAGTGTATGCATCTCAAACAATGATGTACTTACAGATCCCAACGAGATAAGAAACAATATTATTACTCTTTTACAAAAGCAAGGTTTATCTTCGAGAGAGCTTTTAACTCAGTTAACCTGTCCTGAAGAAATAGCACTTCAGGTTTTAAGAGAGTTAAACGAACATAATATCATAAAAATTGATTCATATAACAACTATCAACTAGTATAAGAAATAATGAGAGACTTACGAATCCTTTTTATGGGGACTCCTGATTTTGCAGTAGAAACCTTAAAAACCATCATAGAAAATAATTATACTGTGGTCGGAGTTATTACTGCTCCAGACAGACCTGCGGGAAGAGGAAGAAAACTTAGAGCTTCTGCAGTAAAAGAATATGCGGTATCCAAAAATTTAAAAATATTACAACCAACCAATCTAAAGGACGAAGGATTTATTGAAGAGTTAAAACAACTAAAGGCAAACTTAAATATAGTTGTTGCTTTTAGAATGTTGCCTAAAGTAGTATGGGATATGCCGGAATATGGAACATTTAACCTTCACGCATCTTTGCTTCCCGATTACCGAGGTGCTGCTCCCATAAATTGGGCAATCATTAACGGAGAACGAAAAACAGGTATTACTACTTTTTTTATTGATGAAAAAATTGATACTGGTCATATTATTCTTCAGAAAGAAATAGAAATTAAAGAGAGTGACACTGCAGGTATTCTTCACGATAAACTAATGACTACTGGTGCTTCTTTGGTCATCGAAACGATCAAGGAAATAGAAAATGACGCGGTTACCACAAAAAAACAACCTAAAGAAGACTCTTTTAAAACTGCTTATAAATTACATCGGGACAACACCAAAATTAATTGGAATAAAGATCTGCAGACCATATACAATCTTATTAGAGGTTTGAGTCCTTATCCTGCGGCTTGGTGTACACTATATAATAAAGGAGAAGAAGTATCCATTAAAATCTATGACGCTACTATGGATCAACAGGAACATAATTTTGACATAGGAAAAGTAATCGTTGAAGATTCCATAATTAAAGTGGCTGTCACCAATGGATATATTATTTTGAATAAAATTCAGCTACCGGGGAAAAAAGCTATGGAGACCAAAGCACTGTTAAATGGATACACCTTTTATAAAGATGCAAAAATGGGCTGAGGCCTTGCTATTACTAGAGTAAGAAAATTCATAGAAATTATAGTGGTTTATTAACAATCGCCTTGAGTTATCAACAAAACCCCGTATTTACTGGGCTAATCCTTGCGTGAATCATAAATCCGTATAAATTTGTAGAGCGTTTAACAAAAATTTGGTTTAACCAACAATTAATTTAAAAACAGAATTATGAACAAAACAGAATTAATCGATGCAATGGCAGCTGACGCTGGAATCACAAAAGCAGCAGCAAAGAAAGCTTTAGAATCTTTCTTAGGAAATGTTGAAGGTTCTCTTAAAAAAGGTGACCGTGTTTCTTTAGTAGGATTTGGTTCTTGGTCAGTTTCTAAAAGAGCTGCAAGAGAAGGTAGAAACCCTCAAACAGGTAAAACTATCAAGATTGCTGCTAAAAACGTTGTTAAGTTCAAAGCTGGTGCAGATTTATCTAGTTCAGTTAACTAATTTAATTAGTTTTTGATATTATAGAAAGCTCCCTTTTTAGGGGGCTTTTTTTATGATCCGCCGTAAAAATTGCGTAACTGTTTTGATTATTAGAAATAATTATTTAGTTTTAATATAAACTACACCATCTATGATATCACTTCAACCAGCGAAAGGACATCTTCTAATTGCAGAGCCATCTATTATTGGTGATGTTTCCTTTAATCGTTCGGTTGTACTTCTAGCAGATCACAGTGATCAAGGATCTATAGGGTTTATTATGAATAAACCACTTGATTACGTCTTATCGGATCTAGTTCCTGAAATCGAAGTAGAATTTAAAATCTACAATGGTGGGCCTGTGGAACAGGATAATTTGTATTTCATTCATAAAATACCTGATCTCATACCCAATAGCGTAGAAATTTCTTCGGGAATTTATTGGGGAGGTGATTTTTCGGTAGTCTCTAAACTAATTTCAGAAAATAAAATAACTCCAAAAGAAATACGTTTTTTCTTAGGATATTCCGGTTGGGATGCAGAACAATTGCTTCAAGAGTTAGAAGCTAATTCCTGGGTTATCGTCAAAAATACTTATGAAAAGAACATCATTGGTAAGTCTTATAATACTTTCTGGAAAGAAAAAATGATCGAACTAGGAGGAGAATATTTATTATGGTCCAATGCTCCAGAGGATCCTAGTTATAACTAATCTCCAATTCTTATCCTTGCATTTAGTACGCCTAATAATTTTCGAGTAACTTCAAAATCATACTCCTTTTTTCTAAATTTAGTAATCGGTATTAATCCCGTGATTACATTCGTAATAAACAATTCATCTGCTTTTTGCAACTCAAAGGGAGAGATCGAAGCCTCTTCTATCTCATAGTCCGGTAATTTTTCAATAATTCTCAACAATTGAGTTCTCAAAACACCTTTTAAACAACCATCAGAAATCGGTGGAGTTTTAATTTTGTTTCCTTTGACTAAAAACAGATTCCCATTTAATGCTTCTATCACCATTTTATTGGTATTTAATAATAAACAATTATTAAAACCATTTTCTTTTGAAAAAATACCGGCCAAAATATTAACCAATTTATTATTAGATTTTAAGGTGGAAAGCAAATCGGAAGCGATATAATGATCTTTGAATAAAGTTACCTCATAATGTTCTTGAGAAAGTGTGTAAAAATTAGAAGTTAATGGAGTAAGAGAAATACAATAATCCACGGCATTGATTAATGGCGTATACAAACCTCCTTCTTTACGGTTTACATTTATTTTGACTCTGACAGAAGAATTCGTTAATCCATTTTTTTCAATAAGATCTAGAATCTCTTGATGTAAAAACTCTGGAGTGAAATTCATCGGAATTTCCATTCTTAGAATTCTCATAGAAGCCATTAGTCTAAAATAATGATCTTCCCAAAAAAGAATATTTCCTGAATTTACACGTATCGTTTCAAATAATGCATCACCATATGCATACCCCCTATTGGCAATAGATAATGTAGCCTCATTATCTGCTATTATTTTTCCATTGATATTAACCATAAAAAAGCCCCTGATTTCCAATTATGATTGGGCGGGGCAAATATACATATTTAAAAATATAGGAATTAGGCAGAACCTAAAACATGTTTTAAATTGCTAATCATGTTATCCCATAACATTTTATTTTCTTCAATTTCATCATCATCAGAAAAGTCTGTAACCATTAAAGAAACATCTTTTGTAATCTCATCTACCTGGATACGCATTTCGAAAAAATAGTCGTTCCCCTCTTCATCGTCGGCAACCCATCTAAACTTAATTCTTTCTCCACTTTTTTTACTCAAAAGCTTCGCTTCTTCTTCACTATCATCCCAAATAAAAGTAAACATTTCACCCCGCGAATTCACGTTATCAGAAAACCATTCAGAAAGCCCTGAGGGTGTTGAAATGTATTGATATAACAGTTGAGGAGAGGATTGTATGACGAATTCGAGTTCGTATTTTATTTTTTCAGACATATTATAAATTGTTAGTAAGCCAATATATAGATTAATTATTGACTTTAAAAGTATTTGAAAAAAATTAATTCTGTTTTATTGTTTGCTACAATATATTTTGTTTTTATATTTGCACCCGAATTAAAAAGATGTAGCATCTAAATGGCGAGGTAGCTCAGCTGGTTAGAGCGTTGGATTCATAACCCAGAGGTCGGGGGATCGTGCCCCCCTCTCGCTACAGTTAATTCAAAAAAGCCCTTATCTTTAAGGGCTTTTTAATTTATAGAAGGGTTTGTAATGTATCTATCATATTCTAAAAAGTATCACAAGTTATACCAGGTATACTTTTTTATCTAATAAGCCGTTTCCGATCGCATAATACATTAGCAACAAGAGTATATACAAAAAAAATATAAACCCTTGAGAGTGGTCTATATGGAGCTTTTTTAAAGAAAAAAAATAATCAAAACAAACAAATATTATCATAGTGAATCTTTTAATACCTTAGAGAAATGAAATGGAGTCATGCTATAAAGGATTATGAACATTATCTTCGGATCGAAAGAGGATTATCTGATAATTCGATCATCAATTATAGCTTAGACATACAAAGGTTACTAAAATTTCTTGAGGAAAATGATATACAAACCTCTCCTCTTTCCATAGAAAAAAACACATTACAACAGTTTATATATGCAACCGCAAAACTCGTAAATGCCAGATCACAAGCCCGTATAATTTCAGGCTTGAAAAGCTTTTTTAATTATCTAGTTTTTGAAGATTACAGAGAAACTAATCCTATGGAATTAATAGAATCTCCTAAAATTGGAAGAAAATTGCCAGACACCTTATCGATCGAAGAAATTGATGCTATTATCGCTCATATAGACTTAAGCAAACCCGAGGGAGAACGTAATAAAGCTATTATAGAGACACTTTACGGTTGTGGACTTAGAGTAAGTGAATTAATTAATCTAAAACTTTCCGATCTTTTTTTTGATGAAGGGTTCATTAGTGTGACAGGCAAAGGAGATAAACAAAGGTTTGTTCCTATAGGAGACATAACACAGAAATATATTAATACCTATAAAGATGAAATCAGAAACCATCTTAACATTCAAAAGGGACATGAGGACACCTTATTTTTAAACCGAAGAGGAAAGCAACTTACCAGGGCAATGATTTTCACTATAGTCAAACGACTTGTAGAAAAAGCTGGAATACAGAAGACTATAAGTCCTCACACATTTAGGCATTCTTTTGCTACACATTTATTAGAAAATGGAGCTGATCTAAGAGCTATTCAATTAATGTTGGGACATGAAAGCATCACAACAACAGAAATATATATGCACGTAGACAGGAGCCATTTAAGTGAAGTCATTAACACGTTTCATCCCAGAAGATGATAGGATTCTAAGTACATTAATGCAATTTTAAATTTTATTTTAATTTATTTTGGAAATAAAAGGCTTGTTGCATTTGGCATCTTTTCCAAAACTATGAATAGTAATGATTTTAATAAACAAACTAAAAAATCCCGATTATGGTCGGGATTTTTTTATCAAATTTAATTTAGCTCTATCTTAAAACTCTTCCGAAAGGAGCATTATTGGTAGCAGTCATATTATTAACTGCAGGAGCTACATTCTGACCTGCAATTCCACTTAATGGTTTTACAAAAAACGGGGTTGCCTGATTGTAGTCTGGGAAAGGCTCTATCGAAATCATGACTGTTTTTCCACGTACATCTCCATCCTCTGGAAAAGTAAGTCCTTGAGGAGCGCTATTTAAAAAATCCTCTCCGGGGTAGTTTGGTGAAGGACCATTACCACTGTATGGAGACGCATCATCAAAACTATCAACATCACTAAAAGTTCCTGTAGTTACCGGGATATTATTAAAAACTACCCAACCCTCATATTTCCAGCCGTCTGCAAGCGCAGGTAAATTTAAACCTGCTACCGTTTGTACGCCACTTGGGTCTTCAAACCAAATACCAAATTCATCATTGTCTGCCACATTATCTGTTGGAGTAGCCATTACAAATTTTCCTGAAACCCCAGAAAAATCTCCAACAACGGTATTTACATTAACCTGTGCTACGTTACCACTAAATGTTCCACTTAATAATTTCGTTTTAGATGGTGAAGGATCAGCATCATTTGGTGGTTCTACTGATAAAATAAACTCAGTAGCATCTTCCAAATTAGAGGCGATTACAGGAAATGTTAATGAATTTGCAGCACTATTAAACTTACCAGTTGAAATAGGCTCTCCATTAACTATTAACCATCCTTCATAAGTTGCTCCGTTAGTCAAAACTTCTAATCCAACCAATTCTAAAGTTAAGTTTGCTACTGGTGGTCCATCATCACTAGAACAGGAAACGCCTAATAACCCTAAAGCAATTGTAGCAATTGCCAGCATTTTTTTTGTCATCATTTTTGCTTTTTAATTAATGAAATAAAATTATACAAATCATTAGTAATGATAACTATAAAAAGCAAACAAAATTGTACGTTAAAACCATTATTTTTTTAAGCATAATCAACCTTTTGAATCTACTTGCTCTGGTTTTTTAAACAACTCCAAATATGATTTTCCGATATAAGAAACTATGTCACCAGCCAGCAACCCCTGATATCCAGTTTCTTGAATCACTAAGTCTCCTGCACTACCGTGTAAATAAACACCAAAAACAGCGGCATATAAAGGATCGTATCCCTGAGAAATTAATCCCGTAATAACCCCAGTTAGAACATCTCCACTACCAGCAGTTGCCATTCCTGGATTTCCAGTTGTATTTACATAAATATCATTCTGATATATAATTAATGTATTTGCCCCTTTAATTACAACTATACAATCGTGTTTTTTAGAAAACTCTTTAGTCTTATCAATTTTATCAAAATCATCTTTCCAGTCACCGATTAGACGTCTTAATTCACCAGGATGTGGGGTCAACACTGTTCTTTCTGATAAATATTCTAAAAAACCTGATTTTTTGGCTAAAATATTGATACCATCTGCATCAATGACTAACCTGGATTTATTTTGCTTTAAAAATTTACCAAATGCATCAACTGTTTTTTCGTTCGTTCCAAGTCCAATACCTATCCCGATAACTGATGGATAAAAATCAATAGCTATATTAGAGATATAATCATCTTCATCATCTGTAATTACCATCGCTTCTGGAACTGAAGTTTGTAGAATTTTATATCCACATTCAGGAATATAAGCCGTAGACAGACCTGCTCCTGCTCTTAATGAAGCTTTTGTTGCCAAAACTACGCTACCCATCTTTCCATAACTACCACCAACTAACAAACAATGACCATAATTTCCTTTATGAGCATACTTGTATCTTGGTTGATATAAGGATAAAGCTTCTTTTTTACCTATGAGTTCAGCCTGGGCAGAGGTTTGATTAATAAAATCTCTATTCAAACCTATATCAATGACTTCCAGATCCTGGGTATATCGCCCGGTTTCTGGTAAAAAGAACACCAGTTTAGGTAACTGAAAGGTAACTGTTGTCGAAGCATAAATAACACCTTCTTTATCATCGGGTGCCTTATCTGCATATAATCCGGACGGAACATCAATTGACAAAGTAAAAGATCTAGAGGCGTTTATATGCTTGATTAAATTAATTACCCAAGGTAATAAGGGCCTGTTCAGCCCAATCCCAAAAATTGCATCAATCACCATATCTTGCTGTTGAATAGCCGGTAGATCAACATCAGACCTTAGCTGTATAGGCCATTCTGAACCTGTAGCCTTTAAACGATCATAATTTGCTAGGAAATCCTCAGATCTGTTGTCACTAAAATTAACGATGTAAGTCTTAACGTGATAACCATGTTCTACCAATAATCTTGAAATTACAAGACCGTCGCCTCCGTTATTTCCAATACCGCAAAACACGTGTATCGGAATGGGAGCACCTTGCAATCGTTGATGTAGCAGGTTGAATATTTGGGTAGCGGCTCTTTCCATCAACTCTAAAGAAGTAATTTTTTGAGATTGAATAGTTACTTCGTCCGCTTTTCGCATTTGATCAGCTGAAAATATCTTCACGGGTATTTATTTTAGTGATTATGTAATCATACGTTTCCAAAATACAATAATCGTTTCGATTTACTTTTTTTAAGAATGTCTTAACGAATTCCTATATAAATTAAAGGATCAATAAAAGTTTATGATTACTATCGTTTTTATTTTGTTCAAAAGTAAAAAATTATACTTTTGGACTTCAATATAAAGCAAACTAATGTTTAGTACGGTTTCAATCTTGGTTTTACTTTTCGCTTTAGGAACGACTGCGGCTTTCGCTAGTACTTCAATTACACGTACTACAATTACAATTATTACCCTTAGGGGTTAATCGTTTATTTACCACAAAAATTAAGTAAGTAGTTTGTTTTACGTAAAGAAATTACCGAAAAGCTTTATCAATTACATTATTTTAAAAAAGATATTATGAACGTTCTAAAATTTGGAGGTTCTTCAGTTGCAAATGCTGCAACCATAGAAAAAGTAATAGAAATTATAGAAAAGCAAGCAAGAAACAATCCACTTTATGTGGTTGTCTCTGCTTTAGGCGGTGTAACAGATCTATTAATACAAGCCGGTAAGGAAGCCTCTGCAAATAATGAAAAATACAAAAACACGCTTGTACAGATAGAAAACAGACATCTGGAAGCTATCAAAGAGTTAATTCCTGTAGTGTCACAAAGTGCTATAATTAGCAAGGTTAAATCAGAACTTAATAAGTTAGAATCTTTATGTGAAGGCGTATACCTGCTAAGCGAATTATCTCCAAAGACGGAATCTGTAATAGCCAGTTTTGGTGAGATGTTATCATCGTTTATCATAACAGAAGCAGCTAAAGTAAAAGGGTTAGATATTGTTCTTAAAGATTCGAGAGATTACATTATTACCTCAGACTCCGCAAAAGTTACCATTGATTACGAAGAAACTAACTTTAGAATAAAACGTTATGCACAAGACAACAAACATCAAGTAAGTTTGTTTCCCGGATTTGTAGCAAGAACCTCTGAAGGAGAGCCAACTACTTTGGGAAGAGGCGGTTCAGATTTTACAGCAGCCATTTTAGCAGCTGCCGTTCAAGCCGATATACTGGAAATCTGGACAGATGTAAGCGGTATGTATACGGCCAACCCGAAATTGGTAAAGCAAGCTAAGCCTGTAACACACATATCGTATCAGGAAGCTATGGAATTATCACATTTTGGAGCCAAAGTGATCTACCCTCCTACCATTCATCCGGTTTTAGATAAAAACATTCCAATTGCTATTAAAAACACATTCCAACCAGAAGATAAAGGGACATTGATAACGAGAGAAGTAACAAATAGAGCTAAACCCGTTACCGGAATAAGTCATATAGACAATATCTCTGTCATATCCCTGGAAGGAAGTGGAATGGTGGGAATACCAGGTTTTTCTAAGCGTTTATTTGAAGCTTTATTTTTGGCAAATATTAACGTGATCTTGATAACCCAGGCGTCTTCAGAACATTCGATTTGTTTAGCTGTAAATGCTGCAGACGCTGAAAAGGCTAAAACTGTTCTGGATAGTGCATTCGAATTTGAAATTACCAAACATAAAGTAGATCCTGTAAAAATTGAAAATGATGCTGCTATCGTGGCACTGGTAGGTGATAACATGTACCATCATCAGGGATTAAGCGGAAAAATGTTTAGCACCCTTGGTAAGAATAACGTAAATATCCGAGCAATTGCCCAAGGAGCTTCAGAAAAAAACATTTCTGTAGTCATTGAGAAAAAAGACGTAAAAAAAGCCTTAAATATATTGCACGAACGTTTTTTTGAAGTAAAAACAAAACAACTAAATCTATTCATAACGGGTGTAGGTAATGTAGGTAGTAAATTACTTTCACAATTAGAGCAACAAAAAGCTTATCTAAAAGACAAACTACGACTTAAAATACGTGTGGTCGGAATTTCGAATTCCAGAACAATGATTTTCGACGAACAAGGCATCAAACTAGAATCTTGGAAAGAAAGACTCGCGCAGGGAGAAAAAGCAGATTCAGAAAAGTTTTTCAACACTGCAAAGCAAATGAATATCCGAAATTCCATTTTTGTTGATAACACTGCTAATCCTGATATTGCTAAAGTTTACAAACATTACTTAGCAGAGAACATGGCCGTGGTCACTTGTAATAAGATCGCTTGTGCCGATGAATACGCTAACTATTCAGAGCTACAAGAGCTTTCTCGTAAATTCAGTGCTTCTTTTCTATACGAAACCAATGTAGGAGCAGGTTTACCAATCATTGATACTCTTAATAATCTTATTGCATCCGGTGATAATGTTCACAAAATTCAGGCAGTATTATCTGGTAGCCTTAACTTTGTATTTAACAACTATAAAAAGGGAGTCAATTTTTATGATGTAGTAAAGCAAGCACAAGAAGAGGGATATACAGAACCAGATCCGAAAATTGATCTTAGTGGCGTTGATGTAGCCCGAAAAATACTAATTTTAGCTCGAGAAAGTGGAAATATAATGGAGTTAGAAGATATTGAAAAAGAAGCATTTCTACCAGAAGAAAGTCTGAAAACCAAGACCGTCGATACCTTTTTTGAATCCCTAAAGGCTAACGAACCACATTTTGAAAAAATTCTTGATGAAGCTAATAAGGAGAATTGTCGTTTAAAGTATGTAGCTCAATATGAAGACGGAAAAGCAAAGGTGGGCTTGCAACATATTCCTGCTGATCATCCTTTTTATAATTTAGAAGGAAGTGATAATATTGTTCTTTTTTATACCGATCGATACCCACAACAACCGCTCATTGTAAAAGGTGCTGGTGCAGGTGCAGATGTAACAGCTTCAGGAATTTTTGCAGATATTATTAGAATTGGTAAAAAATAAATCTCAACACTTAGAATGAAAAGTATTAAGATCTTTGCTCCCGCTACTGTTGCCAATCTTTCCTGTGGCTTTGATGTCCTGGGTTGCTGTCTTGAAACAGTTGGGGATGAAATGATCATCTCTTTACGTTCTGAACCGGGAGTAAGAATTACGAAAATAGAAGGAGCAGATTTACCATTAGAGACTAAACAAAATGTTGCTGGTGTGGCAGTCGAAGCTTTATTAAAAGAGTACCAAGGTAGAATTGGTATTGATATTGAAATTTATAAAAAAATTAAAGCCGGGAGTGGTATAGGTAGCAGTGCTGCTAGTAGTGCCGGTGCTGTCTGGGCAGTTAATCATTTACTAGACCATCCCTTTTCTTCTCATAAATTAGTAGAGTTTGCTATGGAAGGGGAAAAACTTGCCAGTGGAAATGCGCACGCTGACAATGTAGCACCTGCTCTGTTAGGTGGATTTACATTAGTTAGAAGTTATGATCCGTTGGATGTTATAAAACTTCATACACCGCAGGATTTAGTAATGACCGTTATACACCCTCAAATAGAAGTAAAGACATCTGATGCCAGATCTGTAATCAAACAAAACGTAACGTTGAAACAAGCTATTCGCCAATGGGGAAATGTTGGCGGACTGGTTTCTGGATTGTTTACAGAAAATTATGAACTCATTGGTCGTAGTCTTGAAGATGTTATCATAGAGCCTATGCGTTCCATTTTGATTCCTGAATTTAAAAACGTAAAAAAAGCGGCTATCGAAAAAGGTGCTTTAGGCTGCGGAATTTCGGGGTCAGGACCTTCTATTTTTGCGCTTAGCAAAGGTATGGATACGGCTCAACTAGTAGCAGAAGCAATTAGAGAGGTATATAACAAAACCGGACTAGATTTCGATATTCATATTTCTAAAATCAATAGCAAAGGAGTTAAAATAATTGACTGATATGCAAGAAATTATAAAAATAGCAACAGGTTCTCCCTGGGAAGATGTTGTTGGTTATTCAAGGGCGATCAAAATTGGCAATGCTATAGAAGTTTCTGGTACTACCGCTGCAGGAGCCAATGAATATGAGCAAACTGTAGCTATCATAGAATCCGTTAAAGGAGTACTAGGTAAATTAAGTGCAAAATTGGACAACGTAGTTCGGACAAGAATATACTGTACAGACATTTCTAAATGGGAAGAAATTGGGAAAGCTCACGGTAAATACTTCGAAAAAATAAGACCGGTTACCACTATGGTAGAAGTTTCAAAATTAATTGATCCAAATATCTTGGTAGAAATAGAATTTTCTGCTATCATTTCATCATAATAAGACAGGACACTAATGCAATACTATAGTCTACATAATAAAGCCCCAAAAGTGTCTTTTTCTGAAGCTGTTATCAAAGGATTAGCTCCAGATAAAGGTTTATACTTTCCAGAAAATATAACTGCTCTACCACAATCTTTCTTTGATACAATTGAAAATATTGACCACGTAGAAATCGCTTATCAAACTATTAAGCAATTTATTGGCGATGAAATACCAGAACCGGAGCTAAGAGATATTCTTAAAGATGTTTTGAGCTTTGATTTTCCGGTAATAGACATCAAAGAAAACATGGGAACCTTAGAACTTTTTCACGGTCCTACCATGGCGTTTAAGGACGTTGGTGCCAGGTTTATGGCACGTTGTCTAGGATATTTCAACCAGAATAATGATAATAAAGTAACCGTGCTCGTGGCCACCTCTGGAGATACTGGAGGCGCTGTCGCAAAAGGTTTTCTCGGAGTAAAAGGTGTGGATGTAGTTATTTTATATCCATCCGGAAAGGTGAGCGATATACAGGAGCGTCAGCTTACTACCTTGGGACAGAATATTATCGCGCTTGAGGTGGACGGTGTATTTGATGATTGCCAAGATATGGTTAAAAAAGCTTTTTTAGATGAAAGTATAACCGATCATATGCAATTAACATCCGCTAATTCTATCAATATCGCTCGATGGCTGCCACAATTATTCTATTTTGTTTTTGCATACAAACAACTAAAGCATAAGGGTAAAGACATCGTTTTTTCAGTACCTAGCGGTAATTTTGGCAATATATGTGCTGGAATTGTGGCTCGTAAATTGGGATTACCTGTTAAACACTTTGTTGCCGCTACTAATGTAAATGACACCGTAGTTCGTTATATGAATACTTCGAATTACGATCCAAAACCCTCTAAGGCAACCATATCTAATGCTATGGATGTTGGTAATCCAAGTAATTTTATAAGGATCCAGCAATTGTTTGAGAATAACTTTGAATCTTTAAAAAACAGTTTCTCTGCCTATAGTTTCGATGATCACCTAACCAAAAAAGCAATGCAGGAGATTTATGATCAAACTGGCTATATTGCTGATCCACACGGTGCTGTAGGGTATTTGGGATTAATCGAATATGGATTACAGGAACATGAATATGGCATATTTCTGGAAACAGCACATCCAGTTAAGTTTTTAGATGTTGTAGAAGAAACCTTGGAAACCAAAGTCCAAATCCCTAAACAGATTCAAAACATACTGAAGAAGCAAAAAGTAAGTATCCGAATAAACGATTATAAGAAACTAAAAGAGTTCCTTTTAACTTAGAGGAACTCTTAAGGTATTCTATTTCCTAAATGATTTTATTTAGACAAAGATCTCATTACCTTATAGACAATATGGGATGTTGATGCTAAATATTTAAAATTTACGGTAGTGTATTTATCTTCTGTCTGATGGACAAATGGAGAATTATCTCCATTCATTAATTCTGCAGTAATAGTAATTGTGTCATATCCCAAAGTTGAAAAGATTCTTGTTTCGGGAGTAGATACTCTTCTTTTAAAAACGGGAACCCCTGACTCCAAACGGTATGCAGATTCTAAACTTATGTTAGAAGCTAACAACTCTATCGCTCTATCTTCATCATTATCCCAACCTACATAGTCTACACGATGCATAGAATTTACGTTATACTTTTCATCTTGCAACTTCTTTACAAACATTCTACAACCAATCATATTAGTTTCCTGCTGATCAAAAAACACAATCATGAAATTAATATTTCTATCAGCCAACTTTGTAAGTTTTTCGGTAACGTATAATGTTAATGCTACTCCGGTTGCATTGTGTACCGCCCCGGGACTATCTTCTGCAGTATCATAATGCGCACCTAGAACGATGTATTCATCACTTCCATTAGTAGCCGGAATCTCTGCATAGATATTTGATCCATTATATTGATTTCCCTTTTTATCTTGGACATTGTAACTATTACGATTTGGCTTAAGTCCGATTTCTTTTAACGAATTAAATAAATAGTCCGCAGTAGTTTTCCTTTCAGAGTTGGTAGCACGACTAGATAATTTCTTTTTACCCTTTATCGGAATGTGTCCTGTAAGTTTACCAACAATGTCCTTTTGCATATTAATTATCTCAGCTTCTGTAGCATCGTCTAAGGATTGCGCTGTCGATAATTGAATGCAAAAAATAAGCAATAGTAAAACATTAAACTTATATAATTTCATTTTAAAATATTTGTATTCGTATTTTTCCTTCTTATAACAAATTTATAAAAAACAATATATTATTTTACATTTTGTATTTATATTGCTTAAAATAACTATCTCGAAATGAGGTTTTCAAAAACTATACCATTTTTTATTATCCTGTCATTGACATTTATACAATGTAAAAAAGAACCATCTGACATCAATCTATTATCCGCCCCGAATAACTGGAGAAAAGAAACCATCCCTTTCCCTCTATCTTTTGCCAAATCAATCCAGCATAGAGGAACAGAATATGTTAGATTTTCCCCAGGATGGGGTAAGCAGGGCTCTGAAGAATATTTTTCTTACGTATTCCTTTGGTATTTAGACAATGACCCTCAACTATCGGATAGGCAGTTAGAATCTGAATTAGAAGTTTATTTTGATGGTTTAATGCAGGAAGTTAAAGATCGTGATGAAACTATTCTAAAAGCCAAAGCCTTTTTTGAGAAAATAGACGATCAATCTTTTGCGGGTAAAGTCATAACGTATGACGCATTTACGACAAAAAAAGAGGTACAACTCAATGTCGTAGTTACTTATAATTATTGCCAGAGCAGTAATAAATATTTATTATTATTTAAGATCTCCCCCCAACCCATCGATCATGTCATCTGGGATAAACTGCATAAAGTCAATCCAAATATTGATTGTATTTAAGTTTTTTTGAATGATAAATAATTTAAGTTTTACCAGTTTTTTAGGCATCTAATCGTACAAATTTATTATTTTCCTTTTTTAAAACATTTATCACGCATGAACGTCTGTTTTCTTATGTATCCCTGGGAAGAAATCGATCCTGAGAAAGATACAAGTCTTACACTAATTCACGAATTTGCAAAAAGAGGACATGGAGTTGCAATGGCAACCCCCTCAAATCTTACTATTAGAGATAGTGTTACCTATTCTTTTTGTAAAGTCCTTAACCGCCAGGAGAAAGTTTCTTCTTCTATGAAGTCTTTTTATACGAAAACAACGTTTAGAGATGAAATGTTACCCTTGGCCGGGTTTGATGTAATTATTTTACGTAGCAATCCACCGCTAGATATGATTATGCTTAATTTTTTGGACTCCATTAAAGATGATGTTTTTATCATGAATGATATTGATGGAATCAGAAGATCTAACAATAAGCTTTATACCGCCGCATTTGATGATATTGATACGCATTTTATTCCAAGAACACACGTGACTAAAAATAAAGACTACCTGATCAAAATGATCAAAGAGTCTGCTCACGACAAAATGATTCTTAAACCGCTCAATGGTTTTGGTGGTTCTGGAGTAATTTTAATTGAAAAAAGAGCAATGAGCAGCATCCGTTCTCTTTTAGATTTTTATATCGACAATAAAGACGGTACCACCAATTATGTGATTCTTCAGGATTATATAGAAGGTGCTGATCAAGGAGATGTTCGTATTTTAATCCTAAATGGAAAACCGATAGGTGCGATGAGACGCGTTCCTGCAGAAGATGATCACCGATCCAATGTTACTGCTGGTGGTTCTGTTGTAAAACATTCTCTTACAAAACAAGAAAAAGAATTATGCCGTTTGATAGGGCCTAAACTTGTTAAAGATGGATTATATTTTGTGGGAATCGATGTGATCAATGGCATGCTGGTAGAAGTCAATGTGATGAGCCCTGGTGGAATCACTTATATCAATAAAAAATATAAAGTAAGACTCCAAGAAAAAGTAGTTGACTTTATAGAAGACAAAGTCGTACAAAGAGTAAATAGATTCGACAGGAAAGCTAAACTTAGAAAAAAGGTAGACGATGCGTAGGCTTTCTATTAAAGAAATGATTTCTAAAATACAGATTGAGGAACCTTTTCATGCGGTTGCCCAAGACTATTCTTTTACCTTGAAGATAGACTCCTATTCCTACTATATCTGTGGAGCTGTTCACGATGGTCATCAGTTTAGAAAAGAACTTTGGGCCAACTGTCTACATACCGAATACGAACGTTGGTACGAGGAGGATCCTGCCACCAAACAAATGGTACAGAGCCACCCGATAGTTATTGCCGGTTGTGACTCCAGGTTTGAATATGATCTCAATAGAGATCCTAAAAATGCTATTTATGATGACGCCTGGGGAAAACAATTGTGGAAAAATTCACTAAAATCCGAAGAAAAAGAACAATCACTACAAAAACATCACAATTTTTATACTGTGGTTCACGCTTTAGTCTCCAAAATAGAATCTTTATATGGTGCGGCTATTGTGTATGATATGCATTCCTACAACTGGAGACGTTGGGATCGTGAAGTACCTGTTGTAAATCTTGGCACTTCAAATATCGACAATGATCGGTTTGGGGCATTTGCTGATTCTTGGAGTACTAACCTATCAGAAATAAAATTACCAAATGATATTCATACGACTAGTGCTATTAATGATACTTTTCAGGGTAATGGATATTTTCTAAAGTATATTACCAATAATTTTGAAAACACACTGGTACTCGCTACAGAGTTTTCAAAAATTTACTGTCACGAACTAGAGTATGTACTATACCCCGAAGTAGTGCATAGCATTGAACAAGAACTAAAATTTAGGATCCCTAATCACGCTAGATTATTTTATCAAAGCTTTATCGATTCAAAGTAGTGCTTCTGAAAAGTTAATCTATTATTTTTGCTGTTAATAAAAAGAGACTATGGTCAAAGATGTTGTAGAAACATACACAGATTTGTTCGAAATTGATCAAAATCTGGATAAACTAGTTAAGAACATTGAACTTCTTAACTACTTGAATCCACTTAATATCGAACAAGAAAAAAAGAACTTTTTTGCCAGTAAATATCGATTCAATCCAAAATTTAATTATCGAAAAATAAAATTTGACCCATACAAGTTACAAGGTCTTTTTTTTAGTCAGCTGCTGGACCGTATTAAGGATGAAGAGATCAGAAAATTATATGAAGGTATTATATATGAATACTCTGGATTGATTCAGTGTATTGAAACTATTGGCAGCGGAAATAATTTTTATTACAATTCATTAAAAGTGTTTGGTACTCCAAAGGAGCGTGATGTGGAAAATGCACGTTTTATTCTTCATTTTGAAGACGAAAAACCGGGAGAAAACCGAGTCAAAAAGCATTCTGCATCAGATGCCGAATCCTATTTTAAAAAATTCGGAGAACGTTATAATTTTGATTTTAACATTAAAAAATCGACCCATATTTCTGCTTCCGCCATGGTATTGAATGCCTCTGAAACATTAGTTCTTAAGAAAAATTACAAATTCAGTGATAATGAACTACAAGTATTGGCAAATCACGAAATCGGGGTGCATATGGTGACTACTTTTAACGGAAAAAGTCAACCGCTCAAAATATTTTCTAACGGGTTTGTCAATAATACCGAAACACAAGAAGGACTAGCTGTTTTTAGTGAATATATGTCTGGATGCTTAACGCTAAAACGTATGAAAGAATTGGCATATAGAGTGATTGCGGCAGATAGTTTGATCAAAGGATACGATTTTAAAGATACATTTGATTTGTTATATAGTCAATATAAGCTTGATCGAGCAACTGCCTGGCAAATAACATTGAGAGTTCATCGCGGTGGCGGATTTACCAAAGACTATCTATACCTAACCGGATTGAAAAAAATTTATGACTACTACCACAATAATCAAGATATGAGTCTTTTACTCACTGGTAAAGTCACACTCGAAAACAAAGATAATATTCAACGACTGCAACAACTAGGTCTTGCTAATAAAGGAGCACATATGACGGATTCTTTTGCTGAAAACCTAAACACTAATAAGAAACTGGATTTTATTCTTAGCAACTTAAAATAATTACTTGCAAATTGGTTTAATAACCATAAAACTGTCTTAGTTCCCTCTAAATTCATATACAATGCAAAAGGTACTTATAGTAATAACCGTTCTGTCAATAATCGGATGCAACTCTAATACAAAGAAAAATAAAATAAATACCAATTTTGCAAATGATAGCGTTACAGGAATTGTTATTCCAAAGCTTGGGGAAACAGATAGTATATTTGCTAACAAATACATTGAAAACAAAAAATCAAAAGATTCAATTCTAGCTATTACTAAATCCAAAGATTCTGAACAAAAAATCTCTAAAGAGGACGATCAATCCGACGAAATAAAAAATATTCAAATAGCACAAAAAGAGGAGAAAAAGAAAGAAGTTACTCCAGAAAATTCCGGAATCAAACCGGATCATTCTGCTTGGAATACATTGACAAATAAGTTTGTTTCTTCAACCGGAAAAGTAGATTATAATGGATTTAAATCCCAAAGTGCTAAAGTTGAGCTTTATCTTAAACATTTGCAGCATACGGCTCCGCAAAAGGATTGGACAAGGAATGAACAATTAGCGTATTGGTTCAATCTTTATAATGCCGCAACGATTCATTTAGTGGCTAGTGTATATCCGGTACAAAGTATAAAATCTATAAACCAAGGTAAACCTTGGGACAAAAAATATATACAATCCGGAAGTAACATCTACTCTTTAAATGAAATAGAAAACACCATTGTTCGTCCCAATTTTAACGAACCAAGATTACACGTGGCTTTTAATTGTGCTGCGGTGTCTTGCCCAAAATTATTAAATGAAGCCTTCACTCCTAACAAACTTAATCAGCAGTTAAACACACTATCCAAAACCTGGATTAATGATCCCGACAAAAATAAAATCACCGATAACAGTATAGAAATCAGCAAGATATTCGAATGGTATGTTGTTGATTTTAAAAAGGGTGTTATTCCTTTTATTAACAAGTACTCAAACACAAAAGTTAATGATTCAGCAAAAGTTCGGTATTTAGAGTATAACTGGGATTTGAATGATTAATTATGCTGATAAGGATTGTGATTCTTAGACCAGGTTAATGTTGTACTATCTTGTACTTTCATAACATTTTCCGGTACATCTTGATAGTAAGGACTTCCTTTATCAAATCCTCTCGAAATAAATTGAACTTCTCCATTACTCATAATATTAATCGTACTGTAACCAAAAAAAGCAGCTGGTCCATCACTACCACCATTTCCAGCAATGATCTGGTAGGTTCCTTCTCCATTTGGTTGCATCCTTTGATAGTCGTGTACGTGTGCCGATAGCATCGCTACATCTTCATTCTTCTACAATTCGGGCCAAAGCACGGAACCTTCAGGAAATCCTTTATGTCCTGTTTTCGGTTTACCATCTACATAGTACGGTTTATGACCTAGCACAAAAATATGATCTATATAAGGGTTTTGTTTGTATTGTTCAATTTGATTAATAATCCATTGCGTAGGTATCAACCCTTCAAAACCATAAGGGTTTTCTTTGGTTGGTGGGTTATAAGTATCCGTATTCATTACTACAAATCCCACATTGTTCCGAGAAAAGGAAAACGTCATCTGATTCACTAGGCTATCGTTTCCGGTAATATGGTTTCGATCAGTAGGCATATATGGTTTCATATATTTCATCCATACCGAAGTAGCACCTGCCAAAGGGTATTCCTTATCATCCTTTGTATTATAAAACAACATTTCGTGATTTCCCGGAACTGCAACTAATTCTATTCCGGAATCACTAATGGTGCTAAAAGCCTTGTCTTCATATGATTGTACCCAAGCTTTTAATTGTGTGTCTAAATTAATAGTATCCGATTCTGCTAAGACCAAATCCCCTAAAAAGAAAAATAAAGATGGTTTTTGTTTTAGGCTTGTTACATCATCAAAAATTCGTTTTAATACAGAAAGGTTTGCCGTGGATGCATTGGTAGCACTATCATTTTGCCAATCACTATATTGGACTCTGTTGCAACCAACGAAAGAGAAACTAAAAAGGACAGAATCTTTTATACTTTCCGTGGTCTCTGCAACGATGCTATGTGTCTTTTTTTTCTTTGTATTACAACTATTGATAATGCTAGAAAAAATTAACAGTATAGTAACAAGCCTTATATTAGAAGTATTCATTTCACTAAGATTTATAAATAATAAATTTAGTAAGAGGATCATTGTCTATCTATGCGTAAAAACACTTACTTATCTCCTTGCTAATTTTCACTGTTCTCTGAAAGCCATTCTTCTATCGCAGGAGGTGGCGGTGGTGGAGGTATGATCCCAAATGAATCTGCCCAAAATTCTCTTTTACAGCTTTTTATAGTATATGATTTGATAAAAGAAAACCACCATTTCTTGAACCCAGCATGATCTTTTAAAATTCTATTATTTGCAACAGAAACCTTTTGAGAATTATCATCATACTTAAATGCGAGCTGTAGCACAAAAAGATAATCGCTCAAACCCCAATCGGTGCCATTATCAATCCATTTATTTGCATAGATTGTATATATGTATTCATCACCATAGGGATTATAGAAAATGTTAGGTTGACTTAGTGTATACTTCTCATGTTTCATCACCTCATCCTCTAATACTTCTATAAGATAATTTAGATTTGGGATGTCTACAAAAACCTTTTGTAACTTTTTTACATTAGATTCCTTAATGAGCTTTGCAATACTTTCACCTTTTTCCAGACAGCTGAAAACTGCTTTTTGTTGTATAAGTTTGTTATCATTACAAGCAGTGCAGCAATAGAACAGTAAAAAGAATAAAACAATATTTTTCAATATGTATAGTATTATTTATTATTTAAAGAGAATATTAAAACCAATAAGATATAGCTATCGAAATCTAATAAATAATATTATTCCAACCAAAAAAGTTAAGAGTACGAATTCTTAACAAGGAAACTACAAATCATCAAATTATTTCCCCTGCTGTTTTCACTTTTTTACCTGAGATGTTCCCTAAACCATCATAACTGGCATATTTATACAAGTCATGTAGTGTAGGGTAATTAAAAACTGTAGAAATCAAATGATCTAATGTCTTTTTTTCTTGTACCAATTGCATGCCAAAATGAATCAGTTCAGTAGCGAAAAATCCCATAATATGTACTCCTTTGATTACTTTTGATTTTTTATCAAAAATCAACTTAAGGTATCCATTATCATTATCTCCCATAATCTTTCCTCTGGCAGTATCTCTATAGTAACTATAACCAACTCCATAATCGATGTTACTGTTTTTAGCCTGCTCTTCTGTTATCCCTACCATAGATACTTCTGGCACTGTATAAATCCCATATGGGAATACATCCGCTAGCGATTCTAGATCTGCCGTATTAAACATATGTGTAACCGCAATCCTACCTTGTTCCATACTTGTACTTGCAAGCGCCGGAAAACCTATGACATCCCCCACCGCATAAATATTGGGTATATTTGTTTGAAACTTTTCGTTTACTAACACTGTTTCTCGTTTTCCTGTTTCCAAACCAATTCCTTCACAGTTTAATCCTCTGATATTACCGCTTCGTCCTGCCGCAAATAAAAACATCTCTACATTAAGATATTCTCCAGACCTCAGTTGTAAACGGAGTGGCTGCATTTCATCCTCAGAAACCTCAAATTCGACTACAGAATTATCAAATAATATTTTGATTTCATTTTTTCGCATTTGTTCTACCAACGCTTCTGAAATTTCAGAATCTAAAAACCCTAAAATCTTATTATGATCATTAACAATAAACGTTTTCACACCCATTGCTCCAAAAATAGTGGCATACTCACAACCTATAACACCAGCACCTAAAACACAAATTGATTTAGGAAATCGTTTAATATTTAAAATTGAATCAGAATCCAACACCCGTTTATTATCAAACGGTATATTTTCTGGATGATATGGATATGATCCAGTTGCAATCAATATATATTTCCCTTCAATAATTTGCTCTAGTTCACCTGTTATTTTTATATGCGTAGTGTCAATAAAACTTGCGAAACCTTCAAAGACTTCTATTCCGTGTTTTTTGAAATTAAACGCTACCGCCTTATGCATATGATTAGTTACTACATTTTTACGATACAAAAAATCATGAACTCCAGTAGCTCTTCCTATTTCTTTGTCTACTCCAAACACCCCTTTTTGGTAGATTCCGGACAGATATAAAGCGGTTTCTTTCAAAGTCTTTGAAGGTAATGTACCTGTTTGGACTCCTGCTCCACCGTATTTTCGTTCTTTTTCAATAATAGCCACTTTATATCCAAAATATGCTGCTTTTGCGGCAGCTTTTTCACCGGCCGGACCCGAACCGATAACAATAAGGTCAAATTTTTTCTTCATTTAATATTATTTGGTAATCATATGTGTTATTTCATCCCAGGAAGATGTTTTTTTATCCAGGTAATTTTCACATCTTTCAAAGAAAATTTCCACTGCCCGATCTTTTGGATTTTCTCTGTGCAATTCAGAAAATATCACAGCAGCTTCTCTTATTTTCTTGTTTTCTATGAACTTTATAGCTTTCTTATACATGGCTAATTGGCTTAATTTTAGTTTCTCGCTCGGTCCTATAAATTCATATACTGATAATGTTTTCGTTTTTCCCTTTACCTTCACAGTATCCAAAAATCTATAATGAAACGCTTTTTTATTCTTTAGCTTTGACAAGGTATGTTCTGTTCCTATGACTTTGGCATCATAATATTTAGTAAGCCCTTCTACACGAGAAGCTGTATTGACCGCATCAGAAATTACAGTAGTTTCCAACCTGTGATCGTGTCCAATCGTTCCCAAGATTAGTTTTCCTGTATGAATTCCGGTTCCTATTTGGATGGGTATAGCTATATTTTTTTGAAGTCTTTGATTATACTCTCCGATAAAATCTTCGAATTCAAAAACCGTTTGTATGGCAGCATCTGGATTATCAGGAAACAATGCCATTACAGAATCGCCAATAAATTTATCTATGAAACCTCCATTACGCTGAATAATAGGAACGATGCCACTAAGATATTCATTAATAAAATCAAAATTTTCCTGTGGGCTTAATAACTCTGAGATTTGAGTAAACTCTCTAATGTCAGTAAAAATCACCGTCATTTCTCGCTCTACCTGATCGCCAAGTTGTACTTCTTCTATACTTTCTCGTCCCAAATTTTGTAGAAACTCTTCCGGAACAAAACGACTATTTGCTTCACTCAATCGCAACAATCTCTGATTGGCCGTCGCCAACTCTTCTGTACGTTCATCAACCTTTTGTTTAAAAAATTTCAATCTAGTGATCACTTCATCCTTCAAAAAAGAAAAATTACGAGTTAAGCTTCCTATTTCGTCATCGCTACGAATCATAGGATGCTCTGTTTCTAAAGTAAAATTGCTATCTACAAAGCGGGTAATATGTTTGGTAAGTTCGGTAAGGGGTCTTGTTATCTTTCTGGAAATAAGAGCGCTAATCCATACACTAACAATTAATAACAACACTGCAATAAGTCCAAAGTAGATCGTAAGCTGCTTGAATTCTGCTTTGGCCCATTCTTCGGTGTATAAGACAAGATTGCTAAAATCCTGCTCACAAATCGTAATCTTCTGGTCTAATTTTTGTTTTAAACCAGAATTATCTCTAATTCCAATTCGTTGATCTAACTTTACCAATTGCAAAAATTTATTACGATACCCATCGAGGTAATTTAAAATGGTATCCTTTCTGTCCTTTGGTATCCTTTTATCGTTGATTATCTGTTTCCTAATTTTGGTGACTAATTCATTTAATCTCGTTACATAAACAGATTCATTACGCATGATATAATCTTTCTCATATCGTCTTAGATAAAGAATATCTTTTGTAGCAATCTCATCGATTTGCTCCAGCCAGTGGGCATCCTTACGCATAGAACCTTCTAGATTGAAATTTTTATAGCCTCTTGCCTGAATTTGCTCAATTAGCTCTAAGAAAACCGCATCTATTTCTGTGATATCAGATTTTATAAACTCGATCCCTCCTACTAAAGCCGATTCATCTTCAAAGTCTAATTGCATCAAATAGGATCGAGTACTGTCTAATAAGGTGAGATATTGATCTAAATACTGATTATCTCCTGTTTTAAAGAATTGTGGGTCTCTACTGGCATGGCTGAAAAAATCTTGTTGTGCTTTTACACTTTTTAAAAGCATTACATAAGATTTTTCTATAGCTTCGGTACGTTTCAAAACGGTTTCTCGCTTTTGAAGATAAGTAATAGAGAGCGTGATAATCACAAAGCCAAAGCTGATGAAAACCAGAAACCAAAATAACAATCGATGACGAAACGTACGAAACATCTGATAGTATTAAACTTAGATATTAACTGAAGCACCCTAGTGCATAAACATCTCATAGAAGAGTAAGTAGCTCACAATTTGGTTCAAAACTATTGCTACTACAATATACTTAAGTTTACGCTCTTTTTGTGTGTTTTTGGCTACAATTATTAAAACTTTATATAAACAATTAGGTTATAACAGCCTGAATTAATATCTTTTAGCTATGGTCTTTAGTCTGATTCTCATAGCTCATTGGATAGGAGATTTTGCGCTGCAAAGTTCTAAAATGGCATTGCGAAAAAGTGAAGGAATTAAGTGGCTCAGTATCCACATAACAGTCTATATGATTGTGCTGGGGATATTTTCTATTTTCTTATTTCCATTAGAGACTGCCTTTGTTTATATTTTGATAAACACTTTTTTACATGGATTGACGGATTTCTTTACCAGCAAACTTACAACCCGATATCGAGAAAAGCCCAGAATCTTTTTCCCTCTGCTTGGTTTAGATCAAATGATTCACGGTATCACTTTATACCTAACCTATATTAATTTGAAGTCTTTAGCGATTTTTTAAAGATCAACCAAGTTATAATTTTAGGGGAATTTTCCTAGAATAAAAGTTCCATTTGTGCGTTTATGATATAGAAAGACACATATCGTGAGTGTCTATAAATGTTCACGGATTATCTATTCTTAAAACTCATGTTATGTTAAAAAACATTTTAGATGTAAACCATGTTAAAGTGCTTAAAAAGAAGGAACAAAAACACATAATCGGAAAAGGAGGTCCTGTTACCTGTCATTTTGCACCTCCTTGTGAGCCGGGAATGATAGAATATCGATGCTTCTGTTATCATCCTTGGGAACTTTAAAAAAGTAAAAGTCTGAAAATATTTTCAGACTTTTTTTGTAATATTTCGATTTATCACCTAAAGATTTTTCCCTTATAATCATATAGCATTTACGTCAAAGATAATTCTGATAGAATCAAAGGAATTCTTATGTTTTATCGAAGTTTGAACATAAGATTTACTTTTAAAAAAAGATTATTATGAAATTAGAAAATAGTGTGATCATCATTACCGGAGCTTCTAGCGGAATTGGGGAAGCAACAGCTCTTAAACTTGCAAAACATGGGGCAAAAGTAGTACTCACCGCAAGAAGAGAAGATCGTTTGGAAAAATTAAAAAAGAAAATTGAAGATGATGGTGGTAAAGCCTTAGTTGTTACAGGAGATGTAACAAAAAAAGATGATTTTGAAACCATTGTCTCAAAAACACTAGAAACGTTTAACACCATTAATGTGATTGTTAATAATGCAGGATTAATGCCATTGTCTTATGTAGAAAAGCTTAAAACAGATGAATGGAATACGATGATCGATGTAAATATCAAAGGAGTGCTTCATGGTGTATCAGCTGTTTTGCCCACGTTAATTAAAAACAAAGGTGGACATATTATCAATATCTCCTCTACTGCTGCTTATCAATATTTTCCGGGCGGAGCAGTGTATTGTGCAACTAAAGCGGCCGTAAAAATGTTTTCTGAAGGATTACGAAAAGAATTAACCCCAAAATACGGGATCAATGTCACTTCTATAGAACCGGGTGCAGTATCCACAGAATTGACAGAAACCATTACAGATCAAGACATCTTGGATAAGTTCTCCGATATGATGAATATGACAACGTTAGAGTCTGAAGATATTGCAGAAGCTATCTTGTATTCACTAACGCAACCTGCACGGGTTAATATAAACGACATTCACGTATTACCAAGTGAACAACAATAAAAATCACATCAAAACTAAACGGTTTTAATAAAATTCAAACACTATGGAAACAGAAATCGACCAAGAAGTAATTACGACCATCAACCCCGCAACCGGGGAGGAAATAGAGCATCACGAATATATGTCTGATGAAACGGTAAAAGAAACGGTTCAAAACTGCCATAGTGCTTTTTTAAATTGGAAAACCCTTTCTCTATCAGATAGAGCAGAAAAAATCAGATCTATCGGCGCTAGTCTTAAGGAGCATAAATCTGAGCTTGCACTTTTGATGACTAAAGAGATGGGCAAGTTATTAAAACAAAGTGAACAAGAAATAGATTTATGCATTTCCATTTGCGAATATACCGCTGAAAATGGACCAAAAGATCTAGCTTCTGAAGAAAGAACACTTTCTGGTGGTGGAAGAGGAATTGTAAACTATTCGCCAATAGGTGTAATCTACGGAATCCAACCCTGGAATTATCCTTCTTACCAAGTTGTGCGTTATGCCGTGGCAAGTCTTATGGCCGGAAATGGAGTGTTGCTAAAACACGCTGCTAATGTTACCGGGAGCGCAAAATTACTGGAAAAGATATTCCTAAATGCAGGGCTACCAAAGAATATTTTTAGTGTTTTGATCATAAATCACGAGCAATCGGATGCCATTATTAAAAATGATTTGGTACGTGGAGTCACATTAACGGGGAGTCCTAAAGCCGGAGAAATTATTGCAGAAAAAGCGGGAGCCCAATTAAAGAAAACTGTATTAGAATTAGGCAGTAATGATGCCTATTTGGTTCTAGAAGATGCAGATTTGGATCTAGCAGTAAAAATGTGTGTAAAAGGCCGTATTTATAATAACGGAGAAACTTGCATTGCTGCAAAGCGTTTTATTGTGGTTGAAAAGATTTATGATGAATTTAAAAATGCATTTGTTGAAGCCATGAGCAATATTAAAACTGGAGATCCCACTTCTTCTGAAAATAAAATGGGACCCATAGCCAGAAAAGATTTAAGAGATACACTTCATGAGCAGGTTGAGAAAAGTGTTGAAAAAGGTGCTGAAATACTTTGTGGTGGAGAAATTCCAGAGGGAGATGGCTTTTATTATCCAGCAACCGTATTGGCATCAGTGGCTCCCGGACAACCGGCATATGATGATGAACTATTTGGACCTGTAGCCTCTTTGATCAAAGCTAAAGATGAAAAAGATGCTATGAGAATTGCCAATGACAGTAAATTCGGTCTTGGGGGCGGTATCTTTACACAAGATATAGATAGGGCTGTTCGACTGGCGCAAAATCATTTTGATACTGGTATGATCTTTATTAACTCATTTGGACTGGCAGAACCAGGAATGCCTTTTGGAGGAGTGAAAAGATCAGGTTACGGTCGTGAACACGGAGGATTTGGAGTCAAAGAATTTGTCAATATTAAATCCATAATGATCGCATCAAAATAAACAATTCTTTTTATAATATAAGAAATCGAATTTTCATTTTTGAAGATTCGGTTTTTTAATACAATTACTAATATCTATTCTGCATTCATATAATACGATAAGGCACCAGATGGACAAGCTTCTATTTGACTTTTTAATGCCTCTGTACTTGCATTTTCCGGTAGAATCCACGGTTTTTCCTTAGGATGATATACTTTTGGTAAAGTTTTTACACAAACTCCTGAATGAATACATTTTTCAGGTTTCCAAACGATGGTAAGTTCTCCGTTTGTATATTCTTTTTTGATATCATTTGAAGCCATAATCTAAGTTTTAAGATGTTCTGTCTTCAATATACATAATAATTACAAGAATACTCCCTGAAATCACATTTGCAGAACTATTTGAAAATCTTATTTTTAAAATTAATACCAGTTGCTGCAGAAGCTGTCACCAAACCGGCAAACAACGCGCCACCAATACCAGCAGTCACAATGTCTTGTCCGGTTAAATATAACCCTTTGATGGGTGTTCTGGGTTGTAAAAACTTTTGACGAAAACGATCCGGTGTGTGATCAATTCCATAGATTTCCCCTTTTTCATAATTTACAAAATGCTCTGTACTTAAAGGTGTAGATAGCTCATAATGATCTACGAGTCCTTCAAGATGAGGAAGTTGTTTAAATAATTCTTTCATTAATCGCTGAGCAATCTTCTCCTTCCAGGCTTCATATGCTTCTCCTCTTTTCATCCAGCGTGTATCTTTCCATTTTGACACGGTTTCATAGGGAACCAAAGTAATGATATCAATTGTACTACGCCCAGGGTATCTATTCGGCCAATTAGGATCTTTGGCAGCGGGAAAAGAAACATATACTACCGGAAACGGTGCTTCTTCATTTTGTAGATATCGATCCACGCAACTATCGTGATCTAGATCTTCAGGATAGATCCAAAAATTAGTTTTGGGTAATTGTAAATCTTCCGGAGAACTCTTAAATCCCATATATAAACATGCGTGGGAAACTGAGGGTGTTACTTTTTGAAGCTTTTCATTTAATTTATGGTGAATAGCAACAGATTTTGGGATTAACTTTCCAAACGTATTGAAAACTCCGGCTCCACTAATAATAGTATCCGCAAAAAACTCTTTTCCATCGATCATACGAACACCTTTGGCTTTATTATTTTCAATGATCACCTCGGCTACTGCTGCATTGGTTAATATTGTACCTGACGACGCCTGAATCACCGGATCCACCGTATCTACAATTCTGGAAGATCCACCGATTGGAAAGTTTCCTCCTCCAAAATAATGTCTGGCCACAGACGCATGCATCGCAAAACTACTTTGCTTAGGTGGTAAACCATAATCACCATACTGTGCAGATAATACTTTAATCAACCGTTCATTTTTGGTAAGCTTACTAATTACATCATAGGTAGTTTGGTCTGCATATTTTAAATACGGTCGTTTTAAGAATCCACCGATCAGAAAACGTAAAAAACCCGGCAATGCTTTTTCTTTATAAAAAGATCCCATTACCTTGTTCGCTCTAAAAACCAAATCAATATATCCATCAATTGCTTTCTCTTCTTCAGGAAAATAGCTTATCATTTGATTTCTAAAATTTTCAACCCCTTTTACAAAATCATAGGATGTATCCCCAATAATAATGCGATCATATACCTCTCCCATATCCGCCCATTCCAGCTTACTATCGGTTATATAATCAAATAACTTTCGGATAGGACTATTTTCTTGCTGTACACCTCCGATGTAATGAATCCCTACATCCCATTCATATCCTTTTCTTTTAAATATATGTGTAAACCCACCTGCGGTATAATGGCGTTCCAGGATCAGTACCTTTTTTCCTTCTTTTGCTAATATTGCTCCAACGGTAAGACTTCCCATTCCGGATCCTATAATAATCACATCATAATTTTCTTCTAACTGCGGGCGTTGTTTATAGGATTGAATCATTTTGTTTTAATTGGTTTAGGTTGTTTCCCAAATCTAAGAAGAATTCTGATCGTAATTTACTTAGCTGAAAAGTTATTTTCGTTATTCTTATGTAAAGATAATAGTACAGAAAATATAACTACTATTTAACCATATTCATCTGGTATATCCTTACTTTTGCAGCGTTCTTTTCTAAATAACCAAACGGATCAGTATTGGAAATTTAGTTAAGATACCCACAAATCAAAATAATTACAAACTCAACATTACATTAAAAATGGCTATTCTAATTTTTATGCTTGTATTATGGTATACAGGTTTATTTTTTCAAAGTTTCTTTTTACACAGATATGCAGCGCATCAGACCTTCACTATGTCTAATTTTACTGAAAAAACATGCTTTTTTCTTACGTGGGTATGTCAGGGGTCTAATTACCTTAGTGCTTATGGTTATGGTGTGATGCACCGCATGCACCATGCTTTTGTAGATACAGAAAAAGACCCGCATTCTCCTAAATATGATAATAATATGTTTAGCATGATGTGGCGTACCAAAAATATATACCAGGATATTAATAATGAAAGAATTTTACTAGATTCAAAGTTTACCAAAAATACTCCTCAATGGAAATCTTTTGATGCTTTTGCAAGCTCCAATTTCTCCAGAATCGCTTGGGGACTAGGATATACGGTATTCTTTTATTTTTTTGCTTCGGTTTGGTGGCACTGGTTATTTCTACCAGTAGCTTTTTTTATGGCACCTATACACGGAGTCATTATTAACTGGTTTGGACATATCATTGGATACACGAATTTTAAAGTCGATAATACTTCTAAAAACCTATTGCCTATTGATTTCTTGATGATGGGTGAGAGCTACCATAATAATCATCATAAACATAGTGGCAGAGCTAATTTTGGTGGGGTGAGATGGCACGAAATCGACCCAACGTATTATATCATGCTACTGTTAGATAAACTACGAATTATTAAGTTAAAAAAGAGTGCGGTTCGTGTAAATTAATAATAGCCTTTGTAGTAGTCTTATTTAATACTGATACTTCTTCGGTACTAGATGACCAATGCTTTATAAAACAAAAATATCCAGCGTAACATGCTGGATATTTTTGTTTATTATTTATTCTACTTTTTTATTTCACATCACAGACTACTAAATTCTACAAAATCATACTCCGGCGAGTATTCGAATAAATGTCTTAATACTGATGCATGCCCATTACCTACAATTACTAGTATTCTATCCTCTTCATTTTGATCTATTTGCTGAATTTTTCTAAACATACGTAGATTTCGATTGTACCACCATATGGATAAAAAATCTGCACCACGGTTGTCATCTAATTTAAAATCTCCGACCAAATACGCTCCGTAATTATTCTGATGACCTTCTATCGTATTCATAAATTTGAAATAATCCAAAATCTTCACTTTTGCAGGAAATTGGGTAGATGCATCAAACGATTTCTGAACCATCTGAGCATAAGGATCCTCTGACTGAAAATCATAACCTTCTGTAAGTTCCTTCATCATTTTGGGATATTTCTTTTCTAAATCTGAACTAAATGTAGTAGCATCTATCGAGTAAATTTTATCATGTTTCAGATCATTCGCTATGCGCATCCCTAGCTGATAACTTTCATTTCTAACGTTTCTGTGTTTTCCTTCTCTATATTCGGCATACTCTTTATCCATACCCCAATCTTCTTTCGCTTCGATCGCTACTTTGGTTGGTTTAAACCTTTTGATATAAGCCACTAACTCCTCTACTTCGGATTTTTTAGGCTCTTTGAGCACATCAATTTTATCATCTTCATTGGTTTTGGTGTAATCCAAACCAGGATATGAAAAATGAAAGGTACCAACCACCAATACTTTTGTTTTCTGTTTTGGGTAATAGGTTGCATATGGTTTCAGGATTCCTTCATTTTCCTTTGATACTTCTTGCGCCTTCATTTTGTTGGTAAAAAAGACTGCGCTGATACTAACGAGTAATAATAGACTGTGTTTCATTATATATAATTTATTAAATTCTATACAATGTTATTATCTTATCACACAAAGTATATGAGTTTTACACAAACACCCATTATCATTATGCCAATAATAGTTATTATAAAACATTAGTATTTGTTGTGCCAAAATAGTAGTTCATCCTAGAAAAAGAATTGTTCGTACTATTTAAGCAAAACAGTACCTATTTAGAAGTATTTTTGATATATGAATACAAAAAAAGAATTTCTTTACAATTTACTCATCATCATAACTATTCTAATTCTTGATGTTCTGGGTGATTATATAATTTTTAAAAAAGATATTTTTTCAACCAGTCTTGATTTATTTTTATTTAAAACCACTTTTACAATATCATTACTACTTGTCTATGCCGTAAACTATATATACAGTGTACCGCGATTTTTATTTAAGAAAAAGTACGCGAAATACTTCTTTTCTTTTATTGCAATGATTTTACTGTTTGCAGGAATTAGATTTTTGCTAGAGGAAATTATCTTATACCATATCATTGGAATACATAATTACGTTATGACCATTCCAATATCAGAATTTATTAGTACTTATTTATTTGATTCTTTTTATTACACATTGAGAGTTTGTTTGGTAAGTGCTGTGGTATGTCTCTTTTTTAGATTTAATCAAAGTAAAGAAGAAATGCATCATCTACAGATTGAGCACGAAAAAGCTAAATTATCCGTGTTAAAATCACAAATAAGTCCGCACTTCCTGTTTAATACATTAAATAACTTTTATGAAGAATTGTATGATGACAAACCGGAAACTGCCAGTGATATTCTGAAGTTATCCAAATTATTAAGATACGTTACCTACGAAACTCATGAAGACTTAACTTACTTACAGAAAGAAATTGCATTTATCGAAGATTATCTGTATTTCTTTAAGCGTAGATATGAAGATAACTTCCATGTGTTATTACATATTGATGGTTTTATACATTCTCAAAAAATACCATCCCTCATTTTAATACATTTTGTGGAGAATGTTTGTAAGCACGGTATTATCAACGACAAGAATCGTCCGGCCAGTATATCCTTACTTATTAATGAAAATACACTAGAACTAAAAACTAAAAATCATATTAATACCTCGGATACGTATACAGAACCTGGTATTGGAACCAAAAATATTAAGCAAAGACTTGAGGTAATATACAAGGATAATTATATCTTGGAACATCAAAAGCATGACAACCAATTCGAGACATATCTAAAACTTGAACTATAAGTTTATAATACGCTAACCATGAAGGATATATTTACTTGTGTAATTATTGATGATGAACCTGCTGCTATTAGGTTGTTAGAAAAATATAGCAACAAGGTGTCCTTTTTAGAGGTAAAAAACACATTTACGAATCCGTTGGAGGGATTAAAATATTTGGAAAGTGAACCTATTGATTTGGTCTTATTAGATATCCAAATGCCAGAAATAACCGGGATTCAATTATCTAAGATTATTGACAAAAAAACCAAAATCATTTTCACTACTGCTTATCCTCAATTTGCCTTAGACAGCTATGAAGTAGCGGCTACCGATTATCTTCTTAAACCTATAGAATTTGAACGTTTCTATAAAGCTATATCTAAAGTTAAAGAAAGCACTAGTCAAAATGTAGTATTGGATCAAAATACAGATGATTTTTTCTTTTTTAAAACAGATGGGAAGAATAAGTATACCAAAGTATTTTTAAAAGACATACGATATATAGAAAGCCTTAAGAACTATATCGCGATCCATCTGTACGATCAACAAATCATTACCTATAATACGCTAAAACATTTTAAGGAAACCTTGCCTACATCTAGTTTTATACAAATACATAAATCCTATATTATCGCTATCAAACATATTGATAAAATTGACAATGATTCGATCTGGATACACCAGAAAGAACTACCTATTGGAAATACATATAGAAAATCTTTTTTTGACACTATTGGTAATCACCAATTCTGAAGATTTTACCTTGAATATGAGATATTAACCTGCAACCATATGTTCTACCAATCGTAACTTTTCACCATCAAACTTAAAAATCCAGGTA
Organism: Aquimarina besae; assembly: GCF_042434905.1. Taxonomy (NCBI): domain Bacteria; kingdom Pseudomonadati; phylum Bacteroidota; class Flavobacteriia; order Flavobacteriales; family Flavobacteriaceae; genus Aquimarina; species Aquimarina besae. Next base: position 3,745,738 of record NZ_CP170199.1, read on the forward strand.
GAATTATATTCATCTTCAGAATAGTAACTACTCCCGTACTGAAAAGGTTCTGTCATAATCTCTGAGTGTTGTATATCTCCTGTACTAAGGATCACCTCACCACCGTTGATTCTTAAATCAGTAATACGAACCAAGAATCCATTATCCACAGATACCTTATATAGGGCGGTATCTTTGTACCAGTTCACATCTTTTAGATTAATTGTCGTAAGAATATCGTTTAATTCTTTGATTGCTCCAGTCTTATTGGCTCCGTCAGACAATCCATCATCAAAAAACAAATTAATAGTGATCGTATCATTTTGTTTCAACACCCTTTTTAACTCTTTTAACTCACTAAACAATTTTTCTCGTTGCTTTTTGATACGTTCTTCTCCCTTTTTAAAAAGAGCAATATTGGAGTTTTCTATGTCATTCAGAATTATTTCTGGTGGGTTGTTATAATCAGGTTGATACCATTGATAATCCTGAAAATATTCTAACAAACGTTCGTCTTTAAATACATACTGATGTCTGGCAAAAATTTCATTTCGCAACAGCTGCAAATCATAAAGGCTATTTTTTGCAATATCTTTGGTTGTATAAGTAATGGTGTCACAAGCTGCACAGTCTTCTAACTGAGCTTTTATCTGTGTGGTTACAACGAGGAGGAATAAGAGTAGTAGTTTTTTCATGAATTAAATTGGTTTCGTTGGTATTACAAATATAATACTTGTTGGCTATCCTATTAAACACATACTAAAATACTTAAAAAAGCAAACCATCATCTCTTTGCTGTCCTTTTACCATTTCCATAAAAATAGAGGTCTGGATGTTCTGAGTTACCCCATATATTTTTTCATCAAGTTCGATGACTTTTTATTATCTGAATTCTATTTAGAATACTTATTCGAAGACTTTTTTCTTTATTATTTTTCCCATCTGTACTTCCTCAATACTCATTAATTTGTCACTGTTTAAAAAGTATTTATATAATGTGCCAGTTTTAGTATGGTAATTGTATTCGCCTATTTTTTTTCCTTTTCGATTATAAAACTCTTCCCGGAGCTTTTCTCCTTCTTTGTAATAGAGTGCAGAACGTTTTTGATTTGTGTTACTATAATATACGATATCTTTCAATTTATATTCACCATCAAAATAACGTTCTTTTATGCTCACACTATCATTCTTATACTGATATATATACTCTTTGTCAAATGTATTGATATTCTTATCATATTTTAATGTTCTAACTATTTTCCCTTCATCGTTTAAGTAATGTTCGACACCATTTTTTTCTTTTACTCCCTTCGGAGATTTATAAGAAATTTCTCCAATAATGTTACCATTCTTATCATAATAAATTGCCTTTTCATTTTCAAAAGAGCGAAATACTAATTTGGTATCTGGATAATAAGTGTTTTTATTGACAACATTTCCTTGATTATAGGTAGTAGAGGTGTTATCTTCAATAAGTGTTCCCTGATAAGGGCTTTGATCTTTATACACGACTTTAGCTATTTCTTTTCCATTCTGGTTGTAATAAAATATCTCCTTTTCCAAGCTATTTTCATAAATAACTTTGGATTCCAGCTGTTGATTTTTATAAAAGTAGTTTGCTTCAATAATATTTCCTTCTCTGTCATATGTAGCAATTGCTTCTATCAAATGCATTTCTTCAGGATTATCGTCAGAGTAAAACCGAATTTGCTTTCCATATGAATACATCCAACCATCAAAATCATATCCGTTCACTCCGGCAGTTCCTAGTATATTTCCTTTAGGGTCTAAATAAGATATCTCCCGAATAGAGCCTTCTTTTACTTGTTCTCTTACAGCACCGCTAGGATAATAGGTTGCTATAACTTGCTTGCCTTTATCATCTAATATTTTAATTTGCTTGACTCGTAGTGGATTTTTGAAATATGTTACCTCTGTACCTCTTCTTCCAAAAATATCTTTACCCCGGGTAGAAGTTCCAAGATAAACACCATCATTTCCATAATATTGTATTTCTTTCTCTTTTATGGAATAACCATTTACTACATATATTTTTTCTAATCGGATACCTAAGAGATCTTTTTCGTAAGTAACTTCTCTAATAATACTATCCTTTCTTTCTAAGAATTGTTTAGGATTTTTTTGATCAAAGTTGGCCGAACCAGAAATAAGAAGTCCATTTTCATAGATTGCTTGGAGTTTCTGATTTTCGTTAAATGTTATGACCGTACCGTGTAAACTATTGTTTTTGTAATCTAGTGATTGTATTAAATTCCCGTCTTTAGTAAACCATTTTATAGTACCTTCCCAAACAACCTTGTCTATTCTGGAAGACGCACCATGAATATAGGGAGTATCATTATTATAATAATATTTTAATGAATACAAGTTTCCTTTTTTAGAAACTGGAGGCCTATAAACAAAGGCATTTTCTTTATTTACAACTTTACCACTTTGATTATACCAAATTGTATCTTTTTGTCCAATGATCTGATACGATATGCAATTTATTAATATAAAAACAGGTAAAAATATTTTCTTCAATAAAGGGATTCTCATACAGACAATAGTGTACTTGTTATATATGTAAAGGTATCCATTAAGCGCTTTATATTTATCCCTGAAAACAAGGGTATTTAAAACCTTGGAAAAAAGAAAAATCTACATTACCCAAAAAACTCCTCAATTAAATAAAAGAGGAGTTTTTGAAACTTTGACAACACTATTAAATTCAAAAAGGATTACAAAACGATACTATTAATAATGTTTAAAAGACATTAAGTGAAGTTTTACATCTTCCAAATTCTCAAAAGTTAATATATAATCGTGTCCCATTAAATTAATTTTGCAACGCCCATTTACCTCAGTAATCGCTGAGATATGATCAGGATTGATATAGTGCTGCTTACCATCCTTGTCTTTAATTTCCATAAATTCCATAATGATGTTGTTTTAAGACGTGAATACCTATTAAAGATACAATAAATAACACCTATCTATTAATGATATTTATCAGTATTGCGCATACTTTATCTCTTTTTATTATTAAAAAATCAAATTAATACATACTATCGTTTTTGAATAAAAAAGCAAAACTCCTCCCATTTGAGGAAAAGGAGGAGTTTTTGTAGGTTAGTTATCATAGTTACATTGATAAGCAAAAAAAGTGTAGTTGAGTTTGGTTTTTATCTTTATGTTGTCTTCTTCGTTGGTTTAGTATATCTCCTCAGGGTCTTTATGTTAATTGGGAAAAGCATATAAGACCCTGAAAGAGGAAATAAACTGGTTGGTTAATTGATTACAAGGGTAATTTATAGGTTCAGGTTACAGAAACTAGTTGCTCCTGCTCTTCTAATTCTTTTTTAGAGAGATCACGTGTAAGCCAACCGCTTCTGCCGGCAGTCGCTATTGCATAAGGGGTAATCCAAAATAATGTGAATGCATAAAAAATGCTATAGGGATATGCCCAAAGTGATTCTGAAATGCTATGTTTTTTGGCATAGAATATGGCTTGTATACTAGAAAAAACTAAAATACTAAGTAAGGTAGAGCTAAAAAACAATACCGGATAGGTACACATCAAAAATAGCATTAATAAAGTAGCAGGATATGCCACAATCATTTTTAACCACTGATTAAATAATAATATCCTTGTTCCACTTTTTGCTCCTTCTCTAAAATCACTAAAAGCAAATTTACTCATTGCTATGTTTTCTCGGATGTTACTACGCTCCCAGCGAATAAACATTTTATATAAGTTCTTGTAGCGCTCCGGAGTGTTGGTGTATACATATGCTTTACGCTGAAATAACACATTATACCCTTGTTTCAGGATCATATTAGTCATAGCACGATCCTCTCCTATTTTAGAGACTTGACCCATAAACGTTTGAGTAATCCAGGCTTCACGACAATTCATCACCGCTTCTCTTCGATAGGCAGCTAAAGCACCCGGCGTACATAAAACAGAACCGATGGCACTTTGTGCAGAACGAATAAACTCAAAACTAAAAGCAAAACTCACATTCAACATACGTGGAATCAATGCTTTTTCTCTGTTTAATACTCGTACATTTCCGGCAACAGCTCCGCAATTTTCATTCTTTACAAAAGGAGAAGCCATCACTCTCAGGGTGTCCTTTTTTACAATTGAATCACTATCTACCGTAATAAAAACATCTCCCATCCCTAGATTAAATCCTCTGTAAAGTGCGTGTCTTTTTCCTTTATTTTGGGGTTGTTGGTAAATCGATACGCGATTTCCTAGTTCATTTTTCGCTTTTTGCATCCACTCCCAGGTATCATCCTGACTGCCATCATCGATAGAAATAATCTGCAGTTTTTCAATAGGATAATCACTTTCTGCTAAGCTGTATAATGTTTTATATACCAATTCACCTTCATTATAGGCAGGCACGATTACTGTACACAATGGTAATTCCTGATCAGACACCTTATCAATAACTTTATACTTAAGATATAGACTTAGAATAAATACTAAAAAACTTAGTTTGATCAATAGTAAAGAAATTCCTGTGATCATTACACTAATGCCCCACACAGTATCCATTCTTTGTAAATGGATTTCTTCAAAATACGGTTGTAAAAAATAAAACAAAGAAGCTGCACCAAATAATAACAAAAATGTTCCTAATAATATCAAAGAATAGGACGCATTAGCTATACTACTCTTTATACGATCAGCAAACGAATTTTCGATTACCTGATTTTCTGTGATTTCAAAAGATTTTGATATCTCCATAGTGTGTTTTTATTACCTCTGTCAAGAACCAAAATTGATACCATTTATCAAGACTATTGAATGCCAACGTTTTAAGAAAAACACCAAAAAACAAAAGTGGGTATTATTTCTACAGCTGTGTATTTTTACCACAAATTTTCCACTCTTTTTAATCTTTTTCCCTCATTTGATATAAAAAAAGTAGGGTGTATCCTCCTAGATGTGTTTTAGGTGTCGTAAATGAAAAATTATGTTGAATTCGGATTTCTGTAGTTTAATAAGTTAACACCGTTATGACTCACACATTTAAACCATATTTAAGACTCTTAAAACAGTCCGTACTTTTCTGGACGCCTGCTATGATTCTATTCTCAATATTTAGATATTATGGAATCGATGCAGAAGAAGGTCTTGCTGTTGCAAAAAATTATAACAGCACACTTGGGATATTTTACAATTTTATAAAATTAATCAACATAGGTGTTTTGACAGGAATATTGTATGCAACTATAGATTATCTTTTTGACATTGTTACCAAACAAAAGGTTCTATGGACCAATCATATTGTAATTCGATTACTATTCCATTTCATTATTAGCTTGGCTACATTTACAACAATTACGAAGGTTTTTACCGTGTTTACTCAAACTTCAATCACAGAACATACTGGTTGGTTTCCTATCAGTAAATCCTTTTGGGCTGTAATTTTATACATTCTTTTAGCATCTATAGGATTTTCATTCATAAAAATTGCTAATGAAAATTTTGGAAAAGGCGTTTTCTTAAAAATGCTTTTGGGTAAATACAAAAGTCCACAAGAAGAGAAGCGTATCTTTATGTTCTTGGATCTTAAAGACTCTACATCGATTGCCGAAAAATTAGGTCATTTTCGATACAGTCAACTGATACAAGATTGTTTCTATGACCTCAATAAAGTGGTTCCTAAACATCACGCTGAAATCTATCAATATGTTGGCGACGAAGTGGTGTTAAGCTGGCCTTATAAAAAAGGGTTAGCAGACAATAATTGTGTGAATCTATTCTTCGCATTTCAACAAAGAAAGCAAAGTAAATCTCAGTATTATCTAGATAAATACGGAATGATCCCGGAATTTAAAGCTGGATTGCACGGTGGTAAGTTAATTGTTACCGAGGTAGGTATTGTTAAGAAAGAAATAGCATACCACGGAGACGTGATCAATACTTCTGCGCGTATACAAGGACAGTGTAATCATTATCAAGTTCCTTTATTGATTTCAGATAAACTGATTAGGGATTTAAAAATAAGTGCAAACCTGACGTGTCAATTTCTAGGGAGTGTTTTACTAAAAGGAAAACAAGAAGAAGTTGATATTCATACTATTGTAAGGGTGTAATGTGTTATTCACTTCTAGGGTATTTCGGCAGGCTCAGGGTTCGTTAGTACTTTGACTGGTTTAGCCCAAATTATTCACTTTTCTTTTTTGCCAATTGAATATTATAGGTAGCATTAAATCCAAAATTGAAATTACTATCGTTAAAATTAAAATTGTTAGGCGTACTGATTAAAAATGCATCCTCGGCAATGTTTCTGGCATTGGTCATATAAAACTGCAAGATCAAACCTCCTACTTCCCAGTTAACACCCAGCGAAAAAGCTCCGTAAGTATCTATGGATTCAATCGGATTTGTAACATAAAAATATTCGGAGGCAACAGAAATATGATTCCCTACCTTGTATCTACCTCCAAAACCTAGTACGAAATGATTTCTGGGATCATCCTCTGATGGACTATATCCTCTGTGAACAAATGTGGGACTTATTTGTAAAGAAAGATTCGTAGTAATTTTGCTGGCCAGAATCATTTGAGTGGTATATGAAAATCGATCCTTATTTTCTTCAAGAAACAAGGAACCAAAACGAACTCTTGATGTACTCAGATATGAAACATTTTGAAACAATGTCATACTAAAAGGTAATCCATTTTTATTGGCCTGGCGAATCACTCTATATTTTAAATAACCATCAAAAATATCATCAAAAGTAGTTCCTCCAACGCCCAAGGTTAAGCGATCCGAGATTGCATAATCCAGCCCAAATCTCGTACTCATCTTATCTGCGATAAAACTTTGGCTTCGACTATCGGTTTGCGGAATGTTCCAGAATCTGTTGAATGCAGAAATTTCGAGCACCCCACTTTTCCTGGTTTCTACAGAATGACCTAACAGAATTCTTGAACTTTTAAAAGTTGCCGATGTATACTGAACACTATCTTTGTATTCTTTATCTAAAGTATCCAAAAGTCCTTGCGCTTGAACACAATATCCTGCTAGCAACAGATATACAAATAATATTATATTCTTATTTCTCATAAGGCTCGTATTCAAATCTAAATGTTATGGTAATAATTTCGGCTATATTACCTGCTAATACAGGAGGTATTTTGATTTCAAAGTCTTTAACGACTGCTTTAAACTCGCCTGATAAAACGTATCCGGTTTCCGTTTTTTCAATTTTTGACTTTATCTCTGTGTCTTTTGTAACCCCGTGTAACGTCAAAGCACCACGGATGATTTTGGTTTGAGCACCTTGCATGTCGGTTACAAAATCTTCTATAGTTCCTTCAAAGGTTGCCTTAGGATATCGGTCAGATTCTATATAACTTTCATTAAAATGCTCCCGCATTAATTTCTTTTTGAAAACAAAGGTTCGCATAAGCATACTGACAGCTATTTCTTTTTTATCTATATCAATAATACTTAGTACCTGATTATTATTTGCTTCAATATTCTCTACGGTTGTATAAGAGAAAAAAGAAACCGTTCCCTGTCTGGTAATGAGTTGATCACTTTCTTGAGAGCACAATAGCTGTGCAATCATAAAAAGTAATACAGTTACTAACTTTTTCATTGATGGTCATCGTTAAGCAAAACACAATTCAATAAAATGGCATCTTTCAAAAATCCTTTAAAAATACCTTTCAACTTAATTGTTTCCCCTGATTTTATAGTACCGATTTTTTTGTTTTGATCCGATTGCATATCACACATGATATAAGTGATTTGATCTTCTTCTCCTTCTAAAAAAACAGTATATCTATTATTTACATTAGTTACTTTATGCACTACTCCTTCAACTTCTATGATTTTTTCGATAAAAGTAGAATTAGCTAAATCCTTATCAGATTTATAAACATCTAATAAGACCTTTGCACTTATGTGCATCTCTGCTTCAAACATTGAGGTATTCGGATCTTCTTCCATATATCGTACAAAGAAATACGAAACACCAAATACTACTAGTACAAATAAGAAAAAACCTATTTTATTTTTCCTTTTCATGTTGTTTGAGCGGCTAAATTAATAAAACAGGTTCATAGACTATATAACAAATCCGTCATTTCTAAAAGAGTTTGAAAGACACTCTGTCGGATAAATATACGACATACTTTCCTCTAGAGTGTCTCCCCAATATCAAACTCTTATGAAAAAGACTAATCTACAATAGTAAATGTCCCGGTCATCGGTGAATGAAATTCACAGATATAAAACAATGTATCGGGTGCATCATTAGGCACTGTAAAAGTGATCGTACCGCTGGAAGCTCCATTATTGGTAACTCCGTCATTATACAAATCTCCGGTTCCTGTACTCTGAACAGATTTAATCAAAAACGGATGTCCAGGTGTATTTACAGTAAACTCATAGGTTTTACCTCTTTCTAAGGTCATATCAGGATTAGAAGCATCAGAAAGGTTTTCTCCGTTAAAAATATAAGCTGAAGCACCGCTATTGGTCACTGTAAAAGAAATCTCTGTAGGTTCAGCTTCAGGAGCTGGTTCTATATCAGGATTAAGAATTGGCCAAACTCCTGCACTCGGAAACCCTACTCCAAAATTATCTCCTCTTTCGGTATCCTGACCAAATTTGTATAATGGCCAACCTTTGTAGGTAAGTTGGCTACGGCCAAATACGGTGATCGTACCAAAATCATTTGCATTTAAAGCACTTGGTAAACGACCAATCTCGGTATGATAAATAGGCCATACCCCATTGTTCGAAAAATCTGACGCCGTAAATGTGTTGGTATCTTTTGAATCCGGGCTAAAACTATATAAAGTATTTCCTCTATCGTCGGTGATATAAAACGTCATTTCTTGTCCTGCCTCGTAAGCAGAAGTCAGTTCAGTCTCATTACCGTTACTATCTCTTCCCACCAATTGTGCCTGAACAAACATTAAGGAGTAATCAGGTTTTGCCACAAACCAGATATTACCATTACCATCACCATTGATTTGCCCGGGAGCGGTATCATTGGAGAAATAATATAAAGGCCATCCTTTATACGTCGTTTGTTTTGATCCATCCTCTCTGGTAATCGTTCCGAATCCTGCAAGGTTTAATCCGGCATCTGCTGTTACATTCTCTACGTAGAAAGCAGGCCAAGCGCTAGCACAACCGTCATTACAATTAGAAGAAAATTGTGTGTCTCTTGAAAAGAAATATAAGGTATTACCATCTTCATCGGTAATTACACTACCAAAAGTAGCATCGTTTCTTAATTGTACTAAATTGTTTTGAGGATCCGGATCAGGAATTACAGGATCAACACTGTCATCATCACTACAGCTTATAAATGTCAATACTGCTGCAAATAGAAATAGGAACTTTTTCATCGTTTTAATTTTAAATTGTTAATAATGCCACAAACTAACAGCATACCAAGGCTTTCCGCGTACAAAATGTATGTCAAAGGGAAATCCAGCGTTTAAAAGGGAATATCATTCGGTTAAAAAATTGAAAGAATTACTGTAGTAAGGCATAAACCTTTTGATCCTATATCCGGATCTTTTATAAAGCATACGATACCATATACTTTTTTTCAGAACTATCCGAAAGCTTGATTCAGGTATAGAAATATTGATCATAAGTTTTTAATTTCATGAGCTATACTATTTGAAATAGCTAAATATTTATTTTCTGAAAATGATCCCTATTGTCAGATTGAGCCTGTCGAAATCCTTTTAAAATAAAGAGTTTATAAAGTTCGACAAGCTCAGTATGACAAAGAATCAGCAGAAAATAAAAAGTTTCGGATGCTGGTGACTTTTTTTAATAATACCTTTCTTCGCAGCATTTGTCTCACTTTTATTCTTAATCTATTTTCAATTCTTATCTTAGGCAAAAATTTTACTGTAGCATCACACAGATTTCATCACGCTATGAGAAAGGATCGATTGTATTTTTTTACATTCCTGGCCATCACAGGAATTTTTGTTTTAATAGCCAGTATTGCGGTGCAGTATTTTATTGAGGTAAGTGCAAATCAACTTTTAGAAACCCAACTAGAATCCAGTAAACGCGAAGCCAAAGAAATTGCCAACCTGGTAAATTATCAATTAGAAGGCGGAATTGACAAAAATGTGGTGATTCAAAATATTCAGAATAGTATTGAGAATACAAATGTAGAGACTGGGTTTATTAGTGTATTTGATTGGTCGGGTAAAGAAATTTGTCATCCTGATAAAAAACGTATAGGGCAACAGGTATCCCCAAATCAATCCTTTATTAGTAGCGTAAACGACGAGTTGACTTCTGAAGATTTTTACGATCTGTTACAAAGTAAAAAAGAAATTGGCGGAGTTCGTGATTTCGAAAATTCGGATCAGGCCTCAGAAATATTATACCTACACCCCGTTAAAAATTCGGATTGGATTGTGGCGGCACACGCCAACATGAGTAAAATATCATCTCAGGTAGAACAGCTACGCAAGCGGTTTTTTATTCTTTTTACAATTATGGGATTTATCATTATCCTTTCTTTTATCCTTTGTGTTCGTCTGATCGGAGGGTTGTATGAAAAGAAATTGGAATTGCAAAACCAAAAACTGGAAGAAGAAGTCGTGAATCTCTCCAAATTAAACCGTGCTGTAAATATGTACCAGCAAAAAGTTAATGAAGAACGTCCACAAAAGGAAGAAACGGTAGCAGATGACAAAAACGACAAGGAGCCAAAAGATGATAAGGACGATAAGAGTAAAAAGCGAATCCTTACCTATAAACGGGATGAGCTATTACCCATAAATATTGATGATATTGCCTATATCTATACTGAGAACACGATTACCTATGTGGTTTGTATTGACGGAAAGCGTTCTACTTCAAATAGCAGCTTGGATGAACTGTTCTCTACCTTGGACAGTACTTATTTTTATAGGGCGAACAGACAGTTTATTATAGCAGTTTCTGCCATCGAAAAAATTATCAAATACGGGAATAATCAGCTTAAAATCCTGGTAAACCCAAATTCTGAAGTAGATATTATTATCAGTAAAAACAGAGCAGCAGAATTTAAGCAGTGGTTGAATTTGTAAGTTGTTGCATCAAAAATGAAATTACCTAAATCAATATTACTTACCATCATTTATCTTATTTGTACGGAAGTAATTGGTTTATGGATTTTCTTAATCCCGGAAGAAGAACAATATCTTAATGTTTTCGAAGCTTCACACCTGGTCAATACAATTATAGCATTAATAGTTATAATACTATTTTTTAAATTTACTAAACGTTCCGATGTACTAATTTTCAATAAAACCGAAAATAAATGCTACATTTTTTCAATTTTGTTGGGAATCGGATTTGTTTTTTTTCAGCGTCCGCTGAATTTACTTTATTATGGCAAAATTTCAACTACTTTTTTTAATTGTAAATTAACGCTTGACAACTTGGCTTCTTTTACTGCAATAGCTTCTATTCTGGTTGTACCTATCATAGAAGAACTTTTTTTTCGAAAATATATTCAAGGAGGATTATCTGAAAATTACAAACCCTACAAATCAATAATCTTCGCTTCGCTGTTATTTGCTTTTATTCATATTCCTTTCATTTCTTTATTTTATAATTTTATGAATTTTAGCTTCCATAAATCTTATATTGCCCTGTTTGGAGGAATAGTATCTGGAATATTGTATTATAAATCAAAATCCATAGTTCCATCTATAACTTTTCATATATTTTGGAATTTAACTAGTTATATTGTTTAACCTGTTGTATATTCAGTTATTCTAATTCAAGTACTCCTACATTGTGAGAAGAGCATCAAGAATAGGTTTAGAATCTTGAATTTAGTATTTAAAATCACGAAGAAAACTCTAATTAACACTTTTTCATGAATCCAATTATTAAATATGAATCTATAGCAGATCCATCTATACCGTAATGTAGGAAACCGGTCGAACAGATTGGTGTAACATGAGGTAATCCATGTTTATTTCCGGATTACTTTGCATCATACAAGTAACTACAGCACACAACTCATTGTCGCATGTAAAAAAACGACATTTTAACTGAACGAAGTTTTCGTAGTCCAAAGAAGGGTTGATTTCTAAATAGCTCATAAACTCATTAGTAAACCACAACGGTTTATAAGTATCTATAGATCGATTATGTTGGGTGAGGTCGGCACCTATGGTCTCCAATCTTTTATGAGTATATCCTTTATGAAATAATAAAGACAATAATGTTGAATTCAGATATTCATAGTAGGCATCCTCTCGTAAAACCATATGATCATCTACCATTGATCCGCTAACTTTAAATTGTTTGATATGCATTTTCTGAAATTTTAAAAATTACAGGCCTCTAGACCCCACTGCTGTAGTGGGATCCTTAAGCCTGAGGACATAAGCAGGTGCAGTAGACCTTACAAATTTCACTAGTATGGCTATTCAAAATAAGAGGTACAAAAAAGGCTGCTGTGTATAACTATCTCTAATTAACATACAATACATCATCTTAGCTCCACAGCAGCCCAAACTAACCACCAATTATTATTCTTTTAACTCTTTGTGTTTTCTTTTCTTTTTATTTCCGATTTGAAACGCTCTGGAGATATTAAATCCAAGGTGAATATCTCCTTCAAAGAACTGATCAGTACTTTCTGTTATAAAACTTTTCTCGATCATCGTGATCGCATTAGAGAGTATGATCTGAAACACGTGTCCTCCTGTCTCTATTTCCAATCCTAACGCAAGAGAATTGGTTGTATCCAGAGATTGCAGCGGGTTTATTGTGTAATAATACTCCCCATTAACCGCGAATCGCTTATTGAGTTTAAGCCTGCCTCCTACACCCATTGCAAAAATACCGTGTGGATCTGAATCAATTTTTACAGAATTGCGGTGCACATACGTCGGAGTCAATTGCAGTGAAAACGATGGGCTAAACTTTCGGGCAATCAAAACCTGTGTTGTATAGGTCAGCTTTTGGCTAAATGTTGGTTCGTTATCCGGTGCAAAATCTTCTAAAGTTCTGTATGCCACACTTCCAAACAAGGATACCGACACCGGAAAAGCACCACTACCTTGTGCTTGTTTCAACATTTTGTATTTAATAAAACCATCATAGGTTTTATCAAAACTGCTACGTCCGAACCCTGTCATTAAATTATCAGTGATCCCATATTCAAGCGCGATACGAATATTGGACTGATCTAATCCGTATAATTCTTCTAAACCAGAATTGATCCTTCCAAAACGATGTGATATCAGAAACTCTAAGGTTCCTTTTTTACGGTTTTCGATGGAATGCCCATTTAAGATTCGGGTACCTTTAAAAGTGGATGTTACATATTCTTTCTTTTGTTCGGTTTCCGCATCCAGAATATCCATCAGATCATCCTGTGCATTACAAAAAGCACCCGTTAAGAGTAAGCAACATATGGTTACGATATTCTTCATATTATTTATTATAAGGTTGGTGATTGTATTCAAAAGAAACCTTCACCTCTTTGGCGATATTATTAATGACCAAATCGGGAATTTCTATATTAAAATCAGCGATAGTGAGCGGGAAACTTCCTTCTAACAAAATAGCGCTGTCTTTTTGCTGCATAGTAGCTTCCATAGTAAGTGGTTTTGTCACTCCGTGGATGGTAATATTTCCGATGACCGAAACCTTACTTTTTTCAGTCCCCACATTTTCGAATCCCAAAACATTTCCTTTAAAAGTTGCTTTTGGATATTTGTCTGACTCCACATAGTTTTCGTTAAAATGCTCCTGCATCAATGACTTCTCAAACAAAAAGGATTTCATAAGTATGGAAATAGCAATGGCTCCGGTAGATGTATCCATAATACTAAGTACCTGATTGTTATCGGCCTGAATATCTTCTAGCGGTGCTTTGGAATAAAAAGAGGTATATCCCGATTTTGTAATAAATTTTTCCTGCGCCATCATTGCAGAGCTTATCAGTAATAGAAATAGCGTGTTTCTTAAAGTTTTCATAGTTATTATTTATTGATTTGTTATTACGCATTTTACCATCACCACGTCCAATAGATATCCGGTGCAAATACCTTTTACAGTTATTGAGCTTCCTATTTTGATGGTTAAGTCTAAGGGTTCTTGTGGCGGTAAATGACACATTACATCACCCATATTCCCCTTAGCTTCTAACGTGATTACAGGTTTTCCCTTTTCATAAGAAAGGTTTTTCACTTTTCCTTTTATTTGGATCAGTTGATCCAGAAACTTCTTATTAGCTGCCGTTTCATCCTCTTCAAAATGTTTTACCAATTCTCCCGCTGTGATCACCACATCAGCTTTTGAAGCTGCTACATCCAGATGCGGTTTGTTATACATTGTAAAACCTACGATGATTACTGCGATTAGCACAAGTAACAGGACCCCTATTTTCTTACTTTTTGTATTCATGGCTATCGAATTAATTATTGAGTGCACCGCTTTCGATCCAGCATCGGATTGTTTCAATTTCATTTTCGGTAAGCGATCCACCCAGAGGCATCCTTCTGCTTACAACCTGACCAGAAACACGGGCAGCATTGTTGCTAACTCCTTCATAGGTTCTTAAATCCGGAAACTGACTTCCGCCGTGACAACTGATACAGTTTGTATTGATGATTGGCTGTACCTGTTGGGCAAATGAGATGGTCGTATCACAGATGGCAACAACCGGTTGAGTTTCTTCCTCCACATTAGTTTCGCAAGCCATTAGTAAGCAACATCCGAATATAATTCCAATTGACTTTTTCATAATTCGTTTTGTGTTTGATTTCTGAGACAAAGTACCGTCAATACAGGCGCTTATATCAAAGTAATGTGCGTGAAGAGGAAAAAATACGGGGTCAAAAGGAATACTTTCGGTTGAATGATTCGCTCGTTTTAGAATCGTGGTAGCTAATGATGAATTACGAGTTATGAATTAGGAATTAGGAATTGCCAATGTGGAACTATGAGAATGGTTTTGAAGCGTTGGTTGATATTCTAAGTTTACTGAAGAGCGATGTATTTACCCTTCGGTTTAGATCTGGAGACTGAGGTTCTCGAAGTCTCACCTCAGGGTTCGATCATCATTCGAGGTCTGTACTTCGACCAGGCTATTAGTTTAGTATTCTATATTTATAGGAAGTTTAATCGTATTAAATTTCTGAAAAACCAGAAGGAAAAGGTGAACTATTTCGACTCTTAGACTTCGAGATCTATCCTGAGCATTAGTCCTTTCCCTTCTTAGGTTTTGGTACCATTTAGAATGTTAAGCTTAAGACTTATTAATAGCGTTAGTACACAGACCTTTTGGCTTTTCAGGTTTTTAATAGCTAAATCAAAGTTATGAAAAAACTTATTGTAGGGATCGATATCTCTAAAGATACTTTAGATTTTTGTATACTAGTGGCTTGTGATGTGCAGATCAAAGACAAAGGTGTTTTAAGCAATGAACGGAAAAGTATTATAAAGTGGCTCAGTCAATTTGAAAAACATCAAGTCATTTTTACTCTGGAACATACAGGGCATTATGGTTCGATCTTAGTCCATTGTTTAAGCGAGCTAGGGTTTACTTTTTATTTGATCAATCCCTTGGAATTGAAAAAATCATTAGGTATTCAAAGAGGCAAAAGTGATTCAAAGGATGCCTATCGTATTGCTGAATATGCTGTCACCAACAAACACAAGTTGACTCCTTTTAATCTACCTACCGAAAACCTAAGCAAACTAAAAGCCCTTATGACAGCTAGAGAGCGTTATGTAAAGATATCCGTACAGATTCAAAACAGTCTGAAGGCCAATACGATATTGAACGAGTCGGTTGATGTAAGAATGCTAATCAGGGAAGAGAAAAAGCAGTATAAGTCTATTGAGAAAAGTATCAAAAAGATTGAAGCTGAGATGCTGAAATTGATCAATCAGGATAAAAGCCTAAAGGATAGCTATAGAAAGATTACAAGGATAACTGGTGTGGGTCCGATAATTGCTATGAAGTGTATCGTGGAAACAGAAAACTTTATCAAGTTTCAAAACGCTAGAAAGTTCAGCTGTCACTGTGGTCTTGCGCCTTTTCCTTATAAGTCAGGAAGCAGTATAAGAGGGAAAACCAAAACCCATTTTTTAAGAGATAAATCATTAAAAGCAATGTTGACTAAAGGAGCCATTAGTGCAATACAACACGATCCACAGATCAAAGCATATTACAAAAGAAAGATTGCTGAAGGCAAACATCATATGAGTGTGAAAAATGCAGTAGCAAACAAATTAGTACTTAGAATTTTTGCAGTAGCCAAAAGAAATGAGCCTTTTGTAAAATTGGTAGCATAAAAATTTGCTTTTGTCTTAGAATGCTCAGGGTTCGATTACTGATAAAAACCACCGAAATTTTAAGAAAAAATATTAAGTAATTCTTTAAAAGAAGTTAATATAACGCTATATGTAATCGAAATTTGGTTTCTTTAAGTAGCTATGAAAGAAACATCAACTATGAGTGATATTTACAGAAAATGTCCAAACTGCGGAACGTTAAATTTAAATCAGGATTATTGCAAAGAATGCGGAACATTAATTAACACCTCCTTACGACGAACGCAAGAAAGAGCTCAACGGTTAGCTAAAAAACAAAATGCAGCCAAAGCTAAAAAACCGAATAAGATTACACTGTTTTTTGAAAATGCCAAAGAACACGAAAATGTGGTTATTCGTTATACGGCTCAATTTTTTTACTCTATATGGATTGTTGTTCTGGCAATTGGATCTTTTCTGGCATTTGTGATCGGATATGTAGCTGCATAAAAATTAACAAATGAAACCAACTGCCTTTTTATACACTTATTATTTCCCTATCATTAGCCTGGTAGCGATTACCATTTATACGCTTCAGCAATTAGAAATACACTTGCCTGCAATCATTGAAAATTATGTCAACGATTTTTTATGTATGCCAATCATATTACATATTTGTCAATTTACAGTAAGGAAACTAAAAAGTGATCCTTGTATCACCTTGCCTTTTCCACTAATCATGATCGTAACCCTTGGATACGCTCTCTATTTTGAGTGGTATTTGCCTAAACATACGATCAGATATACTGCCGATTGGATGGATGTATTTTTATATTTTCTAGGCGCTATTTTCTTTTGTGGGATAGCACTCGACAAAAAGCGTATCTCTGTTGTCAGTACCGAAATAGGTAAATAACAAATCCTGTAAGATAAACTCACAGGATTCGATTTTTTTTCAATTAGTTATGTAGGGTTAAAAATTTAGCTGACACCAGGTATGGTCATCACAGCTTCTTCTATTTGCTGCTCGCCATTTAAAATTTCAAAAACCTCTCTATTGGCGACACTATCTTTAAGGCTATGCACCAATACTTTGGCAACATCTCCTCTCGGAATCGATCCCTCTTTTTGAGTTAAGCTTTTGCTTATGGTGATTTTTCCGGTGGGAGTATCATTGTTCAATGCACCTGGTCTTACAATGGTAAAATCCAATCCGCTATTTCCCAAATATTCATCAGCATCTTTTTTTGCTTGTAAATACTCCTGTAGCTCATTAGATTGCTGGGGTTGATCTGCTCCTATAGAACTTAGCATCACAAACTTTTGTACCTTATGACGTTTAGAAGCATCTACAATTTTCATAGCTCCTTTACGATCTACGGCGTCCAAAGCTTTCCCTTTAGAACCTGCTGCAAAAATTACTTTATTCACTCCTTCCGTAACGTGCGTAACGTCTTGCGTTAGATCTCCCAGAATGGTTTTTACACCTTTTTGCTCGAACTGAGCTTGCTGATCCGGTTTGCGTACCATCGCGATAGGCTCGTAATTTTTATTGTTTTGTAACTCATTAATGACTTTATTTCCTGTGGTGCCTGTTGCACCGACTACTAATATTTTTTCCATATTTTAAAATAGCCTTCCTTTGTAAAAAAACCAAGAAAATACAGCTGTTTAACGGGGAATTAACGGTTGTATTACCGCTCAGCCTGGTTCATATTGAATCAAGCCAAAGGCATAGGAGTCGCTTTCGTTTCGAGTACCTCAACGACCGCTAGCATTTGGTTAATTAGGGTTCGAGAACCTCACCCTTCGGAACTAATTTGGAGACTGAGGCTCTCGAAGTCTGAAGTCCGCTTTCGTTTCGAGAGCCTCAACGACCGCTAGCATTTTATTACTTAGGGTTAATACTATTGGGGAGACTGAGGCTCTCGAAGTCTCACCCTTCGACTTCGCTATTAGTTTAGTATTCTATATTTATAGGAAGTTTAATCGTATTAAATTTCTGAAAAACCAGAAGGAAAAGGTGAACTATTTCGACTCTTAGACTTCGAGATCTATCCTGAGCATTAGTCCTTTCCCTTCTTAGGTTTTGGTACCATTTAGAATGTTAAGCTTAAGACTTATTAATAGCGTTAGTACACAGACCTTTTGGCTTTTCAGGTTTTTAATAGCTAAATCAAAGTTATGAAAAAACTTATTGTAGGGATCGATATCTCTAAAGATACTTTAGATTTTTGTATACTAGTGGCTTGTGATGTGCAGATCAAAGACAAAGGTGTTTTAAGCAATGAACGGAAAAGTATTATAAAGTGGCTCAGTCAATTTGAAAAACATCAAGTCATTTTTACTCTGGAACATACAGGGCATTATGGTTCGATCTTAGTCCATTGTTTAAGCGAGCTAGGGTTTACTTTTTATTTGATCAATCCCTTGGAATTGAAAAAATCATTAGGTATTCAAAGAGGCAAAAGTGATTCAAAGGATGCCTATCGTATTGCTGAATATGCTGTCACCAACAAACACAAGTTGACTCCTTTTAATCTACCTACCGAAAACCTAAGCAAACTAAAAGCCCTTATGACAGCTAGAGAGCGTTATGTAAAGATATCCGTACAGATTCAAAACAGTCTGAAGGCCAATACGATATTGAACGAGTCGGTTGATGTAAGAATGCTAATCAGGGAAGAGAAAAAGCAGTATAAGTCTATTGAGAAAAGTATCAAAAAGATTGAAGCTGAGATGCTGAAATTGATCAATCAGGATAAAAGCCTAAAGGATAGCTATAGAAAGATTACAAGGATAACTGGTGTGGGTCCGATAATTGCTATGAAGTGTATCGTGGAAACAGAAAACTTTATCAAGTTTCAAAACGCTAGAAAGTTCAGCTGTCACTGTGGTCTTGCGCCTTTTCCTTATAAGTCAGGAAGCAGTATAAGAGGGAAAACCAAAACCCATTTTTTAAGAGATAAATCATTAAAAGCAATGTTGACTAAAGGAGCCATTAGTGCAATACAACACGATCCACAGATCAAAGCATATTACAAAAGAAAGATTGCTGAAGGCAAACATCATATGAGTGTGAAAAATGCAGTAGCAAACAAATTAGTACTTAGAATTTTTGCAGTAGCCAAAAGAAATGAGCCTTTTGTAAAATTGGTAGCATAAAAATTTGCTTTTGTCTTAGAATGCTCTGGGTTCGATCATCATCCGAGGTCTGTACTTCGGCACACTCAGTTGCCGAGGTCTCAGCGTAGCCGAAGACCGAAATATTCACCCTTCGAGAGCCTCAGGCTGCTCAGGGTTCGAGAGTACTTCGATGTTTCGTTTGTTTAGAAAACTTATTTATTCAATTATTTCTTTTCTTGTGAAAAGAGGTACTTAATGTCCAGGTATATTTACATTTTTTACAGCTATATAACTTTCTTGAATAAAAAATATGACGATTTCGAATATTCTCGCCTGCTCCTTCATCGCCTATTTTTTGAATATCCTGCCCATTGGCCTTGCATTTGGGACAACTGTAAAGATCTCTGGATAGACGCTGCCAATCAAATATGGCATAAATGACTAATACTACTAAAACAATAAATACCAGACTGGTTCCGATCATAAAAATTTATAGTTAACTATCCCGCAAAATACCATTGGGCATCTACTTTTTCTTCGATCCCGGTATCTTTTAAAGTTCCATCTCTAAACTCATATTGTCTTCTATACTTATAAGGATATGCAACCTCTTGGTCCGTAAAACACCAGATTTCTACATATTCTGAATCTATATAAGTTATACTTTCGATTTGTTTCAGACTTTTTAATAACGTAAAAGTTTTATAATCATAAATCTCCAAATCATGTGCTCCCGAAAAAATATCATTTAACACAAAAATATATTGCTGATTTATAATTTTATCAATGGTTTTACCCATAGTGATATGATTCGGAACTTCTATCAATTTACTAGAAGATGTATGAAAAAAGAATTGTTTGATTACTTCATTAGTAACTCCGATTTCTCCGCAGCAACCGCTGGTGTCAATTCTATAATCAGATTCGATTTGTATACTGTATAGATCAGAATCTAATTGCCTTGTATCTAGATAACGTGCTCTTTTATTATTGATATCGTGCGCTATAGTATCATTGGTTATCAGTTTCCCGTCTACCAAAACAAATTTCTGATCTACAATAACATCATAGGTTTTCTCTTTTCGTAAAACCTGTTCTCGCCTTCTCAGTTCATTAATAATCTTGATTTCTCTATCGGTAAAACGATCAGACACGTTATCATATACCCCAACGACATCATAATGCATTGCATAAAACTCCGCCAAACCATCGTTTTTAAACTTATATTTCTTTACAGCGAACATATAATTTCGTAACAACCATAAATCACCAATGGATAAAAATGGCGGAATGTCTTCTACAGTTTCTATAGATGCCAGCACTTGATCAAATTGGTAGGGATTGATTTGGGCATAAGGTGTACCTGTAATGAAAAGGAATAGAAAAGGAATAATCAGAAGTTTTTGTTTCATATATATTGGGGCTAATCATACGTTTAGTATCTCATTCCTATATACTTTTTTAAGGATAGGGATTGTTTATACGTGCTTCAAAAATACAAAATTACACTACATCAGACTTCTTAAACACCTATAAGCAAACCAATAGAACATATCGTTTTAAAATGCTCGCAACTATTTTATATAAAATTTATAATTTGATCAATGCCACAGCCAATGGATTTTGCATACCTTGTTTTTACACATTTTATAATAATGATATATGAACCATAAACAAATGTCTACAGTATTACGGCTAGCCGCTATTTACAACTTGATCTGGGGCGCCTGGGTAGTGATATTCCCGAATCACTTTTTTGAATTAGTAGGTATGGAACTTCCTACACATACGATGATTTGGCAAGGTATGGGGATGGTTATTGGTGTGTATGGCTTAGGATATTGGTGGGCAGCGCAAGACCCAACTACCCATTGGCCCATTGTTATGGTGGGGTTTTTAGGTAAAATCTTTGGGCCCTTAGGTTTTTTTATGAACTATCTACAAGAAAAAGTCCCTTTCGAGTTTATCTACACCCTGATTACCAATGACTTTATTTGGTGGATTCCTTTCTTTTTAATTCTGAAAAAAGCGTATCAAGAGAAAAAGATACAATGGATCTAAAACGACTTTTGTTATACTTGCTTTCTGCTTTCTTTTTGGTTGCCGGGATTAATCATTTTGTACATCCAGACTTCTATCTCCCACTGATACCAACGTATTTGGGGTTTCCTGAAGTTATTAATGTGATCAGCGGATTAGCAGAAATCCTTTTGAGTATCGGACTTCTCTTTACGACCACCAGAAAAGTATCTGCATACCTCAGCATCCTATTATTAATCGCCTTTATACCTTCTCACGTATATTTTATCACCATAGGTAGTTGTGTACAAGACGGTTTATGCGTCCCCACTTGGGTAGCTTGGTTAAGACTCATCATCATTCATCCCGTGTTGATTTGGTGGGCTTGGTGGGTGAGGGAATAAAACCCTAAATTTTGATTTCTTTTATCAATGTATATTCTGAAAATACCCGGTGTTGGGTATGTTTTAGAGTGATACAATTTAGTTATTTCGAAGTGTATTAAAACACTCTGAAAATGATTCCTTTTAAAATATCACATAACGCTGTAGCATCTATCATTATTATCATCCTTTTTAATCCTCAATTTGGTTATAGCCAAAATAATAAAGAAAAGGGATCCACAGTAAGCGAAACGTTGACTAATATTGAGCGTAGAATTCTTTTTAACAAAGAATTCACCTCTGCTTTGTCTGATATCCCCAATAATTATATAGGAAATTATGCTAGCGTTGACATAACTTCTAGTAAAGCATCGTTTGCTACTTCATTTATAAGAGAAAAAAGTGCTTTTGGTTTTAATGTAAGTGGAGGTACGAGTGATGGGACTTTACGTTTTGTAAATAACAACAAGCTCAATTATAACATTACTGTTGGTGCTCAATATCATTTTATTGATCCCTCAAAAAAAGTAAAACTGATCGTAGATGTTGATCAGTGGGAATCCTACCGACTCCAAACAAAAAAAATCAAAGATGAAGCTAATAAAGAGATAACAGCCATTGAAAAAGAAGAAAACTTAAAACCCTTAATCAGTAAAAGAAACAAATTGAAAGAAAAAAAAGCTGAAATCGAAATAAAGCAAACTTTTCTTATGAAGAATCCCGCTACCCTTTTGAAAAAAGAAGCTATAGAGGATCAAATAGAAGTAATTGATAGAAGACTACAGGATGCAAATGATTATCTGAAGGGAAAGGCAACTTACACGAACAAAAAAATGAAAGCCCTAGCGGCTCTCGAAAATTGTTTCACTGAAACCTGTAAACAGCAATATATCTATCTTACAAATGATAGGGAAGTGAAACAAACATTAATGAAAAAAGAATTCTTGGAAAAGAAAAAACAAGAATTAAAGGAAGAAAGTAAATCCATTACTTTAGAATCTACCATCAACGTCTATCAATCGGAAATAGAAAAATTGAAAAAATCAATCGCCGAGATTGATAAAGAAATCAATGATCTAAAAGAACAAAAGAGCTTATTAATCTCACTAAGACAATCTAAGAAAGCAAAAGACTTAAAGGAACATTATAGAAAGGGGTTTGATACATATGGAGCTGTTTTTAATTGGTTCTCAATTGGCGCGCGTGCAACTTTTAATAGTTTTATTCTTTATGATGCAAGTCTACCATTTATAGAACAGCTGGATGAACAGGAAGGAGCAAACTACGAACTTACCTTACAGCATTCCTGGCACAAACGTAATGAATTAGATCGTTGGCGATCTTACTTAATTAATTTAGGAACTTCCATTACTTATGGCGATAACTTACAGAGATTGTCACCGCGTGTTTTGGAAGATACGAATACCATCGAGTCACAAGGCAACATAACTAGAACCACTCGAAACGAAACCAATGTGTTTATCGGGGATTATAAAGATGATATCTCTGGAATGCGAATTTATACTGATGCTTATTACTTTTTGTTTTCAGGAAATTATGCTGCTATACATCTTTACCCTAATGTTCAGTTATTAGAGGATCAAAAACCTGTATTTAATACAGAGCTAGGACTGGTTCTTTCATATAAGGACAAAGACAAACCCAATACTTTGGTCAGTGCGGAACTATTTTATGCTTTTAACGATATAGGAAATAGCATCGAAGCAGACTCTAATTTTACAGAAAGAAACACAATTGGACTACGTTTAGTACTGCCAATATCATTTAAAAATTAATTATCAAATTTTTCACTTATGAATGTAAAACAAAGAATAGAAAGAGCACGAAGCAAGCCCTTTAAACTGACTTGTTTAGAAGGTGATTACAGCGCGTACTTCACAAGTAAAGATGATGCGCGTGATGCAAAACGGAAACATCTTAACAAATACGAAGATCACGAAATGGTCATTACAAAAGTTGTTTTTTTAGAGGATTGAATGTTATGTTAGTTACAGCTAATTTGAAATCAGATTAGCTGTAATGAATTTAATAAAACCTCACAGTTTGTATTAACTTTACCCTTTTCTTCTTGGTTTGCCACACATCGGATTACACAACTTTCATTAGAAATTTTCTCGGCATTTAGGACAAACTCTTTGATCTATATAAAATTTGATCACATCAAAAATAACATAACCTACTATTAACGAGACTAAAATTATTATAATCGTTCCATTCATAATTGTATGATCGGGGTCTGTAACTATATTACTTATTTAGATATCGCTGGATTTTTACATAATGGGTAAAGGTTAAGCATGGTTAGCAAATAGGTTTACATTCTTTATCCGCCTTACCCTCTTCTTCTCGGGTTACTGCACATTTAGAAACACAATTATGATCACGGAAATCTATTTCTAACTGTGGGTTTGCATTTAACATTGCAGATTTATCAACAGTTTCAATCCAATCAATAAAACCCTTTACATATGGATTATTAGCATTAGATTTATGCCCTGGTCCTTGATGAATTATCTTTTCTAAATCTGGATGAAGAGGTATCGCCTGGTTTCCAAAATAATAGAAATGCGTAGATAACAAAACATTTTTACCTCCCAAATCTGTTTGGATATTATTCTTATTATGAACTCCTGCTCTTTGCAAAAACCCTCCATTACTATAATCGTAAATACAATCCCCTAATCTTCTTCTAAAATCCGAATGTGTTATGTTAGGTATCTTTTCGGGTAGATAGGTTTTACAATATTCATCGTATTCTTCTAAGGTTTTTATGTCTGTAACTTTCATAGCATACACTATTTTACCCTCGTAGCTTTCTCCTTTGCTATCTTTCACCTTTTTCGATCCTAAGCCTACGACCCAATCCCCTATCTGAGCAACAGATCGAATTCTTGGTTTACAAATTGCCAGGGTACATATCCCAAAAAAAGGATTGGGTGCTGCACCATCGTCTACGGGAATACAATATGTTAATAGTCTAGACATAATTTTAAATAGTTTATCTTTCAGCGTCAATATTAAATAAGGGATATAAATCGCCTATTAATTTATTTTCTAAATAAAATCGGTTGATAACATTCTCTATTCCTTCTAACTCGATCCAAGATAAAGAGACACTTTTTAATATTTCTTCTATCATCGTTCTTCCAAATACTCTCTCGATTCCAATTCTAAGTTGACTGACAGTATTAGGTTTTCTACCAAAATTTGGCCCATTATTATCTCCCCAAATGTTTTTGTTAGTATATTTTATATGCCCTAAAACTCTTTGCCTTATATTAGTACTCTTACCTACATACAAACAAAGATTATCATTATGAGTGGCAGAATTTATCCATTCTCTGGTAAAATTTATATCTATATGATTATTTTCTGAATTCTTAATGTGTGGACCTTTCAATTTGTATTGAGCTTTTAAAAGCTCACTTTTTAGAAAATTTTGATCTCCAGTCCACCAGAATATGTAGACACCAGCTTTTTTATTAAGTTCTGTAAAACTATTTTGGTAGGCACCACTCACTAAATCCTTTAATTTGATTTTTGGTTTTATCCTCAAAGAATTATTGCTGTTGGAAATATAAGTTTCATTAAGCATAAGTATTTAATTCAGAAATAGTTTATAAAGTTTAACTAAGCTCATCCAAATAATCCTGATCGATTTTTTTAATTAAGATTGTATCTGCGATTTGCACTCCTAGGTTATGTTCAATTGCTAATTGAGCCAATTCCTTACCATCAATGAGTTTTATTTTTTGCTGTTTACTATCGTTTGCTGTTTGAATTGCACTGCTTGAAAATCTTGAAGTAGTCAAAAAAACACCTTTGGTCACTCCCTGTAATGCCAAGGATCCAATAAAATTTCTAATGTCAGGCGAACCTACTGTACCAGTAGTAAAACGTTTTGCCTGGACATAAACGCTTTCTAAACCCAATCGATCCTGATGAATTATACCATCAATACCATTATCACCTGATTGGCCTGTAACCTGAATGGCTTCTTCTCTAAGTTCTCCATACCCCATTTTCTGTAATAGTTCAACTACAAAACCCTCAAAATAACTAGCAGAATTTTCCTTTAATTTATCAAGTAGATCAATTGCCAACTGCCTATTGAGCTCCTCAACTGTTTCTTTTAAAATCTCGTCAGGGGTTTGTTCTGTTCTTTCTTTTGAGTATACAATGGTATTTTTATTCTCAGTATCCGTATTAAAAGTTCCTGCCCATTCTTTATATTTAGGCATTTTCTTTAATTGTTTTAAGCGTAAATCTTTAGGGTTAGATTGTAAAAATATTCTTCCCTCATCGGTAATTTGATAAGACCCACGACTGGGATAGTGAATCAAGCCTGCATTCTTCAAATAGCTCTTAGTCCACCCTAACCTATTACGAAACAATCCCATAGTGCCAGTAGGAATTTTAATTTTTAAGTCTTCTTCGCTAAGTTTATATTGATCAGCCAGTATTTTGATTAACTCATTCTTTGTCTTAATTGAACCATCAGAAAGAATATTTAATACTGGTAGCATTAAGGTCTGAAAATCTGGTATATCCGCTTTACTCATATTCGTAAAAACTATATTTAAAAAGATTCACAAAGTATAAACACTCTCTAGAATCACATTTATTGAACTTATCATTTAAAATACTTCATTAGCTAGACCTCCCCATCAAGAACTTCGTCTATTAGATAGCTTACTCCTCCTGTTCTAACCAGCCATATTTTGTAATCTTTTTGCATTTATCTACTCTTACTTAAACGTAACTACTAATTAATTCCAACTTTATCAATTAGCTCAAATTTTTTTACAATGTCAGAAAACTTAGTTTCGTGTAAAAAGTCTTTTTTATGTAAAGAAGAAATTAGATTTGCTACAGAATTTGAATCATCTTCGGTATCCGTAATTATAGTTAACTTTAACTCATTTTCTAAGGTTTTTATATCCCTTTCTATGATTTTAGTATCCTTATTTACGCGGTATAATCGTTCATAATCATAACTATAATGATATAAAAGTGAGGCTAATAAAGACTGTACTCTCCTTATCTCGCTGGGATTACTAAGTTCATTAAGTACATCCTCAATTGTATCGTGAAAAGCCTGATAGGAGTATACCCCATTTTTCAGCAACTTGTATTTGTCGGGATATTTCTCCCTCAAATGATATAGGAAGAGAATAACTTCTGGAAACACATAGGTTTCATTTCTAAAAGAACTTATAATCAATTTTACTTTTATAAATACTTTTTCTATTTCTCGAAGGCTATAATTGGCGCGTTTAAAAATTAATCTGGCAAGTGTTTTAAAGGTTTCAACATCGTGATTTATGCCTGGAAAAATTGAATTGTAATCATAATAAGAATATAAATATTCAATATACTTCTGTACATTGGGGTTAGGAATAGAATATTCAATATCGATGAATCTTCTTAGATATTCATCAGCATCTATTTTATCACTTCCATAATAACCCCTTATAGCATGACCTAGTTGTTCTTTATCAATAGATAGAACAAATACAATTCCCGGTACTGCAAATAAATGTTTGATTTGTTCTAATACTTCAACAGCATAAGATGGTTTACAGCGGTCTAATTCATCGATTATAAATATAACTGGCCTAGTAGGATCAACTTCTTTAACGAAATTTTCAAGTATTTCTCTAAAATCCCGAATACTATTTTTCTTTTTATTAAAGGAAAGAATCTCTGCTTCCAGTTCATTAACTCCGTAGTCTCCTGCTGCTTTTATTATTTCAGCTATAGTACCTTCACCTACAGCTTTCTCTGCAAAATGCTTAAGCATTGCAGGAGCCATCTTTTTAACCAAAGGAACTGTTTTACTTAATATCTTCTTAAATGTCTCTTCGTCATTATTTTTAAGCTCTTTTAATTCAGATATTAAAGCAATTAAAACTTCGTTTTGAAAATCATTCTCCCAAGCATTAAAATATAATGTTCTAAATTCTTTTTTTATTAAATACTGTCTCCACATTTTGATAAATGTAGTTTTACCAGTACCCCATTTATTATTTATAGCTAATACAAAACCATCACTATAATTATGTACAATTGAAGTTAAAACTTCAGCATATTGTTCCCTATCTAGCTTACAATACTCGAAAGGATTATCCACGTTTTTCTTGGATATAGGAGGTAATCTGTGTTTTAAACTTTTACTTTTATCCATTTTCAAACAAAACTTTATAATTAAAATTTATATTAAGCCCCCTCCACAATAGCAATTTCCTCCTCTGTCAATCCATATAATTCATATACCATTTGGTCGATTTCTTTTTCTGTAGCATCAATTTGAGATTGGAGTTCTTGAGCTTTTTTCTTGTTTTCTTCAAAAAGCTCCATCCACTCAAACTCATCTTTTTTAGTCAATGTTGGTGTTTCTACAAAACCAGCCTGACCACCCGTTGCTTCTGTTTCTTTTTGACGGAGTTTGTTATTGACTTTAATCGCTTTATTTAGCTCTTTAATAAATTCCCCAAAAGTAAGTTCGTGCCAAGATTCAAGTTTTTTGGAGAGTTTTTCAAGTTTGAAATTAGAGATTAAATATTTAATCATTTTAAGGATAATTGAAATTTTATTATTGTTCATTTCAATTAATAGGTCTGCTTTTATCAGATATTCTTTCTTTACTATCTCTCCCACAGATTTCAAAGGAATTTTACTTAGGTATTGGACTTTGAACTCTTGGTAGCCACCTCTTCTGGTTATTGCTGTTTTCTTCATAACAAATTCGGATATCTTAGAGTTCAATAGAACAAGTAAAAATTTATCATTGGATGGGATTATAAAACCAGTCATATCAATAACATTACCTTTTGATAAAGTAAAGTTAGCACCTAATGATACATTGGGATAAACTATATATTCATTTCCGAAATCTAATTTTCTGTTAATTTGTTGGTACTCATACCACTTTTTAGTTCCATTCTTAATACCCTCTTTTATGATAGCTCTTTTCTCAAGTTTATTACGATTATTATTCAATATCTCGTAACATTCACCCAAATCAGATTCATTTATCAATTGATATTGAATAGCATCCTTTTTGTATGGAAAAATTATATTAACATCACTAACTGGGCTTAAATATCTTTTAATATTTTTACCAAAAATATAGGGTTTGGTGAGGCTTTTATTTTCACTTATTGTAAAGCCCTCATTAAAACCTGTTTTAATTCCTACAAGAGGTAGACAATCCATGTCTTTTAGATAGAAGCTATTGGCATTAATGGTTTTAAAAACCTTCGAAACCGCC
Organism: Aquimarina besae; assembly: GCF_042434905.1. Classification (NCBI taxonomy): domain Bacteria; kingdom Pseudomonadati; phylum Bacteroidota; class Flavobacteriia; order Flavobacteriales; family Flavobacteriaceae; genus Aquimarina; species Aquimarina besae. The sequence continues at coordinate 3,774,830 of NZ_CP170199.1, forward strand.
TTGCTATAAAAATTAAAATTAAAATTTTTAAAATCCAAAATTGAGATTTCTGAAAAAGGAAGATTTGCTACAATTTCACTTATTGTTTCAAATTTGTGTTCAGGTACAAAGCAGTAATTAAAAATATAATCTGTTTTAGGATTTTTCTTTCTACCTGTATAAATTAGAGGGTAAGCTGATATCCCAGAAAAAACATCCAAATCATCAAAATTGATTACTTCAATAAAAATAAATTTTTCAACTAAAAATTTTACCAGAGGTAGCCCGTAGCCTGCTTCAAAAAACTTTCCAGATGAAATATAAGACAGATATCCTTCTTGCTTTAATAATTCATAGCCTTTCTCGTAGAAGTATGTATAAAGATCTCCTTTTCCTGAGAAAACTTTAAACTTCTTTAAATACTCACTATATTCTTTTACTAGCTCTTGTCTAACATAAGGCGGATTCCCGATAATCACATCAAACCCACCCTTTGCAAACACTTGTGGGAATTGAGTTTCCCAATGAAAAGCTTTTGTACCGGCTACTGCTTTACTGTCAATTAGGCTATTTCCACATTTGATATTGCTACTTAGGTCATTTAGTTTCCTGCGGGGTTGGGCAGTTCGTAACCATAGTGATAGTTTAGCGATTTCTACAGACTCTTCATTAAGGTCTACTCCGTAAATATTATTTTCCAGAATGGTATTTTCAATATCGCTAAATACTAATCCACCACCTAAAAGCTTCGCTTTTAATTCATCGATATAGCGATGCTCTTTGATCAAAAAGTCTAAAGCCTGATTTAAAAACGCTCCTGAGCCACACGCAGGGTCACAAATGGTAATCCCTAATAACCACTCTCGGTAATCATCTAATATCTTGATCAGCTTCTCCAGCGTAGCTTTTTGACGACCTTTACGGCTTTTAAAATATTCTTCTTCCGCAAAGCCAAGCTCTTCTTTCTTTTCTTCACAAAGCTTACCTACCGTGTTTTCTACAATGTATTTGGTAATGTACTTTGGGGTATAAAAGACCCCGTCTTTTTTTCGCTTACTCTTTTGTTTGTCAAAATTAGCACCTTCGATATCTGCATTAACACTTTCGATCTCATTAAGGGAGTTTTCAAAGATGTGCCCCAGGATATTAACATCTACCTGACTTTCAAAATCATAATTGGCGAGCTTATGTGTATGTTTATAGAGCAATTCATCATCAATCTCCAATGCATCCAGTATGGCATCCGGCTTAAACAGGCCTCCGTTATAGGCATAGATTTCTGCTTTACCTGCCGTACCCTTACGCCCCTGATCCAAATAACCAAAATAACCTTTAAAACGCTCATATAAAGGTTGGTCAACATCCAGATTCTTTACCGTCTGCCAATTTTCTAATATTTGCAAGGTTGTATTAGGTTGCAATAATCCTCGATCTTCTGCAAAAAAGATAAATAGAAAACGATCTATGAGTTTTTGAGATTTTTTAAATAGCGTAAGCTTTACGTTTTTTTCTAACTGTACTAACTCATCTTTTTGGGCTTCGGCAAGGTCAGCCTGACTTTCAAATTCTGTTTGGAATAAGGTTTTAAGACGTTTGGCATTTCGTTTTACCAGATCACGATATAACTCTCGTTTAAATATGGAATAGTCCTTATAAAAATCTTTTGTAATCTGTTCTTCCTCTACTACTGAGGCTTCTTTAATCTGTAAAGGCAGATTGCTTAGGATATGATCTTTATACAAACACAGATATAGCAGTTCAAACTGTTCGTTTGTTAACAGGAACAAATCAAACTCCACGAATTCCGTGGCATCATTGATATAAAAGCGTAGCTTTTCAAAATTAGAAGTGATTACATACACGCATCCTTTTTGATTGGCTTTATAATCAAAAGCTTGTCTACGGATGCTCTCCAGATCCTTTGTATTTGTACCTTTTAATTCTATAACTCCAATAGCTTGCGCATCCTTAAGAATTGCACCATCGGCTTTGCGATTATTCTTTTCGTTCTTAAACTCTGTGGTTAGATTAAAATTAGGATTGGGATTCAAACTATACCCAAATATATTGACAAACAGTTCGTTTAAAAACGTTGCTTGAAATTGCTCTTCTTTGGAGCTACGGATATTTTCTTGTATTGTAGGATTATGAAAATACTTAGAAAATTTCTTATAAGCTTTACTAACAGCTTCTTGATCCAGTTGTTTTAAAAACTTTTTTAAAACAGATGATTGGTATAATGCCATGTGCTAAAAACCAGAGTTTATTGATTATCTTCTTTACTTAAAAAGGATTATAATTATTAACTTGATAAAAGGGTAAGTTTACGTTGGAGTGAAGATACTAATATTTCCCACATATCAAAAACTAAAAACCCGCATACCAAAAACGATATGCGGGTTTATAATTCCTAAAGCGCGGAGCCATTGAGTCCAAGCGCGGTGTGTATGTATCCCAGCGCTTTGATACAACCACTGAGCGCGTGGTACTTTTACCTAAGCGCGGGGTGTCTTATACCCTGCGCGCTGTGGATATGGTAGTGCGCGCTACGCGCTTTGTATAACCATAGAGGTGCTGGGATGATTGGGGTTCGACCCTTCGACCCTTCGGTACGTTGACGGAGACTGAGGTTCCTCACCCTTCGAGTCACCTCAGGGTTCGAACGAGGTCCGAGGTCTGAGCGAAGCCGAAGACCGACAATTGCATCCGCGAAGCAGAAGACCGACAATTATCGTTTATACCTGCTTACATATCCTTTGTATCGCTCGGGATTTTTTCTGAATACGTATTTACCGGTTTCGCGGATCTCATCCATGGCTTCTTTTAAATGGGTATACGCCCTGTCACGCATTTCGCGGGCTTTAGAGTTATCCAAACGCGAACCGTTTACCTCTGCTAATAAATCGGCAAAATCATTCGACTTTCGTTCGGCTTCGTCTAGCTGTGTCAGATCAAAATTAATGGCGGTTAATTCTTCGGTATTGGCTTTTCCCAGTACACTGATATCACTCAAATCCTGAATCATATCGGCATCGCCGGTTCCTTCTGAGATGGCCTTAACCCTACCTAACAAATCAGCTCTTTTTCTATAAGCAAACCGAAAGTCAGCTAACAAATCATCCCTGAATTCATAAGCCTTCGGGGATTCTTCTTTCCATTTCTTGGCGGCTTCTTCCCTACCATAGCGTTCTTTCATCCAAACCGACTGTGCGTGGCGTGCGGCACCGGTTCTAATCGGTAGATCGTCCACAAAGGTTGCCTGATCTAAGCCTTTGGCAGTTAACTCTGGTAAATCTTCTTGCAACCATACATATTGATCCTCGGCTTCTTGTAGATAGATGTTGATTGGGTTTTTAGGTCTTTCTACCTGTTCTTGTGGTAGCGCTTGTAATTGGGCTACTTTTGCGTCATAATTTTCTTTAGACATATTATTTTTATTTACTGGTTATTGCAGCAATAGCACTGCTTCTCTAGTCATGTGTCTAAAATGATCCATTTGTTACTTGTAAGGTTTTAAAATGATTGGTTTTTGTTTTGGGGAACTCAGGGTTCGGGAATACACGGTGTTCAAAAATATCGTTTCCCGAGGGCTGAGGCACTCGAAGCCCGGCACAGCTCAGCATTCGCGTACTCGAAACCCGGCACAGCTCAGCATCTACGTAGTCGAAGGCAGGGATTTTTAGGTCTGATTACATGTTCCTGTGGTAGCGCTTCTAATACGGCTACTTTTGCGTCATAATTTTCTTTAGACAAATTGTTTTTATTTACTGGTTATTGCAGCAATAGCACTGCTTCTCTAGTCATGTGTCTAAAATGATCCATTTGTTACCTGTAAGGTTTTAAAATGATTGGTTTTTGTTTTGGGGAACTCAGGGTTCTGGAATATATGGTGTTCAAAAATATCGTTTCCCGAGGGCTGTACTTCGACAGGCACTTCGACAAGCTCAGTGTGACAGCTCAGTGTGACAGCTCACCCTTCGAGAGCCTCAGGGTTCGATATTTCGCCCGAGGGTTGAGGCACTCGATACAAAGTCGTTCTTCGTCCCTTGATCTTTGTCAATATTAAGTGATAAGGGTGTACGGTAAGGATACTAATTATAAAACATCCTCTTTCTTTTCATTAGCACCTCAAAAATTATATCTTCAACCCCTGAATGGACTTACACCTTATTTTCTTTTAGAACCTACATACCCCATGCTTACAAAATATATAATGTTCATCCTTGCTTTCTTAAACTTTTCAGTTTATGCACAGTCTGTTACAGATTCCATTCCTTGATATCCAGAAATTTTGTAGCGGGTTAAATAATTAGAAATATCCCAAAAATAGTGTTAAGGGTAATCAGATGATGGCACCTAAATCAGAGCTTTTTAACTCTAGGATATTTACAGGTGAAATAATTCTGTTTATATTTGATAATTGACATAAATTAAACATTTACCCAAAATCTAAACTACTTACTTATGAAAAATACTTTTTACGTACTATTATTGGTTTCAATCTTTACGATTACAGGATGTTCATCAGATGATGATGATGTATCTAACGAAAATGCTCCTATTGCAGAATTTGAGATATTTGGAACCCCTCAAATAATAGCATTAGAAGAATCTTTTATAAGCATTAGATCAGGAAATAAACGAGATTTTAGTCTACAAGGCTTTTTGTCGGGTAGCTCAAATCCATTCTCGCTAAGACTGGAAATGTATATCGACCAGGACAATCCTCCTAACGAAACGACTTTTTTAGCCAATAACACCTTAGAGGTTAACACTTTTGATTCAGATAGCTTTTTTTCTTATACATTACCGTGCACTAATGATGGTATTGAAGGAGAAACCTGTGGTACTAAAAGTGGTATTTTAAGTAACGGAACAATCATAGTTACCCTTTTATCAGAAAATACTTATAAAATGATCATTAATGCTAGTACAGATGATGGAGACCAGCTTAAAGGGATGTTTATACAAACATTTACTGTGGACTAAATATTTGATCAACAGAGTATCTACATTTAGCGGGATTCATAAGTATGCCTTGGCACTTATTTGGTTTTTCAAATAATTGTAAAGCAAATTTTTTCTTGAGTAAAGAAAGAATTTGCACGTAACAAACTGACTGCTAAAAATGATATTTTTTTAGTTGTTCATTCATAATGTAAACCTTAAATAAGCTCAGGGTTCGCAAGAATTTTACGTTTCTCCAGTTCTGAATGAAACTCCATATGGCAACTTATACTTCAGACGTGCAATAAAGATTGAAGATCTTGTAGTTTTACCTATTTACTTCTGGTGTTTCCTTATTTTATGATTCTAATTGGTGTAATCATTCATTTTCTTCCGTTTTGCGGAAACCGATCGTTGTTTTTTGCTTTTCTTTTTGTATGGATAAAAGATGCTCTGCAAAATTCGTTTTCATGTTTTCGTGCATTTCTACAGCAGAAGGTTGTGACCAATCTAAACTCCTTGCAGGCCAATTACAATGTTCTTTAAAGTATGTCCATTTCTCCAATCGATCTGTACACGCTTCAAAATCATTGCTCCAAAAAGCATGTCCAACACGATAGTTATCATAAAAATCTTCGTGACTATCAAATAAAAAATAGATAAGCTCTGATGCTTTCAGCACGTTTTTCCAGGCTTGATCCTCGCTAATATATCCGGCCATATAAGCCCATCTGCTCATTGGAATCACCCTGAATAAGTCAAATCCCCAGATTAGTTTCTTAGGTTTATCATCAGAGCTTTGTCCACAATCTCTGATATACTTTTGGTCGATTTTAGTGAGACCGGATAGTTGATTGACCATATCCTCTGCTGCATCTGACTCAATATCCTGGGCAAACCACTTAGAATGCATTCCTTCAAACAATCTAGCTACCATATCAAGATACTGAGCTTTGTTTAAAATACCCCAATCTTCGTTTAGATACTGTTGGTATAATTTATCATATTGTATATCAAAGGTTTTAGGTTTAAATTTCTGATCTCCTAATCGGATGGTACACGGGAAAACTTCTAAAGTCTCTGACCAGGCTCCACCATAAAACATGTGCACTAAATTAAGTCGGATTGCTTTCTTTTGATCCATAGTAAGCGGAACAACATTTCCTAATTTGTAATAAGTACGCTGTTCCTTAATAGCCTGTTTTCTCTGTGTGTTTAGAAAAAACATGATAAAAGATATGGATGCAGCAACCCCGATAACAATTCCGATAAAATCAGGTGCTAACAAACTACTAGCAGGCATACCATCTCCTACCGAAGGTTTTCCGAAAACTTCATAAAAACCCATCCATATTACCAGAACAAAAAATAAAGTCGCTGTACCTAATATCGACAATCCTACTTTGGTATTCTGTTCTAAATTTTGGTATGCTTGTAAAAAAGTATCGTGTTTAGGTGGATTTTCACGACTTAGTGGTGTATTCTGTAATAATTCCATAGTTGATCTACTCTACACTAATTTTATAATTGTTAATCTTATTGCTCATCACCTGTGCATCAAATCTGCAACGCTTGTCTTGCGAAATAATCGTTACTTTCTGTGCACGTTCATCTGCATTAAATTTTCCTTGAATAGCCGTATCAGAAAAACTAGTATGCTCTGCCTCTAAAGTATCAAAAGTGAGAGCTCCAGGATCGGTACTCAAAACGTATATACATGTACTATCTGCATTCACATCTATTATTTTAATCCAACCGTGAGCCAAAAAAGGCTTTTGTTCATCATCTATAGTTTGATGAATAAATCCATAATAGCGATCTCCTTTTTGGGGCAAAGACACGAATTCTTCTAGGTTCATTTTAAATTGTGGTGTACTGAAATAAATTAAATAAAAAATCAGTGCACAAGCTCCCACAACCCCAATAATCGTAGTAGAAAATAGGATTTTCCCAAAGAGAGAATATGTTTTTCCGGCATCTGGAACGGGATATTCGTCAGCATAGTCAACAGCAGCTTTTTTCATCTGCTGTGTCCAATCTTTTTTTGGCACTTCTGTCTGGTTGGATATGGTATAAAATGTAACTACCGGTTTTTTCTTAACGTTTTCAACTAACCCTGTACTGATGATCTTTTTATATAAACGAGCCTCCATAAGAACTTCCATATGATTATACGGAGAAACAAACTGGCTTTTTAGGGTTTTATAATGTTCTAAATGTTCACCGATGGCTAGGATAGGCATAATACGTGTTTATCAATTTCAATGATTTCAAAATAACTACTATTCTGAATAAAAATCACCCCTGTAAACCACCGTTTGAATGGCAGAATTACAAGGTTTGTCCTATCTACACAATAAAATTAGGGCACCTAATCTATTAAAATGTTGTAGCTGATAAGAATCAACGTATTATTTTTAGAAATCTTTACATATCAAAAAACTCCCAATGAGAATTCTGAAGAATTCATCCTAAAGATCATATTGGGTAAACGAGGTTACACCAATATTACCAATGTAAGTAAAACAAATATGTAGTGTTTATTTTGCAACAGAAGATGTGGCTAAGCTTTTTGCCCAATGGACTGCTTCTTCCAGAGATTCAAAGCTTTTAAAATTACTTTTGATAAATAATTTTTCGATTAATGAATTTAACAAACCTTTACGGCTATAACTCACGATGGCATAACCTTTCATTTTATAATCGCTCTTATAAAACTTTATCCAGTCGCTAGGCTTTACAGAATATGAATGTACCCGATTTGTAATATACACCACGTTTTTACCATTATGATCATAATAATACGTAAGGTCTTCAACAAGCAATTTAGCGTGATCATCCCAGGTGACAACAACATCTTCATTAAATTCTCCAATCACAAAACCGTCGTATAAATAAAAATTACCAAATGGGTAATTTAATTCGTGAATGGCTTCTTGATAGAAATTTGAACTTTTTACGTATTGCATGGGGCAAAAATACTAAGATTATATTGACTACATTATTTTATTATAAATTAATAACCGTTGCAGTAACAGACGGAATAAACTCATCATAAAAAGCCCCCAAGTACTATGACATAAACCAAAATGTCTGATTGAATATATCGTAAATATATTAAAAATCTATGAACACCCTGAAAACAGGGTGTTTTTTTCACTGAAAAAAGTGTTTGGCTAAGTAATAAACTCGCGTATATTTGTATCGTTAATAAAACAAACCAATTCATTAACATTTATATAAAAACCATGAAAAAAACCATTTTAAATTTCGCATTAATTATTGCTGTTCTTTTTGCAACTTCTTGTAAAAACGAAGCCAAATCTGAATCAACTGATAATGCTGATACTACAGAAGAAGTAGCAGAAACAGAAAAAGCAGAGGAAAAAAGCGAAGAAAAAACTGAAACTGCTGCATCAGACGGTGTACCTAGTTTCAGCGATGAAAAAGTACAAGAATATGTAAATTCTTATGAAGCTTACATCGAAGAGTATAAGAAAGTTGTAGAAAGTAAAGATATGACTGCTTTTGCTTCTTTAGGTCAAAAAGGGCAAGAATTAGGAACTAAAGCACAAGAAGTGATGGGGAACCTTTCTGGAGATGATGTACAAAAGCTAAATGACTATATGATGGCTAAGTCGGCTGAATTGCAAGAGCTTTCTAAAAAGTTAATGCAGTAGTCATTTAGAAACCTTTAAGTTTAGTTATCTTAATTGATGAGGGTTATTGTACAAATCCTGTCCTGCAATAAAGGACAGGATTTGTTATTTAAAGGCTCATACTATACCACACAAATTGTAAATTATGTTACTCACCAAAAAATTTAAATCCATTTTTGAACAACAGGTTATTTCTATTGGTTTGAAATTTGACAAATCAGAAGAGAACGCTCTTATTGCGAGTAATCACGAGAAATATCTGCAGCTCAAAGCATACATAGAACATTTGGGAGGTTCTGGACGCTTGGCTATTGGAGAATTACTGGTGATACAAGGAAATATACAAAAAGCATTATCAGAAAACCCTTTTGATAATAAAGAAGAACTTAGGGTTCAGAAAAAATTAGGAAACTTTACGTTATACACTGAAAAAGAAATTCCTAATCAACATATAAAATTAACGCATCTACACAGTTTAAATACCAAGATATTTAAATCTGATGAATATGTGGTGATTTGGCAAAAAGGGAGCCACGACCTTATTCGTAAAAATCCGATTTTTATTGAATTCTTAAGAGGTAAAATCTCTATTGATGCATTGTTCGAAATGATAAGCTCACTAGATATACCAAATGGTTTATACATTCAGAGGCCTTTAGGTCTCGGAGATCCTGAAAAACTTAAAAAATGGAAAAAAGCAGGATCTGTAATTTCAATATTTTCCATAATTTCAGTGATCATCATAATGATACTTAAATATCTTATGCTGCACCGTTCATAAAAATTAAGGCTGTTTTTGATAACGTTGTGCACATCCTTCTATACAAGGATAATATATAAACAAGCTTCCTTCTTCGTTAATCTCAAAACTAAGAGATGCCCAGCTATCGCAAGATACCGTTATTGTATTTTCATCTATAGAATAACTTTCTGTACTGTTTCCTTCTGTGTCTAATGCTAACGAACATAAATTTCCATTAGAGACCCTAAGAACACCAGCTGCAAGAAACTCTAGTTCTAAATCACTATTAACCGGCTGAAAGGTTCCGCTACCATCACCGGGATCTACCAATTGGGCAACTAATCTCCACCTGCCAGTTAATTCAGGATTGCTTATTGTATCATCGTCATTGCTGCAAGAAGGCAAACATAATAATGAAATCAAAAGAAGTATGGCTAACTTTTTCATATCAAGATAGTTTATGCTATAGATGCAAAATAACTCATAAGGTTGCTTGCAAAAAGAGTTCTAAATACTTAGAGATATTTCCTCTCCGATACTCGGTAAACAAATTTCAAACCACTCCAATTTTCATCTACGGCAGCAACCTTTACATCCACTAGTCCTAATTCTATCACATAGGATCGGATAAAATCCCTTTTCAAATCTGTAAGTATACCAGAACTTCCTTTAGGCCAGCTTACCCATAACATTCCATTTTTTTTAAGTGCTGCCTTGTATACCGGAACCACTGTAAGAAGATCCTTGATACTGGTACAAAAAATATGTATAAAGTCTACCTTTACTCCTTCATTAACCCTAGTTAAGGTGATGATATTCTTTGGTATCTCTATAAAAAGATCCCAATAGTAATCAGGAAGATTATAAAACAATGCCGTTGTCCCGTCTTTGAGTCCTAATTTTTTAGCAAGTGGAGTTCCAGAGTATCCCGCCGGCATAGTTTTAATAATTACGATATCTTATAAAGTTATAAAAAAGCACCGAAACCTAAGTACTTATTATCATATTCATAATAAAAGGCTTCTTGATTAGGAAAAAGTTAACATTTTATGAGATAAAAGCATTGTTTCCCAGCGCAAAGTTTTTTACTTTCGGCCTCCATTTGATTCTTAATTCTACAAATCGAACGATTATGAAAAACACTGCATTAACAGAAACTCATATTGCCTTGGGCGCTAAGATTGTTCCGTTTGCCGGGTACAATATGCCGGTATCATACGAAGGGGTAAACATAGAACACGAGACGGTTCGAAATGGTGTGGGTGTTTTTGACGTTTCGCATATGGGAGAGTTCTTAATTACGGGACCTAACGCTTTAGATTTGATTCAAAAAGTGACTTCTAACGATGCATCCAAGCTTGTGGATGGCAAGGCTCAATACAGTTGCCTGCCAAATGATAAGGGAGGTATTGTGGATGATCTTATCGTATACAAGATGGCTGATGAAAAATATTTACTAGTAGTCAATGCTTCCAATATTCAGAAAGATTGGGATTGGATAAAAAGTCATAATACGATGAATGCTGATATGCGCGATCTGTCTGATGACTATTCGTTATTGGCGATTCAGGGACCAAAAGCAGCTGCCGCAATGCAGTCTTTGACTTCTGTAGATCTGGAAGCTATGAAATTTTATACGTTTGAAGTAGCAGATTTTGCAGGTATCGAACATGTCATTATTTCTGCAACAGGTTATACCGGTAGTGGTGGTTTTGAAATTTATTGCAAAAATTCTGAAGTACAACAGGTATGGAATAAAGTTTTAGAGGCAGGCGCCGAATTTGGAATCAAACCAATTGGTCTGGCAGCCAGAGATACACTGCGATTAGAAATGGGATATTGTCTTTATGGAAATGATATTAATGATGAAACCTCCCCTATGGAAGCAGGATTAGGTTGGATTACTAAGTTTTCAAAGGATTTTATCAATTCTGAAGCACTGGCCAAAGAAAAGGAACATGGAGCAGAAAGAAAGCTAATAGGGTTTGAATTGGACGAGCGAGGAATACCAAGACACGACTATGACATCGTAGACGGTAATGGTCAGAAAATCGGAATTGTAACTTCGGGGACAATGTCACCTTCTCTGGGCAAAGGAATCGGTCTAGGTTACGTGCCTAAAGTTTTTGCCTCTCCAGGTAGTAAGATCAATATACAAGTACGTAAAAAAGCAATTCCGGCAACGGTAGTAAAATTACCTTTTTATAAAGGATAATTTTTTTATAACAATAATAAAGGATAAGTTAAGTTTCAAAGATTACAAAGTTGGGTAGTCTTAGAAACTTAACTTTTTTAGCATATAAATAAAGTGAAAAAAATTCTGATCATAGGAGCCAGTGGTTTTATAGGAAACGCTCTTTATAAAGAGCTTAACTCCTATTTTGACACTTATGGTACATATCGTACCGATAATGCTTTTTATGAAAAAAATCAGAAATTTTTTCAATACGATATGGAGTTGGAAGATATCTCGATATTATTGGACAATCTTAAACCTACCATCATTATTTCTGCAATCAGAGGTAATTTCAATTCTCAATTAGACGCGCACCAACGTATGATCAGTTGGTTAAAAAAGAACACATCCAAATTAATATTTCTTTCAAGTGCCAACGTATTTGACACTTTTAGCAATTATCCATCATATGAATACGATAAAACATTAAGTGATAGCGTTTTTGGCAGATTGAAAATCAAGATTGAAAATGCACTTATGCGTTTACCAACGCATAAATATGTAATTGCTCGAATCCCTATGGTGTTTGGAGCCAGTACACCAAGGATCGAAGAGCTTAAAACCTTGCACGATCTAAATGCTCCTATAGAGGTTTTTCCAAACGTGATTATCAATGCTACTTCTATTTCTAAGCTTACTCAGCAATTGCATTATATCATCAATAGAGGAAAAAAAGGTATTTTTCATCTAGGCAGTACTGATCTTATTTATCATTTGGATCTTATTACCGAAATATGTGATATGTTACAATTAAAAGATCCTGCCTTCAAACAAGTTTTCGATTCTAATAATGATAGATACCTGGCTGTATTACCAAAAGACAATTTATTACCAAAAAATCTACAGATCACCACCAAACAAGTTATTGATTCTATTATTGTCAAATAATTTGATTCTTAACGAAATGATAATCCATATGCAGAATTCGTAATTCGTACTTATCTTTGCTGTATGAATCTTGAAGGGAAAAAAGTTATACTATTTGACGGAGTTTGCAATCTGTGTAACGGAGCTATTAATTTTATTATAAAGCGTGATAAAAACGATGTGTTTAGATATGCTTCTTTACAAAGTGAAATAGGTAAAAAATTGGCTCAAGAAAGAGGTATTGATGCTTCTAAGCTAGACACTATTTTACTGATAGAACCTTCGATGAAGTATTATCATAAATCAACAGCTGCTCTGCGTATAGCAAAACAGCTGTCTGGTGGTTATCCGTTACTTTCTGTTTTTCTGATCCTCCCAAAATTCTTAAGAGATTGTGTTTACGATATTATTTCGAAAAACAGATATAAATGGTTTGGTAAAAAAGAGAGTTGTATGATACCAACTCCAAAGCTAAAAGCCCTCTTTATCGACCAATAACATACCATTTACTTTTGCAATAGCACTATGAATTGTAATCAAAACTTCCCCCCTTTGATGTTACCCTATTCAATTCAGCTTTATTCATATTATCTATATGTACAAAACTCAAGCATGCTACTGCAAAGCAAATTAGTATAAATGGTATTAAAAGCCTTTTCATCCTTATTTTGGGTTTCAATGATTTGGTGAGCAAAAAAAGACCATCCTTTAATTACGGTTTAAAAGTAATCATGTTTGTACTCTTAGGTATAGGGTATTTTAGAATTCGTAGAGATTCAATTAGAATTCGTTGAGATCGTATTTTGTAGCTTTAAATTTGTAAGAGGTTCTTTAAAATTTTAATTATTAAGATGTATTCTGAAACGTAGTCCAGATATCCAAATACATTGCCCACAAGGCATTCACGCAAAAGATTTTTTGGAAGTTCTGAAGCCTGTATAGCGGTTGTTTATTTACGTCCCATTTTGAGTCTTTGTTTGATCCTTTCAATATTGAATTGCGCTCATAAAAAAACTGCCTTACCATATGATTGGTAAGACAGTCTTGGAGTGACCCGTTACTTTTTTTGTTTTCCCTTTATTTTTCCAAATCAGAAGAGATCAATTTCTCTTGTTCATTGTCTTGTAACGTATCTTGGTCTGCTCTTCACTTTGTTTCGAAATTTTCGACTGTAGTGATTTTGGCATCGGTTGTGTTTTCGAATTGATGCTTCTCTCTAAGATCATTGTATTCTTTATCTAGCTTGTTTACATTGTCTATATGCACAATACTTAGACATATTACTGCAAAAGAGATTAAAGCTATGGGTAGAAAAAGCCGTTTCATAATGAGTTAATTAAGGTTTATTAATAAGTGTGGTTCAAAAGTATACTTATATAGTCAACAAAATAAGGGGACTTTAGCTAAGAATCCTACAGGGGTTTTCCCCCTTTTTCTCTGTTTTTAGGATTTTTAAAAAGATTAATTGCTTTAAAATAATGCACTAAAGGGATTTCCTCAGTCAGATGACTACTTCACTCATTGCAGGTTTGCTCATAAATGATACAGTCATACTTTTGGTATAAATATGAAAATAAACAACTATGAAAACCTTGATACTACTAATATTGCTCGCGCCAACTATAATTTTTGGTAATCATGAGAAACGAATAACATCTACCATACAAGAAGTAACTGTTTATATTTCTGGAGCAGGTATAGAAAGAACAGCAATAACCGATCTAACTCCTGGGGTCCACGAAATTATATTCTACGACCTTTCTAATAAAATTGATGAAAATAGCATTCAGATTTCTGGACTTAAAAACACTTCTATCTTATCTATTACTTATGGAATTAATTATTTAGAAAAGAAAAAAAATTCTAAAGAGCTAGAATTATTAGTAAATAAACTAGAAAGACTATTATTACAAAAAAACAATCTAGAAAATCTATTGACAGGACTTCATAAGGAAAGTAACATTCTAGATGTTAATCAAAAAATCGGTAATGATCAAAGTTCTCTTTCACTGGATAAAATAAAGCAAATATCAACGTATTACAGAGAAAGATCGGTAGTGATACAAAATGAAACATACCGTATAAACCAAGAAAAAAATGAACTACAAGAAGAAATTAGTGATATTACTCATCAAATTGATCGACTTAGTGACCATACTAAAGAAGAACGAGGAGAAATAAAAGTAAAACTGGATGTTCCTTCTGCTACTAATCTCTCTCTAAAACTAACCTATAATGTAACCGATGCCGGATGGTTTCCTCTATATGATATTAAATCAAAAAGCACTAATGATCCTTTAAACATAGTATACAAGGCAAACGTTTATCAAAAAACCGGAACCGATTGGCTTAATACAAAAGTAATATTATCTACAGGTGACCCAAATACAAATAATATAAAGCCAAATCTTACCACCAGGTATCTTAACTTTAATTATGGGAGTTATACCAGAAAAAATGCTACCAGCAGATATTCATCCATATACAATCCTAACATTAAAACTGTAAGCGGAATTGTTACTGATGATGAGGGATTACCTCTCCCTGGGGTTAATGTTATAGAAAGAGGCACAAATAATGGTGCTATCACAGATTTTGATGGTAAATATACTATCCAAATAAAGCAAGGAAAACAACTATCCTTCTCATATCTAGGCTTTACTACGGAAGATATCACTATAGGAAGCTCTATAGTTAATATAAGTTTAGAACCCGATAACTCTGAACTGGAAGAAGTTGTAGTGGCCGGGTATGGAACTACATCAGCATTAAGAGGAATGGCTTCGGGCGTAAATACAAAAAGAAAAAAAGAAACTTATAATCAAGTAGTGGAATCCAAAATTGAAGGGCTGACAAATACTCGATTTTTAATAAAAAAGAAATATAGCATAAATTCTGATTCTGATATAACTACGATAGAAATTGATAAATTTAACATGCCTGCAACGTATAGTTATTATGCAGCTCCAGAACTTAATGAAAATGTGTTTTTAACAGCTAAATTGGGAAACTGGGAACAATTTGATCTATTAGCCGGTGAAGCCAATATCTACTTTGAAGGAAGTTTTGCCGGGAAAACAAATATTGACCCACTGTCTACTACAGATAGCCTTACCATCTCATTGGGAACAGATCCAAACATTGTAATAAAAAGAAAACCGTTAAAAAATTTCAAAAGAAAATCTTTTTACGGCAGTAACAGAATTATAGATCTCGGATATTCTATTGAGTTAAAAAATAATAAACAAAATGAAATTCAGTTGATTCTCGAAGATCGAATCCCCGTTTCCCAAAACAAAGAAATAAAAGTGGACAATATCGAAACAAATGATGCTGATTACGATACTAAAACCGGTATTATGAAATGGAAATTAAACGTAAAACCAGAATCACAGCTGAAAAAACAATTTTCTTATCAATTAAAATATCCGAAAAACAAAAGAGTGAATCTCTAACTCAGGTTATAGTTAAGATCATCCGGATGTTGTAAATGTATCTACAAATATCTGGATGAGTTTTTATCGCTCAAAACGAAAGATAAACCCATCAACCGCGCTTTCGGTTATTGTAAAAGCAGCACTTTCTAAATTTATTCGGCCATAATTCACTTCATTAATGATAAGTACATCTGCATCTGCAGGAGCGGAAACCTGATATGTATATGTTCCGGAAGATAGTAAGGTATTGATAGAAGTTTCTGTGTTATTATTGATAATTGTAACCGTCCCTGAAGTTGTATTAAAATCCCAAACTATCACTCCTTTGGCAATATCCGCATCCAACCCTGTAAATCCACCTGACGCATTCACTAGATTCCATTCTCCCTGAAGCGTGGGTGTTGCATTGTCATCATCATCATTACTACAGCTAATCAATATGATGGAAAGTAATAGAAAACAAAGACGTTTCATAAATCACCGTGTTTTAGTTAATTTACTTAATAGTTGATATATTTTTCTTTTGGTTGCGTATTAAAAAAGAAATAACATTGCGGTCTCCTATCGATCAAATCTAATTTCGAATCCATCTCTAAATTGTGGAATGATAGTCAGGTATATAGAAGTAACAGTAAAGGTACCTAGATTGATATCATTGACAATAAGTTCATCTGAGCCACCAGAATCCATCACCGAATAGACATAAGTACCAGAAGGCAAACCGTTATAAACATCAGTTATTGTGCTGTTGTTGGTAACCGTTATCGTTCCATCAGTTTCATTGAAATCCCAAATAATAGTTCCCTTTTCAAAATCCTGATCTACACCTTCAAATCCACCAATAATATTTACTAAATTCCATTCACCTTGTAAACCCAAAGAACGGTTGTTAGTATCATCATCAGTACTACAACTCAAGATCATAACTGAAAGCAGTAATATATATAAACGTTTCATAACTAATGATTTACTTTTAAATAAATGAGTAGATGAATTTGTTAAGCATCTGTTACTTTCTTAAACGTAATATATGATTAAAAGATTTTATAATCCTGCTTAAATTATTTCACATCTCTTATTTTAAGGTGTTCGCAATATGTTCAATCTCATTTAATAAGGCTATAAAGTCCTCTTCTTTGGTAAGAGGATTCATAATAGCAGTACGTAAATATCTACGATCTCCAATCATTGTTTGTACGATGTAAAACTTTCCGGATCGTAGTAATCTTTCCCTAATGGTAGAATTAAATAAATTGAGGTTGTCTGATACCACTTCTTTATATCTAAAATTCACAATATTTGCTTCTGGTTCTATCAATAACTCAAACTTTTCTCGGTTCTTGATTAATTCGGCAAATTCTTTTCCTAGGTCATACAACCGATCTATATTCTTCTCAAAAATATCGGTTCCATACATTTTCAGATTGGCATATGCCTTAAGCGACATCATTAACTTAGTACATTCAAAAGTTCTCTTTCCGGTATTGTACCATTCTTTGGATTGCTGGGAGTCCCATAAGTATTGTGCTTTCTGCTCAAAAGTTTGATAAGAATCTTTACTATCTTTAAAAATCAGCGCTGTGTTTAAGGAAGGAGTTAATAACATCTTGTGAAAATCCAACACTACAGAATCAGCTTTTTCAATTCCTTTTGCCAGATGTTTGTACTTTTCAGAAAAAACTACCCCTGCACCGTGCGCTCCATCTACATGAAACCAGAGGTTATGCTGTATAGCAAAAGCCGCCAAAGCGTCTAAATCATCATAAGAACCTGTAGCTGTTGAAGACGCACAACCAACAATGGCAATCACAGTCAATCCTTTACTCTTAGCTTCTCTTAAGGATTGATCGAGTAAAGCGGTGTTTATCTGATACGCTTGATTTGTAGCAACCTTAACAATTCCTTCGGATCCAAACCCTAATATTCTTGCTGCGCGATCTATACAGTAATGTGCTTCTTCAGAAACTAGTACTGCTAATTTTTCCTTATGTCCTTTTTCCCAAACTGAACTGGGAGCTTTTGCCTGTCTGGCGGCTAATAATGCTGTTAAATTGGCAAGTGTCCCCCCCGAAGTCAAAAAACCGGCAGCCTTGGAATCGTATCCTATTTTTTTTGCTACAAAATCTGTTACAATCCGCTCTAAGGCATTAGAGGCCATTCCCATTTCGTAGACTCCGGTACCGTTGCTTAATAAATCGGTTACCAAACCAGAAAGAGTACTAATCACGGAGGGTACTGCCACTTGGTGCCCCATATATCTTGGATGATGCACGTGAATGGACCTTTTCAGGATTCTTTCATAAAAATCCAATATATTGGTATCAGATGTCAAATCATCTTTCCAATATGTTAGTTCGTCCTCGGGATCTTCATAGGCGATAACCGGGAGCTCTTTTTGTGATTGCACTCGATCCAAATGATCTGCCAACATATCAACCAACTGATGCCCGATTTGCCTAAAATCTGATGAGTTATATAACCTTTGCAGTGATTCGTTTACGTGTGTATTTGCTGTATCTTCCTTCATTACGAACTTGATTAACCAATTCGCTCTAAAGGTAAAAACCCTATTTGTTTCTTACGCAAAAAGTATTGAATTTTAGAAAAACAATAACAAAATCATATTACTGTTGTTGATAGTGATCATCCCAATCTTTTACTTTTGGATCACCTAGCTTATCAACAGATTTGGCTACCATCATAGATACTGCGGCATCTCCGGTTACATTTACTGTAGTTCTGCACATGTCGAGAGGCCTATCTACCGCAAAAATTAATGCTAGTCCTGCTTCAGGAATACCTGCTTGTGCCAGTACTATAACCAACATCACCATTCCTGCTCCGGGGACCGCTGCCGAACCAATAGAAGCTAATGTAGCTGTAGCAACGATACCTAATTGAGCTCCCAAGGTTAAATCCATTCCAAAAGCCTGAGCTATAAAAACTGCAGCAACAGCTTGGTATAAACTTGTTCCATCCATATTAATAGTTGCGCCAATTGGCAACACAAAACTGCTAACTTCTTTTTCCACTCCCAAGTGCTCTTCTACCCTTTCCATAGTAACAGGTAAGGTTGCTGCACTAGAGCTCGTAGAGAACGCCAGTAACTGAGCAGGTGAAATACCATTGATAAAGAAAGCAGGAGTTTTTTTAGTAAAGATCCAAACAATCAAAATATACACTCCGATCATCAACGCTAAACCAATAAGAACTGAAATTCCGTACATGCCTAATGCCGCAAATAAATCTGCACTTGGAGATTCTACCACTAAAGCCGCGAGCAAGGCAAATACTCCATATGGCGCAGCTAACATAATGAGATCAATCAATTTTAAAATCACATCGTTAAAGCCATCAAAGAATCCTTTTACAGGTCTTGCTTTTTCTTCAGGAATCAATATCAATCCAATACCAAAAAATATTGCAAAAAATATCACCTGTAACATATTTCTATTGTTGCTTGCTGCACTAAAAATATTACTTGGAACTAGATCTACCAGTGCTTGCAGTGGTCCAGCATTCTTTTGTTTTTCTGCATCTGCAATTTTACCTTCGGCGTCCCCCTTATAACTTTCTATTAATTCTGTACGAGTTTCCTCTGTAATAGCAGCACCCGGTTTTACTATATTAACCACCACCAGTCCAATACTCACTGCTATAACTGTTGTGATAATATAGGTAACTATAGTTCGCCCACCCATTTTTGAAAGCTTGGAAATGTCTTTTAAATCAGAAACTCCCTTTATAAGAGAGGCTAAAATTAATGGAACTGCTATTAGTTTAAGACAGTTGATAAATATGGTTCCAAATGGTTTTATCCAGTCTGCGGTAAACTTGTTACCCCAAGAAAACTGAGTCATTAAAAATCCAAATAATACTCCGACAACCATCCCAATTAGGATTTGCCAATGCAATGCAAGTTTCTTCATGTGAATTAGCTATTTTTTTGAATACAAAAAGTCGAAGATATAAATTAAAAACAAAAAAACGCCTTATAAATTACGATTTACCAGCTTAGAAGTATGAATTACAGTTTTTTTTACATATTACATATACGCGTTAACAGAATGTCATTCCAGCCTATGCTGGAATCTATTTTCATTTTAAAAACTTTCTGCAATTATGATGATACAATGCCTTAAAAATGAATAAAATAAATTAATCTATTAAAATTCCTTATTTTCGGATATGAGCACACACTAGAATGACCAAAACACTTAAATACTCAGACTCAGAGATTAACAAAATAAGCTACTTCTTGATCGTACGATTCATTAACCAATAATCAACTAAAACCAAAGCTGCCATTGCTTCTACAATGGGTACTGCTCTTGGCACTACACAAGGATCATGCCTACCTTTTCCTTGCATATTAACAATGTTCCCTTCTTTGTCAATGGTTTCCTGATCTTGCATAATCGTAGCTACTGGTTTGAAAGCTACATTAAAATAAATGTCCATTCCGTTAGAAATCCCACCTTGTATCCCTCCGGATAAATTGGTTTTAGTTGTTCCGTCAGCATTGAATAAATCATTATGCTTACTTCCCTTTAATTCAGCACCGGCAAAACCACTTCCGTATTCAAAACCTTTTACTGCGTTAATCGATAGCATCGCTTTTCCTAATTCTGCGTGTAACTTATCAAAAACCGGTTCTCCTAATCCCACAGGAACGCCAGAAATCGCACAGCTTACAAGACCTCCTACGGTATCTCCTTCTTTTCGGATTTGCTTGATATACTGCTCCATTTCTTCAGCTTTCTCAGGATCCGGACATCGAACAATATTACTTTCGGTCAACGAAAAATCGAGTTCTGTATGAGATTTATCTAACTTTATAGTTCCTACTCCGCTAACATAAGCATTAAAGGTAATACCTTTAAGTACTTGTTTTGCAATAGCGCCTGCCACTACTCTACTGGCTGTTTCTCTGGCAGAAGAACGACCACCACCACGATAATCTCTTACTCCATACTTTTGATCATATGTATAATCTGCGTGAGAAGGCCGGTACGAATCTTTTATATGCGAATAATCTTTTGATTTCTGATTGGCATTTTTAATAACAAATCCAATAGGAGTTCCGGTGGTTACACCTTCAAAAATTCCTGAATAAAACTCTACTGTATCTGGTTCTTTACGTTGTGTTACGATAGCAGATTGTCCTGGTTTTCTTCGATCCAATTCTGCTTGTATTGCTTCTAAATCTAATGTTACTCCCGATGGACAACCATCTATAATTCCTCCAATTGCAACTCCGTGTGATTCTCCAAAAGTGGTTACCTTAAAAAGGTTTCCAAATGTATTTCCTGCCATTAAAAATCAATTTTTAACAAATGTACTTGTTAATCTTTAAAATCCCGATAGTAATTTGACAGAAAAACCTCTGTTTATTTCGAGAAAATTACAACTCTTTCAGATTTCAAACTCTTTTTTTACACAATACTAATTTTAGTATGATTTAGAAAGAAAACCTATCACGATGATAGTACTAATCACTAAATTCTTTTTATCAGCATCTTAAAAACAGTAAAACTTATAATTTGACAAGATTCTTTAGTAAAAACATATCAGCTTCATCCTAATTTTGTATTTGTTTACTAAAAATCCTTACTTTTCGACTGTAAACAAGAATTGGTATTGATGAAGGTTTGTATAGCTGAAAAACCAAGTGTAGCAAGAGAAATTGCTTCCGTTTTGGGAGCGAATACAAAACGTGATGGTTATTATGAAGGAAATGGATACGCCGTTACCTACACCTTTGGACATCTCTGTACTTTATATGAACCCAATGATTACAAACCATACTGGAAAAGTTGGGATCTGAATAACTTACCAATGCTTCCGGAAAAATTCATGACTAAGGTTGTGGACAATCAAGGGATTCAGAAACAATTTAACGTTGTGAAATCGCTTTTTGACAAAGCTAGCTTGGTTATTAACTGCGGAGATGCGGGACAAGAAGGAGAACTGATACAACGATGGGTAATTAATCAGGCGGGATACAAAGGAGAAGTACAACGTTTGTGGATTTCTTCATTGACCACAGAGGCCATCAAAGAAGGTTTTAACAACCTAAAATCTTCAGAACAATATGATAATCTCTATTACGCAGGGTTCTCCAGAGCAATTGGTGATTGGTTATTAGGTATGAATGCTACTAGACTTTATACTGTGAAACACGGTGGTTATAAACAAGTTTTGTCTATAGGCAGAGTACAAACACCAACACTGGCTATGGTTGTACAGCGGTATAAAGAAATTCAAAATTTTACTCCACAACCTTATTGGGAATTACAAACATTATATCGAGAGACTCTTTTTAGCTATGAAGATGGACGTTTTTATAAAAAAGAAGATGGAGAATTGTTAGCCAATAAGGTAAAAGAAAGTGATTTTGAGATTGTTTCTATTACCAAAAAAAATGGTAAAGAATATGCCCCAAAATTATTTGATCTTACCGGGCTACAAGTATACTGTAACAACAAATTTGGATTTTCTGCAGATGAAACCTTAAAAATTGTACAAAAGCTTTACGAACAAAAAGTAGTCACGTATCCTAGGGTCGACACTACTTTTCTACCAAATGATGTGTACCCAAAAGTTCCAGGTATTTTAGAAAAGCTAACTGATTACAATACATTAACCAAACCACTATTAGGTAAAAAAATCAAAAAATCAGTTAAAGTATTTAATGATAAAAAAGTTACGGATCACCACGCCATTATTCCAACCGGTGAACAGATAAATCTACAATACAATCAAAAGCAGGTCTATGATATTATCGTAAAACGTTTTATAGCCGTATTTTATAACGATTGTAAAGTAGCCAATACTACAGTTATCGGTGAAGCAGCAAAAGTTCCATTCAAGACCACTGGTAAAGTCATTCTGGAAAAAGGGTGGCGGGTTGTTTTCGAAAATCCGGATACTCCCACTAAAAAAGAAACTGGTATTCTACCTGATTTTGTAAAAGGTGAAAAAGGCCCACACGAACCTTCTTTCTTGGAAAAAGAAACCAAACCACCCAAACAATTTACCGAAGCAACTTTGCTAAGAGCCATGGAAACTGCTGGCAAACAAGTAGATGATGACGAGATGCGTGAATTGATGAAAGAAAATGGTATTGGGAGACCTTCTACTCGAGCTAATATTATTGAAACCTTGTTTAAACGAAAATATATTGAGCGTAACAAAAAACAAATTCTACCAACCGATACAGGAATACAACTCATTGATACGATCCAGAACAAACTTCTTATTTCTGCCGAATTAACCGGAAGGTGGGAAAAGCAGCTTAAAGAAATAGAAAAAGGTACTTTTCATGCGAGTGCATTCATAAAGAACATGAAAAAAATGGTAGATCAATTGGTATATGAGGTAAGAACTGAAAAAGTAAGAGCAAATATCTCTCATACAATAGATCAAAAAACAAAAAAAACTAGCCAAAAAAAAGTAAAGAATACTGCTTCAATTACTTCAGAAAAATGTCCTAAATGTGGTCAAGGAATGCTATTGAAAGGAAAATCTGCTTTTGGATGTAGTGCGTATAAAGAAGGTTGTGATTTTAATTTACCTTTTAGCTATCTAGGTAAAAAAATATCCGAAAAGCAATATATGCGATTATTAAAAAAAGGCTGTACTGTAAATCTAAAAGGCTTTACATCAGAAAATGGCACTGTAGAAGGCTTATTACGTTTTGATGAACGTTATTCATTGGTTCTGGAAGAAAAAAAACAAAAAGGAAACGTAAAACCAGAAAGTACTTCTGAGAAAATGCCTTGTCCTAAATGTAAAAAAGGAAATATTCTAAAGGGAAAGACAGCTTATGGGTGCAGTGAATTTAAAAATGGTTGTGACTTTAGGTTTCCTTTCGAAATGGTGAGAAGGAAAGCTTCAGGAAAGCCTATGTCAAAGGAATTGGTTTATAATATTCTCAAAGGTGATAACGTCTAAATACTATGACCATTTGATCTTGTATTTAAAACAATAAATAATATTCTTTTTTTTTTGATTAGGTAATTATGCGTTTCTTTAAAAAGAAATAATTTGGTAAATCATAACATTAAAAATAAATAATGAAAACTAAGATAACTGAACTGTTTGGTATAGAGCACCCTATCATGCAAGGCGGAATGCATTATGTGGGTTTTGCAGAATTGGCCGCTGCTGTTTCTAATGCGGGTGGTATAGGAACAATTACAGGCTTAACTCAAAAAACACCAGCCGATTTGGCTAATGAAATCGCCAGATGTAAAGACTTAACAGAAAAACCTTTTGCTGTAAATATTACTTTCCTGCCCACAGTTAACGCACCAGACTACCCGGGGTATGTCAAAGCGATTATTGAAGGAGGTGTAAAAGTTGTCGAAACTGCAGGACGCAATCCCGAAGCTGTTTTGCCATATCTAAAAGATGCAGGAATTAAGATAATTCATAAATGCACCTCGGTAAGACACGCGTTAAAAGCACAATCTATTGGTTGTGATGCGGTTTCTGTAGACGGTTTCGAATGCGGGGGTCATCCGGGAGAAGATGATATTCCTAATATGATATTGCTACCACGTGCACACGACGAATTGGAAATTCCTTTTTTAGCGTCGGGTGGAATGGCAGATGCCCGTTCCTTGGTTGCATCACTAGCAATGGGAGCAGAAGGCATCAATATGGGAACCCGTTTTATGGCAACCAAAGAAGCTCCTATTCACGATAATGTAAAACAGGCTATTCTGGATGCTACAGAATTAGACACTCGTTTGGTTATGCGACCGTTAAGAAATACAGAGCGTGTGATGAATAATGCTGCAGTGCAGCGTTTGCTAGAGAAGGAAAAAAAACTGGGAAAAGATATTCGATTTGAAGATATTATCGAAGAAGTGGCAGGTGTTTATCCAAAAATTATGATGGAAGGTGACATGGAGGTTGGAGCCTGGTCTTGCGGAATGGTTGTAGGATTGATTCACGATATACCAACTTGTAAAGAACTCATCGACCGTATTATGAAAGAATCACACGATCTCATTACCAAAAGGTTGAGTGGTTTATTGTAAATAGAGAGATCAGGTAACATTTTATGTTTAGAATCGTCATGCTTAAAAAAACACTGCCATCATGAAACTTAAGATTCTAATTTTATGTATGCTATTGATATCCATAGCTGGATGTCAAAAAAAGAACGATAAAATATCTTTACCAAGTTCGTGGATTGGAACTATCAAAATGGGAGATGCAAATCCCGAATTGGTATTTTATCTTTATGAAGACAGCTTAGGACAAACGGCTGGACACTTAGGAATTCCAAGTAAAAGCATAGAAAAAATACTGTTTGATCCTCCCTTAATTATTGAAGATTCAATTAAGCTCAATATCTCTGCTGCTCAGGCAAGTTATCACGGAATTCTTAATAAAAGTAAAAAGAGAATTACCGGTACGTGGAAAGAGGGTGAAAACACATTTTCCCTTGTACTGTCACCATTAGATCAAGAAATTGATTACACTACTTCCAAAAAAGCAAGCACAACATCTTTAAGCTTAGAGTTTACCAGCGAAAATTTTAAGTATTATTCAGAAAAAACAAAAAAAGAAGTTCTAGAGGAACTTTCTAATGTACTTGAAAATAATTATGCTCGTCTCACTAAAAAATTGAGTACTCGTTTTGACACTGAGATTGACGTACTTATTTACCCTGATATAAAAACATTTCATAAAGCAATAAATTATCCTGATGCACCAGATTGGGTGGTAGGTGCTGCCAGTAAAAACGAACTTAAAATGGTTAGCCCACAAAATCCTGGAAGCGTTCATTCTCAAGAATCACTTATGAAAGCCATCGTACATGAATTAACACATACCATTGTATTAAACTTTAGAGATAATGGATTGGTTGGTTTACCTAATTGGTTAAATGAAGGGTATGCATACTATGAGGCCGGACAGCTTACTGAAAATGAAGTGCAAAATGTCAAATCAAAAATGCTAAAAACAGAAATTCCGTCCTGGCAGGAATTGAGTGATGCTAATACTTCAGAGTTTGGAGATCTAGGAGGATACGGGATTTCTGCTACCATCATTGATTTTTTAATAACATCTTATGGGATCGACAAGTTAAAACAATATATTATTGATCCTAGCGACACAGAAGGAATATACAAAAAGAAAATTACTGATTTAGAGCAGGAATGGTTAGATTACATTAAAAACTTCAATAAATAAACCTAACAAACCAATAAATCAAACTGAATAGTTTCTATTAGGCTGTATAAGAACCTTCAAAAAATGTCAAAACTTACTACTCCTCTTTTTTACACACAGCTCATTAGGATAAAAACTTCAGAAACAATAAGAAAATAAAGGATTTTCAATAGTTGGTCATAAAATCAAATCCTATTCTAATCTGATGAATATCATATAATTACCCTTATTCATTTGTAACTTCACGGATAACTTATGAAACTTTGATATGGAATCAGATATAAAATATGTTACTGATGGGCCAAAAGATGGGACAAAAGTATTTATAAAATTAGGAACTTGCTCCAGAACGTTTTTCTACATTCTCAATAGAGAGTTCGGACACCAGAGAGAAATTGAGGAACGAGCTTCAGATTCACTTGCAGGAGGGATAATGCAAAAAGGGCATCAATGTGGGATACTTTGGGGAGCATCTCTGGCAGTAGGTGCAGAAGCCTATCGAACATGTAAAGATCAGAATCAAGCGATTCAAGTTGCTATCAATGCTACACAACATTTAATTACATCTTTTTCGAAAAGAGAAAGCACAATAAACTGCAGGGATATTACTCATTGTGATTTTTCAAGTAAATTAAGTATGACAAAATATATGCTCACAGGTAGGTTTCTGCACTGTTTTAAGCTTGCAGGTCAATGGGCACCTGAGGCGGTACAAGCTGCCCTGAAAGGTTTATCCAATAAAAACAATGAACCTTCTAAAGCTTGTGTAAGTTGTGCTACCGAAGTTGCTAAAAAAATGGGAGCCAGTGATGAAGAAATGATCATGGTAGCTGGTTTTGCAGGAGGACTTGGCTTAAGTGGGGAAGGTTGTGGTGCACTAGCAGCCGCTATATGGATGAAATCTCTTATCTGGTGCCAAGAGGAAGCCAAAAAATCATCATTAAAAAACCCATATTCCAAAAAATTATTGGATATTTTTTATCATAACACTGATTCAAAAATAATATGTTCCGAAATTACAGGAAAGCATTTTGAAACAATAGATGATCATACAGAATTTATAAAAAATGGTGGTTGTAACAAACTGATTGAAATATTAGCTGAATCATGAGAATAAATTTCATACCTATATCAATAAGAATTTTCTAATAAGTCTCATACATTGTAGTTACTATAACACCTTTTTGATTAGGTAAAACTAAAGATAATAATTGCTTTTCCTCTTTTACTTTAAAGTTAAAAGGTGGTGCTATTACATCTACTCCACTTTGTTTTTTAATTCTAATTCCTTGACCTGAAATAATATCCTTATTAGCAAGAAAATCTCCAACAGGCAAGTGCTCTGTTATAATCACATATTTAAAATCAGTTAATTTCCCAATAATTTTTTGCACTTCCTCATTAGAGAGGTGTTGTAACACTTGCCTCAAAATTGCACAATCCGCAATAGGTAAATCATCAACGGCAATATCTAAGCACTCAAATTCTAAATTTTCTTCTGTAAACTTTTCTTTGTTATGTGCAATAAGAGCGGGTACAATATCAACAGCGATATAGTTCTTAGTATGTTTTACTAGCTCTTTTCCCACATTAAAATCACCACAACCTAAATCACATACAGTAATTGGCTCTTCAAAGGATGTTAGAAAGGTTGCTAAAACCTGAACATAAGGATGTATAATCTCAGGATCGTGTGATCCTTCACCAGAGTAAAAATTATAGTGATCTCCACCCCATAGTTTCTTCTCATATATCTGCTCCATGGCATCTTTGGTTGGCCAGGGTTTCTTTATTTTTTTAATCTGATATTGTTCCTTTTTCATAATTACGCTATTACACCTATAATCAGATGTATTCCAAGTGGTGAATCAAAACAAACGTACAAATTATCTGTTAGAATTCATTTTTGAAGTTAGCAATTGTGTTTTATTAGTATTTTAACCGAATGAAAATTCTAATCTTTGGCGCATCTGGTTCTGGCACTACTACGTTAGCAAAGGAAATTGAAAAAAACACTGATTTTGTTCATTTGGATGTGGATGATTATTACTGGAAAAGGACCGAGCCTCCTTTCCAGGAAAAAATTTCTTTAATTCAACGTAATCAACATCTTAAAGCTGATTACCAAAAGTTTGAAAATGTAATAGTAAGCGGTTCGATGGTAAGTTGGGGAAAAGAATGGCAAAAAGCATTTGATCTTGCCATATTTATCCATCTCGATAATGCAGAAAGAATGAATCGTTTATATCAAAGAGAGCAACAACGATATGGTGATAAACTTCTGACTGATAAAATAATTCGACAGAATTCTAAAGCATTCTTAGCATGGGCCAATCAATACGAAAATCCAAATTTTGAGGGTAGATCATTAAAAATTCACACCGATTGGATCCAATTATTACAGTGTACAGTGTTAAGAATTGATGGAGGAAAAACATTAAAAGATAAAACTGAAAAAGTTCTGATTGAGATTAGAAAAATAGTATCAAACAAATAATCAAAATCGGGATATCCTATATACTCATATACAGTTTACTGGTTTTTAACCAAAATTAGCAATCTATTCTCTCTGAATAATACTCCATTTTAATTAAACTCACATTATGCATTAGAACTTTGTAAGGAGAATTGAAAGCACCATAAAAAATGCCATTTTCTAAGTTTTAGCATAGCATCGCTACGGTTACATTTAAAAATGTCATTTTTTATGGTGATTTCAAGATATAATAAATTTTCTTATGCATAATACGGGTTAAAACACATACCACAATAATAGAGACATTAAAACTCCAGTAATTGCAATTAGTGTTGTCATTACTGTCCAAGAACGAAAGGTTTGCTTTTCTGTCATTCCCAAATATTGTCCTACTAACCAAAATCCACTATCATTCACATGAGATAAAATCGTTGCCCCAGAAGCGATAGAAATAACAAAAAGTGCTATCCGAGCTGCACCAAAATCTCCAGCCAAAATAATTGGTGATATAATCCCTGCTGCTGCAATCATAGCAGTCGTAGCCGAACCTTGTAAAACTCGGATTAGAGCAGCCACAATAAATGCGAATAGCAATGGATGAATATATGAGCTCTGTAGCGAAGAAGCCAATAACTCACCTGCTTTGGTATCTACCAATATTTGTTTAAAAGCACCGCCTGCACCTGTCAATAAAATGATAGCGCCTGCTGGTCTAAAAGATTTCATTGATAATTTTAATAAATCATCTTTGCTTACACCTCTTTTTATTCCTAAAAAATACCAAGCGATTAAATTGGCAATTATTAATGCAGTAAAAGGATGTCCTAAAAGTGTAATGATATATACTAAAGATTTGGGCAACGTATCTTTCTCTAACCAATCACCTAACAAAACCGTCTTTAGCACAATTAGCAAAATGGGTAATGCTATAATAACTATAATGCCAATTGGGTTTGGTGGATTATTTATGGTTACATTGGATTCCTTAGTTTCAGGAATCACTAAATCTATATTTTTTGCAAGATATTTTCCTAATAATGGTCCACTTATGATAGCAGCTGGAACTCCGGCTAAGAACCCAAACACGATTACCCAACCAAGATTCGCTCCTAAAATATCTGCTACAGCTACCGGGCCAGGAGTGGGCGGAATAAAACTATGAGTAATCGCTAATCCAGCTAACAAAGGAATAGCGTATAACAATATAGATTTATTGGTTTTTCTAGCGATCGCATATACAATCGGCACCAAAATGATAAAAGCCACGTCAAAAAAAACAGGAATTGCAATAATAAAACCTGTAATCATTAAGGCCCAAGATGCATTTTTTTCTCCGGCCAATTTTAAAATGTAATTTGCCAACCCTTGTGCTCCACCAGAATTCTCCAATAATCCACCAAACAAGGCTCCTAATCCTACAACTGTTGCAACGAATCCCAGCGTACCTCCCATTCCGTTTTTAATACTATTCAAAATATCTTCAGCTGGTAATCCGGCAACAATGCCTACTAATATGCAAACAATAAGCAATGCAATAAATGCCTGCATTCTTAATTTCAGGATCATAAAAAGCAAGGCAGTTATCCCTAATCCTACAGCTATTAATAGTTGATAATCCATATATTAGTATTTCCAGTTTGTATGAAAGTATTCATCTATAGGTTTATCAACTCTTTGATACGTATGAGCACCAAAATAATCTCTTTGCGCTTGTATTATATTTGCAGATGATTGAGAAGAAGTGTACATCAAAAAATAATAAGCTGCGGCAGAAAATACCGGTAAGGCATATCCTGCTTTAAGTACAGTTGCAACTGTATCAGTTAATGCTTCGATATCTGATTTTAATATTGTAACGATTTCTGGAAATAACAATAATGAAACAGTATGATCCACTGCAAACAAATTCCAAATATTTTCCATCAAATTACTTTTAATAATACAACCATTAGTCCATATTCTAGAAATTTCTGATAAGTTAAGACCCCACCCATATTCGTCAGAGGCCTCTTTTAATAATTCAAAACCTATATGATGATTAATAATCCTGGCCGCATAAAATGCTTTTTTTAAATTTTCGATGAATGTAGGATCATCTTCAGAAATTTGAGAACCTGCTAGCTGATACATTTCTGAAGCGATCACTCGTTTTGATTTCATACCGGATAAATTGCGAGCCATCACAGATTCTGAAATCGTAGATAAGGGCATTCCTAGTTCTAGAGAAGCTACCGTAGACCATCCACCTGTTCCCTTCTGCCCTGCCTTATCTAGTATTTTGTCAACCAAAAAATCCTCTCCTTCTTTTTTACGAAGTATATCTATCGTAATCTCTAAAAGATAACTGTCTAGACCATTACTTTTCCAGTTATGAAGAATGTTGGCTATTTGGTCTGGAGACTTTTTTGCATAAAACCGTAAGCTATGGTAGGTTTCTGCTAATAATTGCATTTCTGCATATTCGATTCCATTGTGCACCATTTTTACATAGTGCCCGGATCCTTCTGGTCCAATCAATGCGCAACAAGGTTTGTTTTCTTTATCTTTTGCTGCTATTGCTTCCAAAATTTTTCCGGATCTTTCATACGCATCTCTGGATCCGCCCGGCATTATGGAAGGACCATTTAAGGCACCTTCTTCTCCTCCTGATATTCCGACTCCTAAAAAATGAATACCTGCTTTGGCAAGACTTTGACTCCTGTCTTCAGTAAATTTATAATGAGAATTTCCGCCATCAATAATACAATCATTCTCCGACAACAGCGGCATTAAATCTGTTATCACCTCGTCTACAGGTTTACCTGCATTTACCATTAGCATAATAATGCGCGGTTGCTGCAATGATTGTACGAAGGAATTTAAATTATCAAACCCTAAAATTGTATCATTTTTAGACTGTTCTGATACGAAGTTTTTAGCTATATCAACTTCATAATTATCCACGTGTCTATTATAAACGGAAAGCGTAAAATTTTTGGATATTAAATTTTTTGCTAAACTTTTACCCATGACGCCCAAACCTATTAACCCGAGCTGTGATTTATTCATATTTAATTTGGTAATAATTTCACCTAGGATATCATCAGTGATGTTATTGATATCTACGATTATTCCATTGTCCGGTTTTTCTAAAACTTCGAATTGAGAAACCAGCATTTCCTTTTTAAAGAAATGATTTTCCCGGAATTTCATGCGCTTTTCGATCAATTCAAAATCACCATCTAAAAATATCCATTGTATATATTCTGAATTTGTGGACTGAAGTATCCTTCTGTATTTTTTCTTTAAAGCTGAACAAGCTAAAACAGCTCCTTGATCGCGATGACTATCTTTAACCAACGTAGCCAATCTCTGTAACCAGGGATCTCTGTCATCATCATTTAAAGGAAAACCATCAGACATCTTTTTAATATTATTTTCAGGATGAAAATCATCGGCATCATAAAAAGGAATATTTAATTTCTCGGCTAGCTTTTTTCCTATAGTAGTTTTTCCACTTCCCGAAACCCCATAAACGATATATACGATGCTAGAATTCATTTAAAATACAGTGCTGTCTTTTGCTATGAAATTAATCATAACAATTGTATCAAAAAAATGAAACTCGTAAATCATAAGTTAGTTAAGAAAGTGTATAGAGACCAAATTGGTAAAACTAGAACCAATTTCAATTTGCTAATTCACAAAAAGGATCTAGTACAGATTGTCCTTTTTTTATACAGTAAGATCACGAGTATCTATATGGTTAGCTTTGATTTTACCATATAGCACAGTTAAACCAAAGAATATATTTTATTAGTACTTTTGACAAGTTTTATTTTGATCACAAATTTTATCTACTTAACCCATGGGCAAGATTTCTCCTTTAGTTAAAAGGTCAATCTACAGAATCATTCCTTTTGGAGTATTTTTTATCATTGCCGGTGTGATATATTTACTAATAGAAAAAGGGATTCTAGGGGATTCTAAATTTTATCCATCTACCAAGAATCCATATAACCTATATAATAGTATAATCATTACCCTGATTTCTGCAACTCTTTTCGGATTATTGATAGGAACTTTTGAGGTACTTTATTTTAACAAGTTTTTTGCTTCTAAAAGTTTTTTAAAGAAAATCATTTATAAAATATCATTTTATTTATCCATTGTCATTTTTTTTCTGATCTGCACAGCCAGCGTCTCTTTTATGGTTGAATTTAACTCAGGTATCTTTGATAAAAACGTATGGCTAAACTTGCAAAACTTTGTCACTAATTTAGCTTTTGTTAGCGTGATACTCTATATTATAACTATCATAGGAATCTCTCTTTTTTATCTTGAAGTAAGTGATAACATAGGTCAGGAAGTTTTATTTAATTTTTTTACAGGAAAATACCACAAACCAATAGAAGAAGAGCGAATCTTTATGTTTTTAGACATGAAATCATCAACTCCTATAGCCGAAAAGTTAGGACACGTGAAATATTTTGAGATGTTAGCAACCTATTATGCTGACTTATCTAATGCTATTATACAACACGCAGGCGCAGTGTATCAGTATGTGGGTGACGAAATTGTCGTTTCCTGGAATTTAGCAAAAGGGCTGAAAAACGATAACTGCATACGATGTTTTTATACGATGAAACTGACATTGAAAAAGCAATCTGAAAAATACCTAAAAGAATTTGGCGTTTTACCTACTTTCAAAGCTGGATTTCATTATGGGATGATTACTGCCGGCGAAATTGGTAAGATTAAGAAAGATATAGTATTTACCGGAGATGTCCTCAATACAACCTCCAGAATACAAGGGTTATGTAATTCTTATGATGTTCCTATTTTAATATCTGAAACCCTTTTTCAAAAACTAAAGAACAACTCTAATTTTACATATAAAAGCCTTGGTTATGCTTCCTTAAGAGGTAAAAATGAGCAAATGCAATTATATACTATCATATAAAAAGCCTACTAGGGTTTCAAAACTAATAGGCTCTTTTTTCCTTAATTTTATTTTGCTAATTACTCTATTCTTTTTGCGGGCATTTGTC
This sequence comes from Aquimarina besae, assembly GCF_042434905.1. Lineage (NCBI taxonomy): Bacteria > Pseudomonadati > Bacteroidota > Flavobacteriia > Flavobacteriales > Flavobacteriaceae > Aquimarina > Aquimarina besae. The sequence continues at coordinate 3,808,394 of NZ_CP170199.1, forward strand.
TTCCTCCTTGATTCAAGGTTAAGCTATCAACTGCTCCATCCTCCTTTTTATTGAAAGTAATCTCTGCTGGCACTACCTTTAAAAAAAATAATGTTTCGGTTTCAGCAAAAATTTCAAATTTAGGCTGACCCGTTGCTTTCGCATATATCGAATTTCCTTCTACAGTGACATCTATGATAAAATTAGGTTGTAATTCATACTTCCCCACATATTGTTTTAAAATATCAGGAGCAACCGAAATAGTCTTTCGTTCTGCGGGAGGAGCTTTGTCAATTTCTTTACCCACAAAACTTTCGTCTGCAGTCTTAAATATCGTTTGTCGTTTGCCATCATCGCTCATCGAGAAATTATAGGAAATAGTACCATCATCAAAAATATAAGAACCGTCTTTCATTGGATAAATCTGGAATTCTCTTGAACTTTCATCTTCTCTTAAGCTAAATAGTTTACCGTCTTTTAGCATCACATGTCTAATCACGTTGTCTTTAAACTCATAAGCTCCGACCCACTTCTTTGCCTCGTCTATTGACAATGCTATTGCATCCTTTTTATCAGGAATTGGTTTACCGATAACCGTAGCTGCAACTTTCTTGGTTATTTCGCCAACATTTTTACAACTGCAATTGGTTAATCCGATAACGTATACATTCTCATCCTCGAGAAAAATTCCGTTGGTAGTATATCCAAAGATCCCTCCACTATGCGCATATCCTTTTGCTCCTTGTATGTCTACCTTTCCCCACCCATATCCGTAGTTAATCTCTTCTCCGTTGTTTAATTTAGAACCATTGATCGCTTTTTCAAGGCTTGTCCTTTTTATAAATGAATTTGCGCTAATGGCATTTTGCCACTTTAACAGATCATCTACTGTAGACATCAGTGAACCTGCGGCATAAGGCAACGTTAAACTAAGATAATCTGCATTTAAGTAATCATCTCCATCTTGTTTATATCCCAATGCTCTATTTTTGATAATTTCACTCATACTCCCATAATACGAAGCATTCATACCGATTTTTTTAAAGATATTCTTCTCTATAAAATTCTCATAAGTATCACCTGTAATCACCTCTATGATATATCCTAATAAAATGTACCCTGAATTATTGTAACGAAACTCTTCTCCCGGATCAAAATCCATAGGTTCATTTTTGAAGACATCGATTAATTCTTCTGGGGTCATATCAGTTCTTGCTAATGTTATAAAAGAATCCATCCCGGTATAACTTTTTATACCTGAAGTGTGATTTAATAAGTGGTGAATGGTTATTTTCTTTCCATTAGTCGGATAATCAGGGATGTATTTTGTGATTTCATCCTCAACTCTTAATTTTCCCTGTTCTTCTAACATAAGAATGGCTACAGCCGTAAACTGCTTTGTTATGGATCCTATTTCGAATACATTTTCAGGTTTTAAGGGAACATCTAATTCTAAACTTGCTTTTCCGAATGCCTTGCGATATAAGGGTTTACCATCTTTAGCAACCAAAATTGAAATACCAGGTTCTTCTGTATTATACATAGAAGTAACAATATCATCAATTTCTTGTTCTAAGTTTTGAGCTTTTAGAGTCAAAAAATTTACTGCACAGATATAAAAAAGTAATATAGTTTTAATTCTTTGTGATGATTTCATGTGAGGAATGATTTTGAATGATATAAGTTTTATTGCTTACCATTATTATATGTATGACGATCAATTGCAGAATAAGTTACCAAAACTTATATAAAACTAGACAAAATCCGAAGGAATCATTAAAAAAAAGTTTTTGTAATTATAGCCTATGGATAAATACAAAAACTTTTTTAATATAGAAACACCTTTATACAGGCGCTTATATTTTTATAAAAGAAAGCTATTTACTCTTCTTCTCCGATAAAGCCAGGAGCGGCAGGCACCGTTTCATCGATTTCTACTTCTTCTACTTCCTGAATGGAATCTCTGAGAGCTTTAAATCTTTCTAATTGTTCTTCTTCTCCCGTAAAATAAGGAAAAACATCCATAATAGGTGATTCTGAAATCATAGGAATTGTATAATCGCCCATAGTCCCTTTCATGACAGTATTGGTATTATCAAAGGCTTCTTTTACATCGTTTGCTTGCACTAAAAGATACATATTTGTTTTTCGCTCTTTACCACTTTCTTCATCATAAGCAATCAAAGATACTTTTGATTTAAACCATCGATCAGAATTTTCAAAAGGATGTATCTCAGCAAAATTTGCAACTTTAATGTTTGTAATGATAAATTCTTCACTAACGTAGGCAGCCATTTCTTCGTTAATCCTGGTCTCTGCTTCGGTATAAGATACCGCATCCACCAAATACGGTTCTGTAGTTACCTTTTGCACTCCAGAATCATTCATTTTTCTATATTTTACTTTGCATTCATACCAAGTAGCACTCATATATTTATTTTTTTAGGATGCCAAATATAGATCTTAAAAAAAGTTCTCAAAATGAATTTTGATATTAGATATTCACAATTTTATAATGAACTGGTTATTAGGTTTTAAAATAAAATATTACAACAGAGCATCTCGCAATACACTTACTGGGTGTAGTGCCTTTCTTTGTGTTCCATCTTTTATCTGATGCCTACAACTGGTTCCTATAGCGGCAATAACGGTGGTTTCTGGAGCTTTCCTAACTGCTGGAAAAAGCGTTTGCTCTCCTATCTGCATACTGATATCATAATGTTCTTTTTCATATCCAAAAGATCCTGCCATACCACAGCAACCAGATGGAATAATCGTCACTTTAAAGTTTTCTGGTAAATTAAGATATACAAACGTTGTTTGAATAGTCGATAATGCTTTCTGATGACAATGTCCGTGAAGCTTTATTACTTTCTCATCAGTAGTAAATCGATCAGAAGTAATATTACCCACTTCGATTTCAGATTTTAAAAATTCGTCAATGAGAAAAACGTTTTTAGCCAAGGTTTTAGCATCTTCCTTTGTATCGCACAGTCGTAAGTATTCATCTCTAAAAGTCAATATGGCAGAAGGTTCTAATCCTAGTAATGGTATTTCTTGTGAGACTAAATCCTTAAAAATATTCACATTTTGATTTGCCAAAGCTTTCGCCTGCTTGAGTAAACCTTTTGAAATAAAAGTTCTTCCACTTTCTTTATGATCAGCTATGAGTACTTGGTATCCTAGACCAGTTAAAAGTACTAAGGCATCAATTCCTATATTAGTATCTAAGTGATCAGTAAACTCATCGATAAAAAAATAAACTGTTTTTATTGGTTTTTTTGGTTGTATTGCAGTTAAATTTTCATGACACCATTTTCTCAGTGATTGGGTGCTAAGCAATGGCAAATCTCTTTCTTTTGCAATCCCTAAAGAGCTCTTCAATAAAGTAGAAGTGACCTTATTACTAAAGAAGAAATTTGTTAATCCGGGAGCAATACTACCAAGATTATTTAAGTAATTATTATAGGCAAATAATTTAGTTCTTAGAGAAACTCCGTTTTCTTTTTGATACTGATATTCAAACTCTGCTTTTAAGGTTGCGACATCAACATTAGAAGGACATTCGCTGGAACAGCCTTTACAGCTAAGACATAAATCAAAGACTTCTTTTAATTCCTTTTTATTGAACCTGTTTGGATTGGTGTTGTTGGTAAGTACTTCTCGTAATGCGTTTGCTCGTCCTCTGGTAGTATCTTTTTCATTTTTGGTGGCTCTGTAACTCGGACACATAGTCCCTCCTGCTTCAACAGATTTTCTACAATCACCACTACCATTGCATTTTTCTGCCGCACGCAATATTCCTAAGGAATCGGTAAAATCCAGTAAGGTTTCAATTTCAGGTTCATTTCTATCTATTTCATATCGTAAATGTTCATCCATGGGATATGCATCAACGATCTTGCCTGGATTAAAAATGCCTTTAGGATCAAAAACATCTTTAATTCGTTTCAATAATGCATAGTTTTCCTCTCCAATCATAAAAGGAATATATCCGGCACGAACAATACCATCGCCGTGCTCTCCACTCATAGAACCATTATATTTTTTTACCAAAGCCGCCACATCATCGGTAATCTTCTTAAAAAGCACAACATCTTCTTTCTTTTTAAGATCCAAAATAGGTCTAAGGTGCAACTCACCCGCTCCCGCGTGCGCATAATAAACCGCATTTTGATTATACTTTCTCATTAAATCAGAAAACTCGGATATGTAGCTCGACAGATCCGGCAAAGCTACTGCGGTATCTTCGATACAGGCCACTGCTTTTTTATCTCCTACGATATTACCTAATAATCCCAATCCGGCTTTTCTAAGTTCTAAGGCTTGATTTATTTCATTTCTTAACAGAATAGGATTTGAATAAGAGAAATTTGAAGTTTCTAAAGTTGTTAAAAGTGCTCGCTTTTGTTGCTCCAAACTTTTGCTATTATCAGCTCTTAGTTCGAGCATCAGAATTGCTTCAGGATCGTCTTTAATAAAAAAACGGTTCTTGAGCTGTTCTGTGTTATTTTTAGTACAGTCCAGTATGGTCTTGTCCATCATTTCACAAGTGAACAATTTGTGCTTCATAACTGGAGCTACTGCATTTAGACACGCTTCTATAGAATGGAAATGAGCGGCGATCATCAATGATTCCTGAGGAGGCAATTCGTCTAGTTGTAATGTAATCTGCGTTGTAAAAGCCAGGGTCCCTTCGCTACCTGACAACAAATTACACATATTAAATGGTTCATTATCATCTGAGAAAACATCACACGCTATTAATTCATCAATAGCATAACCTGTATTCCTTCTATGTATCTCCGGTTTCGGAAAGTTTATACGTACTCGTTTTTGTACCTCTTTTGATGATAGCTCTTGATAAATAGTTTTATATATTTTTCCTTCTAAATTATTCTGAGTCATCTTATCCTCAAAATCTTTTTTAAAAACATTAGAAAAAATCGCCTCACTGCCATCAGACAAAACAGTTTGTAATTCAAATACTTTATCCCTGGTAACACCATATTGTATGGAGGTGGTACCGCTACTATTGTTACCTACCATCCCTCCTATCATACATCGATTAGATGTAGAGGTGTTTGGCCCAAAAAACAATCCATATGATTTGAGATAACGATTTAGATCATCCCTGACCACACCCGGTTGGACAGTTACAGTTTTTCTTTTCTCATCGAATGAAACTATTTTGGTAAAATGTTTAGAAACATCTACCACAATACCTTCTCCGACACATTGACCGGCTAATGATGTTCCTGCAGTTCTGGGAATTAAACCACACCGATGTCTATTTGCAAAAGCTATTATTTTTTTGATATCCGATGTATTCTTCGGAAAAGTAACCGCAGTTGGTATTCTACGATACACTGAAGCATCTGTAGCATACAATGACTTGGTAAGTAAATCAAATTCTAATTCGCCTTCTAAAGAATCTCTTAAAGCGATCAGGTCGGTTTCTTTTATCATTTCCCTTTTCCTTTTGCCAATGAATCTAACGTAATCTGTCTTCTGAAATTTGTATCAAAACATATAAAGCTATCTGTTCCGGCAACACCATCTACCTGATGCACCTGTTCATACAGAATATTACGTAAATGATGATTATCGTATGCAAATATCAAGATAAAAAGCGCATAATGGCCAGATACATAATTACATTCCAAAATTTCAGGTATTTTAGCCAAATTATCAACCACTGATTTAGCGTATCGGGCTTCTTTCAATCGTATACCTACATACGATTTGGTTTTATAACCGATTTGTTTTTCATCGATCACAAATTCTGCCTTGTTAATAACACCGTTTTCCTTAAGCTTACGAATTCTTTGATGTACCAAAGAATTAGAAACCTTTAGCTCCTCTGCTATTTGAGAGAAAGGTTTTCTTGCATCTTCGCGAATCTGTAATAATATTTGCTGGTCTATATAATCAAAATGGTTCATAATCAATGAAATTTTGAAAGATCTATACCCAAATAGGAAATCTTATTTTAAAGTAAAAATCAATTTGACATAAAAAAACAACATAAATGACTAAATTAAATTTTTTAATCATTAGAATTAGTCAAATGTAATATTTTTGTATAAAAAACAAACAGATATAAAATGAATTTTACACTTTTATTTGAAGAGCTATGGAAACAATATGCAGAGAAAACCCCATCTGCGTTTAAAGTGAAATCACTTTTGGAAGGAGAAGGAGAAAAGGTTTTTAATGATCACATTGCCATAAGGACTTTTGATGATCCCAGAACAAACATTGAGGTCATTGCGAAGCCTTTTATAGCTATGGGCTATACAGAAATGGGCGAATATCATTTTGAAGCCAAAAAATTGTATGCTAAGCACTACGAATGTATAGGTAACCCAAACGCACCGAAAATTTTTATAAGTCAATTACTTACGCATCATTTTTCTGATCAGCTACAACATACTGTAAAAGAAACACTTGACAATTGTAGCCCTGATACTTTTTTACAGCAAGATCTGATTTTAAAAGGAAGAGTTTGGGAAACACCTTCTTATGAGATATACCAAAAGTTACAAGAAGAATCCGAATATGCGGCGTGGATGTATGTAAATGGATTTTGTTCTAATCATTTTACAGTAGATGTCAATAAACTTGAAAGCTTTAAAAATTTGGCTGAACTTAATGTATTTTTAAAGAAGAATGGTTTTTTCCTCAATTCATCAGGTGGCGAAATTAAAGGAAGTCCATCTCAACTATTGGAACAGTCAAGTATTCTGGCTGATAAAATTAAAATGGAATTTAAAGAAGGTGTTAAAGAGGTGACTTCTTGTTACTACGAGTTTGCATACAGATATCAACAGCAAAATGGTGAATTATTTACAGGTTTTATTGCCAACTCTGCAGATAAGATTTTTGAGAGCACTGATATGAAACTTCAAAATTTATAACGTGATAACCAAGGTCAGTATTATATTAACAAAATCTTAAGTAAGGATGTTACATTAAAAAGTAGGATCTAACGTTATACTGGGATAACAATAAAAAACAAAATCACAATGACGAAGCGTATTTTTATCTTTATCACACTATTATCAGCTTCTATCTTTACATCGCAAGCACAGGAAATTCCGGAACACGCAATTGGTTTGCGTCTTAGTGAAAGTGATGGCTTTTGGGCAGAGGCTAGTTATCAAGCAAGATTGAGCTCTGATACCAGAATCGAATTGGATCTTGGAGTTCAGGGAAGAAACCGATATAATGCCCTAAAACTTACAGGAATGTATCAATGGGTTTTCAATATCGATGGTGGGCTTAACTGGTATGTAGGTCCAGGAATCGGTGGTGGACTGGTTGATTTTGATAATGATATTGATGACAGGGACGATTTAGAAACCTTTGGGTTTGTAACCGGAGATGTTGGTATTGAATACAACTTTGATTTTCCGTTATTAATTTCCTTAGATTTCAGACCAGAAATTTATTTTGATGATTACAACAATGACGACATCATCTTTAATCTAGGTCTTAGTGCCCGGTATAGATTCTAATTACATTTACTACAATATGAAAAATGAAACCCTGGGCAATTCTTGTCTAGGGTTTTCTTTTAATTTTTTTCTAGTTAGATGTTAACCTTAAAATGAAATAACACACAAAAGGTAAATTTTATAAAAAAACCTTTAAGATGAAAAATTTATTATTTGTTGTATTATTAGTAGTTACCAGCATTCAGTTACACGCCCAAGAAATTCCTAAAAATGCTGTTGGCATCAGATTATCAGAAGGCGTTGTTGGTGATGAAGGATTTGGTCCTGAAATTACCTATCAACGACAAATGTTTGGAGAACATAACCGACTAGATGTTAATCTAAGCTGGAAAACCAATGCATTTATCAACACTTATCGCGGTGGCGTATTTTTTCACTGGAGTTATAATATTTGGGATAAACTAAATTGGTTTGCAGGTCCTGGGGTTGGTGCGGGTTATTTGGATTTTAAAACAAGCTTTTTCGGGTTTGGTGTTTCAAGCGACAGGGATAGCGAGTTCTTTCCTTATGTTGGTGCAGATTTTGGAGTAGATTATCGTTTTGAGTTTCCACTACAGGTAGCCTTTAGTATTCGTCCAACTTATGATATACACAATATTGAAAACGCCTCTGGATTTGAAGATGTAGATAATTTTGGCGTTAATATTGGCATTGCAGCTAGATATACCTTCTAAATCCCTTAGAAATCGATTAATTTGATTTATGTTTAGAGTTGGAGAGCACTGTTATTAATTTAATAGTGCTTTCTTTATTGTACTGTTTCCAGTGCATTTTCGTATAACTCGACATACAAAGGAACTATATTGGCAATATCAAACTTCAATGCCTGATTGAATGCTCCTTTTTTGAACTTTTCTAAAGTTTGATCATCTTTAAGAATTCTAATCGCATTTTTAGACATTTCTTTGATATCACCAACCTTACTAAGATATCCTGAGACACCTTCTACGTTAACCTCAGGAATTCCACCCGCATTACTGGATATCACCGGAACTTTGTTGACCATAGCTTCTAATGCCGCTAATCCAAAACTTTCCCTTTCTGAAGGTAGCAGGAATAAATCAGAAAAACATAAAATCTTATCAATCTCATTACTGTTACCTAAAAATATAACCTTTTCTTTAATACCCAACTCTTTACACTTTTTCTCAGCTCTCTCACGCTCAGGACCATCACCAACCATCAACAGTTTAGCCGGTATTTCCTTTTGGATGTTGTAAAAAATATCGACGATATCCATAATCCGTTTTACCGGTCTAAAATTACTGATATGCGTAACTATTCTTTCTTCTGGAGTAGCCATTAATTCTCTCTGGCAATCGGTAAAATCAGCTTTAAGTAAACCGGCATCAATAAAATTAGGTACTACTTCTATATTTTTCTTTATATCAAACAGTCTAAGAGTATCATCTTTCAGGCTTTGCGAAACAGAAGTAACAATGTCACTATTATTGATACTAAAAGTAACTGCTGGTTTATAAAAAGGATGATTCCCTACAAGTGTTATATCCGTGCCGTGCAAAGTAGTCACCATTGGTATATGAATCCCTTCTTCTGCTAATATTTCTTTCGCCATATAACCTGCATAGGCGTGCGGTATTGCATAATGCACGTGCAGTAATTCGATTTTATATTTTTTTACCGTATTTACTAATTTGCTTGATAACGCTAATTCGTATGGTTGATAATGAAATAACGGATATTCTGGTACGGTAACTTCGTGAAAATGAATATTAGGGTTGAGTAATCCAAGCCTCACCGGTTGTTTATAGGTAACAAAGTGTACCTGATGATTTAGTTTAGCAAGAGCAATTCCTAACTCTGTAGCTACTACTCCACTACCTCCAAAGGTGGGGTAACAAACAATCGCAATATTCATAAATACAATTTTCTTTCTGTTGCACAATGTACAAGAAAATTGGTATTGTTTATTGTTAAAGGATTTGTAAAAAGTTATTTAAAGATAAAAAAGCAGATCATAAGCCGGATTCTGTAATCCCAAAATCTCGAGATTCTTTATCATTTATCTAGCCCTGACATTACTATCAGGATCAAACCGCCTACCCTCCAGCATTGGGCGTGCAACCCTTAAACGCTGGTATACATGGCGTTGCACCGCATAGAGTTTACCTGATTTCACTACAGCATTACCTGTACATTCTTTCTGCTGCACTTGTCCTCGCCTCACGACGGACGGGTGTTACCCGCTATGCTGCACTACGGTGTCCGGACTTTCCTCCTTGTCCCAAAATTATTCTGGAACACGGCGATAAAGTGATCTGCTTTGCTGCAAAAATACTACAATCCCCATACCATATTCAATAAATCAAAGTTATTTTTAGCTGTTAATAACTCGGTATAAAAACCAAATCCTAAAATTCTTTATTTATAATCAATTTTTAACTTTGTACTCATGGAGCATTTTATAGTATCTGCGCGTAAATACAGACCCCAAACATTTAAAGATGTTGTGGGACAGCAGGCTATTACCAACACATTGCTTAATGCTATTGAAAACAATCATCTTGCTCAAGCCTTATTGTTTACCGGGCCACGAGGTGTTGGAAAAACATCCTGTGCAAGGATTTTAGCTAAAACTATTAATCAGGAAGGTCACGAAAATCCAGATGAAGATTTTGCTTTTAATATTTTTGAACTAGATGCAGCTTCGAATAACTCTGTAGATGATATCCGAAACCTTATTGATCAAGTTCGGATACCGCCACAGGTAGGTACCTATAAGGTATATATTATTGATGAGGTGCACATGCTCTCACAAGCTGCATTTAATGCATTTCTAAAGACACTAGAAGAACCTCCAAAACACGCCATTTTTATTCTAGCAACTACAGAAAAACATAAAATCATACCTACGATTTTATCACGCTGCCAAATATTTGATTTTAAAAGAATTACGGTTACAGACGCTAAGAATCATTTGATGCAAGTAGCCGAGCAAGAAGGAATCACGGCAGATGAAGATGCCTTACAAATTATCGCTCAAAAAGCAGATGGTGCTATGCGTGATGCTTTATCAATTTTTGATCGTGTTGTAAGCTTTAGTGGAAAAAACCTCACCAGACAGGCCGTTACTGAAAATCTTAATGTCCTAGATTACGAAACGTATTTTAAAACTACGGATCTTATATTAGATAATAACATTCCACAACTATTATTAGAGTTTAATGAAATTCTGGCTCAGGGATTTGATGGTCACCATTTTATTGCCGGATTGGCATCGCACTTTAGAGATTTGTTGGTATGCAAAAATCAAGCTACTATCAACCTTCTGGAAGTAGGAGAACAGACAAAAGCTAAATACCTGGAACAATCCCAAAAAGCTCCTCACACATTTCTGATAAAAGGTATAGAATTAGCCAATGATTGTGATTTAAAATATAAGACCAGTCGTAATCAACGATTACTTGTTGAACTATGTCTGATGCAACTTGCCTCTGTTCTTACTAAAGACGGAGAAAAAAAAAATGATCAACCTTACATAATTCCGCCTAGTTATTTTAAGGAAAAAGGGATTCAACCTGTAAAGGTTTCTCCAGAACTAAAGGAAAAAGCTCAAGAAAAAGCGATTCATCAAAAATCTGATGTTAATTCGGTTACTACGGTTTCTCAAACACCTGAATCGTATAATTCTATAGATAAGCCTTCTTCACTAACCCCTTTACAAAAAAATATTTCAGAACAAACTTCAAATACAATTTCTGCAACTACAGAAAAAGGAACAGTCGTACAACGAAGGGAACGAAGAACTTCTGGTTTATCCTTAAGCAGTATTAGGAAAAAAAAGGAACACGAAGAGAAAAAAGTAGATACTATAGTAGATCCAAAAAATCTACCTAGTGACGATTTCACAGAAGAACAGATGCAAGCAGCCTGGATAGAATACGGAAAGATGCAGGACAAAAAAGGAGAGCGAATCATAGGGTCAATGTTTGCAATGAACATCCCTGTACTTACTAATGGTAAAATACATCTGGAGCTACCAAATCAATCCATGAAAGTGGATTTGGAAAGTGCATTACCTGGTCTATTTCAGTTTCTCTATAAAAAACTGAATAATTATAGCGTTGCTCTTGATATAAAGGTGAATGAAGAGGCTTCTAAAAAATACGCGTTTACCCCACAGGATAAGTACGAAAAACTTCGGGAAAAAAACCCACTTATTGATAAATTGAGATCAGAATTCGATTTGGACATCTAATATAAATGGTCAACTGAAAATGGATGTGCTTAATTCAAAACCAAACATCAAAGAATTAGTAAATCAACTGCTTAAAGATGATTTGGTTTATGAAGAAATTGTAAAGATCATTAATAAAATTCACAGCTATTTTAATGAAATAACTTCGATATCCGGATATGATATGGAGTTTAAACACTTAGCCGCAGTCCCTACAGCTAGCGGGATGGCTTTATCACTTAATCACGCCGCACAATGTTTATTGGATTACAAAAGAACCCTTAAGTTTTTGAAGGGACTTGTAAAAGCTATAAAAGATGCGCAAAGCGAGAACCCTAGCAAAACTATTCAAATATTTTATGCTGGTTGTGGACCTTATGCGCCTTTTGTGACCTTAGTCGCCCCCCTATTTCAAATATCTGAAGTTCAATTTTCTTTATTAGAAATCAACAAAGAATCACTCGATTGTGCCAAAAAACTCATTAGAGAATTATCATTGACTGATTACATAAAGGTATTTTATCAAGAAGATGCGGTAACCTTTTCTATTCCTGATCCTAATACATTTCATATTCTTTATAGTGAAACCTTAGATGCTTTACTATTTAGAGAATCCTATGTCCCAATTCTGGCTCATATGCTCCCCCAATTGTCCCGTGATGTAAAGGTCATTCCGAACAATGTTATGTTAAAAATTGATGTGATCAATGATCATACTGATGGTACATCAAAAAAAGTAAGAACACACATCATTTTTGACACAAGAGAATCGATAAGCAATGTATTTAAAGAATTACCAAACGAGTTTCCGTCAACACAGATACAATTTGGTGTATCAAATGAAAATACTAGGATGATCATTGATACCGAAGTACATATCTATGAGCACCTACGATTAATCAGAGGAGAATCTTCACTAACTATACCCTATGAAATTACTCTGGAAAATCCATTACTGCATAACACTATCTCTTTTACCTATCAACTAAAACCACAAGTTGGTCTTAGGTATGAATTTTTATCTTGTTAGATCGGTTTCGTGTCATTGGATTAGTTTTACCGTCTTCAAAACATTAATTTTGTATCTCAAAAAAGAACATATGTTAGGCCTTAAACTTCCAACAGATCCCAGGTGGATTAATATTGTAGAAAAGAATATTGAAGAAATACTTACAGATCACGCATACTGTGAACAAAAGGCAACCTCTACTGCAATATCACTAATTGTGAGTTTTCCTGAGTATACAGAATTGGTTCAGGAAATGACCAAACTGGTAAAAGAAGAGATTAGTCATTTTAAAATGGTTCATGATAAAATAATTGCCAGAGGGTGGACATTAGGAAGAGACCGCAAGGATGACTACGTGATCCAATTAGTAACCTTTTTTCCTAAAGGTGGAAGCAGAACTACGCAATTGGTACACCGTTTACTATATGCCGCTCTTATTGAGGCAAGAAGTTGTGAGCGTTTCAAATTACTGTCTGAAGAATTGGATGACAAAGAGCTCGCAAAGTTTTATAGAGATTTAATGGTAAGTGAAGCAAATCACTATACTATGTTTTTGAACTTTGCTAGGAAATATGGAGAACGTAAAGAAGTAGACAAAAAGTGGCAGGACTTACTTGATTATGAAGCAGAAATAATGAAATCATTGAGTAAAAAAGAAACGATTCACGGATAAGAAAAAAATGCTTACTGATAAAGTAAGCATTTTTTAATTGTTTATTTTATTTAAAGTAAAATTATAATCGATATCCAACTGATAGCTGTATATTTCTGCTACTACCATCTATTTTTATAGCAGAACCATCTTCATCAAAAACATTAGTCAATCCAAAGGCATATCTCAGATCAACAAAGAAATTATCCGTGATATTAACGCCAATTCCAGCTACTCCGGCAAAATCAAATGTGCCAAAATCAGCTATATCTTCTTGATTATCTTCCCATTCCCATATTTTAATCCCTGCCTGAGGCCCTAATTGTACGTTAAAAAGATCCGTAATATTATATTTCAATAAAATAGGTAATTGCAAATAGTTGACGCGAAAATCTTTATCTTTATTACCCTGACCAGAGTATTGAAACTCCGGCTGCAATCTCAGTTTTTCGGTTAACGCAAAATCTGCCAAAAAACCGACAACAACGCCAATTCTACTTTTATCAAAATCTCCGGTAATATCATCTGAGCTGATGGAGCTTAAGTTAGCTCCAATACGCACTCCATATTTGGATTCCTGAGAGGTCATTGTAATTGTTCCAATGAATAGTACAAAGACCAAAAGTAAATTTTTATTCATAGCATAAGTTTTTATGAGAAATTTGGTTATGAAGACAATTTAAGACAAAAAAATGATTTTATTAAATTACTAAATTAAAAATAGGGTTTGTTATCCCATTTATTTATTACTTATTTTTTCATTATACAACGATTTAATGATCCCATCAGACAGCCCAATTTTTGGAACAAATATCTTACGAGCACCACTCCATTTCATAGCGGATAGATAAATTTTGGTAGCCGGTAAAATAACATCTGCCCTATCCTGATTAAGATTTAGTTGCCATATTCTCTCCTCATACGATAACGAATTCAACAATTCATAATACGTACTTAAATATAGATATGATAGCGGTTTACCTATTCCTTTTCCACTATTTTTAAAAATATTATTAATGTTTCCTCCGGATCCTATTAACGACAATCTTGAATAGCCTTTTGTAGTTTTTCTAATCCACTCTTCAGCTTCTTGCCACATACTATCCGAAACTACATTATTGAGTAATCGCACAGTACCCAATTTAAACGATCTTGAAGTAATGGTTTGGCCATGATGAAAGAGTGTAAATTCTGTACTACCTCCACCAACGTCTACATATAGGTAGGAAGCATCAGAATTTATCAAATCGTGTAAATCTGTCATCGCAATGATGGCAGCTTCATCGGTACCATCGATTATATTGATTTCGATACCCGTTTTTTCTTTAATTAATCCAGCTATTTCGTCTCCATTTTCAGCTTCTCTCATAGCCGATGTAGCACATGCTTTATACCGTACAACTTTATGGGTTTTCATTAAAAGTTGATACGCCTGCATTGCATCGATCATTCTGATAGTGTTTTCTTCAGAAATTCTATTCGTTAAAAACACATCTGCTCCCAATCGAATGGGAACACGTACTAAGCTCGTTTTTTTAAACCTGGTTGTCATTCCGTCTTCTTCGTGAACACTACTGATCAACAGTCTTACGGCATTAGAACCTATATCAATGGCTCCATATTTTTCTATAGTCAACAAAATATTTAATTTCCTAGTTTTCTTAAATAATAATCGTAGGTAGCAATCTGAGATCTTACTTTTACTTTATCGTTTCGAATATACCTATTATCTTGATTTTCTGAAAGTTTTCGTGCCTTGACATTATCATTCCAGCAAATTTCAAAAGTATCCATAAGCTCTTCTTTAATATCTTGATCATAAATTGGACAAGAAATTTCTACACGCCTATCCAAATTTCGTGTCATCCAATCAGCAGAAGAAATATAGACTTTAGTATCTCCTCCATTTTCAAATATGTATAATCTTGGATGTTCCAAAAACTTATCAATTACACTTATTGCTCTTATATTTTCACTCATTCCTTCAATTCCCGGAACTAAACAACATATTCCTCGTATGATCAAATCAATTTTTACTCCTGCCCTGCTCGCCTCATACAATTTATCGATCATACTATAATCACTTAGGCTATTTAATTTCAATTTAATTCCGGCCGGTCTACCTTCTTTACTATTGGCTATTTCATTATCAATAAGTTTTATTAATGAACTTCTGGTGTAATGAGGAGACACTAATAAGTGTTTATATCTACTAACTTTATAATTAATTTCAAAAAATTTAAAAACTTTATTCGTTTCCTTCAGAATCGCTTCATTAGTTGTAAACAATGTATAATCCGTATATATTTTTGCAGTAGATTCGTTAAAATTTCCTGTACTGATAAAACCGTATCGTTTCAGTTTGCCTTTTTCTTCTCTTTCTATAACACAGATTTTGCAATGAACTTTGAGCCCAGGAACTCCAAAAATTAAATTTACACCTTCTCTCTGCATTTGTTCCGCATACTTGATATTTGCTTCTTCATCAAATCTGGCCTGAAGTTCAATTTGAACAATTACATTCTTTCCATTTTTTGCCGCATTGATTAATGAACTTGCGATATGAGAAATATTGGCTAAACGATAGATTGTAATTTTAATCGTTTTAACTTTAGGATCAATAGCAGCTTCTCGCAAGAATTTAACAGTATATGAAAATGTATGATACGGAGTATACTGTAAATAATCCTTTTGGGCAATCATGTCTAACAATCCTCCCTGTAAACTTAAACCCGGAATAGTTAGCGGCAATAATGGCTGATATACTAATTCTTTTTTACCAAGGTCCGGAAAATTCATATAATCCCTTCGATTATGATATCTTCCGCCCGGAATAATGCTATCAGTACTATCAATACCCATTTTTTCCATTAAAAAATTAAGAGTATCCTTATCTATTTTTTTATCATATACGAATCTTACAGGTTCTCCATCTCTTCTGGATTTAACACTGCTTGAAATTTTTTCTATAAAGCTTTTACTAAAATCATTATCAAAATCTAATTGTGCATCTCTTGTAATTTTAATCATATGAGCAGAAGCACGAGTATATTCAAAAATACTAAAGTTGATTTGCATACAATATCGTATCAAATCGTCTAGGATAATGATATATTTTTTACCTTCTTTTTCGGGCAATACGACAAAACGTTCCGTGTTCTTGGGAATTTCTATAAGAGCATAAATTTTTTCTTGTGTTTTTTGATGTAATATTTTAGAGATGGTTCCCTCCTTAGGTATTCGCTCTTTAAGCACTAATTTTACTGCCAGATAAGCAACACTATCCTTAAGATGTGGAAATTTATCAAGATCATTTAGTATATATGTTACTAGTGCCGGACTTACCTTATCCACAAAATATCTTCTGATAAAGTTATCCTGATCCGAAGTCACTTGATTCTCATCGATAATAAAAATGTTGTGTTCCTTTAACTTTTCTCCAATTGTTTTAATTATTTTCAAGCTTTCGGATTGCTGTTTTATTACTATTTTGGTTATTTGTTCCAATAATTCACCAGCAGTTTTTCCCTTCAGAACATTTTTACCATCTCTCCCGGCAAGATCAATTCTTTTAATAGTTGCATACCTAACTTTAAAAAATTCATCCAGATTATTTGAAAATATTCCAATAAACCTCAACCTTTCTAACAATGGAACACTGTCATCAGATGCTTCCTGTAGTACTCTGGCGTTAAATTGCAACCAACTTAACTCCCTGTGTATATATGTATTAACTTGATTTTCTACCATTTAAATCTACCTTAATTCTTTAGGAAAAAGAGTTAGTACGTTTTTTCCTACTTCAATTTCTTTCCAGCTTTTTACATCAAACTGTATACCCACAACACCTGCAGTTGGTAGATTATCTATCACTTTATCCCCATAGAGGTTTGCAATAGAAGTAAAAGCGTGATTATGTCCAAAAATCATCAGATTTTTTATATTATCATTACAATTCTTTATCACATCCACAACCTGATGACCACTAAAATCATAAAGTGTAGGTTCTAAGCTAAATATACTATCTGGTAATTCAAGATGATCAAAGATAATTTTTGCCGTAGTCTTAGCTCTTTCAGCATCACTACTTAATACCATATCGATTGATTTCACAAGGGTTTTCAATTGTTTTCCGATTAAATCTGCATCTCTCAATCCTCTTTTATTTAGAGGTCTTTTATGATCATCAAGATCGAACTCCCAAGAAGATTTAGCGTGCCGAATGAGATATAGAGTTTTCATATTTATTGCAAGGTTTTAAGCGAGATATGTTTTATACATACAAGTTTAAGAATAAGCATTTAGAATTTTAAGTATAAAGTGATAAAAAAGATTTTTTAATAAAAAAATGTTAAAGTAAAATGTTTTAATAACACATCAAAAACAGAAGACCTCACGGGACGAACAGGACCGGAACACTTTGCTTAAACCAATGAAAATGAGATAAATAATCACCTGCACTTCATCGACAAAAGTGTATTTTACATCGAAAAGTATGATTTTTACTTACATAATAAGATGTTAAAATATAAATTTACCTACGGTTTCCCCATATTGTATAGCCAATTACCCTAATAATTAAACACAATTTAATAATAGAATTTAAGTTAAACATACTAGGGAATAAAAAAGGAAAAGTGGAAAAAATTAATACCTACATAAAAAATCTGTCCAGAATCTGTACTTATCTTGCAGTTACCATATTATTTTATTCAGTTAATATATATGGTCAAGTAGAGGTGCCTTTAGAAAAGCGAACAGAATTTACTATTAAAGGTGATTTCAAATTTGTCTCTAATACTATTCTTGGTAAGGTGAGTAATGACGATGGCACAGACGTTTTTAATCCTAATAAAAGTTATAATAGCGGTGGACTGAACAATCAATTCAGAATGGGCTTTATTGATATTGATAATGATCCTTCTACCTTTAATAGCAGTAGTGCAGACTTGGAAATGACATCCGGTTGTGCCTCTATTAAACATGTTGGACTTTATTGGACTGCATCTTATGCTGATGTTGATAGAAAAAAAGATATTACCTCCATAAAAATAAAGTATCCGGGAAATGACACATATACCTTAATTGAGGATGCAGAGATCATTCATGATTATTATAATGACCCTAAATCCCTTTTTAAACAGTATTCTTGTTATAAGGACATCACAGAACAAGTAATAGGTTTGGAAAATTCTACAGGAACCTATACGGTTGCTAATATCCCAGCGACAACTTCAGAAGTTAATGATGATGCTACTCTAGGAAATGGTTTAGCAGGTGGGTGGACTATGGTAGTAATCTACGAGGACAACTCAAAACCCAGAAAACGTTTCTATGTGTATGACGGTTTTGTAAATATCGATTCTAAGGCAAAACCTGTTGAATTTTCTTTTGATAATTTTCAAACAATCCCAGAGGGAGCGGTTCATGCTAAAATTGGTGTAATATCTTATGAAGGAGATAAAGGTATACGAGGTGATCGTTTTCAAGTAAAATCTAACGAAACCAATACATATAAAAGCATTACGGACAACACCAACCCAATGAACAATTTCTTTAATGCTAATATTACAGAAAACGGAAGAAATATCACATCAAGAGTTCCTGCCAGTCAAAACACCTTAGGGTATGATGCAGATTTATTTAATATCAAAAATCCAAGAAATAGTATTATAGGTAATAATCAGACCGAATCCAGTTTTAGATTGTTGACTGATAATGATGGCTACTCTGTTATGGCGGTTGCTTTTAGTGTTGAAATTTATGAACCAGCTATACAAATCATTAAAAGATCAAGATACACAGATAATAGTTTTGTTTTTCCTAATGATCTTATACAACCTGATCAAGATATTATTTATAGTCTAACGATAAATAATGATGGTAATGATGACGCAAAGAATACCGTAATTAAGGACATACTGCCTGAAAATGTCATTTTCTTTGAAGAATCTGTAGTTCTTCCTTCTAAGAGAATCAAAGTCTCTTATGACGAGACTACCAGAACAGTAAGTTTTGCAGTGCCTAACAAATTAGTAAAAATGGATAGTGAACCATTTGAAATTCGCTATACTATCAAAGTAAATACGAGTTGTGAGTTGTTAAATGAAACTGGTGAAATCAGCATTGTTGATCAACCTGTTATTGCAGAATTTACGGGTTCTTTAAATGAAACTAAAAAATATTCCAAAGGTTATAATCATATAAATAAATGTAATCTTCCTGACTACTATCAGTTGAAGCTGGCTGTAGACATGACCGGATTGAACTGTCCTAATGCAAATACTGATTTTGTAAATAGAACTAAAGAATTAGACAAAAATCTGGTGGAATTAAATACATCAGACAAATCAGAAAATACAGAGAATACCGGAGATAATGACAACGATGTTGCCAATACTAATCAACCGAGTACAGATCCTGAAACTGATAAAACTATCAATGATCTTATTAAATTAAATGAGATTTATTTTGAGTTTGACAAATGGGATATCACCCAAAAAGCCGAAATAGAGCTTAATAAGGTAGTTACCTTAATGAAAAAAGATTATCCTGATATGATTATTAAAATAGAAACACATTCAGACAGTCGTGGAAATCACGATTATAATTTGGATCTATCTCAAAAAAGAGCTGAATCTATATTTAGGTATTTAGTTAGTAAAGATATCTCAGAAAACAGAATACTTTCTTATCAAGGATTTGGAGAAACACGACCCGTAAACAACTGCTTGGATGGTCAGGATTGTGAAGAAGACGAATATAGAAAAAACAGAAGATCCAATTTTGTTATTATGGATTAGTCATAATTACATTTCTATTCTAAGGAGCTAGTCTATCTATTTCCCAAACATTATTTGATATATTCCTATCGCTAAATCTTATTCTATCGTGCAATCGATTAGGCCTTCCTTGCCAAAACTCGAACTCTACAGGAGTAACACAAAATCCGCCCCAAAAATCTGGTTTTGGTATTTCTTTATCTGCAAATTTTTTCTCTAAAGATAAAAGCTTCTCTTCTAACACCTCTCTTGATTCAATAATGCTACTTTGATCAGATGCCCACGCACCAAGTTGACTTCCTCTTGGGCGAGCGTGGAAATAGGCAGTACTTTTCTCTTCAGATATTCTATTGACTTCTCCCTTAATAATAACCTGACGCTCTAAATTTGGCCAGAAAAAAGAAATACACACGTGATTATTATTGCTTATAGCTTTTCCTTTTTCAGATTCGTAGTTGCTGTAAAATACAAATCCATTGGTATCATACTCTTTGAGGAGTACAATCCTTGCTTTTGGAAAGCCATCTAATCCAAAAGTAGTAAGTGTCATGGCATTTGCTTCTTCTACTCCACCCTCTTCTTCGACCTCTGCAAACCAATCAGAAAACAGCTGAAAAGGAGATTTTGGTAAATCCTTTTCTTCAAGTGCTTTTTTATTATAAGACTTTCGATAATCTGTAAGATCCTTATTCATAATGGTTAAATTTTTTTATTAGATATACACTACAGTACTTAATCTTTGTAATTAAAATTCAAAAACTTTACCGTCGTCTCCAACTTCTACCTGATCAAAAACCGTCATAGCTTCATCTTTAAATTGTTCTATGTTATCATATCTGGTAGAATAATGCCCTAGAATTAAATTTTTGACATTAGCTTTCTTCGCAATAGTTGCGGCTTCGATAGCCGTACTATGTCCTGTTCTATAACATAAATGTTTATGACTCTCTAGAAAAGTAGACTCGTGATATAATGCTGTAACTCCCTCAATTAAAGAAAGTTTATCTTCATCATATCTGGTGTCGCTGCAAAATGCATAACTTTTTACAGGAGCTGGATCCTCTGTAAGCTCAGCATTGGGTATTACAGATCCATTTGCAAGCACTACGTCTTTTCCTTTCTTAATAGATTTATAATAAGCTTTATCAATTTCATAATTGAGCACTTTACTCATCAATAGTTTTCGATCTCCTGGTTTTTCTTGAAATAAAAAGCCATTACAATAAATACGATGTTGCAACGGAATGGTGCGAATAGTTACCTTTTCGTCTTCAAATATCAACTCAGAATCAGAATTTGTTAGTTCGTGAAAATGTAAAGGATAATCTGTCCAAGAATTAGAAAGCTTCAATTGCAATGTAATTGCCTCTTTTATACCCTTTGGTCCATAAATATGAAGTGGGTTTTCTCTATTCAACATTCTAAACGTTGACACCAGACCAACCAATCCAAAAAAATGATCTCCGTGCAAGTGTGAAATAAAAATATGATTGATTCTCGAGAATTTAATTTTGTTTCTTCTTAGCTCAACCTGAGAACCTTCTCCACAATCAATTAAAAAAACGTGATTATTTATTTCTAATACTTGAGAAGTTGGATTTGTAAATGTTCTGGGAGTAGCGGAATAACAGCCTAAAATTGTAATTTTCAATTTTTTTACATCTTTTTTTATAAACAGCGTGAAGATACTCTAATCTGTTTTATTAATCAATTTCAATTTCCAAAAGAATCAAAAGTTGTAAGTAGTTTTATATAACGTTGGGCTGACATTTTCCTATATCCTGTAGCACCCAACACCTTTCCTTCTTTATCTATAACTAAAATAACCGGAAAGACCATTTTCTTATTATACCGTTCTGCAAGAACACTATTTTTCTTTTGCTGAGCCTCTGATAATCTATTTTTTTTTCGCTTGGGAAAGTCTGCTTTTACCCAAACAAAGTTTTTATTTGCATACTCGATAAATTGAGGGTCCGAAAATATTTTTCTTTCCAGTTTGATGCAGGGTGGACACCAGTCTGAGCCTGTAAAAAGTAAAATAATGTTTTGATCTTTCTCTTTTGCCAAAGCTATCGCTTCATCAAAATCATATTTCCAATCTTGCGCTTTAACCACACCAGAAAGTGCAAAGGCAAAGGCAAGAATAAATGGGGCTAATTTATTCATATGCAGTAAGACGTAGCGGTGTAACTAAAATTACAGAAGATTCTTAGAAAAATTAGAAATCAAGATCTCTTTCTATTTCCTCCATTTCTATAAGATCTAGTGCCTCTATTAAAGTTGGCACAATTGTTATTTCTTTTGGAGCCTCATCATAAGATACTTTATCTGTTACAATAACAAAAGAACGTTTATTAGCTTTATGCGAATTAGAAACTCTTAAGAACTCATTAATATCGGCTACCGATAATTCTTTCAACGAAAACAAATTAGCTACTATGTTATCATTTTTCAAAGTTTCATATTTGTTCTCAATTCCCTTTACAAAATCTACTATGGTAGCTTTTTCTTGTGTAATTATGGTTGTATTACCTTCTTTATTGAATATCATATACTTATTGTTTTATTTTTGAAGCTAAAAGATAAATAACTGCCATTCTCACTGCTACTCCGTTCTGAACCTGATCTAAAATAATGGCCTGCTTAGAATCAGCTACATCACTCGTGATTTCCACACCACGATTGATAGGTCCCGGATGCATAATTACAATCTCTTTATCAAGACTATCCAACAGCCTTTTGTTTACTCCAAATTGTTGAGTATATTCTCTAGTAGAAGGAAAATAACTTATTTCCATTCGTTCGTTCTGGACTCGTAGCATATTAGCCACATCACACCATTGCAATGCTTTAATGAGGTCTGTTTCTACCGTGACTCCTAATCTCTCAATATATTTAGGAATTAAGGTCTTTGGACCGCATACCTTGACTTCAGCACCTTGCAATTTGAGCGCAAAAATATTAGACAATGCTACCCTAGAGTGTAAAATATCTCCAACAATAACTACTTTTTTTCCTTGTACTTCTCCTAATTTTTCTCGTATAGAATATGAATCCAACAATGCCTGTGTTGGATGCTCGTGTGCACCATCCCCAGCGTTTACAATACTAGCATCTACGTGCTTAGAAAGAAAAACTCCTGCTCCTGGATTTGGATGTCTCATAACTACCATATCTACTTTCATAGAGAGAATATTGTTTACAGTATCAATCAACGTTTCTCCTTTTTTGACAGATGAAGATGCTGCAGAAAAATTAATCACATCAGCAGATAATCTTTTTTCAGCAAGTTCAAAAGATAATCTGGTTCTTGTACTATTCTCGAAAAAGAGATTAGCAATTGTGATATCCCTAAGCGATGGAACTTTTTTAATGGGCCTGTTAATTACCTCTTTAAAGTGATCCGCGGTTTCAAAAATGAGGTTTATATCTTCTGTTGTAAGATATTTAATTCCAAGTAAGTGATTTACACTTAATTCGCTCATTCGTTTCTATTCTTATTATTCTTCTGAGACATTTACACTTATGTAATATTTCAGAAATAATTAAACTTTACTTATTTATCAAATACACAGCATCTTCTCCTTCGTTCTCTAACCAATGTACTTTTACTTTCTCTTGGTTTATAGCATCTACCTGTCTTCCCCGATAGTTAGGTTGTATAGGCAAATGTCTGCTAAAACGCCTATCAATTAGGGTTAGCAGTTCAATTTCTCTTGGTCTTCCAAAAGATTGTATTGCTGTCAATGCAGATCTAATACTGCGACCTGTATATAAAACATCATCAATAAAAACAACACGTTTGTCCTCTACGGTAAAATCAACCTGAGTCTTATTTGCCTCTAATGGTTTTTCTCCTCTTCTAAAATCATCACGATAAAAAGTAATATCGAGATATCCCAATTTTACATCGTTAAGATTATAATCTTTAACCAAAACATTTTTTAATCTATCAGCCAAAAATATTCCTCTGGGTTGAACGCCTATAAGCACAGTGTCTTCAAAATGCGTATGGTTTTCGATTAATTGACAAGCCAATCTGTGCAGAATAATATCTATTTCTTTTGCACTAAGTAGTAATTTTTGACTCATAATCTCCAAATAGATATTTGGTATACAAAAGTAATAAAATTTAGAGTTATAAACTTAGTGGAAGATCATAAGTTTTAATATTTCCAGATACACAGTTCAATATTTCTATATAAAATGTATAAACAAAAAACCATCCAACAAAAACTGGATGGTTCAAAATAAATTGTATTGTAAAAACTTACATTTGTCTGCTTAGCGCGTCTATCTGTTTTGTTTTTTCTTGCATATACTTGCTCATTTTTTCAATTTCATCTGCCGGTAATATCGAAATTAACTTTCTATATTGACTGGTTAAATCACTACTTAGTTTACTCAATTTTAAGAATGCATCCATATCTGCTTTAGATTCAACCGCTTTTTTATATTTGGTAACATAAGCCTCATAATCTCTAACATATTTTCTAGCCGCAGTATTCTTAAAAGAAGGTGCCCCCGCTGGAACTTCTATAACGTTTGTTTTTGGTTTCGTTTTAGTGGTTTTCTTTTTCTTTTTCTTCTTTACCACTGGTTTCTTTTCTTCAACCACCTCTACTACATCTGTTGAGTCTACCACTTCTTCTATGACCTCTTCTTTTTTATCGGTTTTAGGATCTTTTTTGCAAGATACTACTGATATCAATAAAAGACATACCAGCGAACTCAATATGATATTTTTCATAATTCTAAATTTTAGGGTAGATAAATAGTAATTATTTTTAGTTTGGTTTTATGGTTTTACTATTGCAAAAGTACTTTTAATTCTTCAAAATTGATAGTGTCCTGACCACCTGTTTCCATATTTTTAATGGTAAAGTTATTGTTTTCCATCTCTGAAGCACCAGCAAGAATCACAAAAGGAATCGCTCTCTTATTAGCATACTTCATCTGCTTATTCATTTTAGCACTATCAGGATAAAGTTCAGCAATGATTCCTTGGTTTCTGAGTAAACGAATAGCTTTCATCGCATAAAGTGCCTCAGTCTCTCCAAAATTGATAAATAATGCTTTTGTACCGGGCGCAACCGTTTCTGGAAATAATTCTAATTCTTCCAATACCAGATATATTCTATCCAGTCCAAAAGAAATACCAACCCCACTAACATCTTTTAACCCGAAAATACCCGTGAGATCATCATATCGTCCTCCACCCCCGATAGAACCCATCTTTACTCCTTCTGGGGCTGAAACTTCAAAAATAGCTCCGGTATAATAATTTAATCCTCGAGCTAATGTAACATCAAGATCCAACACAGTCTTATCTAAAGGAATTTCTTTCAGTGTATTTAAAATAAACTCTAACTCGGCTACTCCTTTCATTCCTTCTTCAGAAGAAATCAATAATTCTTTTAGTTTATCTAGTTTTTCAGAAGATGTTCCTGTAAAACTAAAAAGAGGCTTCACTTTCTCAATAGCGGTTTCAGAAATTCCTTTATCCAACATTTCTTTCTTCACCCCCTCTTCTCCGATTTTATCCAGCTTATCTAAGGCAACGGTAAAATCGATCAATTTATCACTAGCTCCAATCACTTCTGCAATACCTGAAAGAATTTTACGGTTATTCATTTTAATGGTAACACCATTTAATCCTAAGTTGCTAAACACTTGATCATACAACTGTATAAAATCAACTTCTTGCCATAGAGATTTACTGCCAACCACATCTGCATCACA
This sequence comes from Aquimarina besae, assembly GCF_042434905.1. NCBI lineage: Bacteria > Pseudomonadati > Bacteroidota > Flavobacteriia > Flavobacteriales > Flavobacteriaceae > Aquimarina > Aquimarina besae. The sequence goes on from NZ_CP170199.1 coordinate 3,834,276, forward strand.
TTGATAAAACTCTCTAAATCTACCTTTTTGTGGACGATCTGCTCTCCAAACGGGTTGTATTTGATATCGTTTAAACGGAAAATCTATTTCGTTTTGATGTTGCACTACATATCGAGCAAAAGGAACCGTTAAATCGTATCGCAGGGCTTTTTCGCTGATCTTAGAGGTCATTTTCAAGCTGTCCTTTGAATCATATAAAGCGTCATCGACTTTACTTAGATAATCCCCGCTGTTTAATATCTTAAAAATCAATCGATCTCCTTCTTCTCCATACTTTCCCATCAGGGTTTCACTATTCTCAAAACTTGGAGTTTCTATAGGATGAAAACCAAACAACTGAAATTGTTCTTTGATCACATTCATGATATAACTTCTTTTAGCTACTTCAATCGGAGAAAAGTCTCTTGTTCCCTTTGGTATGGATGGTTTTTGCGCCATGTATATATAGTTCTTCTAAATTTTATAAGACAGAAGCTTTTCTTACTGCTTTCTAACGTCTTTTCATTATCTATTCTTTACAGGTGTAAATATCTTAAAAAGCTATAAAATTTTAGACCAAATGCATAAAGAGTTTTCTTAATATCCATAAAATTTAGTTTTTTGAGTAACTTTAAGCTCGTTTTGTAGTCTTATACTTCAAACCATACTAATTTACCTATTATGTTTTCACTTTTTCGAGAGAATATCCGTATTGCGTTTGATTCCATCAAGGGGCAACTTTTACGAACCATTCTTACTGTTTTGATTATAGCAATTGGTATTACTGCCTTAGTTGGTATCCTAACATTCCTAGGAGCTTTGGAAAATACTATTACCGGTGATTTTGCTTCTATGGGTTCTAACACGTTTAATATTCAGCGATATGAATTTACTACACGACGCGGTGGCAGTGGAGAAAGAGAAAAGATAAACCCAATTATTAGTTATCGCAATGTAAGGCAGTTTAAGGAAAAGTTTCAATATCCCTTTTCAAAAACTTCTATTTCATTTACCGGAACAAGAAATGCTGAGGTAAAGTATCAAAATGAAAAAACAGATCCAGAAGCTTCTGTTATAGGAGTTAACGAAAATTATCTGGAAAACACCGGTACAGAAGTAGAGTTTGGAAGAAATTTCACCTTCTTTGATATTGAAAACAATAATAATGTTTGTCTGATTGGATCTGATTTCAAGAAAAATATATTTAAAGACACTGATCCAATTAACAAAACGATTAGCATTAGAGGGGTTAAATTTAAGGTTATTGGTGTATTAGAGAGTAAAGGAGCTACCTTTAGAGACAACCAGGATCTTAAAGTTTTGATACCCTTGCAGGTAGCGCGTTCAATATATACCTTACCAAACATCAATTATAATATTAGTGTAAAAGTGGATGATAAACAATTTTTAGAAGGCGCTCAGGATGAAGCGATCATTACCTTTAGAAAAATAAGAGGCCTTAATCCGGTAGAAGAGAATAATTTTGGTCTAGAGCGTAGTGATGATCTCCTTAATCGCATCTCGAGTATTACAGGGTATTTATATTGGGCTGCTTGGATCATCAGTATCATCACCATTTTAGGATCATCGATTGCTTTAATGAATATTATGTTAGTTTCGGTTACAGAAAGAACCCGAGAAATTGGTGTGCGTAAGGCATTGGGGGCAAAAAGAAATACTATATCCGGGCAATTTTTTATGGAAACAGTAATTATAGGTCAGATTGGCGGTGTAGTTGGGATTATTCTAGGTATTACCATCGGGGCAATCATAGTAGCTGTTTCCGGTTTTGAATTTAGCACTCCGTGGCTAGCAATTTTTGCTGCTGTGGTTACTTCGTTTTTAACAGCAGTTGTTTCTGGCTCATATCCCGCTGTTAAAGCAGCAAGACAGGATCCGATTGAGTCTTTAAGGTATGAGTAGTGAGTAGTGAGTAATTAGTAGTTAACAAACTATGCTTATTGCACTTACAACGACTATAAAAAATTAAAAAAATAGCACCTCACTTTTTAGGCTTTATTAGAAATGATTTTTCAAAGAGACCTTTTTTTTTTAACTGCTAGATTTATTCTAATTTCTTTAATAATCTATCTAACTGTATCCGTTGGAAAATTATTTTTGATAGGAGGAGTATTAATTTCATTCTCAAATGATGTAAAACTTATTAGTGGAGGACTAATACTTTTGATTAATTCATTTATAGCTCATACCATTAAACTAGAACACAAGACCTTTTTAATTAAGAATATTTTCGGGATTACCATAAAAAGAATAGAATCAAAAGAAATAAAAGGTAGAAAGGTAAAATACACTCATAAACCCAGTAATATCCGTAATATCTTATTTAATAAAAAATACAACAGAAATTGTCAGGTAAAATTTAGCTTAGCTCAAGGTTCATACTCTTTCAATGGCAATATTCTATCTAACAAAGGCTTAAAGCAATTACTTACTAAGACTAAAAAATAAAAAGTGCTAAATTATTTATTTGCACTAATAATTTTTTCAAAATACTGATATAGTTCTCCTTTGGTGATATTGGCTCCTTGTAAAATAAGTTTAAACTTATCCATATTTGGGTCTTCACTATAATCCTTATTTGCATTATAAAAAGCCACCTGATCGTCTAATAGGTTATTGCGCAACCAATCATATCCTTCTTGAGTAGTGACATCAATATCAGGAACATTTACTTTTATCGCTATTAGATGCATTTCGGTTTCTCCCAGATAAAAAAGATGGATTTGATCTTTAGAAAAATGCTCTAAAAACTTTGCGTTGCTTAGCACTCCTTCCCAAACTAAATCACTAAAGACATCCAATTCCTCTTCTGCCACTTCAGGTTTATTTGTTTTTATCTCACTCCACTCATCTGCTGTAATAGATTGCGTGGCTAAAAAATTAATAAATTCCTGATGTAATTCTTCTAACTGTTCTTTAGTAAGCCTTTGATATTTCACACGTTTAAATTTTGATAATTACTTAAAAGTAAATTAATTATAAAATTGAGAACGTGTATTACCACTTCGTTCTCTCATTAAGAATTTTAAATGTTTCATACGATGAAGTAATTTTTAAAGTTCTTAAAGTTTGTTCCATCACTTTTAGTAAAATTGGCTGCAAAAATAAGCATAAATCAATAACCAAAAAACAAGTCTATTAAGTATGTTTTTAAAATTACACCGCCTTTTCTTATAGGAAATTATTAGAAACAGAACTCTCTATAAAATAAAATCCGTTCCCAATAAATTAACAACGGATTTTTAAATCCCGGATGTTACCTATTGTTTTAGTTAAAAATATACCGAAGCCCCACTTGTGCCTGCCATCTGGAATCCAGACTAAAATCATTTGCAAACGTGCTGGTCTGCGAAGTATCGAAGGAATATACCGGGGTATTGGTAGCGTCCACGGAGACACCAATAGGTTGATCATTAACCGGTATTTTGATTACACCCCAATCAGAGTTCAACAAATTCCCAAAATTCAGGATATCCACACTCAACTGAATTGTATTGGTCCTATCTCCTATCTGGAAATCATAATCCTGGAGCAACTTTACATCCCATCGCCCTCTCCAAGGACTAAGAATAGCATACTTTTCGGCATAATTACCTCGTCGCTCTCTAAGATATTCATCCTGTTGTATGTATGCTTCTAGAGCAGCTCTTTGATCAGCTTGTTCTACTGGGGTACCACTAAAGTTATAACTTGCTAATTCAGTTTCAGTTGGTATATAAATCAAATCATTCAGTACAGAACCATCATTATTAATATCACCAGAATATGTATAAGAGAATCTTCCGCCTTGAGCATATTCATAAAAAGCGCCCAGTGAGGTTCTCCACTGTTTGTTTTTTCCATAGCTGAAGGATTTATTGATTTGCCCCACGATCCTATGTCTATCTCCATATCTAGATGCGGTACTCACCGCCTGATTTACATTACCAAGCGCAGGATTTCTATCATATGCATCACTAGAAATTTCTGCATCCAAAGAACTAGCATCCTCTGCTTCTAAAAAATTATAAGCTACGCTGGCAAATAGTCCATTTTTAAAGTTTTTCTGAAGCTTAAACGACCAATTGAATGAATAACCAACATCTGTATTCGTAAAAACATAAGCGTTTGTAACTCCTCCAAATTCATTTACCGCTCTATCTGACGCCAGATAGATTGGTCTATCATCTACTCCGTTAAGTGTTCCTGAAGGAGTTGCTAATCCATAGTTTCTTACCATTTGAGCATTGATGTCTTCAGTATAAATAATATCCGTAGACGCTATCAGTCCATTTTTAAACTTATAATCGATACCTAAACTATTTCTAAATACTTGTGGAAATTGAAAATCAGGAGCAGATGTTGTATAAAAAAAGAAATTTGGATTTGCCACTTGATTGCCGATCCATACAAAAGGAAGACGGCCTGTAAAAATACCTGTACCCCCTCTAATCTGTAGTGTTTTATCACCTTTTACATCATAATTAAACCCCAATCTTGGTGAAATCAATAGTTTTTTAGATGGTAAATCCAAACTATTAAGATTCGTTGGATTTCCGTTTTCATCAAAATACGTTATTCCGGGTTGATAATTACCATCCGGGAATTCACCTCCTGCAGCTCTTTCAATATTCTCAGCAATTTTATCTCTGGTATCAAAGAAAAGGGGTTGATCTACTCTAATACCATATGTTAAAGTAAACTTATCACTTACTCTCCATTTATCTTGTGCATAAAATGCCAATTGTCCAACATTGGTTTCTGCCAAGGCCCAATTATCGGTTGCATTATTTGTATCAAAAACTGTTCTGGCATTAGCTATCGCCTCCGCTATAAGGCCATTATTAATTGCTTGTTCAAAACTATTGGTAGAACCGGGTGTATTGCGAACACTGTCAAAATCCGGTGCAAATGTTCCAACACCGCCGTTTGCGTTAAAATAAGTATATACACCCAAATTAAAAGAATTGTCAAACTCAAATCTCTCAAAACTACCTCCTAAAGTAATTGTATGCTTACCGGTTACAATATTTAAATTATTCGTTACCTGATATACCTTTTGTTCTAATCGATTATTAATCGAAAACGGCTCGTGTCCTGCCACAATGTACCGAACACCATCTTGTGCTATATTAATAGGTGGTGCGGGTGCAGAAAAAGGATCTCTACTATCATCAAAAAAGGTGTATCCTGCCTGAAATTTATTCGAGATATTACCTCCAGAGTTAGAATTCAGCTCTACTAAGAAAGAATTGATTTTATTTTTGATCGTATATCCGGCATTTCTAAATTGCAAGGTAGTTAGATCGGGACCTCTTCTTCCGGTGGCTTCGGGGTTTGCAGGTAAATCTCTGGAAGCATCTAGAAAGTTATAAATTACTGCTAGCCTATGATTATTACTGATATTCCAATCCAGTTTTAATATTCCTTTGGTGGATTCTGTATTGTGTGTGTATCCTTCATAAGGTCCGGTTTCGTAACCAAGTAAACTCAATTGTTGTGAAACATAATCCAAATCTTCGGCAGAAACCCGAGATACATTCGCCCCGGTTAATCCTGGTCTAGATGCTAAAAAATTAGACCCCAGATCTTCGCGATCGTCGATTTCAAAATTTCCAAAAACAAAGAGTTTATTTTTTATAATTGGACCGCCAACACTCAAACCATATTGCGCTTGTGTAAGATCAGGAACAATAATATCATCATCTCCCAATTTATCACCTGTTAAATCCTGATTACGATAAAAACCATATACAGTCCCTTTCCACTCATTGGTTCCGCTTTTGGTCACTGCATTAACAGATGCCCCTGTAAATCCTGCCTGAGTTACGTCATATGGTGCTGTAGATACCTGAATTTGGTCAATAGCATCCAAAGAGATCGGTTGTGCATTGGTCTGGCCACCGGGAGTTGCTGCATCCAACCCAAAAGGATTATTAAAAATAGAACCGTCTAAACTAAAGTTGTTAAACTGATCATTTCTTCCTCCAAAAGATCCATTACTAGATGCTGTGGGCTCTAAACGATAAAAATCTGCTGCAGAACGAGTAATCGTTGGTAATGATTTTAATTCTCTATTTCCTATACTGGTTTCTGCCCCGGTTCTTTCACTGCTAAATGTGGCATTTTTACTGGTGGTGATCACAACTTCTTCCAGCTGATTGTCATCTTCAATCATAACAACATCCAGATTATAGGTTTGTCCTAATTGCAGATAGATATCATCATATACTTTTTTCTTGAAACCAACATAACTTATAGTAACACGATACGGACCACCGACTCTAAGGTTTAAGAGATCGAAACGTCCATCAAAATTAGTAGTTCCACCATAAGTTGTTCCTGTTGGACCGTGTACAGCTGTTATGTTTGCCCCAGGTAATAATTGATTGGAGTTGTCATACACCAAACCTGAAATATTAGAGGTTGTTACCTGAGCTTGAATTGTGATTGTCAATAATACAATAACGAAGGTGAGAAGAGTTTTTTTCATTGATTGATATTTTTGTGTGAGTTATCAATGAAATTAAACAAAAAAACCGCTCATTTGAGCGGTTTGGTGTATTCTTATAAACCAGTTATCAACTAGTTATGAGATGTTCGAATTATTTTGCTTGTGCAATAACTTCAAAAGTAAGTGGTGTAATCACCGCTCTGTGTAGACGAACAGAGGCTTCATACTGACCTAAACGTTTGATAGTTCCACCAGGTACAGTAATAAACTTCTTTTCTAGCTCTACACCTTCTTTAGCCAAAGCTTCTGCAACATCAGTATTTGATATAGAACCGAATAATTTATCACCGGATCCAACTTTTGCTGCTATCTTAATTTCGAATCCAGCTATTTTCTTAGCTATTTTCTCAGCATCTTCGATTTCTTTCTTTTCTTTAAAAGCACGTTGCTTTAACGTCTCCTGTAATACTTTTTTAGCAGATGGAGTCGCAAGTACTGCATATCCTCCAGGAATTAAAAAGTTACGTCCATAACCGTTCTTCACTTCTACTACATCGTCTGCAAATCCTAGATTCTCAACGTCTTTCTTTAATATAAGTTCCATAATGTTATGACGAATTTTATTTTAATAAATCTCCAACGTATGGCATTAAAGCTAGGTGTCTAGCTCTTTTTACGGCAACACTCACTTTACGTTGATATTTTAAAGAAGTTCCGGTTAGACGACGCGGTAATAATTTTCCTTGTTCGTTTACGAATGCCATTAAGAAATCAGGGTCTTTATAATCAATATACTTAATTCCTGATTTTTTGAAACGACAATACTTCTTAGTTTTTGAAGTATCTATATTTAATGGAGTAAGATATCTAATTTCTCCATCTTTTTTTCCTTTAGCTTGTTGTTCTATAGATGACATAATTAAGCTTTTTGTTTGTTTCTATTTCTTCTCTTCTCAGCCCAAGCAATTGCGTGCTTGTCCAAACGAACAGTAAGGTAACGCATTACTCTTTCGTCTCTTCTGAACTCAACTTCAACAGTGTTGATAACTTCTCCTGGTACAGTGTACTCAAATAAGTGATAAAAACCACTTTTCTTGTGCTGGATTGCGTAAGCAAGCTTCTTAAGCCCCCAGTCTTCTTTAGATATCATCTTGGCACCGTTAGAAACAAGAATGTCTTCGTATTTCTTAACTGTTTCCTTTATCTGCTCTTCAGATAAAACGGGATTCAAGATGAAAACAGTTTCATAATGATTCATAAAAAATCTATTTTTAATTAAATTGGCTGCAAAAGTAACACTATTTTTTTGATTTTCAAACAAAAAACCACTTCGACGAAACACATCTTTTATCGATAAAAAGCGTAAAATGTTTGTGGAAATAATATATATTCATTAATATTGTATAGAATATTAACCTATGCAAGTGGAACAATCTCAATTAAAATGTGCAGTAGTAGACGATTCTCGTCTGCAAAGACTGGCTATTGTTAAATTAATAGATGAACATTCATCACTAGAATTAGTCGCTGAGTGGAATAATGCGATCGAGACAAAAAACGGTTTATTAGATACTCCGGTAGATTTATTATTTTTAGATATCGAAATGCCGATTCTAACAGGATTTGATCTTTTGGATGATTTAGAAAACAAACCTCATATCATATTTGTTACAGGGAAAACTAAATATGCTTTTAAGGCTTTTGACTATGATGCTATCGACTATTTAAGAAAACCTCTGAAAAAAGATCGATTTAATGCCGCTGTCGAAAAAGCATTAAGTATGTCTCGTTTAAACTCAGAACAGGCATCTGTTGAAGATGATGATTATATTTTTGTAAAAAGTAATCTGAAAAAGCGTAAAATATTTTTGAGTCAACTAAAATATGTTGAGGCTTTAGGTGATTACGTGAAATTAATTATGGAAGACGGTGATCCTATCGTAGTACTAGCAACGATGAAATCTTTTGAAGCAGAGCTGCCGAGCGATCGTTTTCTTAGAATACACAAATCATATATTGTTAATCTTGATAAAGTGGAGCGCTACAACAGTCGTAACATTGAGATTGCTGATGAAAAAATTCCGTTAAGCAGACATAAAAAACATTCTTTGATAGAAGCCTTGAGCGGATAAAAGAATCTTATGCGATAACACAAAAAATCTCACTTTTTTCAAAGTGAGATTTTTTCATTTTCCAGAGGGCATAACATTAATAATTATCAACATTAATGATGATCCTGACTCCAGCAAATTCTTTAATACTTTTAAAAGAACTCTCAACTTTTTTGATCACTTCTTTAGTTTTAGTAAGTGATTGACCGTGAGGTATCTTGATTAAGATATTCTTATTATATTGATTTCTAATTCTTGAAATTGGAGGAAACTCTGGTCCCAATACATTTTCCTTAAAAGTCATCGCTAAGGATTTTGCTAACCAAAGGGTTGCTTCGTTCACCTTATTATAATCCTTATGTCTTCCTGTGATCTTTATGATTCTATAAAACGGTGGGTATTTGTATTGATATCTTTCCTCAATCTGATCTTTATACATACCCTTATAATCATTTATGGACACCTGTTGTAGAATTTGATGAAAAGGATTATAGGTTTGGATTAACACTTTCCCTCTTTTACGTGTTCTTCCTGCTCTACCTGCCACCTGCAGCATTAATTGAAAGCTTCGCTCGTGTGCTCTAAAATCAGGAAAATTAAGAAGGTTGTCAGCATTCATTATCCCTACCAAAGTTACATTTCTAAAATCTAACCCTTTCGTAAGCATTTGTGTCCCTACAAGAATATCTATTTCTCCTTCTTCAAATTTATTGATAATTTTTTCATAACCGTGTTTCCCTCTTGTAGTGTCCTGATCCATTCTACCGATACGATGATCCGGAAACAACTCTATGAGCTCATTTTCTATCTGTTCTGTTCCGAAACCTTTGGTAGTAAGGTCGTGACTATCACAGGCCATACACTTTTGCAGCATTGCAATATGATATCCACAATAATGACATCGTAACTGATTACGGTAATTATGGAAAGTCAGACTTACATCACAGTTAGGGCATTGTGGTGAGTGACCACAGGTATTGCATTCGACTACAGGAGAGTATCCTCTTCTATTTTGAAATAAAATAACCTGTTCATTCTCTTTTAATGCTTCTTGTATTGCTATCAACAGGGTATCACTAAAATGTCCTGTCATTTCCTTCTTTTTATATTTGGTTTTAAGATCTACCAAATTGATATCTGGCATCAAGACATTTCCATATCTTCTAGTTAGTTCTACTAATCCATATTTTCCTTGTTCTGCATTATAAAAAGATTCTAAAGCAGGAGTTGCTGAACCCAAGACTACTTTTGCCTTAAAAAGATTAGCTAATACTACAGCGGTATCTCTTGCGTGATATCTGGGTGCCGGATCATATTGTTTGAAGGAGCTTTCGTGCTCCTCGTCTATTATAATCAGTCCAAGATTAGTAAACGGGAGAAATATGGAAGATCTTGCTCCGATCACAATTTGGGCTTTAGGCTTTGCATCCTTCACATTATTCCAAGCTTCTACTCTTTCGTTTACAGAATATTTAGAATGATACACTGTAAGTCTCTCTCCAAAATACTCCTGTAATCTCGTAATCAATTGGGTAGTTAAGGCGATTTCAGGCAACAAATACAAAACTTGTTTTTCTTGTTCTATTTGTTCCTCGATTAGTTTTACATAAACTTCTGTTTTACCTGAAGAAGTAACTCCGTGAAATAAACAAACGTCTTTTTCTAAAAGATAATTTTTAATACTCGCAAGTGCTTCTTCCTGATATTTATTTAAGTCTTTAGTTACGCTTTCAGCCGCACGCTCATACTGAACTCTATCTGTTTTTTTATGATACTCTTCTAATATATTCTTATCTATCAAAGTTTTGACAACCGCAGTACTACTATTTGCCTCTTTAATTAGCTCACCAACTTTGATTGCCTTTTTTGTTTTGGCTTGTAGCATAAAAAGATGCATCAATACATCTCTCTGCTTAGGTGCACGTGTCAATGAATCCAATAAAGTTTGTAAACCTGCTTCGCCAGCATATTGTGAATGTAATTTTACATATCTTACCAGCTTAGGTTTATACTGTTCATAAATCTCTTCTTGTACTGTAATAACCTGTTTTTCAATTAATCGTTTAATTAATGGAAGTACGCTTTTTTTTCCGACAATATCCATTACCTCCTGTATACGAAGCAAACTCTGATGCTGTAATGCTTCATAAAGCAAAAACTCATCGTCCTTTAACAAACTTTCATCTACAGATGTTTTATCATTCTTTAGGATAATAGTTTCGCTTTCTAACAAGAATGCTCCTGGCAAAGCCGCCCTCATCACTTCTCCTACAGAACACATATAGTATCTGGAAATCCAGGACCAAAGTTCTAATTGATTCGTAGTAACAATCGGAGTTTCATCCAAAATGTGTTCTATCTCCTTAGCCTCGTATACCTGAGGCGGTGTTTGATGTGTTTTTGTTACCAATGCGGCATATACTTTACTTTTACCAAACTGCACAGCAACTCGCATTCCCGGTTTCAAGAAAGAAGCTTCATTTTTATTAATACTATAGGTAAACTCTTTATCAAGAGGAATAGGAAGAATTACATCTATAAAATACGCCATCGATACTATTGATTCTCAACAAAAATACACCTTTAAGCTTATTACCTAAAACAAAAGCCTGATCAATTGATCAGGCTTTTGTTTATTTTAAGAATTTATTGTCTATCCATTATGTCCAAGCATTCCGCCTTTAATTAATTGACAAGCAGGCTCATTTCCTAACCAAATTTTAAATAAAGCGTATTTAAAATCTCTTCCTTCTATATAGCCAACTTCTTCTCCGTTTTTGAAAGTTCGTATACCTTTTCCTTTTATATAAACTAAATCATAAAAATCATTGATCTGTGTACTACTACCAAATAACTCTAAAAACTCATCAATTCTCTTATCTAGACTTTGGGTATTACCGAACATTGCATCGTCGAATCCTTTTCTAAAAACTTTCTTCATTCTTTTGTTAGTCACCTTTTTAGAATTGATCACCAATCTGATCGCCATGCTCTCATCAGCATCCAAAACTTTTCGATCGTCAGAATATTTATTTACTGTATACAGTCCACCTGAATATGTTTCAACACCTAAGACTTTTCTAACACCTGCACCGTTAAGGGTAAGTTCTTCTCCTTCAAAAGTTACTTTATAAGGCACAACAGCATCCCCCACTCTTATTTGAGCCGTTGCAATTGTAGTCAAGATCAGTAAAATAGATAAGGTACATATTTTTTTCATGATTTAGTTTTTTTAAAAATTACAAAAGCTTAGTTCTGTATTTTTAAATAAACTAACAACTAAGAATGTTAAAATTTTCTTTAAATAAAAATGTACCGAGGAATCTTACACCTTAATCCATTGTTGCGTTCTAAACAAAAATGCAATATATCCTCTTACATTTAGGGTATTAGGGTCGTCTTCATCGACCCATATTTTACATTTGTAGACTTTACCATTCTCAGGATCCATAATGGTCCCATCTTCATATTCATCACCATCTTTTTGTAGCCCTTTAAGAATAACCATTCCCTCGATGGGTTTATTATAATCAGCACCTTCACACTCTTTACACAATTTATCACGATCAGATTCTTTCAGAATTCTAGCAATTTTACCATATATTTTATTGTCTTTTTTGTAAATCTCTACAATAGATTTAGCTTCTCCTGTATTATCATCGATCGTTTTCCATTTTCCAACTATTTCACTTTGGGCATTCATAAAGCTGGTGACAAGAACGCAAGCTATGATAAGGATTTTTGAAAATTTCATTGTCATACGTAGTTTTTAATTAAAAGTTCAATATAGAAAATATGATGAAAACAAAAAAGCTACCTACACCGTAGATAGCTTTTACTTTTTTAAATTTTTCTTTGGTGTGAATTACTGAATTCCCAGCATTCCGTTTTTAATTCCTTCACTAGCAGGTTCATCCCCTAACCAGATTTTGAATAATGCATATTTAAAGTCTCTTCCTTCGATCATGCCTAGTTCTTTATCATTCTTAAAGGCAACTACGCCTTTATCCTTTATATACACAATATCAAAGATGTCATTTTTAACGATAGGTTCATTAAAAAACCTGATGAATTTGTTAATTCTCTCATCTAACGCTTTTGTGTTTCCAAAAGTAGCTTTATTAAAACCATCTTGAACCGCTTTGATCATTTTCTTCTGCGTAACAAAACCTGAAACTATGTTCAATTTTATTGCCATCGTTTCATTTGCATCAAGAATTGCTCGTGGATCTTTGCTTTTATTTTGTAGATAAAGTCCTCCTGCATATAAATCAATCCATAACATTTCACGCATCCCCGCTCCATTTAACTTAAGATCTGTATCACCAAAATTTTCTTCATAAGGTAACACAGCTTTACCTACTCTGATTTGTGCCGTAGCAGTATTTATAGAAATAAGTGCTACGATTAGTAAAGTAATTTTTTTCATTTTTGTTAAAGTTTTATCTGGGGTGTATTAATATTTAGTTTTCTATTTTTTTCTGCAAAAATAACAAAATCTGTTATGCGCGCATAGTAACAATTGAAAAAAAACGTTAAATTTGTGTATTTCACCGCTAAAATAATGCTTTTTATCCTAAAAAGCGCCTAACAATTCATTTTTTAAACCTTTATCAGCAGGATTATCTCCAATCCATATGTTAAATAATGCTTTTTTAAAGTCTAATCCTTCTACGTGTCCTTTTTCTACTCCATCCTTATAAATCACGCTTCCTTTTCCTTTTTCGTAAACTATATCGTAAATCTGCCCTTCTTCGATTTCATCTTTGATAAACCCTACAAATGTATTGATTCGTTTATCTAAAGAGGCTGTATTTCCTTTTGTAGATTTTTTGAAACCGTCTCTTAGCGCTGATTCCATTTTACTTCTCGACATCATACCCGATACTATATGTAATTTGATCGCCATAGTTTCATCTGCAGCAGCAATTGAACTGGCGCTAGCACTTTTTTTCTTAAGATATAATCCTCCTGCGTAAATATCAAAAAAGAACTTCTCTCTCATTCCTGCACCATTAATCGTCAACTCTTCTCCGCTAAAAGTTACCGTACCTGGTAATGTTGCATCTCCAACTTTCACTTGAGCCTGAGCTGTTCCTACCGTTACTAAAAGAATAAATAATAAGCTTAATTTTTTCATTTTAATTAAATTAAATGTTTGTATGCTGCTAAAATATTAAAAATTCTTCTTCAATTTTATTAGGGATGCATTTAATTCGAAACCTAATAAAAGTAAATTTGCATTGAGCCAGATATATACCATTAAAATTAACAAAGCACCGATAGATCCATACAGTTTATTGTAGTTCGAAAAGTTATCTATATATACTCCAAAAAAATACGTGGTTATCATTATGAGAATAGTAGTCATAAAGGCTCCGGGGGAAAAGAATCTATTCATTTTACCTTCGGTTGTTCCAAAGTAAAATAATGTAGCTACTACTAAAAATATCATTAAAACAAATAATCCGTATTTTCCAAATTGCAGCCAAAAAACAGTATTATCCATTACTCCCATTTCTTTTAAATTTTCTAATAAGTAACTAAAATATAATGTTACTATTACCGTGATTAACAATAACGATGCCACAATTAGAGAAACTCCTAATGCAACAATGTATTGTTTTACAAAATTGCGATTTAGAGTAACGTGATAAGAATACTCAAAGCCAGAAAACACGGCATTGATTCCGTTTGTCATTAAAAAAAGGGACAATATGAAAACTGTGGATAATAGTCCTGTTCTCGGATTGGCAGAAATATCATTATAGATTTCCTCGAAAAACAATTTAGACTGATTAGGTAATGCAGAGGTTATAAATTCGAAAAAGTTCTCTTGAAAACCATCTATTTGGATAATCGGTATAAGATTTAGTAAAAATAGAAGAAAAGGAAACAAGGATAAAAAGAAACTCCACGAAATAGAACTAGCCCTTGCCGAAAAAGTCCCTTTTAAGATACCAATAGTATATATTTCTACTAAGTCATACAATGAAAGTCCTTCAAAACCGGGAAGAATAATTTTCTTACCAATCTTAACCAGGATATTAATGATTGGTATTTTGTTAAGCTTATCTTCGACCGCTTTTGACATAATTTACACTGCTTTCAAACTTAAATCCAAATTGTAAACAGAATGTGTAAGGGCCCCGCTACTAATAAAATCTACTCCGCATTCTGCATATTTGCGTACTGTTTTTTCGTTGATTCCACCACTTGATTCTGTTAAACAGGTATCTCCGATAAGTTCTACAGCTTTTCTAGTATCCTCGTAATTGAAATTATCAATCAATATTCGGTATACACCCGGTGTTTTTAATATTTCTTTGATTTCATCCAGATCTCTCGCTTCTACGATTATCTTTAGATCTTTATCATTATCTTTTAAATATTTTTTTGTTTTTTCTATAGCTTTTGTAATGCCGCCGGCAAAATCGATATGATTATCTTTTAGCATAATCATATCATATAAAGCAAATCTATGATTTACTCCGCCACCAATTTTTACTGCCCATTTCTCTAATGCTCTGATTCCCGGTGTTGTTTTTCTCGTATCCAGAATTTTAGTACCTGTACCTTCCAGTAATTGTACGAATTGATTAGTCTTTGTTGCAATCGCACTCATTCGTTGCATAGCATTAAGCACCAACCTTTCAGCTTTCAAAATAGATTGAGAGCTACCCGATACATAAAAGGCAACATCTCCGTACTTTATTGTTGATCCGTCCTCTATGATTACCTCAACTTCCATTTCTGAATCTACATATTGAAATACCTTTTTCGCAAACTCGACGCCTGCTAATATCCCTTCATCCTTTACTAACAATTTCGCTTTGCCGGTTGCGGATTTGGGAATACACGCCAAAGAACTATGGTCACCGTCTCCCACATCTTCTCTGATGGCATTCGCAATTATTAATTCAATTTCATTATCAAATTGAGCTTTTGTAATCATATCGAATGGTTATTTTTGCTAAAGTAGGAAAAGAAATTAGAAGTACGAAGTCGTACATACAATGACCCTAAAGAAACTATATCCATGACGATACAATTAATAGCGATCGGTAAAACAGATCATAAACAACTGGATAATCTTATTGCAGCATATATCAAAAGATTAGGGTTTTACGTGAAATTTACTTTTGAAATCATTCCGGATATTAAGAATTCAAAAAATCTGAGTGAAGCTCAGCAAAAAGATAGGGAAGGAAAATTAATTTTAAATAAGATCAATACTTCAGATGTTTTGATATTACTGGATGAAAAGGGTAAACAATATGATTCTGTTGGTTTTTCTGAATTGTTACAAAAACATATGAATAGCGGTATCAAGCAATTGATTTTTGTGATTGGTGGTCCATATGGTTTTAGCCAGGAAGTATATCATAGAGCTAACGGTAAACTTTCATTATCAAAAATGACATTCTCTCATCAAATGATTCGGTTATTTTTTATTGAACAACTATATAGAGGTTTTACCATCCTAAGAAACGAGCCTTATCATCATAGGTAATTATAAGTTCATCTTTTTGATATTTTCTTCATTAATCAATAATTGAGGGAGATCTATGTCTTTGACCGGTAAATAAATGATTATTTTTTCTACAGCATCCTTTAGAATTTTTAGTTCTATTTCTTTTTCTATATTTCCATAATAAATACTCCATCCCTTTAATAGATCACCTGATCTAAGTCCTGCATTGTAAGCAGATGAATTAGGCACTACGTCAGTCACAATTTTGGTTTGTTTATCATAGGAAAAACCTTGATCGAAAACTTTAGCTTTTGAGCTAAATTTTATTCCGTGATTAATGAAAATAGTACTAAGATCATACAGTTCTCCTTTCACAATATGTTTTTCAAAAAAGGGATCAATATTTTCAGATATAAATTGGTTTACTGATTTGATAAATACTTCTGAATTTAGTTTTATACCATTTTTTGATTGTTGCAAAAGATCTCTCATCACATCGTCAAGACTAAATTTATTATTAGATCCTCTTTTTATTTTTAAATCTAAAATAAAAGCAAAGACAGAACCTCTGTAATATGGAAGCTTTTCATAATCACGATTAGACCAGAAATTATCATAAGTGATTTCACTATTAGGTACAACTGCTACTGGAGAAGTATATAGATTTTTAATTGTGATATTCATCTGATTGATAAAATCTCCTGTATCAGATCCTAACATCTTATTTTTTGCAATATTTTTTTGTGTGAAGTAATCGGTAAATCCTTCACTAAACCAGTATTGCTCCTCTTCGTTTTCATTTTTTATTGCGTGTCCAATCCAATTATGCATCAATTCGTGATTAAATAAATATCGTAATTGTTCAATGGATGATTGATCATTATTAGAGATGGAAGTGGCGAATGAATTCGTCAAACCTGTGCCTCCAAAGCTGCTTCCCTCGTTTTGAGGAAATGGCATCATGGTGACTGTAAAATATTTTTGTGAATGATCTTTCCAAAAACTACGCTGTACTTTTACTGTTTGATATAATAAGTCGAATACTTCAGCATCTTTGAAAGGTATCCAATCTCCTCTCGTGGCTAACACTAGTTGATTATTTTTTATATCGTTTGAGTAAATTCTAAAATCTCCCCCGACAAAAATTGCAGAATGAAATTCCTCCTCTGTTAGGTCCTTTAACTCTTGTACTCTTTGTTCACTTCCAAAACTATTATGAATAATAAAATCCGAGGGGAAATCATTCCAATTTAATACTACATCAAACTTTTTATTATTTTCTGACGTTAGATTCTCTGGCAGCATAAACATATTATGTGAGAAAATATGGAAATACTCCTTTTTAATGATTGGACGATAACTATTTTGGGCATTTATATCTGTTTTAAAGTCTTGTTTAAGAAAATATTCAAAATGAATCTGTTTTGTGCCGCTAGGGTGCGAAATCTCTATCCAACCACTATCTTTATTTTTAGTTATCAAACCTTTCTGATCTAAAAGATTCATTTTATGAATAGTATTGTAAATATCTTTTTCTCCCCACGCATCATTTTGAAACCAAAGTTTTGTGGATTTTTTGGAATTTGGTTTGAATACCATATTTATTTTGATATAAGGAATACCGTCTTTTACTATTTGTGAGATATTATAGGTAACTTTATTATTTACGGATTTTGAGCAAGAAAACAAAAAAGCGCAAAGAGATAACAAAAAAAATATTCTTTTCATTTTGATATAATTTAAAGCGAATGTAAAAATAAATTTATTTAACTAAAAACTTAGTTTAATGAATTTTATCGTGCTAAAAGCGTAAGATGTTCTTGCAAGACTTAAAATCTTTTTTACTTCTATTTTTTAATCAACTCTCTTAATTCACTAAAAACATCTATTAGATCTTCTACCAGATCAATAGACACAGCTTCTTTATCCAAAAAGATAGATAATTTACCTTTTCTTAATTTAACCTTATATCCTTCTTCTCCTCTAGTATTATAGTTCCAGATATGCGATCCATAACTTGTAGACATTTTTGCATTTAGGTGTTCTTTTAAAAAGCTTTTTACCTCATCTGTTTTATGGGACGGAAAGCTTGCCTTTAACGTATAAATATCATCTGTATTAGAAATAGAAATATTTATTTTATACCCATTATCACTGGTATCATCACTAGAATAGTTAACTGTTACCTTAGAATTAGAACTTGTTTGCGCGTTGATTATAGGCATTGTAAACGCCATACATAACACTAAAATGATTGTTTTCATAATATTCGTTTTTTGATGAATGATTCATTATCCACTTAAGATGGATAGGTTATTGATTGATGTTTAAATGTATTGATTATTAACTCTTTTCTGCGTTTGAAGTGATCGATTTTAGTTCTTTACCTATTTCTACAAATCTCTTAATGAGTTTATCTGATGCAAGATTCTTATTTAGATTAATCCTTAATTTATTTCCTTTTAATCTCACTTCATACATTTCTTCATCATCCACTTCTTTATTCCAGAAATAGGTATCGTCCTTAACCATTATATTTTCTTTCCCAAATTGATCTATCAAATATGATTTTACATCAGATTTCATATGCTTCATAAATCGAATTTTTATTCTATAATCATTATCCATGTCTAATGTGACAAAAGACCTATAGAATTTTTTATGCTCAGCATCAGAGTCATATGTCAATGCAAATTCTGAAGAAGATTTTGATGAGCTAGTTTCTGTTGTTTGAGCTATAGTTGTACATATTCCTAAAATAAGACTGACTGTAATTAAAATTAATGTTCTCATAATATTCGTTTTTTGATCTGCCACAGGCAGAAAGATTAATGATTGAACTATTTTATAGGGCATTTACATAATTCTTTTTGTACTTTTTTATAGATTTCCAAATACTCTGTACAGATCTAAGGATATCTTTGTCTCCTTCTAAACCTGTATTCATAAAGAATACCGCTCCTATTTTATCTTTTTTATTGAAATACATAAGCGTTAATATACCCGGATCAGATCCATTATGTCCTATTTTTCCGGAGGAGGATACTTCCCAAAACAATCCGTAATTATCTTTTAATTCTTTTTTACTATTAAATTGTTCTTTGGTTACCTGCGGTGACATCATATTCTGAAAAGATGATGTTTGAAGAATACTTTTTTCTCCATAATACCCTTTCATTAAACCTTGGAGATATTTAGATAAATCTTCTATATTGCTTCTAAATCCGCCATCGGGATAGGTAATTAATTTATATCTTGGAATTTTATTTCCTGATTCTGTATATATAGAAGCATATTGATCTTTATCAACAGATGTATAGGACCAACCTGAATTTTTCATTCCTAAAGGATCTAGTATGTATTGTTGTGTATACTTCTGAAAAGAAGTATTTGTTGCGATTTCTATGATATATGCCAATAAAGCGGATCCAACATTAGAATATTCAAATCTATCTCCGGGTTGATGCTTTAAAAAATTACGCTGATCATACCATTCGCCTTGAGGAGTTAGATGATTTTTAAGAAAGTTTTCAAGGCTATATTTCTTATTAGTCCTCATCATCTTCAATTCTTTATATTCTTTTTTAGTAAAGCTCTCTTCCTTTAGTTCTACTCCTTCTTCCAAAACATAACTTTTTTCATATGCATCGGTATCCAAAATAGAAGACGTATGCGTAGCAAGATGCTTTACGGTAATCGGAACTTGTGGATATTTAGGATGATTGATCTTAAAGGGCAAAATATCATTGATAGGTGTATCTATCGTTATTTTACCGTCTTCAATTGCTTTCATCAAAGCTATTCCTACAAAAGTTTTAGAAACGGAACCTATGTTTTGTATTGTTCGAGGGGTATATTTTTTCTTTGTTTCAATATCTGCATAACCAAAACCGTTTTGATAAAGTATTTTATCGCTGGTCATTATAGAAACTCCAAAACCAGTAATTTTACTAGTTCTATATATAGAATCTATTTCTTTTTGTAATTGATCTACTGACGTTTGTGCGTTGATACAAAATGACACTGCTATACACAGAATAACACTTAATGTCCTCATAATTTTTCGTTTTATGATTGATGATTGATGATTGATGAAATTTGTTTATTCTAAGTTAAATGTGAGACCAACTCCTCTCACGCTTTCAATTCTTATCTTTTTATCTTGTTTAAAATACTTTCTTAATCTACTGATAAATACATCCATACTCCTTCCTGAAAAGAAATCGTCATTTCCCCAAACGTCCTTTAGCAGGCTCTCTCTCTTTATCATTGTATTCTTGTGATCGTACAGATACTGGATTAAAATCGTTTCCTTTTCTGTAAGTTTTTGTCGTTCTCCATTTATTTTTAAGCAATAATTGGTTGCATCAAACTTATAATCGCCTATGGTAATAATTTCTTCTTGTACTGCCTGAGTTCTTTGTGATCTTTTTAGGATGTTCTGAAGTCTTAGAACCAAAATATCTGCTTCAAAAGGTTTTACGATGTAATCATCGGCTCCTAGTTTTAATCCCCGGATTTTATCCTCTTTCATTTTTTTTGCGGTAAGAAAAACAAATGGAGTTTCCGGGTTGATTTCGATTACTTTTTCGGCCAACGTAAACCCATCCATTTTAGGCATCATCACATCAAAAACGCAAATATCGAATTCCTCTTCAGAAAAGAGTTTCAAAGCCTCTTTACCATCTTGTGCCCAAACCACTTTATATCCGTGAAGCTCTAAATATTGTTTTAAAATACTTCCAAAATCAAAGTCATCTTCTGCTAGTAATACATGCTTCATACTTATGCGTTTACGGGTACTATTATTGTAAATGTAGTTCCTAAATCAGGTTTACTCTCTAAAGAAATTGTTCCTTGATGTGCCTTAACAATCTGACTGGTATAAAACAATCCTAATCCTAAACCTTTTACATCATGAATATCTCCTTTGCTGACACGATAAAACTTCTCAAAAATCTTACGTTGTTCTTTTTCTGAGATTCCAATTCCATTATCGTGAATAGATATCTCATAATGATCATCTTTAAGGTATGTTCTAAAAACAATTTCTACTTTTTCTTTGCCGTATTTTACAGCATTATCCAAAACATTTAGTAAGGCCGTAGTAAACATAAATTTGTCAATGCTTAAATGCACTTCTCTAAATTCAATCTTGGATGTGATACTGACATTTTTATTCTGAACAGATAATTCAAAATCCTTCAAAACGTTCTGAAAATAGGTGTCATCTAGTATTTCTTCTTTTTTAAGCACTATTTCTTCAGAACCCAAGCTATTAGTAACTACCTGATCAACCAACTTCTGCAACCTACTGTTCTGACGATCAAGAATATCCAGTGTATTTGAAAATGCGTCTGGAGAATTCTGTATTTCGGGTTTTCTTAAACTCTTAGATGCAATTCCTAAAGTCGCCATTGGAGTTTTAAGCTCGTGCGTAATATTATTTATGAAATCAGTTTTTATATCTGCTAATTTCTTCTGACGGATCAAATTCCTGATTGAATAGAACATCAGACTCACTACAAAAAGAAGTAACAGTATAGAAAAGATAAATAAAGTAGCCATCTGTTTAAACACTATTCGTTTCCAACCTATAATATTGATATAATCTACAGTTCTCACCTCTATATCCAAAGACATTTTGATCGATCCTCCATTAATTTCGTTTTCATAATCCAAATCCGTAAACCAGCGAGCTTTACTCATGACTACTTCATCTTTCTTAGGAAATTTTTCTCCAAACGCATATATGTTTTCCCCATTCGAAGCGTAAAAAATGGTATCCATCTTTTCATCTTCAAAAATCACAATACTTTTAATATCCTTTTTGTACTGTATATCATATTCTAAATTGCGGCTTGCTATTTCTTTTTTGTAATATTTTATAAATAGGTCATTTAAAGAATCTGCTTTAGGTTTAAATTTATTTAGTGCCTCTTTTTTCTGGATATTATTTTGCTTATACTCAGCAAGACTTTTACTTAAATACGTATACCAGAGCTCTGCTAAGGAATCCATCTCTTTAGTATTATCAATGTTATTTATAGCTCTCTTTGTTTCCTTTATAAATACATCCTTCTTTAGTTGATATGTATTATGTATCAGGTAAGCCTGAATAGCGGATAGTGCTAGCAATGCTGTCACAGATGTTATAACAAGTATCTTTATCTTTTTTTTCATTATAAACTGGTCTTGATGATTTTGATGGCTTTTTTCAATTGTTCTTTTGTACCCAAGATATGATGTTTTGGACTAAACTTCTCTCTGGGAGTACCATTTATATGAAATAATTTTTCTACAGGGATTTGAAATCCGATATTAGTTTCCGGTAGTGTATAGTTATAAACTGCCCCCAGTAAACCAGCCATATCTGTTCCTACGATCTCTGCTCTTTTCATACCATCAAATCCAATCGTAATTCCTTCTCCCATACTTCCAGTCCATCTGCCACAAAGAACAACCAATGGCTTTTCATATGTTTTCCCTCTTGGAGAAACCAATTCAACAGTATTTCTCTTTACTCCGAATAACTTTTCTTCATAAATAAAGCTATGACGTTGATAAGGAGCTTCTTTTGTTATAAACCTTCCCATAATAGCTCGTGCCACCGTTGTGTTTCCACCACTAGGAGTATCTCTAAGATCCAAAATAAGTTCATTTGTGTTTTTTACATCATCCAAAGCCTTGTCAAAAACCTGAATCGTATTTTTATTTCCCAAAGAATTATTGATTTTTATATATCCAATATTATTTTCAATTACGTTTGCGTCTACGAGCTTTGCTGATCTATTATTCTTTACATTTTCAATATTGAATGTTAATGAGCCATTAACATTGATACTCCTTTTCGAATTGTGAGTTCCGGCCAATAACAGATTTCCTGCATATTCATACATTTTGTCAGTATATGTCTCAACACTTTTAGGTAAAAATCTTTTTATCGCTTCAGAAATTGGAATACCATTGTACCCAGTTACTTCCATCCCTAGTAATAAGCCGGATTTTTCTGCCGGAAATCCTTCTCTAATTGCAGATACCATAAAACCATCATTTTTATAAGATACCCATATATCGGTTCCTGTTGGGATTACTCTGCTGGATGAAGCCAGGTTTGTATTAAGACCAATATGACCATTATAAAGCTCATTATTAGTCATTTCTAACAAACGAATAAAATCACCATCATTTTGTATTGTATCTACAGAAGGTTGATATATCCTTTTTACTGCGTTCCAATCTGTTTTTTGAACATCGAGATACCCAAAATACTGATTCACTGCATTCCAATAGTAATCAAAGTCTTTCTGATACTTTGTTTGTCCATAAGAACCGGAAACTATACACAAAATGATGATGATTCTTAACATTACAATTCGCTTTTTGATTGTTGATGTCATCAAAAGTATGGCAAACTTGTGTTGAATCCGAAGCATTTAGGACCGTTAACCCACCGTTAACGTTAATACATATTTACCTAGTAATAAAATAACCCGTTTAAGGAGATAAGTTAATAGAGTATCAAAAGGATTAATTATTACATTTGCGAACTAATCAACTTTTCTTTTCATGCAAGCCTATCTAAAGCTCATTAAATTTGATAATCTCATCCTGATCGCAATAGCACAATTATGTATCAAATATGGACTTTTTCAACCCTTTCAAATTGATATTACTTTAAATGGTTTCGGTATTGCTCTTTTGGTAATTTCTACAATCTCTCTTGCAGCAGCTGCTAATGTGATGCTTGAAATACAGAATAAAGAAAATTCGAATCGAAAAGGACTACAAAATGGGGCGATCACGGATAAAACTGCCAATCGACTATTTATAATGTTCAATGTAATTGGTGTAGCGATAGGTTTTTATTTATCCAATATTACTGGCAACCCAAAACTAGCCGCACTATTTATTGTAGTTTCAGGTGTATTCTATATTTATGCTACGTATTTACGTGAAATCCTTATAGTCAAAAATATCATTCCGGGTCTTATGATGTCTCTTGCTTTGATTGGAGTGGCCATTTTTGATTTACTCCCTGCAATAACAGAGCAGAATAGAGCATCGCAAAAAGTGATTTTTTTGATCGTCATAGACTATGCGGTTTTTGCTTTAATCATTATTACTATTAGAGAAATTGTAAAAGACTGCCTGATGATGAACAGAGATCATAATCTTGGTATTCAAACTTTACCCATCGCTCTGGGTAAAAATCGAACAACAAAACTAATTAGCGGGTTGTCTGCACTACCCATCGGATTGATTGTTTATTACATATACACCTATCTTTTTATGAATTCTACGGCGGTCTTAATTGTGTTAGGCTTTTTGGTCGCTCCTTTACTATTTTTTATGTTTAAAAGTTGGAATGCAGAAAATAATAAAGATTTTAAGTCATTACGTCTTATTCTTAAAATAGTCTTGTTTTTATCCTCTTTATCATTTTTGCTGTATCAATATATTCTGTTATAAAGTATGCTTAAAACATTATTACAAAATCACCAAATTATTTTGGCTTCCGGATCGCCGAGAAGACAACAATTTTTCAAGGATCTGGATCTGGACTTTTCTATTCAACTAAAAGAAGTAGAAGAAGTATATCCAGATCATCTTAATGCTTCTGAAATCTCTGATTATTTGGCAGAGTTAAAAGCTAAAGAATTTACACAATTACAACCAAATGATATTTTAGTTACCAGCGACACCATTGTTTGGCACCAGAATAAAGCACTAGGAAAACCAAAGAATATCGAAGATGCCAAAAAAATGATCTCTAGTCTTTCAGGACAAACTCACGAGGTTATCACTTCGGTATGTTTTAAGACTCCAAAAACTACCAAAACCATTAACCAAACCACCAAAGTTACTTTCAAAACACTATCATCAGCAGAAGTTGACTATTATGTCGAAACATTTTCTCCTTTGGATAAAGCAGGAGCTTATGGCATACAAGAATGGATTGGGTACATTGGTATCACTCATATAGAAGGTAGTTATTTTAATGTGATGGGGTTACCTGTTCAACTTGTTTATGAAACGTTAATAGAACTTGCCGGATCATAGCTTTATTGTACTTTAGACATCATAAAATTGATTTATAGAAATCAGCAGAGTGTTCTGCAAGCACTCAAAAATCATTCAACAACTGAAAGGATAATATTATGAAAAAGTTACTCCTCCTTATCGGGATATTAGGTGTTCTGATATGTATTGCCTGTAGTAATATCAAAGCAGATGAAAGGAAAACTACTACAGAAAAAACGACCACCGAAAATAATAAACTCTTATCAAAACCGGCAAAAGAGCTTTCTTCTGAATTTAAGGAATACTGGTATGCCGGTAATGCAGAAATCACTTCGTATAAACTAGATCAAGCAAGATATGGCGAAATCAGAGAAGGAAAAGCAGTTTTGATCTACGTTACCGAAGACTTTTTACCAAAAGTACAGGTGAAAGCAGATTACCAAAACGATAAAAATATTCCTGTTCTAAAACTAAATGCAACTAAAAAATTTAATACAGGAATTTATCCATATTCGATTATGCAAAGTACTTTTTATCCTGTTGCAGACAACCAACACGCAATAAAAGTTTCAAGCTCTATGCAAGAATGGTGCGGTCATGTATACGCACAATTAAATAATAGAGAACAATTTGATATAGTTTCACATTCCTATTTTCAAGGAGAAGCCGATCAGAATTTTTCGTTGCCTAAAGATATTCTAGAAAACGAAATATGGACAAAAATCAGAATCAATCCCGATGATCTTCCGACCGGAGATATTAAGATTATTCCTTCGCTAGAATATTGTCGATTAAAACATAAAGAAATAAAAGCATACCCTGCAAAAGCCAGTTTACAAAAAAATAACGAAGTGCGTATTTATACTTTAGATTATACAACTTTAGACAGAAGCATCAGTATCACCTTTGGTAATACTTTTCCGTACGAAATAGAAAGTTGGACAGAAACCTTTAGTAGTGGTTTTGGTGCAAACGCCAAAAAGCTAACTACTACCGCTACCAAGCTGAAGCAAATTAAGTCAACATATTGGAATAAAAACAACAATAATGACGAAGTACTTAGACAAGAACTAGGGCTTTAGGAATTAACACTAATTTTATTAATAAACATACTATGACAAAACTAACTGAAGCCGAAATAACATCCCGATTAGAAAAAATGGATGGTTGGGAATATGAAGACAATGCACTACACACTTCATTCGAATTTGAAAATTTTAAAGATGCATTTTCAGCCATGTCTCGCATTGCTTTTGAAGCTGAAGCGTTAAATCATCATCCTGATTGGTCCAATGTATATAATGTAGTTACTATTAGTTTATCTACGCATGATGCTGATGGTATTACCGAAAAAGATTTCCAACTGGCTAAGGCAATCGACGGCATTGTTGAAGAAGAATAAAAATTTAAATCGGAAATAAACTTCCACTTGTGAAACTTTTGGTTTCTACTTATGTTTGTATTTTGATTTTAAATTTAGATTATGGGAAGAGCTTTTGAGTTCAGAAAGGCACGTAAAATGAAACGTTGGTCAGCGATGTCCAAAGCGTTTACTCGTATAGGTAAAGATATTGTAATGGCTGTAAAAGAAGGTGGTCCTGATCCAGCTTCTAACTCACGTCTTAGAGCAGTGATACAGAACGCCAAAGCTGTAAATATGCCAAAAGACAATGTAGAACGTGCCATCAAGAAAGCTTCTGATAAAGATCAAAGTGACTATAAAGAGGTACTGTTTGAGGGATATGCTCCACACGGAATAGCTATTCTGGTTGAAACAGCTACCGATAACAATAATAGAACGGTTGCCAATATACGATCCTACTTTAATAAGTGTGATGGCAATCTAGGCACTTCTGGTTCTGTAGAATTTATGTTCGACCATACCTGCAACTTTAGAATTAATGGAGAAGATCTTGATCCTGAAGAATTGGAATTAGAATTTATTGATTTTGGTGCAGAAGAAGTATTCCAGGATGAGGATGGAATATTAATATATGCTCCTTTTGAAAGTTTTGGTGCGATCCAGAAAGAATTAGAAAAGAGAGATATTGAAATTTTATCCTCTGGTTTTGAACGAATTCCGCAAGTGACTAAAAAACTCACTCCGGAACAAGCTGCCGATGTAGAAAAACTTCTTGAAAAAATAGAAGAAGATGATGACGTGCAAAATGTTTATCATACTATGGAGGAATCTTCCTAAAATTAAGGGAAATAATAAACAAAAGTTAAAGTTAAAAAAGAGTTAAATTAAAATTTGACTCTTTTTTTTATTTGCTTAAATTCGCGCCTTAATTTTAAAAAACCCAAAATGAAAAAAATTACTTTTTTATTCGCATTCATTTCTGCTTTAGTGCTAACTTCTTGTTCAAGTGATGACGATGGAGCTATTGTTGAAGTTACTAATCAAATTTCTTATGCAGGTACTGTAGTTAATGTATCAGAAGCTGAAGTTGAAGACTTTGGAACTACAACTGAACAAGGTTATTATAATCTTGATTTTACTGTAAGTGGAACTAATGACAATGTTCCTTACGAATTTTATGCTGAACTTTTTTCTCCTGTTTCTGGAGAAAACGCAGTGTTTACTCCTGGAACTTTCAATTTCTCGGCAACCACTCCAGATAATCCTGCTTTTCACTTTAACATTGTAACATTAAGAGTAGATGGAATTACTTTTGATGCAATTGGTGGAACTGTTACCATTTCTGGTGGAGAGAATAATAATTACACGATTGTTGCTGATATCCAATTGAATAATAACGAAATGGTAACTGTAAGTTTTTCAGGTACTTTTACAGAAATATAATCAAAAAATTATAACATTAATCGAAAGGCCGCCCGACAAGGCGGTCTTTTTTTTGTTAGGTTTACAAGGTTTATTCGACCTAGTTAAAAATTAGCCTAATGATAAAGCAATGGACCACTTTCTTATTTCTGTCTTTCGGAATATTTTCTTACGCCCAGAGCATGAACAACGACATCTTAAGTGAGATTATTACCAAAAATGCGGATACATTAGCTGGAGTATCAGGAAACTGGCAGTTTGTTTATAAAGAAACTATGATGCTTTGCATTACGGACTCTGCTAATAATAGAATGCGTATTATATCCCCTATCACAGAATCCGGTAATCTTGATAAAGATTTGTTATTAGATACAATGACCGCTAACTTTCATTCTGCTCTTGATGTGAAATATGCGATCTCTAATGGCATTCTTTGGTCTGCATATGTTCACCCATTGAAGGAACTAAGCCGTGAACAAGTTGAAAGTGCCATATCTCAGGTGTATCTTGCTGCAAAAACTTTCGGAACTACTTTTTCCAGCACAGAATTGCTTTTTGGTGCAGATGCTTTGGAAGAAGAAAATAAAGAAGACCCTAAAAAAGAAATCATTAAAAAAGAAAAAACTCGTAAATTCTAAGCTTCCGGTTCAAAGCTGTACTCGGGAATCTTTCCTTTTACACCTTTAAAAAAACCATACATATATTCTAAATCTTTATCAATATCATCCGTAGGGTAAAATGCCGAAGACACCACTACTCTTTTCTTCCCAAAATCAAAAGCGACCATGATAATAGGTACGTTAGCGGCTTTTGAGATATAATAAAATCCTGTTTTCCAGGTCGAAACTTTTTTCCTTGTTCCTTCTGGAGCCAAAGTTAATCTTAGTTCATCACGTTTTTCAAATTCTTTGGCAATCGCATCTACTTTATTCTGACCGGGAGTTCTATCAAGAGCGATTCCTCCAACTTTTCTAAAGTACCAACCAAATGGCCATTTAAAAAGTTCTTTCTTTCCCATAAAACTGATCTTTACTCCTGCTATTTGCCTTACTAATAAACCAATATAAAAATCATGCCAGCTAGTATGTGGTACTACAATGACTACACATTTTTTAATATTACCCTCGTCAAAATCTCCTATCATCTTCCATCCCATTATTTTGTGAAATATAAAAGATGAAAATTTTCTCATGGTTGTTTGATTATGAAATTCAGAACTATAAAGTACGATAAATTGCCTTAAGGGTATCAGCATTTATTTTATCCTGCCAATTTTTACCAAAGGCGTTTTCCCATAAAGGTACCAAACCTAATGCAACAGATACCATAGTATCCAGTTGTTCTTCGGTTACATTAGCGCAAATTCCTGTTGGTAGATCTATTTTATGAACCTCTTTCATTTTCTTAAAGAGCGCAACACCTTCTGGGTAGTAATCCCCAAGTTTATCAAAGACAATACAATTTCCTATTCCGTGCTTCGTTCCCAAAACATAGGCTAATCCATAACTCATCGCGTGCGCTACTCCGACTTGAGAATATGCGATACTCATACCACCGTGCCACGAAGCCATCATTAGTTTTGCATCTGCCTCTTCTTTATCCAAAGAATCCTTTAAAAAGATTTCTTTGCATAGATCCAATGCCTTTTCTCCATAACTCTGGCTAAAAGCATTCAGATATGTACCATTTAAGGATTCAATACAATGGATATAGCAATCCATACCTGTATAGAACCACTGATTTTTTGGCACGTCTTTAATTAATTCAGGATCTAGAATCACCTGATCAAAAGGAGTGAAATCAGAATTAATACCTAACTTTTTTTCTGGCCCGGTTAATACGGTAGTCCTCGAAACTTCTGCTCCTGTTCCAGAAATAGTGGGGATTCCCACATGATATACCGCTCTGTTATCAACAAGATCCCAACCTTGATATTCTGTAGCACTACCTGTATTGTTCATCATAATAGCAACTGCTTTGGCCAGATCCATAATAGATCCTCCACCAATACCGATGATTCCACTTGGTGTAAAACTAAAAATACTTTTAAATTCTAAAACAAGTTCATCTACCTGGGTTGTTTTTGGTTCTTCTTTGGTAGAGATATATACTATTCTGTCATTCCCGGATAGCTGTATTCTATCTTCAATAAATGCTTTGTTATTTTCGAAAACATCATCGATAAGATAAACAAAAGGAGCTCCGTTCTTACGTTCAGGAGAAAGGATTTGTTCCAATTGATTGAAAGAACCTTTACCGAAAACCACTCTTGGTACCATCGGAAAATTTTTATGTATAGATTCTTCAACCTTGGGCGTAACGGCAGTAGATGTTATATTCAAAAGATTTTGTTTGTTAATTAGTTTTCTTGCTTTTTCTAAATCTTCCGGGGTATCTATTTCCACACCTTCATGATGTGTTTCTATCATTTTGATATTCTTACCATACTCAAGATATCTAATACATTCAATTTTTTCAGAAGCTTCTAAAGTTCTCATCGGTAGGCGATAAAAATCTAGAATTGCCTGCTTTCTAAATGCATAGATTCCTTTATGTTTATAATAGGTATGGCTAATTTCTTTATCTCGGGGATAGGGTATAGGAGCACGAGAAAAATAGAGCGCATAATTGTCTTTATCTACAATTACTTTAACGCTATTAGGATTTACGATATCATCCCAATCATTTATAGGTGTCATTAAACTTGCCAAATCTATTTTATCAGCATCTTCACCTTCAAATACTTTCAATACTTTTTCTAGGCTTTCTCTTTCTGTAAAAGGCTCATCTCCTTGCACATTGACTACGATATCAATATCCATATTTTCTACAGCCTCTGCAATTCTATCACTCCCGCAGTCGTGTTCTTTGATACTCATAATGGCTTTACCGCCGTGAGCTGTAATTTCATTGAATATAATATCACTATCCGTTACTACAAATACCTCACTAAACAATGATGTATTTATCGCAGCTTCATAAGTTCTGAGAATAACGGATTTACCTTCGAGATCCTGCATTAATTTCCCAGGAAATCTAGTTGCAGCATATCTCGCAGGGATCATTGCGATCGTTTTCAGCTTCGTTTTGTTCAAAATTGCTTGCTTTTGCAGGGTCAAAAATAACTTTTTTAAATCGAATTTCCAGAAGAGCGAACGAATAGTTTTTTATAAACTTTTCTTAAACCAAAAAATAAAATGATTACAAAAATGATCGCTAATAATGGTAAAAACACAGATAATACAGACATGATGGTAGCGGTTCCTGTTTCTGCAGTTGCGATTACCGGATTGGCTAAACCTCCTGTAGTGGCAGTAGAAGTTAATCTGGATGCGCCCATCGTACTTTTTACGGTGGCTGCGGTTCCTCCTCCTGCAATAATCGCTAAAGCCCAGGTTACAACATGGCTTAAATTGGCTACTGTTGAGACCATAACAGCTGTTCCAGCAACAGCAGCTAGCGGAATTGCAATGGTATCCAATAAATTATCAAACCAAGGGATATAATACGCTAGAATTTCGATAATGGTAGCCACAGACAATACAATTAATGCTGCATTGCTTCCAATCCACTGCCAATCTCCATTTAACGGAATGACACCATAATGACCTGCCAAACTCACAGCCAATAATGGTAAAAACACCCTGAATCCAACAGAAGCTGCTAATCCGACTCCTAGACATATGCTTAAAATTGTTTCTTGCATTCGTAAACCAATTTAACTTTCAATAAAAAAATCATCTTTAAACCCTATAAGATACAATTTTTCTTTCGCTCTTGTTACCGCAGTATATAACCAACGTAAATAGTCTTTATTGATTCCTTCAGGCAAATACGGTTGCTCTATAAATACAGTATCCCATTGACCACCTTGTGATTTATGACAGGTAATTGCATAAGAGAATTTTACCTGTAGACCGTTAAAAAACTTGTTGTTTTTGACTCCTAAAAACTTTTTGTACTTTGATTTTTCTCCTTCAAAATCTTTTAACACTTCCTGATATAATTTATTGGATTCTTCATAGGATAAAGAAGGGCTCTCTGAAGTTAATGTATCTAAAATCAAAACGGTTTCCAAAGGTTTTTGATCCGGATAATCTACCATAGAAATCTTAACTTCTGCAAAACGAAATCCGTATAATTCTTTAATCGCGAATATTTCCAGAATCTTTATGATATCTCCGTTTGCTATAAATCCAGCCTCGCTTTTTGTATCTAACCAGAAGTAATTGTTCTTGACTACCATTAAATAATCTCCTGTAGAAAGTTCATCTTCCTGAAAAAGTATTCTAGAACGAATCTGTTGATTGTAGATGTTTGCTCTCTTATTAGACCTCAATATAATAACCGATTCTTCGTGACCGGCGCTGGCATAAGAGTCATTTAAAGCGTCCATAATATCATGCCCATCGATCAATCTTATAATATCAGGATATCCATCAATATTAAATTGAAAAGAATCATAAAACCCATCGTTTAGTAATTCTCTTAACGATGTGGCGTTCATCAAAATACCACTACCCTCTGCCTGTCTTACCACTTCATCCAACTCGATTTGAGTCACTTCTTTATGAAAACCCATAGATAAAGTATCCGAATCCAAGGCCGGACTCACCTCTAATTTTACAGGCGGCAGCTGAGCAGTATCCCCAATAAACAGAATCTTGCAATTATGGCCCGAGTAAACGTACAGCATTAGATCATCTAGTAAAGAACCATTTTCAAAAAGTTTGCTATCACTAGGAGTATCCGGGATCATAGATGCTTCATCTACAATAAAAATGGTATTTCTACTTTTGTTTTGTTTTAGTTGAAATGCAAGGCCACCACTACTATTTTTTTTGGGATAATATATATTTCTATGGATGGTTTGTGCTTGTCTACCCGAATAATTACTAATTACCTTAGCGGCTCGACCAGTAGGAGCCAATAAAACCGAGCTTAACTTTGCTTTCCATAAATTTTTAACCAATGTACCAATCAAAGTCGTTTTACCCGTACCTGCATATCCCTTTAGTAAGAAAAGACTGTTTTTGGAATCTGATAGTATGAATTCTGAAAGCTTCTGAAGTACAATGTCCTGTTTTAGTGTGGGTTCAAAAGGAAAATCGTCTTTAAGCAACTGATAAAACTCTGTTTTCCTCATGAAATATTGATGTTCCTTAAATCCATAATCTGTTAATAAATCAAAGATAGTAATGATTTTTTGGCTATAAACTTTTACGATTAAAAAAAAATTGTAGATTTGCGTATACACTAATGTCTAAAAGCTAAATTATAAAATGAAAATTGTTCTTCAACTAGTTCTATGGGTAATTATCGCAGCCTTGGGTTACATGGTATACAATTCTGTAATGGGTCCTGTACGATTCAACAAAATTAAAAAAGTGCGTTACGCAAAAGCCATTGAAAATCTTAGAGATATTCGACAAGCAGAGCTAGCTCATAATACAGTAGTTGGGAGATTTGAAAAAGATCCTGCTAAATTAATTGCTTTTATAGATACAGCTAAATTTACGTTGACACAGCGTAGAGATTCTAGTTTTATCAGATTTAATAAGATATTACAAATTGATGAGCCAAGAGATACGGTTGTCATTGACACCCTTGGTTATGCTTCTATAAAGGATTCTTTGTTTGGAGGAAGCGATCGCTATAAAACAATGATGAATGTGCCTATTGAAGGTGTAGATGCGAAGTTTGACCTTGACGCAGGATTTATCGACAAAAACGGAATCAGAATCAGTGTTTTTGAAGCCAAAGTTGCTAAGGATGTTCTATTACACGATCTTGATAAAGACTTATTGTATCAGGAAAAGCAGGTAGTTTCTGTAGAAGGTGTAGATGGACCATTTTTATCCGTAGGTTCGATGCAAGAAGTTAACACTACTGGTAACTGGCCAAAAACTTATGACTCAAATACAAAACAAGAGTAATACGTCAAGTACTACAAAACATACATTGTCCATTCAGGTAAGCCTGAATGGACTTTCTTTTTGCACCGTAAATTCTGATGGAGAAATAACAGCAATCGAACATGATAATTTTGGAATCCATTTGTCTCCGGAACAAGTACTGGACAAAATCAAATACTCTTTTGATCACCACCCAAACCTTCAATATGATTTTGACACGGTAGAAGTTATTCATCAAAATGATTTATATACCTGTGTGCCAAAGGCTTTATTTGACCCTGAATCATTAAAAGATTATCTAAAGTATAACATCAAAGTATTGGATAATGATTTTATCGCCTATGATGAATTAGAACCGCACGAAATTGTTATTGTTTATATACCCTATACAAATATTAATAATTTCTTTTTTGACACTTTTGGTTCTTTTACATATAAACATTCGTCCACCATTCTTTTAGATACTATTTTAGCAAAAGAAAAGAACAGTGAAACTACAACGGTATTTGCTCATATGAATCCTACCTCCTTTGATCTGGTGATCACCGAAAAAGGAAAACTAAAACTAGGCAATTCTTATATATACGACACCCACGAAGATTTTTTATACTATGTTATGTTTGCTGCAGAGCAATTGAGATTAAATCCCGAAGAATTTCAATTGATTTTTCTGGGCGATATCACAAAAGCAAGTAAGGCTTATCATATTGCGCATAAATATATTCGTCATGTAGATTTCGGAAGTAGAAATAACCTTATCAAAATTTCTGATCACCTCACTCCTATTGATGATCACCAACATTTTGTTTTATTAAGTCATTTTTAATATGCGTATCATATCAGGAAAATATAAAGGAAAACGATTACAGGCACCAAAAAAATTACCGGTACGCCCCACAACCGATATGGCCAAAGAAGGATTGTTTAATATCCTCAACCATCATTATGTGTTTTCTGAGGTTACGCTATTAGATCTTTTTGCAGGCACTGGAAATATTAGTTACGAATTTGCATCTCGTGGTGCAGAGAATATAACTGCAGTGGATGCAAACTACAGCTGTGTAGGATACATTAAAAGTATTGCCAAGGAGCTTGATTTTACTATTGACACTATAAAAAGTGATGTGTATAGCTACCTGGAAAAAGTAAAGAAAAAATCTGACATCATATTTGCAGATCCGCCTTATGATTTTACAGACGATCAATTTGCCAAAATTGCTGCATTGGTTTTTGAGAATGATTTACTAAATGAAGATGGTATTTTGATCATAGAACACTCTAAGCATACTAAACTAGATACAGTATCTTATTTTAGCAATGCACGTAAATATGGAGGTTCTGTTTTTAGTTTTTTTGAAAAAAGTGGTTCGTAATATTGAACTTGGTTTGTATTAGTTTTGCTATCAAAAACAGTTAAACATCCCTATAAATATCTTCGCCGCGGCGAAGAGACTTTTCAATTTCTTTCTTTAAAAGGAAGGATTTAAGGAAGAACATATACACTCGTCCACAATATCCTGTCGAAACTCCACAATAGTTACTTTCATAGTATTAAAGAATTTATTTTAGAGAAATCTAATTCTTAAACCGTATAGTATGATCGACAACATCAAAAATTTAGGAACTTCTTTAAGCAAGAAGCAACAAAAAACAATCAACGGAGGATTTGTCGCAGGAAGACGCTGTAACACCAATGCAGACTGCTGGGATCTTTCTCCATTTTTAGGACCTGGAGATGTGTCTTGTAGATATTCTCCTTTTTCATCTTACAAAGTATGTCAGTTTAATTAAGAGAATTTTTTAGCTTTTATGAAAACATAAAGGAGCTATATGATTGTGTAGCTCCTTTTTACTATATATACGGTAATAGTCACTTATTTGTTCTTTTCCTTTTTAGAGGAAACTCCAAATTCTTGTTGAGCCTTTATTTTATGATATAACATCACCGATACTACAACCAATGCCAGTATTGCAAATCCTCCTTTACCTAATAGATAATCTATAATTTCCATCATTTAATTTGACAATACAGTCGACGAAAACATCCGATGCTTACATTATAAGCAGTATAAACCACCAAAAATGATAAGCATAAAAATTACATCTTTGTATTCACATTATAGCAGGTAGCAAATAATCTCTAGAAAAATAATGTTTTGTCGTTTAAACTGACATCACAGAAGAACGTATAGAATATTCGTCGATGCTGGATACGTTACTGAGCGAATGAATTTGGTGCGAGGTATTGCTAATGATATCTTCATAATACGCAAGAGTTTTAGCATCAAAACCAGGCGTATCCTCTGCTGTAATCTTAAATATATCCATCTGATAAATGAAGTTATTTAAAATATGGTGACTAGAAGAAAGCATTGCTTTATAGATCTTTAGTTTTGCATTTTCTAGTTTGATTTTTTTCACACGCCTACGCATGTCAAATACCAAAAAGATGGCAAAAATGCCTAAAGGAATAATAAATTTATCAAACTCATACTGTTCTAAGGTAGCTAGAAATGTAAGTAATTGCTCGTAAAGGTCGATTTCTAAAAAAACGGAGGAAAAGTAAACAAACACGGAAATAGATAATCCGATGATTGTAAGTTTGTAGTTGTTCATTAGAGGGGTTGTGAGGTTTAAAGTAATGACGATTTGTGGTTGTTTCATTTCACTATGATTTCATTTCTGGATAAAATCATATAAGGATCGATTGTTAAGCCAGCTCAATGTACAAAAAAAATACAAAAAAAGCGGTTTTACCGTAACTTATTAACAATGCACGCATAGTTATTCACAATTTTGGTAGTATTCGATTTGCATTTTAGTCAAAATACTTCATAAAATCAGGCCGCGGCACACATACCCCATATACAACCGCAGCCCTTGATTTTTTGTAATAGCTATTCAATTAAATGCCTACCTTTATTTATTGAATGTTACTATTACTATATGTAAGTGTCATTAGGTACACATTTGTTACTGTCGATTTTTAAATATTTTTGAAAAAATTAAAAATATTGGTGGGTTACCCCCTCACACTGACCACGACTACAGGCGGGGGAACTTGATAAGATATCTTTTCTAGCTGAAAAAATAATGCTTGCGGGATATACCCCTCACCCTAACCCCAACGCAGGTGGGCTTGCTCAACCAAGGAGAGGGAACTTTAGATGGGTTGTTATAATTATATAGATTTAAAAAATCCCGGATCATCAAATTCGGGATGTGTATTTTTTAAAACTCAGGTTTTTGTTTTGAAGCCTTAAAATAGATTAACTCTATGATCATTTTATCAGGATTGATGCGATAAATAATATAATTGTGTTTACTTAGTATAGCCTTCCTAACATTTTTATGTACCCCGGTACTTGGATATAATAGCGGTGTCCTTTTTACTTGAGATTTAAATTCTTCAATTTTTTGTTCTAGGAGTACTATTTCTTTTGATGTCCAATGGATTTCCATGTATTCTAGAACTTCATCCAATCCTTCTATAGCTTTGGGTGTCCATACAATTTTTAATGCCATTTCTCAAATCGCTTCATTGCTTCTTGATCTTCTATATATTTCTCTCCATCAGCTTGCTCAATACCGATTTCAATATCCTTTTGTTCCTTTTCGCTTAAATCATGCCACCAATCTGTTTGCTCTTCTTCAAAAACCTTTTTTAATTTAGCTAGTAATGATTCCTTTTGGGTTTGAAGCAATAAATGCATTAATTCTAATTTTGTGCTTTCAATATTCATTACAATTGTTTTTATATCTACCTATTAATAGACGAATTCCTAACAAAGATAGCTTATTTATTGAATATTACTCTTACTATAAGTAAGTGTCTTAAAGAGGACATTTGTTACTGTTGATTTTTAATTATTTTTAAAAGAACTAAAAAATATTGGTGAGTTGCCCCTCACCCTAACACCTACCACCGGCGGACAGGCTCTCCCCAAGGAGAGGGAACTTCATACGATTTCTTTTTTATTTGCCTATATTAGATGTAGCTATCGCTAGTGCTCGTTTGTAACGAGTACCAATAAACCTAAATTACCTAACCAATCCTAATAAGAAACCATCGCTATCAATTTTTAAAATAGTATGATCTTCTTGATAATTTCTTGCACTACTGTATTTCCAATCTAAAGTATCTGTTACAAAACCAGATTGCACAGGATTATTATGGATATAATCTACCTTTTGTTGTATTACCTTGTCTGTCCATAATTCGATTGGTTTATTGTGATGTTGCCAAAATTGATAGGTACTTATATTACTTCTTTCTTTGCCTGCTTTTGCAAACATCTCTAATAACCATTCTTTCCTACTTTCCTGCGGGTTATCTTGTATTGCTAGTAATATTTTCTTGGCAGTATATTTTTTAAAATCCCTTAATAGGCTAGAAGGATCTTGTTTTGTTGATCTAAATATTAAGTGCATATGACTGGGCATAAAGCAATACGCATATACTTCCATCCCTTTTTCTTTTCTGCAATATTCTATGCTACTTGCTAAAATTGAAAAGTATTTTTGTCTGGTAAATACATCTATCCAATAAACTGTAGCAAAAGACACAAAATAGAGTCCTGATGTATTATGAAATTTATATTTTCTACTCATATATCTATTCTAAAATTCAATTACTTGTAGTAAGACTTTTAATAACTTAATAGCATAGCCTTGCTATATAGATGTGTCATTATGATACTATTTGTTACCTCTAACTGATGTTTTATAATGAAAATATGATATGGTATAGCCAGTACTTGTAACAATTGTCTATCTTATATGCTGGCGATCGTTTGCAACGAGTGCCATATAAACACACCGTCTTATCCTAAAAAATAATAGCTACCTAAAACAACTCTAAGTAGCTACTATTTCTAATTATTTTATTATTCTTAGTCCTGTCTCAAACCAATCTGCCACGGCACCCGTCACAGACGAGCGCTAGCGAGGGAACTTATTAAGATTTCTTTATTAGCTGAAAAAAAATGCTTCCTAGATATACCCCTCACCCTAACCCCTGCCTGACGGGGAGGCAGGCTCTCCCCAAGGAGAGGGAACTCAATGAGGTAACTAATATTTTAAAAAGTATTGTTCTCAGGAGAAGTTGAAAGAACAGAGCTTCTTCCCTGATTGATGACCTGAAAGGGTATGTTTTGAAATCTACCATTGCTGATCTCTAGTGTTTCATAATCATTTTCTTGTTGTGACTGATCAAAGAAATTGCTGTACATCGTGCCCGAAAAGGTACCGGATATTTTACCATCTGCACAAGAGGTTACGGTAACCTGTAAATTGCTTTCTATAGTATTATCACTTAAGGGTGTTGGAAAATGTTCTGAAACAAAGGTGCCGTCCAGGTTATAATAATATATGAACAACACATCATCACCCCCATAGATACCGGGAGTGATACAATCACCTAGATTTCTGTCTACTACTGCCAGAACGAACTCGATATCCTGGTTTCCTGCACTTACATCATAGCGTTGCCCCTGACCATTTACGACGGTTAGATTAGAAAAATTAATCTGTGTGGATTGCCAATCGGTATCGCCAATTGTAGCGCTCATAAAACTGCTATTATCCGCAGATGTGCCATCATCGCTACTACAACTAACACTAAAAATACTTAGTAAGGTTAAGACTAATAAAATCTTGGGTACTCTTTTGTTCATTTTTATTTATTTTGGGTTATTAATTATAAACTACCTATTTCTAAATAGCTATTTTATATAAAATTATATTTTGTACGCTGATCATATCCCGCCAATCTTTGACGGCACGAGCGGGGACGCTCGCGCTAGCGAGGGGATAATTATTTTAATCCATAACCTTATCACTTTCAAAATAAAATTCCTTAATGGAATCCCAAGGAATAACAAGGTCATCAGATAAATCTTTTACTTTTAAAATAGCTGAACCATCATTATTCAAAGAATGTAGCTCTATATCAACTATTTTAAAAACTCTTTTATCATTATATAAAATAAAGTCATTTATACTTAAAACACCTTCTATTAATTTAATACTTAATAAATACTTTTTTTCCTCGGCACTAAAAACATTATTAATAGATAATTTACCTTTCATAAGTACTATTCTTTAGTAAATAAAACTTCAACACCATCACCATCTTCTAATTCGTTCACGACGGCTTTGTTAAAACCATTCTTTTTAGCTTGTCTTCCCGACCAAGTGTTCCAAGCTGCATCTGTCTTTGACATTTTATTCTTAATATTTTTATAATACTCAGCTAAATTGTCTGACATTCCTTTCTCTGGATACAATCTTTTACTTTTTTTCCATAATGCTTTAAAACTATAAACTCCATCAACCGCTTCTTTAAAAATAACACTACCTATACCTTTTCCTTTAAGTTCTTTAGGCAAATTAATTTCTATATTAAGGATATTCCCCTTCATCTCATAGAAACCTTGAGCTTTACCATTAAAATAAGCCCAAACTCTTTGTCCAATCATAGTCTGCTCGGAAAATTTGACATCAGAAGGAGAAACAAGCTCAACTGAATTACTCAAAGGCTTCTCAGGAACTTCAATTTTAGGTAATTTTAATTTTATTTTAGAAGATGAAGCAGATACTTTATCAACAACTTTTTTATTTAATACTTTTAACGAAGGAACATCTTTTTTATATTTTGTCTTAACATCTACCGATCTTACTTGCATAGTTTCAAGAGCTGCTAATGGAAGAGATGCTACATCAACCATATTTTTAAAACCTCGTAAACTATGTATAAATTTTTCGTCACTGGAAAGATCATCTGTACTTACAGGGTTTCCGCTAAGATCATTGATCATGTAGCCTAAATTAGACTCGTTAAAATTATCACCAACTTTTGCAGCAACAACAAATAAATTCGCCATTGTTTTAACAAACCAATTCGCATCTTCATAAGAGAACTCGTCATTAATATTGGATTCTTCAAGACCTTCCAACTCACGCCACGCTATAACTTTATTTCCTGCAAAACTGTATGGAGTGTAATGAGCATATTGAGGTGATAAAGGATCAACAGCAAAGAATCTACCAACGCGGGAATCGTGCATCCTAAAAGTAAAGTTAACAGAATTCCCTTCCCCTTTAATTTCGTTATCGACTTCCTGCCCCTGGAATCCGTAACGATAGTCGCTACTATTCCCATGTCTGTTAGGCAACAACATCCCAAACGGATAGTAATCATTAAATGAAAGAACGTCTGGAGTAAAGGTAACAAAATCTGCATTATTAATGTTGGTAATATTGCTGTTTTGTTCAACCTCGGTAATCACAAGATTATCCAAATAATAGACTTGATCGCCTCCATTATATCCATTCTCTCTGAGTCTGGTATTGATTCTGTATTCTCCAGATTCGTCTACCGTAATTGTAGTGGTGTATGTACCTGTTTCTGTTACCAGATCAGACTGTAGTTTACTATTGCCTTTCCAGACACCTATTTCTAATGGTGGTGTAAATGCATTTACATCTACATCTACGTCTACGGTATACGTTTTCCCTTTTAATAAATAGTAATTGGCATTGGTACCATTAAAATCTGCTCCGGTGGTTACTTTAAGCCTACCAGCTTCTGTAGTCATCGCCGTGGTTCCATTACTGGCTGTAAAAGGAGTAACGCCACCTGTAAACTCAGTAACATAGATCGGCTGTGTACCTTCTGTAAGATCTTCAATCTCTATAGCATCCAGGTAATAGGTTTGGTCTGCACCTGCATATCCTGTCTCTTTAAGACGTGTGTTTAATCGATGATTACCCGTACTGGTTGCGGTAAATGTCATCGTCACTGCTCCGGACATATCTACGTTTTGGGCTTGTAATTTACTACTGCCTTTCCATATACCAATTTCCAGACCTGGAGTAAAATCATCTCTGTTCACCGTTAAACGGATCTCATAGGTTCTACCGGCATATAACCAGTAGTATGATTGCGCTCCGTGATTATTTTGTGCCGTAGTCACGGCTAACCTACCATTATCTATCGCTATGCCAGTTGCTTGCGTGGTTTTTGTCCACCCGCCTACAGAGGTATCAAACGTATCGTTGTAATGAATATCACTATCCGTAACAACTGAAGTAATCGAATTAGTAGTATCAATAGCTACTAGTTTTCTATCACTAATCACACTCAGCACATTACCCAAGTGATTGGATAATTCGTATCGCTTATCTCCTACTGTATTGGTATACAGATCTTCATCATCTGTAGTGCCATCTGCTGTACCTAATAACACATCAGATTCTTGTAGTCCTAATCTACTACTACCATAAATATGGTGCTCTTTTAGGCTCAATGCCATGACTTCGCTACCATCAGGTAATGTATTTACACAAGCAACTTCATCAATCAACGCATGCACATCACTACCTGTCTTGGCATG
Source organism: Aquimarina besae (assembly GCF_042434905.1). Lineage (NCBI taxonomy): Bacteria > Pseudomonadati > Bacteroidota > Flavobacteriia > Flavobacteriales > Flavobacteriaceae > Aquimarina > Aquimarina besae. Next base: position 3,876,414 of record NZ_CP170199.1, read on the forward strand.
CGTACCCGGTAACCAGGTAATACCTTCTGCCGCTTTATGTGTAATCATAGCACCACTTTCAACTACATACTCTGCGGTAGGAGCTACAATAATATCAGCTTGTGCTTTTTCGGTAATACCTATGTTTGTAACAACCTCATCATCTAGTGTTAAGGTTACAGCACAGTTGGCCGCGTCACTACCAGTACCATATACGGCCAGTACGTTACCTTGTGCGTCTCTGGAGTAATAGGTAGTCATCTTATCGTTAGGATCATCAGATTTCACTACGGTTTTACTCAGACGATTTCCTAATCCATCATATCCAAAACTGATAACGGTACCATCATCTTTGGTCACACTGCGTACTTTACCGTCTACACGCCAATCTATAGTAAGGCCTTCTGTCTTATCTCTGATCAGTTGGCCGATATCATCATAGATATAATTGATATGATTCTCGTTATTTTGATCAAAGGCATCAGCTGGCACTCCTAACGCGGCAAACTGATCTAACAGGTCATTATCCAATTGTTTGCCAACCTTATCTTGTACTGTAAGCAACTGGTTGTTGGTAATATCTCCGTTGCTATTTCTATTATATTTATAATTAAAATCATCAATGACGGTTCCGTTTTGATCTTTACGTGATAATTTGATCAAATTACCGTTTCTATCATATTCGTATTCTGCACTATAGTTGGGATCTAAACCTCTTCCGCTTAGCTGATTACCCTGCATTTTACGGATTCGGTTTAACTGATCATATTCATATTGATTTATTTGAAGCCCTATTCTATCTTCATTTTGATCCAACAGGTCGGTAATCATCATTTTGATGTTACCATTATATAAATTCTTATCAGCTTCCCGATTAAAACCTGTTCCCCATCTAAAAGCAACATTTTGGGTTACCGGTTGGTAATCTCCATAATAATAGCTCAGAGAATATCCCATTGCATCTCTGGCAACCTTGGATCCTTGTACTCCATCTTTTCCGATATCATCCACAAGGTTTAACCCATCAGAATTCACACCTTTTAACCAGCCCTGTAGTGTATATACATAATCCATACCCTGCACTTTTTTATCTCCGATAAGCACTCTAGCCAATGGTCCGTGTGCATAGTACTGGTATGAGGCGTCTTTTTCCCAGATCACCCCATTATGAGAGGTTTCTACCGAGGTAATACGGTTATCATCATCATAGGAATACCTATGTATAAACTGATCCGGTTGGTCTGCCTGGAAAATTACTTGATGAACATTTCCACTAATCAGATCGTACTCATATTGTACTCTTTTCTGATTTTGATCAATGGGAACTAATTCTGGTGCTTTGTTATCACATACCAGTTCTTTTACATTACCGTGGATATCATAGTTGTAAAAGATGGCATTATCATATTCTGTATCCCCTTCTGCATAAGCATTGTGATATAGCACCGCTGTTACCCTGTTTCTGGTGGTAATATCATTATTAAGCAAGGGATTACCGGTAAATACATTATCTCCAAACAGGTGCTCTGCTCCTGGCAAGGATGTATCATATTGTGTTCTGGTGACTTCACTCCTTGGTTTGTCGGTAAGATTGTAAGGAAATGCCATCTGGTCTACTTCTTCTACAATCGCTCCGGTATTTAGGTGTACTAATCTACCGGTATCACTAATGCTATATTGTTCATCCAGCGCTAACTCTCCGGCTTCTACAATCCTACCTAAGGCATCATAGTCAGTATAGCTATAGTTGCCTGTATAACAGGTTTTGGAAATTTTGTTAACTAACCTTACATTATCCACGGCATAATTACCGATCATACCAATATCAATGTACATTGCTGCAGTAGGATCAGGATCTGAATAGGTTCTGATTAGACCATCATTGAAATAGAAGTTGATGTTACCATCTGCTCGTTCTATTCTTACCTTATCATTATGGTTGAATTGTTGTAACAACGGAATATCTGCTGCTCCTTGTTGAATAATACTCATTCTTCTGTCCAGCAAATCGGCTTTGATGCCATAATCAATGGTGGTAAACGAATCATCAACATTGCTATACGATAATCCAACAGCTACTGATTTTGTTGAAAGATCCCCTAATAGATTTGGTATATTCAGATTAAATTCAATGTACCCTTCTTGCTGGATAAACTCGTTAGAAAACCCACCATAATTAGGTGTACCCGGCAATGGTTGAGAGGTACCAATTACACGTATTGATCCGGCAAAATTTCCTGAAGATATGACGCCTAACCCATTCGTTTGCGCTAAACTAATCGGAAAACTCGTTTCGTAGTATGAGCAATCATACTCATACAATCTGGTCGCTTTTTGTTTTGCATTCTGAGATAAGATAATTCTACCGAGTTTATCATAGGCAAAACGTGTCTCACCACCATCCGGTGTGGATTGCCATACCAGTTGATTGAGCGAGTTATATTTGTATTTAGTTTGTAAGCGGTGAGACGGACTAATATTATCTGATAAATCTTCATCTCTATTTACTCCTTCGGGAGGAATTGTCTGCACCAAATTACCTGCCTGATCATAATAATACAGCGTGTACTGATACTCTTTATCTGCATAGGTAACCTTTAGGGTTTCGTTTACATTATCGATTCCTTTTTTAATATACTCTCTTTTAAATTGAGTTACCAATGCATCCAGGTATGCCTGATAGGAATCACTTTGATAGGTTTCTGCAACCACAATATTAGCTTCTTCGCAATTGGTGGTATCATCATCGGCAATATCCACTTGAATCGTAGCATCTAATGGTGCAGGAGGACATACCTTGTTTGCCACTAAATATACATTATTTACAAATTCTGTCCAGAAATAATCATCTGTAGGATTTGTATTTTGTTGCGATCTGTAAGCTACATAGGCACTAATGACATCATTAATTTTATCATATCCATAATTAAGATTGGTATTACCAAATTCTGCAATGGTTAAAAAATTAGGATCCACTGCGGTTACCACGCCTAGATCTGTTAAATACCTGTCATAAGAATCTGCGATGTATTGAAACTTAAGACTGCAGAAATTTGTTTCTGTATAGAAATTATCCAGTAGTGTATACCCTTCAATTCTGGAAGATTCGAACGTATCTGGATTAATCCCCAAATCACTTAAAAACTGCTCATATTTATCCTGACAAGGTATAGGTGCTACTGTTTGTGGAATACAGATGTCGCAACTAGAGCTTTGCTTAGGATCCGGGATGGCTAATGCGGCAGCAAAAGGTTGGTCTGTATTATCATTTACAACAGCACAGGGAACTCTAAATTGTTCAAATTGACCATCTTCCAGAACTACTTTATCATTAACTATACTAGCTCGATAATATCCGAAATCTATAAAAAAACGAAAAGTACCTTGAGACGTACTTCTGGTGTTCTCTATTTGAAACGTAAAATGTGGTACACCTTCAATAATGATTTGATCCTCTAAACTATTAAATGTAACTTGGTGAAAATTTGGCCCCGCATAATTACCAATTGAAAATGGGAAAAAGTATTGATTGTTTACTACGATTCCTATATTTGGGGATCCAAATTCTCTTTTTGCGACATGAAAAGAAGTGATGCTTTGATTATCAATTGCTTGTTGAAAAATACCTCGAAGTGAAGAGGTCAACTTTCCTGCTGCTTCCAGATCTACAACAGAAAAACCACCGTTGTAATATAAATCATATAAACCTTCTTGCTCTAAATATAGATTAATCTCATGTAAATCTTGCCCTATAGAAATCATTTCAGATTCAAATGAGGGACTTATTGCACAATCATACTCTAAGATTCGATCACATATTGCTTCAGGTTTGACTTCGCTAAATGAATCTATGTAAAAAGGAGTTTCTTCAAACCTGTACTTTAATAGAGTTTGATTATATGTATTAGATGATTGGTTGGTAAAACCAAAACTATAATAATCAGTTCCTGCCGGATTTTCTACAAAATTTAAAGTGCAATTAGTAATATTAGTAAATAATTCGTTTCTGCCAAAGGTGTAAAATCCTTCTCCTCTGTTCTCTTGAACGACAAAACCAATGTAATTGACATTTGAGTCGTAAATATCCATTACATTTCGTAAGTGTATTGTAGTAAAAGTACTTCCACTAATTTCTTCGAAAAACGAGCGTATACTATTTGTTAACAAACCTTGCTGACTTAAATCTATATTGAGACCAGGTTGACCATTACCACCATCAACAGGAACCAAATGCCATGAATTATCCCGTATTGCTCTGGCCAATACGGTAAAATCTTTATTTAATAAAGCATTATCTGTGATACAATTGTTATCTGGTTCTGTTGCTGTTTTACAACAAGAATAGTCTACATCCTGTACGATAGAAGTTTCGAAATAGTTACTCACTCCGGATCCATCTGTATAATATAGTTTTTGGTTACTATTATTGGTATCCGGAAGGAAATATAAGCTTGTAAATGTATTGGCTGTTGTGTTTGTTAAAAACGACGCCATAGGACCTGTTATTGAAAAAATCACCGTTCCATCAAACGTGATATCATACTGATCAGACGATTGACTCCCGTAAGACCAAACCGCTCTGGGTGTAACAATATCATCTCCAATAATTTCAGGTATGATACTCTTTGAATATTTTACAATTGTAGATAAATCAGTTGTAGTATTAAGAGCATTTCTACTTTTTAGTTCATTAATCAGGTTCACTAAGTCATCACCAAACTGAGCACGATTAGTACACCCAATCGTATTATTGTTATTGATCGGGTTATTATCTACCTGATCATCCAATACCTCACCAATACCATCGTCTTCGGGTCCACATTCTCCAATAGCAACACAGGTGGTACCGGTAAATACAAATTCTCTGATATCTGCTCCGATAATTACCTCTGCCAGCACCTGGAAACCAAAAACACCTTGAGCCGGATTCGATAGTAGTGGATCATAATAAAGCTGAGAGAAGTTAAGTATACTCCAACCCACACCATCCATAGGGCTATAGTTATCCCAGGTGTTGGTAACATCCCATCCGATATTTGGTAGGTTTAGCGTTAGTAAATTACTACAACTATTCACAATGTTAGATTGCAGATTTAGGCTATTACTCTGTACAACTCCTTCAAAATTAAGTTGAGATAATGTATTTACTTCTCCTCCAAAAGCTTCAAACAAATCATTAGTAAGGTATTGTCCTCGATAGATTCTGTTTCCGACAAGAGATTGAATATTATCGTTTATATCTTTTTCTTTTACAAATTGATCCAAAAAGTTTTCTAAGTCATCTTTTAACGGGCATCCTCCGGTTTGCGCATAATTAAAATAATCTCCATCACCAGAATTCTCTTCAATGATATCACCTTCATCCTGATTGGCATCGTACTGTTCGTCTGCTCCTGTAAATCGCTTTAGCTTGTCTTTATACAACTCGGCATTCTGAGCATCACACAACTGATTTGCGCTGGCATTGGTATTCGCGTGATTCTGGATCGTACCAGCAATGGCATAATTACGGATTACACTTGTAATCGACGGTGTATTCACTCCATTACCAATACATCCGTTGTAACAGCCGTTTTTCAAGGCATACAAATTTCTAAAAACTGTTTTTATCCTTTCTTTTAGACTTAAATAGCTTCCTTTATAGGTATTCCATATCTGATTCTTTTGTGAGTCACTCAATGAATCATCTATAGAAGAAAGACCATTAAAAGACGTATCATCACACGTAGTTAGACCATCACAGGTAGCAGCCAAATAGGCAAAATGAAGCAATGTAATGTTTGTGCCGTTATTGGTATAATCCTCGAACCTGGTGTCTAATGCGGTCTGCATAACTTGTTTTCTCCAATTGAATTCTGATGGTAGTTCTAATCCTATTTGTTTATTAAAATATGGATCCAACTTCATCAAAGCTTCATCATCATTAGACAAAAGACCTAAGTCTTCAGCTTGGTCAAATACATTAATTTCACGGATATAACTATCAAAACCATCACTATCCATCGGAACGGTTTTCATTTGCCCGGAAATTACATCATAGATATCAACATTAGATTTGATATCACATAAAGCCGTGGCATAGTCCAGATAACAATTCTCTGGATGGTACGGAAGCAATGAAACTGCCCAGTACTCTCTCCACTCGCTCAAAAAATCGCGCACATCAGCCAAGTTCTCCGGGCTTATCCATTCGTATGAAGCCCCTGATTCTGTAGTTCCGCTATTTGGAGTAACTCCGTTTATTATTGCCGGCGTATATGTTCCATCCTCATTTATCCTCACCACAATTTCAGAAATAACTCCGGGAGCATCCTTATAAGGCTCTGCAGGTGTTCTCCAGGTAACCGGATTTCCATCGGGAGATATTAACTTATTATTTTCATTAAAAATGCTGAGCTCATCCTGGATCTGTGTAATTTCATTTTGACTGTCGTCAAGCTGTGGGTTTCCATTTTCATCTAAGACTGGGGTAAATACAGCTCCATACTGCCCAAGAGGTTTCATATCTTGTAACAAGGTAGTATTGCTCACCTCACAACTAGCTCCATTATAAATTGCGTTACAAGGAGCTTCACAAGCTTGTTTGATTAACTCCCACTCTCTTGTAAAAGTCCTGATCAATGCATTGACTTCTGCACTTTCAATTACTTCAGCACCATTAACATCCAAATTACTGTCCTCCCAGGTAACCGTCATAAAACCTTCGGCATCTACACCATCTTGTTCAAAAGTTGCATTTATGAATCTACCTTTTAACTCATCAATAACATATGCCTCTTTTGTTCCCAGGCTTTCTACACACTCCTCGCAGGTTGTATAACAACTATTAAAAATAGCAGATGGTGCAAATTGACTAGGATCTACATAACAGTTGCTCGACGAGTCTTGTAATTTATTTCTATAATCGATTGCATATCTGTCTAAAACCTCATGGTCAATTTTCAAAACTTTACTTAAAGCATAGGTTCCGGTATTCAAACGTGCAGATGGAGTTTGTGCTCCTTGAGGTGTAGCCACTGCAATATGAGCTCCTGAAAAGTCTTCGGTACCGGCTGTTGTACTAATTTCCGGAAGTAATTGTTCTTCGCCGCAATCGTCTATTAAACTAATCGAAAGGTCGTATACAAAAGGATAGTAATATCCAGGGTTACATTCCAACTCATAGGATATGTCCTCGGTTACACTGTATTCAAAATTGTAATCGGTACCATTGCCCATAACAATAATTTGCTTACCCGTCACCAGAGCATCTTCTATTCCCGGATATAATTCTGAAGTTTGTTTATTGTTTCTGCGAATAAGGTCAAGTGTAAACTGTTTATGCAAAGAAATGTTCTTTTCATCATCCAGCCCTTCTAAAGAAAGAGGAGAACCTGCTGCTAATGCAGTAGCAATGGTACGACCCTGAGGATCTATAAAGCTTACACTTACCTGACCATTAGGATCTATAACTACATTCTTTTTATAATGTATCGCATTACCTACACTATTTCCAAATAATCTGGTAAGTTCTTCTTGTTCTGGAGCTCCGTAAAAATATTTCATCTCGTGTCCCGAACCTAATTGATGGGTTACACCTACTCCACTTTTTCGTCTAATTCTTCCTGTATTATCAGGAGTATATTCTATCTGACTAAAAGGATAATTTTTTGCATCAGGTATATAATCCTGAAATGTATTACCAGTAGTTGGTTGTTGCCCATAATATTGACTTGCACCGGTACTGTTAGACATACCGTCTGTAGCATTGTTACAAGAATTATCTACCGGTGTTCCGTCCTGAGATATTAAACTCCAATCAAAATCCAGATGCGAATAAGGGGTATTATTGGTAATATTTTTATTAAAATCTTTGTAAAACCTGATATGATTATCCGTAGCAGGCACTGGTAAAACTTCTATGGCAGGACGTCCCTGATTATCATAGATAACCTCACCAACGATAGCATTATCATCACTATTGATTTTAGTAACCGTTTGTCTGTTTCTTAGTGTTCCATCAAAATAGCTGACTACTTCTTTCTTTTTTCCTTCTTCTGCATAACTAGCCTGAAACTGCCAGTTTTTACGATTTTCGTGAGCTGTTACCAAATAATAGTTAGGCTCCCAGTTAGAAATCTTAGTTTTCTCAGAAGCTCCTGTACTCCACTCTCCGAAGTATTTTTTGGAAACATCCTCCATAAATCTACCTACAGCTCTTACTCGATATACTAGATATCCGTTGTCATATATCAAAGGTATCTCATAGAAATTTTCATTTGTAGAAATACGCGTACTATTCAATTGAAACTGCCTGTCGGTAAGATCAATATTTTCAGGAAGCAATGGACTACTCAAGTCCGACCCATAATTATCAATCCATGTCCATTCTACGTCATATTCTAAAGCGCCTTCAATAGCATCCCACTTTAATTTTAATCCTACGTTGGTTGCATTTTCATTTTCTTGTAGTAGCTCTTTAGCAACAAGAGGAATATTGTTTGATAGCGGATCGTATCGTTTTGCCCTAAATCCAAGATCTAAGGATACATTTTCAGGAGAGGACAAGGTATTATCTGCGATAGTGCTATTCTCTATATTTTTAGTACGAATACTGATTACTTTTACTTGTACTCCATATTTATTATCTAAAACATATTCTGATACGTCCTTATATTCTGAAGAAACTTTACTGGGATTAGAACCAACAATAAACTCTTTATTATAGGGAGCCTCTAAACTACCGTCTTTTAAAACAGGTGTAATCTCCAGGTTAATTGTATATGCAAACCAATAGAACGGTGCTTTATCTGCATCCACCGATATCCTAACAAATGACTGAGGATTAACCACTACGGTATTGGCATTGAGTCCAGCGTTAGGAGATTCCAGCACCAAGGTTGTATTATTTAGTGATTCATCAATTTGCTGAGAGGAAAAGTTCTCGAAAACCGAATACACCGGACTTTGCGCCCATCCTGAAAATGCGCAGATAAGTGTAATAACACCCAAAAATCCTTTATTTATGAAAAAATTGATCTTATCAGAATTCATATGCTTATTGTCTTGTAGTATCTATAAATTGATAGTGCTTTAAATTCGGAGAAATTCTATTCCCAGTTTTAGATAGCAGTACGAATGATGAAAAATTGAATTTACCCTGATACTCTGTATCATTTTGAGAAAAATTGGTAAAAACAACTTCCAATCGTGGATTGGTTAATTTCTCATTACCATTTTGAGTCTTAACCGGAATTGTAGATGAAAAAAACAAGATTTGTTTCTCTAGTCTAAAATCATTTTTAGTTATTTTCAAAACTACCTTACGATAAGGTGATTGAGAAATTGATGGTGCCATCATTTCTATAATGTATAAGGCTTCTTTTTCTTTAATGATTGCTTTGTTGAAATTGCGAAAGAGCAACTCAAGATTTAAGGCTGTAGTTGGTTTATTTTTTTCATCTGCCTTACCGTACATTACTGCCTTTTCATCGTGATTGACTTTTACGTAATTTTCAGATATTTGAAGACTCTCAGTATTGTGAATTTTTGAATAAAAATTTTGATCATTCTTCACAATTACCCCTTCATAAGATTCGAGTATTGAAGTACTTTCCAAACCATCGAACAATGTATAATTGACATTCACTTGATACTTAGACTGATTATCGTAAAAATTCTTTACCTTCTCAATGATAACTTTTGCTTTATCCAAATCTGTTTGCTGTGCATTCATTTCACCAGAAAAGAAAAAGCTATATAGAATAATTATTGTATTTATATATTTCATCTACTGCTGTTGTGTAGTTAATTTAGCATTACCTGATCTGGTTTCCTGAATAGTATAGACTCCTTTTTCAGTTTCTTTCTTAACACGCACCAATCCACCTTCCTGATCGTATTCATAAAAAGTAGCATAGTTATTTTCATCCAGTTCTGCCATTAATCTCTGGGTATCCTGATCATACACGAAAGACTTCATGTTGCCATTAAATGGATAGATGCGTATATCATCAAAATAGGTATCCACTCCTAAACCACCTGGTTTTAGACCAATTTTTATGGCGATAGCATCTTCCGGAATTTCAAAAATCCCTATCACACGTTGCCAACCCTCTATAATTTCTCCAGAAGGATGAAAAGTATAGTCTGCCTGCTGATCTATAGCAACTGGATCGGTTGTAAGCGGGTTGCCCCCAAAATCTATTTCGATACCACTTACGGTATACGACATTACTTGCTCGGGTCTATCTTCTTTTAACCAACCACTTACTATATACTTTTCTCCCTTTTTAGGTTTAAAAGTTGTATATACAGGAAATGACTCAGGATCTAAAACAGGATCTCCCTGTGCGTGTGACATATATACCCCTATGATTATAAAAATGAACACTAAACTTTTTTTACACATTATCATATGCTTATACTTTATAATATTTTTATAATTATCTGCCCGTTCCTCCTACAGGGTCTCCAACAGTATTACAACCTCTGTCATCACATAAGTCTTTTAGAAGGACTCTTACTGCATTGCTGGTAGTACCTGCTTCAAAATCTACTTGCCATTGCACTGTATCGGTAGCTCCAAATCCAAAATAACCCGACGCACTTCCCGATACAATGAATTCTCTTTCTCCATTACTATCCAAACGAATTGTACCGGAACCATTTCTATTATTATAAGTTCGTCCATTAACGGATAGTAATCTGGAGTGCACACATTCATCCGATTCTAATCCTGACACAGTAAAGGAATAGTTATAGCGAATACTTTCGTTAGGTTCTCCTTTCAGAAAAACTCTTTTTCTTCTATTCAAACAACTATCATTAGGTTCATCTGTGCTTCCTGATCCATTGGTATTACATCGAATTGTACCTACAGTAGATTCATAGTCAAACAGAGACATAGAAACAGTTTTTGATTTGCCACCGGAAACCTTTAAACTGTATTTACCAGTATGTGATGTTTCATCTGATCTTTCTACATCTCCTTTATCATCTTGTAATAACTTTTTGAAGTCAAAATGGGAATTACTAAGAAATAATCGATCCGTGGTACTAATGGCATCCGTTGGACTATAATCTTCAAATCCGTCATATCCTATTTCCTGATACTCGCTGTTAGAAGCCACTGCAACAGGTAATGTATAGTCATATCCATATTGTGCGGCAGAATATCTGTTCAAAGCATCTTTGTTTTCTAATTCTGCACCAAAAGGGCTATATTTTGTTACCTTACTTGCAAACGTCCAATCCTTTTTATCTTTTGTCCATACACCTTCTGATGAATTATTATAAAAATTATTAAATGAAGAAAAATAACCATTAGAAGCAGTAGAGAACTCGGGGGCATCAACATCAGAATCCCTCCCTGTTAGATAGGCGTAGGATTTCACCGCTCTCCAATCTCCTCGTACATTGTATAGATAAGGATTAAACCCATATTTATGAGCCACTATAAGATCAGCATCGTTTAACTCGTTTCCATCTTCGTCTAAGATCCCATCATTTATATCATCATACAATTCCTCTAACAAACTAGGAAGACCAGGTAAGCCTTGTTCTTTTTGTGGCTTCCAATAATCTGTGTACTCTACAGCACTTGCATTTATAATTTTTGGATTTACACTATTTCCTACAGCATATTCATAATTACTTGTTGAGAAATCATTAAATATTCCATCTCCATTAATATCAATTGGATTTACCATACTTGTTACAGAAGCCATTGAGGCCATTTGTTGATTTCTATAACCGGAGCGAACAATCTTAAACTCTAAATCTTTCTTAGCATATTGCGAACATTCCTGATTAATGATAAATCCTTTACTGTTCATTAAAGTGATATCTGATGCTGTTACATTTACCACCCATAGTTTCTCTTTGGTACCATCTGGCTCTATTGTCATTAATTCATCTCCATTCCTGAAATAATCTAAATGTGTTTTACCAGCATCCAAACTTGCCAGGTTAAATTTTGGTACATCTGGAGTAGCCAATAGTTCTCCTGACATCCCAATATTTTTACTGGCTAATCCCATGCCATCATATGCCCAATGTACGGGGTAGTTGAAATTATAATAGTAATCGTCATATTCGTTGATGGTTTTAGTTAATAAAACATCCCCGGTTTGGGCATCCCAGGCAATGTTTTTTGTAGAAACCTCAGACTCCAGATCTCTGGCAATTTTCTCAACCAAAATCCCAGTCTTATGAATGACTTTGGTGGTTGTAGCCGTTCTTAGTATATCTTCGTGATTAGAATATGCAGGTAAAGGCATTGGAATAATAGCAGGATAAATCAACACTACAAATCCTGTTAAGTTCATATTGACCCCAACTAGATTGGAACTGGATTTATGTTCTCTAAATTCATTAATTACATCATAGTGTTTACCAATTGATTTATCAGTAATCACATTACCTTTACTATCAATCACCGGTAGTGTATTATCAAGCTTACCTTTTTCGTCCACGTTATATATATACTCAACTTCAGAAATTGGATCTTTTTGGTTTTCCGCAAAAACACTTTGTTTCCAAATCTTACCATTCATATCATTAGTTTCGATGGTAAATCCTTGTGATAAGGTCAAATGATTTTTATCACTTACCCCAAGTGTCAGAAGATTGAATAACACCGGAGTCGGGTCGTTAGCTTTGGTGATATCGGTATAATCAACCATCGTTGGAAAATCCCAGGTAGTATACATTTGATGAACTACTTTACCCGTGGCACTTTTCTTTACTATGTACGTATTCCCATTTTCTGTTCGCGTTCTGGTAAGGTTATTAACTTCCACCCTGCTATAGGTAACCATTGAAGAGGGAAAGAAAGACTCCCCAAGAGGTTTTTCTGCATAGTTAAACGCCTGAGGTGAAGTCAGTTTGTCCTTACCTAAATTTTCATTTCCGGGTTTTTCATCATAAAATGGTTCAACCAACGGGTTTTCTTTACTTCCATTTGGCTCAAATGTAGCGACCCCATAACTAGAACCATCGGATTTATTGTAAGTGTATTGTTGTCCATAAAACTGAGAATAGCCGGAGTTATTTTGGGTGTTGTTTACCATTGCTCCCCAAGCATCGTGCATTTTTATTTGTTTGACTCTAAGTCCTCCTCCTAATTTTCGTTTATTTGGATGTAATAGTCGTACCCAGGATTTTTCAGGTTGAAATCTTTGAGAAGATCTTTTTTCTTGTAATTTACCATTAGGTCCTATAAAAATCTCCGCAACTGTTCCGATGCTTCCCACTATTTCATTTACAATTTCTTCGAAATTATCATTAGTTGCATTACCATTTACGCTGTAGACCTGTCTATTTAAATATTTACGACCAAAATACCAGCCGGCCTTTGCTATTGGATTTACCTTTTTATTACTGTTGATAAAACCTCCTTCTCTTTTTAAGAATTTTAAAGGAATCGCAGCATAGGTTCCTTTTCTTGACGCCTCAGCAGTCGTTACTATTTTAAAAGGTGTATTTCTATCAATTTCAAAATAACCAGACACATAATCGTACTGTTCATCCTTACCATCCACCATGTTTAAAAGAGCTCTAAACTGTATAGGCTTATTGATTTGATCTCCCAGATACTTATTGATAAAATCTTGTATTGTTATCGATTCCTCTTCATCACTTAACTTCACGTATATATACTTTGCGTGATTGTTACCATCATAAAGAATAGCATTACTAACCTCATTAATATCATTAGGATTATTACCTGCACCAGTAATCTTAAACATCTGCATAGCACGACGTTTCTGAACATATTGATAATCATCAGATTCGTATTCCATCTCTAAATTACCTCCAGAAGGAAGATCTATCGAAGTTAATGTCCAGGCAGAAGCAAAAGCATCCTGTAATTTCTTGTTATCCTGTTGCACAAAAGGAAACTCAGGAGCAAGCAGTGATCCGGATACATTACAATACTCTGTGGACTCGGCAAAATCTGAATCAACTACTGGTACTTCTATACCTCTTTCATTGGGTGTAAATGCTACTTCTCCATTAACATAACGTAACTTTTCTTTGACCACCGGTTTATAATTACCCCATATGTCATAGCTTTTCAGGTTATAATCCGAGTTAAACCCTTCATAATTAAACACATAGGGAGTATATTTACCCATTTTAGAACCTCTGTAAGTAAAGTATACTTGATCTAACGTTAGTTTTCCTCCTCCGTTAAGGTTATTCGGCACTCCTTTACATAGTTTATAAGAATAATCAAAATGAGCTCTTTTAATATAGGATGCATCGTCGCCCAGCTTGTCATATTCCGGTTTTGAATACAGAGAAATACTATCTATTTTTCTCATAAAACCAGGAGTTCCTTCGTCGGTTTTTTCTCCTCTAGCACCTCTCGCATCTTCCCTATCAGATAAATGAAAGATAGCGATATGTGTTTTGGTTTCTATCTTTTTGATATATTTCAATTCTTTTTCCCCATAAAGGTAATTCGCTTTCTCATCATCTTCATTAGACTTTAATCCCTCATTATAACTTGCTTTTCTATAATCATAAGGCACTCTCCATTTATATTTTGGTGTAGATACTTCGTATTCAAATAGGGTATATGCCCCCAGGTCATTTACAGAAGGCCCGTTATGATCAATATCCTCATAGTCTGCTGATAGAACACCGGTAAGCAAATAGGAATGTGCATATGCCGGTGTTGTGATTTTGTTAAGATACTCATCACTATAACGAGAAGCATCATCTTTTGGATTGGAAAACCCAATCGTGCCGTTAGAACATTCAATATCCGGCCTGTTAGATACATCGAAAGTGGCTTCCACCTTTTTAGTATTGTAAGCCGTTTCACCATATATATAGGTACTACCATCGGGTTTAAGGATTTTCATTCCGGCTGTGTGATGACTTTTTGCGTGAGGATTCGCTTTAATAAGTGAATCATTCAACGATTCAGCTTTTGATACTTTAAGAATATTTTGATTTCTAAGATCGCGTTGTGTTCTCTTTAATTTTGAAGAATTTATCGGTTTTAGTGAGTCAGGATACGTTATACTCCCAGATAGATCTTTCACCCTATACGCCGGCTCGACACGTCTATGATGCTTAGATCCAGAAATTTCTAATTTCATAGGGCTGTTATTATGCAACTTATCGGTAAAAAGACTTTCCTCTTGATCTATCCGTCGTTCTCCTATCATTTTAAAATAGGACGGTTCATAATCCAAAGGGTTTGGGTCGTTTTCAAATTCTAAGAACTTGCCTAAGGCATTATTATTATCCACCCATTTACCGGTCTCACCAAAAGATGGTGTAACTTCTGTCTTTCCTCCTGCATAAAAATTCCAACCAACCCCAAACTTTATCCCAAGACTTCCTCCTGCTCCTTGATCGATTACCCTATGGTCGTATAAATAACTCACCTGACTTCTATAAGGCCTGAACATACCTTGGATTCCTTGCCCTTGAATAGCATATAAATCATATGTATAGTTAGAAACAGGAACAACAGTAGTATGTTTATTAAATACCCGATCTTTTTCTCTGTTAAAATCCAACACCCCATTTAGTCCTTCTCCTTTTTCAGTATTTTCATAACCAAAAGCGGGTACTCGTTTATCACGATCATCTTCATTTATCTTTTGAAAAGATCCAAAACCGTTTACTTGCCCTTGTAAATCTACTCCATATACCGTTCCTCCAACAGATCCGGCAAAACTAAAATTTCCGTGAGTAATCCCTGCTCTTTTGGTAGGTGTAAATGTGTTGTTGTTAATTGAAACATACGAAGACGGACCATTTTTAATACTCTCTTTATTATCATAAATTGCATTACCATTCAAATCGTCGGCTATGTGTTGCATTCTTTGTGTTTGAAAAGACAAACTCATCGCTTCCAACCCCTTTCTTGAGTTTATGCTTATTCCTGCGGTACCAGTAATTTGATTAGTATATAAATCCTCATTTTCCTTTGTTCGTCCAGACAAAGAAACCGTGGGAGTAACTGTGGCCCCATCTCCTACGGCAGAAGATATATCCACACCAATTTTTACATTATCATTTAATTGGTATCCTATCCCCATGGATCTTTTAAATGTTATTCCCTCATAGTTATTATGCTGTATGATAATCCCTTCGCTAAGATTTACTGGTGTTTCTAGCCCACTCCAACCAATAGTACCATTTATCCCTACACCAACGGTTCTATTTGTTTTCATGTCATTTTCATAGCGCATTATATCACCACTAAAATCATCAGGAAGACCACGTACCTGACGGTTGATTTGACCAACATTAAGATTCCAGCCCAATCCTACCCAAGAGGCTTCCTGATCCATTGTAATCCCAGAATCATACGCCAGGTTCAATGGATATCCACCAACATCCATTATCGGAATATTGTAGTTGAAATTGCCTGAAGACATACTTACCATATCAGAAGTACCAATAGGTGTAAACGAGTTGAACTCAGGTTGAGAAGGACCACTGGTTAATGCAAATAATTGCATAGGTTGCGCCATTTGCACCATCATCTGAATTGCCAAATAACTCGCAATAACTTTTGTAACCTTGCTTTTTCGTATTGTATTGATCATATCACTTAGTGTGTTATAATTTTATAACTTAATAGGTGTTTCTTTAAAATTGAATTTCATTAAACCGTTACCAAACAAATTGTCTTGGTAAATCAGTTTTATATTTTCTTCTTCCGGAATATTACCAAAATGAAGTAGTAATCTCTTAAAAGGTGCCACTTTGAAATTACGCTCGAACGTTACTCCGGAGCAATTGATGGTATCGCCTTTTTGTGTTACCACTATAAAATCCTTTTCTATATAAAAAGACATATACTTTACAGAAGATTCATAATCCCTGTTCGTATATATATCTTTCAACAAATCATCTTTATTTTTGTGCTGAAATTCTATCTCGATGATGCGCTCATTTTTAAGCGACTCATAGATAGAATCTACTTTTTGTAAATCCTTATTTCCTTCATTTTTTAGAATATAATATTGTAATGGAACCAGAGTAGCCTTGTAGTCTATATTTGAAAATGAGTGCGAAACTGATTTTGATTTCCAACCAGATTGCTCCAGATTATATAGCTTATATTCTGTAGCGGCTATTGGTTCCTTTTTTTCTTTTTGACAGGATAAGACCAGTAATATCCCGATCAAAAAGAAAATAAATTCCTTTTTGAGTATCATAATTCTAAAAATTGTGATTTAATTTACGGGATTACTTTTGTAGTAATTTTTCTAGCTTTTGTAAGCGTTTTTCTAACGCGTCATTTGCTTCTTTCTGCTCTTTTATCGCTTTTTCCTGTGCAATGGTGTATAATGTAAGTTCCTCTACTTTTTCTAGCAACTTCATATTCATCTCCTTCAGGTTCACACCTTGTGCTTCCATTTCTGATGCAGATGGAATATTCGGTAAGTGTCCTTCTTGATCAATATAATCCTCAACTTCTTTTAAAGTTTTCAATTTATAGTCTTCATAGAATACATAATCTGGGGCTATTACTCCTAATAAATCAACTTTTACCTCTTGTACATGTAATTTACCTTTTACTGTAAGTGCGTATCCTGGATCCTCTTCTGTAGTACCGATAGCGATTCTACCATTGGTATAAATTGCGTTTTCAATCAAAGCCGTACCATCTTTTACAATAAATTTATGATTTTGATCTTCCAAATAATCCCCATAACCTGCAATCACAACTTTAGAGTTTGTAAGTGGCATTTGTATTGCTGCTCGGTCTTGTCCTTCTCTGTCGTTATGATCTAACGTAAAAAAGTGTTGATTTCTATTGCTCTTAAAAGCCATTCTCGAAAAATCATCTCTAAAGTACCCATCTTGCCTTACAATACTATTTTTATCTATAACGGAGAATCCCAAACGTTCGTTAGTGCTAGTACTGGGAGAAACACTAAAATTAAAATTTCTGTTATAAGCATCTATCTTTCTACCAACATTCAAGGCTACCCAATTTTCAGGGTTATCAGGTGCTTCTACTTCTATTCTTGAAGATCTTAAATCTCCATCTATACTAGTGCTACCACCTACAGCAAAATTATATCCATCTGGGATAGTATTGGTGTTAACCCCTAATTGATCTGTAGCAAAATCTCCGTAGATTAAAGGTATTTCAGAACCATCATTATGTATAAATAGTTTATTATCTCCTTGAATCGTTTCCCCTGCTCTATTACCAATATAAATATTACCGTTACCTGTAGTATTATTAAGACCAGCACTGGCACCTACAAATACGTTATTTAAACCAGAAGTGTTATTTGTTCCGGCATCGGTTCCCACAAAAACATTGCTTGGATCCGTAGCTGTATTTGGATCTGTCTGATTATTTGTATCCGAACCGTTCTCCGAATATAATGTTGCCACCTCAGAATCTGACAATGTTCGGTTATATACTCTATAATCATCTAAATCTCCAGCAAAAAAAGCACCATCTGCTACATAATGCTTACCAATATTAGCAGTTGCTAAAATTGTATTCATAATTTTACTTAAATTGTTTTTTTCTGCTACTTTTATTCCATCCACAAAAAGGCTTATAAAATCTGAACCGTCATTCTTTGCACGCCATCTCATCACCACATGATGCCACACATTCTCATCCCAATGCGATATATTAAATGTTATATCATTCCAACTATTAATACCACAAATTAAACTTGTTCCATTACTTCCGCCGGTTCCCCCTTTCCATAAAACAATTCTCTGTGCAGTGTAACTTGAGGTCGGGTACGTATCAAAAAGCATCCAATGATTTTGATCTGTACCGGGACGAGTCGGTTTTATCCACGCTGAAATAGTTCCCTGAGTAACATCAATACCATTTGTTCCTACTTGGATATAACTATTACTCCCATTAAAACTATATGCAGAATTAGCCATACCCAACCGATCCGTCGTTGGAACTGCGCCTATGACTGAACCGTGGTTACTATTCGCTGTTTGATCCAGTGCGTTCCCATCAAATGGGAAATATGCTACTAACCCATCATTAACAGATTGCGCAAAAGACCAAAAACTAATCATTGTGATCCCTATGATTAAAAATGCTTTTTTCATTTATTATTGAATTTTACTTGTTATCAATTTCCCTCGTATCTATTATTAGCATATTGCAATACCAATTCTGTAATATCAATCCCCTCTTCTGCAAACATAATATTACCATTACCTTGGGTACCCAAGATAATTTTATATTGATTTGCTTTTCCGTATTCCTTTATATATTGATTTAATCGATTCCAGACTTGTTGACTCACTTCTTTAGAAAAATATTCATTCATTTTTCTCAGTTCCTGATCTTCTGATCTTAACTGAGTTTCAAGTACTGTTGTTTTTTCTGTATTGTTCTGCTCTTTGAAGATGGAGTAGATGGTATACAGACTGTCTAGTTTTTTCTTTTGCTTTGTAATTTTCTCATTATTGATTTTTCCTAGATCTTTTGACATATTAAAACCGTTAAACAGAATAACATTGTCTACGTAAACAATTTTATTCTCAGACCTTTCCGTAAGACAGAATACTATAGAAATGAAAATGGTAACTAAAAGCGAGATATTGCAAATTACCAGTAAAAGTAGGTAGTTTTTTTTCAAGATGGTTACATTTTATTTTGGGAGGGCAAATATATGTTAAAAAAAACAAAAATATACGTTAATACCGTAACAATTTTGATTTAATAATTTATTCATACATCGCAACTTTAAAACATATAATTCCCTTAAATTTTTATATTATTTTTTAACAACTATGTAATATTTTCACACCGATATGATCCTTTATTACATTCGTCTATAAGTAGGTGTCAGAAGAGAGACTTTTGTTACCACGAAAATTCCACTTTTTTTTCAAAAAACATAAAACATTCGATAAACAATGACCTTACAGCTATTTTTTTTTTAAACACAGCTGCCTTTAGGAGAAACTCTTCTTTAAATAAGAAATAATTCCCGTCGGCTAATGAGAGAATATAAATCTTTAATCCCTAGTTCTGTTTTCCAAAATTGCGGATATCTTTTCCTAGTTGAATAACTATTTTATCTTCAGCAATATTCTTGATTACTACATCCTGAATGCTAGCTCCTTTCCGAACACGTTTTAAAACACCGTTTACTCTTAACAGCCCTAATTTAGAGGTACTTTCTTTGGATTTTATAAATCCTAAATATTCAATTCTCGGCCAATTCTGTGTCATTAGAGTCTTGGCTCGAGTTGATTTCTTGGGTGTTGAAGAAACAGGCGGTAGGGACTTTCTTTTTGTAATGATTTTTCCCAAAAAAGGATCTCTATTTGGTATATCCAAATCAAATGTATCCTTTTTGCGTAGTAACACTTTAGGTGGACTAACCAATGCATCTGCAGTTACCACCACCTCATTTGTCAAAAAATAAGGTGCGGCAAACTTATAAAGCACCACTGCCCAAATAAGAGCTACAGCAATAATAAGAATGGTATTTATTTTTTTCTTTTGCATTAATCAATAATAATTTGATTTGCATCACTAAACTCACCAGAATTTCCGGCATCATCTTCTCCCTTAACCCTCCAAAAATAAGTATCTGCAACAGTAAAGGTAAACGTATACTCGGTTGTTGGGATAGGATTAGAATTTGTTTCTATTACATCATTAAAACTATCATCGGTAGCGATCTGAATTGTACTTCTAATCCCTGATGTTATTGGTCCTATATCTGTATAAGACCATTTAAAACTGATTTCCTGATTTAAAGAGCCTGTCTGACCTGTAGTGGGTTCGGTTAAGGTTGGTTGTGGAGGATCCTGGGTATCTATAGAAAAGAAATGTGGGAAAAATTGACTCATACTTGAATCATTTATCGCTTGTATTTCCCATTTATATCTACCGTCTTCCGGTATAACAGAATTCCCTATGCTAATAGATGTGACACTGATATTATTTCCATCATTATCAAATACGAGTGTTTCTGTATTCTCATCTACTTTAGAAATCTTTATCTTGTAAGAAGTAGCTGTACTAATTGGTTCCCAGGAAAATGTAATATTTGTGTTATTCAAGAATTGTTCGTTTACAGGACTTACTAATGTTACCTGTTGATCTGATAAATCTTCTGATGAAACTACTGAGAATGACGAATCAAAAGAATATGCAGTCTGGTAAGCAAAATTCTCTCCTCTTACTCTCCATTGGTATGTTCCTGGATTCATTGCATAGTTAAAGACTGAAGTGTTCACTAAAGAATCCAAAATAATCCTATTCGAAACCGTATTATTCACTTGTATACGATACTCATCAGCTCCATCGATTGGGTTCCATCTGAACTGAACGGAATTTCCTTCAATTTGTGCCATATCTTGCGGAGTTATAATTGTTATCAAATCATTGGTGATATCATCTTCTATAATATCGTCGCATCCGATAATAAAACTCATACATACTATAACAATATGTCTAACGTATTTTTTCATAATTCTGAAATATAATTTGTTCGAATAATTTTTTTCTTCGTGTTCTTGGTTCTTTTTCTATATAAAACTTGAGACTTACTACCCTAGAAAAATCAAAAATTTTCTCATACTCATAAGTAGTGTTTAATAGATCCGAGTAATTCCCTGTTAGAATCAATCGGTTCGTATAAATATTGAAATATTCATCACTGGCTTTATGAATCGCTTCAAGTTTTACTAATTCTGTATCTGTATTTATCTCATTAAATGTATTAAGAATTTCCTGCTGTACAATATCTGGATTGGCAACCTCCTTACCAATTAACTTATCCAGATACGATACCTCTGCAATCAAATTGGTAATACGTTGTTGAGAGTTACTAACCTTCTCTAACTTCATCTTAGAATCTTCTACTAATGTAGCGGCATCTATGGTCATACTAAAAGATCGTTTGTAAGCAGTAATCCCTAAAACCACCATCAGTGCCAGTAACGCGAAAAATTTCTTTTTATAGGATAAATTTTCAAACATCGAATTTTAGTATTAATCTGATTTTAAAAGAATTTGTTCTGTTCTCTCTTTGAAAATCAATGATTTCTAAGTTATTGATCCAAGGTTGCGCTTTTAGTTTCTGTATCCAGGATGTAAATGATTCATTTGATGAAGCAGTTCCTTCTAAATCTATTACATTATTGCTAAAATTAATTCGCTGTTCTGCTTTAATCTTTGCGGTAGTTGGAAATATATCTAACACTTTAAGATTGATCTCTGTTGGTACTTCTTTGGTTATCTCTGCTATATAGAAACTTAGAAAATTACTATCACTAAGTCCTGATTGCTTCAAAATTGCTTGTTTATTTTCTTTATCTTTTTCCAGAGAAACTAATTTAGAATAAGCAACATTTTGTTCTCTTAGCTCTACTTGTATCTTGTGATGTGCTTCTTGATAATGACCTAATAAAAGATAGCTTATTAATAATGAAACTAAAAAAAACGAAAGTGTACATATTCCAACAATATTGAATGCTTTTTTATAGGTAAATTCTTCCCTTCTGGACAACATGGTATCAGTCTCGGAACTCATCGCTTCATTTGGATATAAATAATGAAGGACATTTGCAAAACAAAGGATATCTTCATTAGACAAATTTTCATCGCCAATTACATACTCAATACTATCCTGCTCTTCTCTTTTTTTGAAATCCACTAAGGATGCTCCTTCAAAATACAATGAAGTATTTTTAGTTTGTAACACTTTTTCTTCCATTAGAGGTCGAACTGAAGTTATGACAAAAGGACCAATAGAAAAATCAACTATAGTAATCTGAGCTTTATCGAATAACTCAATTTCTGTATCTACAATTTCTTTTCTGGCTACAGA
This sequence comes from Aquimarina besae, assembly GCF_042434905.1. Lineage (NCBI taxonomy): Bacteria > Pseudomonadati > Bacteroidota > Flavobacteriia > Flavobacteriales > Flavobacteriaceae > Aquimarina > Aquimarina besae. The sequence continues at coordinate 3,899,201 of NZ_CP170199.1, forward strand.
AGCATAGATTTCTCCATCTTGTCGATATTCTTGCCAATAAAAATCATCCGGGTCCGCGTTGAACAATATTTTAGATTGATATCCAGTATCATTTTTCACTTTCTTAGATAAAATTCCTTGACCTGTAATAGACAGTATAACAGGTTTGTTTTTAGAAAGTCTGGTTACTAAATCCTCAAAGCTTGAAGTAGAATAACGATCTATAATCGTGATACTATTCTTTTTCTTCTGAATTTCGACCAAACTAAATTCCTTCTGATCAGTATCTAAATGAATCTGAACAGACTGAATCTTGTTTCCTAAAAGGATATTATTTAGAAGTTTCTGGATCATTAGTAAATTACTGTAGGCTTTATAAATACGTGTAATTTGGATTTATCTCTGGCTTTTCTTTTACTACTAAAAAACCACTTGATAATCGGTATTCTCGATAATACGGGAGTGCCGCTACCTGAGTTCTCTCGCTCTAGTTCATCTAATCCTCCTAACAATATCATTTCATTATTTCGCACCCTTATCAGTGACTCGAATTTTTGTGTGGACTTACTCGGCGGAGCATTTTCTCCAGCTCTTCCGATAAATGCACTTTTTTCTACTGCGATTTCTAAAGTTACGTGTTCGTCAAGAGAAACAAAAGGTTTTATGTTTACGCTTAAATTTGCCTCAGTTGGTTTCCATTGACCGGATTGCAAAATATTATCATTGACACCGGTGTTGATTAATCTATTGGTTTGCTCAAAATAGTAATCTGTCTCTCCAATAGAAATACTTGCTTCGTGACCGCTCAATGTTGCTATCTTTGGTGTAGACTTAAGATTTACAATAGAATTGTTTTCTAAGGCAGTTAGGTTAGCATAGAAATTTTTAGTGACTTTACCTATATTAATAATGCCTAGTCCATTGAAAGCATCTATTAATTGATTTATGGTACCCGAATTTATTGTAACATCTGTATTAGGAAAAATATTTCCCTGAGTTTTTACATCTTCTGATCCATCTCCAAGAATTGCCTGTAAACCTGTTTGAATGTCGTATGACTTATTATACTGAACAACTAATACTTCTATTTGTACTAAGGGAACTACTTTGTCCAACTTTCGGATAACTTGTGCAAGCTCAACAATTACTGGTTTGGATCCGGAAACCAACATCCCGTTAAGCTCTACAAATTCCTGAATTTCTACATCTTGAGTTAAAGATTTAGGAAGAGTAGCTAATACCGATTCAATAGTTCTATTTTCGAGCTGTATGAGTTCAGTTGCTCTTAACCCTGCGGTAGTTTCTTTTCCGATCAGGTAAAACTCGTCTGATTTGTTTACTGCAAATTTTTTACCTCTGAATATGTGACGTAATAAACTATCAAAATCTATTTCTTCAGAGAAGATGGTAGTGATAATCTCATCAGGTTTATCATACATCGCATAACCAAGTTGTAACAACTCTGCTGCTTTTGTTATTATTTCTGTAGCGTTTGCATCATAGGCCTTAATGCTTAGATAACCATTATCTCTTAATTTAATATCTAAATCTCCAGAAATATTGCTGTTAGAAGATCGCGATGACCTTCTTCTACTGCTATTTCTATTCGTGTTATTTGGGGTATCCTGTACCTCTACATCCTTTGACAGGAAATAGAAACCATTCTCATCTTGTTCTGAAACCAGTTGATTAGATTTGGCAATCATATCGATTACCTGATCAAAAGGTCTGTTAATAATGTAGGCTGAGACGCTCATATTCTTTACATCTGGTGCCAGTACAATATTCTTATTTGACAATTCTGTAATCTTTGCTGCTACAGATGGTAAGGAGTCATTTTTTAGCTTAACAGAAAGAAAATCATTTTGTTTACTATAACGAATATCTAACTCTTTTTTAGGTACAGGTTTTGGAGCTTCTTTGATTATTTCGCGCTGTTTGAAAACAATGATATTGTTCATAAACTCTACTTCCAGGTCATAGGTCCTAATTAGAAAAAGGTATACGTCTTTTACTTTTACATCATAAAAGTTACTGGTTACCATTTGATTAAGTCCGGGATCTGCTACCACATTGAGCTTGTGTTCTTCTCCCAATGAGGTTATAATCTCAAAAAGTGTTAAACCAGAAACATCCAATTGGGTAACTTCTTCTAAACCAATCTTTGTTTTGGCGATTTCTTCTAGCTTTTCTTCAATGGTAACTGCTGTGTTCTGAGCGCACAGTACATTGATGGTTAGTATAAAGCTAATTAATAGTAGTCTTTTTATCATCCCTTATTTTTCTATAATAATTGAGTATACCTCCTCAATAGACGTTATTCCTTTTTGCACTAATCGAATCGCTTTCCCCGATAAACTCGATGTAGAGTAATCTGAAATGGATTCTTCCAGATTTGTTGAATTTTTCTTTATTTCCTGAGTTAATATGCTATCAATAGGTATGATCTCATAAATCGCGGTTCTTCCTTTATAGCCTGTATAATGACAGTGCCCGCAACCTTTAGCTACCCAATGTTCCTGTAATTCCTTAAAAGCATCATTTTTATATTCGTCACCTTCTAAAAATGTCTGTTCTTTGCAAGACTCACATAGTTTTCTAACCAATCGCTGTGCTACAGAAATTTTTAGTGTTTCTGCAATAAGAAAAGCAGGTACTCCCATATCAATTAATCTAGATATGGTACCCAAAGCAGAGTTTGTATGAATAGTAGATAAAACTAAATGTCCTGTAAGACTTGCTCTGATCGCCATTTCTGCTGTGGCACCATCTCTAATCTCTCCGAGCATAATAATATCTGGATCCTGTCTTAAAAATGTTTTAAGTGCACTAGTAAAGGTTAGACCTATGTCTTCTCTTAATTGTACTTGATTTATTCCTTTTAGTGTATATTCGATAGGATCTTCTACCGTTACAATATTACTCGTAACCTTATTTAATTCTTTTAGACTAGCATATAAGGTTGTAGTTTTACCAGAACCTGTGGGACCACTGATAAGGATAATTCCTTTGGATGCTTTTAAGGCTTCCATATAAAGTTCCTTTTCATTTTGTTCCATCCCCAATTTATCCATACTAAGATGAGCGGTATCTCTTCCTAGTATACGCATTACGATTTTCTCGCCATGTAAAGTTGGAAGAATTGAAACCCTGATATCAAAATCATCATAATTAATCCTACCATCTTGTGGCAGTCTTTTCTCAGTAATATCGAGATTGGATTTAATTTTGATCTTATTGACTAATTCAAGATAGTTTTCTTTCTCTATTTTATATTTTTCAGTGAGTTTCCCATCTATTCGATATCTAATTCTGGCTTCATCTTTAAATACCTCAAAATGTATATCACTACTTCCTATCGCTTTTGCTTCAAATATTAATTCTTCTAAAAAATCCTGAGAATTAGATCTAAAACTATCTGTTTTTGAAGTACTTTGAGATTGGTTAGAATCACCTTTTCTATAATATAAAATTAAAGCTCGATTAATTATGTCCTCAGCAACCGGATACAAAACTATGGTCTTACCTAAGATTAACTCTAACTCCTCTTTTACAGCTTCTTTTGCTGCAGTTTCTTTTATAAAAAGACTTAGTTGGTTACCCCTATCTTCTTTTGGAACAATTTGATAATTATGCGCCAAATCTGCGTTAATAATTTGCTGCTCCTCTGTAGTTAATATAATTTCTTTTACTATATCCATAATTAATTCAAAAGGTTAGTAAAGAACACATCAAAACCTGCACTATAACTAGCGATTTTGAGTATAATTAAATACAAGGCTAAAAGACCTGCTAAAGGCACCAAATCTGTTTTGACAACTAGTTTTATTGTTAAAAATCCAACTATTGAAAATAACATCCCTGTTATAAAAAATAAAATATAATTGTGTAGGGAGAAAAAAGGAATTACAGCAACAAAGAATAGCACATCCCCCAATCCCATATTTCTTTTAAAAGGATTCGTAAATCTTTTGTTCTTTGCTGATAAATAAAAATATAAACCTCCAAAAGTAATTATCAGAAAAGCCAAGCTATACAACAAATTAATTGCACTATAGCCATTTCTGAAATAGGAAATTAACCCAAAAATTAAAATCAAAATGGGTAATGAAATATGAATAGCTCTAAGCTTTAAATCCTGAATAAATACCAATGTAAATAATAGTATTATGATTATTTGAATAACAGTATCCAACGAATTAGTCTTTAACTGTTTCTTTTAATGTCTTTTTTTGATCGATCTCCCAGGTATTATAATTACCGTCATCATCAAAATCAGACAACGAAGTAGCGGTAGCCTTAAAAGAATTTGTCGAAGCTTCGATAATCTCTATCCGATATACAGCTTGCCCTCCTTGCTCTATAGTTAATGCAGGTTCAAAACCTAATTCATCAAAATCAGCGGTGTATTTAGAATGTCTGAAAAAGTAGTTTTTCTCTAATCCGTATAAATGATTTAACATACTCTGCGCTTCTATAGATTTGGCTTGTGTAATCACAGAAGTCTGACTAGGAAGAACCATAAGAAGTAAAATACCAATAATACAAAGTACAATCAATATTTCGGTCATAGAATATGCCGCAGCATACCAGTTGTTTTTGCGTTTCATAGGCTTGTTATGTAATCTTAATGAATTCATTAAGATCGATTTAGGGTTTGCAAAAGTATTAAATTGTGTTAACAAAATCTAAATTTTTTAGTTTCCATTTATAATTTTACTAAGATCAAACATCGGTGCATACATAGCAACCATTATAAGACCTACAATTAAGCCAATGATGATGATGATCAACGGCTCTAGAACAACTCCAATCATCTTGGTTTTATGTTCTACTTCTTCATCATACTCATCTGCTAGTCTAGAAAACATCGTATCTAATTCATTAATTTCTTCTGCTACTTCTACCATAGAAATTAATTTATATTCATAAATCTTGTGTTTTTTCATAGCTGCTGCAAAAGGGATCCCTTTAATCACATCATTTCTTATAGGGTCAATTGAAGATTCGATTGGATAAAAACCGATCATTTTCTTCACCATATCCAGTGATTCTGTCAAGGAGGTTTTTGAAGTCAATAATAGATCCAAAAACTGACAATATCTTGCCAAATACATCATTTTGACTAGTCTTCCGAAAAAAGGAATTCTTAGAATAATTTTTGATTTAATACTTCTAAAAGAAGTATTCTGACCATAAATTTTCACCAAAAACATACTGGTGATAATAACCAATAAAACAACCACAAATATTGTTGGAAATTTCTCGGATAAAACGATTATATTTTTTGTCAATGCGGGAAGATCTCCATCAAATTGATTAAAAACCGACTTAAACATTGGCACCACATAGGTTAACATAAAATACAAAACTCCAACAGTCAACACCAAAACGAATGAAGGATAGGTAATCACTGAGATAATTTGTTTTCTCAATTTGATCTGACGTTTAAAATATTTGTGTAATTCCAAGAGTACAGTATCTAATTTTTTTGTTTCCTCTCCTATCTTAATACTAAAATATTCATAGGATGAAAAAAGTCCGGTATCCTCTAAAGCTTCGTAAAAGCTTTTACCTTTTACAATCTTGGCTTTTAATTCTAAGATTAAATCTTTTAGGTGTTTCTTTTTTTGTTGATTCGCCAATATCTCTAAAGATGTTTTGAAATCGACCCCGGCATTAAGAAGTGTTGACAAATCTTTATACAAAACTTCTTTCTCTTTTGCTCCTAATTTTTTGGAAAAACTGAATTCTTGATTAAAGAAATTGCCAAGAGAAGATGGTTTATTATTCGTCTTTATATTTGGTTTATTATGGATTTTACTTACATCAATTCCCATTACAATTTTAATTTGAAATTAGGAGCATAGTCCTTGGTAATTATAAACTCTATTGGTTCATCAAATAGAGTCGTTCCTATACTCATTTTAGTAACAAGATCTTCTTTTGTAATACTATTAAAATCTGTTAATATCTTAATTTTTTCTATTGGTAAAGTATCCAGCATTTCAATCTGCCTTCTAATTAGAAACTTGTCTGTAATTTTATATTCTATTTCTTTATTGTTATATGCAATCACTTTAAATCCTTTATAAAATTTTACAATTCTCTCTGCATTAAAAAAATCGGTTCTTAGTTGCACATAACTTGTTGTTAATTCATTTTGTTCATCTATAGAAGCTTGGTAGTTTATAACCTGTTTTACGAATGAGGCATAGGCAAAGTATATTAAACCCATTATGATTGACATAATGGTCAGATTAATTAACATTTCTAATATGGTAAATGCTTTTACCTTACTCATCGTTCTTTTTATTGACTAACAAATAGTTATATATAATTGTATCCGAAGCTGTTTGTACGATAAACTTTATATTTTTCAACTCCTTATTACTTTGAAAATCTTCAACTTTCTTTTTAATCGAATATGTTTTAAACTCATATAATTCATCATCAAAATCATTCGAAATTTTAGCATTATCATATAATTCCGCGACTTTGAACTTTATTTTATAAGTGTTCAAAGATGAACTACTATTTAAAACAGCTGCATACAATCTAATAGCTACTAATAAGCAGGTAGCAATGATCGTAATTGCTATTACAGATTCAATTAAAGAACTTCCTTTAAGGAAATATTTATTGTATGTTTTTGATTCTTTCAAGTCTGTTTTCTCCTGTATTTTCAAATAATGGCAATCTTACAAAGTTATCCGGTAGTTCGGATGCATCAATTACTCCATTTAGGATAACATCAGCATACTTAGAACTTCTAGTTTCTAATTGTAATTTATGCGTATATAAAGAACCAATAATACTTCCCTTTAATTCCATAATACCATTACAATAAACATCTCCAACTACTAATGAATTTTTATCAATAGCAACGAAATTGTTTTGCTTTTCTCTAAAACTAGAGCCGTTGATCACAATCCCACCATAAATCTCAACATCTTCTGCTATACTAATTTTCTTTTCATAATCTCGTGTAGATGCTTCTATCACTATACAAGAGGGATATCGTAATTTTACTTCAGATTCTATAGTTACTTCTTTATCTGCATAAATTTGCAGACTACCCTCAAAACCTTCTTCGAGCACTACTTTTGGTGCCTCAATGATTACATCTTCGATTTTTGAGGTATTATTGACTCGAATAGTATCCAGTGATTTTATGATAAAATTACCTTTGATATTTAATCTATCAAGCGTTTCTCCTCTATCCAAATAAACTATTGTAGTCTGCTGGTCAAATCCGCGATATATTGGTTGGTTTTCTTTTAATTTAGATAAAGTGATTTCTATAGTATTTTTTGGATATTCTAATTTTGGTGAAGTTATTTTAGGTAAATTCTGAGAAGAAACGGCAATATTTCCTTCAATTTTCGGATTATTTGCTTGTTGATTCCCTAAAATGTTTACTGTTTTATATCTTTTTTTGGGGAGTTTCATACTCCCTTTGATTCGGGTAGTTCCTGAAATTTTTAGTTCTTCTCCAAAATCACATAAATACAGTGCTAATGGGTTTTTATCCACAACCTCACCTATTATATAATTTCTATCAATAGTATCTTTTTTAAAAAATGCTTTACCTAATAATTTAGAGTACATTCCCCATCGTTCTTTTGTGAACTCACACAATAATCCATCACCAAACAGATCGACTTGCTGCATACTGGTTTTTTCAAAAGATTTAGGGTTCAACAAAAAATAATTAAAACAAGAAGCACAACGATCTATAAGCTGTTCTTTTACAGATTGTCGGGTTTCTAACGTTTTATTGATAGTAAAAATGTATATAAGTCCGCCACTGAGAATGGCAATAATCAAACACACGTAAATAGCATATAATAAAGAACCTGCTTTTAGCATTTACTTATTGTTTTTTGGAAATGTTTTTTTTATCAGCTTCTTTCTTTTTTGCTAACTCTTTACGCTTTTTTTCTATTTCTTTCTTTTGCTTTCTTAGCTCTTTTTCTTTCTTTTCCTTCTCTTTTTCTTCAGGTGTTTTCTTCTTGAAAATATCTTTGAAAAAATCCTTTGTTTTACCTAAAAAACTCTTCTTTTCATTTTTGCCATCCTTTTCGTCGTCAGCAATTTCCTCTTTAATTACTTTTTCTCCTCTTTTGAAATAAAGCGTATCACCCGTATGATGGGTAATCCATCTACCGTGTTTTTTATTGTTTTTATATTTTCCGCTTACTAAAAGAACTCCAGATTCTGCAAACTCTTGATAAGAACCAGAAAGAAACCCGTTTTGCCAATTTGATATCGTTTTAATTTTTCCGTTTTCATACCAGTTCTTCCAAGTATCATCTTTAAGACCATAATCAAATTCACCTTGTTCAGCGATTCCGTTTTTCCTATAGGTCTTGTTATATTGTCCGTGTAAAATCTGGCCATCTCCACCCCCAAAAGAAGAATGAATTTTCCCACTTTTATACCAATAATATTCTTTTAAATTTTCGTAATTGGATGCATTCTTACTAGAAACGTAAAATGTGTAATTATAGTCATCATCAGAAATAACCTTTCTACTTATATCTTTATTGATATATTGTGTAGATCCGAATAGTAAAATTAGCGTAAGCAATAATTTCATTTTGGGTAAATTTTAGGGTTTGCAAAGAAACTACTTTCATTCGAAAAAAAGAACAAAAAATACAGTTTTTTGATAATCAGTTATATACAAAAAAATCTGACTACGGTACACATACCCCTATATAACCGTAGCCATTGATTCTTCAGCAATTGTTTATCCAAATCATATGCTTACCATATTCATTAAATTAAACTATTACTATATACATGTGTCGTAAGGAATTGTTTTGTTACCTCGCTTTCTCATATTTTTTTGATTTTTTTTTAAATCTGGACAAATGACAACTGCAAAAAATCGATATTAAATAATGATCTTGTCTTCCTGTCTTTTATAATAATGAGAATTAAAGCTGAAACTACGTTTTGAGTTTCTAAATCATAAGCAATCAGGCAACTTCTTGACCTGTTGAGGCTTCCCAGATCATAAACCACTCTTCATCTGTGATTTCTACAGAGAGTGACTCTACTGCTGAATGTATACGATTTATTTTAGTAGAACCAATCACCGGTAATATCCCCGAAGGATGCTTTAACAACCAAGAGGTTAATATTTGATCTGCAGATGCATCATACTTGTCTGCTAAGACATTAACAACTTTATTAATTCTTACAACCTGCTCACCAGGTTCTTTTGAAAAAAACTTCCCTCCGGCTAAAGTAGAATATGCCATTGGTTTTATATCAAACTTTATACATTGATCTAGAGTGCCATCAATAAATGGTGCTAAATGCAGCGGAGAAATTTCAATTTGATTGGTTTGTAATGGAAAAAAAGAGTGTAACATATCAAATTGAGGAGTAGTGAAATTTGATACTCCAAAATGCAACACCTTTCCGCTTGATTTTAAAGTACTAAAGGCCTCTGCTATTTCGTGTGGATTCATCAAAGGGCTTGGTCTGTGAATCAGCAGCATGTCGATATAATCCGTTTGTAAATTTTTTAGTGATTGTTCAGCAGAATCTATGATATAATTCTTGGTAGTTTTATAAGATTTTATCTGGTTATCCGGCCTATTGGGAGTAACCAATCTTATTCCGCATTTAGTAACAAGCTGAATCTTTTCTCTAAGAGAACTATTATTCTTTAAAGCATTCCCGAATAAGGTTTCTGTGGTGTAATGTCCATAAATATCGGCATGATCAAAAGTAGTTACTCCGATAGAAAGACAATCTTCAATAAGCTTTTGAGATTCATTAGGGGTAAGATTAGCTCCCCATTTTCCCCAATTCATGCAACCAGCTACTATTCTTGAAAATAACGGCCCGTTCTCTGAAACCTTTGTATTCATTTTATTTAATTTTTAGACTTTAACTTAATGCGAATTAATAATTGATTGCCTCATAAATCAATCGCTGAATTTCTGATCTAATATCATTTGATATCAATTTACGATTGGCAGAATCCGGAAAAGTACGGTTGCTTAGAAAAACATAAATTATTTCTTCATCAGGATCGGCCCAGGTAAACGTTCCGGTAAAACCGCTATGACCATAGCTATTCATCGATATACAACCACAGGTTGGCCCTACGTCTCCTAACTGGGGTTTATCAAAACCAACTCCTCTTCGTACATCTTTATCACAATAGGTACAGGTATTAAATTCTTCAATAGTTTGACGACTTATAAATTGTTTCCCTCCATAATATCCTCCATTAAGATACATCTGCATCATTTTTGTAACGTCATTTGCGTTGGCAAATAATCCTGCGTGACCACCAATACCGCCAAACATAGCTGCTCCTTGATCATGAACATATCCTTGAATAATTTCTTTTCTATACGCTTGATCATTTTCTGTTGGAACGATACGCTTCTTTTCAAATTTATTTAAAGGCAAATAACCCATATTGTTTGCACCCATTGCCCGATAAAAATGTTGTTGCGTCAATGCATCTAAATTATTCCCATAATGTTCTTCGATAAATGCTTTCATCAAATAATAAGGAAGGTCGCTATATTTATAACTCAATCTATTTCGTAGTTCGCTGTCCTTGATTCTTAGCATAAGTGAGTCCTTCATATCACTTCTTAAATATAGATTACCTGTTACTTTAATGTTAAAGTCATCCGAAGGCTTATTTCTGTAATACTTTTTATCTGGTTTGGTAGTGACGGTATCTAATGTTTTCAGGTAAAAAGGAATCCAGGCTCTTAATCGTGCATAATGAGACAACATCGACCTGACTGTAATATCTTTTTTATTAGAATCACTAAAAAAGGGTAGCATTTCTCCTACTCTGGTATCCAAAGATAAAATACCTTTATCTTTCAATTCCATAGTTAAAGGTAATGTAGAAAGAATCTTTGTTAAGGAAGCAAGATCATAAATATCGGAACTTTTTACTTTCCTTGATCTGGCATAGGTATGGTATCCATAATTTTTATTAAAAACTACCTTACCTTTTCTGGCTACAATAAGCTGTAAACCAGGGGTCATTTCCTCTTGTAGAGCTATATTAACTATAGAATCAATACGTTCCAATTTATGAGAATTCATACCTACGGTTTCAGGAATGCCGTAAGTAAGGCGTTTAAGAGACCTAGTTTCGATTCCGGTTCCTAAAGGAAAATCCTCTCCGAGACTAACCGGTAGCTTTCCTTTAGCCTCGATTGCACCAAAAAGCAATTGTGCGGCTTTCTGCTGTGCAACCGCACTATTTTGGTAGGCCATTAAAATGCCTTCAAAATTTGTGGTTGTTTGCAAATCTAACATCGCATAAGGTCTAGAAAAAACACTTAGAACTGTGTTATTTAGTCTTGCTATTTCGTATAACCAGACGAGTTCTTTGTCCTTAAAGTTATACTCTTTCCAAGGATTATCATTTGATTTATGCAAACCAACAATGACATAATTATAATTACGTAACTGATCTAAAATATCTGGTAGTTGATTGCCTTTCACCCAATCAACTTTTGTATACTTATTTAGCTCTTCAAAAAACACTTCTCCAGAATCATCACCCAACGATACGTATGCTATTTTTTTGAGGTCTAAATTTTTAACTGGTAAGATTGCCCTGTCATTTTTAATTAAGGTTAATGAGTTTTCTACCAATTTATGATGTAACACCTCATTTGCGATGCTATTAAGCTCTTCAATAAGATATTCAGTTTTAACGGGCTTGTATTGATGAAGTCCTGCTTTAAATTTTGCTAGTAAAATCTTTTTAACAGAACGTGACAAGCGTTCTTCAGTAATTTCTCCTGCGTAATATGCAGAAACCATTTTTTGAGATGCCAAAGGCACATCTTCAGATATCAACAAAATATCGTTTCCTGCATTAAAAGCAGCCAAATCGATGTCTCCGGGAGCTTTAAAATTAGAGGCTCCTTTCATGTTCAGGGCATCTGTAATAATTAGTCCCTGAAAACCTAGCGTATCCTGCAGAATATTTGTTACTACATTCTCGGAGATCGAAGATGGATATCCTGATCTGGGCTCTAAGCTAGGTATGTTTAGATGGGCTACCATAACACTAGATAAACCATCTGCAATCAATTTTCGGTAAGGATACAACTCAATACTATCTATCCTTTTTTGATCAAAGTTAATAGTCGGTAATGTCTTGTGTGAATCACTATCTGTATCGCCGTGACCCGGAAAATGCTTAGCACTTGCTAAAACCCCTTCTTGTTGCATACCTTTCATAAAAGCTAATGCTTTTTCTGTAACATTATCCTTATCTTCTCCAAAAGAACGATTACCGATTATTGGGTTCTTAGGGTTTGTATTCATATCTACAACCGGAGCAAAATTAATATGAACCCCTAATCTTTTGCAATGCTTGGCTATTTGCCTACCGGTTTCTTCTACTAATCCATTATCCTGAATGGCACCCAAAGTCATATTCCACGGAAACGCTTTGGTAGAATCTAGTCGCATAGCCAAACCCCATTCTGCATCCATACCGATTAGCAAAGGAATTTTTGAAAGTTCTTGATACTCGTTGTTTAATTTAGCTTGACGTTGCGGTCCGCCTTTAGAAAAAATAATCCCTCCAATATGATACTCCTCAATTAACTTCTTAATTTTATCAGTTTCCTTTTTAGATTTAGAAGAAAAAACATCTACCATAAACAGTTGACCTATCTTTTCTTTTAACGTCATTTTATTGTAAATACTATCCACCCAAAACTTTTGAGCATCATAATTGTCTTTAACAATAAGAGGACTTACCGGGACTGAACTAATTTCTGGTTTAACTAATAAAGAATCAGTCGACACTTCTACAACCGGACTCTCTGTTTTTACAACATCAGATTGCTGAGAAAATGCGGTTAACGTGAAAATAAAAACTAAACAGGAAAAGTATTTTGTTAAGGAATAATGCACAAAAACTAATTTAAAAAACGATTATGCCAACTTTCTTTTGCAGGAACCTCCCAATCTGTCTTATACTCAGCTATATTAGTAACCAAATTATTAAAAACTATAGTATTGGGAGATACAGATCGATTTTTTGCCATTTTCCTAAAATCCGAAAGAGATTTGTAGGCCACAAACTCACCTTGTTTGTAAGACACATTCATTTTATCCATTAAATCCACATTGTAATCGCTTTCGAGTTTTTGAATAAAACGAACAGAGGCATCTATGGAACACCCTGTTGCCTGATTCATTTCCTGATCCAACGCAATGGTTATAAATCTTTTATACTTTATGTCGTATCCAGCTTTAAGATCCGCCCCATGTGCAGTCCATTGGGTAATAAACAGATCTAATTTTTCTTTTATTTCTTCTAACTCCTCTGAAGTAAAGGATCTATTGGCTTGGTAAATCCAGATTCTTGAAGTATCAGGAAGGTCATTAAAATCTACTAACATCCGCTTTCTTTTTATTTTCTAAAATAACAAAAACTATTTCTAATTGTTGCAATAAAAAAGAGTTAATATGAACAAACATATCAACTCTTTCTGTGTTATAAATGGTCTTTTTGAAAATACTCTTACAGGTCTTGTGCATTTGCTATCAATTCTGCTACATCCATCACTTCGATGCTATCTTCTTTCTCCTTATTTTTCACACCGTCTGTCATCATCGTATTACAGAAAGGGCATCCAGCTGCTATAATATCAGGTTTTGTTTCTAATGCATCTTCAGTTCTTTCGATATTGACATCTTTATTACCCGGTTCTGGTTCCTTAAACATTTGAGCTCCTCCGGCTCCGCAACATAAACCATTGCGTTTACAACGCTTCATCTCTACGAGCTCCACCTCTAATTTTCTTAATAGATCTCTTGGAGCCTCATATACATTATTTGCTCTACCTAGATAACAAGGGTCATGAAAAGTGATTCTTTTTCCTTTAAACTTCCCTCCTTCTACAGTAAGTCTTCCTTCGTCTAAAAGAGATTTAAGGAACTGTGTATGATGCATTACTTCGTAATCGCCACCTAAAGCAGGGTATTCATTTTTTAACGTATTGAAACAATGAGGACAGGCCGTTACAACTTTTTTGATTTCATAAGCATTCATTACCTCGATATTCGTAACCGCTTGCATCTGAAATAAGAATTCGTTTCCAGATCTTTTGGCAGGATCTCCAGTACAGCTTTCCTCTGTACCTAATACAGCAAAGTCTACATTAGCATTGTGAAGTAACTTGACAAAAGCTTTGGTAATTTTCTTGGCTCTGTCATCAAAACTACCTGCACAACCTACCCAAAATAAAACTTCCGGCTTCTTTCCTTCAGCCATATACTCTGCCATTGTTGGCACCTTTACTGTTTCACTCATATGTATATACTATTTAGATGTAATGGATTTTTAGTTTAAAAGATTACAAACCAAAAATCAATATTTAATCGTGTTTGCCATCGTCAAAAACTTCGATAGTCACTACTCTTTCTACCAATTCGGTAAACTTACCTGTATAGCGTGTAGCTTTTACCAAGTGATTATCTATCCAATGATAGTTTCCTCCTCTTGGTTTCCCCATTAATAGACTATGATATTTAAATCCGTGCTTATCTAACCAGGTTTCCGTTACTTCTCTATGATCTTCTGTTCTAGAGGTGAAAAAACATATAATATGCCCTTCATCGTACCATTTATTTAGGGTCACCAATGCATCTGGAAATGGTTCACAAGTTACCATTCGCTCAGGTTCTTCATTAGGAACATCTTCTGTAATTGTTCCATCAATATCAATAAGATAGTTTTTAATCCCTTCTGGTAAAACAGGACTAATATGCTCTCCTGCTTCTACCTTATCATGCAATAATTTCTCTACTTCTTCCTTCTTCATAATTTCTAAATTCTCTTAATTTTTAAAAAAGTTTACGGTTAATAGTTATGGTTAATGAAATTCATATTTACTCTTGACTCCAGTTCAATCGATCCATTTGGTTAAATGGCCAAGGAGCACCATTATTTTCAATATTAGACATCATATTGTTAAGGTCGGATGGAGCTGCACTTTGTTCCATCACTAAATACCTTCTCATATCCAGAATAATTGACAGAGGGCTGATACTTACTGGACAAGCCTCTACACAAGCATTACAACTTGTACACGCCCATAATTCTTCTGGAGTTATATAATCGTTTAATAATTTTTTGCCGTCGTCAACAAAACTACCATTCTTGTCAATATTATCACCTACCTCTTGTAGACGATCTCTGGTATCCATCATTATTTTTCTTGGAGACAACTTCTTACCAGTTTGGTTTGCAGGGCATTCACTGGTACAACGTCCACACTCCGTACAGGTGTATGAATTTAGTAGTTGCACCCAATTAAGATCCATTACGTCTGAAGCTCCAAATGTTGAGGGTTCGGATTCCGTTTCGTCCTCAGCCGGAGCAGCAAAAGGGTCTGCATTAGGATCCATCATTAACATCACTTCATTTGTTACAGCTTCCAGGTTATCCATCTGTCCTTTTGGATTTAAATCTCCATAATAAGTATTAGGAAAAGCCAATAAAATATGTAGATGCTTTGAAAAATATAAATAATTCAGGAATATGAGAATACCAATTATATGCATCCACCACGCTCCTCTTTCGATAAGAATCAGCGTTCCTTCTTCCATACCACTAAATAAAGGAGAAATAAACTGACTTATAGGATACGCTCCAGCTTTTGCATAATGCTCAGCGCCCATATTTTGTAACTGTAAATCAGCCGCATTCATCGTAAGGAATAAGGTCATTAGAACCACTTCGAAATACAGAATAATATTTCCGTCATTCTTAGGCCAACCTTTTAGGGTTTTAAATCTTTTAATATTAATTACATTTCTTCTGATCCAGAAAATAAATACACTTACTAATACTAATAATGCTAAAACCTCAAATGAACCGATTAAGAAATCATAGAATCCTCCTAAAAAAGCAAATATTCTGTGGGTTCCAAAAATACCATCAATTATAATCTCTAATACCTCGATATTGATAATAATAAATCCTAAATAAACGATCACGTGCAATATACCTGCTATGGGTCGTCTTACCATTTTGGATTGCCCGAAAGCAATGAGCATCATATTATTAAAACGCTCTTTCTTATTATCGGACCGATCTACATCCTTACCCAATCGAATATTTCGAATGACTTTACGAATGTTTTTAGTAAAATATCCAATGCCTGCTATTAAAGCAATTACAAAAATGATATTAGGAATATATTGCATGTCTGGTAGTAGTTAGTTTATTGAATCTGTTGGTGGAACGTATGGTTTATTCTTTTTCCCAAAAACCGAAATATTTACATATCTCGTTGGATTAAGTCTAAGATCCTCTAGTAACAATTCTAGTTCTTTACTTGCTTTTTCTAAGTTATTATATAATTTATCATCTTTTAATAGTTTTCCAGCTGTTCCGTTACCAACTTCGAGATCTTTAGAAATCTTTTCGAAATTAGTCAAGACGCCGTCTAAATCATTAACCAGTTTTCCAATATTGACCTTTGATAAAGAATCTGAGAATTGATTGAGATTCGTAGATATTTTATCAAGGTTGGAAAGTGTACTATTTAGTTTTGTTTCATTACCGGATAAAATATTATTTAAAGAACCTGAAGCTCCTTTAAAGTTTTTAATAGTAATACTAAGGTCTTTAAAAATTGCATCTAAATTATTTTTATTATCAACAGATAAAATTTGATTTACAGATGTAAGAAGTGTATCTGCATCTTTAATTGCTGATTCTAACTTAAGCTGCAGAGGTGTTAATTGTTCGTTTACCAGTTCTAGCAATCCTGCTTTTATTCTTCCCGGCAATGTATCCTGATCTTTGGCTTCTTTGCCTTGCTCATATATTGGATTAATTGCTAAGGATTTACCACCTATTAAATCTCCTCCATACACCATAGCTTCACTATTCTTTGAAAAAGAAAAATCACTACTTACGTTAAACTCAACAACTAGGTTTCCTTTGGTATCCGCAAACTTAATAGAAACCACTTTACCCACAACCAGTCCATTAATGGTTACTGGAGAAGAGGGAATCAAACCTTCAACATTGTCGTACACCGCATAAAAGGTGCGATCATTTTCTAAAAGATTTTTTCCTTTTAAAAAACTATAACCAAAAATCAGAAGTGCTATAGCAGATAGTGCTAAAATTCCTGTTTTAACTTCTCTAGTAAATTTCAAAATAGCATATGTTTAGGACACAAATTTAGAATAAAAAATATACTTCCAAAGATTATTGATACACGAATTATCAGTATTTATTTAGATTAATTCGATGAAGTATCCATTTTTAACACTTCAGCAAGCGGAATTAATTGATTATCCTTAAAAGCAACAATAAAACAAGAAGGGTATCCCTTCTCAACCGCAACATTCTTTAAGTGCTTGATTAAATTATAATTAGAAGTATTTCCAAAATAATACTTATACAAGCCTTCAAACTGAATCTTGGATAGTTGATCCAATCCATTAAAATTTTTAGCATCTAATTCTACATCATTTGAACCTGCGGCAATTTGAACCTTAAAAGTAATACCCTCGTATATTTGTTCACCTAACACTTTTGTAATAGAATCATTAGTTACTATTTCGGGGATTTCGGGTTCAGGAATGTAATAGGATGCATCTAAACTTTCTTTATAATCTACTATCGAAGTAATAATAGATTTTGCCATTTCTTGTTGTCCTTTTTCAGAATTAAGATATTTTCCCTCCTTATTATTCGTAAGAAAGCCCAATTCTATGAGTACACTTGGCATATATGTTTGATGTAGCACGACAAAACCAGCTTGTTTTACGCCTCTGCTTTTTCTCTTTAACGTTTTATTAAATCTGTTCTGAACGAAACTTGCCAGTGTAAGACTCTGATCCAAGTATTCTTCCTGCATCAATGTCAGTCCGATTATGGATTCTGGAGAATTGGGGTCAAACCCATCATAATTTGCTTGGTAATTATCTTCCAATAAAATTACCGAGTTTTCATTTTTTGCTACATTAAAGTTTTCTTGGTTCGCGTGTAACCCCAACACAAAAGTTTCCGTTCCATAGGCCTGAGAATGATGAGAATTGCAATGAACTGATACAAATAAATCTGCTTTTGCCTTGTTTGCTATTTTTCCGCGTTCGTGCAACTCAATAAATTTATCTGTTTTTCTGGTATACACTACTTTAAAACGATCATCTTTTTCGAGCGCTGCTCCTACGGCCAGAACTACTTTCAGAGAAATGTCCTTTTCTTTGTATCCATTGCCTCTATTTCCGGGATCATGTCCACCGTGCCCAGCATCAAGTACTACTACAAACTTCTTTTGATTTATTTCTTCTGAAATGGATGTAGAGAATGCAGAAAGTACCAAAACTAATACAATCGATAAGGAACTATAAATTATTTTCTTCTTCATAATTATGCAAAATTATCACTTAGCTTGAAACATTCTATAATAGTTTCAGTATTTAATATACTATTTCTGAAATCAAAAGGTTATGATCTTAGAAATTACTAAATAAATTTTTAAATAAAATAACAATAGAGTGCTGTATTTGATATAAATATTTATTTTTTTGTCATTTACAATCTCTACATAAAAAATATATGTAATTTTGGCACTTCAAAAACTAAGCCATAGTTTTACAAAAATAGGATTTAAACCATTGCAAACAACGGTACGTAACATACTTTATTCACTAAGTTTTTCACTATTTTGTATTTGTATTACAACTGCACAAGAGTTTGATAAAACCACTGTAAAACCTGTTCCTGTTCAAAAAGATTCTATTAAGTCTCCTGAAAAAAAAGTAAATCCAAAATCAGAGATAGTGCAAAACGAAAAAGATCAGGATACTACAAAACAAGACACCACAGTTACACCACCCCAATTATTAACCGATAAGGTTAAATATAAGTCTACAGATTATATGAGGCTTAGTCGTAGAGAAAATAAAATGTATCTCTATAACGAAGCTGAAATTATATATGGCGAAATGCAAATCAATGCAGGTCTTATTATTGTGGATAATGCCAAAAATGAGGTATACGCATACGGAATTAAAGATTCCGTTGGTGATTATACCCAAACACCTGTTTTTAAACAGGCACAAAATGTAGTCGAACCAGATTCTATTCGATTTAATTTTGATACAGAAAAAGCTCTCATATATAACTCACGAACGAAACAAGGTGAGATGAATGTAAAGGGTGAAGTCTCCAAAAGAGTAAATGACTCTGTGATCTATATGAGTAATGTAAAGTTTACAACTGCAGAGGATATTGATAACGCAGATTATTACTTTTATGCAAGAAGAATAAAATTAGTTCCTAAAAAGAAAATTGTTACCGGTTTGGTAAATATGTTCATTGCAGATGTTCCTACACCTCTTGGACTTCCTTTTGGTTATTTCCCATTACAAGAGAAAAGAACTTCTGGTTTTATCATTCCTAGTTACGGAGAAGAAAATAACAGAGGGTATTTTTTGCAGAACGGAGGATATTACTTTGCTTTAAGCGATTACGCAGATCTAACCGTAACCGGAGATTATTACTCCAACGGTAGTTACACATTCCTTACAGAATCGTCATACGCAGTACGTTATAAATATAGAGGTAACCTACGTTTCAGGTTTGAAAATAACTTAACCAGTGAACGAGGATTTCCGGATTTTGCACAAAGAACCACTTATAATATTCAATGGAGTCATTCGCAAGATGCAAAAGCAAGCCCGAATTCCAGATTTTCTGCTTCTGTTAACTTTGGTAGTAGTGATTTCTTTCAGCAATCTACCAATCAACTTAATACAGGAAATTTTCTTAATAATCAACTTAGTTCTTCCATATCTTATTCTAAAACTTTTCAGGGAGATCCGCAGGTCAATGTTAATATAGCTGCTACTCATAACTCCAACACCAACACCGGGGAAGTAAATCTTTCTCTTCCTAATGTCAATGCAAGTATGTCAAGGATATTTCCATTTGCACCAAAAGTGGGTGTAAAAAAAGGAATCATTCATAATATAAATACTCAATATAACTTTAGAGGAGAAAACAGAATCAATACGACAGATGAAGATCTATTTAAGGCCGAGATGTTTAACGATGCTAGAATTGGAATGCAACATTCGATCCCGCTTAGTACTAATTTCAAGATTTTTAAATATCTAAGCGCCACCATGGGAACCAGTTTTCAGGAAAACTGGGTGTTTGAAACTATTAAACAGGAATATGATCCCGATATTAATGATGGTGCCGGAGGAGTTGTAAGAGATACAATTGCAGGTTTTGATGCTTTTAGAACTTACAATTTTTCTGCTAGCTTAGGGACAACAGTGTATGGTACTTTTAACTTCAAAAAAGATAAAAAAATACAAGCCATTCGTCATACGATGCGACCTTCTATAAGCTATAGTATCAACCCTGCTTTTGATCAGTTCTATGAAGAATACATCATTCCAGATGATCCTAGTACGGATGTAAACGAACGTGAGATAGTTGAATATTCGAGATTTGAAGGTGGTTTTTTTGGTGCCCCCAGCAACACCTTTTCCAGTAGTATTGGGTTTTCTTTAAGTAATAACCTGGAAGCTAAAGTAAGAAGCAAGGATACTACTGCTACTGAACCCAAAAAGGTGGTCTTGCTAAACAATTTAAATATTAGAACTGCTTATAACGTGGCGGGAGACTCTCTTCAATTGAGCCCAATATCTATTACAGGGAACATTCCGATAATTGAAAATAAGCTGGATATCAATTTTAGTGCTGAGTTGGATCCTTATGCACTGGATAATAACAATCGTAGATTTGATGTTTGGAACATTAATAATGGTGGTAGTTTGTTCAGACTGACCAGAGCAAGTGCCAATTTTGGATATTCATTCTCCAGTAAGGATTTTGAACAAGGTCAAGCTAATGATGATCCTACAAGTAATCCTACTTTCCAAAATGGTGGTAGACCTGATAATTTATTTGGTGGCGGTACTGATTTTAGAGAAGAGCAAACATATCGTAGAGACGATAATAAAGATAAAAGTCAGAAAGACATCAAAAACTACAATTACAAAATCCCGTGGTCTTTACGATTGTCTTATACGGTCAATTACAGTAATAACACCAGGCAAAATGAAATCTCATCACATTCTATCATGTTTTCCGGCGATGTGGAATTAGCTCCTAAATGGACGGTTGGTGTTTCCTCAGGGTATGATTTAAAAAACCCTGGGTTTACTTTCACTAATTTAAGATTTAAAAGAGATTTGGATAGCTGGACTATGAACTTTAACTGGATCCCGTTTAGTGAGCGAACCTCATGGAATTTCTTTATTGGTATATCTTCATCCGTGTTAAGTGATATTAAGTACGACAAAAGAAGAGAACCAGACAGGCAATTATAAATATGATTTTAACTTCTTTGTCCCTGCCTAAGGCATAAAGTTTAAAGAAATCATTGAATCTATATACACCAAAAACTTCACACATTATGAAAAAAATAATCACTACCTCCAAGGCACCAGCTCCAATTGGTCCATATAGTCAGGCAATCCTTAATGGAAATACACTTTATACATCTGGTCAAATAGCCATTAATCCAGAAACTGGAGCATTGGTTTTGGATGATATTAAAACGGAAGCTGAGCAAGTAATGCAAAATCTAAAAGCAATTTTAGATGAAGTAGAAATGACTTTTGAGAATGTCATTAAAACGACTATTTTTTTGAGTGATATGAATAATTTTTCTAAGGTTAATGAAGTTTACGGAGGTTATTTTAATGAAGATACAGCACCTGCGAGAGAAACAGTTGCCGTAGCAGCTTTACCAAAGTTTGTGAATGTCGAAATATCCGTAATCGCTGTAAAATAGAAAAACAGATTATCTTAAAATAATACAACTCAGGCAAACTCGCTTGAGTTTTCTATTTTTACTTATACTGATTTATATTTCATACCAACCCTAAGGATCGCTTCTATCAACCTATAAGAGAAATATAGAAAATCGGGAAACGCTGTATTCGCAACTAATCAAGTTGTTTATTTAGAGTCGTAAGCTTTACAATGCTTTGAGAAGTAGTTGTGCGGTGGCCGGATTTGTAGCTAGAGGCACATCGTAGACATCACATAATCTCATTAGCATAAATATATCAGGTTCGTGTGGATGTTTTGCCAAAGGATTTCTAAAAAATATAACCATATCGATCTTCTTTTCTGCCACACCAGCCGCTATCTGCGCATCTCCGCCAAGAGGTCCTGATAGTAATGCATCAACCTCAAAACCTGCTCGTTTTGCTTTTTCTCCAGTCGTTCCCGTTGCAATCAGATTTATATTTTTAGAACGTAATATTTCTTGATGCTCATTCAGAAATTGTACCATTTCTGCTTTCTTACCATCGTGTGCAATAATTGCTATTGTCATAATCTTTAATTAAACAGAGAGTATGTCTGAAATACGTAATAATTCTTTATTAATACTATGGTCTTCTTTTAATCCTTCATCGAAATTGGTGGCAACTACTTCATTATTGAGTAATCCTACCATGACATTTTCTTCTCCATCTAATAAAAGTTCAACTGCTTTTACACATAGTCTACTTGCTAACGTTCTGTCAAAACAGGATGGTGAACCTCCACGCTGCATATGACCTAAGACGGTTACTCTTACATCATAATCTGGTAAATTATCAGTAACGTAATCAGCTAGCTCGTACACATTCTTTCCTATTTTATCACCTTCACAAACCACTACGATACTTGATGATTTACCTGAACGTTTACTTCTTTTTAGGGATTCTAACAATCGATCCAATCCCAAATCCTCTTCAGGAATTAAAATTTCTTCAGCTCCGGCTCCTACTCCACTATTCAACGCAATAAATCCCGCATCACGTCCCATTACTTCTATAAAAAATAAACGATCGTGTGAACTGGCTGTATCTCTGATCTTGTCGATGGCTTCAACAACGGTATTAAGTGCTGTATCGTATCCAATTGTAAAATTAGTTCCTGCGATATCATTATCGATAGTCCCGGGAACACCAATAACCGGGATGTTGTGTTCCTCACTAAAAATTTTACCACCTTTGAAAGTACCATCACCTCCTATCAATATCATAGCATCTACTTCTGCTTTTTTTAGATTTTCGGCAGCTTTTTTTCTTCCTTCTGGAGTTCTAAAATCTTTAGAGCGTGCAGATTTAAGAATCGTTCCTCCTGAGCTAATGATATTACGAACACTTCGGGCATTTAGCTCGCAGTGATCGTTCTCTATCATTCCCTGATATCCCCTGTAAAAACCGATACACTTCACATTATAATATGCGCATGCACGAGCAACAGCACGAATTGCAGCGTTCATTCCCGGAGAATCTCCTCCAGATGTCATCACTCCAATAGTTCTAATTTGTTTAGCCATATATTGTTTAGAATTTAATCAAATTATTTGTCCTTATCTGTAAAATTAATAAAATCCGGCGTGTCTATTCTGGTTGTATCTATTGTTTTTACTATTAAGGTATCTTTTTCTTTTTTAGATTTAAAGACCTTGTTCCAAAGCTCATTAAAATTATTGAAATCTACAGAGTATGAAAGCCCCAAACCTTGCTTATAACCTTGTGACTCTCCTATGAATTGAATTTCATTTTGACGATTGAAAATCTTTCCTTT
Source organism: Aquimarina besae (assembly GCF_042434905.1). Lineage (NCBI taxonomy): Bacteria > Pseudomonadati > Bacteroidota > Flavobacteriia > Flavobacteriales > Flavobacteriaceae > Aquimarina > Aquimarina besae. The sequence continues at coordinate 3,922,845 of NZ_CP170199.1, forward strand.
TAGCGTTCCGTCTTCATTGAATAAATATTCTACCTCTACATCTCCTGTGACCACGGATTCACTTACACCTCCAATTGGGACCCCGACTCTTCCATTAATTAAGATTCTATTATTAATTTGTGTAGACACCGTTACCCCAAATTGATCCGCTGCTTCCTGATCTACATTTCTATTTCCTTGAACATAATTAACACCAACCCTAAATTTATCATCATCTCCAGAGAATATTCCATTCACCAATCCAGCTGCTCGCTCTACGAGGTTTCCTGTTATAAACGTTGGATCCAGGTTTCCACTATAAAACTGTCCTTGTGTCACGAGAGATAACGCCTGTAGTTCTTTGGTTGCCTGATCCTCTAACTGGTATTCTAGCTCACTCTTTGCAACCGAACCAAGATTAGGCAACTCTATATTAAAATTAAGATCTGGCTGTATCAATTCACCATTAAGATCAACCACTACTTCTACAGGAATTTTTCGGTTGATTGTTGCATTCTCTAACAGTACTGCCGGGTTTGCTTCTGTTTTATAAACAGCACTAAGATTAAGTTTTGCTCTGGTTGGACTACCATCCCAGTTAATACTTCCTCCTGATCTTACCGTAAAGTCTTTACCTACCAATGCTCCATATCGAAAGTTATAGCTTCCTTCATATGCCACAAAATCGCCCCACATATTAAATTTCCCATTGGTATTGATCTCGATTAGCAAGGTCCCGGCACCTCTACCTTTTAACGAACTACCGGTTTTTTTATCAACAACAACCTCTACCAAAGCATTATTATTTACATCCAAATCAAAATTAAGTTCTAATCCTTTGATGTCCTCCAGTACAATTTCTTTACCAGCTAATCGCGCTTGTTTTTCTTCAGGACTCAAAAAGTGAATGTATGAATTATCACCAATGGATTCGGATTCGTTCAAAGGAATTTTAAAAACTGTTCCTTCTTCTGTTGTAGCATTTACATTGATCACCAATCCATCAGTAGGCCCCTCGATGGTGGCATCTCCACTTATAAAACCTGTCCCGTAGTACAATGACTCTTCGTCTTCTTCTGTATCAAGAACAAGCAATCTTTTATTTGCAGTTAATTTAAGACCCAACTCCCATTTAGAAAAACGCTGGTGACCAATATAACCTCCTAATATACCTTGGGTTCTATATTTGGTATCTGTAATATCTACATTATCAAAATTAAAACGTTGCTTACTTAGAACTACTCTTGAGTTTTCATTCAGATCAAGATCTACATTAAGGTAGGGAATCTTTAAACCTGCTTTATTCAATTTTAAAACTCCATCAATAGAAGGGTTTATGTAATTGCCACTTACCTTGGCTTTTCCTGAAACCAAGCCTCTTAAATCCGAAATAACAATACCTCCTAATTTACTAAATCCAGACATATCAAATCGATCTAAATCTACATCGATATTCATATTCGGATTATTGTTAGAAACATCTATGGATCCTATTGCAGAAAGCATCTTAATATTCTTATCATTTACTAGTTTGGTATTCACTTTATACTCGGTAAGCGATTCATTACCGGATACGTTAAGCCTTAATTGTCCCATATCGGTATCATTGACCGCCAGATCCTCAATAATTACTGTCGAACTTGGAAAATACACACCATCATCCTGAAATACCGTAAGGTCGCCGTCTACTACCCCCGATAACTTTAGGTTTTCTATATAGGGCGTAATTTTATTGAGATCAACATCTTTGAAATTAGCTTTAATGTCTTTGTTGTTTTTACCTTGCATAATTCCTGAAACACTTATCTGCTCATCTTCGTGTTTCAACAAAATAGATCGGATATCAACGTTTTGAAAATTGTTATCAAAAATTACTTTGTTATTGGTTTTACTTCGGTTTGGGTTTGCATACCAAGTATATCCTTTAAAAGTAAAGTCAGACTTTTTAAAACCTAAGACCGAATTGTTATCTTCATTAATCGTATGATAAAACTCTAGATTAAAATCATCCACATTGTTTTTTCCTCCTTTAAATTCAGATCGCATAAATAAGGTGTCTTTTAGTGTTACATTAATCAGACTAAATTTAGACACATCATAATACTGTGTATTGATACTATCAATTGCTACATAGGTGTTAAATAAAGGGTTTTTGTTATCCACTTGTATATCAACTTTCTTCATCAAGTTATCAAACGCTTTGATCGAAGGAGATTTAAAAGTGAGCTTAAATTCGGAATCGTTGCTTTCTACCCGTCCTTTTATAAACGTATTGGGTGCAAATTCAATTTCAGGAAAAAACACATCAACTATCTTATTATATATCTTAAAATTGAATTCCATGAATTCATTGTCGGTTATTTCTGTGGCTTCAAAATTGGTATATAAACTACCTATAGAATTACGAAACAGGTCATATACATTCTCAAACCTAAAAATTCCTTTAACACTTCCGTCGATAATATCAGGACTATTCATGGTAATGGTCCTCACGTTTTGATCATCAAAACTAGAAGTGATATCAAAATCATCAAAATAATAACTTGCATTTTGATTTTTATATAATGTCTTTTCAAAAGAAATTGTACCAAACGCATCATTAATGCCGGTTCCTTTCATTTTCATAATGACATCACCGTTAAAAATGGAGACACTATCTCTTGTAAAAATGTTTAATCGATTTAGATCAATGTGATCCACATTTGCTGTAAAATCATAATTATTAATCTCTTTTGACAAATCAGCAACTCCGTTAAAAGCAAATTTCACATTAGGATCATCAGAAATAAGCTGACCGTCAAAAACAGGATCTTTAAGATTTCCTATTACATTGAGATTTGTATAGGTATATCCATTGAATTCTAGCTTTCTTATATCACCTTCTAATTTTGTGTTTAGATTATTTAATGTAAAACCACTTCCGTCCACATGTATATCAAACGCGGCACTACCCAGATTTTTTTTACCAATTAATTGACCAACATTAAAATTATTGGATATTACATTACCATTGTATGTCGCCTCCTTTACATTATCTAAATCTCCTAACAAAACAAAAGCATTGATTTTTCCTAATTGAGAATAAAAGTCCATGTCTACATCTACATCTTTTATAGTCACTATCGTAGATCCAACACCCCTGACACTTCCTAACTGATATAATTGTTTTGGTAAAGATTGACCCAAAATCCCGGGTAAAAGATTTACAAGATCATAATAATTCGTAGTTAGATTTTTTAATTCACCGTCTAAGCGGAACTTAGAGGCATTGGAGACAGCATTTCGTATTCTGATATCTCCCTGAATTATGGATCTATCTAATCCGGTAATATCAGAATTCAGTATTTCAAAATCATTTAGAGTACCTTTTACGGTTGTATTCTTTAGAAATAAATCTTCATCGCTTCCGAATTCTTTATAAAAAGGTATTAAGTCATTGGTAGAAATCTTAGCCTTTTTGAAATCAGCAGTAATATTGACTTTATTCTCAAAATCAACCATTCCACCACGTTCGTAAGAAAAAACAACCTCTCCTTCTACTTTTGAATCCTCAGTTTCTATTAACAACTCCCTAAATTTCATTTCTATGGGAGTGATAGAAAATTCTGTTTTTAGATTAGAGATATCCAATCCTCGGTGGTCTTTGAAGGAAAGTAGATCCGTATTTATGTAAAAATCTTCGCCATCTACTTTTAAACTTTCTGCATCTAGCATTATATCCCGTAAGACCACAACATTTGGATAATTTAGATTTTCATCTACGTAACTAAACTTACTATGTTCCATGGTAACATTTCCTGTAGTAAGCAAAAATTTGGTATTGGATGTAGATTTTTTACCAGTATCAAATTTTCTGATAAAAGTCATAAGGTTGTCACTGGTTTCCCCTTTATACATCTTCATTCGAAAAGTGAGATTATCTATGGCGACGTCTCCTAACTCCGGTTGACCTTTAGAAATTTCACGAATGTTAAGAATTGAGGTTGCGATACTTTTAGCATATATCAATGTATCCTGGTGATGGTCTTTTACAAATACTTCTTTTAAATCAATATCTCCAGAATATGTTAGCCCCACTCTACCAACATTTATATCTACACCATACTGATTATTAATGTAATTCGTAATTTTTTTACCAAAAAAAGTCTGAACAGCGGGAATTGAAAACAGGATCACTAATAACACAAATAGTGAAATAAGAGTAAGCAGTACCCTTTTAAATATTTTCCCAAGTTTTTTGATACGTTTTATTGTTTTAACTTTGCTGACAATATTAACAATTTCTATGCCCTTTTCCTCATAATGAGTTCACAAAATGTATACATCCTAGGTATTGAATCGTCGTGTGATGATACCTCTGCCTCTATATTATGCAACGATAGTGTATTATCAAATGTTGTAGCCTCACAAAAAATTCATGAGCAGTATGGTGGTGTTGTACCAGAATTAGCGTCCAGAGCACACCAGCAGAACATTGTTCCGGTGATTGATCAGGCTATCAAACAAGCTGGCATAAACAAAACCGATCTGAATGCTATTGCCTTTACAAGAGGCCCGGGTTTAATGGGGTCTCTATTAGTAGGTACATCCTTTGCTAAGTCATTGGCATTGGCTCTAGATATTCCGTTAATTGATGTAAATCACATGCAGGCTCATATCCTTGCGCATTTCATAGATGAAGAAGATTTTGACAAACCAGAATTTCCTTTTATAGCATTAACTATCAGTGGTGGTCATACACAAATTGTAAAAGTCAATGATCATTTTGATATGGAAATCATTGGTGAGACAATCGATGATGCCGTTGGAGAAGCTTTTGATAAAAGTGCGAAAATATTAGGACTTCCTTATCCTGGTGGACCCCTAATCGATAAATATGCTGCATTGGGCAATCCCAAAGCATTTCCGTTTACCAAACCAAGAGTCGATGGATTAAATTTTAGCTTTAGTGGACTTAAAACTGCTGTATTATATTTTGTTCAAAAACAAGTAAAAGAAAATCCTAACTTTATAGAAGAAAACCTAAACGATATATGTGCTTCTATTCAATACACTATCATCAATATTTTAATTGACAAGTTGAAAAAAGCTTCTAAAGAAACCGGAATTAAAGCAATTGCTATTGGTGGTGGGGTTTCTGCAAACTCAGGAATCCGGAAAGCTCTAAAGGAAGGTGAGCAAAAATACAGATGGAAGACCTTTGTTCCTAAGTTTGAATATACCACGGATAATGCAGCTATGATCGGAATTGTTGGATACTTAAAATATCTTAAAGAAGATTTTACGGATATGAGTGTCGTGGCCAAAGCAAGAATTAAATTTTGAAGTTAGTAGCGAGCATTGAGTATTGAGTATAGAGTACAAAGAAAAAAGTGTGAAATACCGAGTATTTAGTATAGTTGAGGCTTAAATAATGACACGTTAATATTCAATCCAATAAAAACCAGTAACCTGCAATAATTATATGCAATTATTTTATAGTAAAGATATTACTGAAGCTACCCACGAGTTTGAATTCTCTAGAGAAGAAAGTAAACATATCTCAAAAGTATTGCGAAAAAAAGAAGGCGATACGCTCCAAATCACAAACGGAAACGGATTGCTTTGTACCGGAACGATAACCTTTTCAAGCCCAAACAAATGTATTATATCACTTACACATAAAGAATTACAAACTCCCAAAAATTATCGATTACATCTTGCGGTTGCTCCAACCAAGATGAATGATCGCTATGAGTGGTTTTTAGAAAAAGCAACAGAAATTGGTGTTGATGAGATTACTCCGATCATCTGTGACCACAGCGAAAGAAAAGTGGTGAAACTAGAACGTTTTGAGCGTATTTTACAAAGCGCTATGAAACAGTCCCTACAATCTTATTTGCCAAAACTGAATCCTGCTATTTCTTTTTCGGAGTTTATGCAAAAAGAAAACACTGATCAATTGCTCATAGCACATTGTGAAGAGTCTAAAAAACAATCGCTAAAAGACATCCTAAATTTAAAAGGTAGTACTACGATTTTAATTGGTCCTGAAGGAGATTTTTCTCAAAAAGAAATAGAAAACGCTTTACAAAAGAGCTGTATATCTGTTACCTTAGGTAAAACCCGACTGCGTACTGAAACCGCGGCTATTGTCGCTGCACATAGTGTAGCTTTTTTAAACGCTTAAGGAAATAATCAATATCTTTATCTCCTAACGCAAACAGAATGGCTTCAAAAATCACTTCTTTCATAATTCTAATATTGTTTTTTGTAAGTTGCTCTTCTAATGATAATACAACAACGAATCCTCTATTACCGATAGAGCCTTTGAATACAATTAGCAGTCTAGAATACATAGATGAATTTGTAATTCCTGAGCAAAATATTGATGGTGTTCCTATTGGAGGTTTCTCTGGAATTGATTACAAAAATGATACTTGGTATATTATTAGTGATGGTTCTAATCCTACCCGGTTTTACACAGCGAGTATATCATACGATCAAAGTACGTTTACCAATGTGAGTATAAACACTATGGTTGAAATTAAAGATGCGATGGGAAATTCTTTTCCTGAAAATCAGATGGATCCTGAAGCCATTCGGTTTGACACAAGTACAGGAAACATCATTTTCACTAGTGAGGGTTCCATAACTAATGGTACAGATCCAGCCTTATTAGAAATTGGAATGAATGGTGTGCAATTACGAAATCTAGAGCTTCCAGATTATTTTGCTGCAAATACCACAGATGATCTAACCGGACCAAGACATAATGGAACTCTTGAAGCATTATCCGTAAGTTATGATACCAATGCATATTGGATTGGTATGGAACTTCCGTTGATCGAAGATGGTCCAGAACCAACTACTACAGACACCGAATCGCCAGTGCGCATTACTCGTATCAACAAGAGTACAGGCATAGCAGAAAGACAATTTGCTTATGAGTTGGATCCTGTAGAAAGGGAACCTGCTTTTGGAACTACATTTGCGCTCAATGGTCTGGTAGAACTTTTGGAATATGATGAAAACAAATTTATTGCATTAGAGCGCTCCTTTTCATCTGGCTATTTAGATGGCGGTAATACCGTTAAAATCTATAAAATAGATGCTACCAATGCAACGAATACCTTATCCATAAGTAGTCCTATTACAGAAACTTATACCAAAGCTAGAAAAACATTATTATTTGACTTTGATGCTATTCGAAATCAATTGACCAACGGTATTTTGGATAATCTAGAAGGAATTACATTTGGTCCCACATTACCAGATGGTAATAAATCTTTGGTTGTGATTTCTGATAATAATTTTAATGCGTTTTCATTGCAGCTCAATCAATTGATTCTTTTTAGGGTGATTCCTTAATTTTTAAAGATATTCCAAATATAAATTCCCTTCTGTTAATAGTATATCATTGTTAAGTTATAATTAAGATTTATATTTTACTTATTACCATGGTTTTACCCTTCTAATTTCTTCGTATATTGCATGACTATTTTCACTCAATTACAATTATTATTATGAAAAAACTTTATTTTTTGCTTTTTACTATTGCATTTTCATTTGCTTCTTATGGGCAAGGACCTATCATTACTTCCATAGTAGATGGAGATTGTACTGGAGGTCTTCCTAAGCTTTTGGAGATCTATGCGGATGGAACGGTTGATTTTTCATTATATTCATTAGAAAATCAAATTAATAGTGGAACTACTTGGGGAAATACACAAGATTTATCTGCATTAGGTACCGTAACGAATGATTTTGTATATGTTTCTACTTCGAACAGTATCAATGGATTAAATGGTGCCCCAAGCACAATTGGATCAGAATTTCCTTCAATAAATTTAAGCACAGTATTAGCTTCTAATACTATCAATCTTAATGGGGATGATAGAATTAGAATAATTTTGAATAGCTCGGGAGCAACTGTAGATCAATTTGGAGTTGATGGAATTGATGGATCCGGTCAAACTTGGGAGTATACTGATTCGTTTGCTAAAAGAGTAGATGGAACTGGTCCTGACGCTGGATTTACTGAAATAAATTGGACTTTCGGTGGTGCAGGAACATTAAACAATTTAGGAACCTGCCAAAGTGGTACAGATACTTTTGAAACATTGATTGGAGGTATTGGGACATATTCTACAACAGGATCAACAACACCTACTATAAATGTTGGTGGTGCAGTTTCAGGGTTAGATTATTTTGAAGCAAATGGTCCTTCTAATGAGGGTACATTTACAGTTTCTGCTTTAAATTTAACCACAGATCTTACAGTAACTGCTCCAATGAATTTTGAAGTATCTTTAAGTACGGGAACTGGTTTTGGGTCTTCTGTTGCTATTACACCTGCTATGGGTACAGTGGCTACTACTACAGTTTACGCTCGTTTGGCTGCAGGGTTAACAGCTAATTCTTATATGGGTGATGTTATAGCATCTTCCACTGGAGCCGCTGATCAAACTGTTGCATTGAGCGGAACTGTTTCTCCAGCTGATCCTCAAATTACAATTACTGGTTTTGTTGGTGATTTCTCCTATTTTGAAGGCGCTGGACCTTCTGCAGAAGACAGTTTTAATGTAGAAGGCTTATTTCTTACTGGTGATCTTACAGTTACTGCACCAACTAATTTTGAGGTTTCTCTTACTACAGGAACTGGTTTTGGATCTTCTGTTGCGATAACGCCAACTATGGGAACGGTAAATAGTACTGAAGTTTTTGTAAGAATGGCTTCGGGTCTTACCGCAAATTCTTATACTGGGGATCTTACAGCTTCATCAACCGGAGCTACAGATCAAACAATCAGTTTAACCGGTACCGTTTCGCCTGCTGCTGTATGCGCAAATGTTGGTGATATTATCATTACAGAGGTTATGCGAAATCCCGATGCTGTTAGTGATCCTAATGGAGAATATTTTGAATTATACAATACCACAACCAGCCCAATTGATATTCAAAGTTGGGTAATTAAAGACGATGCTACTGTATCAGAAAATCACGTGATTGCATCCTCTGTCATTGTTCCTGCAATGGGTTATGTGCTAATTGCGAATGGAGGAACTCCAAACGGAGGCATTACACCAGACTACACCTATGCCAATGATATTTCTTTAGGAAATGGTGCTGATGGTCTTATAATTGAATGTAGTTCTACTACCATAGACGAAGTCATCTGGGATGGAACTTTTCCAAATCCGACTGGAGCGAGTATGGAACTATCCATAAGTACTTTAAACAGTACGGACAATGACAATGGTGCAAATTGGTTAGAAGCGGTTACTGTTTTTGGTAGCGGTGACCGGGGTACTCCAGGGGCTGAAAATGATGCTAATTTGCTATCTGTTGATACATTTGATGAACTCGCGGAAAACTTTACTATATCTCCTAATCCTACGGATACAGGTTTTGTTAATATCACTACAAAATCAAATGTAACCGTAAACATCAGTGTATTTAATATGTTAGGAAAGCAAGTTATTTCTCAAACACTAAACAATAATCTTTTAAATGTTTCTAATCTTAATTCAGGAGTTTACATCGTAAAACTTGATCAAGGTAGTGCATCGGTAACTAAAAAATTGGTAATCGAATAAACATTTTATAACAGTATAAAAAAAGCATTGTCATATCGACAATGCTTTTTTTATTCTTAAGTTTGGCTTGTATAGAAAACCTATGGATAATGTAACCAAATATTCTCTTCTCTATATTCTCCATAATTATCTTTTAAATGAATATCAACAAAATTTAAAGCTCCCTCGACCCTATACGATCCAGATTCGTGTATTTTTTCCTTCAACAAATCTTCCCAAAAATTAATATCACCGCTAACGTTCATAGAGTTTTTACAAACTTTAAGTATCTGAGCGCCGCTTTTTATGTGTGTTCTGATCCACGGATCAAAAGCGATATCATCTTGTTTCCAGTTCATATAATCTTCCATTTTCATTTCTGGATATATATGTTTTAAAATAGGTCTTATCGGAATTATAAAATTCTTAAACCCTAAATTCTCTTTGACCTGTTTACCTCTAGCGATTAATAGTTGGCTATATCCTTTACCCTGGAATTTTTTAGTTACCACTATCTGTAACCCCCCTAGGCTATTGGGTTGTATACCATTCTCAAAATCACTGATCCCTTTTTTCACTAGCCAATCCCATCCATCGTCTGGTAATTCTGATAACGGCCGATCCCAAAATATCGGTATCGCATTCATAAAACCGATAAGTTCTCGATTTGCTCCTGTAATAAAAAGCTGTGTGTAAGGAAAATACGTTTCCATTTTATCCCAATAGTTTTTAATTACTTTAGAGTTCAATATAATCTCCGGAAAGGCAGTACGGATTGCATTTCGATATTGATCCAGAAGATGATTGTCTAAATCGGAAAACTCATGATATGTTATCAAGCTCTTCATATTATGTAACGAAAACAAGTGATTAATAAGTAAGAAAAGAAACTATTTGTCATTTTAAGATAAATTTTCTTATTCCTATAAAAACTATAATTAACATAGAATATCCTATAAAAAAAGGTATCACATATTCCTCGAGTTGAAATAATAACATTACTGCCATAAAAAGCAATTGAAAACCTAAGCCAAAAACGGATATCAAGGTCATAAACCATTTTGGAAAGGGTTGACTATTACTTGCATTTTTATCTAGAAAATAGATGGTTTTATCAAAAACAATGTATAAAATGTCATAGATTTTATAAAAAATATTTACCGTACGTTGCTGCTCACCTTTCATTGCGATTGGGGCAGCGTCTTCAAATATCCTACTAGTTGCATCTCCATTTACAGTATTTCGTAAGATTACGTAATAATAGTTATACACGGTTCCTTGTAATTGAATACCTATAAATGCTAACAACATATAGATCAAAGAAATTTCAGTGATGTACCAAAACGTAAGTAGAAATAAAAAATTAAGAATAATATCTGCAATAGAATCGTAATAACGCCCCGTATAAGAAGGTGTTTTTTTTATTCTTGCCAATTCACCATCTGCTGCATCCAAAACTGATTTTAAAATCAAGAAAAACGCCGCCGCTATGTTAAATTGATATAGCATACAAATGATGGCCATTACACCCGAAACAATAAAAAAGGAAGTCACATGGATTGGTGTCAATCGTGTATTCTTCAATGAATCTGCAATCCAGTGCCCCGGAGATCTTCCATAATCTGATACATCTATAAATTGATATTGTTTTGGTAGTTTAGCCATTCTTGTTTATTGTGAATTCTTTAGGATGCTAATCCATTTTTATAATTTCTATTTTCTTGTTGTTCAATTGTTATTTCATCAATTCCAGATGTAAAATAGGATATAGTTTACCCGAAGCATCTAATTCGGAACGCCTGATTGTTTTGAATCCTGCGTGTTCATAAAACCCAACTGCTTGCTCATTCTGCTCATTTACATCTACTTTGATTACGTTTAATTGATCAATTGAATAGCTTAATAAAGTTTTACCAATGCTCATTCCTCTATATTCCGGATAAATAAAAAGCATTTCTAAGTTTTGTTCTGCTACTCCTAAAAAACCAATAATATCTTTGTTATTATTTCTCACACAACGCAACTCCACTGCATCTAAATACTCATTTAAAATCAATGGCTTAAAATATGCTATATCCTCTTCCTTTAAGAAATGATGAGTTGCTCTTACCGAAGCTCCCCATACATCTACAACACTTGAAAATTCATTTTTATTGATGCTATTAACAAGGTGTTTCATACTATATCGCTTTAGCTACTTGCCAATGTTCTATCAATATAAGCGTCTATGATTTCTTCCAAAATATCCAAAGGCACAGCTCCATTTTTCAAAACTGCATTATGAAACTCTCGTAAATCAAATCGATCGCCTAGTTTTTGTTTCGCTTTTTCCCTTAACTCTAAAATTTTAAGCATTCCGATTTTATATGCACAGGCTTGTCCGGGCCAAACAATGTATCGTTCTATTTCTGTTGTCACCTCAGAAGTGGTCATTCCTGTATTCTGCACCATGTAATCAATTGCCTGTTCTCTGGTCCATTTTTTATGATGAATCCCTGTATCTACAACAAGACGTACCGCTCTAAACATCTCTGCTTGTAATCTTCCTAAGTTCCCAAAAGGATCATTTTCATAAAATCCGAGTTCCCAAGCCAATTGTTCAGAATACAACGCCCATCCTTCGATATACGATGTAAAAAGCCCGATCGTTCTAAAAATCGGAACTCCTTCTAGTTCTGATTGAATCGCAATTTGGAAATGATGACCTGGAATCCCCTCGTGGTAGGCCAATGTTTTCATTCCGAATTTTACAGATTCGTGTACATTTCTAAGGTTGGCGTAAAAGACACCTCCGCGTGATCCGTCCATAGCCGGTCTGTTGTAATATGCTCCTGCGGATCCTTCTTCTTTAAACTCAGGAACACGTTTTACTTCTAAAGCTGCCTTTGGCCTTATATCAAATGCCTCATCGAGACCTGCACTGATTTCAGACAAAATACGATCATACTCGTCTAACACCATCTGTCGGCCTTCATCTGTATTAGGAAAAAGAAATCGTTCTTCTTTGTTTAGTTCCTGAATAATGGTACCCAATGTTTTTGTAGAATCTGCATATCCTTCGGCCTTTAAAATCTCCTGCATTTCCGACTTGATCCGAGCTACCTCTGATAATCCTATTCGATGTACTTCTTCTGGATCTAAATCCGTGGTTGTACGTTGCTTTAACTGATATCTGTAAAATGCTTCACCATCAGGAAGTTTCCAAACTCCATCATCGGTAGTCGCTTTTTTCTTTAGCTCTTCAAAATATGCTATCAGCTTTTTGTAAGCATTAAAAACGGTAGTTTTTATTTCTTCTTCCGCTTGATTCTTAAGTACATCTTTCTCTTCTGTAGAGAGTTCTTCAATCTTTTCGATTTTATTTTCAAAATTGGTGTAGAGAATATTAGATGTTGCTTCTCCTACAAAACCATTCATCTCATCTAATACACGATCTATTACAAATTTTGGTGGTATGATCCCTTTATTCTCACGTATTTTTAAGTTGTCTCTAAGTTGATCAAATTTCGTGTCAAACAAAGACAAACGAGTAATATAGGCCTCAGCATCACTCTTATCCCTAAGTTTATGTGAATTTTCAAGTAAACTAGGGAGTGAACTTTGTATTCCGCCCATTTGGTTTACAGGATAATCGTGATAAAAAAAGCGTTCTCCCTCCTTTAATCCTTCGAGATAAAACCCTAAGATTTTAGTATTTAATTGATTGGCTTCTGACTGGTTCTCGAAATCATAACTTTGTAAAGTTTTATAGTCTTCTTTCATTTTATTGAAAGTTTCCCATTGCTTAGCATCCGAGATATCATCCAATTCGTCCTTAGACCAATCATAGATTACCGGAATTCCCATAGAAGTTGTAAGCTCCGGACTATCTAAGGCCAGTTCCACAAATACTTTATCATAAAAATGATTGATATTAAAAGGTTTGAACCAGATAAGGTTGATTAACCAAATAATTACTACTACCAGAATAAGTAGTAAAGTTCTCGAAATCCAAAATTTCCAGGTACGTTTTTTTGCCATGATAAGTGATTTATGCGTGAATATGATTGATGATCATCCTAAGATGATATGCTAAGATAGCGAATGTGTAATAAAGGAATTGCTTATCATTACTATTATGACCTGTTTTATTCTATATACCTTGGCCGAATGTTAAAAGATTACTATCCGGATCAAGTAACGAGAATTCCTTTTGTCCCCAAGGTTTGACTTCTAATTTACCATTTGGGTGAATTTTTACTTTTTGATTTAATAATGATTGATAAAACCCATTAATATCATTCGTTCTTATATAGATTTGACCATAATTTTCTTTTGGGTTTAGCTCTTTGAATTGGAAAAAATGTATCTGTATCTCATCTTTTTGTATCATTAAATAATCGTCATAATCTGTACTCCCATATTCCTGAAAACCTAATTGGTTTAGATAGTAGTCTTTTGTTACTTGTTTGTTACGCATTGGTAATTTTGGATTGACATCAGTGAGCATACTGTTGGATTATTTTGTTATTAGTCAATATTATTTATAGATAAAATCAAAAAAATTAAGATCCTCTATTCTATCAGCTGTTAAATCTTGTCATCGTCACAAAAATTAAGATCAATGTTAATATTCCGATAAAAGTGGTAAACATCCCCACTTTTTTAGATTTTGTCCATCCTGATAATGCTATCATTGTTGATAGTGAGAAAAGTCCTATCATAAATGACATCACTCCTATAACTCTTGAAACTTGAAAATCATCAATGCCGATATTTTGAATAATTCCTCCCGGGGTTGTCAACATCATAATATCGACCATTGAAAAAACTGAAACCAAAAAGCAACCGGCTGATAAGGTAGCAGTTTTTAAAATTTGATTGGTCAGTTTCTCATTTTTATCAGAAACCAGCAAATTTGCAACCACGGTAATTGAAAAACCACTCAATAATGAACTTATGAGCAGGGTTTGTTTGGCTAATTCATTCCAATATTCTAGTGTCATACACTTTCCTAAATGTTAGTTTATATATTTTTGATACCAAGTAAAGAATTCGTCTTCTGAATTCTCATCCTCCATAGCAGGATTTTTTACTATTTCCAATGTGATTTTGGGAATATTTAAATTAAGGGTTTCCTTTTCTAATATTCTATCGAACAATTTGGAAAATCTTTTTGCAAAAGACTCTTTTCTTCATCCGATATTTGATTTCCTTTCAATATGAGCTTTTTTAGGGATTTTAAATTCTTTATTTGTTCATACACTGTTACCAATTTATTATTTGATAAATCCAAAAGAAGTAAATTTTCCAAGAAATTTATTGTATCTGGTATTTCTTCAATTGCGTTATCATTTAAATATAATTTTTTCAAGTTTCTTAAGTCTCCTATAGATTCAGGTAAGGAACTCATCTTATTATTTTCTAAAATAAGTACATTTAAGTTCTCTAAGTATCCAATATTTGTTGGCAGTGATGATAGTTGATTATTTTTCAAATTCAATTGTTTTAATTCCTTCAAATTCCCAAGAGTTTCAGGTAAGGATATCAATTGATTATCATTTGCTATTAATCTATTTAACTTTTCTAAGTTACCTATAAAGTCAGGTAAAGAAACAAATCTATTATGATTTAATTCTAAAGCATAAAGTTTTTTTAAGTTACCTATACTATTTGGAAGAGTACTCAATTCGTTATGCCCTAATTCAATCCAGTAAAGTGTAGTACATTCATATCCTATATTTTCAGCAATACTATCTATTTTATTAAAAGACAAATCTAAATTCACTAAAGCACTTAAATTAGAAATATTTTCTGTTACATTATTTATCTGATTATCAGCAAGTACAAGCATCTTTAGGTTAGAGAGATTGGTATTGAAATTGGGAAACTCGGAAAACTGATTTGCAGTCAGAAACAAAGATTCCAACTTCTTCAAGTTTGAAAAACCTGAAGCTAATTGGCTTATTTTATTATTTGTAAGATCTAAAAATGTTAGATTTTCTAATCGAATTATGGATTCAGGAATTTCAGATAAGTTTTTTTCTCGTATCTTTAGAAGATAGACTTTTTCCGGTTTTTTCAGAGCATCTTCAAAAGAATAGTATACAGTTTCTTTTTCTTCTTTAGTAGCTTTTATTGGTGTTGATTCTATTTCAACAAACTGTGCTTTTAAATCTAAATTTAAGGCCAGTGTACACAGTATAAAAGTTAATAAGGTAGTTTTATTCATATTTTAAAATTATTAAAGAACTTCTATCTTGACACAGCTTCTATTACTTTACCAAAAAGTATAATCAAAGATATAGTTATCAAACATATAAAGATTAAACTAATGAGTAATTTAATTATTGTCGTTTTACTACTTAAATTTTGTATTAACTTTAAGAAGAGATAACAAATTATACTAATTAAAAGAAGAGGTATACCTACGTAGTAGCCGTTTCTAAGAATATTATATACATCAAATACTTGAGCAAAAAAACCGAATAGAATGAATAATAAAGAAATACCTGCGAAGATTTTAAATAAAATTTCTAAAAACTGAATGATTTTAAAACGATTTAATCTCAATCTTAGTTAACTGTTTTAGGGAATGTGTTTATTATAACTTAAAAAATCAAGTGGATTTACATATGTAATATTACTCATATTCCGTTATAAAACCAATTGTATGTATTTCATATTTGAGAATAAGTACCTAGTGAGAACAGCTACCTTATTTACTTTCGCATAAAAATAATTCGCAAAAACTCTTCCAAGGCTGATATCTTATTATCAGAAAACTTTTTAAATACTCTCGATCATTTTGAAGCATTCTACAATTAAATATTGATCTTAGTAGCTCCGTTAGTGGCTAATTGGTCATTTTGTGTATATGCAATAATAGTTAATTCATCGCTTGCATTCACCCAATCTGGTATAGATAATTCAACCAAGCGGGTTTTTTGTTGTAGGATCAATCTATTTGCCACTATATTTGCATTTGTAAGTGTTCTGTTTCTATTTTCTCCACGACCAATTTCGGTAATTCGTTTTGCAACCACCAAGGCTATAGTGATCTGATTGAAATCTTCACCATTTACATCATACGCCAACACTATTTTGTTGTTGTCTTTTTTCAAATCACTGATTTTAATTGTATTGCTTTTTCCAGATTGAGTATATTTTTCAATGGCAGCGAATGCTTTGGCTCTGTTGGATCCAGTAAAATGTTCACTACCGTTGATCACCAACTGTGGCGTATAAATTGATCGACTATTAAATTGTCTTGCATATACTCTTTGATAATCACTAAAAGCCTCTGTACTAAAAGGATCTTTCCACCCTAATCGATTCCAATAATCTACGTGATAGGATAATACAAATACATTATTATTTTCATATGAATTTTTAATCTCTTCGAGTAACTCATCTGCCGGCGGACAACTGCTACATCCCTGAGAAGTAAACAATTCCATTACAACAACTGATTTATCATCTGATTGCGCTACAGCAAACGGAGAAAATGTGATCGTTAATAGTATCAAAAGGTTTCTTATCATCTCTTTTATTTTAGTACTTTTAGAATCTATAATTTAGAC
Organism: Aquimarina besae; assembly: GCF_042434905.1. Taxonomy (NCBI): domain Bacteria; kingdom Pseudomonadati; phylum Bacteroidota; class Flavobacteriia; order Flavobacteriales; family Flavobacteriaceae; genus Aquimarina; species Aquimarina besae. The sequence continues at coordinate 3,939,943 of NZ_CP170199.1, forward strand.
GATGATGATTACAAAACTTACACAGTTTATCTGTCTTTTGTTATTTTCTGGGGTCATATCGGCTCAAGATATCGCAGTATTACAATACAATGGTGGTGGTGATTGGTATAGCAATCCTACGGCTCTGCCTAACCTTATTACTTTCTGTAACCAAAACATCAGTACTGCCATAAGTCCTAAACCAAAAACTGTAAAACCAGAAAGTGTTGATATTTTTCAGTATCCCTACATTCATATGACCGGTCATGGAAATGTTTTTTTTACAGAACAAGATGCAGAAAACTTACGAAACTACCTGCTCAGTGGTGGTTTTTTACATATCGATGATAACTATGGGATGGCTCCTTATGTTAAAAAGGAACTAGTAAAGGTTTTTCCTGAAAAGGAATTGGTTGAGCTTCCGGCATCCCATCCTATTTTTTCAAATAAATATAAATTCCCACAGGGATTACCTAAGATACACGAGCATGATGGAAAACGACCACAAGCACTCGGAATTGTAAATGAAGGAAGATTGGTATTACTATTTACATTTGAAAGTGACTTGGGTGATGGATGGGAAAATCAAGAGGTCCATAATGATCCTGAAGAAGTTCGCCAAAAAGCTTTGAAAATGGGTGCTAATATTATTAAATACGCTTTTGAGAACTGACCAGATGGCGACACAGTTACAACACGAAACTACCTCGTTTATAAAAAAACAATTTTCTATCACATTAATCTGTGATCGCGTCAATGCTCCCGCAAATATTGGAAGCATTTTTAGGATTGCAGATAGTTTTGGTGTAGAACAAATTTATTTTTGTGGAGAAAATATAACCGTAGTGAGCAAAAGAATGCAACGAACTGCGAGAGCCACTCACGAAATCATACCGTATCAACAATCTGATGATATTATTCCTATCATAGATCAATTGCAGTCTGATGGATATCAAATCATTGCACTCGAAATCACAGAAAATAGCGTTCCTATTGGTACATATGAGTTTTTTGCTAATCATAAAATTGCCCTAGTCATTGGCGAAGAAAACTTGGGAATTTCTGAGAAAGTATTAACTAAAGCTACCAAAATTGTGCATATAGATATGTATGGTACAAACAGTAGTATGAATGTCGCAACAGCAACAGGGGTGGCACTTTATGAAATCACTAAGCAAGTAATAGCGGATGAAAAATAAAAATTTAACTTTGATTTCTTTGAAAAGATTTAGAAATGAACTCTAAAACCATCGCGTACGGTATTTTAAGGGCTATAGCTGTTATTGTTGGGATAGTAGCTCTCTTATGGTTTTTGTATAAGATACAATCCATATTACTCTATATTACCTTTGCTGCAGTAATTTCTCTAATGGGGCGACCATTGGTTTTGTTTTTAAAAAGAAGATTAAGATTTAATAACACTCTTGCTGTAGTATTTGCTTTATTTATCACGATTGGATTATTCTTAAGTCTATTCTTACTGTTCGTTCCAATTATTACAGAACAAGGTCAATTGATTGGTAATATTGATATTAATGAAGTTGGTGATGATCTGGATCGATTAAATCAGGAGATTAGTGATTATTTTAATGTTGAAAAACTAAATTTCGTAGAATTAATAAAACAAACGGATTTAAGAGAATTTCTGGATCTCAAAACCATTCCTAATGCCATTAACGCCTTCCTAAGTGGTTTTGGTGCGGTAATGGTTGGAGTATTTTCTGTTCTATTTATCTCTTTTTTTCTATTAAAAGATAGCAGACTATTGGTGAATAGCATGTTGGTGTTTGCTAAAAAAGAAGATGAAACAAGATTTATGAGAGCTTTCAATAAGATTAAAGATCTCTTATCCCGCTATTTCGTTGGATTATTGCTTCAGGTATTAATTTTATTTGTGCTTTATTCTATCCTCTTATTAATCTTTGGTGTTAATAATCCTATAGCAGTTGCTCTTATTGCAGCCATATTTAACTTAATTCCATATGTAGGGCCTTTATTTGGAGGTGCATTAGTATTGATTCTGGCAACCACAAGTAATCTAGGATATGATTTCCAATCGGTGATTTTACCCAAGCTCACTTATATTCTGATCGGTTATATCGTGATCCAGTTAATAGACAATTTTCTTAATCAACCTTTGATTTTCGGAAATAGTGTGAAATCCCATCCTCTAGAAATCTTTCTGGCAATTCTTATTTTTGGAGCATTATTTGGAATAGGAGGACTCATTGTTGCGGTACCATTTTATACGGCTATCAAAGTAATTGCAAAAGAATTCTTGTCTGAATATAAGATAGTGAAGCAATTGACAAAGGAATTGTAAAGATTGAATACTCAAATTTTACATACAGAAATACAGGATTATATTTTCAAAAAATCTGATGAAAATATCGATTTGACTAAATTGATTCTATCAGGAAGTCCTTTTGAAAACATAAGCGCTCAGGATCTTGCTCAACAAATTAGTGGTCGATTAAAAGCAAAAGGTAAGTTACCTACCTGGCATCATACGAAAGGAGTGTATTATCCACCTACTCTTAACCTAGAACAGACCTCTTCTGAAGCTACTGCACTTTATAAAAGTAAACTCATCTCTGGAGAAATATTGATAGATATTACGGGAGGTTTTGGAATTGACGATTATTACTTTTCTAAAAAAATGAATCGAGTTATTCATTGTGAGCTCAATGCTGAATTGAGTGAAATTGCTTCTCATAACTTTGAGGTGTTGGGGTTGAATAACGTTGAACCTAAATTGGGTGATGGACTCAAAATCTTAAAAAGTTTTAATCACCTAGATTGGATTTATATCGATCCATCCAGAAGAAACGATAGCAAAGGCAAAGTTTTTTTCTTGGAGGATTGTCTTCCGGACGTGCCGTCCAATATTAATTTTTTATTTTCTAAAAGCTCGAATATCTTGATTAAAACTTCACCCCTACTTGATATTCGCTCCGGATTAAAATCTTTACAATTTGTAAAGGAAATCCATGTAGTAGCCGTAGATAATGAAGTCAAGGAGTTATTATGGGTTTTAGAAAAAGACTTTGATAAGGATGTTAATGTAATAACCTTCAATATTACCAAGACAAAAAATCAAACATTTTCTTTTCACTTTGAAGAGGAGCATATGACTGAAGCAAAACTTTCTTTGCCTAAAAAATATCTGTACGAACCAAACGCTGCTATTATGAAAGCAGGAGGTTTTAATTGTATTGCTAAAAAGTATGACATAATAAAACTACATCAACATTCACATTTATATACCAGTGATCACTTGATTGAATTTCCTGGAAGAAGTTTCGAGATACAAAAAATGATACCATATCAAAAACATAATGTAAAGAAAGAAAATATCGTAAAGGCAAACATTACAACACGTAATTTTCCTGAAACGGTTTCAGAAATTCGTAAGAAATTTAAAATTAAAGATGGTGGTGAAATCTTTTTATTTTTTACGACAAATTGTAGAAATGAAAAAGTGGTTTTAGAATGTAAAAAAATCCGGGCCAACATTTAAAACTAATTTAAATGTGACCCGAATTCTCAAATTATATATTTATCCTAACTGGTAAATTCTTATTTAGAATCTGAAGATTTTTCAATCATAAAGAAATTTTTATCAGTGGACTTTACTTTATAATCTTTATTTTTTACTGAATATCTAAATTCTTCTCCTCTTACCATAATTACAAACCCGTCTTCCGTCGGCATCATTTTAAAATCCTTATCTGCCTCTTTTAAATACGATATTTGTATGGTGTTATCAAAAGAATTATCATATTGGTCATCAATCGTGATCACTTTGGTAATTCTTTCCTGCGCGTCTACTCTATCCTGATTCAATTTGTAACGATCCTCTTTTTCTAACTTAATTGGATCTAATTCTTTATTCCATATGGTAATTTCGTAAGGAATTGTTGTATTACCTTGCTCAATTTCATATGTTTTTACAGTTGTTTCTTTGGTGATTTCCATCGGATGCTCTTGCGCTACAGCAAAGGAAAAGGTAAATAAAATGGCTAAAATTGATATTTTTCTTAAATTTTTCATGTTTCTTTTTTTTGAAATTATTAATTACTAACTATTATTCTTATGGGTGGTGATTAACGACATTAAACGAGTCGTTAGTTAGCATTAATCTTTTCATTTCTTTTTCTCAACATTTCCAATTTTTTCTCTAGTGTTACGATAACATCATCGGCTTTTAAACTCATATCGCTTACTAAACCGTCAATTTCCTTTGAAAACTCCGCTTTTTGAGAATTAAATTTGGAAGTAATTTCATCCGAAATTTTACTTGCACGTTCGGCAAGATCGTCTGTCGTATCTTTTACTTTTACTTTTATTTTTTTTCTGGTGTTTTTTCCTGAATCGGGTGCAAACAAAAGTGCTGTTATTGCTCCTAAAGCTGCTCCTGTTGCTAATCCGATAATTGTACTGTTGTTACTTGACATAATTAAGTTTTAAATGTTAAAAATTAGTTTTAAGTGAATTTGATCGATCTGTGTCCATTTAAATAAACTGCATTATGTAATGCAAGTTGTTTATTATCCTTAAAAATGGTTTTCGAAAAAAGCTATTTAGTAATAGAACTTACTTTAGAAGTTTTTTAATTGTAATCTAAAAAACTGAAATACGGGATGGTATTTAATAACTTTTCAAAATTTCAAATTCTTTTTGTTAGGAGTTACTCCTAACAATCGTGATCATTAATTTTGTTTAATTAATCAACACCATTAATATAGGGCTGATAAGGATTTTGTCAAGTGCTTTAACGGGTTTTAACCTTTTACATACCGAATTAACATAAAAATATGTTAACAGGGAAAATTTCTGTTATTTATTTTAATACTTTTTCTTATAAGAATACTAAAAACCGATAGTTTACGGAGTAATTAGAAAATTAAATATGCTGATTTCTAACAAAAATTTGATTCTCAATTGCGTGGATAACGAGACCTGCAATATTCTTAGATCCTGTTTTTACCAGTAAATTATTGCGATGCCCCTCTACTGTTCTTGGACTAATGAATAATTGTTCTGCTATTTCAGTAGTCGTTTTTTGCTCACAAATTAATTTTAAGACCTCACGCTCACGTTTAGTCAAATATTCATCATCTCTGGATGGATTGTTCTTTTTTAATGAAGCTTCTTCCAAAATACTCATGACATTATCATCATAATAAAACCCTTTTATGGCCACGTGATTAATAGTGTTAATAACTTCTGATGGTGTAGCATTTTTAGCCAGATACGCAACAGCCCCTTGTTGCATCATATTGGTAATAAAAGGTTTACTGTAGTAACTTGTAAGGGCAATAATTTTTATATCCGGATACTGTTTCTTTACAATTTTAGTTGTTTCTACGCCATTAAGGTCCGGCATTTTAAGATCCATTAAAATAATCTCTGGTAAATCTCTGGTGAGTTCTAATTGCTTGATCAGGTCGTTACCATTCTCTGCCTGAATGTTTATTTCAATATTACTTTCTTTATCAAGAATAAATGTGATTCCTTGTCTAAATAATGTTTCGTCATCGGCTATGGCTAATTTTATGATGTCTTTTTTCATGGTTGAGGTTTTTTAGCGCTAATATTAAAAGTTGCTCCATTACCGATCTCACTGTGATATGAAAGCTTCCCACCGAGCATTTCTACTCTACTTTCAATATTTTTGAGTCCTATTCCCTTATTTTTGTTTACCGATGTTATATCAAATCCTTTTCCGTTATCAACATATTTAATTTCTAAGTATTCATGAGTATCATTTATCTTTAAAATAATATTTTCGGTTTTACCGTGTCTAATAGAATTATTCAATAATTCCTGAATTATCCTGAAGATATGCAATTCCTTTCTTTTAGGCAATAAATTATTATAATCAATGGTATACTCAATAATTACTTTCTTGCTACTTATAAACTCATCACAAAGCTCTTCTATCGCTGCACTTAACCCAAAATTCTCCAAAATTGGCGGTAATAAATTATGTGCTAACCTTCTAGAACTCTCTAATGTTTTTGTTGTTACCGACAGAATATTTTGCAAGGTTCGTTCCTGCTCTTCTTTATTTAATTTGCCATCGATCAAAACATTGGTACTAAGGCTTACTACATTTAATTTTGCACTAATCGCATCGTGTAAATCCTGGGCAATTCTTTTTCGTTCTTCTTCTTGGGTTTCAATGGTACTATGCAATAGGTCTTTTTGATGAGAAAGTTCCAGATTAGCTTTCTCCAACTCGGCGGCTATGATTTTCTTGCGAGAAAAGAAAAAGAAAAGCACTAAAGATACTGCCATAAGCAATAACACCATAATAGCGATTAGAATAATCACTATGATCTGTGAATCTTCTTGTAATAATTCTTTCTCCATTCTATAAAGATTAGGATTTGGAAGATGATAAATAAAAAAGCATTTATCTTTAAAAGCAAAAGATAAGTTTTTTGAGGTATATTAATATTAAAAATTAAATTTCCAGAAGCAAAAATTAAAGTGCTACAAATTAAATACAAAAATATTCCTATGTTAATCAATAAAAACTGAGGCTTTTTTTCTTTTAAACAATCATATAAATAAAACAAGGAATATATCATCAAAATTGTCTGAGTCAAGCTAATTCCAATCGGATTATAAACAAAAAATAAGTTTAGATCACTCAAATACTGATAACTTAAAAATGATAAAATTATAATTAAAATAGGGATTATAAATCTACGTTTTAACAAGACACTGTAAAAAACAGATAGAATTAGAAATTGTAATATCAAAAAAACGTTATTTAAATATAAATTATTTTCATGAAGAATACGACTTATCAAAGTCATACTAGTTTGAATTATACTAATAGTAACTAAAAAAATTGTGAAAATTGTAAAAGCCTTACTTTTAGGTAAGGCTTTTAAATATAAAACTGCATTTAATATTAAAAATATATTTCCAGTATAAATTAAGCTTTTTAAAAAAATCATCTATACTAGATTAAAGGACTATTAGGGTCGCATACTGGAGGACAAGGAGAAGTAACATCATATATTCCGCTATTAGGTCCATCTCCTAAACCAGCTGATTTTCCATCTATTTCTCCGTTGATGATATCTCTATATACGCCATCTACTTCTTGGGTACCCACAATCAATAGCCTTTCTTCTACAGGACCTCCATCTTCAGATCCAATAGCCATATAGGCTCTTACATCCAGATTGTTTTTAGAAGCCTTTTTCTGCGCTTTTTTGGCCGCTTTATCTCCAAGTATACCCATTTCATTTAAAACTTCAATTAAATCAACAGCAGGCACTAAAAATGCTTTACAATTGTTTGGGCATTGATCTCTCCAAGCTTTTGTCCAGTCTTGAGCTGTTTCTAACGATACTGTGTTTTCGTTGTTTGGATTCATTTTGTTTTGGTTTAAATTAGTAATATGATTTATTATATTAACAAAATATGGAGTATGGGTATGTAAATTATCTGATATCCTAGATACATAAATTATGATACACTAATCATATGTAAATAAGTATTTGCTAAATTTAAAATAAATAGTAGGTATCTCGTTAGGGAAATGTAAGAAAATTTGATTTCGAAAAAAGAGAAAACTTCCTTTTTACTGAAAATCAAACACATATATTTATCATATATTTCTGTTTTAATACAACAATAATATATCTGAATAACATCCATCCCCGACCCTTCCTTCGAAGGAAGGGAGTTAAAAAATTTTTCTTTTAACAATACTATAAATCATAAATACCTTTCATATTGTTATTTCAAAGAAAAAGACAAAACAAAAGACCTCAAAGGTTTTGAAAACCTGAGAGGTCTGGTAATTCATTATACTTACCTAGAGTCTATAAATGAAATTGGTTTACGACTCATTTCTGGAAATTTTTTAACTTTTAGCTCAGCTTTAGAGTTTAATATTAAATCAGGCACTACCCGAAGGTTTGCTCTAAGATGTTCCTTTAGTTCTTTTTGTTGTAATGAACTTAAAGAATCAGATACATGAATGAGGAGTTTATCCGTCCCCAATTCTCCCGTGACTACTTCAATCACATACATTCCTAATCCTTCAAAACTGGTTAACACTTCAATTACGCTTTGCGGATAGAGTGTGGTTCCTTTATACTTAATCATATGCTTCTTTCTGCCCAATACCGGACTTAATCGCATCGTTGTTCTGCCGCAACTACAAGCTTCTTTATGCGCTTGTACCATATCTCCTGTAGTATATCGTATTAAAGGCATTGCCTCTATACCCAATGTAGTTATGGCTAACTCTCCTACCTGACCTTCTTCTACAGGCTCTCCTTTTTCATCCAGAATCTCTGTGATGATTAACTCCGGACGATGATGCCCTCCCTGATGTGCTTCGCATTCTGTGAAGGCAGTGCTCATTTCTGTAGAAGCATAGGTAGAATATAGATCAATATCCCATTTTTCTTTGATCTTACTTCCTAAAGTGTTTAGGTTAAAATTCTGATCTCTTAATGGCTCGCCAATACATATGGCGGCTTTTACAGAAGAATTTCTATAATCAATTCCGTGTGCTTCTGCATAAGAAATAAGTTTTAATAAAAATGAAGGGACTACTACCAAATACGTCGATTGAAACCGCTCTATAGAATCCCATTGTAGTTCCGGTATTCCAGATCCTACTCTCACCATAGCCGCTCCCAATTTTCTAGTTCCTAAAAAGTATGCGAGACCTGCCATAAACCTGCGGTCTAAAGTAGTTGTCAACTGCACCACGTCAGTTTTGGTTACCCCGGCCGTTTGAAAAGAAATTGCTTCATTGTAAGACAATCTTTCTAAATCATTTTCTGTAAGCGCAAATGTAACAGGCTTGCCCAATGTTCCGGATGTAGTTACATAATCCACGATTTCTGATTTTGGAACACATAAAAAATCATCATTATAAGCCTGAAGATCATCTTTGGTTGTAATTGGAAGCTTTTTGAGGTCTTCTACTGTTTTTATATCCACTTCTGAAATACCCTGATTAGCGAACAGTCTTTTATAATAGGGTGAATTTTGCGATATAAAAGCAATTAACTCCTGTAGTTTTTTATTCTGAAGTTTTGTTATTTCTGATAATGTTAATTGCTCTATATCTTTTGTCATAATCTATTAGTTATTTCTATCAAGACCTCACAGGTCTACTCATTTTAAAATTTTCAAAACTACTAGACATTTCAAACTTTTTCAAATCTCAACAAGTTATAAAATACAATTAATTAATAGTACTATATCTTTCGTTCACACTTTCTGATATACTTTTCTACTAATTTCATATCAGGAACTGTGGTGATCTCTCTTTTCTCAGCTTGTTTAAATTTTACTAAGGCTTTTTTATATTCCTTCTGTACATAATAGTATTGGCCTAACACAAAATACGTAGCCCAGTAATTTGGATTCAATGTTTCATATTTCTGAAGCTGTTCTTTGGTAACTTTTTCTTCATTCTCAGTCGCACTTTCTATTGTTCTACTCAACACTCTAAATGCCTCATAGTTAGCATATTTTTGTGAGTAAATAAAAGGATCTTCAGGAATATTTAACGACTCTGAAGCAATTACAACTTCCTCTTTCTTTGCCTTAATTTTTTCAAAAACTTCATCCAGATCGTAGGCTACGAATTCTCCCATTTGATAAGGATTTGTTGAAACCCATACTTTTCGTTCTTCTGGTTGAAATACGATACCGTGATGTGCTAACATCTGATTCAAAGCTTTTTCATTTCCGTACCCTATTAGTTTATTATCAATACCGTCTCGGTTTCTTAAAATAGCTACTGCTTTTTCAGGGTTTAACTTATCATTTTCAGATAAAAGCTCTGTCATTCTCTTATACCGATAAAAAGAATGGCTTTCAAGGATCGCTTTTTGGTTTCTTTTGTCATTAGTATAGGCTTCACTTTGAAAATGATTAGCACATACTAATTGATTCGAATTTGGCACTTCATACACCCCAAAGTTATCCGGAGCAACTTCGATCAATGCAGCTCTTTTATCTTTTGCACTGCCAATCATTATGGATTCTGATACGAATACTTCTCTCTTTCTAGCGATCTCGACTGCTTCCTCGATAGTAGAAGCATATTGTAGTATTTCTCTGGTTAGTATTGAAATCGGCGTTTTTGCTATTAAAGGAATTTTAGATTTTCCTGCGTTAATCGTGACTGTTAATCCTTCTTCATTCATTCCTGACAATGCTCCCATCATTCCCGCCCATCCATAGGTCATAAATTTATATCCTTCTGAAGGATTCATAAAGGTGACTAACTTTTCTTTAGAAAAATCATCTCCCGCATAGAAATCAAAATTACGTCCTATAAGCAACTTACCATCTACTGTCTTATCATCCCACGCAGCAAAAGAGGTACATCCTACTAACATCAAGTCTTGCAATGCGTGACCAATATCATGTGCTCCGTGCGCATATAACATTCTCACATAAGGCTCTGCAAAATCATTATACTCATCAGAAGCGTATCTAGATACACCGTAGATTTCGGTTTTATACTCTTCCGGAACATTAAGGTGTAACTTCCGATTATACCAAGCCACAATTTTACTTAAAAATCTTAAATAGCTTTCTGAAGGAATTAAATCTGTAATTTTTCCTATAAAAGCATCTTCCTGAATTTTGATCAATTCTCTGCTAAGACTTCCGGCAGCTATTCCTCTTTCAAGAGGTTCACCTTCTAGATAAAGCTCCCATAATCCCTGCTTATTTTTACGAAGAAGATTGTTGTTTAATGTGAAGAACGTTTTACTGTGTTTTATCCTTGTTGTATCTACATTTTCGATTCCAGTAATGTCAGGCCTTGCCGCTAATGATTTCTTCACACCACAAGAAGACAAAAGCGATATAAAAATCAAGAAAAGTATATGATGAACAATATTCTTCATTATGAATCGAGCAATTCTTTTTCTGCTAAAGTATCTTTAATACGTTGCAATAAATGCTCTTTGCCAACCAATTCTCCACAGGTTACCACTGCACTTATCGTTACTCCCAAAACACCGTGCATATTTAAACCCTGGCCGGTAAATAACAGATTAGGAATTTTTGTTCTAGGAGATAAAAATGATTTCATAGGATTATCAGCATCTTTGGCAAAGCCATACATAGAACCTTCATAACATCCTATGTAGTCTCTATAAGATAAAGGTGTTGATGTGTGTACTGATTTAATACAAGACCTAATGTTAGGAAACTTTTTCTCGATTTCTTTTAGATAAGCCTCAATCTTTTGTTGTTTGAATGCTTCATAATCTTCTCCTCTATCATTTTTTTGAGCTACTGTGTTAAAAGTATCAGCCCAAGGTTCCATCTCATCAAACCTCATGTAAGCAATAGAAGTCAAATTCTCTGCAAATCCTGGGTTTTTAAGATCTTCATTAGTAGAAATCAGGTAAGCTTCGGGCCAACTCTCCTCAGTATAATTTTGAGTAGTCCATACTTTATCTGGTGTGTGGGTATGGTAATAATTTTTATTTATGTAAGGAAATGTTCCTTTTTCAAAAACAATATATAGACTAAATGAAGAAATAATACTTTCTGTATTTTGTATTCGTTTGTAATACAAATTTCTAAAATGTTCCTTACCAATTATTTGCAAGGTTAGCTTTGGATCTACATTAGAAATGAAGTTATCCGCATAAAAGGTATCACCTTTTGTTGTAGAAACGGATACAATCTGTCCATCTTCAAAACTAAAGTTATTTACTTCTTGATATTTATAGATTTTCCCGCCAAGCGCCCTAAACCTTTTAACCAATAGTTTAGCGATCTGACTTCCACCCTGAATGCATCTCCAGGCACTTTCCATATATGAATTAATAGATAGTGCGTGCACATAAAAAGGTGTTTTATCAGGATCACCTGCATACAATAAATTTGACCCTGCCAAAACTGCTCTTAGTTTTGGGTTCTCCACCACACTATTAATATAATCTTTTGCTTTGAGCGTTAATAAATCTTCACCATAGTACCGATCTCCGTGTTCCAAATTGTAGAGCGGGAATTTATAGCAAGTATCTCTTACTTTACTTACATATTTTTTGATTCCCTCTTCCTCTTCCGGAAAAAACTTCACTAATTGCTTTACAAAATTATCGTAACCTTGTGCGTGTGGATACTCTTTTTCATCATCATCGAAAGTGATCATATCATAACCATCGATATCCATTCTTTTCAATTTTAGATCATCCATGATACCTAAATACTTAAAGTACTGATATAGATTCTGACCTTTATCCAAACCTCCTATATAATGAATGCCCGTGTCGAATATGCTTTTGTCTCTAACAAAAGTCTGCAGGTTTCCTCCGAATTGGTTATTTTTTTCTAGTACGCAAACGGTCTTGCCTTCTTTTGCAAGTATATTTGCAGAAACCAATCCACCCAATCCACTTCCGATAATTACAACATCAAATTTATCTTGCATTTACTTAATTCTATTCAAAACTATTAACCCAACCTCCTGAATATCTACTTTATAAGCAGTTTTTAACGATTCGGGAATATTATTATACTCAGAAAATAAAATAATCTTTTTTACATTTTCTGAAATCAAATCTTTTATGTTTTGTGGTTGTATTGGTGTAGTTGTATGTAACAAAAATACATCAAATTTTAACGATGTCAAATCTTCATTTGATTGAAATATGACATTATTCCGAATAGTGGAGTAACAGTTTTTAGCAATTGTTAACTTTTCATCGTCCGTAATGATTCCTTTTAATTTTGCATAAGGCCTTTTAAAACTTAGATATAATAAAAACTGTCCATAGTCATCACTTAACTGTAAGACGCTATCTTTATGTTCGATGAAACTTGCCGCCTTATAATATTTTTCTTTGTTCTTAGCGTAATCGGATTGAATGCTCTTAAAACAATTTTTATATCTATAATTATCTAATAATGCTTTTTTATAATAATCAATACCTTCTAGGTCATTTTGTAACTCAAAATATTGCTCTTTAAAATATGCACTTATTTTTTTGGTTCTTTCTGCATAACCAGTTCCAAATTCTTGATTATCTACAGTAATTCTTGGTAAAATCTTTAACTGAATTGCACCATCGTGGATTATAAAATCTCCTTTAGGAGAAACCTGTGCATTACCATGAATGACTACGGGCAATATATCTAGCTTTAATTCCTGAGCCAAATAAAATGATCCTTTATGAAATCTACTCATCTTAGCCGTATCTGTTCTTGATCCTTCCGGAAATGCTATAAGCGAATATCCTTGTTTTACCTTTTCGCGAAGATGTTCTACTCCTCCCTCAATACCTGAAGAAACCGGATAAAAACCGGCCAATTTAGCAGCCCTACCAAAAACCGGATTATCGTATACCCAATCTTTTACCAAATAAATTAATTTTGGATACAGCATTCCAATAGAAATAATATCTAAAAAGGATGAATGATTTGCTATTATGATACACTGCTCGCTAAAATCTTCGTTAGTTGGATTAAATACTCTCTTCTTTACGAATGGATTAGAATATAATACGGATCCCATAAGTTTAGAAACAATTTTATGAAAAAAAGCCATTTTCTTTTTCATACTTACAGGAAACCAAGGAATGATGAGGCTACTCAATATTGAGATAATAAATCCTCCTATAATAAAATATCCAAAACTAAAAATAGACCACAACGTTTGACGAATTCTAAGCGGTGTTAATCCTTTTTTAACCCGGTTGGTAATAAAAAGCCTAAAGAGCATTGGCTGAATGGTAAATGAAACCAAAACTGCTGATATAATTCCGATTAAAGAAACTATAGAAATAGATCGAAGGGCAGGATGTTTTGCAAATATCAAAACCCCTACCCCTAAAATTGTGGTAATTACTGATAGTAATATCGAAGTCTTATAAGTAGGCAACTCTCTAACATCATAGGTATACTCTTTAATCAGTCCATTGGTGATAAAAATGCTGTAGTCAACACCAAGACCAAAAATGAACGTAGAAATGATGACATTAAAAATGTTGAAATCAATTCCCAACATCTTCATAACTCCCAAAGTAATTACCCAGGTAATCGCAATAGGTAATGCTGTCAACAAGGTGAGCATTAGATCTCTGTAAAAAAATAGCAACAACAATATCACTGCTACAAGAGAATATGCTATCAATGAGTTAAAATCATTCTTAAGGTTTCCTAATAATGTTTCATTTAGTTGTTTGCGATCAATCACAACAGTATTAGCCACTTTACTAAGAGAAGCATTGATCATATCAGCGTTCTTATGATCTACTTTTATTGCAGAAAGGACAGTCGAAAAACCCTCTTCATTTGTCACAAACTCATCAAGGTATAATTCTTTGATATTTTGATATTCATTAAAACTTATAGGGTTGATTTCATCATTAAGAGCTGTGTAAAACTGATTAAATGTCTTAGGTTTGAAACCCACCAGGCTTCCCTTTTCTTTTAATAGATTAGTTATCGAATCTTTTCTTTGCTCTGTCCAGAAATCATTCCATAGCTCAATCTTTTCTACTTGTGCTTCCTTTGAAAGAACGACTCCTCCTACCGAGCTAAAATTAATGATTTCATCTACTGATTTCTTCTGCTCTAGCGTTTCAAACAGTTTATTATTGGCATTTAATGCCTCATTGAGTGTTTTACCATGTGAAACTACATAAATTGATTTTGCTTTATTATTATTGATTCTATCTAGATCTTCTTCAGCAGCCAGTAGTTCTTTTGGTTGATAATTCATAGTATTGAGATCTGTATTAAATCCAACTTTATGAAAAAGAAATAAGCCTACAATAAAAACGATCCCAATGATCGAAATCAGTACTTTGTTTTTATGGAAATCTGTTTGAGAAATTTTATCAATAAATGTTTTTCTTTTGGCTTTTTTACTTTCAGAAAACCGATATACCTGCGGAATGAAGATCAGTGCAAAAATGGATGCTCCTACTACGCTTACAGCTGCAAAGATTCCTAAATCATTTAACGCTTCAGATTTAACAAAGATCAAACATAAAAAAGCTACCGCCGTGGTCAAACTGCTCATAATTACAGGAAGAGATACATCTCTATATAGCTCTTTTACATCATTATTATTCCTGAAGTGTGTGAGAATATGTAATGAATAATCCAAAGTTATTCCTAATAATACAGAACCTATACCCAATGATATTGCCGATATTTCTCCCTTTATCAAATACAGTATAGCTATGGCCATAACCGCTCCAAAAATCGTTGGTGTAAATATGATTAATGGAACTGCTAGTTTTCTATAAAAGAAAATTAAAATAAGTAATAGAATACTCAGAGCAATACTAACAGTAAGCTGTATATCTCTTTTGATCTGTTTGGCGTTGGCAACGGCATATAACGTGGCTCCAAATAAAGTGGCTTCAGCTTGCTCTGAAAACTTTTTATTAATAGTCGCGGTAATTCTTTTCAGCTTTTCAACAAAAACTGTGTTTTCTCCGGTTTCATTGGTAGCCAAAGCTGGTGTAAGAAATAACAACAAATTCTTTCGGTCTTTAGTTATTAAGAAACCATTGTATAGATCATAATTATCTCCTAGCTGTAATTGAGCCAATTTTTGAAGTCCCTTCGGGGTTAAGGATAAAGGATCCTTTACAATAAACTTCTTAGTCACAATACCTGTGGGAGAAATCAACGCTTTATAATTATTCTCAATGATCGTAGTAATAGAGTCCGGATTAATCTTACTAGCTATCTTTTCATAGTCTGTTTCTGAAAGAAAAAACGGAAGATGTTTATAGACAAAATCATACAATTCCAAGACGTTATCATCTACAACTTTTCCCTGAATTTTATCTACATACTTTGAAAGATGAGCATTAATCGAGTCAATATAGACTGAAGCATATGCTGTAAGATCATCAGGGTTTTCTCCTTTATTAGCTATATTAACTACTATCTTATCTGCAAATGAAACAGTTTTTAGAACTTTCTGTGTTATCTCTGATTTATCACTGTTAGGAATTAATCTGGTAATATCTTCTTCAAACCCAATATTGCTTGCCAGAAAGGCAAATACCGCAAAAACACCAACAATTATTGGCCATGAAATTAATTTATGTTGTCTGATATATTGGTATATAGAAAGAAAAAACTTATGCATCTACAGCATTACTTTTGGATTTGCGAGAGCTAAAATACAAATACGCAATGAATCCTGAAATCAAAGATACTATTGTTGCTAAAATAAAACTCCCCAAAACATACTGGCCAAGACTTTTAAAAACATCTGTTCCTGACTTGATATCTTCAATGTTTAGTGTTGCATCCATTTCTTTTCCCATGGCAATCGCTCCTATCTGATAACTACCATAAATGATAAACGGAATGAACGGAGGAATACTGATATTGGAAAATAAAAATGCAATGGGTCTGTTTAGTTTTAAAGCAATTGCTATCGAAATTACCAAAACGGTTTGAAATCCCCAGAAAGGAGCAATTCCGATAAATAAACCTAATGCTATAGCACTTGCTTTTTTTAATGGCGGATCGTCACTTCTTAATACATTTTCTCGCCAATATTTCTTAAATCCTTTTTTTTTTACACGCTGTACAAGTCTTTTTGGTAAATAAAAAAACAGCGTTAAGGTAACTAACCAGGTGTTTAGAATACTAATTCGCGTAAAGTCCTTAAAAGGTCTAAAATGTGATACTCTCTCTGTTTCATCATATAAAACCTGAACGGGTATATTGCGAACTTCTACATTTCTCCAGGCAAGCTTTACGATTACCTCTATTTCTAATTCAAACTTGGTTGTAAACAGTTTTAGTTTATTGATCTTGTTTATTGGATATAATCTATAACCTGATTGTGTATCTTTGAGCTTAATACCGGTTTCTACATAGTACCAAAAGTTAGAAAACTTATTTCCAAAGCTACTTTTACCTGGAACCGAAGGATCATCCATATTACGTGAACCTATCAATAGTAATGGAGTTTCGGGATCTTGCTTTTCTAATGCCTCTAAAAAAATCGGTAAATCACTAGGAAAATGCTGACCATCACTATCAATGGTAATCATATAATCATATCCTAAAAGATGAGCTTGCTTGAAACCCTCTCGCAGTGCCATTCCTTTTCCTTTGTTCTCAGCAAAAGTGATAATAGTAATGGACTCTTGATATTTTTCTAAAATAGTAGCTGTATCGTCTGTAGAACCATCGTTGATAAGAATAATTCTATTAGTGTATTTCTGTACACCTTGAATTACTCGATCCAATGTTTTCTGATTATTGTATGTAGGAATAAAAACACAACAATTCAGTGTTTCAAAACGATGATCATATGATGCAGTTTGGGTCACAGTACTATTTTTTCCATTGCAAAAATAGTATAATTATAAAATAGAAGAATTACCGATTTTGGAATAATTATAGATTCAATAAAAATTACTTTTCAAAAACCTCAGAAGATGACATAAAGCCCTTTATAAATTCTTTTAATTTCGGAGAATTGACCTTGTCTATATGACTTAGAAGATAATTTTTATCTTCCTCTATATTCCTATAATATCTTGTAATTTTCGGAGCATTACTTTGCACACTTAGTCTGATCATCCTTAACTCGATATTATTCGGATCGGCTTCAATTGCAGTTTCTATTATTTTTTTTCCTTGTTTAAATAGAGATATCTTATCTCCTCTTTTTTCAGAAAATGAAGCTTTTAATGTTAGCGCACATCCATAATACGCTTTTAAAACCAAATCGTTCTGATAGTCTGTTTTTTCTATATACTGTAGAAACTTCTCTGTGTTTTCTTTAGAATCTTTAGCAAATCTATATAATTCTCTTACTGTTGTGAGGTCTCCAACAGATGTATTCGTTAAAAACAAACCAATAAATACAACTAAAAATTTCATAAAGGACTTATTTATAATTTTACAAAAGTAACTACAACTTTTAAAGCTATAGTTTCACCATATTGTACGGTACTCTTCACTTTGATTTCTTCATCACTATCAGTAAAATCATTAATTATAACTAAATCCGGGGTTTTTTCCGGATTGATTACTGCCATAAATTTTACATTAGAGGCTTTCTTCATAAATAAAGAAGAACCTGTTCGATTTTCAGTAATTTCTTTAATCATCTGTAAGGTACAAACTCCAGGAGTAACAGGATTTCCAGGAAAATGCCCTTTAAACACATCACTGTCTGGATTTAACGTAATAGACGTAGTTTGTATACCATCCCTTACAGTATCTTTATTAATTTTATATAAATCGGCGATTAACATGTTATTTTTTTAGGAAGTTTAATTCTATTTTCAGTTTGATATTTTTATGATCGATATGTACGTTATTAGCTATTTTATCTTCGGAAACATTATCAAAATGTATGATAAATTTTTCCTTTCTTTTAGAGGCATGAACTATCTTCACTAACCTTTGATCAGATTGATGATAAAAGTAATAATTAATACGTTTATCCATTTGATTTTCAAGAACATTATATACATCATTATAATATTTATTAGCAACCGCCCCCGTCTCTTTTACCAATAACGAAAAGTCCTGAATTAAGGTGTTCAAAATAATTTTCCTGTCAAGCTGTTCTATGATCGTCTTGATTTTGTAGGTGTCTTTTTCAAACTCTATGTCAAAAAATGTGCTGCCAAATTGCGAAGTAAACACCATGCGATGTTTTTGATCAGTTATCTTTTTTAAAATTAAAATCCCACTAAATTCGTTACCGTAAATATTTATATCTGCTTTATAAACATAATCAACACTCTTGTCAGAAAAATATGGATTAGTGATCCTTTCTCCTGTAACAAGCTTGGATGGCGTAAAATTCTTAACAGTTGTTACTTTACAACCAAAAACAGTAAACAAAAAGATACTAATGAGAAAAAACCGCATCCGGAATAGGTTCATTTACAGATGTATTTTGAAAATTGATAAGCGTATAATCATCAGAAGGCTCTATGAGTTTAACACTTGACACTAAATAATCATTAGCATCAAAGCTTAATATAATCTCCTTAAACATATTTTCTAATGTTGGATCTTTTGGCAATAGTTTTGCGATATACTGATTTTTGTCTTTAAAAAAACTCATCGAAAACTGAGTGTCATCAAGCATATCACCACTTACGCTTTTTGCAATCAAATCATTCAATTTCTTAAAAACTTTGTTAGATGCCAGATTGATATCGCTTTTCTTTCCTGCATCATTGATAAATAATTTTTTTTCTTTAAAAATCACACTGTACTCATACGGTTTAGTATAAGACCATTTAATAATATCAGGAGCCTTAAAATATAAGTCTCCGCTACTTTCTATATCATTAGAAAGAAAATCTATATGTTTTAGCTGTACAAAAGTATTTACAATGGTTTTGGACTTTTGCGCGCTTTCACTTACTTCTTTCTTAAAAATATTCGATTCAGAAGCTGAAAGTTTTACTTCCTGAGCTTTTATTATTGAAAAACATAAAAAATAGCTAATATATAGTAAACTTCTAAACATAGGCTTGTATTGAAAATAGTTCATCTACGGTAACGGTTGTAAAATTATTCTTCTGCAAAAATAGCAACAATTGTTCCAATACTGTCACCGTAATCGTTTTTGTATCGTGAAGAAGTATAACATCACCATTTTTAAGGTTTTTTGTAACTCTTTTTAGTATCATTTTTTCAGAAGGAATGGTAGTATCAAATGATCTTTTGTTCCAACCGATTACTATATGTCCGGTATTTTTAACAGCTCTTGCTATTTTGGGATTCGTAATACCATAAGGAGGCCTAAACAATAATGGTTTTTGCCCAGAAACTTTTTTGATGATTTTATCTGCTTCTGTAATTTCTTGAGTAAACTTATCTGTGCTATAAAGATCAATAAGTTTATCGTGAGAAAAAGTATGATTACCTACTATGTGTTTGGCTTCTATAATTTTCTTCAGAATTTCAGGATGTTTTTCTACCTGTTTACCAATACAAAAAAAAGTACCTTTAACCTTATACTTATCTAGAACTTTAAGGATTTCTAGTGTGTTCTGGTCTGGTCCATCATCAAATGTAATCGCTATCCTTTTACCTGACACGTGAGGATTTCTACTTAAGCTTTTTAAAAAGTAGCCAGATCGTATATTGGCTACACCATAAGTAGTAATAAATAACCAAAGAAAAGCTAGAACAATTAAACTCCACCACGGGAATTTATTGAAACTTACTGCCCAGATCAACAAGATACCGGCAATTACGGATACAATATTAACTATGTGTCTGATTAGCATCGTTGTAACAACGCTATACTATGGTTTTTTCCTAAATATTGATTATACAAAAGTATATTTTCATATTTTTTTGAAGTTACATCATTTACTTTAAGGATCTCTGGAACCTCATTAGTTTCAAAAATTTTGCAGCCCAGCCAAAATCCAAAACTAGAAGCTACCGGATAATCTCCTATTAAATGTTTATAGCACAATTGCTCTGTATCCTCAAAAATAGTAGTTTGTAAATGCTTATAGTAACGGTCAAAATTAATATCTCCATTATTTCCTAGAACGACTGCATCGATATCGTCTATTGATAGTTTTTGACGTGTAATAAAAGTATTTATGGTTTCTTTAATCTCTTCTTCGCTGCCTATACTGATGGTTTCTATATCAACAATTTTAGCAAGACTTTTATCCGTCTTTTCTCCTCCCACTACCAAAAATGTCGATCCTTCACTGTAAACTGTTCCCGTGGTGGTGGATTTTAAAAGATTAAGGACATCAACAGCACCCTCCTTAATCTGACCATCGAGTAAGTGCAAGCGCGTAGAGTTTTTTGCTACTTCATCAATACCACCTACCAAAATATTTTTTTCAGGTTCTTCGGACAGCATTAATTGTGCATCCATCAAAGATATCTCAAAAGAAGCGGCACCTTGAACATATGTCACATTATATGCCTTACATCCTAAGCCCAAAGCCACCTGACCACCAACGGTATTATGCGTTGACTGAATAAACAAGGTTGGTGTTAAAAACTGTTCATCATTATGAAGAACATTTTCTAAAAATTTCTCAGAATCCTGTTTACAACCCATTCCGGTACCAGTAATAATTGCATCAGGCATTTCTACACCAGACTGATTCAGTGCCATGGATGCTGTCGTAACCCCCATCTTTACAGATTTTGACATACGGCGCATGGCTGCAGGTTTAATATATTCTTTGTAGTTAGGATCGTGAGCTCTGAATATAGATTCTTTGTAGGAAATAATCTCTTCTAAAAATGTATCGGGATCTGTTGTGGGCTGCGCAGAAATACAAGCTATACCATTAATAAAACAATCGTTCATTATTTTGTAAATATTAAAGTGGAACAGTTGCCTCCAAAACCAAAAGAATTCGATAAAATAGTATTCATTTCTTTAGAAATAAGCTCAGTTTGTGGAACCAAAGAAAACTCTTTCATCTTAGTTTTAAAATTTAGATTAGGAAAAATAAGATTTTCCCGTAATGATAGCAGTGAATATACAGCTTCTACAGAACCCGCTGCGGCAAGTGTATGTCCTGTAAACGCCTTGGTAGAACTAAAAATCGGTGTATTCTCTTCTCCAAAAATTCTAGTCATCGCTACTCCTTCAGATAAATCATTATTGGGCGTAGCGGTTCCATGAGCATTTACATAATCAATATCTTCTGCCTTTAGATCAGCAATTTCTAATGCCTTGTTCATTGCCCGATATGCTCCTTCTCCATCCGAAGATGAAGCTGTTTGATGATAAGCGTCATTGGCATTTGCCCATCCCGCAACACGGCCTAAAACCTTCTTGTTTTCTTTTTCAACGATGGCATCGCTTTCTAAAACTAGGAATGCTGCAGCTTCACCAAGATTTAACCCCTTTCTGTTTTCGTCAAAAGGAGTGCATTCTGAATCTGATAAAATCATCAGAGTGCCAAATCCATTTATAGTAAACTTAGACAGCGCATCTGTTCCTCCTACAATCATTCTATCAATTTTTCCGGCCTGGATCATTCGGGCGCCTAGCATAATTGCATTTGCTGCAGAAGAGCAAGCAGTACTAATGGTGGAAACATAGCCATTAATTCCTAAATAATTAGATATGGATTGAGTAGTAAAGCCTGCGTGCTGTGCTTGAATAAATCTCCTATTATCCTCAATTTCGGTATATTCCAAATAATATCTTTCTGTTGTATCCATACCACCTACACTTGTTCCGGAAATCAAACCGGTTCTGTACTCATGGACATCAGAAATATTGGCATTCTGCATTGCTTCTTTTGCCGCAATAGCTCCAATCATTGCTGTTCTAGAAAAACTATGCAAAGGGTCTAGACCTAATTCTTTTTCCAGCTCTCTGTTTGATTTCTTTATCTCACCCACCATAATTTCGTCACGGTGACGTGTCTCCAACATCTCTATTCTAGAAATTCCGGGAGATACTGACTTCAAAGCATTAAGATTTTCTTCTACAGTATTTCCTATAGAAGATATAATTCCCATACCAGTAATGGCAATGCCTTTATTCATATTATTTTGTACGATGTTTTGAAATATAATCGGCCATTACGCTAATAGACTCAAATATTGCTTTACCCTCTTTAGGGTCTTTAAGTTTGATCCCATAATCCTTTTCCAATAATACGATTAGTTCAAGAGCATCAATCGAATCTAATCCTAAACCGTCACCAAAAAGCGGATCATCATCCCCTATCTCACTAACCTCTACATCTTCCAGACTTAATTGTTCTATTATTTTTTCTTTTAGCTCCTCTTTTAACTCAGCCATAACTATTGATTATATAAATTATTTAATTCTTCTTTTGTTAGCTTTTTTTTACCTTTTTTTGAAAGAAAAGCCAAAAATACGTCATATTTATCATTATCCAAATCTACCCAGCCACAAATAACATTACTCGCTTTTCCTGTTTGCATCAAAACTTCTGAATAGCTAGTCATAAAATCAGCATTAAAAGTATCGGTAACAAAAAATGCGTTTTCGCTTTTTAGTTTATTTTTGATGCTTATCTCACCCATAATAATATTAGGGAGCGTATAGACAAACACCGCAGGAGATGGATAAAAATTACTTCGATCTTGAATACTTTTCTGATGTTTTCTATCAGTATCAAGACTGGATGCTTTGTTTGAAAACACTAAAGCTGTCTCCTGATCTACATAACCCATATCTTTTAGCAAAATCTCTGAAGCCAAAAAACCTAACTTACACAACTCATCCATTTTGTGAAATTTAGGATATTTTAATTCCAAAAAATTATAGATTCCTTTTGCTAAATCTTTCAGGTTTTCGGATGTTGAATCTTCATAGATCTGCTTTCCATTTTTATAAACCTTTTGATCCCGAAGCAAACAAAAATCAGATATGTAATACTTTTCTTTATTCACTATGCTTCTTTTTCAATGATCAATGCTACATTACACCCCCCAAAACCGGAAGCTGTTTTTAAGACTCTATGCAACTCTTTTTTGTCATTCTTTGAGATTACATTAATAGGTTTTGATACTCCTAATTCTTCAAATCCCAAAGAAGCAAACAGTTCATTATTTAATAAACAATGTCTTGCTATTATACTTTCTATGAGAGCAGATGCTCCTAATGTATGTCCGTAATATCCTTTAAGACTATTGATGGGGATTTGTTGCATTCGTGCTCTGTTAAAAGCAATGGCTTCCATCTCATCGTTAAATGGAGTTGCGGTTCCGTGGGCAGTAATATAATCAATCTGATGACTCTCCACACCAGCCTCGTTTAATGCTTTCATTACACTAATATAAAGTCCTTCTCCGGTTCTTGAAGGACCCGAAATGTGATTTGCATCATTTGCAGAACCATCTCCTGTAATACATATTGGTTGTTTTGTTACGTATTTCTTGTTAGCACTAAGCCACGCACAAGCAGCCGCTTCTCCAAGACTAATTCCGGTTCTATGTTTACAAAAGGGTTTGCAAGCTGTCTCACTAACTGCTTGAAATGAAAAAAATCCTGAAAGCGTAAATTCAGACAATAAATCACCACCTATAACCACAACATCTTCAAAGCGTTCTGCCTGGATCATACGCTTACCTATTGCCAGGGCTAATCCTCCAGAAATACAGGCATTTGATAATACTACGGGAGTGTTATTTAATTTAAAAAAATCCTGTAAAGTTTTGGAAATATTGCCGAGATATGCTTTCTCTTCAGAACCACTTCTTAGGCTATTTATATTACCTTTGGTTGTGGAAATAATCACTCCACATTTGGTAATATCCAGCGACGGATTGTTAGCCAATAATTTAGAAACAGATAGTAACATCATCTTTTCTAACTTTGAATAGTTTTTGCCAACTGAAACTGTTTTCCACGCTTGTGAGAGTGTATCGTTATCAATTACGGAACCAAAAAAAGGTTCTGACCATATTTGGTCATCGTCAACTTTTTTAATCCCGGTTTGGTTAGCGCGTAGCTGTTGGATATTTTCTTCAGTAGAAAAACCAAGTGGAGAAATAATATTATCTGAAACTAAGTAGACTTTCCTCATATTAATCCAACTTTACGTTTCCAATCAAGAAAAAATTCAGGAGTAGTCAATGACATATTTCCATCCATATCTAAGAATACTTGTGTTGTTTCACCGACGCAAACAAGCTCTTTATTTTGGTTAAATACATTATATCTGAAAATCATTTTTGCAGCTGGGCTATCTACGTAAATAGTCTCTACAGTGGCAATATCTCCGTACTTCAGCGGCAATTTATGACTACAATTAGAATTAACTATTGGTGTCACGAAGTCATTATCCTTAAAATGTAAATACGATAACCCGTGAGTTCTACCAAAGGCTTCTCTACCTTCTTCAAAATAGGTAATGTAAATTCCGTGCCAAACAATACTTAGTGGATCACAGTCATTAAACCTGACTCTTACCTCGTGTAGGTGTTTGATATCTGTTATAACTTCTTTAGACCGCTTTTTTCTTTTCATAGTATAATATAGCGATTACGATAGTACTAATAAAAAAACCAATAAGCAAACCAATTTCAGGAAGAATATCTACCAATCCTCCTTTTCTCAAGAAACAGTCATAAAAAGCTTCTAATCCCCAGTTCATTGGAGATATTTTAGCTAAGATTTGCATTGTATCCGGCATTGCAAAAACAGGCACCCACACTCCTCCTATGGCTGCTAACAAAACAACCAAAACAGCACCAAATGGCGCTGCCTGTTCATGAGAACTAAAAACAGTTCCTAATAAAATTCCCAATCCAGTAGCAGCTAAGCCTGAAGCCAATGCTACAAGATACAACAACCATAGTTGATCTCCTAAATCCAAAACAGGCAAACCTAGTTTTGGGAATACAAAAATACCGAGTAATAAAATTAATGTAAATTGTAACAAACTAACCATTAAAAATAAAAATGCTTTACCACTGATAATGGTTGAATAACTAACAGGTGTTGTTTGTAATCTAACAAATGTACCTTGCCCTTTTTCATGTACCACGTTTAATGACAAAGGCAAAATGGTAAAGAAAATCGCAAATAGTGTCCAAGCAGGAATATTATGCTGTACAGAATTAGGTATGATGGATTCTCCAGACAAAGAGGGATTGATTTGTTCGTATTTCACAAAATTATCTCTATTAAAGGACTTAAGGCTTTCAGACTCACCTAATTCTCTTTCAAAAGCTTCATAAATTGATTTAGTTTCAATATTGGCCACCAATTTATCTACAGCAAAAATAACAGAGCTTCTAAAAGTTTCCTGAGTAATTGGATCAAAATAAAGTTTCACTACTTTACTTGATAATGCTGTTTGAACATCTCTCAGCTTTGTTGAATCCTGAGCTCCCTCAAATTCTTCCAGAATTTTGTTAATATTTTTGTCTATTTGACTCTGAAGTTCTTTGCTTAATCCTTCTGGGATAATGACAGCCAGCTGATAATCACCTGAAGCCACTAATTGACTTGCTTTTTCTTCTGTCAAAGGAATATTATCTATTTTAGAAACCGGCTCCAGAAATTCAATATTCACAAAACTTTTATGAATTTCATCAGACAACTTACCTTTATCCTTGTCTACAAGAAGTATTTCAATAGTATTGCTTGTTACAGATTTAAATGTAGCATCCTGTATTAGGGTAATTGTTACTACTAATATTATTGGCATTAAAAATAAAATAACCAAGCCTCCGGGATCCCGAAACAACAATAGAAACTCTTTCTTTATGGAAGCTAAAAATCTATGCATAGTCACGTAATTCTCTTCCCGTATGAGCAATAAATACATCTTCTAAGTTTCTCGCTCCTTCAGTCTCCGAAATCAATGTTTCCGGTGTGTTTTCTGCAATTATTTTTCCAGAATCAATAATCCCTACCAAAGAGCACAGATCCTGAGCTTCTCGTAAATGATGTGAAGTGTAGATTATAGTTGTTCCCGATTTGTTAAGCTCCTTAAGCTTTGTAGTTATTGCCTGTTTTGATTGCACATCTACTCCGACTGTAGGTTCATCCAAAAACAACAACTCAGGTTTATGAAGAATTCCGGCAATTAGATTTACCCTTCTTTTCATGCCACCAGAGAACGTTTTTACTTTTTTATCTGCAAAAGGAAGCAATCCTAATTGATCTAGGTGCTCTAAAACTTTTGGTTTTAATTCGGATTTTCTCATTCCAAACATACTCCCAAAGTATATCAAATTTTCCTTGGCAGTTAACTTTGGATATAAAGCGTATTCCTGTGGCACAACCCCAATGATCTTTTGAATTTCTTTAGTATTCGTTTTAAAACTTTTTCCAGAGATAAGCACTTCACCAGAAGTTGGTTTAACTAAACCGCATAGAATGGAAATTAATGTAGTTTTACCTGCTCCATTGGGGCCCAGTAAACCATACACTTCTCCTCTATTTATTTTCAAATCCACGCCATCTAAAGACAAAAAGGTAGCACCCTTATATTGTTTAGAAACCTGTTTTATTTGAATAAGAGGAATTGTGTCCATTCAAAAAATTATTTTATAGCTTTCTTAAGATCTAAAAAGAAAGCCCTCTCTGCCAATGCAATAGCATCCAACTTATCCGCTATTTTGTTATATGCGTCTGTTTCTCTACTTCTATTTTTATACAATCTAGAAGCATCAATTGCAAAATCCCTCCATTGATCTCCGATAGCTGTCATTTCTTTTGACAACTCTGCTAACCTTGGGTTTTCCATTATTATCGCTGCCTCTTGCAAAAACGCAGCAAAAATAAATCGAAAACCTCCTCCACCAGTTCCTATTTCTTCTTGCATACGCACTAATTGTCCCAAGTAGTGATTCGTTTTTTTGACTCCAATCTTATCTGGCCATTTTCGAATTCTTTTAGCGACATATCTTATTCCTCTATATCCCACAATCGGAACCGGAGCTAACATATGTCTATAAGCTTGTTTAATGCCCTTAGTAATAGCTTTTTTAAGATCTACATTATCGGGTAACTGCGTTGGATAATAAATATGACCGTTAGGTGCAAAAGGTCCTTTGGCAAAGCGCACTTTCTCTAATTCTTTTGAGGATAGGGTGGTAACTTCAGGCATTACCGGATCACTAATCAAATAATTATCTCCTTCTTTTCCATACACCACTAAATTATGCGCATTGAAATGAAACCTATATTCATCAGGGAAATAGGTTAAATTATAAACACCAACCTGTAAACCCACAGGATTGTTTTTAGACAATTCTGCATCTAGGGTTTGTTGTGCCTTATCGGTAGATTTAAATTTATGTCGTTTAATTTTAAAACCAAGTCTTTTACTAACTCTTGAGAATATGAAACCAGGCACCGGCCTAAAACTAAACATGGGTGCAAAATTTACTTTGATAAAAGGTATATAAATAAAGAAAACCCCTGAAGCGATACCAAAAACCATAGGTTCACTTACTTTGAGACCATTATAATTCAATAAATTAGAAACCACTCCATTTTCACAATGAGCGGATTGATTGTGTTCAAAGTTTATTTTCAAATCTTTGGATTTTTAAGTTCTTCTAAAGAAATTTCGAACGCTTCTGCATATTTCTTTAATGTTTTTTGACTTAGTTTTTTAAAGTTTTTAGCCTTTAAATGTCGTTTTACTCTCCACTGCCACAACCCAACATATCCTGATAAAACTACTACATCCATACGCTGTAGTTCCATATAATATGCAATAGGACTAAGCTCTCCTTGTTTTATTTTTTGGATAGTTTCTTGAAGTTGTTCTTGTATTAATTCTAACGATTCATTAAGTGCTATAGTTTTAGCATCCCAGCCAGAACTCAGCGCTTTTCCATATTTTCCTTCATTGTCCACAGCATATACTACTTCCTTCATATTGGTATGAGAAAAGCAACTTTCATCTTGAGGTACATCTTCTTTTTTCATACTGCTTAATTTTAAGAGTTATTTAGGCAATGGTAATTGCTTTAAGCATCCACGATGATGGTTTTCATCTCAGAGGATGCTATTAACTTTCCTTGTAGGTCCTTCACTTCAATTTTAACCAGAGAAACCAGCATAATCTCAGCGATTATTTCTACGGTAGTAATGAGCTCTGTTCCAATTTTAGGCAATGTATAAATTGTAGCGTGTTTAATTGAACCAATAAATCCGGTTTTAGGTTTTTCGTCTTTTCCACGATTAATAAAACCACGGTAACCCCGATGCAAAGCAATACTTTGTGCCATATTTTCTATGAGTCCTCCTTCTGTAAAATATTGATCTGAGGATAAGATATTATCAGATGTAATTTTTAAACCAGAAATCACTTTTTCCGAATCAAAGTACAGTAATTTATCAATCATCACAAAAGGATCTTTCTGTGGTATTAATTTTTTGATAAAATCAATATCTGTGATGGTATCTTCTAGCTGGTTATCCATTAGCACACGGTAAGTAAGATGTGAAAATACGAAAAACGACCGCTTTCTGGAACAAGAACTAATATCTTTTCTCCTTTTTTTAACTTTCCAGAATTCTTTAGTTCATCGATCATTAGGTAAATTGATGCTGAACCTACATTACCAACTGTTTTAAGATTGGTAAACCATTTTTCTTTCGGAATTCCAATACCTTGAGCTACCATTTCATCATTCAATTTCCCCTCAAAATAAAAAGAAGACATATGTGGTAAAAAGTAATCCACGTTGTCAATATCTAAATTATTTTTAGTTATTGCATCCTTTAGACTCAAAATCGCCTTTTTTACGACGTGTTCATCTAAGACTTTTACATCTTGTTTAAGAGAAAAGATAGAATCATTAAGCCATTCTTTTGGAGTATAGTCAGTCCAGGGCTTCAAAGAACCATCTTCTTGTTTTTCACCACCGGCATACATACAAGCTTCCAGTTCATAGGCGTAAGAATAAGCTTGCATCCAGTCGATTCTTAATGGGGTTTCTCCATTTGGTTCAGACTCTAATAAAAACGCTCCAGCACCATCAGACAGCATCCAACGTAAAAAATCTTTTTTAAAACCAATTACCGGAGTTTCTTCCAAATTTTTAAGATTATCAATCTCTTCATTATATTTTTGTGATTGCATCCAGCTGGAAGATCTTTCAGAACCTGTACAAATTGCGTTATTAGTATTACCGGATTTCACAGAAAGAAAACCATATTTTAGAGCACTCATACCAGAACAACAAACTCCAGATGCTGAATTGAGCTCAATACTTTCTGTATCCAATAATCCGTGAACCATCGAAGCGTGAGAAGGCAGTAAATTATCTGGTCCGGTTGTTCCACAAGAAAGCAACTCTATATCCTTTTCAGAAAAACCATCTTTACATAAATTTTTAATTGCTTCTTTAGTAAGCTCAGCATTATTGTGAGTCACTTTACCTTTAGCATCTATTGCATAGTAACGTTCTTTAATGCCATTATTTCTCAAAACAATCCTTCTTGCTCTTGATGGCTGATCATCAATCATACCTAATCTCTTCTCCATTTCATCATTAGAGACGGGCTCATTTGGCAAGAAGTGCCCTGTTTTTGTTATGTAAACGTTCTTCATAAATAAGGATTACCTAACGTAATCTTGTTGATTGATAATATTTAATGTCTTTTTTTATGCGTGCATAAAAAGGTAAATAAGTGAACAAAAATATAATAAAAACTATAGGTACAAAAACCCAAATAGCAAATTGTAGGTAATACTGAAAAAAGTTTAACCATTTTGCTCTTGCTTTTGGTGATTTTAGCCCTACTTTATATATATGCGCTGACCATTTACTAAAGATATGATTTCCAGATTTATCTGACCGGATTAAAAAAGGTTTTATTCTAACTGCACCGTGCTCAACTAACTCCTCCTGTAGTGATCCGAAATTTTTCTGAAAAAGATGTTTTTTAATGATAACTCCATACTTATCTGCTTCATTTATATCTTTATCAGAAACACCAGGTTTTGGAAAAACACCTAAATATTTTGTTTTCTTTCCTCCCATCATCCAATGCACGATGGTAATCACGCTGATATGATTCCAATGTCTATCAACAAAAGCAATGTTCCCAACTAATTCGGCTTTACAATCCACTAATAATCTTTTAACTTTCTCTTGTGTTAAAATCCACATATTCCTTGATGCATTCACGGTAATGACAGGAGTATTGGCGATCAATGCCTTGGCATCGTCACTTTTGAGAAAAGAATTTATGGGAATTGATGGTGAAAGGTACCAAACTGTATACCCAAGTATCACTAAATCATACTTTTTAGCTTTTACCTCTTCCGAAATTGGGATATTTGGTTTTGCAACTTGTAGGTATGATTCTGGAAAAACCTGTAAAAAGTCTTTCTTGTTCCAAGGAAACGGATAAGGGTTTTCTGGACAAATCTGCTGTACGGTCAACGAACAGTTTTCATCTCTCTCTAATGGTCTAATCAAGTTAGCCAATATTTCGCCCAGCTGACCACTTTGGCTATAATACAAAACGAGTATATTTTTCATACATTAGGTATTAAGATCATCCCAGTAGTCATAATAATTGAACCACTGCAAAGGATACTTTTTAACCATAATTTCAGTATTTCTAATATATTCTTTTAACACGTGACTAGGTTTTACAGAGGTTTCCGCAAATTCGGGTTCCCGTGCATATAAATTATATTGCTTACCAGAACCTTTCATGATATACATAAAAAGAATTGGCTTTTTCTTCCTGGCTGCCAATTTATAGGGACCAGAAGGAAACTTAACCGATTTACCTAAGAAATCTTGTTCTAAAAATTGGATACCTTCTACATATCTATCAGCAGCAAAAACAATCACTTCTCCATTAGCCAAAACATCATTCATCTCAAATATATGTGACATATCCTCTTTAATCACAATAAATTTCATTGTAGTATCGGTAGATACTGCCCCAACGTATTGTTTAATTTGCTCGTTTTCTTGATCGGTTACCATGAGATTAACACCTGTATCGGTCATATCAAACTCGTCAAAAAAATAGCGTGCAATGTTGAAGCTACCTATGTGACCGCTAAAAACAACTCCTCCTTCTTTTTTATCCAAAAGATCCTGAATCTTTTCCCTACCATCATAGGTAAAACTAAATTTATCTTTTAAACCAAAAGAAATAGCAGTTCTATCAATGAGAGTTTGCCCAAAAACAAAATAGTTTTTATAAACACTCATCAACGACTTCAATGAGGATAATTTCAATCTTTTTCTATAGAAATAATAACTCGCCTTGGTTGTTGAATAAGAAAACACAACATAATAGGCCGCTACAAATATCAAAATAGAATATGCAGCATTAAGACCTAAATTCTTTATAAAAAATATGAATATTTTATATCCTAAAGGTGTTCCTTTAGCCTTACCTTCCCAATGGGCCATTATGTCTTTTAAATATTGACTTTACGTTCTATTAAATCATAAAAATCCTTAAAGCTTTCAACACCCACAAAATCATCTCCTACTAGCTTTACTCCAAAAGTAGCTTCAATAGCTACTACCAAATCTACATAATCCAAACTATCCAGATCTAATGTTTCTTTGAGGTTGGCTTCAGGAGCAATTTCATCAGCTTCAACCTCGAATTCTTCGATTAAGAACTCATCAACTTTTTCGACAATTACACTTGTTTCCATCATTTTCTAGTAATTTTTTTTCTATTCTAAATCTTTTTAATGACGATTGCAGAATTTGTGCCCCCAAACCCAAATGAATTTGACAAAAATACATCAATTTTTTTATCTATTGTTTCTTTTGCCAAATTTAACTTTGCTGAATCCTCATCCGGAGTTTCCAAATTAATATTTGGTGCAATAAATGAGTTATTCATCATTATTAATGAATATACAATTTCACTAGCTCCAGCCATCCAGCATTCGTGTCCGGTCATGGATTTAGTTGAACTAACATAAGGTTTTGATCCCCCAAAAACCTCATTAATAGCCTTCGCTTCATTTGCATCACCTATCGGTGTTGACGTTGCGTGCGCATTCACATAGTCAATACTTTCTGGTTGAATGCCAGCCTGCTCTACAGCGCGTTTCATTGCTCTGGCAGGTCCTTCTTGGTTAGGTGTCGAAATATGATCCCCATTAGATGAAAAACCATACCCAACTACCTCTCCTAAAATGGTAGCTCCTCTTTTTACAGCGCTATCATAAGACTCCATAAACAAAGCAGCTCCACCACCACTTGGTACTAAACCATCTCTTTTACTATCAAAAGGTCTGGATGCTTTGGTTGGATCCGCTTCATTAATAGAAAAAACACCTAATCCATCAAAACTACCAAATGCATAATCATTTATTTCTTGAGCTCCTCCACACAATACGTAATCCTGCAATCCTTGCTTAATCAAAAGATACCCCATTCCAACAGAATGAGATCCACTCGCGCAGGCAGCACTGATAGTAAAATTAACGCCTTTTAATTTAAAAACCGTAGAAAGATTCATTGTCACAGTAGAGTTCATGGATTTAAAAACCCCTCCTGATCCTACTAAAGTAGTGTCTTTCTTTATTCTAATTTTATCAATAGCTTCCATTACAGATTCTGCAGTACTATCATTACCAAACAGGATGCCTATTTCTTCATTATCTAAAAACTCCTGATCTACACCTGCCTGATCAAATGCTTGTTTTGTAGCTATGTATGCATACTCAGACTCAGAACCGAAGCTAACACGTTGCCTTCTGCTTAATTCTTTCTTTAAATTAGGTGTAGGCACTATCCCTGTTAAAGCTGACCTATATCCAAACTCTTTACGAGAAGGTTCAAAAACAATACCAGATTTACCTTGATACAATGATTCTTTCACTTCATCCACATTAGTACCAATACAAGAATAAATTCCCATTCCAGTGATAACTACTCTTCGCATACCTAATTATGAATAAATTCCTCCATTTATATTTACAATTTCTCCTGTGATGTATGATGCTTTCTTTGAAGCTAAAAAAGCCACTAAATCAGCTACTTCTTCTGCTTCTCCAAAACGATTAACCGGTATCATTCGCTTTAGCTCTTTTTCATCCATCTCTGCTGTCATATCAGTTTTTATAAAACCTGGTGCTACAGCATTTACTGTTATTTTTCGCTTAGCAACTTCCTGAGCTAATGCTTTAGTAGCAGCGACCAAAGCACCTTTTGTAGCCGAATAATTAACCTGTCCGGCGGTTCCTTTAACACCCGAAACCGACACCACATTTATAATACGTCCATAACGATTAGTTAGCATCTTTTGTATCAAATGATTTGTTACATTATAGAATCCATTTAAACTAATATTCAAAACGTCATGCCAATCATCTGGTTTCATCCACATAAATAATCCATCTCTTGTAATACCTGCATTGTTCACTATTACCTCTATAGTTGCATCAGGATTAGCTTCGATCCAATCATTCAAAACCTGATGTGTTTCTTTTAAATCAGCCACATTAAATTTCAGCAAATCACACTGCCCTCCTTCATCCTCTATTAGTTTTTTTGTTTCATTAGCAGCATTATCATTAGACTGATAATTTATTAACACAGGATATTCTAAATCCTTCGCTAACTTTAAGGCAATTGCTCTTCCTATTCCTCTAGATCCACCGGTAACAAGGGCGTATTTCATCTACAACATTGGTTTTAAGATCAGATAATGATTACACTAGAAAGCATAATCATTACTACAAATTATGATTTATTTAACAATATTAAAAAATTCCAAACAACTTTAACAATCGTCTAAGGTTGTTACTGAATAAATATCTATTTAATTTTAACGAAAGGCTCTGCATTCTCAAACCATTTGCCACCTAGCGGCTTTCCATCAGGCATCAAAAAGCCCCAACTTTTGTTAAATTTTACTCTGGCTAATCCATCAACAAATCCTTTTTCTGCCACTCTGCCAGATAAAAACCCAAAGCTCCCTGCTGTAATCCCATATTTGGTTTCTATCACCAATTCTCCACTAGTATTAATGAATCCCCAATCTTCAATTTTAACCGGAGCAAGTCCGTTTGCGTCAAAGTAATCAACATCATTATACTGATAATCTACAACTACTTTACCATTAGTATCAATAAAGCCCCATTTGTTACCATCAAAAACACCTGCATATCCATTTTGGAAAGCTTTTGCCTTTACAAATTGAGGTTCAATAACCCAAGTGCCATTTGCATCTATAAAGCCTATTTTTTCATCTTTTTGAGCAATAGTGTACTTCCCACCAGCTCTAAAATCCCAAATTTTCGTAGCTCCTTCAACTTTATTGAATGCATTTGGAGAAGCAATACCAAAAACTTTTTCTCCTTTTTCTGCACGTGCAACACCATTTACATAATTACCTATTGATGTATACTCTGGTTTTATAACAATGTTTCCTTTAGTATCTATAATCCCCCATTGATCCGATTGATTGGCAAATCTGGCATATCCGTTTTGAAAACCTTTGATAATTTTGTAGTTAGGTTTTACAATCACTTCCCCTTTAGAGTTTATCAAACCAACTGTCTTGCCAGATTTAATAAAAGCTACACCATCATTAAAAGGATAAAGTTTCTCTGCATCAGAGTACTTCAATTCTTCACCTTTTTTATCGATATACATCCACTTCTTGTCTTTCAACACCATTGCAACACCACTATCAAAATCTTTAGCCTTTGCAAATTGAGGTTCTAGAAGCCAGTCACCATCCGGTTTAATATACCCCCATTTTTTCCCATCTAAAACTAGGGCCACGCCATCAGCAAAACTATTTGCTTTCTTATACTTTGGTGCAATGACATACTCTGCTTTTTTATTGATGTAACCAAATTTTCCGTCTTCTCTTACTTTAGACAATTCTTGAGAAAATAAAGTTTGTAAACCAACAACTATTGTAAGTGTAATTAAAAGTGCTTTTTTCATCATATTTATTTTTAAGGTTTATTTCTTAGTGATCATAATAGCAGCGAAGTAAACATGTTCTGCTCGTTTGTCATTAAATAAAAACTTAATCAAAAATATTTAATTAATATGCATCATTTTCTTTTAAATAGTCCTTGACTTGCTGGACAAAAGGATAAGTAATATAATCTTTGGTAAAAGGAGGAACTATCTGTTTGATATCTTTGACTATCTTCTGAGTTTTGCTGGATAGCTTGTCTCCAAAATCTAAATATTCTAACGCCTGTACTATGGTCATTAATTCTACAGCCAGCACTTCGAATGTGTTTTCTATTACCGTTTTTGTCATGTTAGCTGCATTCGTCCCCATACTAACAATATCCTGATTATCATTATTATTTGGTATACTATGCACATACATTGGATTAGAAAGCGTTTGATTTTCTGCCGTTGTTGATACAGCTGTAAATTGAATACCTTGCATTCCGAAATTAAAACCTAACTTTCCTAAATTGGCAAATGGTGGTAATATATCATTCAATTTAGAATTAAGAAGATAGTTCAATTGTCTTTCTGCAAGCATAGACAACTTCGTTGTTACCAATTTTAGCTTATCCATTTCCAGTGAAACATAGTCTCCGTGAAAATTACCGCCGTGATATACATGTTCAGTTTCTACGTCTATTATTGGGTTATCGTTAGCAGAATTCAATTCTTCAATTAATATTCTGCCTACGTGTTTGATCGTATCACATACTGGGCCTAAAATCTGAGGAACACATCGTAATGAATAATATTCCTGCACTTTTTCTTTAAAATAAGTATCTCCATTTTGTCCAGAATAAAGATGCTCGGTTCGATCTCTGGTTAACTTACTATCTGACAAGTGCTCTCTCATCCTACGGGCAACCTCTTGTTGTCCTAAATGCAATTTGCTATGATTTAGTTCTTCTGATAAATGATCATCATATGCTTCGACAATTTCGTTTATAGCTGAAGAACAACAAATAGACCAATCCAGCAATTTCTGGGCATTGATAACATTGACGATACCGATACCAGTCATGGCAGAAGTCCCATTCATCAGTGCTAATCCTTCTCTTATTTTAACGTCTATTGGTTTTAAATTTAATTCTTTAAAAACTTCAGATGTATTTTTTCTTTCCCCTTTATAAAAGACTTCACCTTCTCCTATTAAAACAAGGGCCAAATGTGCCAATTGCACCAAATCACCACTTGCACCTACTCCACCGTGTTCAAAAATCAAAGGAGTAACATCGTGATTTATTAATTCTTTTAAACCTTTAATTACAGAGACGTTTACACCTGATTTCCCAAGAGACAAAGTATTTAGCCTAGCCAACATTAATGCCTTTACGTAATCAGGTTCCATAGGCTTTCCGGTACCTGATGAGTGGCTCCTAATCAAATTGTACTGTAATTCGATCCTATCCTTATCATCAATTTTATACTGGGCCATGGGACCAAATCCAGTATTCACTCCATAGATCACTTTATTTTCAGAAAAATCCTCTAAAAATTTAAAGCTGTCATTCACTCTTTTTTCTATAGATTCGTCTATAGAAATTTTCTTTTTGTTAAAAATAACGCTTAGAAAATCTTTTATTTCTAACCTTTCTTTTAGTATTAGCATTCGCGAATTAGTAAGTTTTTTCCAATATTTGTAAAAAAATTCAAGTTTACTCTTTATTTTTACCGAGGGCAAATGTAATGTATTTAATGTACCTTTGAAAATTATGAAAAAAGAAAATGTAGATGTACTGGTTATTGGTGCTGGTCCGTCAGGCAGTGTTAGTGCTGCTTATCTCAACAAGCAAGGAATAAATGTTAAGGTTGTCGAAAAAACAAAATTTCCTCGGTTCCAGGTCGGAGAAAGTTTGATTCCTCGATGTATGGATAATTTTGAGGAGGCAGGTCTCCTTGATTGTCTAATGAAACAAGGATACGAAAAAAAATACGGTGCCCGCTTTATCAAAGATGGTGTGAAAGGATGTTTTGATTTTAGTAAGAAATATGGAGAAGGTTGGGACTGGACCTGGCAAGTGCCTAGAGATCATTTTGATAAGACCCTTATTGATGAAGCTATTAAACAAGGAGTAGATGTAGATTTTGAAACTGAAGTAACTGGTGTTGAATTTGACGGCACAGATTCTTTAACTACTGTTAAGCATAAGGATGGAACAGAAAGTCAGATTGAGGCTAAATTCATTATAGACTCCAGTGGTTTTGGACGTGTAATCGCAAGACAGCTTGGACTAGAAGCACCATCAAAACTCGCAGAACATGGTTCTATTTTTACACAAGTTAAAGATGTTAATCGTCCTGAGGGTATCGAAGGCACATCCATTACTTTCGAAATAATAGAAACCGAGGTATGGTTTTGGTATATTCCTTTTTCTAATGGAAACACAAGTATAGGGTTTGTTGGCCCCATGGATTGGATCAATAAATTTGAGGGAAGTAATAGCGAAGTGCTGCAGCAAATGATGGAAACTTCCGAATATTATTACGACCAATTTAAGGATGTACCCTATTTATTCGAACCATACAAGGTTGAAAACATAGCTAAAAATGTTACCAAATTGTATGGAGACGGATTCGTTCTTACGGGTAACAGTGCAGAATTCTTAGATCCGGTATTTTCTTCAGGAGTTTCTTTTGCAACAGAAACTGGTTTGTTATCTGCAAAATTAGCTATTAAACAGCTTAATGGTGAGCAAGTAGATTGGCAAACTGATTTTGTAGAATATATGAGACAGGGTGTTGATGTATTTACAACTTATGTAAAAGAGTGGTATACCGGAAACTTACAAAAGATCATTTTTCACGATAAGCCAAATGAAGAATTTAAAGAGCAAATATGTGCCGTTCTTGCGGGATATGTTTGGGATAAGACAAATCCATTTGTTAGAAAACACAGCCATATTGTTAGAAACGTGGCAAAACTTGTAGAAATGGAAGAAAATATGTCAGAGTAATTTTCTTTCAAAAAAAAAATATAAAAAGGAGGCAGTTGCCTCCTTTTTATATTTTAAAAAATTCTAAAACTCTACTACTTAGCCAAAGAAACCTTTAGCAACAAATTATTCTTTTTTCCATCATAAGCTTCGAAAACCATATCCTGATTAGGCAGCACAGCAGCTTTATAAACTTCCAGATTATCCAAACGGGAATTTCTGATGTCACTTCCTGTTAGAATAGGCTCTTTAATTACTTCTCCACTAGCATCATCAATAGTATAAGACGTTAAATACAAAAACTCTTTTTTGCCATCAAAATATCTTGTAGGGTATTCATCAAAAGATCTTTTTAGGTTGGTAAAATCGTCTATATAAAACAGATAATGCTTTCCGTTATTTTTGAAATTGATATACGACATACTACGTTTTCCTCTAGCTCCGGTTTGATATTTTGGTAATCTATGAAACCACTGCACCTTTCCTTCAGAAGATAATTTTGAAGCAATCACGTCTCTATAAAAATACTTGTAGGTTGTTCTGGATCCAGAAGAGCTGGACGTTGTAAAAGACTCTACATAACGCTGTTCGCCCAATAGCACCAAACTTCCGTCTTCATTATACACAATATCATTCACTTTTAAGTTTTCAAAATCCTTTTTGTCTTTTTCATCTTGGGTTCCTTCATTGATTCGTTCTTCTCTTTTTAGAGCATATCGTGCGGCAATTTCTACAGGAATATCACTTTTAACCACCGAACTTACTATTCCTGTCTCATCCAAACTAGCAGAAAATAATCCAGAAGCTTCAGATTTATTATCATTATTCGCGTAAAAACCAGAAACCCTAATCTTACCTTGTTTATCTAATCCAATTACGGCATCCATAATTGATTTCCCAGAAAGTTCTATTTTACTTTTTATTACTTCTTTCGGATTTTCCTTTATTTTGAAAACCTCGGTTCGATAGCTATGCTCTAACTTATTTTTTTCTTCTGCATTAGAATTAAAAACCGAAGCTGTCATGTAAAAACTTCCTTCATTATCAATTGCAAAGTCTTCATTCTCTAGCCACTTATTAGCATAGGGCAGCTTAACTTTACGACTCCATAGTAATTTAAGATTTGAATCATATACATTGATTCCTATCTTATCAGCTTTATCGTTCGCCGTTTTAACTCTAAACAACACTAACAATTTAGTGCCATCAAAGGATTTTTTAAAAACGAATTTGTTGATCCTTCCACCGGCATCAAAACCGTAGGTACTTTTAAAGCCAACATCATTTGTGATATTATCTTTATCACTACCCACCAGCACTGGTTTTTCTGCTATGATTCCGGTTAATGATATTTTTTGAGCAAATGCTTTATCCTTCACGGTGTAAAAAACCACTGCTTTACCATTAAGATTCATGACCGTTTGAAAATCACCTTTATCCTCTATTACCTGCCTCTTTTTTATATCTTCTTTGAGATCTTCTAAAGAAAATCTCTGAATTGTCATATCATTTCTTCCTTTCTTGATAGCAACCATTCTATCTCCAGAAGCTACATAATAAGAATTAGAACTTTTGATTCTTTTATACTTCTCACCAATCTTAAATGTGAAATCTTCTGACAGTACAGGCTTTTGTGCGAATGAACTTATACTTAAGAAAACTAAAAACAATAAAAGATGTTTGATTTTGGTCTTTGGCATTTTTTTTATTGGATACATATCGATCATAATTAGGTCAAGTAACACAAATATAGGATTCTTGAATGAAACCTTAGTTTTTATGAATTATTAAACTTTTATTTTAATTTTTTTATAGATTTTTTAAAGAAGAAAAAACTGATTTTCAACTTTTTAAAATGATGAATATGATAAAACCAAAATAATGCCAAAAAAATGTTGCATTGTAGTATCATAAAAGTTACATTTGCATCCGCATTTGAAATACTAATGCGCAGTTCATAATCAATATTGATTTAGGAGAGGTGCCAGAGTGGTAATGGAGCAGATTGCTAATCTGTCAACGCGTAAGTGTTGCCAGGGTTCGAATCCCTGTCTCTCCGCAACAATTTTGAGTTTTATTTTCAAAATTCGGGGTGTAGCGTAGCCCGGTTATCGCGCCGCGTTTGGGACGCGGAGGTCGCAGGTTCGAATCCTGCCACCCCGACTATTTGAAAAACATAAGAATTTGACACTACAGCTTAGCTAACTAGATCATACCGAATTTAAGTCGGGAGATTCACTGCTAAGAATATGCATAAAACTATTCCGGTCGCGTAGCTCAGCTGGATAGAGCATCTGCCTTCTAAGCAGACGGTCACAGGTTCGAATCCTGTCGCGATCACAGGAAGCCTTACTTTACAAAAGTGAGGCTTTTTTGTTTTAATATCATTACTAATCCTATCCACAGATTCAAGAATAATGTTTCAGCATATTCTTTTACAACAATTTATTCTTTTGAAATTTAGCTTGATTTGCTTTTGAGACATCAATGCTATCATATAAGCTAATGATTACGTAAAGATTCAATTATTTTGCAAACAAAAATAACGCATCACTAAAATAAGTGTATATAAAATCATAAAACATCAAACAATAATAAATCTATTATGAAAGAAGCAAATAAAGCACAAAAAGCATACAAAAAATTAGGGTTCACTTATTTGGAAACAGCTGAGATCGTAGTAGCATTAAATCAACTTTTATCAAATTATATTGTTCATTACCACAAATTAAGGATTTTTCATTGGAATGTAGAAGGTGGAGATTTTTTCGAACTTCACGAACAGTTCGAAATTGAATATAATGAAGTAAAAGTTCAAATAGATACGGTAGCAGAACGTATTCGAGTTTTTG
Organism: Aquimarina besae; assembly: GCF_042434905.1. Classification (NCBI taxonomy): domain Bacteria; kingdom Pseudomonadati; phylum Bacteroidota; class Flavobacteriia; order Flavobacteriales; family Flavobacteriaceae; genus Aquimarina; species Aquimarina besae. The sequence goes on from NZ_CP170199.1 coordinate 3,981,107, forward strand.
GTTTGAAGCCAAAACACACCTTAAAAGAACATTTAAAATTATCTCGAATTCAGGAGGTTGAAAGAGAGTTAACTCCTATTAGTATGGTTCAGGAAATTTTAAAAGATTTTCAAATTTTACACGATGCTCTCCTCGATGTAATGAATGCTGCACTAGAAGCCGGTGACTCAGCTACTGAAGAAATTGCTACTCAATTTATGAGACGCTTAGAAAAAAGACATTGGATGTTTACAGCCTGGTCAAAATCATCTTAAAAACTAAATTTCACCATTGTACGTAGCGGGTCGATTTTTTCTTTGCCTCGACTTATTTTGATTTAAAATAAAAGTATCCAAAAGGATTACATTAAAATCTAAATGAAATTTGTGGCTATACAGGAATCTTTTTGTGTAGTTCAATTAATTAACATTTCAAAAGAAAATTAACACTATTTCAGTTAAAACACTTCTTTACGCTTAAAATTAGTTAATTCACTTGACAAATTTCTTTAAGCAGATATCGTAAATATATAATACTTGTCTTAGAAATTACATACCTATTTTCAACTTTCATTTTTAGATTTTTAAGACAATCACTTTTACGTTTTTATCAGTATTTTATCTTTTACCACGAGTATATTTCCCATTAAAAGTTGAAGAAATATTGTTTTGAAAGATTAGAGGCTAAGGATACTCAAATTAAATTTTTTATAATTTAAACACAAGAAATTATGGGCATTTTTAACAGATATTTTAAAACTTACTTGAACCCCTTTTTCAAGTTCTTGAATGAAATTCTTGGTGCAAGCATGTATGCAGTCTTTAGATAGAAAAGAAATGGCGTCTGAAGAAAGAAAAAAGGAATACACTTTTATAGCTTCATTTCTAATGTTCGCAAACACCTCAGTACATATCTTCTTGCCGCGTTATTCTTTATATTTGTATAGCAAAGAAGTTGCTAAAAATTTAATGTTCATCTTTACAGCGGTTCATTTTTTTTATATTTATAATGTAGATTAGATTTTACAATAGTAATACCTAATCTCCCACTTACTCATCTTTAAAAACAATCAATGAAAAATAAGGATAATATTCAACGACCTGGTTTACGCAGAAAGAAATTCGGCAGCAAAGCATTTTTAAGAAATGTAAAGAAAAAAGTCAGTAAGATGACTAAACCGAAAAAAAGTACTTCTTCTTGAAGTCAATAGTACAATCACATAACATTTCTTTTCCTTATTTCATTTTTTAATATCCCTATCAAAAATTCCAAAATCAATAATATTTTAGTATCGGTATTCTTTTTATCTAAAATCAAACAGACCGTATAAGAGTCAAGGACTAAATGTTTTGAGTTAACATTATGCTTCAGTTACAAGTATCTTTAAAATAAAAAAGATACAATGAAAGCAACAGCTGAAAAAAACACAAAATTTGATATTCTTCCAATTTTAAAAGAGCGTTATAGTCCTAGAGTCTTTTCAGATATTCCTGTTACCGAACCTGAGCTTAGGTCACTCTTCGAAGCAGGACGCTGGGCACCTAGCTCTTATAATAGACAACCTTGGAGAGTTATCTGGGGAATTAAAGGTAGTACAACCTATCAGAGGATATTTGATTGTTTGAGTGAATTTAACCAATCTTGGGCAGGTAATGCTCCTGCGCTTTTATTAAATGCTTACAAGACCACTACCGAGGATGGAAAAGAAAACTTTCATGCCTTGCACGATCTTGGTTTATTTATGGGAAATGTTTCTGCTCAAGCGCAACAACTTGGTATTGCTTTACATCAAATGGCCGGTGTCGATTATGAAAAAGCTAAAAATGAGTTTAAATTTCCGGATGAATACCACGTAGCTACTGCCGTTGCTGTTGGATATTATGGTGGTGACATCAACAGTTTACCAGAAGATTTAAGAGAGGAGGAAAATCCAGACACCCGCACCAGGATGTTACAAAGGGAATTTACGTTTAACGGAGATTTTATGAATGAACCTGGATTAAATTCTTCGAATCAAGAAACCATTACGACCTAAGAAAAGTCATTTTAGCAACAACCGGTAAAGACAAATATTAATTTAAAAATCAAAATAATGAAACATATTGTAAACATGCTGATTTTCTTCTTGAGTACAATTGCGTTCGCACAGAATCCAATGACACAGAATATGGAGGATCCTCAATTGGAAAAGCAAGCCAAAGAACTAGCTCAAAAATATGATGATCAACTAGGCTTAACAGAAAAGCAAATACTCCTTTTTGAAAATAAGATTGAAGAGCATTTGATCAACTCAAAAAAAATCAGAAATAGTAATCTGGAAACAAAAGAAAAGATTGCTCAGTTAAAAATAAATTACGCACAAGAAAGTAGAGATATGGGTGATATTTTAACAAAACCTCAGCTAGACTTATACAAAAAAATAAAACCAAAATTGCAACCGATTAATCCTGTTGTAGTAAAACAAGCTTCTAATTAAAAAATAATATATGAAAACTGTATTTGAATATACTAATGTATCGGCAAGTGATCGATTAGAATCATTTGTAGAAGAAAAATTAAGCAATTTATCTAACAAGTATCCTTTTGTGATCCGTGGAGATATATTTTTCAAAAAAGAAAATAGGGATGATGATACTGGTCATATCTGCGGTATTCGTTTAAGTGCACCCGGACCAAGATTATATGCATCTTCTGACGAAAATAGTTTTGAAGAAGCAATTTCAGAAACCGTTCGTGATCTTACTGATCAATTGGAAAAAAGAAAAGAAAAAATGAAGTCTTACTAATAAAACTTAAGCAATGAAAATTTTATTTGTATTAACGTCCCACGATAAGCTGGGCAATACAGGAGAAAAAACCGGTTTTTGGATAGAGGAGTTTGCAGCGCCTTATTATTATTTATCAGACAAGGGAGCTGAAATTACTATAGCTTCTCCAAAAGGAGGACAGCCACCTATCGATCCAAGTAGCGATAAACCCGAAAATCAGACAGAAGCTACGCAAAGATTTCATAAAGACGAACAATTAAAAGATAAATTAAGTCAATCTCTTAAACTTTCTGAAGTAAATGAAAAAGATTATGATGCTATATTTTATCCAGGCGGTCATGGACCGTTATGGGACCTTTCTACCGATCAGGATTCTATCAATTTAATTCAGTCCTTTTACGAAAACAAAAAACCAACTGGTTTAGTTTGTCATGCTCCTGCAGCATTAAAAAATGTGAAAACGAAAAATGGAGAATACTTAGTTTACGGAAAAAAAGTTACGGGCTTTACTAATAGCGAAGAAGCTGCAGTAGAGCTTACTGATGTAGTACCATTTCTAGTAGAAGATATGCTCAAAGAAAATGGTGGAAACTACAGTAAAGCTGAAGACTGGCAAGCTTATTCTATTCAAGATGGAAATTTGATTACCGGACAAAATCCGGCTTCGTCAGAAGAGGTAGCAGAGAAAATATTTAATCTACTTAAAAATTAGCAAGTAATAACTTGCCTAAAATAAAAAATGCGGGAATTGAATTCCCGCATTTTTATTATAATGAGAAATATTGAAACCAATATTCTATACATCTTAGATTTTACGATATGATAAATTCTTTAACCCTTATCACCCTTTTCTCGGCTTTTTCCTTTCTTTTTTACGGCTTTAGCTGTCTGTTTTCAAAACATATGAAAAATGAATTCATTCGATTTGGTTTAGCCAAGAGAAGGAATATAACCGGTATTTTACAAATACTCGGAGGCCTTGGCTTATTTATAGGATATTTCTATCTACCAGTTCTAGCCATCATTTCATCAGGTGGTCTAACCCTTCTTATGATTCTCGGTTTTGGAGTACGTATAAAGATCAGAGATCCATTTTTAGCTTCGCTCCCATCATTTTTATTCGCAATTCTAAATCTATATTTATGTCTTAAACTTATTTCGATCTCAGATTTATTTTAGAAATGTAAATTAATATGACTACTTGCCGCTATCAGTGTACACATAACGAAAAACAAAAAAGCAGGAAATGATTTATATAAGGGATCTTTAATCTTGAAATGCATTGCTATAGATCCTAACAACAGTAAAGCCAAACCTAATGCCGCGGTCTCCTTAAGAAATGGATACCATATAGAAACTATCAATAAAATAGCTAATAAAACCTTTAAAGCCCCTATCACGTAACAAGACCAGACAGGCAGTCCATAGACTTGAAATTCTTCAACTATGGTTTCAGCATTACCTCCTCGCCATTTGGTTGCTTTTTTATTCTGGACAAGCCAAACGTTCAAAATACTAACGCCTACAATGACCTGCATTATAATAATTACATAATTCATAATTCCGTTTTTTTAATTGTTTCTTAATGCTTTAATGAGCTGCTTTTTGTTCATTTTAGATCGACCTTCGATACCGACTTTTTGAGCTTGATTGTACAACTCTTTCTTAGTTCGATCTTCGTATTTCGAAGCTTTTCCTCCTTTTTTTCCACTATTCGTAGTGTTTGCAATACGTGCTGCTTTTTCTTGGCTATAGCCTTTATCTCTTAAGGCCTCATATTGATCTTCATTCTTTATTGTGGGTCTACTATCCATATCATTAGTTATTTAATTATCCTTATACGATTCTGAAATATCTAGAATGAGATATCGTCCACTAAATATTCAATCTCAACGACCAAAAGGGTTATTTTTTATTTGAATCCTCGGCAATCATCCTAATTTCTCTTTGAGGGAATGGTATTGAAACTCCTTTATCTTCCAAACGCTTTTTAGCTTCTTCTATAGTATAAAAATGTACTGCCCAAAAATCTTCATTGAGTGTCCAAAATCTAAGGGATAGAGTAACAGCACTATCACCTAGTTCAGTTACATAAATTTCTGGTGCGGGATCCTTTATTACTTTTTCTTGGCTATTTACCAATTCCAATAGAACATCTTTTGCTTCCTTGATGTTGCTACTGTAAGAAACTCCAATTTCTATTTTACCCCTTCTCTTATCCTCTACAGAATAATTAATAATATTTTCATTCGATAATTTTCCATTAGGAATGATAGCTAATTGATTTCCAAATGTATTTAGTTTAGTTTTAAAAATTGAAATTTCTTTTACCGTACCCGAAACTCCTTGTGCTTCAATAAAATCTCCTATCTTGAATGGTTTAAAAAATAAGATCAACACCCCTCCGGCAAAATTAGACAAAGACCCTTGTAACGCTAAACCTACAGCTAAACCAGCCGCACCCAATATGGCAACAAGCGAAGAAGTTTGGACTCCAAGCTGTGTGATTACCAAAATCATTAGTAATATCTTAAGACCGATATTGATTAAATCATATAAGAAGCTTTCTAGAGTTTCATCATAGTCTTTCTTCTTAAAAAATTTACGTAAACCTTTACTAAATAAATTGATAACCCATACCCCTACAAAAAAAATAACAATTGCCGAAAGTACCCCAGGAATAAAATCCCATACCCATGCTACGAATTGTTCCCAATTTTCTTGTGTAAGTCCTAATTTTTCCATTTTATTTTTAATTGTATTTATTGATTGTTTTAATTCTTGATGATCTAAAAAGTAAGCCTGTAAGTGTTGTATTATGAAATCTTTTAATCAAAATACGCCTCTATTTCCTGTTTTATATTTTCCCATTGCTCTTTTTCTCCGTTGAAGGCCCTAAATATCTCTTTTACTTTAGATATCCCAAAGCCCTTTGCTTCTTCAAAACCAATTTTTGGAGGCAAAGATAATTCGGCATTGGTAACAACTGCATCAATAACAAAAGGTTTATCTGCTTTTTTTGCTAATTGTATTGCTGAAAGGATATCTTTTGCATGTTCCACTTTTACTCCATCTCCACCGCATAGTTTAGCATATTCGGCAAAATTAAAATTATTAACACGCAAAGCATCAAAATTTGGAGCTAATCCAGCTTCTTCCATCTCAATTTTTACAAATCCCAATTGAGAGTTGTTAAATACGATAATTTTAATTGGAAGATTATTTTTTACCGCTGTAGAAAAATCCTGCAACGACATATTAAATGCACCATCTCCAATCAATCCCCAAACTTCTCGGTTGGGGTATTGAAGTTGCGCACCTATAGCAGCAGGTAAACCTACAGCCATAGATCCGTGGTTAAAAGATCCTATAATCCGTCTATCAGAATGAAAATTCATAAAATTTGAAGCCCAGATTGCTGCCGTTCCTGTGTCAATTGTAAAAATAGCATTATCCGAAGCTAAATCACTCACCCCTTTGGCAAAAATATGAGGATGTAAAGGTTCCATGTCACGAGAAGGATCTGCTTTTTGATCGTTAGAAGCTTTCCAATCCTGGAATTTTTCAGTTAATTCCTTTAAAAAACTATCATCCTGTTTTTCTGTGCATAGGCCAAGAAGAGATGTAATTGTAGTTTTAATATCTCCGTGAAGTCCTAGAGTTACAGACGAACGATTACCAATATTCTCAGGGCGTATGTCTACTTGAATTGTTTTTGTCTTTTCAGGAAGAAAATCTGTATATGGAAAATCAGTACCTAACATCATCAACAGATCACAATCCATAACAGCTTTATAACCTGACGGGTTACCAATTAACCCTGTTAATCCTACAACATTCTTTTCGCTATGGTCGAATATATCTGATGCTCTCAACGTATGAACAATTGGAGCATTTACAATTTCCGAAAACTGAAGCACCTCTTCTCTTGCTTGTCTGCATCCGGCTCCAGCCAGAATTCCAATCTTAAGAGATTCGTTAATTAATTTCGCCGCAGATTTTAATTCTTGAATACTCGGACTAATATTGCTTTTGGATCTGAAAACTTTATGAACGAATCCTTCATTTTCTGCTTTCATTTTAGCAATATCTGCAGGTAATTCGATTCTACACACACACTTTTGATTTACAGCTATCCGAATAGCTCTAAGAATTACTCTTGGAGCTTCTTCCGGAGATCTTATGACTGCCTGATACTCACATAAGTCATCATAAATCTTCTTTAAATCCGCTTCTTGATGATAATTAGTCCCTAAATGCTCAATAGGTATTTGCCCCGTTATTGCAATTACAGGAGATCTTTCTTTTTTTGCATTATAAAGACCATTAATCAAATGCAATGCTCCTGGTCCTACAGTACTAGCACAAACGCCAAAATTATCATTCAGCTCACCCTGTGCAAAAGCCGCGTAGGATGCATTCCCTTCGTGATTTACACCAATCCACTCTATAACATCTTGTTTTCCAATAGCATCAACAAGTGGATTGAGTGCATCACCAGCAACACCAAAAATGTGTTTTACCCCTTCTTGTTGTAATATTTCTAGTAACTGTTCTGATACGTTCATCTATTTATTTTTTAATTTACATCATGTAAATCCGTTATTAGGTTCTCAATATATTTTAAAACACTAATTGAGATTCAAAAGTTTCAGACCATTTTGATGCACGATATACTGCCGGAATTAATGTTGCAAATACTTTAAATTGTCTTGTGTAAACCGATGAATTACCTTGAAGTTTGCCTAAATGCACTGTCATTGGTATTTTTATCGTAACTTCTTTCTCATTGACCTCATTACAACGTATTAAACGATTCGCTTTACATAAAAAATCATCCTCTCTTCCATCTCTGACTACTCTAGATACTTTAGTATCATCCCAGTTAGCAATCAATACAGGTACATCTTGAACACCGTGAATGTCATATACAAATATGTGTAGCAGATATTCCATATTACCTGATATGTCTATCGGATGAAACTCAATATCCGTATTTACAATAATGGAATTGGTTTTTGCGTTATCAACTACTACATATTCAGGAATTCGATCTAGAGTTACTTGTTTTATCTTTGCCATTGTTTACAATTTAATGTGATTGAAATAAAGGGTGAAATTTGTTTTTTAAAAAATCTAGTGGTTCTAAAAATATCCAAGAAACAAACCTGATACAACGACTCCAATCACTAGTAAAGCAAGTACAATCACAATAAACTTTGCACCAACTTTAGTTTTTGAGTTTTTTTGAAAGATATAATCTCTTCTATTTTCATCTTCTTCTTTTACGAATTTCATATAGTAATTTTCTTTTTTTTTAGTTAAACTTAAATCATTTTAAATACACTGTTTTTTTATTGACAAATTCTAGAATTCCTTCCTTAGAAAGCTCCCGACCATAACCAGAACGTTTGGTTCCTCCAAACGGTAATCTAGGATCTGATTTCACTAGTTCATTAATAAAAAAAGCACCGTCCTCTATTTTATCTGTTAGCATTTTTGCCTTTTCTGTATCTTCGGTAAATATCATTGTACCTAGGCCAAATGTTGATTTAGAAGCTAATTCGATGGCATGGCTTACGTTTTTAGCCTTTGTAATGGCTGCAACAGGTCCAAAGACTTCTTCATCAAAAACCGGCATCCCAGGTTCGACATTAATTAAGATAGTGGGTTCATAATAAGCCATATCCCTTTTATTTCCTTTCACTACACGCGCTCCTTTTTCAATAGATTCTTTTACCTGACGTTCTACTTCTTCTGCCAGATCTATTCTCGCCATCGTTGCAATATCAGTTTTAGGATCTAGAGGGTCTCCAAATTTCAGCGTAGCTATTTGCTTCTCAAATTTTTCTAAGAATTCATTATACTTTTCTTCGACAACAATAAATCGTTTAGCGGCAATACAGCTTTGTCCCGTATTTTGCATTCTGGCTTTGACTATAGTACTAATATGCTGATCCAAATTAGCATCTCTAAGAATTATACAAGCATTGTTACCTCCTAATTCTAAAACGGTTTTCTTTAAATTTTGACCTGCAATTTTTGCTATAGCTCGACCTGCTTTCTCACTTCCTGTTAAACTAACAGCTTGAACGATGTCATCACTAATAATATCTTCAATCTGATCGTGTGATGCCAATAATGTTTGAAAAACATCTACCGGGTATCCTGCTGCCCGAAAAATATCTTGAATTGCCAAAGCACAACCTGTTACATTATTGGCGTGTTTTAACAATGCTGTATTTCCTGCAGTTATAGTAGGAACCGCAAAACGCATTACTTGCCAAAAAGGATAATTCCAAGGCATTATTGCCAAAATACAACCCAATGGATCATAACTTATAAAACTTTCTTGAGCCTCTGTTTCAATTAATTCATCTGCTAAAAATTGTTCTGCATTCTTTGCGTAAAAATCGATTAACCATATACATTTTTCTATTTCAGAAATACTTTCTTTAAAGGGTTTGCCCACTTCTAAGGTGATGAGATTAGCGAATCTTTCTTTCTGTTCGTGTAGGGTATCTGCAAGTTTCAGTAATAACTTAATCCTATCCCTTATAGTTACATCCTTCCAAGTCAGAAATGCTTGATTGGACTTTTTTAAAATGTTTTCAATCTCTGTATCATTAAATTGCTCATATTCCTTAATAGTTTCACCAGTAAAAGGATATTTTGTTGTAATTTTAGTTGACATATTTGATAAAGTTGACTTTTTCAAAGGTAGAATAGGAACATTGATGAAATGAACGCATTTGAGATAAATATTAATTCTTTTACTAATATTCATTTACGTCAACATCATTATGATTTGAGTTAATGTTGATATTCAAATTTTCAGACATTTGAGAAACAATAAAAACTATATAAAATGAGCAAAAGCAGCAGCACACTTCTTGGAGTTCTAGCCGGAACTGCCTTAGGGGCAACACTAGGAATTTTATTTGCACCAGACAAAGGTTCAAACACCAGAAAAAAGTTAGTAGAAGAAGCACAGGCTACAAAAGACCATCTTGCCAAAGAAGCTTCACATTTACAACACCAGATAGTAGATACAGTTTCATCTAAAAAAGAATCTTTAGAAACTAAAGTCGAATCCCTGATGTCGGATGCGAGCTATAAAGCCGAGGATTTGATTACGACATTAGAAAAAAAATTAAGTGAATTGAAAGCGAAAAACAAAAAACTTCAGAAGTCGTAATGGGTATTTTTGAAGCATTAAATGAAACTTCTAATAAAGCTCAAGATTCTGGAGAAGCTTATATAAAAGCATCACAAGAATATTATAAACTAAAAGCTTTTCAGCAATTAGCAAAGTTGCTTTCCTTTTTTAGCAAATTTGCTGTTATTGGAGGATTGTTTTTTATGGGTATAATTTTTTTGACTGTTTCCGGAACAATTTGGTTGGGTAATTTTCTTGGTAGTACTGCCTTGGCCTGTTTATTAGTTGGTACACTTTTTTTACTTTTTACAGGAATTGCATATTTGCTCCGTAAGATTATAGATAGAAAAATAATTCGAAAAATGTCAAAAGATTTTTTTGATTAAGACTTTATTATGAGAAAAACATATCATTCTTTTGAAGAGATTGAACGTGATTTAAAAACATATAGTTTACAGCGCCAAATCAGTTTAGAAGAATTAAAATTATTAAAATCTGAACTCAAAGAAGATCTGCAGCCAAATCAATGGGTATTAACCTTGTTTAGTGCGGTTAAGAAATATGGAATTTATTATTTAATTAAACGATTATTTAAATAACAAATTCCATATTTTTTCGCTAAATACAATAATCTAAAGATTATTATACTGCGACTAATTCTTCCACCTGATATTCTGTATTGTTTTTAAATTCGTTAGGACTAATGTTGTATTTTTCTTTGAATATTTTAGAGAAGTAACTTCTACTGCTAAAACCTATTGAATACACGATCTCAGAAATATTCATATCTGTCGTTCGTATGAGATCTCTAGCTGCTTCTAATCGAACGTGACGAATATACTCTGTGACTGTCCTTGCATACAACAATTTAAATCCTTCTTGGAGTTTTGCTTGTGTTAGACCTGTTTCTTCTGAAAGTTTTTCTAAGCAGTAATCCCTTGAAACATTGTTGATAATTTGATTGGCTAAATCACGAATAATTTTTAGTTCTCTTTTCAGTAATGTAGTAGGTAATACCTCTTCTTTCATAGCTCTATCATGCTGTTGAATATGCATTGATAAAATCTGATACACCATACCTTCAATCATTAAGATACGAATCATACCTTTTTCTTCTACTTTTCGTAGAGCACCAATTTGATCCGCCAATTTTAAATTATAGGTTCCATAATATGCGAAAGCTCTTTCGTGATCTTCATCTATAAAAACCTTGTAAAGCTTTTCATTCAGTTGAGATACATTATTGAGTCGTTTTTTAAGAAACTTTTTTCTTGCAATCTGTACTACGTTAATTTCTAACTTTTCGTCTTTAGGAAAATACCCATAATTATAACCTCCATCCCGACTTGTGATGATTACAGACTGAAACTGTTCTAAAGTATGTATTTTTTCTTGGTATCCAAATCTATGACCACAATGTCCTTTCAAACAATACGCAAAATGTATTGGATTGTATTGAGAGGCATCCATAATTAAAACTACTTCTTTATGAAAAGTGATATCATATTCTAATAAATTAACTCCCCAATCGAATGTTATAAATCTAATGGATCCGTGGGCATTGAGATTATTGACTGTAAGCACAAACTCTCCCCACCTTTCTTCAATCTCTCCTCCTATTACTTCTTGAATTTGTCTTACAGTACCTTCTGTATCTTTTGCGGTTACATTAATTTCTAGAGCTGTGGTTGGAAGTGTATACATGATGATTGGTTTAAGTGAGTATTTTGTTTAACTTATTTTCAAATATAATAAACAAAATATACTTTATGCATCGATCCGATTGTAAAAGTTTGTTAAAGTAACTTTTCTATAAATGATAAATTACCTTATAGAAAGAAGTATAAAAGAAAAAACTCTCTTAATAGAGAGTTTTATTATACTATGTATTTTGCATCTGTCTTATATAGAATCGAACTCATCCACGAAAAAGAAATCTCTATCAGCATTATTAACAAAATAAAGTCCTTCTCCGAAAATATACTCAACATTTCTTTTATCAACGATTACTTTGAATCCTCTTTCTGTTTGTTTTAGCTCAAAACTATCATTAGCATCTTTAGGATATCGAAGAACGATATATTTATCATAGTCGCTCCACATATCATTATCAACATAAATTAATTTTGTTACTTGCGCTGGAACAATTTTTCTATCCTGATTTAATTGTCCCTTATCTTCTGTTTTTAATTTTAATGGTGTTTTGCTGGTTTTAAAAACGGTCACGCGATAAGGAACTGATTTACCATCTTTTTTGAATTCAAAAGATTTGGTAGTTCTTGTTTTCATCATTTGAGAATTGCTTTGCGCGACTACCCCTGTCAAAGAGAATGTTATCAAAAGAGTTGTTATAATTTTTATAAGCTTCATTGTGTAAAAATTTGATGGTTATTACTAAATTTTCGATTTCTTATGATTGATTTATTAATGTAGTATCTAAGTGATCAGAAGTACTTTTGGACCACGCGTTTAACATCCAACTGGACTTTTCAAGCTCTCTTATGTAAGCTCCTATCATATCGATCGTACCTTCGTCTGAGGCCTCTCCTGCATACTTTAAAATTGTTCTCATTTGCTTCAAGATCTTTTTGTGGTCGCCTAAGAGCTCTTCAATCATTTCTGTGTCTTTCATTAGGGGAGCTATTTCTTTTACAGAAGCTAATTTTATATACTCTTTAAATTGACTTGCCGGATGATGCTGTAAAGTCAGAATGCGTTCTGCAATCTCATCTATTTTAATTTTAGCATCGTTATATAATTCTTCAAATTTAACGTGAAGATCAAAGAAATTTTTTCCAAGTATATTCCAATGAAAGCCTCTTAGTTTTTGATAATACAAATTGTAATCAGCTAATAGTACATTAAGCTCCAACACAACAGGTAATAATTTTTTTTCTTCTATATCTAAATAATTCATAGCAATTTTTTTGATTAATAATTTATCGAATTGAACATTGAAAACGCATTTTTCTTGTTCATTACAAAGATACTTTGATAAAAAAGCTAACTTTTGCTCATATACTATTAATCTTGACGCTATCGTTAAGAAGTTTTATTGATCAAGTAGTTATGTTAAACAGCATTCCCTTTTAATGCTATTTTTGAAAGAAAATCTAAGATAAAAGAGGCTTAAGATTTATGTAGCTGTAGTTGATTTCACCGATGTGTTTATATTCGGTTTCGTGGTCGTGTAATTCACCCCATCCAAAATTACGTTCAATAATATGTTCTTTATACTCCGACAGTAAATCTTCGGATAATAGAATATACTCATCAATAGGAACATCATTTTTTAATAACCTATGTGCTACAATTACATCTTCGCCCATTAGTTTAATGTTTTTACCTATGGGAACGGCGCTTATATTTTTGCCATAGTGCAGGATAATTTTTAGTCCTAGCATTTCGGGAATATGGTTTCTTTCTTCGTTACCCTTATGTTTTTTATGCAGCACTTCTAGCTGAGCGTAAAATTCTTCATAAAAGCTTCTACATTGACCTATAAGTTCTTTAAATGTTGGAAGTTCTCCTGATCTGTAGAAGAGTACGGCGTCTCCTTCGATTTCTGAAACTTTCAATCCGATCTTATTAGCATATATTACCTTGTTTAATAATGCCGGAATTACTTCTGCGCTTAACTCTATATTGGTAGAGCTCATAAACTCAGTAAAGCCACTAATATCAGGTATGCATATTAATATTGATTCGGAACCCATTTCGCTTTATTTTTCTAACAACTCTAAGATACGTTTTAGATCTTGATTATTCGTAATATTATCTTTTAAATCCTGAATTAACGAGCCTATTTCGGTTTGCAGAGCTTCTTTATATTCTGGAACTACTTTTTTGCTATTTCTTAAAAATATAAGAGCATTTAAAAGTTCATATGAAACAGCGCTATCAGCTTTTGCATAACCCCTTATCGGTTCAATAATCATTCTGATCATCTCTGAAGCAGAAATCTTGTTATGCACTACTACTATCTCACAATCAGGTTTACAGATAGCTGTTTTTGGTTCAATTTGTAATGCCTTATGCATTAACTGCCCCAATTTTGAAATCGCATTAATTGCTGTTCCTGGGTCATTGATACCTGGGGATAAAGCTTTTACGGCAACCTCTGTAAGTTTGATCATTCCTCCTACTCCGCTATCATCTTCGTGTCGGTTAGAAAGTATATATAGGCAGATATGAAGTGACTCTAAATCTTCTTGAGATATAGGATTTTTGATTCTAAGAATTGGGTCTCCTTTCCATATATGCTGATCAGCGTAAGGTATGATTTCAATAAGATTTTCTTCCTTTTTCAATGAGTCATTTAAAAGAAATTGATCAAAAGACCTGTAATATCCTGTTTTTTCGCTATCCACCGTTTTCCAGAATTGAATACGATCTTCTATTTCAATTTTTGTTTCTTGTTGTTCTTTAATTTCTTTCTCTATCAAACTATGACTAGATTCATATATTTTATCAATAATATTATGTATTTGTATCGCCTGCGAAATGCTATGAATAAAATATACAAATAAGCCAATACAAACCGCACCTAAAACGGCTGCTACCATAACTGAAAAACCAACTGCATTAGAAGAAGAGCCATAAGCACCTAAAGACATCAAAACAATGATGGTATAAAGTATGGTTCCGATATAAAAACCAAGTATTACCTGATGCTTTTTATCAGAAATTAAACCAGGAAGAAGTCTGGGTGAAAAGTTAGATGATGCTTGATTAAGTACTACCATTACCATGGTAAAACTAAAAACAGTTAAAGATAAAATCCCACCAAATAAGGTAGACAAAATTGTTCTTGCTGTTTCATTATCCTGAACCAAAAGAAAAGGTACTTTCTTTTTGAAAGAAGTTATCACTTCCAGGTTTTCGACAAATAATAAGATAATCGCTAACAAAAAGAATCCTGCACTTATTAATACAGGATAAAAAGCAATACTATGAAATATCGCGTGTTTTAACCTTTTGAGAAATTTAAACGTAGATTTCATAGTTAAAAAATAAATGCTCTTAACAGTTACCGGAAATTATCTGTACTCAGGATTATCAAAATTCCAACGCGTGCCATCATCCCAAGCAGATCTGGAATTACCATAAGCGGGAAAACCTCTTTGTTTCTTGAGTAAATTTGCCAAATGTAATAGATTATAGGTCATAAACGTAGTATTTCTATTCGTAAATTCATTATTCTTTGCATTTGATTCTTTGTCCAAATAACTAGGTCCTGGACCGGCTTCTCCTATCCAACCACAATCCGCCTGTGGTGGTATCGAAAATCCTAAATGTTGCAAGGCATATAAAATACCCATTGCACAATGTTTGATACCATCCTCATTACCCGTAATAACACAACCCCCTACTTTTCCGTAATAAATATACTGCCCTTTTTCATTAGTTTTTCCACTCATGCCATACAATCTCTCTACAAGTTTTGTAGCCACAGATGATTTTTCTCCTAACCAAATAGGGGTTCCTAAGATTAGGATATCTGCATCCATAATTCTCTCATAAATCTCAGGCCAATCATCCTTATCTTTCCCTTCTTCTTTCATATCCGGCAGTAATCCATATGCTATATCATAATCTACCAATCGCAGATAGTCAACAGAGACCTTTTCTGAATTCATAATATCCATAGACACTTTCATCAAACCCTCTGTATGACTCTGCTTTGGTGACTCTTTTAAGGTACAATTAATGTATATAGCTTTTAGTCCTGAAAAATCCATTGACTTTATCTTTTTAACAATTAAATGAAAAATATCTATCGAGTATTATTGGATTATTGAGTTCAACCAGCCAAATACTTGTAATTGTAGAAAACCTTTTTACTCTTATCAATAGCAATTTAAATTTATTGTGTGATCACAAAATCCTAAATTACAACATTATATGCACGATGATACGGGAAACTTTCAAAATATTAAGCATTTGTAGATAACTCGTGGTAATCATAATTATCTTCTTTGCTTAAAATGATGGCTACTCTACCTAACAAAACTCCGTAAATCACTTTAGAACATACATCTGCTACGGTATATGTTATTTGTCTTCCTACAACACCGGTTTCATTAAAGAATGCTCCTTCGATTCCTAGTAAGTGAGGCATTAGATATGCACCTGGATATAGAAACCAAGAAAACAAAAACAATATCCATATTTGATTCATCACATTTTTAGCTTGTTGTGGAATTCCTTCTTTTCCTTCATTAATTACTTTGCGCATTACCCATAAAATATGAATAAAAAACACAGTAGAGATAGCACCCCAGATAAAAAAATTAGATAGGTTTGAGACTTCGTAAAACTGTCCAATATATCCTGTAATAATCATTAGAGCTCCAGAAAACCAGAATTGATTTCTTACAGATTTTAAATTTGATTTAGTCAGAGATACTACAAATAAAATTTGAAATAGTAACATCGGCACGTCGATCAACCAATTCAAATATCTATATCCATTATTGAAAAGATCACCATCGGTATTTAAGAAGTATTTACCTGCTTCTTGATTGAATTGAAAACTAGAAGTCCAATTACCAGCTTGTGCGTATAATAACAAAAATGCCGAAACCATAACGACTCCTGATAAGATATTGGACATCCTGTATTTTGGTGACACCGTTTTTAAGGTTAAAACAAAATAGAATAAACCGGCTAGCATCACCGCATAGCCAAGTGTTAATGTATGAGAAACCATCTGATAGGCCATTTCAGAATAACCTTCTGTCATCCCAATATAATTTTCAAAATTTGCATTAATTGATTTTTCCATAAGACTAAACATTTAGAAGATTGAATTAGTTTAAAATTTTTTCTGTAAAGCTATAGTAATTGTATGGAGTCTTTTAACACAAAAAATACAAACCTTAATGCAATCCATATTTGTGAAAAGAAATATGGTTATCTCAAAATCAAAAATTGTTAATCAAATAAGTCAATCAAAAATTGATATGCGCACAATCTTCCGCGCTTTCAAATTTAACTTTGTGATCTCACAAAATATATGTTATAAACAAGGGCTACTAAAATCTAAAAAGTAAAATATCATTAGGGCAAATGTGATGTGTTAATAGAAGTAGCCCTTACTAATCTAAACTTAAAACTCATTAATTATGAAAAAATTTACAGGATTATTAGTAATCATTTTTCTTATAACCAGTTGTGATGTACAACAGAAAAAAGAGGCTAAGCTGCCAGATGTTGACGTTGATGTTGATGTTGATACAGAAGCTGGTCAACTACCGACCTTTGATGTAGATTGGGCAGACGTTAAAGTGGGCACCAAGACAAAAACAGTGAAAATACCGAAGGTTGTTGTAGTAATGGAAGAAACAGAAGTAGAAGTACCTTATATAGATGTAGATATGCCAAACAGCGGTGAAAAGGAAGAACTGACGTTGACTGTAGAAGCAGAAGTGAGCGATAAAGAACACACCATTGAAATAATGGAAATAATAGCATCTAATGACAAATTATATGTGATTTCTGAACTGAAAGAAACTGATCAAACGCTTGAGGATAAAAAACTAAGGATTTCTGATAGAGTCATATTAAACGCGCCTGATCTCAATGTAAAACATATAATTGTTGGAGAAAAACCGGATCGTGTATTTAACGATCAGTTTAAATATGTTACTGACATCAATGATTTTAAATCTGAACTAAAAAACACCAAAGTAATTTTCACCAAATAAGATTTTAACAATTGATATGGTTGATTAATTGAAGATGGTCTTTTTACGCATTGTGAAGAGGCCATTTTCTTCAAAAAAAAACAAAATGATGAATATTTTTGAAGCTTTACGACAAGACCACGAAATACAACGATCGTTACTTAATGATTTAGTAGAAACGTCTGGGGATACAGATAAAAGAGACGAGGTATTTAAGGAATTGAAAAAAGAATTATCCATACACGCTGATGGAGAAGAACGCCATTTTTATGTGCCCTTAATTGATAGTGATAAAACTCAGGAAAAATCAAGACATAGTATTGCAGAACACCATGAAATAGATGAATTGGTTGAAGAATTGGAAAAGACCGCATATTCGTCTTCTGCCTGGTTACGTATTGCAAAACAACTACAGGAAAAAGTAGAACATCATCTGGAAGAAGAAGAACATGAAGTATTTCAAATGGCAGGAAAAGTCTTAACCGAAGAACAAAAACAAACATTAGCAACAAAGTATACCTCGTATATAAAAGAAAATAGATAACTTAGAGTATGACTTTTTCAAATTTATGAGTGCTGACCATCAAGATCCTAAATTCATTAAACAGCTTATTCAAACTCCTGAAAAGGTAATTGATCAATTGAATCTTGTTTATGTAAACGATGACAAACTTACTATCTCCAGAAAAAAAAATAAGAAAGGTTTTGTATACCGGCTCAATGGAAAAGAATTATCTACCAAAAAAGATTTAGAGAGAATCAAAAGTCTTGTTATCCCTCCAGCTTGGAACAACGTAAGAATAGCCGCGATTGACAATGGTCATTTACAAGCAGTTGGCAGAGATCTTAAAAACAGAAAACAATACCGATATCATCCTCTATGGAACGAAATTAGAAATCAAACGAAGTTTTATAAAATGACTGACTTTGCAAAACGATTGCCTAAAATTCGTAAACAAGTTGATGAGGATTTAGAACAACGTGGCTGGCCAAAAAACAAAGTTTTAGCACTAATTATAAGGCTAATGGAGGAAACTCATATACGCATTGGCAATGAACAATATGCAAAACGAAATAAAACCTATGGACTGTCAACCATGCGCACAAGACATGTGAATATCGAAAAAGACAATATAAAATTCGAATTTGTTGGCAAACGAGGAAAAAAGCATTCTATTACCCTGCGAAATAAAAAATTGATTCGATTAGTAAATCGCTGCGAAGAAATTCCTGGTTGGGAACTATTTCAATATTTCGATGAACAAGGTGATAAACATTCTATAGAGAGTAGTATGATAAATAATTATCTGCACGATATTGCTGGCGAACTTTTTACGGCAAAAGATTTTAGAACCTGGGGAGCCACTTCCATTGCTTTTGAAAAATTGATAGAATTAGGGCACACGGATAATGAAAGACAATTACATAAAAATATTCTCGAGGCGTATGATGCAGCTGCAAAGAGTTTAGGAAATACCAGAAATGTTTGCCGAAAATACTATGTGCATCCTGCGATCATTTCACGCTATACCGATGGAACCATTATTCCCTATTTTGAGCAGGCAGAAAAAAACGAAAACAACAAGGAGTACTTTTCTAATACTGAGTCCGTAATTTTAGAATTACTAAAAAACTATACTCCTCCATTCTTGAAACAAAATAAATAAACAAAATAGAAATAGCATGTACGATCAATTAGTAGAAGCCTGGAATAAAATGTTATCAAAATTAGAATCCTGGCTAGATGCCATAGTAGTTAATCTGCCTAACTTGATAATTGCAATTGTAGTTTTTATAATAGCGTTGATAGCATCAAAATACGTTAGTAAACTCATCTTAAAACTCTTAGAGAAAAGCAACCTTCAGCGATCAATGAAAAAGGTGATTGCTAAACTTGTTTCCATCATAGTCATATTATTGGGCTTGTTTTTGATTCTTGGCATACTAAACCTTGGAAAAGCTTTAAACACCATTTTAGCAGGAGCCGGAGTTGCTGGTTTGGCAGTTGGTTTGGCCCTACAAGGTGCGCTGGCAAACACCTATTCCGGAATTATTTTGTCTTATATTAAGAACTTAAAATATGGTGATTGGATACAAACTAATGATTATGAAGGAGAGGTAATAGATATTGACCTTAGAGCAGTAACCATCAAACAGGTTGATAATAATTTGGTATATATACCGAATAGATTGGTCGTAGAGAATCCCATAAAAAATTACTCCACTACCTCACAATCCAGAGTTATTTTAGAATGTGGTGTTGGCTATGAATCTGATTTAAGAATGGTTCAAAAACTAACCGTCGATACCATTGTCAATAATTTTAAAGCTGTTGAAAAAAAAGACGATGTATTATTCTTGTGGAAAGAGTTTGGGGATAGTTCTATCAATTATGAATTACGTTTCTGGATTAATTCTACCTCTGCCTTGGAAGTGGCAAAAGCCAAGAGTGAATCGATGATGCTGATCAAGGATGTTTATGATGAAAATGACATTAACATTCCATTCCCAATACGCACGTTAGATTTCCCGAAGGATTTCAATCTATCCAACAATTCGGATAAATCATAACATGACCTTTAATATCTATTTACAAATTGGTTTACATACGTCAAGATGAAAAATATTAGTCCAAATATCATACGCCAGATATTTATTTTATTATTAATTATACTTATCGGTGGACTGATCTTTAGAGAGATTCTACCATATCTTTCTGGAATTCTTGGAGCCATTACAATTTATGTCATATTACGTAAGTTAATGGTTAAATTGGTACGAAAGGGTTGGAACCCGGATTTGGCAGCAACGTTACTTTTGATTGGTTCTTTTGTAGGAATATTAGTTCCGGTAATTGGTGTTATTCTTATGCTAAGTAATAAAATTGGAGACGTTACTAAAAATTCTGAAAAATTTTTAGCAGCTATTAAAGGTCGTTTGGACACGTGGGAATCTCAAATAGGATACGATATCAGTTCTAGAATTGACCCTGAAGGAGTTTCATCTTGGGTGGCAGAAAATTTGCAAAACCTAGCCGGTGGTACATTTAATGTATTTATATCAATAGGCATTATGTACTTTTTGTTGTATTATATGCTTACAAATCGAAAGAAATTAAGAGAGTCCCTTTTTGAATATATCCCTATTAATGAAGCTAATTTGAAAATAATTGGTGATGAGAGTCAAAAAATGGTTCGTTCCAATGCCGTTGGAATTCCTTTGGTTGCTATTATACAAGGAGTGGTTGGATTAATTGGGTTTTTGATTTTTGGTATAGATGATCCACTTTTCTGGTTTGTCATTGTTACGGTTGGATCTATGATACCGTTTATCGGTACTTTAATCGCTTTTCTTCCAGTTTTCATTATCACTCTTTCAACAGGAAACACTTTTCAAGCTTGGGGAATTTTGATTTATGGATTGGTGGTTGTAGGATCTTCTGATAACTTGGTGAGACTTTATATCTTAAAAAGATTAGATAACGTACATCCGATTATTACATTAATTGGTGTCATCGTCGGTGTCCCATTATTTGGTTTTATAGGATTGATTTTTGGCCCTTTGCTTATTAGTTTGTTTCTGATTGTAGTACAAATTTATAAATCTGAATATGGTCAACCCGATGACACAGGACAAGAGAGGTTATAGATCTATAAGTTATGAGTAACAAAATAGGTTTACTTGACACCTCCGTTAATATGTAGAGCTTTTAAAAATTCCTTGGATAGTGTTTTTATTGATTAACAACAAAAGCGTGGATAACTCCAGGAATCCATCCAATGATTGTAAGCAAGAGACTGATTAAAAAAGTTGTACCTAGTCCGTGTTTTAAAAAAACAGCAAGAGGTGGCAAAAAAATATTGAGAATAATTGTTAGTAAAGACATAATAAACAGTTAGTTATAATATTCTTATTTGTTAAAAAATTTAAGCTTCTACAAATAAACATCAGAGTCATTTTTTAGAATATGTGAACCATCAGAAGTTCTTATGTATAATGCCATACTAGCATTACTATAACTTACAAATGGGTTTTCTTTTGTTTTTCTGGTGATCTTATACTTATATGTTTCTTCTACGATTCCAGAAAGAGTACTATTGCCTTGGCTCCATTGAACCTTTACTCCTTTTTTTATCATAAGTTCTACTATATTTTAGGATATGGTATGTTAGTCTGCTCGAGAAACTTCACTTTCACTTTTCAATACGTGATCACCATCTTCTTGTTTGATATAAAGTGCCTTATTACCTTCCTCTCCATCTCTTGTCACCTCGGTACCTTTAATAGTTTTGGTCACCTTTTTTGTGTAGCTTTCTACAACTTCTCCGGTAGCGGCACCTTGCCCCCAGTCCCACGTTACTTTTGTTCCTTTCTGTATCATAATTTTTTATTTGCAATATCCTTTAAAGACACTTAACAGGTTAATCCTATCAATGTTTTTATTAACTCAAACCATTGACTACGCATCATTTAGCTAAACAAAAGTTAAATTTCATATGAGTTAAATTTTCAACTTTTTGAACAAGTTTTTTGTTTAACACTACATTACTTTTAAACAACGAAATAACTTACGTATGGAATTAGAAATACTGCTAATTTTTGTTTGTGGATTTGCGTTGGGAATAGTAGCGTCTATCTCAAGAAATCTTTTTAAAACAAAAATTAATTTTAGACAACTATTTTCCAAAGATCAATAGGAAATACCTAGATGTAAAGCAATGATCATCTTTAAATAAAACATTGTAAACCTTAAAACTCAAAAAATTATGGCAACGTATTCTGAACAAGTTGGAAACAAACTAAACAATCTCTTAGAGAAAACCTATGATGCAGAAAAAGGTTTCAAGAAAGCTGCAGAAAATGTAAAACACTCTTCTCTTAAAAATTATTTTAACCAAAAGGCTCAAGAACGTTATAACTTCGGACACGAATTAAAAAACGAAATAAAAGCATTTGGTCAAGATGTAGACAAAGGAGGCAGTGCAACAGGAAGCGCTCATAGAGCTTGGATGGATGTGAAATCTTTTTTATCCAATGATAACGAAGAATCTATGTTAGAAGAGGCAATACGAGGAGAGAAAGCATCTGTTGATGAATATAATGATGTACTTTCTGAAACTTCATTACCAGCAAGTACGCAATCTATCTTAGCAAAACAGAAACAAACTATAGAAAGTGGATTATCAACTATCAAAAGACTCGAAGATTTAAACTAAGAGCGTAATTATTACCCTCAACAAAATCACTCTGAGAAACTCTTTATCCCATTTGGGTTTCTTAAGAGTGATTTTTTATTATTTAATGTAAAAACCTATTTTAAAATTATTATTATTTTGAATAAAGTTAAATCTTTTTAAGTTTATATTCTTTAGGACTACAAAGATGTTTTCTTTTAAAAATTTTACAGAAATAGCTTCTGCTGGTTAAGCCAATCGAATACACAATTTCGGAAATTGTTAAATCCGTAGTTCTGATTAATTTTTCCGCTTTTTCTAATCGTACATTTCTGACAAAATCAGATACTGTTCTTTCGAACATGAACTTAAAACCCTCCTGTAATTTGGCCGGAGAAAGTCCGGACTGTAAACATAAAGTTTTAATACTGTGCTGTATCTCTGGATTTTCTTTAATGTATTCACTTATTTGTGATATCGCTTTTAGTTCATCTTTTAATAAACCACTGGTGTTCGAGTTGTTTTCAATTTCTGCGTGAAATTGTTCAATATGTTTTGCCAAAATCAAATAGTATCTGCCTTTTTGAGATAGCAATTCTGAAATTTCGTTGCTATACTCCACACCAAAAAGTAATTTTAATTGTTCTGCGATTTTTAAGTTATAATTTCCTAAATGAAAATGCTTAGATTTAGTTTTAATATTTATTAATAAATTTTGTATTTTTTTGCCAAACTGATTGTTCTCCGAGCCAAACTTATCAAAATACTCTTTCTTATTAACACAGATTATATTTAAAATCAACGGCGTATTTTTTTCAATAATCATACTACTAGACAAGCCTTTATCACTGTGAATTACTGCTGTCTGAAATTGTTCAATTGTAGCGATCCTTTCAGAATCTTCAAACTGATGATGACAAGCCCCGTTTAAACAATAAATAAACTGTAAAGAATCTGCCGTAATGGAACTAACAGGAAACTCAAGTCTAGAAAATAATCTTAAATCGAAATCATAGGATTCTAAACCATTTTGTAAACTTGTATACCGCACTTGACCATGACCATAAGAAGAAGCTACGGTTAATGTATGTATTTCGCCATTTACTTGGATATCACCCGGTATATGCTCGTTTAGAACACCTAATTCTGTTGAGGCCTTTGGATAGTGGTCCGTTATAATTTCCATAACGTTCTTTTTACAGTCATACTGCTTGGTTAATAATGAGTTACTTTGTGTTGTTATACAAAAATAACTGGCTTATTCTCAAATCGTTGTCTTTTTTAGATTTTTGATTAACTCTATTGGATTATGACTCGTAACAACTTTTAAAATTTAAATTTATAGCTATTAAATGCGCTATCATTTGAACGGTACGAGACAACTTTCAATGCTTTTTTTTGTTTACTTGCAACGGTAAGTTGGAAGAATGTATAAAAAAATTTCGAACATAGCAGAAAGAGAATTGATAGAGCAGGAAGTTGGAGTTCGGTATAGATTTCCCAAACTTCATACACCCACACCTGTCATAGACGGATCAGAAGAAAGTACGATTTCTATCATTACCTCAGAAAATCCGGACTGTATCTCATATGGCATTTGGGGTATTTTACCCGATAACTATAAAGAGGAGTGGTCAGACTTTCAGAAAGTATTCAATACCTTACACATTACCAAAGATCGCTTAAATTCTAACGGTATTTTTCAAGAACCCTATCAAAAGAGACGTTGTGTGATCATCGTTACAGGTTTTTTTATCTATCATCTGTACAATGGATCATTATATCCATACTATGTACATCAAAGTAACAAAAAGCCTTTTTATCTTGCTGGAATTTACAATGTTCTCGATGATGGTTTTATAACTTGTTCCATTATAATGACAAAAGCCACAGGCGTCATTGAAACTATTCAAAATTTAGATAATACAATGCCCGTGATCGTCCATAAAACCTTCTTAAAAACCTGGTTAAATCCTTCTACAACCAAAGAGGACCTAGATTACATATTAGGCTCTTCTAAATTATCTAATTTAAAAGCATATCCTATTGCAAAAGAGTTTTTCAAGAATGATATTTCGTATGATTCTATGTTATCACCAGTATATTATAATGGTATTCCTATTCCTTAGATTTAAGAACAAATAGAATCTGCCCCATCTATTTGACCTTTTATGCAACCTACATCTATTTTTAGGGTCATTGGAATTACTCCATATTTAGGACCTAATCCCTCGGTCATAAACTTTCCAAGGTATTGGTGTGCCAATTCAATATTTTCAAAAATAAAAGTTCCTCCAACCGTTTTGGTCTCATCATTGGTATATAAGAATAAGGAAATCAAACCTTTAGTGTTTTTTAAAATTTGTTTTCTCTCTCTAGAGACTTTAGAAAGTTCTTCTAAAGATAAATTGGATTTAAATTTCAGATTTACTATTGCCTTTTTAGTTTGCATTCGGTTACTTTCAGTTTTAAAATGGGGTTATACTTACTTAAAGATACAAAACATCACTGTTTTCAACCCAATTACAAGGTAAAACAATAATATTTCCAGAGAATAATTCTCTATGATTAAAAAGTAGTTTTATACTCGAATACTGATGCTTTACTTAATTTTTTTTCTGTATTCTGCAGGCAAGATACCATATCGCTCAAAAAAGATCTTAGAAAAATAGCTCCTACTCTTGAAACCGATTTTATATACTATTTCAGAGATAGAGTCATTGGTATTTTTTATGTAGTCTCTTGAAATTTCTAATTTTAACTGACGAATGTATTCATTAACTGATTTAGAATACAAAACCCGAAATCCAAGCTGAAGCTTTTTTGGGCTCATCCCTGCTTTGGTCGCTAAAAAATTCACAGATAATGGTTCTGAAATATTATCTATGATATAACCTGACAGATTATGAATCTTTTTAATATCTTCTTTACAAAGTGATTCTGGGAGTCCTATATCATTTTCGTGATTATAATGCTCTAGCATTTGCATTGCCATAATCAAATTTAGTTGACCTTCTATCGAAAGGGTTCTTACAATACCACTTTCATAACTCTCCTGTAATTGTTTTATTTGATCAGCTATTTTAAGATTATAATTTCCAAGATGTTTATACGAAGACGAGTCAGAACCACCATTGAAAGCAGAAAAAAGACTTTTTCCTAAATGAGAAAGATTGTTGTTTTTCTTCTTAACGTACTCCCCCGCAAGCACGTAAATAAAATTAACTTTTACATTTACTGTTTCGGGGAAAATATAAGTTTCTCTGGAAAGTTTTTTGGTAGAGATTATAATATTTTGGTAACGATCGAAAGAGAACGGCTCATCTTCTTCGGTATTTAAATATTCTAGTTTACCTTCAGATATAAAAATAAATTCTATTGGATTGGCATCTTTTATGTTAAAGAGTATTTTTGTATCATCAAAAAAATACACATCATAATCAACCAAGGTTACTCCCCAGTCAAAGGCAATACTTCTTATCGTTCCTTTTCCCAGTTCATTGTCAAACTCAAGAATATTTTCGCCCCATCGTTCAATTATTTCTCCCTTCAAATAACCATTTAACTGCTCTAAAATCTGCACACCGTCTACACCATGTATCTCAAATTTCTGCATATTGCTACTCAATCTAACTTGTATTTTGTGTTTTGTACAAAGAAATTAGATTTGTCTTAAACAGATTAACAATTTTGAAACTTATAATAACACTATTGGTCTGTTTTGAGTCGTAATTTTTATCTTATTTACAGAAGAATTTAACACAAAAAATCTATTCTTTTGATTTAAAAAGTTTTAGGCAGACTGCGTATCTTTGGTATTTCTTACCTGATCCAGATATTGTTTTGGAGAAATGCCATATTTTTTCTTAAATAACTTAGAGAAATAACTCCTGGAATTAATTCCCACTTTATAGGTCACTTCGGTAATATTAAGGCTCGTTGATTCTAGTAACTCTTTTGCGGTCTCGATCCTATAATTTTGAATATACTCATTTACAGAAGTTTTGTACAGTTGTTTAAAACCGGTCTGTAGCGTATTTTGGTTCAATCCTACTCGTTTTGCCAAGTTTATCACACTGCCAATGGTTTCTAACTCTTCTTGTATGATCGACACAGCCTTTTCTATACTTTCTACTGTGGTTTGCCGAAGTATTAATCGCTTATCAGGTTGATTGAGATCATCAAGATACTGCTGTAGTTGATGTGTTAAAATTTCGTACGCTTTACCTTCAAGAAAAACCTGGCGCATGAAACCTTCAAGTTCACATTCTGTAAATTCTGAAATAAACTTCGAAATCTCTAAACTAAAATAATTTTTATAATAGAACTTATTAATTCCATTTACATCCCGAAAAAGTTCTATAAGATCATCATTCATCTCTGGTAAAAATGACTCTATTTTCTCCTCAAATTTTTTTCTATTGATTTGTAAGGTAAATATGCAAATTGGAGTATCAGCAGGTATTTTGAAAATATGATTATTTTTCGGGATGCTAGAAAGCATGATATTCTCCAACCTTCTTATTTTCCTAAATTCTGTATCATCTTCAAATTTATGGTAAAAACCAGATTCTCGGTTGAACATAATTTTTAAGGGGTGTATGATCCCTTTTTCCATTTCGAAATAAAAATCCTTTTTCAATAAATAATCAGCCTCTACTACGCCTACACCAAAATCAAATTGAAAAGAACGTATATATCCCGAGCCAAACTCTTCGGGTAATCGTAAGCAGTATTCGTGGTATGACTCTTCGTACTCAACTCCTAAACTGCTTGCCAAATCAATGACAATATCCTTTACGTTTTCATCCTTAATTTGAATTTTTTTCTTCATGAATATTTATTGTGGTTGGTATTCTATAAATATACCTCTAATTTACCATAAATAAACAAAAACTAACTCATAATAGTAATGGAGTTAAGATTGCTTGCGATACAGTCAAAAAGTTATCTCTTATTTATTGAAATTTACTTTATAAAGATTTGAAAATCAAATCATACTCTATTTGTAAACAGTAGGGCTTATAACAACTAATTAAAACCATTAATTTATGTTACGTTGGACAGTAATTTTTATTATTCTAGCAATAGTTGCGGGAATATTCGGATTTGGAGGTATTGCAGCCGGAGCGGCTAGTATTGCCAAAATATTATTCTTCATTTTTATCATTCTTTTTATCGTATCTCTCATATTCGGTAAAAAATTCAAGGCATAATTCATTTAAAATTGAAACAATTATGAAAAAAACAATCATATCAATTGCAACAATGTGTTTACTAGTTGCAATGACATTAAGTTGTAGAGAAAAAAAGACTACAGGAGAAAAAGTTGAGGATGCCGTAGAAGATGTTGGAGATGCTGTAGAGGATGGTGCAGAAGATGTAAAAGACGCTGTAGAAGATGCAACTGACGATAATTGATTTTTAGCAGATTATACTGCATTTTGGAAACAGGTAAGTTGGGTAGGCCTTTACCTGTTTCCATAAACCAGGTTACACATAATGTTATTTAAAAGAAGAAAAAATAGTATCAAGAATAATTTTCAATTAAAAAAGATGGTAAAATTTAGCATACACTTCTTTTTTATACTGTTCTTTATTATGTGTATATACCTTGCTAATATCTTAATATAGGCTAAATTATTTTTATTAAACACATCAAAAATTAAAAATCATGGACAAGAAATTTAAAAGAAAGGAAGAAGATAAACCCTTAACTGACTTCGGAAAACCTAAATCGACAAACAAAAGACCTCAACTGGATAAGAATACCATACGAGAAAAAGCAAGTAAATAATTTACTTGCTTTTTTATTGATATTTAAGCCTGTAGATATTATTTCAAATCATTGATCTTTGGATGGATTTCGAGATACACCTGCACTATCGGGTTCAATATATTTTACAAAGTCTGATGGGTTTGTTATTTGATAAAACTCTTCTCCTATTATTAAAATAGGATTTACCACAACTTCTGGATGATTACTTATGATTTTGAGCCAACCTTTGGTGTCTAATTCTATGTCCGAATTGTACAATTCTTTAAATTTAGGATGTTTTTTATCAATCAGCCCCGAAACTTTTACATTAAGTTGATCACTAATCTCTACCCATTGCGTTTCAGGTATATTGGTTTTTAAAGTGTCTATTGGCAAGATATCTTTTTTAGAAGAATTGACATATCCAAGGGTTTGTTTACCAAGAGATGATTCTGAATGATAAATCAATGTAATTTTATTTTTATCTGTTGAAATGATTCCCATAGCATTTAAATTTTTAATTTTATTAAAATTATGTTTTTACGGTAAGTTGCTGTAATCCTATACAGATAAATAGTAACTCATTTAAAACATAAAAACGCTCAAAAAGCACAAAACAACCTTTGATATGACAATTGCCATTAGTCTCTACGGAGTTCTTACCATACTAGCTATTATACATATCATCCTTTATGGCTCAAGACCTACCAAATCTTTAAGCTGGCTTTTAATAGTTCTTATATTTCCTGTGTTCGGAATAGTGTTATATATTGTTTTTGGTATTAACCGAAGGCGATTTAAGTTTTTTAAACTGAAACAAACTGTCAGAAGAAAACTGTATGATGAAAATTTCAGTGACCGATTAGTCAAAGAACGACAGGTAGAATTTGATAACAAAAAGCGATTAAAACTATCCAAGTTAATGCGCAATAGCTCTAAATTCCCTGCTCTACCTTCAAATAAGGTTTCCGTATTACAAAATGGTAAGGAGACCTTTGATATTATTTTTGAAGAATTGAAAAAAGCAGAAAAATTCATACATCTTCAATATTACATATTTGAAGAAGGTGAATTATTTGATAGACTTTTTTCTTTATTAGAAGACAAACTTAAAAATAATGTAGAAGTACGCATACTCTACGATGCCATAGGAAGTTATTCTCTTAGAAAAAAAGCTATTAAAAAATTCAAAGACATCGGTGCAAAAGTGTATCCCATTATGCCGCTACACTATGGAAGTTTTCTGTTTACTTTAAACTATAGAAATCATAGAAAGATTATTATTATAGACGGAAAAGTGGGTTTTACGGGTGGTGTAAATATCTCTGATAAATATATCAAATCCAACTCTGAATTAGGTATTTGGGATGATACACATTTATATCTTAAAGGTCCTGCCGTTGATCATCTTCATCGAGTTTTTATAAAGGATTATTATTTTGCCAGTGATCAGGAATTGTTGCTTAAAAACGAATACCTTCCGGAATTAGAGGGAGAAGGCAATACAACCATTCAGATCATTGCAGGTGGTCCTGATTCTGATCATCCGTCCATTATGCAGCAGTATATATCTATGATCAATCTGGCCGAAGAATATATTTACATTTCTAATCCTTATTTTATACCAAATAGCGCTATGCTGGAAGCATTAAGAATTGCAGCACTAAGCGGAGTTAACATAAAACTTTTAGTACCAAAAAAATCGGATTCCTGGTTAGCTAAGTACAGTATGTTATCGTTTTTTGAAGAATTACTTTACTTGGGTATTGAAATTTACCAACAACAAGATGACTTTCTTCATAGTAAAGTAATAGTTATGGATGGTGAGATTGCTTCGGTAGGATCAGGTAACTTTGATCACCGAAGTTTTGAACATAATTTTGAAACAAATGCCTTAATTTATGATGAAGAAATTGCCGAAAGCATCTGTAAAGATTTCACGGCAGACTGTGAAAAAGGCATACTTCTAGCATATGACACCTATAAAAACAGATCAATAAGAAGAAAGCTTTCTGAAGGTGTAGCAAGGTTCTTTAGCCCTCTTTTATAAAATTTAATCCTTTATGGTACCAATAAAATTGATATTTAAATGCGCAAACCAGGTTCTGATCAATGAAATATGTTGAAAAACTTTATAAAATAATTAATAATGAAAAAGAAGAACGTATTTGTAAGGGCATCGATAAAAAGGCCTGCAATCACGTTCCAAGAAATTACTTTATTCTACTCTTAAGTAGTGTTTTTATAAAACTAGGAGACACGCTTAGCAATCCAAAAACAGTTTTAACCTGGGTTATGAGTTATGTTCATGCTCCCGTGTACCTAATAAGCTTTATAGTACCCATCAGAGAATCTGGATCTATGATTCCTCAAATATTGTTATCTAATTATATAAAAACTAAAAAAATTAGAAAATGGGTATGGATATTAGGTGCATTTTTTCAGTTTATATCTATTGCATTGATTGGAATGGTGTCCCTCTACTTTGAGGGTACCGAAGCTGGCTGGTTCATCATCCTTTTGCTTATAGTATTTAGTCTATCCAGAAGCCTTAGCTCTATTTCATCAAAAGATGTTCTGGGCAAAACGATTCCTAAAACCAGAAGAGGAAAACTAAAGGGATATACCAGTTCTCTATCGGGTATGCTGGTATTGATCGCTGGTCTTTTTTTGATTTATCCATCTAATCAAGAACAGGGCATTACATTCTACAGTAGTATTTTATTTTTTGCTAGTTCTTTATGGCTAGTAGCCGCGATAATTTATGCAAATATCAAAGAATTTCCTGCTCAAACCACTGAAAGTAAAAATGATATTCAGGCTCTTGTTACAAAACTAAAAATACTCAAAACCGATACTATTTTTAGAAATTTCATTATTTCCAGATCTTTATTATTATGCTCTGCTCTATCGGCTCCCTTTTATGTTTTGTTAGCCCAAAAATATCTAGGTAACGAGAGCTATCTGCTCGGGCTTTTAATTATAGCCAATGGTGTTGCGGCTATTATTAGTGCTCCTATCTGGGGTCAAATGGCAGATGTTTCCAGCAACAAAGTTATGATGATTGGAGCCATCATTACCTCTATTTTAGGGTTGATTATGTTTTTCTTTATTAGTTATGTGCCGTTTTTAAGAAATCAATATTGGCTATACCCTATGGCTTTCTTTATTTTAGGAATTGCTCACAGTGGCGTTCGATTAGGCCGCAAAACATATATTATAGATATGGCAAAAGATAACAAAAGAACCGATTATGTAGCCATAAGTAACACGCTAATAGGTATCATATTATTAATCACAGGAGGAATTAGTGCATTGGCCTCTATTATATCTATAGAAGGTGTTATTCTGGTATTGTCTCTATTAGGACTTTTTGGCGCAAATAAAGCTGCTCGATTACCCAATGTTCAAAAACGTTGATTTGTATTCTAATAAACCAAAACAGCATAACGAATCACTATTTTCAGCTGTTTTTTAAAGCTTCACCTTTAACCCACCACGTATATAAAAGCTATTCTGATCATTAATTGTTAATACTTTTTCTTGGTCATCATTTCGCAACCTTATGTCATTGATCACCGTAAAACCTGTATATGTATAAAAAACGATATGATCTGTTATATATCTCTCATATCCAAGCCCTGCTAGCACTATTGTCATTGAGATATTGTTAGCTATTTTCTCCTCTAAAGTGATATCATCTACAAAGCTTCTGTTATTTTGAATATTGGCAAAAAAACCATCCAACGTAACAAAAGCTTGTAGTGCATTTCTCCTTTTAAACCGAAATTTGATATTAGATTTAGGAACTCCCAAGACAAATGACCAGTACGGACGAAATTCTCTATAATAATTCACAAAAGGTAACGGGAAAGGTCGTCCTGCAGTGGTAGAATATCGAATACCAAGAATTAATCGCCAAGGTTTTGGTAATGCTTCTCTGGTTTTATCTTTAACAAAATAAACAGATCCGGTAAATAAAACATCATCCGAAATTATACCGCCTTCTTCAAAATTTGATGCCGCAATTGCCCCGGCTTGCGCTGCAAAACGCCAATTATTTTTAAGCTTGAAAGTATACGCCAAACTTGCTTCAAAAGAACCAAAACGCTCTAGATCCCGTGTATCAAAACTTGTGACATCACGATAAATAAAATTTACGTTTCTATACTCTATTCCAGGAACCAAATAACTACCGCGATTATTTAGTTTTATAGGGTATTTGGCAAAAACACGTAACCTTCTAAATGAGTTATCACTTTCTCTCTGCGGAAAAAAAGTATATTCTATTCGTGCAAGATCAGATACCTGGGATTGAACAGACCACGCAAACACACTGATTATGACAAATAGAATAGATTTTATCATATATTGATTTTAAAATTTGAATGCAAAAGCAAAAGAAAATCGTGCCCCATCCTCCCCGGTAAATAAATTGAATGTACCACTCATCGCATTTGCACTATTAATCCAAAATCCACCACCCAGACTACTATGCCATTTATCAGATTGGTCATTATCTGAAATCCAAACCCTACCTGTATCTGCTCCAGTAAAAATTCCTATTTGTAATGGCAAAATACTTGTCTTGAACTGATTAAAACTGTAGCGAATATCTGCACTCCCTGCTAATGAAGATTGACCAGTGAACCGTTCGGTTCTATAAGCTCTTAATAAATTATCTGCTCCTAACTGAGCACCTTGATAGAACTCAAAATTCTCTCCGATGTTAACCTGGCCTTGTGCGGCTGTTCTTAATACTAGTTTCCTATTTCTGGACAATGCATTGTAAAAACTTAAATGAGGCTTTAAATACCCAAAGGTTCTGTTCGTATTATCTATATTCATCCTGCCTCCTACATTAATTTCAAATTTCATACCTCTTGTAGGATTTACAACAACATCATAACTTTCATATCGGTAGGTACCATCCAATCCTGCAAACCATTTGCGCTCAAAATCTCCAGGATTTTGAAGGTTAGCTTCTTGAGTAATAAATCTTTCGGCTGTATCATCTACTCTAATACCCTCTATTGAACCTTTATACTCGAAATAACTACCTAAGCGACCACTTTTAACAGCTCCTAAAGAAAATTTATAAGTGCTTAACTTTACTCTGTTATAATCAAAATCCAGCTCATCTTGATTATTGGAGGTTTCATTTCCTATTCCAAAAAAATTGATAGCAAAGTTAGGGCTCGTATACTTTGCACTAATAAGAACGTTATAATCCCCTAAAATCCCTGCAAATTCTCCTCTATATCCAAGATCAAAACCTTGTGTAGCAAAGTAATATCCTCCAGAAAAACTATGGCTACTGGAAAAAGGATTGCGATGAAAACCATTTATTGTAAAGATCGCCATGGGCCCAATTCGAATACCATCATCAGGATTAAATCCAATGGTTGGCAATACTGAAGAAGTTGTTATCACCCCTTCATTTTTATCGAAATTATTAATTTGATAGTTATCGGTAAAACGGATCTTGGCTTTGTTAGTTTCTTCTACCGTATTGGGTTTGCTTTTATGATCATACACTTTAATTTTCCTACCTTTTGTTAGCTTGTATATATCATTGTTTTGTCCTCCAATGATATTAATCCTGATTGGATTATCTGCTTTTCCTCGGGACTCGAAGACATCATCATCGTCCAAACCATAAATCCATATTTCTTTAGTGTCTTTTTTATCAAAAGTTTTATCACTTACAATAGTGCTTTTTTCCCCATCCTTAATTCGATAAACCGTAATTCTGGTTTTACCTTCGGATAACCGCTCAATATCAAAATAATCATCCTTATCTGTACCCGTTACGATGGAAAGCCGTGTCAAACAGTCATAGTACCTATCAGCAATATCAATAATATTTTTACGTCTTCCTTTTAAGTTCTTTTTAATATTATCTAAATCTTCTCCTTTTGCCTCCGGTGGAATATTCTCAAAAGCATCTTCAATCGCGGCATTTGTTAAATTTTCCTGAATATGTTTTGCCTGTTTCAACCACTCATCTCTACCACTGTTTCGAATTAATGTTCTATCTAATCTCGTTGCAGAAGAATTAATCCATTTCACATCTTTTAATTCTTCATCATACACCTGAAATTGATTTGCAAACCCCATCAAACCTCTTAAAGTTCCCAAAAACCCACCATCGAAGTTAGAGAAAGCCTGATCTCGATCTCTGGGGATTGGTTTAAAAATGTGATCTCCGTTCTCCAATTCATATTCTGCCCATCTCCATTGATCTTGATGGCGATCCCAATCACCAATTAACATATCAAAAATTCTAGCTCTGATGTACGAAGGTTCATCAACCTTATATTTCTCATCTCTGCGCAATCGCTCATATACATCGGCGGTACTCTCTATATCGTCCGGTTTTCCAAAGGAAGCTAAATCTTTATGATTTTCTTCAGGTCTTTCTTCTATCATATATAATTCGTCTCCAAATGCATCATTATATTTTCCTAATGATTTCTGTTTCGGAATGTAATACAGTTTAGGATTGGTATGAAAAATTCCGACAGCTTCAGAAAGCTCAGGGATTACGGTAAAAATGTAGGGATGTCCCGCAGTATAAAAGTCAAGTAAAATATCTTCGGACACCGTATCTTCTAGAGATTCTTCCACATAATTATTTCTAAAAACAGTAGATTGCAAAAACTTAATACCACTTTTTTTCAAAGCCCTCATATTATATTGCTTACCATTTTTATCTTGTAATCGTATAGAGCGCGTTTGATGTCCTCCTCCTTTTCTAACCACTTCTAATCCCCCGTAGAGCGTATCTAGTAAAGCTACTTTAGCTGTGATTTTTTTTCCGTATAATTCTCTATAGTGATCACCCCAAATACTTTCGTAAAATTCTGTGCGTTCAGTTCCTTCCGTTTCATATACCGAAGCTTCTATGGTTTGTTGTGTCACTTCGGGAATTGAAGAAAGATCGTATGTAGGAATTTTTGTGTAGATTTCTTTTCTATAAAGTAATTTAGGCTCATTGTTTTTACTTCCGAAATAAGAAGCCCACGAGGATCCATCTTTAAGTATATCCAACCTCACAAAACCTTGTCCACCATATGCAAAAAGCCCATCGTTGCTTAAAGTTGCATAAGAGTTTTTTGCTCCAGCTCCAGAAACTATTTGTTTAACCCCTTCGTGTTCTATATACTGTAAAGAATGTTCGTGACCTGAAGCAAAAATAATCCTATTTGCTCCTTTGGCGAGTGTTTCTAATCGTTGTACAAGTGATTTATACTGCTTGTTTTGGTTGTCCTGAGTAGAAACGGCTCCACTTGTACGAATTTGCATTGCCAGAGAGCCTAGTATTGGTAATGGTATCTTTTTTTGAGAAGGATAAATATGCTTAATCGGTGCATATTTTCCGCCGTGGATTCCATTTGTATATAACGGATGGTGCAGTGCAAATAAAATAGTTTTATCCTGATTTTTCTTAAACTCACTCTCTACTTCTAAAAACATAGCCTCACGAGTCTTTATTTCCGGGCAATTATCATTGATAGTTGGATGCTTATCCCAATCTTCTAAGTACCATTGGGAATCAAGAATGATAAGTTGTATATTCTCTGTTATTTCAATACTTTCCAGAGCACATCCTGTCTTTGGTTTAAAAAGCTTTTTATCATCAAGTCTATCTTCAAAATATTCTTCTTCTCTTTTTAATCCTTTTAATCCTTCATTGTACCAATCATGGTTGCCAGGTATAAAGTAAATTTGTCCATCGAAGTTTTTTACGGCATCAATTTGCACATCCAGTCGATGTTCTGCAATTTTTCTGTCTTTTTCCTCTTTTTTAGGCATTCCATCAGGATATATATTGTCTCCTAGAAAAATTGTATAGTTTCCTTTTTGTTTATGATTTTCTAAATACTTTTCCAAGGCAAGCAAGGCAGGTGTACTCTCACCCGGCTTAGCATATCCTGCATCTCCAATTAGGTAAAAAGTCTTTTCAATATCCTTTTCATCGTGAACTACTGATTCGTTATAAGGATCTCTATATTTTGGTTCATACAATGCACAACCCGAAACAAGGATCGTTAACATTGTTATCATTATATTTTTGTAATTCATCATTTTAGTTTTGGATAGAAATATTGTTAGCGACAAATGCTTCCCATTCTTCAAATTTCTCTTCAGACATCACGCGTTCCATCTTTACCTGTCCACCTTTCTTTTTCTGTGCTCCACTCCATTCAGAAAAAGCCATAGGTGGTACTGTTGTGACTTTTACACCTTTTAACGCTTTGCTACGAGCCACTTTGTAATTTTTATTCGCATCCTTTAATACCTCATCTAATTTATTTGCCAGAGTCGCTTCATCTACTTTACTATCTGTTCCCAAATACCAATGATGGTAGAATTCATCATCTATTCTAGTTGCTGCTAATGTAAATTCAGGTATTTCAATATCAAATTGTTCTTCTATCGCTCTTAGCGCTGTATTCATCTTATTAACAGATAATTGCGATCCAACAACATTTAGAAAAAACTTGGTTCTTCCGGTGATTCTAATTTCAAATCTTTCGATATCCGTAAATTCAATGGTGTCACCAATAATATATCTCCAAGCGCCGGATACCGTACTCATTAATAACACATAATCTTGATTTAACTCTACCTCTGCGAGTGTAATGGAAGGAGCATCCTGCTTTAAAGATCCATCTTGATTGATATATTCGGGCTGAAAGGGAACAAATTCAAAATAAATACCATTATCTGTTATTAATTTCATGGCATCAGTTTCAGGTCGTTCCTGATATGCTATAAACCCTTCTGAAGCTAAATAGGTATCAATTACTGTAATGGGATGTCGAAGCAAATTATTAAAGCTCTTTTCATAAGGAGCAAATGCTACTCCGCCAGATGTATATACTTGCAAGTTTGGCCAGATATCATGAATAGTATCTACTTTATGGTAATCAATGACTTTTTGAAGCATTAGCTCCATCCAAGATGGGATTCCGCTAAGAGCTCCAATATCCCATTGTTTGGCTTTTTCTGCAATTCTCTGAACCCTGTCATCCCAATCATCAATTTTGGCAATATCTTTACCAGGTTTATAATATCCTTCAAACCAAAAAGGAATATTACTAGCGCTAATTCCGCTAATTTCTCCTTCTAGATGACCATCTCTTTCTTGTAGATCAGTTGAGCTACCTAACATCATAATTTCTTTCTCGAAAAAAGATGAAGGCAAATCAAAGTTTGACAATGCTTCAACTTGTTTGATACCTGCTTTACGAATAGCTTCAATCATTTCTTGCGTCACCGGAATACGTTTACTCTTTTTACCGGTGGTACCAGAACTTAGCGCGAAATAATCCGGACTGCCAGGCCAGGTTATATTTTCTTCACCCGCAATGGTTCTATTCCACCATTTTTCTAATAATTGGTGATAATCAAAATATGGGATTTTTCTTGCAAACTCTTTCTGTATATTTCCAGACTTCAGAATATTTTCAAAATCATACTCTTTACCAAAATTTGTTTGAGATGCTTTAGAAAGTAATTCTTTTAAAACTTCTTTTTGTGATTCTATGTCATTAGGTTCTGTAGATAGTGTATCTTTTAAATGAATCGCCCCTTTAATTAATGATCCAATGATTGCCATAATTTTGTTTTTTTAAATAGTTCCAAACGCAATAATAAATGCGATGACAGATAATATAATTCCTATAGTAAAAACTATATATGTAATTTTAAGTAATGCGTACTTTTTCTTTAAAACGACCCCTAAGAAATATAAATCTTGCGTTAGCATTTTATATACATAATCCTTGTCTTCTATTACTTTATCAATAGCCTCCTGATAACGATCATAAGGCATTTTGTAAAAATTTCCGAAAAACAACAGGTTTACCTTTCGGTTTTTGACCTGATCCCTGGTAAATTCACCACCTGTTACCTTTGGTTGCGTAGACATAATCGATAAAATAATTGCTGCCACACTGAATAATACTAAAATAAGACTTGGGATCATTAAATGTTTATTGCTGGGAGCGTCCAGTTTTGGGATAAGATTGGCCAAAGCTAGGGATATAATAATTGCATTAACAGACAATAGTATATTGGCTTTGGTATCTGCAATATCACTTAGTTTAATGTGATTTCTTAGTGTTACCCGATACAAAGTTTGAATTCCTCTTTCTGGACTTTCATTTTTATATTTTGCTTTTAATTTAGCCTTAAGATCTTCTTTCTGTCTTTTTTTCTTTCTCTTCTTGCCTTTTTTTATGATGCTTAATAAGTTCTTATTTTTTAATGGCTCCCAATTCTCAATCGCATATCTGGTGTAATACTTATGACCTTGAGTAAAAAGTTGTAAATTTTGTTCTCTCCATTCTACAGATGAATAATCCGATATCCCTTGCAAACTTAGCTCTTGTCGCAATAATTCATTTACTTCTTTGTAATAATCTTTTGCCAAATGAGAATTATCAGCGTCTTTCAAAATTTCTTCTAACTTGGTAGTTGGCTCCTGATCAAATTTTGTAGCCATAATACAGGCTACTATTTTTTCTTTTTTAACCGAATCAAATTCGTAATCAGCTATGAATTTTTTAAATACGGTTACGCTTTCTTCCTCGTGATTCTCTACTCCATTTACGTAACCAGCATCGTGGAACCAAGCAGCAATTATTAATACTTCTTTTTCCTCTTGTGGTACGTCAGAGTTTTCGCAAATTTCTACCACGCTCTCCACCACTCGCTGCGTGTGCAGAAAATTGTGGTATAAAAATGTTTTAGGTAACTCATTTTTAAATAAATCGAATATATAGTTTTCTGCTTTGTCGAGTATTGGTTCCATTCTGATGTGATAATTAGTTTAATCTAAGGTAAGAACAAAAAATACTAATTTTGTTCTTGTTCCTCCACTAATAATAATATTTCGTCTGGCGATAAATACAGCTGCCGGATTCGTTCTTTATACTTTTCTGATAATGAGCTATGGTTTAGGATAAATTTTTTGGTTTCAAGAATATAATCTTTCATTGAGTGAGTTACAGCATAGGTATCAGCTGCTCGTTCTGCTTCTCTAATATAACTTTCGGAAAGCCAATATTTCAATCCAAAAAAAACCAAGTTGATACTACTTCTATTCTGATAATCCATGATGTGACCTAACTCATGTCCAATCCAACCAATCAACACATTAGAAGGAACATCCTGAATTTTCAATTCTAATCCATCTATTTTAAAAGTTTTACTCATTAGAATTACATATTTTCTTTTGTCTTTAGGCTTAATAAGTGAAGTAAACTTAGGTTGGGCTTTCATAAATGATTTGCTCAAAGACGATTTGAACTTAAACTCTATACATACTTCTTTTAACTCCGGATAAAAAGATAAAGCTGTTGCTACTTCATTCGAAATTTTCTCCGGAATTATCTTGTTTTCTGTATTGGTGATTACGTTTTGTGAAAAAGTCATGTATATATTTAAAACCATGAGTACATGGCTATTAATTATTAACTTAATAAGTAATGAATTTTGCATTTTGTAATGAGCAAGATAATCATGAGTAGAAATAGTCGTTAATGCATATGAAATAAAGGATAACTCTTTTGATTAAATAGTTATAGAAGTAACTAATAATTGTGATCTACTTTATGTAAACTTATATTATTCGAGCTTCTTAAAATAAGCATCCAAGAAGATTAATCGCTTAGCCAACCAAGATTCTAGGTATTTGAAATGTTCAGACATAGATTGATCAGCCTGCCAAACCAATATCTCTCTCTCGTATAATTTATACTCATCAAAGTATAAATACCTCTTTCTCAGGTTATCAAATAATTGTTGATTGCTAAGTGCAGTTTCTCTAAGGCTAAACCAACGATCTTTTAAACGCTGACGATAATTATCCGGATTTACTTCTAGCAACCGATCAAACAAACCATTACTCAAAATATCGTCTGTGGTTGGAATTTTTTTACCATCCTGAATAGTTCCTAAAACACCATCTAAATCCCAAGGCACATTAAAATATGGTTCTTTTTTATTGTATCTGGCTACATAGAAATTCTTTCCCAAATTATCGGTCGCACGAATTAAGTTTACAAATAAAAAATAATCGATAGCATTATCCAGATAAAACTTTTTGGCAATTTTCTTTTTGAATGTTTCGTCTTTAGATTTAATAACAAACTTGGTAAACTTATAGATATCTTTCCAATGAGATTTATAATTTACAAAAGGATATTCCATCTCATATCCCGCCCAATGCGGAAAAATATTATTGTATTTTGGTACGCTTTTGTAAGAAGGAGCCCCCTCATAACTTGCCGCTTTAAACAACTCTCCATACACCATTTTTTTCTTGTATTTTTTAAGTTGGAGTAGCTTTCGATCTACTTGTTCGGTAAGTGCATATATTCCGACATAATTATCATCTATAAAAACTTCGGTGTACATCAAATCAATACCACTTTTAGCATTCTTCTCTTGATCTAAATACTTAGGCTGGTGAATGGACAACCATAGTTTATTACAGAAATAAGACCGTAAGCGAAGTGGTTCATTATATAACCCATCAAGAATCCAGTCATCATCATTCCTTAATTTTCCAAATTGCATATCTCTGGAAGTTTTATCTTTGGGATCATCCCAAAACTCCAGATCATAAGATTTTTTTGGAAATTTTAAGGAAATATTTCCTCGATATTCAATACCTGTTAATGCTGTTTTTATAGTATCCAGCTCAGCATAAGAAAAATTTGCAGCTACCTTAGGATCATCTTTTATCTGTTTTGAAGTTTTAATTTTTATTAATGGTAATTCTGTTAAGTAGAGCTTGAAGATTTCATTTTGATACTCCACCTGAAAACTTGTAGTGTAAGATAAATTATTTACTTCTTCCTTGAACGTTACAGATGAATCAAAAGAAACTTCTATGGTATTAAAATCTGCGTTTTCGTATTTTGAAATATCTGTATTCCAAACGATCAGTTTATGAGTTTTATCAATACCATAATACTCCTTTTCTACATTTATTGTATATATATTCTGCGACTGTACTTGAGTACAATACAAAAGAGTAAGCAAAATAAAAGCTTTTAATTTCATCTAAATTTTGGTATAAATAAGAGCGTTTTTTTCTATGTAAATATTGAAACAATTAAACCTAATTTTGAACGCTATTCCAATAAGTTTTATCTGTATCCATAAATTACTATTAAGTTAGCACCTTTTTGATTAATTTAAACGTTCTAATGAATTTTAATTTTATGTCCTATCGGTTCTTAACAATATTTTTGTTCACATTTGTATCAATAAATGCGCAGCAAAAAATGAAGAAACACCGTGCTAAGCTTCCGCCAAAACTGGTCATTAGCATAGTAGTTGATCAGATGCGATACGATTATCTGTCCAGATTTTATAATCAGTATAGTGAAGGTGGGTTCAAAAAACTGTTGGAGAAAGGATTTTCGTGTAACAATCATCATGTTGATTATGTCCCAACGACAACTGCTCCGGGGCACGCATCCATCTATACCGGTACCACTCCACGTTTTCACGGTATCATAGGAAACAGTTGGTATGATAGAAAGAAAAAAGAGAAAATTTATTGTGTATTTGATTCGAGTGTATCTCCGGTAGGAACCGGTAGTACGGATGGAAAAATGTCTCCTTCAAAACTGAAAGTTACTACCATTGGAGATCAAAATCGAATTGACACACAAATGAGAGGAAAATCAATTAGTGTTGCAATGAAAGAAAGAGGCGCTGTGTTATCGGGGGGACATACCGCAAACGCAGCCTATTGGTTTAGAGGAAAAAATCAGGGCAGTTGGATTTCATCTTCTTATTATTTGAAAAAATTGCCTAAATGGGTCATACAATTTAATGAATCTGATATTATTGAAAACTATTTTAATGAATGGAATACTTTTTATAATAAAAACTCTTACACAGAAAGCGGAGCTGATCAAACCGGTTTTGAAAGAGGTTTTAAAGGCAAAGACAAAGCCGATTTTCCTTATGATTTAAATACTTTAAAAGATTTTAATGGATTCTATGATATTATTAGACAAACTCCTTTTGGTAACAGTTTCACCATAGATTTTGGGATAGAAGCTGTTAAAGAAGAAAAACTTGGAAAAGATAATTTTACAGACTTTTTAATGATCAGTTTATCCAGTACTGATTATATTGGACATAATTTTGGTGTAAATTCTAAAGAAATCGAGGATACGTATATACGCCTTGACAAAGACCTGGAGCGTTTAATCAATAATTTGGATTCTTTAGTTGGCAAAAATGAGTATGTTTTATTCTTAACTGCAGACCACGGAGCAACGCACGTTCCTGATTTTCTGATTTCAAATAAAATTCCTGCTGGTTATTTTAAAGAAGCTACCGTACATTTAGGATTGAGAAATCATATTAGAAATATATACAAAAATGATAGTATTATTGAACACATATCCAATAATCAGGTTTTTTTGGATCATTCTGTTATTGAGAAAGATGCAATAAACGCTGAGCAGATAGAAAAAGACATCGTAAACTACCTTATTAAGGTAAAAGACGTTCACGAAGTATATACAAGATCGCAATTAGAAAATCTAGATTACCGATCCGGTATGGCGGCAAAAATTAAAAAAGGATTTAACTCTAAACGAAGCGGAGATGTTATTTATGTTTTAAATCCTGCAGTGGTTGCCTACTCAAAAACAGGTTCTACCCACGGAAGCGGATATACCTATGACACACACGTTCCTCTGTTATTTTACGGGAAGGGTATCAAACAAGGTAAAACTTATCAAAAAACCACTGTAACCGATATCGCACCTACCATTGCAAATTTATTAGGAATTTCTTTTCCGAATAGCACCACAGGTAATATTTTGTATCAGATAATAGACTAACCCATATTACACCTATGACTCAAAGTAATAATAAATTAAAATCCTTTCTAAAAACTCTGGTAACTACCTATAAAAACTGGAATGATAACGAGCCCTTTCAGATGAGTGCGGCAGTAAGCTATTATGCTTTATTTTCTTTTCCGGCGTTACTTATCATCATTATTCAGACAACAGGTTTATTTTATGAAAAACAAGAAGTGAAAGGA
This sequence comes from Aquimarina besae, assembly GCF_042434905.1. NCBI lineage: Bacteria > Pseudomonadati > Bacteroidota > Flavobacteriia > Flavobacteriales > Flavobacteriaceae > Aquimarina > Aquimarina besae. The sequence goes on from NZ_CP170199.1 coordinate 4,024,727, forward strand.
AAAATTATACGAGAAATAGGAGAAGTCCTTGGATCAGATGCCTCGAAAACAGTTGAGGCTATGCTTAAAAATGCTATTGATCAAGAGCAATCTACATTGGTCATCATTATCGGTATAATTACACTTTTATATGGTGCAACAGGAATGTTTATAGCGCTACAGAAATCTTTAAATACAATCTGGAAAGTCAAACCGAAACCTAAAAGTGAGATTCTTAAAATGATTAAAGACCGAATTTTTTCTTTAGGACTTATATTAATGATTGGATTTCTACTGTTAACATCTTTAGTGCTAACCGCATTAATTACCGCTACTACAGAATGGATAGGCCAACATTTTCCTGATTTTATTGTATCTGCTATAAAAGCTTTAAACTTCATTTTTTCATTAATTCTCACAACCGTTTTGTTTGCATTGATTTTCAAAATACTCCCGGATGTAAAAATAAGATGGAAAGACGTTTGGTTAGGTGCTTTTGTTACCACCGTTTTATTTAGTATCGGAAAATCTGCCTTAGGTATCTACTTTGGCACTGTAAATCCAGGGTCAACCTTTGGTGCCGCAGGATCTGTCATACTTATTTTGCTTTGGGTATCCTACTCTAGTCTTATCTTATTTTTTGGAGCAGAATTTACAAGGGTACTTGCATCGAAGTATGGTTCAGGAATACAACCTGCTTCTTACGCAGAAAGAATTTCGTAATTTCTGTATAAACACATAAAATAGGACTTAAATTTTAATTGTAATTAGATGGAATTGTAGTGAATCTTGCCCAAGAAGTAACTACGTTTTGTTCATATAGAGAATAATAAAAAGAGTATCCTGATCCTTAATTGAGATAAAAATCGACGAGTACTAGACAGGGTATTTTTTTCTTTTTGCGTATAATCATTCCGTGTTTTTTGTTTAACTCTTTGAGAAACTATTGCATTTTATGATTTTTAAAAGAATGGAAATTAAGAATTTAACGATTCCAGTAGCTTTTAGTAAAATTGATAGAAACACCTTTATTACATTCTTTTAAATCTAAAACTCTGAACAAATATTAAGTAGGTTATATCTATTTAAGCTTTTGGGGGTGTTGTTTACCACTTGTAATTAACCTATCTAGTATTTCAGTTGCTCTTTGGTATCCCAAATACCCCAATATGCTCCTACATCGCCTTCTGCTCCAACCTTCCAGGACTCATCAAAGGATGAAAAATAAAAGATATCAATATCATCTTCATCAGACCATTTTTGCGTATTGATAAAATACTTCATTGCATTTTCAAAAGACGGAAATGCACCTTCAAGGTTGGTACCTTCACTGGGCCATCCGGTTTCTGAGATGATTACTTTTTTTCCACTACCTGCGCGAAGTGCTCTTTGATACATATCTTTCATATATAGTAAAGAATAATCTAGATCACAACCTTCCCAGAATGGATAACAATTTGCCAATATAATATCGCACGCATCCGAAATCCTGGGATGGTCTACAAATTCATAATAAGCATCTACATAACCTACTGGAATCTCTTTTATATTTGATTTAGCGTGGTTTATGAAATCTAATAATTGCTGTTCGGTTAAATCTCCTCGATATAAGACTTCATTACCAACAGCTGCAATATCTACAATCCCCTCGTTACAAAGTTGAATAAGATTAGCCACCTCTTTCTGATTAATTTCATTATCATCGCCAAGCCAAGCTCCAACTAACGTTTTGATACCATATTCTTTAGCGATCCTTGGTATGAGTTCGTTTCCTTCAGTCGTAGAAAATGAGCGTACCCATTTTGTGTATGGTGCAATAATTTCTATTCGGCGTCTTATTTGCTCCTCTGACAATTGATCTCCTGGCTCCTGACCGTCTTCGTATGGACTAAAGCATAATCCGTGCATGCCTTTAGTCAAAAACTTTTTAAACAAAGCTTGTAAATTTGCTGTGTTCATCCCGGCATAATCCACGGATGCTAGTGCCAAATATTTTTCTATTCTATTTGATGACATAAAATGGATTTGATTAATTCATTATTTTAAAGTTCTCCTCGCCGTTCTACTAAAATCGCTTTAATCTCTCTAGCTCTATCTTCTGTTAGGCTATAATTCCACATTACCCAAATAGCCAAACCAGCAGTAATTGCGGGCAAGGCTATATCCGTTATTCTCATTCCGGTTAGCGCCTCTGCTGTTTGAACCGACGCGGTAGGATCATATCCTAAAATTTTTAAAATGATTCCAGAAAACACCAATGCAATACCCTGACCAACCTTTATCATCCACCAGTAAATAGCGCCAAAAGTGCCTTCCTTTCTTGGCATCCCATTCTCCAGCTCATCCAGATCACAAACATCGGCAGTCATAGACATCATCAACGTAAACAAACAACCCATACCAAAAGCCATTAATGGAATCGGTAAAAATATCATATAGTAATTTTCAGGATCAAATCCCCACCATTTTAAAATATACCCTACGATAGAAATCAAAGTTGCATAGATAAAGGCTTTTCGTTTTCCGTGTTTATTGGCCATCCAATTGATAATAGGAATTGCAACAAATGCAGTATATCCCGCGGTTACAGCAGGAAAAAGTGCTACCCACCATTTTGAAGCACCCCAGTCACCATTAAACATATAAAAATTAATAATGAACACTCCAAACTCTGCTACTATCTGAAAACCATTAAAAACCAAAAAGGTTGCTAGACATAATTTCACAAATGGTTTATTTTTAAGTACTATTCTTATTCCTTTGAATATTTTACCCATACTACTGAAGATACTTTTGAAAGTAATATCTTCTCGTCCTTCCATTTTACTGGCATCAATTCCGCGACAAAAAATAGCCGGTAAAATCCCTAACACAATGATTACAATTCCTGCAATTAATGCCACCTTACGAACTCCTTCAGGCTGAGAGATAAAAAGATTGTCATCTGGTATTAATACATATAAAAAGGGTACTAACATCCAAGCTACCTGACCAATGGTATTGGCAAAACTCATTAATCGAGTACGTTCATTGTAATCTGAGGTCATTTCATAACCTAATGCTATTAGGGGTGTCGAAAATATAGTGTTTCCAAAAATTAATAGAATGGATAAAATAAGAAGATACCAGAAGTTATACATTTCTGGATTTGTGTCATGAACTTGCCATAAAATGATAAATATGATACCGGAAAGAATAGCTCCTATAAATATGTAAGGTCTTCTTCTTCCATATTTTGAACTGGTATTATCTGAAATATATCCCATCACAGGATCTGTAATCGCATCAAATAATCTTGGAATACCAACTATAAGACCTGCTAAAACGGTATCCATCCCAAACCCATCCGCAGATTTCAGAATTACTACAAAAACACCTAAAATACCGGGGATTAAATTATTTATTAAATGTCCTGCTCCAAAGGCTGCTTTTTGAAGCACCGGGACTTTATCTCTTGCGGCTGTTTTCATATTTGACATAATCTTAATTTTAGTTAGCAAGCACTATTGTTTGAATAGCTTGCGCATTAATGGAAATATCTTTGGATTTTTCACCTAGCGTAAGTGAAAACTGTTTCATATCTTCTGCTGGGTTAAAAACAATCACTGCAATCGAGCCATCAGGGTTTTTAGCAGCAGTAACCATTATTTGTTCATCTGAATTTGCTACATCAATAATTTTCGCTTCCGGGCGAATATATTTACTAAAATGCGCCATGGTGTAATACAAAGGCGTAAAATAGACCTCATCCTTATCAGGATCTACTATCACCGGAGCCACACACCAATTCTTAAACCAGTTGGGGCCACCTTGTTTATCCAATACCATGTTCCAATCTATCCATCCATCTACCCAATTGTTCAAACACCCTATAATATCTCTGGCATAACGATATACTGGCACATATTTAGGGTGCAAATGTTTTTGTTCTTCGGGAGCCCAATCCCAACCCCAGTCCGTAGCTTCTTTGGACCAATACCAAATATCATCTTTCCATTTTGGAACTTCTGCATCAACACAAGCTTCAGTCTGTATCAAATACTTATTCGGAGCTTTTTTATGTGCGTATTGCAAAGCTTCCGGAAAATAGTCATAAGTGCTTTCATACCAATGAATTGCAGTACCATCATAATATTTAGAAGATGCATCATCTCTGTACATTACATCTACCCATTCTTTTAAACCTTCTCTATTTTGATCATATCCCAGAATTTTAATATTTCCTTTACCATCTTCCTCTAATTTTGGTCCTAAATAATTTTGTACAAAATCAGTCATTTCTTCTGGTGTAAAATGCATACTTTCCCAATTATCTCCATTGCCGTGAGGTTCATTTTCTACAGTAAAACCCCAAATGTCAATTCCGTACTTTTTATAAGCATCTACGTATTTAGAAAAAAACAACGCCCAGGTATCATAATATTCTGGCAGTAGTTTCCCGCCAACCCAATGTTTGTTGTCCTTCATCCAAGGTGGTGCCGTCCAGGGAGAGGCTAAAATTTTAAAGCCATCTTCTGATATTGCCAGAGCTTCTTTTATCATAGGTATCAAATCACCCAAGTCTTCTTTCACCGAAAAATCCTTTAGTTCTTTATCCTCATTAGGCGAATACGAATATTGATTGAGTGAGAAATCGCAAGAATTCATATGTGTCCTTGTCAGTGAATAATTAGCTCCTTCTCTTCCAAAATATGCCTTGATGATTTTGACACGATTTTCTTTGCCCAATCTATTAAGTAAATAGGCTGACGATTCGGTAAAAGCACCTCCAAATCCAGTAATGGTTTGATATGTTTTTTCAGGATTTAACTTTATTTCGGCTTTTGTTTCCAGATTTGAAAATACAGTAAGTTTAGTCAACTTATTACCACCTGACGAAGTTTCATAAACCTCAACTTTCAAACCTTGTTCGTTGGCACACGCTGTCATAATTAAAAAAATTATTGGTATGACATAAATTCTTTTTTTCATTTTTTTAAAATCCAACCAGCATCGCATCTTTAACTGCCGGTAATTCTACATCATCCATCAACTTACTTTTATCTCCATCATAAGTCTTAGTAATTGTATTACCTCCTCTGGTCAAACTGTTAAATACACCATTGTCTACCATCTCCCAAAGTGCGTATTTTGCGCTGCCATCTACAGTAATTAACCCAAAATGATTTTCTGAACCTTTCTGATTATGAGCATCTTTCCAAGGCTCGTCAAAGGCTTCGAAATAGAAACATGAAATCCCTTCTTTATTGGTCCACTCTCTGATATAGCTATAATACAAGGCTTCTTTATATTCATCTGTTGCCTTGGAACCTGTGGGTCCATAATGGCCATTAGAGACTGTGGCCCATCCTGTTTCACCTATATGGATTGGCTTTTTTACACCTAAACCTGTCACATAATCTGAAACTGCTTTATATTGGTTTTGGGCAAATTTTAGAGCTCTTTTCATGGCAGCTTTTATTTTTTCTTCTTTAGAAAGATTTACTTCTTCTGCATCTATACCCCAAAATTGAGGATTGTAATGTGTATTGTGATATGGATACGTATGCATTGATATATAGTCTACCGCTTTTATCAAATCCTCCAAGTCCTTACTATGATAACTTTCTTCACCTCCACCCCAAGAGGCAAAATCATCAGAAGAAGTAATCCATAAATCTTTAGAAAGTTTACCTTCTTTCTTTAAATTCTGTAGGTAATTCACCCATTTTAATATCACATTAGGTTGTACATAATAGCTGGTAGCCCAACGGATCATTGCTTCATTACCCACAGCGATGATTTTAACAATGTCTGGATATTGATTAGCCAACGCTACAGCACGTTGTATCTCGCTTTCGTTTTTTTCACTTTCTACTGTATGATCCGGTTCTAAATTGGTCCAAGCGTTCTTGCAATCAATCCAAGCGCCAAGCATTACATACATTTCAAAAGATGGATCTTCTTTCTTTAACTGTCGAATAGCTTTTAAAAGATTGGAAGCTTGAGCCAATTGAACATTATATGTTCTTAAAACCTTAATGTTCATTGCCTTCAGAATTTTCATGTCTTCTTTGAGTTGTTCGAGCGTAGGTTGAAATTCTCTGGATGTTTTACGATAACCTCCATAGGATATTGCCTGATAATCAGGGTTCCCTAAAATATCTTTTGCTATAATGCTTTTTGGGGATTGCATAGTAAGTTTTGTTTTCTTTTCTTGATTACAAGACAGCATAAGTACAGAAAATACAAGTAATAGTACTATGTTATGTCTTTGTTTCATCGACATTATTTTAAGATAGTTTTCTCAATATTAACTTTAATGCTTTCTACTTCACCTGTTCTTTTAAATAGTTTTTGGCTAATAGATACATCAAGATTTAGACCGTCATATGAGGTTATTAACCCGTTCTTATGAGTTATTTCGATACTATTCTCTCCTGATAATGTATATACCACAGGTACTTGGCAATAGGTAAAAGCCAATTCGTGTCTATATAATTGCAGTTGTTTATTATTTTGATGTACATCTACATAAGAAAAAATCTTTGGATCTTTTAAAAATTCTCCTATTCTTAAAAGACTTGGATAAAATTGTAATTCACCATCTTTAATGACGACACCTAATTCTCTTAATCGGCTTAAAATATCTTCTTTTACCTGCCCAGTCATACCCGGTTGCTGTGCTCCTTTTCCTGCAGGAGTATGTGAGTAAGGATCTGTTGGAAAAGCTCCATATAATTCTGGAGATTTATGCACACCTATTCCTTCATTTATTTCATAGTAGTGTTCCAGCAACTTTCCTATTATCTCATCTGACTCTTGATTGTCTATTGCTTTTACGCAACATTCTTGTACTGCAAGCAATAGTTTTGAAACCATATGCCAGTAAATAGAGCCTAATCCTTCGTAGCCATAAAAAGTTCCCGAACGTCCTGTAAAAGCTTTATGATTAAATACTTTTTCAAAAGTCTCCAAAACTAAACCTTTATATTTTTCTACTAATGTGTGATAACCTTTGGTTGACAGATTTTCTAATTCTCGTTTTACACTTTCTGCGTTATTAAAGCTTCCGTTAAAATGATAATTTCCATTTACATCCTTTTCGATAATTTGCGTATTGTTATCTGCCAGCAGCTGCGTTAAAAGTCTAGAGTTTTCCACATACTCTTTGGGGATAATATTTTTTTCTGTAAATTTTGGTAATTCCTTATTTGGGTACAGTAAATAACTGTATTGATCTGGTCTGAATAATGCACTATGCTTCATAGAATCTAACAGTTGCAAGCTATCCTTTGACGAAAGATATCCAGAACTTAAAACAGCTACTTGACCCTCCAGCATTTCATCTAAATAAGTAATAGAAACTTCTTTTTCATTTTCTACTGTCATTAAGTTGTATGCATGATACATATGATCATCGCGCCTATTGGCCTCTATTGAATGATTTAGATATTCTAATGTGATATCAATGAAAGACTTAAAGTCATAAACACTTAGTGCGCCTTTATTACCTGAAAAAGGGTTATTATATATTTTGAATCTATAATCGCTTCCGGCGACGCCCAAGCCATCCAGGATTTGTTTTCTCTGGACATTTGATAAACGACCGGATAACATTTCTTTATGATCTTGAAAAATATTCTTTATGCGGTCATAAAACTCTAAAAGCTCTGTAGATATTTCTATGTCTTTGTCTTCTGTTTTTTCAAGAACTGTTTTTAGAAATTTAAAGAAACGTCTTAGATAATAAAGAGTTACCATCGAAACTCCATTACCAACCAAAGCATTATTGGCATCATTCCATTCGGGGCGTTGTGTATTCAACCAAATTCCGGCTTCAGGAATAAAATTAGATAACTTAGCTAATGTTGTTGCTAGTATCTTTTCGATAAAATTTACCTGATGGATATTGTTGTTTATTTCTCTCAACAATGCTCCATCTGCACCGTATTCTTGTCGTTTTTGTCTGATCTCTTTGTCAAGATCGTAATCAAATATTATAGTATCTTTAGGATTGTCTAATAGCTCTTCATAAGATCTGATTTTATAAGGAACATTGGCGTATACAAACATATCCTTACGCAGAAATTTTTGTAGCCTTTCTGGATAATGATCTTGAAAAAATTCTAAAAACTTCAACAAGTAAATTATTTGGTGGTCTCCCCAATAACCGATGTACGACCAAGGATCGTGTTCCTCAATGATTTCCCAGTCTATACCTCCTTTTGTAACCCTATAAGGATTATACCCATCAAATGTACTCGCGTTCAAGAACTTATGTATCATACTTTCCACAAACTCGGGATACGCATGCGCTAATGCCTCCCAATTTTGAAAAATATCCCTCCAATTACCTTCGTAATCTAAAATCTTTGATCCATCAGACTCACTTTGTGTATTAATTGAAAATCTATTCCACGGACGACTAGGATCCCCATGACGTCTACTAAATTTAAGTGGCATATACTCTAAAGCAAGCCGTCTAAAATTTTTATCGTTATTTTGATGTGCAATTTCTTTAAGGTCGAAAAGAGTGAATGCCTCCGGAAAATCATCTAATAAGGATTTATTCCTATGATATACGTCCTTATTTGCCAATGCCAGGTATTTTTCAAAATCCCATTTTTCGATCGTATAATTGGCATCAAAAATACCCCCGCGCATAATATTGAACAAAGTATTCGAATAATGCCTACTGTTTCGTCTTTTATCCGCTGTTAGCTGAAGCCCATCTGAAGCTGACACCAATTTAATTAATTGTTGTGTGCCCAATTCTACGTTATCGCTAACTTTTTGAATCAAGTGATCTTGAGTTTTGATCATCTCAGATATTCCTATTACTTCAGAAGGTCCCTGATTTACATCAGCTACAATTATCCAATCTTTAGTTCTTCCTGCTGATAGAGAAATATTAGAATGTATGAAGTAAGCTCCTTTTTCAGCTTTAATATCTGTTTCCTTAGTAATATCATTCCCGTTTCTATAATTCTTCAATTGCAATGACGATAGAAGATATGTCGGATTTTCCAAACCTTTAGACCAAACTATATTTGCTTTTAAAGCTTCACTTGGCTCAGCACGGTCAACAATGATTGCGCTAAGTGCGTAAATACCAAGACCGCTGGATTCTATTAGCTCACTCCTTTTATATGCATCCACCAAATTACTTCGAATAGCCTGTAAATCTGTATGAACACCATAAGGAACAATATTCTGTATTCCATCTAATATCTCAATATCTATTGATTCCTTGCTGTTGTTTTGTAAGGTACTTTTTCTCACAAAACCATACGTATTGCTAGAACACCACATATATCTATAGGTCAATCCTAAATCGTGATTAGTTTCTTCAAATAAAATTTTATTGCCATAAGTGTTCTTATAGATATTTCTCGAATACTGATAAAATCCAGAATAACGTTCAGAAAATGGTTCCCAAATTAATAGCTCATTATCCTTTTTTATTCTAAAAATAGATTTGCTACCCGTAGTATCGTAGGACTCGGTTATCTTATCATCGGTATAATATGGAAAAATTGCATGATCAGCATCTTTTCTGCCAGCAGATAAACCACCATTACTTGATATGAACATCCAATGATTAGAATCGCTAACGATACTTATAAAAAAGGGACGCATCCTATCGTGATTAGCGATCATATAAAACATTTCATCATCCATAGTAACGTGCTTAAGTTTTACCTCTTTATCTCCTGTTCTTTTTTGCTTTATGATCAAATCATTTTTCATTATCAAATGAAAATTAAGTTATTAGGATGGAAGAATATTATGCTTCTCAACCTCTTGATATTTTAAATTCCTATGGCTATTCAATCTTAATTTGGAGTGATATTGAAATCATCTACATAAAAAGTAACGTCTGCAGGTGTCGTACCAGGGTCAACATTACCTGGTTTTACTACTAACATCGTATATACTGACTCATCAGACGCATTAGGGAATCCATTAACAGATAAGTCAAATGACATCTCTACCCATTCATTTGAGGTTGTTAGGGTTTGTGTATAAGGTGCAGGATTACCAATGGAACCATCATTGGGAATAGCTACAATCTCTAAACGAATTTCCTGGTTTGGCAATGTCGAATAAATCTTGAAGGTTATGGTAGCATTATTGATAAAGGAACCAGCCTCAAAAATATTTTGGAAACCACCAAAACCATCCGCGTCAGCTAACTTTGTAAATCGATACACTTTATCAGAAGTATTCATAACTCCTGTTACCGGATTATCCACAATTTCTCTTGATTGATTTGATCCAAAAGAAACATTAAACCCTTCGCAATTTTCAAAATCTACCGGGAAAGCAGCTACATCTGTTGTTGGCCCTCCTGTGCAACCTCCAGAACCACCTGAACCATACAACCTGAAATCATCTATATAATACGTCTCTGTTGTATTGGTATTTAGCTCAAAAAACAATATAATCTTATCATATTTACCACTTTCACCGTTTGCAAAATTAAAAGTCAATTCTTCCCAAGCGTTTGCTACACTGGTAACCGCTCCTATTTCTACGTTAATCGCATTGTTAGTTTTATCTTCAAGTTTTACTAAAACATTTGTGCCTGCATTAGGAGACCACACTTTTAGTTTAAACCCAGCATTAGTATTAAAATCAAATTTAGTATTAAAATCAATTTGATTATTAGCGAAAAGTGCCGCTCCCGACCTATCTATTTGGCCTACTTTACACGATTTATTTACTTCATTATCAAAATCTGGATTATCCACCCAAGATAAACCAGCGTCAAACGAACTTATGCTAGCGGTTGGATCTGTCTGGAATGTCAAATTGAAATCTGATGCGTCTAATGATTGACTAGTTTCTGGAGTACAAGGATCTGCAACAACCACAGAAATCTGCTCAATGTTATCTACATAAAAAGTTCCTGCGGCAGTACCTGGTCCATCTACAAAAATTACCATATCATTATACGAAGCGGGAGAATTGAGTATAAATGTTAACTCTTCCCAACCAGTACCTCCGTGATTTTGTGCATTCTCCACAGGTGCTTCGGTACCATCCTCAAATTTTAATAAAACCGGAAGCGCTTGATTCGAAAACAACTTCATTCTTACCCCTTTATCCATAGAAAAATCTATAGGAGTATCCAGATTAAAGAAAGCATTCTCCCAATTTGCGCCGACGTTGTTGATTTGTCCAACCTTAGTAGGTTCACTATTTATACCAGATAATTCTGGATTCTCTACTACGGTAAATGACACATTACCTACAATCTTGGTTGTATAATCAATCGCTTCGCAGTCAAAATCTATCGGAACTTCTAATAATGTTTCTTGGCATGGAATATCGTCGGAGTTAATTTGAGAAATATCATCTATGTAAAATGTTCCTGCTGTAGATCCTGGTCCATCGACGAACATTGTAAATCTCGAATACGCCGATGATGAATCAAATGTAAAGTATATTTCTTCCCAACCGGTTCCGCCGTGACTTGTAACAGTCTCTACATCTGCACCCGTCCCCTCTTCTAGTTTCAGCAAGATATCTATCGGAACATTTGACCAGAAAACCACCTTTACAGACTTGAGTACTGTTAGGTCCACTGGATCACCTAAATCAAAGAAAAAGCCTTCAAAGGGAGCTCCACTATTAGTGATTTGCCCTACCTTAGAAGTATTCGGATTTGCTGCGGTAGGATCTGGATTGTCTACAATAGTAAATGAAACTCCATTAAATGTGGTTACATCATAATTTACATTAGCATCGTCAAAGTTAATTGGAAATGTAACCGGAAGTGGAATGTTTATGAATATCTCATCCTGAAAAGTCCCTTCTGCCCCGGCAACATTTTTTGCTGTTAAGATGACCGTATAATTTCCTGTTGGATAAATTTTAGTTGGATTAATTTCGGTAGAAGTTGTTCCGTCTCCAAAATCCCAAGTATAGCTATCAGCATTTTCCGAAAGATTGATAAAAGATACAACGCCAGTATCCCCATTAATGGTTTGTGCAAAACTTGCAGTTACCTGTGGCAAGTTGGCATCATCGTCCTCGCACCCAAAAAAAGTAACAGCTACTATTAAAAGCCAAATTATCTTTGTATTTGTGATCAACTGTTTCATTTGTTCAAATTTTATTGTTTTTGTAGTCAAATGTAATTCGCCATTAAACACTTTAGTAAATGTTACTCTTTGAATTTTATGGCTCATTTCATAGATATTATTGTTTTAGAAATTACAAGCAACTCGCCGGATAATCGTTTCAGATCTTATCAAAATACTAGCGGTGACTGTTTTATGATTTTGCATTGATTTATCTTAGTTAGTATTTGTTGGTTCGTATACCCTTACGTAATCCACCACCATAGTTTGAGGGAAAACGGTTTCTTCATTTGGTGGACCCGGGAGGTTTCCTCCAACAGCCAGATTTAAAATGATATAAAACGATCTATCATTAAACACCCATTCACCAGCCCCATCAGTTTCTTCTTGCACTATTTCAGGAGTGATTTGATAATATAGTACGTCATCTATGTAATAATTAATGTAATCCGGTCCCCATTCAATACCATAAATATGAAATCCGGTATCCACCCTATCGTTTTCTAATGTATATTTTTTTGAGATAGAATTTGCGCCGGAGTATCCAGGACCATGGACTGTTCCAAATATTTGGGTAGGTTCATTACCGGTATTCTCCATAATATCAATCTCACCAATCTGTGGCCATACACTACCATCACTATCGTCACCTAATAACCAAAAGGCAGGCCACATTCCCTGACCGAATGGTAACCGAATGCGCGCTTCAAAACGACCATAACGCTGTTGTATTTTTCCTTTAGTTTGTAATCTTGCCGAAGTGTATCGAGCCCCGTTAAAATCTTCTTCTCGAGCCGTGATCAATAAAAACCCGTTCTCTACAGTCACATTTTCACTTCGGTCAGTGTAGAATTGTAGCTCATTATTTCCCCAACCAGGAATACCTTGTTCTGAGCCATCTCCGATATCAAAATTCCAAAATGAATTGTCAATTTGACCATCCAAATCAAAATTGTCTTCTGCTACCAAATTGTTAAATATGGCTACCGTTTGAGTATCATCTGTCCCACAACCCATTATAAAAAGGCAGGGTATAAAAAGAGTTGTAATTATCTTATTTAAATTCTTATTCATTTTTCAATTGTTTTTACTCTCTGTAGAAATAAATATTATCAACTATAAAAGAACTGCCGTTGGAAACCAAAACAACATTCGCGATGTTATTTAAATTAGGAGAACCAGAAAACCCACCACCTGTTGCCTGAGTAAATGCATTTATAGGTATATCAATACCAACCCAATTCCCTTCAACTAGATTAGATCCAGGTACAGAGAAGCCTCCTCCTGTATCATCACCTCCCCCTACAGAATTATCTGCTCCAAAATCAATTAGTTCAACGGTAAGTGCTGGATTTGTAGAGCTACGGAGCTGAACATCCAGATGTAAGTGTGTCATAGCAGACACATCGTTTGTTCCTTCCCAACCAAGCCCTACAAAAGTTAAATTCTCATAGGTAACAATCTGATCACTATTGAAATTTTGTGTTTGGATCTGCACGTTTTCATCATTAAACACGGCAAAATTCAGGTTATTGACATTAGTGTATGCATCACTAAATATCGAGATAACATCTGATGGGTCTCTCGTAGGAGGTGTATCAGCACTAACAAAAGTACCTATCACTTCTAAACTCAATGAACCCTGAGCTAAAACACCATTAAGTTGACCTGTTATGGTGGTTGTTCCTTCTCCAACAATCTCGATAACACCCAGTTGGTTAACAAAAGCGACATCAGTATTAGAGGACGAAAAATCAAAATAGCGTGGTGCCGCACCTACAGTTATATCTTCTCCGGTTGGAGCATTAAACGTTGCGGCTAAATCAGTAATTAATCTATTTGACCCTACAAAACCTTGCTCCATTAGATCTTCTCCTGAAAACATAGATGGCCTTAGTTGCGCTATTGTACCTAAGTTCTCAAATCTCAATTCATCCATCCAAAAGGTAAAGCCAATCTCATTTCCGTTTGGCACTGAATCGATTATATCAAAGCCTCCAGCAGAAAAAATGAACATTCCTCGCTCTTGTACTAATTTTGAGGGGTCTGGAATTGGGATAATGTATTTTCGCCAATCTGTAGATAACTGTATGTTTTGTCGTTCGACTGCGTATTTATTTTCTTCAAAATCTGTTCCAAAGCCTAACAGACCAATACTTGCTGTTATAGATCCTTTAGCCCAGAAAGTTAAGGCAGTAAAACCTGTTAAATCCCTTCCCTCCCCTCTGTCCAGAAATATCCCTCCTACAAAATTTCCATTAGGATCATTTGCAGCGGGCACATCAATTCTTATAGAAGAGTTTCCAACAAAAGCTACGTCATCATCGGTACCAAAAGCTTCTGGATTGGCTCCTAGAGCGGGATCAAAAGATTTAAAAAAATCGTCGGTAAGACTTACCGGGCTATCCGTGAAAATGTCGGCAGTATTTGGAAAGCTTGCAAAAACTGCTTCATCAGAAAGGTTTCTTTCACAACTAAATAGTAGCATAGAAACCAATGTTAAAAAGCCAATAGTTTTCAAATAAATATGTGTTCTGTTATTCATTTTTATCTGTTTGTTTCATTATTTTTTCAAGGTCAGATGAAATTGCCAATAATTCTATGAATAAATTTCAACTGGATTATTGTGGCTTATTTCACTGTATTATTTTCCTATGTTAATATGTATATACGTTCGTATCTCCCACTCATTACCATCATCAAATCCAACCGGGCTTCCTACTGGTTCTGGTGGAAATGTATTTGGTGGTACTGCGGTAGGTGCATAACGAGGAGAAAATTCGTTTAATGAGCGCCAGGTACCACGAATTCCGATTCTGGTGCTTGGCAGAACAAACCAATCCGGTTTGCCGATAGATGTAGACAAGTCAACCATTAATTGTACTGGATATGTTAAGTTGAAATCTCGATGATAATCATATGGGCCCCAATCATTTATTTGAAAAGTATGTTGGAACATCCATTTTTTATAGACCATACGAATATCACCTCCTATTCTATCAATTTCTCTGGCATCGCTTCCATTTGCCTGACCGTTCCCTACAAATAAGTTTGCGATTAACCCTAAATCAGGATGTAACTTTGATACAATACGCGAACGTGCTTCCCATAGATCTCTAGCCGGTGCAGAATTAGGAAATGCAAATATGGTACGATCGGCTAAAAATCCAATATGCGCATCCATTGTGGTAGGAAGGTGCCAATACACGAAACCTAAATTAAATGCAAGTTTAGCATCTTCTGATCTATCGTTATCCCATTGATAGAACCAAGATCCTGGGGTTGGGTCATAGGTGAATAATAACTCTCCTGCTGTCGTTTTTCTGTTGGCTCTTACCACGAAAGGATCGACAAGTATGTTTCTTAATCTTCCTGTTCCATCGACATCGTTTGGTATCGCATCTACAAGTGGCTCTTGCCATAAAAAATTAGGTGCAATTTGCCAATCTCCTATAGAATATGTAAAACCTGTTAGGAAACTGTTTTGGTTTCCGCTCCCATTGTCTCTAAGCTTCCAACCGGCAAAAGTTTGTGTTTGATCAGCTCCTCCGTTTGCGACCAAACCAGTTGTAGCAGCTTGGGCATACCAATTAAATTTCCCTTTAGAATAAGTTATTTTTGCTTTAGCTCCCCAATTATCTTCACTATTTATTTTATCCTGATATACTACATAATTTCCGGGTTCGCCTCTTACATCCTGATAGGTAATATCATTTAATGGACTACCTGCCCAAATTCCTCCAAGTGTAACCCCTAGGGCACCAAAATCTCTCTCAACGACAAGGGTAGCTCTTTCAGTTGGCCAAGGTGGTATAACACCACTCCTTACTTGATTTGCATCCAGAATACGACGACCACTATCATCTAACGTAATATCTGTCTCGAAATCTCTATGATAAATACCTGTGATATCGAATTTTTTTACGTTGGTACTATATTTCAATAATGCCGTGGGGTTAGCGCCCCACCATAATTGCGGACCAAATGCTGCTTTTAATCCATTCAGGCTACCTTTACCATTGAGCTCCATACCCAGAATTTCACCATTATAAATATCTAAGTTCGGGCCATAGTTAGCCTCTGGATACAAGCCAAAGAAATCGCCTTCGTAGCCCCAATGATAATGTCCGGTTCTATAAAATCCTTTTATATCGACTACTTTAGTATTCCATTCATATTCTGCATTATACACTCGAAGTCTATTAAAATCAGCTATTTCAACATCTAAGTCATTTCCTCCTTCTACTCCTTGAACAACAACGGGTCTACCTACACTTTCGTAAAATAATTCATTGATAGGGTTTTCAGCAACGTTACCAAGAATATTAAAGTTAATATTGGCACGCATACTTGGCGAGGGTCTTCCTTCTACTCCTACATAATAGGATTGCATATGATCAAAACCTAATTGATTTGGAAACACATTGGCATTTGGATCTTCATTTTCTGGAGTTGTAATTAATTTACCTCCGGTATTAAATGTTGTAAACTCTGCTCTTAACTGACTTATTCTTATTTTACTACCCTTTTTAGATTCTAATGCAGCTTTGTCTCCTCTTGCTTGTAATACGGCATCCACTATTTGAATGTTGTCAAAATAATTATCCACAAAATCTAATGTCATTTCTTGATTATATGGATTTAATCGGTGCGCTTCTTTCAACGCATAGTAAGCGGCGCGTGGATATAGCTCGTACAATCCTCTTTCGTTTGTTGGTCCTTTTGCACAAATACCAAACCATTCTTCGTTCATGTTATTATCTCCTTCTTTCGCTTGATCGCGATTATACCCGCCATTAGACCAAGATGCAGCATTATCGTGAACATCGAGATTTTCAGTTTGTTTATACTTCCACCAACCGTCACTAAACTGAAAAGTAAAACCACCTATTGAGTTACCGGCTTTTCCTAATCCGGCAGCATTTTTATAAATTTCTTCCCAGTTTCCTAAATTATAATAAGCTTGTGAATATTGATCTTCTTGATTATCTCTGGCATTAAACGCATCCGCCCCAAACTCTGAGAAGAGAATAGGTAATTCTAAGTCGTCTTTAACTTTTTGAAACGCATCTCCAAAAGAAATACCACGATACATATTAGTTCCATAGATATCAATATCTGTACATTCTTCTTTCACTATATCTAAAAAACCTAAATCACCGTTGCAAATAGCTACAGGAATATTGGGATCAATGTTTTTTACTTCTTTAGTTGCTTCATTAAATGCTCTATATAAAAATCGTGCCGCCAATCTACCGGTATCTCCTTTATCTGCAATAGGTATATCTTCTGTTTCGGCACCAGACCAAAACAAATGATAGTTATTCTCATTACCTAACATATATATTAACAATCCGGGAGTTCCTTTGTAGGTATTTGCCATGTCTCTGGCTTCTTTCATTAAGACCTCTCTAGTATCCGGGTCGGCATAATCTGTTTGGGGTACCCAAGCACCATTGATCGTAAGCCCATAAGCTCCGAAAGTAATATTAAGCATGGTGTAAATACCGTAATTTTCATATATATATCTAATCCACTTAGGTTTCAAATTGTATGTCCTAATAGCATTAACTCCCATATTTTTCAATAAGGACATTTCTCCATCTATGGCCGATTTTATAATATCGTCGGATTTGGACCATATTCCAGGGTCAGTAATCGTAGAGCCAATAGGAACATAGTCCCAATTCACTCCATTTATCATAAAATCCTTTCCGTTAACTACGAGCTTTATCCCTTGATCATTTTTTACTATTGATACCTGGTTTGTTTGTGAGTAACCAACTATGGTAAATAAGAGAATTATTAATTGTAGAAAATTAGTTCTCATTAGACTTATTATTTTTTAGAATGATTGTAAAAAAAGAATTTCCTTTTGCTGTATGTGCCCCAAAAAACCCTTCACATGATAGTTCTTATTTTTAGTGAGTACTGAAATGCGACTTATCAATTATTTGTTGACTTAGTAAATTTATTTTAAAAAAATGCGATATTCTTAAAAAATACCACAACAAAAAACATACATCGCAAAAAAATAGCTTTTTTATTGAAGTATTACCACCTTACAACCTGTGGTATAAAGGTTTACAAAAACTATTAAACAACCGTTAAAAATAGAATATACTGTACCGATGTATAGGTAATGTTGAGGTGCTGAAAACTTTATATATTGGTAATTATAATTCTAGAATATAATTTACCAAGTTCTCTTCGTGTTGCAGATTTAATTTTTTACGAAGTCTATAGCGTTTTATTTCAACGCTTCGAGCAGAGATATTAAATAATGGAGCTATTTCTTTGGAAGATAAATTAAGACGCAAATATGCACAAAGTTTTAAATCATTTGGAGATAAATTAGGATGTGTTTTTTTTAGTTTTTTCAAGAATTTCCTATCAACATTATCAAATGCTTCTTTAAACATCTCCCAATTGTCATTATGATCCAGGTTTCTATCTATAATATCTATTACTGGTTTAACTAGAGCGATATCTGAAATTTTTGCAAGCTGATTTTTAATTTGGTTAAGTAATTCATTCTTTTTTGCCAGCTCTATAGTTGAAGCAGCTAATTCCTTATTTTTAACCTTAAATTCTTGTCGTAATTGATCATTTTTAATCCCAATGATCTCTCTTTCATTTTGAACCCTTGTCAACTCCAGTTCTTTTTTATTTATTTCTATTAATTCCTGTTGCTTTTTCTTGTAATATCGTTTGTACATGACATGCATAAAAATGGAAAATAAAATTGTCGCCAGTACGTAAATTGCCAACATTGTGTGCGTGAAATACCAGGGCTTTTGAATCTCAAAGAAATAACTTGCCGTATTGGCCGAAACTTCATTCCCTATCCTGGACCTTACATTAAAAGTATAATCTCCAAATGGAAGATTCTCAAAAACCGCAGTCGGACTTTCAGACCAATCGCTCCAATCATCATAAATACCCAACAATTGAAACTGATATTTTGGTTTCAAGAATTTATTAAACTCCGGAGCATAAAAAGATATATTTAAATTATTCTCGGCACTCTTAAAAGTACCTTCCAAATTACTATTCACAAATTTTACTGCTTCCTTATTTCTTCTATTACTTCCGTTAGTAATATAATCAACATGAACCTGAAAATCTTTGGTATATAAGTTTCCAATATCAACAGTTATATATCCAGAGTTCGTACCAAATAAATAAGTACTCTTCCTACCAAAATTCATAACATTTTCGTATCCCGAAATACTATTCCGTTCCTCTTTAGACAAAGGTATTTTATTGATTTTTGAAGTATTCGTCAGCATCTCCTGGGAAACAAAATTTATATCCGAATTTGTGAAAACCCATAAATAATGATTCTTCTTGTCAAAAATCATTTTACCCGAAACATACTCATCATCTTCAAATAGTGTACTTAACAGGCTATCTTTAATAAACTTGTTCTTGAGCCTGTCGTATTTTAAGATTCCTTTTTTATAAGCAAAGAGTAATTCGTCATCATACTTAATTAGTCCAGAATTAGAACCCTTTATGGTGGTATCAATAATCACATCTTTCGTTTCTAAAAATTCGGAATCGATTGTAACCTTAAAAACACCATTGTATTCATGATTTACAAATACCTCATTATCCATTATTTCGAAATAACGAGATGAATTATTAAAGCCTTTGATTTTGTTCCTCAATTGCCAATTACCATTTACATTTTTTAAAACATAAAGTCCATCATAATTTCCCTGTAGAAGAAGATTTGGTCTATCTTTTAGTTTATTAATTTTCCAAGTTCCTGCTACATTAGATATTTTCTTTACCCGATCATTATCTACGCTGAAAGTCCCAGAATGATGTCCACAAAACAGTGTTTCGTTTATATTTTCTAAAAACCAAACCTGTCCTTGTGTTCCTTGGATAAATTTAAAATCCTCATTACTTTGTTTTTTTTTGTAAAAAAGTCCTTGATTCGTTCCGAGATATAAATTTTCATTATGAATAGCTGAAGTATAAACACTACCCAAAACTCCCATATTATCATTAAAGATCTTAAAAGGGGAGTTTAGATTGATATAACTGATACCATTGTCAAGACCCAACCAGATGTTATCATCATCATCTTCATAAAGTGATAACACAGTGTTATTCAACAATCCTTTACTCTGGTCTATTTGGTATAATAAACCTCCTTGACTATTTAAATGTATCAATCCATGCGAGATTGTTCCTAATACGAAACTATTATCTCTTAATCGAATTGCATTATAAATACTAACTTCAGATAATAACTTTTCTTCTGGTATAATCCATTTAATTAATTTTTTGTTTTGCAAACTATAAAAGCCATTAGCTCTTGTTAAAATCAGCAAGTCTTTATCTGTACTAAAAAGATTTACAATCTCGCTACTCTTAATAATTTCGTCCGCCGTTATCAGTACATTTTTGCCAAATTCAATTCTAAATAAACCTTTATTCAGTACCTGAAAATAAATACTTCTATCAACTTGGAAAATCTTTGTTATTGTACCTCTAGGATCAATCGTATTTACAGATCCATCTTTATTGCTGTAGATATGTATCCGATTTAAAGATTGAAAAACGATTTGGTCATTGATATCAATTATATTCCAAAACTCTTCATCTTCTATTAATTTTACATCTATTTGCTGAGAAATAGAAGTATAACGCATCACTCCTAATACATCCTTTTGCCAATAGCCAAACTCTTTATAACATCCAGTGTACACTCTATCCCCTACTACCTTTACCGACCGTATAACAGACTCGTTTGGAGAATTATAAAAGTTCCAGGCAGAACCATTAAATTCTAACAATCCTTTATTATTTGCCACGTAAATTAATTTTTCAGGAGATTGAGAAACAGCCCAATTTTGATTCTCTGCCCGATAATCCTGAGGTAAATAATTCTGAATAGGTGGAAGTTCCTGTGCTTTACTATATGCACAGAAAAAAACAATGAATGCGAATAATATTACTTTGTTAAATCCCAATTAAGAAAAGAAATATGTTGTCAATTTAGCAATACCGATCATTAATTCAAAGTAAGTATCTTAGAAATTTCAGTCATTAAACCTACAATAAACAAACTTTTCTTTTATATCCCGAATTAATAAATGCATACTTTGATTTCTTATGAAGAGAAAATAATTCAAAATCAACAGGATTAGTTCTTTATAGTAAGATAGTCATTACTGCTTTTAAACATAATAAACTTGGCACACTAGTTGATCCATCCCGTCTAGTACTATTAATTCTAAAGCTTGGTAAACGGATAATTAAAAAATAAATATCTTTGCAAGCATTAAAAAAACCTAATTATGAAAAAACTATTATTATTTGTTGTTGTTATGGCAACAACTGTTGCTTTTGCTCAAAAAAGAAAAGATCAAGAAGGGAGTATCAAAAACCTTAAAGGAATTACTGAATACAATCTAGTATTTGATTATGAAAATCTGAAGGTTCATAAATTCGATACAGAAGAAGAATTTCTGAAGGACAAAATGGACAAAAGAGAAGCAAAACATCCAGGAGAAGGAAGAGGAGAAAAATTTAAAAAATCCTGGTTTGCTGATAGAGAGGATCGATATGAACCAAAATTTATTGAGTCGTTCAATAAACGTTTTGATGATGGAGCTGTAAAAGTAGGAAAAGATCTAAGCACTGCTACTCATACGATGAAAGTTAAGACGACTTGGATTTATCCAGGATATAACGTTGGCGTTTCTAGACAGCCTGCAAAACTTAACGCCACTATTACGGTATACGAAACAGCAAATCCTGATAATATATTATTTTCTACTAATTACATAAAGGTTCCAGGCGGAGGAGCGTTTGGAAATGACTATAACTCTGGTTACAGAATTTCTGAAGGATATGCGAAGCTAGCTAAAGAAATGGCAAAATATATTATTAAAAAGGCGAAGTAGTCTTTACAGGTAATAAAGTAAGTATACGGCTGAAGTTTTAAAACCTCAGCCGTTTTTTATTACAATTGATTTAGGTAATGTACGGGAAAATGTACTACTCCCTTTAAAAATAAAACCTAAGCCAGTTTTTTTGATGTTCTTATGAAAGTCAATTAATAACTGGGAAAAAATATCTTCAATTCTTGCAAATATCAAATTATCTCAGAGAATTGTCTTTTTAAATAATACGAAAAAGACTGTCAATTACTCAACCAGTCTGTTATACTAGTATCAGATTTCAGAAATGATTCTGGCAAGACCAATTCGTCATCAAGACATCATCTATTTACAGGTACCTCATTAAAAAAACCTGTAGAATAAGGCTCTACAGGTTTTCTTTAAAAAACTCTTTTACTCTCTATTTCACTAGTTTGTAGTCGAAAATTGGATCGTCTGCATATTCTCAGAAGAATCACCTTTGAGTATTAAAATATAGTTTGCCATTGGTACAACATTGGTTTGTGACATATCAATGGTAATCGTATTACATCCTTCATCCAAATTTTGTGTTACAGCTGGACTAACTAATGTTCCTTCCATTGTATAAATTTCGCAAGTAACAGACTGGGGCCTGTTTACTGCAATGTCTACATTCATCTGTCCTGTACTATTTACTGGAACAGGAAATGCAGTAGCTGTAAAACTCTCGCTAAGACAAGGATCTGTTGTTACATAGACAGTAACGCTATCTTTTGCAATACATCCATTTTTAGAAACAGCGACTGTATACGTAGTAGTTTCATCTGGTGATACCGTTATAGAAGCTGTAGCTGCTCCGGTAGACCAGAGATACGATTCAACGCTTGCCGATACTGTAGCAGATAGAGACACTGCTGTAGTTCCTTGATCTATGGAAACATCATCTCCTGCATCCACTGAAATATTGGTAACTGAAATGATAATTTCGTCTGATGCTTCACATCCATTTTGATTAACCACTACAGAATAGGTAGTGTCCTGAGTTGGTGCCACGGTAATATACTGAGTAGTTTCACCAGTAGACCACATATACGAATCTGCAATTCCAGCGTTTAATTCTATTACTTCTTCATCGCACATATTTAAGTCAGGTCCTAAATCAACATTTGCTTCATTAACGAAAACGTTTACCTCATCTGTTGTTGTACAATCTGCACAGTTGGAAACAGAAACAGAATATGTAGTGTTTTCTAATGGTGATACGGTAATACTTGATGTTGTTTCTCCGGTTGACCATAAATACTCAACTCCATTAGATGTTGTAGAAATACATTCTCCAATATTAATATTAAAATCACCAAAAGATGTTGGATCACCTTCTATATTAAACCATCCTGAACCACCATAGACAGCTGGCGTATATTCAAATACATTAGCTCCATTTCCTAATTGGAAAGCCTCACCTCTTCTAGAAATATCATAGCTTAACGATCCGTTTATTTGAGTTACTGAACCAGTTAACTCTGTGTAATATATCCAACCAGTAGAGTCTTCTGTTTGACAAGAGCTAGCTTTTGGACTACCTACCGGCGGTACATTTGTAAATCCTGTAAAAGTAGCGTCTACTATAAAAGATGTATTTGTAGAGTTATATTCGAAAACTTCTCCTTTTAAGGTTGATGTTCCATCTGCATTTTCTCTCCAAACCAAATCAACATTTCTCATCCATAATCTCGTGCCTTGATCATTAATATAAACTACAAATTGATGATGTCTTCCTCTACAGTAATCTGTGTCTTTAATACCGTACTCAACGCAATCCTCGCATTCTCCTTCTCCCGTCACATTAGCTTTAAGTGTAATTTCTTCACCCAAACAAATGAATTCATCAGCTCCTGCGTCCACAGTAATTACTTCAACTTCTTCGATAGTAAAAGTCCCAAGGTCTACAGGGCAGTCTTCATTGCCCCATCTAACCCATAAATTATAATCTCCAACGGCCAGATTATTAAAGCTATAAGAACCTGAATTATCGGGAACTTCAGTATATGTAACTCCTCCATCAATAGAAAACTCAATATGTGTGCGATCTTCATTATCATCAAAAGTTAGTTCAATATCTCCTGTAGGATCTGTACAATCAGCATTTGTAACAATTACCTCGGCAATAGAAGCTACTTTTACGTGTAAATCAACACTGTTAGAATATACATATTCCCCACAATCTTCGCTCTTTGCCCCTCTTCTGTACCATAAAGAACCTGATTCTATGCGTGGGGCAGTATAATTTATGCCATTAGCGCCATCGATATTTTCCCAAGATTGTCCTTGTTCTGTTTTAACTTGCCATTGATACACTATTGTTAGACCTGTTTCTTCTTCAAGGTCATTCCCTGTAAATTGCTCAGGATCAAATGCTTCGCAGTTTACTTGTGTTTCTTCAATTTTTCCTCCGTCTTCCAACTCATTAACATATGTTACCTCTACGCTATCAGTTGCTTCACAATCGTTACAGTTTTTAACAGTGACTGAGTAAGAACCAGATTCAGAAACTGTAATACTTTCTGTTGTTTCTCCAGTTGACCATAAATATGTTAAACTATCAGCATCGGTAGCGATACAATCCCCAAAATTAATATTGAAATCCCCTACATTATATTTTTGATCCGTAGTATCAAACCATCCACAAGCTCCAAATTTTCCTGCTTCTGTTTCTGTTTGATTGGCTCCATTACCCATTTGAAATGCAGGTCCTCTTCTTGACAAATTAACTGACCAAGAACCATCAGTACTCTTAACAGTACCGGTGAGTCCGGTATAATATGTCCATCTCGCACTGTCTTCATCATTACAAACGTGCTCCTTTGGACTATTAGCAGGTGTATTTAGAGTTTTCCCTGTAAACAAAGCGTCTACTTCGTAAGTTTTTTGTTCCAAGGTGTGATCGTAAACAGTACCCGAAAGTTTTGCAGAACCATCTGCAAATTCTTCCCATTGTAAATTGACATTAGAAAACCATCTTGGGCTCTGACCATCAGATAACCACATCACATAATTTTCATTATTTCTACAATAATCTGTATTTAATATACTGTATCCAACACATTCGTTACAATTTTGACTTCCTTCTACAGATGCGGTTAAAGTTACTTCTTCTCCTTCACAAATTTCTACATCATCTCCGGCGTCAACATTAACAGAATAGTCTTCTATGGTAACAACTCCAAGATCAACAGGGCAATCATCGTTCCCCCAACGAACCCAAATATCGTATGACCCTGACGCTAAATTGTTAAAACTAAAAACCGACGAATGATCTGGAACTGTAGTATAGGTAGTTCCTCCGTCTAATGAAAATTCTATGTGCGATCTAGTGTTAATATCATCAAAGGTAAAAGTAATCATTCCATCTTGCTGACCGCAATTAGCACTGGTTACATTTACATCTGCTTGGGGAAGCAATTTTACATGAATATCTACAATATTAGAATAATAATAATCGTGACATCCTTCAATTTTTACCGCTCTTCGATACCAAACTGAGCCAGATTCTCTATAAGGTGGCTGATAATTCTTTGAGTTAGCTCCATCAATATTTTGCCATTGTCCTCCTCTATTTTCTTTAATCTGCCATCGGTATTTTACATTTCTTTGATCACCACTAGTTACCTCAGTTCCTACAAACTCTTCCGGAGTGAAGCCTCCACAATTTGTCTGAGTTTTCTCGATTGTTCCTGCATTAAGTTCACAGTTGTTATAATTTAGAATTTTTACTTTAAATTTTTCCCAGGATCTGGCTTCTCTTCTATTACAGATCATTGGTTTTTTCCCATCTTCTGAAGAGACATATCTTCTATTGCTACCTTTTAAAGCTATTTTACCATTTCCGAAATCCACTACCTTAAATTTCTGCCAGGCACCTAAATGTCTAACGTTACAGTGCATTGGTTTCTCACCATTTTCTGAAGAAATATATTTTCCATTATTTCCTTTCAAAGCAATTTTACCATTTCCTGCATCTACAACGAGGAATTTTTCCCAAGAACCGATTCTTGTTCTATTAGCTATAATCGGTTTTTTTCCATTTTCTGAAGATACATATCTACCGTTATTGGCTATCAGCGCAATGGTAGCTCCCACCGGTATACTCGTGTAGCTCTCTTCTGTGTCTTCAAAAGAGTAAATTTCATTTTCTGCTTGTGCCGTAAAAGACACAAAACATAATAAGGCAAGTAATATGTTATTCATACCACGCCTTTTTGGCTTGTAAAATTTGAAAGTAATGTTCATCATATGGTTGTTTAGTTGTTAATGATTTATGATATTATTTTAATCAGAAAATGCTCAATACTTTAAAAAGAAATGAGCAAAAAATTTTTAATAAAAACTTGGAATAACTAGAGAATACTGTAATTAACAACTAATTACCAATACATTAAAAGCATTATAGCTTTTTAAATTTACCCCTATTTCCCCATACAAATATCTTGATTTCAATAGTGGTAAAGAAGAAAAAAAAACGAAAAACGTTGAAAAACAAATTATCCCTACAAAATGTTAAATTATATAAATAAATGTTAAATTGTAATAAAAAACTGACTAATTTTCCACTTAGTACAGTTTATCGAAAAATCAATATCGAACATCCCTGTTTAGCGTATTTATGTTATCGAATCATAGTTGTCTGTAAGAATTTTACGCCTGTGGATAATAATTTTATCTATAAAAAAGTGGTTTAAGACTTTAAACCACTTTTTTATAATGTATTTGGAAAAAACTTATTCTTTTACTAGTCTAAAACTTCGTTTGGAAGAATCCCCGGATAGTATTAAAAAATAGGTTCCGGCTTCTTTTTGCATTAAGTTCAATTTAATACTTTGCGCTTCTCGGTCGATTAGTTCTTCTTCAATTATTTTTCCAGAAATATCTAGCACTCGATATCCATAAAACTCATGTGCAGAAGGCAATACAATTCTTGTTTGATCACTTAGTGGGTTTGGATATACAAGAATTTCAGATCTATCTTTATCCGGATCTAATGCTCTGCTATCATTACAGGAACCTACAATAAAATCATTTTTAGAATTGGCTGTATTATTTTCACCACCCGTTGGTAAACTATAGGTATAATAAAAATATATACGATCACCAGTATTTGCCCTAATTTTGAATGGAACATTAGGAGTAACAAAATATCCGGGGTATGGACCCGTTGTGGATGTTCCGTAATACAGAATACAAACATTGTCTCCAACTCCCGCAGCTTCTGGTAAAAATGTAATTGTTGGGTCTATAGTATCCGACGAAATTTCATAACTATACTGATTAGTAGATGCTAATCCATTGCAATTATTTACCACAGGCTCCTCTGACACCTTAAATTCTATGAAATTAAGATTTAGACCGCCGGCATCAAAAACAATTCGTAATTCGTGATTCCCTTCAGGTATTGAAATTCCAGCTACAGATACTGTATTATACGTCTGCCAACTTCCTGTATTTGGAACGGATAGTACTTCGGTAATGTTAACTCCATCAAGTTCCAGATGAAATTTACCGTTTCCATTGGGAGAAGCCACACGAAAATCGATATTATATATAGCTTCAGACGCTGTTGCATTTATGTCATACGCTAGCCATTCGTTCGCTCCAATCCAACCAACATTGTATGTGCCTCCTGCAGTATCTCCTGTATTCTGTATATCTACATCATCCATTCTATAAGCACCTCCGGTGTTTCCGGGTGTAAGATCATAAAAACCAACACCTTCTCCTCCTGATTTATAGTCTTCTGCTTCTATTTTCCCTGGAATTACTTCTAAAGGATTTGAATTTTGATTGACTATGACAGATACTGAACCAAAAACTGAACCGCTGGTTGCCGTGATAGTGAAAGTTCCAATATTGGATCCAGTGTATAAACCACTACCATCAACAAAACCTCCAGTACTGTTCCAATCAAAGCTAGTTGGAAAAACCTCCCCGTTTTGGTCAAATCCTTGCGCACTAAACTGGACTGTTTCTCCCTGATTAATTACCAAGTTTTCAGGAGAAATTACTATCAATGATAAAATAGGAGTTATTACCGTATCTTCCTTTCTTAGAGACCTTAAATTATCCATATAGAATATATCACTATTATTGCTATTAGGATCAAATAGCAATACAACTGTATCTATTTCTGCGTCATTTACTATTAAATCAGGGGTTCCTGTAAGGACAAATTCCAGAGTATGCCATTCATTCTGTTCTTTTACTGTAGCCTGATATACGCTATGTCTTCCTGATGGATAATTGGTTGGTGTCGATATACTACCTGCTTCTAACTGCCAACTTACTACAGTCCCAATTGGAGCACTGGTGTAAACGTCCATGGCAAATCTTTTATCATCTGACACATAAGCGCTGGCATCATTGATAAAATTTGTATCAAAAAAAAGTACATCATATAATTCTGCCGTATTTCGAACATATCTTCCTGATTGTGAAGATGAATTTACTGTATTGCCTCCAGGATTAGAAACATTCTCGGTATAAGATCCTGTGGTTTGAGAATTAAATGTGAGATTGTTATTACCATTATAATCCTGAATCATTTCAGAAAAAATATAATTGGTAGGCAAAGTGGTTACTCCATACTTAAAGTTATCAAAATAATACGTATCTGATGAACTGGAGTTTGGATCGAAAAGTATTGAAATCTCATCAACCGCAAGATTCGATGTTCCAGCATCTGGAGAGGATGTATGAGTAAAAGCGATAGTGTGCCACGTATTTTGTTCTGAAACAACCCCTGTATATTGACTATTTCTTCCGAAAGGAAAATCATCTGCCGAAGAAATCTCGTTTTCTAAACTTATTATAATTTCTGTTCCTATTGCAGCAGCAGTATAAACATCCATAAAGAAAATCTGATCTTCTTCTTTAAATGGTCCGCTATCATCTATAGCTATTGTAGAAAAACTTACCACATCGTACTGAGAAGAAGCATCTCGCACATATCGAGCTCCATTTACACTATTATTTACTTCATTAGGAGATGGATTAGAAACATTGGCAGTGTAGGTTCCATTTTCGAAAATAGGATTTAATTGATTAATTCCATCATAATTGGCAATCACAATTTCTTCTAAAATTGCTATTTCTGCTTCAACCATACTTCTTATATTATCAAAATACATCATATGTTCGGTATTGCTATTCGCATCAATCAATAATGCAAATTGATTTACTTCCAGAGCTCCGACTGAAACATCCGGTCTGTCGAGTATTTCAAACTCTACTGTTTCCCACTGATTTTGTGTAGTTGTTTTTGCACTATACCTACTATGCCTTCCGGCTGGCCAGGTTCCAGAAGACAATGCTCCATTTTCTAATTGTAATATCAATTCTGTCCCAATCGGTGCATCACTATAAACTTCCATCCAAATCGTTTTTTTGCCAGATACAAATTCTAATGCATTGCCTATATCCTCTGACTCCATAAACAATACATCATATTGAGATCCGGAATCTCTTTGGTATCTACCCACAAATGAAGAATTATTGGTCGAATTGGGTATAGGATTGACTACGGACTGTGAAAGGATTCCAGAAGTAGTTGATCCATATGTTATATTTCTATTGGATTCAAAATCTTCATAAACAAACCCTACCGTTCTGGGTGGTTCTATAGATACATTCATTTTGTAATCACTGAGACCGCAGTTAGGAACATTGACAGAAACAGAAATATCTCCTCCGGAAACTCCCCAGTTTACTACAATTGAATTTGTTCCTTGTCCAGAAATAATGGAAGCCCCAGCGGGAACTGACCAGGTGTAAGAAGCACCAGGTATTGAGGTTATAGCGTATATTTTATTAGTTTCTCCTTCATATACCTTATTATCTCCGGTAAGTTGTGTATTAAAAGTACCGCTATACACTCTTACGTAATCAACTTCCATTTGTGTTGGGTAATCAGCCGGTGTTGGTTGGATATTACCAGTATATGGTGTTCCTGGTCCTCCTACCGCAACATTTAGTATCAAATACCAGTCTCCTTCGCTAAATGGCCAAGGGTCTACGGTATTGGCGGGCGTAACTGTATGATATAATTGATCATCTATGTACCACCTAATCTCTGTTGGCTCCCACTCTACAGCATATTCATGAAATCCAGCAGAAAGATCTATACCTGCATTGAACTCTCTACCATTATACTGCCAACCTCCATTAGAATAATGTACTGTACCACCAATACTTTCAGGGTTTTTGTGTTGGGATTCCATAATATCAATTTCACCGGTAAAAGGCCAGTTACCGTTTTCAGGTAGCATCCAGAACGCGGGCCAGATTCCTCCAGCAGAAGGTAATTTTATACTAGCTTCGTATCGTCCGTATTTAGCGTTAAATTTTCCGGAGGTAATTAACTTTGAAGAAGTAAATTGTTTACCACCAGCGGCTTCATTTCTAGTTGTAATTATTAAATTCCCATTTTGAACAGTCGTGTTCTCCGGCTGATACCATTGCTCCTCGGCATTACCCCAACCGCAAAGTATTGGGCATCCATCGCCATTATCAAAACTCCACTTAGTAAGATCAACAGAAGAACCTTCAAATTCATCGTTAAAAATAAGTTCTGAGCATTGCGAGTAGAGTATTGTACTAAAAAAGGTAAATACAATAAAAGTAACGTAGGTTTTTAAGAATAGGTTTGTTTTCATTGTGAGTATGGTTTGCGTGATTATGTTATTTTCAATTCAACTGCATTATACCAAACGTAATGTGAAATGATTTAGCATAAAGCACGTTCCTTGTATTCTTAGATTTAGCTATTTTTCTAAGAATCGAATATGCAGTATTATAAATACATTAAGTTGGTTGTGTGTATGAAGAATAGGTTTTAAGTAGTTTAAATAGGTTTTCAGGCTTTCGATTAAAACCCTTAGTTTCTTTGCTAATTTACTTAATACATTCAGCAAAATTCTGAATACCGACCACAACAAAAAACATACATGATTAATACATTCTTAATAAAAGAATATTAAAAATTACAAATAATCAACAAACAAACCTCTTTACACCAGTTTTTATAATTAAAAAAGTGATTTACAAATTCAACAATATCAAAAAAATAATATACGAGTGTATAGGTAATGTTGAGCTAATACGTTATCTCTGATATAAGAAAGTCTTTTAGATTTTATTTACATTTCCTATACAAGTATCAAAAACAACCCTAGCTTAGAATAATCCATTAGCTTTATTTTTATCAAAAAAAACCTTTTGTTTTTCAAAATATCATATGTTACAACTAACCCTAAAGTAGAAATATGATCAAATTTTTTAGAAAAGGTATCGTCAACTTTTAAAGATCCAGGTTTATTTCTCTTATTTGGTATTAAAATGACAGTTTGGGATATACAAAAAGACCCGTTGGTTTATTAAAACTTAACGGATCTTTCTACAATTCTTTTAAAAGTTCATATATGGTATCAATCACCTTGCATACGAGGTCTTTCAAAAATTATGCGTTTGTTTCTTTTATTTTAGTTAAAATAGATGTAGGTAGATATCACAATTAAACATATAATAGCACCTACTATCTTAGTATATTTCCAAGGTGTAATATCCACTTCTTTGGTATATTGCTGCTCGTATGCTTGTTCTCTTGGATACAGTTTACCTATAATTAACATGATAATGATGTTGAGCACAAAAAGAATGGCCATTACATGGAGGAAATGAGGTAGCTCTTTATTAACAAAAACAAACTCATCCAGTAATATGTAAACTACGTACAATAATACTCCAGAAATCATACCTACTTTTGCTGCAATTGCCGGAACACGTTTTGTAAGATATCCTACCACTATAATGGTCAAAATTGGGATACTATAACATCCATTAATTTTTTGTAAATACGTAAAGATACTTTCGGCTTGGGCTAAAAGTGGTGCAACCAACATTGCCAAAACTGCCAAAATTACCCCAAAACCCTTACCTGCTTTTACTACTTGTTTTTCACTTGCTTCCTTATTAAAATATTCTTTATAAATATCAATTCCGAATAAGGTTACTGAACTATTTAAAGCACTATTAAATGAACTGAGAATCGCACCAAACAATACAGCTGCAAAAAAGCCCACTAAAGATAGTGGCAAAACTCTACTCACTAATTTAGGATATGCTTCATCCGCGGTAGTCAACTCTCCTTTAAAAATATGGAAAGCTATAATCCCAGGTAATACCACTATAATGGGTCCTAATATTTTAATGAATGATCCTAATAAAAGCCCTTTCTGTCCTTCCTTTAAATTTTTTGCTCCTAAAGCTCTTTGAATAATAGCTTGATTTGTTCCCCAATAAAATAATTGAACCAACATCATTCCGGTAAAAATGGTTGCAAAAGGAATAGAAGATTCGTTAGAACCAACAGCATTAAATTTTTCAGGGTTTGAAGTCATTAAAATGTTTATTCCTTCAGAAATACTTCCATCACCAATTTCTAGTAAACCAAAAACCGGAATCATAATACCACCTATCAATAAACCTATTGCATTAATTGTATCTGATACCGCTACCGCTTTTAATCCGCCAAAGATTGCATATATAGATCCTATAACACCGATCCCAAACACACATATCCAAATAGAAGTCCCTTTTGAAACACCTAACAATTCAGGAACATCGAACATAGTTGTTATTGCAAGAGAACCTGTATACAAAACAACAGGTAAAAATACCACAACATAACCAGACAAAAACAATACAGATGTAAATGCTTTTGTAGTAGTATCATAGCGTCTTTCTAAGAATTGAGGTACAGTTGTGATTCCTCCTTTAAGATATCTTGGTAGTAAAAAAATTGCCGTAACAACCATAGCTATAGCGGCTAATGTCTCCCAAGCCATTACTAAAATCCCTTCTGAATACGAAGAACCATTAAGTCCTACAATTTGTTCTGTAGATAAATTGGTAAGTAATAACGAACCTGCAATTACTACGGCAGTAAGACTACGACCTCCTAAAAAGTAACCATCAGAAGATGTTTCATCCGTTTTTCTGGTAGCAATATATGATATGATTGCAACTAAAAGTGTAAATCCTACAAAAGAAATAATACCCATATCTAAATTTTAATGATTTGTTAAAAGTCATAAAAATATCAGATATTATTCAATACTATTAAGAATTATACTAAAAAATTAATCCTGTATAGTTTTTGTATAGTCTTTTTTTTAAGCAAAAAACTGAAAAACAAGTGTTTATAACAATTATTTTTTATAATGCACGGAGTATCGCCAATATGAAAAAGCTCCTAATATTGCCCAAGCAACGAAACTATAATACACTGCAGAGGGAGTAACTACCTGATCACCACTGGCATAGGAATGTAGTCCTTTTAGATAAAAATTCACTCCAAAATAGGTCATTAAAATTGATCCAACTGCTAATACGGACATCAAGTTAAAGAACCATCTCCCCCGTAATTTAGGAACTAATCGCATGTGTATCACAAAGGCGTATATCATAATACTGATGAGTGCCCAGGTCTCTTTTGGATCCCAACCCCAATAACGACCCCAACTTTCGTTAGCCCACATTCCTCCTAAAAAGTTACCAATAGTAAGCATCACTAAACCTATGGTTAATGCCATTTCATTAATAATGGTAATCTCTTTTATATTGAGAGCCATTCGTTCTTTATTAGACTTGGTAGTTAGGATCATCAACAATAAGGAAATTATTCCTAAAATCGCTCCAACAAAGAAAGGACCGTAACTTGCTACAATGATGGATACATGAATTAATACCCAATAAGAATCCAACACAGGTTGTAGGTTTGCAATAGCAGGATCTGTCCAATTTTCATGTGCAAAAAATAAAATAATGGCAGCTACAAATGCTGTTGCGGCAACAGTAAGGTTACTTTTTTTACCAAAAGCCAATCCTAATGCTACGGTAGCCCAGGCAACATAAATCATAGATTCGTAAGCATCGCTCCAAGGTGCATGACCAGACACATACCATCTGATAATTAATCCGGATGTATGTACCATAAAAATCAATACTGTAATGCCCATAAAGATTTTAACCAACAGCTTAACCACCTTATTTTTATGATAAAAAATTCCTAAAATGATAATCAAAATAAATAATACGCTAGTAACACCATAATATCTATACAATGTTCTAAATATATCATATTTGTTTAAAGCGATTTCAGCTTGAATTTTATCATCAGCAGGCATAACTTCACTTCCAAACTTAGTCTGAAACGCCTTAATACTTTCTATATATTGATTAGGTTTACTATAATCTCCTGTTTTTCTGGCTTCTTGTAAGGATTGTATATAAATAGGAATGATTTGTCTGGTGTACACAGAATCCATACCGGTAAACTTATGTTCATTAAGCTGTGGCGCAGAAACCCATTTATTACCTTTGTCTCCGGGAACCGGAAAAATTCTCAGAATTCCACCCCCCAACGCCTGGTTTAGGAGATAAAATTTTTCATGAGTTTTTAAAAAATCTTTTTCAAAACTGCTAGGAGTACTTGTGCTACTGGCTTTTTCTAAGTAAGGATCTAGCTTATAAGAACCATCTTGCTCTACCAGATCGATTAAAGAAACTCTTCTTTCAGATTTAGAAACACCTAATATCTTACGTATACTATCGTTTTCCCTTTTGATTTCAATAATAGGTACACTATACCATATGAAAGGGTTCTCTACCATTGACACAAAAACCTGATCAGCGGTTAACCCTTCATAAGTATCTTTTTTACTTAATTTACGCAGTAACTCTGAAGAAAATGTGTTGACCGGTTTCATCCTTCCGCGTTCATCCTGAATGACAATACTACCAAACTTTGCCGCGTGTTCTTTACTTACGGCATTTGCTTTTATCACAGAATCCAGTTTCGCCTTACTAGGCAATGCTTGTAAATGATTTACGTGGTCTCTTTCCTGTTGGGCGAAAGAAAATGTAGTACTTAACAATACTAGTAAAAGCGTTAATTCTTTCTTCTTCGACTTTATTTTATTCAGCATTTGTTCCAGGTCTTTAAATCTTGATCCTCTGGTAAATAAAATAAGCATTAAACCTAAATAAAGTAGTATATACCCAACATAAGTAATCATTGTTCCCCAGTAATCGTGATTCACTGAAAGTACAGTCCCTTTTTCATCAGGATCAAAAGACGCTTGAAAAAAACGATATCCCTTATGGTCTAATACGTGGTTCATATAGATATCATAAGGTCTCGGCTCCGCATTTTCCTCTATGATATCTACCTTACTCATAAAAGATTTATACACTTTTTCTGTTCCCGGCTGTTTTTCGGCAATAAAATCATTCAGTTTTAGCGCAAAAGGAAGTTCTAATCGCTTAGATCCATAACTGAAATACATATCCAAACCACCCATAGATAGCTTTTGCATATCATTAGCATACCCTTTCCCTCCTAATAATTTAATCTCTTTGGTCTCCTCATTTGTAGTGACATCAAAAATAAGTGCATCCTGCTGCCCTTTCTCTTTTACTTCTATCGGAACAACATCATAAGTTCCTGTAATTACCGGCTCCGGAATTACAAATTGCATCCCTGCTGTTTGATAAAGTGATCTCAACATCAATGGTTGTACACTATCCTTAATAACTAAACCTTGTTTTTGATCAGCCATTCGCATATAAGAACCATCAAAAGGAGATTCTATATAATACTCATCATCTTTATATGTGATATTGATAGCACCTTTGGTAGGTATATTAAAAGCTACCAAAATATTATGAATATTGGATACTTCTCCTTCTTTTAAATAGTGATCGTGCCTATTACCATCTCCAGCTTCTACTATTTTTAGATAATTTTCTCCATCTTCAGTTTCTACCAGCCCCATTTCTGCTCCAGTGATATAATCTTTATACTGAATAATAACGGGTTGTTGATTATAGTCGGTTTCAATTCTAAAATTATTATCGGTAGCTTCTGTTAACTCTAATTTTTTTGAAATAGGTCTTCTTCGAGGTTCACCATTAATTTCTCCATCTAAAAAAACTGTTAGATATGTGTGCTCTGAAAGAAATTCAGAAGTGGTTTCTCCTTCCCGAATTGGCATGACTCCTTCATAACTAATATATCGAGTAATAAAAGCACCTAAGAGTATCAAAATAAAGGAAAGGTGTAACAATAATGTCGCCCATTTTTCTTTTTTATATAATCTATAACGTACGATGTTCCCACAGAAATTAATCATAAAAAAGACCATAATTGCTTCAAACCACCAGGTGTTATATACCCAAATTCTGGCTGCGGTTGTACCATAATCATCTTCCAAAAATGTACCAACTGCCATAGCGACAGCAAACACTATAAAAAGAATTGCCATTAATCGGGTAGAAAATAAAATACTCGCCAACTTCTTTTGCATCGTAATTTTTTTAGCTCGGCAAATTTAGTGTTTTTAAGAGGATAATTAGACATTCTCGGAATCCTATTTATTGGTTTTAACAGAACTATAAAACTTGTCTAATTTTTAAAGTATCTTCCTTATTTTAGCCAAATGAATTCTATAGTTCTTCTTGGTGCCGGAAATGTTGCGCAACACTTGTATACCGCTTTTTTAAACCAAAAATCGGTCGAGGTTATCCAATGTTATAACCGAAAAGGTATCAAACTACATAAAGACCAGAAATCTGACACAATCACAACCGACCTAACAAAATTAAAGGAGGCAGATTTATACATTCTGGCAATCAGTGATGATGCCGTAGAAAAAGTCTCTAGTGCGTTACCTTTTATGGATAGATTAGTTGTTCATACTTCAGGGAGTGTTCCTATGAAATCTATAGACAATAGGAATCATCCGGGAGTTTTTTATCCTTTACAAACATTTAGTGCTACTAAAAAAGTAGATTTCAATAAAATCCCTTTTTGCATTGAAGCGGAAAGAAAGACAGATGTAGTTTTCTTAAAAAAACTTGCCTCTATGTTGTCTCAAAAAGTATACGACATCTCTTCTGATCAAAGAAATTTATTACACGTGGCAGCAGTATTCGTCAACAATTTTACCAACTATATGTTTTCTGTAGGCAGTGAAATATGTACTGAAAATAATGTTCCTTTCGAAATTTTACATCCACTAATACAAGAAACAGCAAAAAAAATACAGGAGATAGCACCGGATAAAGCCCAGACGGGACCTGCTGTTCGTAATGATTCTCTAACTATAGAAAGACACTTAGGAATTCTAACAAACGATTTACAAATACAACTATACAAAACGCTTACCAAAGCAATAAAATCTAAATATGGAAAAGAGCTATAAAGAATATTTACAACATATTACTACGTTTATCTTTGACGTTGATGGTGTTCTAACCAATGGAACGGTAATCATTAATACCGACGGAGAATTATTGAGAACTATGAATATTAAAGATGGATATGCATTAAAAACTGCAGTGCAGCAAGGGTTTAACGTATGTATTATATCAGGAGGAAAAAATGAAGGAGTCAGGAAAAGATTGGAAGGATTAGAAATTAAAGATGTTTATCTGGGCGCACATCATAAAGTAGATCAGTTAAACGAATACATGGATAAGAATGGCATTAAAATAGAGAATGTTTTATATATGGGAGATGATATTCCAGATTTACCGGTGATGAAAATGGTAGGATTGCCCACTTGTCCTCAAGATGCCGTTGCTGAAATAAAAGAAGTCTCAAAATATGTTTCCTTTAAAAAAGGAGGTAAAGGTTGTGTAAGAGATGTGATCGAACAAGTGCTTAAAGTACAAGGAAAATGGATTGAAAATTATGATGCTAAAGCCTAAAGTACTAAGTAAAGTTAAAAATTTATACCCGAAATGAAATTAGTATTTGCCACCAACAATCTTAACAAGCTAAAAGAAGTACAGGTCCTAATACCTTCATATATTCAATTACTAAGTTTAGCAGACATAGGTTGTACCGAGGATATACCCGAAACGTCTCCTACAATAGAGGGAAATGCAATACAAAAAGCTGAGTACATCAAAAAAAAATTTGGCTATGATTGTTTTGCAGATGATACCGGATTAGAGGTGGAGGCTCTTGATGGGGCTCCCGGTGTATACTCTGCGCGATATGCCGGACAAGCAAAAGATGCTAACGCCAACATGAATAAACTTCTGGACAACCTAAAAGGTAAAGAAAACAGGAAAGCACAATTCAAAACGGTAATTGCACTTATCATAAATGGGAATTTAGAAACATTTACAGGTATTTGTAAGGGAATGATTACCAAAGAAAAAAAAGGTGATCAAGGTTTTGGATATGATCCTATCTTTTTACCTGAGGGATTTAAGAAGACTTTCGCAGAATTACCACTCAAAGAAAAGAATACTGTGAGCCATAGAGCAAAAGCAGTAAAAATACTAGTAGAAGTTCTAAATCGTTAATCTGCACCAGGAAACGCAAGCATCTCTCCCATTCCTACCGTAAATAACCAATTACCATAAATTGCGTGCTCAATAGAGACTAAAGTTGTAGATTTTGTTTTCTGATAGGTAAATGCAAATAATAAACCTCCTAAAAATGTGAGCAATTGCACCAAGAAACTTCTTAGAAACAAATGTGCTAGTGAAAAAAGAACCGCATTTATAAAAATAAACAGCCATTTATTATCAATCAAACTTTCATACCTATTATAAAAAAATGTTCTATAGATAATTTCTTGAGGCCACACGGACAAAAATGTATAAACAAATAAAATAATAACCCATAAATAGGGCTTCTTAATAACAACAGAAAATAATTCATCCGGTGCTACCCAAAAAACATATAAACTTGTCACAATTATAACGATAGCCAACTTTATCACCGTTTCTCTCCAAAAGGGTTTCCAGATGGATTTATCGGGAAAATTCAATTTTAAAAGTCCTGATCTCTTTAAATGAAGTAAAATATAAACAAAACCAGCAATGGTTAATACAACTTTTATCGGTAATGGATAAGGATATAAAAAACTAACGGGAAGTAAAACAAATAGAAATAATAACTCTAATCCACGAGTAAATGTAGGCTGCATCATATTGATTTTGTACTAATTTCAACATAAAAAATGAAAAAGCCTGTTTTTTAACAAATAAAAAAAGCCTCTGGGCAAGAGGCTTTTAATTTAAGAAATCAAATTTGGGGAATATTCGATTTACAATTTTGGGGTAATTACTGCTGGTATTGGGGGATACCATAAAAACTAATTCAAATTATATCAATCATTAACAACACTTCAAAAGTACATCGATGATTAAGAAAAGTATTAAAATTATTATATTAAAAATCATTAAATATCGATAAAATACATATTTAATCGATTAAAAACATTTTATATACTTAAATCCTATTTAAAAAGTTAGAAAGGTTTAATTCCTTTTTGATGTTTTTTTGGTGCATCTATGCCTTATTTCCAGAAATCTTATGAGATAGCAAGAAAGTGAATAAAAAAAGCCTCTTGGGGTATGAGGCTTATAAGTAGGTAATTTGGGCAAAAAAAGTTTAGTTCTCTAAATTTTCGAGTATTCTAATTATTTGGGGCGAAACATTAAAACTATTTCAATTAGTAACTCTTATCTTTCACACTTCAAAAGTATAGCATCCAACACTTTATCTTACAAAATTAATATTCGATAATTCACAAATAATCGATTAAATACGTTTTTAATCGACTAAAAACATAGTTTCATATATTTTTAATTCTTTTTAAGATTCATTTACTTGAGAACATAAAAAAAGCCTCATTTCTGAGGCTTCGTACTTTGTCAAATTTAACTTTGGGGGAAATTAAATTTGTCGGGGTAAAAACGTAAACAATCAATTCCAATTCTTCTCTTTCACTATATATTTAATTTCTTGATATCTATTTTCAATGGTTCAAAGATATTTTGACAATACCTTTTTACAAAAAGCACTTTGCAAATATACATAAAAATATCGATTAAAAGCAAATTTTATCGATAAAATGTATTTTTAACTTTTTAGAATTAAATTTTACTTCTCGATTTCATAATTAAACGAGGATAATACGTTGCATAGATTTTATTAATATCGTAACATTACATCCTTAAAATTTCGAATACTATCTATGGAAAGTCAAAACATCACTCCTACTAACCCCCAAAATGAAGAAATTATTGAAAACAAAGAACTAAACATTTGGGAAGCTCTTATTCCTATCATTGCACTTGTGGGAATGTTGTTTTACAATGTTTACTTTGCGTTTGGAGATGATGCCTTAAGCGGAAGTAACCAATTTATACTTCTACTTGGTGCTGCAGTTGCGGCAATGGTGGGTTTTTTTAATAAAGTATCCTACAAACAAATGATGGAAGAGGTAGCTCGAAATGTAAAATCTACCACCGGAGCATTACTTATATTATTAATGGTAGGATCCTTGGCAGGAACGTGGTTAATTAGTGGTATTATACCCACAATGATTTATTATGGATTACAAATTCTTAATCCTACGATCTTTTTAGCGGCTTGTGTAATCATTTGTGCCATTATCTCAATTGCAACAGGTAGTTCCTGGACAACCTCTGCAACCGTTGGTATTGCATTAATTGGTATTGGAGATACGTTGGGTATTTCTTTAGGTATGACTGCTGGTGCGGTAATTTCCGGAGCTTATTTCGGCGATAAAATGTCTCCTTTGTCTGATACTACAAATTTGGCTCCTGCTATGGCGGGTGGAGATTTGTTCTCTCATATAAAATATATGACTTACACTACGGTGCCAACTATTATTATAACGCTCATAATTTTCATAATTATTGGTTTTACATTAGATACTTCTGGTACTCCGGAAATTAGCGAACAACTAGCTGCTATAAAAGGTGCTTTCAACATTTCACCTTGGCTCTTTATAGTGCCTGTAATTGTAATCGGCCTTATTATAAAAAAAACCCCTCCGTTAATCGCGCTTTTAGCTGGAACATTACTTGGTGCCATAGCTGCAATTATTGCACAACCGGATATTGTGATGAATATTGCTGGTAGTGAAACACTTGACTTTAACTCAGCTTACAAAGGTGTAATGAAAGCT
The DNA here is from genome assembly GCF_042434905.1 of Aquimarina besae. Lineage (NCBI taxonomy): Bacteria > Pseudomonadati > Bacteroidota > Flavobacteriia > Flavobacteriales > Flavobacteriaceae > Aquimarina > Aquimarina besae. The sequence goes on from NZ_CP170199.1 coordinate 4,065,731, forward strand.
ATGACCGTAGACACCGCTGTAGAAACCTCTAGCAAAGAATTGAATGATCTGTTTACGGCTGGGGGAATGTCCGGAATGTTGGGTACTATTTGGTTAATTGTATGTGCAATGGTGTTTGGTGGTGTTATGGATGCTATTGGTGCACTTGCCAGAATCAGTAAAGCCTTACTTAGCTTATTTGATTCGGTATTTGGTCTTTTTGCGAGTACGGCTTTTAGCTGTGTAATATTAAATGCCACAGCATCGGATCAATATTTAGCGATTGTGGTTCCGGGTAGGATGTATGCCAAAGCATTTAAGGATAAAGGACTTGCTCCTGAAAACTTAAGTAGAACCCTGGAAGATACTGGGACAGTGACTTCTGTATTAATACCATACAATACTTGTGGTGCTTACCAAAGTGGTGTACTGGGAGTTCCGGTTATAGATTATGCATTCTATGCATTTTTCAATTGGATGAGTTTCTTTATGACCTTAATCTTTGCGGCTTTCAAAATTAAAATCAAACAATTGGGAGATAAATAACAAAATGTTTAATACCAAATATATAAAAGTGCTCTCTTATAGCGAAAGCATTTTTTTTATTACTGATTATCAATAATTGGGATAGGTTTCTTATTATTATCAATAGCTACAAACTTGAACAAGCCTGAAACAGCTATCTCACGATCATAGCTATACATTTCCTCTTTATAAATATCAACTTTTACCATACAACTAGTTCTACCTACCTCATAAATTTTGGCTACTAATTCTATGATCGTACCTTCTGGGATTGGTGTTGAAAAATCTATTTTACCGGTAGAAATTGTCACTACTTTCTTCCTGCTAAATCGGGTGGCACATATAAAAGAAACTTCATCCATTAGTTGTAAAGCGGTTCCGCCAAATAATGTTTCATAATGATTGGTTGTATTAGGAAAAACAGCTTTAAAAATTCTGGTTTCAGACTTTTGGATCAATTCGTCTATAGTATTCATATAAGGTGATATAGTTTTTTCTTATTAATTTCTTGATTAAAGGTAAATCTTATACCTGTATCTTTGTGATATATTTTTAAAAAACTGAAATGAAAATTATTGATAGCCTGCAATGGCGGTACGCTACAAAAAAATTTGATAATACCCGCTCACTACCTCAGGAAAAAATAAACATACTAACCGAAGCTTTTAATCTTACCGCAACTTCATATGGATTACAACCATTAAAACTGGTGGTTCTACATAACAAAGAAGTACAAAAAAAGCTAACAGAGCATTCCTGGAACCAGCAACAGGTAGCAGATGCTTCACACGTGTTGGTTTTTTGTATTGAAAACACTGTTGGAGAAGCATATATCACTAAGTATTTTAATCATGTAAAAACCATTAGAAATACAGATGAAGAAATCCTGAGACCTTTTAGGGAACAATTAGTAGATTCCTTTAAAAATAAGCCCAAAGAAGAAGTGACTAACTGGGCTGCAAAACAGGCTTATCTTGCCATGGGAAACTTACTAACCGTTTGTGCCATTGAAAAAATCGATGCTTGTCCAATGGAAGGTTTTATACCTGAAAAATATGATGAAATTCTAGGCCTTAAGGAGATGGAACTTACTTCTGTTTTAGTCTTGCCTGTTGGCTATCGCGCTAATGATGATATGTTTGCGGATTTCAAAAAAGTAAGGAGACCTATTAAAGAAACAATAATCAACTTATAACCAATAACTTGGCAGGATATTTGGTATGATAAAAATGTTATATTTTTGCTATACCCAAAACATAATCCAATGAAAAAAGTAATTCTGTTTTTATCCCTTATAATAACTACAATCCTATTCGGACAAGAAAATGAGTTACAGTGGTTAACCGATTTTGAAGCTGCTAAACAAGTTTCTAAAGATACCAAAAAGCCTATTTTAATGTATTTTACAGGTAGTGATTGGTGTGCTCCTTGTATGATGCTGAAAGAAGATTTTTTTTTCGACAGAAAAATTTAAAAAACAATCCCAAAACCTAGTATTACTAATGGTGGACATCCCAAGAAGAATGGACATCATTTCTGATGAACAACTAAAAGCTAACAAAAAATTACTTGGAAAATATAATAAACAAGGTGGTTTTCCAAACATTATTGCTTTAGACCATACCGGTAAAGTCCTAGGCAATCAAGGTTCATACAGTTCGTCATTAAGAGATCCCAGCAGGTATTTTAATTTTGTAACCATGATTGTAGATAACTACTAGATAAAAGATACAGTTCGCTGTTTATAATCAAAACTCTTTTCGGTATTTTTGCCGTAAAGAGTTTTTTTAATTTAACACTGCACCTATGCCAGGATTCGAGCTATTTGGAACTGAAGAAAAGAAAGAAGTTCAAGATGTACTAGATAATGGAGTTTTAATGCGATATGGTTTCGATGGGAACCGTAATGGACACCACAAAGCTCTGGAGCTTGAAAAGGATTTAGCCACCAGAATGCAAACATCATACGCTCAGGTCGTATCCAGTGGTACGGCTGCACTAACAGTGGCACTAGCATCTGCAGGTGTAGGTTATGGAGATGAAGTAATTATGCCAACTTTTACATTTGTAGCTAGTTTTGAAGCCATATTATCGGTTGGGGCCACTCCTATCTTATGTGATATTGATGATACCTTAACGTTGGATCCAAAAGCGGTCAAAGAAGCGATTACACCTAAAACTAAAGTGGTGATGCCAGTACATATGTGTGGTTCTATGGCAGATTTAAAAGCACTAAAGTCCATTTGTGATGAACATAATTTACTTTTGCTTGAAGATGCTTGTCAGGCTATCGGCGGAACTTATGAAGGAAAACCTCTGGGCAGTTACGGAGACCTAGGTTGTTTCTCATTTGATTACGTAAAAACAGTGACCTGCGGAGAAGGTGGTGGATTGATTACAAATTCTAAAATATTTGCAGAGAACGCGCATAAATATCAAGATCACGGACATGATCATATCGGGAATGATAGAGGAGCAGAAACACATCCTTTTCTAGGATATAATTACCGACTTTCAGAATTAAATGCTGCAGTTGGTATTGCTCAATTAAGAAAATTAGATCATACCTTAGCACTACAAGAAAACAATTATTCAATACTAAGGAATGCGTTATCTGCTATCTCGCAAATAACATTTAGAAGAGTTCCCGAAAACGGAGTTGAAAGCTATGCCTTTTTAAATATTTTCCTACCTACCGAGGAATTAGCAAGAAAAGGTCACAAAGCACTGAGTGAACACGGAATTGATGCCTGTTTTTATTGGTTTGACAACAACTGGCACTATTACAGAAAGTGGGAACATTTATTAGCACCAAAATCTTTAAATAGACTTTCTGCAGAACAACAAGCCGGTTTACAAAAAAACAATAGATCTTTTGATACCAGTGACGCCTGGATGGGGCGAACTATATCCTGTCTAATCAAAGTAGGTTGGTCGGAAGCTGAAGTAAAAGAAAGAGCTGCAAAAATGATTATAGCACTACAAAGTGTTTTGTAGAAAACACTAATAATTAACATACTCCACGATTTCTAATCCATATCCTATCATCCCTACTCTCTTTTGTTGTACGGTATTTGATACTAATCTTAGTTTGTGAATATTAAGATCATGTAGGATCTGTGCACCAATTCCAAAATCTTTGGTATCCATTGCTATTTTTGGAGCTTTTGCAATATCCTTACCGTTTTGAGCTTCATTCAAAGCTTTTAGTCTATTTAATAAATTAAAAGACTGGCTTTCTTGATTAATAAACACAATGGCACCTTTTCCTTCGTTATTGATACAGGTAAACATCGCATCTAATCGTTCATCAGCATTGTTTGTTAGGGTTCCTAATATATCATTATTAAACAAGGTCGAATTGATTCGAGTTAACACAGGTTCATTATCTGCCCAACTTCCTTTGGTTAAGGCAATATGGATTTGATTATTTGTGGTCTGTTTATATGCTCTTAATCTATATTTCCCAAATCGGGTGACAATGTCAAAATCTTCTTTCTTTTCGATTAAAGAATCATGTTGCATACGATACGCTACCAGATCTTCTATGGAAACCAATTTAAGATCATTCTTTTTAGCAACTTCTACCAATTGAGGAAGTCTGGCCATCGTACCATCTTCATTCATAATTTCGACGATCACACCCGCCGGTTGTAATCCTGCTAATCTTGCAAAATCAATAGCCGCTTCAGTATGTCCGGTACGTCTTAACACACCACCTTCTTTTGCTTTTAACGGAAAAATATGTCCTGGTCGCGCCAACTCGTTCGGTTTTGTTTCAGGATCAATTAAAGATAGTACGGTTTTTGCACGATCACTTGCAGAGATACCTGTGGTGACTCCGTTACCTTTTAGATCCACAGAAATCGTAAAAGCAGTTTCCATTGGATCCGTATTGTTGTCGACCATCATGTTTAATTTCAGGTCTTCGCAACGTTGTTCGGTTATCGGAGTACAAATCAATCCACGGCCATGAGTTGCCATAAAATTAATCATCTCCGGAGTTACCTTTTCGGCTGCTGCCAAAAAATCTCCCTCATTTTCTCTATCCTCATCATCCACTACGATAATCACTTTTCCCTGGCGAATATCCTCGATAGCTTCTTGTATGGTATTTAACTTGATTTTATTTTTAGTCTCCGTAACCTGTGACATAGCAATGCAATTCTTATTTTAACAACAAAGGTAATTTATATAATGCGTAAATGGAAAAGTATCCAGAATTATCTGATTTTATTCAAATCTCTCTTTACTCTTTTCTTATATGAAAAATATACTAATGGATATAGCAGAATACCCAATACGTGAAACAATAGTAAAGACGGTCTATCAATAATTCCTATTAAGTGCTTGTAAAAATTCTTAAGATTAAAATAAGATTTTAGAGAGAATATCAAGTATGCAATAATTCCTATACCATTAAAAAGCAATAACATCACTTTATTATCTACCGAATCTCTTGACACTAAAGCTATCACTACATTAACTAAGACTAATATTATAAAAAGTGTAATTGTCAGAGATGAATATTCCTGAAAGTTATCTTTATGTTTTTCTGCGGCAATAATGGTATTCTCATCAAGAACGATATCCAACTTTTGGTCTTCCTTAGAAGCGTATTGATCTTCTCGTTTTTTAATCTTATTGGATTTCTTCTCAAAAAAGTCTCGTATCGGTTGCACCAAGATATCAAAACTTACAAATCCTCGATCCCTGGTTGCTCTATAGGTTAGAAAGATGCTTAACGGAAATATAATAAAGGTAGATAACCAAGACCCTACAAACGGAGGAATTCCTCCCTCTTCTGCCCCATTTTTAGCAAAAATTCCTATAAAATGATAAGTAAGAAATAATACCACTCCGATAACAATTGGTAATCCTAAACCTCCTTTTCTGATGATAGCACCTAATGGAGCACCGACAAAAAATAATAGTACACAGGCAATACCCAAGGCATATTTGTCATGCAATGACATTTCGTATTTATTAAGCGCCCTTTTTTTAACTTCCAGGTTTCTTTTAGCACTTTGTATTCTTCTGATAACGCCATCTACATTAGAAAAGGCTAAATTGTATATCTGTGATTTTTGCTTTACACTAAAACGATCATTAATTAGGTCTAAAGTATCAGTAGTTGCTTTTTTGAGCGTGTCAATTTTTAAATTTCGGTTTAATTCGCTAAAACCGTTTCTTCTGTTTACGTCATCCTCTGCGGCCCTTACCTCATCGTTTACCTGTATTGATAAGGTATCTATTTCATTTCTTAGCCCATTAACGTTAAGCATATTAAACCCTTTGCTATACTGCTGTGCATCCATATCTACGTTATCTAATGATGATAAATCGATATTAAGCACATATTGCTTAAAATACGTTTTGGCAAAAGGTAATTTTTTTCTTTGTTTAGGAGATTTTTGCTGAACCTCTGTGTAATAATTTCCATCGTTGAGTACCAGTGTGATCAGATCAGAATCTATACTGCCCTGTAATTCTCCATCGGTAGCTTTAATTACAGTAAAATTTCCTGCCCTGGCTTCCTTTTTATGGATAATTACATCTTTGATAAATTGATCATTATCGCCATATTTTTCAGAGACGCGTATATTGATATCTCCCAAATCATTAAACTGATTGGGAGTAATGACCATCGCAGGTTTGACCTTTACAATATTTTTTCTAAGGTTCACAAACTTTCGTTCTGAATTCGGAATCACAGTATTTGAAAAGAAAAACGCCCCAATCCCTAAAAAAAACATGAAAACTGATAATGTTCTCATAGCCCGTTGTAATGATATCCCTGAGGATTTCATTGCTGCAAACTCATAATTTTCTGCAAAATTACCAAAGATCATTATCGAGGTAAGTAAAATTGTGAGTGGCAATACCATCGGTATTAACCTAGGCGTAGCATAAGTTAGAAACTTTATTATTACTGAAAAATCCAAATCTTTTCCTGCTAACTCTGATATAAACAGCCAAATGGTCTGCAATAACAGAATAAACATGATGATAATGAAAAGTGGAAAAAACGTCTTTAAAAAAGTCGTTAGAATATATCTGTCAAGTATTTTCACCTATTTGCTACTAAAATAAATCCCGAAATCTTCGGGATGTGTATAAACTATAATTTAATGCTTCAATATTATGACTAATCTAAACGATTAATGTAATAATTACTGTACTTTGATTCGTCAAAAACAAACAACGTATTAGAAAGCGGTTGATTTGTTTTAAAACTATTGACTGTAATGGTAATGTTGGTTCCGTTATTTTGCATTAGAATCAGCTTATAAATATGCTTTGTTTGTTTATCAATTCCTAATAAAATCTCTTTTAAATCACTATTAGAATCAATAGGAGTTAATTTTACAAACTGAATTTTTCTTCCTTGCACATTTTGTACAATATCCATTTTAGATGTATATCCATCTTCATAAAATGTAAGCATTTTGGATGGGGTAACACTCGCCTCATCCTCCGGGCTTTGAGATGAAATATTAATTTCTTCATCTTCTGGTATAATAATGTGTAATTTTTTTCCATCATACATTTGCTCAGTTCCCATCAGGTTCAATACATATTTATCTCCTAATAAGGTTACATCCCCCCTAGTTTCCTGAGACACATTTTCTGCAGGGTTATTCAGGGCGTATTTGAACCCGATTACGATATTATCATAACTTCTCACCTTTGCTGACACTTCATCCAAAAGTGGTTTTGCATCTTGTGCTTGAGTTTTGGTAATAATTAATGCAACCACTAAAAATAATAATCTCTTTATCATCTATATATTTCTAAATATTAAATTTATTTTTCGTAAATCTCTATTCGGCATCTAATAACTGTTTCAAGGCTACCAAATCTGTCACTAAAACTTGTCGAGCTTTACTTCCTTCAAAAGGTCCTACAATACCGGCTGCTTCTAATTGATCAATCAATCTTCCGGCTCGATTATAACCTAATTTTAATTTTCTTTGTAATAAAGACGCAGAACCTTGTTGCGCTGTGACAATAACTTCTGCTGCCTCATTAAAAAGCTTATCTCTATCATTTATATCTATATCAAGACTTGTGCCACTTTCTTCTCCAGAATACTCTGGTAACATATAAGCATCAGGATAGGCTTTTTGGCTTCCGATATAATCCGTAATCCTCTCTACTTCAGGAGTATCTACAAAAGCACACTGTATCCTTACTAAATCGTTTCCTTGTGTATATAACATATCTCCCCTACCAATTAACTGATCGGCACCACCAGTATCAAGAATTGTACGAGAATCTATTTTAGAAGTCACCCTAAATGCAATTCTGGCCGGGAAATTGGCCTTAATCATTCCGGTGATCACATTTACAGAAGGTCGCTGAGTTGCAATGATTAAATGTATCCCAATTGCCCGAGCTAACTGCGCTAACCTGGCAATAGGCGTCTCTACTTCTTTACCCGCAGTCATAATCAGATCCGCAAACTCATCTACAACAAGTACTATGTATGGTAGAAATTTGTGACCATTCTCCGGATTAAGCTTTCTAGCCCTAAATTTTGCATTATATTCTTTGATATTACGGACCATTGCATTTTTCAACAAGTCATATCGGGTATCCATCTCTATACATAGAGAATTGAGGGTATTAATTACTTTATTATTATCGGTAATAATAGCCTCTTCGGTATCTGGCAGTTTGGCCAAATAATGACGTTCTATTTTATTGAACAGCGTCAATTCTACTTTCTTGGGATCTACTAAAACGAACTTTACTTCAGCGGGATGTTTTTTATACAATAATGATGTAAGTATTGCATTAAGTCCTACAGATTTACCTTGTCCCGTTGCTCCTGCCATCAACAGGTGAGGCATTTTAGCTAAATCAACTACAAAAGTTTCATTCGAAATAGTTTTACCTAAAGATAAAGGCAATTCCATTTCGGCACCCTGAAACTTTGAAGAGGCAATTGCTGAGCGCATAGAAACAATCGTTGATTTCTTATTAGGCACTTCGATACCAATAGTACCTTTACCAGGAATAGGTGCAATAATTCTAATACCCAACGCGGCTAATGATAATGCAATATCATCTTCGAGATTTTTAATTTTAGAAATACGGATCCCCGCTTCAGGAACGATTTCATACAAGGTAACTGTGGGTCCTACGGTTGCCTTAATCTGGGCAATCTCTATCTTATAATTTTTAAGTGTTTCCACAATCCGATTCTTGTTCTCTTCTAGTTCTCCCTGATCAATGGTGATTCCTCCATTTTGAACCGAGTAATCTTTCAATAAGTCAATAGTTGGAAACTTATAATTACCTAATTCTAACTTCGGATCAAACTCACCAAAATCTTTTACCAATTTAGCACTTAGATTCTCCACTTCCTCTTCCTCTACCACCGTTTCTACTTCCATTGCGATATCCTCCGGATTATCTTCGGATTTTATAATCAATTTTTCAGGGATCTCACCGGATTGATTCTCAGGATTTCCATAAAATTCATTTACGGTAGTTCTTGAAGTTTTAGGTGTTTCTTTGGAGTTAGTAAGCGAAGTCTTATCAATAACCTTCTCTGTGACTGGATTAACTGAAAGATCCATGGTATCACCAGAAGATAAAGTTTCTTTATCTATTACTTCGTCTTTTTGGCTTACAACACTCTTTGTTCCATTTATCTTTTTTGCTGCCTGATAATCTTTTGTAATCTCTGTTTGTGTCTTTTTTAGAGAAGCTGAAATTTTTTCAGGCGTATATCTTAAACGGACCACTATATACACTATAGCAAAAAATGCCAGTACTAAAACAGTACCAATAAATCCAATATAATCCTGCATAAAGTCATTCACCTCATATCCAATAACTCCGGCAAGCAATCCGCTTCCTTTTTGTACAAATCCAAAAATTACTGAGATCCATAACATTACTAGGGTTCCCCAAAACCAGAATCCTGCAAGTTTTCTTCTATTTAAGTCAAAAAACAAATATACCCCTGTTAAGGAAATCAAAACCGGAAGAATCAATGCAGATATGCCAAAACCTCTAAATATAAAGAAATCACTAACCTTTGCTCCGGATATGCTCAACCAATTCTTAGCAGAAGCTGTTCGATTAGGAAACTCGGAAATTTCACTTTGATCAATTTTCCAATTAAAGAAAAAAGATACAAATGCAAAGAATAATGCAATCCCTAAAAAAAACAAAAAACTACCTAAAACAACTTTTTGTTGTCTTGATAACTTCCATCTTTCTTTTAAAGGAGTTTTTGGTTTTTTAGCAGTTTTCCTTTTTGTTGTTACCTTTTTTTTTACCATTTTTTGGGTGTGTTATCGCAAAAATACGAATATCTATAATGGAACGTAGAAATGCCAAAAAAATTTTCTAAAATAGATAAGGCAGATATATAATACAACCAATAACAACCGCAGTTATAGCGGCAATAAAAACGGCTCCGGCTGCTATATCTTTGATAAAACCAATTTTATTATGAAAATCTGGGTGAATAAAATCAGCAATTGCTTCTATCGTTGTATTCAGCCCTTCTATACTCATGACCAGACCAATCGCAAAAGTTTGTAAAATCCATTCTGTTGCTGTGATATTTAAATAAAAACCCAAGGCTGTCATAATGATTGCTATGACAGCCTGAACCTGTATACTGGGTTCGGTTTTAAGTAATAATAATGCACCCTTGAGCGCAAACCCACAACCTCGTAATCTTCCAATAATAAACTTTGAGATTTTACTCATACAATTAAACCAACGTCTTTATAGCATCAGCATAGTTAGGTTCTTGCGCGATTTCCGGTACTTGTTCTGTATGAATGATAGCACCTTCTTCATCAACTACAACTACCGCCCGCGAATGGAGCCCTTTCATCGGGCCATCTATAATTTCCAAACCATAATCTTTTCCGAACTTTCCATCTCTAAAATCTGAATGGTTCACCACGTTTTCTAAACCTTCTGCTCCACAAAACCTAGCTTGAGCAAATGGTAAATCTCTGGATATACAAAGTACTTTGGTATTTTCTAAATCGCTAGCTTCTTTATTGAACTGTCTAACAGATGCCGCACAGACTCCCGTATCTATCGAAGGAAAAATATTAAGAACAACTCTAGAGCCTTTATAATCTGATAGTTTTGAAACCGATAAATCAGTATTTACTAATTCAAAATCCGGTGCTTTCTCTCCGACCTTTGGTAATTCTCCGCTTGTGTGTATTGAGTTTCCGCCTAGTGTTATTGTAGCCATAATAGTAAGTTTTAGTAAATGATAAAAATACCTTTGTATTTTCTTCCTCAATTTTACACATATCAAAAGAAATAAAAAAATTTTTAGGGCTTTTCTAATCTCAAATGTTTTAATTAAAACTTACTTTATTAAATTATGAGAAACTTACAACTATTAACCAAAGTATTTTTTTTGGGTCTATGCATAAATGTATGTGCACAAAAAACTCCCGATCAGATCGCACGAGAATGGATAAAAAACAACCAGAGTCAACTAAAAGTTACTACCGAGGAAAACTTTTTGTTACGAGCCTCTAGAAGTAGTTTATCAGGTCATACTTTGCGCTATCAGCAAACCATAAGCGGAGTTCCTGTGTATGACACAGAAATTACAGTGCACGTTTCTAAAAAGAACAAAGTAACTCATGTGGCAAATAATTATGATTCTAAAGTGGCAAAGATCAATACTACACCATCAGTATTTAAAACCTCGGCATTGGATATGGCAAAAACACATATCAATGCACAAGGAAATTTTTCTAGAGAAGAATCTAAATTATATGTTTACAATAAACAGGGGGACACTCGACTAGTATACGTAAATAAAATTAGTGCCACTTTGCCAGTTGGATATTGGGAAGTCATTATTGATGCGCAAACCGGAGAAGTACTCAAAGCTGAAGATGTCTCTATAAAAAGAAACCCTAATCTAAAACCAAAAATTAATCGTAATAAATCGAAAAATCCAATTCGAGAATCAAAAAACAATTCCTCTAAAGAGAATACTGCAGTTTCTTTCTTGGTAGATGGAACGGGTATGATCTTTGATCCTGACCCGTTATCAGCTACTGGGCAAACATATGGAGGTTCTTATGCAGATAACAATGACGCAACTAATCCTCAATTAGATGCTGCCAGATCTTCTGTGATATTAAAAGATTTAGATTTTACAGGAGGAATCTATACTTTAAAAGGTCCGTATGCTGAGATAAAAGATATTGAAGCTCCAACTAAAGGTTTATTCACTCAGAATTCTCCTGATTTCAATTTCAACAGAAATGATGATGCTTTTGAAGCGGTTAATTGTTACTATCATCTTGATAAAAGTCTTAGGTATATTAATGAAACTTTAGGTATTTCATTGGTCTCTACATTTAACGGAGGTGTTGTAGAGTTTGATCCAAGTGCATGGAACGGTGCAGATCAGTCGTCTTATGGCGGAGGTCAGTTAAATTTTGGAGAAGGTGGTGTCGACGATGGGGAAGATGCAGATGTTATTCTTCATGAATTAGGTCACGGATTACATGACTGGATCACTAACGGTTCTCTATCTCAGGTAGAAGCTTTAAGTGAAGGATGTGGCGATTATTGGGCGCAATCCTACAAACGCAGTTTAGGGCAATGGCAATCCTCTGACGCTTCTTATCATTTTGTATTCGGATGGGATGGTCATAATACATTTTGGGGTGGCAGAACAACAGATTATAATGCCCAGTATCCCAATGATCTTATTTCAGGGTTTGCCCACGCGAATGGACAAATTTGGTCTACAAGCTTGATGCGGATTTTTGATATCATAGGACGTGAAAAGACAGATAAAGCCTTTCTAGAAGGACTGGGAATGACCAACAGTTCTACTAATCAGGAAAATGCAGCAATTGCAGTAAGACAAGCCGCCATCGATATGGGATATAGTTGTGCAGATATAGATGTATTTACTACTGAGTTTACAGCAACCGGATATAACTTACCAGCTATTCCATTGACTATAAATTGTCCCGAAGATCAAACAACCGGTACAGATCTCGGATCATCTACCTATACAGTTCCAGATTACACAGGAATGGCGAATGCAGTAAGTACAGGATGTAACGCAACTATTTCGCAAAATCCATCTCCGGGCACAACAGTATCGGAAGGTGTTCACACCATCACATTAACAGCGACCGATGGAACTACCGCTGATTGTACATTTCAACTTACAGTAGATGCTGTTTTAAGTGTAGATGATTTCGTGATTACTTCAGGTGCCATCTTACATCCTATTCCTGCATCAAATACGGTCACCTTAGAAGGTAAATTTGCAAAAGAAGAAATTTTACATATTTATAACCTAGTCGGACAAAGAATGATCAGTATAAACATCTTAGACAATACTACTAAAATTGATATTTCTAAGTTATCAAGGGGCGTTTACTTTGCAAGCTTTAAAGATCAAAAGGGAATCATAAAATTCATTAAAAACTAAAAGCTTTATTAAAAAAATGCTGTTTTCATTATAATGAAAACGGCATTTTTTTAATTCTATTTTAACATCGTTTATGTATCGATAGATCCCATAACTCTTTGCATAAAACTATTTAGAGCTTCTTTTTTAGGAGTACCAGTTTTGATCATTTTATGAACCTCTATCGCACCGTACATATTGGAGATTAACTCTCCTATGACATCTAACTCTTCATCTTTTAATGAAGGAACTTCGGTTAACGCTTCCAACGTTTCAATGGTTTCTACCAGAAAGTCTTCGTCATTTTCTTCAACGAAAGATGTAAGGTGTTTAATTATTGGTAACTTCATCGACTAATTCTTTTAAAACGTCAAATTTATTTGTTTGAACCTGATTTACAAAAGTTCCATTTTTAAAGGTTGCAAAAGTAGGAAGGTTATCTACTGTTGCCATTTTTCTTGATTCGGGATATTTTTCAGCGTCTACTATTATAAAAACAGTATTATCATTTTCTGATGCCAGTTTTTTAAATTTTGGCTTCATAATTCTGCAATTACCGCACCAGGTTGCAGAATACTGAACTATTACTGTAGTGTTTTCGTTTACCACATCAGCTAAGTTATCCGTATGTAACTCTTGAACCATTGTTTACAATTTAAATAGTTAAAAATAAGCTTCTCACGATTAGACATCCTGAGAAGCTTATAAAAGGATGATTTTAAATTTTTTTAGTGAGAGGCTAAGTAAGAAGCTACTCCGTCTCTGTTAGCAGACATTGCATCTTTTCCTTCTTCCCAGTTAGCTGGACATACTTCTCCGTTTTTTTGAACATGTGCATACGCATCAATTAATCTCAAAAACTCAGCAACATTTCTTCCCACTGGCATATGGTTTATACCTTCGTGAAAAACAGTTCCTTCTTCATCGATTAAATAAGTAGCTCTATAAGTTACATTATCTCCTTCTACGGTTACTATGCCTGTTTCTTCATTATATGTCTCGTTGGTGATATCCAATATCCCTAATGTACTGGAAAGATTACGATTTGAATCCGCTAGTATTGGATAAGTAACTCCTTCAATACCACCGTTGTCTTTTGAGGTGTTTAACCACGCAAAATGAACTTCAGGAGTATCACAAGAAGCACCAATTACGATTGTATTTCTTTTTTCAAACTCTGCTAAAGCTTCTTGAAAAGCGTGTAATTCTGTTGGACATACAAAAGTGAAATCTTTTGGATACCAAAAAAGTAAAACTTTTTTATTGTTATTTCTAGCCTCTTCTAATACGTTGAGCTTAAAAGTATCGCCCATATCATTCATCGCATCAACATCAAGATTTGGAAATTTTTTACCTACAAATGCCATTTTTTGTTTTTTTCTGTGATTAATAATTTTTCAAGTGGCAAATATACATCTCATAATTGAACTCCGGAATAGCAGTAATTTTAATTTTCTATGCGTTCATAGTTTTTCCTAATGGACTTAATTTCCTTCACGTTTTATCAAAAAATCTTACAAAAAAAGAAAAAACCTTACATAAATTACGGATTAATAGTCCTTTTTACACGATGATTTACACTTTGTACGAGGTATTTTTGTATTTTCGCTTTAACCAATGACTAAAAATTAATGTTGAGAAACTTTCTTAATCAAATAGTTACATTGCTAATTGTATTTATTGCATTAAACACAATGGCTCAGACTCCGTTAGATGGAAGTAGTATTCAATCACATATTGAGCAAGCCGAAATTCTTCTGGAAGAATACAAATATGAAGAGGCCTTAGAAAAGGCTCAGATTGCTTATAAAACTGCAAAATATAACGACGATGAAAAAAATCTGGCAAAAATTCACGATATCATTGCCAGAGTTCATGAATTAAACGGACAGGAGAGTGAAGCAATAACCAATTACACTACAGCAAAAACCTACGCCTCAAGCTCTAAAACAATTTATTTAAAAGCCAAACTTTACAACAATTTGGGTAATCTATACATTCGTAGCGATTCCACTAAGTATAAAGGTATTGATCATTATAAGAAGGGACATGAAATAGCTAGGGAGATAAAGGACACCTTGCACATGGTCAACCCTTTATTAAATCTTGCCGAATACTACATTAATAATAATGACTATAAAACCAGCGATGAATATCTGACCAAGGTAAGAGCGTTAATTGGTGAGGATATGAATATAGCAAGTCCCCAAAAAACCAGATTAAGCAATCTACTTGGAAAATATTTTTTAAGCGTAAGAAGATATGAAAGAGCCGATGAACACGTAGAAAATGCAATTTCAGTCGCCCAGGCAGAAATTGATAACCCGGATAATAAAAAAAGTCTTGTTTCCAGATATCATTCGGAACTAGCGACCTCTTATAATACCAAATATAAAATTTTTAAAGCTCAAAAAGAGTTTGAACAAGCTGCTCCATTCTTAGAAAAACACTATGAAAACCTCTCTATGTCGGAAGATCTAAAGAAAGAAATTGATCTACAACGAGCGATTATAGAATTTAAGGTGGATCAAATGCAGGATCAAGTAGAACAAGCCAATAAAAAAGATGATGAAAACTATTCTAAAGAAATCAAATGGCAGATTAGCATCATTCTTGGTGTTGTTTTGATATTAATCTCATTAGCGTTCTTAATCAGTTCGTATAAAAATAATCTACAAAAGAAGAAATTAAATAATGATCTTATTGAGAAAAACAAAGAATTAGTGAATGCCAAAGAAACTACAGAACAGGTTTCTACACTAAAATCTCAATTTATATCTACGGTTAGTCACGAATTAAGGACACCGTTATATGGAGTAATAGGTCTTACTTCTCTTCTTATGGAAAATCCTGAAGAGAAAAAGAAAAATGAATACCTAGAATCTTTAAAATTCTCAGGAGATTATTTACTTGCACTGATCAATGACGTATTACAACTTAGTAAAATTGAAACGAATGAAGTGAAACTAGAAAAGGTTTCATTTGACCTAAGATCACTTATAGAAGGTATAGTAAATTCACTGCATTCCAAACAAAAAAACAATAACAATACCGTACATATTGACATAGATCCAGCTGTCAAAACAACTTTACTTGGTGATTCTGTAAGGTTATCACAAATACTAATTAATCTAATTGGTAATGCCCTAAAATTCACTAATAATGGAAATATTTGGATCAAAGTAAAATGCCTTGATTATCAAGATCATCATTACAAATTACGTTTTATTGTAAAAGATGATGGCATTGGTATTCCGAAAAGTAAGCAGGAGACAATTTTTGACAATTTTGCTCAGGTAAAAAATCAGAATCAAGAGTATGAAGGTACCGGACTTGGATTAGCTATTGTAAAAAAACTTATTCATCTGCACAAAAGTGAGATTTATATTAATAGCGAAGAAAGCATTGGTTCAGAATTCACTTTTGACCTGAGCTATGAAAAAGCTATCAAAGAACAAGATATTTCTTCTAAAACCGGAGAAAACATTAGTATCGGTACCACTAATTTTAACATTCTTATAGTGGATGACAATAAAATCAATCAAATTGTTACCCAGAATATTCTAAAGAAAAAAGGATACACTTGTAATTTGGCCAGTAATGGAATGGATGCTATAGACATGGTAAAAAGCGAAGATTTTGATTTAATTCTTATGGATATCAATATGCCAGAAATGAATGGCCTTGATGCAACTACTGTTATTAGAACTTTTAATACTCATATACCCATTATTGCATTAACTGCAGTTGAGGAAGGAGAAATTAGAGATCAAGCATTATCTGTAGGAATGAACGATGTAATTATCAAACCATACGATACGCAGCAGTTTTTTCAAACGATTATGAAGAATATTTCTAAAGTAAAATACATAAATTAATACCCAGAGTCCATTCTGGTCTCACAATTATTCTGTTAAAGCGCATCTTATTTAATCGTGAATATATTATTTTAGAGCACAAATTCTAGCTTAATACACGAACATGAACTCAAAAAAGATCGGTTTTAACACCATTTGTACTCATATTGGGGAAATTGAAGACACCCAATTTAAAGGAGCCATATCACCCATTTACTTATCCACATCATATGCGTTTGAAGATGTAGACATTAAGAGATATCCCCGTTACTTTAATACTCCTAACCAAGAAGCATTATGCAAAAAAATAGCGCGGCTGGAAAAAGGCGAAGCTTCTCTAATTTTTGGAAGTGGAATGGCTGCTATAAGCACTGCTCTTCTAGCTTTTCTAAGAAAGGGAGATCACATTGTACTACAGCGAACACTTTATGGCGGAACTGCTAATTTGGTCAACGAAGAGTTCAGCAAATACGGTATAGAATATTCGTTTGTAGATTCTCAAGATGCTCGCGGATTTGAAGATAAAATCAAAGAAAACACTAAAGTAATTTATATCGAGACTCCTTCTAATCCTTTATTGACAATTACGGATATAAAAGCCATTTCAGATTTAGCAAAAGCGAAAGGGATTATTACGATGATTGATAACACCTTTGCTTCTCCCGTAAATCAAAACCCTATAGAATTAGGTATAGACATTGTGATACATTCTGCCACAAAATATCTAGGAGGCCATAGTGATATTTTGGCAGGTGCTGTAGTATCTTCAGAAGTATATATAGAACAAATATTTCAATTAGCAAAAAATCTGGGAGGTAGCTTAAGCGATTTCACTGTTTGGATGTTAGAACGAAGCATTAAAACGTTAGGATTAAGAGTGAAACAGCAAAATAAAAATGCTAAAAAAATGGCAAAATGGCTGGATAAACATACTGATATCAAAGCTGTTTATTATCCAGGACTAAAATCACATCCCGATTATGAATTAGCTAAGAAGCAAATGAAAGGATTTGGAGGTATGTTGTCATTTGAATTGAAGGAAGGTTTGGACGCCAGTAAATTTCAAAAGGAACTTAGACTAATAAAAAGTTCTATGAGTTTAGCGGGTGTCGAGAGTACTATTTTGTCTCCAACACTTACCTCTCACGCCTTACTCACAGAAGAAGAAAGAAAACACCAAGGAATTGGAGATGGACTACTTAGATTTAGTGTTGGTATTGAAGAAAGTGAAGATTTAATCGAGGATATTGAACAAGCATTACAAAAAATTAAAATATTAGAACTTGAACACTAATCTGAAATTAGATATACTGGCAATCGGAGCTCATCCTGATGATGTAGAATTAAGTTGCTCCGGAACCTTAGCAAAAGAAGTTAACCATGGTAAAAAAGTAGGAATCCTTGATTTAACCCGTGGAGAATTAGGAACTAGAGGCACTCCTGAATTAAGAGATCAGGAAGCAAGAGATGCAGCTGATATTCTGGGGATATCTATAAGAGAAAATCTTGGATTTAAAGATGGTTTCTTTATTAATGATGAGTCGCACCAGCTTGAAATCATTAAGGTCATAAGAAAATTTAAACCAGAAATAGTACTTTGTAATGCGGTTAAAGATCGACATATAGATCACGGAAAAGGAAGTAAGTTAGCGAGCGATGCCTGCTTCTTATCTGGTCTTCGAAAAATAGAAACTTCGGTTGACAGTAATACACAAGAGGCATGGAGACCTAAAAAAGTATACCATTATATTCAATGGGAAATCCTGAAACCTGATTTTGTTGTGGACATTAGCGGATATATGGATAAAAAAATGGAAAGCGTAATGGCTTATAAATCACAGTTTTACGACAGTAACAGTAAGGCTCCATCAACACCAATATCCAGTAAGAATTTTATAGAAAGTGTTCGGTATCGAGCAGCAGATCTAGGAAGAATTATAGGTGTCGAATACGCAGAAGGATATACTGTAGAGCGTTATCCTGCGGTGGATTCAATTTTTGATTTAATTTAATTTAATTTTTTCTTTTGTAAATAGAAGAAATAGCTTATTTTTGCAGCCGAAATTAAATGGTGGTTGTAGCTCAGTTGGTTAGAGCGCCTGATTGTGGTTCAGGAGGTCGTCGGTTCGAGACCGATCTTCCACCCTTTACAAAAAAAAGACTCTGTAGTTACAGAGTCTTTTTCGTTTAACTATTTTTTAGAATGGTCTTATTCTTTTCCTATACCATCTACAACTAATCTTTTTTCTCTGTTTGCTACTTCCCAGGCGGTATAAAAAATTAACTTGGCTCTTTTTGTCATCAGATCATACTCAATCTTATCAGGTGTGTCTGTTGGTTCGTGATAATCCTCGTGTACCCCATTAAAATAAAAAATAATAGGAATGTTGTTCTTCGCAAAATTATAGTGATCACTTCGATAATAAAAGCGATTAGGGTCATCCTTTGCATTATAAGTATAATCCAAATGTAATTGTGTGTATTTCTCATTTACTTCCTCACTTAGATTATGTAATTCGGTACTTAATCTATCACTGCCTATTAAATACACATAATTATTCTTGTCTTCCGTTTGATGATCTTGATCTATTCGACCAATCATATCTATGTTTAAATTGGTTATCGTATTCTCTAAAGAAAAAACAGGATTTTCAGTATAATACTTAGACCCATACAACCCCTTTTCTTCACCGGTTACGTGCAAAAACAATACAGATCTTTTAGGTCCTTGACCATTCTTGGCTGCCATTGCAAAAGCCTCTGCTATTTCCAAAAGACTTACTGTTCCTGATCCATCATCATCTGCACCGTTATAAATATTGCCTTTACTATCTACACCAACGTGATCATAATGCGCAGATAAAACAACAACCTCATCCGGTTTTTCGCTACCTTTTATGTAGGCCAGTACATTTTCTGAAGATTTAATTCCTCCTCTAAAATAACTTTCGGGTATTTCTTGGTAGTAGTTATCTCCTCCCATTGGGGAAGGAATATTCATTTTTTGATATTGTTCTTTTAAAAACTCTGCAGCTTTTTTTTGCCCGGGTTCTCCTGTATCTCTCCCTTCAAAATCGTCTCCTGCAAAAGTATATAAGTAATTTTTAAGCTCCTTGGATGTTATGGTCTCGGCGTAGTAAGCGACATCTAATTTATCTTCTTTTGCCTTTGAAGAACCAGAACTTCCGGTATTGGATGAATTTTGGGAACTACCACAAGAATACAGAATAGATACACCTATTGCAATTAAAATGTTTCTCATTGATTTCTTTTTATAACACATGCAATATACAGATTTAGGAGGAGATCATTTTGCGAATGTTTTCTTAAAAATTTTACATAAAATATTTCCAAAAACTTTCTTAGAATTAAAAAAGGTTGTTATATTTGCACCCGCATTCAGGAAATATCTGATGAGACTAAACACTGGAGAAATGGCAGAGTGGTCGAATGCGGCAGTCTTGAAAACTGTTGAGGGTCACACCTCCGGGGGTTCGAATCCCTCTTTCTCCGCAAGTAAAACGCTTCAACCGATGGTTGGAGCGTTTTTTTATGTAAAAACTCAAACATCGTTTAAAGTTTAGGAATAAAATAAAAAAACGTGCTTATTACTAAAGACGTAATTTTCAGGGGCTACATTTATTATATTTTTTTGAATTACCAAAGAAGTGAGACAAATGAATAATTGATTCACTGTATTATTCCAATAAAGCCTAGAGTTGTTCCCACATTTTATCTGCATTTAATCGAAATGTTCCTAAATGATCAAAACTACATTCTATTGGAGCTATGATCGATAAAAATGGTTCTTGCTTAGCATCACGGTATAAATGATAAGTTTCTCCCACAATAGGTTCAAAAGTAAATTTAGCGTTATACACCAGATTATTATATTCAAATTGCTCCATCAAAACATCATATTGCGCTTTGAGTTCGTCATATTTGGCTTTTACTTGCTTATTAACTTTGTGCACGTTTGTGTTTTTCCAAGCCACCGTATCCGGAATTGTTATCTTGGGCGCACCTACATCAGTTGCATAAGGTTTTAACGCTGCATCATAACGTTCTTCTTCTTCATTATAAACTACCTGATCGGGTTTTTTTCCACTCATCTTTTATCTTTTTGAAATTTTGTTATGCGTTATCTGCTTTTGCCTGGAACATTTAAATCTTCCTTCTTCAAAAATACGTTTTTTAAGATGTTTTGTTTTACGACCCTGCACTCTTTTACGCCACATTCTAAAACTTGACGGTTTCATTTCCTTACGCATCAGGCTAATAACTTCCTGTTCTTTAAGGCCAAATTGCATTAAAATCGCATCAAAGGGCGTACGATCTTCCCACGCCATTTCTATTATTCTATCTATATCCCTTATTGTTAATTCCTTTTGCATTTCAATTTATATTTTTCTGTTTGGAAGCGTATGCTTTTTCAAAATTCTATAACTCTCTTTTTTAACAAGAGCATCTTCTTTCATTTGCCACAACGTATCACTTGCTTTTTTTCTGGTAGTATTCATATCTACAATAGGGAAAGGATAGTCTTTTCCTATTTCGAAGTTGTTAAACTGTTGTTCTAATGGAGGCATTTTATGAGGTTCATGGATATACGCAATCGGAACGTTTCTTAATTCTGGCACCCATTTTTTAATAAAAATTCCCTCAGGATCATGTTCTATACTATTTTTAACTGGATTGTATATCCTTAAGGTATTGATTCCTGTCTCTCCTGCTTGCATCTGCAACTGCGGAAAATGAATTCCGGGTTCAAAATCTAAAAACATGCTAGATAAATGCGCGCTGGCTTCCTGCCAAGGTTGCCAAAGATTATGAGTAAAAAACGAAACTACAAGAGCCCTCATTCTAAAATTGATATATCCGGTCTCTTTTAAACATCTCATGCAAGCATCTACCAACGGATAACCTGTTTTACCTTCTTTCCAAGCAATTTTATATGCTTCAGAAATTTGCTTCTTGAGTTTTCTATAACCACTGTTAATGCTTTCAAACTCCATGATATCCTCCATCTCAAACTTTTGAACAAAATGAACCTGCCACTGTAAACGGGAAGTAAATGCATCAATTTGTTTTTTGTTATCTGATGATTCTCTCCGTTTTATAGCGTACTGCCAAACTTGTCTAATAGAAAGATTTCCCCAAGCTAAATATGGAGATAATCTACTACATCCTTTACGAGAAAGTTCGGGCTTGGAGATATGAAAACTATAGTTTACATAGCGTCCGTTAAAGAATGAGGATAAATATTCATATCCCTTGGTTGTCCCTCCTTGTTGAAAGTTTTTGTTGGGTACTGTATAAAGGTCAACGATTTTAAACACTTTCTCTAACTCAGCTATTTTCTCAATTGATATAAAACTATCTGATTTTGGTTTAAATTCAAATTGAGGTTGATTCATATAATGCTCACAATCTTCTCTCCAGCTCTCTCTGTTTTTAAGACCTCTATGTATACCATTATTATCATTTTCAACCCACTGTATCAAGTTGTTTTTACAAAATCTGGAGAACGCCTTATCTCGCTCGTAGGTAATTCTAATACCAGTTTCTCGATGCGAGAATACCTGATCGATTTTCCAAAATTGTTGTAATGTCCCAATAGTATGAATAACTTCTGAAGACACACACAAAACTCTTGTATTGTAGGGTATCAATTGCGTATTAAGATCGAATAGTGACTGTTTTATAAAATTCCAATGGCGCTCACTATAATGTTTATCTTTTTGCAAAGAGTTTTCAAAAACATACAACAACAACGTAGGAGTATTTGTGGATATAGCATTATGAATAGCCTCATTATCTTGTAACCTTAAATCACGTTTAAACCAAACAATATTGATATGTTCTTTACTAATATTCATGGGGGTTCTTTATAATATCATTTGCTCTTTTTTTTAGAGCTTCCAAATCGTCTCTATCTTTTTTATTCAACATACTCATCATCATACTCATGCGTTGATTATCCTTAAAATATTCTTGTTTTTCGTCTAGAAAATTCCAGTATAAGGAATTAAAAGGACAGGCATCTTCTTCGGTTTTTTTAGAAACTTTATAATGACAATTCTTACAGTAGTTGCTCATTTTATTAATATAGCTTCCGCTGGAAACGTAAGGTTTCGTAGCCACAATACCTCCATCTGCAAATTGACTCATCCCTCTGGTATTAGTAATCTCCACCCATTCGATAGCATCGATATAAACCCCCAGATACCAATCACACACCTCATCAGGATGTGTCATCGTTAGTAGGGCATAATTACCTGTGATCATCAATCGCTGGATATGATGTGCATAAGAATCGTCAAGACTTTGTTTAATAGAATGGTGTAAGCAATTCATTTTGGTGTCTGCAGTCCAGTAAAAATCCGGTAGTGAATTTTGATTATCCAATTTGTTACTTCTGCGATATCCTGGCATTTCTTTCCAATAAATACCTCGCATATATTCTCTCCAGCCCAGAATCTGACGCACAAAACCTTCTACCTGAGAAATATCAATATTTTCCTTATGTTCTCGCCAGTAATTAATTACAGATTCTATGACCTCCATAGGATGAAGCATCTTACTATTCATAGCAAAAGAAAGTCGACTGTGAAAGAGGAAATTTTCGTCGGTATGCATAGCATCCTGATAATCTCCAAAGTACACCAATAAATTTTTGCAGAAGTAATTAAGAACTGAAAGACTGTCTTCTCTAGAGGTTGGCCAGCTGAAATTGGTTGCTTCAATATTTCCAATGGTTTTAACTCCGTGTTCTTTGATCATATTTACGATGTCGGATACATCCTTTCGAAAACCGCGCTCGTGTGGTATCTCGTGTTCTCCTTTCCATTTATTGCGGTTGCTTTTATCATAGTTCCACTTCCCTCCTTCAGGATCAGAGTCATTGACCATCATAATGTCATATTTTTTTCGCATATGGCGATAAAAATATTCCATAGTCATTTGCTTTTTACCTTCATAGAATTCTGCTAGATCGGTTCTCGAGGTAAGAAAATGTTCGGTATCAAAAGATTCTGAATCTATGGATAATTGTTTACAAAAATCTTTTAATTGCTTATCCAGTCTATATTCGTCAGGAAATTGGTATTCAAATTTTGTTATTTTATGCTCTTCGATTAATTTTTCAAGATTTGCGACCAAATCCTGTTGATTATCCTTATGATCCAAAGTATAGTATAAAACTTTACTTTCTTTTTTATCAAGCCACGAAGCAAAGTTTCTCATACTCTGAAAAAAACCTACAACTTTTTGTATATGATGTGTGGTATAATCAGTTTCCTGGCGCATTTCTGCCAAAAAGTATAGAATATCTTCTTGATTATTCTCGTACCAAGAATGCTTATGATTTAGTTGATCACCAAGTATTAATCGTAATATCATACCTTAAAATAATGTTGGTTGCAGCCAAAGGTTTTGAAACTTTTGATTTGGGTCATATCGTTCTGCCTGCATTCTTATATTAAATTTTCTGTCTCTGGGGTCATTTCCTACTCCTGCCACATATTGCCAGTTTCCGTAATTACTATGAACATCGTAGTCAATCAACAGTGACTCAAAATAGGCTGCCCCAATCCTCCAATCCAGCTCTAACTCTTTTGAAAAATAGGAAGCTACATTTTGTCTTCCCCGATTACTCATCCAACCCGTATTTTTGAGTTCTATCATATTGGCATTTACAAAAGGCTCATTGGTTTCTCCCATAGTCCAATCTTTGATTTTTTCATCGTCATAGGACCAAGCATAATCCTTTTTTAGAATTCCTCTTAGCTTAAACAGATTACTACCGTGCTTCAAAGAAACATATTTAAAAAAGTCTCTCCATATCAACTCAAAAAATAACCAATAGGTACTTTGATTTTTTTCAATCTGTTTTTCATACGCTTTCAATTTATGATAAATTGTACGAGGAGAAATACATCCATTCGCTAACCAGGCAGAGAATTTGGAACTATAATTTTCTCCAACTAAACCGTTTCTGGTTTTTTTGTAATAAGATAGTCTTTTTGTATTCCAAAAATAATCGTTGACTCTTTGCAATGCTTGGTTTTCTCCTCCCCTAAAAGGAAAGGCCGTCCTTGAGTCCATCTCAAAACTCTCGAAATAAAGATCAGAAAGCGTCGGAACTTGGGTTGAATTGGTGATTAAGTTTTCTGAAAACATTTTCTTAGCATTAACCTCTGGTCGTACCGCTGCTAATTTTTCACACTTCTTCCTGAAATTCGTAAATACTTGTGGAATTTCTTCAAAATTAAAGGGTATATCATCTGGATGAAACATAAACTGGTCATACATTTCGAACCAATTTAGATTCAACTTACTGGTTGCTTCTTTTGTTTTTTCTAAAACAGAAAACTCTTCTTCAGTCCATTCTTTTTGAAGATATATATTATTAATTTTATAATTATCTATCAGTTTAGGCAGCACCCCTTCAGGTTTATCGTGGTAAACCAGGAGTGAGATATTAAGTTTTTGAAGATTCTCTTTTAATTCGGTAATGCTTTCTATTAAAAATTTTGCCCTAAACCTCTCAGTTTTTTTAAATCCAAATCTATCCTTTTCAAACAATCTTGGGTCAAAAAAGAATACAGCGATCACTCTATCATTTTTGAATGTAGCTTGATGTAGTGAATGATTATCTGTCATTCGTAAATCATTTCTAAACCATACTAATGCTGTACTCTGCATATTTTTTTACAATTAATTTTACTTATTTTAGCTATTTACCTTCTGTCTATTATTCCTACATCTATTACTACAATATTTTACTTCATCCCATACCTTTTCCCATTTTTTTCTCCAAGAAAACGGTCTATTACATACCACACAAACTTTTACAGGAAGATTTGATTTTTTCATTTTAAAATGTTTAATAAATTTACAAAATAATTAAACAAAATTATTCTAAAGATCCTATTTTAACAAGATATAAACGTTATAGACTTACCAAATGGATATTATCCTTTTTATATCACAATCAGATATAAATTCCATAGAAAGATTATTGTCCAGAGTGATGTTCT
This sequence comes from Aquimarina besae, assembly GCF_042434905.1. Classification (NCBI taxonomy): domain Bacteria; kingdom Pseudomonadati; phylum Bacteroidota; class Flavobacteriia; order Flavobacteriales; family Flavobacteriaceae; genus Aquimarina; species Aquimarina besae. The sequence goes on from NZ_CP170199.1 coordinate 4,091,578, forward strand.
CAACCAATTTAGGCGTACGAGTTTAATTAAAAGCTTACTAGCAATTTCTCCTTTGGATATACGATTATGGATCGGAACAAACTGCAGGAATGTTGATATCCAAACCGCCACTACTAATATTGCGTCAATACCATGATTTACATTAAAGACCTCATAAAATCGAATGATACTTAGTACCAACTGTCCTACCATTAGAGGCATAACAACCACCGCAATACGTTTTGTATAGGATTGATGCCAGTTCATTAGGTTCTCTTTCTGATAATAACTGAAGCCCGGGTACATAATGAGTTGCACCAACCATATCAAAATTACTAATCCAAAATCAAACAGTAATCTTAGAATAACAAAACTCATTTTGACGAAAAGTCAGGCATTTCGTGCGCTCTTGCATATGGGTATTCTGCTATTTTCTCTAGAGCGTAATATGAATTTAATCCAGAGATACCCACCGTTTCATTTATACTTAGATCCAATTCTAAATTTTCTTTAACTATATGATTTGGCAATATCAGATGGTTAATTTCTCCTATTATTAAAATAGTTCCGTTACGTCTAATATGTATTTCTTCTACAAATTCTAACCCTAGTTTTAAACTACTCTCTTTTACAAAGGGGGCGCGAAAGTCAGAAATATATTCCTCTGTAAGACCGCAATGCTTAAACTCTGAATCATTTCTATCTAGTTTGGTAGAAGTATAATGTGCATTTTTAACAAAAAAACGATGTATGTGATTGATAGTGTACTGCCTATTTTCCTTGATGTTTTCATAAGTGTGCCTAGGAACATCACCCACTGGTCTCATAATAAATCCCAAAAGTGCCGGATCACTTCCTAGATGCACTACCGAACTAAAAATGGCTACGTTTGTTTTACCTTGATCATCTATAGTTCCTATAAGATTAGCTGGTTTGATACCAGAAACGGCATTTATCATTTTGAGTCGTTTTACACGATCCATTTCCTCAATCTCTTGTTTAGTATAGTGCATAAAATATGAAAAATGTTTTGTAGTAAATTTACAGACTAACTATTTATATAATTTTGCAGTTCTGTGATTTTATCAGGTGTATTAAAAACTCCCCCGTAATATGAAGTCACCGTTGCAGACGTGTCATCTTTAATTCCTCGCGAAGAAACACAAAGGTGTTTTGCGTCTATGATAACAGCTATGTCTTCTGTTCCTAAAATCTTTTTAAGCTCTAAAGCTATCTGATTTGTTAATCTTTCCTGTACTTGAGGACGTTTTGCGAAATACTGTACAATTCTATTAAGTTTAGATAAACCAATTACCTTACCAGAGGAAATATATGCCACGTGGGCTTTGCCAATTATAGGAACAAAATGATGTTCGCAATTAGAATAGAAAGTAATATTTTTTTCTACAAGCATTTGATTATACTGATACTTATTATCAAATAATGCTACTTTAGGTTTATTTTTGGGATTTAATCCAGAAAAAATTTCATCAATATACATTTTTGCAACACGTTTAGGCGTTCCTTTCAATGAATCATCAGTTAAATCTAAGCCCATTACATCCATAATTTCTGCAAATAATTGCGCAATACGCTCTTTTTTTTCTATATCAGATATTTCAAACGCATCATCTTTCATTGGTGTCTCTACTCCTGTACTGATATGGTCGTCCCCTATTTCTTCAATCGTAAAACCATTCAAATTATATCCATTTGGCTTCAATAATGTTTCTGTTTCTATTTTCATTTGGTTTTTTATTGTATCCCAATGACGTGATGTTCCATCACAACTATTTAATTTGTTTATGTCGTGATAAAAAATTACATCATCAGCATGATTCATGAACTTTCGTTATCAAAGCTACGTAATTGTTTAACTATTTACACTATAAGTTAAACAAAAATTAACATATGACTAACTTTGATTTAGTAAAATCTTGAATTCATCGAGTCTTTTGGAGCTATGATCGATTTCCATTCTGATTATTTGTGCAATTAAGACTTTGTTGTATTTTTGAGCTTCATAATGATTTGGAATTTCGTTTCGAACCATTAGAAAGCCCCATAATAATATTTTGAACTTCCTCAATTGCTTTTCGGTAAATAAATATGATTATTTTTACCAATAATAGTAGCACGTATCTTTTAACCAAAAACCGTTTTAATGAAATCCTTTCGATTTTTTCTTTTATTCTTATCTCTCATAACGATTCAATCTGGATATACTCAGGTAAGAAACGAATATCAAATTTCTTTTGAAAATGCTGTGCATCACGAGGCTAATGTTAAGGCGATATTTTCTAATTTAGAAAGTGGTACTATTTCGCTTAGAATGAGCAGAACCTCTCCCGGTAGATATGCTTTGCATGAATTTGCTAAAAATGTTTATGATGTGAAAATTACGGACAGCAGAGGCAAAGACGTGACCGTAACAAGACCTAATCCTTATCAATGGGATGTCTCAGGGCACGACGGAACATTAAATGTTAGTTACACATTATTTGCCGACAGAGCAGATGGAACTTATTCGCAAATAGATGAAACTCATGCGCATTTAAACATTCCTGCAACTTTTATGTACATCCCTACTTTAAAGGATCGCCCAGTACAGGTTACCTATTTAGTAAGAGAAGATCTTAACTGGAAAGTAGCTACCCAATTGATACCGCTGGGAGGAAATAAATTTTTGGCTCCTAATCTTCAGTATTTTATGGACAGTCCTGCAGAGATAAGTAATCACACAATCAAGGAATATACGTTAGAGTCTCGTGGTACTGAATACATCATTCGACTAGCTTTACATCATCAGGGAACTGAAGAGGAAGCCGATCAATATTTTGAACAGATTAAATTGATTGTTGATCAGGAGAAGGCTGTTTTCGGAGATTTTCCAAACTTTGATTATGGTGAATATACCTTCTTAGCCTGTTATATGCCAAATGTATCAGGAGATGGAATGGAACACCGCAACTCGACGGTATTAACAAGTACTAGAAGTTTAGCAGATGGAGGAATGAAGAAAAACATTGGTACAGTAGCCCACGAATTTTTTCATGCTTGGAATGTAGAACGTATTCGTCCTATTTCATTAGAGCCTTTTGACTTTGAAAAGACAAATATGTCTGGTGAGTTATGGTTTGCCGAGGGTTTTACCAGCTACTACACTAATCTTATTCTGTGTAGAGCCGGTATTATTACTCAAGATGAATATATAGAAGGATTGAGTAAAACGTATAACTACGTTTGGAACTCGCCCGCTTTACAATATTATAATCCTATAGAAATGAGTTATCAGGCTCCATTTGTAGATGCAGCTACCTCTGTTGACCCTACAAACAGAGAAAACACTTTTGTATCTTATTATTCATATGGAAGCATGCTGGGACTTGCACTTGATCTTGCTTTAAGAGATGAAGATGATTTGAACCTAGATGATTATCTAAAACTAGTATGGACAAAATACGGAAAAACAGAGATTCCCTACACCATTGAGAATTTGTTTTTCACTCTTAGAGAATACGCAGGAGAGTCTTTTGCCGATGATTTCTTTGAACAATATATATTTGACAGCCAAACTCCTGATTTTAAAAAACTGTTAGGATCTGTAGCTATTTACCCAAAGACAGATAGCAAAAAAGCATATCTAGGTTGTGAAATTAAATTCAACGAGGACGACAATGCAGTTATCTCAGAATATGTAAGAAAAGGAACTCCAGCATACATAGCCGGTCTTGAGAAAGACGATATTATCATCGCTATAGATAACCAATCTTTCTCTGACATAGATCAGTTTAACGAAGTATTGAATAAATACAAACCAGGCAAAAAAGCTACGATTGTTTACAGAAGATTAGGAGAAGAAAAAAAGGTATTGGTCAAATTGGATGTGAGTCCTGAGGTAGAAATTACCCAGTTCTCTAAACCGGGCAAAAAAGCTTTGTTGAAACGAGAAAACTGGCTAAAAGCAAGAGAGCCTTAGTATTCTATATCTTTTATTGATATAATATTTAAACACAAAAGGTGTGTGATCTAGATCACACACCTTTTGTGTTTAAGCTATCTGTTATTCTTACTTTATCTTGATCTAGCTCTACACAAATCTAAATCACTTTGCGCTCGTTCCAGTCTATCCTGGGTCTCACGTAATGCTGTTTTATATTCTTCAAGTTTTTCGAACTCTTTCTTTTGCTTAGCTAATAACGCTTTCATTTCTTTAATTTGCCTGTAAGAACTTACGATGTTGACATACATTTTATACCTATAGGTCGTATCATTAGGATCAATAGTTTCACTTAGATCTCCTATTTCAGACTCTAAGGATCTGTTGATATAATACAAATCTTCTTCTTTACCGGGTCTGTTCAAAGAGTCAATCAATTTTTCTACTTTAAACATCCCTTTAGAAAAATCTTTTTGAAATCTGACATCATCCTCGATCGCAGTTAAACTTTCTCTCAACACTTTATTATCCCATAACGGAACTCTGTCAAAATCAAAAAAGAATGCAGTTACAATTAATGCTACCGTAAATAAAAATAATAAGGCAAATTTTAAAATACTATTTCTTCTTTCTTTACTGTTCTTTGGTTTCATTTTTAAAAATTATATTATTATTTATCTCACATTAATCTAATAAGAAACTACGTCTGTTTTTAACGTCTGGTTTAGCAATAACCTCTTCTTTAACAAAGATATTAGAATCTGATTTTTTACCAATATAATCAAGCTCATTTAATTTTTTAAATAAAGAAAGCATTAATTTAGTAAAGCTCGAAACGTTATGTAAAGCCTTATTAATATCTGTATGTTGATATTCTAAGTCCATCATTTCTATCAGTACGTTCTCGAATGCACCCTGATTTAAATCACACCAATCAGATAAATAATTTAACAACTCTTCTTTTCCCGTTCCGACATACACATCCATACTATTTTTTATCACTCTGGCAAGTGCCATAAGTTTTGTAATCATAGTAACCGGAGGAAGATGTCTATCATACAATCTGAATTCAGGTAACATACCTCCCAAATATTGCAAGCTATGTTGAGTTAAAGTCAACACCATAGTTGCCAATTCATTAGATTGTTTTTTTTGATGTATCTTTTGGATGATATTCATAGAATATTTTTCAATAGCATTGAAAAACGTATGAATTTCTGTATAAATATATCGTAGATCCTGATGGCTCTGAATAGAAACACAGGGTGGAATAAAATCTTCTGCTAATGCAGCTACTCCATCGGTAAATTCAATTTTACCAATAGTGATATGATGTTTACCAAATTCTTCTTCATTGGCTTCGGCCATATTGATCACGCTAAGACCATACTCCGGTAAAACAAAAGGATGTCTTGGAGGTTCTTCTTCAGGGTCTGCATCACCAACAGGAATTCTTCCATAAGGATCTACACTAAGAACAATATAACATTCTTCCTCAGAACGGTTGATCGTATATTCTGTACTTATAATACTTCCTTTTTGTTCTAAAGAAGAAGATATTTCCGGAGTTATATTGATAATATACCCTCCTTTTGTTACCGCCCTGCATCTATTAAGCTGAATCTTTATAGTATCCTGACCATCCATAGAAAAAATCATATCAACAGCATCATCTCCTGCTAAATCTGGCAACAAACCATAATTGATTCCATTAATATCTTTAGAACCTATTAATTGCGAAAAATTGGTAAATGCATTATCTGCTTCAATAAAATGATTCTTATTGATCTTCATACCGTCAATCCAGTTGACACGATGATGATTTTTGTTTATTGATTCCATCTTTTTAAAATATACTTTTTACTGAACATTTAACTAAAAGAGACTCGTCTTCTTATAATCTACTACAATGTTCTTTATACAGTTGTTTTTTTCGTGAGTTAATTCTAATTCTTTGATCTTGATACCTCTTCCTTTAATTTTTTCGCAAAATTCAATAAAAGTAGTACGTTTTCTATTTACAATTATCGGTAAATCAAGATTACCACAAAGATATTCCCTAAAATCTTTAGCACTCGCTTTTTTGGTCGACACCAAAATTAATTTTGCCTTAAAAGAATCTTTGTTGATAAAAGGAGCCTTAAACTCGTCTTTTGGATCCTCGTCGATTGGGTCTTCTCCAATTGGATCAATTGGAATTGTAGAAACATCTCTTACTACTGTCTCATCCCTGATAATTCTTTCTTCTTTTTTAGGTAAAACCTCTATGGTTTGTGTAGTGGCATACTTTAGTTCTCCGTTTACAATAAGAGTAATCGTCTTCTTACCTTCTGTATTATACACGTACTCTGGATTTTTTTCTTTGGAGGTACCACCCAAAGCATCTTCAAAATTCCATTCCCAGGTTCTTGCGTTAAGTGTATTATCTTCTACTTTTAGTTTTTCACCAACTCTGATTTTTGGAGTAAGAATTTTAAACTTAGCTTTCTTTAGAGGATCCAGAACTTCTTTCTTCTCTAAAACAGTAATTTTTTGGATTTTGGGACATTTACCATTTACAATCAAGGAGATGTTATAATCTCCCGGTCTTTTGTATGTATGATATGGATTTCTTCTGGTATCGGTTACAGTACTGTCACCAAAATCCCATTTCCATTCTGTTGCTCCTACCGTTTTGTCTTCAAATGCGATGGATTCATCGACTCTTACTTCTTTATCCTCAAATGAAAAATCCACTATCATACAAGGAGTATAATTAACATACTTGAAGGCAAAAACTGTTGCCGTCACTAATATTGTTATGATAAAAAACAATATGACACTTTTATCTAAATGATAATTTGTTTTGTTACTTGATGTGCTCATTACTATTTGTTTTCAAAAAATTTATTCGATTACTGTAATCTTATATGGAAAAACATTTAACGATTGTTGTTCCAAAATAGACATAATATTACTCTTTAAAGAGTTCCATTCATCAGAAGATGTAGTTACCTTATCATTTGCAAATAACACCACCTCTATACAAGGTATAAGGCCTTTAGAAATATGGATATCTGTTTTGAATCCTTTAGACACCTTGACTTCTTTTACCTTATTACTGCATAACTCATAACAAAGTGCTTTTACATCTTCTCTAGTCACTATCCTGTTTCTGGATAATAATGCTCTGCGATAGGCGTTTAGCCTTTCTTCCATCCCAAGGTTATTCTTTCCTTGAAAGGTGGAGGTCAAAAACAAGCTTCCCTTTTGCTTAAGATCGCTTCCTTGATAAATACTCAATGAATTACCGGATTTGATCTGATTGGCATCTTCACCATTTGTCACCCAATAATCAACCAACAACGTATCTTTTTTCTTGTAAGGTTTTACCGAAATGTAATTAGTCTCCTCTGAAGTCTTTTTCATATCGGATACTTTCTTCTCTAAAAGCGATATGTTTTGGTTGAGCTCATTGATATTAGACTGTAAAAAATCATTTCCAAAAAAAGAAAACGAAGCGCTTTCATCTTTTAGTAATTCTATTAAATGTAGTAAATATTCTCTAGCCTTTCTATAATCTAATTTACTGACATTATCTCTTCGAATGACATAGGTACCTTTATCATCCATCGAAGAGTCATTTTCTCTTAACCTATATTCTTTACCCGAAGTATTTGAAATTGATTTTATATCAAGAAATAAATCCTGAGTACTAATTGGTACAATATCAATATAATCTTTCAGCTGGTACGATATGCTTTCCCATTTTCTGTTTAAAGCCGGAAAAGCATTAAAGGTACAGAAAACACTTTCCAAAATAGTATCATCTATTATTCTTGGAAATTCAATTTTTATCCAATTAAAGTCTGCTAATTCTTCGAGAGCTTTTTCATCTATAAAGTTAGAAAATTCTTCTGGCACTTTAGATTTTGAGCTAAGTAAAATATTTGATTTGATAGAAATAAAGTGCTTTTTGTAAAGTTTCTTTATCTGTTCCTCAATATTTCTAGTTTTGTTTGGCTTATAATTAAATATAGATTCCAGATTTATACGGTTGGATATATCACTATTAAAATATCCTGACGAAACATCAATTGATTTTCCCTCAAAACTGAAAACGGCATTTTTTAGATGGTGATAAAAGAGTTCATTTTCCTGAACGTCTAACAATTCGAAGTAAAAAGACACATCTTTAAGAGAAATTTTGTCGTGATCTGATTTTATCCCAAGATACAATGTAGACGGTGGCAACCCACCTCGATTCATCGGTAACGAACCGATATTTTTTCTTTTACCTTCTAGTTCATACATTTTATTTCCACATATCATCCTTTCAATAGAAGCATCAATCAGCTGTCCTTGTTGAATTGGTGAAAAATATATGTTTTTTAATTCGTTGCTTGCATTTTTCGTCTTTACCCTTTTCTTGTAATACAGTAAATGCTCAGGTGTTATGGTCGTTTTTTTCTCAATGGGCTCAGCATAAATAATTCCGTGTGCAGGACGAGACCCATATAAAGTTTCGGGAGTCATTAATTGAATCAAACGCTCCGTTATTCGCGTTTGGGAATTATCAATCTCACTAGAGATTTTTTCTATTTCTGAAGCACATGCTGCTATCAGTAGCGATACTACCGGATCAAAAGAGCTTTCTATTTCATTAGGCGACACTCCCCAAAGCGAAGCTGCCTTTTTAATCATTCTGTTCTTAATCTGAACCTTATTTTCTACACTCATAAACCATTTAAAATGAAAGCGGAGCTATATAAAACCTTTCTAGGCAAGAGAATTGCTCATTAGTCCTGCTAACAACACCATTCACTTTTATGTCAACACGTTTCTTAATTCTGTTTAAATTTCCTCTGTTTTTAAACTCTTCTTGTTGTATAGCTACTTCTACTGTAACTCTTTTAAGTCTTTTTTCCTGAGAAACGATACTCTCTACAAGAGATTCAGAGATTGTATTTCTTAACTTATTAGTACTAGTAAGATTATCAAAATCGACATTCCAAATAGAACAACCAAAGGATTGATCAAAAGTACATTCTCCAAAATACGAAGTAGTAATCAGATGGATATACCCGACTATGGATTGTGTGAGATCACATCCCTCAATTTCTTTATTTTTAACAATCCTAAAAGTATCCAACGGTAATTTATAATAGGAAGTAATCATATAAATAATTTGTGCGCCTTATTTAACCTTATTTAGTAAATGCAATTTAATAAAGATTTTATTTATCAGCACTCCTTAATTCAATAAAGTAACTAAAAAAATGATAATCTCTTATTTTCTCATTTTATTTTAATGTTATCAACACATGAAGAGTAGTAAATAACCATAAGTTTTTTATATTTGTGTAAATTTTATTACAAACATGAGTACAATTTATAGAGCAATAATTTTATTAGTTATTATTGTTGGGGCGATGAGTTGTGGAGGTGCCAAAAAAGCAGAAGAAGAGGCATTAGCGCAGGCAAGAAGAGATTCTATCGCAATGGCAAAACAAAATGCTATATTACCAATTCAGAAAAAATATGGAGCCATTCTTGGAGTTCCACCTAAAGAAATTGATAATATTGCATTATTTGAGTTTATAGACGAATGGATGAATGCTCCTTATAAACTTGGAGGAAATACTAAAGACGGAATCGATTGTTCATATTTTACGCAGTATATATTTCACGATGTATATGGTAATTTAATAGAGCGTACGGCTCAAAAACAATTCGATGCACCTGACACTAATAAATTTAAAGGACTACACAATCTAAAACAGGGAGATCTGATCTTTTTTAACAATAGAGGATCTGAGTTCAGAGAAATAACCCATGTAGGATTCTATCTTGGTAATGATAGATTTGTGCATTCTACTTCCAGAAAAGGAAATTCAGGAGGGAACGGAGTACAAATAAGTAATCTACAGAAACAACCTTGGAAAAGAATGTTTGTAGCCGGAGGAAAAAAACCTAAATTTAGCAATAACACTACTGAGAATTAAACCTAACAACATTCTTTACACCAACTAAACGAATGAGCAACAACCAAGTACAAGAAGTTTATCAAGAACTAATCAGTACTTATCAAAATCTTAAAGCTGAAATTTTTGTAACAGAGATTTTAGAAAATTCTGATTTAGATTTAACTGATATAGATATTTTCAATCAGAGTACATTTTCCAGATCTTACAGGAGAGATGTAATTGATTTTAAGGTTGATTCTTATTCAAGAAATACAGATAAGTTACAGTTTAATCTAGCAAGAAACGGTCTTTATGACACCTTGCCCGAAGGTCTTTTTCACGAGCCGGTAAAAGCAAAAAGCAGCATATCTTTCACAGAACTGCACCAAAAACAGAAAAAACAAGAAAAGGAGGCTCGTACCTTTTTTGCTCCTCTAGAGAACGAATTTTTCGCTCAAAAGGTAAACATAGAAAAAAACGAAAGAAAATTAATCAACGAGTTTACCAACTTAAAAACGGATTTTCTTTTAAAATTCTGGAATCTCGATCCCGAAATTCCATCCGAATACAGTATTAAATTGTTACAACTTTTACCTTATGTGCACAAAATATCAGGAGAAATTGAATTGACTGCTTTAAGCCTGGAAAAAATTATAAATGAGAAAGTTACGATTAACAAAAAGTACCATACTATAAACGAAAATATCAACAACAGATCTAACCAACAACAACTAGGAGTTGATCTAGTTTTAGAATTGAAGGAGACCGTTATATCCTATCCTTGTTGGGAAATCACCATCGGTCCCGTAACCGAAAAAAATATTGATAAGTATATAGTAAGCGGCGCTACTAAAAAATTTATTACTATCTTTTGTGACTATTTTATCCCTATGGAAATAGACACAAAAATAAATGTAACATACGAAACTAAAGAAGAAACATTTGTATTACACGAGACTAACAGTCCCAGAATGGGTCTAACAACTTTGATATGAATTTGATATTACAATCTGCAGCGCTCAATGCTGATTTTTTTAAGGTGGGAATTTTACTATTAGCCGTTAGCGCAATACTAATGGGAGTTGTTGCCGGGCTAAAAAAACTCTTTGTTAAAAACAAGAAGAAGTTTTTACTTTATATGTTGGTGGTGCTATTGTTATTTGCCGGAACAGCTTTATTAAGTAATGAAAAAGTACTGAACGATATACCTCTGAATAACTTTATAGGATTTCAGATCATCTTTGTTCTTTTAGGAACTCTGCACGTATATACGATGCGAAAGTTTTTTCCTAACCTACTAGATAATAATCCTACTCGTTTCTGGCCGGAATTTTTATATACAATAGTGACGATTTTTATTGGTCTCATTACATTTCTTTTTGTAGTTGGCATCTATAAGCCAGAATACAAGTATATATTTGCCGCATCTGCTATTTGTTTTCTAATTCCGATTATGGTGGTAAAACTATATGAGTTTGCCGTTTCCATACCGGTTCCTATATACAAAAAATGGTTCTACCCTATTGATAAAAAGATGAAAGACCCAAAAGATGAAGAATTAGCCAATCCGCTAGTTATTTCTTTTGAATTTAATAAAGGAGAAAATATAGAAGAACTTAGTAACTTTAGATTAAAAGCACCGGAAAAGATGGAATTCGGCAAGCTTTTCTATTTCTTTATTAATGATTATAACGATAGACACCCTGAGGGAGAAATCGAGTTCCTCGATGATAAAAACAACCCTTATGGATGGATTTTCTACACCAAACCCAACTGGATGGGTGTACAGAGTCATGTTGACTTTACCAGAACTATAGAAGGGAACAACATCAAGGAAAATGACATAATCATCTGTAAAAGAGCCTAAAAAACAGATGTTAAATTTTTGTTAAAAAAAGATCCAAAATTTCTCGTTAAGATCTTTTTTTTTGCAGATAAACTTCGTGATAAAGTGTAAATTCCCTGAAAACCGTGTAGTCCTTTTCTTTCCTAATTTACTGATTTTACACACCTTGCTCAAAGTACAAGGGTAACACTTTCTATTATTTTTTTATCTTTACCGTGTACAAGTTACATTTATTATAATCTTTATTATTATTATTATTAATTAAAATTTATTTATTATGTCTTTTAAAGCTAAATTAAAAGTAGGAGGAAAAGAGTACAACGTTTTAAGTACTAATTACGGATTATCGCAAGAAACTGATGCAACAGGACGTCCTTCTTCTGTAACCAGAGGAGGTATGATTACTATCGAAGTAGAATCTACTTCTGACACTAGCCTGTCTGATTGGATGTTCAATAATTTTGAAATGAGAAGCGGTTCTATAGTATTTTTAAAGAGAGATACTGAAGCGACTTCAAAAGAACTTAATTTCGTTGATGCTTACGCAGTAAAATATGTTGAAAATTTTGATGCAACTGGAAAAAATCCTATGACTGAAAGATTGACTATTTCTGCTAGAGAAATTTCAATCGGAAATGGTGAGCATACAAACGAGTGGGTTTAATACATACCTATTTATATAAGATCTTTAAAAGGGAGTGGTTTTTTCACTCCCTTTCTTATCTTACGTCATCATTTCCTTTTATTTACATTTTCTTGTAAACAATAATGGAACTGATAAAGTAGTTATTCACATTAAAATTATTACTTATGTCATTTTTAGCAAAACTAGATCTTGATGGAGAAGAGATAAATATTTTAGATTGCTCTTTTACCTTCAGACAAGATACCGATTATACAGGGAGACCGTGTGCAAAACCTCAAGGCGGACAAGTAAGTTTACTTATAGAGTCTACAGCTGCTACTGATTTTTTAGATTGGTGTATCTCTCCTTCTATTACCAAAAACTGTAAAATTACTTTTTTTAGAAGAGACAACATGTCTAGTCTTAAAAATGTGGAGGTTAAAGATGCTTATTGTATTGAATACACAGAGCATTTTAATGCAGAAGATTCAAAACCTTTGCAAATACACCTGGTATTATCAGCAAAAGAAATTTCAATCAAAGGAACCACATTTACTAATAATTGGCCCTCTAAAACTTAAAATTGGAAGTAAGTTCTTTTAGAAGATTATAGGCTAAAAGGAGAATCAAAATTTCTTCTTATAGTTAACGTTATTAATTTAGCAAGTGGTTAAAAAAGTAAGTTATTTCGTTAAGATTAAGGGATAATTCGTAAAACATATTAAAGTCAGTCCTGAGATTTTTTTAAGTTTTCAAGCGAATTATAGTTGTCTTTTTATGACTCGAATATTGTCATCATAAAAAACAAATACCTTTGACACGTAAGCATTTTTCTCTTTTATCAAACTACACTTATATTTTTTACGTTATCTCTTTACAAACAAAACCAAGCCTGCCAACTATTTTACAGCAGGTGTTATCAGTTGCCAAGTTAAAATGGTAACTTTATAAAAAGAAGTGCAATACAGTATCAGCTTACATCGAGCCGATACGTCACTAAAAAGTAAAACCTATGGCATTACAATCTAAAACACAAATATTTATTGGTGGAACACCCATAAATGCTTACAAACGATTAATGCTACATCAAGAAATTGATGCGCACCATGTACTGGAACTAGTTTGTAGAATGGATGTACTCGAGAATTTAACCGGAGACATTGCATCACAAACAAAAAATTATCTTGGACAAATTATTACCGTTCAGATATCCTCACTAGGGGCTTTTTCCGGTTACAAAGAATTTGAGTTCAAAGGTGTCGTTACTGCGGTAAATAGTACAATGGGATTTCACCAGCAAAATGGTGATCTAGTCACTATAAAAGCTCATAGCTGCAGCATCATTGCTGACGATGGACCGCATTATAATTCTTTTAATGATGTTGATTTAGCAACTATTTTAGATGAAACGTTCAAAAAATATGACCAATCTAAACTAGAAACTATCTTCAGCCCTACTGGTTCTGATAATATTCATTATAGCGTACAAAATAAAGAAAGTGCATTTGAGTACGCCAGCAGACTAGCTGCGCAATATAGTGAATGGTTTTATTACGATGGCAGTGCTCTGGTATTCGGTAAACCCGAGGATCAGGAAGAAGTAACACTTACCTATGGTCACGATTTGCAGGAGTTTTCTTTAGATTTAAAGCCTTCTTCTAATAGTTATAAATACTTTACAAATGATTATTTGACCGATGGACAACACGAAACATCCACGAATCAGGTAAGTTCTGGAGTAAACGGATACAATGGTTTTACAAGTAATAAAAGTGATGAGCTTTTTCCTAATGAAACCAAGGTATATTTAAATTCATACAACGATCCATCTTTAAAACAAAGATTGGATACTCACGTAGAACAGCAAAAAAAGGCTGAAGAAATCAGACAAGTAATATTTAGAGGGTCAAGTGACAATCCCGGCGTAAAAATTGGTCAAGTAATTTCTATCCAAGGAGAAAGTGCTAGTTATGGAAACTTTAGAGTAACTAGTGTTACCCATACGAATACTGAGAACGGGCGATATCAAAATAGATTTGAAGCGGTAACGGCAGACCTAGATGTATATCCTAACACCAATTTAATGGCGTTTCCAAAAAGCGAAACCCAAGTAGGAATTGTGAAAGAAAACAGTGATCCGGACGGACTAGGAAGAATTCGTGTACAATTTCCTTGGCAAAAAGAAAATGGTGAATTAACACCTTGGTTACGAATTGTGACACCACACGCTGGAGGAGAAAAAGGATTTCATTTTATACCGGAGATTGATGAAGAAGTATTAATTGGTTTTGAAGGAGGAAATGCAGAAAGACCTTATGTATTAGGAACGCTATACACTGGTAGAGCAAACCCATCAAGTTGGAATACTCAGAACAATGATATCAAAGCTATTAGAACGCGCAGCGGTCATACGGTTGAACTAAATGACACTGATGGTGCAGAGTTTATTATGATTACAGATAAGAATAAAAACATCATTCAAATAGATACTGCCAATAATGACATCACCATTTCTGCAGGAGAAAATATGACATTAAATGCAAAAAACATGCAAATTAATGTTGACGAAAACTTAGACATTTCTGTAGGTAAAAATAAAAATGAAACCATAACTGAGGATTACTTTATCAGTGCAACCAATGAAGATCGACAGATTGGCGAAACGATCAAAGTGATAAGTAGTGAATATAAACAAGAAGCTCAAGAAATTACCACGGACGCAAGTGGAGAAATCAAGACAAACGCCGGTGGAAAAATCACAATTGCCAGTGGAGAAACTGTGGAGTATGGAGAGTAATAGTAGATTAAATACTACTATTTTAATGGTAATTTTTATGATATCTATCGGAATTGTTTCTTGTCAAAAAAACAGTTCTAATAAAGTTACATCTAACACATTAAAAGAAATGGAAAAATACGAATGGAGACCAACAGCATCGGCACCTAAATATAATCCAATGCAGATTCATAAAGGTCGTTTGATTTATGCAAATGGAGAAAGTATTTATATTCCTTCTGGACATACCTTGCATCAAGGATGGGGAAAAATCGGTCCTACTCATATAGTTGGAGACGATCAAAAACCCGTGCCGGTAAAATTAGAAATAACCTGGGTGTCCTATCTGGAAAAGAAATTCTACAAAGGCTCTTTTGATCTTCCTGCAGAAAAAATACAGAGTCTTTTTGAAGAGGGTTATATCAATCGATTGGGTAAAAAAGACACCTATGATGATATTAATATTGGTCTGGCTCCCGGTGGAGTTATAGTTGTTTGGCTTTTGGGAGGAGGCCGGACTGTTGACATAGGTAGATTTCAAGCTTCTGAAACCGAAGTAAGTATCAAAGAGTTTGCTCCTGGCGCCATCATAACTATGGAAGAATTTATGAATTCTGTATTAGAGGAGGATTTTAGCGAAGAGGTAAAGGCTAAAATGAACCCGGATAGCATTTCATTTGGAAAATGGGATGCCTATCGACAAAAGTTTTTCTGGAAACCATCAGTGCAATTTCAAAAAGAAGGAAAATTACAAGAAATACGTATCACTTTTTATAATGGTGAAAGTATCTATACTATAGGAACAAATAAAGTGTTAGATAGATTTCAGGAATATGCTATTCCTGATCATATTAGAATGGAATGGGTTGATCAAAATAATAATGAATTTGGAACTAGAATTTATTTTGATGAAAATGAAATACATTCTGTATTTCACAAATTTTACGAAACTCCAAATCAGAAACCTGCCGAACTAGTTTTGAAAATTGATCAATACAACAGTGAATTAAAGCTATTTCTACAAAATGAATCCGAAAAGATAGACATCAAAGGAGCCAGAATAAAGATATATGAAACTTCTAATTAATAAAATTTATGGGAAGTATTGGACTAACAGCAACATCGTCAGGGGCACAAGAGACCAGTAAAAATGTACTTAGTGGTGTAAACGTACAAACTGCTCCCGTACATGTTGGTAATGCTGAATATGAAGAATTGACTCCAGAAGAGAGTGTGAATATTACTGCAGCCGTATTTTTTGATGGAACTGCCAATAATAGAGAAAACACAAATATCCGGCTGGAATATGAAAAAATGAAACGTGGAGAACCACACGATGAAGAATTGGTAAGAAAATACCGTGATATCTGGTGGGGAACTCCTTGGAGTCCAAACAAAACCGGTAGTTATGATAATGATCATTCAAATATTTCGCGTATAGAACCGGCTTATGAACCGGTTGAAGAAGAAAGAATTAAAAAGTTTTCGATTTACATAGAAGGTATTGGTACAGAAAACGAAGGTTACGATTCTAAAACTGGAATGGGGCTGGGTACAGGATCAACCGGAGTCAGGGCAAAAGTAAAAAAAGCATGTGAGCAAGTAGCTGCTAAGATTGAAAGAACCGGTGAAAAAGAAATTAACGTTCTTACCATAGAAACCTACGGATTTAGTCGTGGTGCTGCAGCGGCCAGAAATTTTATCCACGAAATAACCCAAAGAAAAGGACAATTCAAGAAACGAGTGGGACGTGGAGGAAAAGTTTACTGGCAAGTAGATTATGGAGCTTTAGGCGAGTTCTTAGAAGAAAAGGGTATAAAAGTAAAAATGATTGTAATCCATTTTGCCGGATTATTTGACACAGTAGCATCATTAGGGTTATCACACGACAATAATACCGCTCAACTCAAATTAAATGCGGTTAAAAAATCTTTAAATACGCTACAGCTTGCGGCAGCAGATGAACATAGAAGTAATTTTAGACTTACTGACATAAGAAGTACTGGTAACAGAGGTGTTGAAAAATATTTTCCGGGAGTACATTCTGATATCGGTGGCGGTTATGTCGACAACGCTGATGAAGAGGTTCGTCTTGATTATACAGTCACTAATCTTAATGACTTAGAAAGAGAAAGACAATTTCTTATTGATCAAGGATGGTTCAAACCAAACGAAATTACTGTAAGTGATTTTTGGGGAACCCTCACCGGAGATAGAAAAGGTCTTAGTAATAAGTACAGTTATATTCCGTTGCAGATTATGGCAAAATATTCTAAAGACAAAGGAGTGAATTTTACAATGAGTAAAATTACCAGGTCATATGCGATTATACCCGAACTAACTTCTGCTAAAACTATTTTGGACAATTATGTTTTCAATGATGGAGTTGAAATGTCATATAACAATCCCGAACATAGAATGTTACTGGAAACGCTAAGAAACCGTTATTTCCATTTTTCCGCCCACTATAATAGTATCGGAATGGGACCAAATAGGGTCAATGGAAACAGGCAACGTGTAACACAAGCCGGATAGAAAAAGAGACAAAAATTAAGTAGATAAGTGCCACGAATCCTACCAAATACCACCCAAATTATTAAACTCAATGGAGAGCGAATCACGCGCACCTATACGGCAGAGGTGATCAATAAAATCGAACAAGGCAAAAACAAATCACACTCCGGAGTAGCTATAGAATTTGACCTTACCTTTTATGGATTGGATCAGGATGGTTTTTTAAATTTTAGAATGGAAGTTCAGAAACGATTCTTACTGAATGAAAAATTGACCATCATCCGAAAAGCAGACAAAGCTCAAAACATCGCACTAAAAGTCGCTAGCATTAATGATATCCTAGAATTTAAAGCAGATAAAAGCTTTAAGCTAAACAAAGTGCTGAACACAAAAGAAATTCGCCAAAAATGGAGAGATGTTAAGATTGATTTGTTAGAAGAATATCCGGATTTGCTAAAAATGGCAAGCGATTTCGACTGGCAGCTTCAAGATGATAATATCCAACAAGTATTCTTACAAGATAATTTTTATCAGTTTTTCTTTTCAAATATTTTTTATCAGGAATTTGAAAACAAAAAACCAATCCAACAATCCAAAGTGGTTTCTAATGCTTTAGGCACTATTAATATACCAATTATTGAGAAAAAAAAAATAACAAAACAAGATATAGGATTTACTAAAGTAGTCATTACATCCGATGCAGAAATGGATATTGACCATCAACTTTTTCCTTTAGCAAAACTAAACGGCTTCCTCGGAAAATTACCAACGAATCCCGGAGACAAACACACCTTAGATTTTGAATATAAAGGAAGTTATAAAGCAAAACCTCAATATGGTTTAGTTACAAAAGGAAAATTAAATTACTCTTTTGAAGTAAAAGATTTATATAAAAAAGCAACTACCATAACCTTTAATTTAGAAAAAGATGAGTAGTAAAATATATGTGCTAGATGGAGCATTATTACAATGCAACCAGGGTTTTGTTCCTGCAAAATTGATGGTAACGCAAAACCAAAAAGTAAAAATACAGGGAAAGTTCAAGGCAACTGATATGGATAATCAGGTCCCTGCTACTTTCGGGCAATGTAAATTAAAACCAACCAGCGGTGGATACTTACCTTGTATTCCGGCATTACAAAAGTGGACAAAAACAACAAAGACTGCCACTTTAGGAGGTAGTAAAAAATTTCTATACGAAGACTCTGAGTGTATGTGCGCTACAGGCGGCAAAGTAACTATTATGCAACCTATGCAAATCAATACTGCCGGAAGCGCTACAGAGAAATTTAAAGAGATTGCCATGACCATCCCCGGTGCAATGATGGGTAATGATAAAGCCCCCAAAGTTGTAGAAAGCTATTGGATGGATGAAGCTGGAAAAGAAAAAATTGATAAAATCAGTTATGGAGAGAAAGCATCGATCTTCGTGATGACAGAAAATATGGATCCAGGTAAGAGCTTAAAGGTAAATGTTGCCGAAAAGGAAGGAAAACAAATAGATGGAAACCAAAGTCAACTTACATATACAGGAACTGTAAAAGCCGATGGTACTGCAGAACTGAAATTATTGGAAACAGAAGAAAACTGGAACGAAGAAAATTAAATTGTGATCATTATGGGTGGCAGAAAAAGACAATTATCATTACAAGTAGAGGCTGAAGGAAGAACTTTTGACTTTGGTAATCAAACCCTGGTGCTGGAATGTAAAGCCGAACCTACTATAAAATTATATTTTCTACGGTTTGGTGTATTACTAAATGACCCCGAAGAAAGTCATTTAAGAGCTAAGGTAAAAATTGAAGGAGACAAGCCTCAGAAGAATAAAGACGGTAATATTGCCCTAGACGAAGTGATCGTAACCAGTACAAAGTTAGAAAACTTCAGTACTGTCCGTACAGGACTAAATCCTGGATACATTTATATCATTGATGAAAACAAACCCAATGAACCTATAGAATTTGAGGTAGATGAATACGGTAATTTTAAATCCATTTCCTGGGAAAAAGGTGGAGAAGGGTTTCCTGATATTCGGGTAACCGACGGTAAAAATAACACCAGCGGATTCTATGAAGCTGAACATGAGTCTGTAGTTTGGGCAGCCTACTCTCCTATTCAATGGACAAAAGCATATTATGACTCCCTGGTAAGTGATTCTGGTAAGCGTCAAGAAAGAATGACGCAAATACAGGCCAGTGGTTTCCCACTTGAAACTATGCAGAGCTCCACAGATCACGCTCCTTATACCGGCATCACTACCTACTTTTCTTCAGATAAAAGAAGTTTATGTAGAAGTGTCCAGCAAAAGATAGACACTGTACAGCGACAGGAAGAAAAGCGACAAAAAAATCGAGATGAAAATCCTGATCATCAGGAACCTGAGATAATGACCGATATGTTTGTTACGCTGGATGATCCGGTTGGAAGTGCTGAAGTACTAGCTAGTGCTTTAGGTGAAAAGATATTAGATTTCAAAGCACTGGTTGAAGCTATTCAGACTGGCGAAACACAACAAGCTGCTCTGGAAAGACTGAAGAATAATTGTACACCTGCTTCAAGCGTTGATAAAAACTACCAAAATCTTTTTTCTTTAGCATTGGCATGCTATAAAATGGTATATAGTTCTAAAGAAAATACCCAAAAATACGACGGAGGAAAAGCAGGTTGGAATTTTAATGACACTAACTTCCCTCATCAGGATCAACCTACTGCATATAAAACCTCCAGGGGAACAAGATATCGATATCCTAGCGGTTATGTGCCCAATGAGTTTATTGGATACGGATTGCATCGAAAAAAGGTCGAAAACATTCTTGGTGTAGCAGCCAGAAAGGAAAAAAGAGAGCTGGTAAACAGTTTTAGAAAAGACTACGGAAATTTCATAAAATCTAATTATTTCAAAAAAGGTTTAGAAAACTATACCGAAAATATTCCGCAACGTGTTCTTGCCGGCGTTGCAAGATTACATATTCAAATTCTACCGTTTTTCAATAATCCTTATAATATTGATAGACATCTCTTATTACAAGATGATTATAAGGAAGAAGATGATTGGACCAATTGGCTGATCAAAAAAATAGAAAATGATGTAGTTGATACCAGTGATAGTCTTGATATACTGTTGAAGCAAGAAGTAACCTTAGAGGACACCTTGTTTCAATCAGATATTGCTATTGATCTATCCAATAAATTTGCAGCAGCTACCTATGCCCGAATAGAAATTCATACACATATTGCGTTTAAGGCTAAAGCTATATCTGCTGGTACTACGCAAACCGAAACATATCAAAAAATACTTAAAGAAAAGCATGAAAGAATCGTAAAAAGCTTGAATAAAATTCAGATCTCCAACTCTAAATCTGGAGTGGTAGAAAAAGTATTTAAGTATGGTAATACCAATATGATAGAAATGGATGCTAGTTTGCTCGGGGCTACTTTCGATCCTAATCTTGAAATCGTGGTTACGGACACTAACAAACAGGTAGAAAAAATAGTAGCGGATAAATTTAGGCATCAGCGTATCTATGGGCAAAAATCGATGGCTGCTGGAGGAAATCATGTGTTAGAAATAGGTGATCAGGTAGAAGACATCTCGAAAGACAAATTTAAAATAAATCAAGGTAATGCCAAACGATTTAACCAAAGAGCTGCACAATTTTTAAACTCACGTGGCTTTGCAGGTATACTTACCGGATTACAAGTCCTTAATTTTTCTAATGCGGTATTAGGTTTGCATAATACACTTTCAGATAATGAAGCTTCCAATTTTTTAAAAATCAAAAGTGCAATCAATGCTACTGGTATTGCCGCTGAATTAACAGATGTATCACTTAAACTTACGCAAAATCATTATAATGCTATAGGAAACACTTTAAATGCAAACCGATTAGTATCGAAGATACGAATTGCAGGAGCAATTGGAGGTGCAGTAACCTCTGGCATGTGTATATGGGATGGCGTTTTAGCTCTACATAAACGAGATGTAGATGCAGGAGTTGCCTGGATAGGTGCCGGATTAGCTTTTGGAGTAAGCACTGCAGCAGCAGTTTGGGGTACTAGTGTTGCCATACTGGCTGGGCCAGTTGGCTGGATTGCATTGGCAGTCGGTTTTGGACTTGTTGCATTGGCCAATATATTTACGGATAGCGAATTGGAATATTACTTTAAAAATTTCTTACTATCTGATCGAGAGGCCTTTGATTTAAGAAACGGAGAGACCCCTATGCAATACAATCGTAGGTTATTTGCATCAAAACAAACACTGGTGGACTATGATGATAAAGACATTAGAGAAAAGCTTATGAATCCTACGGATGCGATGGCAAGTCTGTTTGACCTTACCGTTTGTAATAATATTGCATACAAACCAACTGATCTTTCGCCTAGAGTTGGTAATGGACATGCTGCTTATCGATTAATTAACACGTATGAGATCAGAATCAATTTCAATCAGTTTTTACAAGACAAAAATCAGGCGGAAGTTGTGCTTTTACTATTAGATGACACTGTTTTAGAATCGGGTGATCCTTCTGTATTTTATCCTAAAACTACCAATAAGATAGAAAAGCTTGCTACAGGTCAACATCAATTGATAAGTTCTGTCCAAATACCGGAGACCTTGACCAAGACACGAAGTTATTGGTATAAAGTAGTGATTGCGGTGCGATTAAACATAGACGATTCTATCAATCGTCATTTCCCCTACCCTTTACAACATCAGGGAGAACGTTATATGGGAGCTAGGCTTTCGCTAAAAAGAGGAATGCACGGAAGGGGTTCTGGTGAAAAAGAATTAAAATTTGGATCTTTACATTACTTAAAAAATCATGATACATGGTAGCAAATAAACATCCCTTTAAAAGGGAAGTTACCCATACTGAATATAAGCATGAAGATAAAAAGGTAAAAAAAGGGGGTTGGAGTAGAATTATACAAAATCATATTACAGAAAACCATCTTTCTATGAAAGAAGAATGGGTATATAAAAAAGGTATTTTTACTGAATTAAATGATCTTTATGGAATAAGAAAATTAGATCCTAAAACCTTGCCAATTATGGTAGGTGGTTTTTTTTTAATACTCCTATGCTTTTATTTATTTATTTACTTTGATTCTTTTGTAGAATCCGAACCAATTTCCAGTTTTGAATTAATTTTAGGAATATTTTTTTTATTAGGCTTTATTTTTTTTGCCATTTATTACTTCACAATGCCTCAAAAAGAGTGTATTCTAAATAGAACAGACGGCTTGATTACTTTTCCAGGTTTTATGTGGCGTGCTAATATTACAATGCCGATTGAAAAAGTGTTATTTTCTCGTTCTGTTCCCAGTGCTCAGGGAGTTGGCTCTCATCAATTAGAAATTATTAGACCGGATAAGTCATATTCTCTTTATT
Organism: Aquimarina besae; assembly: GCF_042434905.1. Lineage (NCBI taxonomy): Bacteria > Pseudomonadati > Bacteroidota > Flavobacteriia > Flavobacteriales > Flavobacteriaceae > Aquimarina > Aquimarina besae. The sequence continues at coordinate 4,114,598 of NZ_CP170199.1, forward strand.
TATTTTCTATGGGAAATACTTGTTATCAGGATTTATCTTTCTTTTTATGGTATATGGATAAAAATCGGCCATTACCGCCCGGTACTGCCTTTGATCCGTATCGTAATGCAGACTATGAACGACGCAAAGCAGCCGGATTTCCAAAACCGATGTTTCCAGCTTCTTTCGAAACGCTAGAGGCCACACCAGAGCAACAGGCTGAGCGCAATCGCATTGGAGGTTGGTAAGAATTATTAAATCCTTAGTAAGTTATAATGAGAAATTATGTTTTATAAGATTACATCATCAATGTCAACGGTATTGTGTAACTACTTAACATTGGTTGACCGTTTTCGTCTTTGGCAGGCGTTATGATATCCAAATTATTGATAATCAACTTCAGATCATAACTTAAAGTTTCATCTGGCGAGTTGGCTTCAATATTTTTAACCAATCCATCCGTATCAATAGCAAAAGAAACAAATAACTTAACCCGCTGTAGGTCAGCTAGGGCATTATACTTTTTCAAATCCAGAGCATCTATGATCCTATTGCGGATGGTTTTGTTAAAGCAACTACTTCCCTCTTTTTCTTCGCAACCTTCCAGAATTGGATATTCAGAAATCACAGAGTCTTTCAAACTTTTTTTGTCAACCTCAACGAACTTAAATACAGAATCTATCTTTTTCTCGATTTCAGGATTTTCTTGAGCCATTATTGGTTTGGGCAGAAAATTAACTTGTTCATCTTCAATCTTAGATACTTGAAACCTTATAGGTTTAAAAAAGTTAATAATAATTTTTTCACCAATTTCAACCGGCATTATTACCAAAGGAGCTTCTTTCTCTAACAAAATAGCATTTTCCCCTTCAATAGTACTCCATCTAGAATTTTCTAGCTGTTTAATATTCCTTATTACTTCTTGCTCCTCCCCTCCATAAATAAAAGAAAAATGCCCATCCCCTTTAAAATGTAAAACAGTTTTAGCCAATTCACTAAATAACTTTTTTTCTCTTTTGTCATTGAATTTATTATCCGGAATAACGACCTCTTCAATTTTCCACTTACCCGCTACAAAAAGATCATTTACCTCTTGTCCGCTAATTATAAACACATTAACCATAAAAAGGAAAAAGCTTACCATCGGCAGCTTGCAGAAATTCTTTACCATACCATAAAATTTATAAACCAAGTATTTTAATATGGAAAGATAAGATTTCCTAGTGTGAATCAATGTAATTTGGGTAGATATTCTTCATAAAACATAAGATCATATGATAAGTAATCAACAGATTCTAAATTGAAGTATCCCTTTCTGATTATAAAAGACATTATACCTATTACAAATCCACACCCTTCATAAAGAAAAGTTTTCATGATATTTAGGTAACAATTATATCCGTTTATGTATATAAGGTTGAATACAACAAATATGAGGGGGAAAACACCCATTTTTACGTAAGAAAACATAAAAATAACATTGCTGGTCATTACTCTTTTAAAAAATTAAGTATTTTTATAATACTGATCAAGTCGGTACTATTTTTGAAGATTATACCAACGCATAAACTTCAGAACTCTCCCCCAAATCGTTCTGGTAATTAAAGTGTTAACCAAACACTTTAATAACACACTAACATATAATTATAATATAGAATTAGATCATTCTATAAAATTGAAAATAAACAAATCATGGCGCTGCAATCAAACACACAAATTTTTATCGGAGGAGCTCCTATCGAAGCTTTTAAAAGATTAACGCTTCATCAGGAGATTGATACCCATCATATATTAGAGCTTTTATGTCGTATGGATGTATTAGAAAATATCGCAGGAGAAATTGCTTCAGAAAGTAAAAACTTCCTTGGCGAAATTCTTACAGTGAAAGTTTCTTCTCTAGATATTGTAAATGGATATAAAGAACTAGAATTTAAAGGTATCGTAACTTCCGTAAGTAATACAAAAGGATTTCATCAGCAAAATGGAGATATGGTCTCTATAAAAGCTCATAGTTGCAGTATTATCACTGATGATGGTCCGCACTATGATTCGCATAGTGATGTAGGACTTACTGAAATACTTGATAAAACATTTCAGGGATATGATAAGTCAAAATTAGAAACCGTTTTCAATCCTCAAAACTCTGAGAGCCTTCATTATAGTGTACAACATAACGAAAGTGCTTTTCAATATGCCAGCAGATTAGCAGCTCAATACAGCGAATGGTTCTTTTATGACGGGAGTAAGCTGGTGTTTGGAAAACCTGAGGATAATGAAGCTGTAGAACTGAACTATGGTCACGATTTGCAAGAGTTTTCTTTGAACCTTCAACCCACACCTAACAATTTTAAATATTTCACCAATGATTATCTTACAGACGAGCAACACGAAATGGCTACAACTCAGGTAAATTCTGGTGTTAATGGATTTAATGGGTTTACTAGTGAAAAAAGTGAATCAATCTTTGCTAAAGAAACGAGTGTTTATGTAAACTCTTATTATGATCCTCAATTAAAAAAGCGATTAGACAAGCATGTCGAACAGCAAAAAAAAGCTACAGAAATAAGACAGGTTCAGATTCAGGGTGTTAGTGATAATCCTGGTGTTAATCTCGGCCAAGTCATAAAAATTAAGGGAGATAAAACAGAATATGGAAGTTTTAGGGTCATTAGTGTTTCGCATTCATCTACAGAAAACGGAAAATACCAAAATCGTTTTGTAGCTGTTACCGCAGATCTGGATGTGTACCCTAATACGAATATGATGGCTTTCCCAAAAAGTGAATCCCAAGTAGCCACTGTAACGGATAATGCGGACCCTGATGGAATGAGTAGAATAAAAGTGCAGTTCCCGTGGCAAAAGGCTAGTGGAGAAATGTCTCCTTGGTTACGTGTTTTGACGCCACATGCAGGTGGAGGAAAAGGTTTTCAGTTTACTCCGGAAAAAGGTGAAGAAGTCATTGTAGGTTTTGAAGGTGGTAATGCAGAAAGACCCTATGTAATGGGAGCGCTTTTTACCGGAAATAGCAACGCTGGAGATTGGAAAACCGAAAAGAATGATATAAAAGCGATCAAAACCCGAGGCGGCCATACGCTTTCGTTCTCTGATGAAGATGGTAAAGAAACTATTACGATTACTGATAAAAATGGTAATTCAATTATTTTGGACACATCCAAAAAAGAAATAAATATTAGCGCGCCTGAAAAAATTAATTTCTCTTCTAAAGAAATCAATATCAACGCAGAAGAGGCTGTAAATATAGAAGGTAAAAACAACGTTAATGTTAAATCAAAAGAAATTCTAAACGACGGAAAATCTAAAGTGACTATAAATAGTAGTGCTAAAGTTGAAATCGGTGCCCCAAGTACCCTGGTTGAAGGAAAAGCTGAACTAAAACTAACAAGTAAAGGAATGACTGATATAGATGGTACCACTATGACCAACGTGAAGGGAGGATTACTAAATCTCAATTGCGGTTAATACATTATGAACAACGAACATAATCCCATAGCACAATTAGTAACCACAATTCAACAAAAATGGATTGATGAGGTATCACCTAACAATCATATCCAGTTGGTCAGATGGCTCATCAAACCTGATCAAGCTAGATTGTACGAAGGTTTTTTGCGGCTAGAGTCTACACCAAATGGAGGTTTACCTGATGTTCCTATTGTTTTATTAACAGCTTTTGAAAATAAAGAAATACATAGTAAAAATTTAGTGAAAGACTGGATCGAGACTTTTAAAAAAGATGAAAACCTACAAAAGGATCTCGAATCAAGAAACCTCACGTTTGACTGGAACGTTGCTGATTTTGAAAAGAAACTTGAAAACGAAAATTCAGATTACAACGTATTACTTCTAGAAATGTTAAATACATTTCAGAAGGCAATGCCAAATCCACAAGTACCGCTTGTCCTTTCACTATACCCCTATTCTGTATCAGACACCAAAGAATATGGTAAATGGATTAATGTTATTGTAGAACTTGGACTTCCTGATAAAGTAAGACTTATGTTTTTTGATTATGTCGAAGAACGATATTTTGATCAGATCATCAAAAACCACCGTGACATAGCTACATCGCTGGCTGTTCCTTTAGATTTACAAGGAGCCATCAATAAAATTGCATCTGCGGGGGATCCAAATGATCCCGAAGTTCAGTTTAGACAATGTATGATCGAAATGTCTAAAAGTGTAACACAAAAAAAACTTTCCAGGCTGCATAGTTGGGGTAAAAAAGGATTAATGATCACACAAAAATCCGGTAATAAATCGGCTTTTGCTACAGCACACGTTATATATGCAGGTATGCTCTTTAGCTTTAAGGAATATAAGGCTATAGAAGAGCTGCTACAAAAGGGGTTATCAATTGCTAAACAAGGATTAGTAGCCGGAGAAGAAACGTGTAAACCCATCATTATTCAGAGTTATGGATATCAGGCCAGCTGTAAGCAATTACAAAAAGATAAAACTCAGGCTGCAGATTTGTTTTGCAAACAAGCAGATACTTCAATCGAATTCGGATTTGGGCCTCAAGCACTAACTGCTTGGTGGTTGGGATATAATGTAATAAAAAAGAAAGATAAACAAAGATATATTGATATCATCACTAACGCATATCATTTCGGAACGACGATTGCTCCAGAAATGATTAAGTCTACCTGTATGGCATATATAGCCGCTGACTATTACAATATCAATGAAAAAAACGGAGATAAAGATGAATGTAATTCTATACTTGCTTTTATGAATGAGATTGAAGGGGAAGGCTGGAGAGAAAAGGTAGAAGAACATCGAAAAGAAATGGAGAAAAAGAGTCTTTCAATATTAAACTGGTTCTAGTTATGTTATTAGCAAGTAAACATTTTACCCCGGTTATCGGAATTGACATCCACATTGTTATTATTCCGCCAGGAGTACCTGTGCCTATTCCGCATCCTTATATCGGTATGGTAGTAGATCCTATGGACTATGTTCCTATTATTGGCTCAACGGTGAATGTAAATTGTGTTCCAAAAGGAAATAGTGGTACCGCAGGAATGATCGGTACGGTAGTTCATATACCTATGGGCGGCCCGTTTGCTATGGCGCCAATGATCGGTCACGACTCCATGAACTTTTTCGGAAGTACCAAGGTTAGTGCCGAAGACGCTTACTTCACTCCTGCCGGATATATGACAATGACGTGTAATGATATCGGAATGCCCTTATCATTAACACCAGGTAAGAAAATGAAGCCAATACCAAGTTTATACTTACCATCATCTATGAGTATTCCTCTACCGATGGGTAAACCAGTAAACGTTGGTGGACCGTATGCTCCGGATTTGATGGGAATGCTAATGGCTTTGGTAATGTCCTATGGTTTTGGAGCATTGATGAAAGGTGCCGGAAAAGGATTGACAAAACTAAATCATAAAGTATTAAAAAAATTTCCTGCAACACAAGGTCTTAGTAAAAAGATGTGTAAAATGGGATTCGAACCGGTAGACTTGGTGACCGGTCGTATGGTGTATGAAGGAGAAGATTTTAGCATCGCCGGGCAAATACCTATTCGCTGGGAACGTAACTGGTATTCTGATTCTGAATATGAGGGAATCATGGGCCACGGAATGCATTGCAACTATGACTTGGCTTTGCATATTGATTATGATGAAGATGCTGTAGTAATGCGCCTACCGGACGGACGAATTACTTCTTTTCCATTATTGGTTACCGAAAATGAATCTTCCTACAACAGAACCGAAAAACTAACGCTGACTTTTGTAGATGGAAAAACTTACGAAGTAACAGATCACCAATCACAGCAAACCAATACCTTTACAAAATATACAGACACTTTATATAAGCCAACAAGTTTAAGAAACCCAGAAGGTTTTGAAATTCAATTCGTGTATAACGCAGTATATCAATTAGAGCAAATTATTGATACTGCCGGCAGAAGAATTGATTTGGAACTGGATTCAGCAAACAGAGTTACCAAAATCACTGCTACGCATCAAGGAGAAACCAGAACATTGGTGCAGTATGCATATAATCAGGATGGAGATTTAATTAGCATCATCGATGCATTAGATCAAGCCACGGAAATGGAATATGAAAACCATTTAATGATCAAGAAAACCGATCGTAATGGCCAAGCATTTTATTGGAAATATGACGGAAAAACAACGGGTGCTAAATGTATAGAAACCTGGGGAGACGGTGGAATATTATCCGGTACAATCGATTACAATGAAGGATATAATATCGTGACCAATTCACTAGGTCAGGAAAGCATCTATTACTTCAACAACCTCAATCTTTGTACTCAGGTTACAGATCCTATGGGTGATCATATATTTCACGAATATACTCCATTTATGGAACCCTACAGAGATATCGACGAAGAAGGAAACATCACCGGATATAGCTATGACGAGCGTGGAAATTTAACAGGTTTACATCAACCGGATGGTTCTGTGATTGGTTTTGTTTATGACGAAAAAGATCGATTGGTACTTACCAAAGATCCCGCCGGAGGTTCTGTAGTAAGAACTTTTGAAAATGATCGTTTACACGCAGTCATTGGATTGGATGGCGGAGTAACATCTTTTGAATATAATGAGCAGGGATTAATTCACGAAGTAAGGGACAATGCAGGAAACCGAACCTATCTGGACTATGACGAAGATCATAATTTGCATAAACTTACATTACCCAACGGAGCCGAATCCCACTGGGAGTATGATGCCTGGGGAAGATGTTTGCATACCAGAAACTCAGAAGATCACCAACAACAATTCTTTTATGATGAATTAGATCGTATTTATCAAATACGTCAGGCGGATACTAATATTGTTAAGCTTCAGTACAACGCCTATGATGAGGTAATCAAAACAATTGATCAAAAGAATCGTGAAATCAACTTTGAGTACACTCCTTTAGGAAGTCTAAAGATGCGTGAAGAAAATAGTGCCAAAGTGTATTTTAAATACGATACCGAAGAACAACTGAATACTATTACCAATGAACACAATGAGTTTTATCGATTTTCCAGAAATGAAAAAGGTGAAATCATTAGAGAGATTGGTTTTGATGGGCTTACCAGAAAATATGACAGGGATCGCGCAGGAAAAGTGATCAAAGTAAACAGACCAGACGATAAATACACAGAGTACGAATATGACCTGAATGGAAGAATAACCCGAGCAGAACATAGTGATGGTACCTGGGAAACCTATAGCTATGACCTGAAGGGAAACTTAATCGAAGCTGTTAACGAAAACAGTCGGGTACAACTCATTAGAGATACTGCCGGACGCATCATTGCAGAAAATCAGGATGGTCATTTGGTAGAAAGCGAATATGATAAGTTAAGCAACAGAACCAACATCACCAGTAGCCTGGGAGCCAACATCGCCCTGACCAGAAACAAACTTGGACTCATCGAAGAGATAAATGCTAATAGTTCTTCCCCTTCTCAAGAGGAAGATGCCAAAGGGGCAAATAGGGTTTGGAACGCCCAATTCTCCCACAACAGTCTCGGTATGGAAGTAGAGAGAATACTTCCCGGAGGAATTATCAATCATATCGAATATGATCACGCAGGCAGACCTATCCAACATAAAGTAACGGCAGGAAACAGAGAAATGCGTCATCGCACCTATACCTGGAATGTAAACGATCGACTTACCAAAATGGTCGATGAATTAACACGCGGAACCGTAGCCTATAGCTATGACGAGTTTAATAACCTGGCTAGTGCCCGATACGAAAACAAACAATTTGATTATAAATTACCGGATGAAGTAGGTAATTTATACAGAACCAAAGGAAAAGGAGACCGAAAATATGGAACCGGTGGACAATTATTAGAAGCAGACGGAAAGAAATTTAAATACGATGCCGAAGGGAATCTAATTACCAAAATTACTACCAAAGGAAACTGGGATTACGAATGGTATGGCAACGGAATGCTAAGGTCAGTAACCTCGCCAGATAACAAAACAACCGAATTTGAATACGACGCACTTGGCCGCCGCACTGCTAAAATTACGGATGTCAGCCTGAGCCTGTCGAAGGCCAATAAACAAATAACAAGATTCGTATGGGACGGCAACGTACCCATACACGAATGGAACTACGCGCTGAAAGACAGACCCGAACTGGTCGTAGACGAATACGGTATGCTTAAAGAAAGTAAGCCGGAACCTATAGAAAATCTGATTACCTGGGTATTTGACGAAGGCACCTTTAAACCTGCAGCCAAGATTACAGAGAATGACTCCTACTCTATCATTACCGACTATCTCGGCACACCTGTAGAAATGTACAACAGTCAGGGAGAAAAAACCTGGCAGGTAGAGTATGATATTTATGGAAAAGTACGTAAACTTGTAAAAGGTTCTTTGGATGATTGTCCTTTTAGGTACCCCGGTCAGTATGAAGATGTAGAGACAGGATTATACTATAATAGATTTAGGTATTATTCGCCTAATGAAGGTGTTTATATTAGTCAGGATCCGATAAGATTAAGATCTAGAGAGATTAATTTTTACTTATATGTTAATGATTCCAATAGTTGGGTTGATGAATTTGGACTTACTGGAACTTATTTCTTTACTGATGGAACTACTTCTTATGTAGGTAAAGGACCAGAGAATAGAATGAAAACTTCAATGAAACAACGCATTGGTGGTGAGGCTAATGCTACGAAAGGTTTACATGTGGATTATGGTAGTAATGATATGGGTTTAATGGTTGAGGCCGAATTGATGGATAGACATAATGCAGTTTCTGATACTGATTTTGATAATGCAATTAATTCACCTGGAAAGAAAAAATTAGCTGATGCCAAAGCAAATGATCCCGCATTGTATAAAAAAGTTATTCAGAATGCAGATGATTTTGAGGCAGAGTATAAAAAAGTAAAAGGTGTAAAGTGTAAATAAATTTATGGATTTCACAATTAGAGAAAATAATAACGGTCGATATATAAGTATTGATGCAAATGATTTCGAAGCAGGAATTAATTTTTTCACCAAACAAAGTAATCTATTTCAAATTCAGTTAAGAGGAGCCTACGGTCAAGAAAAACAAACCATAGATTTTAATGCTTTTGATAGAATAGCTCATCAATTAAAAATTTTATCATTTAGTGGTTTGAATGGCAAACTAGAAATAATAGAAAATTTAGATTCAATATATAACCTCGTAAACCTTCAAAAGCTTTTTATAAATGATAAAATTAATTTCAAACTTGATGTTTCCAAATTTCCAAAATTAACGGAACTTGGCGTTCTATTTTCAACAAAAATAACAGGTTTAGAAAAGCTTTCAGAATTGAAAAAATTGGTCATCTCTGGAGGTTATTCTAAAATAGATCTCGCATTTTTTCAAGAATTAAATTCTCTTGAAGAACTTCATATTTACAAATCTTCAAAACTTGAAAATTTAAAAGGATTAAATTATCTAAAGAATTTAAAAAAAATAAAGCTAGCTTATAATAATAAATTAAATAAAATTGAAGCAACGAAAGAAACTGATCTTAAAATTTTGCATATAGAAAAATGCAACCAACTTTCTGATTTTTCTTGCTTATCCGAAAATAGCATAATAGAAGAAATTTTTATCGACAACATTGCTTCGCTGTCTTTTATCAGAGATATGAACAGTCTTTATAAAATAAATTTCTTTCACTGTGAAGATGGAAATATGGAACCTCTCATAGCATCAAAAACACTGAAGCAAATTAATTTTCATCCCAATAAAAAACATTATACTCACACCATTGAAGAGGTTATTGAGATTACCGGTGCTCAAAGAGGAAGGAATAAATAATAACACATATTTTGAAATCTGTTTAGACGACTTTCATTCTATAGTGCTGACTATAATCTTCGGTGCATCTTGACACAGTTCTAAATAAATAGATATAGATTTGCGTCTGCTTTTTTTGGCAGGAGCAATAGCCAAGGAGAGAACCTAGTCAATTACCTTCATTAGATGAATTAGAATTTAAAGATTTAGGATGTAAATAATTATGAACATAAATAAATTACTGGAAAACGAGTTCATCAATCATGATGAATTAATAGAAAGCATTTTTGTTGAATTCAAAAATGCTAATAAAGAAAAATATGTTGCCCTATTTTTATCTAGTTTACATTCTAACAAAACTGAATATCGTAGTGGTTTATCTGTTTTAGCTATTCTTCAAAGCTTTCCTAAACATAAATTCGAGCTTAGAGAGGGCCAGAAATCTTCTAGAATATCACCGTGTAAAATATGTTCCAATTATCAACAAATAGAATCAGACATTGAATTGATTGAAGAATCATTTGAAGATGTTGGTGGTTTAACCGGTTTTCAGTTATTAGATTATTCTTTCTATTTGAATAAAACAAATGGATTGGAAACTGCGACCCCAACTAAAGAAGATTACAGAATATTTTCGGAGATTTTAGAAATATTGATAAATGCAGATAGTGAAGAAACCGTTAAGAAGACAGTTCAAAAACAAATATCTAAAATAAAAGGCTTCAAGTCCAATACTGAACAAAGACAGGCTTTGCTCGAAACTTTAGGATATTACAGCATTCTGGAAACCGATGAACATAAAGGGTTATTAAATCAATATATCAATTTGGCAACAGCCCCTTCTAAAACACACAGCTCAGATTGGAATTATCCGGTTGATTTTTGGTTAGGTAAAGATGGAATCAATAAAGAGGCTTTAAAATTCTGGTTTGGAGAATATCCTCAACTTCAAAAATTCTGGAAGTAAGCTATGAATGAACTCCTAGAAGCCGCAAAACGTAAATTCACTGATTGTAGAAATGAGGTATAAAAATGTTATTTTAGAGTTAAATTAAATAACAATGCTTTCCCCTAATAGCAAAACCTATCTCCAAGCATACAACACAAAACAAGGTAAAAGTATTCCATTATTCATAATGCAGAAACTGATACAATGGATAACCTCTACCTATCAAATAGCCCCGCTTACTGCAGTATATGAAACTCCTATTGAATACAGAGGAAATGCACCAAGACTAACCATAATCTTTGAGCATCCCGAAGATCAAAATGTTTTGCTAAACAAAAACGGTTTCACAGAAAATCAAATCAAAAAACTATCCATATTAAAAAAGTTCATTTCACTAGTGAATGAACTTAATCTTCAAAATAAATATGATACACAATCTCTATTTATAGTTTATGATAATTTTTCAGATTCCTTTAAAAGTATTTGTTTGCAAAAAATAATTTATAAAGAAAAGGGAGAAAAAATTATAAGAAATAAATTTCCTGAGCTCAATTTACTTTCATTTATAACGTATCACTATTGTTTGATTATATTCTTAGAAACAGAAAATGATTTAAAAGATGCGGCTAACAACGGAACAACAAATAGAATCAAGAAATCCTTATATGACCTAATTAAAAAACATGATTTGTTTAATTACATATCTTTCAATGATTTTCCGGTGCATTTTGATAGTAAAGAAAATCTGGATAAAAAATATGGAGGAAGTATGCGAGCTTATTTTGATTGATGAAATATGATTTCCAAATCTATATCCTATGTAGTATATTAGAGTTCTAATAACCATCAATGAAAAATCTAAAATCCTATTACATAGCTGTTTTTTTGCTTTATATACCTTTTTTAGGAATTACCCAGGAAAGTAATTCAGCCTATATTGAGACCGAAGCTGTAATAAAAGAAATAAATTTTAAAATTAAAAGTCGTCGTTCCTCGGCTACTGCAACTGTAGCATATCAAACATTAGAAGGCGATAGTCTTACTAGCACAGTTAAATTATTACATATTCCTTTTATTGGGCCCTTGGATGAAGAAGGTGATAGGATAACTATTTTATACAACAAAGAAACACCGTTACTGTTATCTACAAAAGGTACTTCTTTCTTACAAACCTATGGATTGTATATCCTTATTGGGTTTGGTGTATTCATTCTAGGATATAGATACATAAGAAAATCAAAAAGTTAAATATCTTCTTTTTTTATAAAATCATTTTGCCAAGACTTTAGTAGTAACTACAATTTTTTAAGTCAAAAAACCGTATTTCTTTATATAAATCATTTTTGTAACTTTAAGAATAGAATTACCTACTAGACATATGGCATTTACAGCGGACGAATTTGAATTTCTAACAGAAAAAACTTTATTATTTCTCATTATTTTAGATGATCAAGGAAATATTCTTAAAGTTAATAAACGTTGTGAAGTCGTATTTTTATTACCAATAGATAAAATTATTGGACAATCTATCTACAAATATTTACTGGATGAAGATGAATCAGAATTCAAAGAAACGATTTCTGAACTCTATAATAGTAAATCAAACCTCAATAAAACATTTGGATTCGCAACCTTAGTTTCTGATGCTATCTTATACCTAAAATTTGACCTTGTTTATCATAAAAACAAAATTTATGCGACTGGAATAGATGTGACAGAGGAAAATGAGGAACATAATTTTTTAAAATCGCTATCCAGATTAACCAAAACCGGCGCTTGGAATTTTGACCCTATTAATGATAAACTATACTTTTCTAAGGAGTGCTATCGGCTTCATGATTTAAAACAGGGAACTCCTATAACGATGCCGGAAGCTCTCTTATTTTATCCCAAAGAATCCAGGGAAAAGATCAAAAATTATTGGGATACTCTAATAAATTCAGGGACTCCTTACGATTATGTAGACAGACTAATAACTAAAAAAGGAAAAGAAAAATGGATACGAGTTATTGCAGAACCCGTGCTTCACAATGGCAAGGTTATTTTTATAAACGGAAGCTTTTCTGATGTAACAGAACAACACAAGTATATAGAGCAATTAAAACATAATGAAGAAACCAAAAAACTAGCGCTGAAAGGTATAAGGTCAGGTTTATTTGATCATTTGATAGAAACAAATATGGTCTTTTATAGCTTAGATTTTAGAAAAATGTTAGGATTACCGATCAGAAAGGATTTTGTACCTGAAGAAACCTTCAGAAAAATGATCCATCCCGACGATGTTGATCAAGCAGTAGAAAGACATCTGGAAAATCTTAAAAAACCCGGAAATCACTATTTTAACTACTACCGACTTAAACATCTGGATGGAGGATATCGTCACTATGAAATATACGGATATAGAAAAAAAAATGAAAAAGGAGATACCATTCGTATGGTCGGTAACCTAATAGATGTAGAACAGAAAAAAATAAACGAACGTACGATTGCAGAAAACCAAAGTCGATTATTAGCTATGATTAATAATGGATTTGCTTATACTATTTTACTGGACACAGCCGGAAAAATTTTAATGGCAGATGAAAATTCGATAAAGATCATTAAAAGAGATTTTGGAATAGATCCAAGAGTAACCCCTTGTCGTTTTATCGACGTAATGCCTCTTAATTTCAAAAATACGTTTGCACACGAATTTAATGAAGCTTTAAAAGGGCATACTGTTAAAAAAGAAATCGAAAGAATCATGCACAAAGGTTCTATTCAATGGCTAGAATCAAAATACACTCCGATTAAAGATCAAGAAAACAACATTAATAGTGTACTTGTAAGTTTTCACGATATTACTGAACAAAAATTAGCAGAACACGCTATAAAAGAAGCACACATAAAAGAGCAGGAATTAAGTAGCTTAAAATCAAATATCTTATCAAATTTTAGCCACGAAATCAGAACTCCGCTTAATGGCATTATGACCATTAGCAATCTACTTCTTCTTGGTGAAGAAAATCCTAAGGAACGTAAGAAATTAGCCACTTATTTAGACGAAAGTAAAGAGCGTTTGCTTACTACCATAAACAACTTGTCTCACTTTAGTGAGATAGAAACTATTCAAAAAAATCTTAAACTAGTTGAAGTTGATGTAAACTATACGGTAGAAACCTCATACCGTGAATACCGCCATTTTGCAAATTCTAAAAATCTAAAATATATTTTGGAATTAGATGAGAGCTGTCCATCTGCTATCATTGACAAGGATATTTTTCATACCGCTATAAATAATATCATTCATAATGCGATTAAGTATACTAGTAAAGGGAAAGTAATTGTAAAAATAAAAGCAAAGAAAAAGAGTATTAAGATCGTAATAAAAGATACGGGAATTGGGATCGGGAAAGGAAATTTAAGAAAAATTTTCGATCCTTTTATTCAAGAAAGCATAGGATTAAGTCGTAAGTATGAAGGCACCGGTATTGGTTTAAGCTTATCCAAAAGATATATCGAAATCCTTAGTGGAAAAATTAAAGTTATTAGTAAATTAGATCGTGGAACAGAGTTTATCATTACAATCCCAAGAAATATATGAATATACTTTACGTAGAAGATAATAAAATCAATGCAATGGTGATGAATAAAATGCTATCCAAAAACGGATCGAATGTAATGATTGCAGAAAACGGTTCATCAGCTTTAAAAATTGTGAAGCAAACACCTCTTGATTTAATACTGGTAGATATTAACCTAGGCCTAAATCAAATGGATGGTTGCGAATTACTAGGGCGTTTTAAGAAACTGGATGCCTTAAAAGATATTCCTATATATGCGGTAACGGCCTATGCCATGCCAGGCGATGCCCAAAAATTTCTGAAGATCGGTTTTGATAAATATTTTTCGAAACCTGTCAATTTTGAAAAACTACTGTCTGCTATTTCAGGGGTAAAGTCCAGGATAACATAAAAAAACGAGCGCTACAAAGTAACGCTCGCCTATATTTAGAAATTAATTTTCATTGTTCTTATTGTTGCTCATAATCAGAATCCCAATCTGTCCCATCATCTCCTTTTTGACCATCCATTTTGATCATAAAGTTCTTTGCCGGGAAATAAGGTTTCATATGAATATCTAAATAGACTCTATCCTTTTGATTAGGATCTTGCTCGAAGCGCTTAATTGAAAAGTCCTCTATTAATTGATCGGGACCGGTTATTCCATCAAGGAATTTTACTATTTGACCCATCAATTCTTTTCGGGTTCTGGCGTTAAAGTTTTCGAATGCTCTTCTGTTCAAGAAATCCATTAATACCTTTGTCACATAATCGAAAACCCTTACCACAGAATACGTTTGTAAACCAAGATTGTCTCCATTAAATAAGGTTTTAGCAGAAAAAGCCATTACTTTTCCATATTCATTAACCATAGGTACTAATCCTAGTTTTTCTAGTTGAGCGATTTCACTTTTCTTCAAATCGAATCGAACGCCATCAACTTCATTAATTCCTCCGTGTTTCTTACCTGCGGCAACCTGTGACATCAAAGTTCTGTATACTTGACCAGCCAAAGCACTAGAAGGTGGAACGAAAAGATCATCTTCCTCTCCAACCTCATCGTGTTTACCTCGTCCTACCAACCAGTTACAAGCCATCATGACGTTGGATCTATATTTGTCCCCACCAGTTAGATTGGCAGCTTCAAACATCTCCATAACATCATCTGGTTCATCTAGGTGCTCAAAATCAGTAATCATCATTACTTTATTTTCGTGAGCAATTTTTGCCCATTTTTCTACTACCTTATTAGAACCAAGATATCCCGGAATCACCAATAAACCATAATTATCTCTCAAATCAAGACGATCATACCCCTGCACTAATTCCTCTTCAATTGCATCTATAAATCTGGTATTATCCAAATCCTTAAGCTGCTCAAGCTCTGCATTCATGATGTTAATATTCTTAACCTTTTGAGATTCTGTATTCTTAAAAAATAGGGCTACAGACCTATAAGACTGCTCTAATTCTCTGGTTTGCTCTAGAGCCGCACCTAAATTTTTCTCTAAAGATTTACCCGCAATTGCAGAACGTTTTTCCGATTCCTCTACCATTTCTGATATATCATCAGAAGATGATAAAATATCTCTCCAAATCTCTAACGTTTTTTGAAGTTTAGCCCTTTCTAATTTCTTTGTGGATTCTGTTAGAAAAATCTTCTTACGCGCTTTACGATCCGGATTCATATTCTGAACGTCATCTATGCACGCTTCTAAAAGATCAAATCCACCATATCTGGCTAATTTTTCTTCATTTATCTTTAGTTCCTTTGCCGGATTTTCTATTTTAACGCTCTCTTGAGCTTGTTTTCCTGCTGCCATGTATTCTGTGCTTTATCTTTTTAACCTTGTTGTAATTCTGCTAATAATGATTCTATGGATCTTATTAATGCTTGTTTTGCATCAGGATCTGCTAAGGCAGTTTTTAAGATCTTATTGGATTTAAGCTGTTTTACAACTTTAAGATACTGATCTTTTTCAGTATCCAAATCGTTTAAAAACTTACTCTGGTTTATAATTCCTTTTTTACCAAAATCTCCTAAATGGTTAAATTTCAGCATTTCTTTACTTTCTACTCCATCAGCATCTTCAAATTCTACTTCTACTTCTGGTTTGTAGTTTTCAAATACATGATCGATCGATGTCAACCCACTCACTATTTGTGGTTTAATTGGTTGATCCTGTGTTAATTTTTGAACAAGAAGTGTTTTATTTTGTCCGATTTCCAATATCGCTTCACTGGCATCGGTTTTTACCTCTGTCCCTCCTAATCCATATGTGTTATTGCCCATATTTTCTCTAAATAAAAATTGTGAATTATAAATATACTAATTTTATTGCAGCATACCGTCTTTATTCGTATGACCACTCCATTTTTTCATCTTTAACATCAAGTTTTACATTACTCCCTTTGCCTATCTTACCAGTAATCAGCATTTTGGACAAAGGACCTCTGAGATCAGTTCTGATAACTCCTCGTAAAGGTCTCGCGCCATATTTGGGGGTAAATCCCTTATATGCCAGAAATTCCTGTGCCGCTTCGGTTAACTCTAATGTTACTTCTTGTTTATTTAATGCTTTATGTAAATCCTTTAATTGGATATTAAAAATCTTCACTACATTTTCTTTTGTAATCGGAGCAAAAGGTACTATTTCTGTTAGTCTTCCTAAAAATTCTGGTCTGAAATGTCTGGACATAAGCTCCAAAAGATCAGATGATTTAGGTATTTCTCCATCGGTAAATGACTTAACCACATGTTCGCTCCCTATATTTGACGTAAACAGAATAACAGCATTAGAGAAATCACCTGTTTTACCTAGTCTATCATTTAATTTTCCTTCATCCAATATTTGAAGAAAAATGTCAAACACCGAAGGATGAGCTTTTTCGATCTCATCAAATAGCACAATTGAATACGGTTTTTGTCTTATTTTATTTACTAACAGACCTCCTTCTTCATAACCTACATATCCCGGAGGTGCCCCATATAAAAGCGCGGCAGAGTGCTCTTCTTTAAACTCAGACATATCAAATCTGATAATAGCATCTTCTGTCTGAAACAAGAACTCTGCTAATGACTTTGCCAACTCAGTTTTACCAGTTCCCGTTGGTCCCGTAAAAAAGAAAGAACCTGTGGGTAATCCCGGTTTACTTAAGCCCGATCTTGATTCCAACACTGCTTCAGAAATCGTTTTAATTGCATGATCCTGTCCTATCACTCTCTTTTTAAGATGATCTTCCATATTCAACAATCTTTCCTTTTCATCCGCTTGTAGCTTACCCACAGGAATACCTGTTTTATTAGCTATAGTTGCAGAGACATCGTTTTTATCAACCAATGTTTTTTCTTCAGAAGCTTTCTTAAAAAATTGATCAAGAATAGAAACGATCTTACTTTTATAATTATCAAAAGTCTCTTCGCCTAAAACCATTTCATCCTCGCCCAATTCTGTAAATAAGAGATAACTAAATTTACTTTTCAGATTATTGTATATCCAACTTACAGATGATATTTTTTCGGATTCTTCTAATTCTTTCTCTCCGATTTCTTTTACTTCCTTTAATAGTGCCTCTACATTATTGGCAGTAGTTTCAATCATATATCTAGAGGCTGACATTGTTCTATCTATAAGGTCAATAGCAGCATCCGGAAGACTCCTGTCTTTATTAAATCTTTTAGAAAGTCGTATGGCTTCTGCAATCGTCTCATCAATAATATCGAGGTTATGATGCTTTTTATATTTATCGATGGTATTGGAAATCATGGTAAGCGCGTCTTCTTCTGAGGGTTCATCTAGCGATACTATTTCAAATCTTCTGGCTAATCCCTCATCGATCTCTATATGCTTTCTAAAAGCGTCATTAGTAGCTGTAGCTATGAAGGTCACTTCACCTTTGGCTAACTCTGATTTTAGGATATTAACCAGTCCTTGGTTCCCACTATTTTTATCGGTTAGATTATTAATCTCATCAATTAACAACACAGGTTTGTCAAATTCCTTTAATGCGACAATGATTTTCTTAAAGCGATCTTCGACCTCGCTTTTGTAACTAGCTCCTGATACCAGATTAATAAAATCCAGTTCATAAATCTGAGCGTCTTTTAATCCTTCGGGAACATTACCGTTAACAACTGCCTCTGAAAAACCATCCAAAAGCACCGTTTTTCCAACACCTGGCTCTCCAGTTATCAATACATTAGGTTTAGAATGTCTTCCTAATATTTCTGTAATCATTTTCACCTCTGCATCCCGACCAAAAACATCATCTAATTGCTTATTCTTTGCTGCAAAAGTTTTATCAAAACAATATTCATCAAGGATACCAGAATCACCTTTGGATGATGCTGTACCCAAAGCTGTGCTTTTAGCTTTACCTCCTTTTATTGTTGCTCCTTTCCCTTGTGTAGCGGCAATTAAAACTTCATCAGCTTTTAAGGGTAACGTTTTTAGTTGTTCATAAGAAAACCCAACACCTGGTGTACACAATGCTATTAAAACCGCCTTTGGAGTGATTTCATCTTCTCCCAGTTTCAATTTAATAGTATCAGCTTCATTAAATACAGCTTCAATTGATTTATCACCGCTTACGGTATCAGGTATATTCACAACTCTAGGTAGTGCTTCTATTCTCACCTCAGACCATTCCTCATAGTAATAAATATCCCCATCAATTTGATTGAAAAAATCTTTGAGTCCAACGTCCTTATGCAAAAGAGCTTTTAGTAAATGAGCAGCATTATACTGATCATTATGATACTCTTTGGCAATAGATTGTGCTATATGAATAGCATTAGTTATTTTTGGAGATAATGTATAATCTAGTATTTGCATGAAGTTGGTTTTTCGTAAAGTAAATAAATAACACAGTAATTAGCAAAAAATTATTAAACACCCCAACACAAATTTTAATATTCTTAGATATTGAAGTCTTTTTTTGATAACAACGATAATATTCTAGACTTTCACCAATCAAAAGTACACTATTTTGAAAAGCCTTCTTACCTAGTTTTTTGGTAAAACTAGCACCCTGTTTTCAGGGTATTCTAATGTTTTGTTTCTTTTTCAGTTTACAATTACGGGAACTTTAAATGATTTACATCTAAGTCCTCTTTTTTTTTTAAAATAAAAAGAATATAAAGGTTTTATCGAATCTGCGAAAACCTTATGCCTAACTGCTTTTCTAAATCTCTTATGACCTTTAGTTCCTGTTTTACTATTAATGCAAGTGAAAGCCCTGTTTTTCCGGCTCTTGCAGTCCTACCACTTCGGTGTGTATAATATTCTATCTGATCTGGTAGTTGATAATGGACTACAAACGCTAAATTAGCCACATCGATACCTCTGGCAGCAACATCTGTAGAAACTAACAATTCGAGAGCACCTTTTTTAAAGGCTCTCATTACCTTATCTCTGTCCTTTTGAGTCATATCACCTTCTAGTAATCCAACTTCATAGTTTTTTGCTATCAGTTGTTTGGATAATTTTCGGGCAGCCGCTTTGGTTTTGGTAAAAATGATGCCTCGTTGATTTTTTTGAGACTTAAGAAAATATGTAAGAGTATCTAATTTGTTCGCTTCCTCACCAATTACAAAATGATGCTCAATGCCTTTGTTCACGGTATCTTTTTTATCTACTGAAACCCGAACAGCATTTTTATCCACATAAGAATTGATGATATCATGGAGTGCTGATGGAATCGTTGCAGAAAAAAGCCATATGTTTCTGTGACCCTTGGTTTTACTAAGGATTGTTGTAAGGTCTTTTTTAAACCCCATACTTAACATCTCATCGGCTTCATCCATTACGATGGTTTTGATTTTGGAAATATCTACTGCTTTTCTCTCAATAAGATCTATCAATCTTCCTGGAGTCGCAACGATGATATGAGTAGGACGTTTTAATCTAGAGAGCTGAATTTCTATTTTTTCACCACCATAAACCGATTCTGTGAAAATTTTATCTGTATATTTAGTAAACTTAAAAAGTTGTTTTGCTATCTGTTGCCCAAGTTCTCTAGTAGGTGATAGTATCAATGCTTGTACCTCTTTCTTTTGAGCATCGATATTTGCCAATAGAGGAATCCCAAAAGCTGCAGTTTTCCCTGTCCCTGTTTGGGCTTTACCAATAAAATCTACTTGGGTATTTAGTAAAATGGGAAGAGCTTGCTCTTGAATTTTAGTCGGAACGGTAATCCCCATTTCTTTAAGACCTTTATTTAAGTCTTTAGGAACTCCTAATTCTAAAAATGTCATCCTTATCTTATTTTAGGTACAAAAGTAAACGAATATATCTACTACCCAATAAAAAAGGAATTTGAAAATGTTATAAAACTAAAGAACTAGCACGAAATTTTCATGAAATAACCAAATAACTGTTTTTTCAAGGTCAATCCTCTTTTATGGAAGTGAGATTTATCCATACAAAATCCTCCAGAACAATTAAAATCAGCTCCTTCATCTGATGAAATGATATCGATTAGAGATATATGACTACTATCTAAATTCAAAGGTTGTATGTGAAGATCGTGCTCATGTTCATCGTGACTTCCATTTGACACGTAAGAAAAAACTTTCTTTTTAAGTATCTCTTTATGTTCGAATAACCCTAGTTGACTAATTTGAGTCTCATCATAAATAAAAGCGTCTGAGTTATCGGGAAACACAATACTTTGTGCCTGTAATGAAGAAACAAACAATATAGAAAAGAATAATAAAATGGAGTGTAGTCGTTTAGTCATATGTATCTATTTTGGTTTGTTAGAACAAATTCAAATTAAGGGCGTTTTTAAAAAGATCTTTACAAATTCGAGTAACAAGTTTTTAAAACATCGGCAAAATACATATAAATCAGATTAAGTGCAATTAATTTTTAAATTTTAACATTTTATAATCCGATTTGACCTACAACTACGTGTTATAGTTCATTTTTTGGTGAATTATCACCCAAATAACGTAGCTCCGTCAGATGAATGGTTCGGTAGACTGAGGTCAGTTCCTACATTCTTATTGAGTAATTCAATGAAATATTTGGATAAGAGAGGGGATTCTTTCTCGATATTTTGATGAACAAAAAAGTGAATATCTTCTATTCCTTGATTTTTCCAAGATTTTAATCTACTAACCCAGTCTACCAACCTGGTATAATCTGTTTCGTGATTTGCCCCTACATATCGAATAAATGCTTCTTTATTGGTAAGTCTCATATGAAGCAAATCCCTTCTTCCTGCGGAATCCGTGATAATATTTGCAATATTATTATTCTCCAGTAAATCATAAAGTTCGCTGGCAACAGTATAATCATTAAACCAATCTGTATGCCTAAATTCTATGGCCAATCGCAACTCTTTTGGCCATCTATCTACAAAATTAATTACTCTATCAAAGTATTTAGGAGAAAAATTACTGTGCATTTGTAAAAAAATAGTTCCTAACTTTTCTTTTAAATGAATAGCGCTCGCCAAATATTGATCTACATATGGCTGTACATCCTCATTGAGTCGTTTGAGATGAGAAATATTCTGAACTAGTTTAGGAAAAAATTTAAATCCATCTGGAGTCTTATCATACCATTTTTTAAATTGATCCTCAGGAAAAATTCTATAAAACGTAGCATTTAATTCTATGGAATTAAATTGTCTTGAATAGTAATGTAATTCATCTTTTGTACCTCTTGGATAGAATCCCTTCAAATCTTGTTTATTCCATTTAGCACAACCAACATATACAGATAACTGCTTATGACTTGCTTTTTTTAAGACTTTTGAAGTATCCTTATGATCTTCAGGTAATGTAAAATCTATATCTTCAGGGTGTTCTACTTTTCCGAATTGCATTATGAAAAAAATTTAAAAAATATTGAAATAAATAGTGTAACAAAAATAGGATTCGAATGACTAACTTTACAGTAACAACATTAAAAAACACAAAATGAATACTTTAAAATCGTTTATTGTAGCATTGATTATAGCAATTATTGCTCCTGCAAATGCTCAAACTGCTGATGAAATTATTGCGAATTACCTAGAAAATACCGGTGGAAAAGAAAACTGGGAAAAACTAGAAGGAGTAGAAATGGTTGGGGTGATGAAAATGCAAGGAATGGAAATTCCTTTTGAGCAAGTATCTACCAAAGATGGTAAGCAATTAATCACTATTGAATTACAAGGAAATAAGATGATCTGGTCTGCTTTTGATGGTAATACTTCTTGGCAGAGAAATCAGATGACGATGGAAGCTGAAAAAAGTGATAATGAAACGACTGAAAACATGAAGAAGCAAACCAAAGATTTCCCTGATCCTTTTCTAAATTACAAAGAGAAAGGATATGAAGTAGAATTAGTTGGAAAAGAAACGGTAGATGGTACTGAGACATTTAAAATTAAAATTACCAAAGATCCAATTATTGTAGACGGTCAATCGTTACCAAACATCGCGCACTATTATTTTGATACTGAAAATTTTGTTCCAATTATAATGGAGACACAACTAAACCAAGGTCCTGCAAAAGGTCAGACAATCAAAACATCATTAAGTGACTACCAAGAAGTGAATGGTGTTTATTTTCCTTTTACTATTGGTAGTGATTTTCAAACTATGAGTTTCAAGGAAATTAAACTTAATCCAGAGGTTGACAGCGCAAAATTTGCCTTCCCTGAGAAAAAATAAACGATCATATATATTTTAAATCCCCAATGAAATGGGGATTTTTTTTCATATAAATTACAAATCAATCAAAAATAATTATGAAGAAAAAAATTATAATCGCCGGGCTTAGCGTTATATGTTCATTAGGAATACAAGCTCAAGATATTGTCCTTAAAGGCAAAGAACTTTTTGGGAAATTAGAAGCAAGGCATATAGGGCCTGCTCTGATGAGTGGTAGGATCATTGACCTAGAAAATCATCCAACCAATGATCGAATAATTTATGCTGGAACTGCAGGTGGTGGAGTCTGGAAATCATCTAACGGAGGTGCAAGTTTTGCCCCCATATTTGATGATTACGCACAATCTATAGGAGTTGTAGCGGTTGATCCCAGCGATCCTGACAATACTATATGGGTTGGAACTGGGGAAATATGGACCAGAAATAGTGTTTCTGTCGGAGATGGATTATACAAGTCTACAGATGGTGGTGCCAACTGGAAAAAAGTTGGATTTGAAAATTCGGAGAGAATAAGTAGTATAGAAATTAATCCTAATAATTCGAAGGAAGTATACGTAGGTGTCTTGGGGGCACTATGGGGAGATAGTGAAGAACGAGGTGTATATAAAACTACAGACGGTGGAGAAACTTGGGAAAAGATCCTTTATGTAGATCAAAAAACTGGTGCCAGTGAATTGCTCATGGATCCAAATGATCCGAATACCCTCTATGCAGCAATGTGGGAATTTAGAAGAACAGCTTGGGATTTTAATTCTGGGGGACCTAATAGTGCCTTATATAAATCAACAGATGCCGGAAAAACCTGGAATAAGATACATAATGGATTTCCAAAAGGAGACCTAGGACGATTTGCCCTAGCTATTGCTCCTTCGAACTCCAAAATTGTATATGCAGTTGTAGAAAGTAAAGAGGATAAAGGACTTTATAAATCTGAAGATGCAGGAGCCAATTGGAAACTACTTAATGGAGATTTTGGATTAGTTGTAAGACCCTTTTATTTCTCCAGAATTGTTGTAGATCCCAAAAATCCGGATATTGTTGTTAAAGGAGGTCTCTCTGGTTCCATTTCTAGAGACGGCGGAAAAACCTTTAAAAATTTGGGTAACATGCATTCGGATATTCACGATATAACTTTTGACATCAATAATTCTGACAGAATGTATGTGGGAACCGATGGCGGTGTTTACAGGAGTTGGGATGGAGGCGCTACCCTAGATATTGTAGATAACTTACCTCTTTCTCAATTCTATCATATCAGTGTAGATAACGAAGAACCATATAATGTATATGGTGGATTACAAGATAACGGATCTTGGTATGGACCATCATCTTCTCCGGGAGGTATTGAGGCTAGGGATTGGAATCGAGTTGGTGTTGGAGATGGATTTAGAGTATTAAGGCATCCAACAAAAAAGATCATTTATTCCGAAATGCAAGGTGCACAAAGTGTTTGGAGATATGATATTGAAAAAAATAGCACCAAAGATGTAAAACCTCTTAATGTAAAAGGAAAAGCAGACCTAAGATTTAACTGGAATGCTCCGATGGCAATAAGCACTCACAAGCCCGATAGATTCTATATGGGAAGTCAGTTTCTGCATATAAGTGAAGACATGGGTGATAATTGGAAAATCATTTCTCCGGATTTAACTACAAACGATCCTGCAAAACAAGATAAAGAATCAGGAGGAATTTCTGCCGATAAATCAGGTGCAGAAACACATACTACCATTTTTACTATTGCAGAATCACCTTTAGACGAAAAAGTAATCTGGGTTGGAACAGATGACGGAAACGTTCAAGTGACTCAAAATGGAGGAACCACCTGGACAAATACAGTAGCTAATATTCAAGGGTTACCAAAAAACACCTGGGTCTACCATATAGAGGCAAGTAGCCACGATAAAGGTACGGCTTATGCCGTATTTGACGGACATGCTCAAAATGATATGAAACCATATGTCTACAAGACTACAGATTTTGGTAACTCCTGGACATCTTTAGTCACTGATGATATTGTAGGCTTTGCCAGAAACATTCAGGAAGATTACGAGAATAAAGATTTACTTTATTTAGGAACAGAATTTGGACTATTTATAACCATAGATGGCGGAAAGAATTGGTCTAGATTTACTAACAATATGCCTGCAACTGCTGTACATTTTATCGATTTACAGAAAAAAACTAACGACCTTGTGTTAGGAACACACGGTAGAGGGGTCATAATTATTGACGATATCTCTCCTCTCCGTCAAATTAATCAAGATGTATTAAAAAAAGATGTACACTTTTTTAACACGAAGCCTTTTGCAATGAAAGAAGAAGGTGGATTTGGTGGCGGTAGCACAGAGTTACAATTTGTTGGAGAGAATCCTAGAAGTTCTGCACAGATCATTTATTATCTGAAGAAGAGACATACTTTTGGTAAAATGACATTGGCTATTCAGGATCAAAATGGAAATGAAGTGGTCTCTTTAGTTCCTAGCAAGTCCAAAGGAATAAATATTGTAAATTGGGATTTCAGGAAAAAAGCACCTAAAGTGGCTGCCGGTAAAACATTTACATTTGGGGGGTTTACGGCTCCTAGAGTTAATGCTGGTACTTATAAAGTGGTTCTAACAAAAGGAAAAAACACCTATGAAACCCAGATTACCATTAAGAATGATCCTAATTCTATTATTACTTCAGCAGAAAGAGACTTACAGTCTAAAATTACGAAAGAGTTATTTGATGATATGGAAGATCTTGCATATCTAGTGTATAGAATTGATGAGACTTTAAAGAAAGCTGAAGAAGTAGCGGACAAAGATCCAAAAGCTAAAAAAACGACATCTGCGGTGATCAGTGAATTAAACTCACTAAAAGAAACATTAGTAGTAACCACTGGTGACAGTTATGTAGCAGAAGCAGAACCTCAATTACGTGAAAAACTTTCAAATTTATATAGCGATGTTGCTAATAATTTTGAAAAGCCTTCTTACGCACAACTCGAAAATAAGGAAGTATTGGAAACAAGATTACTGGAAGCCCAGACGTCTTACCAAAAAATTGAAGCCAAGCATATCAATAAATTAAAGAAATACTTAGAGAAAACTAATGCAGGATCAATAGAGATTCAAACTAAAGAAGAGTTTCTTAAATAAGAAACTCTTAATTAAATTAAAGTAGAAAAAGAAGTCCCTTTTTTGGGACTTCTTTTTTTAATAAAACTTACTTATTGAAAATATACACTGTTCATAAGTCGTTTACAACTAAACAAAGGACAACTGATTTCGGATAAAACATTTAATTAATTTTAGTAAACACTCTTTATTATGGAAAACAGGGAATCAAATTTATTGGCAATGAGGCCACAAATTTTAAATGCAAGAGTATCTGAAAACATGTCTAAGGATGAACAGTTTCAGAACCAAACAATCAGACCTATAATTAAACTTCAGGGAGAATTACTGGTTGCAGTTTTTATAAATTATATTAAAAAGAGAAAAAATACTTTTTATGAATTAAGCTTAGAAAAACGTTTAGTCTTTATTGATAACGCAATACAGAAGGATATGAAATTCAGAAATAGTTTAAAAGGGATGATTATCGGTCAGTTTACTGTAGATGAATACACAACATATATTCAAAATTCCTCTTCATTAAATAAAAGAATGATGAATATTGTACGTGAGCGCCTGCATAGTAACATTCAGCTGCTGGAACGTCCTTTGGTAAACTATTAAGAACAAATTGAAATAAAATAAAAAGTGCGTATCAATAATGATACGCACTTTTTATTATTTAAAAACTTTATAAATTAAATTAGTTACCTCCTTCTAAAGCTTTCAATTTATTTTTCATATCCTCAGCTTTAGGATCATCTAACTGATAAAAAATCTGCATCAGCGTACGTACTGCTTCAACATTATCTGGTTTAGATTCTAAAGCACCTTCTAAATAAGGAACAGCTTCTTTATAAAGATCCTGTTTCTGTTTTTTTAGTTCATCAAATCTTTTATAATCAGCAGAAGATCCACCAAGACTGTTCATTTCATCATTTAATGAATTAGCTTTGTTAATTATTATAGATGAGATATTAATTTGAGCAGATGCATAATCAGGTTTTATCTCTAAAGCTTTTTTATAATATTCTATTGCTTTATCATTATCACCTAATTTCGAAGCACTTACACCTAAGTTATATAATAAATTAGGGTTTTCAGGATCATTAGCAACAATTTGTTGCATCAGCTCTTGATACTTAGTAAGGTTACCTAACTTATAAAACATATTAGCCTCTTCTTGCATCAGTGCAGGATCATTTGGATTTTGTTTTTTTGCAGCTTCCATCGCCTTTATAGCTTCTTCATCCTTACCTTGGGTAATATAAATAAGTGCTATGTTTTTTGTGATTTCTGCTTGTCTAGATTTAGTTTGGGTAACTTCTGGCTTGATATGAGTACCTGCTTTAACAGAAAAATCTCTCAATTCTTTAGAATCAAAAGGATCTACTTCTCCAGTTTCTTTGTTAGTAGCTGTATATTTATTTTCAATTCCTTTATAACCAAGATCAATTAACTCGTTATAGTACTTTAACGCTGTATCATAGTCTTTACCATTTACAGCATTGGAAGCAGCAAAATAAAGAAACGAAGTGTCACTTTTTTTAGTTCTGTAACCTAAATAAAGTTTTTCGGCAGCCGCTGTATTGTTTCCTGCCTTTTGATCAGCCACCGCCTCGTTCACTAAAGCTTGACGTATTTCCTGTATTCCTTTATCTGCTTCTCCAGAATATTTGTTACTACCTGAAGCCTTTTCGATCTCTAATACTTTTGCATAGGCCATTGCAGCCTTTTCAGTATTTGCTAATGATTTTTCTTTTGACGCAGCAGCAACTTGACCTTTAATCAAATAGAATTGTGCTTTCATCTTGTCATCTGCGGCTTCCAGTTGACCTTCTGCAGATGTTAAGGCTTCATTAGCAACTTCTAGGTTACCAGATTTCAATGCCTTTTTGGCAGCGCTGATTGCTTTCTTTTGTGAAAAACCTATAGCACCAATGGTTAAAAAAAATGCTACAATAAACTTAGTTCTCATTCCTCTTTTCTTTTTAGGGATTCTTTTTATTCATTTGTTGATTCATCAATAGTCGTGCCATCCGATGTATCTTCTTCATTTTGCAAAGATATGTCAATTTCTTCAATATCACCATCAATATCTTCAACATCATCTTCATCGTGCATTACTTTGGCTACCGCAGCGATGGAATCCTTACCTTTAAGATTAATTAAACGAACTCCCTGAGTAGCACGCCCCATCACTCTTAAATCTTCTACTGATAGTCTAATAGCGATACCAGATTTGTTGATTATCATAAGATCATCTGAATCTGTAACGTTCTTAATCGCCACTAATTTTCCTGTCTTATCTGTAACAGATATTGTTTTTACGCCTTTCCCGCCTCTATTTGTAACTCTGTAGTCCTCTAACTTCGAACGCTTACCATATCCATTTTCAGAAACTACCAAAATATTACTTTCCATATCATTAACAGCTACCATTCCGATTACTTCGTCGTTATCATCGGCAAGACGGATCCCTCTCACACCAGATGCTCCTCGTCCCATTGGTCTGGTTTTTTCTTCTTCGAATCGAATTGCTTTACCGGATTTAACCGCTAGCATCACTTGACTCTTACCATCAGTGAGTTTAGCTTCTAACAATTCATCATCTTCTTTAATAGTAATTGCATTAATACCATTTGTACGTGGTCTAGAGTATTGTTCTAAAGACGTCTTTTTTACCTGACCTTTTTTAGTCGCCATTATGACATAATGAGAATTGATATATTCTTCATCTTTTAAGTCCTGCGTACAGATAAATGCTTTTACTTTGTCATCGCTTTCTATATTGATAAGATTTTGAATAGCTCTTCCTTTAGAGGTTTTACTTCCTTCAGGAATTTCATAAACCCGCATCCAGAAACATTTTCCTTTTTGGGTAAAAAACAACATATATTGGTGATTGGTACCAACAAATAAATGCTCCAGGAAGTCCTCGTTACGAGTAGTACTACCTTTTTGACCAACCCCTCCTCTATTTTGTTTCTTATACTCTGTAAGTGATGTTCTTTTTATATACCCAGCATGAGAAATAGTAATTACTACCTTCTCATTAGGTATCATATCTTCGATGCTTAAATCTCCTCCTGCATACTCTATTTGAGAACGACGAGCATCTCCATATTTTTCTTTAACCTCAAGAAGTTCTTCTTTGATGATATTCATTCGACGTTCTTTTTTGTCGAGAATATCTTTAAGATCTTCAATAGTTTTCATTAATTCCTCATACTCAGCACGCAACTTATCTTGCTCCAGACCGGTTAATTGTCTTAGACGCATCTCTACAATTGCTTTTGCCTGAATTTCTGTAAGCTTAAATCGATCAATAAGTTTTTGTCTGGCTTCGTCTGCATTAGAAGAAGCTCTGATTAATTTGATGACCTCATCAATGTTATCTGAAGCGATAATTAATCCTTCCAGTATGTGTGCTCTTTCCTCTGCTTTTCTTAGTTCATATTTTGTTCTACGCACAACAACTTCGTGTCTGTGCTCTACAAAATAATGAATCATCTCCTTTACATTCAATAACTGAGGTCTCCCTTTTACAAGCGCTATATTATTAACACTAAAAGAAGATTGTAATGCGGTATATTTATATAAAAGATTAAGTACAATATTAGGTATTGCATCCCTTTTCAAGATATATACAATACGCATTCCCTTTCTGTCTGATTCATCTCGGATCGAAGATATACCATCAATCTTTTTATCGTTAACAAGATCGGCAGTTTTCTTGATCATATCTGCCTTATTTACTTGATAAGGGATTTCAGATACAATGATACATTCTCTTCCATTTACTTCTTCAAAACTTGCTTTGGCCCGGATTACGATACGACCACGACCCGTTTTAAAAGCTTCTCTTACTCCGTCGTAACCATAAATGGTACCTCCAGTTGGAAAATCGGGTGCTTTTATATGCTGGATAAGCTCATCGATCTCTATGTCATTATTCTCAATATAAGCAATCGTACCATCAACTACTTCACTAAGATTGTGTGGAGGCATATTTGTCGCCATTCCAACCGCAATACCCGATGCTCCATTAATTAGAAGACCGGGCACCCTACTTGGTAGCACCGTTGGCTCCTGTAACGTATCATCAAAATTAAATGTGTGATCAACAGTATCTTTTTCAATATCAGCAAGCATGTCTTCTGATATCTTACGCATTCTTGCTTCTGTATAACGCATTGCTGCAGGACTATCACCATCTACAGAACCAAAGTTACCTTGACCATCTACCAACATATATCGCAAACTCCATTCCTGAGCCATACGAACCATAGTGTCATAAACTGAAGTATCCCCGTGTGGATGGTATTTACCAAGAACCTCTCCTACTATCCTTGCTGATTTCTTATGAGCACTATTGGCTTTAACACCTAACTCATACATACCATATAAGACTCTTCTATGCACGGGTTTAAGACCGTCTCTTACATCTGGAAGTGCTCGTGATACAATCACGGACATCGAATAATCGATGTATGCAGACTTCATCTCATCCTCTATATTGATAGGTATTAGCTTTTCTCCTTCTGCCATAAAAATTATTTTATTCTAAAATTGATTTTATTAAACGCGCTAATTTAAGTAAATTAAGACGGTTTTAACACGCTATTACCTTTCTAATATACGTAATTTATTAACAACCAAAACGACCTAGATGGTTAATAAGTCTAGTAATATAGATTTTGATTATTAATGCTTTTTTTGTCTATTTACTCAGAGAACCGGTAATTACAAAATTTGGTTTTTGTATAATCCTTAATTAGATTGGCTTATTTTTACGAAAACTATGACACAAAAAGCATTTTTGTCAGCTTATCTGTTAATGATGGTTAAAAGGAATAGTTTTTGCCAATGTAATTTTAAAAATTACTATATTTAGTAATAAAGAAACAAGAAAAAGAAAGAAACTAATTATATGGATGATAATTTTTCACCAAGAGTCAAGGATGTTATTGCATACAGTAAGGAAGAAGCTTTACGATTAGGGCACGATTTTATTGGAACAGAACATCTTATGCTAGGACTACTACGTGATGGAAGCGGAAAGGCAATTAGTATTCTTGATGCGTTAGACATAGATTTAACAAATCTGAGAAGAAAAGTTGAAATACTTAGTCCTGCAAACCCCAATGTGGCAGTAGCAACAAATGAAAAAAAGAATTTGCACTTAACGAGACAGGCAGAAAGAGCATTGAAAACAACGTTTTTAGAAGCAAAGTTATTTCAAAGTTCTTCTATAAATACAGCACACTTATTATTGTGTATATTAAGAAACGAAAACGATCCAACTACAAAGCTGTTAAATAAGCTAAAAGTAGATTATGATAATGTTAAAGATCAATTTAAATTTATGATTGCTAACGAAGAAGAGTACATAGAAAACCCTAAGGCAGAATCATTTTCTGACGATGATGATATGACAGGGGATGCGGCAAAAGAAAATCCTTTCAATTCGCCAACCGGTGGTGCCAAAGCAAATAAAAAATCTAAAACTCCGGTTTTAGATAATTTTGGAAGAGATTTAACTGCAATGGCAGAAGAAGGAAAACTAGATCCAGTAGTTGGTAGAGCTAAGGAAATAGAACGGGTTTCTCAAATCTTAAGTAGAAGAAAGAAAAACAACCCGCTTCTTATTGGTGAACCTGGTGTTGGTAAGTCTGCAATAGCAGAAGGATTAGCACTTCGAATTGTAAAAAGAAAAGTATCCAGAATCTTATTCGACAAACGTGTTGTAACACTTGATTTAGCCAGTTTGGTAGCAGGCACAAAATACCGTGGCCAATTTGAAGAACGAATGAAGGCTGTAATGAATGAATTGGAGAAGAATGATGATATTATTCTTTTTATTGATGAGATTCATACTATTGTTGGTGCTGGTGGCGCAACAGGAAGCTTAGATGCGTCCAACATGTTTAAGCCCGCTCTTGCAAGAGGAGAAATTCAATGTATTGGTGCGACTACACTAGATGAGTATCGACAGTACATAGAAAAAGATGGCGCTCTAGAAAGACGTTTTCAAAAAGTAATAGTAGAGCCTACCAATATAGAAGAAACGATAGAGATCCTTAATAACATTAAGGAAAAATACGAAGAACACCATAATGTGAGTTATACAGACGAAGCTATTCAAGCTTGTGTAAAGCTTACCAACAGATATATGACTGATCGTTTTTTGCCGGACAAGGCTATAGATGCTCTGGATGAAGCAGGATCTAGAGTGCATATCACGAATATAGATGTACCTAAAAAAATTCTTGACTTAGAGAAAAAACTTGAAGAAGTTCGAGAACTCAAAAATAGTGTAGTAAAAAAGCAGAAGTATGAAGAAGCTGCTAAGCTTCGTGATGACGAAAAAAATCTTGAAAAAGAATTAAGTCAGGCACAAGAACAGTGGGAAAAAGATTCTAAGCTTCATAAGGAAACCGTCAACGAAGAAAATGTAGCAG
The DNA here is from genome assembly GCF_042434905.1 of Aquimarina besae. NCBI lineage: Bacteria > Pseudomonadati > Bacteroidota > Flavobacteriia > Flavobacteriales > Flavobacteriaceae > Aquimarina > Aquimarina besae. The sequence goes on from NZ_CP170199.1 coordinate 4,147,108, forward strand.
ATGTGGTATCGATGATGACCGGAATCCCTGTAAACAGAATCGCCCAAACAGAGAGTAATAAGCTTGCAGAATTACCAAACCTAATCAAAGGTAAGGTAATTGGTCAGGACGAAGCTGTATCAAAAGTTGTAAAAGCTATACAGCGTAATAGAGCTGGTCTTAAAGATCCAAACAAACCAATTGGTTCTTTTATATTTCTCGGACAAACAGGTGTGGGTAAAACCCAACTTGCCAAAGTATTAGCAAGAGAACTTTTTGACAGTGAAGATGCACTCATACGTATCGACATGAGTGAGTACATGGAAAAGTTTGCAGTGTCAAGACTTATCGGAGCTCCTCCAGGGTATGTTGGATATGAAGAAGGTGGACAACTTACTGAGAAAGTGAGAAGAAAACCTTATGCTGTTATCCTACTAGATGAAATTGAAAAAGCTCATCCAGATGTATTTAATATGATGCTACAGGTATTAGATGACGGATATCTTACAGACAGTCTTGGACGTAAGATTGATTTCAGAAATGCAATTATTATAATGACATCCAATATAGGAGCTCGTAAATTAAAAGACTTTGGACAAGGTGTTGGTTTTGGTACCACTGCAAAAAAGACACAATCAGACAATTATGCCAAAGGTGTTATCGAAAGTGCATTGAAAAAAGCTTTCGCACCTGAATTCTTAAACCGGGTTGATGATGTGATTGTATTTAATGCATTAGAACGTGAGGATATCCATAAGATTATCGATATCGAATTGGCAAAACTTTATGGAAGGATTAAGGGCCTTGGATATCAATTATCATTAAGTGACAAAGCCAAGGATTATATAACCGAAAAGGGATTTGATAAGCAATATGGAGCCAGACCTCTAAAAAGAGCAATTCAAAAATATATTGAAGACGTTTTAGCAGAAGAAATCATTAATGCCCAACTACGAGAAGGCGATAGTATTTTTATGGATCTGGATGACAATTCAAACGAATTAATTATAAATATAAAAAAGGCTGAAGAGTCTACAGAATCTTAAAGTACTAGATTAAAATGAACTATTAGAAACTTCCTTCTCTACAGAAGGAAGTTTTTTTATTTCCCTTAAAACCAAAATCAAACTTACTCAAAAAAACCTCTTTTTAACGGATAAAACACTTCTTAAAATTTTCATTTCATCTTTACGTAATCGGAAAAAGCTTATCTTTTAATCCATTAAAAGTATATATTTACTTCATAAACAAAATCTAATGATCACTTCTTATAAAACAGATTTTGGGCTCGCCGAGATATACGATGATTATATAAAAGTAATTATTAATGAAGGAATCACTGTATCGCCTGACGACAACAATATATTGTTGGAAATGGTAGAAAATCATTTTAAAAATAAAGCTTTTGTATACATAACACATAGAATCTATTCATACTCCATAGATCCAACTGTGTATTTAGAAACTGCAAAGATTAAGACTCTAGTCGGACTTGCTGTGGTATCCGACAATCCTATTCAAAAAAATCAAACTCAGATAGAAAAGACTTTCTTCAATAAAAAATTTAAACATTTTACCAATATGGAAGCTGCTCTAACCTGGAAAGATGAAATACTTAACGAACAAGATTAAAACTTCTAATTATTAGAAATACTATTCATTAATCTTTAAGAAAACAAAATCAAGGGAAAAACCCCAAAATAAGATTTTAAATTTCTTAATTAAATGTCAATTATCATATATTTGCCGCTCTTAAACCAGAACCCCAAATGATTACATCATACCAATTCGATTTCGGTCTTGTAGAAATCTACAACGATCACATAAAAGTAACTATGAATGAAGGTATTATTGTTTCTCCGGAACACAATGATGTTTTACTTGAAATGGTAAGAAAACATTACAGTAACAGAAACTTCGTATACATAACACATCGGGTTCATTCTTATTCTGTAAATCCAACTATTTATCTGGAAACGGCAAAAATTAAGAATCTTGCCGGATTTGCCGTAGTATCAAATGATCCCATACAAAAAATACTGACTAAGCTCGAAAAAACCTTTTTCAACAAAGAGTTTAGACAATTCGACAACTTAGAATCAGCATTAAAATGGAAAGATGAAATCCTAGAACAAACATTTATAAAATAAGAAATTAGCTATCTCCTTTTCAAAATACTCACTTAGTTAATTTTTATAATTAATAGTTTTATCGTAAATTAATTGACAATTAACCATACTTAAATAATAGTTTTGTAATTATTGATGAACAAATTCTATGATTTAGGTTTCGCTAAAGTTGAAATCCAAGAAAATCTATTAATAAATACTATAGCTGAAGGCTTTTTAGTAACTCCAGAGCATAACAAATTATTGTTAGAATTTGTTCGTAAATACTTTGACAACAAGCCTTTTGTATATATTTCTAATAGAGTTAATTCATATTCTGTTGACCCTACTGTATATCATGAAACTGAAAAGATTGAAAACCTACTAGGTATTGCAGTTGTTTCTAAGGATCACAGACAGCAAAAACTTACAGAATTAGAAAGTAAGTTTTTCGAAAAGAAGCTAAAATATTTCAACAATATTGATGACGCACTAAATTGGAAAAATGGATTAATAGAAAAAATGTAGAATTTTAACATCGGACCTTTTTTATTTTTATAATCTTAAACTTATCTTACTAACATATTTTTTCAACCTACTACCTAACCCCAATGATACGATTATACAACCTTGACTTTTGTAGTCTGGAAATACATCATAACTACATGATTGCTGTTATGAAAGAAGGTATTGTTGTTTCAGCTACTAACAATTCTATTTTAATAAAAATTGCTGAAAAACATTTTAAAAAAGCTCCTTTCGTATACATCACTCATCGAATTCACTCTTATGCAGTGGATCCAATTGTGTATATTAAAACTGCTGAAGTTTCAAATCTTATTGGATTTGCCGTAGTATCTAAAGACCCTAGGCAAAAAGAACAAACCACATATGAAAAATCGTTTTTCAAAAAAGAATTTCGGAGGTTTGATGATATAGAGTCGGCCTTAAGCTGGAAAGAAGAACTAATATCAAAATACCAACAATCAAAGTCCTTCTCTGATAAAGACAAAAAGGGAATCAAAGAATGATTCCCTTTTTCTATAAACTTAATGTGTAAGTCCTTATTTTGCAATATTTACCGCTCTTGTTTCGCGGATTACCGTTATTTTAACCTGACCAGGATATGTCATATCGGTTTGTATTTTTTGAGAAATTTCAAATGATAAGCTAGCTGCTCTTTCATCATTTACTTTTTCACTTTCAACAATCACACGTAATTCTCTACCTGCCTGAATAGCATATGCCTTTTTAACACCGCTAAATCCAAAAGCAATATCTTCTAAATCCTTCAGTCTTTGTATATAAGAATCTAGCACCTGTCTACGAGCCCCAGGTCTTGCTCCACTAATCGCATCGCATACCTGAACTATAGGAGATATTAAAGATGTCATTTCTATCTCATCGTGGTGAGCTCCTATTGCGTTGCACACATCAGGTTTTTCGCCATATTTTTCTGCCCACTGCATCCCAAGAATTGCATGAGGAACTTCAGTTTCTGTATCCGGAACTTTACCAATATCGTGCAATAGCCCAGCTCTTTTTGCAAGCTTAGGGTTTAGTCCTAGCTCAGAAGCCATAACACCACAAAGTTTTGCTACTTCTCTGGAGTGTTGTAGCAAATTTTGTCCATAAGAAGAACGATATTTCATTCTACCTACCGTTTTGATTAACTCCGGATGCAAACCGTGTATACCAAGATCGATAACAGTTCTTTTACCTACCTCTATAATTTCTTCATCAATTTGCTTTCTGGTTTTTTTAACTATTTCTTCGATACGCGCCGGGTGTATCCTACCGTCGGTTACCAATTTATGTAATGACAGACGAGCCACTTCTCTTCTTACAGAATCAAAACAAGACAAGATAATAGCCTCTGGAGTATCGTCTACGATAATCTCTACACCAGTCGCCGCTTCTATAGCTCTGATATTTCTACCTTCGCGCCCTATAATACGCCCTTTTACGTCGTCACTTTCTATGTTAAATACAGAAACACAATTCTCAACAGCCTCTTCAGTACCGATTCTTTGGATTGTATTAATGATAACTTTCTTAGCTTCTTGTTGGGCAGTTAACTTTGCCTCTTCAATAGTCTCCTGAATTAAAGCCATAGAATCTGTCTTTGCCTGCTCTTTTAAAGATTCTACCAATTGCTCTTTAGCTTCTTCAGCAGACATACCAGATATCACCTCCAACTGTTGCACTTGGCTTTTATGAAGTTTTTTGAGTTCACTTTGCTTTTTCTCTAGATACTCATTGCGATGATTATAGTCTTTAATCTTCTGTTCCAGATCAGCATTCAGCTTCTTTCCTTTAGAAAGTTCGTTAGAAACCTGAGACTCTTTATCTCTGGTTCTTTTCTCGGCTTCAGCCATCTTTTTATCTCGAGATAAAATTACTTTTTCGTGTTCTGACTTTAACTCAATAAACTTTTCTTTAGCCTGTAGTATCTTGTCTTTTTTAATAGTTTCTCCTTCACTTTTGGCTTCTCTAATAATACTTTGTGAAGTTTTTTTAGCGTTTTTGATAATTTCTGAGGCCTTACTACGCTCTAATACTTTAGCGATAATAAAACCTATCACTAAACCCGCCACTGCCGCAATAATCAAAAATATAATGTTATCCATAATCCTAGTTAGTGTTTATATATAAAAAAAGCCTGCATTAGCTTGGGTTTTGTATAAACTCTGTAAAAACAGGTTTAGGGCTAACAAGCTGGTCAAGGATCCGTGAAACTGATAAATCAGCACGGCGTGCTTTTACAACTTAAACTCACCCTTTTGAAATAATTCTTGTTGAGTTTATCAAAAAATAACAACTAATGCAGGCAGTAACCTTATTTATTTTAATGAACGTTTAAGATAGATGATCTTGCAGCAAAGTATTCAGGGCATTTAATCTCCCTGTCACTTCCATCTCATCACTATCTTTATCTATAACCTTTTGTTCTACTTGTGCAGCAAATTGTAAAGCACACATCGCCAATACATCTTGCTTATCTCTCACCGCATAACTTTGCTCAAATTGTTTAATCATATCCTCAATCTTTTTAGCTGCTTTTCTTAACCCTTCTTCCTGATCAGGATTAATAGTCAAAGGATACACACGATCCGCAACTGATAGTTTGATTTTTAATTTATCTGCCATATTTTAACTATTCAGATAGCTGTGCTATGCACACATCAATCTCTCTTATTAAGGCATTTATTTTGAGCTTGGTTTCCCTTTTATATTCGTCACTGCCCAGCATTGCGTTTGCATTCTTGAGTGCACTGAATTTTTCTTCCCATTGTTTTAATTGATCAACCTGAAGTTCTGAATTCATCTCCAGATCCTTTATTTTCTCCTTAAGGTTGGTGTTTTGTTGTTTTAGTAAATCATACTTATGAAGCAACTTACTTATTTTATTCTCAAGAGAATCAACAATTTCAATTAAATCACTCATTATAATTTCACGCAATACTTCGTTACACAAAGTTAACATACCAATTGAAAAAACCCAATAGTTTTTAAACTAATTTTATTCCCTCAACATCTCATCAATCAAGTGTTTAATTTATAGCTATTTAGTTTTTAATTGACATCTCTTTAATTTTAATCCGTAAATATTTACTTTTACCTGCTATGCGAGTAATTACAATCTTTTTTATCCTGAATTTTACAATAGGATATGGACAAAATGACATTCCGACAGACTATTTCTCAAATCCATTAGATATTCCTCTTGCCGTATCCGGAACATATGGAGAACTTAGATCTAATCATTTTCACTCTGGTTTAGACCTCAAAACCGAAGGACAAGAAGGTTTACCTGTATATGCATCGGCAACTGGAACTGTAAGTAGGATCAAAATTTCGCATTTTGGTTATGGCAAAGCAATGTATATATCACACCCTAATGGTTATACCACCGTATATGCACATCTTCAAAAGTTTTCACCACAGATAGAAGCTTATGTTAAGAAAAGACAATATGCTAAGGAATCTTATGAAATAGAACTTTTTCCAAAATCCGGTACGCTATCTGTAAATAAAGGAGACACAATAGCTTATAGCGGAAATACCGGAGGTAGCGGTGGCCCACACCTACACTTTGAAATAAGGGATGCTAAAGCCAGACCTATGAATCCGATGAGTTTTGGTATTGATATTAGGGATACCAAAAAACCAACGATTAATAGTGTTTGGTTATATAGCTTAGACAACACATCGCATATTGATGGTGATCAAAAGCCTGTAAAGTTAAGATTGATACCGCAAGACGATGGAAACTTTAAAGCGGCAAGTGTTCAGGCAATTGGAAAAGTAGGAATCGGTGTATCTACCATTGACCAACAAAATTTAGCAGCGAACAAAAATGGTGTTTACAAAATATCAACAGAGGTCAATGGACAAAAGAACTTTGAATTAGCAATGAATCGATTTTCATTTTCAGAAACCCGATACATCAATCGGTTAATCGATTATGAATACTACAAAACAAATCGAAGTAGAATTACTAAACTTTTTATAGAAAAAAACAACCCGCTTAGTATTTACAAAAATATTGTTGATAAGGGTATTATTAATGTAGAAGATAGTTTGTCCTATACCGCAAAGGTTTATGTTAAAGATTTTAAAGACAATACAACAATTATTAACATACCTATACAAGGAACGAATATCAAAGAGATTTCAAAAAAAGAAGTCATCAAAACTCCTTACCTGGTGCAGCCGACAGAAAACTTCACTTTTAATTCCGGAATCTTCGATTTATACATACCCAAAGGTAGTGTTTACGAAAATGCATATTTGGATATTCATGCTAATGGAGATACTATTCAAATTCATAAAGATGAGATTCCCCTACACAAAAATATGACTATTGTATTTGACGTTTCCAATTACTCCGAAGCAGATAAGAAAAAGTTATATATAGGAAGATTGGGATACAATGACCAGCATTATCCGGTAAAAACCTATAAGAAAAACAATCGCTTTTCGACAAGAACAAGAACCTTAGGAAGTTATTCTCTATTTACTGATGCTAACAAACCTACAATCGTACCCATTAATGTCGCTGATAAAAAATGGATGTCTAAAGCAGATTTCTTAAAAATAAAAATTGATGATGCCGATTCTGGTATAGAAAGTTACCGCGCTACCATAAACGGAAAGTTTATTTTAATGGAATATGATTATAAAACCGGAATGCTCGTATATGATTTTAATGATGAAATAATTAAGGAGACAGAAAATAAATTTAAACTTATTGTGTTAGATAAAGTAGGAAATAATGCTACATTTGAAACAACATTCTTTAGAAAACCGTAAATAGACATACTCTTTGAAAAATCTTCTCTTCCTTTTTGTTTTTTTTCTAGTTTCTTTAAATCATCACATAATCGCTCAAAATGCAGTTGTAAAAGGTGTAGTATTAGATGAGTCTAAATCTCCTATTGCCGGTGCTAATGTATCCTATGAAAATGAAGGAACGCTAACTGATGAAAACGGAGTTTATGTATTGAGTATTCCTGCTAACGAACCTGTAAGAATAAAAATTAGCCACGTAGGCTTAAAGGATATTGTTTTTACTATTAATTTAAAGGAAAACCAGGAGTATGAGCTAAATCCGGTTTTAAAGACGGATATAGAACAAATTAGTGAAGTAGTGATAACCGGTAGAGAACGAAAAGTGGTAGAAGGTATTATTACGCTAGATCCTGAAACCATTCGCCTAACCCCATCTGCCAATGCCGGTGTAGAAGGCTTATTAAAAACATTACCAGGCGTAAGTTCTAACAACGAGCTTAGCACTCAATATTCTGTAAGAGGAGGGAATTTTGATGAAAATCTAGTATATGTAAATGAAATTGAAGTGTATCGACCATTTCTTATTCGCTCCGGTCAGCAAGAAGGACTCAGTTTTGTGAATACAGATTTGGTAAGAAATGTAGATTTTTCTGCCGGAGGATTTCAAGCAAAATACGGAGATAAACTTTCATCTGTTCTAGACATTACGTATCGTAGGCCCACCCGATTTGACCTAACAGCAGATCTTAGTTTGTTAGGCGGAAGTGTATCTGCAGGAGGAATTACAAAAGATAAAAAATTTGCTGCAGTGGCAGGTGTTCGCTATCGAGACAATAGTTTATTGGTAGATGCCCGTCAAACGGAAACTAATTTCAGACCTAGATTCGCTGACGTACAAACCTACCTTTCTTATAACTTTTCTGATAAATTTGAACTAGGTTTTCTAGGGAACATTGCTATTAATAAATATGATTATGAACCCTTAACACGCCAAACTAATTTTGGCACAATAACAGAACCCATTGCCCTCACTGTTTTTTATGAAGGCCAGGAAAAGGACCAATATGAAACCTATTTTGGCGCTTTGAAAGGAACGTACCAAGCAAATGAAAATTTAACTTTGAAGTTTATCGGTTCTGCCTACCATACGCAAGAGCAAGAGTATTTTGACATTTTTGCTGCTTATTTTCTAGGAGCAGTAAATACAGATATCGGTAGTGAAGATTTGGGTACAGTTGAATTTAGTGAAGGTATAGGGTCTCAACTAACACACGCTAGAAACGATCTGGATGCACTTATATTTAATCTGGAACATAAAGGAACATACATTGCTGATGAACATCAAATAGATTGGGGGATAAAATATACCTCTGAAGATATTAGAGATAGAATACAGGAATATGAAGTTATCGATTCTGCAGGGTTTTCTATCCGTCCTCCCGGTACGTTTATTAATGATCAGCCATACAATCCAAATGCAAGCCCGATCGTTCCGTTTTCGAGCGTAAGAGCGACCAATATGGTTACAATAGATCGATTTTCGGGTTATGCACAATACAGTTATCGATCCACAATTAATGATCACGAAATTTGGGCCAACGCAGGAATACGTGCACATAATTGGAGTGTTTCTGGTGATGGAATTAGCAAGACCTCTCAAACGGTGTTTAGCCCGAGAGCTCAGGTTGCGATCAAACCTGACTGGAAAGCTGATATGATCTTTAGGCTCTCTGGAGGATGGTATCATCAACCTCCTTTTTATAGAGAATTAAGAGATCTTCAGGGTGCCGTTCAGTCTGATGTAAAAGCACAGCAATCAATCCATCTTGTAGCAGGTAATGATTATAGTTTCACAATGTGGAACAGACCTTTTAATCTTACCACAGAATTATATTATAAAAAGCTCACAGATGTCAATTCGTATACCATAGAAAATGTAAGGATTCGGTACCGTGCCAACAATAATGCAGAGGCATATGCTGCAGGGTTTGATCTACGATTAAATGGAGAATTTGTTCCCGGAACCGAAAGTTGGGTAAGTCTCGGAATTCTTAAAACCGAAGAAAATCTTGATAATAGAGGTTATATTGCGAGACCTACGGACCAAAGAATAAAAGTAGGAGCATTATTTCAAGACTATGTACCTACTATTCCAAATCTAAAAATGTACCTAAACCTTGTATATCAAACTGGTGTTCCTGGAGGTTCACCCAGTAATGCAGATCCTTATGCGTTTCAAACCAGGTTACGTGATTACCGAAGAGCGGATTTAGGAATATCCTATATCGTAGTAGATCAAAAAATAAGACGCAAAGAAGGCAGTTTCTTTAATAAGTTTAAAGAATTAAATATAGGATTCGAAATTTTCAACCTTTTTGACAACCTGAATTCTATCACCAATACCTTTGTAAGAGATGCAGCTTCTCAGCAGCAATTTTCGATTCCAAATTTCTTAACTCAACGAGTTTTTAATGTCCGATTGGGGATGAAGTTTTAAGATTCTATAAACTCCTTCAAAACACCAATCACATAATCCACTTCTTCTTTTGTATTATACTTAGAAAAAGAAAATCGAACAGAAGGTTTTTGCATATCTTCTTCTGAAAGTATCTCTGTGAGCACGTGAGAACCTTTACTGCTTCCACTTTGGCAAGCGCTTCCTTTAGAGCAGGCAATTCCTTTTATATCCAATTGAAATAATAAAATACCTGCTTTCTCCCGAGATATTGGCAAACAAACATTGATCAAAGTATACGTACTGTGCGCTAAATCGCAACAACTGGCATTAAATTTAACACCTTTAATTTCTTGTCTTAGTTGATCTACAAAATATTGTTTTAGGCTTGAAATATAAGATTTTTCTTCATCCATATGTTCATATGCTAAACGTAGCGCTTCATCCATTCCTGCAATGTTATGCACTCCTTCTGTACCACCACGATAACCTCGCTCCTGCTCGCCTCCATAAATTAAAGGTTTTAAGCCAGAGTTTTTTCTGATATAAGCGAAACCGACTCCTTTTGGACCATGAAATTTATGGGCGCTTACTGCTGTAAAATCAACTTGCAATTCACCAAGGCTTACATCAAGGTGACCAATAGATTGCACCATATCGCTATGAAATAGAGCCCCGTATTTTTTACAAAGTTCACCCGCCCTATTAATGTCTAAAATGGTACCTACCTCATTATTTACGTGCATAAGACTCACCAATGTTTTTTCAGAAGATTGGTGTAGAAGTTCTTCCAGATGGTTATAATCGATAGAGCCATCTTTATTTACATGTACATAATTGACTAATATATTCGTATGGGATTGTATTTCTTGTACGGTGTGTAACACCGCATGATGCTCTATTTTAGAAGTAATAATATGCTTTACTCCCAAATCTCTAACAGCACTATTCAATGCCAGATTATCTGCTTCGGTTCCTCCAGATGTAAAAATGATTTCTGAGGCCTTTACACCAAGATATTTTGCAATATTCTTCCGAGCTTGCTCAATATGATTCTTTGCAGATCTACCAAATCCATGAGTAGAAGAAGGATTACCGTAATCCTCTTTTAATACTGAAATCATCTTTTCAATAACCTCCGGGCGCAATTGTGTCGTTGCCGCACTATCAAAATACACTTTTTGCATTTAATCTAAAAAATTTGTCGTTTACAACTAAAAAATACGATTCGTGCAGAGATAAAAGATACATTTTATCATATTCTTATTTGTAATCGCAAATCTAATTCAAATAAAATTATTTTCCTCACCACACGTTATAATCTTTCAATTCCTTTATTTTTGCTTGACATAAAAAACACTTAAAAGTAAACATGTTGAAATTTTAATCGTCTTTACTAGGTGAAAACTAATTTAAATAGGTTATCAATTTGAAAATACTACGCGTGAAAAAGCTTTTATATACTCTTGTTTTTTTATTTATTCTTTCTTGTGATGATGGAGATATCATTGTTACCAGTTTTGAATTTGAAGATGTAGATCTTCAATTATGTCAGGGAGCTGGTGCTAATGAATTTGTTTTTTTTAAAATAAACACATCAATTAATGAAGCTATTTCATACGACTTTGTCGACACTAGATATTCTGATACTATCCCAACAGAAGAAGAAATTATTATCGATTTGGCTAATCAGGATAACAAATTAGTCTACAGAAAGTTTAATACCAGTATAACCGCGGATTATTATTGTAGTAATATTCCTGATAGTAATATTATCGTTACCGAAGAACTTCTAGGTACTGGCGGAGAGGCACGAATAACCAATGAAATTGTTAGTGAAGACGATAATGATGGGGTAGCATCTGATTTAGAATCTCCAAATGGTATCGACCCTGAAGCTGATCCCGATGGAGACGGCGTACCTAATTATTTGGATGATGCAATGGCTGATGCAGCTATTGGAAATGAAGACGGACTGATAGAAGACGGATATGATCAGGATAACGATCAAATAGCTGATTTTAAAGATCAGGATGACGATAATGACAACGTATTAACCAGTGTAGAGTTTCGTAATATCGACCCTAACGATAATTCTTTCTTAGATACCGATGGAGATGACATTCCAGATTATCTAGATACTGATGATGACGGTGACGGAATTCCAACTAGAAATGAAGATATCAATGGTAACGGTAATCCAAGAGATGACGACACTGACGGTGATGGTACCCCTAATTTTTTGGATGATGATGATGATGATGATGAAACTCTAACTATAGATGAAGACACCAATGGCAACAATAACCCAATGGATGACGATGACGATGGAGATGGAATACCTAACTATCTGGACGCTAATAATCCTGATAATGATGAAACGAATGTAAATATGGATAATCCTTCTATATTGGACAATACAGTAATAACAATTTTCAGGACCACACTCAGTATTGAAAATCTTGTACTCGACCAGAATAACGAGCAGTTTACGGAAAATAGATTTTCTTTTGGTTTCAGAGACGTGACTATCCCGAAGACAACTAAAAAAGATGAAAATTAACATGAAGATATATAGACTAAGCGTTTTAATTTGCACCTTGTTCTTTATAAGCTGTAGCGAAGGAGACCTGTTGGAACTTTCTGTAAACTTTGAAGAAGTGGTTGAGAGTTGCGCAAATGAGAATGAAAATACTTTTGTTTTCTATAAAATTGATAATCAAATGAATCGGTCGTTATCTGTTAATTTTACTAGCACTACTTTTGATATCACACCGGAAATAGCAGATATATCGTTTACAGAGACCACAGAAATTACATTAAACGCAAGTACAAATCAGCTCATATATAGAGAATATGGATCTACAATCTCGGGAGAAGATTATTTTTGCAGTAGTGTGCCCCCGGCCAATGTAGGAGTTACCGAAGAACTAATAAGTTCTAATGGAAAATTAGAAATTAAATACGAAGCATTATCAACCTCGGATACGCAAGAAAGTTTCACTAGGATCTTAACGCTTAGGGATGTAACGTTAGAAGGAAATGGTAAGGCGATACGAAAAGAATTACTCGAATTAGGAAACGAGATTGTTGACATAGATATTTCAATCGATTTTGACGGAGAATTAGAGAATTGTTCTGACACTAACGGTACTTCTTTTGTATTCTATAAACTTAATGAAGATTCTGATACATCCCTATCCTTTAATTTTGTTGATGCAGCCTTTGATATTACTCCAGAGATTGATGATATCTCTGTAGATACACCAACGATTATAAATTTAGACACGACCAATAATCAAGTAATTTTCAGAGAATTTGATACTGCAATAACCGATCTGAACGCTGTTGAGTATTTCTGTAATGATATTGAGCCAGTAGGTGTAAGTATTACTAAAGAACTTATAAGTTCGAGCGGTACTGTAGAAGTAAGTTATGATGAATCGGATCCTGTAGAAAATCCAAGAAAGTTTACACGCACCCTGACCCTAAAAGACAACGTTTTTGAAGCGGCTAATGGCAATCCTATTCAAATAGACAGTTTCATAATTGGATCCGATGAAGTCGTTGTAAATTAAACGTTACTTCGGGTTTTGTAAGATGTATATTTCCATAGCGCCAAGCCCATATTTTTTGTAATCAGCGTCTGAAATACTTACATTATCATATCGGCCAAACAAATACTTTAGTTCTTCTTTAAGCACACCCTGTCCAACACCGTGTATGAAAACAATTCTGGGAATACGTTTACTAATTGCAAAATCCAGTTGTCTTTTGGCGGTATCTAATTGTAAAGTCACCATATCGTGGTTTGTCATTCCTTTTGCAGACTTTACCAGTTTATGAATATGTAAATCCACCTCCATTGGTGGTACATTTCTTTCTTTTGGTTTTGATACAGGTCTTTTAGGTTTCTTTTTAAAAATTTCTTTTTCTTGGAGATTCTTCTGTACCTCTTCATAAGAAGGAACAATAAAACTATCAGATGCTTCTTTAACCAATTCGTAGCTAAAGAAGGTCATATCAAACCCGTCGTTAGATCTAATAGTAACTTCATTTCCTTCAACAGAAATCACCCTTCCAGTAATTGGTTCATCTAAAACAGATACTATATCATCTTTCTTAATTGAATTCATCTATTCTTCTTCTTTGGTATGAGGATGTTCTACATCATTCTCTTGTGACTTGGACGTTACACTTGTATTAACTAAAAACACTCCTGTCATTAAACTAATAATACCAACACTCTGCATATAATAGTTCTTATGAGAAGACGCGATCTCGATAATGAGAAGAATAGCCCCTATCAAAATTAACAGAAAACTAATTATCCTTTTGACTTTTTCTTTATTCATAATGCAAAAATATCAATTATTAGATTTTTTTACATGCGTTTATTCGTGGAAACTTCAAATTATGTATATTGGTTTCCTAATTCAGAAAAATGTCTTTAGAAAAGTATATGTTTCCTTGCTTAAACAAAAAGCTTTTTGGTGTTGATTGTTTAGGATGTGGATTACAACGATCGTTAGTCCTTTTGTTAAAAGGAGATTTTGTTGCTGCTTTTCAAATGTATCCGGCAATTTATCCCTTACTAACGCTTCTTTTTTTCTTGGGCTTTAATTTTTTTATTAAATTTAAATATGATTCACTAATTAAAGTGAGCTTAATCATCATAACAGTGCTTACAATGGTTGTAAGCTATCTAATCAAAATGAAATTCATTTTTAACTAATCAACTATTTTATGGAAAAACAAACGTTACCCAACTCAACTCTAATATTAGTTTTCGGTATTCTTTCAATTTTAGGGTGTTGTTGTTATGGAATTTTCGGAATTGTTTTCGGAATTGTAGCCCTTGTACTTGCAAAAAAAGCTACTGAATTATATACAGAAAATCCGGAACTCTATGAAGGATACAACAACGTAAAAACTGGTAAAATCTTAGCTATAATCGGATTAATTCTAAGTGGAATTTCTATAATCAGTACGATAATATCTTTTATTGTTTTTGGTACTTTAGACCCACAAGAATTACAAGGAATAATGGAGCAATACCAATAACGTTCAGTTTCCAAATTCATTATAACGCTGCCTGATATAAATCGGGCAGTTTTTATTTTCAAGCAATAAGGTCTATGAATAAAATGGTCACCTTCTTAGAAAATAACCTTCTATTTTGCCCTACCAAAAACTTAATAGGAATCGATTGTCTAGGTTGCGGGCTTCAGCGAAGTTTTATTCTTTTAATGAAAGGAAATGTTATTGATGCTATTAAAATGTATCCCGCTCTGATTCCAATGCTTGTCATGTTCGGATATTTGATCAGTCATATCTTTTTTAAATTTAAAAATGGTGCGACTATCCTCAAATACTTTTATTTCTTAAATATAATTCTTATTGTTGCCAACTATATTATCAAACAATTTTTATAAAATTTTATGGAAAACAAACAACAACTACCTAATGCCACACTTGTTTTGGTTTTTGGTATCATTTCGATAGTAACCTGCTTTTGTTACGGAATCCTGGGATTAATATTTGGTATAGTTGCCTTAGTAATTTCTAAACAATCAATGAAGCTTTATAATGAGAATCCTGAGCTATATTATGGATACGAAAATCTCAAAGCAGGACGTATCTGTGCAATTGTAGGTATATCGCTTAGTGCTTTATACGTATTATTTATTGTAGCATATCTTGTTTTTGTTGGAGCTATGATTCCATGGACTGAGATTTTGAATCAATAATTCACGTTTAAGCTCCGTTTTTGTATTCGATTGTTGAAATCATCTTGTTGAAGAATGGTATTTAACTGTTTAAACAAAAGTGCATTATAATACTACATATATTGTGTAGGTGTAAAACTCGGCTTCTTTTTGTATTTTGGTAGTCCTGTGGAAAAAAACGTCTTACCATTACTGATTTTCGCCCACTTTTTTGCGTTATCACAGCAAAATGTTATTCATTATTCTACTGCAGATGGATTACCACACGATGTCACCTATGGAATCTTTCAGGATACTAAAGGATATGTTTGGATAGGTACGGATGATGGTCTATCAAAATTTGATGGGAAAGAGTTTAAAAACTATACTACCAATGACGGTTTAACATCAAATTACATCATCGATATTAATGAACTATCAGATTCCAAGCTTGTATTAGCAACCTGGAGAGGCGGTATTAATATCCTAAATCCAAAAACAGGAAAAGTTCTTAGCAATTCTAATAGCCCTCATAAAATAGGAAATCTTCGGATATTAAATGATACGATATATAATATTCATAATAAACACAATAATATCTATTGGCTATTCGATAAAGAAATTAAGTTTAAAACTGAAGCTGTAAAACAAAAGGAAAAATCCACAGAATTAAATATCACCACTAGAATTGATAAAAGATCTACCGCCGTACAATACAATGTTGTTGACGATACATTGTATGCTTTTTCAGCGTGTAATTTAACCTTTCCGGTCAAGGGGATCTTTACGAGAACAAAAAACAAGTTTCATAACAAGTTTAGTTTTTTAAATACCAAAGTAATAACAGCTTTCACAAAAACTGATTCTATATACATAGCTGCAAACAACGAAAATCTACTTTTTTTTAATAATAATGAAATTTTACAACAGCATAACATCAAAGTTGATGGCTTGTCTATTATCAAAATTCTTCAAAGAAGTAAAACCGAATTAATTGTTTTGGCAGTAGACCATAACGGTTTTAAATATCCGTTTTATTATAATTTAGAAAATAAAATTACAACGGATTTACGCGACTTATATAACATTAAATCTACGATTTCAGACATTCTTATAGATAGAGAAAATAATTTATGGATGTCTACTTATGGTGAAGGTATCTACTATATCTCTTCTAATAAAAATCAATTTAACGTTTTTCAAACTGATACTAATATTATTGATATTGCTTTTTTGAAAAATAAGACATATTTAACCTCCAATTATAAATTACTAATTCTTGATTCTTTAAAACAACTTGAAAAAGAAATTAAATTAAATGGTTTTGTAAAAGACCTTTTTGTCTCAAATGATACCATTCTTGTAGGTTCGCTAGAGTTTAAAAATAGTATTGACACGGATAAAGTGAAAGAAACCTATGCTCGTGGCTTTTATAAAACACCAACTTTTGGTATGATCCTACTAAATGATAGCATAAGACTACTAGATAAACAGAAGTCTTATTATTATCCACGGTTAGATTACAATATTTTTGACGCTTTTGAGTACAAAAAGCGTTTACTTTTTGGGACTAATAAAGGGATGTACTGGTATAACCCAATTGGCAATATAGTTGAAGAAGATTCTCTAATAAACTCTATAGTTGGCAAACAGGTTATTAACAGCGGAATCGTTATCTCGGATACATTATTTTTGGGTACTAATGAAGGATTAATAAAAGTGTACAATGATCATGTTATTCAATTAACTGAGAAAAACGGTTTATTAAACAACAGAATAAATTGCATAACCGCGGATCATAAAGGAAAGATTTGGATCGGAACTCAAAAAGGACTTTCTGTACTTGAAAAAGGAAACTTCATTAATTTCAATCAAAAAAATGGTCTCGGTTCTACTTATATCAGAAAAGTCGTCGAAGACGATAACTATTATATTTGGGCAACAGGTAATAAAGGCGTTTCAATCCTTGATAACAAAAAGAGTTTAGTAAAATCGAAACCACCCGAAATAGAGGTTTTCAGATCGGGATTATCATTCTACTATAATGCTATCACTTTTAATACAAATGCTCCTTTGGTTCAATATCAAATAAACAACTCAGATTGGATACAACTCGATAAAAGTGAAGGCGTATTAAACTTTGATGATTATAAGTCAGGAGTTTATTCACTAAAAATTAGATCAAAAAACCTCGACAGTATCTGGAAGGAAACTAACGTTTATAATTTTGAAATTAAATTGCCTTGGTACAAGACCTGGTGGATTATTTCGCTGATAAGTCTTTTATCTTGTTTGATCATAATAATATTTATTTTATACAGATTAAAAAAAACCAGGCAAAAAAACATAATGCTTCAACGGGTTATCGAAAGAAGGAATCAATTAGAAAACGAGCTTGTTTCTGTAAGAAATAATATTGCGCAAGATTTTCACGATGATCTGGGTAATAAATTAGCAAGAATATCCATCTTTTCGAATCTTCTAAATGAAGATAAAACTTCAATTAAAAAAGAGGACAAAGAACTATTACAGCAAATAATTTCTGATTCTAATTATCTATTTAAAGGCACAAAAGATTTTATTTTCTCACTCCAATCTCAGAGTGATTATCTGGAAGAAGTGGTTACTTACTTATCCGATTTTGGAGAAGAGTATTTACATCAGTTTGATATCATTTTTGAAGTTGAAAAATCAATCTCACATAATGTAAAACTACCTTATTATTGGAGTAAACAACTCATTTTTATTTTTAAAGAAGCTATCACTAATGCCGTAAAGCACTCTAGGTGTAGAAAAATATGCCTTCATTTTAATTATGAAGAGGATATCTTGACTATTATTTGTAGAGATGACGGAATAGGTTTTGAAACAGAAGGGCAAAAAAGGGTTAATGGTCTGGAAAATATAAAAAGAAGAGCGGCTAAAATAAATGGAAAGCTCTTTATAAATTCAGAAATCTCCAAAGGCACAGAAGTTTATTTTTCAGGAAAAACCACACAAAACGTGTAGTGTATTTCAATAAAATCTGTGTTATTTTTGTTTATAAAACTATGAGTCATAATATTGTTATTATTGAAGATAATGTTCCTTTGAGTAAGGGATTTAAAACCTTAATAGATAAAACATCTTCTTACAAAGTTGTGGCCATATACGATACCTGTGAAGAAGCAATAGACAATCTGAAAATTGATAAACCACGAATTATCCTAATGGACATTGAACTACCAAAGATGAATGGAGTTCTGGGCACCAAAAAAATAAAATCCTTAAATCCCGAAATCGATATTTTAATAGTGACAGTATATGAAAATTCAGAAACTGTTTTTGATGCTTTATGTGCTGGAGCTTCTGGGTATCTAACTAAAAACGCTTCAAAACTTCAGCTGGTTTCTGCTCTTGATGAAGTATTAAAAGGAGGTGCGCCTATGAGCATTCATATTGCAAAAATGGTTGTACAGTCCTTTAGGAAGTCGCCCAACACTATTCTTTCAGAACGCGAAACCGAAGTACTTACTTTACTTGCTTCAGGTAAAAGTTATAATAGTGTGGCCAAAGCACTATTTATAAGTGTAAATACCATTAGGTTTCACGTAAAGAATATTTATGAAAAACTACAGGTTTGCACCAAAGAAGAAGCTATTCAAAAAGCAAATAAAGACCGCTTGATATAAAAATCTACATACTTTATGTAGTCCAACTTACTACATTAGTGAAGTAGTTTTGATTCATAAACAAATTATTATAGTTATGAGAAAAATCTACTTCTACTTTGCCATATTTTTTGTGGCTATTGGATCCGCAATCAGTCAAACAACCCCAATTCCTGATGCAACTTTCGAAAACTGGTTGATATCAGAAGGAATTGACACCAATGGAGCAAATGGAAATATCCTTAATAGCGATGCCGCCGGAGTTAAGGAATTAATTTTATTAGATATTCCGGTTTCTAATTGGGCAGGAATTGAAGCCTTTGTAGATCTCGAAAGGCTATTAGTCACATCCCTGTTCGCCCCACCATCGGCAAACCAAGCTACAGCAACGTCTATAGACGTAAGCCAAAATCTTAAGTTAAGATATTTACAATATCGCAGAAATAATGCCATCACAGGAATAAATGTGAACGCTAACACAAGTCTAGACAGCTTGGCCGTAGAACAAAACGGTTCTCAGTTTACATCATTGGTTTATAATAATAATCTAAAACTACTTAACATTGGTGCTTCTCCCGGACTTACATCTATCGATTTATCCGGTAACACACAGTTAGAATCTTTATCATTTGGAAGCTCAGGTTTGAACTCTATTACCCTACCCTCTTCTGCCAACAATCTGACTACAATTATCATGGGTGGTTTTAGTAATATTTCTTCTATTGACTTGTCTGCTTATCCGAGCTTAGAAAGAGTATTTTCCAGAGACCCTAGCAGTTTGACCAGTATTAATTTTCCTTCAAATAGCAATCTAAATCTTGTTGATGTTTCTAACTCTTCGTTAACCGGATTAGACCTTTCTAATAGTCCTCTGCTAACGTCGCTTAATATATCCGGATGTAATTCTCTGGCCACCATAAATCTATCTAATTGTACTTCTTTACCATCTCTTAATGCATCAGGACTTACCTCACTGGGGACCGTCAACGTTTCTAATTGCACTTCTCTGACATCATTGGATGTTAGCAATCTGGCGAATCTTTCTAGTGTCAATGTAACCAATTGCACTGCGCTACGATCTTTGTTAGCTAATGATTCTGATTTGACGAGCTTAGACCTTTCTACGAATACTGCTCTTAGGAGTGTAGAGTGTACGAATAATAGAATCGGTTCTATAAATTTTGGAACTTCATTGCCTAATTTACTAACGGTGAGGGCGAATGATAATCAGCTTTCCACCGTCAATCTCACTGCTCTTACTGCGGCTACCGAACTTTATTTCTTTAATAATTTGTTGAGTGGTCCCGGAGTTACTTTAGGTACCCATAATGATCTAACTATTTTTGACGCAAACTTTAATGATATTAGCTCCATCAATGTTAGTGGTTGCCCATCTTTGCAAACACTTAATATGAGTAACAACAGCCTTTCAACCATAGATGTTGCTGCTAATCCAGTTTTAAGAACTCTATTGTTGTCAGACAACATATTGTCTTCTTTGAATGTTACCGCTAATCTAAATATTCAAAACATAGATGTTAGTAATAATAGCACGTTTACCGGTTTCACTTTTGGAAATAATACTAATTTATTTTTCTTACGCGCAAATAATTGTAACATCAGTTCTCAGAGCTTTAATACATTAACCAATCTTGTATTACTATTGGCAAATAATAACAATCTAAGTTCAATAGATCTAACAAGTAATATGATTCTTGAGGAAATTGATTTATCTAACAACAACTTAAGTACGCTAGATTTATCTATGAATCCTGTACGCATTTTAAACATTTCACAAAACAGTGTTACAGATTTAGATCTTTCTTCTAAAGGTAATTTGAGTAGTGTTATATGCAATGATAACAATCTAACCACCTTAAATCTTAAGAATGGAAATAATATGAATATAATGACTATGGATGCAAGAAATAATTCTCTAAGCTGTATAGAAGTAGATGATGCCAATACTGCTAATGCAGGGGCTCCTCCTTACTTTTTTTGGCAAAAGGATGCATCAACGGTTTATTCTGAAAACTGTGCTACCCTAAGTGTTGAAGTTTTTGAATCCAATGAAATAGTGCTATTTCCTAATCCGATCAAGGAGTCATTTATCATAACATCAGGAAAATCTGATAACATCAAGTTATATGATATACACGGAAAAATGGTCAAATCTTTCACTGAGCAAATCCCATCATATAACATAGAAGATCTGACCGCCGGTATATACTTCGCACATATAGTGTCTGAGAAAAGGACCTCTATTAAGAGAATTGTAAAATTATAATGCTATGGAAAATATTCTGGAAAAATATCGACTAACTGCGACTTTGTTGATCTTATATACTACATTGTTTGTTTTTGTCTGGTATTTATTTTAAAGTTGGTAGGCAACTAAAAAAGCACCCTTTATTGGGTGCTTTTAAATTTATATATCTATGTTGGTAACCATTAGAAATAAATACAATTCTTCATTATCTCTTCGTCTGAAACCAATTACGCTATAGAACTGTCTTTAGAAGATGCAGTCACAGCAAGATTATATACAACTAATCCAAACCCTATTTTATTTATAGCATCTCCTATATTATATACTACATCCATGGCTAGACCTCCAAAAACACCTTCATACCAACCAGGTGTTCCGGCCATATACCCTATTGGGTAAATCGCCCATCCAACTAGCACAAACCAACACAGCGTTTTATGTGCACTTAATACAGCTCCTCCAGCCTCCTGGGCAAGCTTTTTTGCTTTACCTAACCAGATATCATATACAATTACAAAATATGCAATACCGGATATAAGCCCCCATAACCAAGCCTGATCTCTATATACCGCTTCTCCAAAATAACCTGTTACCAACATAATGACAGATAATAAAATTAGTCGCCACATTAAAGATTTTTTGGCTCCGGCGACCTTAAGGATCAAATAAAACTCAACACACATTAATGGAACTGTTAGAATCCAATCTACATAACGAAAAAATGTTGGCGAATTTCCATAACCGTACCAATAATCTCTCATATACCAATAATGTACAGCTGCAATAAAGGTAATGAGTCCGGAAACAAGAATGGATGTTCTCCACTTCTTATCAAAACTATTCATAGAAAAGAAGAAAAATGCAGAAGCAGCCATCATAGCCATGCACCCTACGAAGAATGTAAAACCTACATAATCATCGGTTGCAATTTCTGGGGACAGGAAAAAAAATGTTAAAAAATTTTTCATAGCGTTAATATTTATTTTGTTTATGTAAATTTAAAAAAGATTAAACAAAAAATGTTTAACTTTATGATAACTTTATTAAACATAATGAAAAATAAAAGTCATTTTTTTAAGGATCTCAGAAATTACATGTTAATATTCACTTTTCTTTCTCTTTGGATTTCAACATACTTTCAAGAAGAAACCGAAAATCTTTTAGCATTCATTTTAATACTATCTTTAGGAATTTTACACGGAACAAATGATATAAAATTAATTGAGAAAGGGTCTAACTACAAAAAAAAGTCCAAGAGTATAAAAATATTATGTCTGTATCTTTTATTTCTCTTGACTGGAGTGTTATTTTTCTATTTTATTCCTTCAGTTGCTCTTCTAGTTTTTATCCTTTTTAGCGCCTATCATTTCGGAGAACAGCATTGGATTTCAAGACTTACCAAAAAATCTATTCCTATAAAGTTAATTTATGTTGCTTATGGAATGACGATTCTAGGTATTTTATTTCTAAATAATCATTTAGAAGTATCTGAAGTAATTGAAAATATTACTGGTGTGTATCTTTCTAGAGATGCTTATTTATATACGACTATAGTTTCTCTATTAATCTTTACGATAATCTCTATAAAACTTATGACCAACAGCATACTCCAAGCTAACATTTGGGAAGAGTTATTCTATCTCATATTGTTTTATACTATTTTTCATACCGCATCCTTATTATGGGCATTTGCCATTTATTTTATTTTTTGGCATAGTATACCTTCATTGGTCGATCAAGTATATTTTTTATACGGAAATTATAAAAAGGAGAATTTTATTAAGTACTTAAAATCCTCCTTTCTTTATTGGATTATCTCTATTGTAGGCCTGGCAATACTTTTTGTTATATTTCGAAATCAAGATCGACTTTTACTATCGATTTTTTTCACCTCAATTGCTGCTATAACATTCCCCCACGTATGGATTATGGCCAAGCTAAACAAATAAAAATCTATCGCTCAAACTCTTGAAGCGTTTTAGTTATAATTGAAACACATGCTAACAACTGCTCTTTTGTCATTACCAATGGTGGTGCAAAACGGATAATATTACCATGAGTAGGTTTTGCTAATAATCCGTTTTCTTTTAACGCCACACAAATATTCCATGCGGTATCACTTTCTTCATCATCATTGATCACAATTGCGTTCAATAATCCTTTACCACGAACAAGGCTTACGATATTTGATGTTTTGATGTATTTATTCAATTCAGATCTGAATAACTCTCCTAACTTATAAGCATTTTCTGCTAATTTTTCATCTCTAACAACTTCTAATGCTGCAACCGCAACTGCCGCTGCGACGGGATTCCCTCCAAAAGTGCTACCGTGGTTACCTGGTCTGATTACTTCCATAATGTGATCATCTGCCAAAACTCCAGAAACCGGATATGCTCCACCACTCAAGGCTTTACCTAGAATTAATACATCTGGTTTTACATCTGGTGTACCAGAACAATTCTTATCACTACAGGAGCAATTTCCACAAGTAGCTAATAATCTTCCTGTTCTTGCAATTCCTGTTTGTACTTCGTCCGCAATAAATAACACGTTATACTTTTCGCATAATGCTTTTGCCTTAGATAAATAATCTTCAGATGGGACATACACTCCTGCTTCTCCTTGTATCGGTTCTACTAAAAATCCTGCAACGTCTTTGTTATTTTCTAATGCTTCTTCCAGAGCTTTTAGATTATCATACTCTATTTTAATAAACCCCGCAGTATACGGTCCAAAATTCTTACGAGCTACAGGATCATTAGAAAAAGAAATGATCGTAGTAGTTCTTCCGTGAAAATTATTTTCACAAACTATAATTTGCGCTTCATTTTCTGAAATACCTTTCTTCTCATACGCCCATTTTCTGCATATTTTTAAAGCTGTTTCTACAGCCTCGGCTCCTGTGTTCATTGGTAACAACTTATCAAAACCAAAAAACTCTGATGCAAATTTTTCATAAACTCCTAATTGATCATTATAAAAAGCACGTGAGGTAAGTGTAAGTGTCTGTGCTTGTTCCATCATCGCACCTACAATTTTAGGATGACAATGTCCTTGATTGACTGCAGAATATGCACTCAAAAAATCATAGTATTTTTTTCCTTCTACATCCCATACATATACGCCTTCTCCTTTGCTTAAAACTACTGGCAAAGGGTGATAGTTATGAGCTCCATACTTGTTTTCTAAATCGATTGCTTGTTGAGAAGTTAATTTTTCTAAAACAGCCATTTTTAATAATTTAAATTGATAAAATAACCATTCCTTCTGTACCTTTATCCTTTCGAAAAGACTCGAAAATTCAGCGTGGGAGAGAAATCATCCCTAAGAGAGTTGCAAATTACTAAATCTTTATCGATTATCTAATTTTAGCTAACAGATTAGATTCTATTTTGAATTATTCAAAATAATTAGACCTAAGTATTAAGAAATTTAGTAGGTATTCATTTTTAGTTATCCTTTTTTTCCGGCTAACGAAGAAATCTGAAGTTCTAGTCTTTTCATTTCTCTTAATAATGCATTTTTATCAATCTGTAACCAACTGTAGACCTTGAGCATAGATGTAATCATAATGCATATAAAACCACCACCACTCCATTTGATCAATTCATTGGTGTGATCAGTATTTAGAAATTGTACTATACAGTAAACCAAAAGTACCAAAGCTATCACATTGACAATATTCATAATAATGATGATCCATCTATTTTTTGTTTGATATAGTCCTCCTATCATTTCAAAAACACTTTGCTCATCCAATTCGTCGTAGAACTTTGCTTCTTCCTTAGTTAATGTTTCTTTAATTAATTTATCGATTTCGTTCATATTATTTTTCATGATTATTATTTTTAAAAATTAATTTCAATTTTTCTCGTGCGTTAAACATTCTGGATTTAACGGTCCCCTCAGAAACTTGCAAGATTTCACCTATTTCTCTAACGTTATATTCTTCTAAATAAAAAAGATGGAGCACTACTTGGTGATTGTACGGAAGTTTTTTTATTGCTATTCTTAAAGATGCTATGGCATCTTGATTTTCATAATTATTTTCATCATCAACATTTGTATTGTTTAAAAGATAATCTGATAAATGCTCCCGTTCTTTTTTCTTTTTTCTTAAATAATTGATTGCATTTCTTGTTACAATGGTTAATGCCCAACTCCCAAAACTATAGGTGTCTTTTAGATCTACCATTTTTTTAAATATAGTATTCCAGCTGTCCTGCACTATATCCTTAGAAATTTCTACATCTGCAGTGTACCAATACGCGTGTTTGCATAATTTAGCATGCCATCGTTTTACAAGAATTGCTGCAGCTTTCTTGTTTCCGGATTGGTATTGTAATACCAACAAAGAATCAAAGGTTTTATTGGTGTTGATCATTTGCTCTTTATACTATAGACGTAGAAATTCAAATTAGGTTCATTTTTTCTGTATCTTTTTATAAGATATATTGATTATTTCATAAGTATATAGTTTCTATTCTTATTTTTGCGCTATGGCGAGAAAAAACAAAAAACAGGTTTTTGAAAATATTGAGGTAATTGATGCTGGTGCAAAAGGAAAAAGCATTGCCAAGGCTCCTGATGGAAAAATCATATTTCTTAACAATGCACTACCTGGTGATATTGTTGATATACAGACCACAAAAAAACGTAAAGCATATTATGAGGGCTCTGCCACTTTTTTTCATAAGATGTCTGATAAACGGGTAGCACCTGCTTGTAAACATTTTGGTACCTGCGGTGGATGTAAATGGCAATTTATGGGGTATGAACATCAACTGGCGTATAAAGAACAGGAGGTAGTGAATAACTTAGCTCGTTTGGGTAAAATTGAATTACCATCTGTTTCTCCTATTCTTGGATCAGAAGATCAATTTTTTTACAGAAATAAAATGGAGTTTTCCTTCAGCGATAGCAGATGGCTGACCTTAGAAGAGATAAAAAGTAATGCCGAAATAGGAAATCGTAATGCCTTAGGATTTCATATTCCAGGAATGTGGGACAAAATATTAGACATTGATAAGTGTCATTTGCAAGAAGATCCTAGTAATGCCATAAGGAATAAGGTAAAAGAATTTGCTACAAAACATGATCTATCGTTTTATAATGCACGAAATCAAAGTGGCTTTCTACGCACAATGATGATCAGAATCGTATCTACCGGTGAGATAATGGTGCTTATTCAGTTTTTTTATGAAGATAAAGGGAAAAGAGAATTACTACTGGATTATATAGTTTCTGAATTTCCTGAAATTACCTCTTTACAATATGTGGTAAATACGAAAGGGAATGATACCATCTATGATCAGGAAGTAATCTGTTATCACGGAAAAGATTATATTGAAGAGGAAATGGAGGGCTTACGCTTTAAAATCAATGCTAAATCCTTTTACCAAACCAACTCAAAACAAGCGTACGAACTTTATAAGATAACAAGAGATTTTGCAGGTCTTACCGGAAATGAGTTAGTATATGATTTGTATACCGGTACTGGAACTATTGCTCAATTTGTAGCAAAAAAAGCGAAAAAGGTAATCGGTGTAGAAGCCGTTCCTGAAGCTATAGAAGACGCCAAAGAAAATGCTAAACGAAATCATATAGACAATGTAGCATTTTATGTTGGAGACATGAAAAAAGTATTTACCTCTAAATTTATTGCAACTCACGGACAACCCGAAGTAGTCATTACGGACCCACCAAGAGATGGAATGCATAAGGATGTTGTAGGTCAATTATTGAACATTGGACCAAATAAGATTGTATACGTAAGTTGTAACAGTGCAACACAAGCAAGAGATTTATCGTTATTAGATAGTATGTATAAGGTGACCAAAGTACAACCCGTGGATATGTTTCCGCAAACACACCACGTAGAAAATGTGGTTTTATTAGAAAAAAGATAATTGATGAAATTATACAAAACATTAGCTATACTTATCTGTAGTTTTACTGTGATTTATCTCTGCGCTAGTTGCCAACGAGATGATCTCTGTGCAGAAGACACACCCACAACGCCATTTTTGATTATAAAATTCATTGATGATGAAACGGTTTCTGATATCAAACGGCCAGTTGATCTTGAAGTAAAAACCACAGATCCGGAAATTACCAGATCAGTCCCCGATGTTTCTTCAAGAGATTCCATCCTGATTCCTTTAAGAACAGGTGCTCAACTGACAGAATTTGAATTTATCATTAATTCCTCTAGCCAAAATACAGAACTTGTGAATAGCGATATTGTGAGTTTTCAATATACTCCGGTAGAAGAATATGTAAGTAGTGCTTGTGGCTTTAGAGTTACCTATAGTGGACTAACACAAACTCTTACCCAAGAAGAGAATAATGGAAACTGGATTAAAAGAATAAGGATAGAAGAAGATAACGTAACCGATGAAACAGCTGCACACGTACTTATTTTTCATTAGCCTGCTCGTTTCAGGAACGATATTGAGCCAAGAAGAAACCAACATTTCTGCAAGAGATACCTTACCTCCTGCAGAAAAATACGGACTAAGAGTAGGTGTTGACCTTGCAAGATTCGTACGATCAGCAGTTAATGATGACTATTCAGGATTTGAAATTAATGCGGATTATAGGGTATATCGAAATTATTATGTAGCTGCAGAAATTGGAAACGAATCTTTAGAAAGAAACGAAGCTAATATCAATGTAGAAGGATCCGGTAGCTACATCAGATTTGGTTTGGACTACAATACCTATAAAAATTGGTATGGCATGCAAAATAATATTTATGCCGGACTGCGATACGGATTTTCTGCATTTAATCAAACACTTAATAGTTATAGTATTTTTACAGGAACCGATTATTACATCCCAATCAATCCTGAAACAGGAGAACCTGATTTAAGCATGGATCCAAATTTAAGGAGCAATCCAGTTGAAGTTAAAGATTTAACAGCCGGATGGGTAGAATTAGTGCTGGGATTGAAGGTAGAAGTGCTTAATAACCTTTATCTGGGAGCCAGTGTCTCTCTCAGAGGTTTGGTTAGTGAAAAAGATCCTGTTGGTGTTGTAACTATAGACGGTGACAAAAGATCCATACAATTTGAAAACTTATTTATACCGGGATATGGTAGGACCAATGATTTTAGCCAATTTGGAGTAGGTTATAATTACACCATCAGCTATTTGATTCCGTTTACTAAGAAAAAACGATAGCATTCATTTACTTTATTGGTACAACTACTCAGATTTATTCTGAAACTTTGCTTTTTTACTACCAGCATACATTTCGTATTTCACCAAACGAGATTCTAATTTACCGTTAAATACTTTTATTTTTCTCGAAGGTCGTAGACCCACAAATTTAAGCGCTTCCATATTAGATGTAATAAA
This sequence comes from Aquimarina besae, assembly GCF_042434905.1. NCBI lineage: Bacteria > Pseudomonadati > Bacteroidota > Flavobacteriia > Flavobacteriales > Flavobacteriaceae > Aquimarina > Aquimarina besae. Next base: position 4,175,937 of record NZ_CP170199.1, read on the forward strand.
CCAGGCATTTGTATCAGGGTAACTTTTCTTAAGAGTATCTCCAATTTGTGCATAAAACTTTTCTTCGTCCAGCTCTAAACGCTCTCCGTAAGGAGGATTAAAAACCATATGGAGTTTTTGATCACCTTCTTTTATGCTTTCAAAAAAGTTATCCTCGTTTATGGTAACAAAATCAGTAAGATTTGCATTTTCAACATTCTTTTTTGCCTTTCTTACGGCGGAAGGAGCTTTATCAAATCCAATAATCCTATGATGAAAATCTCTTGTTTTATTAAGGCAAGCTTCTTCTATTTTTTCAAACAAATCCATATCCCAATCCAACCACTTCTCGAAAGCAAATTCTTTTCTGTTGAGATTAGCCGGAATATTACAAGCTATCATGGCTGCTTCTATAGCCAATGTTCCACTACCACACATGGGATCTAAAAAATCACATTGTCCATCCCATCCCGAAAGGAGTAACAAACCCGCAGCTAACACTTCGTTTATAGGAGCTATATTGGTCGCTGTACGATACCCTCTGTGATGCAAAGACCCTCCAGAACTATCTAAAGAAACTGTACATAAATCTTGCTGAATATGAATATTAATAGTCAAATCAGGATGATCGGTATCTACACTTGGTCGCTGTCCCGTTTCTTTTCTAAATTTATCAACAATGGCATCTTTTGACTTTAAAGAAACGAATTGCGAATGTCGAAATATGGTAGAATTCACAGTGGCGTAAATGGCAAATGAGTCATTAGTATCTAGATACTCCTCCCAACGAATGGATTGTACTAAATTATATAAATCCTTTTCGTTACGAATTTTTTTAGCGGCAAGAGGTTTTAATATTTTTAGAGCAGTCCTTAAACAAAGGTTTGCCTTATACATAAAACCTGTATCGCCATAAAAACTAACCATGCGATTGCCAATCTCGACTTTTTGTGCGCCTAAGTTTTGTAGTTCTTTTGCTAATATCTCTTCAAAACCAAAAAAGGTTTTGGCTACCATTTTAAATGAATTACTCACTATCTTCGTATTCGCTATTATTAAACCGCAAAAATACATTAATTTTGCGCCCTATGCTAAAAGATTCTACAATGTGGTATGCTTCTTGGTTTGATACACCGTACTATCATATTTTATATAAAGATAGAGATCATAAGGAAGCAAAAGAGTTTATGGATAATCTTACAGATTATCTCAATCTGGAACCTAATGAAAAAATATTAGATCTTGCCTGTGGAAAAGGCAGACATAGTGTTTATCTAAATGAATTAGGCTTCGATGTTACAGGGGTTGATCTCTCTAAAAATAGTATAGAATATGCTTCGCAATTTGAAAATCAAACGTTAAAGTTTAGAGTACACGATATGTCTAAACCTTATGAAGAAAAGTTTTCTGCTGTTTTCAACCTCTTTACAAGTTTTGGTTATTTCGAAAAAGAGGAATGTAATTTAAATACCATTAAGGCTATAAAATCTGATTTAAATGAAAAAGGATTAGGTGTTATCGATTTTATGAATGTAGATTATATAATTGAGAACTTAGTACCTACAGAGGTAAAAGAAGTTTCCGGAATAACTTTTCATATAAAACGATATGTGGAGGCAGGTTATATCTATAAGGAAATAAAATTTAATCATGATAATGAAAACTATTTCTTTACAGAAAGGGTAAAAGCCTTAACTCTGAATGATTTTCAGAATTATTTTGAAGAAGCCAATGTAAATTTACTTGACGTATTTGGCGACTACCAACTGAAAAAATTCCATAAGAATAATTCTCCGCGACTTATTTTGATTTTTAAATAGTGTATAATTATATATTATCCATATCTGCAGTTTTTATAGGTTCTTTGATCGTATATATTTTTAAACCTAATAATCAAAAAAACCTAAAGCTATTATTAGCTTTTAGTGGAGCTTTTTTATTAGCGATCACCATATTTAATTTGCTACCCGAAGTATTTGAAGAACATCAACACGCTAAAAAGACTGGTGTTTGGATTATGATAGGAATACTGCTTCAAAAAGTATTGGAGTATTTTTCAAAAGGAGCTGAACACGGACACATTCATATTGATAAAGAAACTACAGAGATTCCAAAACTTCTTTTTATTAGTTTAGGAATACACGCAATTTTGGAAGGATTTCCTATTCATCATACAGAAGGCATCCTTCTCGGAATTATTGTACATAAAATTCCTGTGGCTATGATATTAACCACCTTTTTGTTCCGTACCGAAATAAAGAAACCAATTATCCTATTATTCCTTATCCTTTTTGCTTTAATGACACCGTTGGGTACATTTATTTCAGAACATTTTGAGTCTGTTCAAGAATATTACAAGGAAATTACAGCTTTAGTTATTGGAATTTTTCTTCACGTTTCTACCACAATTTTATTTGAAAGTAATGAAGGACATAAGTTTAACATCACCAAATTGATGGTAATTCTAGCAGCAACAGCTACTGCCTATTTTATATAATATGTTTAGCAAAGAAGAGTCGAAAAAAATAAGACAAGAATTCTGGACAGCTTTTGGAACAAACTACCCCAGAAAATGGCTTTTATATAATACTAAAATCAAAGACGTAACGCTTAAATTTACATTAACTACCAAATTAGCTCAGGTTTCTATTGATGTAGAACCTTCTGATGAAGTCATCAGAGCCTATTATTATGACAAATTTTTAAGTTTAAAAAGTATTATTATTTCAGAGTATCTGGATGATATTATTTTTAATGAATTTTATGAGCTAGAAAATGGCAAGATCATTTCACGTATCTATGTAGAACTGGAAAATGTAAGTATTCATAATAAGAGCACCTGGAGCGATGCAATGAAATTCTTACACGATAAGATGCTTAGACTTGAAAGTTTCTTTTTAGAGTATAAAGACTTTATCGAAAGCTGATATCGCACAGATTGTATTATATAATATACTTTAGTATAAAGATATAATGAAATACACTGCCTGCTAACACAAACAAGTGCCATATTACATGATTAAAGTTTAATTTATTGAAAGCATAGAATATTATCCCTAAGGTATAGGCTAATCCTCCTAACATTAAATATATAATTCCGTTTTCACCAACGACATCTGTTAAGGCAGAAATATCCAATACAATTAACCAACCCATAATAAGATATAAGATCACCGATATAATTTCAAATCTTCCTGTAAAAAAAATCTTCAGAATTGATCCGAAAACACCCAGGGACCAAACCAATATAAAAAGCAGCCATCCTTTGCTATCGATTAATCCGATGAGAGTTACGGGTGTATATGTTCCTGCTATTAACAAATAAATGCTAATATGATCCATCACCCTAAATCTTTTTTTAAGTAAGATGTCATTTGTATAATGATAGGCTGAAGAGGCAAAATATAATATTAGTAAAGAAACAGCATAAAGAACTATAGCAAAAGTACTGAAAGAAGTTTTGTAATTATTATGGAATAATAGCCAAAACAAACCGATTAAAGAGAGTATAAAACCAAATCCATGAGTTAACCAATTCCATCTTTCTTCTATTGACGTTTGTATTTTCATAGGGTACAAAAATAATAAAGCCATTTATCCTAAAACAGAAATACTTTTATAAAATAAATTAAAAAGTAAGAATAAACTTACTTAAACAAGTAAACAACTCAAATAAATAGCTTTTAATACGTATTAAAAGTACTTTATCCCCGTAATTATATTTTTTTTAACTATATTTAACCGCCCCAAAATTTATTTTAATCAATGAACAACAATAGACTTTCAAAGAACTTCCTTTGTTTTTTATGTTTTAATTTATTCATTACACTTTGCCAAGCCAATCAATATGAAGAAATGTCATTTTCTGAATTAGAGACAACTTTAATCAACACAGAAAATCGTCTTAATTCAATCGGAGGAGCCAATAGTGGGATGATCATAGAAACTATAATTGATGTTTCAGAAAAATTTAATTCTCAACAAAAATATTATCTCAAAGGATATGCTTACAATCTTCTCGGTAAAATCCACTTTTTAAATAAAGACTACAAAGAAGCCCTAAAAGATTACAAAATTGCTGAGCT
>NZ_CP170199.1:4185000-5140829 GCF_042434905.1 Aquimarina besae
ACTACTCAGGATACCACTAAATCAATATATCTTACCTATACGGGACTATCACCCTCTTTGGTCAGTCTTTCCAAACTGTTCTAATTCAATATATATCTTATAGCGTGGTCCTACAACCCCAATATTGCCGTAACAATACTGGTTTGGGCTAATCCGCGTTCGCTCGCCACTACTAACGGAATCACTTTTGTTTTCTTCTCCTCCGGGTACTTAGATGTTTCAGTTCTCCGGGTTCGCTCCTATTGCTAGGTGACATATCTTCAATATGCCGGGTTGCCCCATTCGGATATCTGCGGATCATAGTGTATGTGCCACTCCCCACAGCTTTTCGCAGCTTATCACGTCCTTCATCGCCTCTGAGAGCCTAGGCATTCCCCATACGCCCTTAATTAGCTTATGCGTCTTGCTTTTTTAACTACCATCGCTGGTAGTAACTTGCTCTTTTAGTTTTTTGATAATACAACAGTAACTATCGTATTATCACTTTTTTATTTTTGTCGTTAAATGTCTCCTGTGAGAACATCTAACGCTCGTATTCTTTAAATCAATATGTCAATGAACGTTTTTCTTATAAACAGCATAAAAATGATGAACATAAATACTTTTTCAATTGAATGAATCCTGTGTTTTATGAACTATCAATCCTTATACCTAAAGAATTGTGGAGAATATCGGAGTCGAACCGATGACCTCCTGCGTGCAAGGCAGGCGCTCTAGCCAGCTGAGCTAATCCCCCATTATTTGAAATTCAGAATTACGAATTTAGAATTACGAATAATGTGACTTAAACTCTATCTTCTAGAATTTCCTTTCAATACTATAATCAATGAACTTTCTTAAATTCAAAATGTAAAACTTCGAATCTAAATCTTGCAGCTTTGCTGCTTCGTAGTCTCAGGCAGACTCGAACTGCCGACCTCTACATTATCAGTGTAGCGCTCTAACCAGCTGAGCTATGAGACTTCTTCATAGTTGATGGTTGGTGGTTTTTTGTTGATCGTTATAAATATTTAAAAAAATACTAACAACTAACAACCAAAAACTAACAACTATTGTTTAATTAATTAACAGCATAAGACTAAAAACACTCCCAAAATACAATTCCTGTGTATCGTCTTTCTACCTACGCAGATCGCTCTGCAGACAGGTCTCTAGAAAGGAGGTGTTCCAGCCGCACCTTCCGGTACGGCTACCTTGTTACGACTTAGCCCCAGTTACCAGTTTTACCCTAGGCCGCTCCTTGCGGTGACGGACTTCAGGTACCCCCAGCTTCCATGGCTTGACGGGCGGTGTGTACAAGGCCCGGGAACGTATTCACCGGATCATGGCTGATATCCGATTACTAGCGATTCCAGCTTCACGGAGTCGAGTTGCAGACTCCGATCCGAACTGTGATAGGTTTTATAGATTCGCTCCTACTCGCGTAGTGGCTGCTCTCTGTACCTACCATTGTAGCACGTGTGTGGCCCAGGACGTAAGGGCCGTGATGATTTGACGTCATCCCCACCTTCCTCGCGGTTTGCACCGGCAGTCTTGCTAGAGTTCCCGACATTACTCGCTGGCAACTAACAACAGGGGTTGCGCTCGTTATAGGACTTAACCTGACACCTCACGGCACGAGCTGACGACAACCATGCAGCACCTTGTAATATGTCCGAAGAAAAGTCTATCTCTAAACCTGTCATACTACATTTAAGCCCTGGTAAGGTTCCTCGCGTATCATCGAATTAAACCACATGCTCCACCGCTTGTGCGGGCCCCCGTCAATTCCTTTGAGTTTCATTCTTGCGAACGTACTCCCCAGGTGGGTTACTTATCACTTTCGCTTAGCCACTCAGACCGAAATCCGAACAGCTAGTAACCATCGTTTACGGCGTGGACTACCAGGGTATCTAATCCTGTTCGCTACCCACGCTTTCGTCCCTTAGCGTCAATACATTATTAGTGATCTGCCTTCGCAATCGGTATTCTAAGTAATATCTATGCATTTCACCGCTACACTACTTATTCTAACCACTTCATAATGATTCAAGACCTGCAGTATCAATGGCAATTTTCCGGTTGAGCCGAAAACTTTCACCACTGACTTACAAGCCCGCCTACGGACCCTTTAAACCCAATGATTCCGGATAACGCTTGGATCCTCCGTATTACCGCGGCTGCTGGCACGGAGTTAGCCGATCCTTATTCGTAGAGTACCGTCAGAGCCTGACACGTCAGGCGGTTTCTTCCTCTATAAAAGTAGTTTACAACCCATAGGGCAGTCTTCCTACACGCGGCATGGCTGGATCAGAGTTGCCTCCATTGTCCAATATTCCTCACTGCTGCCTCCCGTAGGAGTCTGGTCCGTGTCTCAGTACCAGTGTGGGGGATCTCCCTCTCAGGACCCCTATCTATCGTAGCCTTGGTATGCCGTTACCATACCAACTAGCTAATAGAACGCATAGCCATCTTGTAGCGATAAATCTTTAATGATTAAATGATGCCATCTTATCATACTATAAGGTATTAATCCAAATTTCTCTGGGCTATCCCTTACTACAAGGTAGGTTCTATACGCGTTACGCACCCGTGCGCCGGTCGTCAGCATCAGTGCAAGCACTAACCTGTTACCCCTCGACTTGCATGTGTTAAGCCTGCCGCTAGCGTTCATCCTGAGCCAGGATCAAACTCTTCATCGTGTATTCTTAAATATTATCTAAAAACAACACAACAGAAATTATAAATCGTATCTCAAAAATGATTCTAGTCTTAATTCTTATTGTAAAACAATTATATAAATATAATCGCAATACGCGCTGTCAATCAATATATCAATGAACTTTAAATCCCTGCCTAAATACATCAGGACGCCTCTTAAATAAGAGAGAAGCAATCTGTCACAACCACTCCCGGATCTCTTGCTAGTAACTAAGGAATCGAACCCTAATAATGACCTAAATCACCATACTCCAGTATCACTCATTTCCGCTATGAACTATCGCTTGTTTCTCAAAGCGGGTGCAAATATACAACCCCTTTTTAATCCACCAAAACTTTTTTGAAAATATTTTGAAATAAATTAAAAAGCCCTAGAAAATCACCGTAATACCAAAACAAAAAAAATAGCACCACCGTAAAACAATAACGAAAACCTCAATGAACTTAACAAAACAATACCCCGTTTTGCGGGTGCAAATATACAACCCTTTTTCTAATCAACAACAAAAAGTATAAAGTATTTTTGAAGATTTCTTTAAACCACCTGGTTTTTAAAAAGTTGGAAAGCGAAGATAATAAAATTAATCAAAATAAAGGGCAATTTTTTCTAATAAAAATGATCACTAAGTCTAAAAATTTATCCAAAATCATTATTAGAACTACTTTTGTATTAGGGATAGTAGCAACATCCTTTTGTTTTTTTCGAGCCTATGGTGGTGTACAAAAGATATAGCGGATAGCCCGACCGGGAATTTATGACGGGGAATACCCTAAATTTAATTCTTCGTTGCTGTAGTCTTAATGGTATCTGTCCATTTATTTCTTAAATCATAAAAACTAAAGTCCAGTGCAGTTTTTTGTTCTTCTAAGATATTTGATTGAAAACTTCTTTGCAGTATATCCTCTATCCAATAATCTTCTTCGACATTAATTGGATCGTATTCTTCTTTTAAAGAAATACTAAAAAGTTTAGCTGTACTATTGTACCAAAAAGCTTTCCAGCCGCTTCTGTACTCTTTTACTAAATCAAACATGGTTTGCCCAGTTTGTCTGTGTACCAACTTTACCAAAATCTGGCCTTCCGTACGAGTCATTTTTTTAAGCTCTTCTGTAAATTCTTCTTCCATGTATTTCTGAAGTATTTTGATATACTTTTTACGAGCTCTTTTGGTCTTAATATTTTTTAATCTCTCATTCAATTCTGTTAATCGATCTGAGGCTAATTTTGCATAAGGATAGACTTTTCTGGTTTTACGCCGTAATATAAGGTACTTTCTTCTTGCCAATTTATCACTAAACTTAAGCTTACCTAATATCACTACTTCATCAAGATCAATAGCATCATGGGGAATGGTGTCACCTTCTATGATGTAATACTGCACATATCCCGATGTATCCATTTTTGTAGAGTCAACTTCACTCTGGCAAAAAATAGTACACGGAAATAATACCAATAATATGTATAGCAAATGTTTATGCATAGTAGGCAATCATCTTCTAAAATCGTTCCAAAATTAGTAATAAACACGTTGTAAACTGTAAAATCTTTGTGAATATTATTAACTTCGTACAAAACAAAAATACATAAATGGCTAAAAAAAGTATATTAAATAAGAAGTCTCTAACTTTTCTTGAGAAATATTTGAACAATGCAGCTCCTACCGGTTATGAATGGGAAGGACAAAAAATATGGATGGATTATCTAAAACCCTATGTTGATGAATTTATAACAGACACTTATGGCACAGCCGTGGGTGTAATTAATCCAAAAGCGACTTATAAAGTAGTTATTGAGGGACATGCTGATGAAATTTCCTGGTATGTTAACTACATTACAGATAACGGTCTTATTTATGTGATACGAAATGGAGGAAGTGATCACCAAATCGCTACTTCGAGGCGCGTAAATATACACACCAAAAAAGGAATTGTAAAAGGTGTATTTGGTTGGCCGGCTATTCATACGAGAAACAAATCTAAGGAAGAAGCTCCTAAATTAGATAATATTTGTGTAGATGTAGGTTGTAATACAAAAGAAGAAGTTTTAAAATTGGGGGTTCACGTGGGATGTGTAATTACTTATCCGGATGAATTTTTTATCCTAAACGAGAATAAGTTCGTTTGTCGCGCTCTTGACAATAGAATGGGTGGCTTTATGATTGCTGAAGTAGCTCGATTATTAAAGGAAAACAAAAAGAAGCTTGATTTCGGGTTATATATTACAAACTCTGTGCAAGAAGAGATCGGTCTAAGAGGTGCCGAAATGATTACTCATACGATTCAACCGGATGTCGCAATCGTTACCGATGTATGCCACGATACTACCACACCCATGATCGATAAGAAAACACAGGGAGAGACAAAAATTGGTGATGGTCCTGTAATTTCCTATGCTCCTGCGGTACAAAATAGACTTAGAGAAGTATTGATAGATACAGCGGAAAAGAAAAAGATACCATTTCAGAGAATGGCTTCCAGCAGAATGACAGGAACCGACACAGATGCTTTTGCCTATAGTAATGGTGGTGTAGCTTCTGCTCTGATCTCATTACCTTTACGTTACATGCATACTACAGTAGAAATGGTGCATAGAGATGATGTAGAAAATGTGATAAATTTAATTTATGAAAGTTTACTTGCCATCAAATCAGGTGAAACTTTTAGCTATTTTGAAACTCCAAAACCAGTATCAAAATCGAAACCAAAAACCAAATCAAAAAGTAAAAAGTAGACAAAGCTTTACAAAAGGACTAAACTGCATTTCTTTAAAAGAGTGCAGTTTTTTTTACGTTTATATTAAAACTATCCTTAGACAAAAAATAGCTCTTCGAGGAGCAAAACATCCTTTTATCGTGTTATATTGCTTTTTATCGGTAATTATTAATATATTTGCCGCTTCAATTTATTCTGAAAATTCCCATGACATTAAAATACTATTTTCTATTCTTTACATTATTTTCATTATCCATCGTAACCTCTCAAAAAAAGTTTGAACCTACAGAAGAAGATATCTCTTTGGCTAACAAAATAGCAGATTCTTTCCCAGATGAAGATGTAGCGTTATTGAATCATTCTGAGATTATAGATTTTGACTACAACAAAAAAACAGATAAGGTTATTGTTAAAAATAAAATCGAGCAAGAATTTATTAATTTAAAATCTAGAACTGAAATTCCTTTGTTTGTAGGATATGATGACCAGTCATCTATACAAAACATTTTTGTCAATCATAGAAATGGTCAATCTGCCGGAGTACGATTTAATGACGAATTTTACAATCAAGAAGATTTATTTCATTCTGACGCCAGAGTTAAATGGGCTGGTTTAAGCTTCCCGCTATTGGGATACAAATATACTTTTGGATATCATAAAAAGTATAAAGATGTTAAGTACTTTGTAAACACATACTTTGATAGTTACTTCCCTATTATAAAAAAAACCATAACAATAAATATTCCGAATTGGTTAGACATCGAAATCAAAGAAATGAATATGGATGGTGTTGATATTAAGAGAGAAAAAAAACAGATCAAAGGTAAAAACTATACTCAATATATATATACCATTGAGAACCTGGAGGCACTGACAAAAGAAAATAATAGTATGGGTCCTACTCATTATAGACCCCACTTGCTGTTTCTTGCTAAATCTCATACAAAGAACGATGTTAAAAAAGTATTATTAAATAATACCAAGGATCTGTATAATTGGTACCATTCCTTAGTAATGCAACTAAATGATGACATCGAACCTTTGAAGGAAAAAACACTATCTATTATTGAGAATTGTAATACCGACATAGAGAAGATCAAAGCTATATATTATTGGGTCCAAGATAATATTCGATACATTGCTTTTGAAGACGGAATTGCAGGATTTAAACCAGAAGAAGCTAATACAGTGTATAAGAAAAAATATGGTGACTGTAAAGGTATGGCTAATCTAACAAAGCAAATGCTAAAAATAGCAGGTTTTGATGCTCGATTGTCGTGGATAGGCACAAGAAGGATCGCCTACGATTATTCTTTACCTACTATTGCCGTCGATAATCATATGATTTGCACAGTTATAATTGATGGTCAAAAATACTTTTTAGATGCTACTGAAAAATATAACCCTTTTGGTACGTATGCTGAAAGAATTCAGAAAAAACAGGTGTTAATAGAAAATGATAAGGATTATATTTTAGATACGATTCCTTCAAATGTGTCTAAAGATAATATCGAAACTTTGGTTTCTAACTTAAAAATAGAAGATGAAAAACTCAAAGGAACTATCAAAAGAACCTATGAAGGAGAAAGCAAAACTGACTTTTTATATAACATCAATAACCTAAAAAAAGACAGAAAAACTGAAGTTTTAGAATACTATATCGGAAGAGGAGATAAAAATTTAGTGTTAAATAATATAAGTGTTACGGACATCACCAATCGAGATCAGGACTTACATTTATCATATGATTTGATTCAGGATAATGCTATCAGTAGTTTTGAGAATGAGCTTTATATAGATGTGGACTACTATAAAAACTATCAACAATTAGATTTTAACGAAAGAAAGACGGCTTTTGTACTACCATACAAAACCTTAGAAAATACTTCTACTACGATTGAAATTCCTGACGGTTATATAGTAAAAGAATTACCAAAAAATCTCACTGTGAATAATAAAGATTTTGAAATATCATTTAACTACAAAGCAGATAACACTAAGATTATTTACGAGAAACATATCAATTTTAAAAATGCAATGATCAGTAAGCCTGAATTAAATGCTTGGAAAGAATTTCATAAAAAACTAAAACAACAATACCAGCAACAAATAATATTAACAAAAGAATAAAGAATAAGGAAATAAAAGTCTAAAATCCATTCTCCGTTTGAACACAAAGTACCTATATAATGAAAAAAACTAATAATCTTATCGCAAGAATTATATACATTATCGTTTTTGCACAAACCATAGCTGTATATGGTCAGCTTCCTAAAATAAGCAATCTAGATGAATATATTTGGAACGAAGATGATGCATATGCGACATTACCCGCTATTCCTGACAAATGGAAAAATGAATCTGCAGTCATTATTTTAAGTGATTATGATTATTATTATTTTAAAGGCAATAAAGCCTTAAATACGTTCGTAATCACCAGAAAAATCATCAAACTAAATGATCAAGCGGCTGTAAATGCATTTTCTGAATTTGATAAACTGGGTCAAAATAAGGAATTAGTAGTGAAGATTATTAAACCGGATGGATCAGTTAATATTATTGATGTAGATAAAGAAAAAGTAGAATCTTCTGAATCAGACGGCACCGTACCTGTTGCGGGTGGTTTTATCAGAAAGTTTGTTAAAAAAAGTAAATTAGCCATACCAGATCTCGAGATTGGTGATATTATCGATTTTTGTATCTATTTTAAAGACAGGGAGCCGATAATTGGAGTACTAGAAGCTCCATCAGTGATTGACGTTATTAGTGGAGAGTATCCTATCATGAACTATGAATTGGATATTCATTCTAAAAAGGACTTTTTTATCAGTATTAAAACTGAAAACGGTGCCCCAAAACCTAAGGATATAAGTCCCGAAAAAGGGAGAAATACACAGTACTCTTTTAGTATGAAAGATATTGAGAAATTAGATCCTATTATGTGGGAATATACTTTATTAGATGCCCCTTATATTAAATTTCAGGTCGCTCTAGAAAAAGAAAAAAAAACCGAGGCCTTTGTTGGTGATGAAAAATCAAAAATAAAAGACAATGTTACCAAAGAAGAGGTTTTAGAATATTATAAAGGTATTACTGTTTTTGATCATGGATATAAAGGTTCTGATAAATACTTAAAAGATAAAGAATTATCTAAGGAAGAAAGAATTGAAGAAGCATATTATTATATGCGACAATATTATCTCAATCAATTTATTGAAGCCGCAGTAGCTTACAAAAATGATTTGACCGTTGATAATCCCTTTCAGTTTTATGTTTTTCCAAAATACATAACCGAGGAATTAAAGTTTATTAATTACTATGCTTCTTTTCTTAGAGAAGAAAAAATTCCATTTGAGATGATAGCCTCGATCCCAAGGAGCCAGGGAAAAATAGAGAACCTTTTATTTCCAGATGACATTACGCTTTTTTTGAAAATTAATATAGATCCAGAAAATCCTCTTTTTGTAAGTCAGTTTGGTAATCATACAAATTTCAATTACATCCCATACTATGTAGAAGGAAATGAAGCTTATAGTTTACAGACTGGAAAAGGACATCGACTAGAGACTATTAAAAAAGTAACTATTCCAGTATCCGATTACAAAAGAAACAATTCTAGTCAAGAATATAACATTTCTTTCGTTGATGGTTTTGAAAAAATAAAAGTTTCCAGAACATCTAAACTTAAAGGGCATAATAAGGTAAACGAAATTGACGATCGCCTAAATTCTTTAAATTTTACTGAAGAGGATCACCAAAGATACAACACAAAAAGATTGTATGACAGATTGAAGAAAAAGAGAAATAAGAAAAAATATGAAAAGGAATTTCCTGCATTTAAAGAAAAAATAACTGCTTTACAAAAAGAATCATATGAAAAAAGCCTTGAAGAAGAATTAGATTTTGAAATTGAAGATTTTTCATTTGAGGTACTTAAAACCGGTAGATATAACATAGAGGATGTGCTTAGTTACAAAGAAGAGTTTCTGGCAGCAAACGATTTACTTAAAAGAGCGGGACCTAATTATCTCTTTGAAGTAGGTAAATTTATTGGAGGACAAATTGCGGTAGAAGAAAAAGATAAAGGAAGAGAAGAAGACATTTATATGCCCTATCCTAGATCTTTTAATAATACTATTTCGTTAATTATTCCTGAGGGATATGAAGTAGCAGGATTAGAAAAGTTACAAATAGAAGTGAAGAATGAGACTGGAGGTTTCACCTCGAATTATACATTAGATGGTACTAAACTTACCATACATACTCATAAATATTATACACATAATTACGAACCTAACGCAAATTGGTCTAAAATGTTAGAATTTTTAGAAGCAGCGTATCAGTTTTCTCAACAGAAAATATTGATTAAAAAAATGTAAATAGTCAGCTTGTATTCTTTATTAAAAGCCTCGTTATCACGAGGCTTTCATGTTTTTTATTATCTACAAAGCATCATCCATTATTTTCTGAACAACTTCTGGATTTAGTAAAGTACTAGTATCACCTAAATTAGAAGTGTCTTTAGAAGCAATTTTTCTTAAAATCCGTCTCATAATCTTACCACTTCTTGTTTTAGGAAGGCCAGGGACAAATTGTATTTTATCCAGTTTTGCGATGGGACCTATCCGTTCTGTAATTTGTTGATTCACCTCCTTGCTCAGATTATCACGATCTCTTGATTCTCCCACTTCCTTCAGAATTACAAATCCATAGAGTGCATTTCCTTTGATATCGTGAGGGAAACCAACAATAGCTGATTCTGCCACTGCCGGATGTTCATTGATAGCATCTTCTATTGGTGCTGTTCCCAAATTATGTCCGGAAACAATGATCACATCATCTACCCTACCGGTGATTCGATAATATCCAACTTCATCTCTTAGAGCACCATCGCCCGTAAAATATTTATTCTCAAAAGCTGAAAAATAAGTGTCCCTATATCGTTGATGATCGCCCCAAATAGTTCGAGCCATTGAAGGCCACGGGAATTTAATACATAATCTTCCTTCAACCTGATTACCTTCTATTTCCTTTCCATTTTCATCCATTAACGCAGGTTGAACTCCCGGCATGGGAAGCGTTGCGTACGTTGGTTTTGTGGGTGTTGCAAAAGGTATAGGAGAAATTAGGATCCCACCAGTCTCAGTTTGCCACCAGGTATCTACTATAGGGCATTTTTTCTCACCTACATGATCATTATACCAATGCCAGGCTTCTTCGTTAATTGGCTCTCCTACGGTTCCTAAAACTTTTAAACTTGATAAATCATACTTAGTCACATAATCCAGATTCTCTTTTGCCAAAGACCTTATAGCCGTTGGTGCAGTATAAAATTGAGTAATCTTGTGTTTTTGTACAATATCCCAAAATCGACCAAAGTCTGGGTATGATGGAACTCCTTCGAACATTACCGTAGTTGCTCCGTTAGCTAACGGCCCATATACAATATAAGAATGCCCGGTAATCCAACCAATATCTGCTGTACACCAATAAATATCATCTTCTCTGTATTGAAAAACATTCTTAAAGCTGTAAGCTGTATATACCATATACCCAGCTGTCGTATGCATCATCCCTTTTGGTTTTCCTGTAGATCCGGAAGTATAGAGAATAAACAATGGATCTTCTGCATCCATGATCTCTGGAACACAGTTGTCGTCGGCATTGTCTAACAATGGTTGTAGCCATTCGTCTCTGCTAGCTTTCATGGTTATATCAGAGTTAATCCGTTTTGCTACTAAAACCGATTCAATACCAGGACATTGTTCTAAGGCTTCATCTACAATACCTTTTAAGTCAATGGTTTTAGACCCTCGATAAGAACCGTCAGAAGTAATGACCATTTTCGCTTCGCAATCATTAATTCTTGTGGATAATGCTGTAGCAGAAAATCCTGCAAAGACTACAGAATGTATGGCTCCTATTCTTGCACACGCAAGCACAGCAACTGCTAATTCCGGAATCATAGGAAGATAAATACACACCCGGTCTCCTTTTTTAATCCCTTTACTTTTAAGTACATTAGCAAACTTACAGACCCTTTTATGAAGTTGGTTATAAGTAATATGCTCTGCGGATTCATCGGGGTTGTTAGGTTCAAACAAAATAGCTGTTTTGTCACCCCTGACATATAAATGTCGATCGATACAATTTTCTGTAATGTTTAATTTTGCTCCTTCAAACCATTTGACTTCTGGTTTAGAAAAATCCCACTCTAATACATTATTCCATTTTCTTCTCCATAAAAAATGTTCTTCTGCTATTTCACCCCAAAAAAGCTCTGGATTACGAACAGATTTTCTATAAACCTGAAAATATTCTTCGAGATGTTTTATGTGATAGTTACTCATTACAATATAAGTGATTTATGTTTTTTCAATAATAGACTATGGTTTCGTTCTGATATCATTTAACCTTATTAGATAATAATATAAAATATCTTCATATTCCTGACACTTGTATAAATATATTACTTTAAGAATAGAATAAAATGCTATCTAATGAATAATTATGAAGTATTATAAATTTCTAAATTTTAATAGTACATTTAAAGAATATTCATTACCATCAGCACATGCCGGATGAACTTATCGATATCTTAAACAAAGACGGAAACCCTACTGGAGAGGTTAAAATGAAGTCTGAAGCGCATCAAAAAGGTTTGTATCACGCAAGTGTTCATATTTGGTTTTACACTAAAGCCGGAAAAGTCCTATTACAAAAGCGTTCGAGAGATAAAGGTACCTACCCTGATCTTTGGGACGTCTCTGTAGCGGGTCATATTGGTGCCGGAGAACGTGTGAAAAATTCTGCTCTAAGAGAAATTCAAGAAGAGATTGGATTATCTGTTTCTGCAGAAAATTTAAAATTTTTAAAAGTATATTTAGCAGAAAAAAAACCTAGGGCAGATCTGTTTGATAATGAATTTCATCATATCTTCCTTTCTGAATTAAAAGTTCCGTTAAAAGAATTATCCTTACAAAAGGAAGAAGTTTATGATGTAAAACTGATATCAATTAAAGAGCTACGGCAACAACTTGATGATATTGAATTATCAAAAGCATTTGTACCACACGGAACAGTGTATTTTAACTTCATTATTGAAGCGATCCAAACCAAATTAAAAAAATAGATTTAATAAATTTTATTTAAGGTATCTTACATGAATATTCTAAAAATATTTTTTTTCTATATCCTTTTTCTAAGTATGTTCTTTGGAAGTTGTCAAGATATGAAGGACACAGATCTTATCTTAGTTAATGATCTTTCTAAATTAAATCGTGAAATATCAGGTATTACTTTATTTCCTGGGGAAGAAATTATATACGCAATTAATGATTCAGGCAATAGTAATTCTATATTTTTATTAGACTTGAAAGGAGAAATTAAAAAAGAAATTCGTATTCCGAACACAAAAAACAAGGATTGGGAAGACCTTGCATACGATCACAAACATACTTTATACATTGGAGATTTTGGTAATAATGATAATGACAGAAAAGATTTGGTTGTTTATAAAATTTCCCAGATTTCATCTAATACACCCGTTGCTAAAGAAATACGTTTCACATTGGAAGATCAGAAAAAATTTCCTCCAAAGAAAAAGAACCGAAATTTTGACATTGAAGCGATGATATTTCGTAATAATTACCTTTATCTATTTAGTAAAAATCGAAACAGTAAATTTGAAGGAATCACAAAATTATATAAAATGCCGGCTCAACCAGGAAATCATGTAGCAAAACTCATCGCTACTTTTGAGACCTGTGGTGACGAAAAGGATTGTTTTGTCACCGGCGCAGCGGTTAATAAAGATGGTTCTAAAATTGTGTTACTGACTTATAATAAGTTGTTTGTCCTATCCGATTTTAAAGATGATGACTTTTTTGAAGGCAATATTGAAAAAATCAAACTCAATCATTACTCCCAGAAGGAAAGTATCTGTTTCAAAAATGACAGCATACTTCTCATAACTGATGAAGGAAGTGGCAAATCAGCTGGCAATTTATATGAATATCATCTAGACTAAATCTAATTTAAACCTTTTACCAATCTTCGTGTAGGATTGCATACTCATAATTATCAGACCACCCCGTTTTAAGAGGTAATACTTTGCGTTTACGTCCTTCCCTAATCATTCCTACTTTTTCCAGTACTCTTATCGATCCCATATTGTCTACAGCACAACCTGCTTCAATCCTATGAAGTTCTAAATCTTTAAAACCCAATTGTAGTATTCTTTTAGTAGCTTCAGTTGCATAACCTTTGCCCCAAAAATCCGGGTGTAGTTTATACCACACTGAACCAATACGATATTTAGGAGTACCTATTTTAAGTGAAATTAAACCCAAAAATTCACTTGTATTCAATAATTTAATAGAAAAAACAAACTCTTTTCTCATCCTAAAACTATCGACCCATTCATCAAAGTACACTGCAGTTACCTCTTTATTGGTTGGAATCCCTAATGTATTATACTGATCTACTTTAGGAATTGATAGCAATTCATGAATTTTCGGTAAATCAGACAACACAACTGTATCTAGCTGCAATCGTTTTGTGGACAACGCTAATGTTTTCAATATAATCGTTTTTAATAATAGGTTTTACTTGTATATTCCTAATATACTTTTTAACCTCTTTTAAATATTTCAAAAAGTTATTAACACTTCTGTAGTTAAACCAAAACTTTAACCTTTTGTCGACAAAAATACTGCAATCCGCTAATTCAATACTTTAAACAGTAATATAAAACCTACTTATAAACAATTAACCGTATAAAACAATTTGTTTACCACTGATTTAAAGCATTTTATAGTTTGATTTATTCTAACTTTGGCGTGAATTTATGATTAAAGAAATAAAAATAAGTTCCAATATACTAACTTATAACGTAAATTTTCTATGAAAGCCGCCCCAGCTTGCCTTCTGTTGATTTCCTTTTTATCCACTAGTCTATTTTTTGCTCAAGAGCATATTACTAATTCTAAATTGGAAACAACGAAAAATAACAATCAAAAATCCATTCGACATAGTACTAAAACTTTCGAAGAAAAACTTATTAGCTATACAGAGCCTTTGGATCTTAGCGAATCGACAAATACTAATACTAATACTAAATCAAAAAAGACTGATATAAAGAGAAAAACAACTTTGCAAATGACTGAAACAACCCAAACTTCAGTTCCGAGAACTACGATAGACTTTTTTTAGTTATTAATCATCTTAAGTTAAGAACGAAATTGTTTGTTCTTAATGAGAAGCTCCCTTTATTTCGCATCTTATATTGGGAGCTTTTTTTATTTTTTGTTTTAACCTAACTATTACCACTAAGTCGTCTGCTTACCATACAACCTAAATTAAGACTCTTCCTGTTTAGTCTTTCGTGATAACCATAAAACTGCTCCTGTTTATTCAGTTTTAAAAAAGGTTATATTATATTTTAATCTAATTAAAAATACTAAAACGGCTCCAATCAGTATAGCTGTACATACTCCGTAAAGACCAAATGATGAAACTAGTATCATTGACAAAACTAAAGTTAGTGTCAGACCTGCCAATGACGTGATAGCCATCGATATGGTTTTCTTTTTATAGTTATACGGAATTCCTAAATAACTGCTCAAGACAATGAACAGGTTGGCGAAGGCTAAAAAAGGTAGATAGTTTAAAGAGATTACCAAGTTAGGAAATAGAATTGGCATTACAATCCAAAGTGTTAATTGAAGAAGGAGAATTGACGAAATTACCATCAAAATAGTCCTCAGCACTATTTTCTTGAAAAAAGCACCTTCTTGTCTGAAATTGTTACTTGATAAACAATGATCCTGTAATGAATAGTAGTAAAACATTCCAATAAAAAATATACCTATAGCTATCTTTTCTGCCACTGCAAAAATACCGTTATCATCTAATTCAAGATTGTACAGGATAATATACTTATTAACTGCAAAAAACGAAATCCAACTAAGTGCATTAATAATCAAAGGGACTGAATATTTTATCAGTTTTTTTAGATTTAGAATTGTAACTTCTGCGTGTCTATAAAATTTGATAAAATCAAAATGGTATATCGTCAAAATGATACCAATAATATTAGATAATAACAAAGCTAATAACACGTTGTATAATTTATCTTGTGTAAAAATAGCAACGAGTAAAGATGCTGCAGTATATAAGATACTTTTAATAATACCTACTACCGTAAATACTGTGACTTTTCCTAGTCCCCTTATAATCTGAAAAAATGCATTGAGAACGATATGACTAACTAATATGAAATACGAAAGCGTCCATAAATCTTTAGGGAACGTATAAAAAAAATATCCTAAAACATATAAAACGGTACACAACATTACCATTATTACCAACACTACGATACCATTAGAGAAACTAATTTGCTGTTCCGCTAAGTCATTGGTGCTAAACCACCTGTAAACAGCTTCTCCTATTTGCAATGAAAAAATAGTAGCTAATATGGTAACTGTTGACACAATCAAATCTAATTTGCCCGTATCTTCTAATCCAAGATAGGTTACCACTATTGGAAAGACTATAATTGCGATAAATTTACTCGAATAATTGCCGATAGAGTAAATAATCGCATTTTTAAAAATTTTATTACTACCCCTAGATTTTTTGAATCTTTTAAAGTAGTTTTGAATCATATCAGATAACATGAAAACATTATTATTTATAGGTCATCCCGGCCATGAATTACTAGCACATAAATTTTTAAGTGTCTACAAACCCGACGTCGTATTTCTTACTATGGGCTCTGGCAGCAATGACTCGCCAAGGATACAACAATCTATTGATTTAATTGAATCTTTAGGTCTTAATGTTTATTATCCTTTTGAACCCTTTACTGATCGACAAATATATGATTTAATATTATCTCACTCTGTAGACTCCTTCCATAGTGTAAAATCTGCTCTTAAGGAGTTTATTGTTTCGCATAATATAGAAATGATTGTAGGGGATGCTTTAGAAGGATTTAATCCTTCTCACGATGTATGTAGATATTTAATAAATGCTACTGTATTTGACTTAAAGGACAAAGTACTCTTAAAAAATTATGATTTTTTTCAAGAAGATGTTCGTATGAACCGATCAGCTTCTAAAAAGCCTGAAGATATCACCCTCGAGTTAGACGAAACAGAACTTCAAAACAAGATGGCAGCATCATTAAATTATCCTGAGATAAAACTAGAAGTCGACAAATTTGTGGAGCATTATGGAGTTGAATTTTTCAACATAGAATATTTTAGAAAAGTAAATGATCCTTTAAAAATTAAAAACTGGAATACAGAATTTCCATTTTACGAAGAGTTTGGTAGAAAACGTATAAAAGAAGGAACATACTCTGAGCTAATATCATTTAAAGAACATATGGAACCTTTGGCAAAAAAAATATTCCAATTAGGTTGACTTAATTCTTTTTAATGAACATATTGATTACTAATAATGAAATGGATAGTTATACAGGTACAACTGTATACGTTAAAGAATTGGCCATTGCATTGGTAAAAAGAGGAGAAAATGTTCAGATCTACACTAGATATGTAGGTGAGATAGGATTAGATATCCAAAGAAAAGGAATTATGGTTACCGATTCCTTACGGGAAATTACTTTTATGCCCGATATCATCCATACTCACCATAATACTACAGTTTTTGATGTGTTGTTTTATTTTAAGAACACACCGGTTATTTTTTGGATTCACGACCGATTAACGCCTCTTGACTTCCCTCCTTTACACAAAAATATTATCCGGTACCTTTCTGTAGACTATAATTGTAAAGAAAGATACTCTGCCGACTGTGGTTTCGATCCATCGGATAGTGAAGTTATATATAACTGGGTGAATTTAGAAAGATTTACCTTGAGAAAAAAGCTTAACCAAGAGCCAAAAAAGGCCTTAGTTTTTTCTAATTACGCAAACAACGATAATCATTTAAAAAGTATTCAAGAAGCTTGTGAACAAAGAGGACTGCAGCTAGATGTAATTGGAAAAGGGACCGGAAATCAGAAACGAGATCCCGAAGCATATCTGATGAATTATGATATAATTTTCGCAAAAGCCAAAGCAGCTATGGAATCCTTGGCTTCAGGTGCTGGAGTTATTATTTGTGACTACACAGGGTTAGCAGGTTTTGTTACCAGTGACAAATTAAAACATTATCGGAAATATAATTTCGGAATGAAGTTAATGGATCGATTGATCACTAAAGAATATATCATTGAAGAAATAAAAAAATATGACTTGGATGATATTTTCAAAGTTTCAAAAACCATCAGGTCAGAAATTGACATGGAGAAAATTATTAATCAAATCCAATCGTTATATAAAGATTGCATTACCAAATACGAAAAAGGTGATCGAGGAAAGTATAAATTTTCATTAAAAAACTTCTTGATCATAAAAATTAAAACATTCTATATATCTAACTCTCAATATTTATTTTACAATTTTAATTCTCTATTTATCTTCTTACATGTTATTAAAAAAAGACTATTCCCATAGAATTTCTAAAAATATACTGTGGCTGTTCGCTTCCAAAACTTTATACAAACACCTTTTTTATAAACACCTTATTACATTAAAAGCTTAATCCTAACCCAAAAGTAAATCTCAGCCCATCATCACTGCTAAACAGGTTGAATTGACCTGCAATTGCGTCAACGGCATTGATCCAAAACCCTCCTCCTATAGAGTCGTGCCAATTATTAGAGTCTTCCTCATCAAACCAAACCCTTCCGACATCATAACCTCCAAATATGCCCAGTTGTAATGGTAATAAACCTGTTTTAAACTTATTGAAACTATATCTTAAGTCTGTGCTAAAAGCTAATGCCTGATCTCCTGTAAAACGTTCTTCTCTATATCCTCTTAAGCTATTGATTCCTCCTAAAGTAGTAGCCTGATAAAACTCAAAAGCATCTCCAATCAAAAACTCAGCTTGTACATCTGTCTTTAACACAAGTTTTCTGTTTTTGGTGATTGCATTATAAAATCCAAGTCTTGGCTTTACGTATCCAATTGTTCTTTCTGCATCATCCAAATTCATTTTAGAACCGCCTTGTAAGGTAAATAACATTCCTCGGGTAGGATTAGCCGGAATGTCTAAACTTTTATATTCATAATTTAAGTCTATACCAACGAAAAATTTTCTTTCAAAAAACGCTCGATCAGCCGTAATAAACTCAAGACCAGGAAGCCCTGACGTTATGAATCTTCCTTGTGAGTCCTGAACCTCAACCCCTTCATAAGAGGCTGTAATGGAGAAATCATTTCCAAACCTTCCTTTTTTAGCTGCTCCAATATTCAATCCCCATATTCCGGTTTTAACCCTGTTGTAATCTAATCCAAGGATATCATCAGAATTAACGGTATTATTCCCATAACCAAAAAAGTTCTGAGCAAAGTTTTCGCTGGTATATTTTGCACCAACCAATAGGTTCCAATCTCCAACAGCATTGACGAACTCTCCTTTATAAGAAATATCATAACCTTCTGTCGCAAAATAATATGCGCCTTTAAACACGTGCCTGCTTTGGTAAGGATTATTATTAAAACCTCTTACGGTATATACATCCGTTATATTAATATTGACTCCATCATCGGGATTAAATCCAATCAATGGTGTAATTGTATTTGTTTTATCTATATACTTGTTATAATCATATGTGTTGTGATTATAATTATTACTAAAGATAAACTTGGCGCCTCCCTTTTCTTTTACCGTATTGGGCTTTGTCTTGTGATCATATACTCGTATTTGTCTGCCATTTTTAATGGTATAAACATCATTATTTTGCCCACCAACAATTCTTAGGCAAATTGGATTCTTTCCTTTTCCATTTACCACAAACTGATCGTCGTCATCCAAACCATAAATCCAGATTTCTTTTGTTTCTTTTGAAGAAATCGTTCTTTCATAAAAAGGTTCTTGCAAAGTCCCTTTTTTTATTCGAGAAATCTTGATAGTCGTTTGATCATCTGCTCTCGTAATTTCAAAAAAATCATCTTTATCCGTTCCTGTAATGATAACTTGTTTAGAGAGATATTTATAATATCTTGCTGCAATATCTTCTACATTATCTCTTCTTTTTCTTAAATCCTTTTTAATTTTTTTTACAGTTTCGTCTTGTAATTCTATTGGTAAATTTTTAAAAGCCTTATCGATAGACTCATCGCTAAGATTGTTTTTTATGTATCTGGCTTGTTCTAACCAGATTTTCTTATCAGAACTTTGTGCAAAATTTCTATCCAAACGGATTCCGGCCTCATTTATCCATCTAATATTCTTTAACTCTTCATCATATACCTGAAACTTTCTCGTAATAGGAACTATAAACTTAATAACATCTATTAAGCCTCCGTCATAATTAGAAAATACTTGATCTCGGTCTTTTGGTATAGGTCTATAGATTTTACCCTCATCGGTGTCGAAACGAGACCATCTCCACTGATCAGAATGTCTATCCCAATCTCCTAAAATCATATCAAACAACCGAGTTCTTATATAATGGGGCTCATCCAGTGTATATTTTTCGTCCTTTCTCAGGTTTTTCAGCATGTCATCGGTGCCTTCAATATCATCTGGTTTTCCAAAAGAGGCTTCTGCCCTATGCTCTTTTCCAGGACGCTCTTCCAGGAAATACATTTCATCTCCAAAGTCCTTATTATATTTTCCCAAAGCAGGATGTTTAGGTATATAGTATATTTTAGAATTAGCGTGATACACATCAATGGCATCAGCTAAACCTCCTACCACCAAAAATGCATATGGGTAACTGGATGTATAAAAATCAGAAAGAAGCTCTTCAGTAAAAGTATCATCAAAACCATCCTCTAAATACGTGTCTTTAAAGGCTCCTTTTTGTAGAAACTGAGTAACACTCTTTCGCATAGCTCTTAAGCTAAAGCGTTTCCCGGCACTATCAACTAAACGTAGTGATCTTGTTACTTGTCCTCCTCCTCTTCGGTCTATAGTAAATCCACCCATCAAAGTATCCAAAGTAGCCACTGGAATTTTTATATCCGTGCTATATGTTTTTCTGTAGTGGTCACCCCATAATGACTTATAGAAATTAGTCTTTTCAGTTTCTTCTTTTTTATAAATGGAAACTGAAACTTCGTTGTCAAAAGAATTCTTCAGGCTACTGATTGCATAAGACTCAGGTTTTTCGTGAACTTTTGTTTGATAAACTAATGCAGTTTTTCCTTTTTCGTTTCCATAAAAACGTACATTAGATGAACCATCTTTGTATATATCCAAAATCGCAAAACCCTGATTTGGATAAGAAAACTTTCCATCTTTTCCCAAAGAAGCAGCAGATTTTTTAGAACCAGATCCAGAAACGATTTGTTTTAAACCATCATTATCTATATACTGTAAAGAATGTTCATGTCCCGACGCAAAAATGACTCTCTCACTATCTCTGGCAATAGTAGATAGTCGTCTCATCAGCTTATTATAACTTTCATTATATCGATCCTGAGGCGATACACCCCCCTGAGAACGAACTTGAGTAACCAAAGATCCAATTATTGGTAGGGGTATATGATGTCTCGTTGGAAAAATGTGTTTTTTAAAACTGTATTTTCCGCCGTGTGGACCATTTGTAAACATTGGGTGATGCATTACCACCAAAACAGTCTTACCGTTATGTTTTTTTAATTCCCCTTGTATTTCATTTAAGAATTTATCTCTGGTTTTAATTTGGCAATTATCATTGATCGTAGGGTTCTTATTCCAATCTGCAAGATACCATTGTGTATCTAAAATTAGCAACTGAATTTGATCACTCACTTCGATACTCTCTAACGGACATCCTTTAGACGGTAAAAATGAATTCTTATTATCCAGTTTCTTTGTTACATATTTTTCCTGTCTTTTTAACCCCTTTACACCATCATTATACCAATCGTGATTACCCGGAATAAAAATAACCTCACCGTCAAATGAATCTGCAGCACCGATTTGAGCATCTATTCTATGTTCGGATAAATCTCTTTTGGCCGATTCTTTTAAAGGCATTCCTTTTGGATAGATATTATCTCCCAAGTAGATTAGATAATCATCCTTGGTATTTTCTTTTTGTAAAACCTGTTTTAAAGCTTCTAATCCAAGAGTGTTTTCATTTATATCAGCCCCTCCGGCATCACCAATCAAAAAGAAACTTTTTTCTATCTCTTTGCTCGGTAATGAATCTGAAAAATTCTCGTCTAAATATTGAGGAGTGTATGTTGCACAAGAGCTAAATAACAATATGGATATTACCACGAAGGTCTGGATATTTCTATTCATAAAAGGATACATTCACTTTTTTTAATTATTTTGGTTATTGAAAAATTACAATATGGAAAACTTAGTGGAGAAAACTGATAATTTTGTTTCTGATCTTTTTAATAAAAAGCTACCTAAATCCTGTATTTATCATAATTATACCCATACCAAAAGAGTATTTAAAAGTACAAAAGAAATTATTGACAACACGAACATTTCTGAAGAAGATAAACTGGCTTTGTTACTGACTGCTCTGCTCCATGATACGGGATACTCACAAAATCTAAATGACCACGAAAAACATAGTGTTCTTATTTCTGAAACATTTCTTAGAGAACAAAAAGCTCCCGAGGAATTAATAAATAAAGTTTCTGCACTTATTTTGGCCACCCGTATGGAGTACGAGCCTGCCAATTTATTAGAAAAAATTATCAGAGACGCAGATGCATCACACTTGGCTAAAGATTATTTTAAAGAAACAAGTGAATATCTAAGACAAGAGTTTGAATTAAATTGTAATGAAAATTATAGTAATAATGACTGGCTAAAAATTAATATTGATTTTTTACAAAATAAACATCAATTTTATACGGATTATGCCTTAGAAAACTGGCAACCTAAAAAAGAAGCACATCTTTTGGAAATACAAAAAGAGCAAACCGTTTCAAAGAAAACGAAGAAAAAAGCAAAGCTTAAAAAATTAGTAAAAGAGGAAAGCCCGGAAAAAGGTATTCAAACATTATTTAGAGTTACTTTAAGAAACCATTTGAAACTAAGTGACATTGCAGATACAAAAGCCAACATACTTTTGTCAGTTAATGCCATTATTATTTCCTTAGCACTATCAAACTTAATCCCCAAGCTAGACAATCCATCTAATCAATATCTTATTTATCCTACAGTTATTTTTATTGTATTTAGTATAATCTCCATGCTTTTATCCGTTTTGGCAACACGCCCTAATGTGACCAGCGGAGAATTTACTAGAAAGGAAATTGAAGAAAAGAAAGTTAACTTATTATTTTTCGGGAATTTTCATAAAATGCCTCTAGATGAATATAAATGGGCGATGCACGAACTTATGGATGACAAGGAATACATTTATGATACCATGATCAAAGATTTATATTTTCTAGGAAAAGTTCTCAATAGAAAATATAAAATCCTTAGAATAACTTATACTGTTTTTATGATCGGTTTTATCATCTCGGCTATCTCTTTTGTTATTGCGTTTAATACGCTACAGTAGAGTAGCAACAACAATATTAAATTATTTGTTTATTTCCTTCATCAGGTCTGCATAGGTATAATACTCTTTAGCTTCTTTATTTTTGCTATAAAGAATATTTACTCTTAAGGCTTTGAGTCCGGTAACACCTTGGAGATCCTCTAATTCAACTATTTCAATTTCATCTTCAAGATAGTTTTTGGACTGTAAGAAGTTAATGTACTTTATATATTCCTTCTCGTCTGATCTCTGAGAGTAAATAATAACCAATTTTCCTTTTTCGGTAATTCGCTGATTGGTGCCTTTTATATACGCTTTATCCACTCGCTTTTTAACCACTTCGTACCTTGCGTTATACGTGCCGTCTACGTCAAAGCGTTTTTCATCCATCCTAAATCTTACAGACAATGAAGCATTAAAGACCAATACCATAGAAGCAACATCTAAGGCTACCGGTAGATCCTGCTTAAATTGATAGTATTCATTTTCCATTTCACACATCACCTGTAACTGCCACAACCTTAAGTTGTAAAGGTAAATCTTGTTAAAGCTATGCTGTTTGGTAATAGATTCTCCAATATACATACTATGCTCTACACCATCGGTTTTAAATCTTTCGAAATAATGAGGATACATTTTTTGGGCCTCCTCTTGTTTTTCGTCCAATAAAGAAGCCATTTTTTTGTTGATCAACATAACAGACTCATCATAAGCCTTGCGGTGTCTGTAAATCATTTTTGTATTTGGATCCAGTGAATTATTATATTGATTAATCAGGTTTTTTAATTCAATATTGGTACCTTTAAGATGCTTAAACAATGGTTTGATTTCATCCTTAATAAAATTTAAGATCTTTTGCTCGCTATCCACCTGTAATTGATCCTTAATAGAATCTATATAGGTTTGTATTCTAAATTTGATTTGTTCATAAATCGGTATTGGGTTTATCTCAAAAACCTTCTCGATTACTCTGTTAATACCGTTTAATTGTAATACTAAATCCTTCTGTACCGACCTATTTCGAGCCTCAGAGGATCCTTTGATATCGATCTGCCCAAATAATGGGTACACATCTTCAAAAATAACTTCTTGAAATGAGGTAGGGTTTTCCTCAACTTTTGCCAGGATAAAGCGCTTAGCTTCCTGCCTAAACTTCCAATAAACACTAGGGTGAATCGATGTACATTCCTGTTGAATGACTAATTCTAATTCATCTTCTGCTTTTGCCTTAGATCGCAGAACCGAGTCTATTAAGTAAGGCATAATATCCAACAATTTATGCGCATTGATACTATTTAGCTCCTGGATGTTTGGAGATACAATTTCAAGAACACCCAATAATTTACCGTTATCTTCTATCGGAGCAATAATGGCACTATTTATATTCTGCTTGGCAAGGTTACTATACATCAACTCATCTGGATAAGTCTCGATTATTTTTTGCACGTTTGAAATCGCAAATGCTTCTGACTTCTCAAATAAAGAATGATACGTTCCCTTGCACAAAGCTGTTTCACAACTGTCTGAAAATTTATCATATAAAATATAACTATCAATCGTTTTAAAAGGAACTCGTTCTAAAACTCCTTCTTCTTCATTGTAATTAGCAAAACCTACCTTAATCTCAGGTAGGTTAAAAATCCCTCTAAATATATTTTGAAAACTATCGATAAAATCACCTTTTGTTTTATCATATTTTAATAAACTTGTTTTAAACTCTGATAACGAAACATCTGTGGTGACATCAAATAGGTTTGCAATAACTATTCCTTTAAAAACCCACGTATTTGGTGGAAACTTTTCCTTCCATATTTCTACATTGTCAAAATTATCAAGCAATACAGCGACGTCTTCTTCGGTAATATCCCTTGCTCCCTCTTTTTTTATAACTTCAATAAAATCCCCATTATACAGAATCCTATAATGCCTCATAATTCCTGATGCATCAGGAATATCATAAAAAAATGGTCTTCTAAAATCAATTTTATAGCCATAATATTGACTTAAAATGATGCTACAACCCATAATAAAATAATGGTCTTCATCCAGGTTTTTGATTTGTGGTTCAAAACCCGGCCCTGCAGCTTTTATGATATTTTTATATCGTTGAGTAGATTTGACAACGGTATTATTAAAAGGAATGGTAGCGATTTTAATTTCGTTCTCTTGTAAAACCTGTGCAAAAGAATCCTCTAACACTAATTCTATTTGCGGAAGTAATTCCTGTAGTCTCTCTTCAGAAGTAATACCATCTTCGAGTTCCGGATATTTCGATGCAATTTCTAAAATACTGTTAGCTCGATCACGAAGTAATGGATTATCACTATCTAGAAATTCTCGGTACTTATCAAAAAACAAAGAGAAACTTATTTTAATATCCAACGGGAAATCGTGCTCCAATACCTTCATAACGGTTTATTTACGGTGGTTATACAAAAATAGCACAAAACTTTGGCGCTCATCACAGTATTAACAATTAATTAGACTCTCAAGTACTATATTTTTCCCGTATATTTTGCGTCCATATGATGAATATATTGACTGAAATAAAGAATAAGAAAAAGGCTAGTTGTTGAAAATAATGACAAACGCTTCCATTAATCTATTGTGCCACTCCATTAGACTCTCTTTCTATAGAATTTGTTACAAAGGATTATGCTTTAAACAAGGGAATAATCAACAAATAGCAAAAATTAACAATTACTTATATTTTAAAGTTAATTTTTGTGGTATAATTAGCATATTGTATATTTTTACGCTTCTAAAAAAAATTAAGGATGAAAAAAATAGTATTGCTTGCACTCATAGTACTGTCTGTGGCTTGTGAAAAGAAAGAAACAGGATATTCGATTTCTGCAGAAACGAAAGGATTTGAAGACGGAGTAACGGTATATGTAAATGCAATAAACAGGTCTAATCGACCCACTATTATTGATTCTACCACTATAAAAAATGGTAATTTTAAAATAGACTTACCTCCTGTAGAAGATAATGACTTTAACTACTTAACTTTTAAAGGAGTTCCACAAAATGTTTTGTTTTTGGCGGAAAACAATCCGATAAAAATGACTATTTATAAAGATAGTTTACGCTCATCGATTATTAAAGGAGGAGAAGAAAACGAGCTATTTTTTACCTACCTTAAGAAAATGAATGCCTTTGGTAAAAAAAGACAAGATTTGAGTAATCAATATCAGATTGCTTCCAAACTTAAAGAGACTGAGAAATTGTCGAAGTTATCAGTTCAATTACAACAAGCCCGAACAGATGAAAATAACTATCGAAAAGAAATTGCAGCGAATAACCCAAATTCTTTGGTAGCTGTAATGGCGCTTACAGATTTGTTGAATCTTAAAGCAACTCCTGCAAAAGAAGTAAAGAAAATATATGCGACGGTTGAGGATACTCTTAAAACATCCAGATTGGGTAAAAATTTGGATAGATTAATCGCTGCATCCATCGGTAAGATAGATATCGGTAGTGAAGCTGAAGATTTTTCTGCACCCAACCCAGAAGGTCAAATGGTTTCTCTTAAAGAGTCTATGGGTAAAATAACCATTATTGATTTTTGGGCATCTTGGTGTAAACCTTGTAGAGCAGAAAATCCAAATGTTGTTAGAGTTTATAATAAATATCACGATAAAGGACTTAATATCATTGGTGTATCTTTAGATAGAAATAAGGATCACTGGATCAAAGCAATTGACAATGATAATTTGGACTGGAATCACGTATCCAATCTAAAATTTTGGCAAGATCCTATTGCCAAAGCATATGGAGTGCGATCAATACCGGCCACCTTTATAATAGATGAGCAAGGAAATGTAATCGCTAAAAATTTAAGAGGCCCTGCGCTAGAAAGCAAAATTTCAGAATTGTTGGGAGAGGAATCGATGTAAATTTCTTTTTCTACTCTTTTAGACACTATAGAAAACGACCTGATAATAGGGTCGTTTTTTTATCTAAAGCTTGCCCAAACGCTGCATAACAAATAAAATGATTATTGGAATCGCTAACAATCCTATCATTAACAAGTTCTGCTGAAATAAATAAGGAGCTAGAATTAATGTCACTATATAACCCCCGGCTGCTCCCCCGAAATGCGCATCATGACCTATATTACCTGTTCTACTTTTCATACCGTAGATGGAATATAGCAAATATCCGATACCAAAAACATAAGCTGGAATAGGAATGGGAATTAGCATCAAATATAATTTCATATTTGGCTGAAATAATATTGCAGAAAATATAATTCCAGATACCGCTCCGCTAGCTCCCACAGCGCTATAATGATATTCGTTCTTATGAAAAAACAACGAAAACAAATTCCCAATAAATAAACTACCAAAATAGACCACCAAAAACTTGATGTTGCCCAAAGAGTTTAAGACAACCGGTGCAAAAAAATACAAAGTAAACATATTGAAGAATAGATGCATTATATCCACGTGCAAAAAACCGGAAGCTAACATTCTTAATTGTTCTCCTCTTCTAATTCCACCAACATTAAATTTATACCTTTCAAAGAAAGAAAAATCATTTAATCCTTTTAATGAAACAATCACATTCGCCAAGACGATGACGATAACAGTAATATCAAGATTTAGCATATTCATTTTTTTCTCGTTCAAATATAGTATATATTTTCACCTAACGAATTGAGATTTCCTTTTGAAATGAGATGATTTTATATTTTGTTAATAGTAGGTTAAAATAGATTACCTTTAGCATTTCAAAAAAAAATCAATGCAATTAGTTATTTATTGCCTCGTATATCCATTGCTATGGATCATATCAAGACTTCCTTGGAGGCTATTCTATTTTTTATCCTCTTGCACTTACATCTTAGTCTATTATATCATTGGATATCGAAGAAAAACGGTTACCGAAAATTTAAAATTAGCATTTCCTGAAAAAGATAATAAGGAAATAAAAAGAATTTGTAAAGCCTCGTACAAACATATGTGTGATATGTTTTTGGAAATGATAAAATCACTATCTATTAGCGAGAAAGAGATCATAAAAAGATTTCAGATAACAAACCTCGATATGTTGCAGAAATTAGAGGAAAAGAATAAAAGTATCATCGTTATGATGGGACATTACAACAGCTATGAATGGACAAACTCTATTGACCTTATCAGCAAATTTAGATGTGTAGGTATTTATAAGCCAATTAAAAACAAATATTTTGACAAATTAGTGCATCGTATCCGTGGTAGATTCGATTCTCGATTAATACCAAGTTCGAAAGTTTTCAAACAAATGACCTTGGATCAACGAGAGGAAAATCCTGAGCTTAGTCTGTATGGCTTAATCTCTGATCAATCGCCAAAACTCTCTCACGCTACTTTTTGGACAGATTTTATGGGTATAAAAGTCCCTGCTTTTGTTGGAGGAGAAGTATTATCAAGACGGTTGGATCTTAGTATCTTCTATCTACACGTAGAAAAAATAAAAAGAGGATATTATAAAGCTGCTCTTATTCCTATTTCTGAAAATCCAAAAGATGAGCCCGAGTATGTTATTACTAAAAAGTTTACGAGACTTTTGGAAGCGCAAATTACAGATAAACCCGAAAACTATTTGTGGACCCATAAACGGTGGAAACATCGTAATGCCGAACCTATTAAGAATGCTGTAGTTAGTTAATATTTCGATTACATTTTTAAGATTATTCTAAGACTTTACCCTCTAAATAATTTTATCTTTGTACGCCTAAATCAACACAATGCAACTATTGATATATCGCTTGGTATATCCTATTTTGTGGATTATATCAAAACTCCCTTGGCGCTTATTTTATACATTCTCCACCTGTATATATATTTTTATTTACCATATCATACGATACAGAAGAAAATCAGTAACAGAAAATCTGATTCTTGTTTTTCCAGAAAAACCTCAAAAAGAAATCAATAGAATTCGTAAAGCCTTCTATAAGCATATGTGTGATATGTTTTTAGAGATGGTAAAATCTATTTCTATTAGTGATAAAGATCTCTTAGAACGATTCAAAATCATAGATATTGAAACACTAAAAGATTTGGAATCGAAAAACAAAAGTATAGTAGTCTTAATGGCTCATTATGCTAGTTACGAATGGGCGACTGTTACACAATTATTAATTGATTTTCCTACGGTGGGTGTTTATAAACAAATTAAAAATAAATACTTCGACCAATTGGTACACAGAATTAGACAGCGATATGATGCCCGACTTATCTCCAGTTATAATGCGATGAAAGAGATAACCAGAGATAAAGTCAATGGTAAATTGTGTTCGTATGCATTTTTATCTGACCAATCGCCAAGCCTAGATAAAGCTACTTACTGGACAAATTTTATGGGCATTAAAGTTCCAACCCACGTAGGCGGTGCAGTACTGGCGAAAAGACTGGATATGTCTGTTGCCTATTTGCAAGTAGAAAAAATAAAACGTGGCTATTATCAGGCAAAGTTTATTCCTATTACTGAAAATGCCAAAAATTGTGAAGATTTCTACATTGTAAAAAAATATTTACGAATGGTAGAAGAACAAATTCGTAAAGCGCCAGAGTATTATTTATGGACTCATAAACGATGGAAACATCGTGATGCAGAAATCCCAAAGGATGCAACTATTGATTAAAATCTCTAGGATGAGATGAAATGAACAAGAGCATTTCTCTATTATTAGATTCCAGCGATTTCTTTTAGTGTTTCAATAGTATCATTAGCCAATTGATCTGCTTTCTCTTGACTCAATGCTTCTGTATAAATTCGAATAATCGGTTCTGTATTACTTTTTCTAAGATGAACCCAACTATCATTAAAATCAACCTTTACACCATCTACCGTACTTACTTCTTCTGAAGCATGTTTTTTATGAAATCCTTCTAAAATTGCATCTACATTCAATTCTGGTGTTAACTGTACTTTATTCTTACTCATGTAATAGGATGGATAACTATTTCGCAACTCACTCACACTACATTTTTTTTCTGCAAGATGTGTTAG
The DNA here is from genome assembly GCF_042434905.1 of Aquimarina besae. NCBI lineage: Bacteria > Pseudomonadati > Bacteroidota > Flavobacteriia > Flavobacteriales > Flavobacteriaceae > Aquimarina > Aquimarina besae. The sequence goes on from NZ_CP170199.1 coordinate 4,214,939, forward strand.
AAAAAGCGCTATCCCTACCAAAGAATCTCTTCCATAATGTAGCTCTGGATATATGATTCCACCATTTCCTTCTCCCCCTATCACCGCGTTATTTGCTTTCATCTTAGCAACCACATTTACCTCTCCTACTGCACTTGCCTCATAAGTACCCCTGTGCTTTTCGGTTACATCCCTAAGTGCTCTACTAGAAGATAAATTAGAAACCGTATTTCCTGGAGTTTTACCCAAAACATAATCTGCACAAGCAACAAGTGTATATTCTTCTCCAAACATTTCTCCATCCTCACTCATAAAGGCCAAACGATCAACATCTGGATCCACCGTCAATCCAAAATCTGCTTTCTCTTTTACCACTAATTCTGATAAATCTGTTAAATGCTCTTTTAGCGGTTCTGGATTATGTGGAAAATGACCAGTTGGTTCACAATACAATTCTACTACCTCAACTCCCATCTTTTTAAGTAAAGCCGGAACTGCAATTCCTCCAGTAGAGTTGACTGCGTCTACAACCACTTTAAAACCAGCCTTCTTTACAATTTCTGAATTTACCAGTGGTAACTTTAACACTTCTTCAATATGTTTATCGATATAGGTGTCATTTGTAGTAATTGAACCTAAATCGTCAACCTCTGCAAAATTATAATCGTCATTCTCTGCTATATCTAAAATCTTTTTACCGTTTTCCGCGTTTAAAAATTCGCCTTTATTATCCAGTAACTTTAGCGCATTCCATTGCTTCGGATTATGGCTAGCTGTCAGTATAATACCTCCATCCGCTTTTTCCATAGGAACAGCGACTTCTACTGTGGGAGTGGTAGACAATCCTAAATCTACTACGTGTATCCCTAATCCTACCAAACCATTCATCACCAATTGCTGAATCATTGCTCCAGAGATCCGGGCATCTCGCCCCACAACTACTGTTGGGTGCTTTTTACCTGTTTCAACTTTTAACCAGCTACCGTATGCAGATGCAAATTTTACTGCATCGACAGGAGTTAAATTATCTCCTACTTTTCCGCCAATGGTTCCTCGAATACCTGAAATTGATTTGATTAGTGTCATAAATGGATAGATTGGTTTTTGTTTTGACAAATGTACGTGCTACATATGACTGCTGCAACACCCAAATTAAAGTTTACATAAAAACAACAACAACTTTCTAAAAAATTGTAAATTCACCTAATGAATTTTTTAGCCCATATTTACCTTTCCGGAGATGATCAAGAACTAAAAATAGGTAATTTTATAGCCGACTCTGTAAAAGGCAAAAAGTTTTTAGAATTTCCAGATAGGATACAGCAAGGAATCACATTGCATCGTAAAATTGACACCTACACAGATAACCATCCAACCGTTAGAGAAAGTGTTTTGAGATTATTTCCTAAATATGGGCATTATAGCAGTGTCATTATCGACATATTATATGATCATTATTTGGCGGCCTATTGGAAGGATTATTCTGAAATACCACTCGAAATATACGTCTCTGATTTTTATGATTTACTTCAAGAGCATTATGAAGTATTACCAAAACGAGTTCAAAATTTTTTACCCTACATGCTACGAGATAACTGGTTATTAAGTTATGCCACTATTCCGGGAATCGGTAGAATATTATATCAAATGAATCATCGAACCAAGAATAGATCAAAAATGAATTTTGCGGTTATTGAACTTGAAAAATATTATGATGATTTTGAAAAAGAATTTCGTTCTTTTTTTGAAGAACTTGAATTGTTTACAAAAAATGAAATCCGAAAGTTATGAGAGTATTATTCTTACTTTCTTCATTGTTATTTTTCATTTCTTGTCAGGAATCAAAAACCCAATTTGCCACTAAGAACATCTGTACCGATCAAATTTCTTTGTCAAATAAAAATGGGTTTACTAAAAACTATTATGCAAACTCTATTAACCTAGAAAGTATTGGTCATTACAATAAAGGAATCCAACAAGGTTTCTGGAAATATTATTATCGGAATGGAAATATAAAAGCAGAAGGACATTATGAACAAGGAAAAAAACAAGGATATTGGAAAGAGTATCATAAAAACGGAGTTGTGAAATCTGAAGGACATATAGACCAATGCGAACCCACTGGATACTGGAAATTTTATGACAAGAAAGAAAATTTAATTAACGAAATTAATTACTAATAAAACCCTGAACACTATGCGATTGATGTACCTATTACTTTTTATACTGGTTATCTCCTGCAAAACAAACCCTGAAACAAAGATTGTTGTCAAAACAAAACCCGTTTTTGGGGTCATTGAAAAAAATGCCATGGTCGTCTCAGCAAGAGAAGAAGCTTCTAAAATCGGTAAAGAAATTCTTCAAAAAGGCGGAAATGTCTTTGATGCTATGGTAGCTACCGAAATGGCTTTGGCTGTATCTTATCCATATGCAGGAAATTTAGGTGGTGGTGGCTTTATGGTATACCGAAAGGCAGATGGCGAAGTCGGCGCTATTGATTATAGAGAAAAAGCTCCTCTTGCTGCCACAAAGGATATGTATCTTGATGAAAACGGAGAGCCTGTTCCAGAAAAAAGTCAATTAGGAGCAATGGCTGTAGGAGTTCCCGGTACGATTGCAGGTATTTTTGCGGTGCATAAAAAATTTGGTACTCTTTCCATAAAAGAGTTATTAACCCCAGTTGCTCAACTTGCTGAAAAAGGATACGTCGTTACCAAAAAACAAGAAAAGCGACTTAGTCGTTTTAGAGATTTATTTATAGAAACTAATAAAGACACTATTCTTTATGCACAAGAGCATAAAGCGTTTGATACCATAAAAAATCCTATGCTAGCTGCCACTATTCAGAGAATTATTGAAAATGGCAGAGATGAATTTTATAATGGAAAAACCGGTCAAAAAATGGTTGCATACGTGCAGTCGCATGGTGGTATTATGACCATGGATGATCTCAATAAATATGAGGCCAAATGGCGTGATCCGATTCAGTTCACATATAGAGACCTGAACATCATTTCTATGTCTCCTCCATCCAGCGGTGGGGTTTGTCTAGCTCAAATTATGAAAATGATCGAACCTTATGATCTTAGTACTTATGGGCATAATACGTTAAAATCGATTCAGATAATAACAGAAGCAGAAAGGCGAGCATATGCAGACCGAAGTTTTTATTTAGGTGATCCTGATTTTGTTAAAATCCCCGTAGATACGCTGATTAGTGATGCATATTTATCAGGTAGGATGCGTGATTTTGATTTTGAAAAAGCAACACTTTCTTCTGATTTAAGTTATGGCAGTATTCCGGGATATGAAAGTAGTGAAACTACACACTATTCAATTATAGATCAATTTGGCAATGCTATTTCAGTCACTACAACCTTGAACGGAGCTTATGGATCTAAACTCTATGTTCCTGAACTTGGTTTTTTTTTAAACAACGAAATGGATGATTTCAGTGCTAAACCAGGCACTCCAAACATGTTTGGATTATTAGGTGCTGAAGCTAATGCTATTGCCCCAGAAAAAAGAATGCTTAGTTCTATGACGCCCACACTTGTTGAAAAAGATGATAAACTTTGGATGTCTGTAGGAACTCCAGGCGGGTCTACAATTATCACTTCTGTGTTACAAACCATCTTAAATGTCAAAGAATATGGAATGACGATGCAAGATGCCGTCAATGCTCCCCGTTTTCATCATCAGTGGTTACCGGATGTAGTTGTTTTCGAACCTAATTCCTTTGATAAAAAAGTTCTAGACAGTTTAAAGGCAAAAGGTTATAAAACAAACGAAGAAGAATCCAGAGTCATTGGTAAGGTAGATGGTATTCTTGTTCTACCGGATGGTCGTTTAGAAGGAGGTGCTGATAAACGTGGAGATGATACAGCAGTCGGATTTTAAATCTAACTATTGATCAAATTGTAAAAAAATTAGTTAGTTGTATTTTTCTAAATTATTAAAATAAAAGTTATGATTTTAATAAGTAAACACGTCTAAAAACAATTTTTCCTCAATAAAAATTAATTCATCATAGCCGTATTTTGGGATGACGCAACAAAATTATCATTAATTGCAACATATTTTACAGTAGAGCTTTCTTCTTAAAAATAACTTAGTAGTCATCAACTAACATTGTTAAAAACGTAAACACAATCCAAAAGCAATGTTTAAAATAGGTAATTATGAAAAAAACATTATTCTTTATTCTATTAAGTTTAGGAACCTTATGCGGTGTAACGGCTCAATATAGCATTACGTATGATTCTGCAAACCCTGTGACAGTTGCAGCTGGTCAGTCTATAACCTTAAATTACACCTACACGGCGTCTATGCAAGTCGGTGCACAGTTTCAAATATTTGAGACAGATGCAGCTGATATTTTTGGAGGATCTACCGCTGTAGGTTCAAGCGTTGCAGAATTCCCAACGCTTTCTATGGCAACGAACCAAGCCGGAACAATTACCTTAACAATTCCAGCTAACTTCCCAACAAGCGCATCTTTATCCGGTACACAATATCGAATATTTGGTAAACTTTCGTCCGAAGCTAATAGTGATGCTACGTCGGATGTAACTTGGGACAGCTCTGGAGAATATCCGTTAATTATTGTAACAGGATCACCTTATACCATAGCGTATAATTCTGCTAATCCTATTACTGTAGCAGCAGGAGAGTCAGTCACTTTAGATTACACATATACAGCTTCTATGGATGTTGCAACACAATTTCAGATTTTTGAAGCGGATTCACCAACTATATTTGGAGGATCTACAAACACGGGAACTGCTGTAATCGTAACTCCAACCGTAACTGCAGGAACGGATGTAGTGACATCTGTGACTTTAGATATCCCCTCGAATTTCCCTCAAAGCTCATCACTTTCAGGAACCAGCTATTACATATTCGGAAAGCTATCTTCTGCTTCAAATCCTGATGGTGGAACTGATGACGCTACATGGAGTGTTAACGGAAACTATCCGGAGATCATTGTTTCTGGTGTGCTAAGTACTAATGAATTTGATTTTGACAAAAAGGAAATGTATTTTGATTATGACACAGCTTCATTAGTTCTAAGTGACTCGTTTAGAACAGAAGCTCTTCAAATTTATAATACAAACGGGAAAAGGGTTTTAGATATGCCTAACGTAGATAATGCAAATCAGATAAACCTGTCTCAACTACCTAGAGGGCTTTATATTGTAAAAACAGATATTACGTCTTTAAAATTTATAAGATAACATTCCTATATCATCTTAAATTTACACACACAAACCAACTCATTCATTTAACTCGAAAAAAGCCAATAATTTTCATTTTATTGGCTTTTTTTGTTCCTAAAAATTTGTAATAATGCGCTAATACTGGTATAAACCTTAGCTATCCTTTCCGATACCTTTTTATGTATGATAAGAATTGAAAACCTCTCTTCTTTTTCCTGAAGATAACAAAGGAATCTCATCAACATACTCGATTTTTATATGAGCATCTTCTCCAAAATATCCTTTATATTCTTCTAACATTTTTTGTTCATCTACTTTTTTGTCAGTATTAAGTTTAATCAAATAATCCTTTTCACCATATTGTACCAATTGAAACTGTTTATAGTCTCCATATCTACAAAGTTTGTAGGAAACGTGAGAAGGAATAACTTCGCCCTTAGTATTATATATCAAATCTAACTTCCTTCCTTCAATTGATGATAAGTAAGGTACATTGTCTTTATTAATCCCTATTATTCCTACATCACCGGTATCGTATCGAATTAGTGGCATTGCATAATTATGTAAATCTGTAACTATGATTCTTCCTCTTTTACCTGCAGAAACTGGTATATCGTTATTCAGATCAAAAATCTCAATATAATAACTGGCAGAATTAATGACAAATTTTGAGATATCACTTCGGTCCTCCTGCGCCAAAATTCCGTTTTCATTATTAGAATACCTCGAGACAGGCAAAATCCCAAAATATTTCTCCATACTACTCCTAACGTATGCATTAATTCCTTCAGACATGGTAATGATAGACTCAATATTGGAGACTATTGGCGTAGCTTTGGTTCTATCCAGATACTGACAAATAGTGGTAAAAGCAGAAGTATATCCTAATAAGCTTTTTTTTGAAGTATCGTCCCTTAGATCTTTGATAAACTCTTCTATTTCTGTATCCGAAAGTTCGAATACACTTTTAGGAACTATATTCTGCCACCAAAACTTTGATCTCCAATTATGTTTATAACTATCCGACCAGATTTTGACATATATAAGTTTTTGTCCAATATCATATCCTGATCTTTTTGAAAAATAAAGATTATCAGCTGTATTTCTGCACCGTTTACTCTTATTGTGCAAAATAGAAAAAGGAGCACCCGTTGATCCACTTGTAGAAACTAACACACAGTCCTTGGATTTATAAGTCGACGAGATAAATTCGTCAAAGTTATCCCGAATTATATTCTTATTGATTACCGGAAAATCCAAAATAGAATTGTAACCAGCATATTTTTGGTAAAACCATGTCGTGCTGACTGCATGCTTTAGAATCGCTTGAAGATATTCATTCTTTCTTTCACATACCAAAGAAGAATTTGGACTTTCAATAATCTCTTTAATATCCTGATAATGCTTTCTGATATCATTTCCTTTGAGGATATCAAAAAACCAAAAGATTTTTCTGCGAAAAACTTGTAACAAATCCATCAATATATTCAATTACTACATCGATCAAAAATTGTCTGATCAAATAGCGGATATCTGAATTAAAAATAACAATGTGTGAATACGATACGATATCTAGGGGTAATTTACTGGGTAAAAATAAACTATTTTTCGCTAAGCTTACCTACAATAACAAAAAAAATGCACAGCTTTCACTGTGCATTTTTTTATATAGAATAACAATTCTTACTTCACCTCTTCAAAGTCTACATCCTCAACATCACTAGCTTCAGAATTTCCTCCTTCCGGCTGCGTACCAGCTTCAGGTCCTGCTGCACCTCCTTGTTGTGCTTCTGCCTGAGCCTTATACATATCCTCGCTAGCTACTTTCCAAGCTTCGTTGATTTTATCGAGAGCTGGTTGAATCACTGCTAAATCTTTAGATTCATATGCTTTTTTCAATTCTTCAAGCGCGTCTTCGATTGGTTTCTTCTTATCATCAGATAATTTATCTCCGAACTCTTTAAGTTGCTTTTCTGTCTGGAATATCATTCCATCTGCTTCGTTCAATTTATCAGCTGTTTCTTTTGCTGCTTTATCTGCTTCTGCATTAGCTTCAGCTTCTTGTTTCATTCTTTCGATTTCTTCTTCAGTTAAACCAGAAGAAGCCTCAATACGAATATCCTGTGATTTATTAGTCGCTTTATCCGTAGCAGAAACTTTGATAATACCATTAGCATCAATATCGAAAGTCACTTCAATCTGAGGAACTCCTCTTTGTGCTGGCGGAATCCCGTCTAAGTGAAAACGGCCAATGGTCTTATTATCAGCTGCCATAGGTCTTTCTCCTTGTAATACATGGATCTCTACAGAAGGCTGATTATCTGCTGCTGTAGAAAACACCTGCGATTTTTTAGTCGGAATTGTAGTGTTTGCTTCGATAAGTTTTGTCATTACATTACCCATCGTTTCTATACCTAAAGAAAGAGGTGTAACATCTAACAACAATACATCTTTTACGTCTCCGGTAAGTACTCCTCCCTGAATTGCAGCTCCAATGGCTACTACCTCATCAGGATTTACACCTTTACTTGGTGCTTTACCAAAGAACTTTTCTACAGCTTCCTGAACTGCAGGAATACGAGTAGAACCTCCTACCAATATGATTTCATCAATATCACTTGTAGAAAGTCCTGCTGCTTTTAAAGCAGTACGGCAAGGCTCGATAGTACGTTTTACAAGATCATCTATTAATTGATCAAATTTTGCTCTTGTTAAAGATCTTACCAAGTGTTTTGGTCCACTTGCAGTAGCAGTAACGTATGGTAAATTGATCTCTGTTTGAGCAGAAGATGATAATTCTATTTTTGCTTTTTCTGCAGCTTCTTTCAAACGCTGTAAAGCCATAGGGTCTTTGCGAAGATCCATATCTTCCTCAGCTTTGAACTCTTCTGCTAACCAATCAATAATTTTTTGATCTACATCATCACCTCCTAAGTGAGTGTCACCATCTGTAGATAATACTTCAAATACTCCATCTCCTAATTCTAGAATAGATACGTCATGCGTACCTCCTCCAAAATCAAATACAACTATCTTCTGATCGGTGCCTTTTTTATCAAGACCATAAGCCAACGCTGCTGCTGTAGGCTCGTTAATAATTCTTTCTACTTTCAGTCCAGCGATCTCTCCAGCTTCTTTAGTTGCCTGGCGTTGTGCATCATTAAAGTACGCAGGTACTGTAATTACTGCTCTACTCACATCTTGTCCCAAATAATCTTCTGCAGTTTTCTTCATTTTCTGAAGTGTCATTGCAGATAATTCTTGTGGTGTATATAAGCGACCATCGATGTCAACTCGAGGTGTATCATTATCTCCTTTTACTACTTTGTAAGCAGCTCTTTCTGCTTCTTTTGAAGATTCAGAGAATTTATTACCCATAAATCTTTTTATAGAAGAGATCGTTTTTGTTGGGTTTGTAACTGCCTGACGTTTTGCAGGATCACCAACTTTGATTTCCCCTCCTTCAACAAATGCGATTACCGACGGAGTGGTTCTCTTTCCTTCAGCATTAGGGATAACAACAGGCTCATTACCTTCCATCACAGAAACACAAGAGTTTGTTGTCCCTAAGTCTATTCCTATTATCTTACTCATAATATTATATTAATGTTTTAGTGTTGTTCCTAATAATTTACTCCGTATAAGTCAATGATTATGCCACGACCATTTGTATGACAGGATGTCACTATTTCCTGATATCCATTCGAAAGCTGCACTTGCCTGATTTATATAAAATACACTTTCAGTCTAAGTATTTAATTAAAAAAAGTATTCTTTTTTGTCAATACGCTATATTTACATACTAAATTTTATATGTAATTACGAATTATGGAATGTATCAGTATTTTTGATATGTTAAAGATTGGTGTAGGGCCATCTAGTTCTCATACTTTCGGCCCGTGGAGAGCTGGGAGGAGGTGGATTGCAGAATTGAAAGAAAATAATCAATTCGACTTCATTGCATCTATTAACGTCGATCTTTTCGGGTCTTTATCATTAACCGGTAAAGGACACGCTACAGATATCGCCTCTATCTTAGGATTATGTGGTTATGATCCTCAAACCATAGATGTGGATTCCATTCCAGAGATCATTAAAAATATTGAACTAAAGAAGGAACTGCCACTTAATCAGGAGCTAAAAGTTAAGTTTGATCCTAAAACCGATATCATATTTAATAAAGAATTTAAGAAATTTCATCCAAATGCCATCACATTCAACGCAGTATTACAGAACGAACAAAAAATAGCCTCTACTTTTTATTCTATCGGTGGTGGTTTTGTCGTAAAAAAAGAAAGAAAAAGGGAAAAGAAAAAAATGGAAGCATTTAGAGAGTTTCCCCTTCCCGTTCAAAAAGCTACAGATCTTTTAGGCTACTGTCATCAAAAGAATAAAAAAATATCAGAAATTGTTCTGGAAAACGAGCGATCTCTTCAAAGTGATGCAGAAATTGATCAAAGAATAGCAGAAATCTGGGATGTTATGTTAGGATCTATGTATCAGGGATGTCATACCGAGGGTACGCTTCCGGGAGGTTTGAACGTAAGACGAAGAGCATATGACACTCACAAAAAATTAATTGGAAATAAAGAATATACCAATCCAACAGAGTGGATAGAAGCCATAAGAGATACTGAGGTAAAATTTCGACAGATACTTAAATGGGTATCTTGTTTTGCACTTGCCGTTAATGAGGTAAATGCATCTTTAGGAAGAGTAGTAACTGCACCTACAAACGGAAGTGCAGGAGTAATACCAGCAGTAATGATGTACTATATGGTTATTGAAAATCATGATGCTAATTTTGACGACGTAAAGCAGTTTATGTTGGTTGCAGGAGAAATTGGAAGTTTATTTAAAAAAGGAGCCACAATATCAGCTGCTATGGGGGGTTGTCAGGCAGAAATTGGAGTTTCTTCTGCTATGGCTGCCGGAGCGTTAACAGAACTTATGGGTGGAACTCCGGAACAAGTAGTGATGGCCAGTGAGATAGCAATGGAACATCATTTAGGACTTACGTGTGATCCCATAGGAGGACTTGTACAAATCCCTTGTATCGAAAGAAATGCTATGGGTGCTATAAAAGCTATTAATGCTTGTGAAATGGCTTTAGATGCTGATGTCGCTCACGCAAAAGTTCCTTTAGATAAAGTTATAGAAACGATGTGGGATACTGCAAAGGATATGAATACCAAATATAAAGAAACCAGCGAGGGTGGTTTAGCAGTTAAAGTAAGTTTAAGCGATTGTTAGGTATTATAATGTCTGGAAGTAAATTATTACCTAAAATAAAAAACCTACTTAGCTCCTATTTCAGACTATTTGGATTATATATACTTTTTTTCATTTGTGTAACCCTTTTACAAAGCATATTTCCATATCTCGATCTGCAAAAGTACTCTCAGGATAGCATTTTTGAAATTTTAAAAGAAAACAGACTTAAAGCTTTTTTAGCGATGGTTATATTTGCTCCTCTTGTAGAAGAGTTGATGTTTAGAACATTATTAAAAGCGAAAACAAAAGATCTTTTATTGTTTCTAAGCTCTTGGACACTTTTCTTTTTAGGGTTATTTATTACGATTAAACTAGAATGGTATTATCGTTATTTTTTAGTCATACTAACTATATCACTGCTATTTTTAATCTACCGTATAGTTTTACCTAAACACTTTCTTGAAAAGACTACAAGATATTTAAAAAAACACCAAGTTACGACACTCCAGATTACATCAGTAGCCTTTGGTTTTCTTCACGTGTTCAATTATGTTGAATCTTTTAGAATAGATAGTATTTTATTCCTTCTTATTGCACCGAGAATTATTGCAGGACACGTGTTCGGAAAGATAAAAATAGAAAATGATCATATTCTCTGGCCGATTTTACTTCACGCCATAAATAACGGAGTTGTTTTTGTAATCATCAGTAGCAGGCTATAAAATTATTTACACCCTTCTCTTTTCCGAGTATCTGCAATAGCAATAATTTTCCACGTATTTCCATTATTGAATAACTGAAATACATTAACACCACAATGACTAAATTGCTCATTGACATAAAACTCATAGGGTGTCCATACTTGAGCAATATCATCGTTTGCATCTATCTTAAAATCCAATAACTTTTCTAACCATATCTGGTCTTTCGGTCTGTTATGAATTACTTCCATAAATTTTTTAATATTAGTTTTGGCAGTTTTGACTTCACCTTCCTTTGTCTTTGCAATTGTTTGCATAACCATATTAGAATCTATTGTCTTTCTGATTTGTGCAGTATCACCACTATGAAATCCTTCAAAAAAGTCCAAAATTGTCTGTTTTACTTTTTTCTGGTTGGTGTCCATCCCTTCTTGTGAAAAACCAAAAGCACTAATAAAAAGAAAAGAAAAGACAATCAGGATTCTAGACATAACATTTTAGCTTTAATAAAATAGAATAGTTATTCGGATGGTTTTTTCAAATATAGAGGTATTATTTCTTTTTCATAAAATTAAATCAAAAATCACATACTTTTGTTACGAACTTTCTAATTGATTACATTTACCGCACTAAATTAACTTATCAAAATGTCTACAGCAAAAAAGGATTACAAACGTGTTACAGTAAAGTCTCTGGTAGAGATGAAGGCCAATAAAGAGAAAATTTCTATGCTTACTGCATATGATTACACCATGGCTAAAATAGTGGATGGTGCAGGAGTTGATGTCATTTTAGTAGGCGATTCCGCATCTAATGTAATGGCCGGTCATGAAACCACTTTACCAATTACTTTGGACCAAATGATATACCATGCATCGTCTGTTATTCGAGCCATTGATAGAGCACTTATTGTTGTAGATTTACCTTTTGGAAGTTACCAAAGTGACCCCAAGGAAGCGTTACGTTCTGCCATAAGAATCATGAAAGAGTCAGGAGGACACGCCGTTAAGCTTGAAGGAGGAAAAGAGGTAAAAGAATCTATAAAAAGAATTCTAAACGCCGGAATTCCTGTAATGGGACATCTCGGGTTAACACCTCAGTCTATCTACAAATTTGGCACGTATACGGTACGAGCAAAAGAAGAAGAAGAAGCCAGACAATTAAAAGAAGATGCTTTGATGTTGGAGAGAGCAGGATGTTTTGCTATCGTATTAGAAAAAGTTCCTGCTAAACTCGCTAAAGAAGTAGCAGAAAGTCTTACTATTCCTATTATTGGCATAGGAGCAGGAAATGGAGTTGACGGACAAGTTTTAGTAACACACGATATGCTGGGTATGACGCATGAGTTTAACCCACGATTTCTGAGACGTTATTTGGATTTATATACAGAAATGACTAATGCTTTCGAACAATATGTAGCTGATGTAAAGTCATTAGACTTTCCAAATGAAAATGAGCAGTATTAGATTTTTGGAATAGTTCGATTATTAGATCATAGGAAAGTTAGATTCTTGATCAACTAGATTGTTTATTAAAAAATATGCATAGATTTAAAGATTTAGAAATATGGAAAAAGAGTCGTGTTTTCTGTACGAAGGTTTACGATATCACATCCAGATTTCCCGAAACTGAAAAGTTTGGGTTAACCAACCAATTAAGAAGAGCTGCAGTATCAATTCCTTCGAATATCGCTGAGGGGTCTTCCAGAAATTCGAACAAAGATTTTTCAAGATTTCTTCAAATCACTTTAGGTTCTGCTTATGAAATTGAAACACAACTTTTAATTTCTTTAGATTTAAAATTTATTAATCAAACTGAACTAGATACACTTTTAAAAGACTTAGAATCCATTATTAAGATGACTTCAAAATTCAAATCAACTTTAAAATAATTCTAAAAATCTAACAATCTAATAATCGAACATGCCTAAAGTAATCTCTACGAAATCCAATCTTCTCGTTCTCTATGAAGATAATCATCTGATTATTATCAATAAAAGAGCGGGAGACATCGTGCAAGGAGATAAAACCGGTGATAAACCACTTAGCGAAGTAGTCAAAGAATATATTGCTGAAAAGTATAATAAACCGGGTGCCGTGTATCTAGGTGTCGTACACCGTTTAGATCGCCCAACTAGCGGCATTGTTGTTTTTGCAAGAACCAGTAAAGCTTTACCCCGACTGAATAAAATATTCGCAAACAAAGAAGCAAAAAAGACATATTGGGCCGTTGTCAAAAACCCACCACCAAAAGAAAATGACACGCTGGTTCATTGGTTGAAGCGCAATCCAAAACAAAATAAATCCTATGCTCATGCAAACGAAGTTGTAGATAGTAAAAAAGCAATTTTGGACTATACCGTGATAAAAAGACTCAACAGCTACAGTGTTTTGGAAGTTGATCTTCATACTGGCAGACATCATCAGATACGCTGTCAATTATCATCTATTGGATCTGTAATTAAAGGCGATCTAAAATATGGTGCCGATAGAAGTAATAAAGATGGAAGTATTCACTTACACGCGAGAAAATTGACATTCACGCATCCTGTTAAAAAAGAACCCTTAACCATTATTGCACAACCTCCACCAGATCCAATTTGGGAAGAAGTTTTAAAATAACCTTTTACTTTCTATCGGTAAGATCTAATACTTTCAATAACTACAGATGTCAAGATCAATACTCCTCCAATTATTGTGGTCAACAGAGGTATTTCTCCTAAAAAAATCATCCCTATGATAATTCCGTAAACGGGCTGAATACTACTTATAATACTAGCGGTAGTAGTAGAAAATCGTTTCAGACTAAATAAAAATAAAGTATGACCAACTGCAGTAGTTACAATTGCTAAAACCAGTATCCAGGGCCATTGTGTTATAATACCGGAACTATCTATAAAAAAAAATGTTGGCAATAGCATTATACTAATGATAACAAGTTGATACCACATCAACATAGAACCGTGATAATTACTCACCTTCGTTTTCATAATCAGATTTCTAAGTGCATAACAAAAAGCAGAAATTACTCCTAAACCAACAGCATTGGCATAAGAATTTCCTAAGCTAAAGTCGGGCACTAAAAAATAGATACCCAATAACACTAAAGCACCTAAAATTAAGTGCATTTTCTGAAATTTTGTTTTCAATAAAATTGGTTCTAAAAAAGAGGTGATTACCGGATATGTAAATAATGATAACATTCCTATCGCAACGTTTGACATCTTTAGCGCATAGAAATAGGTAACCCAGTGCAATCCCATCAAGACACCTCCAAGAATTATTGTAGAGCGATCTGTAGAAGCGATTCCAAAGGATATTCGTTTCCATTTACAAAATAAAAACAATACGCTTCCTGCCAAAATAGCTCTAAAGCCAATGGTTACAGGTACCGGCATATCAATATATCTTCCCAATGCTCCAGAAGTGCTAATGAATAGCATTGCAAGATTAAGTTCTAGAATATTACGTAAGTGCTGGGGATTTTTGGACATAAAATAAAATAATTATCGAACCAGTTTTTTTGATTTCTCTTTGATGATATCTGCTACTGGTCTACCTTCTATATTGCTCTCAAGCCAAGACAAAATATCAAGATATAGGAATGCCCTTTTTTCATATGGATGGTTCTCGTACTTTTTTAGAGTTTTATGTAGCTTTCTAAACTCATCTTTAATCTGATGCGGAAAAATGTCACCAAGGTTTTTAAGAAATTTGATCATTTCTTTTTGCACCTCATGTAAATCATCCATTTTGATTAAAAAACGGTAAGTTTCTTTAAGCTGCGTTTCTAAATGATAATCCATTCCGGCTTCATAATGCGCTACCAAACTCAACACTCTGGCAAAACACATTAAATCCTCTCTCATTTTCAATGATCTATTGTTGATTATTTTACCAAGATATTCTATACATTTTTTATGATCGGCCATTCCAAAATATAAACAACCAATCTTATAGTAAAGTACCATTATGTGATGATCATCCAAACGATCTTTATATTCTTTAATTCCTGCTAAAATTTCATTTACCAAATAAGCGCCTTCATCAAAAGTTCCTTCTAGAAAATGAACATTTAACTTGTTATTGTATATAAACTGAAATGAAAGCACTTCTATGTTATCGTCGATCGG
Source organism: Aquimarina besae (assembly GCF_042434905.1). Taxonomy (NCBI): domain Bacteria; kingdom Pseudomonadati; phylum Bacteroidota; class Flavobacteriia; order Flavobacteriales; family Flavobacteriaceae; genus Aquimarina; species Aquimarina besae. Next base: position 4,230,184 of record NZ_CP170199.1, read on the forward strand.
AAAATCATCCGATTTGATTGTTTTTTCAAATTTACTTAGTGTTAATTTCAACTGAGTTTTATCCTGAATAAGATATAGAGACTCTAACAAATAGTGATTTCCTCTTAGAAAAAAGACAGGATTTAGAATAATCATCTTTGGGTTCTCATAAAAAAGATCTACCCACTTTTTTGAATACTTATAGCACGATAAAAAGTCCTGAACCATAAAACTGTACCACAAGTGTGCTTTGTATAACCATAATTTTTCTCTAAAACCAAGAATATTCCAGTCATATTTTGGTAATTTACTTTCAAAATAATTGGTGATTATGGTATGCTCTTTATCATTTCTAACGTATCCACTTTTTATCATAAGACCATATAATTGCAAGGAAAGATTTGATAACCTGCTGGTTAGCACATTTTTCATACTTAGCATTTTGGCTTCTATCGTCAATTCATCTGCACGGCTATTAATACTCCTGGTAATATATTGAGTTTCGATTACCTTTTCTAATTCTACAATTTCATAGGCAATGTTATTCTCCTCATTTTCTTTTGCTACAGTCTTTGCTTTATCTAAAATCTTAAGACTTTGCTTGTACAAGCCTTTGTGGTATAATATTGTTGCAAAATCCAACTGCTCCCGAATTTGTGATCTTACATTTTGATGTAATGGACTTAATCGCAAGCTTATCAATATTTGTTTATATAGATGAGCTTTGAGATTAGAAAGTTGTTGTTTTTTTACAATTCCTTTGGAAACAATTAGCTCTTCATCCAGTGTTTCACTTTTATCCAAATGGTTAAAAAGCGCTAAAAATTTTGAATCAGTATTTACCCCTAATCTTCCCACGTACACTTTAAATTGTCGCTTTTCGGATTTAGAGAGTGACTTCACCAAAACAAACAAAGGATCTTTTTGATCATTAGTCATTGTAAGAAAATATATTTCAATTAATTGATTAATAAGGTTTTAGCTCAACAATAAAACATTTCAACATTGTAAAATGTATAACTAAATCCCTTCTTTTTGAATAACCAAAATATAAATTCGTAAGAGAATACTAAAACATCTTTAGAATAATATTTTAAAAAGATATTATTTAAGGAGAGTATCAAAATTAATAATTCACATAATTCCTATGAGCGATAATAAAGTCCAAATTTTTGACACCACGTTAAGAGACGGAGAACAGGTCCCTGGTTGTAAGCTAAATACGAAACAGAAGTTAGTGATTGCCGAGCGACTAGACCTTTTGGGAGTTGATATTATCGAAGCTGGTTTCCCGGTCTCAAGCCCCGGAGACTTTACTTCAGTAAATGAAATTGCAAAAATTGTTAAAAACGCAACCGTTTGTGGATTAACCAGAGCTGTAGAAAATGATATAAAAGTGGCTGCAGAAGCTCTGAAGCATGCTGTAAGACCAAGAATTCATACCGGAATAGGGACATCAGAATCTCATATAAAATACAAGTTTAATTCTACGCAAGAAAAAGTGATCGAACGAGGTATTGCCGCCGTTAAATATGCAAAATCTTTTGTAGAAGATGTAGAATTTTATGCTGAAGATGCAGGTCGCACAGATAATGAGTTTTTAGCACGAGTCTGCGAAGCGATGATTAAAGCCGGAGCTACTGTTCTTAATATACCAGATACAACCGGATATTGTTTGCCCGAAGAATATGGAGCAAAAATAAAATACCTAAAAGAAAATGTAAAAGGTATTGACAATGTCATTATATCTTGCCATTGTCACAACGATTTAGGGCTAGCTACAGCTAATTCGATAGTAGGAGCCATCAATGGTGCCAGACAAATAGAATGTACTATAAATGGAATAGGAGAACGAGCAGGAAACACTGCTTTAGAAGAAGTAGTAATGATAATGAAACAACATCCGTATTTAAATCTCAATACGGACATCAACTCAAAATTATTATACGACACGAGTCTTATGGTTTCTGAAAGTATGGGTATGATGGTACAACCTAACAAAGCCATTGTTGGTGCGAACGCCTTTGCACATAGTTCTGGAATACATCAGGATGGAGTTATCAAAAACCGAGAAACCTATGAAATTATAGATCCCGCAGAAGTTGGTGTAACTGAATCAGCTATTGTACTTACAGCAAGAAGTGGTAGAGCTGCTCTTGCATATAGAGCCAAAAAAATTGGTTATGAGCTTACAAAACTTCAATTAGATGAAGTCTACAAAGAGTTTTTGACCTATGCCGATAGAAAAAAGGAAGTAGTAGATGAAGATATCCACCAGATTATGAAAACAGTTCAGGTGGAGGCAGCAGTTGCCTAATAACTAATTTTATATCCTCTTTTTAAGAATTAGGATACCGAGAAAATTAGAAACACATGAAAAAGACATTATTTGATAAAGTTTGGGATGCTCACGTAGTAAAAGAAATAGAAAACGGTCCACAAATACTTTACATAGATCAACATCTAATCCATGAGGTAACAAGTCCACAAGCATTTAATGAACTTGAACAACGTGGAGTTCCTATTTTTAGACCAAATCAAGTCGTTGCAACCGCAGATCATAATACTCCAACGATTGATCAACATTTACCTGTAAAAGACCCTTTGTCCAGAAATCAATTGGCTCAGCTTACAGAAAACTGTAAAAAAAACGACATTACTTTGTATGGTTTAGGTCATAAATACAATGGTATTGTACATGTAATGGCTCCGGAATTAGGGATTACCCAACCCGGCATGACTATGGTATGCGGAGATAGCCACACCTCTACTCATGGTGCTTTTGGTTCAATAGCATTTGGTATAGGAACCAGCCAGGTGGCTCAGGTTTTTGCCAGTCAGTGTTTATTGCTTCAAAAACCTAAAAGCTTACGCGTTAATGTAACTGGTACATTAAAACCGGGGGTTTTACCAAAGGATGTAATTCTATACGTGATCTCAAAACTAGGAACCAATTCTGGCACTGGATATTTCTGTGAGTATGCCGGTAATGTCTTTAAAGAAATGTCTATGGAAGGAAGGATGACTGTTTGTAATATGAGTATCGAAATGGGGGCTCGCGGCGGTATGATCGCTCCGGATGAAACTACTTTTGAATATGTAAAAGGAAGAGAGTTTTCACCAAAAGGTTTGGCGTTTGAAAAAAAAGTTGAGTATTGGAAAACCTTAGCCACCGATGAAGGTGCTGTTTTTGATAAGGAATATCATTTTGATGCTTCAGATATAGAGCCGATGATTACTTACGGAACTAATCCTGGAATGGGAATCAAGGTGACTTCAACTATACCCGAAGATAATAATGCTTCTTTCGAGAAGTCATTAGCCTACATGAATTTCAAAAAAGGACAATCGCTTATAAATCAAAAAATCAACTACGTTTTTATAGGTAGCTGTACCAATAGTAGAATTGAAGATTTTAGAGTTGCCGCAAGTTACATCAAAGGAAAGAAAAAAGCTGATAATGTAACCGCTTGGTTTGTTCCTGGTTCACAACAGGTAGCATCGCAGATCGTGGATGAAGGACTGAATACAATTTTTGAAGAAGCAGGCTTCCAATTAAGGCAACCCGGCTGTTCGGCATGTTTAGCTATGAATGATGATAAAATTCCTGCCGGAGAATATTGTGTGTCTACATCTAATAGAAATTTTGAAGGACGACAAGGGCAAGGTGCCAGAACTATTCTAGCAAGCCCGTTAGTAGCTGCAGCAACTGCAATAGAAGGCAAAATTGTTGATATCACTAAACATTTGAATTAAAACCATGGATAAGTTTATCAAGTTAACATCCACCGCAGTACCGTTAGCCATAGAAAATGTAGATACAGATCAAATTATACCTGCTCGTTTTCTAAAAGCTACCACTCGCGAAGGTTTTGGAGACAATCTGTTTAGAGATTGGCGTTTTCATAAAGATGGAAGTATCAATGAAGATTTTGCTTTAAATAATTTGGATTACTCCGGAAGTATATTAGTTGCCGGCAATAATTTTGGCTGTGGTTCTAGTAGAGAACACGCTGCCTGGGCCATACACGATTATGGATTTAAGGTAGTTGTCTCTAGTTTTTTTGCGGATATTTTTAAAGGAAATTCATTAAATAATGGACTATTACCTGTTCAAGTATCTCCAGAGTATCTTCAAGAGCTATTTTCTGAAATAGATCAAGATCCTAATACCCAGATTGAAATAGATCTAGAAACACAAAAAATTACAATACTATCAACAGGATCTCAGACTGATTTTGACATTAATGCCTATAAAAAAATGTGCTTGATGAATGGATATGATGACATTGATTTCCTGATTAGTAACAAATCCGATATTGAAGCCTTCGAAAAGGCGAGAGCTTAAATAAAAGCATCAGGCAGAGCTTCCTTCAGAGGCGGTAGCTAAAGTAACTAAGTGTGACAATAAAAAATAATAATCTCTAATAGATATTTATCTATGAAACTAGAAATCGCTGTATTATCAGGAGACGGAATAGGGCCTGAAGTAACCTCACAAGCTGTAAAAGCATTAGATGCTATCATGCATCGATTTGATCACACATTTACTTTCAAAGAAGCATTAGTAGGAGCCATTGCTATTGATAAAACAGGTAATCCATTACCCGATGAGACTTTACAACTTTGTGCAAATACAGATGCGGTTCTTTTTGGAGCGATTGGTGATCCAAAATATGATAATAATCCTAGCGCAGCAGTAAGACCAGAACAAGGTTTGTTACGCTTACGAAAAGAATTAGGTCTATATGCCAATATACGACCTGTAAAGGCCTATAATACTTTATTGGATAAGTCTCCTTTAAAAAGAGAAATTATTGAAGGAACGGATATTTCTATTTACAGAGAACTTACCGGAGGAATCTATTTTGGTAAGAAACATTTAAACGAAGAAGGAACGGTAGCTTCTGATTTATGTGAATATTCTAAAGAAGAAATCGAGCGTATTTCTCATTTAGCCTTTAAAGCGGCTCAGAAACGTCGTAAAAAGCTCACGTTAGTAGATAAAGCAAATGTTTTAGAATCTTCACGTTTATGGAGAAAAGTTGTAGGAGCAATAGCTAAAGAGTATCAAGATGTGATTGTCGATTATTTGTTCGTGGATAATGCAGCAATGCAAATGATTTTAAACCCTAGTCAGTTTGATATAATCCTGACAGAAAATATGTTTGGAGATATTATTTCTGATGAAGCTAGCGTTATTGGTGGTTCAATTGGTTTATTGGCATCCGCCTCTGTTGGAGATACTTGCTGTATGTTTGAACCGATTCATGGTTCCTATCCACAAGCTACTGGAAAAGGTATTGCTAATCCAATCGCAGCTATTCTTTCTGCTGCTATGCTATTGGAACATTTTGATTTGATGAAGGAAGCTCAAGCCATCAAAAATGGTGTAGAAAAAGCTTTGGAATTGAATCTTACTACTCCGGACCTCAATCATATAAATCCCTTGACTACAGAAAAGGTAGGAGATTTTATTTATGATTATATCCTTAATCCAGAAGATTCAAACATGAATTTTGAAAATATACACGTGGGGCAATCCACGATTATTTAAGATTAGTTATATTATTGAAAAGCAATCAGTCGGTAGAGTCTGATTGCTTTTTTTGTTTTCTGAATTTTTGATTTTTTAAACTTAGAATACTATTATTGATCCATACCGGGCTTCGAGAATCTCAGTCCTCGTTTATTTACGAAGAATGAAACTCGTTTATTTAGTAAGGGTGAAATTCGTTTACTTCCCAAGGGTGAGGTGTCACATTGAGCCTGCCTTGTCGGCAGACAGGCGTAGTCGAAGTGCACTCGAATATTGAGCTGTAACATTTATCTGGTGTTGAATTACCCTCGAATCTTGAGCATATAAAATTTGATTTCTTAAACACTCATTTTTTTGTACCTTATATAAATGAAAACCTCTAGAATCTTTATATCAATGCTAATTTTACCGATACTATCTTTCTCTCAGAATATAGATAAACATCAATGGAAAGATCGATTATTATTAGTTATAGCAGATTCTGATCAAAATGCTAAACTTATTCAACAACTACAGGAATTTGAAAAGAACAAAGAGCAGTTAAAAGAAAGAAAACTCATCATATATCAGATAACACCCACCTCGTATCGTGAAGGGTTAGGAAAAAATGAAATTACCAAAAGTAATAACCTCTATAAAAAATACAATTCTTCCAAAAAAAATTTCAAAATTATCCTCATAGGATTGGATGGAGGTATTAAAATGGAATCTTTTGATTTTGTTTCATCCAATAAAGTATATGATAAAATTGATCAAATGCCGATGCGCAAACAAGAATTGAAAACTAAAAACAAATAGCTTACACTGCTTTCAAATATCCTAGCACGTTCTCCTCTATCCTACTGTGAATATCAGAAACATCAGCCTTCTCGAAAGATGTACCTGTAATGTTTTCAAATAACTCTATGTAACGATCTGATACAGAATTAATATATTCTGCCGTCATATTAGGGATTTGTTGCCCTTCTTTCCCCTGGAAACCGTTGCTAATTAACCATTGTCTTACAAATTCTTTGGATAATTGCTTTTGCGCTTCGCCTCTTTGTTGTCTTTCTTCATAGCCTTCCGCATAAAAATAACGAGAAGAATCCGGTGTATGGATCTCATCAATCAGTACAATTTTTCCGTCTTTGGTCTTCCCAAATTCATATTTGGTATCCACCAAAATCAATCCTCGTTCTGCAGCTATCTCAGTTCCTCTCTGAAACAACTTTCTGGTATAATCTTCTAATATCAGGTAATCTTCTTGAGAAACAATGCCTTTTGCCAAAATTTCTTCTCTAGAGATATCCTCATCGTGTTCTCCATTATCCGCTTTGGTAGATGGAGTGATAATCGGCTCTGGAAATTTATCATTTTCATTCATTCCATCAGGCATTGGTACTCCACACAACATTCTTTTACCTGCTTTATACTCTCTGGCAGCGTGTCCAGAGAGATATCCTCTGATCACCATCTCTACCTTAAACGGCTCACAAAGATGCCCCACAGCTACATTAGGATCAGGAGTAGCAATGAGCCAATTGGGTACCAAATCTTCTGTCGCTTTCATCATCTGAGTAGCAATTTGATTTAAGATCTGTCCTTTAAACGGAATCCCTTTTGGCATTACTACATCAAATGCGGATAAGCGATCTGTAGCGATCATGACAAGTAATTCGTTACTAATATTATATACTTCTCTTACTTTTCCTTTATAGACAGATTTCTGACCGGGAAAATTATAATTGGTGTCAACTATGGTACTCATTTTTTTTAAAGTTGCAAAGTATCTAAGAATCTAAGTCGCAAAGAGAAAAGTATATCCTATTTGAACTTAATTCTATTATTCTTAATTCGTAATTCTTAATTAAAACTAATCGTTCCTATTTTCTATTTCTTTATAAGCAGCAATCACTTTTTTTACCAGTTTATGACGGATTACATCTTTATCATCCAAGTGAATAATACCAATTCCGGGAACGCCCTTCAATACCAATAAGGCTTCTTTTAGACCAGAAATCACTCTTCTTGGTAAATCAATCTGTCCCGGATCCCCGGTTATCATAAACTTTGCATTTTTACCCATTCGTGTCAGAAACATCTTCATTTGAGCGTGGGTTGTATTCTGAGCTTCATCAAGAATTACAAAAGCATTATCTAATGTACGACCACGCATAAAAGCCATAGGCGCAATTTGAATGATTCCTTTTTCAATAAAACTCTCTAACTTTTCTGCAGGAATCATATCTCTTAAGGCATCGTATAGTGGTTGCATGTAGGGATCTAATTTTTCTTTTAGATCACCTGGTAAAAACCCAAGATTCTCCCCTGCTTCTACAGCAGGACGTGTTAGGATAATTCTTCTTACTTGTTTTTCTTTTAATGCTTTTACGGCTAGCGCCACTCCTGTATACGTTTTACCTGTACCTGCAGGCCCGATCGCAAAAACCATATCATTCTTATACATTAATTCGACCAGCTTACGCTGATTAGCAGTTTGTGCTTTGATCAACCTGCCTCCTACTCCGTGCACTAATGTTTCTCCACTAGCAGCCGAAGTCTCGTAATCCTCTTTGCTTTCGCTGGTCAGGATTCTTTCTATGACATTTTCATCTAGTTTATTGTATTTGCCAAAATGTTCCAAGAGCATATTAAGACGTGCATCAAATTCTTCGAGCATTTCCTCATCTCCATACACCTTCATTTTGCTACCTCTGGCAACAATCTTCAACTTTGGAAAATATTTTTTTAATAATTGAATATTACCATTCTGAAGTCCGAAAAACTCCCGTGGATTAATTTCTGTCAGTTCAATAATAAGTTCGTTCAAAAGCTATAGAAATTTTAGTATGATTTGTTTTTTGGATTGACTAAGTTTGTTCTCCCAATAGTTATTGGGATTGTTTGAAGTTTTTGCCGGGGAATCAAAAATAAAAAACGTGTTATAAGTTGAAACTTTTTTAAGATCATAAAGGATATCAGTGGTCAAAAATCGTAAACTCGTACATTTTTATTACAAATTCTTTCATTCAAAAAACTTTGAATAACTTCATAGCAAATTTACATATTTTTAAGCGCTTATAATTAAAAGATATTAACAATTCTTATAGATGCCAATAATAACTTTAACTACTGATTTCGGAATCAAAGATCACTTTGTGTCTGCTGTTAAAGGGGCTATATATACAGAACTGCCGGATGCCACGATTGTTGATATTTCTCACGAAATCTCACCTTTTCATATTACAGAAGCTGCCTACATTATTCAGAATGCCTATAAGAGCTTTCCAAAAGGAAGCATACATATCATAGGTATCGACAGTGAATTGAACCCTGAAAATAAGCACATAGCCGTAAAACTAGATGATCACTACTTCATTTGCGCTAATAACGGATTGATCTCATTGATCGCTTCAGAGTTTAGACCAGAGAAAATTGTGGAAATTAATATTCACGATGCAATCGGAACCAATTTTCCTGTATTAGATGTTTTTGTAACTGTAGCTTGTCATATTGCTCGAGGAGGTACGCTGGAAGTTGTGGGCAAATCGATAACCGATATTAAACTCATCAAGGGTATTACTCCAATTGTTAATGTCGGTGATAAACAGATTGTAGGTAGCATTATCTATATTGACAATTACGGAAACCTGATCACCAATATAACCCGAAAACTTTTTGAAGATGTAGGTAAAGGACGTGATTTTAAAATTACGGCGAGGAGTGCTGTTTTTAATACCATTTATGAGCGTTATAGTGATGCCATCAACTTTGATATCGAAAAAAGCAAACGCGAAGAAGATGGTAAAAAGTTAGCGATTTTTAATTCTTCAGGATATCTGGAATTGGCTATATATAAAAGCAATCCCAGAACGGTGGGTGGAGCCTCTAGCCTCTTTGGATTACATTTTAGGGATACAGTAAGTGTTACTTTTGAGTGAATTAGTGATTGCGCACGTGAGTTATGAAATTGAATTACGGAACTATTAGTGCTTTGGATAGCTAGATTTTTAGAAAGAAACTCAAATACTCAAAGTCAAACAAACTAAAGAACTTTACAGAATTTTTTGTAAGGTTGAGAACTTATAAATTTTGAAACTTTATTATTAAAAATGATCATACGTATTGTAAAATTGGGATTTGTACCAGAGCAAATTGACTCCTTTCTGAAAAATTTTGAAGAAAATAAAAAAAAGATCAGAAATTTTGATGGCTGTTCTCACTTAAAACTAATTAGAGATATACATCAAACGAATCAATTTTTTACATATAGTTATTGGGAATCAGAAGAACATCTCAATAACTATCGTAACTCTGCGTTATTCAAAGATATTTGGACAAATACCAAAGACAAGTTTAATCAAAAACCAGAAGCCTGGAGTGTAGAAAAAATTGAAGAATTGTAATTTTAAAACCTATTAAAAAGTATAAACGAAATTACTATTTTCACGAATTGATAACTCAAAACAAAAGATACTATTAACATATGCTCGCAGTTATAAGAAAAGAAATCAATATATTTTTTGCCTCCTCTGTTGGATATCTGGTCATAGGTATATTTTTAATTCTTAATGGACTCTTTTTATGGGTTTTTAAAGGTCAGTTTAATATTTTAGATAGTGGCTTTGCTGATCTTTCTCCTTTTTTTCTAATCGCGCCCTGGATCTTACTATTTCTGATTCCGGCTGTCACCATGCGTAGTATCTCTGAAGAGAAAAAACAAGGAACTTTAGAACTTTTATTAACCAAACCGATAAGACTATGGCAATTAGTTGCAGGAAAATACTTAGGAAGTTTATTTCTAATTTTTATAGCTTTAGTTCCCAGTTTACTCTATGTAATCACAGTATATCAACTGGGTAATCCAATAGGAAATCTTGATACCGGTAGTACAATTGGTTCTTACGTAGCTCTTTTATTGCTTAGCGCAACCTATACTTCAATCGGTACGTTTGCCTCCACAATAACCAATAATCAGATAGTAGCATTTTTGACAGGATTATTTCTTTGCTTTTTATTTTATTTTGGATTTAGTGGGCTCGCAAATTACCAATTACTTGGCAATACCGATTATACTTTAGAACAAATTGGAATTCAGTTACATTATGAACGGATCAGTCAGGGAATTATTGACACAAGAGATATCGTTTATTTCATAAGTATCATTCTGTTTTTCATTTTTTTGACTACTCTTATTTTACGTAAAAATTTACAGAAAACAATTTACAAACTTGCTGCTATTGCTGCTATTGGTGTTATTCTAGTTAATGTTTTAGGCAGTAGTTTATACAGCAGGTTTGATTTGACTGCAGATAGTCGTTTCACTCTTTCTGAAGCTACCAAAAACTTACTGAAAGAAGCAGAAGTTCCTATCTCTATTGATGTACTATTAGAAGGTAATTTTCCTTCTGAGTTCAGAAAATTACAAGGAGAGACTAAGCAAATATTAGAAGAGTTCAACGCGATTAACCCAAACATACAATATATTTTTACGAATCCGATTGAAGAAGAAGAATTTAGGAAAGAAACCCTCGAAGAATTACAAAGACTAGGACTTACACCTATGGAAGTGAGTGTTCGGGAAAGTGGTAAAACCGAAATAGAAACGGTAGTTCCATGGGCAATCATGAATTATCAAAACCGAAGTGTAAAAGTTGCATTGGTAAAGAATACGATTGGCGCGACCACCGAAGAAAGAGTTAATAATTCGATCCAGCAACTAGAATATGTTTTTGCAGATGCCTTAAAGAAACTTATCCATCCCAAAAAACACAAAATTGCAGTATTAAAAGGAAACGGACAATTGCCGGATATCAAAATTGCGGATTTTGTAAAGACATTACAAGAATATTATTTCGTTGGGGCTTTTACGCTGGACTCCGTGGCTTCAAACTCTGAAAAAACATTGAAGGATCTTCAAAAATTTGATCTTATCATCAACGCAAAACCGACCCAGCCTTTTTCTGAGGAAGAGAAATATGTCTTAGATCAATTTATTATGAACGGTGGCAAGTCGCTATGGATGTTAGAATCTGTTGCTATGGAAATCGACAGTCTGTTCACTGCTAAATCAAAAGGATCAGCCATTGCATTTATGCAAGACTTGAGATTAGGAGATGCATTGTTTTCTTATGGAGTTCGGATCAATCCTGTTTTGATAAACGACCTGTATTCTGCTCCGCTGATGCTTGCTTCGGGACAAGGAAACGACACACAATTTACACCTCATCCCTGGTTTTATGCTTCTTTAACAAAAAGCAAAAGCAACCACCCGATTGTCAAGAACATTGAATCCGTAAAATTCGAATTCTCCAATCAGATTGATACTTTAAAAAATGACATATCAAAAACAGTGCTACTTAGCAGCTCTGAAAGGTCTAAATTAGAAGGAATCCCTACAGAGATTAACCTTGACAACATTATAGGTCAAAAACCTGATATGACCGCATACACTGAAGGAAATCATGCGCTTGCAGTTTTACTGGAAGGGAAATTTAAATCCGCCTATAAAGATAGGGTAAAACCTTTGAAACTTGATACTCCGCAGGACATAAGCAAAGCAACCAAAATGGTAGTTATTGCTGATGGAGATATCATCAAAAATGGCATTCGAAAAGGAAGACCAATTACTCTTGGATATGATCCGTACCTAAATCTACAATATGGAAATAAGGAATTCTTATTGAATACCGTTAATTATTTACTGGACGACTCTGGATTAATGGAAGCACGAGGAAAAGAAATCAACATTGCTTTTCTAGATATCGAAAAAGTAAAAGAAAATCGAACATTCTGGCAAGTGATCAATATTGTTGTTCCGTTGTTAATCCTCGGGGCCTTTGGATTTTTATTTTCAATTATCAGAAAAAAGAAATATTGTAAGTAATTTAATTAGAGATAAAACACAAAAAGACTCTTTGTCAAGAGCCTTTTTATCAAAATTCATTTCATCATTAGATACAACACTGATTATTTCTTACAAGCCCACGGCATATCATTCCGCTTGGACTAGGAACGGCGCAATTGACTCCTTGAATATCAACTAAATAGAATTGATAACAACCTCTAACACAATCGGATAAACCTGGCATACCTCCTTTGATTTCTTTTTGAGAAGACTTTGATAATTTTTGAGCTCCAGGAATTGAATTCATCATTTTTTTCATAATAACGGTTTTAAGAATTTAAGTTGAATTTATATAATGTACAAACGATACATTAAGATGAAAAATTCCCTTAAAATTACAACTTAACAAAGTATTTAAATGTTATAAAATTGTTATTTAACTATCCTATTCAAAACGTTTATTTCAATCTTTTACAGATAGGATTTCGATTTCACATCTATAAATAGCTACTTGACAAATATTTCTTACCTTGATAGTATAATTTTAGAAAAATGAATTCAACATTATTTTTAGAAGGAATCAAAAAGCAATTCCGTTATTATAAATCCTTAGGCGAAAAAACAATAAATCAGGTTGATAACGATGCTTTATTTTGGCAATACAACCAGGAAAGTAATAGTATCGCAACCATTGTAAAACATCTTTGGGGAAATATGAAATCCCGTTGGACAGATTTTTTAACATCTGATGGAGAAAAAGAATGGCGCATCCGTGACCTCGAATTCGAAAATGATATCCAAACCAAGGAGGAATTACTGGATAAATGGAATGAAGGATGGCAATGTCTTTTTAAGGCTTTAGACAGCATTAACGCAACAAATTTTGATCAACCTATTTACATTCGAAATATTGAACATACAGTCACTGAAGCAATCAATCGACAGTTAGCACATTATTCTTATCATATCGGCCAAATTGTATTTTTAGGAAAAATGATATGTGATCAGGATTGGCAAACATTATCCATCGCCAAAGGAAAATCAAAATCTTATAATGAAAAACGTTTTGCACAACCAAAACACAGGGCGCATTACACCGATAAATTAATCAAAGATAAGGATCAAACTACACCTTGATTTATCAGAACAAAAAATCATTATCAATTATGATAGTCGATAACTCCTGGCTGTTTGTTAATAACTAACGTTTTTGGCGTATCGAAATCCTTGTAGATTACAATTATATTTGCCTAAGCTATCAATTGATAGCTACTGTTAAACAGTACTAATCTCAAAAAAATTAAACGGGTGAAATTTATAGTATCCAGTTCATATTTATTAAAACAACTACAGGTATTAGGTGGTGTTATTAATAACAGCAATACATTACCTATTTTAGATAACTTTTTATTCGAATTAGATAATAACTCATTAACGGTTTCTGCTTCAGACCTTGAGACCACAATGTCTGCTAAACTAGAAGTAGAATCGTCTGATGAAGGAATGATTGCAGTACCAGCAAAACTGTTATTAGAAACTTTAAAAACATTTCCGGAACAGCCTCTTACGTTTGTTGCCGGAGATAATAACACCATTGAGATAAGTTCTAATCACGGTAAATACGCTTTGGCCTATGCTGATGGAGAAGAATTTCCGAAGGCCGTAGAACTTGAAGATCCTAGCTCAACAACTTTATTGGGAGATATATTAGCTACTGCCATTAGCAAAACGATTTTTGCAACAGGTAATGATGATCTCAGGCCTGTGATGAGTGGTGTTTTCTTTCAGTTTTCTACAGAAAGCTTAACCTTTGTCGCTACCGATGCTCATAAATTGGTTAAATACTCGCGTGAAGACGTTCAGGCATCTCAATCAGCTGAGTTTATTATGCCAAAAAAACCATTGAATCTTCTAAAAAGTATTTTGGCAGGAAGTGATACTGACGTTTTGATAGAATACAATGAATCGAATGCTAAATTTACTTTTGACGAAACACAACTTATTTGTCGACTTATAGATGGTAAATATCCTAACTATGAGGCCGTTATTCCTAAGGAGAATCCAAATAAACTGACAATTGCACGAACTCAGTTCTTGAATTCAGTTCGTAGAGTTTCTATTTTCTCTAATAAAACAACACATCAAATACGATTAAAAATAGCTGGTGCAGAATTAAATATATCAGCAGAGGATATTGATTACTCTAATAAAGCAGAAGAACGTCTTACTTGTGATTATCAGGGAGACGATATGCAAATTGGATTCAACTCACGTTTCCTTAGCGAAATGCTGAACAATCTCAATGCAGATGATGTACAACTGGAAATGTCTTTACCTAATCGAGCAGGAATTCTCACTCCTACCGATGGATTAGATGAAGGAGAAAGTGTAACTATGTTGGTGATGCCGGTTATGCTTAATAATTAGAAGAAAGCACCTAATTTATAGATATTAAAAATCCAATTGCGTTTATGCAATTGGATTTTTAATTTTTAAGAGATTCATTTTTATATTTTTATCAAACAGAAAATTAATCGCCAAGAGAAGTATTTCTTTATTTCTAAGACGGCAACATATCAAAACATTCATGACCTTCCAAGAAATTTTTGATGGATTAGAAATGAGCAAAGAGCATAGCAAACTTGTTTCTGATAAACTTAAACAAATAGATGTTACTAAAGGAGAAACCTTGTTACGTCCAGATGATAGAACCCTATATCAATATTATGTTATAGAAGGATGTTTACGGTCTTTTTTTACAGACAGATCTATAAAGGAGCATACTATACAGTTTGCGATCAAAGATTGGTGGATTAGCGATTATACTGCATTTTTTAAAAAGGAAAAAGCGATCCTTCAGATAGAATGTATTCAGGATGCTACATTGTTGAGGCTTTCCAGAGATGATATGAATGAAATTTTTGACAAGGTTCCGGGCGTCGAACGTTACTTTAGAATAAAGACTGAATCCTATATTGGTTCTTTCCAGAAACGGATTATTGGTGACTTATCTAAAACGGCCAAAGAACAATATCTGGATTTTGTTAATACCTACCCAAACATCGAACAATCAGTTAAAAATTATCATATCGCATCGTATTTGGGAATCACTTCGGAAAGCTTAAGCAGAGTTCGAAAAGAAATAGTCAAAAATTAAAATATGACCTATTTTTAATTTAGCTTTCCTTTTTGTAAATAAAGGTATTCTCCATTGTATTTTTTTGACAATAACAAGTCAATTAGATAAAACGGAGAATACTTTATTAAACTATAATTATTTTTGATTATTCTTTGGTAAATTTCTTACTAATAGTTTGATTTCCATTACGTAAAGAAATAAAATACATTCCTGAAGCAAGTTCACTAACCAGAATAGGCTGTTTTGTTACTTTTCCTGTTTTTATAACTTGACCCAGGTGATTTATAATCGTATAGTTCGCATTTATTGCGTTTTTCGATTTTAAAATCAATACTTCTTTTACAGGGTTCGGATAAAAAGTAAAGTCTAAATCTATAGATACACTTGTCTTCACCATCTCTTCAGCAAGATTCCTAGAGGCTGTTCCGACGCAAAAACTATTACTGTCCTGTGATCCAAAAGAGCCACCGGAAACAAGAACTCCTCCATTAGTATCTGTTAGTGCATACGAACCATTACCATAACTACAGCAAATACCATCCCCATACGTATCTTTTACCACTAATGTATAACATCCGGAATCCAATGTCCTAGATAAATTGATAGTCGACCCATCAGCCTGAGATCCATAACTACCCCCGGAATATACTACTTTATTACTATCGCTTCGTATTTCCCAGCTTGTTTCTTCAGGATAATTATCAAAAGTGACTCTAAGGTTCACATCACTGGTGGTTGATCCTCCGCCCGTGTTTCCAGAGGTAGACAAGCTAACTGCATCAACTGCTATATCACCTTGCCAAGTAGTTCCTGTTATTCCGTTAAAGCGTAACTGTACTTTTTCGCCAAGGTATGCAGCTAAATTAACTGATGCAGTTTGCCAAGAGTTCCCTTGATTTCCAGACTTACTCCAGATCGATGTCCAGCTCGTTCCATCCAGACTTGCTTCTAAAGCTAAACTTCCCATTGCCGTAGAACCGTACATATGATATTTGAATGAAAATGTGGCCTGACTAGCCCCGGTAATATCGTAACAAGGAGCATACAAGATCGCTCTTTTACTTGAATAGTTAGGCGTTGAGGATTCCATGTAGATATAATAAGATCCTGAATTAGCTGAACCCGGTCCAGTACCAGAAGAAGGAGTACTTCCAGAACGAGTAGCCCAGTTAAAATCATCTCCTGTTGTTGCTTGTTTCCAGGCTCCAAAAGTATTCTCAAAGCTTTCATTATATGGAAAAGAAGTAATCGTAGTATTGCAGAGTGTATTTCCTCCGCCGCCAGAGGTTCCAAAGCGATCTTCTGCCTGTGGACCACCCCATATTTGAGTAGCAAATGCAGGATTATCAATAAAAGGATTTCTGTTTCCTTGTAAATTTTCGAGGATTGGGTTTCGTTGTAGTTCTAACTGTGAAACCGGGTCCTCTGCATTCCATTCTAAAAACAATTGAATCATATTAGCATCTCCTGATACTGCTGTTCCTATTCCAACATTAGAAGGCAAACAACGATTACCATATCTAATATACATATACATCATCATTCGGGCTACATCACCTTTAAACTCATCACCAGGATACCAATGACCTTGAGTAGTAGTTCCGGAGTTACCTGATCCATCGGCAAACTTTCGGCTTCCTCTACTAGAATTTCTCTGCACATCTGCAGGTCTAAGATGATGCGCATCTGCTCCTGGACCAGAAGTACCTAAGTTAGGATTACCCAACGATTTTGGATATACATGTTCTCTATTCCAATCTGTAGATCCACCACCATTGTTATTTACTCCTCTTGTTCTGTCTGTAGTAGAATTGCCATCAGTATCGCTATAGCCATAAATTAAGATCACTTTAGAGGAGTTCGCAGGATCTAGGTCTGTTTGTTTCAATGCGTCCCAGACTCCTGGAGTATAGGATAATGTAGTGGTTTGTGTGTTGGTTACCTTAGCAGCTAATTCATTCTTTAAAGCCTGTCCCGATAAAGAAAGGTTGACATCATTATAATATGATGGTACCTGACCAAAACCAATAAGGGTACACCCCATTATTAGTAATAGTAATACGTTTTTCATTGTGTGTTGAGTTAGTTTAGTAAATTTTAATGCTTCCGAAGCTAAAACTATTTCGTTAAAATTACTACAGCTACGTGTTACCAAATTGTTACCCAAGGTGTTGATAATGTAGCTTTTAAGTCTAAAGAAAAATGTAAATAACTGATTATCATATTTTTAATAAAATTCCATCCTGTTAATAAGTTATTTCTTACATAATGACCTAAGAAATAGACTTCAATTAGTCACGAAAGCATCATAAAGTTTTCTGAAACATCTTTCCATTTAACCTGATTATATTGCAAAACCTCAATAATTTAGTGTGTTTAACGTATTCTATTTAGGGAATTTTCAGTTATTTTTAAGGGGTTAACTTAAAATATCTTACACAATGAAGAAAATCTTAGATTTAAAAGGAATTCAAAAATTAAGTAAAGGAGAACAAAGATCGATTAAAGGAGCTTGGGGCAATGTCTCTTGTTGTACATCTGGAAGAGGTTGTCAGATCAGTTTTCCTGGTGGAAGTTTCTGCGAACCAGGATACTGCGACCCTTACAGATTTGGGAGATGTATTCTTTACTAAAATAAATACTTAAAACCGGAAAAGGTATACTTAACTAGCTTGTCTTTTCTCTTCGAAAAAAGAATAATAATTAACTCAAATATTTTACACAATGAAAAAAATCTTAGAATTAAAAGGAGTTCAGGAACTTACCAAAGGACAACAAAGATCAATCAAAGGAGCCATGACAAGTATTTCTTGTTGTAACCCAAATCCAAGAACAGGAACTGGTAATAAATGCCGTATCAGCTACCCAGGAGGAAGTTTTTGTGAGCCAGGAAGATGTTCGGGATGGAATCAATGTATACTATACTAAGTAAAGATTATAATTTAAAAATCATCAAAGAGACTAGTGTTAATGTAGTCTCTTTTTTTATAGATCAAAAAGTAGAATAATTTCTTGAAATTTATAAATATCACGAAAGTACATTTGCATAAAGGTTTATCTTAAAATTATCTTGCTAGTAAATAGTAACTTTAAATACTTACACAATGAAAAAAATCTTAGAACTAAAAGGAATTCAGGAGTTAACAAAAAAAGAGCAAAAGCAGATTACAGGTTCCTGGAACCGTCCTTTTGTTTATTGTGGACCACCTAGACAGTGTTGCCAAATGTTTAATGGAATGGAATTTTGCGATTATGGCTATTGTCAGCCTAATGGATCTTGTATTTGGGCATAAATAGCAAATAAACCACACCATTTCGAGGATTAAAGACTACTTAACAACTATTTTAAGTAGTCTTTTTTAGTTAAGTAATTCCAAAGACTGCTTTGCAATTTCTAGCTCTTCATTTGTAGGAATTACTAGAATTTTTACTTTTGAGGTATCTTTACTTATATCCCTAATCTCTTTTGATCTCATCTTATTTTTCTGCTCGTCCAATTGAATCCCAAAGTAATCCAAACCGGTACATACTAAGTTTCTCATGAGATCGGAGTTCTCTCCAATTCCTGCAGTAAATACGATCACATCTACACCATTCATAGCAGCAACATAGGCTCCTATAAACTTCTTAATTCGATACGCATTCATTTCTAATGCTTGCTGACAATCAAC
Source organism: Aquimarina besae (assembly GCF_042434905.1). Taxonomy (NCBI): domain Bacteria; kingdom Pseudomonadati; phylum Bacteroidota; class Flavobacteriia; order Flavobacteriales; family Flavobacteriaceae; genus Aquimarina; species Aquimarina besae. The sequence continues at coordinate 4,249,341 of NZ_CP170199.1, forward strand.
ATTTCCTTTTTCTGCATTAGATTCTATATCTCGTAAATCACTAAAACCTGTTAACCCCAGCATGCCACTTTCTTTTTGAAGCAATGAGTTTACCTCATCTAAAGAATATCCTAAGGATTTTACCATATAAAAGATAACTGCCGGATCGATATCTCCTGATCTGGTGCCCATAATCAATCCATTCATTGGTGCAAAACCTAATGTATGATCCACACTATTGCCGTTTTTAACTGCAGTCATACTGCATCCATTACCTAAATGAATAGTAATAATTTTGGAGTTTCGTTTCCCTAAATGTGCTATCGCTTTTTCTGAAACATATTTATGGCTTGTTCCGTGAAATCCGTATACCCTTATACCATGTTCGTCTAGAAAAGAATTTGGAATTGCATATTTATAAGCTTCTATTGGTATTGTCTGATGAAACGCCGTATCAAAAACCGCTACCTGTTTTGCATTTGAAAAAATCTCTTCAGAAACTAAGATTCCTTGTAAGTTAGCAGGATTGTGTAATGGTGCCAAAGCTGACAGCTTTTCTATTTTCTCCTTTACCTCATCATTGATCTCTACGGTTTTAGCAAAAGTACTCCCACCGTGAACTACGCGATGACCGACAACCTGAATTTCAGAAGCGGAACTGATCACTCCAATGCCAGTGTCTAATAAAAAAGAAGCAATTATTTTTAAACCAATTTTATGATCAGGAATATCCATCTCTTTTTCGATATTCTGAGTATCTGTTTTGTAGTTAATTTTGGCATTTTCTAACCCAATACGTTCTACCAAACCAGAACAAAGTACCTGGGCAGATGGCATATCGAATAATTGAAATTTGATAGATGAACTTCCTGAATTTAATACTAGTACTCGCATAGTTTATTCTCTTCTTTTTATAACCCTTGTGCTTGAATTGCGGTAATAATAACAGTATTATACACATCATCAACTGTACAACCTCTACTTAGGTCATTAACAGGTTTGTTTAAGCCTTGTAACATAGGACCAATTGCCAAAGCTCCAGTTTCTCTTTGTACTGCTTTGTATGTGTTATTCCCGGTATTAAGATCAGGAAATATCAATACACTTGCCTGACCGGCTACCTCAGAATCAGGTAGCTTGCTCTTCCCTACCCTCATGTCCACTGCTGCATCATATTGTATGGGGCCTTCAATTTTAAGCTCGGGATGTTTTTCTTTTACTATTCTAGTGGCTTCTCTTACGGTTTCTACATCTTCTCCTTTTCCGGATGTACCAGAAGAATAAGAGAGCATTGCCACTTTAGGTTCGATACCAAAAGCTGCTGCTGATTCTGCAGATGAGATGGCAATTTCTGCTAGTTCTTCTGCATTAGGATTAGGATTGATTGCACAATCACCGAATACGGAAACCCTGTCATCCAAACACATAAAAAACACGGAAGACACTACTTTAACACCTGGTTTTGTTTTGATAAACTGTAATGCCGGTCTTATGGTATGCTGCGTTGTATGAACTGCTCCAGATACCATTCCGTCTGCATGACCTTTATAAATCATCATGGTACCAAAATATGATACGTCGGCCATCATATCCTTGGCCATATCCATATTTACATTTTTATGCTTTCTGAGTTCGTAAAAGGTTTTTACATAATCGTCAAAATGCGGAGAATGTATGGGCGAAACAATATGTATTTTACTAAAATCAATCGGAATATCAAGCTTTGTAGCTTTGCTTTTAATTTTCTTTTCGTCTCCAATTAAGGTGATGTCGACGACATTGGAAGCTTGTAATCTAAAGGTAGCTCTAAGAATTCTTTCATCAGATCCTTCGGGTAACACGATATGCTTTTTATGCTTTAAGGCCCTTTTTAATAAATTATACTGAAACATACTAGGGGTTAAACTATCAGACTCAAAAGTAATTAAAGGGTCTACAAGTCGATCCGCGTCTACATATTGCTCAAATGTACTGATCGACGTATTGATCTTTTGCACATTATCAGCATAAATTTTAGATCGTATCGCTCCTATTTTATTAGTTATCGAAAATGTTCCTTGTGCTACCGATACAATGGGTACGGATAAAGACACACCTTCTATTAATTTAAGAATAGGTTCTTCAGGAATGATTCCTCCCGTAAGAATAATACCTGAAATCTTTGGGTAATTATCCGATATATTAGCTTGTAATACACCTAAAATAATATCTGCTCGATCGCCTGGAGTTATTACCAAACTATTATCTTTAAGATGAGTAAGGTAATTACGTAGCTGCATTGCTCCAACACCAAAGCTACCTGCCTGATTGTGGAGAAACTCTTTTCCGAAAAGTACTTTACCGTCTAGTTCCTTTACAATTTCTTTTATAGTAGGATTAATTAAAGAACAAATCTTAGGAATAATGATCTGCTCTACATCTTCATTAAACTCCCTTTCCAGTACTGATTTCAATTCTTTTTCATCACCATCCGCAACTTTGTTGGCTACTACGGCTACTACTTCTGCATCTTTGCTGGTAAAAGTATCATACGCTAGTTTTAGATTACCTGCGATTTCTTCTTTTGTTTTATCTACACCACTTGCAACAATAATCGATGGAATTCCTAAATTCTTTGCGATTATTACGTTGATATCAAATTCGATGATACTTCCTTCATCAGAAAAATCTGTTCCTTCTACCAAAATGAAATCGAACTTTTCTTCCAGGTTTTTATATTTTTCTATAATTCCATCGATGATGGCTCCTGCGCGACCTTGATTATATTTCTGTAATACTTCACTTCTGGTAAACGCATAAGCATTCTTAACATTGATATCTAGTTCGAAATGTGATATTACTGTATTGATATGATTATCAGTCTCTCCTTCTTTGGGATCATCAATTATAGGTCTGAAATACCCTACTCTCGCTACTTTCCCAAGTAACATTCTCATTAACCCTAAAACAACAATTGATTTACCACTATTAGGTTCAATAGTAGCAATATAAACGGCTTTACTCATGTATATAAATTTGGTCGTGCAAAGATATAGTAATCCTGCTAAAATACTACACGGTAATATAACAAGAAAATGTATTCTATCAAGGATTTAAAAAATTAACTTATTTATTTTAAAGTCAATAAAAAAAGGATCTGCAAAACGCTGATCCTTTTGTAAACTAATATCATTTTTAATGAACTGAAGTTCTAATTTTAAGTGTCCCGACCTGTAGCTTTTGTACAACAAACATTTTTATCAAATTTCAAATCCTGCTTTGAAACGAGATATGTTCAAATCACTATTTTAAACACACCACTTTCATGGACTCTTTAAAATAGAGTTCAGTTAATTTATATCCTGGCCTTTTTTAAGTCTTTCTAATTCGCTTGATAATCTACCTTTAAATCTTTCGGGAGCATTATTCATAGCAACATTCATGGATTTGACAGCACTTTTGTAGTCCCCAGTCGCTGAATAGGCTTTAGCCAATCCGTAATTCGACGGCCAGGCACCATTATTATTCTTTACGTTATTCTTTAAAACCTCTAGTGCTTTATCTTTTTGCCCCTGACTAATCAAACTAGTTCCTAACTGAAATACCTGAGTAGCATTGCCAAGTACTGCTGCTTTATCTATCAAACTCATTGCTTCTTGAATCTTTCCTTGTTTTGCAAGGATTTGTGATTTTAGAGATAGGTTACCAAAGGTCTCTTTACTAAAGAAATTACCACTAATCGATGTATTTATCCATTCTAATGCCTGATCCAAATCACCGGCATTAAAAGCATAATTGGCCGCAGTATCCCAATTTGATTGTGTAAATCCTGCACTACTTCTTAGATCATTCTTAATACCATTCATTACAATATTTGTCACATCTACTTCTATTTTGAATGGAATTTCTTTCTTTTCCCATCGCAATATAGCAGTTGTACTTGTATCGTCAAAAGAAGGAAACAAAAACAGAAGCGTTTCAGTATAAGGAGTTGCTTTGGTCTGAACATCTACTCGCAATACATCTTCTTTTTCATCATAGAAATAACTTCCCCAGGAGCTCGAATTCTTAGAGAATATTATCGTGGCATTATCATCTTCTTTTAATGCAATATGCAGCCCATAGATACCTGCTTTGATGTCTTTTCCTTCTACTTTAACATCATGAGAAAATTCTATGGTTGTGTTCTGATTAGCTCCAGCTCGCCAGGGTGCTGCCTTTGATGTTCCGAATCCCAGGTCATTATATCCAAAAGGAACTAGCTTACCCCATATTTCTCTATCTTTTACACTCGGCCTTCCGTAATCAATAGTAATATCCGTAATTCCTATTCTTTGTGTTACTTGTGCTCGCTGACTTGCCTCCGGTGTTTTAAGTTGAGCGTTGGATTGGTTGGCACATAGCATAATTGCAATAGCAATGACTGCTACCATTAGGTTAGATTGTTTCATCTTTTTGTTTTTTTAATTTTACTGATTCAGATAAAACACATAAAATGATTAGAAAATAGACCCCTAACTATTTTAGTTGATTTCATAACTGAATCGTTTAAGTTATTTACAGGATTACGTATGAAAGAAAAATCATACGTTTCCAACAATAATAAGATGATATTATTAATCCCAATGTTACCGTAGTGTTAAAGTAAAAAAGGAAGCCCTAATAACTGTTAAATCCACTATTCTTTTAACAGCTGATTAACAAAGTTTTCAAACTCATTTTTAAACGTTACATATTTCTCGCCTGTTGCCGGTCCGTTGAACCCGGTATGAATCTTACGCACTTTTCCTTTTTTGTCTATGAATATTGTGGTAGGGTATGACAATATGTGGTTAAGCATTGGTAGCTTTTCCTGAGCCTTTTCTTTATTGGAGGTTCCATATTGCGCCAAAAGAATCGGATATTCAACGTTAAGTTTAGAACGTAATCTTTCAATCGACTTAAATGCTTTTTCGGGAGTCTTTGCATACTCAAAGGCCAATGCAACAAATGCTACATCCTTTTCTTTATTTTTCTTGTAATAATCAACGTAATACTTGGTTTCATCCATGCAATTGGGGCACCAGGTTCCCATTACTTGAACCATAGTTACTTTTCCTTTAAAAAGATCATCATCCAGAGAAACCATCTTCCCTTTTTCATCTGGAAAACTAAAGGCAAGTTTATCATATCCTTCTTTTATAAAAGTAAGGGAATCTTCAGAAGGAAGCTTAAATTCGTCATTTCGGATTGCTGTAAAAGGCTCTTTCCAATGATTGCCGGAATAGAAATGTCCGTTCATCGTGCTATCGGTTACTTCTGCCGTAAACAAAAAAGCGTGCGCCCCATCAAAAGCTGATAATTCTAGTTGATTATTATTTAGTACTCCTTCTAGAAAACGATAATCTCCTGTTGTAGTTCTAAAAGTTCCGGTAACTACGTTTCCGTTTTGTTTAAAAATTCCTTTGGCTATATAGCGATCCTCCGGAACTTCTTTACTAAAAACTGCTTCCCAATTTCCCTCTACATTAGCTAATGGTTTTGAGGTAATGTCAAATCTATCTTTTACACCAAAAGTCCCTTTAAAAGGAACCACTCTATCCAGGCTTTCTTTTATAAAACTTCCTGAAATGGTAAGGGAATCCTGAAACTTTGCTGCCACATACCCTTCAAAAACAGGAAAATTGATAAAAATTGAATCTCCTTGAATTCTTACCTCATCTACATCTATGACCTCTTCGGCATTGAACATCTTTATAGTTTGGTCATCAAATACTTCAAAAAGAAAGGGTAATTCTTTATCATCCTGCACGGTTAACGAAGCTTTCCAAGGCCCACTTTTCAAGAATATGTTGTTTTCTTTTTTGTCTTCTTTACAAGAGTATAAAAAAAGTATGCATACCAATGGTATTATATATTTAGTCATAGGTTTGTGTGAATATAAAAACTGTCTAGATAGACAATTAGATCTAGCTAGACAGTTTTATAAGTTATCAATATGTTTTACAATAATAAAAAATTAATTGGTTTTTGTTTTATTATTTCCTTTTGATGTTGTTTTCTTTTTTGTCTTATTTGCTTCAATAATGGCAGCAACCCTCGCTTCTCTTTGTCTTTTTGCCTCTTGAGGGGTGATGTTTCCTTTTCCAAGCTCTTTGGACTTTTTAGCAGTCAAGGCTCTAGACTCTTTTTCTTTTATTGAATATAATTTTGAAGTTTCGGAAGTATTAACCACAGGAGTAGATTTCCTTTTTGTTTTTCCATCCATCCTGGCGCTTGACTTTACATTTACAGCATTAGGCAAATATTGCTCTGGTTTGTTCGTATCTGTTTGTTGGGCAACACTCATCTGGTTTCCTAATACCAGGAAAAAAAATGATAGTATGATGGATTTAACAAGTTTCATTAAGGGCATTTTTAAAATCTTTATCGGTTCAAAAATACATAATATTCTGGTTTAATAATAATTATCAACACATTACCATATCTATTATAACAAGATAAGTAGCCTTTCAACTATATAAAAGCCTACTTATTTATAAAAAATCTTCAAAAAAATTATTGTTCTTCAGGATAAACTTTTTCTAATTTACCTTTCTCTTCTTTTAATTTCTTTTTTCCATTTTTGATAGATTCTTCAAGTGCTTTAAGCTTTTCTTCTGCTCTAGTTATCTTAGCTTCTTTTTCGGCAATCTCTTCTGGTGTTAAAGCTTCCTCCCCTTCTTTTATTTTGGCTTTTTCCAACCGCTCTCGGGCAGCAGCAATCTTATTTCTTCCTCTCTGCAACTTTTCTTCATTTTTGCTTAGCTGTTTTTCACTTTTTTCAGCTTTATCTTTTGCATCTGCAGCTCTTGCTTCTCCAAACGCCCTTCCGGTAAGACCCTCTTTATTTTTACCGTAAGCGTTTCCTTTTACTACTTTTTCAGCTTTTTGCTCTGCTTTCCTGGCTTCTTTTTCTGCCTTTTTAGCTTCTTTATCGATTTGTTTTTCGGCTTTATCATTCAGCTTTTCTCCTTCTTTTTCAGCATTATTAAGCGCTTTATCAGTTTTATCTTTAGCTTCTTTTATTTTGTCTTTCCCTTTTTGCTTTTCTTCATCTAATTGATCATTTGCTTTTTCTTTTGTTTTTTTAAGCTTATCCTGTCCTTTAGCTTTTTTCTCCGTCACTTTTTCCTTTGCTTCTTTAGATTTTCCTTGAGCCACGGTCATATGATTTCCAAAAAGAAAAATGATCATACAAACTGCTAATATTCTTGCTAATTTCATCTTATTAAATTTTTCGTATTATTGATAATTATGGTATATGGGAGCTAGTTTAACAATTAAATACTATCCAAATCCTCTAGAGCCTCTTCTAACTCTTCTGCTTTCTCATCTACCTCTTCAGAAATTTTATCCAGTTCGGTTTCTACCGATTCTATCTTTTCTACGGCAGCTTTAGTTTCTTCTTCTTCTTTCTTTTTATCCGTGCAGGAAGTAATTGCGATAAGGCATATGCAGACAAAAAATTTGATCATTGTTTTCATAATAGAATTTGGTTAAGTTATTATTTACCTAAAACTACACTTTTTATTTTAGATAAGAAAGATTTCTTGTTTGTCAACTTTACCCAAAATAGTATCTTTACCGCCTAATTTCAGAATCATCATTAATGAAAATTTCATATAACTGGCTAAAGCAATTTATAAAGCTGGATTGGGACGCAGAAAAAGCCGGAGAATTGCTCACAGATTTAGGGCTTGAAGTAGAAGGAATCGAAACTTACCAAAGTGTAAAAGGAGGTCTAGAAGGTGTAATTGTTGGTCAGGTTATCAGCTGTACCCAACATCCTAATGCTGATAAACTTAAAATTACCAAAGTAGATTTAGGAAACGGAGACCCTGTACAAATTGTTTGTGGAGCTCCTAATGTGGCCGAAGGTCAAAAAGTTCCGGTTGCTACCATTGGCACAAAACTTTATGATGAGGATGGTAAGGAATGGAAAATCAAAAAAGGTAAAATCCGTGGAGAAGAAAGTCACGGTATGATCTGTGCCGAAGACGAATTAGGTCTTGGTAAAAGCCATGATGGAATTATGGTGCTTGATAAAGATATTTCGGTAGGAACTCCTGCAGCAGATATTTTTGATATTGAAAATGACCACGTATTCGAAATTGGATTAACTCCTAATCGTGCAGATGCTATGAGTCATTGGGGAACAGCTAGAGATCTAAAAGCCGGGTTGCAGCAAAAAGACCTTAATTTAGAGCTTATCACACCATCTGTAAGTAATTTTAAGGTTGATAACAGATTACATAAATTTGACGTAGAAGTAAAAAATCCGGAGCTAGCACCAAGATATTGTGGTGTAACAATTTCTGGATTAAAAGTTGCCGAATCTCCCACCTGGTTACAACATAGACTTAAAGCAATAGGAATCACTCCTAAAAACAATGTGGTCGACATCACAAATTATGTCTTACACGAATTAGGACAACCTTTGCACGCATTTGATGCTGACTTTATCGAAGGAAACAAGATTGAAGTAAAAACCCTAGAAGCGGGTACCAAGTTTACGACACTTGATGAAGTAGAACGAGAACTACATCAAGAAGATTTAATGATATGTGACGCCAAAAAACCACTTTGTATTGCCGGAGTTTTTGGTGGAATTAATTCTGGAGTTACAGAAAATACCACCTCGATTTTCTTAGAAAGTGCTTATTTTAATCCGGTAAGTGTTCGAAAAACTGCCAAGCGTCATGGATTGAATACCGATGCATCTTTTAGGTTCGAAAGAGGTATCGATCCTAATATTACCGAATATGCATTAAAGAGAGCCGCTTTACTCATCCAAGAATTAGCGGGCGGAGATATCACTAGTGACATCACTGATCTGTATCCTAAAAAAACTGAAGATTTTCAGGTGTTTTTATCATTTGAAAATACAGCAAAGTTAATTGGAGAAGAACTACCTCAAGAAACTATAAAAGACATCCTAAGTTCTCTTGAGATTAAAGTAAATAACATAACAGAAAGTGGACTGGGACTTACGATTCCCGCATATCGAAACGATGTTCAGCGAGAAGCTGATGTGATTGAAGAAATTTTGCGTGTTTATGGATATAACAACATAAAGTTTACCCAAAAATTAAATGCTTCTATCGCAAATATTGACAGGTATGCTGACCACAATGTTCAAAACACAATCTCTAATCAATTGGTTGGTCAGGGTTTTCACGAAATGTTGGCAAACTCTCTTACATCACCTGAGTATATTTCATTATCAGAACAATTAAAAACAGAAAACAATGTAGAAATGCTAAACCCGTTAAGCAATGATTTGGCGGTATTAAGGCAATCAATACTGTTTTCAGGTTTGGAAGCAGTTTCTTACAACATTAATCGAAAACGATCGGATCTAAAATTATTTGAATTTGGGAAGACCTATCATCATTATGAAAGCGGTAGAATTGAAAACAAACATTTAGGTCTAACAATCACCGGAAATAAAACCAATGAAAATTGGAAAGTGCCTCAGGAAAAAAGTGATTTCTTTTATATGAAAGGAGTTGTCGAAGCTATATTAAGTCGTTTAGGAATTAAAACATCTAAAACATCTCCGATTAAAAATGATCTCTTTTCTGAAGGTGTTGTTTATAGTCTCGGTAAATCAAAATTAGTAGAATTTGGTATGATCAGAAAAAATGTTTTAAAACATTTTTCAATCTCTCAGGAGGTATTGTACGCTGATTTTAGCTGGGATACAATTTTAGAATTTGCTAAACGAAGTAAAATTAAATTTACAGACATCCCTAAGTTCCCTGCAGTAAGAAGAGACTTCGCCTTATTATTAGATAATTCAGTTACGTTTGAAGAGATTCACACCATTGCTAACCAAACAGAAAAACAACTTCTTAAAAACGTGAATTTATTTGATGTATATGAAGGTAAGAATCTGCCGGAAGGAAAGAAATCTTACGCTGTAAGCTTTACGCTACAAGATGAGCATAAAACGCTTACAGATAAACAAATTGATAAAATCATGAATAAGCTTCAGCAGAACTTTGAAAATAAGCTGGGAGCAGAATTACGATAAATACAGTATCTACCTTTGACCAAGATTAAATGCCTTTGAATTTTTCACAGGCATTTTTTAATACTTATATTCTTTTAAATATCAACGTTAGATTCAACATTTGTTAAAAACCGGGAAATCTTGCAATACAAATCGTAATTACTTAATTTAGTGATGCTAAAGAAAGAAAAATGATGTTTCCAAAGACTAACGTAGAAAAAAAGCTAACTCAACTGCGTAACAAACAATTTGATGTTGCAAGCTGGGAAATGCAAGTACAAGCTATTTTCAAGAAAGAAAGCGAAAAAGAGGATCGTATTATTGATACACTGGAGAACGGTATACCGATAATAAAAAATGATTTTATTTTTGATCATTTAGAAAGCTCAAAGATTTATCATATTGATCAGATAAAAAAAATTTGTATTGATTATCGACTACGTTTTTTAGATTCAAAATACTTTAAGGGTAAACTTCCAAAGGAAGCACTATCAAAAATAAAAGATCTTGAAAAAACTCACGATATAGAACTAAGTGGTTTCAAAATAGTTGCTCCGTCTAAGCTATTCAAATTGGAAAATGCAGACGATCCATTACTTTTCGCTCCGATGGGAAATAACTACTATTATTTGATCCATAAATGGGGTGATGATTTGCATCCATTCCGTAAGTTAATGATGTGGTTCTTTAAAAGTTTTGAAAATTTACTGATTCTTACTTTTTTAGTAAGTCTTTTAGTTACCTTTATGGTCCCACAAGGATTATTTAGTAAAGAAAGTAGCACCTCTGAATTTATAATGATATTTTTCTTTATGTTTAAATCAGTAGCTGCAGTTGTTTTATTTTACGGCTTTGCTTTGGGCAAGAATTTCAATACTGCAATCTGGGATAGTAAATATTTTAATGCTTAATAATTATATATGTTTCCCGAAAGTGAATACGAAAGAATCTATACCGGTAGTTTAATTAATATTCAATTCTTGCAAAACCTACTGCAGGATAGTGGTATTAATTCTATCACCCGAGATGATATGAAATCAGGTATGGCTGCTGGTTTTGGTGGTGGTGTACCGGATCACATTCAACTTTTTGTAAAGAAAACGGACGTAGAAGAGGCAATCCCAATTATAGAAAAAAGCTTATCGTAAGTACAAATGGAAGAGGAACAAAATAAAACACCCAGAAAAAATTGGGACTTTATGATTGGAATAGCTTTGGTGCTATTCGGGAGTTTCAGATTATACCAGCGAACGATGACTCAATCTGAATGGGATTACAGAGTTATACTTACTGTTTTATTTATAGCCTATGGTGGTTTTCTTATTTTTAGACATTTTCAAAATTCTAAAAATAACTAATCTGACTTAAACGGTATTTTACTCATCGCTCTTTCGGTTATTGCTGTGATTGACAAGGATGGATTAACGCCGGGATTGGCGGATATCATTGATCCATCGCATATATACATATGATCATAACCAAAGACTTTATTATTCATATCTATAACACCTTTAGCTGTACTTTCTGCCATGACTGCTCCGCCTAAAATATGAGCGGTAGATGGAATCCCTGCAAGCGGTTCTAATCCAAAAACAGTCTCTTTTCCACCTGTAATTGCTGCATATTTCTTTGCCAGATCAAGCGATTGTGGTATAAATGCACTTGGTCTTTTACCCTCGGTTACTGTGGTGTTCATTTTACCTAATGAGTTTAGTTTAAATTTCAGGGTGCTATCTAATGTTTGCATAAACAATAAAATAGCCGTGCTCTTACCCCAGTTTTTGGTTGTATATAATTTAAGATATGCCAATGGTGACTTAAAAAAACTAGTAACCATTTTTGTGACCCTGATGATGGTGTTTTTTCCATGGGTTAATGGTAAATGAGACAATCTCCAAAAACCGGAACCTTTTGCATATCGTACAATTTCTAAATGACTGTTTTCATCTGTGTTCAAAATTGATCCAATAGCTACGCCTTTAGACATATCCTTCTTACCATTAAGATTAGTCACACTAATGAGACTTTCATTATTGGTTCTTATATCTGCTCCCAAGCAATCCGACAATTTAGGTAAAGATTTCTGCTTCAACTTCAATAGTAATTTAACGGTACCCAAAACCCCTCCAGAAAAAATAACACCCTTAGTTTTTACGGTTCTTTTAGAACTGAAAAAGCCTGTTGACGATACATATTTCACATGATATCCATCTTTATCAGGCACTACATCGAAAACTTCATTTTCTGCCAAAATATGCGCTCCTAATTGCTGCGCCAAGTATAAATAGTTTTTATCCAGTGTATTTTTTGCTCCTACTCTACATCCAGTCATACAACCACCACAAAAGTTACAGCCTGTTCGATCCGGACCTTTTCCATCAAAATAAGGATCTTTAACCGTTTTATTGGGAGCGCCAAAAAATACTGCGACGTCAGTAGCAGAAAAATCGTCTTTTATATTCAAGTTATCTGCTAACTCTCGAAGCGCCTTATCACCATCAAAAAGTTGAGGATTTTTCTGAGCGCCCAGCATACGCAATGCAGTTTTGTAGAATGGTGCTAACTCTGTTTGCCAATCTGCCAAGTTCTTCCAGCTTCCCGAAGTAAAGAATTTTTTCTTAGGAACAGGAAGTGTATTTGCATACACCAAGGAGCCTCCTCCTACTCCGGTTCCTGAAATCACTACTACGTGTTTAAAAAAAGACATTTTCATGATGCCGAACCATCTTAAAAAAGGAACCCACAACCATTTCCGAAGATTCCAATTCGTTTTTGGAAAATCTTTAGGCTTATACCATTTTCCTTTTTCGATAACCAAAACTTTATATCCTTTTTCAGAAAGACGTAAAGCACTAACCGAACCACCAAAACCGCTTCCGATAATCACATAATCATATTCTTTTTCAATATTCATATTTTTAATATTATATCGGTTTTTGGAGTACACATACAAGTAAGTATATATCCCTGATTTATTTCATTATTTAAAAGAACTATATCTTTCTTAGAGTTCCAGTTTACTTCTCCCTTAATCAATAAAGCTTTACAAGTACTACAATCACCCATTTTACAAGCGTGTGGTAGTGTATTTTTAGTTTCTATCGATCCTTGTAATATTGTCTCAGCACTATCGGTATTGAATGAGAATTGATTACCACTCATTGCTATATCAATCTTATGTTTTACACCAGAAAGTTTATTAAAACTCTCAGAAAACTCTTCCACTTTAATTAAATCACCCAAAACACCAAGCCTACTCAATACTTTCTTAGAAGCCTCCATCATTGCCGATGGACCACATATATAAAAATAGGAATCTACCGATAACTTTGATAAATAGTCGTATTGTACGTCTACATTTAATATTTCGAAACTTAATAATATATCTAAACGGTTTGGATAATGTATAGAAAGTTCTTTAAGTTCTTGATCAAAGATTACTTCTTCTTCACTCCTAGATCCATAAAGTAATGTCACTTTTTCTTCTGAAGTTCTTAAAACAGATTTGATCATAGACATAATAGGCGTAATACCGCTTCCACCAGCAATAAACACAAAGGGTTTATCAATACTTTTTGGCAACAAGAACTTACCAAATGGACCAGAAACTCTTAACTTATCCTTCTTCTTAATAGTATTTACTAAATGATCAGACAACTTTCCCCCTGCTATTCTTTTTATAGCTACCGCAAGCTTTCCTGTAACAGGATCCTCACAAATAGAATAACATCTACTTATTAAATCTCCATTAACTAAGTCTGAAATGACTACATATTGACCAGCTTCATAAAGAAAAGGAATCTGATCTAAATTTTTGAAAACAAGTTTGACCGTGTTTGATGTTTCTCTTTGTATTTCTTCTACCTCTAAAACATAATTCCATTTTTTTCCTAATTGAATATCTGAATATGTATTTTTTTTGTCTAACAATTTTAAATCCTGATCTCTATAACCCTCAATCACAGATTGTTTTTCTAGTAATTCGGATTCCATATCCAAAAAGCAACTTTTATATTTATAAAAAGGCACTCTAGGGTGTAAATGATGTATCAGATGGTAACTTTGGTATAGTGATAAAAACTCTAAGCCTGGAATCGTAATAATACGTGTATTACGATACCTACTTAAATTATTATGCGGATAATGCGGTAACCAATCAAAAGAAAAAGCTAATACTGGTGCGGCAATAAGCGCTGATAAAATAAACACAAAAAATAATGTGTTTGCATATCCTAAAAAAATCACAGCGCTTAATATTGAGATAAGAAAAAATAAAAACAAAATAGATTGTCCTCTAATTTTGTTCATTGCTTCGTTCTTTTTACTGTGCTTGCCTAAAGCCAATTCAAAATAATAGCCGATCAATGTAAGGCAACGAAAGAATATTGACAAAGGGTTACTACCATTAACATAATGATCCGGATCATTTGCTGGGTCATTTGTGTGCGCATGATGCCTAAGATGTATAACTACAAATGCAGAAAAAGGAAATAATAAAAAGAAACTAGATATCCAACCCAAGACTTTTTCTAATTTCACAAACGACTGAACTCCTCCAGAAATATTACCATGACTAGCTTCGTGTGCAATCGTAAACATTCCATATGCTAATACAGCTCCTATAATGGAGGTCCATATTGGCCAGAGCCCTAATAAATAAAATTTCCAAAGTAAAATATATCCAATAGATAAAACGGAAAACAAAAGTATAGTTGGCCAAGCTACTTTTCCAGAATATTTTTGCCAAACTGCTTGATTTTTCACAGGTCAAATGGTTATGTTTGAAAAAGATATTTTATTTTTCGAACTATTCAATCAAATATAGTTCGCTTATTAGAAAATACCAAATATGGGAAGAAAATCAATTCATCGAGAAAGAAAGCAAAAAACCAAAAAAGTAGAACAATGGACGCAAGCACTTCTTCCGAAACTTACGCAAACTGCACTTGGTGACCTTACTATAAACGACTTGGCACTATTAATGAATAAGAGTAAGTCTACTATTTATCAATACTTTGTAACCAAAGAAGAAATTTTTGAGTATATCACTCAGGTAAGAATCGATCAACTCAAAGCTTATAAAAATGAAATCTCAGGAGAACTATCTGCATTGAATTATCAATATGAAAGCTTAGCTAAGATATTAGCAGAAGGAGTAAAAGATATTTCGCCTTTTTATCTAAAACAATTACAAATTCATTTTCCGGATGCCTGGAATATCGTTGAGGTTTTTTTAAAAGACCTATTAAAAGACCTTAAACAGTTTTATATTTTTGGAATCGAAAATAAGATATTTACCTCTGTATCACCAGATTTACTTATTAAAATGGATGAGTATTTTATCATGCAACTGATTACAGATCACACTTTTTTTAATGACCATCAACAAACATTAGAAGTGGCGATCAGGGAGTATATCTTTATAAAGTTTGAAGGACTAATCGTAAACGAATAAGTATAAAAAATCCTGCTAACTGCAGGATTTTTTCATTATTTTACTCTCGTGTATAAAATTTATACGTTTACGGCATACATTTTCTCACGTAACTCTTTGATCTTTTTATCGCTCATATACTCATCAAAAGTTGTATATCGATCAATCACACCGTTTGGTGTTAGCTCAATTACTCGATTGGCAACTGTTTGTGCAAATTCGTGATCGTGTGTTGTAAACAGAATCGTTCCTTTAAAGTTTTTCAAAGAATTATTGAATGCTGTAATAGATTCCAGATCCAAATGATTTGTGGGTTCATCCAGCATTAATACGTTTGCTCTGGTCATCATCATCTTGGACAACATACAACGTACTTTTTCACCTCCTGATAGTACATTTGACTTTTTTAATGCCTCTTCTCCACTAAAAATCATTTTACCAAGGAAACCTCTGATATATACTTCTTCTCGCTCCTCTTCTGTGGTTGCCCATTGACGTAACCAATCTACCAGCGTTAAATCATTCTGGAAATATTCACTATTATCAGCCGGCAAATAGGATTGTGTGGTGGTTACACCCCAGGAAAATGTTCCGGCATCTGCATCTTTCTTGCCGTTTAGAATTTGATAAAAGGCTGTGGTTGCTCTAGAATCTTTAGAAAAAACGACTACTTTATCGCCTTTAGCCAAATTGATATCTACTCCTTTAAATAGCGTTTCTCCTTCCGTGCTTGCGGCTAAACCTTCTACATTCAAAATCTGGTCTCCTGCCTCACGATCTCGTTCAAAAATGATGGCCGGATAGCGGCGGCTAGAAGGTTTAATATCTTCTATGTTCAATTTTTCAATCATTTTTTTACGAGAAGTAGCTTGTTTTGACTTTGCCACGTTTGCACTAAATCGAGCAATAAATTCTTGCAACTCTTTCTTTTTCTCTTCTGCTTTTTTGTTCTGCTGTGCTCTCTGACGTGCAGCAAGTTGAGAAGATTCATACCAGAATGTATAATTACCGCTGTAATGATTGATCTTACCGAAATCTATATCAGAGATGTGAGTACAAACCGAATCCAAAAAGTGACGGTCGTGAGAAACTACAATCACTGTATTATCATAGTTAGCTAAAAAATTCTCTAACCAAGAAATCGTTTCATAATCCAGGTCATTGGTGGGCTCATCCATAATTAAAACATCAGGATTCCCAAACAAACATTGTGCAAGTAAGACACGTACGCGTTGTTTGGTATCCAAATCTGCCATGCTGGTATAATGAAGATCTTCCTTGATTCCAAGATTTGAAAGCATCGTAGCTGCATCGCTGTCTGCATTCCACCCGTTCATTTCTTCAAACTGTACTTGTAACTCACCTATTTTCTCGGCATTTTCGTCAGTATAGTCTGCATATAAAGCATCAATTTCCGTCTTTATCTTATACAACTCTTTATTACCCATAATTACGGTTTCCAGAACTGTGTATTCATCATAAGCATAATGATTTTGTTCTAAAACAGACATCCTCTTTCCCGGTTCTAAATGTACGTGGCCCGAGGTAGGATCCATTACTCCTGAAAGGATCTTTAAAAATGTAGACTTCCCGGCTCCATTTGCACCAATAATACCATAGCAATTACCTTGAGAAAAGGTAGTATTTACTTCATCAAATAAGACACGCTTACCAAATTGAACCGAAAGATTAGAAACTGATAACATAGTTATGAATTGTATTTTCGGCAAAAGTAGAAAAATGGATTCAAAACCTGAAAGAAATAGTAGTATTTTACCTTGATTTTCAATAATGAAAGCTGATGACCAACATAAAAATTTCTTTTTCTCCCAACATTGGCTAATAATAACACAATTAACGAATTCTTAACAAGTCTTGGAAATCATTCCATTTATTTTTGAATGTTAGTCAGTAAAATAATTGTACCCAAAATGTATATGTTCAGGATAAAGCATCTCCTCTGTATTTGTATGATCAGTTTTTGTTTGTTTAGTTGTGATTTTGAAAAAGAAGTTACAAAGGACTACATTTATTTTGGAGGGGAAATTGTAAATCCGAATGCCGACTATATTGTTCTTTTTAAAGACAGTGATCAAAAAGACACGATTTATTTAGACAAGAATAACCGATTTTCGCACAAACTAGAAGGGTTAAAAGAAGGGTTATATTCTTTTAGACATAATCCTGAATATCAATTAATACTTCTAGAAAAAGGTGATAGTATTTTATTGAGATTAAATACATTAGAATTTGATGAATCTCTGGTGTTTACCGGAAAAGGTTCTAGAAAAAACAATTTCTTAATTGATATGTTTTTGCAAAATGAATTAGAGCGAGAACAATTAGAAAAACAAAGGGTAAGGCAAACACCAAGACAATTCAAGAAAGAACAAGATTCTTTGTATGATCTGAGACTACAAAGATTTGATGATCTTACTAAAAAATACGAGTTTAGTAATCTTTCTAAAAAAATCTGTAAATCCAGTTTTGAATACGATTTCTATTCAAGATATGAGATGTTTTTATATCGATATCAATATTCAAAAATGCAGCAAAAGGATCCGTCCTTAGCGTTTCCTGATGGTTTTTTTGATTACAAAAAGCAGGTGAATTTTAATGATGATGATTTAATGAGATTATATTCTTATAATCGATTTCTCAATCATTATTTTACCAACTCATCTTACACTAAATATATGAACCAAAAATCTTTCTCTAAGAGTAAGGTTGAATACACATTGTACAAACTTGATCTTGTAGATAGCATGATCAACCATTCCTATATAAAGAATAATCTTTTACGAGGTATAACAACAAATTTTATATTAGATAACAAAAACGATTATACCTCTCAAAAGGTACTGAATCATTACTTATCTATAAGCAGTAATGAAAAATTTCAAACAGAGCTCGTAGAACTAGCAAAAGCTACAGCTCGACTAAAACCGGATAACATTATTCCGGATCAGGATCTTATCTCATCAAATGGGGAAATGACCAAACTATCTTCTCTTTTTGAGAAACCTGTTACTGCACTTTATTTTTGGTCTATAGAAAGAAAAGATCATTATGTAAAAGCCCATAAAAAGACAAATTATCTAAGTAAGATATATCCTGAAATTGATTTTATAGGTATTAATACGGATGACGAACAAACGGATAACTGGCTAAAGACAATTAAAAGACACAATTATAATCTTGATCGTGAATATGAATTTAAGTTTCCAAAATGTTCTTCAGATGAACTAGTAATTCATTACACCAACAAAGTAATTCTTGTTGATCAAGATGGAAAAATAATAAATCCGAATGCAGATTTATTTTCACCTTTCTTTGAAAAGCAGTTAATGAATTATAGCAAGATTGTGAATTTAAAAAAACAAAAAACTGTTCTCGATTAAAAGAACAGTTTTTTGATTTCTACGTTTTAGAACGTTTAGTTTCCTTTTTTATAATCAGCCAAGAATTTTGCCAAGCCAATATCTGTTAAAGGATGTTTTAATAGTCCTTCAATCGATGAAAGCGGTCCTGTCATAACATCGGCTCCGATTTTTGCACAATCAATTACGTGCATCGTATGTCTTACAGAAGCGGCTAAAATTTGTGTATCAAAGCCATAGTTATCGTACACCATTCTAATCTCTGCGATTAAGTTAAGACCATCTGTAGAAATATCATCAAGTCTACCAATAAAAGGAGAAACATAAGTTGCTCCTGCTTTTGCAGCCAATAACGCCTGACCTACAGAAAAAACGAGCGTACAATTGGTTTTAATTCCTTTATCGCTGAAATATTTTATTGCTTTTACGCCCTCTTTGATCATTGGTACCTTTACGATGATTTGATCGTGAAGTTGAGCAAGTTCCTCTCCTTCTTTGATAATACCTTCGAAATCCGTAGAAATTACTTCGGCACTTACATCTCCTGTTACTATATCACATATTTTTTTATAATGTTCTATAATATTTTCTTTTCCTGTGATACCTTCTTTAGCCATCAAAGATGGATTTGTAGTTACCCCATCCAGTACTCCCAAATCTTGCGCTTCTTTAATCTGATCAAGGTTAGCGGTATCAATAAAAAACTTCATATTGTTGTGTTTAGATTTATGATTATTTGTTATGATTCTTATTTATAATTTTTTCTTCAAATACGAGGTCAAAATTACAACTTATAATGATTCATTAGTAATTTCTCATATACTTTATCCGGTAAAATTCGCTTTAATACAATAGAAAATTTTTGCATAAATGCTCCTACCCTGTAATGTACTTTTGGATTATGGGTTTCTATAACTTTATATACGGCTTTAGCCATTTCATCCGGATTCATACCTTCATCCACATGTTCATCCATTAATTTCAATGACTCACCATAAGATTTTTCATAAGGTGATCCTTCGATAACCGGGGCGTGATATCGTCCGGCTGCAATATTGGTAGCAAAATCCCCAGGAGCCATATTAGTCATATGGATATTAAAGGTCTTCAACTCCATTCTCCAGGCTTCGGTAGTTATTTCTAATGCGGCCTTAGATGCACTATAAATACCTCTGTATGGTAATCCCATATATCCTGCGATTGAGGTGATATTAATCACCAAACCACTACCTTGTTTTCTCATGATTGGTAACACAGCTTTGGTGACATTAACAGGGCCAAAATAATTAGTCGTAAAATTTTTCAGAATTTCTTCTTCGGGAATCTCTTCTAATGGGCCTGTAATTCCGGCTCCTGCATTATTTATAAGAACATCCAATCGCCCGTGCTTTTGTTCAATGATATTCACTGCAGATGCGATACTCTTTTTATCGGCAACATCTAATTGAAGTAAGGTAAAAGCATCAAAATCATTAAACCTAGAAGGATTTCTACTAGTCCCGTATACGATACACCCTTTATTGGTCAGAAAGATCCCTATAGATTTACCAATCCCAGAAGACCCTCCGGTAATTAAAACAACTTTAGCTTTTTGATTTGTGTTCATATCCGCAAATATACATTTGGAATTATGAATAACGAATTATGAGCTACGAATTATGAATTTTTAATGCTGGAATGTCTATTTATTCATAGGTTGACCACTTAAAATATCGCGACTTATTTCACCAGGTAATACTCTAAATACCCGAATATTAATAGCATATCTATCACACAACGCCTTAATATTCCTATCAATTTGTTCCTTAGAATATCGAGATGAAAAATGACCAAGAATCAACTTTTAGAATAAAAAATTGTTATTACCAAGCTCGTATTGTTCAAAAAATACTATACCGAATAGATTTTTAGATCAGAAATAAATTTGAAAGACTGTTCTAACAAAATGCATACAATTATCGGTATGCTATCTTTTTTCAACACGTTTAAAAAAACTATGGCTCTTTGTAAATATTTTAAGAAAATACATACTATCTGTTAAAGCTTCTAAAGAAATTTCGTGAGTACCTTTTGAAGTAATAGGATACTTTTTCAATAATCTTCCTCTGACATCATAAACTTCAACTAACTCAATTTCAAACACATCACTTTTAACATTTACATTATCTTTTGTAGGATTAGGAAAAACAAGTATCCCATTTTCCAACTGATTAATATCGCTTACAGATAATACCTGATCCACTCGCAGATCAAAAGAACAAGATACTTGATTATCCGAAGAATCTTTAGCAGACAAAGTGATATTAGTTAAAGAAGATCCTGATACGACGGTTCCAACTGAAGGTTCCTGAACTACGCTTAACTCTGCTGTTGGTGTACAATCATCAGATATCATGAATGAATAATCTGGTATTGTAAAAGTGTTATTACTCTCAGCTATTTCGGTAATGGTTTCTGTTGGACATGCAATGACAGGGGGTAGACTTTTTACGATTACATTAGCCGTTGTTGTATCTACATTCCCGCTTTTATCCGTTATTGTTAAAGTCACTACATTCTGTCCTTCATCATCACAGCTAAAAGTTGTCTTATCCAAAGAAACGCTTTCGATTATACAATCATCGAAAGAACCATTGTCAATATCTGTGACTTGTATTGAAGCCTCACCTTGTTCATTTAAAATAATTTCAACATCCTTTGCGTAAGCTTCCGGAGGTACCACATCCAACAAACACTTATCAGTTCTTCCTATAACCTCTATTTCGGCAAGTTTTATTATATTATTTCCAACCGCTTGTATTCTAACAAAGCGACCGCTTACATTTAAGTTGTTTAGTGAAAACTTCCTAGCTGGTTCGGCATTAGTATAATACTCATAATCTGCGTGATTTCTTGCTTCGGACAGCGACATATTGCCAAAAGGACTTTCAGAAATTAACACGTAAAAATCCTTAAAATGGGTAGATGGTGTTTCTATTGCAGCGCCATTTAATTCTACTGTATTCCAAATATCAATAAAATCGATCGTTTTTAATTCTCCAAGATCCAAGTCATACCAAGGCTCATTTTCCAATTCTGTTTGAGAAAAACTTCCCAGGGGAACTAACCCACGTTGAAATATCTGGGCATTAACCCTACCATTGGTATTCTGATCGATAGCCTTATGAGCATCACAATCAATGGGATAAGAATCATACGTTACACCTGTTGCGGTACTGCTCTGTGATACATTCGCAGATAAAGAAATTAATTGATTTTGTGGCACAAAATTAGATAAAGGTTCTTGTAAAGGAGAAGCAAAGACTCCAGTATTAGGAGCATTATTAATTTTTATACGAATCGGAAAAGCTGTATACGTCGAACTGAGCCTATCGGGTATTTGCTCTTGTATAATGAAATACAAATAATCGTCAAACGGGTGCTGATACACCCCATTTTGAGTTACATATTCGTTAAATTTGGATACAGAAGCAAATTCATAGATGCGCTCAGGATATCCTTCCCTTAACGTGCCCTGGGCTAATGCTTGTCGTATACCAAAATTATAACTTCCCAATTGATCAGTTATCATTCCATCTACCTCAACTTTAAAATCATTAATTGCATAATCTACTTCCAGATCAGCATCTTCTGCCAAGGTAAAAGTTACCGGGCGCGTCACAAAATCCGAAGAACTTGCGTGTATAGGATTATCAGAATGTTCATTATATACTGTTGTAGTAGCAGGATCTTCTTTTACGATTTCATAAAAATTCGAAACGTTTTCCGTTTCCAGATCAATAAAATACCAAGGGGTAAAACCATTATTTCTGGTTTTTAATTCTCCATTGCCACTCTCTACTAATTTTGACGCGGTGACCCCATATTCTAAATCCACCAATTTAATACCATCAAAAACATGATTATGAGAATGTTTCCAAAGGTAGATTCCCGCAGAATTATCGTTTTTCCCGGATAAGAATACATCATGAAATGTATAATCCGCCTGGTAGGTAATAGAAAGTGCTTGATTAGCTCCCCAAACATAAAAACCATCAAAAACCGATCGGGATTCGTGATTAACACCCATATCCCTTTCAATGGATTTTAGCCCCAGATTTGTCCAGATGATAGTTGTGTTTTCCATGATAAGAGCGACTTCTACCGGCATAATCCCATCGCCTTCTTTACTATATCCGTTGACACTTAGTGGAAACTGGTCTACTTCAAAACCTGGGCGCACTGTGGCCAGTTGCAAAGGGTCTACCCTATCTACGCTATTAATTACAGGATTCATATTCATGACCCCTACACCTTGGTTTGCATTGGCAATTACATTTCCGCGACAAACCACTGCACGACCTTTCATTCCCAAGCCTTGTCCAGAAAATAAGTAATCATCATGAAAAAGTGCAGAAATATAAACATCTTCACTATGTCCTTTACTTGTTTTTACTACTAGATTTTCATCCCAAAAACCAGTTTCGCTTCCTGATTCTGAAACAATCCCAGAACCGATTACGTCATATACCACGTTTTGCGATACATTAGCATGTGAATCGTGATGTGTAATTCCCCATCCCGGATTTCCCCACACTACGTTTCCCGTAACCTGTACCATATTAGCTCCATATTTGGCTCCTGTTTTATGTAAATGAATCGAATACCTACCCCGATGATTTGTTATATCTTTCGCCGGTGCGTCGATCATTTGAGCGCATTCTTGACCGAGAGCGGAATTTTTTGATTTGAAGACTTTTGGTTCTATCCAACGGTCCCAGATACGATCATCTAATAATCGCGACTTATCCGTCCTGCCCATATCTAAAAAAGCTGTATTGCGGATTTGAACATTGGTATCATTATGCATCGCCATAAGATGCCCTCTATTATGAACTGCATTAGGCGATGTTGATCTGAAGGTGATATTTCTAGTCAGGTTACCCACATAGCAATGTAAGTTATCCTGAGGTCTTCCTTGATGATTCTTGTTTAAATTGCGAGTTGTTGTAATACTTGCTCCACTGATTACGTCAATTGTTCTTTCATCCTCACCATTATTTGTTGGGTTCTTATTACCGCCGCGTGTAATTATAATCGTGTCATCTGCTTTCCAACCTATAGGAATACTGGATAAAGTTAGCTGTTTTTGTCCTGACATAGCATCTGATGCTAATTTTACCATGTTCGTTTTCTCTTGACCAATAATCTCTAATTTCCCCATTGCTACTAATCCCAATGATAATTGTTTAGGATCCCAGCTATATCTTCCGGTTACTCCAGGGCCATCATCATAGCTTATTCTACTTTCTTCTATGATGGCCGTATCGCCAGCTAAAGCTTCTTCATATGTATTATATCGTTTACTACCTGTATGTTTTCGAACCACTTGATCCACCAAATCTCCATCAGAAAATTGAGAAAAAGCATCTGCATTCCAGCTTTGTGAATATCCAGTCGTTCCATTTTTATGTGCCTGAATATCAAAAGGCGCAATATTCACCTCAATTTTACCATGACCTGATTCATTTGCCAAAAATTGAATAATTGATGTATGAGTTCCTATAAAAGTATCAAATGTCAATGAAGTACTATTATTACTATTTGTCTGGGTACATGTAAAACTACCATCAACCCTAATTGCAAAAATATGGCTAGCGGACTGGCCCTGATAAGTTACTGATATATTTTCCGGAATATGCACAATAGCGGCGTCTGCCGGAACTGTACCTGTGTTCCATGTTGTGCCCGAAAACCAAGACCCGTTATTTACGGCGATATGTGTTGCTGTATTTTCCGGTATTAAACCGTCTAAGTTATGTTGAGAAAAAGTTGGAAATAGTGTAAAAAACAGAAATGTAAGAAAAAAAGTGATTTTAAGCATTTAATAACTGTTTTAGGTTGTTCGTCGGCAAATATATGTATTTTATCGATTAAAACAATTATGTTTGTTAATTTTTTTAACTAAAACAACTTACTTGTAAGATAATTATTCCAAACAATTATAAAATTCTCTGGAGATTTAAGAAAATCTAATGCCTTGGTAAAATGATGTGTAGAAAAAGTATTCAAGGATTAATAAAATAACAAAATAGCTGACATCAATGATCGAACATTCTAAACTACCTTATGAATCAGAGCACTTGTACTCCATGAGTGATCGTTACTATCAAAATAAAACGTTAAGAGAACCATTTATATAAATCCAAAATGTAGAAATCATTATCTTTAGATTTACTGATCTTAGTTACATCATTGCAGTTTTTGTTTTTTATGCCGAACCTAGAACAAACCAAAATGAAGTCACTATTGGGTACAAAAAAAGGCAAGCTACCTACATCACACCGCTACGACCATTTACCTTTGCTGCGTTCCCGCCCTGGAGGATTCAACAGGAGCTGGTTGTGTAGGACTTGCCGCTGCAAAGATACAATCTTTAGTAGATAAAACAATGATTTTTTAAACCCAATTAAAATAAATATCTTGCTCTAAATTTTACCAATATCATGAACAAACGTAACCTATTCGTCATCATTGCTTTATGCTCCTTGATCTTTTCTTGCGGAAGTAATGCCGATGCGAAAAAAAAGTATTTTTCGATAAAAACCGAGGAAAATAAAACCAAATTTCAGTTAGGAGAAACGGTAAAAGCAAGCATCGTAAATAACAAAAAAATCGAAATTGATTCTGTTTCATTTTTTTTAGGAGATCTAAAACTAAAGACGGATGGTAATAATATTTTAGAAGAAAAAATAGACACAGAACGATTAGGTAAGCATCTACTAAAAGCTATCGTATATTTTGAAGGCAAAGAGGAAGATGTGTATAAAAAACTGACATTTTTTAATAATGTACAACCAAAACTGTATACATATAAAATCATCGCAGAATATCCACACGATCAAAATGCATTTACACAAGGACTAGAATTTCACGCAGATACCTTATATGAAAGTACCGGTAAAAATGGTTTATCTTCTCTTAGAAAACTTAACCACAAAACCGGCGAAGTACTCATCAAAAAAGATATAGATAAAAAATACTTTGCAGAAGGCATAACCATAATTGATGATAAAATCTTACAATTAACCTGGCTATCCAAGGAAGGTTTTATTTATGACCTGAATACTTTGGAAAAAACAGGAAGTTTTGCCTACAATAAAAGTAAAGAAGGCTGGGGATTATGTAATGATGGTAAAAAAGTTTATAAAAGTGATGGAACTGAAAAAATCTGGATATTAGATCCAGAAACAATGGCAGAGAAATCATATATCGAGGTTGTCACCAACAAGAGTATAAAATCTAATTTTAATGAATTAGAATGGGTGGAAGGCAAAATTTATGCAAATACCTGGCCTAAAAACGGTTCAACCGATAAATCTAATTTAAAAAGTAGCATAGCCGTGATAAATCCAAAAAATGGGGCTATTGAAGCTGTTGTGGACTTGAGAGGATTAAGAGATAAAGTAACACAACACGATGATCTGGATGTGCTTAATGGTATCGCCTATAAAAAGGATACCAAACAATTATTTGTGACTGGAAAAAACTGGGATAAACTTTTTGAAATTGAGATCATTAAGTAGTTTTTATATCATTTGATTATACATACCCTTCAATTATTTTGTAACACTACAATAAGTGGTTCGTTATTATTATAGTACAGATAATAAACCGTACCTTTGCGGCTTATTTTTAATATATGAACAAATTTGAAGCATTAGGCCTAGGTGAAGCTATTATTAAGGCGGTGAATGAAATGGGGTTTGAAACCCCTAGTGAAGTACAGGAAAAGGCGATCCCTATTTTGCTTAATGAGGAGACGGATATTGTTGCGTTAGCTCAAACCGGAACCGGAAAAACAGCTGCATTTGGTTTTCCGTTAATTGAAAAAGTAGACAGCGAAAGTAGAGTTACACAAGGATTAATACTATCTCCTACGCGTGAACTATGTTTACAAATCACGAACGAATTGAAAAATTATTCAAAATTTAGCAAAGGATTACGAACCGTTGCTATCTATGGAGGAGCCAGTATACACGACCAGGCTAAAGAGATTAAACGTGGTGCGCAAATTATTGTTGCTACGCCAGGACGTATGCAAGATATGATTAACCGCAAAATGGTAGACATATCAAATATTGGTTATTGCGTTCTTGATGAAGCAGATGAAATGCTTAATATGGGATTCTACGAGGACATCACTTCGATCCTATCTCACACGCCAGACGACAAAAGCACGTGGTTATTTTCAGCTACAATGCCAAAAGAAGTTTCTACGATTGCTAAACGTTTTATGCATAATCCTGTAGAAATTACAGTAGGACATAAAAACACAGGTTCTAAGAATGTTTCTCATGAATATTACGTGGTAAACTCCAGAGATCGTTATGCTGCCCTAAAACGATTGGCAGATGCGAATCCTGATATCTTTTCAGTGATATTTTGCCGTACTAAACGAGATACCCAAAAAGTTGCAGAAAGCCTTATCGAGGATGGATATAATGCTGCCGCTTTACACGGTGATCTTAGTCAGAATCAGCGAGATCTGGTTATGAAAAGTTTTAGAAACCGTCAAATACAGATGCTGGTTGCTACAGATGTAGCTGCACGTGGTATTGATGTAGATGATATTACCCACGTAATTAATTATCAATTGCCTGATGAGATAGAGACTTATACACACAGGAGTGGTAGAACAGGACGTGCCGGAAAAAGTGGTGTATCCATGGTTATTGTTTCTAAAAGTGAGGTCAGAAAGATCAAAACCGTAGAGCGTATTATTAAGCAAAAGTTCGAAGAGAAAGAAATTCCTAGTGGAGAAGAAATTTGCCAGGTGCAGTTATTTCACTTAGCCAATGATATAGCTAAATCAGAAATTAATCACGAGATCGACAGCTACTTACCATCTATAAACGAAGTGCTAGAAGATTTCTCTAAAGAAGAACTTATCAAAAAATTCTTTTCGGTAGAATTTTCACGGTTTCATAATTATTACAAGAAAGCTAAAGACCTAAATGCTTCCAGAGAAAGTGGTGACGGTGCTAGAGGAAGAGATGGTAGTACACGTTATTTTATTAATGTCGGCGAAAAAGATGGATTTGATTGGATGACTCTTAAAGATTTCCTTAAAGAAGCTTTAGGATTAGACAGGGATGGAGTAAGCCGTGTAGATGTCAAAGAAAGTTTCTCTTTCTTTAATACAGACTCTGAACATCAGGATAATATCCTTGCGGTTTTTGAGGATTTCAAACTAGAAGGAAGAAAAGTCAATGTAGAAATCTCGAAAGATTCTGGCCGAAGTAGAGGTGGTGGCGGTAAACGAAGAAGAGATAATAATGGAGGTGGTTTTAAAGGAAAACGCAGAAGCGAAGGATTTAAGCCTAAGGGTAAAGGCCGACGTGAGAATGACAGTGGCGGTGATCGAGGTGGTAGCGGAAGAAGAGACCGAAGAAAAAGAAGTGATCGTAGATAATTTTTTTATGAATTAACTAAATTATATGATTTTTGGTCCGATTTTTATGTTATGTTCGTATAGACAGCTGATTTGAGATCAGCATTAACTAGAAATTTTTACTAAAAATATACTTTTGAAGAACATTTTATTACTCATATTACTTATCATAGGTATTAGTATCAACGCTCAGGATACAGATTCAGAAACCGTATCCGGTACAGTTCTTAATGCCTCTACCGATGCAATTTTGCAAAACGTACATATTGTTAATCTTAGCCAGGTAGTTGGTACTATTACTAATAAAGAAGGTAATTTCGAAATTCAAGCAAAAGTAAACGATACGTTATATTTTACTTACATAGGATATAAATCACTTAGAGTTAGAGTAACTAATGACTGGAAAAAGTTTGGTGATGTTAAAATCAAAATGACCGAACTTGGTATTGCTTTAGAAGAAGTAGTGGTTGCAGATATACAGCTTACAGGGTATCTAGAAATTGACGCCAAAAAAATTCCCGTATACAATAATTACAGATATAGTATCTCAGGATTAAATTCGGGATATGAAGGAGGTAGTAATCAACCCGGTGCAGTGAACAAAGTACTGGGTGCTATTTTTAATCCTGCAGATTTTCTCTATAATATTTTTAGCAAGCGTTCTAATGAGCTACGAAAGCTTAGAAAAATGAAAAAGGATGATGAGATAAGGAATCTTCTGGAATCAAAATTTGATAGAGCAACCTTAATGGCGCTACTGCAGGTAGAACGTCTGGATATTGATGAAATATTAAGAAACTGTAATTATTCGGTAGATTTTATAAAGTTTGCCAATGACTTACAAATTCTTGATGCCATTAGTGACTGCTATGAAGAATATAAAGTTTTAGACCGAAAGTAAATAGCATAACTATTATTTCTGTGAGTGTAATGCAATTCTGTTTCCTTCAGAATCCATTAAATACGCCATATATCCGTGTTCTGGAGCTATTTGCTTTTTATTGGACAATACTTGACCTCCGGCTGATTCTACCCTACTGATCTCATTGGCGACATCATCACAAGAGAAATAAATCAACACACCATCCTGACTAGGTTTGTAATGTTCCCCTACATTAATTAATGTACCTGTCGCGACCCCTATTTCATTTTTATTAGGAAACCATCCCATTTGTAGTCCTTCCATTTTATAAAGACTTATTTCGATCTGAAACACGTTTTCGTAAAAAGCTTTTGCTCGATCCATATTTGTAACAGGAATTTCAAACCAAGTAACCATCATCTATTTGTTTAAAAACTATTTCACTTACAATATAATAAACATTTGGAGAAAATTAATTTTTCATGTTAACCTTAAAAAACCATAAAACACTAAAGGAGGTAATTAAAATTAAAACGAAACCATGAAAACATTAAAACTATTCGCCTTATTTTTTATTTCTTTAGTATTTTATAATTGCTCAAACGAAGATGATGGGTTATTCATTGAAGATACTGCTGCCATACAAAAAAGTAGTCTCAATTCTAATATCAACTGGACCGGAACCTGGAACTCTACTTATGGAGAATTGAGATTCGTAGAAAAAGGCCAACTCATTTATGGAGATTATGCCGATATTGGTGTTATATATGGGTACAGACATTTTGTTAATGGTAAGGAATATTTTGAGGGTACCTTTGAAAATTATCGAATGAACAGAAAAGGAATCATTCGTTTTGAAATGGATAATCCTAATTTCAACAATTCATTTACGGGAAAATGGACTTGGGGCAATACTCCTTGGTACAACTGGAATGGTTCTAAATCATCTAAAAAAGAACCGATATTAAAGAGTTTTTATAATGTGAAAGGACAAGTTCTTGATAATAGTACATTTTTAAAAATTCAAAATCCAATATCTATCGAAGTATTTAAAAATGGTATTAGACACTTTTCTACAATGTCAGAAAATGGTTTATATGCATTACAACTTCCTAAAGGAAGCTGGGAACTTAGAGTTACCGACTCCAGGTATCAAAATTTTTCAAGAATTATACAGGTAAAAGAAAATTATGATTACAACAATTATTTTACACAAAATGTATTTTTAACTGAAAGGTAATCTCAAATGTTTAAAACAAGGTATTGTTTAAAAAGTAGAAATATCACTTTTAAACAGTACCTTTTTTCTTTATTTAAATTTGATTATTGAGAAGTACTAGTTCTTTTCTGAAAGATATCGTGAACCACTTCTGTTGGATAGTTAATGACTGTTTTACTTGATTTAAAGCCTGTTTTTACATTCTTTAAAAACGTTTTCATTTTGTTTGTAGGTGACTGTTTTTTGCTCATGACAAGGGTGTTTTTAGGGAATTAAAACGTTTAGTCTTATCCAAATATATGGAATTAATTTCTAAAACCTTTGATTTAAGCACATTAACCTTTTACGTGTAAACCATTATTTGTAAGCAAATTACAACTCAAACAAGTGATATCGCTCTATAATTAGTTACGATTTATTCATAATTCGTAATAACTGATTTAGTATTGGTCAGGAATTCTCTTCTTTATATCTTGCTATAATTTTTTCGTGACTTTTGATCACTTTTTTTGCCCAATCCAATCTTTTCTGGAGTTTTGCCTCATTTGATAATTGCCAATTGATGTTCGAATTTCTTAATAAGGATGTAACGTGCTGTAGAATAATAGCCGCAGAAACTGAGATATTTAGACTTTCTGTAAATCCAACCATCGGAATATGCAGCTTTACATCGGCGGCGTCTAGGACCATATCACTCAGACCTTCTTGCTCTTGCCCGAAGAAAAACGCAGAAGGTTTATCAATATTAAAATCTTTTAATTCTACCGAGTTGTCGTGCGGTGTTGTTGCTACAATTTGATATCCTCCATTTTTTAGCGAAGTAATGCATTCTTTGGTTGTGGTATACCTATTAACGTCTATCCATTTTTGCGCTCCCATAGCAATTTCACGATCAATCCGTTTGGCATTTATTTCTTCGATCACGTGTACATTCTGAATACCAAATACATCACAACTTCTTATAACCGCACTGGTATTATGTAACTGATAGACATCTTCTACTGCTACTGTAAAATAATTAGTACGTTGCTCAATTACCTTTTTATACAAACCCAATCTTCTTGGTGTGAGAAAGGATTCTAAATATTCTAATAGTTTTTGATCAATCATAGATCGCGAAAATATGAAAGCATCTTTTAATATTCGAATAATACAATAATTTGAACAAAAAAAAGGACAACAATTTTGTCATCCCCTCTCTAATTTTATTATAAAAACAATTTTTGTTCTTATACAAAACCTCTTTTACGAGCTTCTTCTAATAATTTCTGGTCATCAGCCTTTGCAATAGAAAACATCTCTTTGATTTGATTCTTGCGCTTTTCTATGGCACTTAGTGATAAACTTACATAGTTAGGCAGGTTTTTCGTTTTTACACCTCTGGATAAGTGATATAGAATCTTTAGATTTTTTTCATCTAAAGAGAAATTGTTGGTCATCATTTTTCTGAAATGATTATTTACCGTAGCACTATAGTACGGTGTACCACTTACGATATTATTAAATGCTAATAACAATTCACTAGAAGTAAGATCACTTTTAATTAGGAATCCAGACGGATTGATATTCTTTAGTATGTTATGTATTCTATGATCTTCTCTATGCATCGTAAGAATAATGATCTTAGCCTTAGGCAGTAGTTCCTTTGCATGCTTTGCCAGGTCTTCTCCGGATGTAATAGTTCCATCAGAAGAAGGTGGTAATTTGATATCTACAAAAAGCATATCATAAGGAGTAGTTTTAGAAGATTTAAGAATCAACTCATACGCATCATCACAATTAGATGCAATATCGATCTTGATCTGATATTCTTTTTGGTTTTCTCCTAATAAGGTGTTCTTGTAACCTTCGATAATCATAGGATGATCATCAATCATAAGAACTTTTAGCTTTTTCTTCATCTTTAAAATTTTGTGTGTCAATGGTTACCATATCGGTTCTATACAGTAGTAACTATATTTATCACCTTTTTAGTATACTGAAACCGGATCTGATAACTTTTTATTAATTAAATTGGTATGCCGACAGATACTTTTGTACCTGAATCCTGATTACTTATAAAATCTACGACTCCATTCATTTGGGTAACTCTGGACGTAATATTTTTTAAACCAATTCCTCTTTTGACCTTACTGCTTTTGAATCCTATTCCATCATCTAAAATAGTAAGATTTATTTTATCATCCACATAATTGAAGCTTATTTTTACGCTTTTTGCCTTTGCGTGTTTAAAAATGTTTTGTAACGACTCTTGTATAATACGAAACAGATTTACTTTTTTCTGATCATCTACGGTTTCCCAATCAATGTTCTCATCGTTAGAAAACTCAAACTCCATTTTATGTACGGTACACAGATCACTTACCAAACTCTCTACCACATCTACATAAGCAATATCGGGCGATAAGGTTTCTGTACCTAGATCATGAGATATTAACCGTATTTCTTTCTCTATAGATTTTAACTCATCGATATATTTATTTCTCGCATCGGTAAAACCATCATTGGCGCGTTGATTAATTCCATCCAGGCTTAATCGCACCCCAAACAGTCTACCCAGCACCCCATCGTGTAATTCTTCTGACATACGATGTTGCTCTAGTTTACGCCCTTCCTCTAGTTTGAGCTGCTGACTAAGCAGTAGTCGATAAATCTCTTGATTGGATTGTTGCTGTTTTTGCTCAAACAATAATTCTTTATTGCTTTGTTGCTGTTTAAAAATTACATACCCTAACAATGATAATACCGATAATCCAAATATAGCAAAGATAAGGAGTTGGTTTTCGCGGCTGATTTCTGCTATTTTTTCAACTTTTTCTTCTGTTTCAAAACGAATCCGGGCAAATTCATTTTTAAATAATCTTTCCTCTCGTTGTAAACTATCACTTAATCTAATATGAGCCTGTGCAAATCCCAGTGCTTCTTCACTACTCGAAACCTTGGCAAGAAGCAGATAAGACGTTAATAACTCTTCGTTATTATTCAGCTCATACAGATGTTTTTGAGCTTGTGACGCAAAAGTTTTAGCGATACTATCATTACCAATTGAGTGATAATACTCAGCTAAGTGCAATTTGTTTGTGCTTATCCCTTGAAGGTCATTTATGCTGTCGCGTATTCTAAGAGGTTTCAGAAAATCTTCTGGCTTTACATTGCTCTCTTTAGATAAAAAATTTACATATGCTAAATTATCCAGTAAAGCAGCATACCATTTCGGGTTACTTGACAAAAAACGTTTATGTGATAAAGCTTTATTATAGTAAGCCATTGCTTTATCATATTTCCTCTGAGATTTATAAACTGTTCCAATATTATTATTTCCTAACACAGCATATAGTGTATCTTTTGATGAATCCTTGGCATATTCTATAGCTTTGGAATGATAAGTTACAGCATCATCATATCTCTCTACATACTTAGCTAAGATTCCAAGATTCGTGTAACATATTGGCAAATATTTTGTGTTTCCAGATAATTCAAACTTCTCAATGGCACGTATTGTAAGATCCTCACTTTCTCCATAATCTTTTACTCTCCTCGATAATTTAGCCAAATCAATTAATGTTCTGCCGTGATCAAAGGCATAGGAAAGT
Organism: Aquimarina besae; assembly: GCF_042434905.1. Taxonomy (NCBI): domain Bacteria; kingdom Pseudomonadati; phylum Bacteroidota; class Flavobacteriia; order Flavobacteriales; family Flavobacteriaceae; genus Aquimarina; species Aquimarina besae. Next base: position 4,283,256 of record NZ_CP170199.1, read on the forward strand.
GGATCAACTCTTTTGGTATTATCTAAAGAAATATAAATTTTTTCTGCCTTATAAAAATTCTTGTAAGCACTATCTAATTCCTTATTTCTATAATACATACCCAAGAAACCGTATGATTTAGCCATCGCTACAGAGTCATTAAGCAATTTAGACAGTTCTAGAGCCTTTTCATTTACATTTTTAAATTTTTCGTAATTTTTTAAAGAATAATATCCTTCTGATATTTTCTGAAAGCCTTCTAGTTTTTTGGAGGTATTTGGTAAAGTACGCACCATCCCATACGCCTTCATTAAATAGTTTTCTTTTTCCTCAATACTTAATGATTTTTGAGAAAAATTAGAGAGATTTGTTTCGATCATATTTGATTTAACCTCATCATTTTCAAAATCAATATCTTGATCGTTACAACTAAATAAAAGAATAAAAATTAATAAAATAATAGAAAATTTAGGTAACAACTTCATCAACTCTTTTTTATTTAACTAATTTAAATAAAAAAACAGGAACCTCCTTGAAGTTCCTGTTTTTTTTATTTGACGTTTTATTTTAATTAGTTCCCACTTCTTCCTCTGTATCTTCACCATCTGCTACAGTTTCAAATTCAACTTCCTCAACTCCCACTTCATCATTGATGTTGTCTGCTTCACAAGCGATGAACATTGAACTTACGAATAATACTGCGAATATAGTTTTTATAGCTTTCATAACGGTTTATCTTTAAATTATATCTTATTTTGGTAATTAGTTTATTAAATTTTATTTTCCTTTTTTTAAGACTTTTTTTGTCTGCTTTGAATTTACTTACGTTTATTCAGTTTTAAATGTTAAGGATTTCGCTGGCCAGCTGCATACTTAGATTTCTCTCTGTATATCCTTTTAGTAAATGTGTAATAGGTTGATAACCTTAATTGTACACTACAAATGTAGGGAGATTACCCTCACGCGCCCAATAAATTAAGGTGTGTTTAGTAGATGGATGCTTTTAAGAAGTAGATGGGTAGGATATACGGGTGGATGACCTGATTTTAAAAATCAGCTATTTTGTAAGAAATAGCTTACTAGTGTGATTCTGGTAAAGAAACTGCAAAAAAAACTTAAAAAAAAGTGAAAATGCCATAAAATGAACATCTAAATCATTTTTGACCATTTGTTTCCCTTATCACTGAAACACAATGGATTATAGATATTCCCCAAAAATGAATCAGAAATTTCCCTCTATCATATGTAAGTATTTAGTTTCAAAAACCTTAGAAAAAATCCCCACTGCAAAAATGTAGTGCATAAGGAAATAATTAATTAGAAGTAAAGGGAAAATTGCTATTAAGGTTGCAATCGAAATAAAACTGAAAACACTAAATTCTAAGACACCCATCCTAGCCTTCCCTGAGGGGAAGGAACTTACACTCGTAGGATCATATGATTATAAACAGAATTAAAACGTTTCAGTGAAAAACCTCCCTCTTTGAAGAGGGATTGAGGGAGATGTTGAAAAATTATTAGCACGAAAAGAGGCTGTCTAAAAAGTTACTTTACAATGTCAAACTGAGCCTGTCGAAGTTTTAACTTTTTGATTTTCAAAATGTCTTCGACAGGCTCAGACTGACAATTTCAGGTTTTATAGGCTTTTTAGACAACCTCTTTCTGACTTACATTCTATAATATAATGATTTTGTGTGAAATCAATATTAATAACAGGGTGCTTTCATACACATTTACTAGATACTTATAAATAGCATACTTTTATTAATATTCAACTAATTAAATATTGTCTTGCTTCTACAATACTTCGATCGGTTCAGAGTGTTATCTCAGTTTGATACGCAGAGATGTAGTTCGACTACTTAGTTTATTTTATCGCTACGCGATTTGGCAAAGCAAAAGTATAATTGCATTTGGATCCCAGCCTACGCTGGGATGTAGTTCAACCAGCTATTTTGAATACATTTCGTTTTTCAAAATAGGGTTTCACTACACATACAAGAAACTATTCTTTGCCAATGTATCCTTAATCTCTTCTACATTTGTTTTATAAGATTTAGAGAATGGAATCATATCTGTAGTGTTCTTAATAGCACATTTTGCTTTTCCAAAATGTATTCTCGACACATACTTAGTATTAATAATATAGCTATTATGAATCCTTACAAAATGATCCGGCAATAAGTTTTGAAAATGCTTTAATGTTTTAAATGCTTCTACCTTACTCCCATTGCTCATAATAAAATCTGTAGTATTATTATCGGCTTTTAGATACAATACTTCATCAATATTTACAAAACGGTAATCTCCGTATGATTTAAAACACAAGGTATTATCCATCACTTCATCAAAGTCTTTCTCAAACCTGTGTAAAGTTTTAATTAAATCACTTTTAGTCAATGGTTTAAGAATGTAATCCAAAACCTTATTACGGATACCTTCTATAGCATAATCCGAAGTTTTGGTAATAACAACAAACTCCGGTAGGTTGGTCATGTATTTGGTAAGTTCTGACATTAAATTATACTGCGTTTTGGAAGCTTGCACTCCGGGAACTTCTGGCTCTAAAAAAACCAATCTTGGCTTTCTCTCCAAAATCAAGTCCAGGGCTTCTTGCTCATTTTTAGCAATTCCTGTACAGATATAATTGTTGTGATCTTCTAATGCGATCTGAATTGTGCGTGCAGAATTCTGATCATTATCAATAATGATATAAGGGTATTTCATGAGGTAAACAATTAAAGGTTAGCGTTGGTTATTAAATACTATTAGTATTCTTAAAAAAATTGTACACATTTACTGAATACAAGTTAGGATTTTTAAGAATACCTATGTTACGGTAAAACCACAAAATTAGTACGGAGTCGTACTGCTTGTAAGGGATAGGAGCATTTCTTTGATCGGGGTAAACTAACATATTATCGGTTTATGGGGTTAAGATTCTCTAAACGAAAAAAGATAACCCTTAGTATGTTTTAGCAAAAACAACTGTAAATTTTATGTAATTGTATGTGTTTTAAATTTACTTAGGCACCATTTACAGATGTTTGATATACTTAGTTAAGGGTAAATTGAAATATTTTGAATAGTTTTAGCTAAATAAATTTCGATACATGAAAAAAGTAGTAGTACTTACAGGCGCTGGCATCAGTGCAGAAAGTGGTATTAACACCTTTAGGGATGCCGATGGACTGTGGGAAGGTCACGATATTATGGAAGTTGCTTCTCCTATTGGATGGCATAATAATCCGGCATTAGTGTTGGATTTTTATAATAAAAGACGAAGTCAATTACGCTCAGTTTCTCCTAATCTTGCTCATAAAGCACTGGTCACTTTGGAAGAAACTCATCAAGTTACCATTGTAACTCAAAATGTAGACGATCTACACGAACGAGCCGGCAGTAGTAATGTCCTGCATCTACATGGAGAATTGCTTAAAGTAAGAAGTCAGTTTGATGAAGACTTAATATTAGATTGGAAAACCGATCTAAACATCGGAGATTTCTGTGAATACAACTCTCAATTACGCCCTCATATCGTATGGTTTGGTGAAGAAGTTCCTATGCTGGATCGAGCAATACAAATAACTGAACAGGCAGACATTCTTATGATTATTGGCACCTCTATGCAGGTATATCCTGCTGCAAGTCTTTTACAATTTGCTCCACAGACCACTCCTATATATTTTATAGATCCGAAACCGGCAATAGCGCCAAAAGAAAATTTAAATATTCTGGCAGAAAGAGCTACTGTAGGTGTTCCTAAAGTAGTGAAGGAGTTGGTTGGTGGGTTTTAGTTGATAGTTGGTAGTTGATCCCGAATACTGAATACTGAATACTGAAATAACAAAACCTGAGATAGAATGATGAATCTTGAGGATGAAATTAGAAGTACGAATCATTCCAGAGAAAAGCGAAATTATTTCGCTAATCTGATTTTACAAAACCCTGATTTATTACCACAACTTTTAGAAATCTGTCACTTAACAGATGACGAAATATCCTGCAAAGCTTCTTGGGGACTAGAGTTTTTATGTAAAAAGAATCTGGAAGCAATGTTACCGTATTTAGATACCTTTATAGCACTACTCCCTAAAGTTTATCAAGATCCGGCTGTAAGACCAGTGGCAAAAATATGTGAGTATTTAATGCTGGCATACTATAAAGACAAAAGTCCCGAAGTCAAAAAATATATTACTCTGAGCCATCGAGAAAAAATAACTGAAGCTTGTTTTGATTGACTGATCTCTGACCAAAAGGTTGCTCCAAAGGCATATTCTATGACCAGCTTATATCTGTTGGGTACCGAATTTGACTGGGTGCATCCCGAACTAAAAATAACACTGGAAAATAATTATCATTCTGGAAGCGCTGCATATCAAGCAAGGTCCAGGATGATTTTGAAGAAACTTAAATAGTAGGTTGTAGGTAGTAATTAAAACTTTTTCCTCTTTCCTCTTTCTTCAAAATACACAACTTTCAACAAAAAATCATTCGCTATGGTTCGATATTCGGTATTAAATAAATTATCTTTGCAGCTTTCAAAAAAACAACATTATGTCATTATCTCCTTTGCAGGCAATATCACCCATTGATGGTCGCTACGCTTCTAAAACACAATCATTAAGTACCTATTTTAGTGAAGAAGCTTTGATTAAATATCGTGTTCTGGTAGAAATAGAATACTTTATTGCCCTATGCGAAATTCCGCTACCGCAGCTAAAGAATGTTGATACTGCTATTTTTGAAAAGTTAAGAGAAATTTACACACAATTCTCTACAAAAGACGCGCAGGCTATTAAGGACATCGAAAAAGTAACCAACCACGATGTAAAGGCTGTAGAGTATTTTATCAAAGAGAAGTTTGATATACTCGGATTACAAGCATATAAAGAATTTATTCACTTTGGATTAACCTCTCAGGATATTAATAACACAGCGATTCCCTTAAGCATCAAAGAAGCTGTTGGTGATGTATACATTCCGCATTATTTAGAGTTACTGGAGAAACTTAAATCCTTAGTAGGAGAATGGTCTGATGTTTCTATGCTGGCACGCACACACGGACAGCCTGCATCCCCTACTCGATTAGGAAAAGAGTTTCAGGTATATGTAACTCGATTAGAAGCTCAGTTTGATTTATTAAATGACATCCCTAGTGCTGCCAAATTTGGAGGAGCCACCGGAAATTTTAATGCACATAAGGTGGCCTACCCTTCTATCGACTGGAAAGCCTTTGGAACCCGTTTTGTGCAAGAGAAATTAGGACTGCATCACTCCTTCCCAACCACTCAGATTGAACATTATGACCATATGGCTGCCTTGTTTGATGGACTAAAACGTATCAATACTATTATTTTAGATTTGGATCGTGATGTATGGACCTATGTTTCTATGGATTATTTTAAACAGAAAATCAAAAAAGGAGAAGTTGGATCCTCTGCGATGCCACATAAAGTAAATCCAATAGATTTTGAAAATAGCGAAGGTAATATTGGTATTGCAAATGCTTTGTTCGAACATCTATCGGCAAAATTACCGGTGAGTCGATTACAGCGTGACTTGACCGACAGCACGGTATTGAGAAATGTAGGTGTACCTTTCGGACATACCATTATTGCTTTTCAGGCGACATTAAAGGGACTGAATAAATTATTATTAAACGAAGAAAAGTTTGCTCAGGATCTGGAGAATAACTGGGCAGTCGTGGCAGAGGCAATTCAGACGATCTTAAGAAGAGAAGGATATCCTAATCCTTATGAAGCACTAAAAGGATTAACCAGAACAAATGCTAAGATCAATCAGAACTCTATTGCAAATTTTATTGAAACCTTAGAAGTATCCGATAGCATAAAATCTGAATTAAAGGTAATTACTCCTTCAAACTATACGGGGATATAGCTGATGGTTAATGGAATTTATCGTAAGAAAAAAGCTTCGACTCATTTAAATCGAAGCTTTTATTTTTAAGATATGATAATTCGTTCTTAATCGATTTTGACCTCTCCCAAAATATCTTTAATAGCTCCAATATCTAAGTTTCCTTTATCTATGGCATTCATGAGTTTTGCGATATTTTCAGGTTTCATATCATCTCCTAAAACCCGTACCAATGCTAAACCTCTTTCATTATTGGAAGCAAATACGATCATTTCGTCAATGTTATCTTCATCTCCCTGAAACTTTAATACAGCTTTTGTTCCATTAGACCCAAATCGCATTAAGGTTTCATACTTTTCTGCATCCAGGATAGTATTGATCGCTGTTTTCTCTTCTTCGTATCGTGCTTTTGTTTTTTCTTTTAAAGGTAGCGCCAAAAAATTGACTTTTTTAATACTTTCTAACGCTGCTCTCTCATCTGCAGAAAGCTCTACTTCTCTGGTTTTGGCATCTAACAGGCTTGTTGCCAGATCTACCGCTATAAAATCTGCATCTCCCTGATGATCCACGAAATATCGTTGTAATGAGACTCCATTATTACAGCTCATCAGAAACATCAGGCAAGCTATAGCAGTAATTTTTATAATATTTTTCATTTGAATTGGTTTTTTGATTCGCCTATTGCAGGCTAGGTTGATTGATGATCAGTATAGTAAGCTTCTTCAGACGAGGTCTGAAGAAGCTTGGGTGTAACTTAAACTAAACATATAAGCTTAATTTTTCTTTTTTACTTTTTTAAGTTCTTGTCCTCCCGGAACGTTTAGGTGATCAGCAATTTTAGACACTTGTCTTAAATCGATATCCCCAGTAATGGTTAACACTACGGTATTTGGTCCACCATCATTTTCCATCCCTTCCATAAACATAAACAGTTCTGTAACAAAGTTGTCATTTTTACCGGGTTTAGAGTAAAACTTTACATTTTTACCATCACTCTTCACGCGCATCAATTCATCTAAAGAAGTACTGCTAAGATATTTTTGAACATCGGCCTTCATTTTTTGACCTATTTCAACGTTTTCTGTAGCGAATACTTTAATATTTTTGATGTTCTCTACAAGATTCATATATTCTTTAACTTCTGGATCATTACTTTCTAGATCCATTTTGCTCAACAGCTTAAACATTTTACTTGTTACTACCACCGACGATACATCATTCATATCTTCGTACTTATCAAAATTACTCTGCGCAACTGATAAATAAGGTACTAATGCTACTAATAGTATGATTGCAAACTTTTTCATAATTATTTCAATTTTAAAGGTTCCCATATCTAGGGAAATAATATTCGTATTTATTTTATTAATTTGTTTTTGGCGTCTTGGAACTCATTTAGATATACCAAATCCTTTTTGGCAGTTTCAAACTCGTTAAGGTACACCAGGTCCTTTTTGCCCTCGTTCATTAATTTAGCCACCAAATCGAGAGCTTCTTTGGTTTTTTGTAAGGCTATTTCAGGATCTTCGATAGTACCTGTATTACCTTCCATTACTAAAAGCGGTCCTTTATCAGGATCTGCTCCCGGCAACAAATTTGTCATAAACAGCCCCACAATCAAAGCTATTGATGCTGCTACACCTACCCAGGTGTACCAGGGCACTTTATTAGTACTTAGTTGAACCTCTGAAGTAGCGGTTACCTGACTCTCATTAGAAAAAAACTGAAACAAATCTTTGTATCTTTCCAAATGTGACGGCACACTTTCTCCGGTAAAATAAACCTTTAATTCTTTTTCTTCAGAAAGGGTCGTTTCTCCTTCAAAATACTTTTCCAGTAGTTTTTCTATGTTAGACAACTCCATAATTGTGTTTTTTTAATAATTCTTGTCGTATTGTTTTTCTTCCTCTTGATAAAGCCACTCGCACTGCTGTTTCATTCATTTCCAACATCTCGGCTATCTCTGCATTATCATATTGTTCTATATCTCTAAGCTGAATAATCATTCGTTGTTGTTCTGGTAATCCATCCATAATCTTACCAACCCACTCCAGACTATCTTTTGCTTCCACTTCTCGCTGTAATGATGGTCTTTCATCTTTATAATTACTGTGTACGATTTTCAAATTTCCTGCTTCCTTTGCTTTTAATTTATCGTAACAATAGTTTTTTGTCATTGTCATCGCAAATGCTTCTACATTTTTATACTCAGCCATTTTGGTTTTATTCTTCCATAGCTTTAATAGTATCTCTTGTGTAGCATCTTCTGCTTCCTCATTACTCACCAACAATCTTTTAGCCAACCTATACAGCTTGTCTTTAAAACCATTAGTAAGCGTAATAAATGCTCTTTCTTTCATATTCGTTGGTTGGTTGTTACAAAACTAACTTGTTAGCTTTATATAAGGGAGACGACTATAGCTATAATTTGTTACACAATTTTTTTTAAATTATAATAAAGTACCTATTTTTAGGGTTATATAAAACAAAAAAAGTCTATGAAATGAACCATAACAATGATGTTGAAATCAACCAACATGATTATTGGTGAATTACATCTGACCATTGAAAATTAATAATTATAAACAGATGAAATTCTTAAAGTATATTACCCTGCTTCTTTTCTTTGGAAGTATGTTTACCAGTTGTTTTGATGATAATGATGATGTGATAAGACCATCTTCTGAGCTTGAGATCAAGGATTTTATTAGAAGAGGAATGAATGTATGGTATCTCTATAAAGAAGATAGCCCGGATTTAGCGAATGATCGTTTTTCATCAGATCAGGAATACACGGATTTCCTAAATTCTTTTGACTCCCCCGAATCACTTTTTAATCATTTTGTTGCCAGTCAGGATGAATTTAGTTGGATCGTTGATGATTATATTGCTCTTGAACAATCATTTGATGGAATTTCTCTGAGCAACGGAATGCGATTTGGATTGGTACGTTATCCCAATGATCCTACTCAAGTGTTTGGATATGTAAGATACGTACTACCGGGAACTGATGCAGAAACCAAAGGAATTAAAAGAGGAGATATCTTTAATACCGTAAACGGAACACAGCTTACAGAAACAAATACAGGTCAATTACTATCTCCCGATTCTTACACTATAGGGTTAGCCACTTTTGATGGTAACGACATTACCCCTACAGGAATTTCGGTAGAATTAACAAAAGTACAATACACAGAAAATCCTGTTTTTCTAACCAAAACACTGGATGTAGGCGGAAATCCGGTTGGATATATCATGTACAACGCTTTTAGATCAAATTTTGAAAATGATCTCAATAATGCATTTGGTCAATTTAAAACGGATGGGGTTACTGATATCATATTAGATTTACGATACAATGGTGGTGGCGATACAGAGACTACAAAAGATCTTGCCAGCATGATTACCGGACAATTTAATGGGGAAATCTTTTCAACCGAAGAATGGAATTCTGATCGTCAGCCACAGTTTGGAGATACCAACCGTTTCGATAACCAGATCAGAAGTGGAGCAGCTATAAATAGTCTTAATCTAAGCAAGGTTTATATTATTACCACAAACAGATCTGCCTCTGCAAGCGAGCTAATCATTAATGGATTGGATCCATACATCAATGTCACACAGGTAGGAGACGTAACGAGAGGTAAATTTCAAGCTTCGATAACAGTTTATGATTCTGATAACTTCTTTAGATCCGGAACGAACCTGAATAGAGGTCATACATACGCATTACAACCTCTAGTACTTAAAACCATTAATTCTGTTGGATTCACAGATTATTTTAATGGATTTACTCCTGAAATAAGCTTAAGAGAAGATTATAGTAACCTTGGCGAGCTTGGAGATCCTAATGAACCACTGCTGAATGCCGCCATCAATGATATCTTAGGAAATCGATCTCCGTTACAAAAAAACGTGTTAGCATTTGATGAAATTGGAGGTGACAATATGTTCAACCCTGATTATGAAAGAATGTATAAGAATCTTGAAGAGAAGTAACTAAAGATTTAATTTATAAAATAAAAAATGTCCCAAAATCGATTGATTTTGGGACATTTTTGTTACTATTTTACTTCTGGTTTAGAACTTTAAATTAAATCCTATTCTGGCATTTCTACCTCTGGTATTAAATCCAAATATTTCCTGATAATCATCATTAGTGATATTATTCATCGCAGCAAAAACTGTCATATTTTCCAAAAGTTCATGACTGATATAAAAATCCAAAATCCCGTAGCTATCCAAAGGAACCGGTGTTGGTGCAAATGTCATTGGATCAAAACTGGTATCTGCTCGCTCTCCATTATATTGATAACTGAGAGACGTAAAGGTTTTATCGAATAGTTGGTAACCAATGGTTGCCTGAATGGTATGCTCCGGAATCCTTATGTTATTTTCTAATCTAGATATATTTGTATAGGTGTAATTAGCTCGAAGTGTCAATTTATCATCAATCATTTTTGTATCTAACTCCGCCTCTACACCGTCCACTTCAATATCCGTAGGCGAATTAAAATTCACAAACGTGTTTGGGTCAAATGTGATAAAATTCTCTGATTTTCTATTGAAATATACTATACTCAAAATAGCTTTTTTTGCATGAGATAACTCTACCCCACCTTCAATCGTTCTACTCTCTTCTGGTTCCAGATCCGGATTTCCGCTAAAAAATGCCGTATCATATAATTGAAATAATGACGGAGTGATGTATGCCGTACTATAACTGGCCAACGCTTTAAGGTAATTATCTCCAAAAGTATAAGTAAACGATGGATTGATATTGTACACCAAATGATTGCCATATGCGCTATGAATGTTTAGCCTTGCTCCTGCATTTAGGTTTAAACCAAAATCAGATACATATACTAAATTGACATATGGATCAATGATATCAAAATCAGCTTCATTATCATTAATAGTTTGTTCTAAATCATCGCTACCAAAGGGAATATTAAATAAATTAAAATCACTATATGATCCGTTGGCACCTATAACTGTATAAAAAGTATCTTTGATATTGTACTTGTTATAAGCATCAAAAGTGTATACTTTACTTTCGTATCTAGATGGAAAATCAGATATAAATTCTCTTTCTAACAAGGCATAACTATCTACAAATGTAAAGCTCCCGTTAGGGTATTTAGCTTCCCAGAAACTTCCTCCCCTTAATTGACGACTTTTAAATTGATTATCAGCATCAAACCCGGCTCCTCCATCAAAATCCGTTTTATACTTATCCAAGTTTCCGAAAAAATGAAACCTGAAATTCTTATTCCATTGATACCCTAATTTAGCCGACACGTTAAATTTATTATATGCATCACTCTCTGCACCTTCTGCCTCTGCAGCCGATAAACCATCTGTAAATTGATTACTAAAGCTTCCTAAATAACTTACCTTACCAATTGTTCCATTAATCGATGCTGAATTTACAAACTCGTTTACGTCGTAGTCCTGATCTTCTTGTGACTGGTTCGTACCAATACTTGAGGAAAATTGAGCCGCTATGGCTTTCTTACTTTCAGACTTGGTAGTGATATTAATAACAGCAGCAGCAGCACCTGATCCATATAAAGTACTCGAAGCACCTTTTAGAATCTCTATCGATTCTATTTGATCTACAGACAATAATCTAAGGTCAAAATCCCCAGCAGATGATGATGGATCGCTTACCGTTACCCCATCAATTCTAATCACCACCTGTCGATTACGACCTCCACGTACATAGACACCTAATGGTTCTCCGGCTGCATTGTTACTACCATTGATAAATACTCCGGCAACTCTGTTTAAAACAGTGGCCACAGATTGTCCCTGACTACGTTCTAATTCTTCTGAAGTAATTTTGGTAATTACCTTACCACTAAGTTCTCTTTTTAATTTGAATTTAGAATCAGAAAGTACTACTTCTTCTAATTGGTTTACTTTTTCATCTTTGGCCGAATCTTGCGCTGAAACAACCTGAGCTCCTAACATCAATAGTGCAGCCCCAAAAAACACTTTTTTGTTCATTTCCTAAATGACTTAATTTTACAATTACCGGAAAAAAGTATGCAGTTTACCCATACCTAAACTTCTATCCCGAAAGTTTACTATCACGAACCTAGGCAGGTCTCCTGGCTTGCGTCTTGTTGTTTACCTTCCCATCCCGATCCTATCGGGACAGTGGTTTTAAAGAATTAACAACAAGCATCCGTCATAGACGAACAAAGCTTACAGTTGCGGGAACAGCTCAGGAATTTCTTAAAAAACGAGAAAAGAAAGTAGAAAAAGAAAAGGTAGAAGTTGTTATTTCTAATTTTGTTTTTCGAATTTCACATTTCTAAAATCACCTGATTCCCTTTTAATCCTAAACACTATGAAAGTGTTTTGGAACCAAAATTCTGCGCGAATGTATTATATTTTATAGAATTTAAGTTATGTTTTAGGAAATAATAATTCAGGTAGTTATTAGTTATGAATATCTAAGTAAGAAAAGAATGTCTAAACAATTGATTTATTACTTTTACAAAAAAAATAATATGCGTAGCATTATTATCCTCTGCCTACTGTTTTCTTTAGGATTTATTTCTTGTAAAAAAGATAAACAAGTAACAGAAACTATTAAAACACCTATACTAGTAGATCAAAAAATTGAGTTTGCCACTGGATTTTCAATTCAAAATCATAAAGGCTATAAGAAAATAAATGTAAATGCTCCTTGGCCTAATGCAAAAAACGTTTTTACTTATATTTTATATCCCAAAGGTTCTAAAAGACCAAACCTGACAACAAATGCGAATACTCGGTTTATACAAATACCTATAGACAAAACAGTACTTACTTCTACAACCGAAATCCCTATATTAGAGTATTTACAACTTGAGAAAAAGCTAGTAGGTTTTCCGAATACAGACTATATTTCTTCAGAAAAAACCAGATCTTTAGTAGATAATGGGTTGGTTAAAGATTTGGGGAGCGAGCGCTCTATGAACACCGAATTGGTCTTAGAACTTTCTCCAGAATTAATTTTTGGGTTTTCGGCTACAGGAGACACCAGAACTTATGATTTAATCGAAAAAACTGGTATCCCTGTTGTAATGAATGGTTCCTGGATGGAGCAACATCCTTTGGGACGAGCAGAATGGATAAAATTTGTAGCTGCATTCTTCAATAAAGAGAAAGAAGCTTCTATAATTTTTGAAAAAATAAAAGAAGATTATACAAAAGCTGCTTCATTAGCAAAGAGCGCATCTCAAAGACCCACGGTATTAGCAGGTGGCATGTTTAAGGATATTTGGCACGTTCCCGGAGGGCAAAGTTTTGTGGCTAGAATTTTAAAAGACGCGAATACAGATTATCTGTGGGCAAATACCCAACAAACCGGAAGCGTTGCACTTAATTTTGAAAGTGTATTGGAAAAAGCGCAGAATGCTGATTTATGGATAGGTTCCGGGGCTTCTAAATCATTAGAAGAACTAGAAAAAAAAAACAATCGATACACCCTTTTTGACGCATTTAAAAATAAAACCGTATATTCTTCAACATTAAAAACTGGTGCAAAAGGTGGATTAGTATACTACGAATTAGGTCCTATGCGTCCGGATTTGATTCTGAAAGATATCATCCAAATTGCCCACCCTGAACTATTAAGAGATTACGAACCTTATTTTTTCGAAAAACTGAACTAGTTGACCCCAAACAAATCATATAAAAGTGTATTCATTGTCATTATCATAGTATTATTACTATGCTTTGTCACCAATATAAGTCTCGGCTCTGTCCTAATACCGTGGTTAGACACTTTAAAAAGTCTCATAGGGGCCAATGTCGAAAAAGAATCCTGGAGACTCATTATTATAGAGTATAGACTGCCAAAAGCTATTACTGCCGTTATTGTGGGTAGCGGATTGGGGGTGTCCGGGTTACTAATGCAAACATTATTCAGAAATCCTTTAGCCGGACCTTTTGTATTAGGAATAAGTTCTGGTGCTAGTCTTGGTGTTGCTTTGCTAATTTTAGGAAGTGCTTTTATCGGTGGTTCTGCAGCATTGTTATTAGTATCCAATTGGGGACTTGTGATTGCTGCCAGCATCGGGAGTGTTTTGGTACTTTTTATGGTCACATTAGTATCTATCAAAGTAAGGGATACCATGGCTATTTTAATTATTGGACTTATGTTTGGTAGCATTACTGCAGCAATAGTAAGTGTACTTTCCTACTTTGCTCCGGCAGAACAGCTACAGCGTTACATTTTTTGGGGATTTGGAAGTTTAGGAAATTTATCCTGGATGGATGTATTCATTTTTTCTGTCATTGCTTTAGTAGGAATGATACTGGCTGTATTTGCCATCAAACCGTTAAACACCTTATTACTTGGAGAAAATTATGCACGAAGTTTGGGCTTAAACATTAAAAAAAATCGTTTTTTAATTATTATTGCCACCGGATTATTAGCAGGAAGTATTACAGCTTTTGCAGGTCCCATTGCATTTATTGGTTTAGCCGTTCCGCACCTGACTAGACAATTATTTCATACTTCGGATCATAAAATATTGATTCCGGCGGTTATATTATTTGGGAGTATTATTATGTTAGTATGTGATACCATTTCGCAATTACCCGGCACAGAGTATACATTGCCTATCAATGCCATTACCTCATTGATTGGGGCTCCGGTTGTAATCTGGTTATTGGTCAGGAAACGAAAAATGTTGTTTTAATTCAGTACTGAGTAGTTAGTATTAAGTATTAATTAATATGAAATAGGTATGAAATATTAAGTGTGATGTTGAAGTCTTATGATGAAAGTGAACAGGAAAGCAGAAAGCAACTATAAGGAAATAAAAAATAGGAGTTTCCAATATTTGAAACTTAATACTTTGTACTCATTACTCAATACTAAGTTATTATGGAAATAGAGTCATTAGAAACTGAAAATCAAAATATCGTCCTTAGAACAGAAGATCTATCGATCGGTTACCGCCATAAAAATAAATTGGAGGTGGTAGCGGCTGATATCAATCTAAAATTATACGAAGGCGAACTTGTTGGATTAGTCGGCGCTAATGGTATTGGTAAATCTACATTACTTCGTACCCTATCAAAAGTACAACCGGCTCTTCGCGGAGATATCTTTTTATCCGATAAAGAAATTAAAACCTATAAAACTTCTGAATTAGCTTCTCAGTTAAGCATTGTACTTACCGAACAAATTGCCTCGAAGAACTTAACAGTACAAGAGCTGGTAGCTCTAGGAAGACAACCGTACACCAATTGGGTCGGTAAACTATTGGAAGAAGATATTGAAAAAGTACGAAAAGCTATAGAAGTTACCCATATTTCAGAATTGGTAGACAGGAGATGTTTCGAATTAAGTGACGGCCAGTTACAAAAAGTACTTATCGCTCGTGCAATTGCCCAGGATACTCCTTTTATTATGTTAGATGAACCTACGACACATCTAGATGTATATCATAAAGCATATATTCTAAAGCTATTAAAACGTTTAGCTTTCGAAACTCAAAAAACAATATTGTTTTCGACTCATGAGATTGATTTTGCGATTCAATTGTGTGATAAAATGATTGTCATGAATACTGAAGGTTTTGAATTTGGTCGTCCCAAAGAATTAATTCAATGCCGCGCTTTTTCATCACTCTTTCCCGAAGATTTAATCTTGTTTGATCCAAAAACTGGAAGTTATAAGGTAAGGCATTGATTATTTAGAAAAGCATCATCAAAAGCTTTATAAACTTTAACCTTAGATTTGCTACCCACTTCTTTTTATCATTACAACACAAAAAAGCATTCATATTTTGATTGACACCCTTCCGTACTATTTAACTAATAAAATCTAACATATTGGCATTACGCTTATAAATCAATTTTAAAAAAAAGGTTTTACCATAAAAAATATATCGGAAAACCATTTTAGCAACCAAAAACTTCTAACTAAATTGACCAAGGGAATTTTCTCTTATAAACAGGAAAACAAATATGACAAAAAACAGTCCTGTTGTTTTTTAGTTTACTACAAAACCAAAACATCTAATTTTTCGTATATACTAGAAAACAGATAAAAAACAGTCCTTTTAGTATCTATAAAAAAGGAATTTTAGCGATTTAATTGTTATAGTATAAGAGGCATTAAACATCATCTATGGTAAAAAAAATACTTACTTTTTTTCTATTTGTCTTAATCGCCTGTACTTGCTACGCTCAATCAGTAAATGATTACAGATCTATTGCTTCGGGAAACTGGACAACAGTTGGTATTTGGGAAGTCTTCAATGGGGTTAGTTGGGTTCCGGCAGCTACATACCCTGGTCAAGTAGCAGGAACTAACGATGTTTCAATCATTGGAGGATTTTCGGTTACTATTTCTTCTAATATTACCAATAATTTCAATTCACTTACTGTTGGTGATGGTACTGGAGGAACAGATACATTAGTAGTAGCGAATACATCAAGTTTCAACACTTCTTTACTTACAATTGCAAACGGAGGTTTTGCTTCTTGGATTAGTAATGTAACACTATCGTTTCCAGCTGGTGCGTCTATTGTTGTCGAATCAGGCGGTAGCTTAGATACTAGACGACCTTGTAGCGCCGCAAAACGAATACAAATTGGATCCGTTATCTATTCTACCTGTAATGGTGGTGCCGGAGCAGATTACTCATTTGAAGATCTCAACAATGGTGGAGGTACCCTAAATGTATCTCCTTCATCTAACTCTCCTATTTGTGTTGGAGAGACTTTAAATCTTTTTGCCAATCCGTCTGGAGCCGGAAGCGGAAGCGCTACGTTTAGCTGGTCTGCTACAGGTCCAGGAGGATACTCATTCAGCTCATCATTGCAAGACCCTACGATTACAGGACTGGGAGCTGGCACATACACCTATACGGTAACAATTTCTGATGGAACTATCTCTAATACTGATTCTACAGAGGTTACCGTTAACACCGCACCAAATGCACCAATTAGTGATGGTAACCAAACTATTTGCACAGGAGCCACGGGAACCTTAACCGTAACTGTAGGTCCCGGAGAAACAGTAGATTGGTACGATGCCGCTATTGGAGGAACATTATTACTACCCGGCAATACGAGCTATACAACAACAGTCGCTGGCAGCTATTACGCTGAAGCTCGTAATACTGTTTCGACAGGTTGCGATATTAGTATCACAAGAACAGAAGTTACACTGACGACAAGATCGTGTAAAGTAATTACTAATAGAAGAATCACCTATAGAGTTAAACAGTAACTCAAGACTCTTTAGAGGTATAGAAAAGATCCAAGTAAACAGTGCAACATAAGAATCCTTGAAAAATAGGACTAAGATTTATACCTCATTTTGAAAATTCTTAACTAGATTTGTGTAAAACAACCTACTCTTGAGCAATCTCCGGCATATCGCAGACCAACTAATACAATGGGGCACAGTACCTAAAATTGGCACGGAAAACAAAGAACTCTTTTTAAAAAAATCATTAGTTTCCTTATATCAGGAATATCTGGCCTTAGAAGGAAACGTGCCAGATGATGAAGAAGAATATCCCGAAGCCCCAGAATTCAATTTTGAAAAAATCTCGAATACCATACGATCAAATTTTCCTGACTTAGGATTTTATCAGAATGTTTCAGATCCTTTTGACTTAGAAAAACCAGATAACGGACTGGGCGATGCTAATGATGATCTATCTGATATCATTAAAGACTTGATGGAAGTCCAATGGCGGTTCCAAAATACCAGCGAGGTTGATGCTATTTGGTATTTTGAATTTATTATGCGTAATCATTCTGAACGACATATCGTAAACCTTCTAAAGACCTTAAAAGATTTAGAAGAGCGATTATAATTTGATTATTTAGTAATATATCTCCTCTACTTATACTGACTAAATCTTTATCTTTGAAACAATAATATTTAGTACAGGTATCTAGAAATCAAAGGAATTTTTTTGATCTCTAGGTAAGCCTCTAAAAATTAAAATCTCGATGATCGAGTAAACAAAAATTACATGTCAGAATACATTTTGCTTATTGTTGCATTTGTTGCAATAATTATTGGTTTCTTTATTGGTAAATACGTGGCTTCGTTAAAAAACAAAAGTGATCAAAGTGCGCTTCAGGAACGTGCCAATCAACTTCAGTTGAAATTTGATGAAGCTAAAAAAGCTGCAGATCAACAACTGGAGTTCACCAAACAACAACAAGAAGCGTATAAGCAATCTTTAGAAAAACAACTTTCTGATATTGCTAAAGAACGAGAAGAAATCCGTAGAGAAAAAGATTTCCTGAATACCGAACTTACGCGAAGAACTGCTGAGTTTGAAAATCTACAACTCAAAAACCAGGAACAAAAAGACGAAGTAGAAAAACTTCAGGAAAAATTCACCAAAGAATTTGAAAATCTTGCCAATAAAATTTTGGATGAAAAATCAAATAAGTTTACAGAACAAAACAAAGAGAACATAAAAAACATCCTTAATCCATTACAGGAAAAGATCAATACCTTCGAGAAAAAGGTAGAGCAAACCCACAAAGAAAGTATTGATTATCACGCAGCGTTACGTCAACAGATTTTAGGTCTTAAAGATCTCAACGAACAGATGAGCAAGGAAACTACCAACCTTACCAAAGCTTTAAAAGGTGATAGTAAAATGCAAGGTAATTGGGGTGAATTAGTATTAGAACGCGTTTTAGAAAAATCGGGATTAGAAAAAGACCGAGAGTATTTTGTGCAACAAAGTTTTACCACTGCCGATGGTCAAAGAGTTTTACCCGATGTTGTGATCCATTTACCGGACAGTAAAAAAATGGTGATTGATTCTAAAGTAACATTAACCGCATACGAACGCTACGTTAATGAAGATGATGAAAATCTTAGGTCAACCTACCTAAAAGAGCATATCACCTCTCTAAAACGTCATATCGATCAACTTTCTGAAAAAAATTATCAGGATTTATACGATATCGAATCTCCGGATTTTGTATTGCTTTTTGTGCCTATAGAACCGGCATTTGCCATTGCCATTAATGAAGATAATAAATTATACAATCAGGCTTTCGAAAAAAACATAGTGATTGTAACACCATCTACATTATTAGCAACCTTGCGTACCATCGATACGATGTGGAACAATGAAAAGCAACAGCGAAATGCTATTGAGATTGCAAGACAAGCAGGAGCGTTATATGATAAGTTCGAAGGGTTGGTAAAAGACCTTACTGGAGTTGGTAAAAAGATTGATGATGCCAAAAAAGATTACTCTGCGGCAATGAATAAATTGGTAGATGGACGAGGAAATCTCATTACCAGCGTCGAAAAATTAAAAAAAATGGGAGCCAAAGCTAAAAAATCACTTCCCGAAGCGATTATAAAACGTGCTTCTGATGATGAAGAAACTTAATAAAAGACTATGGAACCAAACACACCGCAAATAATCGTTCAATTATTATTGGCATTAGCATATGCAATTCCGACGATATTCTTTATTGTAATTAGTATATATTATTTAGTAAAAATGGGATCTCAAACAGATGGTATTCTAATTTTAGTAGGCAATGTTATTATTTTTCTTTCAATAATCGTGGGTAGAGTGCTATTTATTCAGCTCGCTTTTTATGAAAAATGGCAGGGTGAAATGTATTCCTATATATCTGGTGCAGTTAATATCCTTTCTTTTCTGGGAGCTTCGGCTTTTGCTGTAGGAGTATTTCTTTTGATGAAAAAAGTTATAAAGACAAACACATTGGCTAAATGAAAAGCATTCACACCTTCATTTTATTTTATGTATTAGGACTTTTTGTTAGTATAGGTTTTGCCCAACAAACCTACTTCCCTGAACGTGGAAACTGGGAAGAAAAAAATCCTTCAGAATTCAATATAAACACTACAAAACTTAGCGATGCCATTCAATACGCAAAAGCTAACGAATATTCGGGATCCAAAGATCTGCGACAAGCAATTCTTAAAGGCTTCGAAAGAGAGCCATATCATCAAATTTTAGGGCCTACCAAAAAAAGAGGTGGTCCTGCAGGTGTCATACTTAAAGATGGATATATCATAGCAAAATGGGGAGATATCGATCGGGTAGATATGACCTTTAGTGTTACCAAAAGTTATTTATCTACCATGGCAGGATTGGCTATTGATCAAAACTTAATTAGTTCTGTAGATGATTTTGCTTATAAATATATCTGGGATCACACCTATGATGGTAATCACAACAAAAAAATAAGCTGGAGAAATTTATTGACGCAGTCGTCTGATTGGTCCGGGCAATTATGGGGTGGATATGATTGGGCAGATCGCCCACCAAAAGAGGGAAGTATTGATGATTGGAAATTCAGGAAACTAAACGAGCCAGGAACCGTTTTTGAGTATAATGATGTTCGAGTAAACGTTTTGTCGTATTCTCTTCTAAATATTTGGAGAAAACCATTACCACACATATTAAAAGAAAAAATTATGGATCCAATCAGTGCCTCAACCACCTGGCGATGGTATGGCTATGACAATTCTTGGGTCAATATCGATGGTATCCAAATGCAATCTGTAAGCGGAGGTGGACACTCTGGTGGTGGACTTTTCATAAACACCATTGATCATGCCCGTTTTGGTTTATTATTTATGAATAATGGGAAATGGAAAAATCAGCAATTGATTTCAGAAAACTGGATTGCAGAAGCTACCAAACCATCTAAAGCCAATGCAAATTATGGGTTTATGTGGTGGCTTAATCAAAAAGGAAATCGTCATTGGGAAGGTCTACCTGAGCATCTGTTCTATGCAGCGGGATTTGGCGGTAATTTTATAGTGATCGACCAAAAACAAAAGTTGGTAATTGTTACGAGATGGTTAGAACCAAACCTAATTGATGAATTCGTAACCAAAGTATACAAAGCTTTCTAAAATTTTCAACTAAAAATAATTTATGAAAAAAGTTTTAGCCATAATCATCTTAGCAATCACCTTACTTTTTGCGATTTGGTATGCAACTGTTTATTTTGCTTCTTATAGTGAAGGAGTGCGCAGTGGAGAACTAATCAAGTTTAGTAAAAAGGGTTTAATCTTTAAAACCTGGGAAGGAGAAATCAGCCAGGGAATTTCCGGAGCTCAAATCTTTAGTTTTTCTGTAGAGGATAAAAATAAAGAAGTGATCATAAAATTAGAAGAATTTCAGGGTAGATATGTAAAACTAAAATATAAAGAACGTTTTGCTACAATTTCTTGGTTAGGAGACACAAAATACTTTATCGTGGATGTGGAAGAAGAGGAATCTCCGCATTTTAGAAAATAATGGCTGTAGTTTCCAACAGAATTGATAATTTGATTGTTAAATTATTAAAATATTTAAGTCTAAAAAACATCCTTCCCCAGCCCTTCCTTCGAAGGAAGGGAGTTATCAAAGTCTCCCTTTGAAGGGAGATTTAGAGGGATGTTTAACGTACACCGAGATATCAACGCTAGTGTAAAGGAGAGTTAAAATAATAAAATTCAGTTCATGAAAAAATATAAAACAGCCAGAGAATCAAGAGTAGTAATTTCAGAATTAATGCTTCCCTCTCATTCTAATTTTAGTGGAAAAATTCACGGGGGATATATTTTATCGCTAATGGATCAAATTGCGTTTGCTTGTGGGTCTAAACATTCTGAAGCCTATTGTGTTACTGCTAGTGTGGACAAAGTTGATTTTCTGAAACCGATTGAAGTTGGTGAACTTGTCACTATGAAAGCATCAATCAATAATGTAGGAACAACCTCTATGGTGGTTGGTGTGCGGGTAGAATCAGAGAATATTATGACCGGCAAGGTTAAGCATTGTAATTCCAGTTATTTTACCATGGTCGCAAAAGACAACGAAGGAAAAAGCGTTCCTGTTCCTGGCTTAATTTTAGAAAACGAGACAGCTGTGCGTCGCTTTGTGAGAAGTATTATTAGAAAAGACGATGCCAAAGCACGAAAGGATCGATTTAAAGCATCAGAATTTAAACTAGAAGATCATTTGGAATTGTTAAAGAAATTTAATGTAAAAGTAGATTTATAATTTATCAATCATCTTTTCGTTATATTAAAGCTTGTTTTATACAAAACACTCATTAATTGCTATATTGAAGAAAAAACAAAAAACTATGAAAACCCCAATTCAAATCCTACTTATTTTTTGCGTGATCAATTTTATTGCCTGCGGCAGTAGTGATGACACTCCTGTAGAACCCGAAGTAATTGTCGATCCTGATCCAATTCCTGAACAAACTTCTACCTATAATGGTCACGTGAAAGCTATTATCGATGTCAACTGTATCGAATGTCACGGAGACCCTTTGGATCAAGGTGCTATTATGATGCTACTAACCTATGACCAAGTTGTGGATGCTGTTAATAATCGAGGTTTATTTAATAGAATTGCTACGAATAATGCTTTTAACGTGATGCCCGAATCAGGAAGACTCCCGCAAGCTACGATTGACATCGTAGAAGACTGGATCGCCGATGGATTGCTAGAGCAATGATTACTATTATTATTAATTCTGGTTCATCTGGAATTATTCTTCGACTTCGCTCAGAGTTTTTCTTATTAAGAGTTTACACCAAAAACTGAAACAGATCCGGTTTATCATTTAGGTAATCCCCGAAAAAATTATGCTTCTTCATCCGGGAAATAAGAGGTTGTAAATCATTTTTATCCTTAAGCTCAATCCCTACTACTGCAGGACCATTTTCTCTACTTGATTTTTTAGAATATTCAAAATGAGTGATATCATCATTAGGTCCTAAAATTTCGCCAACAAACTGTTTCAGAGCCCCAGCTCTTTGAGGAAAACGAACAATAAAATAATGCTTTAGATCTGCATATAATAATGCTCTTTCCTTAATTTCTGCAGTTCTGGTGATATCATTGTTACTTCCACTAACAATACAAACTACATTTTTTCCTTTAATCTTATCTTTATAAAACTCTAAAGCGGCAAGGGTCAAGGCTCCTGCAGGTTCTACCACAATGGCATCCCTGTTATATAAATCTAAAATCGTCTGACATACCCATCCTTCGGGTACAGTAATCATATCAGACAAATGCGTTTTACAAATATCAAAGTTCAAGTCTCCTACTTTTTGCACTGCCGCACCATCGATGAATTTATCAATATCAAAAATCTCCGTATTCCTATTCTGCTGAATTGAAGTTAGCATGGAAGGGGCACCTTGAGGCTCTATACCTATAATTTTGGTTTTGGGCGATAATGCTTTCATAGCTCCACAAAGACCAGAAGCTAAGCCTCCTCCTCCGATAGCTACAAAAATATAGTCTATAGGATCATTAGTTTGCTCAAAAATCTCTAATCCAATCGTTCCTTGTCCTTCAATCGTTTTGGGATCATCAAAAGGATGCACAAAGGTTTTTTCTTCCTTACGACATAATTCTTTGGCAGCTTTGGACGCGTCATCAAAAGTATCACCTTCTAACACAATGCTCACGTGTTCCCCGCCGAACATTTTGGTTTGTTCTACTTTCTGTTTTGGAGTAACAGATGGCATATAAATCGTTCCTTGTATTCCTAAATGATGGCAAGCAAAAGCTACGCCTTGGGCGTGATTTCCTGCACTAGCACAGACAACACCCTTTGCAAGTTGTGCATCAGTCAACGAACTGATTTTATTAAAAGCACCGCGGATTTTGTAGGATCTAACTCGTTGCAGATCTTCTCTTTTAAGAAGAATATTGGCTTCATATTTACGAGAATAACGAATACTATGCATCAAAGGAGTAACCATAGATACCTCCTTTATAACGGAGGCAGCTTTTTGAATATCTTCTAATTCTGGAAAATAAGTGGTTACTTCAGCATTCATCTTTCTTCTTTTCTATGATTCAGTTTATCTGCCAGTCTGAGTCCATCAAAGATTACACAATACACATCTCAAAAAACTTCGACAGACCCAGCTAGACAAATAAATTACTGTAGTATCGCTTTTAATAATTTTTCGTAATAACCTCTCGACTAAGCTTCACCTAAGCGAAATCGAAGACTTGAAGTGACAAAAGAAAAACTATTCGAATTGATACTTTTATTTTATGATTATACTATTGGCTTCATAGCCGTCATAGAAGCTCTTAATCTTGCTCCTACAATTTCAATTGGGTGATTTCGCAAAGCTGCATTTACTTCAATTAACTTTGCATTATCCACTCCATTACTTTTACCTTCATCATACGCTTTCCCAATGACATCAGTTTCGATCTTTTTCATAAAATCACCTAACAAAGGTTTACAGGCGTGATCAAACAAATAACACCCGTACTCTGCAGTATCAGAAATTACTCTATTCATTTCAAATAACTTCTTACGTGCTATTGTATTAGCTATAAGTGGCGTTTCGTGTAAAGACTCATAGTATGCAGACTCTTCAATAATTCCGGACGAAGTCATCGCTTCAAAAGCAAGTTCTACTCCTGCTCTTACCATCGCAACCATGAGTACTCCATTGTCATAAAATTCCTGCTCAGAAATTTCCACATCTCCTGCTGGCGTTTTCTCAAATGCAGTTTCACCGGTAGCAGCTCGCCACGATAATAGATTTTTATCATCATTAGCCCAATCTTCCATCATCGTTTTAGAAAAATGACCATCAATGATATCATCCATGTGTTTATGGAATAAAGGACGCATAATATCCTTTAGTTCTTCAGAAAGTTCGAATGCTTTTATTTTAGAAGGATTCGATAATCTATCCATCATATTAGTAATACCTCCGTATTTCAAACCTTCGGTAATCGTTTCCCAACCATACTGGATTAGTTTAGAAGCATATCCGGGCTCAATTCCTTTTTCTACCATTTTATCAAAGCAAAGTATAGAACCTGTCTGCAAAAGTCCACAAAGGATTGTTTGTTCTCCCATGAGATCCGATTTTACTTCAGCTACAAAAGAAGATTCCAATACACCTGCTCTATCTCCACCTGTTCCTACTGCATAGGCTTTAGCTTGTTCTAGTCCGTGACCTTGCGGATCATTCTCTGGATGTACAGCAATCAATGTTGGAACTCCAAATCCTCTTTTATATTCCTCTCTTACCTCTGATCCAGGGCATTTTGGCGCTACCATGATTACAGTAAGATCTTTTCTGATCTGCATTCCTTCTTCCACAATATTAAATCCGTGGGAGTAAGACAATGTGGCCCCTTTTTTCATCAAAGGCATCACCGTATTGACTACTTGGGTATGTTGTTTATCCGGTGTAAGATTAATGACTAAATCGGCATCAGGTACTAACTCTTCATAGGTGCCTACAGCAAATCCGTTCTCTGTAGCATTCTTATACGATTGCCTTTTTTCTTTGATCGCTGCCTCACGTAATGTATATGAAATATCCAGACCAGAATCTCTCATATTTAATCCTTGGTTCAAGCCCTGAGCTCCACAACCAACGATCACTATTTTTTTTCCTTTTAGTGCTTCTACTCCATCTGTAAACTCAGAGGAGTCCATAAATCGGCATTTTCCTAATTGTGTTAATTGATCTCTTAATGATAGCGTATTAAAATAATTTGCCATTTCCTTCTTAATTTGTGGTTACTTCCGTTTCTACGGAAATCTATTTAATTTTGATTTTTAGTTGTTTTATATCCTTGGGTGTATCCCTTCGCCTGCACTTCGACAAGCTCAGTGTGACATCTCAGAGTCGGGCTATTCGTTGTATCTTTTCTAATAGTCCCCTTCGAGAGCCTCAGAGTACCTCTTTAAAAGAATGCCACTTCTATCCCTGCCTACCGTCAGGCAGACCTTACACGGTTTCTTCTGCAAATTTTTCTAATATGGATGAAATGTGCATCTTATCTTTGGTCACGGCAATTCTTCCAGACCTTGTAAATTGCATTAATCCATACGGCTCCAGCTTTTTGTATAACGCATCAACTTCTCTTCTTCTTCCCGTTTTTTCCAGCACAAAAAACTCTGGTGTTACCGTGACGATATTGGCGTTACTATTTTTTATTACATTCTGAATCTGTCGTTCTTCAAATAACAATTTTGAAGAGATTTTAAACAAAGCGGTTTCCTGATAAATAATATCTTCTTCTTTATGATAAAATGCTTTAATCACTTCGATTTGCTTTTCGATCTGACCCACAATCTTCTTCACCTGTTCTTCTGTAACTTTTACTGCTATAGTAAATCGAAAAACATCTTTGATTTCGGATTGTGAAGCCGTCATACTATCCAAATTGATATGACGCTTCAGAAAGATTGCAGAAATTCTGTTTAGTAATCCTATATTATTTTCGGTATACACCGAGATTGTAAAATTTTCTTTTTCCATAATTACTCAAGTCTTATGTCTGAAACTGAAGCTCCTGTTGGAATCATCGGAAACACATTATTTTCTTTTTCTACACATACTTCTAAAAAGTATGGTTCTTTTGAGGCGATCATCTCCTTTATAGCTGTTTGTAATTCATCTCTTTTTGTTACTCTTTTGGCTTCGATATGATATCCTTTTGCAATAGTTACAAAATCAGGATTCACCATTTCTGTTGAAGCGTATCGCTTATCAAAAAATAATTGTTGCCACTGACGTACCATCCCCAGAAAATCATTATTAAGTACTACAATTTTCACCGGTACTCTGGTTTGGAAAATAGTCCCCAATTCTTGTATCGTCATTTGATATCCTCCATCTCCTATAATCGCAACAACTTCTCTATCAGGAGCTCCCATTTTAGCACCGATAGCGGCAGGCAAAGCAAAGCCCATAGTTCCTAAACCTCCAGATGTAACATTGCTTTTAGATTGAACAAACTCTGCATATCTACAAGCAATCATTTGGTGCTGCCCAACATCAGAAACGATAACTGCATCACCTTTGGTCTCTTCATTGATTCCTCGAAGGACTTCTCCCATAGAAAGGCCTTCTTTCGAGGGATATAATTCTTCTTTGATTACCTTGTCATACTCTATAGAGTCAAAATCCTTGAATTTCTGTAACCAGGCATCATGTTGGTTGGTGTTCACTAAAGGAAGGATATCCGCCAGCGTATTTTTTACATTACCCATAACTGCAACATCTACCTTTACATTTTTATTCACCTCTGCCGGATCAATTTCAAAATGAATGATTTTGGCCTGTTTGGCGTAGGTTTCTAAATTACCAGTAACCCGATCATCAAAACGCATTCCGATGGCCAGCAAGAGGTCGCATTCATTAGTGAGCTTGTTGGGCCCATAATTACCATGCATTCCTACCATACCCACATTCAGTGTATGGGCAGTTGGCAAGGCCGATAATCCCAAAATTGTCCAGGCTGCTGGGATCCCTGATTTTTCGATAAAACTTTTTAATTCTTCTTCGGCTTCACCAAGAATTACACCCTGACCGAAAACAATCATGGGTTTTTTGGCATCATTGATTAATTTGGCCGCTTGTTCTAATGTCTCAGGATCTGTTTCAGGAACCGGTTTATAGCTTCTTACCCCTTTACATTTTTCATACTTAAAATCCAGTTCACCAAACTGAGCATCTTTTGTTATATCTATTAATACCGGTCCGGGACGACCAGAACGAGCGATATAAAAGGCTTTGGCTAACACAGAAGGGATATCTTCAGCTTTGGTTACCTGATGATTCCATTTAGTAATGGGAGTAGAAATTCCTATAATATCGGTTTCCTGAAATGCATCAGATCCTAATAAATGAGAACCTACCTGGCCTGTTATACAAACCATAGGTGTAGAATCGATTTGGGCATCGGCTATTCCTGTTACAAAATTTGTTGCACCTGGTCCTGAAGTTGCAATAGCTACACCGACTTTTCCGCTAGTTCTTGCATATCCTTGTGCTGCATGCGTAGCTCCTTGTTCGTGTCTGGTAAGTACGTGGTGTAATTGATCCTGAAACTTATATAACTCATCGTATACTGGCATAATCGCTCCTCCAGGGTATCCATAAATTAAATCTACACCTTCGGCCAGTAAACAATGTATTACCGCTTCTGCTCCAGTCATTATTCCGGTAGTTTCTTTTGTTTCTTTTTCTATTGCTTGCGTTTGTGTTTCCATTACGCTATTTTTTTATATCTCAGTATGTACTGAAAATGTTTTTTGGTTTCTATCTTCATAACAATTACAGTTTTCTGATTTCAAACATCTTATACATTGAAGTTCTTATTTAAACTCATCGGTAACACATCCCTGTGAGGCTGATGAAACTGTATTTGCATATTTATATAAAACTCCTTTTTTAAATTTCAAAGGAGGTTGACTCCAAGAAGCTTTTCTTCTTTTAATTTCTTCCTCTTCAATCGCAACAGTGATCGAATTGGTTTCGGCATCGATGGTAATAACATCTCCATCTTGGACTAGTGCTATTAACCCTCCTTCTTGTGCTTCCGGGGTGATATGCCCTACCACAAATCCGTGAGTACCTCCAGAGAATCTTCCATCTGTTATTAAGGCTACGTCTTTACCAAGACCCGCTCCCATAATTGCCGCTGTTGGTTTTAGCATTTCCGGCATTCCGGGACCGCCTTTCGGGCCTTCGTACCGTATGACGACCACATTTCCTTTTTCTACTTTACCATCACGAATTCCATCATTTGCCTCGTATTCACTATTGAACACTTTTGCTTTTCCTTGGAAACGTAATCCTTCTTTACCGGTTATTTTAGCAACACATCCGTCTTCGGCTAGATTACCAAACATGATTCTTAGATGTCCTGTAGGTTTGATAGGATTTTCTATTGGTTTGATTACATCTTGTCCTTCAGTAAGATCCGGAACATCTAGGAGATTTTCTGCAAGCGTTTTTCCGGTAACGGTCAAACAATCTCCGTGTAATAAACCTTTCTTCAATAAATACTTCAACACCGCCGGGATTCCACCAACTTCGTGTACATCTTCCATTAAATACTTACCACTTGGTTTTAGATCTGCCAAGAATGGAGTCTCATCGCTTATTCTTTGGAAATCTGCTAAAGTAAATTCTACATCTGCTGCTCTGGCAATTGCCAAAAAATGCAACACTGCATTTGTGGATCCACCCAAAACCGTTACTAAGCGAATGGCATTCTCTAATGATTTTTTAGTAACTATATCTAAGGGTTTAATATCTTTTTCTAAAAGGATTCGCATTGCACGACCTGCGGCTATGCTTTCTTCCTCTTTGTGATTACTGATTGCAGGATTAGAGGAATTATAAGGTAATGACATCCCTAATGCTTCGATTGCGGAAGCCATGGTATTGGCAGTATACATTCCACCGCAAGCACCCGCTCCCGGACACGCTTTTTCTATAACATTTTTATATTCGTTTTGGGTAATAGTTCCTGCTACTTTCTCGCCCCAAGCCTCAAAAGCAGAAACTACGTCCAACTTCTTTCCTGCATGCATTCCGGAAGCAATAGTTCCGCCATACACTAAAATCGATGGACGGTTTAATCGTATCATTGCCATTAATGCACCCGGCATATTTTTATCACACCCTACAACGGTTACCATTCCGTCGTAAGACATTGCCTGAACAACAGTTTCCATAGAATCAGCAATAACATCTCTGGATGGCAAAGAAAAACGCATACCCGGAGTTCCCATAGAAATACCATCACTTACACCGATGGTATTAAATATTAATCCCACAACATCCTCCTCTTGGGTACCTTTCTTAACTAACTTAGCCAGATCATTAAGATGCATATTACAAGGATTTCCTTCATAACCTGTACTTGCAATCCCAACCAAAGGCTTTTTAAAATCTTCATCTGTTAAACCGATGGCATGCAGCATTGCTTGCGCTGCCGGTTGTGTATCGTCTTGAGTTACTTGTTTACTATATTTATTAATGCTCATTCCGTTTGAATGTGAATTTTTTATTAATTATTTAAAATTTTAACTGTTTTATTGAAAAATTTACATCTAATCAAATAAACCACAGTATAAAATTATTTTGTAAAGACTAAACCATTACATTTTATTCAATAGCCTTACAATATCCAACTGTACCTAAATACTTTTTATGTATTGATTTACAGCTACTTAACTTAGTTTTATTTACAATCACTATTTGTTAAATTTTATTTCATCAAAACTGATAACAAAAAAAATCCCTTCTGAACACGGAAGGGATTTTTAATCATATTATACCAAATATCCCTATCATCCCGATGAAATAATCACCACGACGCTAACAATATTGATAATAATAGTTTGACGTATATTCATTTTATAAACTAAAAAATCCCTTTACGAATGTAAAGGGATCACTTTTTATATTTTACACAAAAATGCCCTTTACTCAAGATGAAATAATCACCTGAATTCTAATGACATTTATAATATGTTTATTTCTTCTGCTCATTTTCTCTGGTAAAGATAACGAAATATATTTGTGAAAAGCAAAGAAAATATAAAATCGGAACGTTAATCTAGTTTAAACAAATTGTTTTTCATACAATAAATAACAAGTCCAACTCTGGTTTTTACTTGCAATTTTCTAAATACCGATTCACGATAGTTTTCTATAGTCTTTGGACTTAAATTCATTTCACCCGCTATATCCTTATAGGTAAGTTCTGAACACGTATACTTAAGAAAAGTCCACTCCCTATCCGTTAATTTTTCTGAAAGATCCTCATTGGCAACAACATCAGCCTTATCAGAATACTTCAATGCTGTTTCTATTTTACTAGAGTAATAAAAACCTTGCTCAATGACCATTTTCATAGCAAATTCAAAATTCTCAGGATGAATATCTTTTAACAAATACCCTCTTGCTCCGGCTCTAAGCATTTTTATAATTGTTTCTTCATCATCTTCCATCGTCAAAGCCAACGCCTTCTGTTCGGGTTGGTTCTCTTTTAACCATTGCATGGTCTGAATACCATCCATTACCGGCATTTTTACGTCTAAAAGTATTAAATCCGGTTTTTTCCTTTTATGCAGATAATATTGTGTAAGCTCTTTTCCATTTTTGAGAATAGCCAGTACTTCATACCCTTCCAGGTTTGTAATAAGGCTTTCTAGAGATTGCGCAAACAGAAGATGATCATCTACTATAACCACGGTTTTTTTCTTCATTTTGATCTAAATTTCGTTATATCTTATCTTCTTCCTTAAATGGATATTGCAAGATAAGCAAAACTCCTTTACTTGGTTCGGAGGTGCAATCCAACCGAGCATTCACCAAAGCAGCCCTGCTCTTTATATTTAGCAAACCCGAATTGGCTTGTACAGAATCCATGTCATATCCAACACCGTCATCTTTTACAGTCACAACTAAATCATCTGCAGAATATTCTAACTTCACCAATAGATGTGATGCTTCTGCATGTTTTATAGTATTAGAAAAAAATTCCTGAATAATACGGTATAAGATAATCTCGTCTTTGGGATTGATCACTACCTCTTCTCCTGTAACGATGAACTCTGGAGTTAAAAAATTTAGTTTTTTAAATCGATCTAACTCAACCTGTATGGACTTTACCAACCCAATATTCTGAATTACCTCGTGATTTAGGGTTTTAGAAAGGTTTCTGATTTCTTGTAAACTATCGCCAACCAAGCTTCGTATATCTTGTACTGATTCTTTGATTTTTGGTTCGAGATTAGTACTTAGAATATTAATCTGCATCACTGCAGTGGAAAGTAATTGACCAATATTATCGTGAAGTTCCCAACTTACATTTTTCAGCGTTTGCTCCTGAATTTCTAATTTAGAGTTTTGTAATTCCTCTTCGAAACGCTGTTCGGCCTTAAACTTCTCGAGAAGTAATTTGTTTTTACGTCTTTGAAAGGCAACAAAGAATAAAATGCCAAAAATTGCAAAAAATAAAATGATTGCGGTAAAATAAACTATAAGTAAGATTTCCTCTTTTTCGAGCATACTATAAATCCTATTGTATAGCAAGTATAAAGAAAAAAGATGGCAGTTTTCAATATTATATTGCGTAAATTAATAAAATTCGGGCTATCAAGATCATAATATCTATCATAAATAAAAAGTGGAGCCACAACGATATGAAAAATTATAGATCCTAAGGCCACATAAAAAGGAATCATTTTATAAAAACTAAGAATTTTATCACTTTGCAGAATCTCAAAAAAGTAGAAAAAGCCACTTATAAATACCAATATAGTTCCGAAAACATAAGTAAATGATGAAATTTTAACAAAATACACATCGGATAATATGAGATTGAAAAATGCTGTAACTATATAGGCTATTACCAGAATATCTAAAGTCTTCTTATGCTTTCCACCATAAAAATTATGAATCAAATAAAACGAGTAAAAAGAAAAGTTTACTATAAAAAAGATGTTATACAACCAGTGATTTTCAAACCATTTTGTATCTCTTAGGTGCTCTAACCAAATACCATAATACATTAGCCCCGGGTACATCCCTATCAATTCTACAATAAATGTAAGCCACAAAAAATAAACAAAATACCGAGTAGATTTATCTACTCGGTGTTTATACATATAATGTGTTCCGAATGCAGCTGCAATCAATTCAAAAAATAAATGCAAAAATGGAACCATTAATTAAAACTTATTTGGAGGCCATCCGCTTGAACCGCCATTAAAAGCATCAATATCGTAATTATTCTCCTCATCCCCATCACCGTCTTTACCAGCTGCCCCAGGTCTTGATCCTGTTGGAGCAAAAAACAAAGTAGACAATCCTTTCTTTATCTTACATTTTGACTTAGGATAAGCTCCCAAATATATTCTGATACCTGGATCTTTAATTCCTTGTTCTGCCGATTCTTGTTTTACATACGCCAAATACTCCTCTAATTCCGCAACGGACCAGTGAAATTCGTGAGCATCCTCAAAACCAAGTTTTTTGTTAAGTTGGTTTCCCCTTTTTGCACACCAATTATCATGTAGCTCTCTTGCTTCGTTTTCTGTAATACACTTTTGGGGTCTTTGTACTTTTTCTGCCATAATATCAATTGTTTATTGGGTTATTGCTGCTAATATATCCAAAAAACAGGGTTTTACACAAATACTTCGATCCTTTGATATATTTATTTTACGGCAAACCCGTATATTTAAAATACTAAATATCAATTATTTAACGCTTAATATAAAAAATATAAAAAACAGAACAAAGGGGCTTTTCCCCCTATAGCGATCGGGTGGAAACACCCTTTTTATAAGTAAAATTCTTGCAACACTAAGATACCAAGAACTAATCAGTAAAAATAAATGATATAAAACCAATTGACATAGACTAATAATCGGCACCCTATAATTACAACGAATTTAGAACAAATTTAATTTTCTCTCCGGCTTTCTTTTGAGCAATACAATTGATAGCCTTTTCTGATAATTGTAACACTCTTGGATATCCTCCAGTAGTTTGACAATCTCTCATTAAAACAATCAATTGACCAGATGGTGTTAATTGAACCGTTCCGGGTAAGACAGGTGAAGTTAACATGGAATCTAACTTATTTTCCAAAGGTTCATCCAAAGGAATTGCCATTCGATTTCTGGTAGTTGAAACCGTAAACTCTTTACTAAATAAAAACTTCTTTTGATTACTAGACAAAAGGTCAAATTCCGGTCCCGGAAAAGCATATATCTGATTAGATGTCATCCACAAAAAAGATGGATTTATAACACTATTTGATGTCGAAAAATCACTACTGACATGATAAGGAATCAGATCACTCTTTTGAAGTTTATCAGAGTGTGTGATCATTTTATATTGAGATCTACTATTTAAAATTAAATCTGATTGAAATCCTGACTTTATTCCTACAAAACCATACACTCCTTTTTGGACATTTTTCAGCTTTAAAACATCACCCTTTTTAACTCGTAATTGTGAATACATTTTATAAGTGTCATCATTCAAAAAAGGTATACAAACCGCTCCAGTAATTGTTATAACTGTATCCTCATGAAATTTTAAAACAGGAGGAATCATAGTCCATTCTATCACCGCACAATCATGATTATTACCTAAAATTGAATTAGCCAAAAAATACGAATCATGATCCATGGCTCCACTTCTTGGAATTCCATACTTTGAAAAACCAAACCGACCTTGATCTTGAATACTTGTATATAATCCTGGAGAAATTATTTCTACAGCCCCTCTCATAAAACATCGTTTTCAAGTGTAAAAAATCCTGAGTTTACCAATGACCTTATATCGTTATATTCTTTTTCCTTAATCGATATAAATTGAATTTTATCTCCAGGAGCAGCGAAACAACACTCAGAAGCACTCACGTCAAAAAAATCAACAGGAGTCTTCCCAATTACATGCCAACCTCCAGGACTGTCGCTAGGATAAATCCCGGTTTGGTTTCCACCAATTGCCACAGATCCTTTTTCTAATTTCATACTTGGTGTAGCTTTTCTTGGTGTAGTTAATCTTTGATCAAGGCCACCCAAATATAAAAATCCTGGTAAAAAACCAATAAAATAAACTGTATATAACGGAGCAGAGTGTAGTGCGATCACCTCATCGATATCCATTAATTTACTTGCTGCAAACGACGGAAGTTCTGGAGCAAGGGAAGATGTATAACAAACAGGTATTTTCCACAAGCGTTTTTTTAGTATTTGTTTTTCAAAATCTTCAGAAAGCAATGATTTTAGTGTTAAAATTTCATCATAGACATTCTCTATAGTTGTTTCATAAGAAATTAATAGCGAGTTATATGAAAGGATTACTTCAACAATTAGTTTATCATAAAATTTTTCAATAGATTTTTTATAAAAAAGTAGCGATTCCAACAGAATTTCGTCAATTTTTGACGGACCTTGTATCAAAATTGCATGCTCGCTATATTGCTTATATGTAAATTGAGTCTCTAAATTTCTCATTTCAACTTATAATTTCGTTTAGAAAACTCCTTAAATATATACTCTAAAATTTCCACCGATTTCGAATTATCACCATGCACGCAAATAGTATCAAAAAAAATTGGAAACTCCTCTCCCGTTATCGTTTTTACTTTCCCATCAGAAACCATTTTCCTTACGTGCTCAAAAACATTTTCAGGATTTTTTATCACCGCATTTTTCTCAGCACGGGAAACTAAAGTCAAATCCTCATTATAATTTCGATCTGCAAAAACTTCATATTTTACTCTAATATTTCCTTTAGCAATATAAGAAATTATCGAAGCTTCTGGTGTTATTATATATAATTTTTTATCGACATTTAGTACGGAATTAATTATTGCATTTGCCACAACTTCATTCTTCACTGCTTCATTATACAAAGCTCCATGAGGTTTTACATGATGTAAGTAACCGCCTGTCTCTTCAGTCAAAAGTTTTACTTTTTGAATTTGGTCTGTCAAAATAGAAACAAGATCATCATATGAAATATCTATGACCCGTCTTCCAAAATTTTCACGATCGGGGTATGAAGGATGTGCACCGATTTTCACTTTATGCTCCAAGGCTAAATCTATTGTTTTTTGAATCTCCTGATCACTACCTGCATGAATTCCACATGCGATATTGCACCAAGAAATATATGGCATAATTTGTTCATCAAAACCTGCACCTTCTCCCACATCAGAATTCAAAATTATTCGTTTCACTATTCTTACATTTAAAAAAGATTTTTCTTACAAGTTTTGCAGTACTTTCCAAACTCCTCTTATCCCCAAAAAACAGGTGATCAATACAATCAAAATTCCAATAATATTTTGCCGTATCGAGTTAGTAAAATTCCCCAAAATATTTTTTCGATTCATGACCCATAAAAGAAAAATAGCGATGATCGGTAAAAGAAGCCCATTTGCTACTTGCGCAAATCGAATAATCACTATTGATTTTATTCCTAAAGAAGAAAACAACACCCCTAAAAAAAGTATAAACATCCATACCGATCTGAATGCTTTACTTTTCAAACCATCTTTCCAGCCCAAACATCCTTTTACTACATAAGCCGCTGCCAACGGCGCTGTGATTGCAGAGGTAATTCCGGCAGCAAATAATCCCATCGATAAGACATATTTTGCCATGGCACCAAAAACGGGTTCTAATCCCCTAGCCAGATCAGCTGCGTTATTCACCTCAGTTTGTTGTATAGCTGCTCCTGCAATAATAATTGCCATTGACACCAATCCCCCTAATACGATTGCTATGATAGTATCTTTTTTAGCCTCAGGTAATTCTTCTTTTGATTTCCATTTTTCACTTACGATAGATGCGTGAAGAAACAGATTGTATGGCACCACCGTAGTTCCGATTAGACCAACAATCGTGAGTATTTTTTCTCCTGAAAAATCTGGCACAAAGCCTTTAAGTAATAAAGAAACATCTGGTTTGGTCACTATTGCAGTTATGATAAATGCCCCACTCATCAGCAAAACAAGCACTATCAAACTCCGTTCTAAGACTTTATAATTTCCAATATATAGCAAAACAAAGGCTATTATTCCAATAATAAGACTTAAGTAATTAATAGACAGGGCTCCTATTTTCAGTATTGGTGATCCTAAAATAGTAGACAAACCTAATACTCCTCCACTTATATTACCCGCTTCATATGCTGCATTTCCTATGAAAATTGCTGACAATACCAGCGTTATCAATGTCCATCGGACTATCTTATTATCAAACTGAGATTTTAAAACTTCACTAAGTCCTTTCTGGGTTACTACCCCTAACCGAGCAGCCATTTCCTGTAAAACAATACAAGCAACTATCGATAGTGCCAAAGCCCACAGCAATGAATACCCAAATTGTACTCCAGCCAATGTGCAAACGGTAACTGTACCGGGGCCAATAAATGCTGCTGTAACCAAGGTACCCGGTCCAATCTTAACAATATTTTTCATCCAAAAGGTAAAAGAATATTAGTATAAAAACGATGGATCAAAAAAGACCTCAAAACGACACTTTTTTATAAAAAGAATATCTTAGCTTGGGCTTGATCCATTCTAAAATATTCATTTCTGAATGGAAATACATGGAATTGTTGATAAGATGGTTAAATAGTTTATAAACTTTTATATGGTAACCATTTTACCTTCTTTTAGGTATTCTTTTTTGATACCTTCTAACAGCGTATCAAGTTGAATTGTTTTATGTTTGGATGCAATGGTTTTGAGACAAGTAAATTGTACTACATTGATGATATTGGCACCCGTAATTGCATATTTTTTTGATATTTCTTCTAAGGAGACTTGAGTATCTAAAGGAATTTTATCAGGTAAATTCTTCTGCCAAAGTACTAATCGTTCTCTATAAGACGGGTTTTCAAATTCTATAATGGATTGAAACCTACGAGTGAATGCTGTGTCTATATTGTTTTTAAAATTTGATGCTAAAATAATCAATCCGGGATGTGCCTCAATACGTTGTAACAAATAGGACACTTCCTGATTCGCATACTTATCATGGGCATCTCTAACATTAGTACGTTTCCCAAAAATGGCGTCTGCTTCGTCAAAAAACAGTATCCAGGATTTGTTTTTTGCTTTATCAAACAATTTAGATAAGTTTTTTTCAGTTTCGCCTATGTATTTAGACACGATCATTGATAAATCAATACGATATACATCTGTTCCTGTATATTTACCTAATAAGGTTGCTGTTAGAGTTTTTCCGGTTCCTGGAGGGCCAGAAAAAAGAATACGGTATCCAGGTTTGATCCTGGATTTCATATTCCAATCCTGTAAAACGATATCATTATAATTTAACCAGGTTTCGATCTCTTTTATCTGTAGTAATGTTTTGCTATTGAGTACAAGGTCATCCCAGTCTAATTGTGTATCGATTCGTTCTGCTGGAAAATCCTTGCTCATTGTAGGCTTCAATACCTTACCCGTAGTAAATAGTTCAATATATTCTTCATCCATTATCAAACGCCCACTCATTCTGGGTTCTCCTGCCGGTACACTATCTAAATATAGTATTCCTTCTCTTCTAAAAAGATGATCCTCTTCAAACAATTCTGTAAGTTGCGTTCTTTGTTGTATATCATTGCCACCTATTACAAATTGTACAGTTTCACCGGTAGGAATTATACCTCTATGGTTTTTACCTTTGACCCCTCCGAACTCCGGCAATTCACCCCCATTGGGCAAAAAATCGGATATAATCGTAGTGAAAAAATTAGGGGATATATGCGGAACCAAAGCCAATAGCAAAGTAATTACTTCTTCTAAGGACATTTGTTTGTTTCTTATAAATGTTGAAAACAATGAATCGTCAGCTACAATATGGTCAAATTTTGGAAAGACAGGTATTTCACTGGTATAATTATCTTTTAACCGATACTCAATCACTTCTCTTAAAAAAGAAAGTTTACTATTGAAATGGTCTGTATTTTGGATTAATGTTTTTTCCATTTCTTTTTAAACTAAAGGATCAATTGAAAACACATCTATTTTTGATCTTCTGAAACTTCTAGTTCTTTTCATTACTGCTATTCCATTTCGGGAACCTTGATGATTGGTATTGCCTTCGATTGTTTCTATAATATCATCGTCACCAGAGATAATGATTCCGGTATGGGTCCAATCCAATCGTGATTTCTGAATCAAAAAAATATCACCTGGTTTTATAATTCCGGGATCTCTTCGTATCGTCTGATATCTGGATAACAATCCTTTTTCCAAACCCGTATTACCAACGGTGTCACAACTATACGTTAATGGCATAAGCGTTTTAAAGTTTTTACCAATAACACTCGCTGC
This sequence comes from Aquimarina besae, assembly GCF_042434905.1. Classification (NCBI taxonomy): domain Bacteria; kingdom Pseudomonadati; phylum Bacteroidota; class Flavobacteriia; order Flavobacteriales; family Flavobacteriaceae; genus Aquimarina; species Aquimarina besae. The sequence goes on from NZ_CP170199.1 coordinate 4,321,778, forward strand.
CTGATCCAATATTGTTTGTGCGAACCCCATACACCAAAACCATAGAGATCCATCATTTCCATCCATATAGCTTCGCACCCAAGGACCACTATTGGATTGTCCTTGTATATCTAGTTCAAAAGGATGCTGTTCTAAATGATTTTCTGCTACCTCTACCATCAAATCCCTGAGATTTGTACTAGTTAATGGTTTTTCAAAAGCTTGCTTGAGACCAAAAGAGAGTTTATCGAAAAGCTCCTGATCTACGATCCCTGTTTTTGTAAGACCATTAAAGCTCTGAAAGTTTTTCACGGCTCTTTCTGTAGCCGGCCCAAAATCTCCGTCGATGCCTGTTGCTGTTCCGCTACTAGGATTCTTCATAGAAAACAGCGTTAACCAGGATTGAATTTTCATCACATCCTTTTTGTTATTATTGACTCCTCTTCTTTTTTGAGTAGCTTTAATCACCAATTCTTTCTGATATGCTGTTTTATTCATCCTACTGCGCTTTAGAACTTAAATTTACTCATATATCACTGGTTTTCAACGGGGTAAAAAACTAAAATTGAAAGGGGTGTTTTCCTACAGTTTGACATTAAGGACTACTTTTAACACTTCAATTAGGTTTGATTTTACTAGGAATATATGTTTTAACAATATTCCCATCATCTCCAGAAGTGAATATCATGTTTCCCTTAATTAAAATATCTCTAATGACTCCCATATGTACTCTTTGTGAAAACAATAATGATAATGACTTTTCATTAACAATAGTTAAATAACCAATACTTGATCCCATAATAAAATTATAAGTTCCCTTGATAATTTTAACGCTTGCACAGTTTTCAACCGTTAAAAAAGTATCTGATTTAAGTATATAGTCATCATCTATTATTTTAAGAGAATTCAATTTATTTTTTTCCGTGATGATGCAGATTAACGAATTATTCAAATCATTGTATACCAATTGTCTTATTTGAGATATATCAAGAGTTCCAAGAAATCTTATTGGAGAGGTCAAGTTTTTATAATTGACACAATAAAACTTATTCATACAAGCAATAACCACTTGACCCGTTTCATAAGAGAAATCAATTGTTTGAGTCCCATCAATATGCACTATAGGAATATAATTTTCAATTTGCCCTAAGCTCAGCGGTTCATTATTACGTTCAATAAAATAAATCTCCCCAATATTTGAAATCGCAATCATTTTGTCTTCTTTAATAACCACATCGTGAACTTCTTTTCGAATTGAATACACTTTTTTGTTTTTTATATTGATAAAACCAAGTTCATCATGGTTAAAAAAAACTACTTCGTTTGGATCCTTCAAAAATCTAATTTTAACATGAAGAGAAGAGGAGTTCAAGTCATAAAAAAACAATTCTTCTTTACTATCCATAGCTCTAATACTAAGTTTGTTTTCCCCTGCAGACTGGTAAATCAGAGCAATTAAATTGTCTTTATAAGTATCAAATGAGAATACTGGAAATTCAATTTTATAAAATGACTTTATGCTTTTTTCCATTTGTTTTATCAGGTTATAGGATTGCCATTCTCAGAATCTAAGAAGGGTTGTCCATTAATTCGTATAGCATTATTAACTCCTCCATCTGCCAGACTACTTACAAAATTAAGTCCCACAAACTTTTTATATTGAATTCCTCCAGACCCCTTTGAAGAATTTTGTCTTTGTGTCATAATCTGTAGATTATTAGGGTTTAGAAAATGTAGCTCTCTTGTTCTATCATCTGTGTTAAAACCACCAGAATTCCATAATTGTGCTACGGATGTTCTATGATCTAAGGCATAACTAATACTATCTGGATTATAGTTACTAATATTTGCATCATCCTCAATTTTTCCTTCTGTTTTTAGAAGTTGCCATTCTGTTAAATTCCCATTTGTTTGGGCGTTTCTAATTCTTGTTTTAATATTTGGAAGATGAGTATTCATATAATTATTTCTAAAGGTAGTCCAGGAATGTAGATTATCATATAAGTTAGTTCTAATAAATGTGCCCGGACTACTTGAAGGAATGTAACGTTGAGAAGGAGGTGTTCTAAAAAAGGCATTCAATTCTGTTATATTAAAAGTTCTAGCTGCTATTTCCAATTGATTCGTTATTTGCGCTTGTCGTCTAAGTATATAGGCTTCTTTTGCCGCTCTTCGGGTTTCTACCGTATTTGCGGTGACTCCTCTTAAGATTTCATTTTCATTTGCACTATAGTCTGTTTCGATTTCCCTTACCTCAGCTAAAGCATTTTCAAGAATGTCTCTATTCGGATTATTACTAGGCATCTCATTTAATATCCTAATTAAAGTAGGTTCAAGAATAACAGGATCAGAATGCAACACAAACTCTAATCGGCCGTTAACAACGAGTCCTTTTAATGAATGTGATGCCGTTTGCATACGAACTGGACTGGAAACCTCAAAATTTCCTTCATCACCTCCCATAGGAGTTCCCTCTTCTTCTGACAAAGGAGCACTTCTTCCCATCACCCGATCCAATAAAGCCATACCGGTATCCACTGCTCTGTTCACTAACCAAGTTAGTGCTTCATCGATTAGTGCTCTTACCGAACCAATGATTTCTGCTATTCTGGATCCTATTCCACCTAATCCCACCTGATTGGCCAAAAATCCAATCACGACTGGCATGGACTGCCCCATCGTTCGCTCAAGATAATCTGCAGCTGTAGCTACATTTCCTCGGGCTACATCAGCCACTCCATTTACAAAGGAGTTAATCACTTCGAGCATTTCCCTTAAATACTGAATAAAACTTTGTACCGCATTAAAGAATGCCATCGCTCCATTGACCACCGCCATAATTCCGGTAGGATCTAACATACTTAATAATCTAGTCGTTATTTGTGTAATGATACGTGTCATAACAAAGTTTTTCACTGCATCTATTACGATATTCCAAAGGTTACTAAGTTGCTCTTGAATTTTATCCCAAATAGCAGCGATACCTCGTTCCTGTACATCCTTGATAAAGGTCCAAATGCCTTCTAATGTATTAATGGCTCCCCTTATTCGAGCTACTCTTTGCGGACCTATTCGTGGATGTTCTGCTAATTTTTCCCAGATTCGTTCCATAGAAATCCCCAGCACCTCCAACACCCAACTAATTACTCCTTGCAATGAGAAGTCAGTTAGTTCTGGAATACCAGCATCTCTAAGTTCTCTCATCAACCAACCCATCACTCCATTGATCAAATGTGTTACGATGTTATCAAAGAACTTCACAAAACCTTCTTTGATCGCTCTTAGAATATTTTTCAGGAAACCGATTGGATCTCTTTTGATATCATCTATTGCCTGCAAGGATCTGGTAATAATGTTCTGAATAAGATCAAATGGAAAATTCATAATTTCCAAAATAGCAACAATTACAATCCGTACAATTTCTGCAACAAAAGCAATCAATCTACCGATCGGTTCACCAAATCTGTCTACAATTCTTATAAATGCATCTATTGGATTCAATAGATCGTCAATGGTGAAGGAATTCCAAAGATCTATAAACAGTTGTACAATAGATTGCGGAGTCATGTTTAGTGTCTCTACGGCAGCTTCAATTTCACCTGTGATTCTTGCAATAGCTCCGGTTTCTACCATTTGAGCATACTGCTCCTCTCCTCCATCCATTAAGCTCATAAATCCTCTAATGAGATTCGGAACGGTTCTAGGAACTGCTTCGTCGGTAAACGGATCTTTTCCGATAATCACTTTTACCAGTGAGAATCCTCTAGTTTCATTTGCTACCGAAGAAAGCCAACTTAGTAATGCTTTTTTAATAATTTTCAATACCTCTATGGCAACGGTTGTAGCAAATGCCCAGACTCTTTCTAAAAATCCTGTTACACGACCGGACAATGCGGTTAAGTTTGTGGCGATCTCTGTTAAGTTGGCTGGGCGAATCGCTTCCCAGGCTGCATTAATTAAGCCTCTTAACTCACCTAATAATGACATAAATGCACCAACCTGAGTATCTAGCCAGTCTGCTGTTTCTTGTAAAGTACCACGCTCTCGCATTTGTTCTAACTCAGTTTCCTTACCAATAAGCATTAAGAAATCTTCCAGAATTTCTACAGTTGTAGCGGTTACTTCTTCATCTCTAAGTGGATCATAGTGTATGATCTTTTTAATCAACGACCAGGCACGGTTTTCTTCTAAAATAGGTTCTGCTACATCAATTAGAGCTTCTTTTATCCAGGTAATGATTTGATCTACTAAAGAGGTGGCAAATGTAGTTATTCTGCTTACAAGATTATTAAACTCTTCTCTTAGTGCACCTATAAAGGAGGCTATGGGATTATTCTCCCAAGTTTCTTCGACCAAATCTAACAATCCTCTGGTTGTAAGGTTCAACTCACTTAACCTTCCGCTTACCCAATCGAATACTCGCTGTATGATTCCGTACTCCTGAAGTTTATCAAAAATTGCTACACCAAAAGGAACTAATCCCATTAAACCTCTCATTAAATTAACCGGTGTGGGTTCAACACGTTGTCCTAACAAAGGATCATATTGTATGATAACCGTAAACAATAGATATCCAGGGATATGACGTGCATTATCAAGAATCCAATCTGGTATCCAATCCAAAAATGATCCCTGAATCATTTCAGGAGCTGGTGATACATCTGTTGCTTTTCGTTTAATACCACCTCCTTGTTGGACTGTATGGGTTAATTCGTGTGCCAACAAATGTTTCCCTGAACTGGAAGCTGTATCAAATTTCCCTTCATTAAAATAAATATCATTACCATGAGTAAAAGCCTGCGCGCCTAAATCCTGACTCATCTGTTTGGCATTGCTATCTGTATGTACTCTAACATTACTAAAATCAGTACCGAAACCGGATTCCATTTGAGTTTTAGCGTCCTTCGGCAATGGGGAACCTCCTCCTTTAGAACTGTTTAAACGAGATTCTATGGATGCGTTCTCTACTCCGCCTGTCTGCCGATCAGGCAGGCTCGAACTGACGGCAGTATTGATTTTTGTTTGAACAGCTTGCACCTCTTCCTCTTCCTCTTCTTTTTCCTGAATTTCTTCTTGTTTTTGTATATCAAAAGATGCAGTAGTACTATCTGTTTTTTCTTGAATTACGGTTTCGGCAATCGCTTCCTTCTTCTGTACTTCTTCTTCCGATTTTTTTTGAACTTCTTCTTCAGCCTGTGGTTGCACCAGTGGACTAATATGTTCAACTAATGGTTTTTTCAGAACCGTATTTTCAGTTATTTCTTGTTTTTGAACTTCTTCCTCCGATTGCTTTTGGATTATCGGAGCGGGACTAAAAAAAGAATTGCTTTGATCATTTCCCTTGGATACAATGGTATCAGCAACTTTATCAGCTTCTACTTCATACTTATCCCCAGGCTTACCAATATTCAGCTTTGGCTGAATAAATGAGTGATCGCCTTTCTCCTTTTGAAAAAGAGAGGAGTTGCTTGATGTAGCTTTGGTTGTATTTGCTGTTGCTGTTCTAAACATTGTTTAAAAAACTATAGGCTTTAATTTTTAATTAGCTCTTTTTCGATATTTCTCTAGCGTCTTTCTTGCAACTGTTTTCTTCAAGGCTTCCAGATCATCAGAAACTTGAATATTATGTAGTTCCTGCTTAAAAGCCTCTTTACTAACCTTGTTGATATCTGTATTTTGAATTTGTGCTAAGTTTTTTAATTGAGTAGCCTGATTGACTATTCCTTGTCTTGCGGTATCTGAGCTATTCATTGTTTGTGCATCAATAGCTCTAGAAGCATATTTTATTGCCTCTTCGGGCTTATCTAACAATAGCTTTGCTTTGCTTATTTTTACAATATCCTCTGGTGTTTTAACTCGTGATTCAAGTTTCTCTGTCACCTTTGCAAATTTTTGTTTGGCTGTGGTATCATTAGGATTTTGAATAAACTCTTCCTGGTATTTGGAAAAAGCAATTTTATCGTTTGAAATAGTGATTTCTTTAATGCTTGGATAGCCAATCATTAGAACCGGAATAGGGAAAAACAATAATAACTTTTTTATTTCCTCTTTTTTAATGATGTAGTAAACCAATCCCGCACTTAGGATTAAAAACAAGAATACTCCAAGAAATAAAAGTATTAGTTCATATAAATGTAAATCGTTTAGTAGTGTTTTCATGATTTCTATTTTTATTATCCTGATTTTTTACTTTCAACTTGTTTACATACGTATTAATAATTCTGTAATAATTATTCCTAATCGATTCAAAACAGGCTAATGCTTCCTTTAAGTTCAGGGCTGGTACTTGGATCAAATGCTTCTATAAATACTTTAAAGAACATACAATCTTGTGTTGCGACTTTAAAAAATTGTGTTTCTGATTTACCAATATCATATCGTCTTATAGGTTTATGGACGTTTCCATCTTGAATTGCAACTATCGATAACCTATAATGCTTAGAAATATGTGGTTTTATCCAATTGGCTAAGGAAGTTATCTTAAAGCTTCCCTTTGTACAAAAAGTTTTTTTTGATAACATTTCACCATTAGTAGTCTTAAAGGGAAGATTTAATTGTGGTAACCGAAAGGCTTCAACACAACAACTAGAAGTTAAACTTTTACCGGAGTAAAGATCATCCAAAGTCCCCATAGTTTCCTCTCCCACCACTCCGTCAACTTGTAAATTATATTCATTTTGAAACCCTATAACGGCTCTTTCTGTTTCATTTCCAAAATCACCATCAGCTCCGAATTTGGGTAATGCAAACCCTATATTCATTAAACCCTTTTGCAATTTTTCTACGTGCAAACCTTTTGATCCTTTTCGAATAAACTTTATGTGGTCGTGAGCTTGCTCTAACCTGAAGTTTCCTTTAAATCGCTCTGCTTGCAAATCTTCTGACTGATTTTCTATTATAGACTTATGTACCATTCCACTTTGCTGAATAGTATGTGTTAATTCATGTGCTAATAGATGCTTTCCTGCTTTAGAATCCGGATGATACTTCCCGTTATTAAAATATACATCATTACCATGAGTAAAAGCTTGTGCTCCCAGTTCTTGACTCATCTGAACCGCATTACTGTCCGTATGAATAGTTACATTGCTAAAATCTGCTCCAAAACCAGATTCCATTTCTCGTTTAGCCTCCCCAGAGATTGGTTTTCCTTTACCTTTACTACTTTGCAACCTGGATTCTATGGATGACTGTTCAACCTTGTTCGAAGGGTTCGCGTTCGGGTTAGATTTAGTCTGTACTTCTTCTTCCTTCCCCATTTTTTGAACGGATTCTTCATTTTCACAAGCATCGCATTTAGCCTGAACCGCTTCTTCTTCCTCTTGCTTTTGCACTGGTTCTTTCTCTTCCATTGCCTGAACGGCCTCTTCCTCTTCCTGTTTTTGAACAGCTTCGTCTTCTTCCATCATCTGAACGGGTTCTTCTTCCTCTTGTTTTTGAACAGCACCTTCGTTTTTATCTCTAAACATACTGGTTTGTATCAAGGGAGTAATAGAGGATGCTAGTGGTTTTTGTTGTATTTCTTCTTCTGAACCTTCTTTTTGCTGAATAACTCCTTCTGCACCGGATGACGTTCTATTCACTACCTTATCTGCTACATTATCGGCCTCTATCTCATATTTATCTCCTGGCTGTCCAACTTTAAGTTTTGGTTGGATGAAAGACTTTTCTGACTGTCCCTGAGTTCTCGGTTTTTTCTTTCTCTGTAATCTCATGTCTTCTTAATTGCTTTTTGCTTTGCTTTTGTAATGTCACTAATTGATGTCATCCATAACTCCTTCATTAATGGGAGTTGTACATATACAAATGAAATTAACAGAGTGCTTAGCTCTATATACTTCAATGGTTTCAATCCTAAATTCTCTTATCAAAATGATACTTTAAGACCATCGTAACGATGAATAATACAAGTATGTAAGGTGTTACTTTCATTTATTACTTTTTATATGTTTTATCCGGCGGTCACATAGATTGTTGCTTGGCAAGCTCTGTTACCATTCTACAAAAACAAGTCTATCGATCCACGTAAGTTTCAAAATGGTAATATTCCACGGTAATTTCTCTAGTAAGATATCTTGCGTTTTTCGTTCGACTACAACTCTATATTTGGCTGGATCATCCAATATTAACTTACCAGATCTTTTGATAAAATTTTCTCGTAAACCATCGGGTGAAGTATTTTTTAATGCAGTCCAGTTATTTATAGTGGCTTTAAGCAGATTTTCTGCTTCTTCTTTCATTTTTTCGGATAATCGTACATTTTTACGAATGGGTTTATATAAAGGATAACCACACAGGAATTTCTCAAAAACAAGCTCATTTTCGCTTTGGCATTCAATTTTAGTGGCCAAATAATGTAACAAGTGTATCGCTGTTTCTACCTTTTCGGGTTTGATTTTTCCATTTTCCTTTAGTAGTTTTAGTGTAGAAAAAAAACGATTCAAATAGGGATGCAATACTACTAGGCCTGCATTTTTTATATATATGGCTGCATCCTGTTCTATCGCTTCCTCCCTATTAAATTCCTGATGTTGATTTAATGCTATGCTTTCATCAGAAATTTTTACTGTATGATACTCTAACAATTCTAGCTTTTCTGAGATCAGTTCTGAGGTGAAATGGATAATTTCTTTTTTGAATTCTTGAAGGGTATCATCAACAACATCAAGTGCTCTTTTAATACATCTCACGATCGTTTGATCTAAAAAACTTATATCTAAAAGCCCCTTAAATTCTTTACGTAGTCCTTCATTCGTTAAAGACTTAAAAACATCAACTTTATTGACCTCTTTTTGAATAGTTCTAAACTGGTCTGAAACTATTTTCTCTACAGTTTTCATCAGTACTTTTTTTGTCTTCAAAAACTGCTCTGGATTTATTCTATATTGAAATCTAGTATCCTTTTGAATATCGTCAAATACCTGAATTATTTCTTTTGTGACTACTCCGTATACATTTTTTTCAAGTTTATGATCTTTTGAAAGCTCATTGAATATCTTTACCATAGCTCGTTGCAAAGACTGTATATCGGGATTTATTATATATCCAGCAACAGCGGTCCAATACTGTTCTCTAACTTTGCTATTTCTTAGTATTATTGGAAAATGAGGATTAGACATACTCCTGTTAAAAAACCGGATTAAAACCTCATCAGAGAATTGATAGATCAAACGCTGGCGGATATATGGATTTGCCAAAGATTCACTTAGATTATCTTTAAATATTTTACTGGAAACCAGAGTCTCAAGAAATGAATTATCTTTTATATCTCGCTCAGAATCCCACCAAGGATTTTGACCAGTTCTTAGAAAGTAAAAAAACGTTTCTACCTCACTCTTTTCTTTTGTAATCGCTGAAAATCCTTTTTCTTTTTCCTCAAAAGTTGTCTCTGATTTCGCCTGAGCTATCTGCTTTTGAAGCGATTTGATGATAGCTAGTTGCAATTGTAACTGATCCTTTACATCCTTACTATTTATATGTAACTCAAGCTTTTCAAAACGTTGAATTTGATTATCAGCAGTAGCGCTTAGACCATCAAAAAAATTCTGAATCGTAGGTAATACGTCTTGTTTTAAAAACACATCAAGATGATCCTTAAGGTAATATGCCGTTTTGGTGTCGGGTGTATTTACCTCAAAGAAAATCTTGTTTATGATATGTTTTTTATTGACCATCGATTCTATTTATAGTGTTTAGGAATCCATTAAAATTGATTCGATTATTCGTGATATTTCTAGAGACATCAGCTACGGTAACCTCTCTACTTATATTTACAGTATCTCCTGTTTCATTTACAAATGATCCTCTCACGAATCGATTAACATCATTTTGGGGGTCAACACCCACATTTTCCAGTATTTCTCGTATTCTTTGAGAATACCTTTCCAGGTCTACGTCTCCACAGTTGGTAACATTGGTTATTAAATAGAAAATATATTGTAACAATCCTTGAAACAACTGTTTATCCTCATCAGTTACGATAGTGTCGTCTGTCCAATTTGGCTCATTGTTGTCAAAGAAAAGATCAAAATGTTCAAATGTATTATCAAAAGGTGATTGGTATAAGTCTTTGTTTTCTGGATCTGAGAAAAACCTATATTCCTCTAACATTGCTTTCATAAAAGCTATAAGGGTTTCGTTTTCTGTATTTATACCGTCATCGTTTATTATATTTCGAAGACTTTCATGTACGATATTTACAAGACCAAACTGAAGGGTCGCACAAGGAATTTCTCTTAACACAATATTTTCTGTAAAAGTATTCTCGCAGGTTGCTTGATCACTGACAAATCTGCGTACAACCAGGGATACTTGTGCTTCATTAAAATTAAGGTTATCGCCCCTAAGACTGACGAAATTATTGTTCACCTCAATAAGCGACGAATCTACCTCGCTCCCATCCTGGTTAAGTACCGTAAGATCTATCCAATCAAAGACCCAATGTTCTTCAGGATTTCTTTGGGCTCCAATAAAAAATTCATTTTGATTACCTGTGTAGAATATTACGGTTTCAGGAATACTGTGAACAGATGCCCTATAGTCTGATGGTTCTCCATCTACCGTAAATGAAATAGTACCTAAATTACTATTTGAAGGTATAAATTCGAACCTACCATTTCTTCGTGTTACTCCACTACCTGTAATCGTTGGTTCTGCTCCTTCGGGCGTGATAATGAATACATATCGCTGATTATCATTGATACAGAAATCATCTTTTTCAAGGCGTATTTCTGGGCGTGGAATTACGGTTATTGGAATTTCTTCGTCTACACTGTCTGGTCCACAAGGATCTCCATCCCCAGACAATCTTAATTCAACATGAATAACAGGATTTGTGTCAGAACTATCCAAATCTATAAAGGTTTTTGTTACACTCAATCCTCTATCATCTTCGTCAATTCCGTTAAAAATCCAACGATAATCAAATGGATCTTCATTAAAATCATTTAAATTTTCTAAGGTAAATGTAACTTCGACCGAATCCACTCCTTCCGGAATTTCGATAGGATCGGGTTCAAACAGAACACCGAACTGTGGTTTTTTCCATACAATCACGGAACCTGCCTCTTCATCTTCTATCGTTTGGCCATTAACTGAAAACACCAGCGCTTCATCAAAATCGTTAAATATTGCTGGATCAATCTCAATACGGTTACCTTCTAATATTGTAATACCTGAAACTTCTGTTTCTACATCCGCATCTATCGGAGTAACTGAATAACCAATGATTTCAGGTTCACTGCCTAAGCAAATATTACCAGACTCGAAATTGATATTGATTTCCTGTTCTTCGAATTCTATATCTTTTGTGATTGAAGGTTCACAAGGACCATTTGAGGCGATTAAAGATACTGTCACTACATTGTCTTCGATTGAAGCTAATCGATACGTGTGCACGATTGTATCTTCTGTAGTTACATTGTTTGGTGTATCATCTCCAAAGTCCCATTCGAAACTCACACCTTCGGGCAGCTCATCTCCTGTAACGCCAAATGTTACCTGTACTATTCCTTTCTCATAATCATAGACTATTGCATCTATTTCAAAATCAAAAACAGGTTTTTTAAACACCGTTATTTTAGCTTCAGTCAATTGATTGTTAACGGTAAATTTTATCTCTTCTCCGTGTAACTCTGGACTTAGATCTCTTGCATCAAACACATATTTACCATCATCATTTTGTTTAACACCTCCTTCAAATCTATCAGGAACATCTGCTTTTACTTCACCATCTTCAGGAATTACCTCGAAAAGTATCGGTTGCGTACTATCGTCTAAGCAAATAAATGCAACAGGTAGTCGAAGTGATACTTTTTGTGCCGGAATTATAAAATTAATCGGAGCACAATCAGAGCAGCATAAGTATGGCAAAGCAAAATCAGCTAATACCGTTCCTTGAGAAACTTCGGGCACATTCAATTCTCTGTCCCCTTTCCCTTTGTAAACCATTACAAAGGTTCCTCCAGGTTGTACCCCTGCCTTATGTTCTAATGCGGGATGTTTTTCTACAAATTTAGCCAGTGTTTTTTGAGCTAAAATTTCTTCTTTACGCTTTTGTATATCATCCAGTAATACCTGTATTTTCTCTGATGCACAACAATTAACTGTTAGTTGATTTAATAATAATTCTATTCTAGACTCAAAACCTCTACGGGAGTAATTTCCTTGCTGACTTCTGTAAAAAATAGTATTAATTCTTTTTTGATAACGTTCTACCAAATTGCAGAGTTCTCTGACCGTTACCGTAAACCTATTAAGTCTGGTATCATTTAATTCTGAGATAGATGTTGGTATAGATCTCGCCGTAGCTCTTGCATACGTTAATAATTCATAGGGTAATCTGACGGTTACTTCTTTAGTTTCTTCATCTAGTTCATTAATGGCTGCATTATCCTTTATTTTATCTTCCACTACTCGAATCAGCGTATCTGGCTCTCTATCTGGGTTTTCGATAATGGCTTCCATAATTACAGCACCTATAACATCTTCATCTTTATACAGGTTTTCTTCTACTATTTCAATAGGCTGATACATAATGGGTTGAGCGGCAACCACCTCAAAATCTCTATTAGCTTCAAAAATCACTTTCTCTTCTAAAAAAGATAGCGCATTTCTTATCTTAAGATCTTTTTTAGGCTGTGCTTTTTCCATAGACTCACTTCTTACATTTCTGCCAAAGTCATCTACAGCATAATATTTGTTGTTTCCGGGGTCTTTGGTACTGAATCCTGAAAAGAATCTTGCAACATCCTGAAACAAACATTTTTGTTCCTTTAGAAAAGCTAGTAGAATAGTATTCAAATCATCAAAATGGCAATTATATTCTGTGATATCAATATCACTCAAGGTTTCGCCAATACTCAACACTTTGACATCAAAGGCTAAACCTTTTTCTACTTTGATCTTATTTATGCTTTGAAGCGCATTTCTGTAATCTCTACCCAAATGTCCTTCTATACGATAAAAGTTATATTTATTAAGGCAATAATCCAGCGGATTTTGTATTGGACTTAGAGAAGATAAATGCTGAGAATTATATCCTAAATTACTTTCGTGTTCATATTTCAAAGTTTTGCTATGATCCCAAACCTTTATCAACTCTTCTGATGTTTGATAATAATATGGTATCGATCTATCACTCAAGTCAAATATATAATCCTTGGAAGGCGTAATTTTTATCAATTCTTTGAAGTTGAATTCATATTCCTGAACCATGTGATACATACGATCCATTAAATTTCTGATTTCCTTCAGTCTTGCATCTGCATTAGGGATTATTCTTGATGGATAAAATTGATGTCTGCAAATTAGGAATGCTTCATCCGGTACCAGTTCGCCTAAAAGCAAGTGTTTGGGAAATGACGTTTCTGAGGGACAACATACTACTCTTATATCAAATAATAACCTTTTTATTTCCTCGTAGGTCTCCTCGAGATCCTTTAAAATATCATACCTATATTGGATATCAATAGGAACACTTTTAATCGAAAAGTCAAAGATAGAATCAATTCCTTGTGATATTACTTTTAATTTTACAGCAGGCTTATCCACTTGCAATAATCTATTGAAGTTTGTAAATAAGCTACTAATCCCTGTTTTCAAATCAGAAATAGGTGAAGGGGCAGTTTTTATAGACTTAAAATAATCTATTAAGAGATTCAGATATTTTTTTGAGTTGTTTTGATTAAGTATGACCCTTTTTACATATACTTTTGGCAACGCTAAATAATTTTCGATGTTATTATGTTTTGAAAAAACAGCATCTGTATCATTGATCGTTTCTACATCGGTTTTGTCTAGCAATAACATTCTTATTTTGGCAACTTGTTCCTTTCCTTGCGTGTCGCAGTCTATCGAAGTACATGGCGTTTCTTCTTTAGCATAATTTTCAAGATACAGCACTAGAACCTTATTTGCGATACCCGTTAAGGTATTTAAAGATGCTGCTTCTACCTCTTCTGATTGTTCTGCTGTAACTAGTTCAAGAATATTTCCAATATTCTGAAATTTCGTATATGCTGCTTCTCTATCTTCAAAGAGTTTGAAATGCGTATACACTTTTCCTTCATACTTTACCAAGTCTCCGTCTGTTGTCACTCCACAACCTTTGGACACAGTAATAGAAGTATTTGCGATGTAGCTAATATCCAGACCACACACAATTCCTACTCCACTCAAACATACTCGTGTTAACCTGTTTTGATCTTCAAAATAATCAATAATTGTATTTAACTGTTCTGCTGTCAACACCTGATCGGGAACAAACGATCGATATTGTGTTGTGATTTCTTCTAATTTTATTGTTGCCATGACGTTTCTTCTTTTTAAAGGTTGCCAATATTGGTTCTTCCTAGTATTATTTTGTTTCCTGTTTCTTCAGTTTCATCATTATCGCAATCGTGTAATCGTCCTGTATGATAAATAGTGTGTACGTTATTCATGCAGTGCACTAATTCTCTCACCGCTGTTCTATATTCTTCTATAGCCGATTTATTATCTATCACGTGATCGCAATGCAATAGCTCCAAAAAGGTTTTATACTTCTCTTGCAGATTTAGCATCTCATTATCTTCATCTGGAACCAGTCCTTTGGGGTAGCCTATCCAGCAAATTTTTGCCAATATGTGAGCAGGGAGTTCTTCTCGGATCAACTGCTCGGCAAAAGTCCTGAAGTCCTTATTACCAAATCGCTCTGTCCAACCCGGCAGTATGATGGTTATTCTATATGAGTATGGATCCACCGGACTACAGGTCTTACAATCAGCATCGAGGCAGGTGGGCATAAAATCCTCAGGAGCTGCATCTGGTAATAGTTCTTCAGATGGATCAGTATCAAATTGGTTCAGGTTATACGTATCCGGACGTAACAAGATATGTTCTATCAAATACATACCTTCATCGGCACTAATTTCTTTAATCAATTTAATGAGTTTATCTCTAGCTTCAATTGATTCTTGTTCTGTATCGGTAAAAGCAATTCTTCTGGCAATGATACGGTCTTCGTTCCCAAGATCTGTTACTACCGGATTGATCAGGTTAAAATAGATTTTGGTACTATCTTTTGTTAACTTAAAATCATAGTTATCCGGATTTTTTGCTAGATGATATGCCAAGAACAACTCTTCAAAAGCATCAGATAAGCCGTGATAGTGTTTGCTAGAAGACAATAATACTTGTGTTTCATTTTTTATTCTCCATCTGTACTCGATGAGATCATCATCATCTTTTTCTTCATAAACTTCTAAAAAATCTGTTACCAAATCCCTTCTTTTATAATCACGAACTCCTAAAAGCCTTGATACTCTTTTCTGAAAACCTGAAATATTTAGTGTATCCCAAATACCGTTATCAGTTAACATGGTTTCTGGATTACAGTAATTAAATCCTAGTCCTCTTTCGCAACTGATTTGTTTGTAATCCTTAAGAAAACTTAGCTTGGCCCTAAGGATTTCGTCATTAGCACTTTCATTATTACCAAATAGTGTTTTCATAATGAACACATAATCAGAGAACCGTTCTGCAAATCTCCCAATCAGATGATCTAAAAACTCATTTCTTCTTTTATAAAAGACTTCATTTCCTTTACCTTGCCCTTTTACATTATTCATAATTTCTATCAGATTCTTCTCATAGGACGGGTGATCTGAAAGTATTTTTTCTAAATCTGTAATGTCTTCTACACCTTGTGTATAAAAAGTTTGTTTTGCCTTTAACTCTTCATCTTCAAATAGTATGGTATCCTCCAGATACAATTTTTTTAGATCTTCATCAATGGATAGCAGGTCTTTAACCTTGGATAATTGCTTTAGATAATTTGCAAGTATCTGATCAAAAAAGAGTAAATATGCTTTTAACTGTTTTGCCTTTGCTTTGCGAGAAACGGTTGCATTACCCGGCAGTCCGATCATTGAAATTCCGTAAGTATCCGGAAAATCATTCTGAATGGTAGTGTAACTTGCGGGTGCCAGATAAGATCCTAATGGTATTTCTACGTCTTCTATATCAACGCTTTGTTGTTTTGCTTTTTCTTCATCCTTTAACTGTTGCTGGTACGCTTCAACTTTACTTTGATTTACTCCAATGGGTAATAACCCTTTCGTGAAATTGAATGCGCTTTTATCACAGCGAACGGGTTTGTGCCAATCTTTAACACATATGTTCCACGTACCACCCAAACCAAGCGTTTGATCACAGTTTACAATAGAGATATCTTTAATTATATTCACCCCTTCGATATTCATAATTAACTGGATGATATCCGAAAGCCTTACTTGTTTTCTAAGATCTGCTTTGATAAGTTCCTCTTTATCGATGAAACCTCCCTTTACATCTCCAAAGTTTACACAACCTTCTTTAAAAGGTATAGGTCCTTCAAAAATTTGGTCGGTCGTATATCCTTTATCAAACATTTTCTGAAGAGAATAAAAATTTACCGTCGGAGAAAAGTAAAGATCAATTGCTTGATAGATTAATGCCAATACATACTCTTCATCGGCTTCCGGTTTTAGGTCTATATAAGCGCAGATTGCTATTGGATCTTCCTGTACCAACGATATATTCACAATGTCTTCACATAAATTTCTATTTTGGTGATAAAT
The DNA here is from genome assembly GCF_042434905.1 of Aquimarina besae. Lineage (NCBI taxonomy): Bacteria > Pseudomonadati > Bacteroidota > Flavobacteriia > Flavobacteriales > Flavobacteriaceae > Aquimarina > Aquimarina besae. Next base: position 4,338,355 of record NZ_CP170199.1, read on the forward strand.
CGCTCTAACCTTTTGTATGATTGCATCAGGATTTTCTACCTCATCCTCCAGATCGAGAATGATATCATTAAGTCCTTTTAATTTAAAAGGAGCAGGTATAATTTGATCTTGATTAAACACGTTATACGAAAGCTGTGCAGGGTGCACATCGCAATTAATATGTACATATCTTTCATGAGGTTTAATCCAGGCATTTTTTACACCCTGTATATGAATGAAAAGATTTCTGTAATCTAAAGCTGAAATCGGTTTGGAAGGCAAAATATGTATTGCAGAGAAGAATTGCTCGTGCATATTCGCCAAATTATGCTCCTTGGATGCTAATAGGTTTTGTATCGGCATTTCGATACGTTGAGAAAGATCGGTAATTGCATAGGACAACATCTCCAAAATGGTCACACCAGGATCATGAACGTTATAATCTGTCCATAACTTACTTCCTATTTTTTCTATGTATTCTATACCGACCTGTCTTAGATACTCAAAGTCCAAGTCATCTCCGGTATTTACATTTTTTGGTATGGATATCGTCTCACTCATTTGTCCATTTTTATATTGGTTCTACCAGGCATTCTTTATCTGGTGTTATGGTTTCTACAGTATGCTCTGTAAATTTTACAGATGTTAGGATTACTTTTGGATTAGAAGGGACTACTTTTTTTACTCTTAAAAACTTCTTATTTCCCTTCTCATCAACACCATTTTCCTGCTTAAGTTCAAAATCAGCGATATAGTCTACATAATCCAGTTTTTCGATATAGTCAATCACCGAGCTCTCGTGCAAAGTGACCCCAAAGTTTATTGAATTAGTTGCTTCGAAAGCCCAAGGTGCTAGTAATTTGGCTATATCCTTTTGTAATTGTGTTTTATAAAAATTCTCATCTTTCCCTTCATAAAATTTTGCATGCAGAAATACTTTTACCTCTTCATATATGGGATTAATCGCTTGTGCGGTCACATGAAGTGTGTTTAACTGATTAATAAAATTCTGAATGTCATTCCTTTTTGTTTTACTAATTCTTGGTTTATAAGGGTCATATACATTCTGGTTTATCGTATTCGGAATTACAACCAAGGTGACATCACCTGGCGATAAAAAAGAGGTAGCAGAGGTATGACTAAGGCAGTTTATCTTATAGATATAGGAAAACTCTTGTAACACTAAGTGTTCATAATCCCAAATTGTAATCGCACGCTGTTTATGACGTAACCGTTCACTAATTCTGCGATAAAACTCTTGATCTGTTTCTTTAGGTTTCCCATCAAATGATCCGAAGGGTTGTGTAACTCCTTTTACATTGGCTAAACGTTCTACCAATTTGGAAATCGTTCCTGCAGGAATACCATACTGTAAGTGCTCTACGTCTTCGTTATTATTATCGAACTTAGCCAATATCGCTTGGGATTTAATATCTATTAATTGGCTCACAGTATCAAAATCTCTAGGATTTTCTACCCGTAACCAATGATATCCAGGTGGAAGTTTGGTATTGTTACTTGTTGCCTGTTTTGGGATAGAAAATTTTACGATTCCTGATTTCAGAAAGTTATCTGTATCGTTGCTAATGATGTAATCATTGTTAAGAGATAACCATTCGTTGTCACATAGTATGGCCCAATTGAGTTTTTCTCCTTCCTTAAAATCATTAGAGGTTTCAGGATTTTCACTTCCTTCTAAAGTCTGGACCAAAAGAGATACATTCTGAAGGGGCGCTGCATTTTCTAATGCTATATATAAAGCACCCCTTTGATAACTAGGTAGCAACTTAATTGCCGTAACGTCTTTAGGATCCAGCACAGAATGTTTCTTTAACTCCTTGTTTTCTTCCGAAATGCCAAAAGGATGCTCGTGAAAGAGCTTTACATTATTGCTAAGCAAGCTTGCTTCTGCATCATAACCTATCTTAATTGTTTCTATTTGCGGTGAATATGGATCATTAGGAATCAACGGTGGATCATTCTGATTTAAAATATCCGTTATAGATAGTGCGACTGAGAATATTCTGGGAAACATTTCGTGCAAGAAAGACTGCTTAAGTACAAGTCTTATAAACCCTTTTTTTGCGGCTGCGCTAAAACTTTCTTTAGCAGTTGGTTTTACTGATCCCTTTTTCTTTTCTTTTCGAAAAAATAATCCTTTCTTATTTTGAGAAAGCTTCTTTTCAATTGTTAAAAAATCTACTGTTTCTTTTGTCTCGATATCTTGATTAACATCTTTGGTGATTTCAATAGTTTCTCCATTAAATAATTCGTGGTCTGTTATTTTTGGATCCCATTCTCCTTTTTCAAGAACTTGTACATCAGCTTTAAAATAATCATCTCCTGTTACAATGGAAGTCAATTTATCTTCTCCTTGAATTAATCCATCTTCATTTACAGTAATTGTATATTTAGACTTGCTTAAAACACCTCTAAACTCATCTTTGTATGCCCTATATTTCTCTACAAAATCTTCAGGTTTGTCTTTCCAGGTAAGATTTAAAGAAACTTTGGTCCATTTTTTATCCAATGCCTCCGGAATTCCAATAAAAAAATTGCCTCCTTTTACAGGCTGTGGACCAAAAGGATAAAATGGCTTTGAAGCATCCAAGGCTCCTAGATCACTTTCTACCACAATATCCTGTATAGAATTCACCGATACATTAATGATGACATCACTTACTATAGTCTTAGAAAACAATTCCTGGAATATTGCTCCTTTATTTTTAAGAATATTATCGTCCGGATCTATTTCTTTATTACTCACAATAAAGCGAGCCACCGGATCTACAGTATGATAAGGTTCTAGTAGTATTTGCTCATCATAATTAACAATTGGATCTGCTCCTTCATCAACTTCAACTACTAATTTTAGTTCTTTATTCTTTATTGAAGAGGCATTTGTACCTTCGACAATTATCTTGCCTTCTATCCATTCTTTTTCTCCACTAAATAGCACAGTAATCACATCGGTGAGATCGCTTACTTGTAACTTTGTTATATCAAAACTGTTTACTTTTATCGTAAACGTAATCGTTCGATTTCCTTCTTTTAACAATAAAACAGGAGAGGAAATTCCAAATCCGGTTTTGGCAAAAGGCAGATCAGGATATGCTCCTATATCTTGGGTAGCACCCGGTGTATTTTTGGGATACCCAAATGGCCACCATCTAATCTGGTCATTGGGAAAGCTTTCGCCCAAACCATCAAAAGAATTGGTGATAAAAGCATTTCGTATTCCGACAGGAGTTATAACTTCGGTGTTCCCAATTTTTTCTACTTTTTGCTCATTAAAAACGCTTCGTAAAGAAGCTACTGTTGCCTTATTCACAACAATTTCATTCTGAGTTTTATAGATTCTTTTTTGTCCTTTACTGTCTTTTCCGCCATCTAATTCGGTTTCCTGATCAATTTTTACTGCTGTCGCTTTCTTCGCTAGTTCAAAAAGTATATGCACTTTGTCTTCAACCGGAGCTTTATTATCCAGTTTTAGAACTTGTTTATAATAAAAATCCAGATGCTTTTTGGAAAGGGTATTTAATCTTTCTTGTGAAAGGGAAGTCAATTTCAGGAAGGCTGCAAATAGAGTTAAGTGTGGTTCGACATTTTTTTGAAGATTATTTTCTTCTTTTGGTTCTTCCAGATTTTTCAGCTTTTCTACGAAAGCCTTGATCTCTTCTTCTTTAATAAAAAAATCGTTCCAATCTCCAGAAACAGTATCGGTTTCGGTATCGAAATAGTTAAGATTATTAGAGAATAGCATCGCAAATCGCATCCAATCCTCGGTAGTAAGATCGTGTAACTTAACGCTTGTCGGATCCAAAGCTTCAATATGTCGTTGACTTTGAGATGTTCCGTTTCGCATTAATAACAAATCCTTATGTTCGCAATCGCTACTCATTATTGCTTCTTTTTATATTTTCTTAAATATTGGTTCCTTCTTCTTTATAGAATGGAAAAACTAGATTGCTTCTGGAATTGGTTGCCCTAACCCTATAATCAAGAATGATGAATAATTCGCCATCCAGTTCATTTGTTTGATCGATATCAATCTTGTCCAGATCAATTCTAGGCTCGTAATAAAGAATTGCATTTTTGATCAGCTCTTTTACAAAAGTTTTCAAGGTTAGGTTTAAAGGTTTGAACAATAATTCATCCAGATTACAACCATAATTAGGCACCATAATCCGTTCTCCTAAACGTGTAGACAATAAGATTTCCAAGCTGCTTTTTATATCTGCTTCATCGGATAACATTTCTACCCTTCCTTTTCCTTTTTTGCTAAACTTAGGAGGAAAGCCCCATCCTGTTCCTAAAAAAGATGTATTTGTATCCATTGTTATATTCTGTTATTTATTATTATCTAAGCTTCCCAAAAGGCTAATAAAAACTTGATTTTTAGCTAAACTTTCACAGGCTGGGTGTAATAGTCAAACACTTTTAATTGTATTCAACCACCTATTAATACGGTGGGTAATCCTAAAACAATAGTTCCTCCGTGTGCCGTACTATCTCCCATTCTTGCTGCCGGCATACCACCAATCATAACTGTTCCGGATCCGACTATAATAGTGTCCGGTGGACCTACACAAGTCGCCATATCTCCCACCCTGGCAGCTGGTAATCCTCCAATAAGAACGGTTGGTTCTCCTGCAGGAAGTATTGGGCCGCCGACGTGGGGCACAACTCCGGTTACCATAGGACAAACATGCATATCTGTTATTCTTGCTGCTGGTGGCATATTATTTAGTTTATAGTTGTTTTAAACATCCTTTTATTTTGCTTCCCTCTCTGCCTCTCTTAGAAAGACATTGCTCCCTTTAGGACAGAAGCTACAAATCTTCTTTACTTTATCTTTGTACTCAATACTTAATACTCATTAGTTGATTACTAATTTATCTGCACCAATGAGCCCTTGAGTGTTGCTGTCGCACTTGATGACATCTCTACTCCCGCAGATCCTTCTGCTTTGAATTGTGCATTGGCCGTAATATTTACGTTTGTCCCTTCGATATTTACATCTCCTGATGCTGTCATATTAATATCACTTGCACTTTCTATAGCAATCCCGGAATCATCAATGGTAATGACGTTACCGTTATCATCTTCGATCACTATCGATCCGGCGTCTTCGTCTAGCACCATCTTTTTTCCTGCCGGCGTTTCGATGGCTATTGATTTTTTATCATCGTCAAAAAGTATTTTCATTTCGCTTCTGGTCACAAAGCCTTTTTCGTGGTTATCATCTGTTGCAGTAATGGGAGCAGGTTTTGCACTGCTATGAAGCATTCCAAGCACTACTGCATCATTGGGATCGTCATTTATAAACCCAACGATTACTTCATCTTCTATTTCCGGTCTAAAAAAAGCTCCTCTGTTTTCTCCTGCATCTAATGATGCTACACGACACCATATTCCTTGTTCTTCGCTGTTCACAATAGGAATTTGAACCAAAATTCGATCTTCTCCATCTGGATCTTCTTCCAACTGGCTAACAATACCGACTTGAAGTCCGCATATTCCTGACATCAAACCTGATGCTGGCATTGCGTTGATGTCGTAGGTCTCTGAAAACCATTTTGGATTGATACCAAATTGCGCATCAACAGTCCAGTTTCCTTCTGAAATATGATGATGAACTCCTGTTACATATATCTTGCCATTGAACCGATCTCCCACTCCTTGCAGGTTTAATAGAACTCCAGGTTTCGCTGCCGGAATTCCTTGAAATTTCACCCTTCCTCTAACTTTAGATAACTGCTGAAACATCCATTTGGCATCACTCCAATCCTGTAGTTCTGCTGTAGAGAGTGTTCCGCCGTGTCTAAGTTCTAAGTTTTCTAAGCCTATTACCGATGATAAATCTGAAGATGCTAGGTTCCCGTTTAAGTTTACTCCGGGATCAGCTGCTTCTGTTTCCAGAATTTGCTGATCTGCATAGTTCCAGCTATAAGAAGTAACCTTACCAATCTGATGACGAGCATCTATCTCTGCATCTAGATCCAAAATAGTTGTCCCAAAAGTGACAGTTTCAATAGGTTCTGAGCTAAAATCAGGTTTTTTTACAGTTAACTTACCATCATCCACGAAACATAGTTTACCGTTGGCCTGCGCCCTGCTCACAATAAAATCCCAATCCGAAATATTGTATTGTACAAGCTCTTGATGCTCGTGATTAGTAGCTTCAACTTCTTTGTCGATTCCATAAGTATCTATAATCTCTTCAATAATACCGCTATCCTTATTTTCGTAGTAGTACTTACTTTTTCTACCGATGGTGAGCTTTACGGTTTCATCTTTACATTCTAAAATCAGATAAGAGCCATTGGCTTTGATCTTAATATTATGTTTGATGACAATTCCTTTAAAAATAGATTCTTCATCCGAGTGATAACCGGCTGTAATTTCAATTTCGGCACCTGGAACTAAAAGATCTTCATTACTTAATTCAAAATCTTGTTTAGCCGGTTCTCCATCAATGAGAATAACCTTTGCAGTTGAAATTCTATTGACTTCTTTCTCTACATTTATAGTTTTTACTTGATACTTCTTTGACAGTTCCTGACCACCGATCAGAATTTTATGAGTAATTAAGTCCGCACTTTTTGAAGTTTGTATTACGCTACCTTCTGCCATGGCTATGATATTTTTTCGATGGGTGGAAAGAAAATTTCTTTTCCTACTTCAAGTTTCCTAAATGATGTCAACTGATTTACTTTGGCAACTTCGAGATAATATTTTGAGTCTCCATAGATACGGTGAGACATTAGGGGCAATGTATCACCTTCTTTCACGATTCGTAAATGCGTTAAATCAGGAGATTGATTATTCTCTCTTGCTACCCGCAAATCATCTTCTACAAATCCTTGGAAATTTGCTTTAGCAACCGCTCTAATCGGAGTACCATCGGGTTTAAAAAGTTTAAACTCTATACTCATTTCTGTTAGTTTACCTTTAAAAAGCAAAGCTCCCCAAGAGATCATTACATAATTGGGTTCGTGTTCGTCCCCGTTGTAATCAAGTATTACTTTTTTGAACTTTTCGATATCGTCAATAATTCCTTCTCCTTCGTCTTTTAATACCTTATTATCAGCAGTGCTATTTGGATCACTTCCATAATGTACCAATACGCCAGAACGATCAAAAAGGAATTCTAACTCTAGATCTTCAGGAAGTTTTTTATTAAACCTAGGTGATAAATCACTGGTACCCGCTGCTTGATCCTCGTTTTGCTCAATCTTATAATTAAAAGTATATTTCTCAGGATTCAATAGAGTTACAAACTCGCCATCCGCTACCTCATTATTAAACTGAGGATCACTATACGCTTTCACCTTTAGTTTTGTCAATTCTCCCGTACTCATGACTATCGTTCAGTTTGTTTTGCTATTATGTCCATAACTTGTTCTACACATTCTGAAATAATGATATCTTTATTAGCTCCAGACTTTTTGGCGTCATTACTTCCGGGTTTCTTGTTTTCATTATCAACATTGATCTTGATGTGAAGCTCTTTAATCTCTATAGTTCCCATGTTTATGTTATCGTATTATAATAGTTGTACACCAATTCTATAGTTTCTATAACTATCTTGCTTTCTTCTGCATTAAAATCAGCAATTGACCATTTTACTGGATAAGCGTGAACGATGTTCCACGACAGGAGCGGTTCATGCTTTTCGTTCAATAATTTTACAATGAGATCAATAGGTTCGAAATCAAAATTTTCAACAGCTTTTTTACACCAGTCTACGACCTTAGAATCTACTAATAATCCCCTTTTAAGCACCAGGTTCGGGTATTTGGTCCTTACTGGAATTTTATGTTTGAATCTATTTTCTCCGCCCTCAGTGATTTCTTCTGTTTCGATATCTACTGTTAATCCAGACACGGATTGAAAGTGGTGATCTTTTTCACTAGAAGATAATCCTGTGAATTCTACACTGAAGTGGAATCCCACGGGTGGATAATAGGTCGCCATTATGAAGCTAGTTTAAGACTGTTAATTACAAATTCTGCGGATTCTATCGCGATCTCGTTTCCGTCTGCTTTTAGGTCTGTGGACTGGATTTTTAATAACCAGGCATCCGAAGCTTCCCAGGTAACTATTGGCTCGTGTTTTTCATCTAATAAACTAATAGTAAGATCACTTCTATACTGTTCTTCCCCTTCTTGGAAGAATACGTTCTTCTTCCACATATCATAGAACTGACCTTTGGTAGAGGCAAAAGTTCCGCGCTTAATGGAAATATTTGCAAACTTGGTCATTCCTGGTTGTTTCTTCTTAAAATAATCATTGTCTGCCCCTCCTCTGTATTCTATAACTTCGGTTTCAAAATCTAAACCGGATACTTCTGTACAGTTTAACTCGGTATCACCTCCGATGGTTACCTTAAAATGGAACTTTGGTAATGGATATTCTGCCATGATTTCTATTATTTTTTTTTTATTTAAACTCTTGATTTATTTATTATTATCAGCGATAGTAAATAAGCTACATACCGATGTCCTCTCTGTCTCGAATACTTCGAGATATCTCTCTCATTATGGGAGCGAAGCAGCAAAGGCATTGTATAGTAGAATATTACTAGTACTAGAAAATAAGATTAAGCTTCCTGCATTTTATGAGAGAATTTTAGGATGATAAACTCTGCCGGACGAACAACTGCCATTCCGATCTCGATGATCATATTTCCATCAAGGATATCGTTAGCAGTCATTGTTTCTCCAAGTCCCACATTTACATAAAATGCTTTATCTGGCGTGGGTCCAGCTAACGCCCCTGCTCTCCATTGTAGTGTTAAGAAATTATTGATCATTGCTTTTACACGAACCCAAGTATTCATATCATTTGGTTCAAAAACAAACTGTTCTGTTGCTTTTTTGATGGACTCTTCTGCCATATTGAAGAATCTTCTTACAGGAACATACCTCCATTCTTTATCATTTCCTGCCAGTGTTCTGGCTCCCCATACCAAGGTTCCTTTTCCTGTAAAAGTTCGTATTGCATTAATAGATTTACCTGCTACTGTATCTACATTCAATCCATCCTGCTGTACATTGGTTACTTTTACTGTGGGTTTAATCACGTAATTAAGGCTTACGTTAGCAGGTGCTTTCCAAACTCCGCGGTCAGAATCAACTCTGGCATACACCCCTGCAATTGCACTGCTTGGAGGTAATTCCATAGGAAGATTACCAATTGCAGTAAGAATTCGGTTGTAGGTTGCATTATCTAATTGTTCTATTGATGATAACGTTCTTCCGTGTAGTTCTCCATTGTTGGTGTCCAAGGTGATGTCTTCAGGTGTACCGTCATCTGGAGTATTGTCAATAATTGTATCACGTAAAGTTTCCCAGTTGGCAACCACATCATCAAATAGCGTAGTGTCTGTATCCGCAGGAGCTGATACATCGGCAACTGTAATCAATTTTTCTATCTCGTCGAGAACATTTGACGTATTACTATCGATAAGATTTTGGATTTTGGTTTGATTAGCCTCATCAATAAACTTTTTGAGATTATCGTTTAATTTCTTTAGTGCCTTATAAACAGGTTCGATCGTATCATTATTTTCGAAAAGATTGTCAAAATTGGTTAGTGCTGACTCAATAGCCGCTATTTCGGTGTTTAGTGCAGGTACTTCATCAGACAATGCCGATATTGCTGCACTAGCTTCAAGATCAGTATCATTTTTAAGCTGAATTAAATTTTCTAAATCGGTTACTAATGTTTTTAACTTAGTATGTAATGTCAATGGTCTGGGAGCAGTATAATCTTTGTCTGCATCATCTGCTGCACCTAAATTAAAGCCGTCTGTAGCATCATATAGAAAATCCAAAACTGACACCAAACTACCTTCAAAAGTGGTTCCAAAACTCCCTGTTTCATTTACAATACTTTCTACTGCCGAGGTAATATCAATATTTGCCAAATTCTCGGTAATAACTGCTTGAGCCTGTGGATCGTTTTCGTTAAAATGTTTAATGGTTATTTTATCTTCATCGATCCTGTAATCCAAAATGGTTTCTAAAAATGGATAGTATGCTGCTCCGTATTTTATATAATCCTTATCTGAGCTGATTTCATCTCTAAGATCTTTAATATTGGTATCCGTTGGACTTGTTGCATCATAATATAAAGGATCTATAATCGTAAACCTATCCTGTAAATCTTTACACTGGGTTAATGCATTGTTGTATAGCCCGTAAAAAGCGGTTGCAGTTATCGATGACACCCTTGTAATATCCGGAAAAAGTATCAATGTGGGTTCATCAACTTTTCTTAATTCATCCAAACCGGTTTTTAAAGCTTGTTCATTATTTATTGCTGTAACGGCTGAATCTTCTGTGTCTAGATATTTATCTTCACCATATCTCCCCACAGAAACTATATAGCAAGGGCCACCTCCATTCGCAAAATACATTTGCATAGAATAATACATAAGGAAAGGCTGCTTACTAGTAGGTTGATCAACCACAATTGAACTTTCCTTTACCCCATTTACCACTTCATCATTAATAGTGACGCTAATTGTTGTTTCCGGTTTTGCAAAACCGAAAAATGTTTCGTATTCCAGCATGGATGTTATTCGGGTAGGAATACCTTTTAAATCCCCTTTTATCTTATTGGTTGCTTTCTCGGTATATCCAATAAAGGCAGGAATCGCCGTTTCTACTTGGGCTACCGAAGGAGGAAACTTTACAATTTCCTCGATATAGACCCCTGGTGTTTTGTACGTAGTTGCCATAATTTTAATTGTTTTTAAATAAAAATTTCAGAATATGTTGTTGTTATATTTGTGTTTTGGTCAGTAACTTGTTTAATATTATTAGCTGTAGGGTTCGGAAAAGTATATTTATCTATATCTGTAGGAAGTGGACCAGGAAAATCCGAATCTGGATCTATTTCTATAAAACCATTTTTGGTCAAGGGTTTTGCCGAAGAAGTCTCTAATTCGTTTTCATTAGATTTCTTAATATATTTCCAGATAGTTTTTCTGTTTTCAAAGTGAAGTTTGTAAACTGGGACCGGATCTAATAAAAAACTCTTAGTATCATCGGGATCCGTACTATCGATTTCAATCAAATCCATATTGTTGTCACCAATCATCTGTAAATCAACAACTCCCAATAATCCTTTTCCCTGCTCTCTTTGTATGGATTGATTAATGATTTGTTTTCCTTCGTCTGTAATAAGATCATCATCTTCCAGCTCGGCAATCAGATCTAATCGCTTTTTGATTTCAGCCCTAATATTATCTTGTTCCAAATGATACCATATCTGTCGACTTCCCTCCTCTGTCAATAAAAAATCTTCTGTAATTAGATCACTTGATGTGCTTAAAGGAATATATGAATACGGATTTGTTTCAGTGGACGGCTTTATATTAGAAAAATAATAAAGCCTATTATCTGTTTGCGTTAATTCTGTATAGTTATCAAATAAATAATCTTTTATATATAAAAGGAAAGTGAGTTTTAGATCATTTTCTAAAAATCTAACTACCTTTAGTTTGTCATTTTCTTCCATTACACTGCCAAGTATATTGAAACTATCTTGTCCTTTTCTCAAGATTAACTTATGATTTCTTAAGGCTACCTGCGTTGCATATGTGGGAATCGGATTTATATAATCCAAAAAATTATACTTTTTAAGTTGTGCTTTCTTTTCCGTATCATTCATAGATATAAAAGAAGAAGATCCATCGTCCAGAAAATAAGAGTGGAGTATCTCTACCCTAAAAAGTATTTTATATAAGGTTCTAAATGCCATTTATTTGTGATTTAAACTTCCGTTTATTTCTGTTATTAAGCTTCCTTCTGATTGTGTAATATCTCTTTCTATTTCCAGCACACTTACTTTATAAATCACTGATGGATATTGTTTGCCGCCTAATGTGCCCCAGATGAAATTCATTTCTTCAAAAGACGGACTGAATAGTTCTACTGTAAACCTGAAATCTTTGATCCTATCCATTCCCTCCAATTCCCTATCAAAACTGGTATTACTTTGTGTAAAAATTCTTTTGGACTGAAAGAATTCGATAATTTTTGATAAACTCTTTAAAGATTCTGTGTAATCACTTCTATTAGCAGAGAACATTATATAAAGATTCAGATGTACCTTATTATTCTTATAGACAACCTTGGTTCCTTCTATTTGATGATTCAAGATGTTTTTTAGTGTAGCTTCCTCTTCTGTGTGCAATAATGATAGCACCACGTTATTATTTGTATTGTTATTATCAGTTGTTTCGGATTCTATAAAAGCTATATTATCTAAAGAGACTGGTTTTTCTTCTATCTCTATGCTAAAGAAATTATTGATTTCTTCTGTAATAATTTGCAATACTTCGAATATCATGCGCTTTTTAGTTAAAAAATTAGAATTCATTGTCCTATAACACCATCCATCACAAAACAAAATTTAAGTCTTTCATATGATGATGCTTTATTTTAAAAATTAAAAAAATAGGGCCTTCTAAAACTAACTGGGGTAAGTATCTTAATTGAAAAAAGAGGGGAATAGGTATTGAATTAAGATGTTATAAAATTATGATTTAAGCGCATAAATTAACATAGCTAAAACACCAATTCTCTATGGGAAAATAACTTTTCTTGAAAGGGGTAAATGTCCCTAAAAAATTACTGTTTAATTGTACCCTTGATAAAAAATGAAACTAACTAATTACTTATAATTAAAGGCAAGAAAATTCAATTCCCTGAAAACAGTGATCACATTTTCACTATAAGAGGTGTAAAAAGAATCTTTATTATTCCAAATCTTTGTATAGACCAAAAACTAAAAAAGTTGCGTTATGAAAAATCTATTCACAAAATCATTCTTCGTTGTTTGTCTAATTTTCTTTAGTAAAGGAAATGCGCAGGAATTGGCATTACTCACAAAAAATTCTTCTGACAGTACATCTATAACGATTAAAACAAGAAATAGTAAACAAGGCACACGTTACTATGATAATGGTACAATTAAAGAGCTAAGGGAAATGGTGAATAACCAACTTGAGGGGAACTGGAAATACTTTTATTCAAACGGACAACTAATGAAAGAAGGAGGTTTCAAGAATAATAGAGCTGAAGGAATCTGGAAAATTTATGACAAAAAAGGAAACCTGGTATATCTTGAAAACTATAAAAACGGTATTGAACAAGGGACTTGGAAAGCCTTTCATCCCGATGGAAAATTAAAAATTGAAGGAGTTTTTGTCAAAGGAAAAAGACAAGGCAATTGGAAAATCTATAATTCATCAGGAGTCATAGTAAAAATTATAACTTTTGAAGATGATATTGAAAAGAGTAAATTAATTCTAGATCATAAACCAGTAGACTTAAACTTCTTTTCTGTGAATCAGTCTATAGGTAATTACTAAACCTCCAATAAACTTCACGCTATCATGTTAACAATTATTTTTCTTATCACATTTCTTATTATTACAATAGTTGCTTATCAATCTTATTGGGCAAAAATCCAACAGCATTATGAATGTATTAATTATGAAAACTATTCATTGATCAAAGAATCGCCTTTTTCTGAAGAATGTAGTAGCTATGAAATTTTACAGAAAGAGAATGAAATTTGGTTTACAAGAGATGGATATTCTTTATTCTATATCCAGTTAAAATGTGGAAACCCTAAAAATGTAGAACTAATTGGTCTGGATGGTTACGGAATTCGAAATATGGAATTTAAAAAATACATTTGCAAGTTGGTTCAAAAAATAAAACATAAGCATAACAGCGTTATAAACTAAAAGAAGGAAGAAAACTTAATTTCTCCCTTCTTCTATTGAATATTGGAATGCAGTATATTTTACATTTTCACATCCGAAAGTTCTACTTTCTTAGCGTCTTTATCCAGCATTAAAACTTCATCAAAACCTGCATTTTTAAACTGTTCAAATTGAGTAGCTGCATCACCAATCACTAAATAAGCCATTTTAGACTCATCAAGATACTTATTGGCCAACTCTTTGTGCTGCTCTAAAGTCATCCCTTCAATTATAGCTTCTTCTTTGGCAATATAATCAGGAGCCAGATCATATCTTCCCATTTCCTGAAGCATTCCTAACAACGCTCCTTGAGTTTCAAATCTACGAGCATTCGATTTAATCAATGCATTTTTTGTAAAGTCAAGATCTTCTTGAGAAATACCATTTTTATACTTTTCGATTTCGTCTTTAAAGATTTTAACAGACTCAAAAGTGGTATTGGTACGCACACTTGAAGAAGCTGTAAAAGTACCTGGAATCTTAGTACCTCCAAACCTTGTTCTAGCGCCATAAGTGTATCCTTTTTCTTCTCTAAGAATCAGATTTACATTTCCAGAAAAAGAACCTCCTAATTTGTAATTCATCACAGTAGCTGGAAAATAGTCTTCATCTGTACGGGCCATAGAAAGATAACCAATATTAATAACTGATTGCTTCGCATTTGGTATATCGACAAAGTACAGCGAGGATTTATCTCTGTTGTTTACGATTTCATACTCTGGGATTGTAACTTCTTTACTAGCCCATTTACTCTCTAAGCTTTTAAGAGCAGCTATTGCTTTGTCCTGCTTTATATCTCCAACAATTTGGAATTTACTCACAGAAGGTGAGAAGTTGTTTGCATAAAACTGTTTTAAATCATCTATAGTTATTGCTTCTACAGACTCCACTGTTCCTACAGTAGGATATGCAAACATATGTTTGTCGCCATATAAAACTTTATTATAAACATTTCTAGCAACCACGTTAGGATTTGCAGCAGACCTTTTTATTTCATTAATCGTTTTTGTTTTAATTCTGGCAAACTCCTCTTCATCCCATCTTGGCTCTAAAAGAATTTCTTCGACCAGAGCTAAAGTTTTGTCAAGGTTTCGTACTAATGTGTTTCCGCTTATAACTATTGCCTCTCTTGTTGTATACATATTGATCGAAGCCCCTAAAAGCTCTATCTCTTCCTCTAGCTGTTCAGGGGTTTTAGTGGCTGTCCCTTCCATCATGATGTCTGTCATCAAGTTTGCCACCCCAACTTTATCAAAAGAGTCTAACAGATGTCCTCCTGAGATTACCAAACTAAAATTTGTTAATGGAAGTTCGTTTTGTTCTATACCATATACTTTCATTCCGTTAGCTAGCGTGGTATTCCAAGAAGACGGAACATTTAATTTAGGAGACTCTCCTTCTTTTGGTGCAACTGATCTATCGAACAAAGATGGAGTTTTCTCGATTTCTTCTTTCGTATCTGCTACAGCAGTTTCTACATTCTCTTTTATTTCCTCTTCTACCACAGCAGCCACTTGAGAATCAGTTGCCGCTAATTCTGTCTTTCCTTTGGGCACAAAGCTGGTAATTACATAAGGTTTATCTTTGATGTATTTATTATAAACTCTCATTACGTCTTCCTTGGTAACCGCTTTTATATTCTCAATATCCTGAGTGATAAATCCGGGATCTCCTGCAAATACGTTATATTGAGCTAGCTGAAATGATTTTCCTAAAACGCTACTGATTCCGTTGTAGAAATCTGTCTCTAGTCCTGCTTTGATACGTTCGATATCTTTATCAGTAATTCCTTCTTCTTCAAACTTTTTAAAAGCTTCAAAAACTCCAGCCTCAATATCTGCAAGGCTTTTTCCTTCGTTAGCTGTAATATTAATTCTAAACTTCCCTGCAATCTCCATAGAACGATTCCAAGCATTTGTGTCGGATGTAAGTTCCTTTTCCTTTACCAATACTTTATATAAAGGAGCTTTTTTTCCTTCTGCTAACAATTCTCCTAAGAAATCTAATGCATATGCATCTTCTGTATATTGTTCTACTGTTGGCCAAACCATATTGAGTTGTGCAGTAGTCGCAAAGTTATCCTCATGCATTAATCTTTTGGTTTCGGACAATGTTACGTTTTGAACTTTTAATTTTTCTACCGGTTGTCTCTTTTTGATTTCTCCAAAGTATTTTTCGATCATAGCTTTGGCCTCTGCAGTTTCAAAATCACCAGCCAATACTAAAGTAGCGTTGTTAGGACCGTAATATTTATCATAAAATTCTTTTACGTCTTCTACGGTAGCATTTTGAAGATCTACCAATTCACCTATTACTTGCCAGTTATATGGATGTCCTTCAGGAAAAATATTTTTATCAATAACCCAGCTAGTATGCCCATAAGGATTATTGTCAACACGCTGTCGTTTTTCATTTTGCACAACTTCCTGCTGATTATTGAAGGCACTTTCTGTAACTGTATTGATTAAGAATCCCATTCTGTCAGATTCTAGCCACATAACTGTTTCCATAGCGTTTTTAGGAACTACTTCGTAATAAATGGTTCCATCTTGCCAGGTACCGCCGTTTAATGTTCCTCCTACATCCTGAATCTTCTTAAAGAACTGATCCTGTGGAACATTCTCTGATTCCTGAAAAAGCATGTGCTCAAATAAATGAGCAAATCCCGTTCTTCCTGTTTTTTCTCTATTAGAACCTACACCATACTGAATTGCCACCGAAACAATTGGATCTGATTTGTCCTGATGCAGCACTACCTGAAGGCCATTTTCTAATTCGTACTTTTCAAAATCGATTGATAACTTACCGACTTCTTCGTTTTTTGATTGAACGTCTGTTTCTTTTTTACAAGAAACGAACGCTAAAAATAAAAAGGACATTGCTACAATAAGCGTCCTAGATATCTGAGTTCTCATGACATGATTTTTTGATTAAGTGCCTAAAAGTACTTCAAGCAAATGAGTAATCGTCTTGTTAGATTACTAAAAAAAAGTTAAAAAGACTGGCAAACCCTTTGTTAATAACAGATAATTCTAAAGAATTTTACGAATTCCATTACAATATCCTGTATCCACTTATCACATTTTAAAAGAAGTTTACTGATATAAATCATTTTTTATCTGTTTAAGTTTATTCAACTTCGAAAAGCATAAAAGAATTTTTTAAAATATAAGTTTTTAAACATATCAAAATGGGTGAACACACTGTAGATACCGTAAATCACAAAGAAAAACGGGCAGAGTTTATTAAAAATCTACTCGACGATATCAAAGCTCTGGAGTATATGCTTGAACAAAACTTAATTGAAGATGATATTATACGCATCGGCGCTGAACAAGAATTTTGCTTATTAACAGATAACTGGCGTCCTGCGACCAATGCAGAAGCTATTCTGGCATCAATTAAAGATTCTCATTTTACTACAGAACTTGCCAAATATAATCTGGAAATAAATCTGGATCCCATTGAATTGAAAGGAGATTGTTTTAAAAAAGTTGAAAATCAGTTATCCTCTTTGCTAAAAAAAGCTTCAACCCAGGCTCAAAAATTTAATACCAAAGTGCTGTTAGCTGGTATTTTACCAACCATCAGTAAAAATCAACTAAGTTTTGACTACATGACACCGAGCCCCAGATACTGGGAGTTAAACAGGAAATTAAGAGAGTTAAGAGGTGCTGATTTCAGACTTCATCTTAGGGGAGTTGATGAATTGACTACGGATCATGATTCTGTACTCTTCGAAGCGTGTAACACTAGTTTTCAGTTACATCTTCAAATTCCACCTAAAGACTTTATTTCCAGCTACAACTGGGCGCAGGTAATTTCAGCTCCTATCCTGGGAGTTTGTACAAATTCGCCTTTATTATTAGGCAGAGAATTGTGGAGTGAAACCCGGATCGCTTTGTTTCGTCAGAGTCTGGATACTCGCGGTTCATCCTACGCTTTAAAAGATCAAACAGCAAGGGTTTCTTTTGGAAATAACTGGGCTTCTGGTTCCATCGTTGACGTTTACAAAAATGATATTGCTAATCATAAAATACTACTCGCTAAAGATATTGACAAGAACTCTCTAGCAGAACTAAACCTAGGGAATATTCCAAAGTTACCTGCGCTTTCACTTCATAATGGAACAATCTATCGATGGAACCGACCTTGTTACGGAGTAGGCAACGGTAAAGCCCATGTAAGAATTGAAAATAGATACATTCCTTCAGGACCGACTATTAAAGACGAGATGGCCAACTTTGCTTTTTGGGTTGGCTTGATGGCAGGAAGACCATCCCGATTTGATAAAATGGAGGAACAAATGGAATTTAAAGATGCCAAAGCAAACTTTGTGAAAGCCGCCAGAATGGGAAAAGATACCATCTTACATTGGATGGAAAAACAAATCTCTGTAAAGGAACTAGTTATAAAAGAATTATTACCAATAGCATACACTGGTTTAGAAAAAATGATGATTGACAAAAGGCAGCGAGAAGAATTACTTAGTATCATTGAATCCCGAACCAAAGGATTGACCGGATCAGAATGGCAAGTTAAAACGTATCGTAAACTTCGTAAAAACCTCAAACAAGATGATGCTTTAAGAGCACTGACGAAAAGGATGTACGTCAACCAACAAAAGAGTACTCCTGTTCACCAGTGGCAAGAGATAGAAAATACATCTGATACGTGTAACACTTCGGCACATTTGGTAAGCCATATTATGTCCACGCGTTTGTTTACGGTTAACCAAGACGATATTGCCAGTCTGGCAACCAGTATTATGAGTTGGAAAGACATCCATCACGTACCCGTAGAAAATAACTCTGGAGAATTATGTGGTCTTCTTACCTGGACCCACGTTCAGAACTATCAAAAATCTGCATTGAACAATCAGGAAGAAGTGGTTGGTGATATAATGACAAAAGAAGTTATTACTGTTCCCCCAAAAACCAATATTCAAGAAGCGATCAGCATCATGAAAAAAAATAAAATAGGGTGTCTTCCGATAGTTGAGGATACAGATTTGGTTGGTATTATAACAATTAAAGACATAATTGAATTCGATAATGGTCAAAGTATACAGTAAGGCATTAGATCAATATATGAATGTCGAACGCCTCATTGGATATTACAAGGGTAATCAACCAGGTGCTACACTTATTTTTTTTGGTGGTATCCACGGCAATGAACCGGCAGGAGTTTTTGCGTTAAAAAAAGTTTTTGAAGAATTAAAGAGTCGTAAGGTTTCGATATCAGGAACTATATATGGTATTGCCGGTAATTTATGGGCACTAGAAAATGGTGTTCGCTATCAAAAAGAAGATTTAAATCGATTGTGGACATACGATACGGTTAAAGATTTACACACTCATAAAACTAAGCACAACAATGAAGATAGTATTCAACAATTAGAAATCTACAAAACAATCAAACAAATACTGAGTAAAGAGCAAGGTCCTTTTTATTTCTTTGATTTGCATACCACATCCAGTAAAACAACACCTTTTCTAACAGTTAACGATAGTATGTTAAACCGAAAATTTACTGCTCAGTATCCCATCCGTATTATTCTTGGAATTGAAGAATATTTAGAAGGTCCTTTACTAAGCTTTATAAATGAAAAAGGATATGTTTCTTTTGGTTTTGAAGCCGGGCAACACGAAGATCCCGTATCTATTAAAAATCATATTTCATTTGTTTATCTTACTATGGTCTATGCGGGAAGTGTTCATAAAAATGATGTCAATTTTGATGCGCATTATACGTTTTTGCAAAGCACTTTAAACAATTCGCATAAAACCTACGAAATCTTTTATCTGTATAAAATTGAAAACGGAGAAACTTTTAGAATGAACAAAGGCTTTGTCAATTTTCAGAAAATCAATAAAGGACAAAACCTAGCCATAAGTAATGGTAAAAACATTGTAGCAGAAAGCAGCGGAAGAATTTTTATGCCTCTTTATCAAGGCAAAGGTGATGATGGCTTTTTTATTATAAAAAAGACACCTTTTTTCTTTTTAAGACTATCTGCCATTTTACGAAAAATAAGATTTGATCATATCTTACCTACATTACCGGGCATTCGTTGGATATCTGATAAAAAAGATAGTTTACTTGTGAACTTAAAGATAGCTCGTTTCTTTACCAAGGATTTTTTTCATTTACTTGGATATCGAAGTAAAGAAATAGATAAAACGCATCTTATTATGAAAAATCGTGAAACCGCATCCAGAAAAGAAGACTATAAAAATGCATTTTGGTATAGGAGATGAGTGCTATCTCTTGTCTAAGATTGCTATGAACACTAAAATATTTTCTACGTCTTTGAGAGATAATATAAATTCAAGCTACATAAAATATTGTTACTTTCTTATATATTGAAAAAAGAAAAGCTTTCTATATGTTGTAAGTAACAAAATACAGAAAGCTTCATAAAGTATTCAGATAGTATCTACTCTACCTTTTAACTATCTTTTTAACTAATCTTTTCTGCTCATTCTCGATAATTATAAAATAAGCTCCCGGTGTCAAAAATGATGTATTCAGCTCGATTTGTTTTGAAGTTATATTCTGAATATCCAAAGAGTTATTTAATCTCCGACCTCTTAAATCTACAATTGTTATTACCGGATCAACAAAATCAATACTATTACTAATGTACAATTTATTTTGTGTTGGATTTGGATGTAATTTAATGGCATCAACATCAAAATCGTCAACACCGAGTAGCGCTTCTCTTACGTCGAGCGTAAAACTGATAGTTTGTTGAGCAACTCCACAATTGGCTCCAAAAGAAATTTCCAAAACCCAATTTCCATCTTCATTTCCGTCAAGTTCTATGTCATTAAAACTGATACTGTCGGTAAGATACATCTGACCGCCTGGTGCAGTCCAGGTAGCACTGGCGTTAAATGAAGTAGCCGGAACCGTTAGCTCTATAATTGCACCTTGTAATACCTCAACTACTTCTCCATCACTAAAAGATGTTGCTGCACCTCCGTCAATACTAAATTCGGTATCACCATCTGATAAATCCGGAGCATCGGTCGCTACATTAACATTAACTGCTGTTCTTACAGTTTCGCATCTACCACCTTTCGAAGTAAAGTTCCAATCATAAAAGAAATAATAGAAATCTAAAGCATTTACTGTATTACCAATAATTGAAACTACATTAGATGGTGATGTATACGGATAGCTAACTCCATTACCCGATGGTGTTCTTCTTAAGGACACCAAATCGCTGGAGATCGATATGATATTATTATCTCCTTTAGGAACGTTTAAGTTTACTGTTACCAGTGATTCTCCTAAAGGAATATTTACTGTTGTCGACGCAACAATATTTCCAGTCGCATCAGCAACCTGTATAGTCCTGTCTCCAGGTGCCATAGCAGACATCATAAATGACTCAATAATAATATCATCATTCGTATTAAAAATTAATCCTTGAGAGAAATTGTAATCCGTTGCGGTACTCACATCAGGAGATGGTGTTTGTTCAGACACTATAACAGAGGATACTCCCGATACATAATAAGTACTATTAGCTGTAATTGCAGGAGTAGTAAAAGTTTCACCCGTGGCTATCTCCACACCACCAGTGGCGGTTGTATACCATTTATAGTCGGTACTTCCAGAGGCATTTAGTGTAGCGGTATCGTTCGTACATACTTCAATATGAGATGCAACTGGCTGCAAAGCCTCTTCTAAATCTAACGAAAATAAATAATCTATAGATCCACAGGTATTATCCGAATTAATTGTAACCTGATATTCTCCTGCCTGATTTAATGATAAATCATTAATGGTAACAGTCGGATTTGTGCTGGTAAAACCATTAGGTCCTGACCAGGCAAATGTGGGATTATTGCCGGTAAGAACGTCCAACTGAAATTTAACAGATTGTCCAGTACACAATCCTGTCAAAGAACCTTCTTCAATTGCTCCGTTATCTACAGAGAACTCTTGTTTTGCTGTAATGGTAAGACAATTAGGAAGCGAAGATCTCCAAATACCACGTCCGTAAGTAGCGGCAGTTATAGAATTATCAGCAACATTAATTTCTAAATCATTTACTATAGTTGTAGGCAAATTGTTTAGAAATGGAGTCCATGATCCATCGGTAACGCTTCTATATACACCTATACTGGTAGCAAGATATATGGGATCTTGTGGTTGTCCTGGATGGTGTACGATATCATTGATAAAGAAATACTTATCGGTGACTGGTAAATTTGAAGATATATTCTGAAATGTATTACCTCCGTCAATAGATTTATGAACACCAGTTGCAGTAGTTACCCAAACATTATTCGGATCTACATTATGAACGGCTATTCCTCGAACTCTGCTTCCGAAGGTGTAGATATCTGCAATCGTATTTCCGGAATCTGTTGTTTTTTTAAGAGTGCTTCCTACAGAAATATACATTACACTATTATCCGAAGGAGCTATCTCCATTTGATTAGCGGCACTTCCAAGACTAGCAAGTTGTATCCATCCCGTCTCTGCTGCATTTAAACGATATAAATTATCATACCCTGCAAATAACTCTCCGTTTGCGGTTATTGCTAATGGGGTTACCCAATTTCCCTCTGATCCTGAAGGTTTATTTACACTTCCTGAGCGGCTGCTACCTGCATTGGTTGATTTATACAATCCTCCTCCATTTTGGGTAAATCCATAATATTTGTTGTCATTTGTAGGATCAATTGCCGTATCCATACCATCTGCACCATAATAATTAAGCCAGTTACCATTACCATTATTATATGCATGACCACCATTATCCTGCAATCCTCCCACCATTTTATTG
Source organism: Aquimarina besae (assembly GCF_042434905.1). Taxonomy (NCBI): domain Bacteria; kingdom Pseudomonadati; phylum Bacteroidota; class Flavobacteriia; order Flavobacteriales; family Flavobacteriaceae; genus Aquimarina; species Aquimarina besae. The sequence continues at coordinate 4,360,929 of NZ_CP170199.1, forward strand.
GGATCATTTTGAGAAACTGCTACTTTATAAAATTGGCTAGCTTGTATACCTGCAGTATGATCCGTAAAGTTAGAACCTCCATCCGTAGATGAGTAAATACCTCCATCAGAACATACAAAAACTGTTCCTCCAAAAGATCTAATCATATGTATATCTGCGTGTGTGTAAGAAGCTCCTTGCGGAAAACTCCATTCATTTAATTTTGTGAATGACGTGCCTCCATCAGCAGACTTCCAAACATTTAAACAACCTACAAATACTTCGTCTGCATTTGTTTGTGATACCCCTAGTGCTAAATCATAGAAAGCTTGTTCACTTTCGATAACATCGGTAGTACCATTCTTTAGCAAAAAAGAATCTCCGCTGTTTTCGGATCGATATACACCTTTAAAAGATTCATCGGTATTTACACTTAAGATATAAACATAAGAGCTATTTGCCGGTGTTACTTCAATCACCATTCTACCATTGTTTGTAGGAACTCCGCTCGTTATCATTGTAAATGAATCTCCTCCGTTTACGGATTTATAAAATTCATTTTGAGTAACAGCGTATATAATATCTGGATTGCCCGGTTTTAGTTTGATATCTTTAATATTACCCGAAAGCGTCTCTACCCAATTTGCTCCGGCGTCTGTTGATTTATACATCCCAGAATTAGTAGCTACCCATAAAATATTCGAATTTGTTGGATGTATATACACTTCATTCATAGAGGATGGTGTATTTTCTGGATTCATTCCTGTTGGGTTCCAAGTTTGTCCTCCATCTGTAGATTTAAAAACTCCAGCACTTTGAGTATCATTTCCATCATCATCTCCGGTAGCAATATAAAGAACGTTAGAATTCGCATAATCAACTGCAATGCCCGAAACTCCAATCTGTGGTAAGTTATCCGTTAAAGGAATCCAAGAATTTCCTGAGTTCACTGATTTCCATAGTCCTCCGGCTGGGGTTCCTACGTACCAAGTATTACTATCATTAGGATCAATAGTAATTGCATTGATTCTTGCCTGACCGGATGACCACGAACCGGTATTTGTATGGGTAAAAGGTCCTATAGCCTGCCAATTACTTAAATCTGTGGATGCTAACTTACTTTCTATTTCTTTTTTATGCTCCCAGGCAATCCATTTGTCTTTGGATGTTGGTAGGTATCCCTCACCATCCACAACATCTTCCCATATATATTCCCATCTTTTAAATGGTTTATATCCGCTTCCCTTTTTATTTGGATCGTGAGTTTCCCAATATGAATTAAAAGCTTGTTGGATTTCCTGAAAAGTCGGTTTAAAGTTCTTGTTATTTTTACTTTGTTTTAAGTTTCGCATCCAAGGTGCATCTTGATTATATTGTCCTTGTATTGTTCCTAAGAAAAGTAATGCAAAAAAGAGATAAAAATATTTCATTATGTGTATAAAAGGTTAATAAATACGCTAACAACATCTACATTTTAAAAGTGCTAAATGTAATGTTTATTTAATAAAACAGCCTTATAATAAATTACCCTAATCATTAACGTAAAAAATTTTTATCATTCTTTTCAATAGAAAAATTGTTATCCCAACCAACCATCGCGATCCAAACTGCGGTACTGTATAGCTTCGGAAATGTGATCTCCTTTAATGGATACTGCCCCCTCGAGATCAGCAATGGTTCTGGAAACTTTTAAAATTCTGTCATAAGCTCTAGCCGAAAGATTTAATCGTTCCATCGCGGTTTTCAATAAGTCTTTGGAGGTTTTGTCCAGTTGGCAGAATACTCGCAATTGTTTCACACCCATCTGGGCGTTATAATGAATCTTTTTTAAATCCTGAAAACGTTGTGTTTGTATATCTCTTGCTTTGATCACTCGTTTTCTGATTTCAACACTACTTTCTCCTCTTCTCTCTTCACTTAATTTATCAAAAGGTACGGGAGTAACTTCAATATGGATATCAATACGATCCAGTAAAGGTCCTGAAATTTTACTTAGATATCGTTGCATCTCTGCCGGAGAAGAGGTAACGGGAGCATCCGGATCGTTAAAATATCCTCCTGGACTTGGATTCATACTGGCCACTAACATAAAACTTGATGGGTAGGTAACTGTAAATTTTGCTCTGGAAATTGTTACTTCTCTATCCTCTAATGGCTGACGCATTACTTCCAGTACTTCTCTTTTAAACTCTGGTAATTCATCCAGAAATAACACCCCATTATGAGACAATGATATTTCGCCGGGTTGCGGATAACTGCCGCCACCGACCAATGCAACATTAGAAATGGTATGATGTGGACTTCGAAATGGACGCTGAGCCATTAATCCTACATGGTCTTTAATTCTGCCTACGACACTATGGATTTTTGTAGTTTCTAATGCTTCTTGTAATGACATAGGTGGCAAAATACTAGGTAATCGTTTACTAAGCATCGTTTTACCGCTACCAGGAGGTCCCACTAAAATAATATTATGTCCTCCTGCCGCTGCAATTTCCATACATCTTTTAATACTCTCCTGTCCTTTTACATCTGCAAAATCAAATTCGGGATTGTCTAATTCCTTATAAAACTCTTCTCTTGTGTCAACAATTGTTTGTTCTAGAACTCCATCCCCATTAAAAAAATCGATTACTTCTTTGATATTTTCAATACCATATACCTGTAGGTTATCTACAATGGCTGCCTCTCTCGCGTTTTGTTTGGGTAATATAAAGCCTTTAAATCCTTCTTCTCTTGCTTTAATAGCAATAGGCAACGCTCCTTTTATGGGTTGTAAGCTCCCATCCAGAGAAAGCTCTCCCATAATAAGATAATCCGAAATATTTTCACCTTTGATTTGAGAACTTGCTGCAAGGATTCCTAACGCCAGTGTTACATCATACGCAGAACCTTCTTTTCTAAGATCTGCGGGAGCCATGTTGATCGTTATTTTCTTACCAGGCAGTTTATACCCGTTATTTTGTAATGCCGCAGCAATTCTAAAACTACTTTCCTTAATGGCATTATCAGGTAATCCCACCAAATGATATCCTATTCCTTTATCGATATTAACCTCAACCGTTATTGTGGTAGCTTCGACACCAAAAACGGCACTTCCAAATACTTTAATTAGCATATTTTTGTGTATAAGAGTACCATTGCTATTATTTCTTTTGATACAATGGTCAATAACATGTGTAAGAAACTTAACATATGTTACCTCTAATTCTCTTGTTTTTTGATATTGGAAACTAAATGAAAAAAAGAATTCTTGTAATTAGAGTAAAAAGACTTTTAATCAAAAAAAGTAAGTGATTGAATTTCAACGTTTATCGTTGTCTTTAAGTGACTGAAGTAGGATAATAAAAGTATATCGTTGAATTCTTTTAAAGAAAAAACAGAATTCTAAAAATCTATTTGAATAAGAATATTTTTATAAATGTAAAGGCTACCAGCGAATAAAAAACAAACAATACAATTTCCAACCGGTACTTTTCTACAATTCTCCTTAACATGGGGACTCTTTATTAATGATTATATATTATAAACAGTTTATTATGTCTATACCCTATATTAATAATAAAAAACCCAACATATACTATATTGGGTTTTATCAAAAACAATAATGTAATAAAAGTGTGGTGTTTTCTTGTGCTCGAAAAAGAGTTTATTTAGTCAACGTAAACTCAATATCACCTTTTTTCTCATCAAAACATAACAAACAACTTAAAGAACTACTTCCTGATGAGATAGAAACAGTTTTTCATTTAAAAATCTAAGGGTCGGTATTTTATCTTTAGTTTCTACCAAAATGGAGATATTATTATTACTACCTCCATACGAGATCATCCTTACCGGTATATAGTTAAGAATTTCAAAAAGCTTATGAGAGTATTTATCATTAATGACAGACTCTCCGACGATACAAATAATGCTATGATTCTGTTCAACAGTTACCTCGGCATATCCTTCAATTTCCTTAACAATCTCATCGATATAACTGATATCATCTATTGTCAGAGAAATTGCGATTTCTGAAGTAGTAATCATATCTATAGAAGTATGATAGTTGTCAAAAACCTCAAAAATTCTTCTTAAGTATCCGTGCGCCATCAACATTCTATTTGATTTGATCTTGATCGCTGTAATTCCATCTTTTGCAGATATTGCCTTTAATCCTTTTTTAAAAGTCCTATTAGAAATTATCGTTCCTGGGGCTTTGGGATCAAAAGTGTTTTTAAGAAGCACTGGAATATCTTTATCAACAACAGGTGAAACCGTTTGAGGGTGTAAAATTTTCGCGCCAAAATAAGCTAGTTCCGCTGCCTCATTATAGGTAAGGTGCGCTATTGGATGTGTTCCTTCTACATATCTTGGGTCATTATTATGAAGTCCATCAATATCTGTCCAAATTTGAATCTCTTGGACATTTAGGGCTGCTCCAATAATAGTTGCCGTATAATCACTACCTCCACGCTTCAACGTACTGATTTGATGTGAGTGATCCCTACAAACAAAACCTTGCGTCATGTAAATATCACTGGAATTACTCTTCTCTAAAACTTCACCCAGTTTTTTGGATACTTTAGCAATATTTGGATTATCTACTTGATCAACGAACATAAAATCCTTAGCGCTAATTAAGGTATTATCAACCCCTTTGGTAAGTAAAAAATTAGAGAATATATACGTTAACAATGTTTCTCCGAAAGTTAATACCTCAGCATTAAGAACCTCTGAGTATTCTTGATTAGATAATTCTAGCATCTCTGTGATCATCGATGATACATTATCTTTTAAATCATTTTTTACTTCTTTATCTTCGATAAGTGCATCAATAACATCTATATGCTTACTTTCTAATTTATGCAGGTTTCTGGTGATGGCTTCTGCATCTTTTAACTTGATATATTCAACAAGATTAACCAATTGATCCGTAACTCCAGACATAGCTGAACAGACTACCACTTTTTGATCCTTGTCGCTTATAAGGATATCTTTTACCTTATGTAAATTCTCTACCGATCCAACAGATGTTCCACCAAATTTTAAAACCTTCATTGTGTTTTCATTTTTACCTTGCATAATTATACAATAACCAAGAAAAAATAAATATTTTCATGAAAAAAGTATATATTTACACAATATGTTAAATATCTAACAAAATGAAAACAATAACAGATTGTGTACATAATATACTACGACATCAGCCATTTTTAGAAGACGCACTATCTAGAGATATTATCAATTTTAGCTCTTTGGCTACCGATTTACTACCACAGGTCGAAAAAGAAATGAGAAAACCTGTAAAACCGGGATCTATAGTGATGGCATTGCGTAGATATCATCCAAAAAGGATTAAGCACTCAGAAAATCTTGGTAGTTTGGGTGATATTGTTGTAAGATCCGGAATCACAGAGTATACTTTTTTAAACTCTAGTACAATACTGACTAGTCAGTCTAACTTGCTAAATACAGTAAAAGATAGGACCAAAACCTATTTCACCTATTCCAGTAATTTTCAAGAAAGTAACATCCTGGTTTCATCTTCTCTAAAAGAAATTGTAGAAGACCATTTCAGAAATGAAACTTGTATTTCTGTAGCAGATAATTTATCTTCTATGTCCATCGCGCTTCCTGATGATAGCTCTAAGTCTATAGGTTTATACTTTTATATATTTAAACTTTTGGCTTACGAAGGTATACCGGTTTTTGAGATCATCTCTACCTCTAATTATTTTACCTTATTTCTGGAAAAGGAATACGTAAATGATGCTTTTCTACTTATGAACGAAATAAAAGATAATTAAAAAAGCCCTGTTTCCAGGGCTTTTCATTATTTTTATTCTCAAAGATTACCAAATCTCAACTCGTTTTTCTGGAGCCAAATACATTTTATCACCTTCTTTTATATCAAAAGCATCATAAAATGCCTGAACATTCAGTAAAGGCTGTATAGCTCTGGTTGTTCCTGGAGAATGTGGATCTGTTTTGATTTGATTTCTCAAAGCATCTTCTCTGATTTTGGTTCTCCACACGGTAGCCCAAGACATAAAAAACCTTTGCTCTGGTGTAAATCCATCAATATCTTCTGGTCTTCCGTTTTCTGCAAGATGCATCTGTAGTCCGTCGTAAGCAGCCAATACTCCTCCAAGATCACCAATATTTTCTCCCAGTGTGAATTTACCATTTATATAAACGCTATCTAAAACTTGGATCGCACTATACTGTTCTGCCAGAGCTTCTCCTCTTTTTGTAAATTTTTTCAAGTCATCATCGGTCCACCAGTTCGATAAATTACCATCTGCATCATAACGTGCACCAGAATCATCAAAAGCGTGTGATATCTCGTGTCCTATCACCGCACCAATTCCACCGTAATTGACAGCTTCATCTGCTGTATAATTATAAAAAGGAGGTTGTAATATTGCTGCCGGAAAAACAATTTCGTTGAATAATGGATTAAAATATGCATTTACCGTTTGTGGAGACATTCCCCATTTGGTCTTATCCACTGGCTCTCCTATCTCATCTATATTTTTATTAAATGTCCACTCTGACACTGCCATCATATTTTCAAAGTAAGAATTTCCTTCTTTTACACCGAGCGTTGAATAATCTTCCCATTTATCAGGATATCCAATTTTAACAGTAAACTTATCGAGTTTCTGAATGGCTTTTGTCTTGGTACTATCGCTCATCCATTCCAATTCTTCAATTCTGTTTTGATATGCTTTAATCACATTAGCAATCATTTTTTCTGCCTTAGCCTTTGCCTCAGGAGGAAATTTAGCGTCCACATATAACTGTCCTATTGCCTCACCAACAGAACCATTTACTTGTGCCAGCGCTCTTTCTTCTATAGGACGTTGTTTTATAGCTCCATTTAATGTCTTACTATAAAAATCCCAATTCGCTTTTTCAATTTCGGTAGAAAGTGACCCGGCAGACTGATTTAACGTAGCCCAACGCATCACGGTTTTAAGATCCTCTATATTTGTGTTGGCAAGAACGCTCTGCAATTCTTTCATGTATTTGGGCTGCATCACAATTACAGAGTCTAATTCCTTTTTAACACCTAAGTCTTTCATTAATTTATTCCAATCGATTGCGGGAGTCATTTCTGAAAGTTCCTCAATAGATCGTGGATTATTAAAGTTTCTCGTATCTCTACTTTGAACTTTATCTAGACGTGGTTCTGCTAACTTCGTTTCAATGGCTAGAATGGTTTCTGCATTTTTACGAGCTTGTTGTTCAGTTTCTCCAATATATTGAAGCATTCTGGTAATATGATCAACATATTGACTTCTAATCTTCACTGATTTTTCGTCTTGATCTAAATAGAAATCTCTGTTAGGTAATCCTAGTCTTCCTGTAGAAATGTAAGGAGCATTGACTTTACTATTGCTTAAATTAGGAAAAACAACTAGCCCTGCAAATGGTGCTGAAGCGGCAGTTTCCTTAGCTAAAACGGTCTGTAGTTCGTTCAAGTTCTCTATACTTGCTATTTTATCTAAAGTAGGTTGCAATGGGGTAACACCTTCTTTATTTCTAGCTACAGTATCCATAATCGATTCGAAGATTAGTAACGCTTTGTACTGATCTGTTCCCTTTGCATACTTGCCACTGGATTTAGCTTTTTCCAAAATATCAAGTACATCATAATCTGTCTTTTTACTCAAAACTCCGAAACCACCCCACCGGGTTCTATCTTCTGGAATTTCTGTATTTTTCATCCAACTACCATTAACATAGTTATAGAAATCATCTTTTGGACTTTTGCTTGAATCCATATTTTCCAAAACAATCCCAGGAATTTTCTCAGCAGTTTTAATATTCTCTGCCAAAATTTTTTCCTCTTTTTTGGTGTCATTCTTACAGCCGAACAAGACTATCATAAATGTCACCAAAAAATATACTTTTCTCATTTTTAAATTCATTTTATTAATAAATTAAGTTTAGTTCGTTGATATAAGACGCAAAAATTGAGGATTTATTACTTATATCAAGTTGGGAAATTTAGACAAAATGTAAAAATGTAGGAAATCCTTTATAAAAATTTAACTCATCAGACCTTTAGCTAAACACATAAAAATCTGATTTACAATTATTTAATTATATTATCCCGTAAGTAATTAACAAAAAATTAATATTTATAAATAGCTAAAAAATAGGTCTTTATAAAAATTTGGAAGATGATAAAATTATTTAAGTAAACGTGTATCAAAGCTAAAAGGTTCGATTTCAATTAACTTTACCAAATTAAAATCGGGATGTAATGGATTAATTAGAAGATTTTGTTCTCTTGGCACAATAATACTAGGTACTTTAAGTCCTAAATGGGTATTTCCAGATATCCAATTCATTGCAAAATGTTGAATTCCTGTAGATGGTGGTATTCTATTCCAATCTTTTGGAAGCTGTTTGATATCTATTGAGGTTGTCAATTCATCGGGAAGTTCTATCGTGGCGATTGCCATACTATCCGGAAAATATGCAGCAGGCAAATGTGCTAATACTTCCAGAATAGAAAGGGCTACAGTAGTACTCGTATACAAAACAGCTACACCTCTCGGGTTCCATCTCCCTCCAACAGTTTTAGCACCGATTCCTGTTAAATCCTTTATATACTTTTGTTTCGCTATTCTGTAAACCAGCATTATGCAAAAATTCCGTGCTCAATACGTACCAATTCTTCGTTCAATAACTGAAACCCAAATGTAGTGTCAAGAAGTTCTTTAGGCTTTTTGGTTGCAAGCGCAACATTAGGATGCTCCATCCATCGTTTAAATCGCTCTAAGTCTCCAAAAATATTCTCACCTTTTGCATAAAGTTTTGCTAACTGCAATGCTTTAGCACTTGCCTCGGTACTTAACTTTTTCTTTAGTTCATAACGCTGTATCGTACGTTCTGATAAATGTAACACATGAGCCAGTTCACTCAAATCAAAATCTATAGTTTTTGCTAGATGTAATAATGCTCTTTTATCGATCCCATTTCTAGATAATTCTATAAAATCGTATACATTATGCAAAGGAATATCCAGATTTAAATATCGCAACAATCCTTTACTTTCTAACTCATCGTAATCTAACGGTGATACTGCGCTCATAATATCGAAGATTTATTATGACAAAAGTACGGAATAAAATGACAATTGACTAATTTATTCTAAAATTAAATCTAATTCTTTACTTACATCTTCTAATCTGGCTTCCATAGATCTAATGGCTATAGTAGAAAGATATCTTCCCAAAGGCAAAACAGGTTTTATGGCTAGCTCATTTGCCTTAGTATTATCGGTAAAAACACTGGTAGTTTGGGGTACTATTTCGGTTGGTTTCAGTTTGATCACATAATCACTTCCCAACCGTTTCATAATTTCTTGCGTGTGACCGTAACGTATATTTCTAAGCGTAGTTAGAGGAGCAGATAATTGCGTACTTGTTTTTGCAATCTTTCTTTCTTCTTCATTAGCAATAACCAAGTGCTTCATTTCTATTTTGTTGATTAAATCCGGAAAAGAGTCATTCAATACTCTTTTAAAAACTTCTTCGATACCCCTGGAAACTCTTCCGCCAATATTATCATAATATCCCGCATCGGCATATTGATCAGATTCTAATTCTTTCTCGCCGGAAATTCTTCTCACCTCACCAACTGGCGTGATAAAAGGAAAACTAGCATTAATACGCATGGCTGTAGCTAATGAAACAGAATTATCAGGATAACTTAATTGAATATTTTCTAAAAAATCATTCATCCCAATTAACGGTCGCAGATGTGAATATTTTGCAGGGCTTATAATATTGTAATTACCAGTTTGGGTATGTGTTGTATTTATCAATAGTAAGGGTGGACGTTTTTGATGATGCTGAGCAGGACTATCATTAAACGCTTGCTTGTAAAACGATAAAAACTCTCTGTCCAAGACACTTTCTCCTTTAACATCAGCAAAATATCGCCTGTAAGCTTGGCTCCATTGTTCTTCTAACAATTGTCCTCTATTTTTAAAACTAAATAAACTGGTTACTTCTTTAAACAAATCTCTTCCTAATAAAGACAGTAATGCAACAGACAAGTAGTTCTCTTTATATATAACACTTGCTTTATAGCGTAACGTAGGATAATCGGCATCTGTATTAAATCTGAATTTAGCTTTGCTATTCGAAGCATTGGCCCGTTGAGCCTCGGCAAAAAACATCGAATTACCTACGCTTCCGCCAGAAGCTCCTGTTAGGGAAAGTAGATTTTCTTCAAAATAACGCCCATTAGACTTTTCATATAAATAACTATGCACCAAAAATGACCAAAGCCCGGCTCTTGATCCTCCACCTTCGGCAGAAACCATAATCACAGGAAATTTATGATTGCTCTTTATAATTAGATTCTCTCTACTCTTTATCCACGAGTATATGTAAGTATCCATTAAGGGTCTTTCAATTTTAGTCTCTTGTAGATGTAATTGATAATGATCGGAGGTATCTGAAAAAAATCTAGCCGAAAAAATACAAAAGACACTTACAATCGACAGCAACGGAAGCCTAATTTTTTTACCTAATAAAATTAAGATAAAACAGATCATAAAGAGACTTAATAGAGATAGCACCAAAATTGAAAGAGGGTTAATTCCACTTGCTAAGTCTGGATTAAAATTTAGAATTAAAAATATAAATAAAAGCAAGAAACCAAAGCTCAAAATGGCTCCATAAAATATTTTTTTCGGAAAACCTTTTAGGTATTTGTAACTGTTGAAAGATAGCGTAGAGAATAATAATGCCAAGGCACAATTAGAAAGGAATAAATTGCCAAGATCTTTTTCTGCTTGAGTATTTAAAGTTCCTAAGGATATGATTAAGATCATAAGACCAATAGAAATACCAAAGAATATGACAGTCGTTTTAGCACTTCGATTTAGAAATTTCTTTAATATTTCATACAATCTTGGTTCAGATAGCAATAGTAAAATAAATATGATAAGGATTAACGAATTGGTCGGGTCAAGAAACTTTGTATAGGTGTTTTCTAACCCAAAAGATTCCATAGCGTGTAGTATACTTAATGCAGATATGGCTAATAATAAAATTGCTAAAATTCTTGGCAGTATTTTTCTCATATGTATCCTAGTCAAATAGGGATAACTGGCAGATTCACTTCTATCCTGAAATTTATAATGCTGATTTGGGATAAAACCTATAAGATTGGAAAGAGAAATATCTTTATAATTATGATAATAAAAATATTTCGGCGTATTCCATATTAAAAAAGCTGAAACTGCAAGCAAACTAAAATATAATGGAACCTCAAACAAAAAGGCATCCGCCTGATTAAGAATCAATAATAAATCTACCGTTTGTGGAAAATACCATAACGTCAAATAAACAAATAGAATAAAAAAGATGCTAATAATATTATTACTTAGCTCTCTAAGCAAGTTTTTAAACCAAATACTGAAACCCTGAAAAAATAATAATAGTTTGATCATCATCTTAATCAAATTTAGAACTAAATATTCTTAAACCTTCAAATAATTTTAAAATAATGATGAAAAAAATAGATCATTGCTTTTTCCTTTTAAAGAAGTAAAAAAGCAATAAACTAATATTCAATGTGTTAACAAAATTGTAAATTTTAACATTTGTCTAAACGACTGTATTTACTGGTGTAATGAGAATTTTAAGAAAAATAATTTCGTGAAATTCAATATTTAAATCAAAAACAATGTGGTTTTAACATAAAAAGTTGTATCTTGTCGTTGATTATGTGTTTTACAACGATAAAAACAACAAATAAGTAAGAAAAATCTTACTTTTTAAATTGCAGTTTAACCCAAAAAACTGAACCTTATGAAAAAACTACTACCCCTACTAGCATTACTATTAGCAAGTGCAACATTTGCGAATGTAAAAATTGACATTTCTTACAAACTAATGTCCGTGACAGAAAACACCGTAATTAACGGTTTAGACGAAAATACAGAAGAAGGTGTGATTTTTATAACGGAAAGTTTACATCTTGAAAATGGAGTCCGTATTAAAATTAGAAACGCTTGTTTGGTCATTCTAGGAGATATCACAGGAAATGGAATTCTTGATGTTGATGAAACAGCTACAGTTACTTTAGAAGGAGAGAAAAAAGGAAGAATTACCTTTATTGACAGATTTCTAGCAGACTCTACCTGTCAGCAAAGTACAGGTCTGCAGACATTTAAAAATATTAAAGACGTGCCCCAAGGTCTTAATTATAGTCTTTATACACTAACGGGAAGATTATTAGACCATGGTAAAATTGATGATTACATCCATAATTACAGAGATCCCAAAACATACTTCATTAAAATTGAAGGATATAAACTAAGAAAAATCGTTTTTAAAGGTTAAATCAATCATAAAAAGTAAGGTTTTATGATAGCACGGCAGTTTTGCCGTGCTTTTTTTATTCTCAATTTTTACATTTTAGTACATTCTAAAATTTAGGTTTCTACAAAACAAAGCAATATTTTTGGAATCAAAATAATATCTATGATTTCCGTATCTAGCGCACTATCCATTATTTCGGGGGTAGCATATAACCCAAGAGTAAGTATTGTTTTATTAAAAGATGCCCTCGGTTTGTTTCTTAGCCAAGACATTATCTCTCCAATTCATATGCCTCCTTTTCGTCAGTCTGCTATGGATGGATACGCATTATTACTTCACGATAAAAACTCCTATCGAATAATTGGTGAAGTAAAAGCTGGAGATGCGGATAATTATACATTAGAACCCGGACAAGGTGTAAGGATTTTTACAGGAGCCCGAGTTCCTGATAATGCAAACACTATCGTAATTCAGGAGAAAGTAGATCGATCCGAAAACACAATCACGGTCGATCATAAGATCCTACCGGATCAAAACATAAGACCAATCGGCGAACAAATAAAAGAAGGTACTATTGCCTTAACTAAAGGAACAAAGCTTACTCCTGCGGGTATTGGATTTCTAGCGGGCTTAGGAATTGATCGTGTACAAGTCTACTTACCTCCCAGCGTAGCGATCATAACGACTGGTAATGAACTCATATCACCAGGCAAAAAACTTACGGAAGGAAAAATTTATGAAAGTAATTCGATACAGCTGGAAACCATTCTACGACAGACGTATATTCAAAGAATTCACAAATATGTAGTTCAGGACGAATATGAAGATACTAAAGAGACTATAAAGCAGGCAATTACTAATAATGACCTTGTTTTAATCAGCGGTGGTATCTCTGTTGGAGATTATGACTTTGTAAAAGAAGCCCTTTCAGAACTGCATACAAATGAATTATTTTATAAGATCAAGCAAAAACCCGGAAAGCCTCTATTTTTTGGTATCAACGATAAAACAATGATTTTTGCTCTACCGGGTAATCCTGCCTCTTCTTTAACTTGCTTCTATATTTATGTCTTGCCAATGATACAAAAGATGATGGGTGATACTATTGCAGCCGGTCTGGAAAGAATCAAAAAATCGATCTCGTCCGACTTCAATAAAAAGGGTGATCGTGCGCAATTTCTTAAAGCAAAAGCGACAGGAGATACTGTGGAAATTCTAGAAGGCCAAAGCTCTGCAATGTTATATACTTATGCAGTGGCAAATGCATTGGTATATGTTCCTGAAGAAATAAGTAGTATCAAAAAAGGAAGTTTGGTAGAAACTATTTTGCTTCCAGGATAACTCATTTCGAATATCGCAAAAGAAAACAACCTATTTTTTAGTTTGTTCTATTCTCTGGTTTAGTTTTAAAGAAATCATAAAAATTTAAAAAGTAGTTTTTTATTTATTTAAATCGTTATATCTTTCAGGAAACAACGCTTTTTTATGTATCATATCAAAAGTAGAATTTGGATTGAAGGCAAGGAAGGAGTTTTTCTTGGAGAGGGAAGAATTAAAATCCTAAAAGCCATAATGGTTGAAGGCTCTCTTTCGAAGGCTGCGAAATCTTTGGGAATGTCGTACAAAAAGGCGTGGAATCTAGTTGACTCGATAAACAAAAATGCCTCCAATCCTGTTATCATAACCAATACCGGGGGTAATGGTGGTGGCGGAACCGAAATTACCGAATACGGTATAAAAATGATTACTGCTTTCGAAAACATTAATAAAAATTGCTGGGATTTTTTGGATCAACAATTGAAAGAATTACAGCTATGAATCCAACAGAACATAAGAATATCACTGGAATTATATTAGCGGGAGGCAAAAGCAGTCGAATGGGTCAGGATAAAGGATTAAAACTTCATAATGGCAAACCATTTATAGAGCACATTTTAAAAGCCACTGAAGCGGTAACCAAGAAAATACTAATCATTACCGCCAATAAGGACTACCAAGTATTTGGCTATCCTTGCATTCCGGATATCATTCCGGATCAAGGTCCTGTTGGTGGAATTTACACAGGTTTAAACCATACCGAAACGACGCAAAACTTAATTATTAGCTGTGATGTTCCTTTTGTCACTCCCATGGTACTTCACAATTTAATCAATGCTTACGACCCTGATTACGATATTGTCACTTACAAAGATATTCCTCTAATTACCTTATATCATAAATCGGTAATGAGTACTTTTTTTGAAAGTATTGAAAAGAAACATCTTAGTCTCAGACAAACGCTTTCAACATTAAAAGTAAAAAGTATCCCTATCGAGAACAGTATAGCTCCTTTTGTAAAAAATATCAATACGCGTCAACAATATAAAGAAGCAACACAATGGAATTAAAGATTCTATATTTTGGTATGATTGCAGAAGCAACGCGATGTAAAGAAGAAATAATTTCGTTGCAACCAGGCAGTAATGTAGATCAACTTGAAAATTTCATAAAAGATAAATACAAAGCTTTAGAAAATCTATCGTTCAAAATCGCTGTGGATAAAGAAATCTCAAAACCGGACACAATACTGAATCCAACTAATGAAATAGCATTATTACCTCCTTTCTCTGGAGGTTAAAAAGAAGTTTACACATGAAAAAAAGAAAAACGGTTTTTATAGAAGGGCCAATTAGTCCTGCTTTTATTGCCAACTCCATTGAAAAACATCAGACTAAAACCACCATTGGTGCGCACGATATCTTTTTGGGTCAGGTGCGAGCCGATGAAATTGACGGTAAAATTGTTCAGGCTATTGATTATTCTGCCTATCAAGAAATGGCAGAAAACAAATTTCACGAGATACGGGAAGCAACTTTTAGTAAATATGATCTTACCTGTATGCATATTTATCATAGTCTTGGTAAAGTAAAAGCAGGTGAAATTTGTCTATTTGTATTTGTTTCTGCTCCGCATAGAAAGGTCGCTTTTGAAGCATTAGAATATTTAGTAGAAGAAATAAAAAAAGAAGTTCCAGTATTCGGAAAAGAAGTTTTTGAAGATGAAACACACGTTTGGAAAGTAAATAAAGTTTAATGTGTTTAGAAGTGGAATTGTTAAAAAAGTTGAATTGTGTAATTGTGTAACTGTTATTAAAACAGGGTAATACCTAAAAATAATATGTATATCTTTTCATTCGAAAAACTTAATAGTTGGAAGGAATCTATTGAACTAGTAAAATCAATATATGAGCTAACAAATGATTTTCCGAGTGAAGAAAAATTTGGATTAGTAAGTCAATTGAGAAGAGCCTCTGTATCTATATCATCTAATCTAGCTGAAGGAACTTCTAGATCAACTAATAAAGATTAAGCTCATTTTACAACAATTTCATATTCATCCTTAATGGAATTGTTAAATCAACTTATTATTTCCAAGGAATTAAGTTTTATTGATGACAAAGCATTTAATGAAGTTAGAAAACAAATAGAAAAATTAGCAAACATGCTAAATGCATTGAAAAAATCGCAATTGAAATCCTAATAAACTTTTAAACAAAAAACGATTAAACAAAAAACAATTGAACGATTAAACAATTAAACCATTAAACAACAACATGGTAGACATCACTCATAAAAATAATACACTTCGCACTGCTGTAGCGCAGGCGGTTGTCAAAGTGGGTAGTACTGAAACTATAGAAGCGATTGTATCCAAGAGTATCCCGAAGGGAGATGTTTTTGAAATGGCAAAAACGGCAGGTTTATTTGCAGTAAAACGAACCAGTGATATGATTCCGGATTGTCATCCATTACCTATCGAATACACTGCGATAGATTATACAATCAATACTCTGGAAATTACGATTGAGATGACCGTAAAAACAATCTACAAAACGGGTGTAGAAGTTGAAGCTATGCACGGAGTATCTGTTGTTGCACTCACTATGTATGACATGCTAAAACCCGTGGATAAGAATGTAGAAATACAAAACATCAAATTACTTCGTAAACGAGGTGGCAAATCAAGTTATAAGGACAACGGAGCACCATTTACCGCAGGAGTGATTGTATGTTCTGACTCCATAGCTGCTGGACAAAAAGAAGACAAAGCCGGTAAAGCCATTATTACTAAACTAGAAGAATGTGGAGTAACTATTAATGCATATACCATCATCCCTGATGAGACTGATCAGATACAACAGGAAGTAAAACAATTACAAGAAGCTGGTAATGATCTTATTATTTTTACCGGTGGCACCGGATTATCACCTCGTGATGTAACACCAGAAGCTATTTTACCTTTGATCGAACGTCGTATTCCCGGAGTTGAAGAAGCGATTCGTACATACGGACAAGATCGCATGCCATATGCCATGCTTTCCAGAAGCGTTGCAGGAATTATTGGAGAATCTTTGGTATTGGCATTACCAGGTTCAACAAATGGTGCAAAAGAATCTATGGAAGCAATTTTTCCGGCTGTGCTGCATACCTTCAGAATTCTGAAAGGTGCAAAACACGATGGAAATTAATTAGAAAGAAGTGAGTACAGAAAATCAGCACATATTAACCGATAATTTTGGGCGCAAACATACCTATCTTAGGATTTCGCTTACAGAAAGATGCAATCTAAGATGTACGTATTGTATGCCGGCGAATGGTATTCCCTTAAGTCCAAAGGAACATCTAATGACTGCTGATGAAATTTATACAATCGCCAAAGAGTTTGTGAATTTTGGCGTTACTAAAATCAGATTGACTGGTGGAGAACCTATGGTGCGTAAGGATTTTCCTCAGATATTAGAAAAACTTGCCAGCCTGCCTGTTGAGCTTGGAATTACTACAAACGGAGTTTTGGCTGATCGTTTTATCCCACTTTTAAAAGAAAATGGCGTTAAAACCATTACGATAAGTATCGATTCTCTTTATAAGGATAAATTTGAAAAAATCACGCGTCGTAATGAGTTTGATCGAGTTTGGAATACTATACAACTTTTCCAGAATGAAGGTTTTAAAGTGAAACTCAATATTGTATTGATCAAAAATTTTAATGAGGACGAAATTATCGATTTTGTTAATCTTACCAAAAATCGAAATCTGGTGGTACGTTTTATAGAGTTTATGCCATTTGATGGAAATCAATGGAAAATGGACAAACTAGTAACCCAGCAAGAAATTCTGGATAAGATTAACTATACATTTCCTTTACAGCTGAACCGATTGAATGACGCTCCAAATGATACTTCCAGAAATTATAAAATAGAAGGTTTTATGGGGAGTTTTGCAATCATAAGCTCTGTCACCAATCCATTTTGTGATACCTGTAACCGTATTCGTATTACCGCAGATGGGAAATTAAAAAATTGTTTGTTTTCTGGAGAAGAGTTTTCTTTATTAAAACCACTTAGAGCTCAGAAATCCATAATTCCTGCGATACAATCTGCACTGGCGCATAAGTTTGCTACCAGAGGAGGCATGGATACTCCGGATAAACTAAAAAATCCTGAATTACATACTAAAAATAGAAGTATGATTAGCATCGGCGGTTAATTTCTAAAACCGCTTTTGAATACATTTCCAAAAAAAACTTTATATTTAGACTTATATCCCAGTAAGGCCCCAAAAAAAGAACCTTATCGGATGATTAACAAACCTGTGATCCTGGTACAAAAACTCATCTATGAATCAAAAATCCTGGTTAAAATCTGAAGCTGCCAAATACACACTGTACGGAGTATTATTCGGTTGTATGTTTCCAATTCTTGCCACAAGTATCGATATCTCTAAGTTAGGCCTTGAGTATTCTTGGGATTCTGTAGTATTGGTACAAAAGCAATATCCGATCCATTATATTATCGATACTGCTCCCTTCTTTCTTGGTCTTTTTGCTATGTTTGGTGGTCGCAATCTGGATAAACTCAAAGAGAAAAACAAACAGATTCTACAGGCTTCAAAATTCAAGCAGGATTTCTTGGCTAATATGAGTCACGAAATCAGAACACCCATGGTTGGTGTTATTGGTATGATTGATTTGCTTTTTAAAAACACAAAACTTGATGATTTACAAAAGGAATACGTAAGTACCATTCACCAATCCTCTTTAAATCTTTTAGATATTTTAAACCAAGTATTGGATTTATCCAAAATGGAGGCCGGCAAGTTTACATTGTCTCCGAAAGGAATTAATTTAAAAAAACTGATCAACCAAAACGTTGACCTATTTCTGGCCAATAGCAAGGCCAAAGGAATTCACCTGGTTTCAGAATATGTAGAAAACTTACCAGAACAGATTTATGCTGATGATAACAGGCTTATGCAAATACTTTCTAATCTTATCGGAAACGCAATTAAGTTTACAAATGAAGGTACAATCACTGTAAAATCATCTCTGATTTCCAAAAAAAATGAAGAATTAACGGTTAAAGTAGAAGTCATTGATTCTGGAATTGGTATCAGCAAAGAAGATCAGGAATCATTATTTAATCGATTTAGTCAGGTACATAATGATGCAATCCTTGTTGGAGAAGGAAGTGGACTAGGTCTTACCATAAGCAAAAAATTGGTAGATTTAATGAATGGAAAACTAGGAGTTACCAGTGAATTAGGAAAAGGTAGTAATTTTTGGTTCACATTTAAAACCAAAGTGTTCCAAGAAAAAATTCCTGCTCTAGACAAAACTTTTGATAAAAGTAAAGATCAAAAATTTGACCTTAACGTTTTGCTGGTCGAGGATTCTGATACCAATATTTTAGTATCCAAACAAATCCTTAAATATTTAGGATGTACTGCCGATGTGGCAAAAACAGGAAGAAAAGCAATAGAAATGTTTGAAGAGGATGTCTACGATCTTATATTAATGGATATCAATCTGCCCGAGCTGGATGGTGTGGAAACTTGTAAACTGATACGCAAAGGATATAAAAAAGTGCCACCGGTAATCGCAATTACCTCTAACGCTCTTCCTGGTGATGCAGAACGTTTTATAGCTAAAGGATTGGATGACTATATTACCAAACCTTTTACTACAGAAGTCCTAAACATTAAGCTACGAAATTGGTTTGGTGATCATAGCGGATATCATTGATAAACAAATAACCTTACATCAGACAACAAAACTAAATCCTAGAAATCTAACTTACGCAAATTATCTTTTCTTTATCAAATCAAGAATCATTTTTAGTATCGTTTCAGATACAATAAAATACAACGCATAATTAGCTCATTTTTAACTATTGTATTCCAAAACTCATAACTAATTTTAGTATCTTGTATAGCAAACATTCTTGCTTATAACAGCTAGAATGTAATTATTAACTGAATGAATAGAATATGGACAAGAAAAGTATTTTTTTAAGTAAAAATGGAAGCGCCTTTTTACTCTGTATATTTCTAATATTTGGATCTGTCTCGAAGGTGCAGGCATTTACCTTTTTTCAAGACACCAGCTTACAGGATGATGCTAGTTATAATGAATATAAAGGAATTGTTGTAGACAAAGACTCTAATGATCCTTTGGTTTCAGCAACGATAGCACTCAATGGAACTAATATTTCTACCATAACCAATGGTGAAGGTGAATTTTTATTAAAAGTTCCAAAAAATAATGCCAGTGCCAATATCACCGTCTCTTTTTTGGGATATAATGATAGAGTGGTTTCTCTTTCTACGTTGAAAGGAGATAAAACCAAAATTAAATTAGCTGCATCTATAACAGAGCTTTCTGAAGTAAATATAGATCCCAGAGATCCCGAAGCCCTCATTAAAGCAGTCATGGAACGACGAGGAGCCAATTATCAAAGCGACAATACCATTATGACTGCTTTTTATCGAGAAACTATCAAAAAGCGTAGAACTTATGTTTCTCTTTCTGAAGCCGTTGTAGATGTATATAAAAAACCATATATATCAGGTAAAAATGATATCATCAAATTATATAAAGCCAGAAAAAGTGCAGATTATAAAAAGTTGGATACGCTGACTTTAAAATTACAAGGAGGTCCATCCAGTACCTTGTTTATTGATGTAATGAAAAATCCTGATCTTCTGTTTACAGATGATATTTTAAATATATACCAATTTAGTTTCGATAAATCCACAAAAATTAATGACCGCTACATCTACGTCCTCAATTTTAAGCAACGACCAAATATTCAGGATCTCTACTATTACGGAAAATTGTACATCGATTCTGAGACCTTGGCGCTTACCAAAGCGGTTTTTAGTTTAAATCTTGAGGATAGAGATAAAGCAAGTAAACTTTTTGTTAGAAAGAAACCTACCAGAGCTAAGGTATACCCAACCGTAGCTACATATAATATGAATTATAGAGAAACAAATGGTAAATGGTACTATGGATACGGAAAAATCGATTTGGTTTTTAAAGTCAATTGGAAAAAGAAACTATTTAATTCTACCTACAAATTAAATATTGAGATGGCAGTGACAGACTGGAAGAAAAATCCTGATAACGACAACATCAAACCGAAAGATCGTTTAAAGTCCACCGTGGTTATTAGCGATGAAGCTTCTGGTTTTTCTGATCCAGAATTTTGGGGAGAATACAATGTCATTGAACCCGAAAAATCTATAGAATCAGCTATCAAAAAAATAAAGAAACAATTACAAAAATTAAATTGATAAAATCTACAATACATTTTTTGAAAATAGGTGCTCCAAAAAGCACCTATTTTTTTATGGTAAACTATCGTTAATGAGATCAAATTAATTACATTTATGCCTTCAGAAAACAAAGGGGGCTGTCACATCTTTTTACATAAAAAGTCTTTAAAGGTTGTAAATTAAAATGTATCACATGAATCGCATTTTGTGTATCGTATTTTCGGTCTTTACATCTGTCACACTTTGTGCACAGAAAAAATTAACTGCAGAACAGGCTCAGGAAGATTTCAATATCTTTCAAAAGATACTTAAAAAAGGCCATCCTGCGCTTTATGAATATATAGATGAAACTGATCTGGATTCAATTTTCTCCATCACCAGCGAGACACTTTCAGAAGACATAACTGATATCTCATTATTTAAAAAAATGCAGCAAGTAACCGATCAAATCAGAGATGGTCACTTAATGCTTTTTGCTCCTAATACCATTAAGAGTACCCAATATTATTTCCCATTAATTATTAAAATCATTCAATCAGAATTTCATGTAGATACCGATGATTTTGGAATACCTATAGGATCAAAAATAGTAAGTATCAATCAAATACCTTCTGCACAAATTCTAGAAGCTTTAAAAAAATATGCGCCTACTGATGGTTATAACCTAACCAGAAAATATAGGGATATCGAATTGAAATTTGGACTCTTTTTTATTTACGAATATGGCTTACAAAAAGAATATACTGTTGTGTATAAAGAACCTGATGGAGAGGAGAAAACGATAACACTAGCAGCAGAGTCATTTGTAAATGTGAAGCACAGAAACATCAACCGTAATTCATATTTTTCTAACTATCATAGAGCATCGGATAAAGTAGCGTTTTTTTCTAAACATATAAACACCAAAGAACCTTTTGTATACTACCGAGAAGATCTTAAAACTGCGGTTTTGGTTGTCAACTCTTTTGGTGTAGACATCAGAGCCTTTAAATCTCGAATGATAAAACTATTTAAAGAGATTAACAAAAAGAAAATGAACCATTTGATTGTTGATATACGACAAAATGATGGTGGTTTCAGACCCAATTCTGTGCATCTTTTTTCTTTCTTGACCAACAAACTATTTAAACAAAGAACTAGTGCTTATGTAGCGTCTTTAGAAATTCCTGAGAAAAAATATGTAACCCGAAACTACGGAGAAAAAGAGTTTTTAAAAGATAAGTTTTATAATCATCCAACGTATGATGGATGGAAACTGGATTTTGATGATCTGGAAACTTTAATGGTTCCTGACAAAGATAGATTTCGTGGCAAGGCTTATGTACTAGCCGGAGGCACTACATTTTCTGCAGGTTCGGCATTGGCTCTGTTAGCAAAAAATGATCCTGATATTCTTTTGGTAGGAGAAGAAACCGGTGGTGGCTATTATTTTCATACAGGTCAGTTTCCTGTATATTATGAATTACCCAACTCCAAGATTATTATGGTGATGTCTATGGAAAAAATAACTCATTATGTAAAGGATAAAAAGGTTCCTAAAGGCTCTGGAGTGCTGCCTGATCGGACCGTACAACTTTCTGTAAAGGATTTGATAACAGGAAAAGACAGTCAGCTGGATTATATTTTTCGATTGATCAAAGGATAGAAAGTATAATTTCGATCATAAAAAAACTTCAACAAAGTGACATAGAATGTCACTTCATCGAAGTTAGGAAAAAGCAAGAATTTAATTAATTACCTCTATGCCAGTGTAAGTTCTCCTGCTGTAGTATCCGCCAATGCGTGACTGGCTTTTAGCTTACCGCTTACCTTATTCTTTAACTCAATTTTTGAGTTAGAATAATATCCTATTTCTATGTCTTCTGTAGATTTGATGGAATTAGACACGCCTCCTTTTGACATTACTCCTCCAATTCCTAAACTCCAAAAATGATGACTTTTATACGTAGGATTATAATTTACTGCTGTATTTCCTATCAGATACGCATTATATCTGATTCTGACTTTCATCACGCCTCTACTGGCCGAAAGTTCCGCCACTACCGATTCTCCGGGATCCAATTCTACACTTACCCCAGATGTAGACCCTACGGTGATTGATTTGGATTCCTGTCCGCCAATTCCCCAAGATTGACTGTAAGACAATGATGTTTCTCCTTCTGCTCCTGCTCCAAGAAACTTTACTCCATAACTAAACTTTTGACCTACGGTTAGTGTACCACCGGTGCTCCAGTTAGAAGATGTGGTATTGTTTAGGGATTCTGAGATCGCTACATTAAACGTTCCTTTTTTACTACTGTTATTAGTGAAGTCCTGTGTTTTTACAATCACCGGTTCTGAAGTGATTCCTAATATCTCTGCACTTTGCACTACCAAAACCATCTGAACCTGTGGCCAGCTATATTTCTTATACAAATCTCCCCAAGGTGTAGGACTGTGCAAGTATGCATCATTTGGCGATTTGCCAAAATACTTTTTTACAGCATCTTTTAATTGTTTGTCCCCAAGTTTAAACGTGGTTCTTTCTTCGGATGTAATTACATGTTGTACAGATCCACTTGCATTTACGCTTGATGCCCCTTTATCCTGTCCGGCAACGATACTAATACTAATACCCATAATGATTAATTTAAGTTAGAAAAATTGTTAGTACTTTATTTTTGTGTACATACAAATTAACTGATAATCAATACTATAACCTATAGGTATTTTTCCCCGTTTTTAGAAAATAAAATTCTAAACCTGCTCTTTTATTATGAAATGGACGCCCGTATTAGGCATCTATAGATACTAAAATTTGCCGATAATCATACTGCAAATCTTCATGTAAAGTAGTAATGATCTTCTGGATGCTATTAATTTGTCTATCGTAAATACCTGTTAGCACTCGGTTGTTTTTATAAGAAGGTCGCATCTGCTTTAGTTCAGAACAGAAATGAAGCACAATTTCTACCTCGGTTTCTTTTTTACCAGAATATCGAATGTACTTCTTGCTGATACGTAGAATTTTACGAACGCTTTTTTTGATGTAGTAATAGCTGTTGGTATTAATCAGATCAAATTCTTTGGTGATTTCTGATTTTACCTCTGCTATATAATGGTCTTCATCTGATGCTTCATACAGCAAATAGGTAAGTAATTCTTTGTTTTCTTTTTTGAACTTAGATAATCGCAAACAAAGTGCTACTAATTCCTGTTGGGAACAATTGTTTAGTTCTAGTTTTAATTCTCTAACGGTAGCTGCTTTCATATCCGATCAACAAGTTTATGTATTGCGAACTTAGGGATAATAAATCAAATACTTTGTTTTCCTATAGTTTTACAAAAAACATCTTTATACTCAGGGTTCGAGAACGCTTCGACAACAAATCTTGTCACCTCTGGAAAAAAGCTCAACGCGACAGCTCAGTGTGACACCTCACCCTTCAAAAACTTCGTTATGTATAATTTGTACAATAGCCTCTGGGTTCGAGAGCACTTCGACAACACTTCAACAACACTTCGACAAGCTATTAGTTTAGTATTCTATATTTATAGGAAGTTTAATCGTATTAAATTTCTGAAAAACCAGAAGGAAAAGGTGAACTATTTCGACTCTTAGACTTCGAGATCTATCCTGAGCATTAGTCCTTTCCCTTCTTAGGTTTTGGTACCATTTAGAATGTTAAGCTTAAGACTTATTAATAGCGTTAGTACACAGACCTTTTGGCTTTTCAGGTTTTTAATAGCTAAATTAAAGTTATGAAAAAACTTATTGTAGGGATCGATATCTCTAAAGATACTTTAGATTTTTGTATACTAGTGGCTTGTGATGTGCAGATCAAAGACAAAGGTGTTTTAAGCAATGAACGGAAAAGTATTATAAAGTGGCTCAGTCAATTTGAAAAACATCAAGTCATTTTTACTCTGGAACATACGGGGCATTATGGTTCGATCTTAGTCCATTGTTTAAGCGAGCTAGGGTTTACTTTTTATTTGATCAATCCCTTGGAATTGAAAAAATCATTAGGTATTCAAAGAGGCAAAAGTGATTCAAAGGATGCCTATCGTATTGCTGAATATGCTGTCACCAACAAACACAAGTTGACTCCTTTTAATCTACCTACCGAAAACCTAAGCAAACTAAAAGCCCTTATGACAGCTAGAGAGCGTTATGTAAAGATATCCGTACAGATTCAAAACAGTCTGAAGGCCAATACGATATTGAACGAGTCGGTTGATGTAAGAATGCTAATCAGGGAAGAGAAAAAGCAGTATAAGTCTATTGAGAAAAGTATCAAAAAGATTGAAGCTGAGATGCTGAAATTGATCAATCAGGATAAAAGCCTAAAGGATAGCTATAGAAAGATTACAAGGATAACTGGTGTGGGTCCGATAATTGCTATGAAGTGTATCGTGGAAACAGAAAACTTTATCAAGTTTCAAAACGCTAGAAAGTTCAGCTGTCACTGTGGTCTTGCGCCTTTTCCTTATAAGTCAGGAAGCAGTATAAGAGGGAAAACCAAAACCCATTTTTTAAGAGATAAATCATTAAAAGCAATGTTGACTAAAGGAGCCATTAGTGCAATACAACACGATCCACAGATCAAAGCATATTACAAAAGAAAGATTGCTGAAGGCAAACATCATATGAGTGTGAAAAATGCAGTAGCAAACAAATTAGTACTTAGAATTTTTGCAGTAGCCAAAAGAAATGAGCCTTTTGTAAAATTGGTAGCATAAAAATTTGCTTTTGTCTTAGAATGCTCAGTGTGACAGCTCAGTGTGACAGCTTAGTGTGACAGCTCAGTGCGACAGCTCAGTGTAACACCTCTCCTTTCGAAAACAAGATCTTGGGGAGATTGAGGCTCTCGAAATCTCTCCCTTCGGAAGTTTATTAATCTATACATAATCATATTCGAGGACTGAGGCTCTCGAAGTCCGGGAATACTCTGGAAAACTCAGTATAACAACCAATTATTTGGCATATTGCTCTACCTCTTTTAGTTCTTTATAGATTTTATCAATCCATCGCTGCACAGCTTCCTGATCTCTACCATTTTGGGTTTCTTCATTCATTTCTTGTTGATAGGATTTACAATACCTCCAGAAATCTGTATACACTCTTTGATAATCGCCAAACTTGCTAATTTTCTTTCGCTTTAGCTCCTCAAATCCTCTACGCATCATACGAGCAAATAGCTCTGCAACATCAAAATGAAGTTGTTCATAGATCAGCACATTAACATCGCGTTTTACCATCCATGATTTTTGTTTAAAAAAATACGTGGCGATATCCATCTTCTCATATCCATGAATATTATCATTTTCATCCACAGGAACGATCTCCGGTAGGATTTCTAATTTATAAGTAGTCAAGGCATCATTAAGACCATATTGATTAGGATCTTTGGTGCCTTTAAAATCTTCCCAGGTTAATCGTCTTACAGCATCCCAGGATAGGATACTGTCATTATCTATGATTTTTTGCTCTTGTGATAGCATTAGAGAACTACTTAATAAAAGAAAAAGTAATAGTGTATGTTTCATTTGTTATGATTTTATTTTTTTATTCAGAACTTTGTAATATTAAGGGAAATGAATATCTAACTTCTACCGGTTCACCATCTACTTTACCCGGTTCTAAAGTAGGAATAGCATACAAAACCCTAGTGATTTCATTTATGATGTATGGATCATCGTGTAATACGAAAACATCCATTATTCTACCAGTTTTTGAAACTTTATATCTGGTTAAAATTCGATGTACTCCAGGGCGCAGGTTACTGTATTCAATGACATTAAGATTGAAATTTGTATTTACAAAATTTTTGAAATAATTATTAAAACAGGTCTTTACCTCTTCATTGTTTTTAAGATCTTTGCAACTTTTTGGTTTTGGGTATTCTGTTAACTTTTTCTCTGTTAAAAATTCGCTGTTTTTAATAGTATTTGCAGACTGATTTATTCTTTGATACGCCATATAGTCAATAAGTGAATCCAAACGGGCATTATCCCGTATTTTCCTATTAATAATAGAACGGCCCAATATCGCATCAAAATGATTGTTTTTCTTAATCATTTGTTCATACCACGCTTTGGCTATGCCATACTCACCATTAAGCTCGCAAGCCCAGCCAAGATGATAGGTAATCTTATCATCGTTGGGATCGTCCTCTTGATAGGTATAAAAATCTGCTTTTGCTTTTTCAAATTCTCCACGAGACATATAGATCAGCGCTCGCTGATATAGATGCTCTTTTTTATGTTTTCCTTTTTTTATTTTTTTAGATATCGACTTGAGGTATTTCTCATCAATAGTATATCGAATATTGATTAGTTTTTTAGCTCTTTTGGCACTTACATACCAATAATACGGTTGACACTGGGTTACAAAATAATCCTGATGACCTGCGATAAACGCATTAAGGTTTTCTGGGTTAATTTTATATAGCGAAGCAAACGTTTTGTCATTTTTTTGAGCAAATTTTTCTTGGATGAGTATTTGTCTAAACTCTGCAGTGTATGAATTTATTTTTTTACTTAAACATTGCTCTAATACTGTATTATTCTCTTTGTTTGCTTTGCCGCTTTTAAAAAGATGATCTAAACAATCACAAATATCATTTTTTAAAACTTCCTGAATATCCTGACCTGATACGAGTTGAGAAATCAACACTATCAATAGTAAAGTATATCTACGCATTATATTATTCTGTAATTTTCTTTTAAAAAACCAGCTACATCTCTGTAACTGGCTCTTTGCTTTTATTTTATTTATTATCTGTCTGTTGGCAGACAAGCTCTTACTGCTCACTCATACCGCCACTAGTTTTCAAAACTAGCGGGAGCGATCACTCTAGCGGCAGCTGGAGAGCTGAGGGATATAATAAATATCCAAACCTCTATCATCATATATATCCATGATAGTTATAATATTTTTTTGATTAATACATATTTGAACTCTAAGGTTTAGAGAAGGATCAACTGCCATTTCATAATTAAAATGATTATCTAATAATACTTTCAAAAAATGGTTGTCTACTTTTTTTGACTCAAGAAACGCAACACCTGATGGTTGATCGTTTTTATATGATAGAGTTATTTTAAAACTATCATCTTTACTAGAATTAAACTTAATTAAATTCTCTATGGCACTATCTTTTTCCCAAAAAAGTATTTTGTATGTTAAACTTTCAATTGATTTAATTGAAGAAAGAAAGTCAATAATAAAATTTGATTTCTTAGTTAATTCTATTGACTCAAGATCAAATCGACCTTTCACAATATTATCCGCCTTTTTTGTTTTCAATAATTCCCCTAAACTTTTATCAAAATTTTTAGAGGTTACTTGTTCTATAACCATAACTATCTTTTAAAAATCTTCAAATCTGCACCTGCGGTTCCTATTCTTTTTAATCGCCCATTAACCTCTTCAAATACCTTCCAAACACCTCCATTATGAGAATCAATATCTTTGGAATAATATCTTCCTTTGTATTGATAGACCTTTTGTCCATGTTGAAATCCAAATTTCTTAGTTAGCTGAAACCCTTTTGGAATTTTTGATACAGTTTTTATTCCCCAAACTTTCGTTAATTCTTTAAGAGAGAATCTAGTAACAAGAGTTCCTCCTCCTAGCCACTCAGCCCCCCAAATAATTCCAATAGTTTTCCTATCTTCTAACCTGATAAGTGCATTATAACTAAACTTACTTGGTAAAGCCTGAGGATTATTCTGATACCTTGGAAGTAAATCCTCTTCTTGTAAATAATCACCTGGTGTATAAGTCCGACCTTTTCTTTCTGTACCTATCCACCAACTTTTATTCAAACCATCTTCAGGATTTAGCACAAGATAAATACCATTATCTCCATCATCTTCATAATGTATTATCTGACCTGATCTATCAACATATGTAGAAGCATTATTGTTTGATTCATAATTAAAATCAAAATCATGGGCTTTGATATCTCCATACCCAAAACCTCCCATAACACCATTATATCTTCTTTCCTGTAATCCCATATAGCGTCCCTCATCAAAAATCTGATTATCCATACGAGAGCTTAACTCGCTATTACCACCACTCGGATCAGCATACACTACAGGGTTATTATCAAAAGCATTATAAGTAGATAAAGAGTGATGCACGACTGGATCAATACGGTTCCATCTGGCGATTGCCGGATCATAGGATCTCAGTGGCATCTCATACCAGTTCAGTCCTAACTCTTCTGTTAATTCTGTACCATTGTATTTATACTTATGTTCCTGGCCTGTAATCCGATTATTATACCCCTTATGTTGCAGACCAAAGGGATAGTAGTTGTTTTCTTGTAAAACCTCTCTGGCATAATCGCCATCACCATCTACATCTGTGTTATTTCTAAGAACGTCTATTTGACCATCTCCGTCTTTGTCTGAGTATGATAATCTAACATTACCTAAATGGTCAGCATACTGATAAATATAATCGTACCTCTCGGCTCCGCCTGTCTGCCCGTCAGGCAGGCTCGAGGTACCAGAAGATCGTTCTGCATATCCACCTGAGGTATGAAAGAATTTTAGTTGTCCGTTTTCATACACGTGGTTTCCGGCATATTCTGTTGTTAAAGAACTTCCTCCGGAGACCATTTTTTTCTGCTTTGCTCCGGTGGCGTCGTAAATATAGGTAATATTTCCTGTTCCTTCATTATTAGAAATAGTAACCTTAGTAGGTAAATCAAAATGATTATAGGTAATATTAGAAATCCCTTTATTGCGATCTAAGGTCATATTACCATTAGCATCATAAAGATAATGATTACTACTTCCGTTATATATTGACTTAAAACCAAAATATTTGGTATTTATATCGGTGACTTTCAGTAATTTATTTCCAGCATCATACTGATACGTAAGATTGTCCATAGCATTAAAACTCGTGGCAGCAGCATTTACTGCACCCCTTCGTGCTAGCTTGGTAATATTTCCATTTTTATCATAGGTTACATTACTCAAACTATAGCGATTGGCGTTATCCACTGCTTTGGTAATGCGATCCAGATGGTCATAAGAGTAGGTATACCAACGCAACGCGTTATCGTTTGCAGATTTCCACTCGATTTCTGAGATATTACCGTTATACAACGCGGTAGCTCCGTGAGTGGGTGTGTTATAGTTTACTTTATACCCAAATAAGTCATCTGCTAATGCATTCGGATCATTGATCTTAGTCATCCAACCCCTTACATTGTAGGTATAATCAATGGTCTGCAGTGGTGCCTGTTCTGCATTTCCAACTTTTTTCTGCACCAGTTGTCCCAGCTCATCATATTCGTGTTTTGTCAGTAGCTCTTCTGCCTGATTATTGATGGTTTGTTTTTGCGTCAACAAACGCCCCATATGATCATAGGTAAATCGATCTACAGTAACCAAGGCAGCATTACTACCTTTGGTATGCGTCGTTTTTACCTGCATTGGTTTTCCTGTAAAGTCCAGTTGGGTTTCGCTATAATCGATGGTATTGAGATATCGGTTACGGCTACCACCCCAAATGCTTCTTCCTTTGGCGTCATAAGCGATCACACTCGTAATCCAGTTGTTGGTTCCCAGCACTCTTACTTTTGATCCTGTAGCCAAGCCTTTGGTAACATTGGTAGTTGCTACACCAAATACTGTACCTGGTTTATTGATGCCGTCGCGATCAAAGGTGTAGTCGTCATAATAATTGATAGTATGCACCTCGCTAAAACCTGTAGGAATGGCATCATTACTATAATACACAGCGGTACCTGCCAACGATAGTGCCGTGGATCTTTTGGTTACGTGCTGTTGATAGTTGTTAGAGTCCGCAGCACTCTGTAGGCTTGCTCTGGATGCATTGTTTTTGCTCATTCCGGTATAAGCGACTCTTCCAAATACGTCATACTTGACAAATGACCATTCTTTGGTTGATTTTGCTCGTTGATTCGCATCCTGGGTCATGACCGGCTGGTTCAGTTTGTTGTATACGATATACTCCCATCCTTTTCCGGGTATTTTCTTTTCGATCAATCGGTTTTGATCATCGTATTTGTATTGATAACAGAGCTCATTGAGCTCACTTGAAGACACTCCGTTACTTACCGTAACCTTTGGTGGGATTACATAAGTTAGGTTTCCAAAATCGTCATATACATTATATGTTTCCAACTTTTCTCCATTATTAAACGCTCTGCTTAATATTACATTACCGTTTTTATCAGTAAAGGTTTCTGCAGTTTTGTTGGTACCGTCTGCGGGTTTCCAGTTTTCGTTTTTAGTGATATTCTTGGTCAACTGTCCGGCAGCATAGGTTCCGTTGCCAACTAATGATGGAGTTTGGCTATTGCCATTAAGCATCACCACATCAAACCGGTGTACTTCTCCGCTAGTATTGAGTCCGTATGCAGCTTTGGTTGTGGCGTTGGTTGCAGCGTTGCTGGTATACCCATTATACTGCCCGGTAAAATACTGTAACTGGTTCAGATTATAATCTGATCGCATATCAACTCCGCCACTGATCCATCGTGGATTTTGGTTTACAGCAGTCACTACAACATAGTTGTCCTCTATCCCTATTTTATAATCGGTGTTATTACCTGCTGCGTCTTTTACGTATCCCCAATCCAACTGATCAATAACGGGTACGATATCTAATTTACGTAGTCTTCCTGTTGGTAATTTGTTTGTGGTACTTGCTTTGATCCATACGCGTAAGGATTCGTTCCAGGTAGTGATCACTACATAATTATCTCCTTCTATTAATGGATTCCCATCGTGATCCCCTTCTGATGGTGGTGTTCCCTGACCGGGAATGTAAAAAATATCTTTTGCGTTCCAGGTTTTGCTATATACAATATCCGTTGGATACGAAGCATACACTGGATTTCCGGGATGTACCAAGTCTTCATCATATTTCCAGGGATTTCCGGGTGCTGCCTGTTCGATCACGCGATTTGCCGGAGAGGCTTCGGTAATCGTTTCACTGTACGGATTTAACGTATTCTCATACTTTGTAGTATTGTAGAATGATTTCAGCTCTGCTAAGGCATCAGTATAGATAGCTCCGTGCTGCGTCTGATCTGAAGCATACGGCAGATATGATTTGGTTTGTTTCCCAAATGCGTCATACTCATAATGTGCTACAATGTCTTTGGGTTTGGATTGTTGCACCCATTGATTGATCGGTGATCCATTACCGTCTATTTTGGTCAATATTGGATTCCAAAAGTATTGACGTACATCAGGATCTACAGAAAAATATAAATAATTCCTGAATCTTGCAGTAGTTGTATTATTGCTCCATTTAAACTCTATACCATTTAAGACTTTGTTTCCGTTGATATCATAAACACCACTAACACCACTTCCATTTCCGGTATAGGTATGGGGATGAACGATTCCAACCATTAAATACCAGATGTCTAATTGCGGTAAATCTCCATTGAAAAAATAGGGGTTACTATGTGGATTTCCATTCAATGTATTTACATTTTGAGTACCATGATAGGTTCTTCCATCCTGTGATCCGGTTCGTTTTACCCAAACGGTATAGCGATAGGCCACGTTCTTATCTACGGGGATATAATCGGTATTCCACCCACCATCGGCGTCATTATTGGTGTCATTACCACAACGCCATAGCAGCGATTGTTCTCCAAACGGGTTGGTACCGTAGATTCTTTGATTATCTGTAGACTGACCGTTCATATTAAACAATGGTGTATTTCCACCACCTGCAGTCCAGTCATTTGTCCAGTCCAGGATATTGGTATCTTGTTGTTGTCCTCCGGCTCTAACAGCGACGGATTGTTTGGTCCTGCCCAAACCATCTGCATAATTGACCGAAACGATCTTATCACTCTCTAATACCTGAGACTGCTGTCCTTCTTTTACCTCGGTTTGATAGACCGTAGTCTTTACATAATTTTCTGTTTGCGTCTGTGCGCTTAGTGCTGTACCTACTAATACAGCAATGGCTAAAAATAAATTTTTCATCTCTCTTACTGTATTAGTTGTTTTTATAATTGTATTCATTGGCTGATAGAATATTCCCATCCTGATCTTTTACTTGTTTGAGTCTATGCAAAGCATCATACTCATAATAAGCTGTTCTGTTTCTTACATCGGTGGTACTGGTCATCCCGATCAATGGATCATAGGTATAGGTTACCATCTGTGATTTTGAAAAATAACTATGATTTCTTAGGTTTTGCAAAGCGGTTCTCAGCTGATTTTCGCTTGCTATACTCACATCATTATCAGAAGCGACGATGGCTGCATTGATCAGGTTTTGTACCGTTGAGGGCATCCCCGTGTAGGTGGCATTTGTAATCACCGCTATTGGTGTAGTATGATTGTACCCCCAAACATAGATGGTATGAATTCCTTCTTTGGCAGAAGTCTCTAAAGGATTTCCATACGGATCATATTTATGAAAAACCGTCTGGTCCTTCAACGCTGCATTTTCTTTGGCAGACTGAATGGTTTTAGGAAGATACCCTCCCGGATTCCAGGAATCGAAATTCACCAAGGCAGTGCTTTGCTTTTTGTTGTTGTGAAATGTCTCTGTCTTTACGGGAGAAGCAATACGATTATTAGAAACCAGCGTATTGTTATTGACCGTACTGTGATAAGGATAATAGTATTTTGCTTTTTTGGTAGCACCTTTGGAGGTTGTACTGCGTTGCTCTATTACCTGTTGCTTGCTATCATACTCAAACTCCTGTATCCCTTCCTGAAACTGATCAGGATCCATATCAGAATACGTTTTGCTCACTACTCTTTTTCGCTGGTATTGTACATTGGTGTCTTTATAGCTTATAATCGTGTACATTTCGTTGGTTTCATTGGCAATTTCTGTTTGATCAGATTCTACGCTACCTACTCCTTTTGCCATTCTGAATAGATCATTCCAACCAAAAGAATTTACAGGAAAACCAGTATAATTAATCATTCTTCTGGCATATTCTTCGAATTCCGCCTGAGTTCTGTTTTCATAATATTCTTTAAAATTCTGAAGTCCCAAAGGCAGCACGTTCATATTATTTTGCTGCATAATGATAGGGATTAGCTTATCATAATGCATATCCCGTTTGATCTGTGTTTTTGCAATTACCTTAATTCCGTATGGATAGGCATTGGACGTTGCGTTTCCAAAATAATCTGTTGGCGGCGTCACCGCTTCGTATTCGTATAGCTGCTCTGAGATTAACTGATCTTTCGGTATAAACTGAGAAGTATCTTTTTTATAGGTTTTCACCGTGCTGATTCGCAATCCGCCTTCGTTTACACCTTTAGGTGCGCGATCGTAATATTCCCTAGTGTTGAAATCATAAGGTTCATTAAAGAAATACGGATCTTCATACGTATATACGGTTTTTCCGTTCTTGGCATTACTCATAGGATCGGTGGAAACCACAGATTCACTTACCTGCGAATAATAAATTGGCAATCCTCTTCCCTTTACATAGAATGGAATGTACTTACTATTTTTACTCCAAACCGGAGGCGTACCAATATGATCCTGACCTGAATTTTGATACCAGTATTTTCTTGGCTCTAGCTTTAATGAAGTGTACACTTTGGCACTAGACACCCATTGATCATTGGTATATTGATATCTTTTTTCGGTACACTGATCGGTGTCTACAGGACAATTACGAATGCTAGCTACACGGATTCCTCCGTACCAATGCTCATAGTATTCTTTACGATAATCGGGATCATTACCGTAGTTGACAATGATCTGAGCTTCGGTATTAGCTTCTGTTTCTACATAAAACGTATATGTTCCAGGCTGAATCGTAAACAAACACTTTCCATAACTATGATACTGTACCAATCCTTCAGTAAGATCGTCTCGCTCTCCTACTTCATTGATATACAATTGGGCGATACCATTATTATTGTTACAATCTGTATACGGAATATATTCTCCACCATATCCTTCTTTGAAAATTTTAAGCTGCACTCGTGATCCATATTTCTTAATAGAAGCTGTATGCTCTATTTCGATTTGTGTAGGAGTCGTAAATGTTCGAGAGCGCACTTGTTTTCGGGAAGTACCGATACTATTCGCATTATTACTTGATACGGTAAATGAACTATCAAAATTCCAGGTACCATAGCCTTTTACTGCATCATGGATTTGCGGGATCCTATTTAATTCATATTGAATTTTTGTCTGTCCTCCTGTTTTATAACGAATGGTTTGTAATGCCCCGGCAACTGTATGTTTTAAAACCGGCAAGGCACTACCTTCTGCTTTTAACTGATCTGCAGACAACTGAGAACCATTGTAATAGCCCCAAACATCCATGGTAGAATTAACTACTTTATCATTATATTCAAAAACCGGAATATCAGATGGGATATCCTCATAATAATAGTCAAAGCCAAAAGCGAATTCATTATTGGTTTGTATTTCTTTTAACAGATCTCGGTTCCCTTCGGTAAAAAAGTCATACGAGTTGATTAATTTTCCGTGAAAATCTTTAAGGTCCACAGAACTATATTTGTGATGTGCCCCCGATGAAACGGTTGCCGTATTGAAATGCAGAGAACCATCGGCAAAAGTAATTTTCTTTAATACCGGAACGGTTACATCCACATCCAATCGGGTATGTGTATACACATTAGGATCCTGTCCTTCTTGTAATTCTGCTGGCTGCTGTTGTTGAGGAAGCTGTAAAGGATTCCCGGGAGTAAACACTACTTTTGTTAACAATCCTTCTAAAAACTGTGCTTGTAATCCTTTATACGAATAGATTTTTGGTAAAAACGCTTTGGTTTTGAACAAATGATTCTGATACGTAAAGCTGATTAGTTGAGTCGTATTGGGTGGTTGTATACTACTTAAATACCAACTACGAGTATAAGGATAATTCGGCTCTATTGGCAATAATGCTGTACCACCGTGGCCAAATGTCTGTACAATATCATCTTCGGGAACCGGAGTAAAGATCTCTTTGGCTCCAAAAACATAGCGCACTCCTTCGGAATCCGTTACTGTAATTTGGTTCCAACTAAAACTTACTTTTACATTGTGGTGTGATAACAATACGGGTTGTAAGTTTTCATCCAACTTGAAAGAAAAATTAATTCCACCGGCACTTACATGAAATACATCCGGTTCGCCATCCATCATTCCCTGTGCCAGCAAATAGGCGTGATGTTCTTTGATCACCTTTTTACCATTGGTAGAAGCATTGGTTGCATTGGGATCAAAATAATAGTAAGGATCAAGAATCGTACTTCGAATATTTTCTGATCCGTGATATCCTTTAGGATGATCATCCGGTAATCCTCTTACTTCTCTGGATACCATTCCGGTAGCTACTAAATCCCAGCCTAATCCAATAGCAGACGGTTCTTCCATAACCCTAAGCCCTGAATAGCTATACTGCAATCCGGTACCCCAGGAAACCCCATTTTGCTCGATATTGTAAATGGGTACGTACTGCTGTACACTTCCGCTAGTTAGATTTACGGTGGCACTACCACCTCCTGCTATTTTTGCAGCAGTTGGTTTGGTGGTTGCAGATGGACTATACCCCCCATAATAGCCTTCTTGACCAATAGCCACTATACCAGCAACCATCGCAAACAATAATACAATTTTTCTCATCATAACACTTCTTACTAGTTAATTTGTTACTTACTTTTTTTGCGGCGGCAAACCTACGGGAAAAAACCCTTTACAACAAATAGAAATTTGCCCCTATTTTGATACTATTCATTTTTTATAAGGAGTATAAGTTGATCTACATTTTATAAAGATGAACTACACAACTTCACTCTTTGTATAAATAATCACCGATGTATATTTAACAATTTATTAACATTACGATTATTATTCTCAAAGGCGGAAAAATTACCGCATCATATATACGTGTCTTGAGAAATAGATTTGTTACCATAGATTTTCGATTTTTTTTGGAAAAACTTTTAGACACACTAAGTGAAAAAGTGAACGTACAGTAATTTTTACTGGGATATCTCCTCAATAAAAAACTGATTACTTATTGATTATAGATATATATTTTTGTTTTTTAGTAATATCTATCGTTTCAAAATCGTCAAAAGGATTATCGGAAGTTAAATTGAAAATGAAGAAAAAATCACACTGTAAATCGGAACAATTTTTGATGCATTAACAAAAACCAATCATCAACTTATGAAAACATGTCCATTCACCTTATTCCTATTTCTTGTTGTTATGTTAGTCTCTTGTTCTACGAAAAAAGAACCTTACCAAATTCCGGAAAATGCTACAGAGCTAATTGCAGGAACCTCTGGGAAGACCTGGAAAATTGCAAAAAGACATAACGATGGCACGCGAATGAATATGGCAGGTTGTTTTTTATCCTATAAAATTACCTACCTACCCGATATGACGATGAAAGATAACAACGGAGAACAAAGAGAGTGCGGTCCTTCTCTTCTTGCCAATTGGAAGATCACCCAAAATAAGGAAGGGCATTACTTTATCAAACTACAGAGTAATCAGATACCTGAATTAATGGGAATAGAAAAGGATTATAAATACTTTCAGATTACTTATCTTAGTAAAGATAGTTTAGAATTACGTTATAGACACGCACAATTTTCGGGTCAGGTTCGAACGATTGTTGATCTGTATGTGCAAGAAGACGTGGCGGTTCTGAACAGGGATTTTCATCACAAGTAATCATACCAAAGTATATGAACCAATGAGAATTGATGAAGAATACCTGGATTACGATGAAAAACACAGACTTTAAAATACTTCCAAGGTCATTTGCTTAAAATTATCTTTAGAAGCTTCACAGAGTGCGCATTGATAACTTTCAGGAAGATCAGCAAATTCTGTTCCGGCGGGTATGTTCGATGATGCCTCACCAAGAGACGGGTCATATATAGTTTGACAATCTCTACATTGATACACCTCAATTTCTGTTTTCTCCTTTATAGCCGCGATCCCGTCAGAACTTTCTTTATCTCCTTCTCCTAGGTTTTGAAAATATGCTTTGGTCAATTCTAATAAAATGGCAGGTAAATCCATCTGATCTACATCTTGTGCATACACAAGATATTGGCGTGTATTAGGATCAAAATTTTTAGCATATAAAACATTAAACGTTGGACGAACCACAAAATCTTTTATCTTTTCTGGTGTTTTGTTTTCCTCTATAACTACTGATGTAAAATATCTTTTCTGGTTACGTCTTATACTTATGGTAAATGTCATACCGTAGGTACTGATATCATTTTGGTCAAAATTCATAACCAGAAATTTTTTCAGATCCAATGCCTTCTGACTTGCCACCGGGAGATGCCAATTTAGTTCCAATGCAGAATGTCTTACATTAATACCAAATTGTCCTAAGAGTTTTTCTAATGCTAATTTACATTCTTTCGGAATTCCTTTAATCACGAAAGATTTCCAGGGTGTCAAGCATATTTTACCAATCCGAAATTCTATGCAAAACTCACAGAGCGCTTTTAAGAACCGAAGATCATATTTATTATTTCTCCAGTACAGACCTAACCAGTATTGATTGATACCCATTTTATTCATTCCTTCGTAGTATGGAAATGGTTTGAAACTCACGTTGAGTGGTTTTTCAATCATTCGATTATTCGTATCAATACTCTCATTCAGAAACTGAAAAAGCTCGTCAATATTATTCACTTTGCGATATATTTTTTCGATTTCCTGAGCTACTTTAGCAATATCCCAGGTAAATATCAAGACGGGATAAAAAACTTCTTCCCAACCGGGCAGTTTTAGAAACAAATACCAATAATCCTCGTGTGTAGAAGCTATGAAATTAAGATCCCCTGAAAACAAAGAAACCATTTGTTGTTGTGAATCCGTAATATTAATTTTTAATTTGGGGCTATATCTAAACTGTTCTAAAACGTATAAATATGTGGTACCCCTTAACCAAACGGTTGAATTAAAAATATCAATAGACACATATGAACAGCTTATGTTCTGTTCTATTTCAGGAGCAAAAAAATCCGCATTGAATGATTCATGCTCTTCAAGTAATTTTCCGTTTACATCTTTTGAAGGAAAAATAATATCCTGTCTGGATCCAAAATGAAATGTTTCTAATCCCAGATCCTCGGCATACATTATAATTCGTTGCAATTCGCTAGGTGACAAAATTCCTCCTTTGATGTTTACTCTGTGCATAAATCCTTCCATACTAAGCTAATTGTAGTACATTATTCAACACTTCTTTTACTTCGGGTTTGCAGCTGCCACAACCTAATCCTGCTCCTGTTTTAATACACAGTTCTGAAAAATCTTCGCAGCCCGATTTTATAGCTTCTTCTAGATTGCCGTCACCTACTTGACTGCACGAACAAATCAGTTTACCAAGCACCGGTTCATCCGGCTGTGATGACCTCAGTAATTCATCTCTTTTTTCTGATAATTCTATCTTCTCTTCAATCAGCCTTTTGAAATCTGCAAATTCGCTTTTATCACCCATCAGAATCGCTCCGACCAGCCAATCGTTTTTGACAATGCATTTTTTATAAAATCGTTTTCCAACATCCATGAAAATTACTTCTTCATAGGATGGGTCATCTTTTGGTATATCAATATTACCAATACTACAAAGATCCAAATCCTCAAACTTGAGGATATTCATAAACACAGATCCTCTATAGATCGCACTAAAATCCCCTAGTAAGTATTTCGCAACGATATCTGCCTGTTGTTCTGCTGCAGCGGTAATACCAAATAAGTTACCTTCAAACTCTGCAATCTCTCCCACCGCAAAAATATGGGGATCACTTGATTGTAAATATTGATTAACTACAATACCTCGTCTACATTTAATACCAATTGCTTTTGCCAGGTCAATATTAGGTATGGTACCAATAGAATAGACGACTGCATTGCATCGAAATGTTTTTCCGGACTTAAGATTTACTAATAAAGATCCAGAGTCCTGATTAAAAACGGTATCTACCTCGTTATCAAAATGAATTTGTATTCCTTTTTCTCGTACATCTTCTGCCAATAGACGACTGGCTACTATATCCAGCTGACGTTCCATTAATCGGTTACCTCGTTGTACGATTGTAATTTTTATATCTTTTTTACGTAAAGCTGCTGCTAATTCGAGTCCTAACAAACCTCCTCCTACGATAGTGACGTGTTGTTCATTTTCGGGTAAACCGGTTTCATCAAGGTACTTTTTTAACTTGTCGGCATCACCTCGATCTCTCATCGTAAACCTGCCTGGTAGATGAATCGGAACTTCTTTTGGAACAAAGGCACGACTACCCGTTGCCATTAAAACAACATCGTATTCGTGTTTTTCTCCTTTACTGTCTATTAAATATTTTTCTTCTCTATTAATCTTGGTAATCGGATTGCTCGTAGATAAAGTTACTTTAAGAGATTCCATACTACCTTCCCGCATCTTCTGTAGCTGCTCCCAAGTAAGTTCCTCACTTACATACTCGGGCAATAAGACCCGATTATAAAAAGGATATGGTTCTTTAGAAAATACTGTGATTTCATCTTCTGTATTATGCTCTCGATATGTTTGAATAAAACGATACGCAGCTGTCCCCGCCCCTATGATACAAATTTTCTGTTTCTTTTTTACAAATTTTGAAACCTCTACTGCTGTAAACTTGAAATCCGGTTCTTTAGAAATAGGATCAATAATGCTTGTAGTTAAATTATTTGCTCTACCATAATCATTTCCTAATACTTTACCCCAATGCATTGGTAAAAACACAACCCCCTTTCCAATGGTATCACCTACCTTAACTTTTACTTGTACCTTTCCTCTTTTACTTTTTACAATCACAATATCACCGTCATTTATCTTCCTAAGGAAGGCATCTACCTGATTCATCTCCAAAAAAGGATATGGAATATGGGTAAGCAGTCTACTTACTTTACCGGTTTTAGTCATCGTATGCCACTGATCCCGAATTCTACCCGTCGTTAAAATTAACGGATGTTTCTCTGTCAATAACTCTGAAGTTGGTTTGGTAAATCTTGGTACTATAAACTTAGCATTTCCTGTATCTGTGTAAAAACGCTTATTTTCAAATAACCGCTCTGTTCCCGGATGACCATTTTCTGGCACAGGCCACTGAAAACTACCTTCACTTTTTAATCTTTCATAACTCAAACCCGTAATGTCAATATTTGTACCTTTTGTTAGTTGACAATACTCTTTATAAACTTCTGCAAGAGAAGTATAGTCAAATCCTTTATATCCCATTTGCTGAGCAAATTTCCAAAGAATTTCTGCATCTGGTAACGCTTCTCCAGGTGGATCTATAACTTTATTTAAATAGGTAATACGACGCTCACTATTTGTCATCGTACCTTCTTTTTCTGCCCAGCCTGCAGCTGGCAAAACTAAATCTGCATACTCCAAAGTTTCAGAACGATGCGATATATCCTGAACCACCACAAATTTAGCATTCTTTAATGCTTTTTCGACTTTATGAACGTTGGGAAGACTTACCAAGGGATTTGTACATATGATCCAAACTGCTTTTAATTTTCCGGTCTCCAGAGCATCGAACATTTCTGTTGCGGTCAATCCTGGTTTATCAGAAATTTCTTTTCCTCCCCAAAAATTAGCAACTTCTACTCTATGCGCTTTATTACTTAAATCTTTATGAACTGCCAATAGATTTGCCATTCCTCCTACTTCTCTACCTCCCATAGCATTAGGCTGACCAGTTAGTGAAAATGGACCTGATCCCGGTTTTCCAATATGGCCGGTGAGCAGCGACAAGTTAAGAAGTGCATTATTTTTATTCACTCCTATTGAACTTTGATTTAGCCCCATTGCCCATAGCGTAATAAACCCTTTGGCATTACTGATGTAAGAAGCAGCTTTTTTAATATCTGCAACTGTGATTCCACATAATTTTGCTGCCTCTGTTATCGATGTTGACTGTATAGATTCTTTGAGTTCTTCAAAATTATCTGTGTGATTTGCAATAAAATTCTTATCTATTCTTTTACGATCAATTAATCGTTTAGCTATAGCGTTATAAAGTATTACATCGGTCCCTGGTATGATCTGTAAATGCAAATCTGCAATGTCACAAGATTGTGTTTTTCTTGGATCTACTACAATAATCTTTGTATCCGGGTTTTTCTCTTTGTGCGCTTCAATCCTTCTAAACAAAATAGGATGACACCACGCAGGATTAGCCCCGGCTATCATAAAACAATCCGCTAACTCAATATCTTTATACGAGATAGGGACACTATCTTCACCCAAAGCTTGTTTATACCCTGCTACAGCAGAACTCATACATAATCTAGAATTAGTATCTATATTATTTGTTCCTATGA
The DNA here is from genome assembly GCF_042434905.1 of Aquimarina besae. Taxonomy (NCBI): domain Bacteria; kingdom Pseudomonadati; phylum Bacteroidota; class Flavobacteriia; order Flavobacteriales; family Flavobacteriaceae; genus Aquimarina; species Aquimarina besae. The sequence goes on from NZ_CP170199.1 coordinate 4,403,168, forward strand.
AACCCTTGGTAAGCTTATTAACCAAGTAATACTCTTCGGTAAGACATTGTCCGGAAACGTAAAAACCAACGCTATCAGGTCCATATTTATCAATAATAGTACTAAAAACAGCTACGGCACGGTCAAAGGCCTGATCCCATGACACTCGTTGGCGCTCGTGTGCTTTACTCCATCTCATTTCGGGATATAGAATTCTATCGCTTTTATCCTGTACTACGTGGTGCAAATTCATTCCTTTAGAACATAACATTCCTTTATTCACCGGATGATCAGGATCTCCTTCTACCGTAATCACTCCTTTAGTATCTTTTTTGGCTATTATTCCACAACCAACACCACAATACGAACAAGTAGTTTTATAAGATTTAAATGCAGCCATATATCAATTTGAAATACTGAAGTTTACTTTCAAAACTAAGTATTAATACGTATTGATCATAACTTCAAAACCTTTTTCTTCTATAGATTATAAAAAATTATGAATTCGATAAAATATGCAGGTTTAAAAAATGATTATTAGATTTTAAGGATATAACTTTTATCAACTTATACACAAAAAAACCGGTTATGACTTCTCATAACCGGCAACACAAGAAACACTTAAAGCTACTAGATCTTTAAGGTTTCAAACACTAAATTGTTTAGGGAATTCCAGTATGTTTTAATCCTCGATTGCTTGCATTAACCTTACTTTTACATTCGGCTTTTTCTACATCTCTATACACCATAGCATAGTATGAATAACATAATAATGCAAACAAAAAAAAGCTCTGTTTAAAGAATATTAGTTTAAATATACCAATATTCCTTAAACAGAGCTTAAAACTTTTTCCTTTTTCAAGAAAAATTATGAACTGTGATAATGCAGGTTAAGCCGCTTTTTCAATTTTTCGTAATAATCCGATTTCTATATATTCTTGTATCTTATCAGCTTTTTCAATTTTTCCTGTATCAATAGGTAACCAACCATCAATTTTGATCATATCATTAGGATTGCTACTAAAAAACATCTCATATTCATATGCATCAGAGGTATCATTGACACCAAACAAATGAGGACTATTCTTAACTTTATGAGTGATACGTTTCTTTACTATTTCTATTTTGGAAGCAAAATTTAGATTTTGTGTATCTCCCTGTACTTCTACATCTAAAAACTCGGTTATAGCTTCAGTGATTAATTCATTTACTTTCATGATTCATATTATTTTTGGGTTCATATTTTACATTCTTAGGAAGCAGATCTTACGAAACATTATTGTTAAAAAACCATTATGTAACTAATGTTCGTTAGCTTAAAGAACTTCCTATCTTTCTCAATAATCCTATTTCGATATATTCCTCAATTTTATCCGCCTTTTGAATCCTACTGGTATCAATAGGAATCCATCCATCAATTTTAATCATATCATTTGGATTACTACTAAAAAACATTTCATATTCATATCCTTCAAAACCATTTACCATCCCATAGGCATCAGGACTATTTTTGACTTTGTCTGTAATTCGTTTTTTTACAATTTCAATTTTAGAAGAAAAATCAAGATTTCCGGTATCTCTATGAACCTCTACATCCAAAAACTCCGTAATTGACACGGTTATCAATTCTTCAATATTCATATTTCAAACATTTAAAAATTCACTTAAAAATTATACCCCTATTTTTAATAGGGCAAAACAAACTAAAAATATGATTTAAGCACAAATAACCCCATAAAAACAATACAAATCTATGTATAAATGAAATAAAAATATAAATTACCCCTGAAAATTTAAGGGTGTTGCCAGAATAATTATGTTTTAGTGAAAAAATATTTCTTTATATTATTTTTTTCGTAATCAGAAACCCTTAAAAATTTGAAATTCAAAAAGCAAAAACAAAAAAAACCTGACTTTCCAGGTTCATTAAAGAAATAAAAATGTAGAAACACCTCGTTTTTCTGTTCATAATAAACAGGAAAACGAGGTGTTTTTTATAATACAATATCCTACTTTTTTAAATAGAAATTCTAATGCTCAAGAAAATCTATTAAATGTTCTCTATATTTATAATAATCTGGATGTTCCAAAACATCCTTTCTTAAACGAGGGCGCTCAAAATCAATCTCCAATATGTCGCCTACTTTAGCTCTTGGGCCACTGGTCATCATAATAACGCGATCTGCCAGAAAGATAGACTCATCTACATCGTGCGTAATCATAATTGCTGTAATTTTTTCTTGATTCCAAACTTCGATCAGCACATCTTGCAATTCTCCTCTGGTAAGAGAATCTAACATTCCGAATGGTTCATCCAGCAGTAGCACCTTTGGTTTAAGTGCAAATGCCCTAGCAATTCCTACACGCTGCTGCATCCCCTGAGACAGCTCTTTCGCCTTCTTATACATCGCGTCTTCTAAACCTACTTTTGATAAATAATATTTTACGATATCATCTCTATCTTTTTTGGTTCCGTGACCAAACACTTGCTTAACACCTAACATTACGTTATCATATGCCGTCATCCAAGGCAATAAACTAGGTGATTGAAATATCACTCCCCGATCAGGCCCCGGTCCTTTTATAGTTTGATTATCAGCTACTATTGTACCTCTAGAAATCGGATTAAGACCTGCTATCATGGTAAGCAACGTAGATTTACCACAACCAGAATGCCCTATAATCGATATGAACTCTTCGTGCTTTACTTTTAAATCAAGATCATCTAAAACTACGTAATCTCCTTTGGGAGTTGGATATATTTTAGTCAACTGAGAAATATCCAGCATATACTTATCTTCAAATAATCCGTTAGCAGATTTCCTTACTTTTAATTCTTCTAATGCATTCATATACTTCTCTTTTTAGCTAAAACTCATTCTCCTAAAAGGCACAGGTTTAACCCTGGGCTTTATATCAGGCAACACATAGTTATTCTCTTTTTTTGAAGCTCTTTGCTCACCGATCTGAATAAGGTACTCCATGATACTATTACGGAGTTTTTTAAACTCTTCGTCATGGTTTAATGCTGTTTTATCTCTAGGTCGTTCCAAGTTTATCTTATATTCTGGTCCAAGGGTGGCTTTTGGACCAGGTTTTAATGGAATGATACGATCTGCCATCAGGATTCCTTCATCCACATCATTGGTTATCAACAAAGCAGTTTTTTTATCTTTATTCCAAATTTTAAGGATTTCTTGTTGCAAATTTCCTCTGGTTAACGCATCTAATGCACTCAAAGGTTCATCCATTAAGATCACCTCCGGACTCATCGAGAGGGCTCGTGTAACAGAAACTCGTTGACGCATCCCACCCGAAAGTTCTTTTGGAAGTTTACCAATAGCAGGAGAAAGGTTCACCATCTCCACATAATCTTCTACACGCTTATTTCTATCTTTTTTAGACATTTTTCTAAACGCCTCTTTAACAGCCATACCGACATTATTCCTCACATTTAACCAAGGTAGTAATGAATAATTCTGAAAAATCACTCCTCTTTCGTGACTAGGACCGGTTACAGGCTCACCTTTGAACAAAACCTGACCTTCATCAGGCATTAACAAGCCGGATATAAGATTTATTAAGGTCGTCTTACCGCTACCTGTAAACCCTACAATTGCCACAAACTCTCCTTCTTGAATCTCTAAATTGATATTAGACAGCACCTGAGTGCGATCTTTTCCGGTTCCAAAAGATTTGGATACATTTCTTAACTCTATATATGCCATAATCGATGTTTTTTTTAAGCAGTTTCTTCGGTAAAGGTGACAAACTTTTGTATGGTAAGCATTATACGATCTAGCAAGAATCCAATAATTCCGATAACAAACATGGCTACAATAATTTTAGAATTAGAATCATTTGCTCCATTCTGGAACTCTTCCCAAACAAAGGAACCAAGTCCAGGACTTTGCGCCAGCAATTCTATAGCGATTAACACCATCCAAGCTACAGATAAAGTAATTCTTAGTCCTGTAAAAATTAAAGGAAATGAAGATGGTAAAATGATTTTAAACACCTTTTGAGCCACACTTAATTGCAACACCTTGGCTACGTTTATATAGTCTTTATCAACAGAAGAAACCCCCATGCTTGTATTTACCAATGTTGCCCACATCGAACACAATCCAACACTAATAAAGGAAATTATGAAAGAGCTATCAGAATCAGAACCTCGTGTTAATGTTTTTACAATCATAAAAACCAATAGTAACCAAACCACCGGAGACACTGGCTTAAAAATCTGAATTAACCAGTTTACCGATGACCTTAACGTTTTGCTCAGTCCTAACATAATCCCGATTGGAACTGCAATGAATAATGCTAATAAAAACCCTGCAAATACCGTTTTTAAACTTGTAAATATCTGATCGACAAAAGATGGTCTTCCTGTATAAGTGATAGGTGCCAAACCTTGCTCTTCTCGCTGTGCATTAGTAGCAGCAACCTTGTCTACAAAAGCAGCTTTCTTATCTGATATAACAGCATGATCAGCTAAAAGTGATTTGTAAGCAGTCCATACCTGTGCAGGTGAAGGCAATGTATTAGGCTGACAACTAACATCCCCAGATTCAATACAAGCACGCATTTCTAATGCTGCCGTTTCTCCTTGATCAGTCAAGGCCTTTTCTATCCTGGCATCCTTCTCTACATTATATAAATAGGTTGCACCAGAATGCCATAGTATCAAGAAAAGCCCCACAGACAATATCGGCAATAGCACTTTTTTAAATAAAGCGATTAAATTTTTCTTAATCTCTTCTCCGGTAGCCAGTCTGATTGCTGGTTCAAAAAAACCTAATCCTACAAAATTGAGAATATGTATAGATCTATCTTTCATTTTATTTTATTTAAAACTTATTTCTCTTTCGTTACGATACTAATGCTATATCACATTCCGCACTAGAATTTCTTCCCTTCTTTTTTATTTAAAAAAGAGCTCTGTTTTTATTTCTCAATACTCGAGACCCCCTCCACATTTTCTTTATTCCCAATACCAAAGCTGTTTATATACCCTATTGGATCTTTAGCATCGTATTTATTACCATCAATAAAATCCGAAGTTGCAGGTTTGTAACCATCGGTTTTAGGTAATTCTGAAGCTTCAAGATGACCTTCTTCCACTAAAAGATTCGCTGCTTTTGTCCATATATCAGGACGATAAATATCCTTGATCGTTTTATCATACCATTCTGCAGGTTTACTTTCAGGAATTTGCCCCCAACGTCTCATTTGCGTTAAAAACCATATACCGTCAGAGTAGAAAGGATAGGTTGCATCATACCTGTAGAACACGTTAAAGTCTGGCATTTCTCTTTTATCGCCTTTTTCAAACTCGAAAGTTCCTGTCATAGAATTTGCCAATACTACCTCATCAGCGCCTACGTATTCAGGCATCGATAAGATTTTTACTGCTTCAGGACGATTACCTGGAGTATCTAACCATTTTCCGGCTCTGATTAACGCCTTGGTTACTGCCGTAGCAGTATTTGGATATTGCTCCACAAATTTCTTAGTCATTACAAACACCTTTTCCGGATTATTTTTCCAGATATCGTAATTAGTAGTTACAGGAACACCAATCCCTTTAAAAACAGCTTGCTGATTCCAAGGCTCACCAACACAATAACCATATATTGTACCTGCCTCTAATGTTGCCGGCATTTGCGGTGGTGGTGTCACAGAAAGCAGTACATCTGCATCAATCTGCCCCTGAATATTATCTTTAGAATACATTCCGGGGTTTATTCCTGCCGCGGCCAACCAGTATCTTATCTCATAGTTATGTGTAGAAACCGGAAATACCATTCCCATTTTAAAAGCTTTCCCATCATTTTTATATGATTCAATAACCGGCTTAAGCGCTTCTGCGGAAATTGGATGAATCGGTTTTCCATCTTCGCCTTTTGGAACATTAGGCTTCATTTTAGACCAAACATCGTTAGACACTGTAATACCATTACCATTTAAATCCATTGAAAAAGGAGTCACCAACTCTGCTTGCCTACCAAAACCGGCACCTGCAGCTATGGGCTGACCCGCCAACATGTGAGAACCGTCTAATTGTCCATCAATCACACGATCTAAAACATTTTTCCAGTTTGACTGAGCCTCTACCGAAACAAATAAACCTTCATCTTCAAAAAACCCTTTTTCTTTAGCAATAGCTAAAGGAGCCATATCTGTTAGTTTTATAAAACCAAAAGTCAATTGAGGTTTTTCTATTGGCAGTTTTGAGACCTCTCCTTTTGTATCTGTTTTGCTTGATGCAAGCTCTTTTTTCTTTTCTCCACCACACGATAAAAATACCATTGCAGTTAAAAGCATCCATATTTTAAGATTCATTGTTTTCATAATTCAGTTTTTGAAAATTCAGCTAATAGAACAATTCAAAATTAAGTATTATTACTTAATAAAAAAGTTTTAAACTAAAAAAATACGTATTTATATCGTGAATTACGTATTTCTCAATTTAATTATATTCAGATTATCAAATTAACAACAGAAAGTTTTAGAAATTAGTGATATGTATTTTCCCCATTTAAATAAAAATATAAATAACTGATAATCATAAATATATGTTTAAAAAATAAAATTTATACGGTTTCCACTTAACCAGAAATCGATGATACTTACTCTCTTTTTAAAAACTAAGTATTAAAGTTTGGTTTTGAATAAAAAATAAGTATTTTCGCTCTGATCCTAGTCTATAACTGTTATGGATTTTTAACCATCACGAGTAGTCAATTTTTGTTTGCCTACTGTTCAACCCAAAATAAAACTAACCCCCATCTTAAACAGCTGTATAATGAAAAGTAACATCACTACCCTACTAATCGCTTTCATAACATTATGTCCTTTTACAGATATGATTGGACAATCCAATAGTTTTGGAACAATTACTTATGCAAAAGCAGTAAACGTATCAGGAAAACAACGAATGCTATCCCAAAAAATGTCTAAAGCCTATTTATTATTGGCTAAAGGAATAAGTGACGAGTCTATTAAAAAAGAATTGAATTCTAGCAAATTCATTTTCGAAAAACAATTACAAATATTAACACAAAATGCATCCAGCGCATCTACAAAGCTATCTTTAAAAAAAGTTACGAAATTATGGACAGATTTTAAGACGGTAATCACCAGCCCGCCAGACATCCAAAACTCTTTACGCATCGTAAAATCAAATACCGACTTACTGAAAGCTTGTAATGAAGTGGTTATCAGTATTGAGAATTCTTTTAATTATAATAACCAATTTTTTCAAAACAAGAATGAAGAACTGGTAAATATCATAAATAAGTCAGGTAAACAGCGGATGCTCTCTCAGCGTTTATGCCTATACTATACCGCAAATACAATGTTTAAAGGTGATAGCGAGGATTATAAAAAAATCCTTACTAAGGTTTACTCAGAATTTGACAGCGCTATTGGCGAGTTATTGATAAGTAGTCATAACACGACTGAAATCGAGGAAGAGTTAGGTTCCGTGATGTCTTACTGGGAAAAATTTCAAATGAATCAAAGAGGACTTTTTGATGGTGATTTTTCCTTACAAGAAATGTTTACAACGACTAATCAATTAACCAAGTCTTTTAATAAAATAACTGGCCTATACGAGGGAGTCTCAAAAATTTAAAAATTGCTTCAAATATAAACGGTCAGGGAGGAATAAAAACTTCTCTGACCCAATTCCCGGGTTCTTTTAATTCTCTCTTCCAATTTCATAATTAAAACAACAATTTGTCTGATAACATCGCCGATATAAAATTACGCAGGCACATTACTTACACCCAAGCTTTTTGAAAAATTCTAAGTTCAAAAACCACTTAATTTATCAATCAAAGTGTACAAATTGTCTTAAGTAATCAACTCATAAGTAAGCATAGTTAATATAGATTCATACATTTCAAAGATTAAAAAATGGGGAAAATATAACCTTTTTTATTTCTTTTTTTTTAATAAAAAAAGTACTTTCAAGTTTTGTAAGAACATTCTCCTTTTCAAGATTATTTAAAAAGCTCAATGAATATGGCGAATACAACCAAGATTTTTTTATTAATATTCTTAATATTGAGTTGTGGAAATCCATTAGATGCACAAGAATATGGAAATATTTCGTATGGCGAAGCAATTAATATTTCAGGCAAGCAACGTATGCTATCGCAGAAAATATCGAAAGCTTACTTAATACGTAATATTGGATATGATAATTTTGTAACTAAAAAAGAAATGGATTCTTGCATACAATTATTTAATCGGCAATTATCCTTGTTATTAGAGAATTCACCAGATTATTCTATAACAAAAAAATTACAAGAAGTTGATAAATTCTGGAATAATTATCAGCAACATTTAGTAAAAATACCCAATATTATTACGGCAGAAAAAATTATAAAAGAAAATTCAACATTACTAAAATTATGCAATGATGTAGTTAAGCAAATAGAGTATTCCTATTTTGAAAAATCCGATTATATAAATCAAGAAAAAGCAGCATTACTAGATATCATCAACATATCTGGAAGACAAAGGATGTTATCACAAAGAGTATGTTTATACTATGTGGCAGGACTAACTTTCAACAAACAAAATAATGAATATGGAGTTCATTTGAGAGCAATTTATGAAGAATTTGATCTTGCTGTTATTCAAATAATAATGTCTAAATTTAACAATGATAGGGTTAGATCGGAAATTGCAGAACTTCTATTTTTTTGGCATAATATTAAAAGCTTAGAAATAGAACTTTATCAACTAAAACTAGAAATAAGCGACGTTTACGAAATTACAAATAAACTAACTAACGCATTTGAATCATTGACCTTAGCATATCAAAAGATTTATAACAACTTAGGGTATTAATCCATAATCTCTGGCTTTTTTACTTAATTCCAGAACATTCTTTACTCCCATTTTCTTCATTAAATTAAAACGATGTACCTCAGTTGTTCGTTTACTAATATCTAATTCGGCTGCAATATGCTTATTTGTCATACCTGAAACCGCTAGTTTAAGTATTTGATTTTCCCTTTTTGTAAGTTCAAACGGATTGGACTTTAGGTTTTCATTTTCTTGTTTGACAACCTCAGCTTTTTCCTCTTTCTTTGCACCACTATTTTCTAGCAAATTTCTTACTAAAATTGAAGAAACATCACCACTAAAATACTTATTCCCTTTACTTACCGTAGATAAAGCCTTTAAAAATTCCTCTTTACTAGCATCTTTAAGTAAGTATCCATCCGCCCCTGCGTTAATAGATTGTAGTATATATTCATCAGAATCATGCATGGATAGCATTATGGTTTTAGAAGAAACAGATAGATTTGTTAATTTTTCAACCGTTTCTATACCAGACATTTCGGGCATTCTGATATCACAAATTACTATATCCGGTTTTAACGACTGAATAATCTCTATCGCTTCTTTTCCATCAGAAGCTTCTCCTATAACTATATATTGTTTTTCCTCCTCGAGCAAGGAACGAATACCATCTCTTACCAAAAAATGATCATCTACTAATACTATACTTACCATATTTCAAATACGTAATTAAACGACAGATGTGATTATGCCGTTGATCACTCAAAGATATGAATAATTCAAAAAAAGCCTTCTAAAATTAATAATACCTGAATTAAAATTAAGCATTTTTACGTAATAAAAACATCAAAAATAAGTATTAATACTTAGTTTTGTGATTCAATTAATCATATCAGCTAATAGAATTAATTGAAAAAACATAGCAATCGCGTGTATTACTATTTCACACGACAAACAAAAATTTAAGAGATGAAAAATAAGTTACAGTATACAATACTATTATTAGTAGCATTTGTGTTTAGGGGGAAAGCTCAGGAATTAAGCATTGATTTAGATTTCAGGGATCGATTTGAATATCGTCACGGATTTAATAATCTGGTGCCTCAAGGAGTAGATCCGGCAGCCATTGTGCAGCAAAGAGCCAGATTGAAGTTTGGATATACTTCAGAAAAATTCAAAGCACATTTTAGTGTTCAGGATGTAAGAATATGGGGAGACACCAGACAAATTCTGGATAATGATGCCAACAATAACTTACAAATCGCAGAGGCCTGGGCATCGCTGGCCTTTGGAAAAGGGTGGTCTACTAAATTGGGTCGACAAATGATCTCTTATGATGATCAAAGAATTCTGGGTGGTCTGGATTGGGCATTGCAAGGTCGTTTTCATGATCTAGCGATGGTGCAGTACAAAAATGAGAAGTTTAAATTAGACCTTGGTTTTGCATTTAGTCAAAATGATTTGGACGGATTGCCCGGCAATCAATCCGGTACGATTTATAATGTTACCGGTTTTTTTAGTTACAAGGCAATGGAATATGCACATATGACCTGGAAAGCTTCAGAAAAAGCAACACTTAGCTTTTTAGCATTAAATAACACTTTTCAGAATGTAATAAACGGCGCACCTACAGATGGATTTTATCATACGCACACCATAGGTACGCATTCTAAGTTTAAGTTAGGAGGTGTTGGACTTGCTCTAAATGCTTATTTACAAGCAGGAGAAGGCCCTGATGTAACTGATGCTGCAAATCCATCAACCGATCTTTCTGCATATTTAGTTGGATTAGAAGCCAATGGTAAAATTGGATCTATTGGTATCGGTGGTGGTTTTGAGATACAAAGTGGTACAGACCAAGACGCCACTGATGGAAAAAATAAGTCATTTTTTCCGCTTTATGGTACCAACCATAAATTTAATGGATATATGGATTACTTTTATGTAGGGAACCACGCAAACTCTGTTGGGTTAACCGACATCTATGCCAAAGCAAATTTTAACTTCGGAAAATCCTCCAGCCTTCTTGTTAAAGGTCATTATTTTGGAGCTGCGGCAACACTAATAGATGACACAGATGGATCAGAAGCTGATAAATATTTAGGAACCGAAGTGGATATCGTTTTTACCCAAAAATTACTTCCCTATGCTTCTGTTAAAATTGGATACTCACAAATGTTTGCCGCAGAAGGAATGGAGTTCTTAAAAAATCAACCTAATCCAAGTGGATTACAAAATTGGGGATGGGTACAGCTGGTAATCAAACCTAACTTCTTGAAATGGAGCCCAAAGTCTTAAACAAAATAGTCTGCTAACTATGTCAATTTAACAAGAGCCTGCATCAAAAATTTTGCAGGCTCTTGTTTGAATTATTTTTAAATTCTCAATTTACAATACTTATAATTACGTAATTCTTATCATTTAATTACGTATAAATACTTAATTTTATTTTTTTAAATACGTAATTCAATGAAGAAGGTAATAGTAATAGGTAATGGAATGGTTGGTTATAAGTTCTGTGAGAAATTTGTAGCTTCAGATACATTTACAGACTATAAGCTTAAAGTTTTTGGAGAGGAACCAAGAAGAGCCTACGACCGAGTGCATCTTAGCGAATTTTATGATGGTAAGACCGCTGAAGATTTAAGTATGTCAACCGTCCATTGGTACGAAGATAATAATATTGATCTTCATATTTCTGAGATGATTACCGAAATTAATCGAGAACGAAAAACTGTAGCCAATCATCGAGGAGAAACCTATTCTTATGATTATCTGGTTCTTGCAACAGGATCCTCTGCTTTCGTACCGCCTATTGAAGGAGTAGATAAAGATGGGGTTTTTGTATATAGAACTATTGAAGACCTCGAAGCTACCGAGATTTATGCTAAAAAGTTAAAAGCACAAGGAAAAACAGAAGCCGCTGTACTTGGAGGAGGATTATTAGGATTAGAAGCCGCCAATGCTGTTAAAAACCTAGGACTAAACGCCCACGTTGTAGAATTTGCACCCAGACTCATGCCAAGACAACTTGATCAAGGTGCCAGTAACATGCTACAATCTAAAATTGAAAGTTTAGGTTTACGAGTCCATCTATCTAAACAGACTCAATTTATTCAAGGGGATAAAACTATAGAAGGATTACAATATATAGATAATAACGAATTAAAAGTTGATATGCTGGTAGTCTCTGCCGGAATACGGCCTCGAGATGAAGTTGCCCGCGAAGCAGGCTTAGAAGTTGGCACAAGAGGTGGTATCATAGTTAATCAACAAATGCAAACCTCTGATGAACATATTTATGCAATCGGAGAATGTGCATTGTTAAATGGTATGATCTATGGATTGGTTGCCCCAGGATACGACATGGCCGAAGTTGTAGTAAATCAGATAACCGGAGGCAACAAGTCGATGCCTGAACATATCGATATGTCTACACAATTAAAATTAATCGGTACCGAGGTAGCAAGCTTTGGAGATGCTTTAAATGAGGCAAAAGAAGAAATAGATGAAATTACTTATGAAAATAAACGTAAGGGGATTTACAAAAAAATAAATATTTCTAAAGATGGAAAAAGATTATTGGGAGGAATTTTGGTAGGTGACTCTTCAGATTACAACGCTCTTTTCCAAATATACATTAATGGAATGGAACTTCCGGAGGAACCTGAAGATCTTATTCTTGGCAGTCGCGGCGGTGATGGAGGTGGACTCCTTGGTGATGTGATGGATCTTCCTGAAGATGCTCAAATATGTTCTTGCGAAAATGTGACCAAAGGTCAAATATGCGGGGTTGTAGAAGATGGAAAAGCCAATGATGTAGGTGATGTTATTTCTTATACAAAAGCAGGTACCGGATGCGGTGGTTGTAAACCAATGGTAAAAGACTTGGTAGATGCAACTCTAAAATCCTTAGGAAAAGAAGTAAAAGATACTATTTGTGAACACTTTGACTATAATAGGCAGGAGCTTTTTGATATCATAAGGTTAAAAGAATATAGAAATTATGATGAAGTTCTGGATGCCTATGGTAAAGGTGATGGCTGCGAGACTTGTAAGCCGGTTATCGCCTCTATCTTAGCTAGTTTGTACGCTGACACTGCTAATAAAGAAATAACTATACAAGATTCTAATGACCGTTTCTTAGCCAATATCCAACGAAACGGAACCTATTCTGTAGTTCCTCGAATTCCTGGTGGAGAAATTACACCAGAAAAATTGATTGTTTTAGGAGAAGTTGGTAAAAAATATGACTTATATACCAAAATAACAGGTGGACAACGGGTAGATTTTTTTGGTGCCAGATTGGATCAATTACCACTAATATGGAAAGACTTAATTGATCACGGTTTTGAGAGTGGTCATGCCTATGGCAAATCACTACGTACCGTAAAAAGTTGTGTAGGATCGACTTGGTGCAGATATGGAATGGATGAAAGTGTCAGTTTTGCTATTCAATTAGAAGAAAGATATAAGGGGCTGCGTTCTCCTCATAAAATAAAAGGAGGTGTATCTGGTTGTATCCGCGAATGTGCAGAAGCAAGATGCAAAGATTTCGGAGTTATTGCCGTAGAAGGTGGATGGAACTTATATGTATGTGGTAATGGAGGAGCCAATCCTAAGCATGCAGAGTTATTAGCAGAACAAATAGATAATGAGACCGTGATTAAATATATCGATAGATTCCTGATGTTCTACATCAGAACTGCGGCACCATTAGAAAGGACGGCAAAATGGTTGGATAAACTGGAAGGAGGTATCAAATATCTAAAAGAAGTTGTTATCAATGACACATTGAATTTGGCAGAAGAATTGGAATTACAAATGGCAAAGTTGGTGGATTCTTTTCAATGCGAATGGACACAAGCAATACAAGATGAAGAAATGATGAAACGTTTTAATCATTTTGTAAATAGCGATGCGACAGACGATAATTTAGTTTTTGTTCCGTTACGGGATCAAAAAATGCCTCAACATTGGAAATAAATTTCGAAATATAAAAAGACCGTAATCAGAAAAAAATATGGAAGAAATTTTAGAAATATATAAAACCACTACCTACGAAAATGTAAAAGTGTGGTTTGAAGCAGCAACAGTGAATGATTTTCCAAAAAACGGAGGTGCGTGCATAAAATATAAAGAAAAGCAGATAGCTGTTTTCAATTTTGAACGAAAGAATACCTGGTATGCCTGTCAAAATGTATGTCCTCATAAAATGGAAATGGTATTAAGCAGAGGTATGATTGGTGATCAAGGAGGAATTCCAAAAGTAGCTTGTCCGATGCACAAAAAAACATTTTCATTAGAAAGCGGAAAAAACTTAAATGGAGAGCTGGCACCGATTGCTACATATCCTGTGAAAATAGAAAATGGGATCGTATTTGTCGGTTTCGAAGAATGATTACTTTGTTGCCTAAAAATCTTAACTTAGCAGGCAGTAAACATCATTACTTTTATGCCAACTACTAAACTAACCACAGCATTTGCACTTTTTGATGCCGCAAATGCCAAAGATCCTAATATAGAGATTGTGAACGGACAACCGATTGCAAAAGAGTTAATTTATGGCCAACGAATGAGCCAAACGCTCTCTAATTTCACTTCAAATGCTTCTGAAGCTTTACAACTTGCTGCCAGAGCACAACACATTTGTCGTTGGGAAATTCCTAGGGAAGACTATCCAATGGATCGTGTGGGATATTTGAAATGGAGAGCAGAGCTGAAAAAATTTCATGCCGATAAGACTGCAGAAATCCTGAATGAAGTGGGATATGATCGGGAAACAATTGACAGGGTATCATTCTTAATACAAAAGAAAAAACTAAAAAAAGATGAAGATACTCAGACTTTGGAAGACGTTATTTGTCTGGTATTTCTCGAATTCTATTATCCGGAATTCTACGAAAAACATACTTCAGAAAAGGTGATAGATATTTTACAAAAAACCTGGAAAAAAATGTCTGATGAAGGGCGTAAGGCAGCTTTAACTTTATCATATCCTGAAAAAGGATTAGATTTGATCCAGAAAGCTATCGCATAATTTACTTGTATTGAACAAATTAGAATCACTAGACCATCAAACATTTAATCGCCTAAGTAAAATTTATATCATTGCCTTAGGTGCTATAGCTTTATTTACTATTGGTGGGCAATTTTTTATTCAAAGGTATCTTAACTCGCAAATTGATGACTCTAAAATTATCAATATATCGGGTAGACAACGAATGTTGAGTCAAAAATTGACTAAAGAGATTTTATTACTCTCTTATATTCAAAATAATCGTTCTAAGAAAGAATATATTGAAGAATTAGAAGGAACTATTAATCTTTGGAAGGTATCCCACGAAAAATTGAAAAGGTACAATGATTCTATTCCTAAAGGAAAGAGCGACAGTACCGAAATCAAACGAATGTTTTTGGTATTGCAACCTTATTTTGAAACCATCTATGAAAATAGTCTTCAGGCATTAGAAATAGTAAAAAAAGATACTATCCACTCTGACGCACTAAAACCTCATCTCGACAGTGTAATCTTTAACGAACCTTTTTTTCTGAGACAGATGGATGCAATCGTATTTAGATATGAAAAAGAGGCAAAAGCTAAAATAGCGAGTCTTAAAAAAATCGAATACACATTATTTGGTCTCATTATTTTAATCCTGATTTTTGAATTCTTTCTTTTGTTTAGACCAGTGGCCTTAAGTATTAAAAATACTATATCAGAACTTCTAAGGTCTCAAAAAGATGCCACAAATATGGCTGAAAATGCAGAAAAGCTAAGGAGGATTCAAAACGAAAACATACAAGAATTGGTATCACTTACCAAAGCATTAGATCAGACCTTATTATATGCAAGGGTTAACGAACTTGGTTTTGTAAAAAGTCTAGGAGAAAGATTTAGAAAAGTTCTTAATACAGATGAGGGTTACGAGCAAAAAAGCCTTGCAGAACTGATGAATTTAAACGAACTACAAACAAATAGATTGCTACAGCTCATCGCACAGAATAAAGGTGGCGTGTTTAATGAAGAATTTGAGTTTATTACTGCTACCGGTCAAAAAATTTGGCTAGATGTTTCTATACTCAATGTTTTTAAAGAATCTGGAAATACGGAAAGATTGGTTTTATGTTCTGACATCTCTAAAAGAAAAGAGGCACAACATGAAATCAAAAGATTAAACGATATAGAATATCAACAAAAAGAAGAATTACAAAAATCTAATGCGAGTCAGATCGTAGAAGCACAAGAAGAAGAAAGAAAAAGAATTGCAAAAGAAATACATGATAGCATAGGACAAATGCTTACGGCTTTAAAGTTTAATATCGAGTCCATAAATACAGATAATATTGAAAAAACTAACCAAAAAATTGAAGACCTTAAACAGCTATCCAAAGATCTGATACTTGGGATTAGAACGGCAACATTTAATCTTACTCCCCCAGAACTAAAGGACTATGGAATAAGTATTGCGCTTCAGAAAATGGCAACAGAACTATCAAAATTAACAGCAAAGAATATTATTTTCGAAAACAAATCTAATCTAGAATTGCGTTTTGATTCTTTGGTAGAAACCAATCTTTATCGCGTAACACAAGAAGCCGTAAATAATGCTATCAAATATGCTAAATCAGACTACATACTCATTTCTATAAATAGTTCTGAATCTATGCTTAGCATTACTATAGATGATAATGGTAAAGGATTTGACCTTTCTAAGATTCCAGGCAAACCTAAAAATAATGCAGAAGGCGGAATGGGGTTATTTTTCATGAAAGAGCGAATGAATTATATTAACGGGAGAATTTTTATAAGCTCTACTCCTGGTCAAGGCACAAGAATAACCTTAAATTATAATTTTAATAAATAAAATTTTCTACTTTTACCCGAGTATATATTCCCCAAACAAAAAAAGTGAAGAGACAAGAGGAAAACGCTAAATATCTAATGAACTGGGATTCCAAAAAAATATGGAAAGAAGAGGTCATTAGTAAGAAGTTTATCAAATACCTTACAGAAATTGAAGTTGACAAACTTATAGAAAAGAAGGATACTCAATTAGGTGTAATTTCAGAAAGAGATATAATCGATTGGCTTGATAAAAAAGAAAATAAAAGCTTTTGGAATCAAAAAATGAAAGGGCATATTTGCGAAAAAATCATCAAGGATGATGATGATTACTTTGTAGGCTGTGATTATGAAGATTTCAAAAACGGCTATTTTTTTGTGGCCAGTTTATGGAAAATGAAAAAAGGAGAAGATTTGATAATTTTAGAATATTATCATTAACTCCTCCTCCATTAATATGTTCAAACGCTATTAGTATCCTGTTTCTTATTTATTACATCATTTCGATAGTAATCGATAATACCATCGATAGGCCTCCTTACTATATTTCCAACTGTTAAATGATAGGGCCAAACGGCTGCTCTGATAATGTCTTCACTAAAATGCGCTATAGATCCAATAAAATGAACAGGAACATTCTGAGCTTCGGGGAAGCATAATACTCTCGTTTCGACAAACTCCTGAATACCTTCTGTGATAATCTTATAAAAATACCCGTTACGCTCACTTGTAAATATAAATTCGGCAAAAGAAGCTAAGTATGTATTTGGGTTTTCTTTCTTATACAAGTTTTCTTTTATTACATCAGAACTAAGATCAAATCGTTTCTCAAATTCTTCCGCTACCTCAGGAGGCATTCTTTTATAGTAGTAATCTCTGATTAATCTTTTTCCAAAATAATTACCACTAGCTTCATCCATGAGAATGTAGCCCAATGAATCCACTGCCATATGAATATCATCCCCATCAAAATAACAGCTATTGGACCCGGTACCTAAAATACAAACGATTCCGGGTTCTGTGGTTGCTGCATATACTGCCGCTACCATATCTTCTCTAACTACTACATCAGCATTAATAAAAAAGTCTTCAAATACTTTCTTAAGCATAGCGGCAGGTGTTGGTGTTCCGCACCCTGCTCCATAAAAATGAACGGCTCCGATGGTTGCACTATGTGCAGTTAACTCTGCATTTGCTCGAACTCTTTTTTCCAGTAAGGACTTTTCAAATACAGCTGGATTTAATCCCTCTGTTCGGGTTTTAAACACGATTTCTCCAGATTCATCTAAGAGAATCCAATCGCATTTAGTAGAACCACCGTCAGCTATTAAAATCATTTGAAATTTTATTTGTTGTGTGTGTTAGCTAAGAAAAAAGCCCCGACTATACTTAAAATCAGGGCAATATTATTTATTACTCCTTATAGATTACCTACATAAGAAGACAAGTCTACTAATTTAGAAGAATATCCAAATTCATTATCGTACCAAGCTATAAGTTTAAAGAAATTATCATTCAAAGCAATACCGGCATTAGCGTCAAAAGTAGAAGTATGGGATTCACCAACAAAATCCTGTGATACAACGTCTTCTTCAGTATAAGCAAGTACTCCTTTTAGTTCATTCTCTGAAGCTTTTTTGATCGCGGCTTTAACCTCGTCATAGGACACAGATTTTTTAGTTTTCACTGTTAAGTCCACTACAGAAACATCAGCAGTTGGCACTCTAAATGCCATACCGGTAAGTTTACCATTTAGTTTAGGAATTACTTTACCAACAGCTTTTGCTGCTCCGGTGGATGATGGTATGATATTATTTAAAGCAGATCGTCCTAATCTATAATTTTTTCTAGAAGGTGAATCTACCACTGCTTGAGTTGCAGTGCCCGCGTGCACGGTGGTCATCAATCCTTCTTCTATTCCGAAGTTATCGTCTATTACTTTAGCTAATGGAGCTAAACAATTTGTTGTACAAGATGCATTAGAAACAATAGTATCTGTAGCCTTAGCCTCAGTATGATTTACACCCATAACGAACATAGGAGCATCTGCAGAAGGTGCTGAAATAACTACTTTCTTGGCACCTGCCTTTAAATGTGCATCTGCGGTTCCTAATGTTGTAAAGATTCCTGTACAATCCATTACTACTTCTACTCCAACAGCATCCCATTTTAATTCTTCAGGGTTACGTTCTGCAGTTACACGGATTTCTTTTCCGTTTACTACAAGATTTCCATTATTTACTGCTATGGTACCATCAAATCTTCCGTGCACAGAATCGTACTCTAACAGATAAGCTAAATGCTCTACATCTAGTAAATCATTGATTGCTACTATTTCTACGTTATCGCGCTTAGAAGCAATTCTAAAAGCGATTCGTCCAATTCTACCGAAACCGTTAATTCCAATTTTTAACGTACTCATATGTTCTAATTTAGTTGTTTTTTGATTTAAAAACGTGGTTATATTTATACTGAAGTTATATCAGCTACTTTAATTAATCGATCGTGTTTGTGGGTTCTTTTACCCAAGGCGGTGGTGAGCGGTACTATAGTTACTTCTTTATGAACAATACCTATCATAACTTCTCGTTTACCTTCTAATAAGGTTTCAACAGCTCCTACGCCTAGTTTACTGGCTAATACCCGATCATAACAGCTTGGCGCTCCTCCTCTTTGTATGTGACCTAAAACAGATACTCTCACTTCATAATCCTCCAAATGCTCTTCTACATACTCACCTAATTCGAAAATATTCTTACCGGATTTATCCCCTTCAGCAACCACAATAATACTAGAGGTTTTTCCCGTTTTTTTACTTTTCTTAAGAGACTCTATCAGTCGATCCACTCCCATATCTTCTTCGGGTATCAAAATTTCTTCTGCTCCTGCTCCAATTCCCGCATTTAGTGCAATATCTCCCGCATCTCTTCCCATTACTTCTATTAGAAATAGACGGTTATGAGAACTTGCAGTATCCCTTATTTTATCGATAGCTTCAACTACGGTATTTAATGCAGTATCGTAACCAATCGTATAATCGGTACCATTTATATCGTTATCTATGGTTCCTGGAATTCCAACAACAGGAAAATCAAATTCTTCAGAAAGCTTTAAAGCTCCGGTAAAACTACCATCTCCTCCAATCACAATGAGCGCATCAATATGATTCTTCACTAAATTATCGTAAGCTTTTTTTCTTCCTTCTTCAGTACGAAATTCTTTAGAACGAGCCGATTTAAGAAAAGTACCTCCTTTATTTATGATATTTCTTACCGATCGCGCATTTAGTTCTTCCATTTCATTGTGTATAAGACCTTCATAGCCTTTATAAACGCCAAAGCAATGTATTTGATAATAACTACACGCACGAACAACTGCTCTAATTGCAGCATTCATTCCAGGAGCATCTCCTCCGGAGGTAAGCACAGCGATATTTTTAACTTTTTTTGTCATTGAAGTCAAATCTATCGTTATTGACTGCAATAACCTAATTTGCTTAAAATCTAAAACGTTTTCGGTTAATAAATTCAGTAATTACTGACAAAAAACGTATGGTTTTAACACATTTTCATAGATTGTGTTAAGGAATGAGTAAAATTTCAAAACTCTGATATGGATTCTTTTGTATCCTCTATATTTTGTACAAAATGCAAAAACGACCTATAAACATAGGTCGTTTTGTAAATTCTAGCGTGAAATATTAGCTATTCTTGAATCAATATCAAATACTGCCAAGGATCCAGTCCATATTCCTGGTCTTTTGTTCCTTCCACATATTCACCTGAAAGATAATCCTTAAACTTTCCTTCGTATTTTGCTGTGAATTTTACAGGTTCCTTAGTCATATTGGCAACAAAAATTACTTTATTTCCTTCTTTTTCTCTTTTAAATACCAAAACTTTATCATCTTCTGATGTTTCAATTCTTGTATAAGAAGCTGCATTTTTCCCTCCGTGTAATGCTGGATTTTCATTTTTAAGCTTTCCTAATTTCTCGTATAAGGGATAGAAAACTCCTTTCTTTTTGATGATTGTATCTTTTTCAAAGAAAAGTAATCGCTTATCCATATCATATTCTTGTCCAGAATAGATTAATGGCATTCCCGGTGCTACATAAGATAATGCCGCAAACATTTCTTTAGCATCACCCATTCTTTCTTGAACTGTTCCATTCCAAGAGTTTTCATCGTGGTTTGAAGTAAAGTTCATTAAAATGTCATCATCAGCATACATAGAATCTACCTTTACCATCCTTTTATCCCAGTCAGCTACGGTATTCTCTCCCTTTGCGATATGGTTCATCACGTGATGTGTATCCCATCCATATCCCATATCAAAAGCATTTTCCATAAGTTCTGGTTCCCAACCTTCAGCTAGCATAAAAACAGGCTTAATCTTTTTTAACTCAGAAACTGCATGATCCCAAAAATCGACAGGCACCATTCCTGCTACGTCACAACGAAATCCATCTACTCCTTCTTCTTGTACCCAGTATTTCATTGCTTTAAGCATTTCTGCTCTCATTTGTTCGTTATCATAATTAAGATCTGCCACATCTGTCCAATCGGTTCCTACAGTGTGTGTAATCTCTCCTTTGTCATTCTTAGTATAGAATTCGGGATGTTCTTTTAGCCATACGTGATCCCATCCCGTATGATTTGCTACCCAATCCAGCACAACATATATTCCATTTTCGTGAGCTGTTTTCACTAACTCTCTAAAATCTTCTATAGTTCCGAATTCGGGGTTGACTTTTGTATAATCTGATATCGCATAATAACTACCTAAGGATCCTTTACTTTTGGTCGTAGAAATAGGATAAATTGGCATCACCCAAAGTATTTTTACTCCCAGATTTTTCAATGTAGGAATATCTTTGGTAAATGCTTTAAACGAACCTTCTTCAGAATACTGACGGATGTTTGCTTCATAAATGACCGCATTCTCCATCATAGCATCACTAACAGGAGTTAATTCTTTATTTACTTCTTCAGTAACGGCTTCTACCTTTGCTACTGTTTCCTCTTTCTTCGTCTTTCCGCAGGATAATAGAATCGCTGCCGTTCCAAGAAATAAAATTATGTTTTTCATGTATAGTAAGTTTAGTGTTCGATTTATTGTAATTCGATAATCATTGAAGTCCTTGCTGGAATCGACAGCGTTTCAGTCATATCTATATTATTATCTGTAATAATATCTTTACCGGTTGTAGCATTTTTTAACCCTTCCTTAAAACGAGTAACATCAAGCTCCTGACTCTCAGAAGTATTATTAATCACAACCATCACACGTTCTTTTTCTGTATATCTAAAATACACATAAACGTTATTGAAGGGAATGTACTGTAATAGTTTTCCGTTATGAATGGCATCGCTGTTCTTCCTCCAATTCAACACCTTTTTAGTAAAAGCGTGAAAAGCTTCCTGATCCTGTGTTCTTCCAGCTACTTCACCTGAAGTTCCTTCTGCAGTAAAAGCACTTTGTTTATCATCCGGCCAACCCCCGGGAAAATCTCTACGAATATCCCCATCGCCTTTTTTATCGCGATTTCCTAACATACCAATTTCATCTCCATAATAGATCTGTGGGATTCCTCTGGTGGTGAATATCAAAGTCATTGCCAGTTTATATTTATTGATGTCACTTTGATAAATCTCATTGATCCTATTCGTATCGTGATTACCGGCGAACAACAAAATATTATTGATATCCGGATATAAGAAGTCATTCGTAAAGTTTTCATAAGCTCGTATCATTCCCTTATCCCAAGAATTTCCTTCTTCGTGAAACATCACCATCACAGCGTCGTGCAGCGTAAAATCCATTACAGAGGGTAGGTATGAATTATAATTATCAATCGCACCAATCTTACTATCCTTTTGCCAATAGGCCATTTGAGCCTGATCGTGCATCCATACTTCACCGACTATATTAAAATTTGGATATTCATCCATAATCGCTTTTGTCCATTTCGCAATTCCTTCTTTGTCATTGTATGAATACGTATCCACTCGAAAACCATCCAGATCTGCATATTCTATCCACCAAATTGCATTTTGGGTAATGTAATTCAGCAACAAAGGATTGCTTTGATTCATATCTGGCATGGTTGTATCAAACCATCCATCCATACATCCTTTTGCATCTACTGCCGAGGCATTGGTATCAAACTGAGTTGTCATACGGTAGTTACTTCTTCTAAATCCTTCTGGCCACTGATGAATCCAGTCTTTGGTTGGTAAATCCTTAATCATCCAATGTTTAGAACCCCAGTGATTGGTTACGTAATCCATAATCAACTTCATATCCAATTTATGCATTTCAGAAGCTAATCGTTTGTAATCTTCATTAGTACCAAATCTAGGATCAATTTTATAAAGATCACTTTGTGCATAGGTGTGATATGAGTATACCGGTTCATTATCTTCTAATAAAGGAGTACTCCAAAGTGCAGTTGCTCCCAAATCGTGAAGGTAGTCAAGATGATCAATGACACCTTGAATATCTCCCCCATGACGCCCTCCGGGATTGGATCGATCGGCTTTTTCTGCTGTATCCTTATGAGAATCATTAGTTGTATCGCCATTAGCAAAACGATCCGGCATAATTAAATACATAACATCACTGCTATCAAAACCCTTTCGTTGTGCAGAACCTTCTCTTCTTGCTTTAAATTCATACGGTTGTGAAAAGGCTACTTTATCATTTTCTTTGAAATTAATTACTACTTTTCCGGGTTGCACAGCCTTGGTGTCAATAGTCACAAAAACATAATTAGGGTTTTCAGTTTTGGTGACATCGATTATTGGTATACTATCGATTTCTATGTCATACTTGGCTATTTCTTTTCCATAACACATCAATTGTAATTGACTATTTTGCATGCCACTCCACCAAAATGGAGGTTCTATTTTTTCTATTTGTCCAAAAGTTAACGAAACAATGAACCCAAAAAGAACAACTACTATATTCTTCATTGATTTAATTTTGAATTTTATAATTTATATACTGAATATATCATTCAGAACGGAATTAAATACCCCAAAAACAAAAGCTTTTGGGGTATTTGCATTTTCATTTAAATAATGAATTAAACGGTCATTAAACTGTTGGGAGAAATGGTAAATTCTTTACCATCTACATAAATTAACATGTCACTTTCTCCTTCTAAGTTAAACGTAGTCCCCTCTTGAGAAACTTTTACTTTTAAAATACTATCTCTAAAGTTTACGTTAAATGTATATCCCTTCCATTCTTTAGGAATTTTTGGAGTAAATGATAATGTATCATTTTTAACGCGTAGTCCGCCAAATCCTTCTACAATACTCATCCAGGTTCCGGCCATGCTCGTAATGTGAAGTCCTTCTTCTACCTCCTTATTATAATCATCAAGATCCAATCTAGATGTTCTTAAATAAAACGTATATGCTTGATCCATTCTATCTAAAGTAGCAGCCTGAATACTATGTACACAAGGTGAAAGTGAAGATTCGTGAACGGTAAACGGTTCATAAAAATCAAAATGACGTTCTAGTTCTTCTTTCGAGAAGTGATCTTCAAACATATAAAATCCCTGAAGCGTATCTGCCTGTTTAATATAAGGAGATCTTAGTATTCTATCCCAGCTCCATTTTTGATTAATCGGGCGTTGAGATTTATCTAGATTTTCTACCGTAATTAATTCTTTGTCCAAGAAACCGTCTTGCTGCAGATATACTTGATGTTTTTCTGAATATGGGAAATACATCTTTTCTGCTACCTCCAGCATGGCTTTAATTTCTTTCTGATCTAATTTTGTCTTCTCTATAATTCTATCATAATCTGCTTTATATTCTGACTTAACTTTATCAATATTTTCAACACAATACTCAATACACCATTTCGCTAAGTAATTTGTGTACCAGTTATTGTTGATATTATTCTCGTACTCATTAGGCCCTGTAACACCCAAAATCACATATTTATCTTTGTCTGTTGAAAATGTTGCTCTTTGATGCCAAAAACGTGCTACCGCAATCATTACTTCTAATCCCATTTCAGGAATATAGCTATAATCTCCAGTGTATCGCAGATAATTATAAATCGCAAATGTCATAGCTCCATTTCGATGGATTTCTTCAAAAGTAATTTCCCACTCATTATGACACTCTTCTCCATTCATCGTTACCATCGGATATAACGCAGCTCCATTAGTAAATCCAAGCTTTTCTGCATTCTCTATTGCTTTATCCAGATGATTATAACGATACTGAAGCAGATTTCTGGCGACATTTTGATCTTTGGTAGCCATATAAAAAGGTATACAATAAGCTTCTGTATCCCAGTAGGTACTACCACCATACTTTTCTCCTGTAAATCCTTTTGGTCCTATATTTAATCTTGCATCTTTACCTAGATAGGTTTGATTCAATTGGAAAATATTAAAACGAATACCTTGTTGTGCTTTTACATCGCCATCAATAACGATATCTGCCATTTCCCATATTTTAGACCAAGCTTTTTTCTGAAGATCCAATAGTGCGTCAAAACCAGAATCAGATGCTTGTTTGAGAACCGCTGCGCTTGCTGATGCAATATCCTCTTGTTTATGGTTTAGAGAAACAGTGTAGCCTCCAAATTTATGTAGTGCTGCCGTTTTACCTTTTGCAACCTCCATAATATAACTAAGACCTGCATATGTTTTATTAGTTTCTACCGTAGGGTAAACATCTTGTAATGTATTATCTAAGAACAACTGATTGAGCATTCCGGTACACACATGAAATTCTGTTTTCATGGTTTTAGAAGAAATATATGCCGAATTTCCTTTATGAGACACTTCATACGTATCCCAGAATTTATCATCCCAGTTGGTATCTTCGTTGGTAATTCCAGAATCCAAATATGGAGTAAAACGAATAGACGCATCTTTATTTGTAGGTGTCACCTCATACTTTATAGCTCCTACTTCATCCAAGTCTAGGCTTAAAAACCTTGTAGACTTCACCGTGACTTCCGTATTATTTTGTAAAACAGCGTCAAAAGATCTTTGGTACCAACCTTCTTTCATATTCAATTCTCGTCGAAAATTTGAGACAGTTTTACACTTAAATAGATTCAATTTTTCACCATTGATCTCTACATTAATTCCGATCCAGTTAGGGGCGTTCAAAACTTTTGCAAAATATTCAGGATATCCATTTTTCCACCAACCTACTTTGGTTTTATCAGGATAATATACTCCTGCTATATAACTTCCCTGAAAAGTAGGGCCTGTATAAGTCTCTTCAAAATTTGCACGCTGCCCCATAGCACCGTTACCAATACTAAAAAGACTTTCTGAGGACTTAACTCGTTCAACATCAAACCCTTCTTCAATTATAGACCAGTTATCTGGTTTAATATAATCCTGATTCATCGTTCTCTTTTTTATTTTTAATTGTTGGGAAATTACCTAAGTATAAATATAATGCATACTTAGATTATCCCATTATTATTCTCATTTTTTTTTGGCTGTAACTAACTGGTTAATAAAGTCTTCGCTGATTTCTGTAAAATCTTTAAAGACATAATCTGCTTCGTGCAAAACATTAGGATCACCGATTCCTATGCTAATCATATGGGCGATATTAGCAGCCTGAACACCTGCAACAGAATCTTCAAACACCACGCAATCAACGGGATCTACTCCTAATTTTTTAGCTCCGATCAAAAAAACTTCGGGATCTGGTTTTGCTTTTGATACATCAGTACCGTCTACGATAGCGTGAAATTTCTCTTTTAGTAATACCTTCTCTAAAATCACCCTGGCATTTTTACTTGCAGAACCTAGTGCAACAGCCTGATCCTTGTCTAGAAGATACTCTAGCACCCTGGGGACATCCGGAAGAATTTCTGAAGTATCCATAGTCTCAATATAATTGAGATATTCTTCGTTCTTTTTAGCCATCAAAGTAGTAAATTCTTCTTCTGATATGGTTTTGTTTCCCCATTCCAAAATTTTCTCTAAAGACCGTACTCGGCTAACTCCTTTTAGTTGTTCATTTTGTGCTGAAGAAAAAGAAATGCCAAGACTATTGGCTAAATTTTGCCACGCTAGAAAATGGTACTTTGCGGTGTCTACAATAACACCGTCTAAATCAAATATGAATGCTTTTTTTGTCATCAATCATTTATTTCGATAGTTGCCTCATCACTGACTATCAAGGTTAAAACTCCAGAAACTATCATACTTACACCCCCTATAATTAAGGCATAAATGGTTTCATTATTAAAAAATGTGCTCAACAAAAACCCTAAAATAGAGGCTGCCACTATTTGAGGAATTACGATAAAAAAGTTAAACACTCCCATGTAATATCCCATTTTTTTCGGTGGTAACGCTCCAGCAAGCATTGCATAAGGCATGGATAAAATACTAGCCCAAGCTACACCTACACCAATCATTGAAATAATTAAAAGTTCTGGCGTTTTGAAAACTGTAATGGATAGTAATCCTAATCCTCCTAAAATCAAACTAATCAAATGCGTAACTTTTCTGCTTGTTACTTTTGCGATTACAGGCAGTAAAAAAGCAACCAATGCTGCCACTCCATTATACGCTGCAAAAAGTACAGTTACCCAATCCGCACCGTCATTGTATAGCTGTGACGTTGGATCTGTTGATCCATAAACATAGCTCGTAACGGCCTGAGTAGTGTAAATCCACATAGAAAACAAAGCAAACCAAGAGAAAAACTGTACAATCGCCAATTGTTTCATCGTTTTTGGCATATACAAAAGATCTGTCATAATGGTCACAAATCCATTGGTACCAGTAGCTTTTCTAATAAATGCTGCCAACAGAAATAAAATACCAACAAATAATATACCTCCGGAAAGGATATATAATTCTTTATCTAATTTTAAATAAATAAGCCCAGCATTGATAATGATTCCAAAGACAGTCATAATAGTTCCTGCCTTTTTAAGTTTAGCTATTCTGTTTGTGTTTTCATCTGCAGTAATTTCTACGGTAAATTCAGTCTTATGATCTTCAAAACTTTCAAGTTCTTCTGGAGAGTACTCCTTTGAAGAAAAAACCGTCCACAGTACTGCTGCCAGAAAGACAACGGCCCCGATATAAAAAGACCATTTAACCGAATCTGGAATAACTCCTTCTTCTGCTACATTACTTATACCCAACCAATTTGAAAAAATATACGGTAGTGCTGATCCTACGACAGCACCAAGACCTATAAAGAAGCTTTGCATCGCAAATCCCTTTGTTCTTTGTGACTCAGGGAGGTTATCTCCAACAAAAGCCCTAAAAGGCTCCATAGAAATGTTAATTGAAGAATCCATTATCCATAAAGTACCAATCGCCACCCATAAGGTTGATGAATTTGGCATCACACATAATGCAATTGAAGATAGTATAGCGCCAACTAAAAAATAGGGCCTTCGTCGTCCTAATTTAGAATGCCACGTTCTGTCACTAAAATAACCTATAATTGGCTGTACCAATAATCCGGTAATAGGAGCAGCTAACCAAAAAACAGCTAAATCGTCAACTTTAGCACCTAGTGTTTCAAAAATTCTGGATGTGTTCGCATTTTGCAATGCAAAACCAAATTGAATTCCCAGGAAACCAAAACTCATGTTCCAAATCTCCCAGAAACTTAGCTTACGCTTGTTCATTAAGTAAATCTTTAATAATTACTATGATAAGCGCGTACACTTATCAAAACTTATGTTAGTAGAAAGTGAAAATATAAGTTCTGATAGGGATCAAATATATTATATTATTTTAAATAATAAAGTTTAAGTTGATTATTTTTTTGTGGATTCTCTTTGTACGAGACTCGTGTCGATTATGACGGTTTTATATTCTTCAGGCACATCTTCATCACCTTCTAACTTGTCTATAAGAAGCTTTGCTGCACGGATCCCCATTTCTTCTCCGTGCTGACTAATGGTGGTCAAACTAGGAATAAAATGTTTGGATAAAATACCATCAGTAAAACCAACAATAGAGACATCATCAGGTACTTTTTTGCCTTGCTCCCTCAACACTCTGGCTGCCGTTACTGCAAATAATTCATTTACCGCAAATATTGCATCTACATCTTTGTTTTTTAAGAAATCTGCAATTTCAGACTCGCAATTATCAATATCTTCTATTTTTAAGATATAATCTTCTCTTGCTGTAATGTCATAAGCTCTCAATGCTCTTAAATACCCATTGGTTCTAAGTTTACCTACGCTTATATAATCTACAGTGGTTAGAATTGCAATCTTTCTGCAGCCCATAGACAATAAGTGATTGGTTGCAGTCTGAGCCCCTTTTCCGTCATCAATGATAACTTTGTCACATACAAGTTCATCTATAATCCTATCAAAAAGTACCACCGGCATACCCTGGCTCATCGTTTCTTCAATATGATGATAATCTTTTTTTAGCTGTGTTTCTTTTGCAACAGACAAAATAAAACCATCTGCACTTCCGCTTGCCAACATCTCTAAGTTGATCACTTCTTTATCAAACGAATTATTAGAAGAACAAATAATAACGTTATATCCTTTTTCATTTGCCACCTTTTCTACCCCACCTATAACAGTGGTAAAAAAGTGATGAACAATCTCAGGAATAATGACCCCAATGGTTTTTGTTTTTCTGTTCTTAAGGCTTAAGGCAATGTTGTTAGGCTTATAATTATACAATTTAGCGAAAGCTTTTACCTTTTGTCGAGTATCCAAACTGATCTCCACGCTATCTTTCAACGCTTTAGAAACTGTTGAGATCGATACATCTAGTTCTTTTGCTATTTGTTTTAACGTAACTTTTTGCTTCATTTCCCTTGAATTTTTATTAAAAGTTAAATTTTTGTGCGAAAATATGCTATATGATCACAAATCCCCTTAAAATTTTAACAGAATTTTAAAAGTTATCCACACGCAAACGTTTTCGTAAGGTTACGGCTACACCGTAACCAAAATTTAACACAGATTTTACATACATTGGCTTTCAGAAAGTGAGAATATAAGGCTAAAAACAATTAAAAACTAATTTAAATTTGTATGAAAACATTTACTAAAAGCGCATTGTTTTTATTGTGGTTGATACCAATGAGCTTTTTTGCACAGTCTACTGCCGTCAGCGGTACTGTAACTGATGCAGCAAATGGTCAACCGATTCCCGGTGTCAATATCATTGTAAAAGGAACAACAAACGGAACTTCATCAGACTTTGATGGAAATTATACGTTGAGCGGGGTAAACAACGGGGATGTTATCCAGTTTTCCTATGTAGGGTTTATTCCTCAGGAATTTACATTTTCCGGTACTACCCGAATCGATGTAGCATTACAAGAAGATGCCGCAGAACTAGAACAAGTGGTGGTTATTGGATATGGATCTGTTAGAAAGAAAGATTTAACAGGTTCTGTAAGTACAGTTACAGCAGATGACTTTAATCAGGGTGTGAACACCTCTCCTGATCAATTAATCAAAGGTAGAACTGCCGGTGTTACCGTAATCGATAATGGAGGTGCACCCGGAGAAGGGTCTACAATTAGAATTAGAGGAGGTTCTTCTCTTAATGCTTCTAATAATCCATTAATTATAGTAGATGGTGTTCCATTAGACCCTGGACCGGGTGGAACCAGAAACAACCTTAACTCTATAAATCCGAATGACATAGAATCTTTTACCGTTTTGAAAGATGCTTCTGCAACAGCTATTTATGGGTTTAGAGCATCTAATGGTGTGATCATCATTACTACCAAAAAAGGTTCAAATACAGATGGAAAACTAAAATTTAACTATAACGGAAATGTTACGTTTTCAGAAATTGTAGATAAGATTGAAGCGTTAAATGGTGATCAATTTAGAGAATATGTAACTGCTAACGGATCTCAGGCTCAGATTGATTTGTTAGGAACTCAAAATACTGATTGGCAAGATGAAATCCTACAAAATGCGGTTTCTACAAATCATAACATTAGCCTTTCTAGTGGATGGGATTGGATCAACTATAGAGTATCTCTTGGGTTGTTGAGTGAAGAAGGATTGATTAAAACTGATCAACTTGACAGAACGTCTTTAGCAGCGAATATTAGAACCAAATTTTTTGATAATCATCTAAGAATTAATACCAATTTAAAGACAGCAGTTGAAGACTATACGTATGCCACTACTAATATTGGATCGGCTTTAGGATTTGATCCTACACAACCAGTTTTTCAGGATAATGATTTTGGAAATTATTTTCAATGGTTAGATGGTAGTGGAAACCCAATCGCTTTAGCTGGACAAAATCCAGTAGCAGCCTTAGATCAAAATGATAGTAGTGGGTTAATATTTAGAAGTCTAGGTAATTTAGAGATTGATTATAAATTTCACTTTTTACCGGAGTTAAGAGCTAATGTAAACGTGGGATATGAAATTGCTAGTGCAAAAACTGAAAATACAACATCTGCAGAATCTGTTGCTAATGCAGCCAGAACAGGTAATGACAGTTTTAGTAGATCCTTACAAAAAAGAGAAAACTTATTATTTGATTTCTATTTAAACTATAGAAAAGATTCTGAAGCATTGAATACGATATTTGATGTTACTGCCGGTTATTCTTATCAAAAATTTTTAGATAGTGGTAGTAATTTTAGTAGAGGATTTGATTTAATAGAAATTAATAACCCTTTTAATAATCCGAGAGAAGTTCTATTAGGATTTTTTGGTAGAGCTACTATTTCTATTGCCGACAAGTATATTTTTACCGGAAGTTTTAGACGCGATGCCACTTCAAGATTTTCTGGTCTTGCAAATCAGTGGACAAACAGTCCATCGGGTGCATTTTCCTGGAACGCACACAACGAAAATTTCCTAAAAGATTCAAATCTCATTTCTCAACTTAAATTTAGAGCAAGTTATGGGGTAACTCCACAACAAAGTATTGGAGACGCTACACCCTCTTTACCTAGAATATTAACTAGTGGACCAGGTTCTCAATATCAAATTGGACAAGAGGCTGATGGTACCCCAATTTTTATTTCTACAGGTTTAGCACTTCCTTACAACCCTGACTTAACGTGGGAGACAACGACACAATATAATGTCGGTTTAGATTTTGGTTTGTATAATGGTAGAGTATCCGGTACGGTAGATGTATATAGAAAAGAAACAGACGACCTATTATTCATTGCATCACTTCCTAGTGGAAGTTTGGCAAATGCGGATGACGTGAATCTAGGAAACTTGACCAATGAAGGATTAGAACTTTCATTAAACGTAGTGCCTGTTCAGACAGATAATTTGAAATGGTCTGTTGGAGGTAATATCACTTTCCAAAGAGGAGAAGTTACAGAATTATTTGCTGTAGACAACCCTAATTTCGAAGGTTTCTTCGGTTCAGGATTTGTAGGTAGTAATATCAATATACAAACGGTTGGCTTTGCTCCTAGTTCATATTGGGTATTTGAGCAAATTTATGATGCCAATGGAAGACCGGTAGAAGGCGCCTATGTTGATAGAAATAATGATAATGTAATCAACGAAAAAGATAAGTATATCTACAGAAAACCGGCAGCAGACTTTTTCTACGGTTTTAATACAATTTTAGATTATAAGAATTGGAACTTTAGTATGTTCTGGAGAGGTAGTGTCGGCAACTATAACTACAACTTTGTAGATGCCGGAAGTAACGGAAGAAGAATTTTAAACTTCCAAAACACCTTATCTAATACGACCACCGATTTATTAGATACAGGCTTTTTTGATGGAGGTGTAGATAGATTTTCTTCTGACTATTATATTCAGGACGCTTCATTCTTAAAATTGGATAATATTTCTTTGGGATACACATTCAAAAATTTCTTAAATTATAAAGGAATTGATATGAAATTGTATGGTACAGTAAATAATGTTCTGATCATAACTGACTATACCGGGATTGACCCTGAAATTAGTAATGGTTTTGATCAAACCATATACCCTAGACCGAGAACGTACCAGTTTGGAGTTAATTTAGACTTTTAAAAAAATGAATGCAATGAAGATAAATTTTAAAAACTTAGCAAACATCGGCGTATGTGCGCTCCTATTATCCATAGGATCTTGTACCGATGATTTAGACGTGGAGGTTAATGATGATCAGAATCAAACTACAGATGAATTTTATAGTTCTGATCAGGCATATTTACAAGCACTTGGTAAACTATACTCTGGATTAGCCGTAAGTGGACAAGATGGACCTGGAAGCAGTGACATCTCAGGTATTGATGCTGGTTTTGGTCAGTACCTAAGAGGTTTCTGGCAATTACAGGAATTACCAACAGACGAAGCTGTAATTGCTTGGGGAGATCCGGATTTACCAGTATTAAACTTTGGTCAATGGACCTCAAGTAACGCTTTCGTGAGAGCATTTTATGACAGAGCAAACTTTCAGGTTTCTTCTGTTAATGAATATTTAAGACAAACTTCTGATGCAAAACTAGATTCCAGAGGAGTTTCTGCTGCTTTAAAGGCAGAGATTCAGGGATTCAGAGCAGAGGCAAGATTCTTAAGAGCATTAAGCCACTATCATCTCGTAGATATGTTTGGTAATATTCCTTTCTTTACAGAAGATGATCCGGTAGTTGGATTTATTCCTCCGCAGGTTTCAAGAAAAGAAGCTTTTGATTTTGTAGTATCAGAATTATTAGCCATCGAAGATACAATGCCTGCACCAGGATCAAACTCATACCCAAGAGCGGATAGAGCGGCTGTATGGATGCTATTATCAAAACTATATCTAAATGCAGAAGTATATACAGGAACGGCTATGTATACAGAAAGTTTAGAATACACTAATAAAATACTAGGTGCAGGTTTTAGCTTGGTAGATGATTATCAGAAACTATTCTTAGCCGATAATAATTTTAATGGGGCTCAGAACGAAAGCATTTTTAGTATTGCTTTTGATGGAATCAACACTCAATCTTTCGGTGGAACTACATTTTTAACACATGCTCCTATAGGCGGTAATATAAGACCAAGAGCTTTTGGAATTGATGGTGGATGGTTCGGTATTAGAACTACAGAAACTTTTGTTAATTTATTCGGAGGTAGTAATGGATCTTTTCAGATTTACGAGTATGATAATGACCTAAGATTATTAGGTGATGATGCTGGTACATTAAAAGCATTTGATGCAGATGGAGATTTTGAATATTTAGGTTCTGATCAAAACAATACTAATCCAGCTTTTGATGCCAATGAGGTTTTTAGATATAACTTTTTAACAGGTGTTATTACAAATAATGGGACCGAAGTTGCTGCTCCTGTACAAGCTGTATCAATAGCTTCACAACCAATTTGGAATGACTCGAGAGGAAAATTTTATACAAATCAGCAAACATTAAAAATAGAAACACTTTCAAACTATCAAGATGGGTATGCGATACAAAAGTGGAGAAATGTTGGTGTTGATTTAGAACCAGGATCTGATGGAACTGGTACTCATGTAGATGCTGATTTCCATATGTTCAGGCTTGCTGAAGCTTACTTGAACTACGCAGAAGCTGTTGTAAGAGGTGGTTCTGGAGGTACTCCTACAGAAGCAGTAGGATACATCAATCAACTTAGAGAGCGTGCTTACGGAAATCCTAACGCCAATATTAATGCAGGAAACTTAACTCTAGATTTCTTACTAGATGAAAGAGCAAGGGAGCTTTATTGGGAAGGACATAGAAGAACAGACCTTATAAGATTTGGAAAATTTACCGGAGGGAGTCTTTTATGGGCATTCAAAAATGGAGCAAAAAATGGTTCTCCATTGCCACCTCACGTAAGTCTTTTCCCAATTCCTTCTACTGAATTAGTAGCAAACCCTAACATTAATCAAAACTCAGGTTATTAAAAAATTATATAAAATGAAAAAAATATTTTTAACATTAGCTATACTTAGTACCCTATTTATTGGATGTACAGCAGACGACAACATAGAAGATAGACCAGTTTTTGAATTAGCAGAGGCTCCTGTAATCACTGCACCAGAGGCAGGTACTTCCTATGTATTTACTTTTGAAACCAAAGATCTTCTTGCAGAAAGATTCACGTTTACCGATGCAGATTTTAATTTTGATTCAGCTACCAATTATTCGGTAGAGGTAGATGTGGAAGGAAATAACTTTGCTGCTCCACAAGAACTTGGAAGCAGTAACTCTTTACAAATTCCTGTATCTGTAGATTCTTTCAACAATGCAGCTCTAGCATTAGGATTGACTCCTGGTGAGCCTGCAAATGTTGAAATTAGAATAGTTGCAAACGTAGGCGCTGGAGAACCTCAGTTTTCTGAGTCTAGAGTTGTTGCAGTAACTCCGTTTACAACAGAAGCTCCTAAGTTTTTTATTATAGGTAATTTCCTGAATGCAAGTGGATATGGCGATAACTGGACTCCTGCCGGTACCTTACCGACCATTGAGGCTGCTGAGTTTGGTGCTACGGCTTTTCAAGGATATGTTTTCTTAAACGATCCAAGTCCTGAATTCAAAGTTTTACCCACAAATACTAGTTTTGATGGAGATTACGGAGATGCAGACGGAAGCGGTTCTTCTGGAATTTTGGTACAAGACGGAGAATCAAATATGAGAGTTGCTGAAGCTGGATATTATAAGATTGATGCCGATTTTTCAGATCCTGAAAATATTACTTGGACAGCAAGAAAACAAGTCTGGGGAATTATTGGAGCTGCTACACCAACTGGTTGGGATAGTGACACTGATTTAACATACGATCCGGCTTCTAAAACATGGATGATTACCATCGCATTAACTCCAGGAAGTTTTAAGTTTAGAGCTAACGATAGTTGGGATGATCCACAGGATAACTTTGGTACCGGAGCAGAAGATGGGCAATTAGCTTTTGGTGCTGGTGATCTTAGTGTTGATACTGCAGGAACTTACTTAGTGACTTTAGATCTAAGCAATCCTAACAATTATACATATACTTTGACTCCACAATAGTCAAAAATATACATAGAAAAGGCTGTTATTTCTGATAACAGCCTTTTTACTTTAAAAACAAAAGCGTCATGAAAAAATTTACTTTAACCTTAATTTGCTTTCTTAGTTTTATTTGGTCCCAAGCACAAGTACAGAATGCAACTTTTACTATAGATCCTCCCGCATTTAATGAGGATGATGAAATTACGATCACCGTCTCTGGAGTAGATCCTAGTATTTGGGGAGTAACCGATTTATACCTTTGGGCGTGGTATTTTAATAGTCCAACGGCTACTGCATCTATAAACTCCCCTAATAACGGTCAATGGACCGATTCATCTGATGCTACGAATCCACAAATTTTGACTAATAATGGTAATGGAACCTACTCTATAACATTAACTCCAACTACTTTTTACGGAGCTACCGGAATAGATCGCATAGGAATGTTGGTAAAAGCTGTAGACGGAACTGGAGATAAGAAGACACAGGACAATGTGGTAAATGTAGGAATCTTTCAGCTTTCGCTAGATGCGCCTACAGATGCAGTAAGTATCATAGATAGCGGAAATGACTTAACCATTACTGCCACCTCAACAGTAACCGCGGATTTCGAACTTTTTGCTAATGGTGTCTCTGTAAACACGCAGACCAATATCACTAGCTATACCTTTGATTACACCATTACTGAAGGAGTAAGTTTTGAACTGGTAGCGACAGAATCAGGAACAACCAACACCTTATCAGAAACTTTTTCTGCCATCACTACTCCTGTTAATACAGAAGCTCCGGTACCAGCAGGAATGAAAGACGGATTAAATCTAAATGGAACATCTGCTACTTTTGTACTATATGCTCCAGAGAAAGACTACGTGCATTTAAAAGGGAATTTTAACAACAACGACTGGACTCTTGACAACACCTACTTATTGAATAAGGACAGTGCTCAAGATCGTTTTTGGATTACCTTAAACAACCTGCCAAATAATGCCGATATCTTGTATCAATATGTTATTGATGCGTCTATCTCTGTAGCAGACCCCTACTCTACTTTAATATTATCAGAATTTAATGATGGATTTATTGATAATACGACTTTTCCAAACCTTCCTAGTTATCCAACAGGAAAAACGAATGATGCCGTAACGTGGTTTAAAACCGGTGAAGCCGAATATGTTTGGCAAACCACCGATTTTCAAAGACCCGAAGTTACTGATTTAGTTATTTATGAATTATTAATTCGTGATTTTGATAACCTACATTCTTTTGATGCAGTAAAGGCAAGACTTGATTATTTACAAGATCTTGGAATCAATGCCATAGAACTGATGCCGGTTTCTGAGTTTGACGGAAACATTAGTTGGGGATACAACCCTTCTTTCCATATGGCGTTGGACAAATATTACGGAACTCCCACTGCATTTAAAGAATTTGTGGACGAATGTCATGCCAGGGGAATTGCGGTAATACTAGATGTAGTGTATAACCACGCTACAGGTCAAAATCCAT
The DNA here is from genome assembly GCF_042434905.1 of Aquimarina besae. Taxonomy (NCBI): domain Bacteria; kingdom Pseudomonadati; phylum Bacteroidota; class Flavobacteriia; order Flavobacteriales; family Flavobacteriaceae; genus Aquimarina; species Aquimarina besae. Next base: position 4,440,262 of record NZ_CP170199.1, read on the forward strand.
ATTATAGAATGTGGAACGATTGTAATGGTTGTTATAACGGACAAGCAACCGCAGAGAATCCAATATTCAGAGAAACTGATTCTAATCCTACTTTTTCATTCTTTAACGATATCGATCACGAATCTCCAGCTACAGAAGATTATATAGACCGATTAAATGAATACTGGCTAACTGAGTATAATATAGATGGGTTTAGATTTGATTTTACCAAAGGATTTACAAATACTCCAGGAGATGGAGGTGCTTTTGACCAAAGTCGTATCGATATTCTTACTCGAATGAATACAGCTATCAAAGCCGTTGACCCTAATGCCTATGTAATCTTAGAACATTTCGCTCCGAATTCTGAAGAAACTTTATTAATCAATGAAGGAATGCTTGTTTGGGGAAATAGCAACTACCATTATAATCAGGCTACTATGGGGTATGGAGATTCTAATTTCCAATCTGTATCTTACTTAACACGTGGTTGGACTACTCCTTCTAACATTAGTTATATGGAAAGCCACGATGAAGAGCGATTAATGTACAAAAATGTTCAATTTGGTAATGATACAAACTCGCCAGTTTATGATGTAACCGATTTATCCACTGCATTGGATAGACAAGAATTGGCTGGAGCATTTTACTTTACCGTTCCAGGACCAAAAATGATTTGGCAATTCGGTGAATTAGGATATGGATTTAGTATCAATCGATGCGAAAACGGAACTGTTGAAGAATCTTGCAGAACCAGTCCCAAGCCAATTCGATGGGATTATTTGAATGTTACCGATAGAACTGATATTTATGACACGTATGCCAAGTTGATTCGTTTAAAATTAAATGAAAGAATATTTAGGACAAACGATTTTACCTTATCCGTATCGTCAGCGACTTCTAAAAAAATTCAACTTACTGATAATGCTGCTACCGGAGATGAAATAAAGTATGTAACCATTATTGGGAATTTTGGAGTCAATACCATTTCTATTGATCCTGATTTTCAAGAAACAGGTACTTGGTATGATTTATTGAGCGATACAGGAGAAAGTATAAATGTAACTAACGTAAACGCGGTAATTAGCTTACAACCTGGTGAATTCAAGGTGTATGGAAATCAACAACCTAATTTAAGTACGCAGGAGTTTGTTAATGGAGCTAGTTTTAATGCATATCCTAATCCGGCAAGAACCGTGTTTAGTATTAATGAATCGGTACAAAAAGTATCTGTATATACGATCACCGGATCTCTAGCGAAAAAATTCGAAGGTAACTTTGCACCAGGAACCAATTTTGAAATTGGAGAATTATCTAGAGGATTGTATTTGGTACAAATCGAAAACGAAAAAGGAATAGCTACGACAAAGTTGAGTTTGAATTAGAAGAATTAAGTCATACCTATTCTTGCAAAAAAGCTGTCTGTATAAGTTTGGACAGCTTTTTTTAATTCATATGTACTTTAAAATTTGTATTTGAAATATTTACTTTTCATTTTATATTAAACTAGGTTTACCAACTAATAAAAAACAAATGAAATCTACTATTGTACTTCTCTTAATTATATTTTTAGCAATCTCCTGTAAGAGAACTAATAACCCAAATACATCAATTGATGAGGATATAGAGATAGATTTAAAAAAACAAGTTGAAGCAGGTCCTTTCTCCAGTAGCTTATTAACCTTTAGAATGTTAGATTCTATTCCCACTGGGTTAAAAGGTATGCCGAAGCTAGACACTATTATAATTCAATCCTTTGTGTTGAGAGATAATTTACAACCCGATTCTATTTATCCGAATACAATCTATGCCTACTCCGGCTATAAACAGGATAAAATAGTGGTAGGTGTGGATCACAATTTTAACTATGATTTTGGTGATGATCCAACTATCTATTTCGATAGAAACCAAGATAGTCTGGAAAGATTTGAAACGACCGATAAAAACACTAAACTTGATACCCTTGTTTATCAAAAGTTTGTTGGTAACACAGCCATAAAAGACAGTCTTATCTACAAAGTATTACTTAATGATGGAGGTTATCAATATGATGACCCAATACGTACCGATCTAACCCTGTTATTAAAATTTCACGATCACTGGTTATATGGAGAATTTCGCGTCGAAGACCTCCCTTATAAAGTAGCTTATATTGAACGTAATAAGTATATAAAGGACTTTAGCTTTGCTGAAATAAATAACCAATTTCCTACGCAACTTGGTTACGAGAATATCAGTTATAGACTAAAAGATACTATCAACCTAAGTCAAAAATACTTCAGGATAGACAGCTTCACTACGGATTTCTCTAAACTCTTTCTAAAAGATTTAAAACTACCGAAAAGACTAACTGGTTATAGAGAAGGAGAAAAAATTAAAGATCTAGAATTTAAAGACTTATCTTTTTCTAAAACAAGATTCTCAAAACTTCTGGCAAAAAAAGACTACCTTTTAATAGATTTTTGGGGTACCTGGTGCGCTCCGTGCATTAAAATTACTCCTGATGTTATCCAGCTTAAAGAAAAGTATGCAGATAGGTTAACTATTTTAAGTTTCGCTTATGACGTGGATATTAAAAAAGTATTTGAACACATAAAAAAGTATAAAATGGATTGGAATCACGCATTCATCCAAAAAGAAAAACAATATACCACTACTCCTCAAATTCTCGATGACCTTAGAATAGTGGCCTTTCCAACCTTTGTTTTAATTGATAAAGACTTAAACATTATTGCCCGTGGAAGCAGTCCGCAAAAATTAACTGAGATAGGACAAATATTATCTTCACAGTAGAATAGTAATACTACATAAGTATATTGTTTTGTTATTCGCTATAATTCAATATTCTGGTTTTAAAAAAACTCTTTTTTTCAGGGTAACAAATCCATCCAAATATGAACTAATTCATACGAATCACAGAGGATATAATCAAGAGGACAGTAAAACCAAAAAGAAGTACTTTTCTTTGTATTGTAACTGAATATAAGACAAAAATTAAAACTCTTAAGTTATTATTCTAATTCAGGTTGTAAAGTTTTTAAAGTAATTTATCCAACAATATGATTAAATCTTCACTGGTACTCGCCTTAACACAATACTCAAGAACAAGAAAATTGTAATGATTCACGCAAAAAAGATGTTAAAAAATTGATAATTCAATCAACTTATTAACACTATAACGTTAACGTAGATTTTTTACTAGTAACATTTTCTCTTTTCAGCGTATTATATAGTAATAGTATACTATCAAATCATTATTAATTTTAATTCATTAAAAAATGAAAAAATCAGAAATTTTAAAGAAGATTAAAGGTGAAATCTTGGACAGAAAAGAGGCCAAGCAGATTACCGGTGGTTATGAATATGGATCTGTTCCTAGTTGTCCTGCTGGTAAGTTGTATCCACCTCACGGATCGTGGATTAACGGACAGTATCTATACTATGATACCGATCTAAATAGCTGGTGTAATCCTAACTACTAGAGATTATCCATCTTACATTAATTATAGAGGGTGTTTTAAACATCCTCTATTCTAAGCAAACATATATCATGAAAATAATTCAAAGTTTCTGGACAAAACCTACGTATCATAGCTCAGAGGATTCAAATGCCAGATATAACGGCGGTTGGGTAAATCAAAAACAGGCTTTTTATAGTTTTGCGCTAAGCGCACTAACGATTCATAAATATTATAAGCAAAATGAGCTATTTACGGATAATAGAGGAAAAGAATTGTTTCATAATCTTTTAGAACTGCCTTATTCTAATATATACACCAATCTTGAAAGAATCAATCATCATCATCCCAAATTATGGGCTTTTGGTAAACTTGTTACCTGTGCGGATCAAAACGAACCTTTTATACATTTAGATAATGATATCTTTATTTGGGATAAAATCCCTTATGATCATAAACAATATGATATCATCGCTCAAAACGTAGAAGCAAATTTTCCTGGTTATGGAAAAACATTCAAATATATGCTTGCTAATTTTGAAACGATTCCCAGCGAATTAATTAAAAGTTATTATAGCAATGGCAAAATCTTAGCTCATAACGCTGGTTTTATCGGAGGTAGAAATCTTGATTTTTTTCAAGAGCTTTACCGAAGTGCTAAAGAATTAATAGAAAAAAACGAACATCATTTTCCTCATATCGATGTTGGTATTTTTAATACTATTTTTGAGCAACAATTAGGTTATGCAATAGCAGAAAAGAATAACTTACAGGTTCAATATTTATTTAATAACGTACAACCAAATTTTGTAGAAGTTATCGATTTTAGTACCGTACCTTTAATTTCTAAATTTATTCATTGCATAGGTTTTGCCAAAAAATCAATTTTTGCTTGTGAGCAGATAGAAGCCAGACTTCAATATCATTTTCCAGAATATCACAAACATTTCAAAAGTAAGCTTCATCGACTTTTTCCAAAACTAGGTTTTGACCAAGAAATTGAAACATCCAGATTACAAAACATATTTGATTTTTATGATTTTGTAGAAAATATAACTAAAGATGAATTGTTTAATACAAAGTTTTCTATAAACAATAACTGTATTATAGATTTTAACGCCGATCCCATTACTATAGAATTTACGATCCCTTACAATGGAAAAAAAGATAAAAAAGATCTCGTTGGTTGGCATAGTATTTTACTGTACTTTTTAGAACCTGTTTCGATCCAAGAGCTTTATGATGATTTACACCAAGACAAAGACTTTATAAAGCAGTTTGGAGACGGAATTACAGACTTTAAAACAAAAATGTTATCTTTTATACTAGAGAAAACATTGTTATTAGAAATACTTAAACCGGAACCAACTGGTGTGTCTCATTCGGTTTAAAATTGTCATCATAATTAATAATTCTTAAAAAACCATCCTTTTTTGGGTAACAAATCCATCCAAATATGAACTAATAAATACGAATCATATAGGATCTAATCAATAGGATAGTAAAATCGAAAAGAATTACTTTTCTTTGTAACTGATCACACGACACAAAAATTAAAACTTTTAATGCCAAAATTTCCTTTTTACAAACAAGCTGAATCTAAAGATTGCGGACCTACTTGTATTAAAATCATTGCCAAACACTACGGAAAAGTTCTGAATACCCAAAAGCTTAGATCTTTAAGTGAAACCACCAGAGAAGGAAGTTCTTTGCTTGGCTTAAGTGAAGCGGTAGAAAGTATTGGTTTTAGATCACTTGGTGTAAAACTTTCTTTGAATCAACTATTAGAAGTTCCGTTACCTTGTATTGTACACTGGAATAAAGTGCATTATGTGGTGGTTTACAAAATCAAAACCAACAGAAAAGGAGGCATGACGATTTTTGTATCCGATCCTGCACACGGTTTGATTACCTATACCAAAGAAGAGTTTATCAAAGCCTGGATTGGTAATAATGCAGATCAAACAACAGAAGAAGGGGTTGCTTTATTGGTAGAACCTACACCCAAGTTCTATAGTGACAATTTTGATGAAAAAGATGAAGAATTTGGATTTAAGTTTATTTCCAAATATGTATTTAAGTACAAGAAGTTTATTTTTCAACTGATATTGGGTCTTACCGCAGGTAGTTTATTACAACTTATTACTCCTTTCCTTACCCAAAGCATTGTTGATGTTGGTATAAAGAATGAAGATATTAACTTTGTATATCTGGTGCTGATAGCACAACTATCCTTGTTTATTGGTCGAACATTAATTGACGTTCTAAGAAGCTGGATCTTATTGCATTTGAGTACCAGAATAAATATCTCTTTGATATCAGATTTTTTCATCAAACTAATGAATTTGCCTATTTCCTATTTTGATGTAAAAATGACTGGTGATTTGTTACAAAGAATCAACGATCACAAAAGAATCGAGCAAATACTAACGATGTCATCACTCAATGTGTTGTTTTCGATGGTTAACTTGATTGTTTTTAGTATCGTACTTATCTATTATAGCTTCTCCATTTTTAGCGTTTTTGCTATTGGTAGTGCCTTTTACTTTGCTTGGATTCTGATATTCTTTAAAAAACGTAAAAAATTAGATTATAAGAGATTTTCACAAATCAGCGAGGAACAGAGTAAAGTTATCGAACTGGTAAATGGGATGCAGGAAATTAAACTCCATAATGCCGAAAAAAGAAAAAGATGGAACTGGGAATTTGTACAGGCTAAGCTTTTTAAAATATCCATAGAGAATCTAGCATTAGAACAATATCAAAGTGTAGGTTCTGCTTTTATTAATGAGCTTAAAAACATATTGATCACGGTGCTTTCTGCCGTTCTAGTAATTGATGGAGACATTACTTTAGGTATGATGCTGGCCATTACATCTATTGTAGGACAATTAAATGCACCGATAACACAATTGATCAATTTCTTAAGAGAATTGCAAGATGCACAGATTTCATTAGAACGTTTGGGCGAAATTCATAATAAAGAAGATGAAGAAAAATCAGGAGATGAAAAAATACGGGAAATCCCTGAAAATTCAGGATTTGAAATTAAAAACCTTAGTTTTAGATATGTGGGATCCGATAAACCTGTATTGCAAAATCTAAACCTTTCTATTCCGGCAAATAAAATTACTGCGGTAGTTGGTGTAAGCGGAAGTGGAAAAACTACCCTTATGAAATTACTGTTGAAATTTTACGAACCCGATGAGGGTCAGATATTTATTGGCACTCACGATCTACATCATGTGTCGCAAAAAGCTTGGAGAGACCAGTTTGGTGTGGTAATGCAAGAAGGATACATCTTTAATGATACAATCGCTAATAATATTGCTGTTGGCGAAGACTATGTAGATAAGAAAAAATTAGCACACGCTGTCGATGTGGCCAATATAAAAGAGTTTGTAGAGTCCTTACCCTTGTCCTACAATACTAAAATCGGTATGGAAGGTGTTGGACTTAGTACTGGACAAAAACAACGTCTTTTCATTGCCAGAGCAGTATACAAAAACCCTAAGTTTTTATTTTTTGATGAAGCTACTTCTGCTCTGGATGCCAATAATGAAAAAGTGATTATGGAAAAACTGGATACCTTCTTTAAAGACAAAACAGTTATGGTAATTGCCCATAGATTAAGTACTGTAAAAAATGCAGATCAGATCGTAGTATTAGATAAAGGAGAAATTATCGAAGTTGGAAATCACGATTCTTTGATTAAAGAAAAAGGAAGCTATTACAACTTGGTAAAAAATCAATTAGAACTTGGAAAATAATGATCAATTAAAAATTAATAATTACGAATTATCAATTGAATGAAAAAAGATAATATTATTCAAATAAAAAGCTATGATTTTGCATTGCTTTGTGTCAAATTATTTAAAAAATTAACTAGTGAACGACATGAATACATTTTATCTAAACAAGTTTTAAGAAGTAGTACTTCTATAGGTGCAAATATTGAAGAAGCCATTGGAGGGCAGAGCACTAAGGACTTTCTGTCAAAAATGGCTATTTCGTACAAAGAAGCCAGAGAAACACATTATTGGTTAAGGTTATTAAGAGATAGCAATTATCTTAGTCAAGAAGAAAGCAAAAGTCTTATTGAAAACTGTGAAGAGTTACTTAAAATTATCGGTTCAATTCAAAGGACAACAAAATTTAAAACTCATAATTCATAATTCATAATTCATAATTCGTAATTAAAATAGATGCCTGATAATTTAGACGACATACAACTAAGAAGTGAAGAGGTACAGGAAATCCTGACGCGAGTACCGCATTGGATGATCCGGTGGGGAAACTTATTAATATTAGCTTTAATATTTCTTTTGTTATTTCTTTCCTGGATGCTAAAATATCCTGACACCATTCCGGCTCAGGCGATCATAACCACAGAACTACCTTTGCAAAAAGAACAAGCCAATGCAAGTGAAAAAATTGAAGCTATTTTGGTAAAAGAAGGAGATACCGTTCCAGAAGGAACACCTCTGGCTATCTTGCGCAATACGGCAAATTACCTGGATGTATTTACGCTTAAAAGAGTTATCGATACCATCACCATAAACAATAGACAAATCGATTTTCCTTTTAATGAGCTTCCGCCCATTTTAGAACTTGGAGATATACAAACCAGTTACGCTACTTTTGAAAACAATTATATTGAATATAGCCTAAACAAGAAATTACAACCCTTTTCTGATGAAAACTTAGCTAATCAAATATCCTTATCAGAATTATATAGAAGGCAAGAAGCTATTTTAAGTCAGAAAAAAATTGAAAAAAGTGCACTTAGCTTTAGAAAGAAAGATTTTGAGAGACAGGAAGAGCTCTATAGTAAAGGGAGTATTTCTCAACAGGAATATGAACAGGCTGAAGTTGAGTATTTACAATTTAAAAACAATTATAAAAACTACGATGCTCAGCTTTCTCAAATTAAAGAACAAATAAGTAACGCTCAGAAGACATCTAAAGGAACAGAGTTCAATCAACGAAGAGAAGAAATCAGTTTACGCAATAAAGTGATTCAATCTTTTGATCAATTAAAGAAAAGTATCAAAGACTGGGAACTAAGATATCTACTCCAATCCGATATAGAAGGACGAGTGTCATTTTCTAATTATCGTTATGAAAATGAAAATGTAACTGCCGGAGATATCGTATTTATTGTAATTCCGATACAGGAATCCTCTTCGTATGTAGCAAGAATAAAAGCTCCATCCCAGAACTCCGGAAAAATAAAATTAGGACAAAAAGCCAATATCAAATTAGAGAACTTTCCTGATGATGAATTTGGAATGTTACAGGGTACTGTAGATTATATTTCTCCGTTACCAGATGAGGATGGATTATATCTGATGCACGTAAAATTACCTAAAAAGTTAATCACCACCTACAATAAAGAAATACCATTTAAACAAGAAATGAGAGGCTCTGTAGAAATCATTACTGAAGACCTGAGGCTTATAGAAAGATTCTTCTATCAGTTTAGAAGTTTGATGGATAAGTAACTATTAAGCCGCCTTTGGTAAGGATACTGAAAAAACACTTCCTTTACCCGGTTTGCTTTCTACTTTAATTTTACCCTGATTAAGTTCTATGAGCTCTTTACAAATTTTTAGCCCAAGACCAGTTCCCGTTTCATTTTCCGTACCTTTTGTCGTAAAGGTGTCTTCTGCAAACAGTTTTTGAATATTAGCCGGATCGATACCGATACCTGTATCTTCAAAACAAATCTCGTAATGATCACCTTTTTCTTTAGATACTAAGGCGATAGAATCTCCGGGATTACAAAACTTGATCGCATTAGCAATTAAATTTTGTGCAACAATACCGAACATATCCTTGTCTGCAAAAATCAAGGTGGATTCTAACTTATTGATAAGTCTGATATCTTTTTTTTCTGCTTTGGGTTTAAAGAAAGTAAATTTGCTATTGATCACTTCTGCAATATCAAAAGTAGTCGGATTAGCATTCAATTCTTTCATTTGTGACTTTGACCAATTCAATAAATTATTTAACAGAATTGAAGTTTGATGTGTCCTATTTGCCAATAATGGTACTATTTCTTTAAACTCTTCTGTAGAGATGACTTCTTCTTTCATTAAATTGAGACTGCCCTCCAATCCGTGTATTTCATTTTTTAAATCATGAGAAATAATAGAAAACAATTTATTCTTCACTTCATTCGACTCATTAAGCTCTCTTATATACCTTTTTCTTTCTTTTCTCGTTTTTATAAAAAGAACTAAAAAAACAAGAATAATGGCGATCACCGCCAAACTTATAAAGGTATATACGCGATACCTAAACAGCTCTTCTTTGGTTTTTAACTCTCTTTTTTCTTGTTCATCAATAAGCTTGAGTTGATTCAATTCTGCTTCGTATCTGGACTTCGCATTTTCAACTTTCTGAGCTGTGCTCTCGTACATTCGTTTATCAGAAAGTTGTTGATACTCCTTCTGCCATTTTATTGCTTCCAGTAGATTTCCTCTAGTCGAATCCAATTTAAAAGAGTATTTGTAGTTTTTCAATATCAATGATATGACATTGGATTTTATCAGACCTTCTCTTGCTTCTTTTAATAATACATCTGCTTTTTTATACTCACCCTCTTCTAAGGCAATGATTCCTAATTGTTGCTTTGCATTTACTACAATCAGTTTATAATTAGCTTGTGTACCTACGCACATGGTCGTATCATAATACTTTTTCGCTAATTCGTATTCTTTACCATACATTGCCGCTTTTGCCATAATACTATATGATTGGGCAGTATGTCTTACATCATTTTGCTCTTTATTAATTTTTAGAGCTTTCGGTAAAATTTCCTTCGCTTCAGAAAGCTTACCTCCTTCTGTATATAAAAGAGCCAGGTTATTCATTACCATTCCTAATCCTTCTAATTTTAGATTCTTTAGCGTATTGATAGATTTTAAATAGAATTTTTCTGCATTAGGAATATCTTTAAGTTCTTTATAAATGATGGCCAAATTGTTGTAAATACCCGATAATCCAATACTATCATTAAGTTGTTCTCTATATAACTTGGCCTCCATCAAATAATCAGCTGCCTTCTCCAGGTTTCCTTTATTTTGTTCGATAATAAATCTATCATTACTTAGGGTTGCAAGTCCGTCTTTATCTTTAACCTGTTTTAAATATTGAATAGCCTTTTCAAAGTTTTGGTCAGACTCAATATTTCTATTGGCTTTATCACAAATAAGCGCTTTCAACCTGTAAGCAAGTCCTGCTCCTTTTTTGTATTGCAGATTTTTGGCTATAACAATAAGTTCATCTGCCAAAGGCTCTGCTTTTTCAAATTGATCTTCGTTTACAAACTGTTGTATATCTCGAACGGATTTATTAAAAAGTATAGAGTCTTTTAATGTTCTTATGCCGGAAATATCAACTCCCGTAAAATGACTTTGAGAAAAACCATAAAAGTTAAACACAAAGACAACTATAAGAAGAATGGTTGCTTTTTTCATACTATTTATTTTGGGGCTAAAATCTGATCATGAGGCAATTGCACTTGCCTTATCTAGTATTTGATTTTCAAAATATTAATCATATTGTTTTTAAACCTCGCTTTGACCGAAAATTAGGTTATGCTGCTTTGGGCAACGTCACATAAAAAGTACTTCCCTTTCCAGGTATACTTTCTACCTTTATATTACCTTTATTAAGTTCTATTAATTCCTTACAGATTCTAAGCCCTAGACCTGTTCCTGTTTCATTTTGAGTACCATTGGTAGTGAAGGTATCCTCTGCAAATAGTTTAGCAAGATTAGAAGGCTCTATACCGATACCTGTATCTTCAAAACAAATCTCATAATGATCATCTTTTTCTCTTGAAACTAATGCTATAGAATCTCCTGGATTACAAAATTTAATAGCATTTGCAATCAAATTTTGGGCAACAATACTTACCATATCTTTATCTGCAAATATTCTTGTTGCATCTAGTTTATTGATCAGTTTGATATTTTTTTGCATCGCCTTGGGCATAAAAAAAGCAAATTTGGTAGAGATCACTTCGGTAATATCAAAAGTTATAGGCCTAGCATTAAGTTCTTTCATTTGTGATTTTGACCAGTTCAATAAATTGTTCAATAAAATAGACGTTTGATGTGTTCTGTTTGCCAAAAGCGGAACAATTTCCTGAAACTCTTCTGTAGAAATTTCATTTTCCTTCATCAAATTCAGGCTTCCTTCTAAACCGTGAATTTCATTTTTAAGATCATGTGATATGATAGAGAATAGTTTATTTTTTATCTGATTAGATTCGTTTAGCTTAGTGATCAATCTTTTTCGTTCTTTTCTTGTTCTTATCACCATAATTATGAAGACCAGAAATATGACTAATAATACTAGTGCAATAAAAGTTAGGGCACGATATCTAAACAATTCTTCTTTGGTTTTTTGTTCTCTTTTTTCTTGAGCATCGATCATTCTTAAGTTTTCAAGTTCTGCTTTATACCTTGCCTCTGCTCTTTCCATCTTTTGTGTAGACAATTCAGTCATTCGTTTATCAGAAAGTTTCTGATGCTCTTTTTGCCAGGTTAAAGCTCCGGATAGATTACCGCGAGCAGAATCTAATTTTGAAGAAAATTGATAGTTCTTCATCAACAATTGTGTTGCACCCAAATCTATTGATTCCTTTCTGGCGGTTTCCAGCAATTTTTCTGCTTCTTTATAATTTTTTTGCATAATTGCCAAATAGCCTAATTGTTGTTTATTATCCACGGTAAGAAGCTCATAATCCGTATTAACCGATATAGACAAAGATTTTTCGTAGTATTTTTTCGCCTTCTCATAGTTCTTTTCATATAATTCCACTTCTGCCATAATGCTATAAGAATGGGCAATAGAAGCATTGATGCCGTTCTTTTTATTAATTGACAATGCCTCGGGTAACATTGCTCTGGCCTTATCTGGTTTACCATTTTGCAAATAAATAAATGCCAAATTATTCATCACCATTCCTATATTATGAAGCATTCCGATTTTCTTTCGAATCATAATCGCTTCATTAAAATATCTTTCTGACTCATTTAGATTATCCAAACCTGCATAATGACTCGCAAGATTATTATATATGATTACCAGACCTGCGCTATCTCTTAATTTTTCGTGATACATTTTTGCTTCTAACAAATAGTCTATACTTTTTTCGACATTTCCACGATGACTTTCTAAAATAGATCTGGTATTAAATACACGAGCTATTCCTTTTAAATTATTTGCTTTTCTAAAATTTTTCTCTGAATTTTCATAACTTCTAATTGCCTCCAGATATTTTTTATTCCTCTTAAAAAGCATTCCCTGAATTAAATATAATTCTCCAAGACCATTATGATAGTTTAATTCTCCACCTTTTTTAATTAAGATCTTTGAAATATTTTCAGCTTTTTCTATTTGATTGTCTTTTATCAGTTCATTAAGAGAAAGTAATTGCTGTTTAAATTGTAGCGTATCTGTAATGTGCTCAAAACCTTGAGAGGTTTCAGTAACTCTATCTTGAGCAAAAGTTTGCCCGGATAAAAGCATTGTGAAAATAAATAAAAACACTCTTCTCATACTCATGAATTTTGGGGATATTCAGATAAAAAATCTGATTTAATCCACAAAATACATAATTATAGTTAAACAAATTATAAAAAGTAGTAATATTCTTACAGTATTTTATGGATTTACCATAAATATATATTCATAAATAAAAAAAGCCTTTCTGTTCAAGAAAGGCCTCTATGCTATTTTATCTTATGAAAGCTCTATTATCAAGAATTCTCTTCTGGCCTGGCAGAATTACTTTTTATTACTATCCATTCGTTAACAAGATTATCTAAAATTGTAAGTGGTACAGCTCCATTCGTTAAAATAACATCATGAAACTCTCTGATATCAAATAGATCATTGCCAAGTTTCAATCTTGCCTTTTCTCTCAATTCCAGAATCTTATTCATTCCTACTTTATAGGCGGTAGCCTGACCCGGTATTACAATATGTCGCTCTACCATTTTTACGGCATCACTTTCTGCATTTGGGGTATTATCTGTATAGTATTTTATGCCTTCTTCTCTAGTCCATTTTTTAGCGTGGATTCCAGTATCCACAACCAATCTGCAAGCCCTCCATAATTCCATGGCCAATCTACCGAAATCTGAATATGGATTATTATACAAACCTATTTCTTTTGGTAGAAACTCGTTGTAAAGCCCCCATCCTTCAACGTACGCCTGATATCCTCCAAATTTTCTGAATTTAGGAATATTCTCTAACTCTTGTGAAATAGAAATCTGCATATGATGCCCTGGAATACCTTCGTGATAGGCTAAAGCTTCCATCTGATATTTGGGCATTGCTTCCATATCATACAAATTAGCATAATATGTTCCCGGTCTTGAACCGTCAGGAGTTCCTTGTTGATAAAATGCTTTTCCTGCACTCTTTTCTCTGAATGGCTCCACAGCTTTGACTACAATATCTGCTTTAGGTTTTGTAATAAATAGCTCATCCAGTCTTGATTTCATATTATCGATTAAACCTACTGCTCTTTCTAAATAAGCTGCTCTTCCTTCATCATCATTTGGATAATAAAATCTTGGATCCTCTTTCATAAATTTAAAGAAATCTTGCAGTGTGCCTTCATATTTAAGTTCGGTCATGATATCCTGCATTTCCTTATGAATTCTTGCAACCTCCTTCAATCCCATTTGATGAATCTCTTCAGCGGTCATATTTGTTGTAGTGGTACGTTTTAAAGCATTACTATAAAATGCGTCCCCTTTAGGAAATTTCCAGGCACCGTCATCTACAGTTGCTCTCTGTTGCTGATCTTCCAGCATTGTGATGAGCTGAGTATAGGCAGGTTTGACATCTTCCAAAAGCGCTTTTTCTGCTTTAGATATCAACTGCTTTTTTTCTTTATCAGAAAGTTCAAGCTTCTCTATTTTTCTTATAAAATCTGACAGTAGTGTACTTTCTTTATTAGATTCATCAAATGGTTTTCCTGTTATCAAATTTCTACTATCATTCAATACTTTAGCAAATACAAACTTTGGTGGCACAATACCATTTTTCTCTCGGATTTTTATATTGTCAATCAATTGAGCAAACAGCTCATCCATTTTAGAAAGCCTTGAGATGTATGCTTCTGCGTCACTTTTATCCTCAATATGATGCATATTGATCAAAAATGCAGGAATCTCTGCCTGCATCCCTTGCAATTGATTTACCGGATAATTATAAAATCGATACTTAAAATCTTCTATCTTGTTTTCCAGATCGATTTTCATCAATTTGTAACTTAACAATGTTTCTTTATTTAGCATAGAAATATCTACAGAATCCTTTAAGTAATTCAGTCTATTTTTAGCCTTCTCTAAGTCTTGTACTTCTTTTTTGGAAGAGATATTATCCCATTTCCCATAATCTTCTGTCTTTATTCCTAAATACGTTTGCGTCATTGGTGAATCTGCAACATCTTCTTGAAACTTAGTTTCGAACCAATCGTTAAGTTTCTTTGAATGTTCTTTTATTTGCGCTTTGGTATTGACTGTAACTTCTGTTTCTTTATATTCCTTTTTACAGCCAAGAACTACAAACAAAAAAGAAGTAGCGATGAGATAGCATTGTACTTTATTCATCTTTTTAAGATATTAGGGTTGGTAAGTTTATTTTAAAACAAAGAATTCTATGGATGAATCCCCGAACACTTTATGAGTTTGTTTTTTAAAATCAGACATATTTGCCTTAAATATATTTGGAACAAATGTTTGCGGATTTAAGTCTATCAAAGGAAACCAGGTACTTTGCACCTGAATCTGAATTTTATGTCCTTTTAAAAATGTATGATGTATATCCTGTAATTTGATATCAACAGCAGTTTTTTGATTTGGCACAAAAGGTTCTGGTTTACTAAAGCTATTTCTAAATCTTCCACGTAATACCTCACTTCTAACCATCATATGATAATTAGACATCTTCAGATACTCTTGAGTTTCTTCTGTATCTTCTGCATCAGGAGGATAGACATCTATTAATTTTACCACCCAATCTGCAGCAGTTCCGGTGGTGGCAACTTTTAATTTTGCCAAAACTTCACCAGAAACCGTTATATCTTCCTGTAGAACAGGAGTTTCATAAACTAACACATCCGGACGTCTTGCAGCAAAACGTTGATCATCGGTCATATATTTTCTGGGAGTAAACACCATTTTAATATCCTCTGAATACGGAACCGGCTTTTTAGGATCACTAATGAACTCTGAAAATTCTTTGCCTGCAATTTCAGCTAAGGCACCATCTGACAAATACATTGTTTTTTTCTCCGCATTTTTTGGTGGCCAACTGTCAAAAGTATTCCATTCTTTTTTTCCGGTATCAAAAATCTGAATTTCGGATAAACCTGTCGCCTGGTCCCCTTCTCCTTTCAAAAAATGATTGAAGAATCTCGTTTCTACGTTTTTTTGAAAATTGAGTGAAATATCATCTCCAAAATAAACGTTACCAATAGCCTGACGCTTTTTATTTCTCGCCCAATCCCCGTGACTCCAAGGCCCAAAGACCATGATATTATAATTTTTACTATTATTTTCTATTTTCTCGTACGTCTCAAAAGGACCATATAGATCTTCTGCATCAAACAATCCTCCAACAACCATTACCGCAGGTTTAATATCTTTAAGATGTTGGATTATTCCTCTTTTCTGCCAGAAATCATCATAATTAGGATGTTCTTTTAGCTGAGTCCAAAAAACATTATCTTCTTTATAATATTGATCCAATGTGGTAAGCGGGCCTGCATCTAAAAAAAACTGATATTGATCTTTAGTTCCCAATTCTGGAAATGTATACCAACTTTCTTTTACCGGTTCCGTCTTTTCATAGCCAAATACTGCGGTAGCTCTCCAATAGCTTAATAAATATGCTCCATTGTGATGAAAATCATCAAAAAAGAAATCACCGATACACGCTTGTGGGGAAACAGCTTTTAGCGCAGGATGTGAATCTAATAAGGAGTAGGTTGCATAAAAACCAGGATATGAAATACCCCAAACTCCAACTTTGCCATTATTATTTTCTACATTATTCACCAGCCATTCAATAGTGTCATAAGTATCACTTGCCTCATCAAACTGCTCATCCTTTTTATTAGGAATATACGCTCGCATATTATCATATACTCCTTCGCTCATCCATCGTCCACGTACATCCTGATATACAATAATATTCCCTTCTTTCATAAGAAATTCATTGGGCCCAATTTTAGACCTAAACTGATCCTCTCCATATGGCCTAGAACTGTATGGAGTTCTTTGCATTAAGATGGGATACTTTTTACTAGAGTCTTTAGGAGTATATATGGTAGTATGCAATTTAATTCCATCTCTCATTACAATATCCACTTCTTGCTTAGAATAATAATCTTTTACATCGTAAGCGTCGGTTTCTACAGTAGTAGTTGTATTGTTCTGAACAGTTTTACCGGTTTCGGTGGGAACCTCTTTCTTGCAAGATGAAACAAAAAGTAATAAGCCTAATAATGATAAAAGTAATATTTTATTGAATCGCATTTGTGTGAGTTTAGTTGAATGTGGAAGATAAAAAATGGAATGCTGACAAGCTCACTTTTAAGGAGATTTTAACAATCCAATAATACGCATTACAGACAAAAAACAACCCTCAATATACACTGAGGGTTGATGATTTTAATAGGATAAGATGATATTTTGTTGATCAATACATCTTCTCTTTATCCAATTGTAAATAATTATTTTTTATTGAAATTTTTTAGACCATTTTTTAACCAATTTAGATATTCATTCTCATTTGGTGTATAAACGGTGGTTGTATTTAAAAGATTCATTTCAGAATCTATAAGAACATAATATGGTTGAGAATTATTTTCAAAATTTAATGTTTGAAAAGTAGCCCATTTGTCACCAACCGTTTTAATCGATTTTACTGCACCAGAAGACTTTAAGAACTTAAATTGCTCTTCTTCATTAAGCATTTTTCGGTCATCTACATAAAGTGAGATTAAAATGTAGTCGTTTTTAAGAATTCTTGTGATCTCTGGATTACTCCAGACCTGTTCTTCCATCTTTCTACAATTAACACAAGCCCAACCTGTAAAATCAATCATTATTGGTTTATTTTCCCTCTTTGCCGCTTCTACACCTTTCTCAAAATCTGTGTACGCATTTAGTCCTAATGGTCCGTGTGTTTCTTTTTCGTAAATACTATAGAATAATGGAGGAGGAAAACCACTCAATAACTTTAGATTTGCATATGCTGTATTGGTAAGACCCGGAATTAAGTAGATCACAAAAGCAAGTGTCAGAACTCCAGTCGTGATTCTTACTTTACCTAATTTTTTAATCGGGCTATCGTGTGGGAAACGAATTTTTCCAAAGAGATATAGCGTTAATCCTATTCCAATTAGAATCCAAATTCCAATAAATATTTCACGTTTTAGAATTCCCCAATGCTCGACCAAATCTGCATTAGATAAAAATTTAAAAGCCAATGCTAATTCTATAAACCCTAAAACAACTTTTACCGAATTGAGCCATCCTCCACTTTTAGGTAGATTATTCAACCAATTAGGAAATAATGCAAAAAGCCCAAAAGGTAAAGCCAAGGCTAAACCAAATCCTCCCATACCGAAACTTAATTGCATTGCACCTCCATCACTACTAAGCGAACCACCAAGTAAAGAACCCAAAATAGGACCTGTACAGGAGAATGAAACCAACGCCAAAGTCAATGCCATAAAAAAGACGCCCAAAATTCCTCCCACACTTGTCGCTTTACTATCCATTTTATTGCTCCAGGAACTGGGCAGAGTGATCTCAAAATAACCGAAAAAAGATATTGCAAATACTATAAATACCACAAAAAAGATGATATTTAGCGTGACATTTGTGGATATATTATTAAGAATTTCGGGATCTAGAGAATCTAATAGGTGAAAAGGAAGACTTAACAACAAATAAATCACAAAGATGAAAAATCCATAAAGTATAGCATTCATCATTCCTTTTTTACGATCCTTGGCTCCTTTAGTAAAAAAAGACACTGTAAGAGGAATCATAGGAAAAACACAAGGCGTGAGTAGAGCAATAAGTCCGCCTAAGAACCCTAAAACAAATATTCTTAAATAACTTTGATCTTTTACATCCTCTTTCGGAAACTCTTCCCATCCTTTTATTTTAATATCTAAAGCTTTAGACTTATTAACATCTTGGGGTGTAAGACCTGAAGTATTCTTTTGACTTTCATTTTCTCCGGTTAGATTTAAGTTAAACTCAACAATGTCCGGTGCTAAACATTTTTCATCATCGCAAACACCAAAAAAAACTTCTGCCTTGATCGATTTCAGGTTTGGATCTAATCGCTTTATTTTTTGAGTAAATATCACCTCATCTTCAAAATATTTGATATCCATCTCAAATACTTTGTCATACTTCTGTATTCCCTCAGGTTCTGTGGTTTGACCGATCAGTTCGTAAGTTTTATCGTCATTATAGAAGGTGAATTCTGTTGCCGTAGGTGCTATATCATCCGTTTCCACCTCTTGCTGAGAATATATGTGCCAACCTTTCTCTAAGATAGCTTCAAAATATAATGTATATGTATTTTCTGACTCTTCCTTAACACTGCTTTTCCATTTTATGGGTTCAAATATTTGCGAAAATAATGTTGTGGAGAACAATAACGTTGTTACTAGTACTAGAATATTCCTCATTAGGTAATCGTTACTTTTAATATTTTTTTTGTTTCGGGACTTATTTTAAACCTATTATCTGCTCTATAATTAATAATCCAAACAATTTCATGATCGGAGCATAACAGCCAGACTCTTTCTTTGGCCAGCAAAGATAGTTTTTCATCTTTAAAATACTTACTCAACTTCTTTTTGCCTTTCATGCCTAAAGGGTAAAAATAGTCGCCTTCTTTCCATTTTCTTACAACTAACGGATACTTTAACTTTTCTTTATCTAGGTATATCGTTTTTAGATCCGTTTCTGATAATTGAGTAACCTCTTTCAGTTTGATCATTCCAGAAGGAATAATTATCATATGCTCTTCTTCCGGGATTTTGTATATACGATCTGAAACATCTTCCTTTATTGGACACAATAATAAATACTCCCTATTCTTTACCAACCTATGCGAAGGAGAGAAAATTTGCTTACCAGATTGGGCAGATAAAATTTCAAGAATATCATCCCAAGCGGTAAAACCAAAATCCTTTAGCAAAAAGTATAAGTACGTTTTAGGATCATCATACTGCTGAAGTTTGTGAATTGGAATTTTTATGATATCTGGATCAGCATATTCAAATATATTTTTTCTTATACTTCCCACCTGATTCTTAACAAAAACGTTGGTTTGTTTTAAATGCCCCACAGTCGTGTCGAAATTCTGTAGAAAATTTGGATTTATCGCCAAAAGCTCCGGAATCACCTTATGCCTTATTCTATTTCTAAGATATTTTGTACTCTGATTACTGCTATCTTCTCGCCAGAGAATATCATTTTTTTTGGCGAATTCTAGGATTTGATTTCTTGAAAACGGTAATAGCGGACGCACATAGATATCATTAATTTCGGGGATTCCGGTGAGGCCTTCTATTCCGGTTCCTCTAGAAAGATTTATCAAAAAAGTCTCCAAATTATCATCCTTATGATGTGCTGTCAATACATAATCATATTGATACTCAACAACGATCTCTCGAAACCAATGATACCTAAGCTCTCTTGCAGCCATTTGGATAGAAAGTTTTTGTTCTTTGGCATATTGTTCAGTTTCGAAATTTGTAACTAAAAACGGAACTTCAAATGTGTCAGCCATTTCAGAAACGAACTTTTTGTCTTCTTCGCTTTCTTTATCTCTTAATTTGAAATTACAATGAGCCATCCCAATTTCTAAATTTAAGGAATGACATAAGTACGTAAGCACAGTACTATCCAATCCTCCGCTACACGCAATTAGCACTCTCTTTTCTTTAAGAAATGACAAATGCGTTTCTATATGATCTTTAAATTGAGCTATCAATACTATATATGTTATTATACAAACAGAGTTCAAAGATACAATTTTGTGAAGGTTGATCAATTTTTACTCAACCTGTCTTTATATTCTGATTTTCAAGTTTTTAACACAAAAACTCGATCCTTTTTGTTATTTTTAAACAACTCTTAAAATTTTGATACTATGAATAGGATAGATGAAATGCCAAAATATTATGAAGATAATCATAAAAAAGAGTTCGGTAAGAAACTACTCTCTGTGGTGCCACATCTTCACCCTTATGTAAAGCATAGAATCTATATTGCAGAAAGCACCGGTATTTTACCTAGAAACATGTACTGCTCTAATGGTATTATCGATGATGCCATTGTAAAATTATATAATGAAGATCAATTAGATATCGCCATGGATACGCTATCGCTAGAATTAAAACTTTTTAGAATAGCAGATCAACTTATTGATGAGTTATACCTAAGAGAAGGTTGGCATCAACAATGTATTAGTACGAATCACTTTTTAAGAGAAGAACTTGATAAATTGGAAGAAAACTATACTTCTGAAGCTGATAACGAATTGATCATGAATGAGGAACTGAATGATATTTCGTATCATCAAAATTCAGAAAAAAAACAACTTTTTATATATGATGATTCCGATTCGGCTATTTTTAAAATTATCGAATCAGAAGACTCTTCAGAAAACAGAAAACAAAAATTATTAGGTAAGTTTTATAGCTGGTTACCACTGGAAACCTCTAAAATTATCGATCTATTCGTCTTCGGAAAACTTAATTTTGAGGAGATAGCCAGAATTAAGGATATCACGGAACAAGAAGTGAAGGAAACCATCATAGATGTTAGAAAAAGTTTTAGAAAAAATCTGATTTAGTAAATAAAGACAATACGCTACAGTCCTTCTAGCACTTCTCTCATTGCCTTTGCTTTGATCAAACATTCTTCATACTCCTTATCCGGATCGGATTTGGCTGTAATAGCGCCACCTACGGTATACGATATATACTGTTTGGTTTCATTATATAAAATACTCCTAATCACCACATTGAAGTCGAAATCTCCTTCTGGTGAAAAATATCCCACTGCTCCACTGTACAAACCTCTTTTAGATACTTCTAAATCTTCGATAATTTGCATGGCAGAAATTTTAGGAGCACCAGTCATACTACCCATTGGAAATGTTGTTCTAATAACATCAACAGGAGACGTTTCTGGATCAATTTCAGAAACAACTGTGGATATCATTTGGTGAACTTGTTGAAAAGTATAAACCCTACACAATTCTTCAACTTTTACAGAACCCATGATCGCCGTTTTTGAAAGATCATTCCTAACCAAATCTACAATCATTACATTTTCTGATCGTTCTTTTGAGTCTTGTTCTAAGGCAATTATCAATTCTCTATCATCATCAACATACTCTGCCCTTTTTGCTGTTCCTTTGATAGGTTGCGAAATAATTTTATTGCCTTCTTTTCGCAAGTACCTCTCAGGAGAAGCAGAAAGTAAATATTGTTGATGATTCTTAAAAAAAGCTGCAAACGGTGGTTTAGAAATTTGATTAAGATGATGATAGGTTTTCAAAGGAGCAATACAGCTATTCTCTGCAAAAAACTCCTGACAAAAATTTGCTTCATAAATATCACCACGATGAATGTGGGCAAGCATTTGTTCGATCTTCTGCTTATATACATCTTTGGTGATTCTTAAGCTTATTTTAACCTTTCCACAAGAAGTATCTTCATCAAAAATTTTAATAGAGGAAGGAAATGTTTGAATTGACTGGAAATCCTCTTCCATCTCATCATCAATCATCCTTAGATACTGAACTTCTACCCTATTATCTTTAAGAAGAAATATTTTCTTGGGCTGAAAAAAATACAAATCCGAAAAACCCAAATTATCGAGATTTTGAGAAACCAATTTTTCTGTATCGTTTTTAAGATCATATGATATGTACCCAAAGATCCAGTCTGCCGTTTGTTCTTGGTATTCTTTCAGTTTATCAAAAGAAGAAGAAAAATCTGTTTTTATAGAAGTAAAAGCATCAACAGCCAAAACAGCATCATAACTTGTATATTGCTGAGCGTACTCATTAGAATCCAGCCACATTACATCTTCAAACTGCTGTGCCCATTGCAATATTTTTGTTTTGAATTCTGAAGAATTATCTATTGTATATATTTTCTTACTTCGCAAAGCTATTTGATTTGTTGGGCAAAAGTACTCAGAACTTCTTTCAATCCCAACAAAAGGGTTTCATCTGTTACCTCGTTATTTTCTACAGAAAAATTTGCGTGAAATGAGGGAAAACTAAAACTTTCTATAATTTCTCCTCCAAATCGTGGTAGTACATTTTTTGCAAAATCTAAAGCACTTACACCTCCTCTCTGTCCTGGAGAAGTACTCATTAGTAATATTTTTTTCCCTTCAAGAAAATTACGATCTAATCGAGACAACCAATCAATTATATTTTTGAAAAAAGCACTCCAACCACCATTATGTTCGCTAACTGAAATAATTAAAGCATCTGCTTCTGATATTTCTTGTTTTAGTCCCAAAATCATACCGGGGAAGCCATTATCTCTTTCTTCGTCCTCACTATACATCGGCATTCGGTAATTTACCAATTTCAAGATCTTGATTTGATGATTCTTGATTTCTGAAGATACATATGCTACAAGTTTATGGTTAATAGAGGTGCTACTATTAGAACCTGCAAAGGCAAGAATGTTTTTCATTATCGATCTGGTTTATCTCCAAAAGTAGGCAAAATCGATACGAAGACAAAAGCAACGGATTATCAAATTTGAATATTTTACATCGAAACTAAAAAACTAAATAAGTACGCGAATGGATTTTCTTGGTCATGGCGAGAAGATTAACTAAAATTATGGAATTCTATATTTATTTAACATCCCTTAAACTCAAAAATCTCTGTGACTATCATATCTGTAGAGTTCTTGATATCAATAT
Source organism: Aquimarina besae (assembly GCF_042434905.1). Classification (NCBI taxonomy): domain Bacteria; kingdom Pseudomonadati; phylum Bacteroidota; class Flavobacteriia; order Flavobacteriales; family Flavobacteriaceae; genus Aquimarina; species Aquimarina besae. Next base: position 4,463,729 of record NZ_CP170199.1, read on the forward strand.
AAAGTGTGAAGAAATTATTGATCTAGCTCCTGCAAAAACTGCTAATTATAACCCAATTATGCTTTTAAAAGATTACAAAAAAAGTAAGCCCTGACCCTTTCTTTTCTATTGTACCCCTTTTGTCTTACCTGTATATTTTCAACTCTTTTTTTAAATAGTATATTTATCTTGTTACTAAACACTTCAAGATTTATGCTTTTAAAACGTCTCTCATTCATTACACTACTAATCTTGTCATTATTTGTTACTGCCCAAGAATCTACGAATATTGACAGCTTGTTACAAGTGTATAAATTTCTCCCTAGCAACACCACTAAAGTCAATATAATTGATGATATATTCAAATACTATAGAGAAAATGACACCTCAAAATTAAAGGGCTATGTACAAGAACAATTGACATTATCCAAAAAAATTGGATATCAAAAGGGGATCGCTAAAAGTTGGAATAATTATGCCAATTTTTACTACTCTAAAAAGACCTGGGACTCTGCTAAGATTTACTATGAAAAAGCATTAAGAAAATTTGAAACTTTAAATGCACCTAAAGAACAATCAGAAATCAGGTATACTTTAGCCGGCGTAGCACTTAACAATGAACAAGGCTATGATGAAAGTAATAAAATACATAGAGCCAACATTGAGTTTTATAAAAAAATACAGGACACTAATTTTTTGGCAAAATCTTATAGTAGCATAGCTTGGAATCACCTAGTAAAAGGTAATTATTATTTAGCACTTGATCAAAACATTAAAGCAATAGACTATTTAGAAAAATTGAAGGATTCTACACAACTCTCACAATCCTATCGTTTAATGTCGGCCATCGAATGTGAACTAATGCATCATAAAAAAGCATTAGAATATGCAGAGAAATGTCTTCTTTTCAAAAAAGCTAACTCCAAGCACTTCATCGGCGGCGTGTACAATACCATGGGTATCATCTACACCAACCAAAAAGATTTTAAAAAGGCCGATAGTATTTTTGACAAAGCCTTGGATCTAGCTATTGAAGTCGATAACAAACATCTACAAAAACTGGCATTAATTAACCATAGTAGAAGTTTTGAAGATCGTGAAGACTACAATTCGGCGCTAGACAAAGTAAAAGCTTATCTCGATATTGAAAAAGAACTTCCTGAAAAGAGAATGTCATCGCTTGGTTTTTTGGGTATGGGATCGGTATTGGTAAAATTGGACAAAGCCAAAGAAGCCAAAATTTATTTGGATAAAGCTGTGATCAAGGCTAAGATCGAAAATGTTAAGTCACGAATGATTCTAGCCTACCAAAATCGCGCAGAAGCCTTTTTAAAATTAAATGATTACAAAATGGCGTACGAAGACTATAAAATGTATGCAACATTAAAAGATTCGGTTTATAATGAGGCTAAATCAAAACAAATTGAAGAAATGCGGGCCATATTCGATACCGAAAAAAAAGAACAGGAAATTATTAATCAAAAAAATGAAATTGAACTTCTAACAGTTAAAGATGAAGTCAATAATTTACAAAAATTATTACTAGCCTTAGGTCTATTTATTGCATTGATAAGCACATATGCCTTTTTTCAACGCAATAGAAAAAATAGATTGGAAAAAGAAAAGGCAAAAGCCGATTTAGAATTTAAGACCAAAGAACTAACTACTCACGCTTTACATCTTGCTAAAAAGAATGAAGTCCTTAACGACTTAAAACAAAAGGCCAAGATTTTAAAAGCTGATGCTAATGCAGACCCTGGTTACCAAATGCTAATACAAACTATTAACTTCGACTTGCAAGACGATAATAACTGGGAGAATTTTAGTAAGTACTTTGAGCAAGTGCATAAAGGTTTTAATAACAAGGCGCAAGAATTGTTTCCGAATATTACCGCTAACGATCTTCGGTTAATGGCACTTTTAAAAATGAATTTATCTTCAAAAGAGATTGCCAATATATTGAATATCTCAAGCGATGGTATTAAAAAAGCCAGACAACGCCTTCGTAAAAAAATGGGAATCGATTCTAATGTATCTTTAGAGGCTATAGTCATCGCTATTTAGACTTCGTTACAAACTTATTAATCGCCCGAAACACCTGCAAATACAGGTGTTTTTTTTATGTCCCCCTTTTGTACCCAGTGCTTTTTTTGGAACAAAGACACTAGCCATTATGTTTGTTATGTCATTAGTTTGACAAATAGTTTTTGTGGTGTCTTGTTCGATAAAGCTACTCGCTTTTTCGGACAAGCCGCACAGAAATAGTCATCACAAAACCACAAAATTCTAATTATTATGAAATCATTAAAATTCATTTTTTTAATCACAACTATATTTTCAATCAACATTTCTTGTTCTAAAGACGATCAAGTCACTGAAATAGAAGAACCAGGTGAAATCGTCCAAAGTACAGGGATATCTGCGGATGCTTTTGAAACCTACCCTGGAGATCTTGGGCTAGTTCTAGATACCAGAGAAATAGCAAAAAAAGGGTATAAACCTACAAAAGCTGAAATTATTGTAGCGGCGAGTGAAGGTGATTTTTCACGAACTATTACTATTGACCCGATCTCATTCATGGCACAAATCAAAATCTCAAAAGAAGGTTTGAGCGAAGCTGTCATTGCAGAACTTACCTCGGGTGTTAATGTCTCTTCTATTATTAAAGATGAAAATGGAAATATACTACTTACAGATGAAGGGACCATTAGTTTTCAGCCAAATCCGACTGCAAAAACTGTTAACGCGAATAACCTACAAGAGACTACAGAAAATGCTAAACTGAATTTAAGCGAAGATACTTTTTATTATTTCCAGGTTTTAGATGCAGATGGTAATCCAACAAATTCATCCATGATGCATAACAGTAATAGTGGGTTTGACAATGTAATGTGGACAAATTCAGACGGAACATTTAATGGAAATGAAATCAGTCGAAATTTTAGTTTCATACCTGTTTCTGGCGAGCCAAATACTTTCTTTATAAAATTAAGGGATGGCGGGCGTTTTTTAAGTATGGCTTCATTGACACAAAACAGTAGTGCAGGAGGTGTCTTTTACCAACATTTAGGACCAAGTATAAGTGCTGCAACAGAATTATCTCAAGTTCAAAATAATAACAATACCAAATTTAAAATAGTTAAGCTCTCAGATAGTGTTTATGAATTACAAACTTATACCGGAATTCCTATACGATTAGCTTCTGGTATTGGATTGACCACAAATTCTGTTGTTACTTCATCATCATTTTCTCCACCTATAAATTCCGATCCAATAACTTGGCGACTTATATCCACAACAATTGATTGGACGGTTGAAAATGAAGGTACAACATTTCTGGACCCTATACTGGGCCAAGCCATTACAGATTTTAAGTTTAACAGTACCTTAATCAATTGCGGACAAGGCAGTCTAAGCCAAACCGTTGGTGTTAAAGATGAAGAAAAAGAAAATGGCACCGTTGGTTGGGAAGAGTCTTTGTCAATTAATACAACCAATTCTGTAGGTGTTTCTGCAACAGTGGGTGTTAGTTTTGACGCAAAATTTTTCGGAACTGGCGCAACATATAATGCTTCTTTAACATTAAATTATAACTATAGTAGATCAGTCACTGAAACAAATAGCACATTTGAAGAAAAATCAAAAGAAATTTCTAAGACTACCTTTGCCGAACGTACTGTTACAGTACCTTCAGGAAGTGCATCTTTGGTCTATGATGCTTTTCAGTTCTATGATAGTACTAGGATCAACTTTGTACAGCGATTAAGAATACGTGGTGTTGACTCTCAAACAGGGCAATCGCTTTCTGGAGAAGAAATACGTTCTCAATTCCATTTTAGCGGTTTTAATGGTGTTATTACTGCTGTCGACCAGAATTCAATTGTAATTACCTTACGGGGCACTACTATTTTAGACAAAATTATTGAAACAGAAAGTAACGTACAAAACGTAGCTGCCAATTGCAATTAAAATGTATAAAGGGAGTACGTGGATTAATTCGGTACTCTCTTTTCTATTAAAATGAAAAAATGAAAACAATTGCAACATATATATTTTGCCTATTGATAACAACTTCAATACAGGCACAATCAGATAGTTTCACTGAAAGTTTTGAAGACGAGACTCCAGGTAGTTCAAAGTTTACCGTTGAAGGATTAGAGTTTACCCTTACAGGCGATTTGCAAATTAGTGAATTTCAGAATTTCTCTTGTAATGGAAATCAGGAGAATAATAAATTTGTAGATTCTAATTATTTAGATGGCCCATCCAGTGGTATTATTGGAAGCATTGTAGCCCCTGCAGGATTTACTTTTCAACTAGCAACAGAAGAACAGCAGTGTAGCTGGTCAGGGTTAGATGATGGCAATACTCCATCAACTGGAACTATCCGATTTACTGGAGAAACAATTTATAACACAACTATTTCTGAAGATATAACTATAACATCCTCCAATGAAACCGATATGACGGCTTTTCAATTTAATCGCTACATCTGGGGAGGTATTGAGCTAAAAGCTTTACAACTAGAAATCGTTAATGGTTTAGATTATATAGCTTTAGATAATCTTATGTTTACATCCATAAATGTTGAGTCCAATTGTTTAGTAGGTCACGCAGCAACCGGAGGCCTTTTCTCAAACAGGGATGTAGAGATTGGACAAAGTTTTATGAATTCTTGTAATGGATATCTAAGTTATATTCAGTTAGGCGCTATTGGTACTTTTTATGAGACCACTCCAGAATTTGTGCTTTCAATTTATGATGGCAATACAGTATCTGGAACTCCTATATTTACGCAAATTGTTCCAGAAATAACACATCCTTTTAGGGCTAGTAAATTGAAATTTCAAGTTGATAATGGACCGTTTCTGAAAGCGGAATCACAATACACATTTACAGTAAATATAGGAGCTGTTTTTAGACAACTGAATTCAAATAACCCTTTTAAAGAAGGTAATGCATTTGTAAATGGATCTCCTGTAGATGATAGAGATTTTGAATTTGACATCTCTATAGATGATAGCACACTTAGCATACAAGATCATAATCTATCAGAAGAAATAGTTTTGTTTCCTAATCCATCTTCAGATTACATTAATATTTCAAACTTAAATTTTATAGACAACTTTATAATTTATGATGCTTTTGGTAAAGAAGTAGATACAGTAAACACATCTGGAGGTTCAAAAATTTCTATAACTCATTTAAAAAATGGGATATACTTCCTGAAACTTAAAAGTAGCCAAAACGTGTTTAAGTTTATAAAAAACTAATCTTTAAATAAATTAGTAAAAAAACAGAATCGGGTCTATCTTTTTAATGGTCAATAAACTAAAATTATAATTTTAATGGATAAGACATTCCTTTATGATTTCAAAGTGTTTTTCTCTGCACTGTAGATAATCGTTGGCGTTCTTCTTAAGATTGATTAGGTAATAATTTATCTTAAAATTTTTGATAAGATCTATCAGCTCTTGATCCTTTATTTTACAAAGCTTCGTTTTGAAATTGCTCCAACTAAAAAATCCAACCACAGATGTGATTGGATTTTCTTGGTCGGGGTGGCAGGATTCGAACCTGCGACCTCCGCGTCCCAAACGCGGCGCGATAACCGGGCTACGCTACACCCCGAAATAGTTATCTGTTTTGCGGGTGCAAATATAAACAAACTCTTTAACTAAATCCCAAAGAATTTCAAAAACTATTTTATTTTTTACGACTTCCTTTTAAAACCTTTTTCAATCCTAAAGCCAGCAGATAGCTTGTTTGGTCATACGCCTGACTTACCCTGCTCAAATCATTAAATTCTCCCTCTCCAAGAAATCCCCTAATTATTGGGGTTTTGGTACTATATAATTCTTCCGAAAAATCATCTGTTTTTACAAATCTAATCGTAGTTTTAAGCTTGGCTCTTTGATATATTATTCCACCGTGATATCCCATATACATCCAATTAGTTTCTACGATCATGGTATAATTAGTTTGAGTTAAATCGCTAGTTAGCTTTAAATCAGAATAGTTGGATACAGTTTCATTAAAAGCTTTAACAAAGGTAATTGGCCAATCTTGCTTTTTACAAAGTTCATAAGCTTCTAACCAACGGTCTCCTCCGTCCGGAGAAATTCTTTTATCCCAAGCTCCTTTCTTTATTTTTAAAAATTCCGTTTCCGTAATTTTACTTCCATCCATTCTAAAGCTTTCAGGAAACGTAAACTGTAGTCCTACTTTAGTTTCACCTCTTAAAAATTGCAATTCTTTTTTATCAATTTTTATCCTTTGTGCTACAGAAAGTAGACTAAACCCAAAAAGAAAAAAGAAAAGAAATACTTTTTTAATCATTTACACTTTACTTTAAAATTCTCTTTAATTGAAGCTCTAACAAATATCCTAACTTATCGTAGCATTCTCTAATCCTTTCAATATCTCCGAACTCTCCATAGGCATAATTTCCGATTACTTTTGGTGCTTGAGTACTATATATTACAGAGCCTGGCTGCGAAGTTTTTACGAATTTTAATGTTGTTTCCAGTTTACCTTCTTCTCGCCCTACGCTTGCACTACCACCGTAACCCGTATAAATCCAATCTGCTTCAACAATTAACGTATAGTTCGTATCTTCATTAGAAGTAACAAACTTAAGGTCACTATATTTTTTTAGCCTTTTGCTTACTCCTTGAATAAATGCGTCTCTCCAGGTCTCTTTTTTAGCACGCTCATAGGTCTCCAACCATTTTTCACCTTTATTACTTTCAATTTCATTGTACTTCTTCTTCATATTTTCGATGAATTCGTGCTCTGGATGAAGACTGTAAATGATAAGATCTTCTGGAAAAGTAAGTTGCACTGCTATTACTGTTTCGTTTTTTAAAAAGGATAACTTTTTTTTATCTAATTTGATTCTTTGCGCAAAAGAAATAGTGCTAATGAACACTAAAAAGAGGAAAAATATTCTTTTAACCATCTTATGATACTATTATTTGATTTTGTTTTTGATCGAAATGCAATTATAAGTTATTTTTAAGAATCGTTCCTTATTTAGTTTCCGATATTTGAATAAAAATCCCTTTTGAACAAAACACTATTATTTCTTTTTTTCCTTCTCAATTATCTGGTGAACGCACAGTTTAGAGTTTCGGGGTATATCATAGACAACATCACATCGCAACCTCTGGAAAATGTTACGATAATGGATTTAGAAACAGGAAGCAAAGTATTATCCGATCCTATTGGTAATTTTAAAATCACGAGTAATGGTATGCTTCAAATTTCTTTTCCCGGTTATATATCTAAAGAAATTAGGATTACAAAAAGTCAAGAAATAACTATAGCACTTATTCCTGAAATCAATAAACTACAGGAGGTTTTTATTAATAGCCTATCTATTCCTATAACCATAAAAAATGCGACCGATGCTGTAACAATTCTGAATGCTCAGGAAATCAATAGAGGAAATACCTTAGAATTACATCCTATTTTAAATAAAGTTCCAGGAGTTTTTATGCAAAGCGGTACGTTGAACACCAACCGGATCACAATCAGAGGCATCGGGGCCAGAAATCTTTTTGGCACCGCTAACATAAGAACCTATTTTGGTGATATTCCTCTAACAGATGGAAACGGAGAATCTTCTATTGAAGATCTTGAAATAGCTTCGATTTCGAGCATAGAAATCCATAAAGGACCTTCCTCTAGCTCTTATGGTGTTGGACTAGGAGGAACCATCTTACTAAAACCTGATTTTGTAAATCAAAAAACTACCGAAGTCTCTTTAACTAGTTCTCTAGGGAGTTACGGTTTACAAAGAAATGTAGGCAAAGTTCTTTTAGGAAATAAAAACACAAATCTAAATATCATTTACAGCCATAATCATTCTGATGGGTATCGTGATAACAACTCCTACAACCGAAATACGATTACTGCGACTTCTACTGTAAATTTTGGAGAAAAAAACGAGTTTTCTTTCATCTCCAGCTATATTGATCTAAAAGCAGAAATCCCAAGTTCTTTGGATTTCGAAGATTTTGAAAACACCCCCCGACAAGCAGCTTTTACCTGGGGAAGATCTCAGGCTTTTGAAGATGTAAATTATGGAATTCTTGGATTTACCTGGAAACACACTTATAACGCTCGCATTTCTCATTACACCAGTTTATTTACCTCTTTTAGAAACAATTATGAACCAAGGCCTTTTAATATCCTTAGAGAAAAATCTACTACAGCCGGTATACGAAGTAGAATACTAGGAAGCACTTTTCTTTTTGAAAAAAAATGGAATTGGACTTTGGGTGGTGAATTTTTTCTGGATGATTACAATAGTAGAACTTTTGAAAATCTTTATCAAGATTTTCCGATCGGAACCGGTAGTGTTTTGGGCAATCAACTTTCTGATCTTGATGAAAAAAGAAATTATTATAATCTTTTTGCTGAGTCTAATTTAAAAGTAAACGACAAACTACAATTTAATTTCGGAATACACCTTAACCAAACATTCTTTACTATAGAAGATGGATTTCAAGCTGACAATAATGATAGCTCAGGAAGGTATAATTACGACCCGATTCTATCTCCAAAAATTGGTGTAAATTATAAGCTAAATTCCAATTTTAATATATTCGGAAACATCTCACACGGTTTTTCTACACCGACTACTTCAGAAACCTTGCTGCCTGATGGAGATTTTAATCCAGATTTACAACCAGAAATTGGTTGGAATTATGAAATAGGTACTCGATACCATCTTTTTAATAATAGATTGTATGGTTCTATTTCTATTTATTCTTTAAGAATTAAAGATTTATTAGTAACACGAAGAACTGAAGAAGATAATTTTTTTGCCATTAATGCTGGCAAAACAACACATAATGGGATAGAAGGATCGCTTAATTACAGGATAGCTAAAATAAATCAAGGACAGATCAACTTATTTATCAATACGACGATTAATGACTATAAATTTGATGATTTTGTAGATTTGGAAACAGATTACACGGGTAATGATCTCACCGGAGTGCCTTCTTATGTTATAAATATTGGCATTGACTGGTTTGCTGACAAGGGATTATATGGCAATCTTAATTTTCAGTCGGTTAGTAAAATTCCGGCAAATGATCTTAATACAGTGTTCGGAGATCGATATGAGCTTTTAAACGGTAAGATAGGATTTAAAAATGAACTTATTAAGCATATTTTTCTTGATGTATTTCTTGGTGCAAATAATATCTTAGATACAAAATACGCTTCTCAACTACAAATTAACGCAAGGGGTTTTGGTGATAACGCACCAAGGTATTTTTATCCTGGCTTACCATTTAACTTGTACGGAGGCATTAACATAAAATATAGATTATAAAAGATTTTTATTTGTAATTTTCAGATGTAAACTCAATTAAGGCCATGAAGAATTTTCTATTTCTTAAAGTAATATTTTTAACAACACTTTTTTCTTGCGCACAAGAAAAGAAAAATGATGTACCTATTCAGTCTACTCCTAAAAATTATACCACAGAAATCGTAGTCCCCGATTTACAAATTCCCTGGGGTATGGTGTGGCTTCCTGATGGTAGTATGTTGATTACCGAAAAAAGTGGCGAATTGATACATTTTAAAGACGGAACTAAAACCCAGGTTAGCAATATACCAGAAGTATACAATCGCAATCAAGGAGGGTTATTAGATATAGAGTTGCATCCTAAATACGATGAAAATGGATGGATTTATCTAACATACTCTTCCACAGAAGGATCAGAAAAAGGAGGACACACTGCCTTGATCAGAGCAAAACTCGAAAATAATCAATTAACATCTATAGAAAAATTATATAAAGGAACTCCTAATACCACACGCGGACATCATTTTGGATCCAGAATAGAGTTTGATAATCAAGGATATCTGTATTTCTGTATTGGTGATCGAGGAAATAGAGATGAAAACCCGCAAGATATTACAAGAGATGGTGGAAAGGTGTATAGATTAAATGATGATGGAAGTATTCCTGAAGACAATCCTTTTGTAGATAAAAACCAGGCTAAAAAAGCCGTATTTTCTTATGGCCATAGAAATCCACAAGGAATGGCGATCAATCCTATTGATGGAAAAATCTGGATACATGAACATGGACCAAGAGGAGGTGATGAAATCAATGTGATTAACAAGGGTCTCAATTACGGATGGCCAGTTATAACATATGGTATTAATTATAGCGGATCTGCTATTACAGATATTACGTCTAAAGAAGGAATGGAACAACCATTGTATTATTGGGTTCCTTCAATAGCTCCTAGCGGAATGGATTTCGTGACTAGTGATATATATCCTGATTGGAAAAATGACCTGTTAGTAGGTTCATTAAAATTTCAATATTTAGAATTGGTAGAATTAGAAAATAATGAAGTTATAGGTCGAAAAAAATTGCTTGAAGATGTTGGAAGAGTTCGTAATGTGCGACAAGGACCTGACGGATATGTTTATGTTGCCGTAGAAAATAAAGGAATTATAAAAATTATCCCAAAATCATAATTGATGTTTGTTAATTTAAAAATAAGAAAGTACTTAAAGCAAATATTAATTTTAGAAATAGCTTCTATATTGTTTTGTATATCCGTCATAGCAAAACAAGGAAGTTCTAACAATAATTATATTTCTAACCTGAATGTAAATGATCAAGAAACTACACTTTCCAAAAGTATAGCTCGTGGAGAAGAAATTTACATCGATTTCTGTATGCAGTGCCATTTAGCCGATGGAAAAGGCACACCCAACGTTTTCCCTCCTCTAGCAGGATCAGATTGGCTAACAAATAAGCGTAAAGAAAGTATCCATTCTGTGAAATATGGTTTAAATGGCCCCATAAAAGTCAATGGTAAAACCTACAATAGCGCTATGACTCCGTTAGGACTAGAAGATGAAGAAATTGCTGATGTGATGAATTACATTATGAATAGTTGGGGTAATGAGCAAAAGAAAATGGTAACGATCGAAGAAGTCACCGCTATCAAAAAGTAAAGTAAATTGTATCATTTTTTAATAATCCTTAAACAATAAAGAAATATAACAATCTACATATGCTTTACGTTAACCTTTTTGATATGCTACAAAAACAACTTTAGTACATTTGGTTCTAACTGCGATTTATGAGATCTCTTCTGTTTATCATCTTATTTTTCCTAAGCTCTACAGCTTACAATCAAGACATAGATGATATATCGCCGAACAGGTATCGGTTTAGATACAAATCGGAAGTCTTTAAAGGCACGAGATTAGAAATCACAGAAAAACTTAGAAATATTAAAAACAGTCCAAAATTTTCCGGAATACCAGAAGAAATACAAGTCGGACTTAATAAACTTTTTAAAGATGCCAAAAGTCAGGCATTACCACGAAGATATCGTAAAAAAGCAATTCTATTTCTTGATGCATTATACCATTATGAAGAATTTGTCATTATGTATAATGGTGCGCTGTATGAAGTTATTGAAAAACTAAAAAGGGATATGAAGCGTATTGATTTTAAGCTAGAACGCCAATATATTAAATCCAGAACCTCATTAGATCGTGCAAAAAAAGAAGATTCATTAAATACCACACAAATAGATCATTTGACTGATGAACGCAGAAAAAGTCTGATCCGGTTAGCCTGTCACCGCTGGATGAAGAAAAAATTTGACTCATACAAAGGTATTGATATGGTCAAAAATCCTGATCAACTTATCAATGAATTCAAAAGAGCCGAAGCCGCCTACATCTTTTCCTTATTTGGAAAAAAAGAAGTAGACGAAATTAAAAGATATCTGGAAAACGAAATCATAGACTTTTACTACAAAAAAGCAATCAACGAAATCGATCCGGAAAAACTAGAGCTTCAATACATCAATAAATATAATTAGATAAAAGAATTTTGTTACAAATATTTTACTAGTTTGCATATAAATGTCTTCCTATCCCAAAACATATAAAGTCATTGGATTGATGTCTGGAACTTCTTTAGACGGCTTAGACATCGCCTATTGTGAAATAATCAGACATAAGGAATCCTGGTCATTCTCCATTCCGATAACTGAAAGTATTGACTATAACAAGACGCTTAAGGATAAATTGAAAAATACTATAGGTATGAATGCTGTCGACCTATTAGCATTTAACAACCACTATGGATCTTGGTTAGGAGAGCAAGTCAAAAAATTTGTTAATCAAAACAAGTTACTAGTCGATTTTGTTTCAAGTCACGGTCATACAGTATTTCACCAACCTGAAATAGGATTAACATATCAAATTGGCTCGGGACAGCATATTGCCAATGCTTGTGGCCAACGGGTAATTTGCGATTTTAGAACTAATGATGTAGCTCTAGGCGGTCAGGGAGCACCATTAGTACCCATTGGGGACAAACTATTATTTAATGATTATGATTTCTGCCTTAATTTAGGAGGTATTAGTAATATTTCATTTGATCTTGCAGGCAAAAGAATTGCGTATGATATTTCTCCTGCCAATATGCTATTAAACCTTATTTGCTCTAAAATCAATCTTGAATATGATGATAAAGGAAAACTTTCAAGAAATGGAATATTGAATAAAAAAATGCTAGAAGCTCTCAATAAATTAGAATTTTATAACCAATCACATCCTAAATCATTAGGATATGAGTGGTTTGCAGAAAATGTCACCCCTGTGATAAATAATACTGAGGATTCTGTAGAAAATTTATTACATACCTCTGTACACCACATTGCAGAGCAAATTACTCGTGCAGTAAAAAAAACTGATAAACAAAATTCCTCTCTTTTAATTACCGGTGGCGGAGCCAAAAATGATTTCTTAGTAGAAACGTTAGAACAAAAACTTGGGCAATTTTCTTCCATTCTGATCCCAAAAACTACCATAGTTGATTACAAAGAAGCCTTAATATTTGCATTTATGGGGGTATTAAAAGACAGGAATGAGATCAATTGTATTCATTCTGTAACTGGTGCCAGGTATGATTCTTCATCAGGTGTGATATTTTATCCTAGTTAATATTCATTTTATATGAATATCGTTTACAAAAAACTCTATCCCTCAAAACGCGATAACTCAATAACTATTTCTAAATTTGCCTAAAAATTATTGGGAATGCTTATTATTGGTATCGCAGGAGGAACTGGTTGCGGAAAAACAACGGTTGTAAAACAAATAGTTAATGAATTACCCGAGAATGAAGTATGTGTCATTTCTCAGGATTCCTATTATAAAGATACAAGTCATCTTAGATACGAAGAAAGAACAAAAATAAATTTTGATCATCCTCAATCCATCGATTTCGAATTATTAGGAGAACATCTTAATGCCCTACGAAAAGGAGAAACTATTAAACAACCCGTATATTCATTTGTAGAACACAACAGAACAAAAGAAACCGTTAAGACCAGACCAAGCAAAGTAATTATTGTTGAAGGAATTTTAATCCTAACAAACCCAAAAATAAGGGAGATGTTTGATATTAAAATCTATGTTCAAACCGATAGTGACGAACGATTGATCAGGCGTCTCAAACGTGATATAGCAGAAAGAGGACGAGACATGGAAGAAGTTTTGGACCGATACCAAAACACTCTAAAACCGATGCATCAGCAGTTTATTGACCCTACAAAAGAGTTTGCTGATTTGATAATACCTAACAATAATTATAATAACGTAGCTATAGATATTGTTCGTACCATTGTAAAGGAACGCTTGAATTAACTTTTGTACCTTTATAATCTAAAAAATTGATCTAAATTGAATCTAAAGCGCTATTTCGAAAAGCTGAGAAACACTCCTGCTCTGATACCGGTTTTTGCCGTATTTTTCAATAAATATGTGTTGATTATTCTGGTATTTGTAATATGGATTCTTTTTTTAGACACAAATTCATGGCTAATTCATAGAGAACTTGATCAAGAAATTAAAGAGCTAAAAGACAATAAAGAATACTATAAAAAAGAAATTGTAAAGGACCAAAAGAATATTAAGATTCTGAAAGATAGTAATGAACTAGAAAAATTTGCAAGAGAGGAATATTTTATGAAGCGAGACAATGAAGAAATTTATATAATTGAGTACGAAGACAGCATCCCTAAAAAAGAAAAAGATGACTAAAACGTTGTTTGAAAGTTTTGATAAAGTTTCTGCCAAAGAATGGAAACAAAAAATTCAGTTCGATTTAAAAGGAGCTGATTACAATGAAGCATTAATTTATAAATCATTAGAGGGAATTGACATCAAGCCCTTCTATAATGAAGAAGATATTGTTGATCTTAAAGAAAATAACTCCCACCCTTCTTCCTGGAAAAATTCAATTAGAATAGAAGTCAAAGATGCGATCTCTGGTAATGAAAAAGCCTTGGATGCTATTAAAAAAGGCGCGGAAAGCATCAATTTCATAATCTCAAAAGAAAATATTGACCCTGAGGTATTAGTATCAAATTTATCTCAAAAAACGCATTTATATATAGAAACGTTATTTCTATCACCTGATTATGTAAGCAAGTTAAATGTATTGGCTGAAAAACTAAGTCTTTCCATTCATCTACTAACTGACATTATTGGTAACATATCAAAAACCGGTAATTGGTTTGAAAACATGAAAGATGACCACACTGCGTTAGAAGAAATTTTTAAAACGAGTAGTCATCTAAAAAACATCATTAGTATAGATCTTAGTATGCTACAGAATGCAGGCGCTACCATGATCCAGCAATTAGCGTACGGACTTGCTCACGCAAACGAATATCTCAATTACTTTCATAATCAAAAGAATAATCCATTTCTACATAAAATGGTGATATTTAAAGTTGCTATCGGTGGAAATTATTTCTTCGAGATAGCTAAAATCAGGGCTTTACGGCTTTTATGGAATTCTTTGGCAGAAGAATATAATATGTTAAAAAAATGTTATATCTTCGCGCAGCCTTCACACAGAAACAAAACCATTTTAGATTTTAATGTCAATATGCTTCGTACAACTACAGAATGTATGAGTGCGATATTAGGTGGTGCAGATACGATTTGTAATTTACCATATGATGACATATATAATGAAGAGAATGATTTTGGAACAAGGATATCAATAAATCAATTATTGATTCTAAAAAACGAAAGTTATTTTGATATAGTAAGTAATCCTGCATCCGGATCTTTTTATATCGAAAGTTTGACAAAACAATTAGCAGATAAAGCCTTAGCACTATTCAAAAATATCGAGGAAGCAGGAGGTTATTTGAAACAATTGAAAACTGGAACAATCCAGAAAAAAATAAAAGAAAGTGCTGAGAAAGAACAAGAGCTTTTTGACAATGAAGAGATTATTTTAACCGGAATCAATAAATATCGAAATCCGAATGAGATAACTCCAGAAATGCAGAAAAATCCCTTTCCAGAAAACATAAAAAGAAAAACTTTAGTAAATCCGATTGTAAGAAGAAGATTATGCGATAAAATAGAGAAAAACCTGTTCTAACGTAATTAATTCATAATTTATTGCTAACTTTCGGAAAAATTAACATTTATCAATAAACAATTAACAAAACTAAATCTTAATCGATGCCCCTAATGATTAGATCTAGAATTAGATTAATAACTTTATTACTGATTACGTCCATTTGTTACTCCCAAAGCGGAATCGACTGTCTTAGTGTCGATAGCAGTGGACTTTACTCCAAAGCTTTTGATTCGTTTGAAAAGGATTTGTTTTCTCATTACAAATTCGGAAATGACTCCATAAAGACATACCGTACATTTTTGGCAGAAGTTGCTAGCTTATCCTTAGACCTTAGAAAGTTACCGTCGGATAATTCCATTCAACTAGCAAGGGTTTTTAAAAAGAAAGCAAGTGACCCCAATTCAATTTGGGTAAAATTAAGTGAATACGAAAATCAAGAAGCAAACAAAAAACCATCTCCCTACACCCCTCCTTCTAAAAAAGGAGAAGAAGAAATTTTGATATTTAACTATAGAGGAGGATTGATTCAGTGTTTAAAAAATAATAGCGACAGTGATGACTTTCAAAATATTATAGGCACTTTGGAAGAAGATGGAAATGTAAGCACATCCCTAATTGCACAGAGAATTTATTATATCCCAGATAAAAAGTTCTGTGCTTCAGAAATCAAAAAATTTATTGCTTTTGATATCTACTACTCTATTCTAATGGTGATAGAAAAAGCCTTTGGATAATTAAATTATTGGTTTCTTTAAAAACAAGCAATATAATTGACATTTTCCAAAATAGATCATGAATAAAAGCGTAATTTTACGTTTTTATCAATGATTTCTCAATGAGAACACAATTACACCTTCTTATTGGCTCTTTCTTCATATTTATTTCTTGTAATACCGTTTTACAAGAAACACATAATTGGATTGAAAATTCAAACACTGACACAACAGAAATAACAGAAGGTAATTACTTTTCCTTAGAAAATGGATCGATCAAAACATTTCTTCCTGAAGGTTTTAAACAACTATCATTAGAAAATTATAAGACCATTTTAGACTCAGCCCTCAGCAAAACTCAATTAGAGAATGAAATGAAACGATTAGAAAGCCTTCGAGACATGCAAGGGTCTTTTCATCTATTCTTTGATCATAATACAAGATCTACCTATACACTAAACACACTCCCGTATATAAATTTCAGCAAGCGAGATGCTACGATGCTACTCTCTATTGTGAAACAAAAAAACGATCAGGTAAGTCTTAACACCGGTCTGAATTTTAAAAAACTAACAGCTGCTTACGCTAAAAATAAAGATTTCACTATGTTTAGATCTATATTTCAGGTGGATAATCCAAAAGAAAATATTAGAATATTTAGTAATTTTTATATCATCACAGCAGATAAGAAAACATTTATGATCAATCTTACAACTCCATTCGAAGTAAATTTTGATAGATATATTGAAAAAATGAAATTTTAAAATGACCAGAAAAAATATTCAACATATAACACTTAATTCAGAATTCAGAATTCAGAATTCAGAATTAAATACATTCACTACTTCAGAAGGCATTGAAATAAAGTCTGAATACGATTATGAGGATATAAAAAACCTTGATCATCTTAACTTTGTAGCAGGAATTCCTCCTTATTTACGCGGTCCCTACTCTACTATGTACGTAAGAAGACCCTGGACAATCAGGCAATATGCCGGATTTTCTACAGCAGAAGAAAGTAATGCATTTTACAGAAGAAACCTGGCTGCCGGTCAAAAAGGATTGTCTGTAGCTTTTGACCTTGCGACTCATCGTGGATATGATAGTGATCACGAAAGAGTTTTTGGAGATGTTGGTATGGCCGGAGTTGCCATCGATACAGTTGAAGACATTAAAGTACTTTTTGATCAGATACCACTGGATAAAATGTCTGTTTCAATGACCATGAATGGCGCTGTATTACCAATAATGGCATTCTATATTGTAGCGGCAGAGGAACAAGGTGTAAATCAAAAATTATTATCCGGAACCATCCAAAATGATATTTTAAAGGAATTTATGGTGCGTAACACATATATCTACCCACCAACCCCATCCATGCGAATTATCAGTGATATTTTTAAATACTGTTCTAAAAACATGCCAAAATTCAATCCCATTAGTATTTCGGGATACCATATGCAAGAAGCAGGAGCCACCTGCGATATAGAATTGGCTTACACCTTGGCAGATGGACTTGAGTACATTAGAAAAGGGATAGAAGCAGGTCTTGACGTAGACTCCTTTGCTCCTCGTTTATCCTTTTTCTGGGCAATAGGAATGAACCATTTTATGGAAATTGCCAAAATGAGGGCAGCACGAATGCTTTGGGCAAAACTTATAAAACAGTTCGAACCCAAAAACCCAAAATCCTTGATGCTTAGAACACATTGCCAAACTAGTGGATGGAGTTTGACAGCGCAAGACCCTTTCAACAATGTGGCGAGAACTTGCATAGAAGCTAGTGCTGCAGCTTTTGGAGGAACACAAAGTTTACATACCAATGCATTAGATGAAGCTATTGCGCTACCCACAGATTTCTCTGCCAGAATTGCAAGAAATACACAAATCTATCTTCAGGAAGAAACACAAATTACCAGAACTGTGGATCCTTGGGCAGGAAGTTATTATGTAGAATCCTTGACTAATGACATAGCAGAAAAGGCCTGGAAGCATATAGAAGAAGTAGAAGAACTCGGCGGAATGACCAAAGCGATAGAAGCAGGTATTCCTAAAATGCGTATAGAAGAAGCGGCAGCCCGTAAACAAGCTCGAATCGATAGCCAACAAGATGTCATTATTGGGGTGAATAAATTTCAATTGGAAGAAGAAGAATATATTGCTACATTAAAAGTCGATAACGAAGCCGTAAGAAACCAACAAATCGAAGGTTTAAAAAAGGTTAAAAGCTCGAGAAATGAACAAGCAATACAAGAAGCGTTAGATAACTTAACGAAAGCCGCTAAAGATGATACTAAAAACTTATTAGCCTTAGCTATAGATGCTGCCAGATTAAGAGCTACATTAGGTGAAATCAGCAGTGCGCTGGAAAAAGAATTCGGAAGATACAAAGCAGAAATTAAATCTTTTACAGGAGTGTATGCCAAAGAAATAAAAAATGATGAATCATTCAACAAAGCTAGAGAACTAGCAAATCAATTTGCCGATCTTGAAGGAAGAAGACCTAGAATTATGATTGCTAAAATGGGGCAGGATGGTCACGATCGTGGAGCTAAAGTAGTTGCTACCAGCTATGCAGATGTTGGTTTTGATGTAGATATAGGACCTTTGTTCCAGACTCCGGCAGAAGCAGCCAAACAGGCCGTAGAAAATGATGTTCACATTGTAGGGGTTTCCTCCTTAGCTGGAGGACATAAAACACTAGTGCCTCAAATCATAACCGAATTAAAAAAATACGGAAGAGAAGATATCATGGTGATTGTAGGTGGCGTAATTCCTCCTGATGATTATGATTTTCTGTTTCAGGAAGGAGCGGTTGCCATATTCGGTCCGGGAACCAAAATTAGTCAAGCGGCGATTACCATTCTGGACATATTGATTTCAACATTTGAATAATTTTAAAATATTATGCAAGCATAGCATTTTAAATATAAATTGTAACTTTCACCAAAATAACGATATAACAAGAGTAAATATATGAGCTATACTGATAAAATGCTTCGAGATGGAGCGCTGGAAGGAAAGAATATAGTAGTAACCGGTGGCGGTAGCGGACTTGGGAAATCTATGACTAAATATTTTATGGAACTTGGAGCCAAAGTCGCTATTACATCTCGTAACTTAGAAAAACTACAAGGCACTGCAAAAGAGCTTGAAGCTGAAACTGGAGGTACTTGTCTCCCACTACAATGTGATGTAAGACATTATGATCAAGTAGAAGCTATGAGAGATCAAGTTTTAGAAGCATTTGGATCTGTCGACGTCTTACTTAATAATGCAGCAGGTAACTTCATTTCTCCAACAGAACGATTATCCGCAAATGCCTTTGATACAATTATTGATATTGTTTTAAAAGGAACTAAAAACTGTACACTTGCCTTTGGAAAACACTGGATAGACACAAAATATCAGAATACAAATGTATTAAATATAGTTACAACCTATGCCTGGACAGGTTCTGCCTATGTTGTACCCAGTGCTACCGCAAAAGCTGGTGTTCTCGCTATGACACGATCATTGGCTGTCGAATGGGCAAAATATGGAATGCGATTTAACGCCATTGCTCCCGGACCTTTTCCAACCAAAGGTGCCTGGGACCGACTGTTACCTGGTGATATGAAAGATAAATTTGACTTATCTAAAAAAGTGCCACTCCAACGTTTGGGTGAGCATCAGGAGTTGGCAAACCTTGCCGCCTACCTTGTTTCTGATTTCTCTGCTTATGTTAATGGTGAAGTAATTACCTTAGACGGTGGAGAATGGTTAAAAGGAGCCGGACAGTTTAATTTATTGGACCAAGTTCCAGAACAAATGTGGGATATGCTGGAAGCGATGATTAGATCAAAAAAGAGTAAATAACGAACTTATTTTAATAAAGAAATGACGTAAGTGAATATCGAGATTCTTCTCCGGTATTCACTTTTTTTTTAAAATCTCATTTTAAATAGGTAACAATTTTAAGCTTAAAGACACTTATAATTAGAGATAGATTTTTAAGTAATTCTTAAAAACCTTCAGAATAATATTTTATTAATGATCTAAATTCAAAGATTTTTATTTACGTCAAAACATTCTTTCTTTATCGAACTAAGAAATTAGTTGAATAAAGATTTTTTGACTACTTTAGACCTCTCAATCAATAAACGAATTCAAATTAAAAACGAATAAATGAAAGTAAAAACAATCTTCAACGCATTTATCGGAGTATTTTTATGTAGTGTACCACTATCCGGAATTGCACAATCCACCACGACCAACAAAGAGCTAAAATCAGCTACAGATGTAAAAAAAGAAGATAAAATTCCTGTAGATCCCAATGTTAAAATTGGACAACTAGATAACGGTCTTACCTATTACATTCGAAATAATGGAAAGCCAGAAGATAAAGTAGAGTTACGTTTAGTAGTTAATGCAGGATCCATTTTGGAGAACGAAAAACAATTGGGACTTGCTCACTTTATGGAGCATATGAATTTCAACGGGACTAAGAATTTCAAAAAAAATGATCTTGTTGATTATCTGCAAACTATTGGAGTAAAATTTGGAGCAGATTTGAATGCCTACACAAGTTTTGATCAAACAGTTTATATTCTTCCAATTCCTAGCGATGATCCTGAAAAGTTGGAGAAAGGATTCCAGATTCTAGAAGATTGGGCGCACAACGCAGAATTAACAGAAGAAGGTATTGATGGAGAAAGAGGTGTTGTGCTAGAAGAGTATCGATTAGGCAAAGGTGCTAATGAGCGTATGTTACAAAAATACCTACCTATCATAGCTTATAATTCTAAATATTCTGAGCGCTTGCCAATTGGCACAAAAGATGTATTAGAAAATTTCAAATATGATGACTTAAGAAGCTATTATAAAGATTGGTATAGACCAGATTTAATGGCTGTAGTTGCTGTTGGTGATCTTGACATAGCTACTTTAGAACAAAAAATAAAGGATCATTTCAGTGGTATAAAAATGCCTGAAAATCCAAAGAAAAGAGAATCTTTTGATACTCCAAATCATGAAGAAACATTAATTGCGGTAGTATCAGATAAAGAGGCTTCTAATTCTATCGTTAGACTTATGTATAAGGATAAAGAGCTTTCTAAGCCAATGGAAACTACCAAAGATTACAGAGAGGCCATCGTAGAAGGAATATTTACGCAAATGATGAATAATCGTTTAAACGAACTACGAAATAAACCAAATCCTCCGTTTGTATTTGCAGGAAGTAGCCATAGTGGAACTTTTGCAAGAAATCGAGACGCTTATCAATCTTTTGCACTTACTTCAGAAACAGGTCAATTAAGAGCATTGAAGGTTATTCTTGAGGAAAACAAAAGAGTTCAACAATATGGATTTAAAGCAAGCGAATTAGAACGAGCAAAAAAAGAAATTGCAGCCAATTGGGAAAAACAATATAAAGACAAAGATAAGAGAGAATCTGCACGCATCATTGGAGAGTATATCAATAATTATCTGGAACAAGAACCCATACCAGGAATTGAATGGGAATATAAATACACTATGTCTCAGTTACCAACGATTTCTCTTGAAGAAGTAAATAGCTTGATCAAGGATTTTCTGCACGAAGACAATAGAGCCGTTGTGATGACAGGTCCAGAAAAAGAAGGACTCACCCAAGTCACGAAAGAAGATGTTGTCTCACTATTAAAAGAAGTAGAAACTTCAGAAATAGAAGACTATAAAGATGAAAAAGTTCGTGAAAACCTAATTGAAAAAACTCCAACTCCTGGAAAAATAATATCTTCTAAAACCAACGAAAAATTAGGCTACACGGTTTTCGAATTAAATAACGGAGCGAAAATCACGTATAAGAAAACAGATTTCAAAAATGATGAAATCTTATTCTCTGCATATAGTTACGGTGGAAGTTCTTTGTTCTCTCTAGATGAATACAAACAGGTAACTCACGGATTAGGAAGTGTTGCCCAAACCGGATTAGGAGGATTAACACTGAATGACATGGACAAGGTTATGGCTGGTAAAATAGCAAACGTTCGGCCGTATATCAACAATTTATCAGAAGGATTTAACGGTTTTTCTACCCCAAAAGACTTAGAGATATTATTCCAGCAGATACACCTCTATTTTACGGATTTGAACAAAGATGAAAAAGCTTTTAGATCGGATCAGTCAAAAACAAAAGGCTTCTTGGCCAATTATCTTTCTAATCCTCAAAATTATTTCCGAGAAGAATTTAATAAATTCCAGTTCGGAAAAAATCCAAGATACGCAGGGTTTCCAACAGCCGAAAATTTAGACGCAGTAAACTATGATCTAGCATATGAAAAGTACAAAGAAAGATTTGCCGGTGTTGGAGATTTCAATTTTTATTTTGTCGGAAA
Organism: Aquimarina besae; assembly: GCF_042434905.1. NCBI lineage: Bacteria > Pseudomonadati > Bacteroidota > Flavobacteriia > Flavobacteriales > Flavobacteriaceae > Aquimarina > Aquimarina besae. Next base: position 4,486,234 of record NZ_CP170199.1, read on the forward strand.
CATCGATGAAGAAAAATTAAAAACTTTTGCTGAAAAATATATAGGAAGTTTACCAGATACAGGTAGAAACGAAATGTATAAGACAAGTGACTTTAGACCATTAGCTGGAGCACACGAAAAAATTATATATAAAGGTAAAGACCCTAAAAGTGCTGTCAATATCATTTGGAGAGGAGAAACACCATATGATAAAAACGAAGCTCTTCAATTACAAGCATTAGGTGAAATCTTAACCATAAAACTTGTTGAAAAATTAAGAGAAGAAGAAGGTGGTGTTTATGGTGTAGGCGCCAGAGGTAATATGTACAAAATTGGACCATCCGGTGGGTACAGTGGTTATCGATTCGCCATTTCTTTTCCTTGTGGACCGGAAAACGTAAAAAAATTAACTGAGGCTGCACTTGCTGAAGTAAAAATGATCATAAATCAAGGGCCTAGCGAAAAAGATTTAAATAAAATCAAAGAATCCAGGCTATTGGATTATAAAGAAAAAAGTAAGCAAAATTCATTTTGGTTAGGAAACCTTCAAAATGCAGATTATAATCAAATCCCATTGGAAGGCGGAGAGCGTTATGCTGAAGCTGTAAAGAACTTGACTAAAGAAGATATTCAAAAAGTTGCTAAAAAATATGTGGACACAGGATATATTTTAGGTGTTTTAATGCCTGAAAAAGAGTAGAACAGATAAAAAACTGATAGGTATTAAAAGACAGCGTGTAAAAAGCACTCTGTCTTTTTTTTTGAAAGTTTCTGATTTAGTGGTAACAATTTTCCAATTTAAGACACTTACTAAAAACATATATAAAATTACAACTATGAAGAATACAATTTTCTTATCTATTTTCTTAATTATAAACACCGCTATTTTTGCTCAAAATGAATTTGAACCCGGTATTATTCATTTCAGAGATGGTAAAATACAAAAAGGATGGATACAATTTTTTAACAAGAAAGATTACCGATCTGTTCTATTTAAGGAATCAGAAAGCAAAGAGATCGAATCCTTTACAACCAACCAGATACAATATTATACTTTTGATCACATTGACAAAAAAGTGGTTGTTGAAACAGTTAATTTAAAACCTGTTTTTATGGAAGTTATTGTCGAAGGAAAAGCGAACCTGCTTCTGTACAATGATGAAAACGGTAGTAAAAGATATTTTTTAAAATCTGAAAAGTCCGGCTTGAAAAAACTAGATATAATCACCAAAAACGAAGGGGATTTAAGTAGAGGACAGTTCAAACTTAAGAGATACATTGGAATATTAAACCTAGAGTTTAATGATTGCGATATTATAAAATCTCAAATTGATGATATAAAACTGAACTTAACAAGTTTATCTAAAGCGTTTACCGAATATAATAATTGTACTGAGGGGGTTTCTTTTAGCTCTGAAAGATTAAAAAGAAAGGATGTACATAATGTTATTATTGAAGCTGGTCTAAACTCCACAGGCATAGCCGAAAAAGGAGAAAGAGTAAGAGGAAAAGAATTTAGTAATTCATTAAAACCAACTATTGGGGCAACTTATATGTATACTCCTACTTTGTTTAATTCAAAAACCTCTCTTTCTGTTGGAGCATTCTACAATGAAATCAATTCGGAAACTGCATATTTTAGAAACGACGAAGTTTTAATTGGAAACTACAGAACTACAAGAATTAATACAAAAGCAATAAATATAAGACTTGGAATTCTCTATAACTTCAGTCAATCACAAAGAAAAATAAACACTAGCATTGGTTTATTCTATATTAATAGCAGACTACTAAACTCCGATACTGCATATTTAAGAATTGACAATCAGGGTAATGAAGAGTACCTTTATGAAGATTTTAATGTGCCGATCGAAACGAGTTCTTCTGGTTTTGCAATCGAGTTAGGAATTCTTTATAAACTTTCAATGCATAATGATCTCACTCTAAAATTGGGATACGAAAGAATAGGTGATTTCTTAGACTACGTAGGAGCAACATACGCAAGCAACACATTCTCATTAAAACTAGGATATAGCTTTACTTTATAATTATTTATAACCAATAAAGTTTACGCAGAGACCATTAACACTGATGATCTCTTTTTTATTAAACACTGTTGATATTTTTCATTTTTATAATGTATAATTAATTGTATTTTTATCGCTTAAATCCAAATCTCCCCCAATGGGTAAAATTATAGCGATTGCCAATCAAAAAGGTGGTGTTGGTAAAACAACCACTTCTGTAAATTTAGCAGCTTCTCTAGGTGTATTAGAGAAAAAAGTATTACTAATAGATGCTGATCCTCAAGCTAACGCGACTTCAGGATTAGGACTAGATGTAGAAAGTATCGAAAAAGGAACCTACCAGATCCTAGAACATACGATCAAACCTGCTGAAGCAATTTTGGAAACGAGCTCTCCAAATGTTGATATCATACCGGCGCATATTGATCTGGTAGCTATCGAAATTGAACTCGTCGATAAAGATGAACGGGAGTACATGTTAAAGAAAGCAGTGCAAGGACTTAAATCTGATTATGATTATATCTTAATTGATTGCGCACCTTCATTAGGTCTATTAACATTAAATGCACTAACTGCTTCGGATTCTGTGATTATTCCGATTCAATGTGAATATTTTGCACTCGAAGGACTAGGCAAATTACTGAATACTATTAAAAGTGTTCAAAAAATTCATAATCAACATCTTGATATCGAAGGATTATTATTAACCATGTACGATTCGAGATTGAGATTATCGAATCAAGTAGTTGAAGAAGTTCAAAAACATTTTAATGAAATGGTTTTTAAAACAATCATTCAGCGTAATATTCGTTTAAGTGAAGCACCTAGTTATGGTGAGAGTATAATAAATTATGATGCTGCTAGCAAAGGTGCCAGCAATTACTTAAGTTTGGCGCACGAGATTATAAAGAAAAATAGTTAAGGATTCATGGCGAAGGCAACAAAAAAACAAGCTTTAGGTAGAGGGTTATCTGCTTTACTTAAAGACCCGGAAAATGATATAAAATCAGCAGGAGATAAAAATGCTGATAAAGTAGTTGGAAACATCATCGAATTAGATCTTACTAGTATTGAGGTAAACCCTTTTCAGCCACGTACAAGTTTTAATGATGAAACATTACAAGAACTAGCAACATCTATAAAAGAAATCGGTGTTATACAACCAATTACAGTTCGTAAATTAGATTTTGACAAATATCAGTTAGTAAGTGGTGAAAGACGTTTCAGGGCTTCTAAATTAATAGGATTAAAAACAATACCGGCTTATATTCGTATTGCCGATGACCAAGAGTCATTAACTATGGCTTTGGTAGAAAACATTCAGCGTCAAGATTTAGACCCCATTGAGATTTCCTTATCCTACCAAAGATTAATTGACGAAATTAAATTAACTCAGGAGCAATTAAGTGACCGTGTAGGTAAAAAAAGATCTACCATTGCCAATTATTTGAGATTACTAAAATTAGATCCGATTGTCCAAACCGGAATAAGAGATGGATTTATTTCGATGGGACACGGTAGAGCACTGATTAATATTGAAGATCAACAGCAGCAACTTGATATCTACGAAAAAATCATCGGGGATTCTCTATCAGTTCGTAACACTGAGAAATTAGTAAGGTCTTTAAATAATAAAGAAGAAAAACCGGATGCCGAGAAAATCGAAAGTAAAGCGCCACCATATATTTTGAAGGGAATTAAAGATTTTTCTGAATATTTTGGAGCAAAGATAGATGTTAAGGTTTCCAGTAATGGACGAGGGAAGTTAATTATCCCATTTTCTTCTGAAGAAGATTTTAAACGCCTAAAGAAACTTATTGATAGTGAAAACTAAGTCCTTTTATATTATTCTATTACTGTTTTTTTGTTTCCAAGTTAGTTTTTCTCAAGAAGAAAATGAAACGGAAGAATTAAAGGTTGTTACAGAAGAAGTAGCAGTAAAAAAGAAGAAAAAAAGAAATAAGAAAATTAAACCATATGAGCCGCTAGCTCCGGCTCGTGCAGCTTTTTATTCGGCAATTCTGCCAGGATTAGGACAAGCATACACCGGAAAATACTGGAAAATACCTATCGTATACGGAGCTTTGGGCGCCGGTATTTACTTTTATACGGTAAACAACGGTCAATATATTGAAGCTCGTGATTTTTATAAACGAAGGTTAGCAGGACTTCCTGATGGTGAAAATAGACTGGCCATACTTACTAACGACCAATTAATCGATCGACAACGCCGATTTCGTAGAGATCAGGAGCTATCCCTACTTATTACAGCCGGACTCTATATACTTAATATAGTCGATGCAAATGTAACAGCTCACTTACAACAATTCAATGTATCAAAGGATTTAACTTTTAAACCCAATATACATTTCAATAAATTTGATGCCACACCCAGCTACGGAATGTCGGTAAACTATAGTTTTTAATCTTTTATAAGCAACAATAATAAAATATGAATATAGCACTTCTTGGATATGGCAGAATGGGTAAAACTATTGAAAAAATTGCAATAGAAAGAGGTCATACTATTGTGCTTAAGATAGACAAAGATGACAAAGAATATGATCTATCTGTTGCCGATGTAGCCATAGATTTTAGTATTCCCAGTGCAGCCGTAAACAATATTACTAATTGTTTTAATGCGGCAGTACCCATTGTTTCAGGAACTACCGGATGGCTGGATCATTATGATGATATCATTGCACTTTGTAAAGAAAAAAAAGGTGGTTTTATTTATGCATCTAACTATAGCTTAGGAGTTAATTTATTTTTTGAGTTAAATAAAAAGCTCGCCAAAATGATGCACTCTGTAGAAGGATATGATATTCGTATGGAAGAAATTCATCATACTCAAAAATTAGATGCTCCCAGTGGTACTGCAATTACATTAGCAGAGGGTATCATAGAAAATACTCATAAAACTGGCTGGCAATTAGATAAAGGGGACGAAATGAGCATTCCTATCGTTGCCAAGAGAATTGAAAATGTTCCGGGTACACATACCGTTACTTACACCTCTGAAGTAGATGATATAGAAATTAAACATACGGCGCACAATCGCCAGGGATTTGCTTTGGGTGCGGTGGTTGCAGCAGAATGGTTGCAAGATAAAAAAGGAGTATATGGAATGAAAGATGTTCTGGGATTATAATCAACATATTAAAAAGTGTAACACTTTTACAGTTAAATACACTTATACTTAAAACATAAAACAATGACACTATCAGAATGGTTTATTTTTTTCCTGGCAGTACAAGTAATTCACTTCTTAGGCACCTGGAAATTATATATAAAAGCAGGTAGAAAAGCTTGGGAAGCGGCTGTACCTGTTTACAATGCAGTAATTTTAATGAAGATCATAAACCGCCCTTGGTGGTGGGTTATTTTATTATTCATTCCGGTTATCAACGTAATTATGCTTCCTGTTGTTTGGGTTGAAACCATAAGAAGCTTTGGCAAAAATTCTACTACCGATACCATTTTGGTGATTGTTACCCTAGGTCTATATATTTATTATGTAAATTATATGTTGGATGTTTCTTATATTCAGGACAGGGATCTAAAACCAAAAACAGGTTCTGGAGAATGGATCAGCTCTATTCTCTTTGCAGTGGTAGCGGCTACTTTGGTGCATACGTACTTTATGCAGCCTTATACCATTCCGACAGGATCCTTAGAGAGAACTTTATTAGTAGGTGACTTCTTATTTGTGAGTAAGTTTCATTATGGAGCCAGAACACCAATGACGGCAATCTCTTTTCCGATGGTACACGATACCATACCACTGGTAAAAACCAAATCCTATAACAGTGATATACAATACCCATATTTTAGATTACCTGGTTTTCAAAAGATTAAACGCAACGATATCGTTGTATTTAGCTGGCCAGTAGATACTGTACGTTTTTTTAGAGACCCATCAGGAATCTACGTGTATAAACCCATCGACAAAAAATCTAATTACGTAAAACGTTGTGTGGGGATACCTGGTGATTCCTTATCTGTAGTTGACGGATATGTTCATATTAATGGAAAACAAACAGAATTACCCGATCGTGCTCAATTACAGTTTTCATATAGTGGTACTACAAAAGGTAAAAACTTTAATATGGATAACCTTTACAAGCGCTACAGGATCAAAAAAAATGAATTTGGCTATAACAACGAGATATTTCAGTCGGGTGGTCTAACCAATGAAGCTGCTGCCAAATTTAAAAATCACCCTAATGTTGCTAGTCTGGATAGAGCTATTACACCTCCTGGTATCAAGGAACCTGGGATATTCCCTAATAATGGAAAAGTAAGCTGGAACAGAGATAACTTTGGCCCTATCTACATTCCGGAGGCAGGAAAGTCGGTAAAAATGAATCTAAAAAACTTTTCTCTATACAGAAGAATTATTGAAGTATATGAAGGTTCAGAAATGGGAATTGACAATAAATTATCTGTAAACGGAACTCAGGTACTGCTCAATGGAGAACCCATTGACAGCTATACTTTTAAGCAAGATTATTATTGGATGATGGGTGATAACCGTCACAATAGTGAAGATAGCAGAACTTGGGGATATGTGCCGGCAAATCATATCGTAGGAAAACCAGTTTTTATCTGGATGAGTTGGGATAGTGATGCCAAAGGACTATTTAATAAAATCAGATGGGAACGTCTCTTCACGACCGTTGGTGGCAGCGGAAAGCCTGTTTCCTATTTTTATTATTTCTTAATTGCACTTGTTGGCTGGATTATTTTCAATCAATATCGTAAAAGAAAAAAGACAGTGTAGTGTTGATTTTTTAAATACTTATGCTAAATAAATTTAAAAATATATAGTTCTAAAACAGTTGAAACCCACCCTACTCCATCCTATGTACTTTGGTTCTATTGTGCAATATGTGGCAATTGCACAATCAAAATCTGTTGTTTTTGAAAACCACGATAACTATCAAAAACAAACATATCGCAATAGAACATATATTTATGGAGCAAACGGAAAACTTTTATTGACCATACCTGTAAAACATACAGGTAAACAAGGCAGACAATTATACAAAGACGTACGGATAGAAAATGAATTTCAATGGCAAATGCTCCATTGGAAATCCTTGCAATCAGCATATCGCACTTCTCCTTTTTTTGAGTATTATGAAGATGATCTGGTACACCTGTTCGAAAAAAGAAAAGAGTTCTTGCTTGACTTTAATTACCAGTGTATGGAAGTGATCTTTGATTGTTTGCAATTAGACCTCTCATTCTCTAAAACAAAGGTATATCAAAAAGAACCCAAAGCACTCAATGACCTAAGAGAGTTGGTGATTGCTAAAAAAGAAAAACCGCACGAACTTACCGAATATATTCAGGTATTTTCTGATAAGCATGATTTCATCCCCAATCTTTCTATTTTGGATCTATTATTTAATGAAGGTACGAGTGCATTATCCTACCTAGAGAATCAATCGATTTTTTAGTGTTACGCTTCAGTATTCATTATGGTTTTCATTTTGTAGTTCCGCTATTAATTGCATTGATTTTCTTTCCCAAACGATGGAACAAAGTATATCTCATATTTCTGAGTGCTATGTTTATAGATTTAGACCATTTATTCGCTAATCCTATTTTTGACCCAAATCGTTGTAGTATTGGTTTTCATTTTCTACATAGTTTTTATGCCATTTTTTGTTATGGATTATTACTAATTCCTAAGAACACCAAAATCATAGGTTTTGCCCTGTTATGGCATATTCTGACTGATCTATTAGATTGTCAGATGCTATAAATACAGGTATTTAAAAAATATTTTTTACATTTAGTGCAAAACAAGAACTACCCCTTGCTTTACTAATCCTATTTATCTATGCAAAAAATTCTACTTTACAGCGCTTTTTTGATACTTCTTTCTTGCGGAAAACAAGCTAAAGAATCCAAGGAAAACTCAGAAACGACTACCGCACAGAACGTAACGGCATTACCCATACAAAGGGACGCCACAATTCTTTTAGATACCGCTATTGCTCGTAAACTTTCTAAAAAAGAAATGAATACTATTTTTACTAATAAAAGACAAATTCAATTGGGTATTTCTAATGAGGTCTATCAGGCATATACTTATAAAGATGATGCAAATGAATATTATTTGGTTTTAACGGATCATAGAAAAAACATTACCAAAGAAAAAGACACACTCTATGATAACGTTTATGCATTGAACTTGATTAATAACAATTATCAATTCAAAAAAAGATCCACTATAAAAGGAGAAATAGATGGAGACTGGGAAACATCGATAGGTTTCTGGAATCAATATTCTGAGTTATCTGATCTTGATGGTGATGGTACTGTTGATCCAATCATTGTTTACGGTACCACTGGTCAAAATAAATATAAAGATGGTAGAGTACGAATTGTAGCGTACCATCAGAAAAAAAGAGTAACGATCAAGCATCAAAACAGCGAAATTGAGGACGGTAGAATTACTAAAATCAATAAGAACTTTTATAACTTCCCCATAGAAATTCAAGAAGCTGTAAAAGCAAAAATGAAGCTTATGATTAAAAATGGGCACGCGTTTTTTGTTGATGAATGGGAAAAAGACATGCAAAACAAAGCTACACGCTTAGAGAAAATGTAATCTAGTTTTACGAAAAACATTAGTGCTATTATATAAAAAATATGTCTAAAGTTTTCTTTGGTTCAGATTTTAACTGATTGATCTATTCAAAAGTTACCCTGCGCCAACTATCTATAAAAAAGTATAAGGCATAATAAACACCACTAATAACAAAGAAAATGTAATACTTAATTTCATCTTCGAAAACATTATGAGTTGCAAAAACAGATGTCGCAACCATCAAAGCTATTAATCTAACGGTAGTTTTTACAGTGTCTTCCCAGTCCAAAAAAAATCTTGATAAAATATTAAATAGAACCGCAGTAATAATCGAACCTTTAAAAGACCAGTCGGATTTTGGATTAAAGGTATGAATTATAGGAAACAAAAAAAGAAAAGTTGACAGTACTAAAAAAATGACTACATTGATCTTTTTAGGAATACTTAAAAAATCTCTTTTTTCTTTTTTAACATAAAATAAAACATCGTGGATGGGATCTAGTAAATATCCATAAATACTACCTAAAACCAGTATCGATAGAACTGGTGTAAAATGTATAATACTATAATCATTATTTATTAATAAAAATAGAGTAATACTTCCTAAAAAAAGAAGAAACAACGAAGCTATTGACCATTTATTTGGACCTTTACAGTAATTGTAAACTTTCTCGAACAAACTAAAAAACCAATGTTCGAAGACTTCAATGTGGTACAAGAATTTTAATACATCCCGATCAGAAGGATCTTTTCTGAGTGCTTCAATAATATGCTTCTTTGACGCCGAAAGGTTGCCAAGTCTAAGATGTACAATAGCAGCAGCTCTGTGTGTATCTTCGTCATCCGGAGAAATCTGTAAAGAACTTCTTAAAGTTCTCATTGTCTCACCTCTTCTATATTCTTTTCTAGATAACAGCTTAGCTTTCAGGTTGAGTGTTTCAGCGTTTTTGGGATCTATTTTAAGCGACTGTTTTATCACTTCAAAAGCGTAATCGATTCTATCTAACTGCATCAAAATATAGCCTTTTTCGTTTAATAGTAAGACCATATTAGGGTCTAACCTTAGACCTGACTCAATGAAATCTAAAGCTTGTAAGTACTCCTGTTTCCTTATTAAGAGAATCGATTTTAGATAATACCCATAATATTGATCCGGTTGATTACCAATTAATTCTTCTGCAATTGAAAATGCAAGTTCGTTTTTTTTAAGATTGTAATGTGACAACCCAATTAGATACTTTGCAATATCAGCATCCGGAAACATTTGGATCGTTGTCTTAAAATAAGCAATGGCTTCCTCATACCTTCCTAAATCAAATAATATTTTCCCTTTCCTTAATGGGTTCAAAAGCTATCCTTTGAGAAAATTTCCAATCCAACTGTATCCTACTAAACCAAAAATAGAAATCATCATGGGAACCGTAAAATTGTCTGTAAACAAAGGTCCTATAATTCCTGCAAATAGAATAACGGCACCTATAAGATAACTGATATATCTAGATGATTTTTTTTCTATCAAAGCTGACATGGATATCGGAATTATTGAACAAACTGCTGAAATTCCAATTAAAAACCAAGATTCAATCTTCCATATAAAAAATAACGAAAAACTAGCGATAGCCAAACCAAACAAAGTAGCAAATAACATCCCTGATACTCTGTCTTTGGTTTCTAATAAATATTTCCCGTTTGGATTTAAAAGTAATATTGCATTTGATAAAGGACCAATAATCCATCCACCTAGCGCAAATAACAAATAAGGAACAATGACGAAATACGCCAAATAAGGATATGCCGTTTTACTTAACAAAAAAACAGCTATACGATAAGCGATATAAAGTCCGATGATAAAGGCCCACTGGTTACCTTCTTTCATATTTGAAACCCAAAAAGAATATTTAAGAAATAGTCTATAAACAAAATTTTTCGCTTTAATGGACTCTAACATTCCATCTTTTGCATATCTTGATGTAGGATCATTTTTCAGTGATTCTTTAAAATGATGCATCGCTTTTTTATGGTTTCCTTGTTCTAAGTGGACCCAACCAACATTTGCATGAGAAAAACTACCTTCAGGATCTTGATTGAGCGTGTTGCTAACGGTCTGCTCGGCTTCTTGCTTTCTGTTTAACTTGGTTAGCGTTTGTGCTCGAACATTAAGACATAGCACATTATTAGGATTAAGAGTTAAACCTTCGTCGGCACAAGCAAGACTCTCAATATAATCTTTTGATTCTAAAAGCATTAATCCTTTATACCCAAAATAATCCGGATTATAAGGATCTAAAGATATAGCGTCGTCGATAGCGGCCAATGCCTCTTTTTTGTCCTCATTATGCCACAAAATTACTGACTTGTTATAAAATAATTCATCTTCATTGGGGTACTGAGATATCAGAAGATTATTCATTCGTTCTGCTTTCTCAAACTCATTTAGTTCAAGATAACATCGTATAAGTAAACTTTTAGCCCAATAGTTCTCTGGATCAGATTGTAAACCCTCTTTTAACGACTGTAATGCTTTATCATACTTACCGATTTGAAAAAGTTGAAAACCTCTTTCAAAAAACACATTTTCCATTTATTTCTTAATTTTCAGGTATGATAATATTTCGTCATATAAACCAGAATCATTGGCATACAATGCATAATTTTTGGAAGTAGTAAACCATTCTTTAGTGCTTGGCTTTATGCTTTTAATTGCCTTCAATATATCCTTGGTATGTAAAGGTTTGGGTATACCATCACTAAAAGATTGCATCAATTTTTGCTCTACAGCAACATCTATCGACGCTTGAATGTCTGCTCCTGAAAACTCTTTTGCTGCTTTTGATAAAGCTTTATAATCGATATTTTCTACAGGCTTATCTTTTAGCATGATCTCATAAATAGCCGTTTTGGCAGTGATGTCAGGTGGCGCTACAAAGATGATCCTATCAAAACGTCCCGGACGTCTAAATGCCGGATCTAAATGCCAAGGAGTATTGGTGGCTCCTAGCACTAAAATACCATCATTGTCGCTATCAATACCGTCTAATTCTGCTAAGAATTGATTGATCACATTTCTTCCTGCAGATTTATTCATATCGCTTCGATTAGCTCCCAGGGCATCGATCTCATCTATGAAAATAACACAGGGTTTATTATTTCTTGCAGTTTCAAATACTTCATGGAGATTTTGTTCACTACTACCTACCCACATATCTAAGATATCATTAATGCCAATACTTATAAAATTAGCATTGATCTCTCCGGCAGTCGCACGAGCTAAATGAGTCTTTCCGCATCCAGGCGGCCCATATAAAAGAATACCTCCCCCAATCTTTTTACCATAAGCTTTGTATAATTCTTTATGTTCGAGAGGTTTTATTATTTTTAACGAAATCTGTTCTTTAACCTCGCTCATACCACCAACATCCGAAAAATTGATGGTAGGCTTTTTAAGAAATTTTACCGCATCCTCATCCACATATGTATCTTCGTTGCTTTGGATTGTTTGTATTCTTAATTTGCCATCAAAATCTGTATTTGTATAGGATGTATTAATACTTAAAATTTGTTGGTATGTTTCTTTCGCTTCCTCTATATTATCATCTTCCAATAGACAATAACATAACAATTCGAGATATTCTATATTAAAAGAATCGATCTGTATCAGTTCTTCTAAAATGATCTCTGCGGGAGCTATCTTTTTGAGTCTAAAATAACACTTAGATAGTCCAAATTTTGCATCCTTAGAAGTTCCATCTAACTTTAAAACTTCCAGATACTGTTCTTCTGACTTTATGTAATCACTTCTATCAAAGTAAGATTTTGCAATTCTTAATCTAAGAGGGATGTTATCCGGTGAAAAAGAAAGTGCTTCTAAAAGATCATCTATAAAATCGTTCCCCATACTTCTATATTGTTACGTTTTATTTTTTGTTTCGGAATTCAAAATTAAAGTTTAATCTTGGAATAAATTGGATAATGATCAGAAAGTTCAATATCAAAACTTTTAAAAGAAATTACCTCAGTATCGTCTGGAACCAATATAAAATCAATCCTTGCCGGAAACAGCTCAAAATTAAAGGTCTTACCAAAGCCTTTACCGGCTTCTTTGAAGGTATCCAAAAGGTTTTCTGATTTAATCTTGTCATATATATAAGAGTAAGCCGTATTATTAAAGTCACCCATAACAATATTTCTGTAAGGCGATGATTTCATATGAGCAATTAGTTGCTCTGCCTGACTTTGTTGTTTTACAAATGATGTCTGTATGCGTTTGAACAACTTTTGAGAATCTGCTTTTGCTAAATCGTCTGTTTTAGTACTTATACCGTGGGATTGCAAATGAACATTGTAGACCCTGATAGTATCGGACGGTAGCGCTATATCAGCAAAAATCACATTGTTTGCCGTTTTTTTAAAACTTAGAGAACCCGTATTGATCAACGGGTACTTCGAGAAAATCACTAATGCTAATTCTTTACTCTTATGATGAAAATGATCATACTTGTAATCATACTGGCTAAAATCGATATCAGGATTATGATAAAATTCCTGAGCGCAAAATATATCTGGATTTTCTTGTCTTACCAGGGAGGAAATGTCTTTAGGTATCTCTTCAGAATCAATCCATTTAAACCGATTAAAAGCGTGGACATTAAAGCTAAGTAGCGAAAGTGTATTGTCTATTTCATCTGACGACCTACCTCTTAATTTATACAGAGAGGAAAGGTGAGAGATTCCTAAGATTAAGACCACTAAAGATAGTAGCATCTTCCGCTTTAAAAGTATTGCCCAATATAACAGGAACAATACATTAATAACAATTAATATCGGAACTGCAAGACTCAACACCGATAAGAGTGGGAACGTTTGAGGAGAAACATAGGGTAACAAATACGACATTAATAAAGCAAAAGCTACCAAAGAATTGATAAAGAATATGACCTTATTAACTAATTTTCTCATGACTAATCTTTACCCGCTTTGAACAAAAAGTCTTTTTCCTGTTTTGTTAAGCTATCATAGCCACTTTTACTGATTTTATCCAATATAGCGTCTATCTCTGCTTGATTGGGGCTTTTAGCTTTTGGAGCAGTTGTCTTTCTTGACGTAGTAGTTTTAGATTTTTTGGCCTTATGTACTGTTTTTAAAGGACTTTTCTTTCTGGGTTTAAAAAGACTCGCTACAGCATCCATAAACTTCTCAAACCAACTTCCGATATCCTTTCCTTTTTTAAGCTGACTGGCATATAAATATCCAAATAAAGCTCCGCCAAGATGGGCAATATGACCTCCAGCATTTCCTGCAGGTATTTGTGCAATATCAAGAATTACGAAAAAAACAGCTATCCACCAAAATTTGACACTACCAATAAACATTAAACGAACAGACATATAAGGTATATATGTTGCTATGGCAATTAATATTGCCATTACTGATGCAGAAGCTCCTAAAAGCACAGAATTACCTACTTCAGAAAATACCGGAAACAAATTGTAAGAAGCCATATATAATAATGCTCCAAAAATTGCTCCCAGAAAATAAACGGTTAAAACTCGTTTTTCTGTAAGATAAGAGACAAAATATTTCCCGGAAAAGTATAGAATAATCATATTGGATGCGATATGCCAAAACCCACTATGCAGAAAGGCATAGGTAATGATTGACCAAGGTTTGGTTAAAAAACTTCCAAATTCTTTTGGAAAAACAAACCAATCTAATAAAAAACCACTTGAAGTATTAAAAAGATAGGCAAATGTATTTATAAGATAAAAAGATACAAATACTACAACATTGATTACAATGAGTTTCTCTATTATAGAAAAACTCCTGAACTTTAGTTTTAAATCGTTCATCTGTGACATTAATTCCAACGATTTTGGTTAAACGAATTCTTTTTCCAGTACCACATAGTGATAAAACCGATAACGGCACCACCGATATGTGCCCAGTGTGCTACATTGGACGGTCCTAAAAGTGATTGACCTGTTATTCCAGAATATAAATCAAATAAGAAATATCCTCCTATTAAGTATTTCGCTTTAATAGGAACGGGTATAAACATTATATACAATGGTAAATTTGGATAAACCACTGCAAAGGCCGCCAAGACCCCAAAAATAGCCCCAGAAGCTCCGACCATTGGAGTTCTGTAAGCATCAATTAGTCTAGCAGTTACATCTGGCGATACCACTTGATAAGAATAATAAGAACCATTATTATTCACCTTTTGAAATAAGTCTAGAATACTTTCCATCGGAATACCGGCAGCCAAATGTTCGGTTAAAGCTGGCTGGTATTGAAAATAAGTAAACAGTAGCTGGAATGCCACTGCTCCCAAACCAGCAGAAAAATATATGAACAAAAATTTCTTTTGGCCTATAGAATATTCCATATGACTACCAAACATGTACAACGCAAACATATTAAAGAAAATATGAGTAGTGTTGCCGTGCATAAACATATGGGTAACAATCTGCCATACCTGAAAATTATCATTTTTAGGAAACCATAAAGCAAATAGATTATAAGCAGCGTCTCCCAGTGTTAAAGATCCAATAAAAAAGATCACATTAATAATTAATAAAGTCTTTACTGTATCTGTAATTCTCCCCATTATATTTTTAAAATTTTTTATCTATATCATCTACTGTTAACGTGATGAAAGTTGGCTTATTATCTGGTGTCATAGTTGGTTCTGTACAAGCAAAAAGGCTGTTTACGATATGTTGTTGTTGTTCGTTTGCCAAATCTGCACCTGTCCTTACTGCTATACTCCCAGAAATCGATCTGGCTAATAAATCTGTTAACGAAAATCCACTATCAGGAACTTCTTGTTCTATATCACTCACTAATTTTTCTAATAGCACTGAAACTTCGCTTTCTGTAGTAACCGTAGGAATTCCTGATATAGAAACTTCTTCTCCCGTGAACTCTCCAAAAACAAAACCTGTATTTTCTAAATGCTCTCTTACTGTTTTTAATAACTGTATTTCTTGTTTAGAGAATGATAGTCTTAACGGAAACAGTAATTGCTGGCTCACGGCACTTGCCATGGTAATGTTACGCAACACCTCTTCATATAATATTCTCTGATGCGCTCTATGTTGATGAATTATCACCATACCACTTTTTATGGTGGTTACTATATATTTCCTTCTTAATTGATATGTAGTATTATGCTCTAATTCTGTTTGCTGATCCTTATTGAATAAAGAACCGGTAACCTCTGAACTTTCAAATTCTATAGCAGAAAAATTGTTCTCGGTTGGTTTCGGCTGCATTTCTGAAGTATCTAAACCTGCGTATAAATTTTCCCAACTACCAGCAGATTCTTTTCTAAAACTTGCATAGCTTTTGGCAGAAGAAAATGACGAATCTTCTTTTTTATCTTCTTTAAAAGGATTAAAACTTCGATCCACCTCTATAGTCGGAGTTTTAACTGCCTTACTTTTATATTCGTATGGAGTATCCATAGAGGCATCTCTATTAAAATCAAGCACTGGTGCCACATTAAACTGTCCTAAACTATGCTTGATCGTAGAACGTAACATCGCATACAATGCGTGTTCATCATCAAATTTAATTTCAGTTTTGGTGGGGTGAATATTAATATCGATGGATGTAGGGTCTACTGTAAGATAAATAAAATAACTAGGATGTGTTTTTTCTTTCAGCAATCCTTCAAAAGCAGAATTTACTCCGTGATTGAGATATGCACTTTTAATAAATCTGTTATTAACAAAGAAAAATTGTTCTCCACGGGTTCTTTTTGCATACTCCGGTTTGCAAACAAATCCAGTAATACTTACCAAATCTGTTTCTTCATTTACAGGAACTAATTTTTCATTAGTTTTTCCGCCAAAAACATGAACAATCCTTTGACGATAATTAGCCGCTGGTAGATTAAAGACTTCACTGCCGTTATGATACATATCAAATTTAATATCCGGATGCACCATGGCTACTCTATGAAATTCATCGATAATATGTCGTAATTCTACAGCATTAGATTTCAGAAAATTACGTCTTGCCGGAATATTATAAAACAAATTCTTAACACAAATCGAAGTACCTTTTGGCGTAATACAAACCTCTTGTGAAACTACTTCGCTACCTTCTATTTTTATTTCCGTTCCAACTTCATCTTCTTCCTGCCTGGTCTTTAATTCAACGTGTGCTATCGCGGCAATAGAAGCCAATGCTTCTCCTCGAAATCCTTTGGTATTTAATTGAAAAAGATCTTCTGCTGATTTAATTTTGGATGTGGCGTGCCTTTCAAAACTAAGTCTTGCATCGGTAACGCTCATACCGATTCCATCGTCAATAACCTGAATTAATGTTTTTCCAGCCTCTTTTACGATTAATTTAATATGCGTAGCTTTTGCATCAATGGCATTCTCTAATAGCTCCTTAACTACAGATGCTGGTCTTTGCACTACCTCTCCGGCAGCTATTTGGTTGGCTACGTGATCCGGTAATAGTTGGATGATATCTGACATTTATTGTCCGGCAGTAAATATGGATAAATCAAAATCTATTAAATATAAAAAGATAAAGATGAGTACAGCTGCGATATAAACCACTCGTTTATTTATTTCGCGATTTCCTCGATTACGACTTGCTTTTCGATCTTCGCTCCATTGAGAACCAAAGTCAATAGCATTTCGAGTTTCTCGATATTTAGTGATTCGATTTTCGAAATCGTAGATATTCCCCTCACTCTTTCCTTTATAATACCTTGGAGTATAGTTATATCTTCGGTTTGTTTTTCTCTTAGGGATACTTAATTTCACGTGCTACTCCTTTCTTTTTATATGATCCAAATATACTTAAAATGCATAGCAATCTAAAGCTTTTAGCATTACAATAACATTGAGATATTAACAGCAAGGATCATGCCGTTTTATAAAAATAAGAAGTTTTGGACATCGTTGCCTACCTGTCACTAAAATTTAGCATCTTTACGAAGTTGTGCCATTTTGATAGCAGCAATAGCAGCTTCTGTACCTTTATTACCGTGCTTTCCGCCAGAACGATCTATGGATTGTTGCATCGTATTATCCGTAAGAACACAAAAAATCACGGGGATATCGCTTTGAATATTTAGATCTTTGATTCCTTGCGTCACTCCATCACACACAAAATCAAAATGCTTTGTTTCTCCTTGAATCACGCTCCCAATTGCAATCACTACATCTAACATATCATAAGATTGTTGCATTTTTTTGCAACCATAGATCAGTTCAAAACTACCTGGAACGTTCCATCTTACAATATTATCTTTTATAGCGCCACAATCCAACAAAGCATCAAAAGCCCCCTGAAAAAGACCTTCGGTAATTGCATCATTCCATTCTGAAACAACAATCCCAAACCGAAAGTTTTTCGCGTTTGGGATCGTAGCTTTATCGTATTGAGATAAATTTTTATTTTCTGTAGCCATATTTTGGTTGTCTGTTTATTGTGATCAGTTGATAGTTTTCAAGACTTTATCCTAGAACTAAGAACTAAAAACCAACAACTACCAACTACTTAAGCATCGCTTGTGCTCTTCCTAAATGTACATCTGCCTGATTGGCTTCTGCACTTTTGGAAAACTCTTCTTTTATTCTTTCCAGATGAGTCATCGCTACCTCCGGCTTTCCCAAAGAAATTGCAGTAATTGCAGATTTCAACAAGAATCTAGGTGTAGTAAAATCATTTACTTTTGCATTTGCCGCTTTTTCATAATAAGATAACGCCTCGTCCATTTGGTCTAACTGAGCAAATGCGTCACCAATCCCTCCTAAAGCCAAAGGTCCTAACATTTCGTCATCACTCTTAAACTTATCCAAATGATCGATTGCTTCTTGGTACTTTTTCATATTTAGGTATGAAAAACCTGCATAATAATTTGCAAGATTTGCTGCCTTTGTACCACCATAATTTTCAATGATTTCGAGAAATCCGTATTTTCCTTCACCACCATTAAGTGCTAAGGTGTATAAAGAATCACTAACAGTAGTATTTCCGTTAACAGCATTATCAAAATATTGCTGAGCTTTATACATCTCATTTGATGCCTCTATTTCTTTAGGTTCTTGTATATATTTTTGATATCCCAGATATCCCAAAACTATAACAGCAATAGCACCAACAACACCGAATATATATTTTTGATTTGCTGCAACCCATTCTTCAGTTCGGGAAGCACCTTCATCTAACGTATTAAATACCTCAGCGGTGGTAGATTGATCTTCGATTTGCTCAACCTCTTCTGCTTTATTTTTTGGTTTATATCCTCGTTTCTTATAAGTTGCCATAAATTATATTTAATGAACGGCAAAAATAAAATTTTTATTCATAATTAAAAGCGAAAATATTTGTTATTTTTCAATAATTTGCACTTCTTATTTGAGAATTTCAAAAAAGTCGCTACTTGCTGACGATCAGTAATTTATGATTCTAAAATCACTTTCTTTAATCAATTACAAAAATTTTGAATCCGTTAATTTCGAATTTGACAATAAGATTAATTGCCTTGTTGGTCATAATGGAGTAGGAAAAACTAATATCCTGGATGCCATCTATCATTTGTCTTTCGGGAAGAGTTATTTTAATCCTATTACGGGGCAAAATATAAAACATGATACTGACTTTTTTGTAATTGAAGGCTTATATGAAAAAATGGACCGAGAGGAAAAGGTAATTGTAAGTGCAAAAAGGGGACAAAAAAAAGTGATCAAGAGAAACGGTAAAGCTTACGATACTTTTAGTGAACATATTGGTTTTTTGCCATTGGTAATTATTTCTCCAGCTGATCGAGATTTAATTACTGAAGGAAGCGATACAAGACGTAAATTTATCGATGGAGTGATCTCTCAGAGTGATACTACGTATCTTTCGACATTATTAAAGTATTCAAAAGTTGTTTCTCAACGTAATTCACTTTTGAAATATTTTGCAGCCAACAATACTTTTGATCCTACTACCTTAGAAATTTACAATCAACAAATGAATGAACTGGGTAGTATTATTTATGAAAAAAGAACTGTATTTCTCGAAACTTTTATTCCTATTTTTATCAATCGATATGAGGCTATTAGCTCCGGTAAAGAATCTGTTACGCTAAGTTATCAAAGTAAATTGTCAGAAAATGACTTACGAACACTTTTAGAACAAAACTTGGGAAAAGACAGAATGCTGCAATACACCAGTGTAGGAGTACATAAAGATGATTTATCTTTTGAAATTGAAGGACATCAAATCAAAAAATTTGGAAGTCAGGGACAACAGAAATCATTTTTAATAGCTCTTAAATTAGCTCAATTTGACTTTATCAAAAAACAGAGTAAAGTAAATCCGCTACTTTTATTGGATGATATTTTTGATAAGCTTGACGAAAAACGAGTAGAACACATTATACAACTGGTGGATGATCAGAATTTCGGCCAACTTTTTATAAGTGATACGCATGCTGATCGCACAGAAAACGTCGTAAAAAAAATATCTCAGTCTTATAAGATTATTCGACTCGGAGCTTCTTAAAAAGAAAACTAAACCTATGCAAAAAAATAGTCTTTACCTATTCATCTTTTTGATAATATCTTGTTCCAAACCTGATCCAAAAGAGTTTGTTCAATATATTGAAGGATACTGGGAGATTGAAAAAGTACTTACCGCCGATGGTATCGAAAAGCAATATAATTTTAATCAGAGTATCGACTTTTTTGAAGTTGATGAAATGAAAGGTGTACGTAAAAAAGTGCAACCTAAACTTGATGGTAATTTTATTATCACAAAGGACCAGGAAACCTTTACCTTGGTCATTGAAAATGATAGCTTAAGAATACATTACAAAACTCCGTTGACTACCTGGAGAGAAACCCTCATTTCGGCCAAAGAAAATCAAATGATTATGAAGAATGAAGCAGGAAATCTGTACTTTTACAAACCATACACAAAGATAGAATTATAAATGGCCCGAAGACAAAATGATCATCTTAGTATCAGCGACGTTCTTAAAGAATTCGTAAATAATAACAACCTCCAGAAAGGATTGGATAAGGTAGAAGTACGCGATGTTTGGGAACAAATTATGGGACCGGCCATTAACAAATATACTCGAAACATAAAGCTTGATAGAGAAACATTATATATTGAACTCACCTCATCTGTACTTAGAGAAGAGCTAAGCTACGGAAAAGAGAAAATAAAAAATAATCTTAATGAAGCTTTAGGAAGAGAGCTAATTAAAAAATTAATTTTGCGCTAATTGAAAGTCATATTTACTAACACCATCTTTTGTTAAAAGTTGATTTTTTTATTGATTATAGGGTTACCAATTTATTCTTTAATGTTATTAACCACTAGTATTAATTATTTAAATTATTAAACTATGTTAAAAAGCATTTTAAATTTAGAAGGAATTAACGTGTTAAAAAGAGAGCAACAAAAAGTAATTAGTGGAGGTATTAATTACGAAAATTGCGATAAACCTGAAAATTGGTTTTATGATATGTCTTCTGAATGTGAAGCGTATTATGGTGGTTAATCAAACCGCTAAAAACGTACAGAAGTTGTCTTGATTGACAACTTCTGTTTTTAAATAAATTTTTAAAAGGTTTCTACAAATATTCATCGTAGAACATTTAATTATCCTTATTCATTATATGCAAAAAAGCAATACTAGTTTTGCGCTAATCGATCCTTTACAAACTCAATCTTTGTTTTACCGTGCGGTGCAGGTTTTCCGTGTTCATCCAGATTGACCATAGTAATCTTTTCGACTTTTATAATCGTTTTTCGAGTAAGTTTGTTTCTAACTTCGCAAGTTAATATAAGAGATGACTTACCAAAATTTACTACATCCATTCCAATTTCTACGATGTCTCCTTGAACAGCAGAACTCACAAAATTTATCTCAGACATAAACTTGGTAACAACTCTTTTACTCTCTAGCTGAATCACTGCATATAACGCAGCTTCTTCATCAATCCATTCCAGCAACCTTCCTCCAAATAATGTTTCATTAGGATTAAGATCTCCTGGTTTTACAATTTTTCTTGTATGATATCGCATTTCCTTTACTTTGTTACAAAAGTACAGAAATATTGACCTGAATTGGTTTGTTTAACACATGGCCTATAAGAATTATCTTTTTCTAAACTTGAGCAACCCCGTACTAACAGATCATAAATTTTAATCCGGAAATTTTAAGACTTTGATAGTGATTGACTAAGTGGTATAATGAGATTTCTACTGAATTACAATTTCCTCACAAAATTGAATGCCATTTGGACAGGTCTCCGTTTCTGTTTGAATGCAAATAACATAAGTTCCTGGATCAAATTGAAAAAACAAGGTATTATCTGCTCCCGGTCCACCATCTTGCTCTACAATATCGCCGTTAATTGTCCATTCATAGACAGTAGTATCTATGTCAGGGAATTCGGCTGTAAACGTATAGCTAGGCGTATTTCCTTCCTGTTCTACAATAAAAAATAGATCCGGACAAATTTCGTCTACAATTACTTCCCTACAAAACTCTATCACTTCTGTACAAGATGGAATTGTGGTTTTTATACACACTTCGTGTACGCCGGGTGATAGCTCAGAGAAAAGCATATTATCACCATTTGCACCTCCATCCGTTTCTATACGTTGATCATCAATAAACCATTCATAGGTAATTTCATCTATACTGCTAAAATCGGATATAAAAGTATATCCTAATGTTCCTGGCTCTTGTTCAAAATCGAAAGCCAGATCCGGACAAACCTCGGCAACTTCTATTCTTTTACAAAATTCTATTCCCTCAGGACAGTCATTTGTTTCTGTTTTAATACAAACCTCATAAACTCCGGGCGCTTCAAACTCAAATACTAATAAATTATCGCCTTGGTTGTTTGGTCCATCTACCTCAATAAATTCATTATTAACAAACCAACTGTAAGTTCCTATTACTTCTAAGTCCGGGAATGCCGCTTCAAATCTATAGCCTAAATTAAAGATATCTGTTTGCTCGAAAGTAAAATTTAATTGCGGACAACGGCGTTCACAAGATTCTATAATCCTGAAAAAACCAAAGTACGTATCTATGGCAATGCTTTCAAAATTTGGAGCCACTAAAACATTCACCGGAAATTTAAATGCCGGTTGATATAGTGTTCCTTGATTTTGATAAAAAGCCTGAAATTCTTCATCAGAATTTATGATCACTTCGCTCGCTTCTTCGTTTATTAACGTAACAGGATAATCAAACTTAAAACAGTCATTAAAAAAACGGTCAAATTGGTCACGCACTGTTTCAAATTCACATTCGCGCAATACATCTAACAAAGCTGTTTCGGTAGTAATAGAAATTACCGCGTCGGTATCGCTAAAGATAATCTCAACTGGAAATTGTAATCCCGAAATATTAAAGTTGGCACCCTGACTGGAAATCACATCCGCTAATCCCTGATAACTATCTATTCTAATAGTGGAATCTGTATTATATCCTAAAGTAATAGGATATACAAACCGAAAACATTGTTCATTTTCTGAAGGAACAGTTTGGTTTGAACCAAAATTATTGAGAACAGTTACCATTGCAGGACTCGATACTACTCGGTCAGAATTTTCCTCAGGAAAAAACGAATCATCGTTGACACAACTACTAATAAATGTCATTAATGAAAGTATTACGAATCGTATGTATATATTGAAGTTCTTCAAAATAATTTGTCTTTACATATCTAAAACGTCTGAAAATCCATATACCCTACCCTTTTGTAGTATATTTTTTTCGTTTTTGACACCACAATCTAATACTTCTAACTTTTATAAACAAAATTCCCTGGAAGAATGGCAATGCTCCCAGGGAATCAACCTAATTAATCTAACCTAACTAAACTTTTTTATTCTACCACTAATGTTTTACAAAAAGTAGTTCCATTTGGACAATCTGGTGTTTCAGAAACGATACAGATTTCATACGTGCCTGGTCCAAATTGGTAATATAAATAATTATCTCTATCGCTACTATTGAATAATTCAGAATCCACTACCTCTCCATTAATTGTCCATTCGTAGGAAACATCACTCATTCCCTCGAATTCTGCGTAGAAATTATATCCCGGAGTATCACCTTCTTGCTGAATTTCAAAATATAAATTTGGACAATTTGGAGTCGCTTCATCTATTTCTATTACTTTACAAAACGTTACTCCTTCAGGACAATCCGGTGTTTCTACAGAAAGACAAACTTCATATCGCCCCGGATTAAACTGATAGTAGAACGGATTATTATGACCTGAACTTGTTCCTGTATAGTTTCCGTTTATAGACCATTCTAAAGTCACATTATCAATACCGTCAAAAGCATTTGGATAAAAATAATAAGCTGGATTATCACCATCTTGTTCTGCTTCAAAGAATAACTCTGGACAAGCATTAGTTTCAGCTATTTCTATTATTTTACAATAGGATGTTCCTGCTGGGCACTCCGGAGTTTCTGTCACCAGACAAACTTCATATCTACCAGGCTCGAATTGATAATAAAATCTATTGTTATCTCCATTGTTTGAATCTTCTACAAATTCTCCGTTGATAGTCCATCCTAACCACTCAAACTCATCGGCTCCATCGAATTCTACCTGAAAATAATATGCAGGATTATCACCATCTTGTTCTGCAATAAAAAACAGGTCTGGACAAGCATCTTCACCTACTCGAATTTCTTTACAATAGATAGCTCCGTCAGGACAATCTTCTGTAAACACTTTTAAGCAAACTTCGTAAACACCAGGTTCAAACTGATAGGTCAATACTCTTGCGCCACCCTGTTGATCTGTTTGATTTTCTATACGATCTCCATTAATATACCAGTGAATTTCGGTAGCTGCATCAATTTCCTCAATCTGAGCCTCAAACACATAGGTTCCTACAGTTCCTGGTTCCATTTCTTTTACAAAAGAAACTTCAGGGCATCTTTCTTCTACTTCTTCCACTTCAATTACCTTACAATATGAAGCACCATTAGGACAAATATCACTTTCTGACTTGATACATACTTCGTATCTTCCTGGTTCTTCAAATTCCCAGAACAAATAGTTGGCATCATTGGTATTAGCATTTTCTACCAATTCTCCGTTAATGAACCACTCGTAGCGAGTCTCTTCAATTCCAGGAAAGTCTGCAATAAACTTATACTTATTCGGTCTTTCGTATTGCCTTGCTTCAAAAAATAGATCCGGACAAGGATCTGTCTCATCTACCTCTACAGTAATCTCTTTACACACTTGGATAGGGCAAGTTTCACTTGCTACCTTTACACAAATGGTATAGGTTCCTTCTTCAAACTGATATTCAAAAATCTGACTTGCGATGTC
Source organism: Aquimarina besae (assembly GCF_042434905.1). Classification (NCBI taxonomy): domain Bacteria; kingdom Pseudomonadati; phylum Bacteroidota; class Flavobacteriia; order Flavobacteriales; family Flavobacteriaceae; genus Aquimarina; species Aquimarina besae. Next base: position 4,511,190 of record NZ_CP170199.1, read on the forward strand.
ATTTAGATTTCCCGAATCTATCTCTTCTCCATCAATAGACCAAGTAAGCCTAACATCTTCTATTCCATCTAATTGTGCTGCAAAACGATATACAGCACTACCTGGAACATTATCTACGTTAATAGTAACATCCGGGCAATTTTCAAATTCTTCAATCTCCTCACAAGAAGTAAATCCTAATAGTAATGTAAAGATCATTACACACCAAATACTAAGTTTTTTCATCGTTATCATTTTTAGGGGTTGTCAATAATTAATTTTAAGAAGCTACATATTGGCTCCACAATAATGAAACGCGGCTCAAAAAGATTACCCTACCCCTAAATTTTAAATTTTATTTTTTTTGCTTTTGATCTCAATAAAAAAACTTCTAGATTTGAGATCCTAATCAACCCCAAATGCCTGATAGTAAAAACTCTACTTGCAACGAACAAGCCTTTGATCAGTTTTTCAAAAGTCACGCAAAACTTTTGAGAAGTTACCTGTATTATAAGTTTGGAGATCTCGATCAGGCAGAAGATATTGTACAGGACACTTTTATTAAATTATGGAACAACTGTGCAAAAGTCCCTTTAGACAAAGCAAAAAGTTATGTCTATACCGTTGCAACTAATTTTGGAATTAGTGTAGCTCGTCATCAACAAGTAAAATTTAAGCATCAAAATTATATTACTCAGCGAAAAAGTGATGTAACTAATGAATCTCCAGAATTTGTGATGCTCGAGAAAGAATATATGGAGAAATTAAAAAATGCGATCGCAGATTTACCGGATAGACAAAGAGAAGTTTTTTTGTTAAGTCGAATTGACAAAAAAACATATAGAGAAATTGCCGAGTTATCTAATGTATCTGTAAAAGCCATTGAAAAATTAATGCATAAAGCGCTTGTAACCTTGAGAAAAAAAATTGGGAATATTTAAAATAGACGATAGACGAATGTAACATCTTAGTTTAATTTATGGCATTTAAATTCGAAAAATTAAAAGTATGGAAAAAATCATTGGATCTTTCGGAGGAAGAAAATACTAAAGTGAACTTTAAATATTATTGTAAAAGACCATTGACTGTAAACAATTAACCATAAACTATGTACTATGGAGTTTTAATAATGCTTGATGGAAAATAAAAAATTAAAAAGGGGTAGGGTTATTAAAAGATAAAACGTTTCTATATTATATACGCGAGTTATGTTAGACGATAAAAAAGACGATATATTCTTAGCTAGATGGATCAATGAAGAGCTTTCTCCTGAAGAGCTTCGTGAGTTCCAAACCCATCCGGAATATGATCATTATAAAAAGATAAAGGAAGGTGCCGATGCTTTGGATCTAACAGAGTATGATATAGATACCGCTTTACATCAGATAAAATCTAATAGAAGTACTACGATAGAAAAGAACACAAAACCGGTTATGAAACTTTGGCCTTACGTGGCTGCAGCAGCATCAGTTGCTCTTATATTTGGGTTATTCTTTTTTAAGTCTGACAACACATTCTCCACGTCTTATGGAGAACAGTTGGCAGTTACCTTACCAGATGGTTCTGAAATGATACTGAATGCAAAGTCTGAAGCTGGTTTTGATAAAGACGACTGGAATAATAACCGATCCATATCTTTAAACGGTGAAGCATACTTTAAGGTTAAGAAAGGGAGTACATTTACTGTAACTACTACTCATGGCGATGTTTCTGTATTGGGAACCGAGTTTAATGTTCAATCAAATGATTCATTTTTTGAAGCCGTTTGTTACGAAGGTAAAGTAAGTGTTAGTAGTGGTCAAGAAAACACAATTCTTACAGCGGGAAAAGGATTTAGAAAAATTGCTCGTACTGCTTCTGAACAATGGACTTTTGAGGCATTAGAGCCTTCCTGGATCAATCAAACCAGTTCGTTTAGAAGTATACCGCTGCGTTTTGTCTTTGCTGAGTTAGAAGATCAGTATAACATTAACATCAATGCTAAAGGTATTGATACCAACATCATATATACCGGGACTTTTCCTAATAATGATATAGACGTTGCTCTTAAAACAGTTTTTAGTACCTTAGGTTTGCAATACCAGTTATTGCAAGACGGTAAGACCGTGGTAGTAGAAAATTAAGAGAATGGCAAGACTTTTATGTGTGTGCATACTTTTTTGGAGTGTAACTGTTTTTTCTCAAGAAAAAGCACAAATTATTAATGCAGATAACAAGCCTCTTTCTCAAATAATTCCATCCTTAGAAAAACAATTTGACGTTAAGTTTTCTTACATTGATGCCACTATCGTTGATAAGCTTATTTCTCTGCAAACAAATGCTGCAACCAGTTTACAGGATGTGATCCGTGACCTACAAGAACAATCTCAGCTTAAATTCGAGATTACCGGAAAAAACTTTATCACGATAAGAGAATATGCTAAAAATGATAAGATTACTGTTTGCGGTACTATTTATAACGAAAACTCTGAACCCCTTGAAAAAATAAGGATATTCGTTAAAGCATCGAGAACGAATATAACAACTAATGCGCAAGGGTATTTTGAGAATAAAGAAGTTCCTTTCAATTCGGTGATTTTGATCAGTGCTCCTGGATTTCGACAAAAAGTACTGAATACATCAGAATTCCTAAACGGAAAATGTATTAAGATATATCTAACCAATACTATTGAAGCCCTTGAAGAAGTGCTCATTCAGGAATACCTCACTAAAGGAATTACTCAAAATAAAAAAGTAGTAAATCTTAACTTAAAGGATATTGAAATATTACCTGGTCTTACAGAACCTGATATTTTGCAAAGCATTCAATTAACTCCGGGTGTGAACAGTCCATTCGAGACGGCATCAGGATTATATATTCGTGGTAATTCACCCCATCAAAATCTGGTGCTTTGGAACGGAATCAAAACCTATCATCAGGGACATTTCTTTGGCATGTTATCAGCCTTTAATCCATATGTAATAAAAGAAGTTGATTTTTCTAAAAGCGGAGTAAGTGCAAAATATGGAGACAGAATATCCGGTATTATTGATATCAAAACCGAAGATAAGGTTGCAGAACGTTTTACAGGAGGTGCCGGTTTTAATATGATCAATGCAGATGCTGTAGTTCACACCCCAATTATACGAGATAAAGTTTCATTGCAAGTATCAGGCAGAAGATCCTACACCGATTTATTGGAAACGTTTACGTATAAACAGTATGCGGATCGTGTTTTTCAGAACACCACCATTGCTGAGACAGACCCACTTGATGACGCCAGAAACGATTTTTTTTATACAGATTTCAATGCAAACTTAATCGCAAAAGTTTCAGATAATGATAAAATTGAAGCCAATGCATTATATAGCAAAAACGATCTTGATTTTAGGAGAAGTGACGAACAAAACTCATTTAACGATGATCTTTCTACAGAAAATGAGGGGTATAATGTAAGCTGGAAGCATCACTGGAATCGTAACTTAAAAATTCAAACTAGTGGATATTACACCAGCTATTTGCTCAATTATCAGTTTATCACAACAGAATCCGGAACAACGACTGAAATTGAAAGCAAAAAGAATAGCGTTAAAGATTTTGGAGCGGCAATGGATTTTGACTACTCTATCTCTAATCGTCATAAAATTATAGGCGGATATCAATTTTCTAACAACAATATCAGGTATGCCTTTGTAACCAATACTCCAACCTATGAATTAATTCTAGATCAAGATGATCGTTTTTTGAATACTCATTCTGCATATGGCGAATATAAGTATGAAACACCGATGAACTTTTATCTCTCGGCAGGACTACGTTTCAATCATTATACAGAGCTTGATAAATCTTTTATAGAACCTCGAATTTTTATACAAAAAAATCTGTCCAAATACTGGAAAATAAATGCCACAGGAGAATATCGAAGTCAGGCTGTAAGTCAGATCAGAGAATCCGTAGTTAGTGATCTTTCTTTAGAAAATCAGGTGTGGACACTAGCCAATAAAGAACTGTTTCCTGTAATTACAAGTTGTCAATTTACTTTAGGAAGTAGTTTCAAGAAAAATACTTGGTATTTTGACGTTGATACCTATTATAAGCAAATAGAAGACATTACCTCGCTAACAGCGGGTTTTATCAATCCGATCGACAATACCTATCACAATGGAGAAAGCAGGGTTTATGGAATCGATTTTTTCTTAAAGAAACGTTTTAAAAATTATAAAACCTGGGTGAGTTACTCCTATATCAACACTGAAAACAAGTTTGAAGACATCAATAACAATGAGTCTTTTCCCGGCAACTGGAATATTGAACATACTGTAAAATGGTCTCACTTTTACAAAATCAATAACTTTCAATTTTCTTTGGGTTGGCTCTGGCACACCGGTAAAGCCTATACAAATGTATCTGGAGTCGATGAAAGCGGTAATCTTGTCTTATTAGATTTTGGAGAAATTAACGGTAATAATCTACCGGTGTATCATCGCCTTGATTTTTCTGCAATTTATGATTTCAAAATAAGATCCAATCCTTATATCAAATATCGATTAGGACTTTCGGTATTAAATCTTTATGATAGAGAAAATTTGCTAAACAGAGAGTTCAGGACTACTAATTCTTTGGATAATCGATTTATAAATGCAGATATTATGGCACTTGGCATTACACCTAACTTAAGCTTTAGAGTGTTTTGGTGATCGTTATAATCGTTCTTTAAAAAATAATCTAAATTTTTCTTTCTGGCTCTCATCGAGCACTTCTAATACCGTATCGATCCAACCTGGATACATGTCCCCAGGATTCCAAAACTCTTCGTAATCCTCATCCAAAAACCAAATTTCTTTAAATGTATGCTCCTCTTTTAGTCTTTTTAGAAAGAAATCGAAGTTTGATTTTATATACTCCAAAAAGTATTGTTCTAATAATTCATTAAACTGCTCGCTACCATGCTGTCCACAAACACTGCAGGCACGAGCCACTGCCAGGGTGAATGTTTCTTCACAAGCACCGTGTTTATTAATGACATCATTTATATCTCCGTATTGATTTACTTCGTGATCCATATCATTAGTTCGGAGAAAATCTTTATAGTTTTCAATATATTTCTTGTCACACAAGGCTAGAGAGACTGCTGCCGTATTTCCTGCCTGGATTTCACTGTCCTGCCAGAATCTACTATCATCTTTTTCGTGATAGGTTTGATCCACGAACTCCAAAAGTATTTTGTGTAGCGAAGGGTATTTAACTGCTTCCTCTATAATAGCATCAAAAAACCAAGCATATCTTTTATCTTCTATCAAAACTTGATCCTCATCAAAAAAATGATATTGGAATTCATAAATAGAAGTCCTTTCTTCTAAAACAGCAGCTCTTGCCTCTTTTAACAGATCTACAACCGTATCCATCAGATTTATCAAATCATCTTCAGAAAAATTAGTAACCGATATTTTTAGTGCTTGCACAATCCTCTCTAATTCTAATGATTCAGTATTGCTTCTACTTGCTTTAACCTTTAGCTTTATATTCGAAATGACACTCATACTTCTGATATTTTTACGGACATAACAAGATTAGAGAATTAAGACGCTTTAAAAAACCCTGAATCCAGTGAAAACAAAAAAACCATCCCTACGTATCGGGATGGTTTTGTAAAATAAAGTTGTATTTTTTCTTAGAACTGCTCTCTTCCTGAGAAGTGAAAAGCACCTTCGATCGCTGCATTTTCATCACTATCACTACCGTGAACAGCATTTTCGCTAATTGAAGTAGCAAATTTTTTACGGATCGTTCCTTCTGCTGCCTCTTCTGGATTCGTAGCACCAATCAAAGTTCTAAAATCTTCTACAGCATTTTCTTTTTCAAGAATAGCTGCTACGATTGGACCACTAGTCATATATTCTACTAATTCTCCGTAGAAAGGACGCTCACTGTGCACTGCATAAAAAGCTTTAGCGTCATCAGTAGTCAATTGAGTTAATTTCATTGCTACAATTCTAAAACCTGAAGCAGTGATTTGTTCAAGGATCGCACCAATGTATCCTTTTCTAACCGCATCCGGTTTAAGCATTGTAAAAGTTCTATTTGTTGCCATTTTCAAAATTTAATTTTATATCCATTGTTCTGACCGTAATGGTCAAACCCAAAAATTTTGTGCAAAAGTATAGATAAAAGCATCAAAAACAAGAAATATCGGTAGAAAGTACTGTCTTTTTCAATTTCAAAATCCAAAAATTCTAATTCTTAGGATACCGCTGAATAATTTCCTGTAAAATAACATTATCCTTTCCTCGTATTTGCATCCTCGATTCTTTAGCATCAAAATCTATATTCAGAATACCAAAACTTGGAACCGCAATCACTTCCCCAATTCTATACTGGTTGGGTTCTCCGGTATATTTGGTATATGCGTGCGTTAATCCACTGGATGTAAAGTCGATCAAAGGGTATGGTAGATCCGGCAGATTTGTTTTTGAAAATTCAGAAATATGTCGATCTCCACTTAAAATAATTACATTCTTAACTTTATTAGCAATAATTAATCGCTGTAATCGATCGATCTCCCCAGGAAAATTAGCCCAGCATTCCCATCCGTGTTCTCCTGATAAAAACTGGATACTACTTACTATAATATTAAAATCAGCCGTGCTTGACTTCAATTCGTTCTCTAACCATTGCCATTGTTTTTGTCCTAATATCGTTCCTTTACCGGTTGTGTGCGGTACATATCTTTTTTTACCCGTACTATCTTTAAGAAGCGGTGATCTAAAATAACGGGTGTCTAATATGATTACTTTAATACTTCCTTTAGCGTGCTTAAAAACCTTAGAAGTATAGATGCCTTCCTGTGATCTTCTCGCATCTTCTTTTGCAACTCCCAAAAAATCCAAAAACAGCTGTTGGCTTTCTTTTTTCATCTCCCACTCTGCTCCGCTATCATTCTTTCCATAATCATGATCATCCCAAGTAGCCATGACCGGAACTTGTTTTTTTACCTTTTGGTAATCTCTATTCTTGTTTTGAATGTGGTAGTCACTTGCTTTTTTAGTCATATTTGCCGAGTCTCCGTAAATATTATCCCCGCCCCATATAAATACATCCGGATTATTTTTTAAGATCTCTTTCCAAAAAGGTTGAGGATGCTGCTGCTTATTGCAGCTTCCAAAAGCAATCGTAAAATCACTTTTCTTGTTTTCGTTCTCTGTCTGACCAAAGGAGAAACTAGCAATACACAATGTTATTAAAATGATACTCTTTCTTATCTTCATAGGATCTATACTTTAGTATTGGATAAAATTAAGAATTCCTTTATTACCATATTATTAATAAATAGTATCTTCGCTGATCTATGAATTCGAGCGAGATTAAAGAAATAAAAGTGCTGTTAAGCACTCCCAAAAATATTGTTATTATTCCTCATAAAAATCCAGACGGAGATGCTATTGGCTCTACTTTAGCCCTACATCATTATCTATCCGGATTAGGGCATCATTCTACCGTTATAACCCCTAATGATTATCCTGAATTCTTAAAATGGATTCCGGGAGAAAATTCTATTGTGAAATATGACAGTGATGCAGAGGTTGCAACTTCTAAAATAAAAGATGCTGATATTATTTTTACTTTAGATTTCAATCATTTTTCCAGAACAGGAAATATGGAAGATCTACTGACAAAAACAGATACCGCTTTTATTATGATAGATCATCATCAGCAACCAGACACGTATGCTACCTATATGTATAGTGATGTTGGTATGAGTTCTACCTGTCAGATGATATATCATTTTATAGAAAAGCTAAATGATTTAGATAAAATAAATGCAGACATTGCTACGTGTATTTATGTCGGTATTATGACCGACACCGGTTCCTTTAGATTCCGGTCTACAACCAGCACGACCCACAGGGTGATTGCAGATTTGATCGACAAGGGTGCAGATAATACGGGTATCCACGAAAGTATTTATGATACCAATACCTATTCAAAATTACAATTAAAAGGGGTTGCACTCAAGAATCTTAAAATTCTTCCCGAATATAAAACTGCTTACATCACATTATCCCAGAAGGAACTAGATGATCATAATTTTAAAAAAGGAGATACCGAAGGTTTTGTCAATATGGGTCTATCTGTTGATGGTATTGTTTTTGCCCTAATTTTTATTGAAAATAAAGGTGAAGATATTATCAAAATTTCTTTACGTTCCAAAGGTGATTTTTCGGTCAATGAATTCTCCAGAAATCATTTTGAAGGAGGCGGCCATCACAACGCTGCAGGCGGAAAAAGTAATCTTTCTCTCACCGAAACTGTTGAGAAATTTATTAGTATCTTACCAGCTTATAAAAATGCCCTAAATTCATGAAACATTTTCTTCTTTTCTTAAGCCTTTTTACACTGTTCTTTTCATGCAAGGCACCAGAAGCACGAAAACCGGTAAGCATTTCAACCGGGTCTTTTATCAACGAATCGATTGATAGAAATAAAGAACTTACTGCAAGAGAAGAGGCACGTATACTAAAAATCATTAAAGAAGATACCATTAACAAGTATGTAGCCTCTGATGGAGGGTTTTGGTATTATTACGAGAAAAAAGATACGATCGCAACTACCACCGCCAAATTTGGTGATATCGTAAATTTTAATTATGATATTAAAAATCTGGATGGTGATGTAATCTATAATCGAAAAGAATTAGATACCGTTAATTATGCCATTGACCAGGAAGATCTTTTTTTTGGATTAAGAGAAGGACTAAAACTTATGAAAGAAGGAGAAACTGTGACTTTTTTATTTCCATCTTACCAAGCTTATGGTTATTATGGAGATGATCATAAGATTGGGACAAATATTCCGTTAATATCTCGAGTAACACTTAATAAAATTACCAAACAATCAACAAAAGAAAATTAAAACGTAACAAAACAAATGAAAAAATTAAATTTTTTATTCTTAGCACTTATAGCTTTAATTATTAGCAGTTGTGAAGAAAAATATCCTGAACTTGAGGATGGAATCTACGCAGAAATCATTACAAACAAAGGTACAGCAGTTGCCAAACTATACCACGAAGCTACACCGCTTACAGTAGCCAACTTTGTTTCTTTGGCAGAAGGAACCAATACGATGGTGGATAGTTTGTATAAAGGAAAAAAATACTACAACGGAATTATCTTTCATAGAGTTATTAAGGATTTTATGATACAAACAGGAGATCCGCTTGGAACAGGAACAGGAGATCCAGGATATAAGTTTCCGGATGAATTTGTAGATTCGTTGACTCACAAATCAAAAGGTATTTTATCTATGGCCAATTCTGGTCCGGCTACAAACGGAAGCCAATTTTTTATTACGCTAAAAGAAACTCCTTGGTTAGACGGAAAGCACACTGTGTTTGGAGAAATTGTATCAGGACAAGAAGTTGTTGACAGTATTGGTGCTGTAGAAACAAAACCAGGTGACAAACCGGTTTCTGAAGTACGAATGGAGCAAGTAAACATTATCAGAAAAGGTAAAGATGCTAAAGCTTTTGATGCCAAAGTAGCTTTTGAAGATAAACTAAAAGTTCTGGAAGAAGAGAAACTGGAAAAAGAGCGACTGGTTCAAGAAAGAAATACAAAACAAGCTGCTAAATATACAGAACTAAAAGAAAAAGCGACCAAACTTGAAAGTGGTTTAGAGATTTACTTTATCAATAAGGGCGATGGAGAACAGCCAAATCTTGGGGATATGGTTAGCCTAAATTATCAGGGATATTTTACTGATGGAAGGTTGTTTGACACCAATATTGAAGAAATAGCAAAAGAAACAAACACCTGGGATCAACGTAGAGCTAGTCACCCACAAGGGTACAAACCGATGCAAATGCCTTATTCTCCAGAAGCTCAAATGATCGCTGGATTTAAAGAAGGAGTTCAGCAACTGAAAGTAGGTGATAAAGCAGTGATCTTTATTCCTTCACATTTAGGATACGGAGAAAGAGGTAGAAGACCTATACCACCAAATACCGATTTGATTTTCGAACTTGAATTGGTAAGTATTGTAGATCAATCAACTCCTGAAGGACACTCTAAAGATGACGGTCACGGACATTAATCAAAGAAGATAATTAAAAAAAATGCATCTTGTTTTAAATAAGATGCATTTTTTTATTTCTGAATATCCGTAGTAAGAATTCTAACATATTGTTATGAGGCTGTCTAAAAAGTTACTTTACAATGTCAAACTGACAATTTCAGGTTTTATAGGCTTTTTAGACAACCTCATCTTATTAGAGTATCGTTTGAATTGAGAACTGAAAACGTCTTCAGAATGTCTAAACAACAATGATCCAAAACAGACAACCTCTTTTCTGTAATTACTTAAACTATTTCTCAGGAATATTCTTTAAAATTTCCTTTACAAAACCCCAATATTTCTGAGCAGAAGAAATGCTGGCTCTTTCATCAGGAGAATGTGCTCCTAAGATCGTTGGACCAAAAGAAATCATATCCATATCAGGATAATTCTGTCCTAAAATACCACACTCTAATCCTGCGTGACAAGCAGCAACGTGAGCTTTTTCTCCATTAATTTTTTGGTACAACTCATCTAATACTTTTAATATGGGAGAATTCATGTTTGGTGCCCAACCCGGATAATCCCCATCCGTTGTCACCTCACAACCGATCAATTCGAAAGTGGCTCGTAATTTATTAACCAAATCCAATTTTGTAGACTCTACGCTACTTCTGGTCAAACATTCTATTTTTATCTGACCATTACCCACCGTTACTTTGGCGATATTATTAGAAGTTTCTACCAAATCAGGAATAGACAAACTCATTACATACACTCCGTTATGAGCTGCATACAAAGATTTTAGAACACCTTCCTGAACTCCTAATTCCATCACCTTATTTGGTAAATCGACAGTATTTAATTCTATAGTCAAATTTGGATCTACTACAGAAAGTTCTTTCTTGATAGTAGAAATCAGTTCAGCCATTTCAAACTCAAAAGCTTCAGATTGTATCGAATCCACCACTACAGTGGCAAAACTTTCTCTTGGAATCGCATTGCGTAAACTTCCTCCTTTGATTTCATGAATACGAAGGCCATATTTCTCAAAACCATCAAACAACAGTCTATTCATAATTTTGTTAGCATTACCCAAGCCTTTATGAATATCCATTCCAGAATGCCCTCCGTTAAGACCTGTTACCGAGATGGTATACGCTGTTTTTCCTTCTGCAACTTCTTCTTCTCTATAGGTTCTTTCTGCGGTTACATCTACTCCACCTGCACATCCTACACCGATTTCATCATCTTCTTCGGTATCTAAGTTTAACAGGATATCTCCTTGTAGCCAATTTGGTTTTAATCCCATTGCTCCGGTCATTCCTGTTTCTTCGTCGATCGTAAACAATGCTTCAATCGCCGGATGAGCGATATCATTTGATTCCAATATAGCCATAATGGTAGCCACGCCTAATCCATTATCAGCTCCCAACGTAGTTCCTTTAGCTCTTACCCAATCACCATCTACATACATTTCAATGCCTTGTTTGTCGAAATCAAAAGTCGTATCTGCATTTTTTTGATGTACCATATCCAAATGCGATTGCATCACCACTGCTTTTCGATCTTCCATTCCGGTGGTTGCCGGTTTTTTAATCAAAACATTACCAACTTCATCGATTTCTACAGGCAACCCCAGTGATTCTCCAAACTCTTTCATAAAAGCAATCACACGTTCTTCTTTTTTTGAAGGTCTGGGAACGGCATTAAGGTCTGCAAATTTATTCCAGAGTTCTTTAGGCTCCAGGTTTCTTATTTCTGAATTCATGTATATCGTGTTTTTGACAAATGTACATTATGCAAATCTTAATTCAAATGATATATTAAATGTTGTAGATTTACACTTTGTTACAACTATTTTATGCAATCCAAAACAAAATTATACCTAACCATTCTCTTACCAGTTCAAATTCTGGCGCTACAGATCCTGGCTTTTTTTCCGGAAGTGGTAGAACAATGGTACAGCAACGGGGTATATCGTTATATCTCCAAGGCATTTCGGTACGCGCTGGGTTGGATTCCTTTTTCGTTTGGAGATATCAGTTACGCCATTCTGATTATTTTATTGATTCGATATATTTTTACCAAAATTCTAAAACGTAACATACAATGGAAAACCGTACTCCTGGATATTGGCGCTACGCTTTCTATTGTATATGCAACCTTTCATTTGCTTTGGGGTATAAATTATTACCGCTTACCGCTACATCAGGTGTTAGAAATTAATGATCAGTATACACAGGAAGAATTGATTGCCGTAAGCGAAAAGTTGATTAAAAGAGCCAACGAACTACACCTGCAATTAGAAAAAGACGACTCTACTTCTATACAGCTCCCGTATGACAAAGACGAAGTCTTTAAAAAAACGATTCCGGCCTATGATCAGTTGGATTCTATCTTTCCTGAGCTCAAATACGAACCCAGAAGTATCAAGGTATCCCTACTCACTTTACCCTTAACCTATATGGGATTTAGTGGGTATCTGAATCCTGTGACGAATGAAGCACAAGTAAATGGATTGATCCTCAATTACAAAGCCCCTACCACCAGTTGCCACGAAGTAGCGCACCAATTGGGTTTTGCCAAAGAGAATGAAGCCAATTTTATTGCCGCGTTGACTACAATGAACTATGATGATCCGTATTTTCAGTATAGCGGAGTGACCTTTGCGCTAAAATTTTGCTTAAACGATTTGTATTTGCGTGATGATCAAAAAGCGATTTGTATGATTGAAGAAGACCTGCGACCCGGTATCCGTAAAAACTATCAGGAGGTGAATGAATTTTGGCTGAGTTATGAAAACCCCTTAGAACCTTTCTTTAAATCTACTTACGACAGCTACCTCAAAGCCAACAACCAACCCGATGGTATGGAAACCTATAGTTATGTCGTAGCCTTATTGGTTAATTATCTGAAGGATCGGGAGGTTGGGAATAGTGATCTAGGGTCTACATTCTGAATTATCAAACTGAACTGTTATGCATAGCCCTTCGACTACGCTCAGGGCACAATAAGCTGTCACATCGAGCCCTTCGGCTATGCTATTAGATTAGATGTTTTAATTTAGGAATGTATAATCTGTAGAATTATCTGAACAACCAGAGGAGATAGGTGAACTAGTTCGGCTTTCAATCTTCTAGGATTATCCTGAGCAATAGTCCTATCTCCTCTTAGGTTCAAGCATCATTTAGAATGTTAAGCACTAAGGCTTATTAATAGCTCAGGACAGGCTCTGTTGAGATGCTGTCGAAGTGTTATCGAAGTGTTGCTGAAACTAACTAGACGCCAGCGGGAGCGAAGTAACAGGCGTTTTCTTTTTATTTTTTCGGAATAATGAATGTTGCTTTCGTAGGAGCTAATCCTTCATAGTAAACAATTAAATTTCCATATTCATCATTGTATCTTTCTTTAAATTTTAATCCAGATCCGCCCGCGTGAATTCTTACATAATCATCGATAGCGCTAACCGAATGAGATAAAATAAACTCGTTGTTAAAATCTAGAGATTGCATGGCGTCCAAAAGAACAGAGGCTTTATTAGATGATAATTTTGAATCTTCTTTATTTTTTAATTCGCTATGAGCCCACCATTTTGTCATTAAAGCTCTTATGCTTAAAGGGTATATTTCTAAACATTGATCAGCTACTTTTAAAGCTTTCACATACTCCTTATTTTCATTTAATTCTTTTGAGTATTTTTCTAAAGAATCAAGCTTTTTACTCCCATATCCGGGATGAGTTAAACCACCAAAAAGTAGCGCTAAAGACTCTTTGTTATTAAATACCGATTTTTCGGATTGAAACTTATCTAGTAATATTTTGAATGAATAAATGTTGTTTTCATTATTAACTATTGTTCTAATTCTATCAGAGTCTTTATAATAATCTTTAATTTTAAAAGAAGAGTTTATGGTAGTTAAATTAGGATTAGTCGGTCCTTTTTTAAAACTTTTATCACCACAAGAAATTACAACTATATACAAGGAAACCAAGAGAAATATTTTCTTCATTCTATTATTTTTAGCGAGTTAACAAACGTTACCTCCATTTATTTTCTAAAACGTCCGATGGCTTCCGCTAACGTCTGGCAATTCATTTTTATTTAAGTCTATTCATAAATTGAGTCTTTTCCTTTGTTACTTTGTTTTTAAAAATACTTTTAATTTCATATTGACTCAACTTATCCTGAGTAATAAAAATGTTGGTATCATCTTTTAGTATAATTTTTGAATAACCAAGGTCAGAAGTGAAAGGGTGTGTATTCCAAGAATAGTATAATTCAATTGCTTTTACTGATTCGTTAGTTATCACATCTTTTTCTACTTTCTTATTATTTATATAGGTCAGATGTTTTTGCGCATTGTCAATTAGAATGTCAATTCCTTGTTCTGATTTTCTATAGTTTACTCGGATTAATGAAGATGCTATAAATAAATAACTTAACCAATAGAAAACAATTAAAGCGAACAATGTTAATATCAAATTTTCGGAACTATCTTGAACAAGTCTACTAGTCATAAAAATGGAAAGAAGTAGGAATGAAATACCAATCACTAGGGTCAATATGTTCCAAAAACTTTTTAAATTCAATTTATCTTATTCTAATTATTATCAACGTTTAATGTAAAAATAGTTAACTTTTTTAGAACGGGACAACACCCATTCTATGATTGACCTGTAAACTTTTTCGATATTTTAAGTGATAATTCATCATTATTATATATTTCGTTTATAATCGGAAATATTGTTTTCTCAAATGATTTTATTTTTTGTTCCACTTTTGAAATAGCTATTCGTAGATCGCTTTGGTTAACTTTTTCTATAATCGGTTCATGATTTCCATATTCAGGAATTTCCTTAATCTCTAAATTATCCCCTACTTTTCTTGCGTGCATCATTGCGTGACCCATTAACAAATTATGCCAGTTTTCAGATTCTAAACTGGTTAATTCTTTCCAATAATCTAAATCTCCTAAATCACAACAACATTGCGGTTCAAATAACACTTTATTGTTGTCAAAAAGTATATAGCCTCCAGTAAAAGGAGGCAAACTATTGTCTATATTTTCTGTAGAGAAATCGTCATTACAAGTAAGTGTTACTATTTTTTTGATGATTTCTGGTTTATTAATTTCATCAATAGATATCAACCAAGATCCCGAATATGCAGGTTTAATTCCTAATGTTTTAAGAAAATCATCCCAATAGCTATTCCATTCTGTTGTTCCGATAATTTTGTGAGCTTTTTCTCCTATCCAATCCCAAGGTTCAAATTCTACTGTTGCTTCAAGTACTATCATTGACTGATTATATGTTTGCTAACTTATATAGCTGTAATTTAAACTATTTAACCTAAATATGAGCGAATATAAGCACCTCCTAGCTTCAAATCTAGCAGACCGTCCTTTATTCCTTAAGACTCCCGCCAGCTATTTTTAATAAGGCAGGCATATTATAAATTCTATATCTTTTATTTAAACCACTTATTTCCACAATACCTACATTGCCTAGCTTCTGGAGTTCGAGCTAGTTCTCCACACTTAGGACAATTGTTTAAAAAGACTTTGTCTTTATAATCTTTCATTATAAGTTCTGAAATTTTCTCTTTTTCTATTTCTATTTCTAGTGCTGTGAGATATGGATACTTTAACCTCCCTTTGACTTCAAGTGGAACCAAATGTAGGTAGTGGTCAATTATATATTTTATTTTATGTTTTTCCATTTTTCTTGCAGTTAAATCTTTATAGATATACCCAATTATTTGATTCTCTATTATATCCTTTTTTAAACTAAAGATAGAATCTGATAAAGTACTTCTTCTGTGTCTACCACTGTCTTGCCTATCTTTGTTACCACTAGCAAGGCTGGGGAAGAACTGAATTACAAATAAATAATATTTAATTTCGAATGACTTTTCTTTCTCTTAAATTATATTTATCTCCACTTTTTAAAAAATAGAATGATTGATTTTTATTAGGTAGCTTTTTATGAGTATCCTCATCAAAAGGATTCATTTCGATTGACCAGAATGATTGATCATAGATGATAACATAACTTTCTCCAATAACTTCGAGAATATCTCCTTTAACAATAATCGCTGTGCTTTCATCTATTCCCACACCCAAAAGTTCAGGTTTATGCTCAAGGATTGTAAACATATCAAACTGTCGATTTCTGGTTAAGACATGTTGATCAATAGTAATATTTGAAATAAATCCAAATCCAATTTCATGGTCTCCCATCATTATTTGATTGTTTTTTGAATCACCTCTTGCTAAATAGGAACCTTGGATAGTTGCACCCGCAGAAGAACCAGCAATTACGCCACCTCTGTCTAATAATTTTAATAATTCTTCATGAACTTTGGTATGTAAGTAACTATCAGCAATTCTCCAATGTCTACCCCCGGTAAAATAAATACCTGTAGCTTCTTTAATGGGTTTGACAAAATCATCTGTATTAGCCTCAATAGAATCACTTGTATGTAAAATAGTAAAATTAGGTATACCATATTCTTTGAAATTTCTTTGTAGCAATGTTGTATCGATTTCATTGTTCCTAACAAACGCAGTGGGTATAACTACTATTTTCGCAGAATCTCCGCCAGCCAGTTTCCGAAACTCTTTCATAATGCTAGTGTGCCCAATATCTCCACCTCCAATTGCTATAAGTGTTCCATTTTTATTTCCGGTAGTGATTTCATTCTCCTGCGCTATACTAGCAATTGGTAACAGAAATATGATAAAAAGAAGCAATAGTATTTTTATTCTTAGCATTTATAGTTCTTAATTATTATTAGGTGTGCTTTTTAAGTCGTTGTCGCTAACACAAAAACAAATGTATCATCATATGTATACATTGCATAAAAGTACACATAATTGACACATTTCATTGAACACTACTCTTGCAAAAAAATCAAAATCCCTGCAAAGCTCAATCAAAGTACTGCAAAGACCTCTCGATCTGTAACCACGTCAGGTCCGAGGGCTGCAATGGCTGATCAGAGTATTGCAAAGAGCATTTGATGTGCTACCATGTCAGCTCAGATCGCTGCAAAGCCTGCTCATATTACTGCAATGAACAATCAGACCGCTACAATGTCTAATCAAAGTACTGCAAAGCCCACTCAGGGTACTGCAAAGTTATTTTGCCTTTAGAAATAACTTATACGATACGTACCCAAATAAAAAGTAGCCTGTATGTGGTAACATTTTACCTGCTCATGACACTTAATTACGGCGCTTGGTATCAAGCAGTTGATCAGCAAGCCATACTTAGTATAAATTTTTAAACTTTTACACGATGAACAAAGACCAGAACAACAAACTGGATATGTATGAAGCCGTACAAACCTATCTGGATGCGAACACCGATAAATGGAATGGTGTACCGGTATTAATTACTTTTAAAAATCAATTTAGCGAACTGTTATCAAACATCCGAGAACATCAGGAAAATCAGGAAGCTGCCCGAGTATATCTAGGTGCTAACAAAACGACGCAAAAACGTTTTGTATCAGAAAAAGCAGATATCCTTAATGATGCATTAGAGGCATACGCAGCGATCGAAGAAAATATAGAACTGGAGCAAAAAGCCGCAAAATCCTTTTCTGATTTGAACCGTTTACGCAATCAGGATTTTGTAACGGTGGTTACCGAAACGATTACCTTATTAGAACAACATCTGGAAGCCTTGGCAGATTATGGGGTAACGGCTGATCAGATCACGGATCTAAAAAACAGCTTTGATCAATTCTTAACCTTGCAAGGACAACCACGACAGTATCGTATTGCCGGCAAACAGGCAACACTCAATCTTGCAGAGCTTTTTGAGAATACCTCATCCCTCCTTTCTAATAAAATGGATAAAGTGATGAAACGTTTTAAACGTACAGATGCTAATTTCTTTAACGGGTACCAAACTGCTAGAATCATTGTC
Source organism: Aquimarina besae (assembly GCF_042434905.1). Taxonomy (NCBI): domain Bacteria; kingdom Pseudomonadati; phylum Bacteroidota; class Flavobacteriia; order Flavobacteriales; family Flavobacteriaceae; genus Aquimarina; species Aquimarina besae. Next base: position 4,529,143 of record NZ_CP170199.1, read on the forward strand.
AATAATTAATCATAGTTGTTTGATGATGTTGACGGAAATGAAAAAAGAGACTGTAAGGTCTCTTTTTTTGTTGGCACATAGAATACGCTTCGAAGTTGCACTTGTCTGCCAGTGGCAGAAACTTTCAACAGGATATTTCATATAAACTTTTACCAATCTTATACGCTACTAGTCACAGACTAGCGGGAGCGGGGGCTAGTGCTTTTCATAGGATACGTTGTTGTAAGTAGTGCTTTACGCAATAATTTTAATGTTTTTCGCTTCACTTTTTTCTTTTCCACCACGTACAAACACTTTTGGATAAAATCGAACTTTTAGACCTCTCATATCTTGAGAAAGAGAGTTTAAAACTGGTATAAAATCTACTTTTCCAGCAATAAATGTTTTCTCAGAATCATCCTCATCTTGAATTATTAAATAATCAGATACTGTATTAACATATGATATTTTACCTATAATAAAGGTAGTTTCTGCTCCTACTTTTTCTAATAGTGTATTTATTTCATCTAATATTTCTGGATACCTTCGGACAATATTTTCGTTACCTAATTGAGCATTTTCCAAAATCGATTTTACTTCCTCATACTCATTGAATTTTAGTAATAGTTTTGATAGCTCTATTGAACTTTTTAGTTTGTATCGTGCTACTCCAAATCCTTTGGCTTCATTATTTACACATTCATAAAAGTATTTTTTAGCTTCTACCAATTCATCGACAGCTACATAATATCGTCCGATTTTATATTGAGATTTACTAAATATCCCTAAGCTCTTCTCATCATTTGGGTCAATCTGCAATGCCAATTCACATTCTTCAACAGCCTTAAATAAATTTTCTTTAGATTTCTTAAAATTTCTATCTCTTAGAAGAACTTCTGACCAAGCTAAAAGAGTTTCTGCTATGCTTGTTCTATTTATTATCTCGTGTTTTTTTGACTTAAAATCACCATCGATAGTAAGCGCAGAATATAATAAATCTAGAGCTGTTTCGTAATCACCCAAACGACCTCTAGTTTGCCCATAGGCATTTAAAATTATTGGATTATCAGGTGTTAAAGAAAAAGCAACTTTATATTTTTCATCAGCTTCAAGTAATTTATTCGCTTTTCTTTTAATATTTCCCCATAATAACCAAATTTGAGGGTCATCCGAATTTAATTCGGAAGCCTTCTGCATAAGTTGGTCTGCCTCAAAAAGATGATTTTCATAAGATTCCATAACTGCCCAATTACGGTAAACAGAAGAGAATCGTGGCGCAACTTCTACCGCCTTTCTGTAATTATCTACTGCATCATCATAAAGTCCAGCTTGATATTTTTGAAAAGCAGTTTGTGTAAAGATTGCTGAAATTTTTTCCTCCTCTGAAATTGCTCCAAGGTTATGTAAACTAAAACGATATTCCCTTTTTGCTTGTTCAGTTGCAGTTATAGTTCCTTCAACTTCTGCTAATCTTTGTAATATGTTTTCTCTTAAACCAGTATTTTGATTTAATTGCTGTCTAATATATCCCTTTGTTAATGGTAAAATATAATACTTACTTGCTATTTCATTTAATTCGTTCTTAAACTGCTCTGGTATAATTAGTGATACTAGTATTAACTCTTCAATACAATCATCAAAAGTGGTGTTATCAATATCAACTACATATCTCAACAAACTAGAAGTAGGTGGTTCTTCAAAACAGCACAAGGCAAATAATATACCTTTTGTATCATTGTTTAACATTCCAAATATTTGTTCAAAACAGAATTTAGAAATATCTCCTGTAGCATCATCTATCGAGTCAATCACTTTATTAATTTCACGTCCTCTAGCGACTTGACCAATAACCCATTTAATTGCTAAAGGATAATTTGAAACCTTATTTACATACTTTTTGATTAAATCATTTTCTAACCTTATTAGACTTGTGATTTGCTTGTCTTTTGATAATTGTCTAAAAAGATAAACAGCTTCTTTTTCTTTAAGTTGTTTTAGCTCATATCTTCTTTCTACTTGCCCAAGACCTTTTCGGCTAGTAATCAAGAATTTAGCTTTTACAGGTGCATCAATAATAAAATTTAAAATTCGCTCGTCGGTTACGGTTTCTAAATTGTCTATTACAATTAATATACTATCCACTATATCAAATAATGTTGATACTGTATGCTCTTTAGATTCAACTGTACTAGTATCTTCAGTAGATTTAATACCAAAGCCCAAAACATTAATAATTGTATCTAATAACTCCTCATAACTTTTAAAATCGGGTTCAATATCTTGAATACCAAATGGTGAAAGTTTATCTTCTTTTGCACTAAGCCAAATTATAGCATCATATTTATCGGCATTTGGTCTTTGGGTAATTTCTTGTATAACTTTTAGAGCCAACGAAGTTTTTCCAACTCCACCTGCACCAGTAATTGTAACTACATTAAACTTTTCTCGTTGTAAGTATTTAATTATTTCTTTAATATCATCATCACGACCAACAAAACCTCCTTCATATTCATAGTCTGGTGTTGGTAAATTATTAGTAATGCCATTAGTTTCCAGAAAATCCATATTGAAGTCTAATGGAACTTTTATGGCAACTTTTTCAGGATTTTGCTCTATTTCGGTAATCAGATTACTAAGAGTACTGTAAGTGTCAATAAAAACAGAGACTTGACTGACTAGGTCAATTAACTTGTCTAAATCTATAGATGTGAAAAAACCTTTTACGTGTGCAATTTTACATCTCAAACCATAAAGAGTTGTCATCATTAGAATCAAATCTTCTTTTCTTATTTTATCTCCAAAAATGTCTTTAAAATTATCCTTGTAAATTGATATTTCTAACAAATCTGGGAAGTCAGAATTTTCAAAAAATTCTTCTGCATTGTCCCAATATAAAATAGAAGATTTTTCATTTATTTTGGTAACAATTCCAGACGGAATACCTTCTTGATAATCAGAAAACTTTGTGCTTAACTTTAAAATTAAGCAACTTCTATATACTTCTTCAAATCGAGAAATTATAGTAAAACCAAAATCTCTTCTATTATATATGTTTGTCATTCTTTGCTAAATGTTTTTTCGCATTACTTACAACAATTGTATATGCATACTTGCACACATATTTCCACTATATTTTTAAGAAAGGTGAACATATTACTTCAATATTGATGGATATGCGTACCTTTTAATTTCAAATCTAACATACTGTGCTTACTTTCCCTTGTGGAAAACCACAGATAGTTTGTCTTAGATTTAGTTCCCGCTCTACTGTAACAAATACAGCAAACGCGGGATGCATTTATGTTGATACGTGAGGTGGGTTACGATAAGTGGTATAAAACTATAAAATAAACTCGTACATTGTTTACGGTAAAACCGTAAAATTTAATCAAACCTTTGGGAACACCTTATTTTACTATGGTTTTAATTTTTAGAAAAGGGAAAATTTATTCAAAATTTAGTTATAATTCGTTTTCTTAACTGATTTTTTCCCTTATATCCTTGATGAGATTTCTTGTTAGGCAAAATGGAATTCGCAATTCATTAGTCATTATTTTACAATTTCTACTTTCATATTTCTTCATCCGGACTTCGAGCTTGTCAGTCCTCAGTTGTCAGTTTGCAGTTTTTAGTTGGCAGTGCGCAGGCTTCAAAAGCACTTCGATGCCCCGTGCCCTGAGCGGAGTCGAAGGGCTCAGTGTGACACCTCAGCCCTCAAACCTAAACAACACTTCGACACAGCGTGCCCTGAGCGGAGTCGAAGGGCTCAGTGTGACACCTCAGTCCTCAGTTGTCAATTTGCAGTTTTTAGTTGGTAGTGCGCAGGCTTCGACAACACTTCGATGCAGCGTGCCCTGAGCATTCTAAGACAAAAGCAAATTTTTATGCTACCAATTTTACAAAAGGCTCATTTCTTTTGGCTACTGCAAAAATTCTAAGTACTAATTTGTTTGCTACTGCATTTTTCACACTCATATGATGTTTGCCTTCAGCAATCTTTCTTTTGTAATATGCTTTGATCTGTGGATCGTGTTGTATTGCACTAATGGCTCCTTTAGTCAACATTGCTTTTAATGATTTATCTCTTAAAAAATGGGTTTTGGTTTTCCCTCTTATACTGCTTCCTGACTTATAAGGAAAAGGCGCAAGACCACAGTGACAGCTGAACTTTCTAGCGTTTTGAAACTTGATAAAGTTTTCTGTTTCCACGATACACTTCATAGCAATTATCGGACCCACACCAGTTATCCTTGTAATCTTTCTATAGCTATCCTTTAGGCTTTTATCCTGATTGATCAATTTCAGCATCTCAGCTTCAATCTTTTTGATACTTTTCTCAATAGACTTATACTGCTTTTTCTCTTCCCTGATTAGCATTCTTACATCAACCGACTCGTTCAATATCGTATTGGCCTTCAGACTGTTTTGAATCTGTACGGATATCTTTACATAACGCTCTCTAGCTGTCATAAGGGCTTTTAGTTTGCTTAGGTTTTCGGTAGGTAGATTAAAAGGAGTCAACTTGTGTTTGTTGGTGACAGCATATTCAGCAATACGATAGGCATCCTTTGAATCACTTTTGCCTCTTTGAATACCTAATGATTTTTTCAATTCCAAGGGATTGATCAAATAAAAAGTAAACCCTAGCTCGCTTAAACAATGGACTAAGATCGAACCATAATGCCCCGTATGTTCCAGAGTAAAAATGACTTGATGTTTTTCAAATTGACTGAGCCACTTTATAATACTTTTCCGTTCATTGCTTAAAACACCTTTGTCTTTGATCTGCACATCACAAGCCACTAGTATACAAAAATCTAAAGTATCTTTAGAGATATCGATCCCTACAATAAGTTTTTTCATAACTTTAATTTAGCTATTAAAAACCTGAAAAGCCAAAAGGTCTGTGTACTAACGCTATTAATAAGTCTTAAGCTTAACATTCTAAATGGTACCAAAACCTAAGAAGGGAAAGGACTAATGCTCAGGATAGATCTCGAAGTCTAAGAGTCGAAATAGTTCACCTTTTCCTTCTGGTTTTTCAGAAATTTAATACGATTAAACTTCCTATAAATATAGAATACTAAACTAATAGCGGAGTCGAAGGGCAACCATCAACCAAACTCCCTTTCCTGTTAAAAAAATACTAATTTGTAAGGTCTTTCTTTGGCAACAGTTATCTTTAAAAACGAATTCATCTTTACATTAACTCTTATGAAAAAACTATTCTTATCACTCTTTGTGATATGTATGGGATATACTATTTCTGCTCAAGAATATTTCCCAAAAAATGATGGTGTGAAAACATCTAATTCTAATTATACCGTTTTTACCAATGCAACCATTCATACCTCCCCCACAACGGAGATCAAAAATGGAATGTTAATTATCCAAAAACGAAAAATCAAAGAAGTAGGAACCAACCTTTCTATTCCAAAAAACAGTGTCGTAGTGGATTTACAAGGCAAGCACATCTATGCCTCCTTTATTGATCCTTTTACAGACTTCGGAATTAAGAAACCTAAAAAAAATGGAAACTCTTTCCGCAGGAATCCACAATATGATGCCAGTCGAGAAGGTTATTATTGGAACGATCATATCCGTCCCGAAACAAATCCTTTGCATAGTTTTACTTATGATAAAAAGAAAGCTGAAGAATATATCAAAGAAGGTTTTGGAACTTTAAACACCCATATGCCTGATGGGATTATTAGAGGAACCGGTCTGCTGGTTGCTCTTAATAATGAGGGAACAGAAGGCGAACGTTTACTAAGTGATGCTTCTGCACAGTTTCTCTCTTTCTCCAAAAGCGAAAAAAGCAACCAGGCCTACCCAACTTCTTTAATGGGAGCGATGGCTTTATTAAGACAGGTGTATCTGGATGCGGATTGGTATGCAAAAGGAAACATAAATAATAAAGACTTATCCTTAGAAGCACTAAATAACAATAAAGGGCTACCGCAGATTTTTGAAGCCGGAAGCAGGATTAATGGTTTTAGAGCCGATAAGGTTGGAGATCAGTTTAATATTCAGTACATCCTTGTTGGTGGCGGTGATGAATATGCAAGAATAGACAAGGTCAAAGCGACCAATGCCAAATATATCATACCACTAGATTTCCCCGAAGCGTATGATGTTTCGGATCCATATATGGCTAATTTGGTAAGTCTTGGTGATATGCGCCACTGGAATCAGGCGCCATCTAATCCATCCGTTCTTGCAAAAAATGGGATTCAATTTTCGTTAACCACGCATAAGCTAAAAAAAATAGCGGATCTCAATGCTCGAATTGAAAAAGCTATAGCACACGGTTTAGATAAGAAAACGGCTTTAGCATCCTTAACAACTATTCCTGCTCAAATGCTGGGAAAAAGTGATGTACTAGGTACTTTAAAAAAAGGCGCCTATGCAAACTTCTTAATTACCAGTAGTGAACTATTTTCTAAAGACAATATGATTTATGAAAATTGGGTACAAGGTCATAAAAACATAGTCAATGATATGAATACCACAGATATTAACGGAACGTATGATGTAACCCTTGCCGGAAAAACATATGATCTCTCTATCTCAGGTAAACCCACAGTACCCAAAGCAGAAATAAAACTTGGAGAAACCAAATTAGGAAGTAAAATTACGTACAAAGATGATTGGGTATCCATCATATTTACTGATGCTGACACTACAAAAACCGAATACACCAGAATCGTTACTTCCATAAATAACAATGCCAAATATTGGACCGGAAAAGCTTTGCTGCCCAACGGAGCCGAAACAACCTTTACTGCAAAACAAAAGCCACCTAAAGAGGATAAAAAAGAGGATGCAAAGAAACCAGAGGATAAAGAAGAGGATCCAAAGGTATTGCCTGTTACCTATCCCAATATCGCTTATGGGACTACAAGCCTCCCTACATCTGAAAATGTATTGTTTAAAAATGCAACGGTCTGGACCAATGAGTCTGATGGAATTCTAACGGATACGGATGTATTGATTAAAAATGGAAAAATAGCTGCGATTGGCAAGAACCTGACAGCAGGTAATGCCAAGGTTATTGATGCCACCGGAAAGCACTTAACTACAGGTATTATTGACGAACATTCTCATATCGCTGCTGCTGCCATCAACGAAGCTGGTCATAATTCTACCGCAGAAGTGACTATTGAAGATGTAGTGTCTCCAGATGATATTAACATATATCGCAATCTGGCTGGTGGAGTAACCTCGATTCAGATCCTACACGGTTCTGCAAACCCGATTGGAGGTAGATCTGCCATTATCAAATTAAAATGGGGAGAAAGCGCAGAAAATCTGATCTACAACAATTCTCCCAAATTTATAAAATTTGCTCTTGGAGAGAATGTGAAACAGAGTAATTGGGGCGATGCAGAAAGAGTTCGTTTCCCACAAACACGTATGGGAGTTGAACAAGTATATATTGATTATTTCACCCGCGCTAAAAACTATGAGCAATTAAAGAATAGTGGAAATCCATATCGTAAAGACATAGAAATGGAAACCCTTCTGGAAATTCTAAACGGTAAACGCTTTATCAGTTGTCACTCTTATGTGCAAAGCGAGATTAATATGCTGATGAAAGTTGCTGAGATGTTCAATTTTAGAATAAATACGTTTACGCATATACTAGAAGGCTATAAAGTAGCTGATAAAATGGCCGCTCACGGTGTTGGTGGATCAACATTTTCTGATTGGTGGGCATACAAATATGAAGTAAATGACGCTATCCCTTACAATGCTTCGATCATGCATAATCAAGGGGTTACTGTTGCTATTAATAGTGATGATGCAGAAATGTCTAGAAGGCTGAACCAAGAAGCAGCAAAATCTGTAAAATATGGAGGTGTAAGCGAAGAAGACGCCTGGAAGTTTGTAACATTAAACCCTGCAAAACTTTTACATATAGATGATCGCGTAGGAAGTATTAAAGTAGGTAAAGACGCTGATTTGGTTTTATGGACTGATCATCCCTTATCGGTATATTCAAAAGCTGAAAAAACACTGATAGAAGGTGCGGTTTATTTTGACCTGGAAAAGGATAAAGCAATGAGAAAAACGATTGCACAAGAGAGAAATCAACTCTCTACTATGCTGCTTAAAGCAAAAAACAATGGTTTGAAAACGCAACCTCCTAAGAAAAAGGAAAAACAACATTTTCATTGTAACACCTTAGAAAGTATTCATTAAAAAACCTGGATTAAAAATAAAACAGATGAAAAATATCTCATATATATTGTTGTTTGTACTGGTTGCCTTCGGAAACCTAACAGCGCAGCAAACACCTGCTAAAAAGCAAACAGAAGCAATCACTATTATCGGTGCAACCGCGCACATTGGTAATGGAGAAGTTATTGAAAACTGCATGATTGCTTTTGAAAATGGAAAAATAACCTTTGTTGGAACCGGTAGAAATGTACCCACCAAAGGAACAGTAATTGATGCCTCGGGCAAACACGTGTATCCCGGTTTTATCGCACCTAATACCACACTGGGATTGGTAGAAATTGGAGCGGTGAGAGCTACCGATGACGATAGCGAAATTGGTGGTTTTAATCCTCATATACGAAGTATTATTGCTTATAATGCCGAAAGTAAAATTGTAGAAAGTATGCGTCCTAACGGAGTTTTGATCGCACAAACAACTCCACGCGGAGGATGGATATCCGGAACCTCATCTATTGTACAATTAGATGCCTGGAATTGGGAAGATGCTGCCATTAAAACTGATGACGGGATACACCTTAACTGGCCAAGTCCTTTTAGTAGAGGGAGATGGTGGTTAGGAGAAGATCCCGGTTTTAAGCCAAATGAAAAGTATCAGGAACAAGTTACAGAAATCTCTGATTTTATAAATCAGGCAAAAGCCACAATAAAATCTGATTCGGGTAAGGAACACTTACCACATATGGCTATGAAAAAGATTTTTGATGGTTCACAAAGGTTGTTTATACACGTGAGTCCGGAAAAAGCTATTCTGGATGTATTGAGTTTTGTTAATGAAAAAGATATTAAAAATGTGGTCCTGGTACACGCAGATGAGGCATACAAAGTTGCTAATCAACTGAAACAACAGAATATACCGGTATTACTAACAAGAACTCATTCTACTCCGGATTACGAAGATGATGACTATGACTTACCCTATAAAAATGCAAAATTATTAATGGATGCAGGAGTATTAGTTGCCTTAGAAAACAGTGGACAGATGGAACGTGCCAATGCACGTAATCTTCCTTTTCAGGCGGGCACCGTAGCTGCACACGGATTAGATAAAGAGAAAGCTTTGCAATTAATTACTGGTAACAGTGCCAAGATATTAGGTATAGATGATATGGTAGGTACGCTAGAAGTTGGTAAAGACGCTACCCTTTTTATTAGTATTGGTGATGCCCTGGATATGCGAACAAATCAATTAGAGAAAGCTTTTATTCAAGGTAGAGACATTAGTTTAGAAAGTCACCAAACGGAACTTTGGAAACGATATAGCAACAAATACGGTAAATAATTAAAAACAAATTTACCGCAAAAAAAAGAGGCACTTTATTCAAGTGCCTCTTTTTTTTAGATTCCCAGTTTCTCCATTTGATGTTTGCTTTTATATTTAAGCGCTACGGTAACCCTAACGGATTCGTAGATTTCATCTTCTCCTCTTGATCTCCATAATGCTTTGACACCTTCTTTTACCAACCAGGAAAATGAAGGCGTATAGGTAGGTCTTGGCACTAAATGCATCGCATTAGAAGCTTCTAACGCTTCTGCATACATTTCTGCTGCCAGATCACCTAAATCATCAGTGACATCATATTCTGAAATGGTGTTGTTAGGATAAAAAAAGTTTAAGATTTCTACGACCATTTGATCATTGCTTATAGAACTCATTGTATTGGTTTTAAGAGATTAATAAAACGTGTGATACAAAATTTGTAAAATTTCATATAAAATCACACCCCGTTTTCAGTGAAAATCTCTCCCCCTATTTCGAGTATCTTAACTTTTAAACTCTTTCATATCCTGAAGTGCGCTTATTAGCATATTTACATGATTGAGCGTACAGCTTTCTCCCATAATACCAATCCTCCATATTTTACCGGCGAACGCTCCCAGTCCTCCTCCTACTTCAATATTATATTCATTCAATAATTTTTTACGTAGTAATGCTTCATCATTTCCTTCTGGTAAGAAAACTGCATTCAGATTAGGCAATCGATGTTGCTCTTCGACTAAATATCTAAATCCTAAATTCTCCAATTTAGTTTTTAAAACCTGATGAACCTCTTGATGTCGTTTCCATCTATTTTCTAAACCTTCTTCCAATACAATTCGCAGAGATTCTCTTAGCGCATATACAGAAGATACCGGTGCAGTATGATGATATGCTCGTTTGGCACCACCCCAATAATTTTTTACCAGACTTAAATCCAGAAACCAGCTTTGTACTTTTGTTTTTCTATTTTCTAAAACCTCTAAAGCTCTGTCTGAAAAACTTACCGGAGATAATCCCGGAGGAGCACTTAGATTTTTTTGCGTACCAGTATAGATCGCATCGATATTCCAGTCATCTACTCTTAATTCCATTCCGCAATATGATGTCACTGCATCTACCATCAATAAACCTCCTGCATTATGTACCAAATCACTTATTTCTTTAAGTGGTTGTAATGCACCTGTAGAAGTTTCTGCGTGAACTAATGCAACGAGTTTTGGTTTCTTACAAACATCTAATGCTTTTTTTATGTCATCCGGAGTAACGACTGTTCCCCACTCTTTTTCAATTTTATGAACTTTGGCACCACATCTTTCTGCGATATCCGCCATTCTACCACCAAAAACTCCGTTGATACAGATAATTACTTCGTCTCCCGGTTCTAATAAATTTACCAAACAAGTCTCCATACCGGCACTTCCGGGAGCAGAAACCACAAATGTCATGTGATTTTTTGTCAGGAAAGTCTGCTGCACCATCGTTTTAACCTCATCCATAATCGTTACGAATTCGGGATCTAAATGACCTATCAAGGGTGTGGACATTGCTTTAAGCACTCTAGGATGTGCATCTGATGGTCCCGGTCCCATAAGTATCCTGTTGCTCGTAGTAAGTTCTGTATACATAAAATTAGTTTTTGCGTGTGTTACTATATCGTTTTCGTAAATAGAATTTGATAAAGGATATAAAATTAACTAATTCTAAAAATGTGCTTAACGTGACTTTGTAATACTCTTGTTAAAAAGTCCGTTCACAATGATTATTTCGCAATCAATAGACAGATTTGTTTTATAAAATTATCAGATCTTGAAAATTATATTTAAATTTTTATCAAAAAAAGTTTTCGTTTTACTAATAAAACAAAGAGCTCTACCCGTATTTAACTAGGAGAGCTCTTTATGCTTTTAAAATCTTATATTTTACATATAAGATCTGTTTTTCTTATTTTGGTTTACTAAATATAGATGCATCCATTTTTTCAGAACTTACAGCTACATTCACAAAACTTCTTTCGCTTTTAACTTCACCAACAACACCTTCTTCATAAGCTCTCCATTTTAGTGTTTTGGGAAGTAGTAATCCATTCACATCATTCCAGTCCGTATATTCAATCAAACTTATCTTTTCGCTACTTTCTTTACTAAAAAACGTTACCGTATATCCCAAGTATTTCATCTTATAGGAATCAGCATCATAATACAAGAAATAATTATCTTTTGGGGAATCACCAATTGCTTCTCCATAGGATATTTTATAACCGGGATATGACACATCACCAACTTTCAGATCATCAACTTTTTGGTAAGAAATACCTTCATCACCTAATACAAATGGCATTGCGTAGAAATAGAACATCAAATTATGATAAAAACGAGGGTTTCCTTTAAAATAGGTAGAATCTTGTTCTATCCACGCATCTTTGCCATCAAAACCCAATACAAATTTATCGGTTTCAATGCGAGCGTGTCTGGTTTTTAGATCTGTCGTGTGCTTTTCATTCCCTTCAGGATTAGAAAGTTCAAAAATCAATGTATGTTGTTGATCAAAAGTCTCTATGCCTCCGTGAGCTTTAAAAACTTTAGCTATATCTACCGGAAAATCCTGAGAGCGATCTGGTGTAGTTTCTTCTACCGGTTGTTCGTTGGCTATTTCTTTTTCTTCTTTTGGAGCTTGTTTACAGGAAAACAAAATGCCCATCGCGAGTGTAAATATTGATATTTTTCTCATTATTGAATTTAGGTTATGGTTTAAGTAAACAATAGTCGGATACGATACCTAACCTTACAACTCAAAACACATTATTTTTTTTTCTTTACTATTTCTCCTGCTTCATACACATGATTTTTATCTGAAAAAGTATAGTTGTAGTCATTATATTTAAAAGAATTCACATCAGCTTCTTTAATAATTTTTCCATGAAAAAATACGTGGTTCACATCTTTTGCATATCCATATTGAATATCTTCAAAAGTAGACGCATCTGCACCTTCAATAGCCAAACCTTCATAAAAGATCTGATTATCTATCTTTAGCAAAGAATGATCATCAAAAAACACAATTTCATCACTATCATTAAAGGGAAGGGTTATAATCTCTTCTATATCTTCAAAACCTCTGTGACTCATATAAAAATACACGTTGCGATCATCGCGAATATGAGAGTCTGTCAAAGAGATAATTTTAGAAGGGTTTGCATTCTCTACTTTTAATAAAGGTTTCCCATAATAATAATGATAGACCCCATTCTTGTCTTTGCAAAATTGATCATTGATGATTTCAAAAGATCCGTGATCTACCTCGGTACATATTTGATTATTGCGATAAATGAAATTTTTATCTTTTGCAAAATCATGTCCTAATGGCTCATAAGTTTCAGCATCTGCTCCTTCTAAAATTTTAAAACCTTCTTCATCAGAGTCGTGCAAATAATAAAGATCGTCTGTCAATATGTATACATGATTTTTATCCATAGGTACGAAACCAGCTTTTACTTGAAAAGAAGGAACATCTATCGCAGAATTTATTACTCTGGATTTGAAATAAGCATATTGCTTATCTTTTGCATACTCTCTTCCTAACACCTGAAAAGTGGCTAAATCTACTTGCATTTCGTCTTTTCCTAATGAAAACCAATTCCCCATTGGGCTATAGATAATTCCTTCACCATCTCTTGTGTAGTAATAAGAATCTGATAATTCTTTATTCACGGCTTTTCCAAAAGGATTAAAAAAACGGTAGACTCCATAAATAAACAAAGATCCAATGATCAGGAGTATTGCGGCTATTATCATAATAATTTTCTTTACCATTGGATAAAATTATGGAAAGTAATATGATTGTTTTACCCTATAAACCGTGGTTTTAGGTTTCAATTAGGTGGAAAGCTTCTTAGGTTTTCTGTTTTTTCTTTTTAGCAGCCGGAAATAGTACGTTGTTCAAAATTAAACGATATCCTGGAGAGTTTGGATGCAACTCTAATTCTGTTTTGGGATCACCTACCCGATGTTGATAATCCTCGGGATCATGACCACCATAAAATGTAAAGAATCCTTTGCCTTTGATTCCGTGAATATATCTCGCCTCATTATTGGTTCTGTTTTCTCCCAGCACCAGTACATTGGATTTAATTTCATCAGGATCATATGCCGTAGTTTGTCCCATAAATCCTTTAACCAAAGCGGTATGATTCTGGCAAAGCATTGTAGGTATCGGATCCCACTTTGCAGAAAAATCCATTAAGGTGAAATAATCCGTCGTTTTAGGAATACGTCGCTTGCGAGTCATATCAATAGATGAAAACTCATATACATTAGGACTGCGTTCTAAGGTAAAATCCTTAAACGCAAAGGTCTTACTGTAGTCAATTTTGGATTGGTAACCAGGCTCACTAGGATCGCCATCGAACATAGGTTCACAGATATCGACTCCTTCTGCTGCCAGCGCAATCTCAAAACTATCGGTCGCACTGCACATCGCAAACATGAATCCCCCGCCAACAACATAATCTCTTATTTTTAAAGCCACTGCTAACTTTTCTTCAGATACTTTTTGATATCCTAGTTCATTGGCAAGTCTCTCGGCTTCTGCCTTTTCTTTGATATACCAAGGTGTGGCCCGATACGTGTTATAAAATTTACCATATTGCCCGGTAAAATCTTCGTGATGCAAATGCAGCCAATCGTATAATATCAGATTATCTTCTAATACTTCTTTGTCATACACCGTTTCATAAGGAATCTCTGCAAAAGTCAACACCATCGTTACCGCATCATCCCAAGGTTGGTTTCCTTTGGGAGAATACACCGCAATCTTAGGTGCTTTCTCTAGAACTACCGCTTCCATATTCTTTGACGGGCTGCTTATTTCTGCTAAAATCTCTTCAGTTTTTGCATCGCTTAACACCTCATAAGAAACTCCCCGGATCGTACATTCTTTTTTGATATTCTCTGTATCAGGCAAAAGGAAAGAGCCTCCTCTGTAATTGAGCAACCATTTAACTTTAAGATCTTTGCTTAAAGTCCAATACGTAATCCCATAGGCTTTTAAGTGGTTTTGCTGACTATCGGCATCCATCGGAATCAACACATATGAAGCATACGATTGAAAAGAAAAGAAAAACAATAAGATATAAACTAAAAACTTATGCTTTATTTTAGAAAGGAACATCATCATCATCATTAGAATCATTTATGCTACTCCCAAAAGCTTCATCTGCACTAGGAAGATGGCTCGTGCTAAACGGATCATCTTCTTCTTTGCCATCGTTCATTTTAGAATGAAACTCAAAAGGAGTACTAAAGTCATCTAAGTTATCAAATTTACCTAAGTGACCAATGAATTTTAACCTAATATTTTCTAAACCACCGTTACGATGCTTTGCCACAATGAATTCTCCTTGTCCCTGTGTAGGAGATCTTTCTTCATCATCCCATTCATCAATTTTGTAATATTCGGGTCTAAAAATAAAGGCAACAATATCGGCATCCTGCTCAATTGCTCCGGATTCCCTAAGGTCACTCAATAATGGTCTTTTACTTCCTCCACGGGTTTCTACTGCACGTGATAGCTGTGATAATGCGATAACCGGTATATTTAATTCTTTGGCTAATGCTTTTAGGTTACGAGAAATGGTCGAAATTTCTTGTTCACGATTTCCATTCTTACCACTTCCGCCTGCTGTCATCAACTGTAAGTAATCGATAACGATCATTTTGATACCATGTTGAGAAGAAAGACGTCTTGCTTTTGCCCTTAAATCAAAAATCGAAAGAGAAGGTGTATCATCAATAAAAAGAGGTGCTTTTTCAAGATCCTTCACTTTTACATTTAGTTGTTCCCACTCGTGTTTCTCTAATTTACCGGTACGCAGTTTTTCTGAAGAAAGCCCTGTTTCAGAAGAAATTAAACGTGTAATTAGCTGTACGGATGACATCTCTAATGAAAAGAATGCCACAGGAATATTAGCTCCAACTGCCATATTTCTGGCCATAGATAATGTCAAAGCCGTCTTACCCATACCAGGACGTGCTGCCACGATGATCAAATCACTAGGCTGCCAACCCGAGGTAAGCTTATCTAATTTATCAAAACCAGAAGGCACTCCACTCATTCCTTCTTTATTGGATATTTCCTGAATCTTTTTCTTAGCTTGTATAACAAGACTCTGGGCAGTTTCTGTAGATCGCTTAATATTTCCTTGCGTTACTTCATACAATCTAGATTCTGCCATATCTAAAAGATCAAAAACATCGGTGGTTTCATCATAAGACTCTTCGATGATTTCATTCGATATTTTTATCAAGCTACGCTGAATATATTTCTGCAAAATTATGCGAGCGTGAAACTCGATATGTGCCGAAGATGCTACCTTTTGGGTCAATTGAATTAGATAAAATTCCCCACCTGCCAATTCTAGTTTTGCATCTTTCTTAAGTTGGCTAGAAACCGTTAATAAGTCGATCGGTTCTGAATTTTCGAAGAGTTTGTAGATCGCTTCAAAAATATATTTATGAGATTCTCGGTAAAATACATCGGGATTAAGGATATCAATAATTTCATCAACTCCTTTTTTATCAATCATCATTGCTCCTAACACAACTTCTTCTAAATCAGTTGCTTGCGGAGGTATCTTTCCTTTTTCCAGCGAAATTACGTTCCCCCGACCATAATTAGTTTGCTGTGCTTGCTGTACTTTTTCCATAACCACGAAAGTAAAAAAATTGTAAAGAGATGGACCTTATACAAAGGTAGTGAATGTCCACCGGTCTTCAACAAATGAACTGTTGATAACTTAATTATATTGTTAATAAGCATAAAAAAATCTGAAGTCGATGACTTCAGATTTATATGTCAAGTGATTTAGTAGGGGTTAGCCTTTAAAGACTCCCATGTTTGCATATTTATCCATACGCTTTTCTACCAATTCTTCTGGTGATAAGTTTTTAATCTCATCAAAAGATGATAAAATTTTGTCACGTACCGCTTCAAATGTTTTTTCGCGATCACTATGTGCTCCTCCTAAAGGTTCTCTTACGATTTCGTCAACCACTTTAAGTTTTACACTATCTTTTGCGGTAAGCTTTAGTGCTTCTGCAGCAATTTCTTTTTGCTCCCAACTCCTCCAAAGTATAGATGAGCAGTTTTCCGGAGAAATCACAGAGTACCAGGCATTCTCAAGCATTAACACTTTATCACCCACTCCGATTCCTAAAGCGCCTCCACTGGCACCTTCTCCAATTATAATAACGATAATTGGTACTTTAAGACGTGTCATTTCTAAAATGTTTCTGGCAATTGCTTCTCCTTGTCCTCTTTCTTCTGCCTCAAGTCCTGGATAAGCTCCTGGAGTATCGATAAAAGAAACAACAGGAATGTTAAATTTTTCAGCACTTTTCATCAATCGAAGTGCTTTTCTATAGCCTTCAGGATTTGCCATACCAAAATTACGATATTGTCTTGTTTTGGTATTATATCCTTTTTGCTGTCCGATAAACATGAAGCTCTGGTCTCCGATTTTACCGAGACCTCCAATCATTGCTTTGTCATCTTTTACATTACGATCTCCGTGTAACTCTAAGAAAGACTCACCACAAATAGCGTTGATATAATCTAATGTGTACGGTCTGGATGGATGTCTGGATAGTTGTACCCGCTGCCAGGCAGTGAGATTTTTATATATTTCCTTTTTAGTCTCATTCAACTTTTTCTCGATCTGCTTGCAAGTGTCGGTGACATCAACGTCACTTTCTTCACCAATGGCACAGGCTTTATCGAATTGTTCTTTGAGTTCTTTTATGGGGAGTTCAAATTCTAAATATTCCATATCAAGAATATATTTTATTTTTAACTAAGGGTTAGCAGACAAATATAAAACATTACTTGGTAAACTAGTATTAAGAACTTTGTCTTTTTATTTTTTTAATGTTTTTAAATATCCCATTTAAAACAACAGTTCCTAATATAATCAAGGCTCCGTAATAAAAACCCAGGTTCATTTTTTCGGAATCTCCAAAAATCAAATACGCTAAAACTATACCATAAATAGGCTCTAGATTGATGGTCAACATTACTGTGTAAGGACTCAAGTATTTCATAACCTGAACAGAACCTATAAATGCATAAGCCGTACAAACAGAAGCTAGAATGATCAGATATACCCAATCTGATACGGATAATTGAAAGAAAGAAAGTGAAAATCCTTCATCATCACTTCCAAAAAAGGAAAGTATGAACAAATACGCGGTAACCAAGCCAACACCGCTTACTAATTCGTAAAAAGAAATCATTGATGGCGAATACTGCTGAGCAACTTTACCGTTAATCAAAGAAAAAACAGAAGATAAAAATGCTGAACATATTGCGTAGACAATACCCAAAAAATAATCTCCTTCTACACTAAAAATGATATATAAGCCACCGATTACCATTAAACCAAAAACTACCTCATACCAGATTAATTTTCTTTTATAGAAAATAGGTTCTAAAATAGAGGTAAAAAAAGCTCCTGTAGATAGAACTGCCAAAGTTATCGAAACGTTAGATACTTTTATAGCAGCAAAAAATGTAATCCAGTGTAATGCTATTATCGCCCCAGCAACACACAAAGTCACCAACAGTTTTTTGGATATTTTGAGCGGTATTTTTCTTATCCGTACGTAGATAAAGATAAAACCTGAAGCCATCAACATACGATACCATACTAAAGGAAGCGCTTCAATAGAAATTAATTCTCCTAGTATTGCTGTAAATCCCCAGACAAATACTATAAAGTGAAAGTGTAAGTAATTTTGAAGTTTAGCGTTTGGCATTATACAAGAGATAAATAGCTAATATCCCAAAAGAAACATTTGGAAACCATACTGCCACTAAAGGCGGGAAATCAGACTGATTAGCCATAGTACCTAACACTTTATCAAAAAAAATGAAAATAAAGGCTAAGGAGATACCTACTGCGAGATTAACTCCCATTCCTCCTCTTCTTTTCATAGAAGAAACAGCGACCCCGATTACTGTGAGAATAAATGCGGAAACAGGAATACTCCATCTTTTATACGCCACCACTTTGTAGCGATTAATATCGGAAGACCCTCTCTTACTTTCTTTTTCTATAAACTTACTTAACTGCATATAATTAAGTGTCTCTGCTACATACGTAACTGGGGTGAATTCATCTATATTAAACGGTAATACAGTATCCTTTTTTCTGGCTTTTTCTATAATATCTTCATCTTCTAAAACCGTACGCTTTACAAAATCACGTAGTTCATAAATACTATCTTTTTCTATAAATGTAATAGTTCTTGCAGAAATTTTGGTCACCAGCTTATTTCCATCAAAATATTCCAACGTAAAATCTGTCGCCTTTTTTTGAAGAGGTTTAAAGTCATTGGCGTATAAGAAGATACTATCATTTAATTGCCGGTACACATTTCTGGTTTCCTGAACTTTCTTACCCTTTTTCAAGTAAGAGTATTTAAACTCATTGAAACCCTGACTCGCCTTTGGAGCCAAAAACAGCCCCATTGCCAAAGCTCCTACACAAATTAAAACAGCTCCGATCATATAGGGTCTTAGAAACCTCCAAAAAGAAACACCAGAACTTAAAAATGCTATAATCTCTGTTTTATTCGCAAGTTTAGAGGTAAACCAAATTACAGAAAGAAATACAAATAACGGAAATAGTAAATTTGCAAAATATACCGTGAAATCCAAATAATAAGAGACCACAGCTTCGAAAGGTACCTTATGTTCCAGAATATTATCAATTTTTTCTGAAAGGTCTACAATAATCCCGATAGGTATAAATAGAAGGATCATTGTAAAAAATGTCCCTAAATATCTTTTAAGTATGTACCAGTCTAATATTTTCAAATTATAATCTTTTATCCATTTGTTTAACCATCATATTTTTCCAGGTATAGAAATCCCCGGCTAAGATATGTTTTCTTGCTTCACGAACCAACCATAGATAGAACCCCAAATTATGGATTGTAGCTATTTGTCTTCCGAGCATTTCATTTACTGAAAACAGATGCTTTAAATATGCTTTGGAGTATTCGGTATCTACATAGGTAATCCCCATCTCATCTATTGGAGAAAAATCATCTTCCCACTTTTTATTCTTTATATTTATAGTTCCGTGTGCTGTAAATAGCATTCCATTTCTTCCATTTCGAGTTGGCATCACACAGTCAAACATATCAATCCCTAGTGCAATGTTTTCTAAAATATTAATTGGTGTTCCCACACCCATCAAATATCTCGGTTTATCCTCAGGTAATATTTCGGTTACCACCTCTGTCATTGCATACATTTCTTCAGCTGGTTCTCCCACAGATAATCCACCAATTGCATTACCCTCTGCCCCTGCATTTGCAATATACTCTGCTGACTGTTTTCTCAAGTCCTTATAGGTACTTCCTTGAACGATTGGAAAAAAAGTCTGATCATATCCATATTTAACCGGAATTTTTTCAAGATGTTGCATACATCTATCTAACCATCTGTGTGTCATATGCATACTTCTTTTAGCATATCGATAATCACAAGGATACGGCGTACATTCATCAAAAGCCATAATGATATCTGCTCCAATGGTTCTTTGTATTTCCATTACATTTTCTGGAGTAAACACGTGATAAGAACCATCAATATGAGATTTAAATTTGACCCCTTCTTCTTTAATTTTACGATTTGCAGATAATGAATATACTTGATAACCACCACTATCCGTAAGTATATTTCTGTCCCAATTCATAAATTTATGCAATCCTCCGGCTTTCTCCAGAATTGGTGTTTGTGGTCTTAAATATAGATGATACGTATTTCCTAAAATGATATCTGGGTTGATATCGTTTTTTAATTCTCTTTGATGGACACCCTTAACGGTTGCTACAGTACCAACAGGCATAAAAATAGGAGTCTCAATAACTCCGTGATCCGTTGTTATTTTTCCGGCTCTAGCTTTACTTTGGGGGTCCGTAGATAATAGGTCGAATTGCATAGTTTTTATTTCGTAGAGCGCAAAGATAACTAACTAAAACTACTTTGATAAAGTGAAGTTTTCGAAAACTTTTCGTTATTAACAATCGTATCTTAATTAAAAGCTGTTCAGACATTTTGCCACGGTAATCAAAACCTGTATTTTTGCGCCTTAATCATTAAGCCAATTTGCATAGCAATGCCAAAAACACAACAATTAGAAGATTTTGTGACTCAGGTACGTAGAGATATTCTACGACAAGTTCACAAAGTAAACTCAGGACATCCAGGTGGTTCTCTGGGATGTACAGAATTTTTTGTCGCTCTTTATCAAGAAATTCTAGAAAGAAAAGATGGTTTCGATATGGATGGTATAGGAGAAGATCTCTTTTTCTTATCTAACGGACATATATCTCCGGTCTACTACAGTGTACTAGCGAGAAGTGGATATTTTCCTGTAGAAGAACTGAATACATTTAGATTGATCAATAGCAGACTACAGGGACATCCTACGACACACGAAGGGCTTCCTGGGATTAGAATAGCTTCTGGTTCTCTAGGACAAGGAATGTCTGTGGCTATCGGAGCTGCACAAGCAAAAAAACTAAATAATGACAATCATCTTGTCTATAGTCTTCACGGAGATGGTGAATTACAAGAAGGTCAGATATGGGAAGCTGCGATGTATGCCGCTGGTAAAAAGGTTGACAATCTTGTTGCTACAATAGATCTTAACGGGCAACAAATAGATGGTTCTACTGATGACGTTTTACCGCTAGGAAGCCTGAGGGCTAAATTTGAAGCTTTTGGTTGGGATGTTATGGAAATTAAAGAAGGAAATAATATCACTGCTGTAATTGAAGGGCTAAAAGAAGCTAAAACAAGAACAGGAAAAGGAAAACCAGTTTGTATACTAATGCATACAGTAATGGGTCACGGTGTAGATTTCATGATGTATACACACGCCTGGCACGGTAAAGCTCCTAATGATGAGCAATTAGAAATAGGTCTGTCACAAAATCCTGAAACCTTAGGAGACTATTAAGGCACTTAAAAGAGATTTCCGTTTTTCGGAAATAACTTAAAAAAAATATACATGAAAAAATATATAGATACAGGAAAAAAAGATACACGTTCTGGTTTTGGAGCAGGTCTTGAAATACTTGGAAAAACAAACGAGAATGTGGTAGCACTTTGTGCAGATCTTATTGGTTCATTAAAAATGGATGCTTTTATAGCAAATAATCCGGACCGCTTTTTTCAGATAGGAATCGCCGAGGCCAATATGATGGGTATAGCTGCAGGATTAACGATTGGTGGAAAGATTCCGTTTACTGGAACTTTTGCAAATTTTTCTACAGGTCGGGTATATGACCAGATCCGTCAATCTATCGCATACAGTGGTAAAAATGTAAAAATTTGTGCATCTCACGCAGGTCTCACCTTAGGAGAAGATGGTGCTACGCATCAAATTTTAGAAGACATCGGGTTAATGAAAATGTTACCGGGTATGGTGGTTATTAATCCTTGTGATTATAATCAAACCAAAGCTGCTACTATTGCAATTGCGGATTATGAAGGACCGGTATACTTACGTTTCGGTAGACCAAAAGTTGCTAATTTTACTCCTGAAGATCAGAAATTCGAAATTGGTAAGGCTGTCCATTTACAAGATGGTACTGATGTTACTATCGTTGCAACCGGACATTTGGTATGGGAAGCTTTGCTAGCTGCAGAAACCTTACAAGAAAAAGGGATCAGTGCAGAAGTAATTAATATTCACACAATCAAACCACTTGACAATAAAGCTATATTAGACTCTGTTAAAAAAACAGGTTGTATTGTTACTGCAGAAGAACATAACTTCTTAGGAGGTCTTGGAGAAAGTGTATCCAGGGTGTTGGGGCAACACCACCCTACTCCACAAGAATTTATTGCTACCAATGATACTTTTGGAGAAAGCGGAACTCCTGACCAGTTAATGGAAAAATATGGACTAAATGCTGAAGCAATTGTAAAAGCTTCAGAAAAAGTTATAAAAAGAAAATAAATATTCTTAGTTAATATCTGAGCAAAGCCTTCTGAACTAAACAGAAGGCTTTTTTAATATATCTTAGAATAATCCATCTTGATTTTCGTTATAAGAGAAACACTAACCACCAAAAAATAGTCAATTATTTATTCATCTTTTAAAACTCAATTAAAATGAAAAATGTATTAGTGTTTTTAATCCTTTTGGGATCTTATGGAATTACGGCTCAGGAAAAAGGAATTAATTTTGGTGTTAAAGCTGGTCTTAATTACGGTGATAACGGTAAAATAGAATTCAGTGATGTTACAAATGCCGGAGGTAATTTATTATCAGAAAATGCTGATGATCGTGTCGGATATCATATTGGAATTTTCCTAAGAGGAGATATTACAGATAATTTTTATCTAAAACCAGAGCTTCAATACACGCAGAATAGTAGTTCGTATTCATTTAACAACAGAAAGCTGGATTATGATATAAAAAAGCTGGATCTGCCAATTTTAGCCGGAGTATATCTATTAGGTCCCTTACACGTCTTTGGTGGTCCTTCTTTACAATACATAGTTGATAATGACTTGGACGATGTAAGATTAAGTGAGGTTAAAAATGAATTTACCGTAGGTGTTCAATTTGGCGTTGGATTACAAATAAGACGACTTAATATCGACCTAAGATACGAAAGAGGTATCAGTGAAAATCAAGCTCAGGCGATAGATGAAAACACTGGTCAAACAATCAGAGTGGATTCCAGGCCAAATCAGTTTATCCTAAGTTTAGCTTTAGACTTATAAAATTCTCAGAAGAAGATCAATAAAAAACTCCGGGAATTCCCGGAGTTTTTTTTTAATCATTTTTTGGATCACTATCATCTGGATCTAAATGGTTAGGAGTTCCATCTCCATCATCATCATAGAATATGATTTCACCAAGGTCAGGCTCGATAATCCCATTTCCGTTTTCATCACCTACGGGAGTTACCTCATCTTCTGTAAGTGTTCTATCTCCATCATCGTCAGGATCTAAATAATTAGGAAAACCATTAGCATCCGTATCGTCATCTGCATCAAAAACTAATCGATCACCGTCCAAATCTTCTAAATGCGAGGGAATACCATCATTATCGTGATCAGATTCTACGCTATTGTACAATTGCACATTAAAAATAAGTGGTGCATATTGAGGAATTCCACTTACGGGTTCTGCAAAATATCCTAATCCTGATGGGATGAACACTGTAAAGTTTCCAAAATCCATATTGTAGTTCACGGTTCCGTCCATATTCTCTACAAAACCGGAAGCTCCTTTAAAATCTACTATAGATTCTCTGAAACCTTCTATAATGGTTACTAAATCAAACCATACAGGAGTAACAGCACTATCAAAAACCCTTCTGTTAGGATTATTGTTATCCACTGGATCTTTTTCATCTATAATACCATCTTCATCTGAGTCTGGTGAATCCGGATTATTATCTAAATCTGCGTCATCAGCTACTCCATCACCATCGCTATCCGTTTTAGTTACAGAGTCATCTATCAAATCCGGTTCTCCATCTCCATTTGCATCTACATCAGCATCATTAGGGATACCATCTCCATCATCATCTTCGTAATCATAAAACAACTCTCCGCGATAGGTTACAAAAGTAGAATCTGCAAAAGTTGGCTGGCGCTCGCCGTCGGCACCTATATTATGCTTAAGGAGATATAGTGTATACTCTACATCAGCACTAGTAACTGTTTTTGTATCCAAAAGTCCGGAATCCCATATCGAAGTTTGATCACTATTATCTCCTGCAATGGTATCAAATTGCACGGTCTGGTAATCAGGATTTGCAGGATTGTCTACAAGTGTAAAAAAGTGAGTTTTTAAATACTCCTGAATAATAGGATCTTCATTAACTTGTTGCTCTGCCTCATCTCTAGGTGGTACAGCGATGATACCATCGTCATCATCATTATTACAAGCATATAATGCTGCCAAAACCACTCCAATGGCAAAAATATATCTTCTTACATTCATCTGATTGCTTTTTTGAAGGCGCAAGATACAATTTTCTTGTACTTTTGCTTCACTATTATGATAGATAAAACGCATTTTTTAATCATTTTTTATGCGAGTTGATAAATATTTATGGTGTATCAGATACTATAAGACACGTAGCATTGCAACCAAAGCTTGTAAAGAAGGTAAAGTTAGAGTAAACGGTGATCTTATTAAACCATCCCGAGAAATATACCCTACTGATAAAATTACCGTTCGTAAAAATCAGGTTAACTATGAACTTATCGTTTTGGATACACCCAAAAGTCGACTTGGCGCTAAGTTAGTCGACATATATCGTAAAGACGTTACTCCTAAAGAAGCGTTGCAGAAATTAGATCTTTTAAAGTACTCGAAAGATTATTATAGAAAAAAAGGTGCAGGAAGACCTACAAAAAAAGACAGAAGAGATATTGATGATTGGTTTGACGAACCATCTGATAATGATAGTGAAGAATGAATTTAGATAAACATTTTTGGAGTAACAAATACAAATCACAACAAACAGGCTGGGATATCGGCTATGCCTCTCCTTCAATTGTCTCATATTTTGATCAATTAAATAATAAAAACATTAAAATATTAATCCCAGGATGTGGTAATGCTTACGAAGCCATATCTTTATTTGAAAACGGGTTTCAGAATATTTATATATTAGATTTTGTGGAGGACACCTTAGAAAGGTTTAAAGTAAAATATCCTCATTTCCCTGAAAATCAAATAATAAATAAAGATTTTTTTTATTTTGATGGACAGTTTGACTTGATTGTAGAACAAACTTTTTTTTGTGCACTATCGCCCGATCTGAGGACAAATTATGCTTTTAAAATGAAATCTTTATTAAAACCAACCGGAAAACTAATCGGTCTTTTTTTTAGTGATACATTCGAAAAAACAGGTCCTCCATTTGGTGGTACTAAAGAAGAGTATGTCTCCTTATTTTCACCTTTGTTCAAAATTAAAACTTTAGAAAAGTGTTATAATTCTATCCCGCCACGCAGTGGTAACGAACTCTTTTTTATCTTTGAAGCAAATTGAAGACCAATAACACAAGCATATGCAGCCCAAATACAATATCATTCTCACTCACGAACAAATTCAGCATAAAATAAAGCGGATCGCATATCAGATTTATGAAAGCAATGTAGATGAAAAAGAAATAGTTATCGCTGGTATTGCAGAAAACGGTTATATTTTTGCTCAAAGACTGAAAACAATATTAGAAGAAATTTCAGGTATTTCTGTAACACTTTGTGAAGTAACCATGGATAAGTCTTCTCCTCATAACACTGTAAAAACTTCCATATCCTCATCCGATTACCGAGACAAATCTCTTGTACTTGCAGATGATGTGCTTAATTCTGGAACGGCTTTGGTATATGGTGTAAAACACTTTTTGGATGTTCCTCTTACACGATTTAAAACCGCAGTTCTGGTAAATCGTAATCATAAAAAATACCCAATTAAAGCTGATTTTAAGGGTATTTCATTATCGACATCCTTACATGAACATGTCAATGTTACTTTTGGGAAACAAGATCTTGCTACATTAGAGTAAAACACTTCGTATTTCTGCTACTATTTCCTTAACTGTTTTATCATCAGTAGAAATTATATATTCAGCCTGATTGTAATAAAACGAGCGCTCAAAAAGATGCTTCCGAATAAAATCCTTTAGATCTGTTTCTGAGTTCAAGTGTGCTATCAGCGGGCGTTTATTTTTTTCAACAAATAATCTATGAACTAATTCTTGTAAAGATGTTTTTAAGTATATACTTTTTGCATCCTTTCTTTCCTTAATTAATTCAAGGTTACCAGCAAAACAAGGTGTCCCACCACCCAACGAAATTATCGTATTACGTTTACTATCTAATAACTCTTTTAGATACTCATTTTCTTTTTTTCTGAAATAAATTTCGCCCTTTTCTTCAAAAATTTGATTGATGGTTTTTTTTTCTTGCGCTTCAATGTAATCGTCTAAATCCAGACATTCGAGATTCAATTCTGAGGCTAAATCCCTGCCAATAGATGACTTACCACATCCCATATATCCTAATAAAATAATATTCATTAAGTAAAATTAAGGTTATTTATGCCTGAAAAAAAGGGCATTTTAAATAAAACGTAAATTTATATTAAATTCTTCTTGAAAAATAAATTAATGATAGTATATTTGCACCCGCATTCACGAAAAGAATGTATGACCGGGTAGCTCAGTTGGTAGAGCATCTCCCTTTTAAGGAGAGGGTCCTGGGTTCGAGCCCCAGCCCGGTCACAATTAAAGTGAATAATGGTTAGGTTTACATGATTATTTATTTTAAAGTTCTAAGTGATATTGGCGAGAAATTTATCCTGAACATAGTCGAAGGAAGTCCCAGCCCGGTCACTGAAAAAAGTGAATAATGATTAGTTTTTAATGATTATTTGTTTTAAAAGTTCTTAAAAAAATTTTGGTAATTAACACATCAATGACCGGGTAGCTCAGTTGGTAGAGCATCTCCCTTTTAAGGAGAGGGTCCTGGGTTCGAGCCCCAGCCCGGTCACTAGAAAGTATCACAATCCTTTTGTGATACTTTTTTAGTTTTACGCTATATTGTAAAACAATTGCACCGCCCAGGTGCTGGAATTGGTAGACAGGCATGGTTGAGGGCCATGTGTCCATTAGGGCGTGCGGGTTCGACTCCCGCTCTGGGCACTTTTCTTTTCTAGATATGATATTCGTTTATGTTATTAAAAGCCAAATAAAGAACTGGATTTATGTTGGTATGACTAATAACTTAGAAAGAAGAATCGCTCAACATAACAAAGGACAAAATAAAAGCACCAATCCTTATAAACCTTTTATTTTACTTTTTTTCGAGACTTTTCCCGATACAAAAGAAGCAAGAGCCAGAGAAAAATATCTGAAATCAACATCTGGAAAACGCTGGATAAGAAAAAACTATAGTAATTAGAAAGTGCGGGCCTGTCTAACTGGCGTTAGCCAGGTAGATTCGACTCCCGCTCTGGGCACTTTGAGATACTTCCATTTAAATCCCAAAAGCAATACCTCTCCCTTTCATTTTTTATTTAAACCTGTAGTAAAAAAACGCACTATAAACAAAACATACTATCATCTAACCAATTTATTACTATATTTTTAGTAATATTATTAATATTATAGTTGTATTACTATAAATATAGTTATATTAGCATCATGAAATTAGCCATATTAATTAAGCTGACACGCTATAATATGATATAAGACAATTTCATCCGATCTCTAAAAGCAATTAATATTAATCCATGAAAGACCTAACTAAAGCAGAAGAGCAGGTAATGAGATATTTATGGAAGCTCGAAAAAGCATTCTTAAAAGACATTGTAGACCAGTTTCAAGAACCGCGACCAGCTTACACCACAATATCTACCGTAATCAGAACTTTGGTTACCAAAAAGTTTATAAGTTTTACGACATATGGTAGAATAAAAGAGTATTACCCTCTTGTTTCCAAAGAAATTTATTTTAAAAGTCATTTTAAAGGGGTTATAAAAAATTTCTTTAGTGGCTCCATCAGTAAGTTTGCTATGTTTTTTACAAATAATGAAGATCTTAATGTAAAAGAATTAGAAGAAATGAAGCAGTTTATAGAAGAAAAAATTGAACAACTAAAGAAAGAAAATGATTGATTTATTGACTTATATACTGCAAGTAAGTATCTGCCTAGCGATATTGTATATGTCCTATTACTTACTGTTTCGAAAACTGACTTTTCACAAGATCAATAGAATTTTGTTGCTATTCTTACTACCTCTTTCCTTAGCTTTTCCGTTTCTGAATAAAATTGAAGTAACATTTCCGGTAATTCCCCAAACTATTATAACCGCCAACTTTAATGAGGATCTTCTCACCGATGAACCAACAACAGAAATTATACCGCAGCTTAAACGACATACGCAAAAGGCATTGAATACTATGTATGTATTATTTTTTGTATATATCTTAGGTGTATCGATATGTATACTACGATTATTCTTGTCTTTTATAAAACTTTATGTTATTAAGAGAAAGTCTAAAACTTTCTTTAAAGATGGATATTATTATATAATTTCTGATATCCCTAATGTATTTTCTTGTTTTCGTTGGATCTTTATCCCAAAAGACAAGATTAATCATATTGACCCTGCTATACTTGAGCATGAAAAGGTTCATGTAAAATTTAAACATACTATCGATCTATTGCTAACAGAACTATATAGTATCTTTTTTTGGTTCAATCCTTTCATATATTTCTTTAAAAAATCCTTGAAATCCATTCATGAATTTCAGGCAGATGAATTCGTATTAAATTCTAAAATTAAAAAGTCGCACTATTTAGAGCTTCTCATAAAAAGCCTTGGAGCAAAAACAGACGAAAAATTATTCAGTTATTTCAATCATTCATTAATCAAAAAACGAATAGACATGATTACAAAAACCAATTCTCATCAAAAAAAATTATTTAAATACCTTTTGATAACACCTATAATAATAGTGCTTATTACTGCTTTTGTAACACCAGAAATTGATACAACAAATATAGAAAACAGCATCATTCAGGAAGAAATTAATGTAGAACTTCCTCCTTCTATATTTCCAATTCAGGATGGTTCAAAAGACGACATTACAGCAGTTTTTGGCAAAACTGTAAAGCATAAATTACTTAAAAAAGATAAAACACACGGCGGGATAGATATAAGAGCAAAAATAGGTACTCCGGTTATTGCTACAGCAGACGGTATCATAATGATAGCAAAAAAAGAAGGAAACTGGGGAAACCTAATTGTCATTTCTCACGCTGACGGGTATGAAAGTTGGTATGCACATCTGGATAGTTTCCAAGTTACAGAGAACCAACAAGTCAAAATTGGACAAGTCATTGGCAAAAGTGGAAATACAGGGCTATCTACCGGACCTCATCTTCATTACGAAGTAAGACTTAACGGCAAAAAAGTAAATCCCTTAAATTATATACATAAATAATCAGAAAACGGGCAAGAATATTTATTCCTGTCCGTTTTTTTAAAGAACTTCAAAGCAGCTAATATCTTAACAAATATTTCAGATAATATATGTGCAGAATAACTTAAATTCTTTACTAACACCCATAGAATTATATCTTTTGACTTTATAAATTGTATATTTATGACCGTAAGACTTGCTGAGTCAGTTTCTGTTTTAAAAAAGATTTAGAAAGTAATTCATTCTCTTTTTAACA
The DNA here is from genome assembly GCF_042434905.1 of Aquimarina besae. Taxonomy (NCBI): domain Bacteria; kingdom Pseudomonadati; phylum Bacteroidota; class Flavobacteriia; order Flavobacteriales; family Flavobacteriaceae; genus Aquimarina; species Aquimarina besae. The sequence continues at coordinate 4,558,916 of NZ_CP170199.1, forward strand.
ATTACCCTTGATATTTTAACAAGTAGTACAAGCAGAATACGTACTTTTTTTTTAAATTTGTTTAACTATTATTCAAAAAAAGTGAACAATATTAAACAAAATTTTAGTATCAAAGACCTTGAAAATCTATGCGGAGTAAAAGCGCATACGATTAGAATATGGGAGAAAAGATACAACCTGTTATCCCCAGACAGAACAGAAACTAATATAAGAACTTATAGTCTTAAAAGTCTTCAAAAGTTATTGAATGTCACTTATCTTGTTAATAGTGGCTATAAAATTTCAAGAGTTTCTAAACTTAATAATGAGGAAATTGATGAATATGTAAGACGAATAGTTTCTGATAATAGCACTAAAAATCAGGCAATTAATTCTCTCAAAATTTCTATGCTTAATTATGATTTACAGTTATTTTTGGGCACCTATGAACAGTTATCGGAGAAGAGAACATTTAGACAGATTTTTACTGATATTTTTATTCCTTTACTTACCGAGATTGGACTATTGTGGCAAACCAATACGATTAGTCCGTCTCACGAACATTTCATCACTAATTTAATCAAGCAAAAGCTACTCATTAATATTGAGAAGCTTCAATATTCTAAACCAACTAAAACTGATAAAGCCTTTATTTTATATTTACCGGAAAACGAAATACACGAATTAGGGTTACTATATATTAATTATGAAATTTTACTTAAAGGATATAAGACCATATATCTTGGTCCCAGTATTCCGCTAGACAGTTTACCAAACATGTTAACGTTTCATGAAAATACAATTTTTGTTTCCTACTTTACTGTTCGACCAGAAAAGGACAAAATAGGTGAATATGTTCAAAAATTTAACGAGGTGATTTGTTCAAAGAGAGAAAGCGAATTTTGGATGCTCGGTAAACAAACTATGCACATCTCGGATAACAGTGCTCCTAATCATCGCTATTTTTCCTCCATCACCGATTTTATAAAAGAGCTATAAAGTCTTTATAACCTAACAAATAATTATGTCAATAAAAGTAGTAATAATCGGTTCTGGTTTCTCATCACTTTCTGCCTCTTGTTATCTTGCCAAATCTGGATACGATGTTACTATCTATGAAAAAAACGACACGGTTGGTGGCAGAGCAAGACAACTGAAAAAAGATGGTTTTACATTTGATATTGGTCCATCTTGGTATTGGATGCCAGACGTTTTTGAAAAATTTTTTAACGATTTTGATACAGTACCTTCAGATTTCTATACTTTAGAAAAATTAAACCCGGCCTATAAAGTATTTTTTGAAAATAAGGAAAGTATTACGATAGAAGATACTCTTGAGAAAATTTATAAAGTTTTTGAAGAAGAAGAAAAAGGAAGCTCTGAAAAGTTAAAAAAATTCATTAAAGCTGCAAAGAATAATTATGATATAGCAATAAAAGAACTGGTTTATAGACCCGGAATTTCACCGATGGAATTAGTTACCAAAGAAACCATCAAAAAAATCGGGCAATTTTTTAGTACAATTTCCAAAGAGGTACGAAAAGAATTCAAGAATAAAAAACTCATTCAGATTTTGGAATTCCCGGTTCTATTTCTTGGTGCAAAACCTAGTGATACACCTGCTTTTTACAGCTTCATGAACTATGCAGATTTTGGATTGGGAACGTGGCACCCCAAAGGCGGTATGTATCAAGTAATTCTTGGCATGAAGAAATTAGCAGAATCCTTGGGCGTTCAAATTGTTACCAATGCAGCGGTAGATAAGATTTTAGTTGAAGAAGGCTTAGCAAAGGGAGTCGTTGTAAACACCTCTGAAATCAAAGCTGACGTTGTGCTATGTGGAGCGGATTATCATCATGGGGAGACGTTATTAGAACCTCAATACCGGCAATATTCTGAGAAATATTGGGAACGCAAAACTTTTGCTCCTTCCTCGCTACTTTTTTATGTTGGTTTTGATAAAAAACTAAAAAACATCCATCATCATAATTTATTTTTTGATACGGATTTTGACGCACACGCAAAAGAGATTTATGATGACCCACAATGGCCAGAAGATCCCCTCTTCTACGCCAATTTCACTTCGGTTACTGATTCGGGTACTGCTCCAGAAGGCAAAGAAAATGGATTTTTTCTAATTCCGTTAGCACCTGGAATTGAAGATACACCTGAACTAAGAGCGACCTATTTTAAGAAAATTATAACCCGTTTTGAAGATTTAACCGAGCAAAGTGTTCAAAATAATATTATCTTTAAAGAGTCCTTTTGTGTAAAAGACTTTATAAAAGAGTATAATTCATATAAAGGAAATGCTTACGGAATGGCAAATACCCTTTTACAAACAGCATTTCTAAGACCTAAGTTGAAAAGTAAAAAAGTTCAACATTTATTTTTTACTGGTCAACTAACCGTTCCAGGACCGGGAGTACCCCCATCACTTATTTCCGGTAAACTGGTTGCAGGATTAATAGAATCGCAATATAATTTGTCAAGAAAACCAAAACTGCAGGTTGTGTAATGAGAAGGGGCTCACGCAATTTTTGTTTAACAGACCTAATGTCAATCTATGTAACATCTCATAGATTACATATTAATTAAATATCATACCGATGAAAGCTTTATTTGACTCAGTTTCTTATAGTTGTAGTAAACTCGTAACAAACTCCTACAGTACATCATTCTCATTAGCATCCAAAATGTTATCTGATTCTATACGTCAGGATATTTATAATATTTATGGATTTGTACGATTTGCCGACGAAATCGTAGATAGTTTTCACGATTATGATAAAGAAACATTATTTAATGATTTCGAAACTGAAATGTATAAGGCTATTGATCAAAAAATTAGTTTAAACCCTATTTTGAATGCATTTCAGAAAACTGTTCATCAATATAATATTGAGGCAGAATTGTATGAAGCCTTTATGAAGAGTATGCGTTTAGATTTGCACAAAACTAATTATTTAACTAAAACTGAATACGATGAGTACATTTATGGCTCTGCAGATGTTGTAGGTTTAATGTGTTTAAAAGTATTTGTGAAAGGTGATAACCAAAAATACAATGAGCTTAAAGAAAGTGCTATGCATTTGGGATCAGCTTTTCAAAAAGTTAATTTCTTGCGAGATCTTAAAGCTGATTTTGAAGACTTAAGTAGAACCTATTTTCCTAACACAGATTTAACAAAGTTAGATGAAAGCTCTAAATTAAGAATCATAGAAGAAATACAGCAAGATTTTGATAAAGGTTTTGAAGGAATTATGAAATTACCTGTAGAGGCTAAATTTGGAGTATATACAGCTTATATCTATTATAAAAAATTACTGAACAAATTAAAAGCTACTCCTTCTGTAGAAATAAAAAATACAAGGATTAGAGTACCGAATTACCAAAAATTCGGTTTATTGGCAAAATCATATTTTGACTATAGGTTACATTTAATTTAGTAGTACATTTGAAGAAACTTATCTGAGATGAACATTCTAATTTGGATATTTATATTTATTTCAACTTTTTGTTTTATGGAATTTATGGCGTGGTTTACCCATAAATATGTGATGCATGGTTTTCTTTGGTCACTTCATAAAGATCACCACCATAAAAATCATAACAGTTGGTGGGAACGGAATGATTTATTTTTTGTGTTTTATGCAGTGGTAAGTATGTCTTGTATTATGTTGCACGATCCCGTTTCTTTCTGGATGGGTAAACCCATTGGTTTTGGAATTCTAGCTTATGGTATCGCCTATTTTTTTGTCCACGACATATTCATTCATCAACGCTTTAAACTATTCCGAAATGCAAATCACTGGTACGCAAAAGGAGTTCGCAGGGCTCATAAAATACATCATAAACATTTAGGTAAAAAAAAGGGAGAGTGTTTTGGGATGTTATTTGTTCCGTTTAAATATTTTAAGAATTAAGATCACTCGCCTAACAATTGATCGATTGTATTCCTTACCTTATCGGTATTCCAATCTGCCGCTCCAACTTTATGAATTACTATATTTCCCTTTTTATCAACCAGATATGTACCTGGAATAGGTTTATGAACAAAAGGTTTAGGATGTTCGGATAATGACCTATAGATTGGATAATTGTAACTCTTATCACTCATAAATTTATTCAATTCCGGATCATCATCTTCTGTTAGGAAAACAAAAACTACTTTATCTTTATAATCATTATATAGTTTCTGTAGAGATGGCATTTCTGCAATACAAGGAGGACACCAGGTAGCCCAATAGTTTAATAAAACGACTTTACCTTCTGCTGTATTAAAATTAATGGATGCTGTATTTACTCCATGAAGCTTCCAATCATATGAAGCAACCTGAGCACGTTCTTCTACCTCCACAATACTAGGACTAAAAGAAAATATTCTGGTTAAAAAAATCTGCATCATTCCTCGAGTACTAGGAATAAAAAAGAGTAATAATACAATTACAAAAATTAAATTAGATATATTCTTTTTATTAAGTTTCATATGCTCTTGATTGTATATCCCACAAACTATCTGTCCGTGAATTTTATTTTCCTTACAAAAATATATAAAACTAGCGTAGTGTTTTACAATATACTCAAGCGATCTAATTTTACATTTTACTAGATTTCTGCAAAAAAATAAGGATAACCTTTTAGGCCATCCCTATTTATATCTATTTTTTATATCTAGTAGAATTTTAAATTAATTAATCAACCACAATTTTTTTAGTTTGACCAGATGCTTTTAATATATAAACTCCCTTAGCCACATTTGACAAATCCACAGCATTGCCTTCTCCATTAGAAATCAATTGCCCACTGATAGAATATATGTTATAAATCACGGATCTATTGAGATACACTATACCGTCTTTAGAAGGGTTAGGATATAATCTCAATTCTTTGTCATTTTCAATAAAATCTGGAATACCTAATACATTGTCCTCCACAATTATAGTCAGGAATACTTCAATTTCTTCTCCTTCCTGATCAATAGCCTTTGCAGAAACTTTATACGTTCCGGATTGAGAAGGAACGAAAGATCCTGTATATGGACGCGAATTATCTACCGAAAGAAATGTATTATCAATACCAAATTCTACTCTGTCCAGATTACCATTTGCATCTGAAGCGCTCGCATTGATATTAATTTCTTCACCTACAGTATATACTGCGTAGTTCTGAGGTGATGTAATAGAAATGTTTGGTGGCACATTTGTTGGTTCAATTATATCTCCTGCTGATAAAGTAACATTATGTAATAGGATATCATATATTCTTATTTCTCTTGTTACTGTACTATTAAGATTAGCGGTTATTGAAGATTCATGAACTCTAAAAATAAGTCCGGTAATATTTTCTCTCCAATCATTGTTTTCACCATCAATCGATAGATCCACATTTATTTGACCATTTGTTGGATTAAACATACCTATGAAATGTGATTCTCCCTCTCCTCGTGAAAAGATTTGCACTGATGGCCCTTCATACTTTATACTTAATGATTTATACAAATCCCAGATTTGTTTATCAAAATCAATATTTAAATCTATATAATCGTCTTGCCCATCACCGTTGGTTTCAAAATCATAGGTCACATAATCATCAATCGTATTGTTCAATGGATATACACCATTAGTAGAAAAGTTAAGTTCTGGTAACTCTAAGTTATTTGCAGATTTACTTAAAGACAAACGGTTATCCAGATATTCAAAATCAGCCAAAGTACAATAGGTGTAAGCTGCGGGAGCATTTTCAGGTTTATCGGCCCTAATCGATTTTCCATTATAATCGTCATAGTACAATGATGTATTTTGACCATCAACAGGGTCTGTTGCAACATTTTTTATTCTTAGCTCATTATTAATAAATAAATATGATGATGTTGTTGCTGCTTGGAGAGCCGCCATTGAATTGACACGATTTCCACTAATTGTATAATCCGAGGGAACATTCACTATGGTCAAATAAGAAGTTGAACCCTGACTTACCCAACTTAGTTTACTACTATAAAATTGTGTATTCACCTCTGGTTGTACCCTATACTTATATCTATCATCATTTATAATTGCCGGAATCTGAATGGTTCGCCCGGTACGAGGAATTTCAAAAATTGATTTACCATCGGATCGATGTAAATAAAACAACTCAGAAGCTCCATCATTAATTGGATTATCACGAATGGAGATCGCCTGGTACCCAAAATCCGTATTTTCGGTTACATATACTCCCCAATCGTCAAAAAGCGTGGCTCCGGGAACAATATTAAAATCAGTATCGTACACTTTGTTACTATAGACACCACCGGATTTTTCAAGAATTCGTGGTGTAATTCGACCGCCTTCAATTCCTGAAATAGATCCGTCTAAGTCAATAATACCAGAGCTATAGGTATACGATCGACCGGCATCTGTTAAATTCCCTGGTCTATTAAAATCTAATCTTTTCGACTCCGGCACTGTCGAATCAAACATGATATTTTTCATGGTGAAATTCGGATACTTCGCAGAAGCTCTGCGTGTTCCAATCGAAGAAGTATTCTCTGGTTCAAAACCTGCTAAATATACATCCTCAAAATCACAGGAACCATTATATAACTGTGCGCCTAGATAAACATTTGGAGCTCCGGCCATGTTCGCATAATCAAAACCTTTAATATTTCCAATAAGTGTAGTATTTTTAATTGCACCGGTAAAAGAAATAAAAGCATTTTCTTCACAACCTCCGATGGTACTGTTTTCTAAAATTTTAGACCCTCCGGAAGTGAGTTTTGTCCAAAAACCTTTATTACAATGGTAGGCTGTCAATCCAGAAACCATAATATTTTGTCTCACACCGTTTCTTCTTGGATTCCAGGTAGCAACTGTAATTTGCAAAGAGCTGTTAATGGTTCTATCCATCGCCACTCCATCTGTGCAAGTATGAACACTGTTTTTTTCAAACAGTTTAAGTACTCTACTTGTTGGCTTGTAATTAATAAAAGAATTTTCGCGATAGACATCTCGCATAGGGATCAACCAGATACCTACCTGCTCTGAGCCACCTACTGCATTTCCGGTAATTGTATTATTAGGATTAGTAATCCAAAAAACCGAAACAACGTTATCAAAAGGCTCAACCCGCTCGTCGACTTTAGGAAGCTTGGCGTAAACCCCAAAATTATCTTTGATGACATTGTTCTCTTCATCTCCATCTTCTAAGAAAAAACCGTGACCTATGAAATCATACGCTACATTGTTTTCTACGAGTACTTCCTTGGTACCGTGAATAGTCACCGCACGATTAAATGATTTATGAATACTGCTGTTTTTGATGTATTGCCCAGTCGCTACGTTTAACAAATGCCAATGGAACGGATATCGACCAAGCTTACCTTTTTGTCCCATTCTTACCAATTCTACACCAGATACAAACATTTGAGAATTTGGCATACACATCAAGTGTCCCCCAAATCCATTCTGGGTATCAACATCGTCTCTTGCCTCGATTACAATATTTCTGGTAAGTAAGCCTACTTCTGCTCTTACATCAATATTTCTTCCATTATCATATTGTACAATCTCTCCTCTGTGATCAAATAATAAATCGCTATCTAGCACTATGGTTCTTCCATTATTCACAATGTCAACAATAGTTCTTTTTTCTGTTTCCTTCACGTCAAATCCAGAGGGTGCGATCACAATTTCATCACCTACAGACCAGGTAGAAGCATTATCAACCACATCAATTCTATTTGCTCCTCTATTCGCATTGCTAGACAGTTTTGTCCAGCTCAATACTTCTTTTCCTTGTATCTGAAGCGTTCCTCCATCCATGATTCCGACAAATTTACTTCCCATACCAGTACCATTGGTATCGGTACCCGGATCACTACCTATAAGTGTAATTCTGGCATTTCCTAAATACGGAGTATTGGGAGTTCCTATTATAAATTCTGCCGTTTCGCCCATCACCATCACTCTCTCTGTAATTAAACTGAAATCTACATTATTTCTGCTTTTCAGCACACCATTTACAGTCACCATCTTTGCTAAACAATCTCCAACAATATTGACTGTTGATCCGGCTTTGATAATTACATCATCTTGAGCAGAAGGAACATTGCCTCCTTCCCAGGTACTAGGTGAACTCCAGTCTCCATTACTTACATTCGTAATTGTTGCCAGGCTATTGGTTGGCAAACAATCATAATTTGAGGATACTCTTTCAAATCGGTTTTCATTGGTGCTTTTTACATCCGAAAAAACACTGGTGAAAAAATTCTTAATACTATTTAGATATGAATCTGATTTTTTATCCTTCTCAAACGCATACCCTTTTTCTTCTTCAAACGAATTTGCATTCATTGAAGTTATGATACAAAGAATAAGCGTGATCAATATTAGGTGCCTTCTTTGTTTTATCTTCTCATTCATTTTTTAAAATATTTAAACCATTTTATCTTTTGATCATCATTTTCTTAGTGACTTTATCACCGTTATCCATCAGTACTTCGATCAGGTATAATCCTTCTGAGAATCCCGAAACATCGATTTCAGACTTATTAATATCGGTTTGATTGATCATTTGCACTACTTTTTGACCATTCAGATTATAGAAAAGAACTCTTCTGATTTGATTCGTATCTGCTTCATCAACGTCAAGATAAATTGTCGTAGTTGCAGGATTAGGAAAAATACTCATCGCTGTAACCTTCTCTACATCAGTACGTCTGTTTCTATAGGAAGTAACGGTTCTGGTATCGGACCATTTTGGGGAAACCGCATTATCACAACCTCTTAGCACCTGATATTGATAAGATTGCTCGCCATCAAGACCACTAATCTGAGCATATGAATTGGTAGTTTTCACACTTTTATATATCCAATGCAATGAATTTGCAGCCTTGTAACGAACGGCAACCTGCTCTTGTTTATCATCACTACTAAAATTGATTCTTAGCGTATTGTCATTTCGCCAGTTTTCTGAGGTGACTTGAACCAGATCACAGGTTCTTCTTTGCAAATGCAAGCGCACCAATTCTCGGGCTACATTTTGAACATCACTTGGATCCTTTATCTTACTTGCCCTTCTTTGAAAAATTCCTGCCAAACCATATCCTTCTAACTCCAGATTATTAAAAACCAAACCATTAGAATGTTCGCCCTGCAAACCAAAATCCATTACATTATAGTCATCTCCGTATCTTCTTCGTTGTGCATTATATACTTCCATATTATTAAACTGCGTATTAGAAGTATAAGAAGCACTGATCGCCATAAAATTGTTCCATATAATTTGATTAGAAACAAACTGTCTAGTACGAGAAACATTATTAGAATTAAAATATCTCAAATATGGTCCTTGCTCATAAAATTTGTTCGCTACAGCATTGTTGAATCTAATGTTTAAACCAATGTGGCTTGCATAAGAAATATTATTATCACATTCTAACATTGGGAAATCAACTAAAACATACATGCGCTCTGGTTCATTTTCATAACCGCGAACGATCTCTCTGGGTCTGATAGAGCTTCCGAAACCTGGGTATACTTTTCTGGCAATGGATTCCCTCATTCCTACAAACGTACTGTATGTCCATTGATTTTGGATTAAAGCATCCTGAACGCCACCAGTGGTAAACCAAATCATCCCACTACCATTACAGCTTACTGCTATATTATTTGTAGCTCTTACCGCTGGTCCCTGAAACCAAAAACCATCACCGCCAAAACCAAAATCATTAATCACGGGTAGTCTGGAATTCATTTTAAAACCTAACCTTCGCTCTCTTAATTCTCCATTTCCATGACCTTGTATAGCTATGTTATTATCAAAGGTTCCTAATTCGTCACCAATCTCTGTTACAAAACCTGCTCCGGTAAAATTGAAGGCTACATTATTGTTAAAGTCTACGTGACTAGAATGGTTTACAAACCCCCAGCCTGGAGTATCCTCTACCACAGAATGAGTAACAGTAGCTAACGCGGTGTTTACGTCATCCTCATTTACACCATTTTTATGAAAATGAATAGCATATCGTCCTCTATTATTTTTTACTGAAGAGGGATTTGATTTCCTTCTTGCTTGTCCGCGACTGGCGCCAGAGGTATTTCTTCCTGCTACTTCAAAATCATCTAACGGAATTCTTTTATCGGTCCTACCTAACTGATAGAAACGGGCTCCCCGTATAGTTACATTGCTTCCTTTCATAAACATCGTATGTCCTCTGCGAGATGAATCACCAGACTCTGATCTGAATATTACATTTCTCGATACGTTCGCCACATGAAATGGAAGTGATGCTTTAGGACGTACGTGATCAAATCTTAATGAAGGTTCAAACGTTATGGTATTTCCTTCGATTGCGGTAATGCTAACTTTCTCATCCGCAAATGCTTCAGCTATTTGCGCTCGGGTTGGTTTTTGACTTTCTCTTAATTCATTTCCTGCTAAATTGAGACGTAACCTACCAGGATTAAAGGTTGTGGCGGGTATCACTATTTCATCGCCTACTTGCCATTGTGTACCAGCCGCATTGTAGACCTGAATAGAGCTGTCTCCTGCTCTGGCATCTCCTGCATCTACAAAAGGCATTTTGGCCTGACCAAAGATTTGACAGGTTCCTTCTACAATAAGGCCTCTGTTCGACAAGGTTGGATTGGTTAACGGGCCGTTATCTAAAAATACAATTTCTGCAGTTCTGTTGAATTTAATAGGTGCAGCACTGGTTCCTATTCGTAATGCTCCACCTGTTTGAACCTTAAGAGTTTCTACTAGCAACCTCGTATTACGTCTTCTGTTCATATTCAATGTACCAGATACCTCGATATATTGAAGTCTTGCGGATTCTCTCGTTACTACATTAACATTTATTCCGGCCGGGATAATGACCATATCACCATTACCAGGTAACTGGCCTCCCCAGGTTGCCGGATTATTCCAGTTGCCAGAGGTGGTAGCCCTCACCTGATTTATAGCCATAGGTGGAGGAGCACAATCAAAATTAGAAGAAATTATACTGATTTTGTCATTGCTTTTTGCGGTCTCAAAATCAATAATATCCTTAACATAAATAGTTATTCGACTCCAAAAACCGATATCCTCTCTATGTAATTTTGTGGTATTTCCTGTAGTACTTGGATTATTTGTACTGTACGTTTGAATGGGTAAACAGAAAACGATAAATAACAGAGCATAAGCTAGGGTGACTCTTCTTAGAGAGAATAATGAAGTTTTCATGTGTTGAGTTTGTTTTTAAAGTATTAGTCTTGTTTGATAACTACGGCAAATTGCAAATGCTTTTTGTCTGATATTTTATATCAATACAACAGCAAGATTGCTCATTGACTACAAAGAGCATTTACAATTCACTCAAAATTGCTTTGAATACGATAAAGACAAACAAAGTTTTATCAAAGCGCTTAAAACACTTTCTGGGTTGACAAAACTTTAAAAAGGGGGAAAGTATTGTTATATACAAAAATACAAAAAATTATAATTTACCTAAGATAAAATGGTTCAATTGAAGGTGTAAAATAGTCCAAGAATCAAAGTGAGATACGCTCAACTACATATTTTGAATGCCCGTTAATGCGATATTTCAAAATAAAGTTTCGCTAAATTAATAAAGCGCAGCCATAGGCTGCGCTTTAAAACTAACAAAAAAACAACAATGAACTATTGTGTTACGCTTCCTGTGAGAAGGGAAGCAACGTTAAGTTCACATTATCGTTATGGATTTTCTTTTTCATATTAAGCAAATCACTACTGACTGTTTCTTGTAACTGTTATTGAATTTGAGAGGCTAAAGCAACCACTTAGATCATTAGCATTCATATCTACTTCTAATCCTTGTACTCCATTTTCGTAACGTAAATACCAGATCAAACATACTCCCGCTCCGGCTTCGTCGAAATTTACTCCTTCTACAGCTTCCAATGTTGGTGGTAGTCCAAGAATAGTACCCTGGTCGTCTGTAATCACCCAAGTACTATTGGGACCTGCTGCATTAGAACTATCTAACATAAGTCCACTAACCATATCCGGTGTTCCATCTACGGTAAACGTATATGGTCCTCCTGATAAAACTCCAGCACTGGTATTACAGTTTCTGGTTACAGTAATTGAATTAGAGAGCGCAAAATCACCAGTTACATTATTGGCATTCATGCCCATTGCTAATCCTGATACTGTTCCGTTATACCTAGCATACCAAATCAAACAAACTCCCGGACCTGGTTCGTCAAAATTGACACCTTCTACCGCTTCAAGTGTAGGAGGTAACCCCAGAATATTCCCTTGATCATCGGTTATAATCCAAGTACTATTCGCCCCAAAAGAAGTAGAAGAATCCAACGTGATTCCGGAGACCATATCTGCTTCTCCGTCTACATCGAAACTAAATGGGCCACCGGCAATCATACCAGCATTTGCGACACGTATAGTATCGTCATCGTCGCTACAAGAAACTGCGATTAAACCTATCGCTAACATTCCTATCATTAATTTTTTAAACATTGCTTTTTGTTTTATGATTATTATTACTGTAAAAGTAAATTCATAAAACCTTTCAAAATGTTAGGTAGCTAACACTAAGCAACATTTTTTAAACGAATTTCTTTTCTGTTGAAATCAATCTGCTTCGATTCCTTTAATTCATTCATGATAATATTAAGCGTGGGTCTTGATGTGCCGATCAAATTGGCAATATCCCGTTGGGTATACGGATGCTGAATGACGGTATCTCCTGTACTAGGACAGCAGTACCCAAAATCTTCTTTGAGTTCATCAAAGAATTCTAACAATCTGGTTTTGGTGTCTTTAAATAAAAGTAATTGTAATCTCCTTTCCAGTCGTTTAAAACGCATACCGATAAATTTATACACTTTAAGACTAAAAGTTTGATTATCGCGCATCAGGTCATGCATTGTTTGCACTCCAATTGGACAAATAGAAGTAGAGTTATCAACAGACTGCGCAAACTCTGATCTTCTGTCTTCTCCGAGAATTGCTTTTTCTCCAAAAAGTTCTCCTCGAGTCAAGATTGCTTTTACTACTTCGGTACCATCCTCAGAATAATACCCTATTTTTACTTTTCCTTTTTCAATAAGATAAACTTTGTTTGCAGAGTCTTCTTCGAAATAGATGTAATCGCTTTTTTTATAGGCGTCGAAGTCGTGATCTTTTTTATACCTTTTAAATTTATGAGGACATAATACCTTGAAGAGATTGGCATCCTCAAAAAACCAGATTGCACTCATGATGTTTGTGTTTTTATTAAGTTAGTTAAATACCAAATAAGTGGTACCAATACTCATGTCGAAATCAGCAAGTAATCCTTACAAAGGAATTGGTAAAGTTTTTCAATGGTTAATTGAAAGTTATTTGGTTATAGTATTATAACAGTTCACAGGCGAGTAACCCTATATATTACAGTAAAAATCTCTGGAGCAAGCTCTCGGAGCATTCAAAGGATTTCTTGTTTTCAAACTGTTTACCTTTTACTGGCGAGGCAAGCCTCGTGCTATTAACCCTCCTAGAATAAAAAAACTCTCAAAAGTTAACTTTTGAGAGTTTTAAATCATAGGCGTTTTTAGTTATGCTAAAATTCGTTTTCTAATAACGGATAGACTTTCATCAATTGTTAACTGACCATCCTTAAAAACTGTTTGAAACAATCCTTGATTTTCTTCTTCTGCTGTACATTGATCCTTTAATACAATCTTTCCATTTAATTGTTGTAATTGCATCAAGCCTTTAGCTGATTTTTTGGTTCCGTCATCGGTAACGGGATCTTTAAAAATCTCTCTTCCTTCGCCATTAACTTCGACATAGGTTGCTTTCATAGCAAATCCAAAGGTATCTCTGGTATTGTATTGATATGTAAAACTGCCGATTCCTAAAACCACATTGGTAGATGCAAAACCCTTTTGCTTAAGGCGTTCACAAATCTGAGTAGCTCTGTCAATGGTAATACTATCTCCATAAATTGCACCAATTTTCGGATTTAACACTTTATATCCTTGTTCGTTAACAGTCCCTCCAAACTCATCCCAGAGTAGTTCGATAACTCCTTTTGCAATGACAGGATTATTATGTTCGCATCCACATATAATATCCACCGGATCACCAGAATCAGGCCTAATCACCAGTTTACCTTCTCTTTTTAAAATTTCATCTTTTAATTTTGGAAGATATTCTGTCAACACTTTCCAAAGATCCCAAGTATCAGATACCACGGATAAAATTCCGGCTGGATAGGTTTCTAACAATCTTCTAAAAGTACCAATCTCATCATCTTTGCTACCGGCACACATTACACTATGTTCTGTAGCGTTTACACTACCAATTACCAGTTCTTTTGTAACATCGGCATTATAATACATTTCGTATGCTTTGGCTACCGGTAATGTGTCACTACCCGAAAATGAGAGTGCGTGCCCCATACCACTTAGAATTGAAGATTCTGTTCCAGACATTCCTCTCATAGAGAAATCGTGACCTTGCCAAGTAATAAATTCCAGATTTTCTTTATCTGTTTCTTTGGCGTATTTGGTGAGTATTTTTTGATATTGTTTCGCAATAGTCGCAGATGTACACGGTTGCCAAATAATACTTGATAGTAAGGTTTCCAAATAATTTGTCAACCAAAAAAATTCAGGTTTTGTGTTAACCAGAGTAAACATAGGTACTCTTATTGGAACCTCTGTACCTTCTGGCAACGCTTTTATCTCGATTGGTAAATATCCCAAATCATGTAATTCTGAAATATGTTCGATATCGTAATCAACACCTAAATAATGATCCACATATTTTTTATATTCTAAAACAACTTCTTCTTTAGGAAGATCAAAAAAGTTTTCATTGAATCTTTTGATCAAATATTCTTTGATAAAATATTGTAATCCAAAAAATACAACATTGTCAATTCCTTCTATCCTACTCTTTCGTGGAGTCCAGTTAGAATACACTAAGGTTGTACCATCAGGATATTGCTCTTTATGACCTAGTTTGTAACCGTCTGTTAATAGTAGTGGATTCATATACAATTTTATTTTGCGTTAATTATACGCAAATATAGTTTTTATTTTTAAACTGAAAAAATTTTTGAACAGTTTTGTCCAAAACAAGCTTTTTATGGTTTCTAATTACTGTAAACTATTGAGATATTTCTTAAAGATCTCCTGAAACTCTAATAACGTTGTTTTTTCACGAACAACTTCTTTCCCTTCTTTATATTGAACGTAGTAGGAACCTATCTCTTTTTCGAAGAATCGAATCCCTTTGATTATATTACCCTCGTTTCCTGTCACGAGATATCCCCTGAAAATTTCCGGTTCTTTTGCACGATGCTTTTCTGATTTTTTAGCCTGAGAAATTATTGCTTCAACAAAGTTTTGGAAAAATATTGAAATCTCTTCTGTATCAAATATTTCCGGTTGTTCTAAAAACATGCTGGTAATATCTACAAGATCCAGATTTGATGAGTTTTCTTGGAAACCACCGGTGCCATACCCATACGTTTTGTCTTTATGATCATAAATAAACAGTACAGTATTTGAAAGTGTTTTCCCTAATTCTCCTTTGATATAATGTTTGGTTCCTATTTCTTTGTCGTTTATGGTGTAAGAAGCAATCCAATGACCTTTCTGTTTCGATATACTTACTTCAAACTTTTCGCCTGCCATAGCCAGAGTTGGTGATCCCATTACAATTCTATCCGACTTAAGAATGATTGAATTTCTTTCATAATAGTGCATTGCAAATACATCTATATGTAATTCTTTAATTTTTTTATTCTCAATCTTTTTAGAAACCAAACCAGAAGTAATCTCTTCATACTCATACCCATCGATGATTTCTCCATTTTCATAGATCGATTTAATCCTTAATTTGGGCTTATACTTATTTCTGGTATATTCTTCATATGCCGCTCTATTGCTCATCTCGGGCTTTGGTTCTTGCATTAAATCCATTTCTGTACTTTCTGCATCTGTAAACATTTGCATTATATCCAGAGAATACTGAAACTTAGGTACTCCGTTTTCATAATAATCCACTCTCGGAAATTCTTTATCCCCTTTTGAAAAATAACCTTTGTAAGGTTTTCCATCTTTATAAAAACCCTTATATACTTTTTTAGGTTTTTCTACGATCATAAAGGAATCATCTTCTATACTATATTCCATTTGTTGCGCTTTTAGATGTTTTGATACCAATAAGCAACACATTAACAAAAAAATATACTTTTGGTGCTGTAGAACTTTCGGTACTCTTGGAAACTTAAACGAAATCATTTTTAAAACTTTAGGAAGTAAAAATCGTTACAATTTCTTGTAAAAACCACCCTGTTTTCAGTTAAAATAAGGATATCTTAATTTCGGCCTCTCTCGTTAGGGTACAAAAAAGGTAATGCATCGCTTTGCCAAAATTCTTTGGTATTGATATCTAAAATAGTAAGTTTTCCTTTGAAAGCAGCGCCTGTATCGATGTTCCAAAGATTGTGAGCTTTAATCGGCGTATCTCTTTTATAATTGGTAGTGGGTGTGTGGCCAATATAAATTTCTTTATAATGATTAAACCGTTTTGGAGAAGTTAGTGAATCTTCCAAAGTTTCATTAGCTACTTTATCGGCAAGCAAGGCTGCTTCCCATAATGTTCGATCCCAATAGTAGTTAGATTCGTATTCTTCCTTGCCCACTCCATGCATAGAAGTAAATCCGGCGTGAACAAAAAGTCTATTTCCTGAATCTATATAGTAATTCTGCAACTGTTTAAAAAACTCTTTGTGATCTTCTTGTGCAAGCAAGCCAGATTGGATGTAGCTATTCATTGTTTCTTTCCCTCCGTGTGCAAGCCAAACCGGATTTGTAGCTCCTTTATCCAGCCATAAACCACACCAAAGATCGTGGTTCCCTCTTATGAAAATACAAGGATTTGATTTTGAAAGTTCGATAAGCTTCTGAATCGTTTCTGCCGACTCACTCCATCCATCCACATAATCTCCTAAGAAAATTAACTTATCTTCTGTGGTTACTCTGGCTCTTTCCAGAACCTGCAATAATGCTTTATATCCGCCGTGAATATCTCCAATTACTAGTGTTCTCATTCTGTCAATGTATACATTACATCAGTTCTTAATACATATTTTACTCCTGATACAATAGGTTTTCCTTCATGACGTAATGGATGATGAAATAATAAAGCATCTCCAAGTTTTGGAATTACAGTAATTCCATTCTCAAAATAGGTATCTCCTCCTTCAAAATCATCGTTTAAATATATAAGAAATGAGAAAAAGCTACATTCTTTCTCATTTCGTTCATAACTGCCATCTCGATGCATTTTAAATCGCTGCCCTTTTTCATATTTGTAAATACGAAACATTTCATTAAGATCATTCACTTTATAGCTACCAAAACTCAATTGCACATAAGGCTCTATTTTCTTCCATATTTTATCCGCCAGCAATTTATCCTTAAACATGATTCGTTGATTATTACGAATACCTTTAATTCTAACTTGCCTACCATCAATACTCACTTTTGCTTCTTCAAAGGAAACTTGTTCACCTTTTTCTATGAAATGATCACACATTTCCTTCGAAAGAAAGTTCTCGACTAAAAATATTTCTGGGTGTAATTCAATTTTATTCATGTTTATTATCCAATTAGGCCTCACAGATTTTTGACACTTTTGAGGTCTGGCACATTACTTTGTTCTAAACTCAATATACTCTGAAGCAACGGTATCTGTTAACCATACTCCATTATCCGATTGATAAAACTCAATCCCGTTGCGGTGCATCTCACCAGATCGTACAGTAAGTATGATGGATACTCCTCTACGAGAACCAACTCGCATTGCAGTTTCTCGTTCTTCACTAAGATGTACGTGATGTCTGCTCATCTTTAGCAAACCTTTTCTTCGTATATCCTCTATGAACTTTCCTACTGTTCCATGATATAAAAATTCTGGTGGCTCTATCGGTGTATACTCCAAATCAACTTGTATAGAATGTCCTTGATTCGCTCTGATCTTGGTTTCATCTTCATTAAAGGCGAATCGCTTTTTATCATTCGTCGCTACTACCTCTTTTATTATCTCTAGATTTAATTGATTGCGATATGCATTTGTCTTGTTTATCAATTCATCCACATCTGCCCAACCGTTTTCATCTAGTTCTAATCCAATCTTTCCTGGATTATGCCTTAAGATAAGGCTTAGAAATTTACTTATTTGTTTCGTATTTGTTTTCATTTTTTTGTTTTCTGAGACTCTAAGACACAATATCTTGTGTCTTTACTTTTTTTTAGATAATTGATCTTCTGACCATTTCATCGGGTTGTTTTTTATGTATGCAGCAATTCGAACAAAAGATCCATTATCTCTTATTATATGGTCATAATATTTCGATTGCCATTGAAAATCTATTCCATTCTTCGTTGCATATTTTTTGACTCCAACTTTATATCCTCTTACTATAGATCCTAAATTTTTGGATTGTGGTCCAAATTTATTGCCTTTGGATTGTGGATCCATCCCGGACTGTGGATCCATCCTGGATTGTGGATCCATCCTGGATTGTGGATCCATCCTGGATTGTGGATCCATCCTGGATTGTGGATCCATTCTGGATTGTGGATCCATCCTGGATTGTGGATCCATCCTGGATTGTGGAGACGCAAAATTTTGCGTCTCTACCGAATTATGATGATCATCATCATCATTTTTATCAATAATAATGATCCCATGGATATGATCAGGCATTACAACAAATTCATCTAATTTTACAAATGGAAAATGGTTTGGTATTTTATGCCAACAGATTTCTGCAATTTTTCCAATTTCTGATAATTCCATTTTCCCTTCTGCAATATTGCCAAAAAAATGTTTTCTATCTTTTGTACAAATGGTGATGAAATATGCACCATTGCTACCATAATCCCACCCTTTTAGACGGCTAGATTCTACCTTGTATTTATTTTTAAATTTTGTTATTTTCTTATTTTTTTATCAGTTCGGAGTACAATTTGTAATTTTCATCATCATAACATACAAATATGACCTCTTTAACATGTGTTAGATTCGGGTCGTTTGTTACCGTGTCAATAGCAATTTTAGCGGCTAATTCTTTCGGAAACTTATAAATTCCGGTACTGATATTCGGAAAAGCAATGGTATTTACATTATTTTGGACCGCTAGTCTTAAAGAACTACTATAACAATTTGCCAATAGCGTTTCTTTATCTTTTCCTCCTTGATTCCATACTGGACCTACGGTATGTATTACATATTTAGCAGGAAGATTACCAGCTGGAGTAATTACTGCATCTCCGGGATTACATTTTCCTTGTGTAGCTCTAACACTTCTACAAGCTTCTAATATTTCTGGTCCGCCTTTACGATGAATGGCTCCATCTACTCCGCCGCCACCTAATAAAGAACTATTGGCTGCATTGACAATGGCATCTACTTTTATAGCAGTAATATCTGATTTGAGTAATTTTAGTTTCATTTTACCTTACTTACAATTATCGTATTCCGATTCTTTGTTTTATAGTTTCCGGAACTTCATAAACTTTTTCATTAGGAACTAATCGTTTGGCTTCTTTATACTTCCCTTGTTTAAGTAATAACCGGATTTTCTTAGTTAAAGGAGTTACATCAGTTATTTCCTGAATCCACTCTTCATTATATTCTTTGATCAAATCTCTACCGATTCCTACTTGTATGGATCTGATTTGCATTTTAGCGCCTTTTAACGTTCTTTCTGGATCCCATTGAATATGTACTTTTGCATTCTGAAATTCCTTATTCCATAAAGCTCCGCTTTTATAAATAGCTTTATCCGGATCTGTTAGCACTCCTATTGATAAAACTTTCTCCCAATGGGTTCTCTTTATTTTTATTCCGAGGATATATTCTTGATTGGATTTTGTTGCCCAATTACTTCTTTGCATCAACCATAAATAAGAAGGTTTAATCCAAGTCATCCGATTAAACGAAAATGGTGCTTCGAACTTATTATTTTGGATAGCAGGTAGTGCAATAGATTTACCATATGCCTGATATACCGTAATCGTATCTTTATTATAATCTGCTCGTATTTCTTGAATCATTCCCATTCCGATAAGGTTCTTTTAATATCATTTCTAAAATTCACTTTGAAAAGCTTCTATGAACTTTTTGTTTTTAGCATAAATCGCAAATACGACTTTTTCAAATGCTTCTGTATACTTTCCTTTTAATAACTCGGCAAATAAATTCGCTATCATCTTAGGATCATTCTGAAATACTCCACATCCCCAAGCTCCTAAAATCAGTGTTTTATGCTGATTAATAACCGAAAGCATTAATAGCTTATCTATTCTTTTCTTCATTATATGTTCTATATCACCGATTTTATCTTTTTCAAACCTCTTTACGACTCCTGCATTCACTGCTGCCGAAGTGATTATAGAGCTTAGTATTGGCGAGTCAAACAATTCTCCATTATCCTTTCGTAGAATCGGAACTTTAGGGCTATAAATCATGCCATCTGTATACATACAAGATTTCATTGCTCTGTGTGTCTCATAAAATTCTATTGCAGATAACTGGCAAGGATATAATCCTGAAGATCTGGCTATACTTTCTTCCTGAGCTTGTGCTCCATTAAAAAAACCTCCTCCAGGATTTTTGGCCGAAGCAAAATTTAAACACATAGGATTTGTATGTCCTGAAGATATTAATCTTTGGATACTGCTTATGGTTGTTTCTTCAACAACTTCATAAGCCGTTATATTTTTTTTGTCTAAGCGTAATTCGTTTAATAGCAGATCTAATTCTTCAGAACTATAAAATTTAGTTCTTGTAACTGCATTTTCCTGAATCTGTGATATATCAACTTTCTGTTGCTTTGTATTTATATAAAACCCTTGCTCTGTTATTTCAAGTGTTTCTTTCGCTGTTATTTTGCGTAATGTCTTTTGCATTTTGATTATTTTTTTTAATTGTCCATTAAGGACTCAACATTTCCCTCACCTCCATTAAAGCAAAACCTAATAGATTCTGTCCTCTCCATAAATTTGGGTTTTGTGCTTTTTCATTTGCTTGTCCCATTCCGATTCCCCATATGCGATCTCTGGGACTCGCTTCTACAATGATTCTTTTTTTCGTATTCAATAAAAAGGTTAAAAGTTCTTGATGCTGAGAAAACTTATGATAGTTTCCTTGTTTTACAATTTCGTACTTATGAGCATCCCATATCTTAGGATCAAAGTTTTTAACTTTTCGGCCTAATTGTTTAGCTTCCATTGGATGATTACTTTCAATGATTTCTTTTAAAATTGGAGTGTCTTCAAACAATCTGGCTTTTTCAGCCATCATCCAATGCTCTGCGGTTTTATAAATTACTCCTTCAATTTCGAAAGATTGATTCCACCATTGACTAAAACAGCTTTTACCAATACTTCCGTCTTTATTAGGCGTATGCCCCCAAAAGAATAAATACTTTAGGCTTTTACCTTTATTAAATTGTTCTTGTATGTTTTGTATTGTGTATTTCATTATTTCTTTTTTTACTCTTTTCTTTTTTGTGTTTCCCAACCCTTCGACAAGCTCAGGATGACAAACAAACCTGCCTGCCGGCAGGCAGGAAAGTCTAGTCTTATAATATTTCATCTAAAAATATTCCTCTCTTCACTAAATTAAATTAAAACGTTTTTCAATTATTTAAGCTTTTGTCTTCAAAGAAAAAGAGAACTTCAATAAGCTTTTTACTCTTCACAAATTTAATTTTATGCTTCGTTCACTTCATTTTTTACGTTGAAATTTCAGGAGGACGATCCACCAACTTTATAGATAAACTTATTGTTTCAAACTCTTATTAAA
The DNA here is from genome assembly GCF_042434905.1 of Aquimarina besae. NCBI lineage: Bacteria > Pseudomonadati > Bacteroidota > Flavobacteriia > Flavobacteriales > Flavobacteriaceae > Aquimarina > Aquimarina besae. The sequence continues at coordinate 4,580,738 of NZ_CP170199.1, forward strand.
CTTTTCTATTAAATCTTCTATATCTTCGAATCTGGCAAGTTGAAATTTCCAAGTTTCTGGAATAGTTTCATACCCAAAATACAAACCAGCTAATCCTCCAGTAATAGCAGCCGTAGTGTCTGTATCTTCTCCTAAGTTGATTGCTTTCAACACGGCCTCTTCATGAGATTCTGATGTTAATAAACACCAAAATGAAGCTTCTAATGATCTAAGCACATAGCCTGTTCCTTTTATATTAAACCGATCTTGTTTGGATATATCATCTTCTAAAATTCTGGAAAACAAAGTAATTTCTTTTGGGTTAAAATCATTTTGAATTGCGAAATCCAAAATTGGCTTTTTAATCGTTTCGTAAGCTTTAAACTTTTCTAAACCATTTAGAAGCAATAAGGCATATTCTACATATATAAAACACGAAAAAACAGATCTCAAATGCCCGTGTGTAATTGAGGAAACTCTTTTTATAATATCATATCTAACAGTAATATCTTCTTCATCTTTTAGATAATATACTAAAGGTAAAATTCTCATTAAAGATCCGTTACCATTAGAGTATTCATCTAATCCTCCACATAAATCTGGAGCCATTCCTCTTTTGTATTGATAAATAGCGTTCTTAGTAGTAATACCAATATCAAATACAAATCCTCTTGGTGTCCAAAGATTTTCATAAAACCAAGCAGCAAATTTTGAAGCAATACCATTTAGATCATATCCGCTACACAAACTATCGATCAGAAAAAAAGTTAATGAGCTATCATCTGACCACGTGCCTTCTGGCTGATTATGTGTACCGTACCCGATCATGTCACGAGCTGGTCTTTTATCCATTTGATCTCGATCTAAAAACTCATAAGGTACTCCCAAAGCATCACCAACAGCTACTCCAAATATTCCTCCTTTAATTTGTTCTAATAAATTTTTCATTTCAATTTCCTCTTTACTTCATTTATCAATTCTTCTAAGCTATTTACCTGCTGTACACAATATCGTTCACAAACCACGTCAACATTTCCTTTTCTCCAGAATCCATCTGGGCAACATACGATCAACTTTCTACTTTTGGCATATAATCCTAATTCTAAAAGCGTGATGGGAGATTTGGTATTCTGATCAAAATACATAATGATCATATCCACTATCTCCAACGCTTCTAATTCCCAGTTTACCTGTTCTTTAAAAACAGGATTCTCTACACTCTGCTTCCAACTGGCATCCCAACTAGCTCTTCTTGGATTGAGTAAGGTTACAGGTTCGTTTGATAATGTTTTAATCACTTTATCCTGCCATCTTTCTGCAACATTCATTTCAATACTTCCTGCTAGAAAAACACTTGGATTTTCATCTAATTCTATTGTTGATGGTGCTGTGATTACTTTCATTTTTAAATTAATTTATAATTGAAATCTGCACAACTTTCTCCTCTTCTATATCTCTAAAAGAATTGGTTGTAAAAATGGTGTCAAATGACTTACTTAATGCTTCAAAGCCTTTGCTAAAAATTCCGTGGCTTACTAACAAGCTTAATTTCCCGGCATTCTTTTCTTTTAATGCGGTTGCTAATCCTAAAAATGTTCCGCCACCATCACAAATATCATCTACAATCACACAATGTTTTCTTTTTAAATCGTCTTCATATACTCTAAATCCAGAAAGTTTACCCGTTTTTACATCTCGTTTCTTAGAACATTCTACTACTTCTATTCCTCCTAAATACTCTGATACCTTGTAAATCTTTTTTAAAGCACCACCATCTGGAGATATTAAAACCACCTCTTCATTGATATGATTCAAACATTTCTTTACAAATTCATAATTTGAGATCACTTTTACATTATTTAACAAAGCAGGTGTCACCTCAGAATGTGGATCAAAAATCGTTACTTGATTGTATTTTTGTGCATTAATAAGATCTGCATATACCTTTACACTTAATGACTCACCGCTCACCATTACTCTATCTTGTCTTGCTGCCGGAAAATATGGAATGAGTACGTTAATCAATTTTACATCCATTCTCCGCAATGCATCAGTAGCCACTAATAACAAACCCAGGTCATTAAATGAATTCAATCGATGGGTTATTGTTACTTCCTTTCCAATAGATTCTTCTGTAATTTTTATATGTGGTTCTCCCCCATTAAAAATAAAAGAAGTAAACTGAATTGATTTCTCGAAGGGTGTAAATATTGAATCTAAATGTAAATACTGCATAATTGTGTTATTTTTACGCAAATATAGAATAGTATACTTAGCTGACAAAATATTTTGCGTAAAAAATACAATAAAAGCACTTTATAAACTTTGAATTGACAGAATAAATCAATCCTTCAGTCTTTTTTTTGCAAGGGAAGAAACCTTTCTTTTGGCAATGATTATTTGGTATTAATGAACCTGAATAGCGGACAAGGATTTAAAATTAAAGCAGATCATTTCGAATGATTTTTATAAAAAATCGTATCGAAAAGTTTTCAGAGACAGAAATTCACTTGCCTGCCTGCCATCCGACAGGTAGGCAGGTCTTCGATACAACTTTCTATTGAAAATCACTCTGACTGACGTAAATTTTCTTATCTGTTATTCACCTTAATTACTTTATATCAAAAAGGAAGCCTTCTTCTTTTAATTTGAAGTATTGTTTTTGATTAAATTTAAATAGGTTTGCAGGTCTTCCTCGTCCTTCGGATACCTTTTCTTTTAACTCTTCTAAAATTCCGAAGCTTAGAATCTTTTTTCTAAAATTTCTACGATCAATCTGCTTGTCCAAAATGGTCATATATAATTTCTCTAAATCTGAAAATAAGAATTTATCTGCCAGTAAATCAAACCCTATAGGCTCATAGGTCAATTTATTACGAAGTCGTTTTTTTGCCATATCCAAGATTGTAGGGTGATCAAATGCTAATTGAGGTAGTTCATTTATATCAAACCAACCTACATCACTTGCATCTGTATCCGCCTTGATAGCGTGATGTTCTGGCTTTACTAAAGCAAAATAGGTAACACTTACCACTCGATTTCTGGGATCACGATCTGGCTTGCCAAAAGAATACAACTGCTCTAAATAATCTACGGTGGCATTTGTCTCTTCTTTAAGTTCACGTACTACAGCATCTTCTAAACTCTCTTCCTCTAAAACCAAACCACCAGGAAGCGCCCAGGAATCTTTGAACGGATTAACATTTCTTTTTATCAAGAGTACATGCAAGGCCTTGTCCTTATATCCAAAGACTACCGCATCAACAGCTACTTTAATATTTTGGCGTACCATATACGCAAATTTACAAAATTCAATGGCTTAATAAAACAAAAACTCCCGAAGAATAGTCTTCAGGAGTTTTAAGTAGTTTATTATATTTAATCGATTTTTAAGCGTTTTGCTTTTTGATTAAATTTAAAGCAGAACCTTCTTTAAACCACTCAATTTGAGCGTGGTTGTAGGTATGGTTTACTTCGATTATATCTTTTGATCCATCTGCGTGTACAAACTCGATATTTAAAGTTTTGTCTGGAGCAAATTGATCCAAATCCAAGAAATTGATCGTATCATCTTCTTGTATTTTGTCATAATCTGACTCATTTACAAAAGTAAGACCTAACATTCCCTGTTTTTTAAGGTTTGTTTCGTGAATACGTGCGAATGACTTTACGATTACCGCCACAACACCCAAATGTCTTGGCTCCATCGCAGCGTGCTCACGAGAGGAACCTTCTCCGTAGTTATGATCACCTACTACAATTGTTGGAACTCCCGCAGCTTTATAAGCTCTTTGTACATTAGGGACTCCGTCATACTCACCATTAAGCTGGTTTTTAACAAAATTTGTTTTCTTATTGTACGCATTTACTGCTCCTATCAAACAGTTATTGGAAATATTATCCAGATGTCCTCTGTAGCGCAACCAAGGACCTGCCATAGAGATATGGTCCGTAGTACACTTTCCATAAGCTTTAATCAACAGTTTAGCACCTTTAATTTCGTTACCTATCGGTTCAAACGGAGTTAATAACTGTAATCTTTCTGAGGTTGGGCTTACTACTACTTCTACACCAGAACCATCTTCTTGTGGGGCAATATATCCGGCATCTTCTACTTCAAAACCTTTTGGAGGTAATTCCCATCCAGTTGGCTCATCAAACATTACTTCTTGCCCTTCTTCATTGATCAACTTATCTGTTAACGGATTGAAATCCAAACGTCCCGAAACGGCAATTGCAGCAGTCAATTCGGGAGATGCCACAAAAGCATGCGTATTTGGGTTACCATCGGCACGCTTTGCAAAATTTCTATTAAAGGAGTGAACGATACTATTCTTTGGTGCGTTTTTAGGATCGCTATATCTTGCCCATTGTCCTATACAAGGTCCACAAGCATTTGTAAATATTTTAGCGTCTAATTTTTCGAATATTCCAAGAATACCATCTCTGTCTGCTGTATATCTCACTTGCTCAGAACCCGGATTGATCCCAAGTTCTGCTTTCATTTTTAATCCTTTGTCTAAGGCTTGTTGCGCAATCGAAGAAGCACGTGATAAATCTTCGTATGAAGAGTTTGTACAAGAACCAATCAATCCCCATTCTACTTGTAATGGCCAATCATTGGCGGTAGCTTTCTCTGTCATATCTGCACCAACCTTCGTTGATAAATCCGGAGTAAATGGACCGTTAAGTAAAGGACCAAGTTCTGAAAGGTTAATTTCTATTACCTGATCAAAATATTGTTCTGGATTAGCGTATACTTCAGGATCAGCAGTTAAATGCTCTTTTACTGCATTAGCAGCATCAGCCACATCCTCTCTATCGGTAGCACGTAAATAACGTTCCATAGATTCGTCATAGCCAAAAGTGGATGTTGTAGCTCCTATTTCGGCACCCATATTACAGATAGTTCCTTTTCCAGTACAGGACATAGAGGTTGCTCCAGGACCGAAATATTCTACAATAGCTCCGGTTCCACCTTTTACGGTAAGAATTTCTGCTACTTTTAAAATTACATCTTTTGGTGCCGTCCACCCAGATAATTTACCGGTCAACTTTACACCTATTAATTTAGGGAATTTCAGTTCCCAAGGCATTCCTGCCATCACGTCTACTGCATCAGCTCCACCAACACCGATAGCAACCATTCCTAATCCTCCTGCATTTACAGTATGTGAATCGGTACCTATCATCATACCACCCGGGAATGCATAATTTTCTAAAACCACTTGGTGAATAATTCCAGCTCCTGGTTTCCAAAATCCGATTCCGTATTTATCGGACACAGATTCTAAGAAATTAAAGACTTCGCTACTCGTATTCATAGCAGATTGTAAATCTTTAGCTGCTCCTACTTTTGCCTGGATCAAGTGGTCACAATGCACCGTAGTTGGTACGGCAACTTTCTTTTTTCCTGCTTGCATAAATTGCAATAATGCCATCTGTGCAGTTGCATCTTGACACGCGATACGATCCGGTGCAAAATCAACATAATCTTTTCCTCTCGTAAAAGCATTTTTTGCTTTCCCGTCCCAAAGATGTGAGTATAAAATTTTCTCTGCTAAGGTTAGAGGCTTTCCGGTTACTTCACGAGCAGCATCTACTCTTTCTGCAACCTGAGCATACACCTTTTTTATCATATCGATATCGAATGCCATATAGTTGTGTTTTATGTATTGAAAAGTCCGACGAAAATACAAATTTTAAAGGATTTTATTAAATGAATAGCGTTAATAATCCTTTTTTACATTTTTGAAAAAAATATCATATCTATTTACAGAAATTGTCAATTATAGAATAAGTAAAATAGTAATCATATAAAAAAACATCTAATATGTTAAGCCATAATTCTAAAAATTACGAAAACGTTATAGTAATTTATTAAACAATTATGCTAAAAAAATCAAATTAAACAAAAAACGCATAAAAAAAGTGAAGCTGTTACACTTCACTTTACATTATAATCCACCCTGAAATTAGTGATCTACTCATTTTCTTGTTTTATGTTTAGACCCCCTCTTTCTTTTCTGTTCTTTTATTTCTGCGTACTTTTTTAACTGCTCTTCATTAAGAGATGCTTCAAATTTACCCTTCTCTGATTTCATAGCCTCTTTATGCGATTTCTTCATTTCTTTTTGTTCATCGCTCAAGGTAGGTTTCAAAGCTTTATGTTTTCCTTTTCTCGAAAGGTCGTCATTTTGAACAATTGCTAATTGCTCTTCTGTGTAGGTTGCTTTTAAAGCTTTTCTGTGTTCTGTATGCAATTGTCTTTGATATTCTAATTGCGTTTTTTGATCTTCAGAAAGGCTCTCATTAAACTCTTTTCTTAATTCTCTCCTATCCAATCCATCATCTTCTGATTGTGCAGATACCGTTAAGATTCCTAAAAACAGTATCATCGCGTAAGCTAAAATATTTTTCATTTCCTAATTTTTCTTTTTATTAAACTAAATTCTAATTGAACGTTCATTACTAAGACATGTAGAAATGAAAAAGGTTTAATCCGTTAGATACGAATTAAACCTTTTTAAATTATAATTTTATAAATTCTATTTTGTTACAAAAGAAGTGATGCTAAGATACTCATACCTCTACCACAATTTTGTTATCTAAAATAGACTTTGGATAATATCCTCGATGCTTACACCTTCTGCTTCTGCTTTGTAGTTTTTGATCATACGATGACGTAATATCCCCATCGCTACGGCCTGTACATCTTCAATATCCGGAGAAAACTTTCCTTTTATTGCAGCATTAGCTTTAGCCGCTAAAACAAGATTTTGAGATGCTCTCGGACCTGCACCCCAGTCAATATAATTCTTAACTAATTCTGTAGCTGATTCGCCATCGGGTCTAGTTTTAGAAACCATTCTTACAGCATATTCCACGACATTATCGGCTACAGGAATACGCCGAATTAGATGCTGGAAATCTATAATTTCTTGTGCTGTAAATAAAGGGTTAATCGTAGCCGAAGTATCTCCTGTAGTACTCTTTACTACTTCTACTTCTTCCTGAAAACTAGGATATTTAAGTTCTATAGCAAACATAAACCTATCTAACTGAGCTTCGGGTAATGGATATGTCCCTTCTTGCTCGATAGGGTTTTGTGTAGCTAATACAAAATACGGTAAATCTAACTTATAATGATGACCTGCAACGGTAACAGCTCTCTCTTGCATAGCTTCTAATAATGCCGCTTGTGTTTTTGGAGGAGTTCTGTTGATCTCATCTGCCAAGATAATGTTTGAAAACACAGGTCCTTTTATAAATTTAAAATGTCTTGACTCATCTAAAATTTCACTTCCAAGTATATCGCTTGGCATTAAATCGGGTGTAAACTGAATTCTCTTAAAATCGAGTCCTAACGCTTTAGAGATTGTGTTTACCATTAAGGTTTTAGCCAATCCCGGAACTCCAATTAGTAACGCGTGCCCTCCGGAAAATACAGAAATAAGTATCTGATCGATTACTGTTTCTTGACCAATGATAATTTTAGCAATTTCTTTCTTGAGTTCGGTATGCTTGCTTACCAGTTTTTCTACTGCTGCAACATCAGACATATTATTTTTCTTTTTTTAACCAGTTACCACTATACTCACAGTCTCTGTACTCACCATTAATTTTAATATACGTATCATTAATTTTTTCTTCCTGCCATTTACGTATTGCTTCAATTTGCTTTTTTCTAAGTGCCAATTCCTGTATTTTGAGATAATCTTTGGCATAGTCTGCAATATGTTCATCAAAACGATTCAGTACTGTAATTAGTTTAAACTTTGTACGTCCTTGACGATCCTGATCTGGGATCACCAAAGAAACTTCATTCGTTTTTAATTTTGATACTTGATCGTACAATATAGGATCAATTTTGGTAAGTTCAAAACGTGTATCACCGGTTGTTGGATTTAATAATTGTCCACCGTCTTCTTTGGTTTCTTTTTCGTCACTAAATTTTCTTGCTGCTTCTTTAAAGCCAATAGTTCCTGAGACTACTGCACTACGAACCGAATCCACAAGTTTTTGAGCTGTTTCTACACTTTCTCTTGTTACATCCGGCACAAGTAAAATATGCCTTACATCAATCTCTTCTCCTCTTACTTTATCGAGTTGTATGATATGCCATCCAAAATCAGTCTTAAAAGGTTCACTTACTTCACCAACCTGTAAACTGAATGCTACATCTTTAAATTCTTTTGCAAAAGGTGTTTGACGGTTTAGGGTATACTTACCTCCTTTTGATTTGGAACCAGGATCTTGCGAATACAATACAGCTTTTGTTGCAAAACTACTTCCATTCTCTACAATATCTGTTCTAAACTGTTTTAGCCGATCAATTACCTTCTGTTCTTCTTCTTCAGGTATTTTTGGTTCTATCACAATCTGAGCAAGTTCTAGCTCAGTACCAAAAAGTGGTCGCTCATCCTTAGGGATCTCATCAAAAAATTCTCTTACTTCTTCTGGAGTAATCTCTACACCTTCTACAATCTTAGAACGCATTTGCTCTGCCAATCGGTTACTCTTATTAATTTCAAAAAGTTCTTTTCTAAATTCTGATTCGCTATCTTTTCTGTAAAATTTCAGAACTTTTTCCATAGTTCCTATCTCTCTGGTCATATAGCTTAATTGCTGATCTACCATAGAGTTTACCTCTGCATCTGTAACAAGTACACTATCCTGTACTGCGTGATGCGCGTATAATTTATTTTCAAATAGGCTTCCTGCCAGTTCACAGCGACTTACATCAGATGCAGATACTCCCTCACTTATCAATTGCTGATATGCGATGGTAATATCACTATCCAGAATTACATACTCTCCAATAACTGCTGCAACTCCATCTATCTTGATTTTCTCAAACGTTTTTACCGAATCCTCTTTCTGTACTGCTTCTTTTTTGACATCTTCAATAATTTCCTGAGCACATATCTGACTTCCTGTACCCAATAGTAGTAATGTAATAAAACAGGTGATGTTTTTAATTGTAGATTTCAAATTGTTTGTTTTTAATAGCATCTTTTGTTATATCCTTTTCTAATTTTTTTATCAATTCCCGCTTTCTCTTATTCAGAATTATCTGTCGTATTGTTGGTTTTATGTAAGACAAAGGTGCAGTTTCGTTTTTCTTTAGGACTTTTTCTATCTTAAACATATACACTCCTAAAGAATCCCTTAATTGCACATATTTGCCATCTTTAAGCACTTTATCCCTATCCTGACTCTTAAGCACTGGTATCTTATTTAACACCTGATCAAACTGAACCCAGATAGAATCAGCAAAAGAAAAGGTTACAAACTCTAACCTTTTACTGCGCAAATCTTCTTCATCTTCTTCATTAAAACGATTAAAACGTGTTTGCGTTGCAACAATGTTATTATAATCAGGTGGCAAATGTAAGTAACGTAACTTTACCAATTCTTGATTAAGATTAAAATTTTCTAAATTTTCTGAATAATAGGATGTCAGATCATCTTCGGTGACCTCCATATTAATGGATTTGTTAATCACTGCATCTTTGTAAGCATTGATATACAAAGTACTCTTATAATCTTCCACTAATTGGTCAAACTCTTGAAGTTCTACTTCGGTCAAATTGCGTTTGGATTGATCGATAAACAGCTGCCTAGTAGCCCAAATATTTATATAATTGTTTACAATATTGGTACTATCTTCTCTGGATACTCCATCCGGAACAAGATCTTTAATCTCGTCTTTGTAAAGATAGGAGTCATTAACTCTTGCTACGACCTCTTTATCTGACTGACGATTTACCTTATCACAAGAAATATAAAAAAGAAACAGCACTATGATTGAGATATATCGCATTTATATAGAAAGTTCTTTTTTGATTTTTTTCAACGTTTTATTATTTATTTCAACTGAATACTTTTTCCTAAGTTCATTTAACCATTTTTTCTCTAAGTCTTCCTGAAAATCATTAATAACTTTCCCTTTCGTTTCTTCAAAAGTTTTTACTCTAGCCGGCATTACTTCTAATACCTTAAATAGTGTAATATAGTCATCTTGGTTCACACTGATCAGCTGTCCTTTTTTACCAGAAAAATCGTTCGCTATTTCGTTCTCTCCCTTTGTGATCTCTTCTTCAGAAAATATTACTTTATCCGTATCAGAAGTGTTTACTTCTTTTTTAATTTCTTCAATCGATTTCCCATCTTCCAGGAGAAGCTTAACTTTATCTATAAGTTCCTTTTTAGAAGAAGACGCCTTAATAACCTTAAAGCTCTCTTCTTTTAGATACGTATTCTTTCTGGATTCATAAAATTTTTCAAGTCCTACGGAATCGTTTTTCGCTGCATTCCAAATTTTAGATTCCATTAAATCAAATAACAATAAGCCGTCTCTATATTCTGAAATGACATTGGCAAAGTCCGGATTGTCATCTTCTAAGTGCTCTTCGTAATACTGAAGTAGTTTTGAAGACTCAAACTCATCATACAATGTATCAACGAAAACTGAAATATCAGAAACTTTCGTTTTACGACCACTTCGTTGCTGTATAAAACTTGCAAAATCCTTGTAGAAAAAACGCTCATCACCGATCAAAAATATTGGTTTTTCCATCATATCATCGGCAGGAATTTCCCATTTCTCACTGAATATTGACGTCGGCACCATTTTATTAAAATGTTCTATTGCTTCTTCGTTTCGTTTTAAATTATATTTTTCTTTTAGCGAGTTTATAAAAGACTCTGTAATGAGTTGAGACCTGCTATCCTTTTTAATTCGCTGAGTCAGCTCTCCTTGTACCTCGCCAAAAGATTTAGGCGGGTGCTTTTCTATAAGTTTAATAATGTGCCAACCGTATTTGGTCTTTACAGGTTCTGATAATTCACCAGGCTCTTTCAAGGCAAAAGCTACTTTCTCAAAATCCTCTGAATTCAATGCGCCTTGTGCAAAACGATTTATTTTACCCCCATTGATGGCTGTATTGCGATCGTCACTGTATTGTTTTGCCAGAGATTCGAAAGAGGCATTTTGGGAAAGCTGTGAACCAATCTCTCGGATTCTAATTTCTGCTTCTTTTTCTGTTCTTTCTTTATTAAAAGCAACCATTATATGCGCTACGGTAACTTCTCCTAATGATTTTTGTTTATCATTTACCTTAACAATATGGTATCCGAACCGTGTTTTAAAAGGTTTTGATACTTCTCCAATCTGGGTTGTAAAAGCTGCTTGTTCAAAAGGGTAAACCATCCTGAACGCTGAAAACCAGCCTAAATCACCACCATTTTTCTTTGCTGAAGGATCCTGACTATACTGAATGGCTATCTCTTTGAAATCAGCACCGTTAACAATCTTATTTCTGGCTTCAGTAATCTTCTCATAGGCTGCTAAAGTATCTTTTGGAGATGCGCCAGATGGCACCTGAATCAGAATATGACTAGCATTTACTCTTTCTTGTAAACGATCATATGCTTCTTTAACCATAGCATCAGTCGCTTTTGTATCTGTAAGATATCCTGCGGACAATTGTTTTTTATATCCTTCTAATTCTTTTATATAAGATTCTTTTTTATTGAGTCCTTGTTCTTTAGCCTCCTCCAGTTTCAATTTATAATTGATAAAAAGCTCCAGATACTCGTCAATGTCTTTTTGGGATTCATCTTTTACCAAGTCAATATTTTTAAGGTAAACTCTTTTAAACTCTGATGTATACACCGGTGAGTTATTAATCGTAAGAAGTACAGAATCCTTTTGCTGACCGAATACCAAGGAGTAAAACATTACTCCTAAAAAAAATAGAATAGATTTTTTGTGCATAGTTCTCTTTAATAAAGTCCCCAATCGGACAAAAATAACAATATTAATGCGTTTTACAAGCTCTTTCTTGTAACGAATGATATGGCCAATATAGTATGAAATAGCTTTTTAAATTTTATCGATCTCCTTATCTTGGCATTTTATATCCTAACTATAAATCAATAATTATTTAATACACTCACAAAATCAAAATTTACTGCTTAGAAATTAGGCTTTTGCAGAAGAGGGAAGTAGTGTATTAGAAAAATGTTAGTAAACATAATTATATAAAATTGGAAAGAAAACTAAAACTTATCTGGGATTTTAGAGGTCCGGCTGCAAGTAAAACAGCAGAGCATCACGAAATTCATCTTAAAGAATACATCACTTTAGAAAAACTATCTATAAATATCACGGGGCATCAAAACGTTAATGAGATGCACAGTATAGCATTTATGGTGGTCACAGATTCTGAAATGAAAACTGTAAGAGATGCCTTAAAACCTCATCGTGGTCAACTGTTTGAAGAATAGATTTTTAAAAAATATAGGTCTTGGCACGTATATTGTTTTAGACCTTATATATTTGCAAAAAATTTACAATTAAAGAAGTTACGATGAAAAACATATTATTTCCAATTCTATTATTGTTTATCAGTGCACAAACTATTGCACAATCTAAGGTAGGAACTATTGATACGGATTTTATACTTTCTAAAATGCCTGAACTTACTAAAGTACAAGAAGATCTAAAGGCTTACAATACTAAATTAGAAGCTGACTTAAAAGTGAAGGTAGATGATTACCAAGCAAAAGTAAAAGCATATCAAGAAGGAGTGGCTACTATGACTGAGCCTATGAAAAAGACAAAGCAGGAAGAAATTATCAATTTAGAAAATGACATTGCTAAATTCCGTCAGAATGGCTCTCAATTGGTTCAACTGGAGCAAAATAAATTATTGCAACCTTTATACAATAAAATTGGCAAAGCATTAGAAGAAGTTGCCAAAGCTGAAGGATATACGCAAGTATTAACTATTACCAGTAGTGGCTTAGCCTATGTTGATCCAAAATTTGATCTTACAAAAACAGTAATGACAAAACTGGGTATTCCTCTGCAATAATAGATTAGATCCATCAAAAAATAATTGAAAAGCCTTAGGTATTACATAATACCTAAGGCTTTTCAATTATTCACCTATTTCTCTTAGCTTGTCCTCTATCTGCATTAAGTATATTTCATTATACACTTCTTTATAAGGATCTGATTTTTTAAATCCTTTGGATACTAATTCTTTGGCTTTTTCTATATGTATTAGAGCTTCATTTTTTTTACCCATCTCCAATAATGCGATTCCCTTATAATAGTATGACAATGAAGATTTGTCATAAACCTTAATACCTAAATCGAAATCTGCAATCGCTTTTTTATATTTTTTCAATGCCATATAGCTAATCCCTCTATATGGAAATGCAGAAGGATCTATATATTCCATCCCTTCTTCATTTATTGCTTTTGTAAATTCCGCTATTGCTTCTTCATGTCTTCCTAATGCCTGCAAAACTTCTCCTTTAAGAAAGTTTACATTATTCCCCCAGGCATAATCTACTTGTCCGGGAGTATAGTCATCATATCGATTAAGATATTCTATGGCACGATCATAATCTTTATATAAATCGGTCATCAGCCAAGATGTATAATACAATGTTTCTTTGGGATCGAGTTTCATTGCTTTTTCTAACAAAGGAAATGAAATATGGTAATCCCCTATTTTGCTGTGGCCTATCGATTTACCTTGATAGTAACTAGCATTTTCTGGATTCAATGCAATTAAAGAATCTGTATAAGCCTGACGAAACGAACTAGCTTGATAATGAAATCCTCTTTGATATTCTAGCTCTTTGGTTCTTAAAACCCTTTCTTCTGCCGTCAGGTTTTCAAAATCTTGTTTTTTTGTTTCTTGACAAGAATAAAAAGTTATAAACAGAATGCAATTAAGGATATATGCGAATGATTTTTCCATCTTTTATTCTAAAACTTAAATAAATATATGTGTCAATAATTTGGTCTGTCTTTGGATGTCTTCCAGGAATCCAATCTTGCATTCCTTTTACGATTTCAAAAATCTGATTACCAATCGCTTCTGAGAAATTTTTGAGTTTATAATCATAGTCAAAAGCTTGATATTCAAACATCCCAGCTTTTCCTTCGCAATTAACTACAAACCTTACTTGAAAAATTCCAGATTCTGTAGAGCCTTCTGGTGCATTATATTGTTGATCAACAATTTTTCTGATGTGATACAAACCTCCTTTATACTCGGTTCCTTGATAATAATATCGATCTCTTGGATTATTCTTATTTATATATCTATTACACAATTGAAACACTGCTGGTTTTACATTTTCTTGTACTTTTGAAGCTTTATATACAATGTTTTTAAAAACCCCATCCACAAACCCAAAAGTGACTATCTCTTTTTCGGAAACAGAAATAATCTGTTCAATAAACTGGTAGTCTCTATTACAAGCCATTTGATTACCTTTTTTAAGCAAAAAAACAGCATTCTTATAAGACAATATTTCAAAGCAATAACGATTGTATTCTTTTATTTTTTTTGGAATAAACTTCAAGCTATCACCTTTTTTTTCAAATATAAAAACCCCTTGATCAGTTTCCCATTTCTGTGAGAATAAAACATCTCTTACGTTGTTTATATTGATTGAATCTGTTGGAAGAATCTTATGTGCTATACTATTTATAAATTGAAGACGATCATTATCAATTTTAAACTTATTTATCGGAATCTGAACAGTATCTATAGCTATTGAATCTTTAGAATATGTTAATTTTCTTTTTGCTAATTGTCTTTCTTCATCCAAATTTTTATAATAAAGGCTATCTCCACTAAACTCCATAATTACGGTATTTGGTTTATAATAGTCTTTATCCATATGAATTGCTTGTACTAACCATTCGCCTTGGGTATCTACCTTATTAAATGAAGGATTTTGATGATTAGAGCACCCTATACAAATGCAACTTAGAAAAAAAATAGCCCATTTTATTTTCATTATTCTTACTTGATTGATTTTGAGTTTAAATAAACATACAAAAAAAGCAATACGTTACCATATTGCTTTAGTTTTTTTATATCTAATTCTGTAGATTACCTGCTATAATTAGGTGCTTCTTTAGTAATGGTTACATCGTGCGGATGACTCTCGTGTATCCCACTTACTGTAATTTTTACGAATCTTCCGGTATCCTGAAGTGTTTTGATGTCTTTTGCTCCGCAATATCCCATCCCTGCACGTAATCCCCCAACAAACTGATGAATACTTTCATAAAGCTCTCCTTTATAAGCTACACGACCCACAATTCCTTCAGGTACTAATTTTTTGATGTCATCTTCTACATCCTGAAAATAACGGTCTTTTGAACCTTGTTTCATAGCCTCAACAGATCCCATTCCACGATACGACTTAAACTTTCTTCCTTCGTATATAATCGTTTCTCCGGGAGATTCTTTTGTTCCTGCTAATAAAGAACCTAGCATCACTGTATCCGCTCCTGCAGCAATTGCTTTTGGTATATCACCTGTATATCTGATCCCTCCATCTGCAATAACTGGAACCCCAGATCCTTTTATTGCAGATGCAACTTCCAATACGGCCGAAAACTGCGGAAATCCAACTCCAGCAACCACTCGCGTTGTACATATAGATCCAGGTCCAATTCCAACTTTTACCGCATCTGCACCTGCTTCTACTAAATACTTAGCTGCTTCTGCTGTAGCAATATTACCTACGATGACATCCAGATCCGGAAACTTCTTTTTTACTTCTTTTAGGACACTAACTACTCCTTTTGTATGTCCGTGTGCTGTATCAATAACTACAGCATCTACTCCAGCATTAACTAATGCTTCGGCACGATCAACAGCATCTCCCGTAACACCAATTGCAGCAGCAACACGAAGACGCCCCAAACTATCTTTATTGGCACTTGGCTTTAAGGTAAGTTTAGTAATATCCCTAAAAGTAATTAAACCTACCAAGGTATTGTCCTTATTAACTACCGGTAACTTTTCGATTTTATTATCCTGTAAAATTACCTCTGCCTCCTGTAATGAAGTACCTTCGGCAACAGTCACCAAATTCTCACTAGTCATTACTTCGGATATCGGTCTGTCGTTATTTTTTTCAAAACGTAAATCACGATTGGTAACGATTCCTAATAGTTTATGGTTTTCATCAACGATAGGTATGCCTCCTATACTATGCTCTCGCATATTATTTTTAGCATCAGCTACTTTAGCATCTAATGGTAAAGTAACAGGATCGATAATCATTCCGCTTTCTGCTCTTTTAACTTTACGCACCTTCATCGCCTGTTCCTGTATCGTCATATTTTTATGCAATACTCCAATACCACCTTCTTGTGCCATAGCAATTGCCATACGACTTTCTGTAACGGTATCCATAGCTGCAGAAACTATAGGGACGTTAATTGTTATATTCTTTGTAAATTTTGTTTGAATACTTACTTCTCGTGGTAACACTTCAGAAAATGCAGGAACTAAAAGTACATCGTCATAGGTAAGACCTTCTCCAACTATTTTGGATTCGTGTGCTGTCATTGCAATTAAGATTTAATTGCGTGCAAATATAAGTCTTTTTTGAACGAATCCTATAAAACAGTAAGAGTAATATCCTTTTTTATGCTCGATCCTAATTTTCGGTATATTTTAAAGAATTATTGGTTCTCCTATTAAATATCAAAAACTAAGTGAACCACCCTTAAACACTAGTTTTAAGCTTCTTGCAAAAAAATTACGTAATAATTTTTAAAAAATCCGTTCATAAGATATCTTTTAATTTAACATTTTTTTAATATTTAAATAGTATATTTCGGAATGGTTGATCCCAAATCACCTACGCAAAAAAGAATAACCTATGAAAATTAGTATTAGCCTGCTATTGATATGTCTTTGTATCAATATTACAAATGCCCAGTTTACAGAATCACCCCTAGCTAAAGATCAGCTTAAAAACACTAAACAGACTGAACGTAAGAAACCCAAAAAGAATTTATTTTCAAAAAGGGTGGTGCCCATAACTTTAATTGCGTCAGGAATTCTTTTGTCTACTAGTGATTTTGAAAAATCCTTACAAAAAGATATTCGAAGTTCTGTAGGGAATGATTTTTATCTTGGCATTGACGATTATACACGATATGCTCCAATCCTGCAGATGTATGCTGCTGATATTTTTGGTGTGAAATCCAGAAATCATTGGTTTGATCAAACTAAAAACCTTTTGATATCATCATTAGTAACAAGTGCCGCAACAACATTTTTGAAGAAAGAAGTTGGTAAACCTAGACCCGGAGATCCTACCCAGCTTAACTCTTTTCCTTCCGGACATACTTCTATGGCTTTTGTCTCTGCTGCGGTATTGTACGAAGAGTTTATCGATACAAGTCCTCTTTTAGCCTATAGTGGATATCTATTTGCCGTGACCACCGGTAGTTTACGAATGATGAATAACAAGCATTACCTCTCTGATGTTTTGGTTGGAGCAGGTATTGGTATCCTTACTACGAGATTGGTATATCATTATGAACACCTTATATCTTGGAATCCTTTTAAAAACTCAGAAGATATTGCCTTTGCTCCTCATTTTACAGGAGATAGTGTCGGGTTGTATTTTTCTAAATCTTTTTAAATTTAGTTATTACCAACCACCAGCATACGAAAAATCTTCTCCTGAAGTATATTTCAAATAATCCAGCTTTAAATTTGTGATTTGCTTAAAATGAAGATAATCGTGAGCTAACCAATTAGCAAGAAATTGTTGAGCAGTCATCTTACCTAAATCAGGATGTACTGATATATTGTTCCAACCTGAAGTTCCTAAA
Organism: Aquimarina besae; assembly: GCF_042434905.1. Classification (NCBI taxonomy): domain Bacteria; kingdom Pseudomonadati; phylum Bacteroidota; class Flavobacteriia; order Flavobacteriales; family Flavobacteriaceae; genus Aquimarina; species Aquimarina besae. Next base: position 4,598,400 of record NZ_CP170199.1, read on the forward strand.
GAATATAACCAATTTAGAGATGCTCTTCGTTCTTCTAAAAAATTATTTAAGACTATATCATATTCTTGTTGGATATACTCTCGGTCTTTAACCCATCCTTCTGGATCAATAGGTATAAACTCTTGATTAGGAGTCTCAAGTAAATGCTTTGTTCTTTTTCTGAAATCCTCCCGCTCTTCATCATAAAGATGACAAACGATCTCCAATAGACACCAGCGACCGGGTTTATCTTTCCAACTATATGCTTCTTTGGAGATACCTTGTAATAATTGTTTGAAAATCTGTTCATTTCTTGATAGCTCCTCTATTATTTTTTTATGATTCATCATTATATTTAATATATCATTTCTAAATTCTTTTGTTAACCAACAATATAGCATAAAATGATAATTGCAAAAGAAAAACAAGTTCATAATACTAGGTGGTCAATTTACTTCTACATTTCTTTCTAAAGGACACAATCAATCTAACATAAAGAATCATAGCACAAAGGGTAACAAACCCCTTAAAAAATCAGTTATTTGCCTCTTTACGTATATAGTAGTATTACTTACTTTTGATAAACAATATTGAAATTCTTATAAATATTTGAGTTAGCCAAAATTCAGTATACGGAATAAACAAAAAGCCTAAAAAATTACAACGCCAAAAACTCTCTCTTTGAATATGGGCCAGTCAGAACCGAGGGTAATAAAAAAACTAGATAAATGTAATTGTATACATTTCTGACAACAGTGGAAGTATTCAAAACTATGTGGTTATTGTTTTTTAGGCTTTTTTGTAAAATTGAATTTCAAAAAAAATTAAAAATTCTTTATACCAAATCTTTTCTTTTACAGCCTACTTGCCTGATATTTATTTAAAAACTAAAACTGCATCCTCATGTGCACTATACATTTTAAAAGAATTATAAGTTTTCTTGTTGTACTTGTTATTTCATTTCTTTGGATTAGCTGCGGGAAAGAAAAATGCCCGAAACCGGATGCAGAAAATATGACAGCAACCATCACCATAGCCGCCGGAGGATTGGCAATCAACGGTACTGAGGGATCTGTAAAACCGGTGGCTACTGTAATCATTACAGACGCTGCAGGAATATCTACTACAGTAACTGCAAATAATGACGGAAGCTTTTTTGCTCCATTTGGTCAATCCAATGCCAGAATCGGAGATGTATTATCAATCACTCAAAAAACTAATAACTGTGCAGAAAGTGATAGCACAGATCTGACTATACAGCGACCTTAATAACCAGCCGCAAAAGGGTTAGCAAATATTTGATACTATTTCTAACCCTTTTTAAAATCATTTAGTTATTGTAGGGATTCAATATATTAATAGATTCATGTCCCTGTTCTCTTTTAAGCTGCTCTTTATTAAAACTTCCTTCAAATTCATTCGAATAAAGATTTTTAATGGCTAAATCCTTAGTCACTCCTATGTGTAAATTAAATCTAAATTTGGATTTAATTTTTCCTTCCATACAAGGAGCGGTGAAATCCCAATATTCATTTGGTTTTATATATACCGAATGATAACTATTACCACACGAACTGCTTGGTAGATATTCAACATCTTGCCATTCATTTTTATAATAAACTTGTCTAACCACAGAAATTCTGCTGTCCTGAGCTGATAATAGATATATAGAATCGGTACTATTTATCAGAAATACTTTGAACCCTTTCACTCCATCCCTAAATTCAACTATAGAGTCCGTTTTAACAACTAATTGAAGATCTGAATTATTTCCAATTTTTCTGATAAATTGATCATTTTTTTTTGGTCTATTACTTGCTTCATAAAAACCTCCAGGAGCTTCTGTATCGATTATACCACTTCCTGCATAAAAATATCCTCGAAGTTTATATGGTACATCAAGACAATTCAATTCCTGACCATTGGCATACGCAAAGCATATGAATAACAAAGAAGCCAGTATACTATTTTTTACATCCATGGTCTTTAAATTTTACTCCAAAACTATCTATTCATGTGCTTTATAAAAACCATAATTTGTTAAACCTTATTTTGACTTAGTTATGCATGTAGTTTATTTAGTTAACGTACTGTATAACTATTTTGTTTTAGACTCGACTCTTTCAAAAATGTAAAATAAAAAACCGTTTCGAAACAATAACGAAACGGTTTTTTTGTTTTAACTGCATTATTATCTTAGATACTTCTCTTATCTAATCTTACATAATCTACATACATATAAGTATTCCAGAAAATATTTATTCTAGAATTATCAAAAATACCAGTATCTGAACCTACATTTAAATTAAATATGATATTGTGATCTCTAAAATTCTCAAGCTTTAGATCGTTATCCACACTATTCGTGTAATTTGCAACACGGCTACCATCCACATATATTTGTACGGTCACGTTCCCGTTACTATTGATCCATCTTTGTTGATACGTATGCCATCCTTCGCTAACACTGTAACCTCTTTCTGCATTTGTACCTAACTGATTTTGCAAATAGTTCTCACCATAAAACAAGTTACTGGCAAATCTTGCAGAATTACCAAAAGAATATCCCTCCATAATATCAATTTCTCCACGAGTAGGCCAGGTATTTGCTCTTTCATTAACAGTCCAGAATGCAGGCCAAGCTCCATAGGTCTCAGCAAATCCTTTATAATTATTCCCTTCTTTTGCAAGTAGTTTAATCCTAGCGGTTAATCTGTATTCTTCATTTCTTGCCGGATGAAAATCAAAATTAGATTTCACGTGACCAGATTCGTAAGAATTACTACCTGACTTATAAGCTTGCAGACGTAAGCAACTACGACCATCAAGACTAGCTATTTCAGCATTCCAATTTTTATAAGTACAACGACTAGAATTATAATCTGCTCTATTATGCGTTCTCTCCCATTTATTCAAATTGCCATTAGCGTTAAAGTTATCAGTAAATTGCCTACTCCAAGGTCCTTTTGCACTTATTAATTCATCTTTATTTTCCAGATCATCAGAAATTTCTTCAACTATGGCATCTTCAGTCTCACAAGAAAATACCAAGCATATGAATAAAAGCCCTAAAAATTTGACAAGTGTTCTCATAATATTAGATTTAGTTAACAATATGATACCAAATTAATAAGCTAATTGACGCTTTGATAAAAAAACTGATTAAAAAATATTAAAACCGTTATAATAATGTTATTTTTTTAACAAATCAAAAATGCAGAAGATGCTTTAACCTTTGACTATATATGGCATTACAAAAAATTTGCTTACGCAAACGTTTTCGTAATTTCCCTAGGATTTTTTTTATTAATTTTTTAAAACATAAGAAAAATTTAAGATGTTTTAACATTAAAAATACTCAAAATCAAGCTCATATCTAATTCTATATTCTAAGAAAAAGACAAATACATCTTTTCTTTACTTAGTAAACAATCAGTTTTCTTACATCAAAAGTCTGCTACATACTATGATTGATTCTTTGCCCTCCTTTCTATTTTTTGTGACTTTAGAAGAACCTCTAAAACAAAACGAAAGTCTTTTACTTTCTTTTTATGTTACATTTTTTGGATCTTAAAAAGCCAACCTTTCCTCCTTAATGATTTAGCACTTTTTAAAAATTGTAAAAACTTAATTTAAAACACAAATCAAATGAACTCAATAAAAATTGCCGGCACTATATTCATTTTTTTATTTGCCGGAATCCGAATCGTTTTCGAATATAAAAGAGCATTAAAATTCCGTTTTGGAAAATGTATCAAAATCCTAGAACCAGGTTTTAGATGAATCATCCCGATCATAGAAACTATTCAAGTGGTAGATATTCGTGTAATTACGATAAATATCATCTCTCAGGAAGTAATGACAGAAGATAATGTACCTTGTAGTATTGATGGTGTAGTCTTTTTTAAAATTAATGATCCAGAAGAAGCAGAGGAATACAAGTTTGCCATTTCTCAACTATCGCAAGCCGCTTTAAGAGATGTTTGTGGTAAAGTGGAACTGGATACAATTTTATCAAAACGTGAGGAAATGGGAAAGAATATAAAAAATATTGTAGAGCAAGAAACCAAAGAATGGGGTATTGAAATCATGGATGTAAAAATAAAGGATATTCAGTTACCTGAAAATATGCGTAGGATGATGGCTAATTAGGCAGAAGCAGAACGGTCCAGAAGAGCGAGAATCATTTTAGCACTTGCAGAAGAACAAGCCGCCGGTAAGTTATTAGAAGCCGGTAAACTAATAGATAAATCTCTCTCGGCGATAAAATTAAGATGATATCAAACCTTGTCAAATATTGCAGCAGCGAAGAATTCTACTATGATTTTTCCATTTCCGGAAGAGGTATTAAGCAGAAGAACCAAAGAAACTAAATAATCTTGTGCTGGCCTTGTTTAACTCATTATAATTTTCAGTACTTTAATAAGCTACTGATTTTATGATGAAAAAGATTTTAGGATTTTCAATATTGCTATTTACCAGTAGTTTTGTTTGTGCACAAAACAATCCCAGGTTTTACGGTGTAAAATCTCATTATGGTTTTATAATTGCACATTCGCCAGAATTAAAACCTATTTCCCAAACAAATCCCTATGGAATACAATTGGATTACAGTTGGTTAAAGACCAGTGATAAAGCCTGGAAAACCTGTTTTTGTTATGGCAGATCTGGTTTCTCGTTTGCCTATTTTAATTATGCCAATCGTGATGTATTAGGGAGTTCTTACAACTTGATTTATTTCGTAGAACCTTATTTTACGTATCAAGGCCCCTTAAAATTTTCTTTAAGAGGTTCGATCGGAGCCACCTATCTCACCAAAAAATTTGATGAAGAAACAAATCCAGAAAACGTACTTTTTAGTACAAATTTTAGCTTCTTTCTAGCTTTATCCCTTCATCTCAATTATCAGATCAATACTGATTATTCTATCAATCTTTCTGCTAATTACAACCACATTTCTAATGGAGGACAAAAACAGCCTAATAAAGGAATGAATTTCCCAACACTTTCTTTAGGTGTGGACAAAGTAATTAATAACACACAATTAAAAAGAAAACCAAAATCTTTAAGGTCTTACGATACATCTTTAGATTATTACACCGGAGCATTTGCAAGTCTTAGATCCTCAGATAGAGAAGCCGAAGCCACCAATCATCTTTTGATTGGATTAATGGGTGGAATTCTGAAACCTGTCTCTGGTATCAATGGACTAAATGCTGGTATTGAGTTGTGGTATGATTATTCTGATCGAGAAATAGCACGACAACAAGAAATCAGTGATTCAGCTTTTTCTTCTGCCATTACGGCCGGACATCACTTTTCTATTGGTAACTTTTATTTCTTACAGCAATTTGGATTCTATATCACTCGCCCAAAAAACATTCAAAAGAATTGGTTATATCAACGATATTCTTTTTGGTATAGCCTAGGTTCATCAAAACGCTGGACTCTTGGTGCTTCTTTAATTGCCTATGGCAAAGTTGCCGATCATATGGATGGCCGACTCATTTATATCATCAACTAAACTTTTGAGACTAGACCATATCCTGAGGCAATGTCATATTCTTTTTTAATTCAATAATTTCTTTCAAAATTCTTATTTCCTTTTTAATATTTTTCCGAATTGAAATGAAAGGAAAAATAGCTCCTACAACATAAGAAACGTCGATCAAAATCATTTTCCAGGTACTAAAATACAAGCTAAACTCTGGTGTTATCATATAAAAACCCACTGTATACAAACCCAAAATCACAAGAGTTATCGGTCCGTGAATGTTTTTTCTATAATTATAAAAAGTAATAGTATCACTAGTCGTTTGCAAAGCGTGATCCGTCAAGTTGATTGCTTTTGCCCTGGAAACACTGATGAGTTCAATAATAATTCTTACTAATAATCCTCCTAACATTAGTCCTACTCCAACTCTACTTAAAAGATGTTCTACAGGAGCAACGAAATAAAAAAATGCGATAATCCCTATCAAAACTATGAATAAAACAAGAATGTTTCCATAATGAAAACGGGTAGTCCAGGTTTTCTTTTTTCTGATGGATAATAAAATCTCTTCGATATCTTGCGATTCTTCCTCGATACTGCTTTTATCTTTTTGCCATTGATTTTGCAATGCTTCAAATTCGTTACTCATGATCTAATATTTTTTTTAGTCTTTTTTTAATTCGATGTATCTTAACCCTTACATTGGTTGGCTTTACTCCCATTACCTCTGAGATTGTATCATAATCTTGTCCATCCAACACCATCATAATCAGCAATCTGTCTACTTCTTCTAATGCTCCGATTGCACTATACAAAGTATGATTCTGATCCGAAATGGATTCTTGGGGTTCTTCGCTAACTACGTATTCTAATTTTTCTATAGATACTTTTTTCTTGTTTTTTTCTTTTCTGATAAATTGCAAACAAGTATTTACGGTAATACGATACACCCAGGTTTTATAAGTAGATTTTCCTTCAAAGCTATCCATGGCATTCCAAATATTTATAAATACTTCTTGAGATAAATCTTTAGCCATATCTGTATCTCCTTTCATATAACCCATACACATTTGTAATACCATAGCATAACATTGATGATATATCATTTGAAAAAGTTCTTGATTCTGTTTACTCATTTATTAGAAAAGTATTTACTTTTTTATAGAACAGTTCTGGTTGATCAAACATAATAAAATGCTTGCTATCTGCTATCATGTCAATGGTTTTGTTAGACAAGGCTGCATATTGTTTTTCATAATTTGTTTTTGCCATTTCTATTGTTGGAAAAGCTGCTCCAAGGATTAAAGTTTCTGCCGTCACCTTATCTAATACCTTTCTTAAATCTAATTTCAAAAGATCTGTATACCCATAAACATACGTCTCGCGATCAGCTTTTAAAATCCAATCCATTAAAATGTTTACTTTTTCTTTTTTATTTGTCATATTTTGAGCCATCATCATCGCTGTTTGTTTAAACTGAGAATCGTTCATAGCTAACATCTGTTTATTATAGGGACTTTCATACTGAATCTGGCTCTCTGGAACACCTGGCATCATTAATTCTCTCATACAAGGGATCGAATCAACCAGAACCAGTTTTTTTATCGTATTTGGTAACGCAGCGGCAAGATCTACAGCTAGATTTCCTCCCATGCTGTGTCCGATAATTACTAAATTCGTAAATTTCTTATCGTTAATATACCGTATCAATTCTTTCTTAATAGTATCATACCAAGGCATCGCAATAGGTGCATTACCGTCAAATCCTGCGTAAGAGACTAGGTGATTCTCTGTGTCCTTTTTTAAATGTGTTACTGTTTCATCCCAAACAGATCCGGGATTTGTAAAGCCTGGTAAAAATAAAACCGGATTTCCGGTTCCTGATACTTCTACAGAAATTGCAGGAGCCTGAGCCTGGCTAAATACTAATTGAAAAAATGCAAATAATACGAGTGTAATCTTAAAATTTTTCATGATATTTTGTTTTTGATTTCCCCTTTGATGCAAAAGATCATGAATTGTTACACCTGTACCCAAAAAAAAACACAAAAAGATTACACACAGGCAAAAAAAGGTAACAAAATGGTATTGTTTTTGATCTTAAAACAAGATAAAATCTCTTAACAACAATAACTATTTGAAAAGCAATTAAAATAGCTTAACTTTAGATATCACCGAGGGAAAGATATTACACAAATTGAACGCACCAACATCATGAGAAACACTCGATTTTTAGTTATACTCGTATTACTTTTTTCTGCGGTAATGCAAGGACAATCACCTATTGAAGGAGGATATATTCAACTTAGCCAAGAAGATTATAATGACCTTTCAAAGACCAATCAGGAAAATGAATTGGATGGTAAGTATTACGTAAGGGAATTTAAAGACGATAAACTAGTGGGTATCCATAAAATTGAATATCGGAAAGGAAAAAAAGAGGGAGAGTGGTTGCATTTTTTGATTTTTAGAAAAAAAGGAACATTGGATTTATCTACAATAGAAAATTATGAAAATGGTCAAAGGAATGGATATTACTATAACTCTGACAACGGTTTTACTTTTACGGAAGAAGGATATTATGAAAAAGGTGAAAAGGAAGGCCTTTGGAATGTAACTAAAAGTGGTTCTAAAGAGAAAATAAATTATAAAAACGGAAAGAAACACGGCGATTATTGGAGACAAGACGCTTCTGGTGTAATCGTAAAAGGAGCCTATAAAAAAGGAGAAAAACTTGATAACTGGACCATTGAAGATCTTGCCGGCAATACTAAAACAGCATCAGAAGGTAATAATCCCATTGCTACAGGCACTGCTACAACTATACCAAGCAAGCAAACCCTGGAGGGCACGGTTCAAAAACCCGACGGATCTATCGTACCCATTGCGGTTGTAAAATTACAGCTCTCAGAGACTTCTTGTGCATATGCTTTTACGGATTATGACGGCAAGTTTAGTATAGAAATTGATAGTAATAAAATCTCATCAGATAGTTATTTTGAAATCGTTATCGACAAGTTTCCTAAGAAAATAGTTCCCTTTTCAGATTTTTCCAATCAGGATACTTTTATACTTGAAAAAGGAAGAAAAAAAGTGAGTTACGATGAATATCGTAGTTATTATGAATCCATGAAGGATTGTCAGTAATTAGTAATTTAGAAAACGGCCTAATATGAATAATCGATTCAATTTAGAATTTTCTCTATTTTTTTAAGTAATAGATTTTTCTCTATTTTAGAATCTGTAAGTCCTATAGCCTCTTTATAATATGCTACTGCATCTTTTGGCTTTACTAAATGTTCATGAATTTCTCCTAAAATAGCATAGTATAGATAGTATTTTTTTAGTGATTTATGATTTTTTATTCGTTGCATCATTCGTAAGGCTTCTTTTGGCCCGTACAGTTCCAATATCACTAAACATCTATTTAAAAAAACAACAGGATCCCAATTTATTTTTAATAATAAATCATAATATCCAAGTATAGCTTTCCAATTAGTGGTTTTGTAACTTTTTGCTATACAATGTTCATAAGCAATGGCTGCTTCTAAATGATATGTAGATAGTGATCCGCCAAAAGCCGATTGATTTAGATAATGATACCCTTGAGATATTAATTCTTCATTCCAGGAACTTCTATCCTGATTGGATAAAAGTATCAGTTCTTCTTTTTCATTGATACGGCTATCCACTCGTGCAGTATGAAAAAGCATTAAAGCCATTAAAGCATATACTTCTGGGAGTTTTGTACGTTTATGATCCAGTAAAGAATGACATAACCACATTGCCTGAAAAATTAAATCTTTTCGGATCAACTGATCATCGTGTGTGGCATTATATCCTTCATTGAATAACAAGTAAATAGTACTTAACACCACTTTGGTTTTATCTGTCATCTGATTTGGCAAAGGTATTTTAGGACGTATTTTACGCTTTCTAAAATATTCTTTGGTACGATATAATCGTTTAGATATCGTATCTTCTGAAGTAATAAAAGCTTTCGCTACTTCTTTTGTGCTAAATCCACAGAGAGATTTTAGTATAAAGGTAATCTGATTCTCTGAGGAAATATCTGGATGACAACAGGCATACATCATTGCTAAAAACTCATCCTGAATGTATGGTTCTTTCCAGAAATTATCGATTGTGTTACTTAATGTATATTCTGAAGTTAAGAGTTTGCGTTCGGGATCTGAAAAATCAATAGTTTTACTATGCTTTTCTCTTCTTATAATATCGATAGCTTTGTTTCTGGCGGTTCTATATAACCAAGCTTTTGGGTTATCAGGAACCCCTCTAAATTTCCAGGTTTCTAAAGCACTTACCAAAGCATCCTGTACCACATCTTCGGCCATTTGCATATTCTCGATACCAAAAATTTTAATCAAAACAGCTACCATCTTTCCGGATTCTTGCCTGAAAAGATGGTTTAGCGTATGATCGATATGGTCTTTTGATTTCAATTGTTGCAAATATCACATGGGGGCAATTTCACGGATTTCTAAACTACAGTTGTACTCAAAACTTGGGCATCCTTTGGCAATATCTGTAGCGTGACCCAAAGAATCTGCTTTGATCAAAAGATATCCTCCCACCAATTCTTTACCTTCCGCAAAGGGGCGATCTGTAACTTTTCGTCCTCCTTCTGTCATTGTATTTCCTTCATTGACCAGAGGCTGTCCGCCTACTAAGTTATTTTCTTTTGCCAATCTACCCATCCATTCCTGCCAATGTTCCATATGTTTCTGCATGTCGTTGGGAGATACAGTATTGTATTTTTCCTGTCCACCTCTGATAAGTATTAAAAACTCTTTCATCTTATTTATTGTTTTTAATTAAGCCTCATCTGGCCAAATCTCTCTTACCTCTACAGAAGATTCCCATTCTAATCCCGGACATCCTTTTGCCATTTCGGTTGCCTCTTCCATGGATTCTGCTTTTACAATAATATAGCCTCCTACTATTTCTTTTGCTTCTACAAGAAATCTGTCGGTAACCTTTGTTCCACCTGGATGAATCGTATTAACCGCAGGATAAAGACGTTCTCCTCCAACATATTTTTCTTGTTCAGAAAATTTCCCGATCCACTGCATCCACTTTTCCATATGTGCATTTTGCTCTTCTGCAGATTTAGCTTCCCAAACTTCGTCTCCTCCCTTAAAAAGGAACATAAATTGTTTCATAATCATATTTATTTATGGTTTATATAGTTCTATGACGAATCTGTTCAAAAGATTTGGACAATCTTTTTGATAAAAATTATTTTTTTTTCATCATCATAAGGGTAAAACCACCTAATAACAAAATAACAACTCCCATTACGGCCCACAACCAAACTTTATTTTTAATGAGAGGTTCCACAATTTCTTTCGGGCTTTTCGGAATATTTTCTTCTGCTCCTAATCTAACTTTTGTCAATTTTTCAGGAACTACTTTTGTTACATATCGCAGATCATAAGAAGGTTTTAATACATTTTTATTACCATAGATCAGAAAATAATCAGCAGGAGTAGTAAATCTCACGAGCAATTCGTGGCTAAATCCCTTTACCTCTATCGCTTCAATGTCCAATGCTTCATTGTCTTGATTATCGATGGTTAATCTCAGTCTATTTGTTATAATACTTCGGAAATTGAATTCATTTTTCTCAAAAGAATTTAAGATTCCTGAAGTAATATTTCTATAATCATATCTCCATCCATTATCTTTCTGTATACTATCCTGTAAATATTCAATTCTAAATGATCTATAATAATCAAAATTGTTTTTGATATTTACTTTAAGATAACTAACGGGAACATGATTATCTAATTCAATGTCTATTACGGTTCGTTTGCTTTGTTTTTCTTCTTGGGTATTTACTGATTTAATATTGTATATTTTATAATTCCCTTTTACCTCTTCTTTAAGGGTCACTTGCGCGCTATTTATTTGTGGAGCATCACTACCTTTTACAAAAACTCTATAATACTGATATTTAGAATTTGGAAAGTTAATTGTTGTAAAATCATAAGTAGCAGACTCATTTTGGATAGATAAAATCCGATAATTATCCACAATAGTAAACCAATTGTCTAAATTCTGACTTCCTTCTAAAGCAAGTAGTCGGTCAAAGTTCATTTCCTGAAAAAACAATCTAATTTGATTGATCGTTTGATCTATAGGCACTTTGAAAGTCACAAAAGTACCCTGAGTATTCTTAGATCTGTTGATCATTTCAAAATCAATTTTCTTACTGTAGTTTTTTGGTTGATTTTGTTTTAGAAGAAAAGGAGCTTCTATGGTATCAATTTCTTTAGTAATTCCAAAAATTCTGATATCTGAAAAATCCGAAGATATTTTTTTAAAAATTTCATCAGGTAATTCAACGACGTGCCAATTATCTGTTATCCCTGATAACGGTCTTTTATAATCATATGTATTCATCTGTCCATATATCGATGAACAGATCAGGAATAATCCCAAAATCATTGTTTTACTCTTTAACCTCATCAGTAATAATATGTTTGTACTTATTATATAAGAATGAAATAATCAATAATAGTAATCCTAAAGAAACAAATACGATAGTCTTAGAAATCGTATTAAGATGTGCTATATCATATAGGAAAAGTTTGATTAAAGTGATTCCGAAAAGCACAAAAGCTATGATTCTAATATGCTTTATCTTTTTCCAAAACCCAACAACAATCAATACTAATGAATACACGCCCCAGAGTATGCTTAATCCAAGTTTGTCTGAAGAAATATACCCTGCCATATCTAACCAATGAATAAGTTCACTGCTTAGGATCCAAATGGCAGCAATTTGTAATATTACATCGAAAACTATTTTAAAACTATCTTTCAAAAATTGCTGTCTTACATATTTATAACACAGAACTAATAATAGTGAACAAAAAACCAGAGAAATATATCGAATACCAATATAATAAAAACCAGCCTCTCCGGATTCCAGAAGTGTTGGATCTAAATAAAACTCTCGTAATGTACTTAAGGTATAGAGACCTGCGGTCAGGAAAATGAATAAAGCCAATAAATTAAGTGCCATATTGATATACCCGAAAACTATATTTTTAATTTTAGTGATATTTACAAAGGATATAACAGATAAGAAAATAAGCGTATAATTAACTAACCAAATTGCCTTAAATTCCCTTTTATCGAATTCCATAATTTCCCAATAATCCGATATTTCCAGAAAAAAGGCAACGTAAAGAATAAACAAAAACATTCCGGAAATCCATAAAGAAATCAAGTGAAACCAAGTATTGTACTTAGGCCAGGGAAATGGATTTTCTTTGCTTGTATGAAGATATAGAACATATCCAAAAGACGCTGCACATAGCAAAGAAGTAAGCATCGTACTATTAAAGAATGGCGTTACTGAAATTTCCGAAGTTCCTAAGCCGTACAAATACTCGCCATAATACATCCACCAATCCTGAAGCAGGCTAAAAAATGTGAGCGCAATTATCGGGTATGCAATCTTTTCATAGATTGATACTTTTTTGGTTCTGCCAATCCAAAACAATAGCGATGCTTCTGCAGCCCATAACAGTGTTACCCAATTTCCATCTAATTGAACAGGAAAAGCAATGCTAATAAAAACCAAAACCATCCCTGATGTAAAGTAAAACAAATTACGATCCGCTAATTTTAATCGATAAATATAGACACTTACACCAAAATGGATCACAGCATTTACTAAAGTAAACACACCCAGCAAATGTTCTCCTGTGGGATGATTATTTAGTATGGAAAATCCTATTCCATAAAAAACAAAAGCATTCATCAACTGAAGCAAAACATCTCCGGTTCCAAACTTCTCCTTCCTTTGAAGTTTATAAGCCAGAAAAATACTATAAAAGGTAATAAAAAACAGAAATAAGAAGGTAGATGCTAATATAAAATGTTCATCCGTTTCATATCGGATTGCATACCAACTGAAATAAATTAGCCAAGTAAGAATAAATGAGGAATAATATAATGGTTTCCAATATTTTTTTAGTGACAGCATTAAAATCCCAATATTGATGATAGACATATAACTAAATAAAACTCCTACTTGACCGGATCCATCACTCAATAAAAAAGGAACAGCATATGCGCCAACTAATCCGATATGAGCAATCACTTGTTTGTTGTATTGTATAGCTGCAAAAACAGTAAAAATGGTAAACATAACCATCAAGCCAAACGCTATTACCTGTGGAAAAAGATCGTACAAACTATAAGCAAGAAAAGTAATGAAATATAAAATCGCCATTGCTCCACTGACCAACACAGCACTAAAATTCTCATACTTTTTCTTTAGTTTCATTCCTACGGTAATCAAACCAATTCCTGTAAGGTATCCCAGAATTATTCTAGTTAATGGACTGATTAGATCATTATCAATAGAATATTTCCCTCCAATAGCAACTCCAATAATTAGTATGATGACTCCAATTTTACTGATAAGGTTCTCACCAATAAATTTTTCTATATTGGATTTAGATTTGGGTTTTGGTTTAGGAACTTGTTTTAGGAGTGGTTTAGAATCAGACACCACAGGTTGTTTTTGCAAAGCCGGTTCAAAAGTTTTGGCAATATCTTCCTGGTTTTTTGAAGGTGGTTCTGCAACAGGCGAAACTATTTTCTCATCTGTAATTACTTTTTCTCTTGATTCTCCGATATTTTTTAGACGGATAATTTCCTGCTTGAGTTCTAATATTTCTCTATAAAAAACTTCTTGTTTTTTTGAAAGAATCTCCACTTTCTGAAGAAGTTCATTCACATACTCTTTATTGTCAGCCATTGTTGTTTAGGTATAAAATGAATACGACAAACAGGTATTCATCACAGAAATATAGGCAAAAAAGAGCATTGCAACAGTGCAAAAAACAACTTCTGCCTTTTACTATTCAAAAATACCACTAAAAGAAATAGATTTATCCCCTGAAAAAAGGGAATTACATAAGTGGTTTGTAGTAACTTAAAACCAAGAATCTAAATTTTGAGAACTATAAAAACCTAAAAACCGGTCGTAAATAGATTTCTAGCCCCTCGAATACCACATTTTTGGTATTTATGATAAGATTGCGCAGCTCTTTCATCTATTTGTTTACCGGATTCTCCTATAAGCCAACCATCTATAGCCGCTTTTAAAGTATAGGCTTCAGGCGCCATCAAGTGAGTGGTCCAAAGAACTGGATTTGCCTTTGCTTTGCTAATTTCTGGAGAAAAAAAGGCCTTACTGTAACAAGCCAGGATCATAACATCACGAGTAGTGGACACACTATTTTCGTAAGTTATATCCACACCAAAATCCATTAAACCATCGTGTCCAACATACGCCAACAAATCTGATGCTCCACCAAAACCTAAGGTCTTCTCTTTTTCTGTTATTTGTAAAGGAATCTGACCATTAGATGCTTTCAAAAAATCTTCAATACTAGTTTTAATTTTAGCACCGTCATAGGCATCAGCTAGTATATAAACATCTTTTGTGGCATGTTTAAATAACATTCTTTCTAAGATATTTTTATTTTCAGATGGAATATTTTTTACAAGTCGCCAATCTTTGGTTTTAACTTTAAAAAACGTTTTAACACCATAACCTGCTCCCCAATACAAATTATTTTTTGGATCCTGACCATTTCCGATCTTTTCAGGAACAGGAACAATCCCTTGGTTTACATTATCACACAATGCAACGAAAATGTGAATAGTTTTTGTCTGGCCAAAGGAAATCATAGAAAAATATAAGCTAATCAGTAGGGTTATTACCTTCATTGTTTCATACTTAAAATTACTTCAATATTCTTCTTCTCGATTTCTGTTAGTTTATGAACCGCATCAGTATCTGATGGAATATACCACGTTTTTGATTCAAAATAATCCTGCCATTTTTTCTTAGTAAACACATACCCGTGAGAAGCGAAAATCTCATTCTTGATTACATCTAGCTCGTCCATAGTTCTATCATCCAGCTCTTCTTTTGAAAAAACTCTATGTGAAAAAATATAATTTTCGCGTTCGATAGCTTTGAAATCGGAATACGGCTTGGAAAAACTACCGTCATCTTTGATAGGTTGAAACTCTAACCATACTTTCTCACCAATTTGTTTACCACCTCCTAAACAATCTAGTTTTGTTCTGATTTCCTTAAAAACCAATAAGTTTTCGGCAATAAAAACAGCTGCTCTTTTATCATCAAAAGAACAATCTGCCATTGTCCGTTCAAACGCTATAGTATCTATCCTTTCTCCTATCTTGTTAAACGAAGTGAGAGAAGATTGTTCGCAACTGCCACCCATATTACATCCTAATATAGTTGAAAAAATAATATAGTCAGCTGCCTTGACAATTATTGCCCCTGTTAGCAAGCCATTAGCCCTTTCTGTTGATTTAAAATCAAAATATTTTAACGCAAGATCTTCTGGAATCTGTTTTCTGGATTGAGTAAACAAGGATTGAAGTTTTTCAAAATCACTTTCCTGCGCATTGGAAAATAAAGAAAAAAAAATAGTTAAGAAAACCACATATCTAATCATAGAATCGTTTTGTTATATGTAATATGTAGGCTATTAAATTATGTTTGGGAAGAAGTACAAAGCTAAAAAAGATTCTTTAATAGTAAAGAGGTTTTTCGTTTTTTGAAATCAAAAACAATTTACACAATCGGTATAAGTCAATTCTTAATCCATAATAAAATTAAAACCCCCAGATACAATACTGGCACTAAGCCCTGTGCTTCGTTCATACTGATTAAAACGAAGGTCTATAGCTTTCAGACCAAACTTCCATATATGAAAATTAGCAAAAATATCAGTATAACTTACACCGAATCCATATTGATTGGCATCAAAATCGGATAAATCATAATCAGAAGTATAAAATTCCTGAGTGGAGAGGTGTTGATTAAATGGAGCAAAGTAATCTGCCGTTGTCTGTGTATAATATCGATAACTGGGATATAGCGTAAATCTATCCGTGATTTTTATAGGTATTTCTATACTCGCAGTATGAGAATTAACTCCCCAATCATCTGTATAGTATCTATAAAAGGTGCGCACCACAAATATCTCATTTACGTAATAATGTAATCTGCCTCCTGCTGCTATTTTAAATCGTGAATCTGGCAATCGCTCTATATCATCACCATAAGTAAATTGCTGAACCACAACATCTTCGATATCAGAAAATTGTACTCGTTGAAAAGGAGTAGATAACAATCCCTCCTGCCGCACGAAATCCAAAACTAATGAAGCTTGCAACTTCTTAGTGAGAATTTGAGAAAAACCAAATCCCAACGAATATGAATTACGGGATTCATCAGAGTGTGGGACAAAGTTTGGATTATCTCGAAGTTCTGATGGATAAATAGCATTCCAGGTATCAAGAAAGATATTCGCATTGACACTTAATTCTGTATTTTTTTCATTGAATAGCTTGGTATAACTTCCTCCAAAACCAAAAGAAAAATAATCGTATTCGTTTGATAAAGAAACATTAGCAGCCCAGATATTATCTCTATCGTCACTGCTATGACTATAAGAACCGGAAAAAGTTGCTAACACATCTTTTCCGGATGCACCAGAAGATGCTACAAAAGGATCTGCAGGCCCATCCCCATCAAAAGGATTTACATTGCTGGAAGAGGCAGATGTGTATGCCGATATTCCTGCATCTATAGTTAGTACATCATCATCATTTAATGGAATGGAAACCACAATTGTCGGAGTGATATCAGTCAACTCTTCTGTACCAATTCCACCTGTTACTGCAGCATTATTTCCTTCCTGAGTGTAATAACTCATTAAAAAATCTATTTCTGTGGATTCAAGAACTCTTTTTTTAAAAGCACGAATTGAGTCTTGCTGCTTTTCTTGAGCAAATAATGTGATCGTCGAAATCAATACCAATAGTAAAAATTTTATTTTCAAAAGCCTGAATTGTTCTGTGTCATATATTATTATTTTAAAACTTTTAGGTATGTATTAGTTACAACCGCAACCACCTCCTGTTTTTCCTCCATTAGCACCGGCAGCAGATTCTCGATATACTTGAAAATTTGTTTCGAAGCGTTCGATCTTCTTAGAAGCTAGTTGCATATCCGGGTCGTTAATATTTACTTTTTCATATTCTTTTACCGAAGCGCAAGAACCAAAAAAAGTGGATATCACAATACTCATTATTATTTTTTTCATCTTCTGTTTTATTGTTTAAAGATCCATCACAAATCTATTTATATAATCTAGACTTTATTATTTCTTATCGATTTTTATATAATCAGAGGTATGTATATTTCCATTTTCATCGATAATTATACATTCAACACCTTTTAACTGATTTATTCTATTAATTCCTACCTCTTTTCCCATAACAAATATAGAGGTTGCCAGTGCATCAGCTAATTCAGCTTTTGGAGCAAAAACTGTTACACTTAAGATTCCACTAGAAGGATAGCCAGTTCGCGGGTCAATGATATGAGTATAGCGAACATTATCAAAAACCACATACTTTTGATAATTACCAGAAGTGACTACTGCTCCATTAATAACGGGTAATAAAGCAAAAGCATTATTTTTATTTAAAGGATTGGTAATGGCCACCTTCCAATCACTTCCGTCAGGTTGCTTACCCCAGGTATTCATATCTCCAGAAGCATTAATGATCCCGGCTTCTACTCCTTTATTCATTAGTAGCAACTTTGCTTTGTCGGCTGCATATCCTTTACCAATCGCTCCAAAACCAATCTTCATTCCTTTCTGTTTAAGAAACACAGTAGATTTTTTGACATCTAATAGAATATTTTCATATCCGACCTTAGATACAGATGCTTTTATTTCTTTTGCAGGTGGAATTTGTTTCATACTACCATCAAACTTCCATATTCTATCCATAGAAGCATAACTGATGTCGAATGCCCCATCCGTTAATTTTGAAATTTGGATAGCTCTCTTAATTAATTCTAAGAGTTCCTTATCTACTTTTACAGGCCTTATCCCGGCATTTTGATTAATTAAAGAAGTCTGCGAATTGGAATCCCATGACGAAATTAATCTTTCAATTCTAGTAATTTCTGAAATTGCTATGTTCATGTATTGATCAGCAGTAACATCATCTTTTGCAACCATTGTAATCTCAAAGTCGCTTCCCATTAATAACATGCCTCGCTTATAGATTTCTTGTGAAAAAGAAAAATTAAAGAAACAGTAAAGTAATAATGCAATATGTAATCTCAATCTATCGGATCATTTTATTTAATATCTCTATATATCCATCGGGTGTTACCTTTTTATAGCCTATTTCCCCAAGTTTTTTTCCTTCTTTATCCAAAAGTACCACCAATGGAAAACCACCACTTTTATTATAAGCTTCTGCAAGTAACGTATTTTGTTCTTGTAACTCCTTAGGTAATTGATTTTTCTTTTTCCTTGGAAAATCTGCTTTTACCAGAATATAATTCTCCTTGGCATATTGCAGAAATTTTTCAGTATTCAAGATTTGTCTTTCCAACTTTATACAGGGCGCACACCAGTCAGATCCGGCAAATACTAGAACTATATGCTTATTAGTATCAGAAGCATTTTTTTTAGCCTCATTAAAATCAGTTAACCACTCTTGTGCAGTCAATGAACCCAAACCCATTAACATCAGAATCATTATAAATATAATTTTTCTCATAGGATATACATACCTAATCATAACTATTAGAATAAATTATTAGTATTAAAAGCCATTGATAAAAATATGATTAACACAAATCATTAAATACGAGCACGATCACCAATTAAAAGTATAAAAATAATATGACAAGAAATAAAAGATATCACCATTGACAAAAAAGCGAATATATCTGAGACATATTCGCTTTTTTGTAATGAGACTATACTATTAAAAAATCCTCTTATAATTTAGGACATCTCTTACAATTTGATTTACCTTTTTTCTTGTATTTCTTACAACATTTTTTCTTCTTGCCGCCACAACTAACCTCGCAATTTAATGAAGCACACGGTGAATATAAGGAAGGTATATCTGAACTTTGCACTATAATATAATTTTTATTGAATCTAAATAAAGAGCAAAAATATAAAAAAAAGACTCTTGAAAAAAGAATCTTTTAGTTTTATTTAATGACTTATTAACAATAAGTTACCTATTCTTCTTGCGAGTTACTTATCTGAAAAGTGTTGATATCTCTATCAAACAAATAATGTCCTGATTTATCCTCACCTATAATTTTTAATTTATCTAGTAGTGTCCTTGCCACCGCTTCTTCTTCTAACTGTTCAGATACATACCACTGCATAAAATTATGCACATTATAATCTTTATGCTGCAAACATTGAAAAATAACATTATTAATCTGAGCGGTTACAAATTCTTCACTTTCCAGGAAAATTTCAAACAATTCTCTTAGCGATTCAAAATCATCTCTAGGTTTCTCTATCGCTGGAATTACTGCTTTACCATTTCTTTCATTAATAAACTTAACCAACTTAGTCATATGTACACGTTCCTCTTCAGATTGCGTATAAAAAAACTCGGCTATACCATTATATCCGTTTATATCTGCCCAACAAGCCATAGATAAATATTGTGCAGACGCTTTGGCTTCATATTTTATTTGATCATTTAATGATTTCTCTATTTCAGGTATCATAATTATTTAATTTCAGGTATTTATACTATACATTAAGTTTTTGCGAAGAACTTTCTTAGCAGATCTTTTTTAGGTGTCGCAAAGTTTATAATGATCTGTTTTGATTAACTAAAAATACGCAATTTTCCATCCATTCAATAGTTTTCATAGGGGTTTCGAGCTAATTTAAAACCAGACTATTTAATAATCAATTCTTTAAGATTTATCCGGCTTAATTTAGTTATGGAAACCTTAAAAAGATATGATCATTTACGAGTGAATTGAGAAATTATTTTTTTATGCTCAGGGTACGTATCAGATAAGCTTTCCTTTTCTGCCAGCTCAAAATCTTCAAAATCAAATCCAGGCGAAACCGTACATCCAACAAAAGAATATCTTTCTGCATCCTTAACACTAGACGCAAACCAACAACCAGCCGGAACGACTACTTGCGGAGTTTCTCCCTGATCCAGGTTCATTCCTACTGTGTGATTAATGTACTCTCCTTCTGTTGTAATCACGTGAACATATAATGAACTTCCTCCGTAAAAATGCCACATCTCATCTTGTTTAATACGATGAAAAGCTGAAAAATTATGTGAAGTAGGTAAAAAGTAAATCCCAGTACAATAATTACGATCTCCTGAGAATCCACCCTTTAGAACTTCTTTGGGAATTACACCATCACTTCTATATGTTTCTTTATAAAAGCCTCCTTCGGGATGTGGTTTCAAATGTAATTTATTAACTATTTCTTTAACCTTTTGGTCCATACTTTAGGTTTTAGTAAAAAAAGAAGCGACCCAATAGTGGATCGCTTCAGAATATTTTATTTAACTAGCGAAACTATGCTATTACTGCCTGTACTTTATCAGCAGCTTCCTGAAACTCTACAGCACTTTGCACATCCAATCCACTATTATCGATTAATTCTTTAGCGATATCTGCATTTGTTCCTTGTAAACGTACAATGATAGGAACGTTGATAGCGTCTCCCATATTTTTATATGCATCTACAACACCTTGAGCTACTCGATCACAACGAACGATTCCTCCAAAGATATTGATCAGTATTGCTTTTACATTAGGATCCTTCAAAATGATTCTAAAAGCTTCTTCTACACGTTTAGCATCCGCAGTTCCTCCTACATCTAAGAAGTTAGCAGGTTCTCCTCCAGCTTGCTTAATTAAATCCATTGTTGCCATCGCAAGACCTGCTCCATTTACCATACATCCCACATTTCCATCAAGGTCTACATAGTTAAGTCCAACTTCATTAGCTTCAACTTCAATAGGATTCTCTTCACGAATATCTCTCATATCGACATAATTCTTATGACGGTATAGTGCGTTATCATCTATAGTTACCTTTGCATCAACGGCCATGATCTTATCATCACTGGTTTTTAAAACAGGATTAATCTCAAATAAAGAAGAATCTGATTTTACATAAGCGGTATACAAAGCCATTACGAACTTGGTCATTTCTTTGAACGCTGTACCGCTCAAACCTAAGTTAAAAGCAACACGTCTGGCCTGAAATGGTAATAATCCAACAGCTGGATCAATTTCTTCTGTAAAAATTAAATGAGGAGTTTCTTCTGCAACTGTTTCGATATCCATCCCTCCTTCTGTAGAATACATAATCATATTACGACCCGTAGTACGATTTAATAATACAGACATATAAAATTCATCCGGTTCACTATCTCCAGGATAATATACATCTTCTGCAACCAATACCTGATGTACTTTTTTACCTTCGGCAGATGTCTGCGGAGTGATCAGGTTCATACCTATAATCTGTCCGGCAATTTCTTCTACTTCTTGAAGATTTTTTGCAAGTTTTACTCCACCACCTTTTCCGCGACCACCTGCATGTACTTGTGCTTTGATTACGTGCCATCCGGTACCTGTCTCTGCGGTTAATTGTTTTGCAGCAGCTACTGCTTCTTTTGCATTCTGTGCAACAATACCACGTTGGATACGCACACCAAAGCTATTTAATATCTCTTTACCCTGATATTCGTGTAAGTTCATAGTCTTATTTTTAACCTTTTGAATAGGAGTCCCAAAAATAGGAAAAGTGAAGTTACTGTGCCAATCTTTTCCGGTAAAAAAATCATTCATCAATGACCTGCTGCATAATTAAAAATTAGCAAACGTAATTATCTGAAAACTCAATGACGATACTCTTATAATGTAAAATCTTCGAAATCCAGCGGATCAAAATTCTTAAAATGCCCATTCATTTTAATTACTTCTTTAGCTCGATTCATTTCTCTAACAACCGGAATGGTTATTTTAAGATGACCAATAAGATAATTAAGCCGTTCTAATTCGCTACGCAGTTTTAATAAATGGTATTCCTGATGTAATGCCAATCCAACTTTATGTGCTACCTGATAGCTCACAAATGGAATATTAAAAACAGGAGGTTTTTCAATAGTCAGCTCTACGTATAGTATGGCGATATTCTTTAATAGTTCTTCCTGTAGTTCTTCTACTCCATTCTCACTATCTTCCAAATATTCAACCTCTCCGCCAGCATACAATTTACCAGGCATTTGCGGATAAAAACTTTTAATCCTAAAAACCTTGGTCCCTAAACAAACAACATCACTAGCGCCACTGGGGTATTTTTTTTCTACTTTTTGTAAAGTGACCTCTGTACCATATTCCAGTTTTTTATCAATATAAGTCGGAACACCGAACGAAATTCCTTCACTTTGGCAATCAGTAATTAATTGCTGATATCTTTCTTCAAAGATGTGCAGTGGCAGGCGTTCTCCTGGATATACCACCAGTTGTAAAGGAAAAAGTGCTAACATGTTTTTATTTTAAAAATACTAAATAATATGGCGACTATCTGTATAATATCTGTTCAAAAATGAAAAATTCGTTATTTGAAGCTCATTTTTTTCAGGTTTAAATAAATTTATACTAATTACGCGCCTCTTAGAGATAATCTATAGTAAAAATAGTAATTTCGTATGCTTAATTTTATTTAAAATGGAAAACGCAAATTTATTGGCAATCGCAAAAGAGTTTGGGAGCCCTGTATATGTATATGACTCCGAAAAAATTGTTTCACAGTATGAGCGTCTTACTAGTGCCTTTAAACAGGTGAAACATGTAAAGTTAAATTATGCTGTGAAAGCATTATCTAATGTTGCGATTTTAAAGTTAATGAATTCGTTAGGTGCCGGCTTAGATACTGTATCTATTCAGGAGGTCAAACTTGGCTTGCTCGCTGGTGTAGCTCCAGAAAATATAATTTTTACTCCTAATGGTGTTTCTTTGCGAGAAATTGAAAAAGTTTCAGAAATGGGTGTTCAAATCAATATTGATAATCTATCCATTCTGGAACAATTTGGAACTAAACATCCGGATGTTCCCGTTTGCATTCGGATCAATCCACACGTAATGGCTGGAGGTAACAGTAATATCTCTGTTGGTCATATCGATAGTAAATTTGGTATTTCGATTCATCAAATACCGCATATTCTAAGAATTGTAGAAAACACAGGAATGAATATTAATGGTATCCATATGCATACCGGAAGTGATATTTTAGATATCGATGTATTTCTATATGCTAGTGAAATATTGTTTGAAACTGCGCTGCATTTTAAGAATTTGGATTTTATAGATTTTGGAAGTGGTTTTAAAGTTCCTTACAAAGAGGGCGATATTGAAACAAATATTGAAGAATTTGGTAAAAAGCTCACAAAGCGTTTTAATGCTTTCTGCAAAGAGTATGGCAAAGAATTAACGCTCGGTTTTGAACCTGGAAAATTTTTAGTAAGTGAAGCTGGTTATTTTCTGGCTGAAGTAAATGTAGTCAAACAAACCACCTCTACGGTTTTTGCGGGAATCGATAGTGGATTTAATCATTTGATCAGGCCTATGTTTTATAATTCATACCACCATATTGTAAATATTTCGAACCCCAAAGGACGAGAGCGTTTTTACTCTGTTGTTGGATATATCTGTGAAACTGACACTTTTGCTACTAACAGAAGGATTTCGGAAATCACAGAAGGTGACGTCATAGCGTTTAAAA
Organism: Aquimarina besae; assembly: GCF_042434905.1. NCBI lineage: Bacteria > Pseudomonadati > Bacteroidota > Flavobacteriia > Flavobacteriales > Flavobacteriaceae > Aquimarina > Aquimarina besae. The sequence continues at coordinate 4,622,574 of NZ_CP170199.1, forward strand.
ATGCTGGTGCTTATTGTTTTTCTATGGCCAGTAATTATAATTCACGTTTTCGCCCGGCAGAAGTACTATGGCATAATAATGAAGCACATCTGATTCGTAGACGGGAAACCTTTGAAGATCTAACCAAAAATCAGGTAGATGTCGATATTTTTTCCAAAGTTACTGAACCTGCTTCTTAGAAACATCAGAACAGCTGTACATTGAAAATAAACTGAAAAGATAATTTATCTGTCACATTTCGACTACACTCAATGTGACAGATAAATTATTATATTATTCTTAAGTGCCCTCTGAATGACCGGTTGAACATATAAATAGTATTTCAAACGATTTTCTATTTTGATCAAACAGAATTAAAACGTGCTTATTCTTTTAGTCCCGGTTGAGATATATTATAATTCTCATTTTTCTTAGCTGTATCAACCATTTTTTTTACATCAGCCAGTAATTCTTTTGCATTGTAAATAATTCCATCTTTTACGGTGTATTTAACACCTCCTGTCCGTATTACCTCATTATCCTCAGTTAGTTTTATTGCACCCGTACCATACAACACTTTTAAATTTTTAAGAGGATTCTCATCTGCCAGCACAAAATCTGCCAATTTACCAACCTCTACAGATCCTATTTTGTCTGATGCTCCCAGAGCTTCAGCACCATTTAATGTAGCTGCTCGAATTACTTCTAAAGGATGGAAACCCGCTTCTCTCAAAAGCTCTAACTCTCTGATGTATGCAAAACCATATAATTGAAATATAAAACCAGAATCAGATCCTGCGGTAACTCTTCCTCCGCGATTTTTATATTCATTGATAAAAGTCATCCATAATCTATAATTTTCTTTCCAGGCAACCTCCTGTTCGGTTCCCCAATCGTGCCAATAGGATCCGTGTGAAATCTTGCTAGGCTGATAAAACTTCCATAAAGAAGGCAATGTATACGTTTCGTGCCACTCTGCTCGTCGCGCTCTGTGTAGATCTCTACTAGCTTCGTAAATATTAAAAGTAGGATCCAGTGTAAAATCTAATGCTAAGAGCTCATTCATTACTTTATTCCAATGATCAGAATAGGGCTTAGCTGCCTGTTTCCATAACTTTCCCGCTTCTTCAAACCGATGTTGTTCATTCTGATAATTGTAATCAAGAGGATAATGCTGCACTGTTTTATCATCGAATAATGCTTCTGGTAAACCATACCAATGTTCCATAGTTGTTAATCCCGCTCTAGCCGAGTGCAACACATTCCAACGCGCAACATCGGTTTGTGCATGATGACAGGCAGAACCTAATCCTAATTTTTTATTCTCATCAAGAGCTGCTTTCATAATTTCTGGAGCGGCTCCAAAAAACTTTATCCCATCTGCCCCTTTTTTTGCATTCTCCTGCACCCAAGTTCTGGCCATTTCCGGAGTGCTAATTGGATTCTTATTTCCTTGTCCAAATCCCGTGTACGCAAAAATACGAGGCGCAATAATTTCATTTTTTTCGCTTGCTTTTTTAAGCTTCAGTGTCCAGTCGATTCCTCTTCCGCTTGGCTCCCTAACAGTTGTGATTCCATGAGCCATCCATAATTTAAATACATAATCTGCATCTGCTCCCTGGGCTACCCCACCGATATGCCCGTGCATATCCACAAAACCTGGTAAAAGATACATTCCTTTAGCTTCTAATTCTCTACCACCTGGTTTTAGTTTTGGTCGTTTTGTATCGTCTATCTCAACTCCCGGGTACCCTACTACTACAATATTCTTGATCTTATTATTTTCTACAACGATATCTACCGGTCCTCTGGGCGGTGCTCCATTTCCATTAATTAAAGTAACACCTCTGATAATAAGTTGGGAGAATGGCCCTTCACTGAAATTTTGCGAATGAATTTTGGTTTGAAAAACCATAAAACAAATAAAAATTCCAATGCATAATTTGTACATTTTCATATAATGGATGATTTATGTGATGTAGCACAAAATACGATATCTTTTAGAAAATAAAACCTTCTATTGTTCTGTTTGTGGAAAGAACGAGCAACAAATATAAATCAAGCGAAAGAAGTAAGAATTAGTATATAATCAATATATCTTTTTGTTTTACTGTGAATATAAATAGTCTGCAGCATTATAGCTTCCTTATATTTCTAATAAGGTACTCTAACCCGTTTAATTTTAGTTCATAAACGGTCTGCATCTGGTGACCTAATGTTCCTTTGGGAAAACCTTTATTATGATACCATACAATGTAGTACTCTGGGAGATCTATTAGATATCTGTCTTTGTATTTACCAAAAGGCATTTTGGTATTGGCAAGTTTAATTAAAAAATCCTTTTGGAATTGAATATCCATACGACTACAGAAAAAATTGTCTATTTAGCATAGGCTCTATAGTACCACATCAAGTTCTTTACCTTCTTTTCCCATTTTTCCTGACTCACTTTATTTTTAGAGTGATCTGTTTCTGTGTCATACAACTCCTGCATGTTAACTCTCATCCGCTCCACCCTTTTGTACATTTTATTCAATTCTTTGCGAACGTTTTTTCCTGGTCTATACTCCTTTAATTTCTTGCGCATAATCCTTGCGTGCAACTCTGAAATATCAAAATGCAGTTGCTCGTGAAGTAGCAAGTATTGAGTCGACTGCCCTTTTTTCACCCAAGATAATGACGGGTAACAAAAGCTATCCACTTCATACTTTAATTCAGTTTTTCCGTAATCCTTACTTATAGACCATTGATACGTTATACCGGTATTTACACTAGCATCAAAATTACTGTCCAATTTAGGTTCTCCTCTAAAATCCGACCAGTCTAACGTACTCTTTTCTGCATAAGAAAAACGCTCTACATATCCATGATTAGCAAAAACTAAAACTAAGAGAATAGTAAAAAATTTACCCATAATTGCAATAATTATGCCCGGCTAAAGTTGTTTTTTCTATTTCAGATAAATATCAAATACGGGGCTAAGTATTGATAATCTTCACTAAAATAGGTTTATTATCTAAGATATAATTATTGTATATCTATTCCAATTGAAACAATTTTTTTTTCAATGTATTCAAAACTTTGAATTATGAAAACTGTTATCAATGGTATATCAATTTTCATGCCATGACCCTTAAACATTCCAAATCAGGCCCAAAGTTTTCATTATTTTGTCCCTTACATTTACCAACAAAATAATTTCAGCTTTTAAAAATAAAAAAAATGATTTTAAAATCAGCTTTAAAAATGATTATTGATGAAATAAATTTTATTCTATCACTGTAAGTTTCAGCTCATCATCAAATTTAATGATGTAAGATGCTTTATTATAATAGCCTCCTAATAACTTTTTTGCATAGTTAAATTTATTTTCTACATATTCTGTTGTTCCTTCAAAAGTTGCAGCGTGATACAAGTCATCTGCGGCACCTAGTCTCATTAAAATATCATAGGTGATATCAAAACCTCTAACCACATATTTACTTGGGATTGTACCAAACTCTCTCTTATACCTTTCTACTAAAGGGGTCATACTATTTTCGTCATAGTTATCAAACTCTTTATCTATTGATGGATAATGCAAATGTAATTTAGATAAATATTCATTTTTTATACTATCATCACCAAATGCATCATCCTTATTAGTAGTAAATAGAGTAATCTGATGACTTTCTGCTTTGGCGTTTAGCAATGTAGTAACATTACTAATCATTGCTACATCATCCGACTCCAAAAACACCCAATTTGGTTTATCTTTCGCCAAGACCTTATTTAGGTGAACTTCATATAGATAATTACCTTCTTCTATCTTTGCTATTTTTGCTTCTGGAAACTTGGTTACTAACTTATTTTTTATTTCTTCATATTTCTTTTTTCCTTGTTGTGCAATGATAACTATATTTTTGTCAGTAGAATCCTTTTCTACATATGCGATCAATTTATCCTGAAGCATGAGATCTGTCGGTCTTGTTTGAAAAAAATTACTATAAAGTTTTGATTCTCTATTAGAAATAGGAGAAAACACTGGTGTCTCGTATTTTTTTAATTCTTCCGCAGCAGCTTCTACATTTGCCTGATATAATGGCCCAATTACCGCATCCATTTCATCAAAATTATTTTGATTAATAAGTTGTTTAATATGGCCTGTATTATTATTTCTTTGAGTATCATACACCGTTAGATCGACACTAAGACCTCTACTTTTAGCAGAATCCACAGCCATCTGCACCCCTTTGTAAAAATCCAAAGCTACCCGTGTAGCTCGAGCTCTTCTGCTTCTGCTTTTCAAAAAATCTTCAGTTTCTTTTCTTGCATTAAGATCTAAAGTATCCAATGCAAACGGAAGCATTATTGCTAATTTCTTTGTTTTAAAATTAGATAACATATTTTCTAATTTTAACATCTTGCTTTTTGAAACGTCCATTGTTAATGAATCAATGGCATCCCTTTTGGGCAATGTAAGTACCATTCCGATTTTTAGACCATTTCTTGCATATGGGTTTAAGCTAAACAAGGAATCCGAAGAAATTTGAGCTCTTCTTAAAACACTAAAGAAACCTTCTTTAGGTTGAACCTCATACAATTCAAACTTATCTGTATCGATCATTTCTTCCAGTGGAACTACAATAGTTGTAGGAACGACGATCTCCATTCCATAAGGAAAATTAGGATCCATATCTGGATTTAATTGCTCTAATTCAGAAACTGTAATTCCGTGTCTTCTGGATATACTAAATTTAGTTTCTTTGGGTTTAACAACATATTTTGTCGTGGTAGATATTCTACTTCCTAATGAATCTATTGGCGTTTTAGTTTCTTTAACTGCATTATCTGCAAAAACCGGTATTCTTATTTTATCACGCTTTCGGATTTGCTCCGAATATAATCTTTTATTATGCTTCTTGATTTCATCAATAGTTATATTGTATTTCTCAGCAATTTCCGGTAAGGTTTCTTTTCTTCTAACTTTATGTGTCTTAAATCGAACAATCTGTCTTATCTCTTCTAACGGCTTTATACTATCCAGAATAGGATCGCTCACATTTTCGGTAGTATTAGCCATATCAGCATCTTTCTTATCCAATTTACCGACCCGTAAAATTTGCCCTAAATTGATACCATTAATCGCATCCGGATTTAAATTATAAATCGCTTCTGGGGTTGTGTTGTATTTCTTAGATAAACTATATACAGTATCATCTTCAACAACAACGTGGATTTTGTATTCTTGATCATCAATAACAGGGATAGCCAAGATTTGTCCTTCTCTAATCCCTTCTTTTGCCGAAGGATTTACTCTAAATATTGCCTCTTGAGTTGTATTATAGCGTTTAGCTATTCTAAATACATTCTCTCCCTTAGCAACTTTGTGACTTTTATATTGCTGAGCAAAACCAAAATTGGTTACAAAGAGCACAAATAAGAACAACAATATTTTTTTCATTCGATTTAATTTTAATGAATTTGATTTTATAAAAATCAACAGCTTTATGGTTTTGTTATATTACTCCCACTCTATCGTTGCCGGTGGTTTGGAGCTAATGTCATACACTACTCTATTAACGCCTTTTACCTTATTTATTATTTCATTAGAAGTTTTTTGTAAAAACTCATATGGCAGATTTACCCAATCTGCAGTCATCCCATCCGTACTCTCCACTGCTCTTAAAGCCACGCATTTTTCGTACGTTCTTTCATCTCCCATAACTCCAACACTTTGTACTGGAAGCAACATTGCTCCTGCTTGCCAAACCTTGTCATACAGACCATTATCTTTTAGACCGTTAATAAAGATGGCATCAACTTCTTGCAAAATACTAACTTTTTCTGGAGTAATATCTCCTAAAATACGAATTGCCAATCCTGGACCGGGAAATGGATGTCTTCCTAACAGTTCGGGATCAATACCCAATGATCGCCCAACACGCCTTACTTCGTCTTTAAATAACATTTTTAGAGGTTCTACCACTTTTAATTTCATGAAATCTGGTAATCCACCTACATTATGATGTGATTTTATTGTAGCCGACGGACCACCACTAACCGAAACAGACTCTATAACATCCGGATATATTGTTCCTTGCGCCAGCCATTTAGCATCTTCAATTTGATGAGCTTCATCATCAAACACTTCGATAAATACGCGACCAATTATTTTTCTTTTTCCTTCGGGATCACTTTCTCCCGCCAAAGCGTCCAAAAAGCGTGCCGAAGCATCCACTCCTTTTACATTCAGCCCCATTCCTTCGTACTGGGCTAGCACTGATGAAAATTCATTTTTACGAAGTAACCCGTTATTAACAAATATACAATGGAGATTATCACCGATAGCTTTGTTTAGTAAAACTGCTGCCACTGTTGAATCAACACCTCCAGAAAGACCTAGAACAACTTTATCATTTCCTAACTGCTCTTTTAATTTTTTTACGGTTTCCTCCACAAAAGAATCTGGAGTCCAATCTTGGGCGATACCTGCAATATTTACTAAAAAGTTCTCTAAAAGCTGTGTGCCGTCTTTTGAATGATACACCTCTGGATGAAATTGAATCGCATAGGTTTCTTCTCCTTCTATTTTAAAAGCAGCATTTTCTACATCTTGGGTACTTGCCAGAAGTTTTGAGTTCGCTGGTAATTCTTTAATGGTATCACTATGACTCATCCATACTTGAGAACCTTCAGAAATATTCTGAAACAATTCATTTTTACTTATGTAAGACAAATTTGCCCGACCGTATTCTCTCGTATTAGATTCTGCTACCCGTCCACCTCCAAAATGTGCTAAATATTGGGCACCATAACAAATACCTAATAATGGTTTTTTGCCCTGTATTTCTGACAGATCTGGATGTGCAACATCATTACCACGCACAGATAATGGACTGCCAGATAAAATAACAGCTTTATAATCACTGATATTTTTTGGAGGTTTATTATACGGATGTATTTCTGAATAAATATTGAGTTCTCTTACTCGGCGTCCTATAAGTTGTGTTACTTGTGACCCGAAGTCTAAAATAAGTACCTTGTTATTTTGCATAGGCAAAAATAAAATTAAATTGAAAACCTTGAAATCCTTACTGATATAATTTTCAACATAACGGTTTTTTTATGAAGACCTTGTCAATTACCAATAAAAATAGCAACTTACTTAGTATATTTATAGAAAAACTATGAAGTATTCATTTCTAAGTCGTTTTTTACGTTGCTTTATATTTTTTACCATCATTTCCTGCAAAAGTGGTTTAGACCAAAGAGGCACTAATAGTTATACGAGTAGTATTGACGAAGATTCTTTTAAAGAAATTCCGCTGAATCCGGGCAACATAATTAGTGAGATTAAGGTTAATGACAAAGAATCTGAGTGGAAATACGACTTAACAATTCCTAAAATCAAGGATGGCGAAAAAGTTCCGCTATTTATCGTTTTACACGGTGGCGTTGGAAGTAAAAACTATACTAAATTTAGTAATTGCCTGGTCGTTCCAGGACTAAAAGATGCTGGGGGATTTATTTTTAGTCCTTCAGGAGCTTGGCGGACCTGGACATTGGATTATCTTGAAAAAAGAATTCTGGACTTTATTGATTTAGCTAAAAAGCATTGGCCAATTGATCCCAACAAAATTATTTTGGTAGGATATAGTAACGGTGCTATCGCAGGATGGCAATATGCCAAAGATTATCCAACAATTTTTTCTGGGATGGTATTGATGGGATCTAACTGCAAAGTAGAAGAAAAACTCAATATCCCAATTTATGTAATACAAGGAACAGAGGATAAATTTTTTCCAATAAAGAAAACCAGAAAACGTATTGCAGAAGCCAAGGCATTAGGCTGCAATATCACTTTTGTAGAAGCTAAAGGAAGAACACATATTAAAGCATGTGAATATCAAGAAATATTAAAAACAAGTATTTCGTGGATGGAAGAAGAAGTCTGGAATGTGCAGTAAACAGCAGAAGATTTAAATCTTATATTTTTTTGAGGTTACCCTATAATTTAAGTAACTTTAGGTAATCCATAATAAACCTAACCACCCATGACTGATATTATATTTTCTTCTATTGTAGTTGATCTTAAGGCCGCTATTGAAAATAAAACGCATCCTTTTAGATATTTCACCTTAGCAACCTCAGATTTCAACAACATCCCCAGACAGAGAACGGTTGTCTTAAGAAACGTAGATGATGAATTGAATATGATGATATATACAGACGAAAGATCTAAAAAAATTGCTAATATCCAAGCAAATAATAGAGTAAGCCTATTATTCTACGATCAAGCGCGTTTACTACAAATTACAGTAAAGGCCAAAGCAGAAATAATTACAAACGAAAAAGTAATACAACAAATCTGGAAACAAATCCCTGAGAAAGCCAAAAAGGACTATACCACAGAATTATCCCCCGGAAGAGAAATCAAAAACCCTGAAGAGATCGATTATTTGGAGGGAAAACATTTTTTCTCTGCTATAAAGATAATTCCGGCCAGAATAGAATACCTGAGATTAAAAAGACCAAGTCATATACGAGTTGTCTTTAAAAAAGACAACGGAAGCTGGAAAGGAACCTATATCGTACCTTAATCTTTTTTCACCAACTTAAAATTGCTTTTCTGACTTCCGGATACCACACTACCAATATAAAGTCCACGGGATAAATTTTCTACATTGATCTCTGTTGAAGCAACTTCAGAAGGTATTTCTCCTTCGTAAACTAATTTTCCATTAATATCATAGATGAGTAATGATTTTGTTCTGACAACATCAGAAGTGGTAAACCTGAAGACATCACTTACCGGGTTTGGGCTAATCTGAAAAGGTATTTTTAAACTTGGCCCGCCCACGCTCAAGGTATTACCGATCACATATTTTATTCCTTCTTCTACATGTTTTATAAAATCAGTATCATTGGTATAATCGCTAGAATTATGACCTAAAGCCGTATAAAATGATCGTCCTCCTCCATATTCTTTATACCAGGATATGGGTCTTGCCTCGTCATAATCGTTAGAACCTGTAGATTCTACCATTAATAAATTGATATTGCCGCTAAACAACTGTCCGCCATTATTTTTCCAATAATAATACTCTTCAGATTTATTCCAGGTAGTGCCAAGAAAATCAACAGAAGGATGAGAATTTACAACTGTCATATCGGCATTGAAGTTATTACTCGTGTGATTGGGATTCGTCTGTACAATACCTCCAACCAATTCATTATAAAAAGGCCAGCTTCTGTCTCTATACGTGTCTGTTGCTGCATGGATCCCTAAAAATCCACCTCCGTTTGCTATAAAATCTTCAAAAGCCTGTCGCTGAGAAGCATTGAGCAAATTATTACCGCTGGTGTTACACCAGATTACAGCACTATACTGCGCCAGGTTGCTGGCACTAAAATCATTAGCATTATCCGTTTCCTCTGTTGTCCAGAGACCATTGGTATCTCCAAGATTAGTGATCATCATAACACCCGCACTGATTGAAGGATGCGTAAAACCATTAGTCTTTGTAAACACCAATACCCTATCCTGAGCAACGGTATAAGAGGTAATAAAGAAAAGTAAGGCAACTAAGAATACGTGAGCTTTCATGGTAGTAAGAGTTTGTTGTTACATAACGCAAATTACTACCCTAAATTATAATCAAACGAAAAGAGAAGATGTTTCAACTGAATCATTATTTAAAAAAAATAGTACGGATAAAAATTTCGTAACTGCATTTTTATCAAATTTTCTTAGTACAACTAAAAAATATTTTAACACATTGAATTACAATACCTAAGACATAAAGTAATACCAAATTATCACAAACACATAACTTATTACCCATTTTGCAGATACACTGGGATGGTTAAAACTAAAAAGTGTTAAATTAACTATTAATTAACAACATTTAAACCAATTTATTATGAAAACAACAAAATTTTGGAACGCAAGCAAAGTACTATTCTCGGTTTGCCCCGTTCTCTTATTTTTTCTAGTTTCTTGTGAATCTGACATTCAGGAACAAACCATTGAAAACGAAGTGGAGATAAGTCAAGAACTTAAATTAACGTTAGAAGCAGAACAAATAGAATTTCAAGGTACAAAAGTATCAAAGATCTTATTTGGAACCGAGGTTAAAGTAATTTCACTAGGCGATGGAAATTACGCATTGGGTGATATGATATTGACAGAAGAAAATTTTGATGCTAAAGATGGATCAGATATCGGGAAAGGTGTCTGGGACAGACGTGTGAATAAATGGCCAAATCGCACCATTCTTTACAGATACTCCAATAACATGCCACAGGCTACAAAAGATAAGGTAATTTATGCGGCGAATTATATCACGGATAATACTGATTTAACCGTTCGTAGATGGAACAGTAATGACAGTGCCGGTTATGTGTGGGTTGGTTACAGTGAGTCCAGTGGTTGCTCGGCTCAACTAGGCTACAAGAATCAAAAATTTCCTGGACAACGAATGAATTTAGCCTCTGGATGTTCTAGAGGCTCTGCTATTCATGAATTCCTGCACGTAGCCGGAATCATTCATGAGCAAAATCATTGGAACCGAGATGCCTATGTTCAAGTATTGTTTAGCAATATCTTGGATGATAAAGAATTCAACTATTTTAAAGTATCAGATGCAAATGGTTGGGAAATATCAGATGTTCTTGATACCAACTCGATTATGATGTATGGATCATACTTTTTTAGAACACAGCAAGCAATTGATAACGGCTGGAGATCGATGAGAAGAGTTGATGGAAGTACCATCGTTCCTAATCGAAGTTATATGACCACAAATGATATTAGAATAATTAATGCGGTGTATTAATACATAAATTATTATTAAAATAAACGCAGATTATTTAATATAAGCCTTCTGGAAATTATTCAGTAGGCTTATATGCTTTTATGTAAAGCACTAAAACCCGCTAATATTACTAAATTTGATTACTGCAAAACTGTTTATAGCTAGTACAATACCGCGTGAGTACGCACAGCTCAAAATATCAAATTCAACTTAAAAAATGTCTAGATTAGTAGTATATCGAGAAAAACAAAATTTGACACAAGAAGAACTCTCTAATAAGTCGGGAGTTTCTGTTCGCACTATTCAACGAATTGAATCGGGAATAGCTCCAAAAGGCTACACACTTAAAGCTTTAGCAAAAGCATTAAGTTTAGATGAAAAGGAACTGCTAAAAAGAGAGGCTGATCAAAAACAAATTAATTATAAACTTACCAATATAATTAACCTTTCCTCCTTACTTGTTGTTTTCATTCCTATATTAAGTATTGCTTTTCCTTTGGTTATAACACATTTCAAAAAGCAATATAATCCGCTTACCAAACAAATAGTAACCATTCAAATTCTTTGGTCCACTCTGACTATTGCAATATATCTAATCGGAAGTGTTCTCAATTTAGGAGAATTAGGACGCAACTTCGCATTAGTACTTCTTTTACTTCTGGTCTTTGCAAACGTCTGTATTATTTTAAGAAACAGTATTGAACTTAATAAAAATAACACTCTTTATTTCAACTTGAAAAATAGCATTATATAAGAGTACAGTATGATTGGCGGCTTTCTGGCAGCTTTTTGGCGTGTTTATTTTAATACTTTGTTTGCTTGATTGTAGACTTTTGTATTGTCACAGAGTATTAAAAAAAACACCCATAATTTCATGAATACAAAAGGATTCTTTTCGCTAATAATAATCTTATCGTTTTCTATCCATACCGTCTATTCTCAATACAATAAAAAACATATTGAAAAAATAGATAACCTCTTTACCTCTTGGAATGCACCTAATCATCCTGGTGGTTCGATTATGGTAGTAAAAAATGGTACAACAATATTTTCAAAAGCATATGGACTAGCAAGTTTAGAATACAGCGTATCCAATACTACCAATACACTTTTTAACATTGGTTCGATATCTAAACAATTTACCGCAATGGGTATTGTACTGTTAGAAGAGCAAAACAAACTCTCTTTTAATGACAATATAAGGAAACACCTTACTGAACTTCCCGATTTTGGAAAAACTATAACAATACGTCATCTCCTGAATCATACAAGTGGATTAAGAGATATACACGGACTACTAGGAATTGCAGGATGGCGAAGTATGGATGTAGAAACAAATGAAGACATTTATAGAATTCTTAAAAATCAAAAAGACCTTAATTATGAACCCGGAAAAGAATTTTTGTATTGTAATACAGGATATATCCTATTAGCTAAAATTATAGAAAAAATAAGTGAAACATCATTTAGAAATTGGATGACGAAAAACATCTTTGATCCTTTAGGTATGAAAGACACCTACGTTCAAGATCAATATGACCAAGTTGCTCTAAATAATGCCACTTCATACTATTCTTCTGAAGAAATTAAACGAGCGATAGATTACTGGGGATATTATGGATCAGGAAACATGTATTCGACTACAGCCGATCTTAATCTTTGGTTACAAAATTTTATTACCTCAGAAAAAAAATGGGCTAAACCTTTTCAAAAATTACTGACTGTTACTCCTCTTACCAATGGTTTTTACACAAATTATGGTTTTGGAGTACGTGTAGAAAAACATATGGGCAGAAAAGTTATTCAACATGGAGGAGCTGTTGGAGGATTTAGATCAATAGTAAAGGTTTACCCAGAAGAACAGTTTAAGATCATAATTTTATCTAATTTTTCTGGAGGTGATATTTATGGAAAGTCAAATAAAATTACTCAAATTGTTTTAGGAAATAAGGACATTAAACAAGAAAAAAAGCAAGAAAAACAATCACAAAAAGTGCAAGTCAGCCTTTCTAATAAAAACCTTTCTAAATTTGAAGGAATTTATTGGAGTTCTGAGGAAAAATATGGCAGAATAATATATCTAAAGAATGATACTCTTAGGTACAAAAGGCCTTCTGGTAATGAATACTTGTTAGCTCCTGTAAGCAAAAACTCTTTTCAAATACTGAATACAAATGAAGACATATTTCTCAGTTTTGACACAAAAACAACTACTCCAAAAATCACGGTCTCAATTCCAAATCAAATACCTGGTGTTCTAGAATTTCATCAAAGCATTACAAAAGACAATATAATTGACCCTATAGAATACATTGGTGATTATTATAGTCCCGAGCTAAGAACTACCTATTCAATTTCATTAGAGAATTCAGACCTTTACTGCGAACATGTCAGACATGGGAAAATAAAAATGATACGTTTATTTAATGATATTTTCAAAGGTGATTGGCCGATTAGCACTCTGGAGATAAAAAGAGACCATAACGGAAAGGTGCATGGCATATACATTTCAAATGGTCGAACTCGAAATGTTTGGTTCAAAAAGAATTGAGTTGGCCTGAAACTATATCAACAGTAATAATTTACTGCTTTAATACAATAAACTCTCCACATAAAGGATCCAACTGTTTAATTAACTCTGGAATCAGGTTTTCTCCGTATTCCAAATACATTTCAGAGTAATTAATATAGCGTTCCTGTAAACTTTGATTAGGAAATAGTTCATTTTGGATTTTAGTAAGACGTTTTACGTGATCACTGAGCTTTATTCTTTGTGCCTTAAGCAATCGTTTTTCTAACATATCTAAACCCTTGAGTTGCTTTATCTCTTGAGCTTTGACGGCGTTTACAAAAGTAACATCTGTTTTTTCAGCCAATTCATACATTCCTTTAAACTGTTCTTTGAGATGTTCACGCTGAGAATCAAAATTAATATCAATATTAGATATCTGTCGTACTTTTCGATTGATCAACTCGTGCTGCTTTAGAAATAACTCTGCGTCAGAAACATTTAATTTCTTTATTTTATCTGATTGCTTTTTGGTCTGAATTAAAACCGAATTACGCAGTAATAATATTGGAAAGGGAACCGAGACAGCCTCAAAATAATCCTTTAATTCTAACCAATATGCCAACTCTCCTCCGCCACCGATGTAACAAAGATTTGGTAAAATTACCTCTTGATACAATGGCCTCATCATCACATTAGGACTAAACCGCTCCGGGAACTCAGAGAGTTCTTTTAATATCTCACTCTTTCTCCAAACAATTTCAGTATCGTTTACAAAATAACTTCCCTCCTTTTCTATGATACGTTCTCTAGATCCTTCAGACAGATAAAATAAATTAATTTCTCTGGGATTGACTTGTACCTTATATCCTTTTGCATCTAATTTTTCTGCTTTTGGCAATACACTGTTATAAGAAACCTGTTCTTCTAATTCCTTCTTTACATATGGAATAAAAAGACTTTTCAGTTCTTTATCATCCCCATCTACAACCACCAAACCATATCCTTTAAACAACTCATTTGCTAAGTATCTGGTAGCATCAGCCAATTTATTATTTTTCAAATACGCTTCTTCAAAAAGAGATTTTAATCGTTCCGCATTTCGTCCCGACCCAATTTCCGAAGAAAATATCTCAAAAACTTTGTCTAATCCTTCGGTATCAAAAACTCCTACTGCGCCACCACCTTTGCGATTCCATTGTATCTTTTTTCCTTTAAAATTAAAATAGTTGATCTCGTCAAAATCGTGATCCTCCGTTGCCATCCAATATATGGGAACAAAATCATATTCTGGATTTTTTTCTTTTAGTATGCTAGTGAGATTGATCGTAGAAACTATTTTATACAAAAAGTATAACGGCCCTGTAAATAGATTCAACTGATGTCCGGTTGTGATGGTAAATGTGGTATCCTTATCCAAAAGATCTAGATTCTTTTGGGTAGCTTCAGAAATATTGACATTTCTATATTGAGAAGACAAAGAAGTTTTCAATACCAGACGGTTTTCTGGAGGAAAAGATTGTTGCTTTTCCTGGAGTTGATCTTTAAAATTATCAAGTTTCGGGAATCTATGATAAAATTCTTTTAGGGCTGGTTTTTCTTTTAAATAATCGCAAATAAAAGATGAAAAGTAATTCGTTTCTCTAAACGGAATACGCTCACTAGGCATAGAAAGGTCTTTTTAGATCGATAAATATACGGCGGATTGTGATTGCATTACTTTTTTTATATTTTTTTTAATATTCAAGAAAACTGGAGTCTACATTATTTAGTTTCCTAAATTCATAAATATCTATAATCCCAAATCCTAAAATTTAGTTAATACCATTTATATCCTAAATTTAACGCGCTATTTTACCAAAATTAAAAACTCATCAATGAAAAAAATTCTCTTAACACTCTTCGTTGTTACTTCAACATATGCGTTTTCACAAAATGATATCCAATCGCCATCAGCATTTTTAGGATATGAATTAGGTAGTCAATTTACGCGACATGCAGATGTGGTTAATTATTTTAATCATATAGCCGCTAATTCTGAATTAGTTACCTATCACACCTACGGAAAAACCAATGAAAGAAGGCCTCTTACCTATGCCATCGTGACCAGTGCAGAGAATCAAAAAAACATTGAAAATATTCGTCTTGATCATCTTAAAAACACAGGTATTATCAAAGGAAACAGCACTCCGCAAACAGCAATTGTATGGCTAAGTTATAACGTTCACGGAAACGAAGCTTCTAGTACCGAAGCTTCTATGAAAACAATATATGAGCTTATTACCACCAAAAAAGACTGTTTACAAAACACCGTTGTAATTATGGATCCCTGTGTGAATCCTGACGGTAGAGATCGCTATGCTAATTGGTATAATCAAACCAAAGCTACACCTTATAATACGGACCAAAATGCAACAGAGCATAACGAGCCATGGCCGGGTGGAAGACCCAACCATTACCTTTTTGATTTAAATAGAGATTGGGCTTGGGCAACACAGGTAGAATCCTACAGCCGCTTAACGGCTTATAATAAATGGATGCCGCACATTCACGTAGATTTTCATGAACAAGGTATTAATGAACCTTATTATTTTGCACCTGCTGCAGAGCCTTTTCACGAAATTATAACACCCTGGCAACGAGATTTTCAGACTCAAATTGGTAAAAACCACGCCAAATATTTTGATGCAGAAGGTTGGTTATTTTTTACAAAAGAACGTTTTGACCTCTTATATCCAAGTTATGGAGACACCTATCCTACTTTTATGGGAGCCATTGGTATGACCTATGAGCAAGCCGGACATGGTCGAGCAGGATTAGGTATCCAGACTGACGAAGGTTATGTACTTACTCTTAAAGACAGATTGGAACATCATACGACTACGGGATTATCTACGGTCGAAATTTCATCTAAAAATGCAACAAAACTTAATAATGAATTCAAAAAATTCTTTAATAACTCCGGGCTAAAATACAAGAGCTACGTGTTGAACGGCGAAGCAGATAAAATTGATGCGTTAACCAAACTTCTCGACAAACACGAGATTACATATGGATATGCCAATATTGAGAAAATATCCGGTTTTAACTTTAGAGAGAATAAGCAAGGTAACATAAATGGAAAAGGAGCTTTGGTTGTAAGCACGGATCAACCAAAGGGTAAAATGGTAAAAGTATTATTCGAACCGGATGCTAAACTAAGTGAACCTCTTACCTATGATATCACCGCTTGGAGCATTCCACACGCATATGGATTAGATGCCATTGCTTCGACTAAGTTAATCGCCGCCAACGGAGCAAAAAAAACAAATCAAATCAATAACACCGCTAGTGCAACAGGTGCAGGATATATTGCCCAATGGAACAGTTTGAATGATGCTCAGTTTCTTGCGGATCTGTTAAAGAATAAAATTAGAGTTCGTTTTAGTGAAAAAGATTTTAGTAATAACGGTACAAAATTTAAAAAAGGGAGTTTAATTATTACCAAAAGTGACAATAGAAAAATCAAAGATTATGATAAAATTGTCATAGACCTTGCAAATAAGCATCATCGAAAAATCTACACAACAGCTACCAGTTTTGCATCAAATGGCGTAGATTTTGGATCTCCAGATGTGAAGCTAATCAATAATCAACGTATCGCAGTGTTAAAAGGAAACTATACCTCATCTCTAAGTTACGGAGAAATCTGGCATTTCTTTGAACAGCAACTCGGATACCCAATCACTTCTATAGATACGGATTACTTCAAAAGAACTGATTTGAATAAGTACGATGTATTAATTCTCCCCAACGGTTATTACGGAGGGTATTTTGATAAGAACACATTAGATAAACTGAAGACCTGGATTCGAAACGGAGGAAAAGTCATCGCAATTGCAAATGCCGTGAACACCTTTGCCAATAAAGATGGGTTTGACCTTAAAAGTAATAAACCAAAAGAAGAGAAAAAGGATTCTATAGGTAATCTTATTCCTTATGATAAACGTGAGCGCGAGCAGGTTAAAAATTTCATTACCGGAAGTATTTACAAAACAAAAGTAGATACTTCGCATCCTTTAGCTTTTGGATATGAAGATACCTATTTTAGCTTGAAACTGGGGAGTAGTTCATATAAATTTTTAAACGATGGATATAATGTTGTTTATATGCAAGAACCAACAAGCGTATCCGGTTTTTCTGGTAAAGATGCTCTTGAGGGTCTAAAAAACTCATTGGTCTTTGGTGAGGCCAGAATGGGTGATGGAAGTGTCATTTACATGGTAGACAACCCCTTATTTAGATCTTTTTGGGAAAATGGAAAACTGTTTTTTGTAAACGCAATTTTCCTTACTAATAATAATAAGTTTAGGATTTAGTTGGAGGTTTTTGCCGGTGTTCTACTCACAGAAATTGAGTCATTTAAAAACATTCAGAAACTCAAATACACAAACAGGATGAATATACGACACATCTCAAAAACGCTCCAAACTATAGCGATTTGTTCAATAATTGTTATGACAAGTTGTAATAAAAAGAAAGAAACCGTGGAAGATTCAAATCAGAAAGAAGAAATTTCAAATGTTTTGTTGGCAGAATGGACAGGACCTTACGGAGGTATTCCAGCTTTTGACAAGATGAACATTGCAGACATTAAACCTGCTCTAGAAAAAGGTATGGAATTAAACCTAGCTGACATCGATGCCATTACCCAGAATCCCGAAACCCCAACCTTTGAAAACACTATTCTTCCTTTAGAGAAATCAGGAGAAGAACTCAATAGAGTGTTTACCTACTATGGTATTTTAAGTAGCAATATGTCATCCCAAGAATTTAGAGAGATTCAGAAAGAAATGGCACCGAAATTATCTGATTTTCGCTCTAAAATATCTCAGAATAAAGCCTTATTCCAGAGAATAAAAACGGTATACGATAACGCTCAGAAACAACCTTTGGAAGCAGATCAGCAGCGTGTAGTACAATTGACCTATGAGCAATTTGCGATGGATGGTGCAGAATTAGACGCAAAAAAAAAGAAACGTTATGCAGAAATAAATAAAGAGCTCTCTGAACTTTACACTGCTTTTTCTAATAATGTTTTAGCTGATGAAGAAGGATATGTCACCTATCTTACAAAAGATCAACTAGGTGGTTTATCCGAACCATTAATAAAAGCTTATGCCAAAGCCGCAGCGGATAGAGGAAAAGAGGGTATGTATGCTGTTACAAACACAAGATCTTCAATGGATCCGTTTTTAAAATATTCTACAGAAAGAGAACTGAGAGAAAAAGTCTGGAAAAATTATTATTCCAGAGGTGATAACGGAGATGATAAAGATAATAATGAGAACATTGCTAAAATTCTAAAGTTAAGAAAAGAACGTGTAGCATTATTAGGATATGATAATTATGCGGATTGGCGATTACAAAACCGAATGGCCAAGAACCCTGAGAACGCTATGAAGTTAATGAATGCTGTTTGGCCAGCTGCTATTGCCAGAGTAAAAGAAGAAGTAGCCGATATGCAAGCTGTAGCCAATGCAAATAAAGACAATATCACTATTGAACCTTGGGATTACAGATACTATGCAGAAAAAGTAAGAAAGAAAAAGTATGATCTAGACTCTGATGAAGTAAAGCAATACCTGCAATTAGACAAATTAAGAGAAGCCATGTTTTTTGTGGCTGGAGAATTGTTTAACTATAAATTCACTCCGGTAGCAGAAGGAACCGTTCCTGTATTTCACGAAGATGTAAAAGTCTGGGAAGTAAACGACAAAACCTCGGGAGATCATATTGGATTATGGTACTTGGATCCATTTGCCCGCACAGGTAAACGTTCTGGTGCATGGGCAACCCCTTATAGAAGTCACACCACTTTTAATGGTAAAAAAACCGTGTTGGCATCTAATAACTCTAACTTTGTAAAACCGGCTCCGGGAGAATCCGTATTAGTTTCCTGGGATGATGCAGAAACATTTTTCCATGAGTTCGGTCACGCACTACATTTCTTCTCATCAGAAGTTAGATATCCAACGCTTAATGGTGGTGTTCGTGATTATACGGAGTTCCAATCTCAGTTGTTAGAACGCTGGTTATCTACAGATAAAGTAATAGACAATTATTTGGTTCATTATAAAACTGGAGAACCTATTCCCAAATCATTGGTTGATAAAATCAAAAAAGCAGCTACTTTTAATCAAGGATTTGCTACTACAGAGTATTTAGCCTCGGCACTGATGGATATGAAATTTCATTTAGCAGACCCAACAAATATTGATGTAGATGCATTTGAAAAAGAAACCTTGGCAGCATTGAATATGCCAAAAGAATTGGTCATGCGTCATCGTTCCCCACATTTTGGTCACGTATTTTCTGGAGAAGGTTACGCTACTGCTTATTATGGATATATGTGGGCAGATGTCCTTACATCTGATGCGGCAGAAGCGTTTACCCAAGCTCCTGATGGATTCTATGATAAAGAATTAGCTGCTAAACTGGTTAAATATCTTTTTGCTCCCAGAAATGCTATGGATCCTGCAGAAGCTTACAGATTATTTCGAGGACGTGATGCTAAAATCGAAGCACTCATGAAAGATCGCGGATTTCCTGTTACAGAAAAAGACTCCTCTCCTAAGTAAAAGTATGAGTACAATCGCCCGTCTGGATCCCGAAAAAATCATTCATACTATCGCACTTTTAGAAAAGCGTATTGATGATAGATTTCCTGATTCTGGTCTCAAAAAAGTATGCCATGATTTTGTACAAACTGCCCGAGCAAGTAAGCAGAATATTGATTGGATCTCCAAACCAAATCTGTCCTTAAGGATTTTCGCGTATCTGGTAATACTTATTGGATTAGGTGGATTGATTTACAGTATTACCTATGTAGATTTACAAATCAAAAACACTACACTTGCTAATATTGTTTCTATCTCTGAAGCAATATTTAATGATATAATTTTAATAGGAGCTGCGATTTTCTTTTTGGTATCTTTAGAAACCCGATTAAAAACAAAGCGCGCTCTAAAAGCCCTTAATGAACTAAGAGTGATTGCTCACGTAATTGATATGCATCAATTAACCAAAGATCCTAATCTAACCGATTTACCCGAATCTGCAACAGAAAATTCTCCAAAAAGAACTTTCACCAGGTTCGAACTCCAGAGATATCTAGACTATTGTTCTGAAGCTACAGCACTTGTTAGCAAAGTAGCTGCGTTATACTCCCAAAGCTTACCGGATGAATCAGTGGTTCGCGCTGTGAATGATATAGAGGCACTCACTACCGGTTTAAGCCGAAAAATCTGGCAAAAGCTTATTATTCTTAACGATTCGAGTCCTAATAAAAACTAAAACACATAGTAAAATGATCGTTAAACTAGCCGAAACTAATCTAAAAACCAAATTTGGAGAGTATCGTGAAATTTTATTTTACGATGGTCAGAAAGAATCTTTTGCCCTGGTTATGGGAGATATAGATGATGAAGAAAACGTATTATGCAGAGTACATTCTTCCTGCATCTTTGCACATCATTTTAACAGCATAGAGTGTGACTGCAAAGAACAGATGGAAATTTCTCAACAACTTATACAGAAAAAAGGCAAAGGAATTATCATTTGGCTCGATCAGGAAGGTAAATCTAACGGTCATTATGCACTGCTTAAAAGTATTCAATACAAAAAAAGTGGTTTATCACAAGCTGAATCATATGAAGCAGCAGGATTTAAAAAAGATGCAAGAGATTTTTCTCCTGCTGCAAAAATTTTAAACGAATTAGGTGTAGCTTCTATTTGCATGCTAACCAATAACCCGAAAAAAGTTTCTACGCTAAGTGAACATGGCATTATTGTTTCTGGCACACAACCCACAGTTTTATGATAAGAATTAGTAGAATAGAAGAATAGATCACATAAAGAATGATAGAGTTTTAAACTAAAAAAAATTATGACGCTAACTTCTTTTTATGGTGATCTTCTTTATCAAACGGATCAATACCCTTTAATAAAAGACCACTTATCTAAATTCACAGAGAGAATGTTGATAGGTATTAAAGAAAATCACGATTTCATTTTTCAGGAAATAAATAATTATCATCCGAATTATTTGGGTAGAGCTATAGATGAATTAAAAGCACTTAATCTAACAATGGAAGATTGTAAAACAACTATTGCTAGTGAATATGGTTTTAAGAGTTGGGATGTGATAGAACAACTACAGGATCGATATGATCACGATTTTGAAAAAGCTGTCAACTTTCTCATCGATGGGAATTTAGAAGAATTAAAAAACGAATCGAAATTAATCCTTCGATAATTACAAAAAGGTCAAAATATGGTCATCGAGCAACGTTATTGAATTACACTGCCAGCAATGGAGTAGAAATATGGAGACAAAAAACACCGATAAATCTTCCCGAAATGACGTATTTCTTGATCGATAAAGGTGCTGATCGTTATGCTACCGAATGTATATGGAGACAATTATACCACCTTGGACCTATTAAAATCTAGTATCCACCCTTTTGAAGCTGGTATTGAAAGAGAGATGATTAAAATTTTAGAATAATTTAATGCAATATCACGATAGAAATTAAAAATCTTCTATAAAATATGAGACTGAACTCTGTAAACAAATCACCTTTATAAATTTTGGGAATAAGAACTACTTAAAAAGAAGATGATTTACCTGTAAAAAATGCATTTTACTTTCATATTTTATTAAACATTTTTCATAAAAAATATATTTTTATTAAAAAATATTTAATCTAAACCGATTTTAAAAGCCTAATGTTACCATATTGTTAATTAATGCCTTTTTTGATTTTTATTACATTCTTAATACAAACATCTAAAAATTACACATATTTTATAGATTCATTTCCATACAGTATTAAATATTAATTTTTTTCTCTTTTTCTTTAAGAACTAACCATTGCATTTTCCTTCAAAACGCCTATACTCAAAGGGGTGTTAAGATAATTTTATGATTTTGGATCAGTTTTTTGAATACATTTGCGCCCGGTTTTGAAAAACCAGATTAAAAACATTTATAATTTTTATTAAGATGATCAAAAAAATCCCATTTCTTTTTATGCTAGTACTTGTACTTGCATCTTGTGAAAAATCTTCTATTGAAGAAGAAACGATAAGTGAAGAAACTGACAAACCAACAATCATACATATCCACGAAGAGGAAAATCATGGATTAGGAGACTAAGAATATAATACCTCAAAATAAAACAAAAATCATAAAACAAAAACAATGAAAAAAATTACATTTTTATTAGTATTAGTATTAGCTACTGCATTCGTATCTTGTGAAAACGAAACTATCGAAAGCCAAGTTGTCAATGAAGAGAATAACGATAACAACAATGAAGATGATAACACAGATGGTGAACTTGTGTTAGACGGTAATCAGTAAAGACTCACAAGCCTCTTTTTTTTTGAATATAAATTAGATTCATAAAGAGAGTGTAACAATAAATAAAAAGGGAAAGCCATTTTAGGCTTTCCCTTTTTTATTGTATTCTTATCAGCATACGATCAAAATATAATATCTATAAACTAAAACTTAACCATTCTTATGATTACAAAAAGTTGTAAGATAGATCGTATATTAAACCAAAAAAAATAGAACTGCTTACAATCAACATATGGCTTCCATAAAAACATATAAATTAATAGATGAAACAGAAAACCAAATCGTTTTTGACATCAAAAAAATGGAAGACATTTATGATAAAACCGGTGGTGTAGTCGACACACCTCACCGTCACGATTTTTATATCATACTATTAGTTTCTGAAGCAAAAGGAACCCATATTATTGATTTTAATGAATTTGCGCTTCAGGATCACCAAGTCTTTTTTCTTAGTCCCGGACAGGTGCATCAAATTAAAGAAGAACAAAAGTCCTATGGATGGGTGATTACATTTTCCCCACAATTTCTTGCAAAAAACAATATCGATTATCGTTTCATTGAAGATATCAGCTTATTCCAAGATTATGGTCATACTCCTCCTCTTGCTTTAAATGAACTTCAATTAAAACAATTGAATGCATATAGTTCTCAGATTTTTGATACCTATTACTCCGATTCCAAGTTTAAAATGGAAGCAATCGGAGCCTTATTAAAGCTATTCCTGATTTATAGTAATAACATTTGTGATATTCACCCAAAAGATCCCCAACAGCTCCATGTAGGTTCTGTTATCCTAAAGGAATATAAAAATTTAGTCGAAGAACATTTCTCAGATTGGCATAAGGTACAACAGTATGCAGAAGCATTACATGTTACACCGGATCATCTCAATAGAACCATCAAATCACTTATCGGAAAAACCGCCAAAGAGTATTTACAATCCAGAATTATTGTGGCCGCAAAAAGACTTTTAAGCTTTTCAGATAAAACTACTAAAGAAATTGGATATGAGTTAGGGTTTACTGAACCAGCTAATTTCAGTAATTTTTTTAAAAAGTGCACCGGCTATCCACCCTCTCATTTTAAGCAAAAGCCATAAGGATCGGATTTTTACAATATTCTTCCGTATTCTCATATTTCAGATCGTAATATAAACCCAGAACTTTGTATTCAATTATAAAGAAAGGAATATTATGAAAACTATATTGCACACATCAGATAGCAGGGGAACTGCTAATTTTGGATGGTTAAACTCATACCATTCTTTTAGTTTTGGAAATTACTACAATCCTGAAAGAATGAGTTTTGGAGCCTTAAGAGTGCTGAACGATGATACAGTTTCTGCGGGAATGGGGTTTGGTAAACACCCTCATGATAACATGGAAATTGTATCTATCCCTCTAGAAGGAGATTTAGAACATAAAGATAGTATGGGTAACATCACGGTTATCAAACAAGGAGATATACAAGTTATGAGTGCAGGAACCGGTGTTTTTCACAGTGAGTTTAATAAAAACACCGATAAAGAAGTTAAGTTTTTACAAATTTGGGTAACACCAAATAAAAAAAATGTAGCCCCCAGATATGACCAGATCAGTATTGATGAGGAAAACTTAGAAAACAATCTGTATCAAATTCTATCTCCTAATACAGATGATGATGGTGTTTGGATTCATCAGGATGCTTGGTTTCATCTCGGAAAACTAGAATCCCAAAACACACAAACCTATACGTTAAAGGATAAAAAAAATGGTGTTTATGCTTTTGTATTAGAAGGTAGCATTTCTATCGAAGACAAAGTTCTGGAAAAAAGAGATGGATTAGGTATCTGGGATGTTGAGCAAATTAAACTTACCTCAAATGAGTCTTCCAAGATATTATTAATGGAGGTTCCGATAACACAATAAAATTATACACAAATGCAACTATTAAAAAATCTGGAATGGCGTTACGCTACCAAAAAATTTGATTCAGCAAAGAAGATATCTGAATCCGATCTGGAAAAAATCAAAAAAGCAATTTCTTTATCTGCCTCATCTTATGGATTACAAGCTTATAAAGTTTTAATTATAGAAGATCCAGAAATTCGAAAAAGATTACAACCAAAATCCTGGGGCCAATCTCAAATCGTAGATGCCTCTCAATTGATTGTATTTTGTAATTATACAAAAGTAGATGAACACGTGATCGATGACTATCTAAAATTAAAAGCAGGCATACAAGAATTGAATTTTGATGATTTAAAAGGTTATGGTGATTTTATGAAATCTAAAGTTACTACGCTTTCTGATGAAACCACAAAAGCCTGGACAGCAAAACAAACATACATAGGATTAGGGAATCTGCTGGCAGCCTGCGCAGAATTGCAGATTGACGCTTGTCCGATGGAAGGTTTTGAACCCGAAGGATATGATGAAATTTTAGGACTATCAGAAAAAGGACTATCTGCTGCAGTGATCGCTACCATCGGATATCGCTCAGAAGAAGATGCAACGCAGCACAACAAAAAAGTTCGTAAGCCTTTTAGTAAGTTGTTTGAAACTATTTAGTCAGTCTAACAAACTATGGAAATAGAGGTTTGAGGTTAAAAACTCAAGCCTTTTTTTGTATACCCCAAATATATCATCAATAGAACTAGCAAGAAACCAAAACCCGCTTATTGCTTTTTCATCAACTATTTTTATTTATTATCAAGGATAAAACAGCTAAGATTGATCTTAAAACTCTAATGTTATTAAATTGTTAAGTTTGATGTTTTTTGAAGAAAAAAAGCATTGAATATCTTTCAATAAAAATCAAAAAATAATACATTCAGACAACTCATTTTTCTATTATCCTATTAATCTCTCAACCCCTGTCTTTTAGACATTACGAAAATGGTAACGTTATCTTCTTGTTGATTAAAAAAATGCAAAGATACTAGCTCAAAAATTGAGTTTTCGTATCCCTTTTTTGAATACTTTTGCGCCCGAATAAAATTAAATGAAAAAAAATGCGTTTAACATAAAACTTTGTCCCCATAATAAAATAATGACATAATGTTCTCTTATATATAGAATTAGCCAAAAAATCTAGAAGAGTAAGACGCAGCAAAATCGAGGATTAACTATAATCCTCGATTTTTTTATCTTTAAGTATTAGACAATCCTAAAACCATATCATAAATGATTAAATTCGGCATACCTTTTTTGCTATTACTTTTGGTGATCAACAATGTGTCAGCTCAAAAAAATAAGGATCATAAATACTCGGAATTTGATTTTTGGATTGGAGAATGGAATGTCTATAAACACGGAACCGATACTATTGTTGGTAAAAGCACAATTGAAGCTATTATTGACAACAAAGTTATCAAAGAAACCTATCACGCTACCACATCCAAATATCACGGAACTAGCTTAAACAAATACAACCCAAGAACTGATCAATGGGAACAATTTTGGGTAGATAACTCTGGACTA
Source organism: Aquimarina besae (assembly GCF_042434905.1). NCBI lineage: Bacteria > Pseudomonadati > Bacteroidota > Flavobacteriia > Flavobacteriales > Flavobacteriaceae > Aquimarina > Aquimarina besae. Next base: position 4,648,728 of record NZ_CP170199.1, read on the forward strand.
ACATTACATATTCAGGGAAACCTTGTGGATGGAAAGATGATTCTTCAAAATAATATCACTACTAAAAAAGGATCACTATCCAATAAAATATCTTGGCAAAAAAATACTGATAATACGGTTAGACAAATATGGTCACAAAGTACCGATCAGGGTAAAACCTGGAAAATAGTATTTGATGGTGATTATAAACCTATTACGGAAAATTAGACAACCTCTCCGTACAGATCAAAATCTTCGGCTTCATATATTTTCACAGTAGTATATTCTCCAGTTTTTAGATAAAATTTAGACGCATCTATAAGTACTTCATTGTCCACATCGGGGGAATCAAACTCTGTTCTACCTACAAAATGAGGCCCTTCTTTACGATCAATCACTACTTTAAACTCCTGCCCTATTTTCTGTTGGTTTAATTCCCAGGAGATTTGTGACTGTATCTCCATAATCTCGTTAGCACGATCCATTTTTACCTCCTCTGGCACATCGTCTTCCAAATTGTAAGCATGTGTGTTCTCCTCGTGAGAATACGTAAAACATCCCAAGCGTTCGAAACGCATTTCTTTTACCCAATCTCTTAATGTTTCAAAATCCTCTTGTGTCTCACCCGGATATCCAACAATTAATGTGGTACGAATTGCCATTTCTGGTACCGCCGCTCTAAACTCCTTGAGAAGTTTAGTCGTTTTAGCCTTGGTGGTGCCGCGACGCATCGATTTTAAAATTGGATCTGCAATATGTTGCAATGGGATATCGATATAATTACAAATTTTAGGCTCTTGCCTCATTACTTCTAGTACTTCCATCGGAAATCCTGTAGGAAATGCATAATGCAAACGTATCCATTCTATTCCGTCAACCTTTACCAATTCCCGAAGTAAATCTGCCAATTTTCTTTCTTTATAAAGATCTAAACCATAATATGTGAGATCCTGAGCAATTAAAACTAATTCTTTTACTCCGTCAGCAGCTAACTTTTCTGCCTCTGTAACCAACTCTTCAATTGGAGTTGACTTATGCTTACCACGCATTAAAGGAATCGCGCAAAAAGAACAAGGACGATCACAACCTTCAGCTATTTTTAAATAAGCATAATTCTTTGGAGTCGTCGTTAATCTTTCTCCAATGAGTTCGTGTTTATAATCTGCTCCCAAAGCCTTCAGTAATCCAGGAAGTTCTGTAGTTCCAAAATATTGATCCACATCTGGAATTTCCTTTTGCAAATCCGGTTTATATCTTTCCGATAAACATCCTGTAACAAAAACCTTATCCACAATACCCTGATCTTTTTTCTGCACATACTCCAAAATAGTATTTACAGATTCTTCTTTGGCATTTGCAATAAAACCACAGGTATTAATGACCACAACATTTCCTTCTTCTTCATGTACCACTTCTTTGTTATTGGCCTTCAGTTGCCCCATAAGAACCTCACTATCATATACGTTCTTACTACATCCCAATGTAACCACATTGATCTTATTCTTCTTTAAAGTCTTTGTTCTCATATCTTCTGAATAAAGGTTTGCAAAGATACAATGAATAACTAAAGTTTAGCATATAATTACCAATAACTCTAGGCTTTAAGAAATAAGTCTTTTAAACCTTTTGTATATTGCATAGTCTTAATCTATGTAAACCCCAACATATGAAAAACAAAATGACTCCTCTTGTATTCCTAATTCTTGGTCTTATCTTTTCCTGTTCTGATGACTCTAATGAACTTTTTATTGAAGAACCGAATCCTGATCAAAACAGCATGTATTTCCCGCCTATAAATTCTGAGGAATGGGAAACCATAACAATTGCTGATTTGGGATGGAATGCTGATGCAGCAGCACCTCTTTATAATTTTCTTGAGGAAAAAGACACCAAAGCTTTTATAATCCTCAAAAATGGAAAAATTGTCATTGAAAAATATTTTAATGGAGGCTCAGCTTCAGACAACAATCCTTGGTACTCTGCCGGAAAGACGTTAACTGCATTTACTGTAGGCATAGCGCAACAAGAAGGTCTATTGAATATCAACGAACCTTCTGCAATATATTTAGGAACACAATGGGCAGATATTACCAACAATCAAGAACAAGCAATCACTGTGAGAAACCATTTAACGATGACTACTGGTCTAAATTACAACGTATCGAATCAAAATTGCACTGATTTTGACTGTCTAACGTATCTTAACGAAGCAGGTGATTTTTGGTATTATCATAATGCAGCGTATACGATACTAACAGATATCGTAGCTGGAGCCGTTAATACAGATTACAGTACTTATTTTGACACCAAACTAAAGGATAGAATTGGAATGAATGGCACTTGGGTGAGTCTTGGATATGCAAACATTTACTACAGCACAGCCCGAAGTATGGCTCGTTTTGGTCTCCTAAACCTCAATAAAGGAACATGGGATACCACTGAAATCCTTACAGATCAAAACTACTTTACCGAAATGACCACTACTTCGCAAAACCTGAATCAATCTTACGGATATTTATGGTGGTTAAATGGTAAATCAAGTTTTAGAGCACCAGCTTTCGAAACTGAATTCTCTGGAGAATTAATGCCGGATGGTCCGGATGATCTTATTGCCGGCCTGGGCAAAGATGATCAAAAACTATACGTAGTTCCTAGTCAAAATTTGGTAATTGTTAGAATGGGAGGCGATACTGGTGAAGCTTTGTTGGGACCCTCAAGTTTTGATAATGAATTATGGATTAGAATAAATGCATTAATAGACTAAAAAATATTAAAAAGATACTCTAAAAGTTGCATTAGGAGTGATCCCTAGAGAAGAATTGACTATTTCTTTAGGCTGATTATCTTGATCGATCCGGTAATAGTTACTAATGGTATTATTCCTGTCAGAAAAATTCCAAACAGAAATACCCGCGTGACACTTTAACTTTTTAGTAAGTTCAAAATCATAAGTAGCAGAGATATCCAATCGCATATATTCAGGAAGCCTACTACTGTTAGCAGGGTTATAATTAATTTCGTTGTTTGATACTTCATTCATGAACTCGGGTCTTGTAGTTGGCAGACCAGAATGCCAATTTAAGCCTGCAGATACTTTTAAGTCTTTAATAGTATATGCTACTCCCAAATTGAATGAATGCGTTATATCTATATTATTCGGAAACAGGTTCTCCTCAAAAGCTTCAAAAGTATATTGGTTATTTGCATATGAATATCCCAACCAGGAACTTAGATTTCTAAATCTTTTATTCACAAGAAAATCTACACCCGTAACTGTATATTCACCGATTGCCGTTACAAATTCGTATTGATTCTGAAATCCTTGGCTTCGAGCAGTAATTCCTTCTACAATTTTATGGTATCCTTCAGAGCTGATCAGCCATCCTTTTCGATTGTATTGTAATCCTGCAGAAACTTGCTTGCCTTTAATCACAGGAATATCTTCATCATTCGCTAAAACCCACCTCCGTTTTTCTATACCTAGAAAATCATTTTGAAAATTAATAATTTGAGACGTATTCTGATGTTTGAATTCCCCCAATATTTCAAAATTAAAATAATTTAAAAACTTCTGATTATAGCTAAACCTTGGTTCAATAATATGGGTATTGAATTTCTCATTAAAACTATATCGAATTCCAACATTAACCGAATTACGTATGTTTCTTCCTTTATAACCAATTTGTGAAAATACACTATGATTTCGTATGACTCTCACTCTATTTCTTCGAAAAACAGGATTATCAATATCATTAAGATTAGACACTCCGGTTTCCATAAGTTGATATCCATTAAGCCATGTAATATGATCTTTTAATAAATAGCGTGTATTAAGTTTTACACCTGTTTCAGATACAATGTTCTCTTGTAAAAATCTTTGCTGATTCTGTAGGTCAGCATTCTCAGATTTCAGCGTATAATCTGTTTCATAAACTTGTAAAGTAGATGTAAACTTATCATTCCAGTTTCTATGATACCAAATCCCACCTGCTATACTATTCTGATTTAGACTACTTTGTCTGGAAGTATTCACTGAGTTTATCGTAGCATTTTCTGTAAATACCAATTCATTACTAATTCCTAGAAAGTTGATTCTTACGAAGTCTTTTTCTGAGATCTTCCAGTTCCATCGCAGATTAATATCATAAAAGTCAAATCCGATATCTGTTTCATTATTATCACCAATCTCACTATCCTGAGAGATCCTATCAAAATATTGCTGGTAAGTTGGCGTTTCAAAAAATTCATTTATCGCTTTTCTTGCAGAAACTTGTACAGATGATTTTTTACCTACAGGAATATCTGCGAATATGTCGGCATTTATAAGATTAATTCCAATCGTACTTTTAAAATCAGTATTTATTGTAGTATCTGTATTCATTAAAATTGTTCCTGAAACACCGTCAGCATATTCTACATCTGTTCCGTTTTTAATTACCGTTGCTTTTCGTGTAATAGATGGATTAAAAATTGAAATAAGACCGAAAAAATGTCCGGATTGATACATTTTAATTCCATCCCAAAGAATTAGGTTTTGATCGTGTGAACCACCGCGTATATTTATATTGGAAACCGTCTCATCTGCACTTTGAATACCCGGAAGCGCCTGTATCGTTTGTAGCACATCAGCTTCAATCAAACCCGGCAATATTCCAAATTCATCGTAGTCAATCTGAAAAGCACCATCATCCGTTTTATTAATCCCTTTTGTTAAATAATCCTTTAGAATTACCTCTGCTAAAATTTCAGTTTTTGGTGTTAAGTAAATAGGTGCACAAATATCTCCAACAAAAGAGCTGATTATTCTAGAAATGGTTCTAAAACCTAAGTAACTAATGGTTATAATTTCTTTTTTATCAAAAACTTCTAATTCAAAGTACCCTTGTTCATTACTTATGGTAGATGTTTTTTTTCCTCTTATCGTTACTCCAGAAAGTGGGATTTCTGTGGTTAATTCTTTGATGAATCCACAAATAAAGAAAGACTGACTCCCTTTATTTACAGCGATAAAAGTATCGTTAACAACAGTAAATTTGAGTCCTGTTTCTTTTCTTAGAAAATTTAAAACCTGATCAAAGGATACACCTTTTGGAACAGCCGAAATAAAGACATCTTTTATTGTATCGTCTGCATATGTAAATTGATAAGAAAATTTTGTTTCGATCTGTGCTAAAACATCAACCAAGGGTAGAGATTCCCTTGTTTCTGTATTTTGGGCATTTACTTGAAAAAAAATAGAAACAAAAAGGAGGAAGATGATAAAATCTCTTCCTATTTTATTATTCTTTAGTGCGTAGTATGATGTTGTTTGAATTTTCAATACTATAAGTCAAATCTAAGGGTAAAGTTATAGATTTTAACCCATCTTCCATATCATTATGTTTAAAACCTCCTGTAAAGAGTCTTTTTGTGTCAACATTTTTAACAACAATGCGCACATCAAACTGTCTTTCAAACTCATTTATAACTTCATAGAATGGAATACTTTTAAAACTACTAATATTACTTAACCATTGGGGGCGGTTTAGATCAATAGTTTCAAAAGTAATCTTCCCATCTATGATTTTAAAAGCACTTCCCGCTGGTAGGTTTTGGTTGTGCTTTAAAGTTTTAACTTTTACGAGGCCTTCAAAACATTTAACTTCAAAATAGTTATCCCTATTTTTTACATTAAACTGAGTACCTAAAACGGTAACTTTACCATCTTTTGTGATCACATCAAAGGCAGAACCTTTCATTACTTTAAAAAATGCTTCTCCATCCAGATTCACTTCTCTTTTATCATTCCAGGTATTTTCATTAAAGAAAATCTCTGATTTCGAATTAATAACTACTTCAGACTGATCCGGAAGTTCAAAACTTAGTTTTTCACTTGCCATTGTTTTGAATGCACTATCGCTATTTGTAAAGAAAAAGAACGTTATACCAATCAGCACAACTAGGGCCGCAGCAATTTTAAATAGCGGTTGGTACCAATTTCTTTTTTTAGAAACTGTTTCCAAAGGATAATTCATTTTAGCATATATTTCCTCAACATCTGCTATTTCTGAAACATCTGAGGCCCTAAAGTATTGAGCACCTTCAAGAATTTTGGTATGCATGTGATAATCATCCAATTTCTTAAAAGCCTCAAGTTCGGGGTCGGTTAGTTCTTCTGCTAACCACTTCCTTATAAGATATTCTTTATCCATTTCACTTTTGGGTCTATATATATAACAACTAACTTCTAAAAACTCCTTTATTTAAATCCTTCTATTTCGTTTTTTAGCTTTTTATACGCCGCATATATTCTATTTTCTGCAGCTTTTCTGGTAATTCCCAGCATCTCGGCAATTTCTTCATGTTTTTTTCCTTCTACTTTATTTAATAAAAAAGCAGTACGTTGATCATCAGTTAATCTACTTAATGCCTCCTGATACCTTTGCAAAAACTGTTGTTGTTCTAAAATAAATTCTGGTGATTCATTGGTGTAATCTTTTGGTTTTATCTCTCTATGCTTAAGTACTACCTTTTGATGTTTGATTGCATTGAGCATCATATTTTTTGCCACTTTAAATAAAAAACCTTTTGCTTTTTGAGGTGAGACCTCCTTACAGTTAGACAATAGTTTGATAAAAACATCCTGCATCTTATCGTTAGGCTCTAAAGTCTCTCCATATTTATAGTAGAGAAAATTATATATGTCCTTAGAGTACTTTCGATATATCATCGAAAACACCTTTTCATCACAAACATTTTCCTGTAATTCTTTTGACATACGCAAAGAAGATTTGAAGGTAAATGTAGAAAAAAGCAAAAAAATAAAAGGAGTTTTTAGAAGTTAGTTGTTTTAGTATCTACAAGACCGACTTATTAGCACCCAAAATATCATGAAAACACAAATCAACTCTTTACTACTTTGTTTAACGATCTCTATGTTCGTCCTAACCTCGTCATGCAGAACAGAACTTGATGAAGAAATTGGCGCACCACAGGATCGAACACTTGCTGCAAATTCAAAAGTTGCTGATCTAATGCTTAAGACAGCCATGAATGATGGATCAGGTGATAATATTCTTGATGGCACCAGCTGTTTTGATGTAGCATTACCCGTTATGCTCAATGTTAATGGGATTGATATAACGATCGACAGCGAAGATGACTTCGTACTAATAGAGGATATTTTTGACGAATTCGAAAATGATATTGATAATTTAGAATTTATTTTTCCGATCACGATAATTTTCAGTGATTTTTCTGAAATGATTATAGAAAATGAAAATCAATTAGAAACATTCATAGAAGATTGTGAGGAAGATGAAGAAGATGAGGACGATGATATCGAATGTATAGACTTTCAATACCCTTTTTCAGTATCGGTATTTAACGAAAATAGTGAATTACTAGAAACGATCACTTTTACTAGTGATCAAGAATTATACAATTTTATTGAGGATCTAGATGAAGATGATATAGTAAATATCGGATTCCCTATCACTGTAATTCTTTCTGATGGTTCAGAAATTCTTATCAATAGCCTTGATGATCTTGAAGAAACAATTGAAGACTCCATAGACGATTGCGATGAAAATGATTTAGGTGAAGAACGTTTTACACGAGTTATAACAAGTCAGTTACTAGAAGTTCAAAAATATAAAGACAACCAAAGCAACGAAACCAATAATTACAGAAACTACACTTTTGATTTTTCAGAAGATGGCACTGTAATCATCACATTAGAAGACAACGACGGTGATGATAGCAACAATGAAATCACCAACGGTACCTGGTCTGTACGTACCAGAGCTGATGGTGGACTAGAAGCTATACTGGATTTTGGAACTGAAGCTCCTTTAAACAAGCTGAACAACAATTGGAATGTCAAAAAAATAAAAGAGAATAGAATCATGCTTGATGACAGAGATGGAGATGGTATTAGTAACGATGAATTATTCTTTGACAGGGCTTAAATAAAAACCTCAAAATAACACACAAATTAACTATTATGACAAACTACTTTAAAATTAAAATCACCTCAGTTTTATCTCTAATCTTTATTTCGTTAACCACGTTGTTTTTATCAAGTTGCGAAAACGAAACATTAAATTCATTTGATGAAACAAAAGAAATAGAAACAGGAATAAATATAAAATCTTTAACTGTTTCAGAAAATGGCGAAGTCCTTCCTTTTAGTATGGATCTTATGGCAGGACAACACCACCTAGCAGGTACAGTAGAAGTTACTGCCGACGAGACAAACCTTTATGTTACCTATAAAACCAATTGCTCTCAAGAAGACGAGACTGAAAGTCGCTTAAACACATCTACAAACACCGGGAGCTGGACGCTAAAAGCAACACACTTATATGTAGGTAATTGCGAAGACCTACCAACAACTAAAAAAGGAAATCCTAAAATAGGTAAATTTCCTTATAAAACTGAGCACGGTGATGGTGTAAGTGAATTTACGTATACAATTCCATTAGCAGATATCGGAACATGTTTTTGTCTTGCTGCTCACGCCGAAGTTGACTGCGGAGATTGTGAAGATGAAGACAATGATGATGACACGGATGATGAAGACACTAAGACTACAAAATCAGACAATGATGATTATTGTGGTGAAGAAACAGCTTGGGCTGCCGGAAATGATTTCCCTGGAAATAGCTGGGCAATGTTCATAGAATTCTGTATCGAGGATGATCAAGATGATGAAGACTCTTAGAAAAGAGTATAAATAATAAAAAACACTAAACTATTATAGAATTGACACATCACAAGACGCGTAACTTTTACATCAAATAATTTATTAGAGGATTATTGATGACAAGTAGATACTCACTGAATTAAACCTAACAAATATCACTACCCTATGTCAATATTAAATTTAGTAGAAAAACATCAGATCTTAGTATATGGAGGCTTTATAGTTATCTATTGCACCTCATTATTTTTAATAACCGTAAAATTATAAACTACCAACAAATAAGTTGGGGAAAATTGAGTTGAATCTGTAGTAAGTATTCAACCATCCGAAATCTCTGAGAATAGCATTAATTTTTCATACGTAAGACCAATTTCTCTATCACTGCAGAGGTTTCAATTATATCTTTATTTTGGTAAAAAGGAGATGTCCCAAAAAGGACCTCTCCTTTTTTTATTAACTTATCTTTAGTAGTAAAAATACTACTTTATTTATTATTACTTAAAAATTTAATTATCAATGGTTTAGTATACAAAAAAGCATTATATTAATTAAAAATATCACAAGTTTTTATAAAATATTTTGCGTATTTAACATTCTTTTAATTACATTTGAACGAATCATTTAACTCAATTTATATTTTTTTATGAAAAAAGTATTTATGGGCTTTGCGGCCCTCGCACTAATCGTAACGGCTTGTTCTAAAGATGAAATTCCTGAACAGGAGATCACACAAGAACAAATCATCAAAGAAAACGGGGAAATCACAGGAAAAGCTAGAGCTTGTCATTCTGATTATATCCTAAAAAAACAATTAGAAGAAAATCCTGAACTTGCTAACAAATTAGCTGCAATCGAATCCAAAACTAAACGTTTTGTTGACTCCAAAAGACCAGGAAACGGAAATGGAAATGGCGGCGGCGGAAACGGCGGCGGAGGTGGTGATGAACCAGCAACTGATTTTCCTGTAGTTAATATTCCAGTATATGTTCATGTAATCTACAACACAAGCCAAGAGAATATTAGTGACGCTCAAATCAATTCGCAGATGGCAGTTCTAAACAAAGACTTTAGAATGACCAATTCTGATGCTAATCAAATTCCTAATGAATTTGCAGATAAAGCTGCTGATACTCAAATCAACTTTACGCTTGCTGGAGTTACCAGAACTTTTTCTTCAAGAACTTCCTGGGGAACCAGAGACGATATGAAAAAATCAAGTCAAGGTGGCGTTGACCCAGTAGATCCTTCAAATTATTTAAATATGTGGGTTTGTAATATTGGTGGCGGAATTTTGGGATACGCACAGTTTCCAGGAGGAAGTCCAGACACCGATGGAGTAGTAATCGCTCCTCAGTATTTTGGAACACAAGGCTATGTTGCCGCTCCTTTTGATGGCGGTAGAACCACCACTCACGAAGTAGGACACTACCTAAACCTAAGACACATTTGGGGAGATGGTCGTTGTAGACAAGATGATTTCGTAATTGACACTCCATCTTCAGACAGAGCAAACTATGGATGCCCAGCGTACCCAACGACTCATTGTAAATCTACTGATATGACTATGAACTATATGGATTATGTAGATGACGCCTGCATGTACATGTTTTCTAATGGTCAAAAACTTAGAATGAGAGCTGTGCTAGAAGATGGTGGCGCCAGAGAATCTTTAGCAAATTAAACATACTACACAAACGCATCTATTTCATATAGATGCGTTTTTTTATACATTTTTTCAACAAGTCTTTTCAAGATCTTGTTGTACATCTATTTTATTTAACTCAAAAAACACTCAACTTATGAAAAAAGGTAGACTATTACCAATGTTCGGAGCTGCGTTACTAACAGCTTCTTTGTTTATTTCCTGTGAATCCGATTCTACAGAAGAAATACAATCAATTGACCCATTAGTAAAAGCAAAATTAGAAACCTTAGGATTTGATACAGAAACAGCGTTTGAAGACACCTTCGACGGGAAACAAGGTTTTGCTGTAGAAGATATCTTTCTAACAGAAAAACAGATTGAAGAAATGTTACCAACAGTAGCATTCGGAAACGAAAACAACAAACACTATAGAACCACTAATGTAGTCAGCACCCCAAGAACGGTTATGGTTTATATGGATTCTAAATTCAATTCAACCATGCAAGCCGCTTTTGATGATGCATTAAACCGTTATAACAGTTTAGGACTGGACATCTCTTTCCAAAGAGCTAATACTGAAGGAGCGGATATTGATATTTTATCTCAAAAATTAAGAAGAGCTCCGGGAGGCGGTATTATTCTTGGCAGAAGTGCAGGTTTTCCTGATGCAAATGGAAACCCAGCATCACCAATTGTACTAAATTCTGATATCTACAATCCACGTAGAGGAGGCATTCCTGCAGATGCAGCGACTGTAATTGCTCACGAAATAGGACATGCTATTGGATTTAGACACACTGATTATTCTGATCGTTCTTTTAGCTGTGGTGGATCAACAGCTGACGAAGGACAAGCAGGCGTAGGAGCTATTTACATTCCAGGTACGCCCGCAGGACCAGAAAATGGATCTTGGATGTTAGCTTGTAGCAACGGTACCGATCGTCCTTTTACTTCTGGAGACAGAACTGCGTTGCAGACAGTGTACTAAAAAAATTGAAACTCTAAACGCTTGTACAGTTTTTAAAATACATTTAAATAGCTACCGATTTGGTAGCTATTTTTTTGACTTAATCCAAATATTTTTCGGGCATCTTACGTGCTTCTGATATTGATTCATATCCGTGTCCTAATTGCAGTAATTTATATTCTGTAAAAGGTTTACCAATAAAAGTAAGTCCTTTAGGTTCTCCTTTATCAGTGTACCCCATCGGTACGGTAAGCGCAGGATATTTTGCTACAGCTGCGTATCCTGCATGATAATTATTTATAGACAAAAAAACATCGAGATGATAAGTATTAAGCTGACTATCAAAATAATTTTGGGCTACATCCTGAAGGTTTTGCTTTATTTTTTTTAGCTCTTTGATTGTGGTAGTATCTTTTATAATTCCTTCAAAAACTCCTTGACCATATGGAATCCTAACGAGAGTATCCTGCAAATTAAAAGTGATAACATCTTCAACAGTTTTGACAGTAATATCATCACTTGCATATAAATTTATATATCTTGGAAGATCTTTTTTCATATCCACATTCAAAATACTTAAAAAACCTGGTAGTGCCACTTGCTCTGGTTCTACGATAACCATCTCTCCTCCTGCTTTCTTTATTTTATCAACAGATTGAGCGTACAAAGAATCTTCTAAAAATGATTTTACCACGCCAAAACGCTTCCCTTTGAGGACTGATTCTTTTATTGATTCTAAAAAATCAACCGTAGAAGACACTGAGGCACTGTCACTAGAATCTTCGCCAACCATAGCATTTAGTAATATTGCATTATCGACAACACTTTTTGTCATAGGCCCGGGCGTATCCAGAGTGCCGGAAATAGGTACTATTCCAGATCTACTCAACAAACCGATTGTCGGTTTCAATCCTACAATAGAATTCTGACTAGATGGAGAAAGTATAGAACCACTCGTTTCTGTTCCAACTGCTGCAACACAAAAATTAGTTGCAACCACCACACCACTCCCTGAACTAGATCCTCCACTCTCAAAAACCATCCTTCCGTAAGGATTAAGCGTTTGTCCACCCATAGCACTATATCCCACCGGACATCCTGAACAGAAAAAATAAGCCCATTCACTTAGATTGGCTTTGCCTAAAATCAAAGCATTCTGCTCTAACAACCTGTCTGCTATGAAAGCGTTATCTGTTATATTATTTTGCAATGCGATTGCACCTGCTGTAGTCGGCATATCCTTAGTACCAATATTATCCTTAAGCATAATTGGTATTCCAAAGACAGAATTAACATCAATAGTGTTTTTATCCACTTTATCCAATTCTCTTGCTTGTTTTACAACTTTTGGATTTAAAGATATAACTGCATTTAGAGATAAAGAATTATCACTCTCATATTTTCTAATTCTATAAATAAAAAACTTAACCAACTCTTCATATGAAAGCTTACCTTCTTTTACACTTTGCTGAATAGCAGGTATATCCTTTTCAATGATAAATTTCTTCAACTTATTGTAATCTTCTGCGGAAAAATAATCTAATTCCGATTCTAAGGATCTCCATATATCATTCTTATCTAAAACTTTAGAATTCACAAGTTTCAAATGCATTCTTTCTTGATCAAGATTCCTTGTAGCCTTTAAGTCTTCAGACTCATCATAAGGCTCCCAAACTACTCTAGATTGTATCTCTTTTTTAGATTCTTGTTTTTCTTTTTTACAGGAACCCAAGACCAAAAGTGATATAAAAATAAATACTAATTTTCTCATAGAATGACTGTTATGAAGATATTTTAAGAACTGAAAATATAAAAAAAAGGTGCTCTGACTATATCACAACACCTTTTTAACTATTTCGTAACAGTGGTATACTACTTAAAAAAAGAATCTACAAATTCGTATTTATTAAACACCTGAAGATCTTCTATACCTTCTCCTACTCCAATATATTTTACCGGAATCTGAAATTGATCACTTATCCCTATTACCACTCCTCCTTTTGCAGTTCCATCCAGTTTTGTTACCGCAAGTGAAGTTACCTCTGTTGCTGCAGTGAATTGCTTTGCCTGCTCAAAGGCATTCTGACCGGTAGAGCCATCCAACACTAACAAGACATCATGCGGAGCATCGCCAACAACCTTCTGCATTACACGTTTCACCTTAGTCAACTCATTCATCAAATTCACTTTATTATGCAATCGTCCGGCCGTATCGATAATGATCACATCAGCATCTTGATTTACTCCGGATTGCAATGTATCAAAAGCTACAGATGCCGGGTCGCTACCCATATCCTGTTTTACGATAGGAACATTAACCCGATCAGCCCAAACTTGTAATTGATCAATAGCTGCCGCCCTAAAAGTATCCGCAGCACCCAAAACCACCTTTAATCCTTTTTTGTTAAACTGATAAGCCAACTTACCGATGGTTGTAGTTTTACCAACTCCATTAACACCGACCACCATTAAAACATATGGTTTCTTACCTTCTGGAATTTCAAAGTCCGTAGCTTCTCCAGAATTAGTTTCAGAAAGTAAACCTGCAATCTCTTCTCGAAGAATTTGATTCAACTCTTCAGTTCCTAGGTATTTATCCTTTGCAACTCGATCCTCTATTCTTTCTATAACTTTAATCGTAGTCTTTACACCTACATCACTCGATACCAAAACCTCTTCGAGGTTATCCAGTACATCATCGTCTACCTTAGATTTACCGGCTACAGCCTTGCTCAATTTGGAAAAAAAGCTGGTTTTGGATTTTTCTAACCCTTTATCTAGGGTTTCTTTTTTCTCAGAAGAGAATATTTTTTTAAACAAACTCATGTGTTGTATTCAGGATACTAATCATTTAAATGTATGGATTCACCATAAAATCGCATAAATATAAAAAGAAAGAGCCATTCCAATTAGATTGAAACGGCTTCTTTTTAAAATATTTTTTTAAGGAATTACTTTTTCTTAAAAAAGTCATCTACAGCATCAGGCTGCATAATTGACTCTACAAAAGTATATGCTCCTGTTTTTGGAGACTTGACCATTTTAATAGCCTTTGTCAATCTCTTTGACCCTGTCTGTAACGATGCTACTGATTTCTTTGCCATTTTCTTATTTTATTTCTTTATGAACAGTCATTTTCTTTAGAATAGGATTAAATTTCTTTATTTCCATTCTATCAGGAGTATTCTTCTTATTTTTTGTAGTAATATATCTAGATGTACCTGGTTGACCAGAAGCTTTATGCTCTGTACATTCTAAAATTACCTGAACTCTATTACCTTTCTTTGCCATTGTAGTATCTTTTTAAAAGCTGATTTATTTTGTCAAGAAACCTTTAGCTCTTGCTTCTTTTAAAACAGCAGCAATACCGTTTTTATTAATATTTTTTAAAGCTGCAGTAGACACCTTAAGTGTTACCCAACGATCTTCTTCTGGAATATAAAAACGCTTTTTTATTAAATTCGCGTTGAATTTACGTTTTGTTTTATTCATAGCGTGAGAAACATTATTTCCCACCATCGCTTTTTTACCTGTAAGCTCGCAAACTCTTGACATCTCTTCTTGATTTTGGTATTATTTCAAAACAGGGTGCAAATTAACGAATTATTTACCGAACCACCAATAATAGTTTTGTAATTTTTTGGTGTTTTTTTAATTTTTCTGTCAATCCCTGTCAAAACACCATAGGTATAGACTTTTTTGTAAAATGATGTTCCTATTTTTAGCTTTATTAAACTAGTATAAAATATTCCACAAGAGTACTAAGGAAATTCATCTGAATAAAACAGGTATTTATACCTATATCACATATCATACATACCCATTACTTTTACACCAGTTAGTTTTCATAACTGTAACTAACTACTTGATATGGGGTAATTGAGTAGTAAACAAGCGGATCTAAAAAAGATCCGCTTTTTTTATTTATCATAGTATGTACTTGGATCCAATATTATAAATTCTTACAATTCTTTTTTTCCTACAAAAAAAATACTAAAGAACTTATTCAATTGGTTGATTTTTAAAGTCCGAAATCGTATATTGAATAAAAAAATGTTATGCTCCAAAACAGTACTCATAAACTAGTGCGCAAGCACGTTTTAGATATTGGAACCTTTTATTTTTATGACAACTTTCTTATAGCAGAAATGAATGAAGGGGTTTCAATTGACTTCGATAAAGCTTCTAAATTGTTTTTATTAACCAAAGAACATTATGGCAACAATGTTCCTTTTGTTTATATAACTAATAGAGTAAACTCATATTCGTTTAAACCTACAACACATTTTAAATCGGCGAAACTTTTCCCGAATTTAAAAGGCTATGGAGCGGTTATTTACGATTCTATCAACAATAAAATAGCCTCACTTGAACAATCTTTTCTTGATGTACCTACTAAAATTTTTGACAATCTTGAAGACGCAGTACAGTGGGTTGATGAACTAATCGTACACGACTAAATTATTTCATACCCTTTAAAACATAAATAATTAACACAAAAAATGTTTTTTATTTAAAATAACAGGAAGTTTTTTAAAGATGTATTAAAAAACACTATATTACGGTTGTAATTGGAAAACGTCAAGGCTAAAAATGGTTCACGATTTTAATAAAAAGCTTATTAATAAGCACGAACTTGCTATTGGAGCATTTTATTTTTATAAGAATCATATCATCTCTGAAATAAAGGAAGGTGTAATACTCACTTTTGAAAACTGTACTGACTTATTTGAATTAATTCATTCGCACTACGGAACCACAACTCCTTTTGTTTACATATCAAACCGAAAAAATTCTTATTCGTTTGTCCCGACTGGACATTTCAAGTCTTCAAAACTATTCCCCAATTTTATTGGATATGGAGTAGTGACTTATGATGCAATTAACACAAAAGTGGCAGCATTAGAACAATCATTTCTTGAAAATGAAACTAAAATTTTTGATAATTTGGATGAAGCCATCCTCTGGGTAGACAATCTCATTACGGCACCAAACAGTACAGACTCAAATCCTTAACAAAGGCTAGACAATCTCTTAATAAATAGACTTAATCTTCTACAGCAATATTAAATACATTGCATTTTTGGAATAATTAATTACAATTGAGATCCAAAATACAATTTTTATTGTTTTGTTAATGTTTTATTAATTTCCAAAGAAAATAAAACTGGTGTCGGCTAGGCTATAACGTTTGAAATTCTTAAAAATATTTTAAAATACTGAATTTCAACACCTAAAAAGAAATTATTACCACTCTTTCTCGACGTATTCATAACTAACAGAAAAATAAAAGTTATGAGCGTTAGACTAAATGACACATTGATTCAAAAGTACGACCTCAATCTAGGCACTTATTACATCTATGATCAATATATGATTGCGGAGATCAAAGAAGGTGAAGTAATTACTTTGGGAAAACTTGACGACCTAATACCCGTAATACTAAAACATTATGGCGACGGTAGACCTTTTACCTATATTTCTGACAGAGTAAACTCACATTCTATTGTACCTACAGATTATCTGAATTGTCCACTAAAATATATGGATAATTTTAAAGGATATGGTGTAGTTACTTACAATTCAATAAGTACAATATCTACGGAAATTGAAAAGCACTTTGCTCAAAGACCTTTTTATAATTTTAAAAATCTTCAAGATGCTATTGAATGGACAAAAAATGAAGCCATTAAATAAGAACCTACTAATTCAGTTCATTAAGAAGTAACTCGAAAGATTTATTCACCGCTTTCCCAATAGTTCTTTCTCTAGAGTTACTAAATACAAATTTTTCAGAAAATACACCGTTTGGATTAGCAATTGCAATATAAACGGTACCTACTTCCACATCACCATCACCTTTTGACGGACCAGCATTACCAGTGGTAGCTATAGCGTAATCAGATTTAAACTGATTCTTAACACCTACAGCCATTGCTTCTGCAACTTCATGACTTGTTACAGTAAATTTTTTTACTATTTCTTCTTCTACTCCTAAAACATCAATTTTAGATTGCGTAGCATAAGTAACAGCACCTCCTTTAAAAAAAGATGAAGAACCTGCGTGAGCAGTTATAGATTCCGCTATTTTTCCACCTGTACAGCTTTCGGCGACTGCTAAGAACTGTCCACGAGAACATAGAATTTTACCTATTAATACTTCAATGGGTTCGTCCTCTTCGAAACCCACAATAATATCTCCAATATAAGTGTGCAAGTCGGCAATTCTTTCTTCTATGGTATCTTTTAAAAGCTTTTCGTCTAAACCACGAGCAGAAAGACGTAGCCTTACTCTACCTAAATTAGGAAGATATGCCAACTTTATAAAAGACGGCAAATCATCTTCCCACTTCTCTATTTTTTTTGCAATTGCACTTTCGCCTAACCCATAAGTTAATATCGTTTTATGAATAATGTACGGGCGTTCAAATTTTGTCTGAAGTCTTGGAAGCACTTCATCTTTCATCAAATTTTTCATCTCAAAAGGCACTCCGGGCATGGAAACAAAAACTGTGTTGTTTTTTTCAAGCCACATTCCTGGTGCAGTACCAAAATTATTCTTCAAAACTGTAGATGTACTAGGAACAAGCGCTTGCATTTTATTAATATCTGTAACCGGAGTGTGAATATATTTTGCAAAAAGATCTTCAATATGTTGCAAAACAGCATCATCCTGAATAAGCGTGTCATCAAAAAACTCGCAAATAGTATGTTTGGTAATATCATCTTTTGTCGGACCCAGTCCACCGGTGATCAGTACAACATCTACCCTATTCTGAGCATTTTCTAAAGCTTCAAGAATATGTTTCTTATCATCTTGGACAGAAGTAATTTGATATACATCAATACCGATTTTATTGAGTTCTTTACCAATAAAAGCAGAATTAGAATCTACAATCTGACCGATTAGAATTTCATCTCCAATGGTGATTATTTCTGCCTGCATAATTATTGAAAGTCGGCTTTCAGATCTTCAATTGCTCCTTTCACTGTAATCACGATGTGATTTAATATAGGCTCAATTTCTGATTGCTGCTTACCAGACTTTGACCAAGCTTCTATCTGCTTTATCTCTTTCAAAAGATCTATTCCAAACAACTGAAGGTTTGGTTTCATCTTATGGGCGAACTGATAGGCTGTCTGAGGATTATTATCATTTACCGCCTGCACCATACCACTAAGATCGGGAGGTATTTCTTCTAAAAAAGTTTGTACCAATACTGTTATAAATTCATCATCTCCGCCAGACAATTCATTAACACTTTCTAAGCTATACCCTTTGCTCATTTACTTAATTCTAATTGAAAAAATTTGTTGCTTTTCTATAAAACCGGTAAGCGTATCCTCTGCTTTCACAGCGCCAACTCCTGCCGGTGTTCCCGTAAAGATAACATCTCCTATCTTTAAAGTAAAATATTTTGACACATATTCTATCAATTCGTTAATCTTCCAGAGCATAAACCTTGTATTTCCTTTTTGTACAACCTCTCCATTTTTTTCTAAATGGAAATCAATATTATCAATATCAGCAAATTCTTTTTTAGACACCCAATTTCCAATCACGGCAGCTCCATCAAAAGCTTTGGCTTTTTCCCAGGGCAACCCTTTTGACTTCAATTTAGCCTGTAAATCTCTAGCTGTAAAATCAATACCCAACCCGATTTCATCATAATATTTATGAGCAAATTTTCTATCAATATGTTTTCCTACTTTTTTGATTTTTACCAAAATCTCAACTTCATGATGCACATCTTCAGAAAAATTGGGTATGAAAAAAGGCTGTTTTTTTAGTAAAATAGCCGTATCAGGTTTCATGAAAACCACAGGATCCGATGGTTTTTCATTTTCTAATTCTTCAATATGATCGGTATAATTACGACCTATACAAATAAGCTTCATACAAATATTATAAAGAATTAAAGTTTAAGACTGTTATTAAGTTTTCGCAACCTAACCGCAGTAAGTACTTTTTTAGTATATAACGGGAAATCCGCATTTTGTAACCATCCAAAATACCCGGGCTCATCTTCCATCACTTTTTCTACCAACTTACCTTTGTGCTTCCCGAATGAAAATATTTCTCTTCCTTCTTTGTCATATGCTATAAAACCAGCAAAATCCGCAAATTGTTTTCTAGCACTAAATTCTGCAAGAAATTTGGTATCATTTTCTAATTCTGGATATCTATCGAGTTGTGCCTTCAGAACTTCATATGTTGCATTTGTATCAGCTTCTGCAGAATGTGCATCTTCTAAATCTTTGTCACAATAAAACTTATAAGCGGCTGCCAGGGTTCTTTTTTCCATCTTATGAAAAATAGTCTGGACATCTATTGCCACAGTGTTTTTCATATCAAAATCAACATCAGCACGTAATAATTCTTCTGCTAGTAATGGAATATCGAAACGATTAGAATTAAATCCCCCCAGGTCACACCCTTTAATCATTTCGCTAATGTTATTAGCCAGTTGCTTAAAAGTGGGCTCATTAGCTACTTTTTCATCTGTAATCCCGTGTACTTCTGTGGTTTCTGGTGGAATCGGCATCTCTGGATTGACAAGCCAAGTTTTACTTTCCTTATTTCCATTAGGAAAAATCTTAAGAATAGAAATTTCTACAATTCGATCTTTTGAAATATTTATACCCGTCGTCTCCAGATCAAAAAAACAGATCGGTTTTTTTAAATTAAGCTCCATAAATTGATTGTGAGATTCAAATATAACAGGTATATCTTACAAACCATTAAAGTCTTACTTTTTTTAACATTTGTTAGGTTTTTATATCACCTTGACAAAAACATTGTCTGCAAATTTTCTAGTTACTGTTTCTTCGACTTTATCAAATTGTATTTTTATTGAACCATCAAATTCTCGTACTTCCAAAACTTTGATTTCACTACTAAGGGCTAATCCTATTTCTGATACATACTTAAGAAATGTGACCGAGGCATCGTTTACAGATACTAATTTACAAACAGCGCCTTCTTTTAGAGACGATAATGTGATTTTAGGTAAAATTGAATATTCTCCATCTGCATTGGGAATAACTTCTCCGTGAGGATCCCTAGCAGGAAAATCCATAAAACGATCCAGCTCATTAATTAATTTCTGAGATTTAATATGCTCTAATTGTTCTGCTACCTCATGCACCTCATCCCAACTAAAATTCAAATATTTACAAAGAAATGTTTCCCATAATCTATGCTTTCTAATCAGACGGACTGCAATTGACCTCCCTCCTTCTGTAAGTTCCAACTTACCATATTTTTCACTTACAACATACTTTTTAGCTTTCAGCTTTTTGATCATATTGTTTGTTGAAGCAGGAGAAACCTTAAGATAATCAGCAAGTTGATTATTTCCTACCTTACCAGAACTATCTTCTATAAGTAACTGAAAAAGAGCTTTTAAGTAATCCTCTTCACTCTTTGTTAAATTATTCAAATTTAATTTGTTAGTCATAACTAACTTCTTTAGTTTTGCATCAATAATAAAACAAAAGTACTAAACCTAATGCAAATGCAAAGAATCATCTTACTTACTTTTTTGAGCTGTCTAAGTTTTAACTCCATGTTCTCTCAGGAAACCAATTCATTGGGACCGCTTATCACCGACAGACCAGACGCTACCGAATCGCCAACGGTAGTTCCTAAAGGATATTTACAAATAGAAACAGGAGCATTTTTTGAAGATGCAGGAGACAATGCTTTCAAACAAAAAACTACAACTTTTAATACTGCTTTGTTAAGATATGGATTATTAGATAATCTGGAACTTAGGGTAGGATGGGATTTTGCCGAAATAAAAACAGAAATTAATGGCACTGAACTTGACAATGTAGAAAGCGGATTATTACCTTTATTATTGGGAGCAAAAATTGGAATTAGCAATGAGCAAGGGTTACTGCCGGAGATAGGTATTATTGGACATCTATTTTTACCATTTACTGCAGGACAAGACTTTAGACCAGAAAACACAGGTGTTGACTTTAGATTTTCATTTGCGCATACGCTTAGCGAAAAATCAAGTTTATCCTACAACCTTGGAGCTGAATGGGGAAACGATTCTCCCGAGGCTGCATATGTATATACCATTGCCTATGGATATAGCATTACTAATGCTTTTGGAATCTATGCAGAATTGTACGGAGATTTACCTGAAGACAGCAGCGCTAATCATCTTTGGGATGCAGGGATTACATATTTATTGAGTGACAATATACAATTAGACGCCACCATAGGATCCGGAATTACAGAAGGACAAAATTTATTATTAAGCGCAGGAATTAGTGTTAGGCTACCAAACTAATAATATTCAATTTCAGAAACAAAAACAAATCAATAGTTATGAAAAAGATAGTGTTTACAATTATAGCTCTCAGCCTTTTACTCTCTTGTAAACAGGAAGCTAAGGATCCAAATCAAAAACTTAATGTGGTGACCACCACCACGATGATTACCGATCTAGTAAAAAATATTGGAGGTGATCTCATAACTGTCCAGGGATTAATGGGTTCTGGAGTAGATCCACACTTATATAAGGCTAGTGAAGGTGATGTCACAAAGCTAGTCAACGCCGATGTCATTTTTTATAATGGCCTACATCTTGAAGGCAAATTAGTTGAAGTATTTGAAAAAATGGGAAATCAAAACATGAAAACTATTGCTATCGGAGAAGTTTTAGACAAGACCACTCTCATCGGATCCGATTACTTTGCTTCTAATTATGACCCACATATTTGGTTTAGTATTACTAACTGGAAAAAAGTAGCTGCTTTTACCATTCAAAAACTAAAAGAACTAGACCCGAAAAACGCCATAGCTTTTGAAACCAATGGAAAAGTATATTTAGAAAAACTAAAGGTTCTTGAAGTTAAACTTAAAAAAACTATCGAGACATTACCTAAAGAAAAAAGAATCCTTGTCACAGCCCACGATGCTTTTAGTTATTTCGGTCAGGAATATGAGTTTAATGTGGTAGGATTACAAGGCCTATCCACCGCTACAGAAGCTGGTGTGCAAGATGTACAAAAATTAGCTTCGTTTATTATAGAAAACGAAGTAAAAGCTATTTTTGTAGAAACATCAGTTCCTAAACGCACTATTGAAGCTCTACAGGCTGCTGTAAAATCTAAAAATCACGAAGTAACTATTGGTGGAACTTTATATTCTGACGCCCTCGGTAATCCGGGCACTATTGAAGGAACCTACATCGGGATGTTTGAATACAATGTGAATACTATCATAAACGCACTTAAGTAATAAACAGTTGACGCATAGCAGAAGTCAGAAAAATTACTTTAATAAAAGATATGAGATTTAATTTTGAAGATTAACTGTAGGGGAAAATCTAATTTTTTTTGACATAGAATATGATACTTATGAAAATTTTCCTAAAACGAAAATACATAATCTTTCTTATCTAATATGTTATAGCTAAGATTTCTTTTATATTAAACATATCTTTATTTTCTTAAAATTATTAGAAATGAAAAACAAAATCGCCGTGCAAATAGATGACCTTACGGTTGCCTACAATTATAAGCCTGTGTTATGGGATATTGACTTGGCCATTCCTGAAGGTGTTCTTATGGCGATTGTTGGACCTAACGGCGCAGGAAAATCCACATTAATCAAGTCAATTTTAGACATTATCAAACCCATAGCCGGAAGTGTCACTATATATAACAAACCCTATAAAAAACAACGATCTCTTGTGGCCTATGTACCGCAAAAAGGCAGTGTAGATTGGGATTTTCCTACTACCGCTCTGGATGTAGTCATGATGGGAACATACGGAAGTTTAGGCTGGATCAAAAGACCCGGACAAAAAGAAAAAAAAGCAGCACTAGAGGCACTGGAAAAAGTGGGGATGCTAGCTTTTAAAAGCAGACAGATCAGTCAACTTTCCGGAGGACAACAACAACGTATTTTTTTAGCCCGGGCGTTGGTACAAAATGCATCCATTTATTTTATGGATGAACCTTTTCAGGGAGTTGATGCTACTACAGAAAAAGCAATCATAAACATTTTAAAAGAACTTAGAAAAGCTGGAAAAACTGTCATAGTAGTACATCACGACCTACAGACAGTTCCAGAATATTTTGATTGGGTAACGTTCCTAAATGTAAAAAAGATTGCAACCGGACCTGTAAAAGATATTTTTAATGATGATAACTTGACAAAAACTTATGGGATTAATTATAAAGTAAGTGTGCAACAGTAATAGCAGTTAGTTGTTTGTAAAAACTACAAATATTATTTTTAATGGAAGATTTGAAATTTAATTTTGAAGATTTAACGGTATATCAAAAAGGTTTAGATTTTGTGGATTCGGTATATGATACTTGCAAAAAATTTCCTAACACTGAAACCTACAATCTTTCCTCTCAATATATTAGAGCTGCTACTTCTATTACATTAAACATTTCTGAAGGATCCGGAAATACTGAAGCGCAGTCTAATCGTTATTTACAAATTGCGTTAGGATCTATTAGAGAACGTATAGTTTGTTCTACAATTGCTAAAAAAAGAAATTATATTTCACACGAGAGTGATCAGGACGCTAGAACAAAACTAGTTGAACTATCCAAGATGATTACAAGTTTACAGAAATACCTTAAAAGTAAAACATGATGCACTCCCAACTACCTTCTAAAGACTAAAGACTATTATTATGGATATCCTAGAGTATATAGAACTTGTTTTTACAGATTACACCCTACGCACCATTACGTTGGGAACAGCTGTTTTGGGCGCAATTTGTGGAATGCTGGGAAGTTTTGCCGTTTTGAGAAAGCAAAGTTTGCTAGGAGATGCTATTTCTCACGCCGCTTTACCTGGCATTGCGATAGCCTTTTTGATCATAGGAGCCAAAAATAGTAATGCGTTTCTGTTAGGGGCTTTGATAAGCGGTTTAATTGGTAGTTTTTGGATTAGAGGAATTATTAAAAAAACGCATCTTAAATCTGATACCGCTTTAGGACTTATACTTTCCTTATTCTTTGGTTTTGGCATGCTTTTATTAACCTATATTCAAAAACTACCTAATGCAAATCAAGCCGGATTAGAGAACTACCTTTTTGGCCAAGCGGCTACACTGCTGGAAAGTGATGTTTGGATGATGTCTGTGATCACCGGAATATGTCTTATCGTTTTATTACTTTTCTGGAAAGAGCTAAAGCTATCTGTGTTTGATAGCGATTACACCAAAACTTTAGGTTTTAACACTAAGTTCTTGGACATACTGATCACTACTTTTATAGTTGTCGCCATAGTCTTAGGTCTACAAACGGTGGGTGTTGTTTTAATGAGCGCTATGATTCTTGCTCCAGCAGCAGCTGCGAGACAATGGACCAATAGTTTATCAGTTATGGTAATTTTGGCTGCAATCTTTGGTGCTTTTTCGGGAGTGGTGGGTACAGCGATTAGTGCCAGTCATAATAATTTATCGACCGGGCCAGTCATCGTATTGGTAGCGGCAGTATTTGTATTAATTTCATTTATATTTTCTCCAGGTCGTGGATTACTATTCAGAGAAATTCGCTTTAGAAAAAACAGAAACGATCTTCAGTTACACAAAACACTATCATTTATGTATAACATCGTCAAAGATCACGAAAATATTTCGCATCCGCATGCCATTAAAATATTGAATAATTTCCAAGGGTTCACAAAAAGATCCTTGCAAAAACTTGAAGATAAGAATTACGTAAAAATTCAAGGAAATATGTGGTCTTTAACCGATTCCGGATATAGGACCGCTGCAAATCTATACAATCAATTAACGCAAACAGAAAATGAGTAGCGCACAGATTGAAATACAATTAATCGCCAGTTTGGTCGCTGTTGCTTGTGCAATACCAGGAACCTTCTTGGTACTTCGTAAAATGGCTTTGATAACTGATGCTATCAGCCATTCTATTTTACCAGGTATTGTAATCGGTTTTTTCATCACCCATGATCTTTCCTCTCCACTCTTGATACTTCTTGCCGCTTTGAGCGGAGTGCTCACAGTGGTCTTGGTAGAGTTTATTCAAAAAACCGGTTTGGTAAAAGAAGACACTGCCATTGGTTTAGTTTTTCCGGCACTGTTTAGCATTGGGGTCATTATGATTGCTCAGAATGCGAATGATGTTCATCTTGATATAGATGCTGTGTTACTTGGAGAGTTAGCTTTTGCTCCTTTTGACAGACTAGTTATCAGCGGTTCTGATATCGGACCCAAGTCTTTATGGATTATAGGTATCATACTACTAGTAACAGTAGGGTTACTTTTCGCATTTTTTAAAGAACTAAAAGTAAGTACGTTTGATGCAGGATTGGCAGCAGCATTGGGATTATCACCGGTCGTTATGCATTACGGACTGATGACTGTAGCCTCTATTACAACCGTCGGAGCTTTTGATGCTGTTGGGGCTATTTTGGTCATTGCCTTTATGATAGCGCCTGCTGCAATAGCTTATTTATTGACCAACAATCTTAAAAAAATGCTACTTTTAGCGTGCATGTTCGGCGTTATTGCTGCAATAGCAGGCTATTGGTTGGCACACGGATTAGACACTTCTATCTCAGGATCGATGACCAGTGTTCTTGGAATTATTTTTTTGATCGTATACTTATTTGCTCCGAACAGAGGGTATTTCTCTGTTTTATATCGTCAAAAACAACAACGTATTGAGGTTTCTTTACTTACATTTTTATTACACTTGGGTAACCACGTGGATGATCAGACAGAGAGACACGTAAAACACTTGACAGAGCATATCAACTGGCAAAAAGTGAAGGCAAAATCTGTGTTAGAACTTGCCTTAAAAAATAATATGATAGAAATTGAAAATGATATAGTTTCATTAACTGAAAAGGGACAACATTTTACCAACGAAGCGATCGATTACATTGTAACCAACAAAAATTCTGAAATCGAAAAGATGAAAGATCGATTTTTCTTATTTAGGGGATAAGCCCAAAAGAGGTATGATCCATTTTGATGGATTAAAATTAATGGCTTATTTTTATCAAAAATGAAGATCATGCAATTTCTAAAAACCTGTATTTATGTTCTTTTTTCATCGGTTTTTCTTATACCAATCTCAACGCTAGGGCAAGATAAAACTGTTTATTTAGTTGAAGACGTTCAAAAAAAACGAACAATTATTTATGTGAAAAATGATACAGATTCAGATAAAAGCGTCTTTCTTAAAATAACTCCCACCGGTTATCGAAGAAGTGCACAAAGACCAATTATTAAAAATATACCAGCTAACAGCAAGGAAGAAATGCTCATTTTAATTCCTTTGACAGATGTAGAATCTTCTTACACCTATGACCTCGTGGTGAATGAAGAATTAGAAAACATTGATGCAAAACAACAAAAAGGAAAACCAAAAGAAATACCACCGCAAACGGTATCACAGTATAAACTTTTTGTCTACACAGCGCAAAACTGCGTAAGGTGTGATTCTTTAAAACAAAAACTAAATGATAAAAAAGTTCAATTTCTAGAGGTTGATATTGATAGTAAAAACAATTTATTATCTCCTGTGTTTTGGAGAAAAATGAATGAAGAAGGATATACAAGAGAAAATATTGAACTACCTTTTGTAAAAAAGGACAAAAAGCTATACTATCCTATTTTGAGCCTGGACGAGTTTACTGAAGAAATTACAAGAAAACCTAAGCGAAAGAAAGGAAAAAGAATAACTAGGTTTTAAGAAAAATAAATCTTCACAACAAGATTACCTCTGTTAATATTTGATCTTCAAGTAACTCTATAACCCTATACCCAAAAACATTATTATGCACTTTTATTTCTTTAGGATTTTTTTCTATTTGATAAGAAGCCGCAGGAGTAATGAACTGGGTTATATTTTTATAACGATAATGATCCTCCATATGATAATGACCACAAAAAATGGTAATATCATTAGGTACTTGTTCTAATACATCTTGAATTTTTTCTCTTCTCTTCAAAGAAAAACGTTTATCCATCATATTGGGTATGGCCAAAATAGGGTGATGCACAAAAAGCAATACTTTTTTGGTAGTTATCAATTCGGTTTTTAGCCAGGTTAGTTGTGTCTCACTTATTACTTCTTTACTTGAATCTAAAAATATACACTTAAAAAAATCTAATTCCCTGCTATAAAAAAGCTCCTTAGGATTGGCAAGGACATTTGTCTTATAATATTTGATCACTTCAGAAAAATCATCGTGATTTCCTAAAGAAATACATATTTCATAAACTGTAAGGGATTCAAAAAACCAAGAGTTTGAAGATTTCTCTCCAATATCGCCACCAAAAATGATTTCGCCAATCCCTCTGGAGGCTATATCATTGAGAATTGTAATCCAGTTTTTGCGTGCATTTACCCCGACGGTTTTCGGAAAATCTTCATCAATATGAGTATCGGTGATGTAAGCAACCCTTTTAATCATATAAGAAATGTAAGGATTTTAACGAAGTTGTTTACTTAGAGTGTTTCTAAAAAAGTTTTAAGTATGCTTTACACTTAACACTTTACCTTCTTTTTTTGCGTTAATGTCCATTGCAGCTCCTATAGCAAGTCCTATAGACATTCCAATCATCAATCCGAAGGTCATGCCATAAACAAGTCCCTGAGACCCGCCAAATGCCACTCCAAAAGTCATTCCTATACTCATCCCAAAACACATACCTAAACTCATACAAATAGTCATATAATACGATTCGGATATCAGCGAAAACTCCTTCTTCAAGAAAGACAAAAATTCATTGAGTTTTTTACGGTAATATTTTTTTCTGCTTTCTCTAGGTATTTCTGTGCTGATCGTATCTAACTTATCTTCAATAACGTGTATTTGCAGTTCTGACAAATTTTTATTGTTAAGTTGAGACAGAATAATAATGAACTTTTTATACATCTTAATCTCAGATCTATCTTCAGTTTCTGTAATCAGGTTCTTAAAAAATTTAGATGCTTCATGAATGTCCATAGTTCACCTGTTTAGTATTAAAAGTCATACACTGTATCATTAGTATTCATTAAATTAGAAATGTTACAAACAACACCTCTATAAATTCTTGTCATATCATTAAAAATTGTCTGATGAATAATGCAGATCATAATATTGTTGATACATTATTACGGGATAGTTTACAATGTTTCTATCTTTGCACTTCTTAGTAAAAGACATCCATTGTGAAATATATTGAAATACTTGTAAAACTTCGTAAAATAATTAGATCTATCAATCTGGAAAGTAAGAAGATCGAAAAAGAGTTTGGTATCAGTATCCCACAATTACTAGTATTACAATTTTTATCAGAACAAGAAGATTACAGAGCTTCTGCCAAGGAAATAAGAGTTTATATCAACCTGAATGCCAGTACTATATCAGGAATTATTAGCAGGTTAGAATCAAAAGGTCTAGTAGCTAAACTCCCAAAGCCTAACGATAAAAGAACCACATATATTACACTTACAGCGAAGGGTGCGGATGTCTTACACCGATCCCCAACAACTTTACAGGAAAAAACCACAGAGAAGTTGCAAAAACTTACTCAAGAACAAATTGATGAGCTGGATCGAAACATAGAACTATTAGCATCTATTATGGACGCAGAGAATATAGACGCAGCTCCTTTGATTACCATAAAAGAGATGTCTTCTGAAGACAATAAATCTCACGAATAAAATCCTTTCCCTGATTTATTTTCTTAGCTACAGGGATCTTTGAGCTTGACCCCTAGCTTTCTAGCATACACTACACGTGTTCTGACTACACTTTATTTATTTCCTATAGAAAATAAATATCAGTTAAATACTAAATAAACAATATTAAATAACCAAAAATAATATTATTATAAAGGATTTTTTAAAAATAAAAACATTAATAGTTTCTATACGAACTATATTTTTTGTAACTTTGTAAACTCCTGTTAGTAATAGGAGTTAGAACAAAATAGATAACTTAAAAGATTAGTATGAAAAAAGAAACATATTTGGAGAAAGCATTAGCCTGGGCAGAAAAAAGAGCAACAATATCTTTGAAAGCAACACCTGATGGCTATGAGGACCCCAAAGTTTTTAGAAGTACAAAAACTAATCTAAAGATCCAGCCAGACATGTCTTTTGTCACACACGGAGGATCAAAGCATTTTTCTGATATTGCTTTAAAAAATGAAGATGACAAAACCCTTGTGGTAAGATGGAAACTTCTAGGATTTATGGCTCAAATGAAACGAGGAAAACTACATTTATTGGCGCCTCGTGGGCACAAATCTTTTACAGAGAAATTGGTAGCCCGTCATAATATAAATGCTGTAATACATTCTATTTAAGGCCAAATTACAATATACTTATCAATAATATTTTAAATATTTAAAACTACATATGTCAGTAAATACCTTTATTCCACAACAAAACGGAAGAACAATTAAAACAAAAGATGGTAAAAAAGTAAAAAACGAAATTGATTACTGGAAAACCAAAATTAACAGCAGAAAGTGTAAAGAATTTTCTGAAATGTCTTACTGGGAAGTTGTATGCACCAGTAACGCACTTTAAAATTCAAACCAACTTATAAACCCAAAAATTGACCGATGAAGATTATTAAAATTAAAAGAAAAACCAGAATTAGAAATATACATTCTAAAAACATGGGGCGGTTAAGTACTCATGTAACCTCTATTAAGAAGTATTTATTAGGAGTTCCAATAACTACACTCCATAAATACAGAGAAACTTATTATGGAGAAGTAAAGGATTGTAAGGATTGTATATTACAAGCTTAAATAATACAGACAACAGAAAAACATTGCCCCCCGATCTTAGGATCGGGGGTTTTATTTTGACTATTTTCTATCATTTCTCAACTCAATAGTTATTCTGAGTTTTTATTGGCGAAATACCATAGAAAATTGAATACAATCCCTAAAATAAAATCCCTGCATAATACAGTAGAACTGCGTGGCGTTTTTGTTTACCAGACGCCTATAAGTTATACAAGTATTGGAATCGAAAGATCTTTCCAAATCTAACCCAAAGAAGAAAATCAAGATTTTATCGATTAGCGAAAGCTCTTTATTTGATTCTTTCATGCTTTTCAATCATTTAAGTAGTTCTTGTTCTTTGCATTATCAAATTGTTCAATCAACTCTTTAATATCTTGATCTTCGTATTTGCGTGAGAAATGAACCGGAATTGCACGCTGCACCCCACAAAGATTCATAATTTTACCAGATTCTGACGCATAACTATGGTGGTTTTTCTTTGCAAATTCTTTGTCTTCATCTTTATAAAAGCATTCTATATAAACCTCATCAGCATTGGTAAAACATCTTTTAATTTTAGTATGATTTGCAGTTGTAGCAGCGTGATCTAGAATAACTCCCAGTTTTTTTCCTTTTTTGTTATGAATCAAATGAAATAACTCTTTAGATCTATATGTCTTGTCTTCAATTTTTATTATTTTTTCAGGATCTACGTCCTCATAAGCATCCTTTAATTCTCGAACCCATTTACCTCCTTTTAAATCCCCCGTCAGTTCTATTTTGACCTTATCATAAGCTGCAAAAAGATAAGCAATGGTGTCGGTTTTATGATCTAACACCTCATACGAAACCTCAAATTGTTTTTCTTCAAAAATCGTAGCAGATTCAACTATTTTTTCTTCTTCTTTTAACCAAAGAGGAGGACGCAGCAGAGCAGATTTGTACACACCCTGTTCTAAAATCTCTCTTACTTCGTACGTTATTGCATTCTTATCAATCAAGTTCCAACAATAACTTTGTATTCTATGCTGAACTTGATCAATAATCCCATTTGGACCAGATATCACAACCTTTCTTTGAATCCCAATTTGATGTCTTAAGATGGTATCGAAATTTACAAAATGATCAATATGCGTATGACTTATAAAGATGGCATTTGTATTTTGACATTCTTTTACGCTCAGACTTTTTGCTTCACCGCAATCGCATATGTAGTTATACGGATGATTATCGACTTTTATAAGAATACAGATATCCTCATCTACAGCACTTTTGACCTCTGCCTTAAACATGCTAATATTTGTTTTTAAATTGCTTATCAGATTAGCAAGTAATAGCAAACATACTTACCAAAAGAAAGAAAAAAGTTACTCCTTTAAAGCTTTTTTTTGATC
The DNA here is from genome assembly GCF_042434905.1 of Aquimarina besae. NCBI lineage: Bacteria > Pseudomonadati > Bacteroidota > Flavobacteriia > Flavobacteriales > Flavobacteriaceae > Aquimarina > Aquimarina besae. The sequence continues at coordinate 4,680,151 of NZ_CP170199.1, forward strand.
AACGATATGATGACCTTAATTTTTCCATTAAATAAACTACAATTCCTTCCATTAAAAAAACCACAACAAATAGTGTAGTGGTTCTTTACTTGTCATATATTTTTATAAAATACCTAACCTTAATTTTCCAACAGAGAAAGGGAGCTATTGTATCACAAAATTTTAAAACTCTCTATTCGGATCAAAAGCTTCCAAGTAATCTTTTACACGCTGTACAAACTGTCCTCCCAGCGCGCCATTTACGACTCTGTGATCGTAGGAGTGTGATAAGAACATTTTATAACGGATCCCGATAAAGTCCCCGTCCGGTGTTTCAATAACAGCAGGCACTTTACGAATCGCTCCTAACGCTAAAATAGCAACTTGTGGTTGATTGATAATAGGTGTACCCATTATACTCCCAAAAGTACCCACATTAGTAACTGTATAGGTTCCTCCTTGAATATCATCTGGTTTCAGATTGTTATTTCGAGCACGGTTTGCCAAATCATTCACTGCTTTGGTCATGCCTACAAGATTTAATTGATCGGCATTTTTGATTACCGGAACAATTAAATTACCATCAGGCAAGGCAGCAGCCATACCCAAATTGATATTTTTCTTTTTGATAATTGTATCACCAGAAACAGAAATATTAATCATTGGGAAATCTCTGATCGCTTTTGCCACCGCTTCCATAAAGATAGGGGTGAACGTTAAGTTCTCTCCTTCTCTCTTCATAAAATCTCCTTTTACTTTCTTTCTCCAATTCCAGATGTTAGTAACATCGGCTTCAATAAAAGATTGCACGTGCGCAGAAGTCTGAACGGACGCTACCATATGATGTGCAATCAGTTTACCCATTCTGGTCATTTCAATGATTTCATCATCTCCCGACGCTACCACAGGAACGGCTTTTGGCACTTCAGTTTTCTGAACCGGAGCTATTGGAGCCGTTTTTTGTCCTGTTGCTGTAGCAGAAGTTACAGAATCTTTTGCCGTTTTACCAGTCTTACGATCTTCAACAAATTGTAAGATATCATTTTTAGTAACTCTACCATCTTTTCCAGTTCCTGTCAAACCTTCTAATTCTGCTACTGAAACACCTTCTGCCGCAGCGATATTTTTTACTAACGGAGAATAAAACTTAGAACTCTCGGAAAAGTCAGTTTTTGTCATCGTTTCTGTTACAGCAGCAATATCGTTTTCTATAGTTTGTGCGACTGCTTCTGGAGTAGCAGCTACTTTTTCTTTTGATTCTTGAGGAGCGGTTTCTGCCTCACCTTCTCCTTCTGTTTCTATAATTGCAATGGTTTGACCAACTTTTACCACATCATCAACTTCAAAAAGTCTTTCTACCAAAACACCTTCTACCTCACTAGGGACTTCACTATCAACTTTGTCTGTAGCAATCTCCAATACTGCATCGTCCATTTCGATAGTATCTCCAACTTCTTTTAACCAAGTTGTTATTGTTGCTTCTGCAACACTCTCACCCATCTTCGGAAGTTTAAGCTCAAATTTTGCCATATTCTTAATCAAAGGTATTTATTAGTTATATTTTTTGCGAAATTAATAAAAGTTATACTCTTAAATTAATTTTTATTTATTAAAGTTTATTTAAAAAGTGATTACCTCCCCTTTTCCATCACTAAAATCACTTCCTAAAATATAATCACAACCAGCAGGTTTGATTTTAAACGTAGTGTTCGACATTCTTAATTGCTGCATTGCTTTTATGATCTCACCAAAACTTAGTATCTCATTGTCAAAGATAAGTTCGTTATTAGTATATCCCAAATTCTTTATGGATTCTAAAGATATTAACTGTACTTCTTTCTGTAAAACCTGAATGAGTTTATCTCTTAAGGCTTCATTTTCTGAAATTAAATAATACTGATTAACCGTCTGCTTTTCTCTTTGATGATTTTTGAACGATTGTACAACCGAGGTTAAACGTATTCCGGTAGATACCATAAGATCTAAAAACCAATTACTTTTAAAGTGCTTGTCATAAAACAAACGCATCGCTCCATAAAAGCGTTTGATATATTCTGTATTTCGATCTGTACTTTCTCCTTTATAATGAATTACAGGAACGGTTCCGATATAATAATTTACCATACCTTTCTTTTTCATCTTATAGGAGAGATCAATATCTTCTCCATACATAAAGTAGTCTTCATCAAAACCTGCCACAGATTCATAATCTAGTTTCTTAGTAAGAATAAAAGCACCTACTAAAATATCTACATCTCCAATCTGTGTTTCTGCAATATGATCTGCATAATAATTTTTTACTTTTCCTAGTTTAATCCCAAATAACCTTTTAAAAGATGTTAGTGGCGAAGGTACATTGCGCTTGCTTTCAGGTAAAAAATTTCCTGTGCCATCAATTAACCTAGGGCCAATCATTCCTGCAAGTAAGAGTTTCTCTGATTTATTGATCATGGTAACAAAAGTATCCTCTGTTACAACCGTATCTGGGTTAAGAATGCATAAATACTCACCTTTAGCTACAGCAACTCCTTGATTATTAGCTTTAGCGAAACCAATATTTTCTTTATTTTCTATTAATGTAACTGTCGGAAAGTTTTTTTTGACCATCTCACAGCTATCATCAGATGAGTTATTATCAATAACAATAATCTCTGCCTCGAGCGATGTTATAGCCTTCTGGACACTAAGAATACACAATTCCAGAAAATAGCGAACATTGTAGTTAAGAATGATTACAGAAAGTTTCAGCAGGCAAGATTTTATAAGTGGCACATATTATGAATTCTTCAATGCATTTTCAAAAGGGATTCTATTGATAATACTTCTTCCTAAGGTTACTTCATCAGCATATTCTAATTCATCATTCACCCCAATTCCTCGTGCAATAGTAGATGTTTTCACCTCTACACCTTCTAATTGTTTATAGATATAAAAATTAGTGGTGTCACCCTCCATAGTTGCACTTAATGCAAAAATCAGTTCCTTTATATCATCGGATTTTGCTTTTTCTATTAATGAATGAATCTTTAGATCCTGAGGACCAATACCATCCATTGGACTTATCTTCCCACCTAAAACATGATACAAACCTCTGTACTGACTTGTACTTTCAATAGCCATTACATCCCTGATGTCTTCAACCACACAAATAATATTCTGAATTCTGTTAGGGTTACTACATATATCACAAACTTCTACATCGCTTATACTATGGCATTTTTTGCAAAATTTCACTTCTTCTCTCAAGGTTCCAAGTGCTTTGACCAAATGCTGTGTTTGGGTTTCAGGTTGCCGCAATAAATGTAATACCAATCTCAGTGCCGTTCGTTTACCTATACCCGGTAATTGAGACATTTCATACACTGCATTTTCCAATAATTTTGATGAAAATTCCATAGCGAGACAAAGGTAATAAATAGTGATGAGTATTTGAGTAGCTGGATTACTAGTATTTGGGTAATTTAGTTTTACTCAGATAAGCCAACAATAGCTTATGTTAGAATCTATATTGATGTTTCATATAGAATCCTCTTTGTATTTTGTATCTTCCAAAAAACTCATAAACTCAAAAACTCACATACTATTTTACTAATTTTACCACAAAAGAACAAATCATGTTTGACTCACTCTCTGAAGAAACCCAATTGATTTTGGTGGTGATCGCCATTGCACTATTATTTTTTGCCGTTAGGTGGAACTCAGGTAGAAATAAAAAAAAACTATACGATCGGGACAAAAGAGATTTTAGAAAAAACTATTATAATAAAAAGAAGAAATGAGTCTTGAGTGGTTACTATTGGCTATAGTTATTGGTACAATTTACGTGTATCTAAATGTAGCTAAAGCCAAGAAAGACATCACAAATTATAAAAAAAATCAAAAAGACCTAGATGAAGATATACACAAAAACAGGAGATAAGGGCACAACTGCATTATTTGGTGGCACCAGAGTACCAAAGCATCATATCCGTATCGACAGTTATGGAACAGTAGACGAGCTAAACTCACATATTGGCCTTATTAGAGACCAACAAATTGATGAATTAAGTAAGAAAGTACTGATTAACATTCAGGATAAATTATTCACTGTTGGGGCTGTATTAGCCACAGATCCTAAAAAAGCGATATTAAAAAGTGGTGAAAAAAGACTAAACATTCCAACAATTTCTGCAGAAGACATTACATTATTGGAAACAGAAATGGATCGAATGAATGAGTCGCTGCCCCCGATGACACATTTCGTATTACCTGGCGGACATCAAACCGTGTCATTCTGTCACATTGCTCGCTGCGTTTGTAGAAGAGCAGAGCGCTTAGCCACTGCTTTATATGAATTAGAACCTTTTGAAGAAACTACTTTACAGTACGTAAACAGACTATCTGACTACCTCTTTGTACTGGCACGAAAGTTGTCATACGATTTGCAGGCAGAAGAGATACAATGGATTCCTCAAAAGAAATCTTAAGGTTTTTGAAAGCCTGAAAATAACTTAAGGGTAACACCCAAAAAATCACGTTCTTATAATTATTGTTGAAATAATTAATTTTTTACTTGACTTTTTAAACTAAAAAATTATTTTTGCAAAAAAATTAAACCAGTAAGCATATGTATTGGACTTTAGAATTAGCATCATATTTAAGTGATGCACCTTGGCCAGCAACCAAAGATGAGTTAATTGACTATGCAATTCGTACGGGAGCACCGCTAGAGGTTGTGGAGAACCTACAATCTATTGAAGATGAAGGAGATTCGTATGATTCTATAGAAGAAATATGGCCGGATTATCCTACTGATGAAGATTATCTTTGGAATGAGGATGAATATTAAAAAAATATTTAAATAGTATTAAAAGTCTCGCAAGAGGCTTTTTTTTTGCGTAAATTACGCCACTTTTTCGAGCTATCTTATAGCCGTAAAAGCATTGTATAATATCGCCTTAGAGGCATTGAGGTTACAATAGTTTCCTGAAACTGAAATGAAACTTAAAAATCACCTTGAAAAAGGTTCTTTAAGTTAGTTTCTTTTCAATAGTTAATCTCATAAAAAACATTTAACCATAAACCATGGGAGTTTTAGATTCTGTATTAAAAGTATTCGTTGGAGATAAATCCAAAAAAGACATAAAAGAAATCCAACCAAAGGTTGATTTAATTAAAAAAGAAGAACAAGCAATTGCTGCTCTTTCTCATAATGAACTTCGCGCTAAGACAGTGGAATTCAAAAATTTTGTAAATGAAGCTCGTGCAGATATTATAGCCCAAATTGACGCTCTTACAGAAGAAGCAGATGCCACCGAAGATATCGACCGAAAAGAAGACATCTATGCAGAGATTGATAAATTGAAAAAGGATGCATATGAAGCTACTGAGAAAGCTTTAAATGAAATTTTACCTCAAGCTTTTGCCGTGGTAAAAGAAACCGCTAAAAGATTTGCAGAAAACGATACTATTACTGTAGAAGCTAGCGCTTATGATCGTGAACTTTCCGGCACAAGAGAACATATTGCTTTAGATGGAGATCAGGCTATTTGGTCTACAAGTTGGGATGCCGCAGGAAAAGAGGTAAAGTGGGATATGGTACATTATGATGTACAGCTCATTGGAGGTATTGCACTACACGAAGGAAAAGTTGCCGAGATGCAAACGGGAGAAGGTAAAACGTTAGTAGCGACTTTACCTGTTTATCTGAATGCTTTATCTGGCAATGGTGTTCACCTGGTAACCGTAAATGATTATCTGGCTCGTCGTGATAGCGAATGGATGGCACCAATTTTTCAGTTTCATGGCCTAACTGTAGACTGTATTGACAATCACAAACCAAATTCTGCAGAGCGGAGAGCTGCATACAATGCTGATATTACCTACGGAACGAATAATGAATTTGGTTTTGATTACCTAAGAGATAACATGTCTCATGCTCCAGAAGATCTGGTTCAACGTCCTCATAATTACGCTATAATTGATGAAGTGGATTCTGTATTAATTGATGATGCACGTACACCTTTAATTATCTCAGGACCAATCCCGAAAGGGGATATCCACGAATTTGATGAGTTAAAACCTAAAATTGCTGATATCGTATCGGTACAACAAAAATATTTAACTTCTGTTCTTGCCGAAGCAAAAAAACTGATCAAAGAAGGAAACACAAAGGATGGAGGATTTAAGTTACTTCAGGTATACAGAGGGATCCCTAAAAACAAAGCACTCATTAAATTCTTAAGTGAAGAAGGAGTAAAAATGTTACTTCAAAAAACTGAGAATTTCTATATGCAGGATAATAATCGTGAGATGCATAAGATAGATGCGGATCTTTACTATGTGATAGAGGAAAAAAATAATCAAATTGACCTAACTGATAAAGGTGTGGATTATCTTTCTGGTAAAGATGATCCTGATTTCTTCGTTTTACCGCAGATTGGAATGGAGATAGCCAAAATCGAAGATCTTGGTTTATCTAAAGAAGAAGAAGCAGAAAAGAAAGAAGACCTATTTAGGGAGTATAGTGTAAAGAGTGAGCGTATCCATACACTTCGCCAATTATTAAAAGCATATTCTTTATTTGAAAAAGATGTAGAATATGTAGTAATGGACAATAAAGTTAAGATTGTTGATGAGCAGACCGGGCGTATTATGGATGGTCGCCGTTATAGCGATGGACTGCATCAAGCTATTGAAGCAAAAGAGAATGTAAAGATTGAAGACGCTACACAAACCTTTGCTACCGTAACATTACAGAACTACTTTAGAATGTACGGCAAGTTATCAGGTATGACAGGTACTGCAGTCACAGAAGCAGGAGAACTTTGGGAAATTTACAAATTAGATGTGGTAGAGATCCCTACAAACAGACCTATCGCCAGAAAAGATATGGAAGATTTGGTTTACAAAACCAAGCGAGAAAAATATAATGCGGTAATTGATCAGGTTACAGAACTTTCGAGAGCAGGAAGACCGGTATTAATCGGTACCACTTCTGTAGAAATCTCAGAATTATTAGGTAGAATGCTTACTATCCGAAAAGTACCTCATAACGTACTGAATGCAAAGCTCCATAAAAAAGAAGCAGACATTGTTGCTGAAGCTGGTAATCCAGGCGTAGTAACAATTGCTACCAATATGGCCGGACGGGGAACGGATATCAAGTTAAGTGATGAAGTAAAAGCAGCCGGTGGTTTAGCTATTATAGGTACAGAACGTCATGATTCGCGTCGTGTAGACAGACAGTTACGTGGTCGTGCAGGTCGTCAGGGAGATCCGGGAAGTTCTCAGTTCTATGTATCGTTAGAAGATAATTTGATGCGTTTATTTGGATCAGAACGTATTGCTAAGATGATGGATAGAATGGGATTAAAAGAAGGTGAAGTAATTCAACATTCTATGATCTCTAAATCTATTGAAAGAGCTCAGAAAAAAGTAGAAGAAAACAACTTTGGAGTTCGTAAACGATTACTAGAATACGATGATGTCATGAATGCACAACGTGAGGTGGTTTACAAACGTCGTTATCACGCGTTGTTTGGAGAACGTCTTCGTGTAGATCTTGCTAATATGATCTATGATACCGCAGAAGTTATTACAGAAAGTAACAAAAACGCTCAGGATTTTAAAAACTTTGAATTCGAATTGATTCGTTATTTCTCAATGAGTAGTCCAATTACGGTAGAGGAATTCGAAAAAATGGATGCTCAGAAAATTGCAGGAGAAGTTTATAAAGCTGCGTACGAACATTATCAAGATAAGATGAAGCGTAACGCTGAAGCTGCATATCCTGTGATCAAGCAAGTATATGAAGATCCTTCAAGCAAGTATGAGCGTATCCTAGTTCCTTTTACAGATGGAGTAAAAAGTCTGAATGTTGCCACCAACTTGGAGAAAGCATACGAAAGTGAAGGAAAGCAGTTGATTACAGATTTCGAAAAAAATATCACTTTAGCGATTATCGATGATGCCTGGAAAACACATCTACGTAAAATGGATGAGTTAAAACAAAGCGTACAGCTTGCAGTTCACGAACAGAAAGATCCATTATTGATCTATAAGTTTGAAGCCTTCGAGTTGTTTAAAGCCATGATCGAAGAGGTAAATAAGGATGTAATCTCTTTCCTATTTAAAGGTGAACTACCAACAGGTAATACTCAGGACATTTCTGAAGCCCGTCAAATACGCAGAAAAGAGAATCTGGAAACGTCTAAAGAAGAAATTCCTAATATGGATGAGCGTGCTGCTCAGAACAGAGCTGCAGGACAAACACAGCAGCGACAGCAAGTAACTGAGACTATCGTTCGTGAGCAACCAAAAATCGGTCGTAATGATAAAGTTACTATCAAACACATCATGAGCGGAGAAAGCAAGACTGTTAAATACAAACAAGCTATTCCTTTAATTGAAAAAGGAGAATGGGTACTGATGAATGAATAGTCCTAAAAAAACAGTTCAATAAAAACAAAAAAACCTGAAATATTACTTCAGGTTTTTTTTGTCATTATCAATCCCACTTTTACCCTAGGCAAATGATCGTTTATACATCGTGAAGAACAAAAACGGTAGATATCCAATTGCGAAAATAAAAGCACCGGCTAATAATAACACCTCTGCCCCCATCCAATGCATTACCTTAAACAATCCGGACATCCCGATAATAACTCCAGAAATACAACCCAACACGATTTTCAGCCTCTCTGAAAGTGTTTTAGCAATTGCGACCTTATACCGATCAAAAGCTAACATTGGAACAAAAACCAATAACAGCAATAAAAATCCGGTGATAAAAAGTTTGTTCGCACCCGGATACCACAAAATTTTAAATGTGATTCCGGTTGTCAAAGTTATTGCTCCAATAAATCCAATAAAATACATCAGTTTTTTCATCATAATTATTCGTTTTGAGTTTAATAAAAAAAGTGTTTTCTTTTCTAAATCTATCAAACCATTAGGCGCCAATTCTGATATAGCACCCTGTAATGATTGATCAAATGTTTTACCCGCTTTTAACTCACTTTCTACCACACAACATAAATGATCAATTATATCATCTCTCAAAGCCGGCAGTTTTAATCCTTGTTTATCTATAACTTGTTTGATCTTTTCTTCTTGTGCATCACTTAGCTTCATATAACATCTAGTTTTGGAAAAATAACTTTATTAAGTGTTGTCATAAAATCCTTAAGCTCTTCTATATAATTCACTTTCTCTTCCTCTCCTTTAGAAGTAAGCAGGTAATATTTTCTAACCCTTTTGCCTATGTATTCTTCTTCACAAGTCAATAAACCATCTTTCTTCATCTTTTGTAAAGCAGGATACAAAGACCCATCTTTTAATAAGATCTTGCCATCGGAGCGCTCCTTTACCTGCTGAAAAATCTCATAACCATACATTCGCTTCTTTTCTGAAAGTAAATTCAGAATAATGACCGACAATGTCCCTTTAAGTAGTTCTTTTGAATACATAGAACAAATATACATAAAATTACAATACATCATAATTCTATGTATTATTTTTTCACAAAACTCTGACGTTATATTTTTCATCACCATTAAACAAAAAAGCTGAAGCAACCTTTTTAGTTTTTATTATCTTATAAAAAATGATTCTTATGAAAAAGACACTCCTAATACTGGTCGTATTGCTAACTCTTGTTTCCTGTAGCGATGATGATGAAGTAATTGCAATTACTACGATTAGAGTAAATCATTATAAAACCACAACCAATGGATTCTTTTTTAGTGGTTTAGGTACTGTGTTATTGATTGAAGAAGGTAATCAGATCGGACAAGATAACTTTACACCAACTTTTAATGGAATTAACGGTTTTGATTATGAATTAGGTTATATCTTTGATTTAAAAGTTTCTATAACACGATTGGCTAATCCGCCAGAAGACGCATCCAGTACAAGAATTGATCTTTTAGAGATCATTTCAAAAACTCCTGTTTCACGGGATACTCAGTTTTCTGTTCGTTTAACACTGAATAATACGAATGGAAGTTATGACGATTGGGTTACCATCGATCAAGAAGGTAATTATTTTTTAATTAATTCTTTAATTAAGCTAGATTGTCAGGATTTATGTGATGAACTATCTTCCAAAATTAATAATCAAGAACAACTGACAGGTGTATTTACACACGGTGAAGGCAACGAATACATCCTTAGAGATATTCTAAATGAATGAGATAGAACATATCATATATAAAAAGCGGACTCAAAATGAGTCCGCTTTAGTTTTATTCCCCTTTTTACTTAATTATTCTATAAATCTGTAACACTGTTCTGAGCTTCTGTAAACTTTTCAACAATTACAGAATCTCCTCTATTATTTTCCAGCAGATAAACACCTATTGGCAATTGACTTAAATCAATAATATTCGTGGTCTTTGATAACACGTGAATCGTATCTTTCACTTCGAATAACTTAATTTTATCTCCGTCTTCAAAATCCAAAACTTCGATGATATTGCCTTCTCTTTCAATTGCTAATTGATTTTCGCTTGAACTCATATAGTTTTCGCTTGATACTTCTTCTGTTTGTGAAGCTTCATTTTCTGCAACAACATCCATTGTATCTTCTACAATAAGCTCTTCTTCTTGTGTTACTACTACTCCATTGATTACCAATTCTTCCTCTAAGCGGTCGATTATAATGGACTTACCCTCATTATTTTCTAACAAATAAGATCCTACAGGTAATTGACTCAAATCAACACGAGAGTAAGATTTTGAAAGAATATGATGTCCTGTTTCCAGTTCAAAAAGTTTTAATTCATCTCCGTCTTCAAAATCTGCTACTTCGACAGTAAGACCATCTTGATAAACGGAAAGCTCATCATCAGAATAAGCAAATACTGAAATCGATAAAAACAAACTAAATATTAGGGCTGTAACTTTCATAATTTTGGGGGCTTTGAAGTTAAAGTATTACGGCTTTACCATACAAGTATAGTGCTAAATCTCTGTGCCACCAACTAATAATCAGACTTTTAGACCAAAACACCCAGATTCTCGTTGAACTACCAAAAAAATGTTAATTAAAAATATAAATAATTGATTTTCAGTATTTTAATTATAAAAACATCTTTAAACCAATGACAAAGAGTTGTTTTTTATCGTTTAAAAACACAAGTATCAAGTATAAACCTGTTTTTTTCTTCGAAATTAATTTTGGAGTAAAACCTAAAAGGAGATAGTAGGCTTTAAATGAATCCTTTATTTCATATTTTCAATAACAAATTTGGATCAGGGCAATTTTGAAGATAAAAAGCGAGCTCCTTTTTATTTGATACTCCAGGATAATCTCCAGTATTTCCTTGCATGTCTTTAATGATCTGAAAATGTAAGTGCGGGGCATAGTCTCCATTTACAGAAGCGTCCCCTAAGGTTGCCAGAATATCGCCTTTTTTAAATTCCTGTCCGACCTCTATATTTTCAATAGATTTTAGACTTAAATGCCCGTATAGTGTATAAAATGTAACATTATCAGTGTTATGTTCTAATATAATCGTAGGGCCGTAGTCACCAAAGTTCTTATTATTTTTAAAGCTATGTACGGTTCCTCTTAGAGGCACAAGCACATCAGTTCCTTCATCACACCAAACATCCAATCCTATATGGATATTACGTTCGGTTTCGGGATCCTTCTTATTAAAGTGATCACTTCTACTGTAAATACCTCGCACCTCGTTATAACCACCGTAAGCAACTTTTGCATTATTTCTAGTCAAATAATGGTTTATATACATATCGAAGTCTTTAGAAGAAGATACATCTGTTGATTGTAAATTTGCATTATCCAACGATAGATCGATAGGAATATAATCTTCTCTACAAAATTTTAAATCCACAACGGGTACAAAATTTTGAGATAAACTTTCGATAAACTTTGAAAATGCAGTATGTCTCATTAAGCGCTTTTTGAGATTTTAATTGGTTCTTTAGAAATCCAGTTTTTAGGTAATTGCTTTAATAATGCTTTTCTAAACTTATGATAGTCTACGGTTATGGTATGTCTGGGTGTATCAATTTGTTTGTAGTGAGGATGAGTAACTTCTCTTTCACAAAGTTTTTTGATATTTGCAGGCATTTTCCAGCTATCAGTGAGATAATTTGCAACTATTTTGCTTTGTAGTTCGGATCCAGGCCATATACATCCTAACGGCTGGAACATACCAATAAAAAACAAATTATGATACTCTTGATGAAACATTTTAAGATACAATGGTACCGGCCCTTTACTGTAATCAATTAAAGACGGATCAAGAAATGAATGTTTCAAGACGTATCCTGTACACGCAATAATAACATCAAAATCTTCTTTGCTTCCGTCTTTGAAATAAACTGTATTACCATCCAGCTTTTCGATATCTACTTTTGGATGCACTTTTCCGTGTCTAACCTTATATAAGAGTTCATCATTGATTGTAGGATGCGTTTCGCCAAATTTAGTTTTAACCTCTTGTAGCCCGTATAACTTATTTTTGCCCAACATAATGTTAAGCAATTTATCATTAAACCAACTTCGAATTTTTACAGGAAGCCAAGCAGATCTGGCTCCGACTATATCAGAAGGCAGCCCAAAAAAGAATTTAGGAATAATCCTGTACCCTCTTCGCCAACTGATTGCCGTTTTTTTACTAACTCTGCTAGTTTCTACCGCTACATCACAAGCAGAATTACCTCCTCCAATCACCAAAACTCTTTTACCAGTAAAAGGAGCTGCTTTTTTGTATGTATGAGAATGCATAAACTCTCCAGAAAAATTACCCGGATACTCAGGCAATCTCGGAACCGAATGATGACCATTACACACTACTAAATCTGTAAAGGTTTCCGTTCGTTCTTTACCGTTTTGTGTGATTCTTACAAGCCATTCTTTATTACTTATCCGTTCACATCGTTCTACCGTAGTGCCGAATTCTATGTATGGATAAAGATTAAAATGCTTTGCATATGCCTGAAAATACCTCCGTAACTCATCGTGTGATGGATAATCTGCTACTGTAGTATCAAAATCGTCAAAAGTATAATCTTCATATTGAGATAATGTTTTAGAACTTATAATATGGGTAGTTTCAAAAACACTACTATGACTTATATTTTCAGTAAATATCCAATTACCACCAACCTCTTCATTACGATCATAGACAACTACCTGAAGACCTTTATCTTTCAGGTTTTTGAGAGCTGTAATCCCACTTGGACCTGCTCCAATGACACATATTCTTCTTTTCATACCTGATGTAAACAAAATATGTTTGTAAAATAAAGAATGTATTGAAGTATAAAAAATATTTTATCGATTTCGCTTAACAATTCATACTACCTAAACTGTGTATGTTTTATCAATACGCCTTTTGATGATGGTAATTTGGAACATAAATAAAATAGATAAGAATATGATTCCATAGGAAGTGGTGCTATGGAACTTAAAATCAGAAAATGGATTTTTAATAATATCTAAACTAAAAAAGGTAAGGTCTAGCCTATCAAGAATCGATGTGTCCTCAGAGAAAAACGGCACAGAAACAAGCAATATCGTAACAAAAATACTGATAAATATCCAGGCCTTTCTAGATATCAATGGTTGATATGTAACGGGTTTCTCTATAGATGTAGATTCTATTTCAATCATCACATTCTGTAAAAAATCTATTGAAGGAAGTTCTGTTCCGGCTTCCTTAACTAATTTCTCTATATCCTTATATTGCTCTTCCATTATTAGTATTAATTTCTGGTGAAACGTGACACTTCAGTATCGAATATAGTTTTTTTCTACTTCGATATAGTTTTATTTTAATATTATCTTCTGTGAGGCCTACAATGTCTTTAATTTCCTTTATGCTTTTCTCTTCAAAGTAATACAGCGTGATTATAGCTGCTTCTTCTTCTGGTAGTTTCAGGATACTCTCTGCGACTACCTGTTTTCTCTCTTTTTCCTGTAAATAACTTAGTGCATCTTGCACCATCCCAATTTCACCTTCTGTAATTTCCTCAATGAGTTCTGTAACTATATAACGTTTATTTTTTTTGATGGCATCTAAGCTTTTTCTATACGCGATGGTATATAACCAAGTAGAAAATTTTGCTTCTCCTCTATAATTTACCAAAGACTTATATGCTTTTACAAAGGTATCTTGAGCTACCTCTTCTGCCTCTTCTTTGTTTCTTAACATTCTGTAAACAACCGTATACACCATACTTTGATAACGTTGTACAAGTATAGAAAATGCATTAGTATCACCTTCTAACACTTGTTTAATGTAATATTGGTCTGATTGATGGTTCATTTAGACATAAGACGGTACAGATTTCTTTTTGGTTACACCTTTCTATGAAAAAGATACAAAATATATTTTTTTATATTTTTTGTAACCGAAATCCAACATTATGCGTCATAGCTAAAAACGAACAGTTAAATCTTTAAATCTAAAAATTATGAGTTTTATTGAAGCATTAATACCATTGTCTATATTCGGATGCATCTTTGGTATTTTCTATTTATTTTTCACTGCTAGGAATAAGGAACGAATGGCACTTATCGATAAGGGAGCAGATGCATCTATTTTTTTTAGTAGTAAAGAGAAAAGAGTAACGCCTGTATGGAAAGTTTTTATTCTTAATTTTTCTCTATTATTAATGGGTATCGGTGTTGGAATATTCATTGCAGGTATATTGCACTACTCTTTAGATGTAGAAGAAAGCATTGCGTTTCCAGGTACTATTTTTCTGATGGCCGGAGTAGGATTATTTACAGGCTTTACAATGACTAAGAATCTTGATAAATAAAACAACTCTCTATGATTATGATATCAATAATAAAGACCTATCATTTCTGATAGGTCTTTCCCCCAAATTCTACTTATTTTATAGCAATAAAATAAATCTACTCTTCTAATTGTAGGCCACTGTATCCTCGTATTCTAGTTCTACATCAAACTTTTCAACAACTACAGCCTGACCTCTATCATTTTCTAAAATATATTTCCCTGACGCCAACTGCGTAAGATCAACTTTTTTTGTGGTTTTGGTTAAAACGTGAATTTTACCAACCATTTCGAATAATTTGATTTTGTCTCCATCTAAAAAATCAAGAACAGTAATCATATCACCATCCCTTGTGATAGCCAATGGATTTACTTCACTGGTAAAGTAATACTCTTCCAACTCTTCTTCAACTGTTACCTCGTTATTAGTTGCAGTTTCACTATCGTATGCTACAATATATTCCGAACCTAGTTCTTTCTCCACAAATATATCTACTTCGGTTTTCTCAATAACCACAGATTTTCCTTCACTGTTCTCTAACAGGTATTTACCCAAAGGTAGTTGCGTAAGATCTATTTGCCCACGAGTTTTTGATAAAATATGAGCTCCCGTTTCAACCTCAAACAATTTTATCTTATCACCTTCTTTAAAATCTACAACTACTACAACAAAACCCTCTCTTGCAATCTGCAAATTATCATCTTCATTTCGAGCATTAAGATTTGCCAAGAAAAATAAGCTAAAAATAAATGCTAAGGTTCTCATTGTCTGGATTTTTAAATTGTAATTATTTTACGTGATTACCATACAATAATATCGTTAAAATACCGTTTCTCGAAAAAAATGACACATTTTTAGATCAAACGTTTTCGATTTTCGATAAATGACACAAAAAAACAGTTTTTTCTGGTTTTAAAATACTAATTTATTGATTATCAATATTTTAAATATAAAAAACAAACTAAAACATAGATTAAAAGCATATATTTTGGATAAACAAACCAAAACTTACAATTCAAACTGTTATAGCTTTCTTAAAAAAATATCAATAATTCACAGAATATGTGAATAAAATTAACAAATTTAACTACGATTCCTCCACTTTATATCCTATTGATTACTCTATCTTCATTTAACAAAAAATCTGGAATCGAACCATTTATCGACTACAATTTCTCGTCCATCTTTATCAATTAAAAGTTATTTACCTACTGGAAGTTGGCTAAAATCGAGTATTTCTCTTTTAGTTTTGTAGGTGACAATCCTACTTGTTTTTAATTCAAATAATTTGACTTGTCTCTTTCTTTAAAGTCTTCTACAGTTATACTATTTCCATTACGTATGATGATGATGAGACTCTCGTCATCTTCGTGATTTCCAAACAAAAATTTTGCACACATTAAAGAAAAAATTAGTAATGATTTTTTTATAAGCTGCTAAAAATTAGAGCTATATGTTTTATATTTCCCACATAGAAAATACCACAAAACAGAACAATAAAAAGAAGACGGAAACTTTTTGACCTTAAGTAGTTTTAATTACGGTGAGAAATACGACGAAACCAGCTAAAGATTAAAAATGTAAGCTGATATTTACAGAAAAATTATTTTTTACAGGTAAAAACATACAATAAAAAAAGCCTTACTATATTGATTAGTAAGACTTTTTACAATTAACACATTATATAAAATCATTGTAATATAATATCGCTATACTTGGCATTTATTGTAATCACTTTATCTGTATCGCGAGTTTTATTAAATCCATTAACAAATACATTTCCAAAGTTTCTTCTGGCATTTGCTTCTACTGTTTTTGGCAAAGAAATCCTGCTTTGTATGCCGCTATATGCAATATTAAAAGCAGTATCCGGTAACTTTAATTTAAAATCACTATTCTCGACAGCTAAATCCAACGTGGAAAACGACTCAGACAAATTTGCAATAGTAATTGCTCCAAAACTACCAGAAATCGCTCCATTATCCTCTAGTTCCTGAATAAAAATATTACTCGAGTCAGAATTAACTCTTAGATTTTTCGCGTTCTGTATTCTACAATTCTTAACGTAATTGACTGCTAATCTTCCGTTGTTCCATTGTCTAATAACCACTGGAGAATACGACGCTCTAATAAATGTTCTATCACCATCAATGATATTTGCTTCCAGACTAGTATGTGATAAAGAAGCAATCATATTTGTTGTTTTCTCAGCTAATTTGATATCACCGTGTCTTATGTTTAACTTAAGTAATGCATCTTTAGGTAATTTAACTTTTACGATTCTATCTATGGTTCTGGTATTATTGATTTTGGAACTATATCTATATACAGTAACATTAGATCCATTTGTTTGTGTAATTTCGAAATCACCAGAAAATTGAGAAGCCCAAGCCTGCATTCTTCTGGCAAACTCTTCTCCTCCCCAATTATTAGGAGCAACGTTAGTGTTCGCTTCTATTTGACCTGAATTTTTACTTAATTCTTTTGTCCAGCTTTTTACGACATTTTCATAATTCTCACCAAATTTCTCTTTAATTTGATCTCCCCATTGTTGAATATACTTTTCTTCATTTTCTTTAAACTTATTAGTATCAAAATTCATACTTGCTAAGTTTTCAGAAAGGGCTCTTGGCATTGGATTATTCTCAATATTTTCAAGAATTGGTCTAAGCATATCAGATATCATAGGTTCCAATCTTCTAAATTCTGGTAAATCTGCTTTCTTAACTGTTGAAGCAGTTACATTACCTGACCAAAAGTTTCCGGTAATAGAATTGATTGTGATTTCTCGACTATTACCTAAAGCCTCTATCTGCCAATTCTGTAACAAACGTTCTTTGTTCTCTTCTGTAATATTCTCCCCTTCTATATAAGCTTCTATTTCTACAGAATTTTTATTCCAGGTTTCAAATACAATTTGAGTGTGACTAGTGTTTAGATTGATTGTAACATCATTATTCACAACAAACTTTTCACTCAGTTTTGATTGTCTATTCTGAGCAAAAACTCCGGAAACACATATCAAATTAAGTGCTATAAAATTAAGCTTGTATATCAATGTAATTTTCATTTTCAATTTTTTCTAATTCTTTTAGTTTGTCCTTTAGTCTGTTTAATAGAGAAAGTCTAAGGGTTAGGTTTTCGATCATCGCTTCAGCACTTTGTACATTCGGCCCAACTTCGATTAACTCTTTATTAAGATCTTGATATTCTTTATTTAAATCCGCTAATCGTTTCATAAAGCTTTCTACTAATTCTCTATTAGAATCATCTACAGTAATCTGAGACAATTGAAATTTTATGCCTGTAAGTAAATAATTTTCTGCTTCCTCATATTCAGGAAACATTTCGGCTAGCGGTGACGTTTGTTTGGTCAACACTACGGTAGAATTTTTTGAATCCATCACATTTGTATCAACAATCTGGGAGTCGTTTATACTTTTTTCACCAAACTCATTAAAAGCCAACATGGAAACGGATAAAATAACCACAACACTAGCAGCAATCCTTAACCAACCGTAATTAAACTTTCTTGCTTTTTTAGGAAGTTCTGCTTCTAACCTTGCCATAAAACGGTTCTCGTGACCTTCTGCTAGGCGTTCTGCAGGAATTCTGGTGTCCTTTTTCAACAATTCTCTAATATCCTGTCCCATCTCTCAAATGTTTTAATTGATCCTGAAGCTGTTTCTTTCCTCGATGCACTAAGGTTCTAGATGCAACCGGAGTAATATCTAAGATTTCACTAATCTCTTTGTGATCGTACCCTTCTATTAAAAAGAGCATTACAGCATATTTATATTTTTCTGGTAACCTTTCTATTGCACTCTTTACCTCATCAACCGTTGTAGCATCCGAAACAGACCAATCGTCTTGTTCTTCTACGGTAGACATCACTTGTTCATTAATAGCAACCATATTCATCTTTTTTGCTTTGAGCATATCAATACTCTTATTGATAACAATGCGCTTAAGCCACGCTCCAAAAGTTACATCTCCTGTAAACTGATGCAATTTTGTAAAAGCTTTAATAAATGACTCTTGCATAGCTTCTTCTGCCTCAAAAGGATCTTTCAGAAAGCGTAAAGCAACATAATACATACCATCACAGTATTTATTATAAAGCTTCATCTGCGCTTTACGATCGTTCGCTCTACATTTTTCTATTAGCTCGCTCTGTAACAAACTTTTCGAATTATTTGGTTAGTGATTGTTTTCTTAAAACTGTTCTAGTTACTATTCTCTTCTAAAGACGAAATTCTAGATCTACTTGTTGCAAAATTACTGATAAAAACATCAAATAAAATAAAAGATATTGGATACCAAATACTTAACAACAAATAAATAGTTATTCTAACGATATAACAGCAATCATTGTTCCAAAATATCAATGGTTTCAAAAAAAATATTTTAATAAAACCATCTTAACTTTTTTATCGTATGTATTTGTATAAACCCTAAAATAAAATTATGAAAGTTCTAGCTACCCAAAATTACGTTGATTTGACAAACACCTCTCAAATGGAGAATATAATACACAAAATAGATCAAACTTTACAATCTAAATTAATGTCTGAATTAGTTTTCGAAAAACTAAAAAGAGAGCGTAGCATCCTTGCTATTACTATTATGAATCAAAAACTAGGCATGTCTAAAAAAGAACTTAAAGGTGCTAAACTTGAAAATTACCAGTAAACACTTGTTATTATGGAATCATTTTTAATCAAAACTATAAATCCGTTTAAAACGTATACAACGGATCACATGTATCTGATTAACCAAGCTCTTGATCAAATCGATGACATTATTAGATCTGAAAGTACTCCGCATAGTATTCTTAAAAGGCTATATGAAGAACGTTTACAGATACTAAAACAAATTTCAAAAATAAACGGTGACTTTTATGAGGGACACTAAAAAAAATACACCTGTCAAACTATTAATAGTAAGCTTAATATTTTGCAGCAATTTCTTTAAACTGTTTGCTCATATTCCATTTTATTATAGTTGTTGCTGTTAATACACCGCTTCCCATAGCTCCCCCTACTCCTACTAAGGTAATGTCCTGACCGGTAAGGTATAATCCTTTTATATGAGTTCTAGGTCGTAATATTCTAGTTTTATAACGCTCCGGAGCATGTGTGACTCCGTAAATTTCACCTTGATTGTAATTACTGAATTTTCTTGTAGAAACTGGAGTAGAAACTTCGGCGTGGATAATATGCCCCTTTAATTGAGGGTATAACTCTTTTAATAAAGACAGCCCTTTTTTCTTAAACTGTTCTTTGATTTCATTATACTCTTCACCTCTGTTTAACCAAGGTTTGTCTTCATATTCACGAAAATCCTTATACCACGCTCTTCCAATTAACTGAATGGTGGCTTTATCGGGATGATCAACGGTCCAAAGACTATCCTTTGCAGATGGAAATGAAATATATGCAAATGACAATTTATCCTGACTTAAGTTTGCTTTATCATTTAAAATAGCGTCGGTATCCTTATTGGCATACCACCATATATTATACTTTGGTAATTTTAACTCTTCATCACCTTTATCTAGTCCGATATATAAGCATAGGTGGCAGGTAGATGGATCAATTTTATTAATATCCTTAATTCTATTATTGCTAACAGAAGAATCAAGTAGACGCTTAAAAGTATTGTAAGCACCTGCATTACTTATTACCTTTTTACAAGAAAATTCTTTACCGTTTATTAATAATCCTGTTACAGATTTCCCTTTCGTAATAATCTTTTCGACATTTGCTTTTATATAGACCTCAACCCCTAATGACTCCAAATTATCGACTATGGTTTCGTGGATACGATTGGCCCCACCTCTAGGGTAATAACCTCCTTCCATAAAATGATTGATTACAATGCAATGAGAAGCAAAACTGCTTTCTTTAGGAGATAATCCATAATTACCACATTGAGCACATAATGCTGCAATGAGTTCCTGATTATTCGTTATACCGCTAAGTACCTCGTAGGTGGTTTTACTGGCAATAGGTTTTTGAATCCTTCTAAAAATTGGGCCTAGTATAATATTTAAAAGACCTGGCAAAGCCTTTTGTACAAAATAGAGAAGATTCTTTTTTGTTGATTTCTGCAATAACTCTAGATATTTGTCAATGGCATGCTTATCCTTAGGAAAGTATTGATGAAATTTATTTCTAAAATTTTCTTTTCCAGAAACAAATTCAAATTTGCGGTCGCCAATATATGCGACGTCGTAAGGGTCTCCCATTGAATCCCATTCTAATTTATTGTCAGATAAATAATTAAAGATTCTTCGCAATCCTGAATCTTCTTCCATATTTCCGACATAATGAACTCCTACATCCCAAACCAGACCTTTTCGTCTTTTAAAAGTATGGGTAAATCCTCCCGGGGTATAATGTTGTTCTAAAATCACAACCTTTTTTCCGGCTTTAGCCAAAAAAACTGCTGTAGTTAAGCCTCCAACTCCAGAACCTATGATGACATAGGTATCATCAGTAAATTCAATTTCAGGAGAAAACTTTTTATAGGATTTTTCGACCATAAACCAGTTGTAAGAGTCCAAAAGTAAGCAATTATATGTACTTTCATAACCAAATAAGTTATCTTTAATGACCAAATCCCAACATATGTCAAAGCTTCTAAAAAGATTGCTCTTATTATTCATCGGAATTGGAATTATTGGTTTTACAGGAGTATCTATCCTAAAATCGTATACAAAAAAACACAGTCCTGAAGAAACTGTTATTCATCGTAGTGGAGAAACCAATTTCACGGTGTTCTACAATAGACCGTTTAAAAAAGGAAGGGGTATTTTTGGAGACCTGATTCCATTTGATCAGGTATGGCGAACCGGAGCAAATGAAGCAACCACTTTTTCCACTGATAAAGACATTCTTGTAGACGGTTCGATACTAAAAGCAGGAACGTATACTTTATGGACTATCCCTGGAGAAAATTCGTGGAAAGTTATTTTTAACACTAAAAAATATAATTGGGGAGTAAAATTTACCGACGGAAGTCCTTCACGCAATCCAGAATATGATGCTTTAACAATAGAAGTTCCTGTCCAACGATTGCTTAATATTGTAGAGCAATTTTCTATTTACTTTCAAGAAGCAAATAATTTCACCATTATGTATCTGGCCTGGGATCAAACCGCTATTGCCGTGCCTATCACCCAAAAGTAGACAAACTTCTTTTTACATTGTGCAAAATTATAGCGAAGTATCCTAAAATGAATTTATAAATTTGTTGCGAAGCCACTTTATAAACAAAAGTATTATGGAACATCAAGATCAATCTTCTAAAACACCACCTGGTACAACTCCCCAGGCGATTGATCGTTTTAAAAAACTTCAACATAAAGAAATTTCTATACTTAATATTTTTGAAGGAATTATTTCAAAAAATACTGCAGCGCTTAGTCAAGGAATTACTTTGATAGAAAGCACGCAAAATAAGCATCAGAAAAAAGCACAAGAATTAATTGAAAAATGCTTGCCGTACGCTAATGAATCTATCAGAATAGGTATTACTGGGGTTCCAGGTGTGGGAAAAAGCACATTTATTGAGGCGTTAGGGAACCTACTCATAAAAAAAGGCAAAAAAGTAGCTGTATTAGCAGTCGATCCCAGCAGTACGATTTCTAAAGGCAGCATTTTAGGTGATAAGACAAGAATGGAATCACTCGTTAGATGTGCTGAAGCATTTATAAGACCTTCTCCATCCGGAAATTCGCTAGGTGGGGTAGCACAAAAAACACGTGAATCCATCATTCTTTGTGAAGCTGCCGGATATGATGTAATCATTATAGAAACCGTTGGTGTTGGGCAAAGTGAAACCGCAGTACACGGAATGGTAGACTTCTTTTTATTATTAAAATTAGCCGGAGCTGGTGATGAGTTACAAGGGATTAAGAGAGGAATTATAGAAATGGCGGATGCCATTGTTATAAATAAAGCAGATGGAGATAATTTAAATCAAGCTCGCGAAGCCAAAAATCAATTTAGGAAGGCCTTACATCTATATCCAATGACGGAAAGTAGTTGGTCTCCCGAAGTACTAACCTGTAGTGCTCTTGAAAATTATGGCATCGAAGAAATCTGGGAACTCATTTCAAAATATTTTGGCACCACAACTAGTAACGGTTATTTCGAAAAAAACAGAATCGAACAAAATAAGTTCTGGTTATTACAAACTATAGAGGAACAACTAAAAAGTTCTTTCTATAATCATCCCAAAGTTAAGCAAGCATTATCTAAACAAATTAAGGCAGTACAGCAGCATAAAACAACTCCATTTGCAGCCGCTCGGTATTTGTTAAGTCTGGTTTGATGACAAACAATGATCTTCATTTGTTATAATTAAAATTTTCTGTAAAAAAAGTACTGCATAATAACCATGTTATTATGCAGTACTAAAAGTTATATACTTTTATAAATTAATAATCTATTTTCTTACGATTGGAATCACACCATTTACAGTTCCTGTATTGATCGACATAAAATAAACTCCACTTGTAAGATCGGTAATATCAATCTCCTTTTCAAGAGCTACATTAGAAAGATCGATAGTTTTTAGCATTCTTCCGTTAATATCATAAATCTCAGCTTTTACTAATTCAATATTTGTAAGTTTTCTAAGATTTACTGTTCCATTAGAAGGAATGGGATATACAGTAATATTTTTTGATATAAACTCATTATCTGCTACAGACAAAGTAGTTTGAGCACAATTAAAAACTGTTATCTCATCAATATACCAACCAAATAAACCACTACAAGAATCCGTGCCCATTTCGAATCTGAACTGAATAGTAGAATTATCAGTAACACCAATTGATGACAGATCTATTTGACTTCTACCCCAGCTTCCTGTGTTAGAACCTTCATCAACACCTGTGAAAGCTACTTCACCTCTCAAAGGGTTGTCATTTTCTACATTTATTGTACTTCCATCACTTAATTCAAAATCCTGATCTGTAATAACCATAGCATTGTAAGGGCTTCTTACAAAAGCAGAAGACGGTAAAAGTGTCCAAGCTCCACCATTTAAGCTATATTTAATATTACCTCCATCCCAGTCAGCTTCTGTAGCTACAAAATGGTTAAAAGACATTTCAAAAGTTCCCCCTTCAACAACTGTTGGAATATTTATTACTGGACTCTGTAAACGTATAATACCATTTTGAAAGCTAGTTTGACAGTCCCCAAGGCTTGGATCTGTGCCAAAAATAGCTTGTCCTGCTCTTCCATCAGGAAGGGAAGACTCTAAAACCCAGTCCCTAGAAATCCACGTACTAGTATCTTCTGGAAGTTGCTCCATAGTCCATCTACTAGCTCCTGTCTCCCAATCCTCATAAAAAATAGCATTGGTCGTTGCATTACTACACAATGTTCCTCTATTAGATAACAAAGGAGTATACCTACAAGAATTTCCTGTTCTCAGTTGAACGGCTAACAGAGCATTTTGTACTTCGATGATATCGGCAGCCGTTATCATTTCACCCGAAAGACCAGCTGGTGTAATACTGGTAGATAATCCTTCCAGGTTAACTCCTAAAAGATCATTGGCAGAAGCTTCTAATGCGTCTGCAAGATTTGCAAAATCGCTTACCAAATTTAAATATTCACTTTGTGCTCTCCAAAATATATGCGCAGCCTTTGTTAAACCAATCGAATTGATGGTTTGTCCTCCAAAAGTTCCTCCATCCACTAACAATGCAAACATGTGATTAGGAATACCGGAATTAATATGCACTCCTCCATTATCAGCTTCACCACATAAGTATCTGAAGTCACTAACACTTGCAGGGTCCCCAGCACAGCTTGGACTCCACATGTCCCTGATAGCACCCCCAAAAGCGGAAGCATCTTCTCCCATCATCCACCTCATTGACGTACCACAACCTGTTCGCAGTGAAACATCTTCTCCATCGTCTGCATAATTATTTAACAAATCAATAGTTTCTCCCCAAATATCTGATAAAGATTCATTTATAGCTCCAGATTCATATGCATATATCAAATTACAAGTGTACTCCGTATATGCATGTCCCCATTCATGGGCGACTACATCATCAGCAGCTGTACCTGTACAATAGTTAGCAGTAACACCGTTCCAATTTGCATTTGGACAACTTATGGTAGGGTCATTATGTACAGTCCTCATTTTTGCATCCTGGCCATCATAAGAGACATAACCAAAAGCATTTTTGAAAAAATTATACGTATGCCCAGCAGCTTCAATTTCAGTTTGTTGCCATTCATCTAGAATTCCAGGAAACGCATCTCCTTCTTGCCAAACAAGATTATCAGTGTTTTCATTATACAATTCCCTACTAATAGCATGAGCCATTCCAGTAATTTGTTCTACAACATTTCCTTTTTGAGCGTTCACAAAAACATATTCTCTAACATCACTATCATTACGCACTTCAACTTCATATACCAAATACAAAGGACCATCTATCCCTTTAATTATACCTTTTTGAAAAACAAAAAGATTAGTTTTATTCACTTTTAAAGGAACACCTGATTTATTTAATCCCTGTTTTCTTACAGTTGATAGAGCTATAGCATTTACCTGAGATTCATTTAATCTTGGTTCTGTATTAAGTTCTGATATTGGGATAACCTTACCACTTATTGAAGTAATATTTTTATTCGAATCAAAATGAAATTTTAATTCACCCCCGTAGACAGGAACTCCATTGTATTTTTGCCTAAGTACAACGTGTTCCAATCCATAATTATCTTTCTTAGTTTTCCCTAAAACCAAAGAATTATTAACCGATTCTATACGATATAAGGACTTGTAATCTTCCAAAAAGCTAAATGCTTTTTGCTCTACAGTTCCTCCATTAGCTTTCATCGCATTTCCAGCTGGGAACTTTACGAATTCTGTTAGTCCAGAATTTTCATCAACAGTTACGATAGCATTCGTTTGCTGTTGTAATTTTGCGATAGATTTTTGGATATTCTGTGAATTAACAGTTAAACCACTGAATAACAATATCATCGACAAAACAATTTTAAAGGTAATCTTTAACTTCATAGTTCTTTTTTATTGTTGAGTTTAATAAATTGAGTTTATCGCATAATCATAAAAAATGATCACACCTATTTACTATAAACAAGTAAAAACAAATAAACCCTAAAAAATAATTAATTGACCCCTTACCTTACGATTTTGATTTCTTTCTAAATCAAAAAATATTCAGAAAAGAAAAATCTTAAGAATTACATCAAACGTGCAAATATAAAAATTTTTAACTAGCAAATATAAAATTATGTTAAATTTGAATAATTAAGAAAATTATAGACAAAAACAACTTCATTTAAATAAAGCCTCCTAACGTATATTTTGCTTTCGAAATAACAAAGAGAATACCAATCAAAGGATTTCGGTAGTTAAGCACACAAAATTGGATTAAATTGAAGGTTTTTTTAGATTGACAACTCTATCAATCACTAAAATCTACCTCACCTCCCACTTCTTCTTTTGAGACACCAGCCGGTATATCGCTCTCTGAATTATCATCATCATAATCCTGCATTACACCCGCAAGGCGCTCACTAATCTTTACTAAATAAACAGTATCATCGGTTCTTACCTCTACTGCTTCGATTGTATCGTGATGATGATTTTTAAAGGAAATAATGTCATTATCTGAATACCCATCAGGGAATTTCTCTACTAAAAGGTTTAAAATGTTTTTGTTCAGCTTTTTGTAGTCAACAATTACTCTTTTCATAGTGTGTAGTTTTAGCTGGTTACTTCACTAATAAATAGTAAATAAAACGATGTGTTATGTTACAATTTCTACAATACATTAAGAGCATCTTTGGATTGATGTCCTTAAGTTAATTTCATCTGATATTAATTTGTTTATTTCGATTACTACAATTTAAAATAAAAAAATTAAAATTTTATAAAATAAGCTTCAAAAAAAGTAAGTGTTTTCCTTAATACTGATTCTTAAACAGCTGAAAATAAACCAAAAAGCTTTGTTAAAACCCCATACTCAATAATAAAATATTTTTTGCGTTATCACTTACTCAATATGATAGGACAAAAACTCTTACAAAAAAAATGTATAAAGTGGCCATTAATTGCTATTGGAGGAATGTTTTTGATTCTTTTTGCTTTTTATGGTAGTATCTATTTAGGGTTTTGGGGAAAAATTCCTACCAAAAATGAATTAAGCTCTATAAAACAAGCCGAATCCAGTCAAGTACTGGATAAAGACGGGCAGTTGATAGGCAAATATTTTATCTATGATAGACAACCAATAACTTACCAAGATCTTCCTAAACACTTAATTGATGCCTTGATTGCTACAGAAGATGTACGTTTTTATGAACACAATGGCGTAGATAATGTTAGTATATTGAGGGTGTTTTTTAAAACGATTTTACTTGGAGACAAATCTTCTGGAGGAGGAAGCACAATCACCCTACAACTAGTCAAAAACATTTTTGGGAGAAAGGATTATGGAGCTTTTAGTATAGTGGTTAATAAACTCAAAGAATCCATCGCTGCCAAACGTATTGAAGAAATTTATACCAAAGAAGAAATTCTTACACAATATTTTAACACCGTCCCATTTCCAGACAATACGTATGGAATTGAGAGTGCTTCTCAAAAGTTTTTTAATAAAACCACAAAAGAATTAACATTATCTGAAGCTAGTACACTTATAGGTAGCTTAAAAGCAAATCATAGTTATAATCCCAGACTTTTTCCAAAACGAAGTCAATTACGAAGAGATGTTGTTCTGCAACAAATGGTCAAATATAACTATATAGCGACAGAAGAAGCTGACCGATTGATGAATACAAATATTAGGCTGGATTATCAATACTTTGATCACAATACAGGGTTAGCTCCTTATTTTAGAGAGGAAGTAAAAAAAGAACTTACCGAAATTCTAAAAAAGCACAAAAAAGAAGATGGGAGTTCCTATAATATCTATAAGGATGGATTGGTTATTTACACCACATTGGATTCCAAAATGCAATTATTGGCTGAACAAGCGATGAAAGAACATTTGCAAGATTTACAAAAGGAATTTGAAAATGAGTATGGTAAAAAAGCTCCGTGGAAAACAAACAACAGTTTGCTTGACAATACCCTAAAAAAGCTACCATTGTATAGAAGATATCAAGAACTAGGTTTAAGTCCAAAACAAATAGCTGATTCTTTATCCAATAATCGCGAAATGGAACTTTTTGAGTGGGAAGGAAACATCACAAAAAATGTCTCTATAAAAGATAGTGTACAACATTACTTAAAGTTTTTAAATACCGGAATGATTGCCGTTGATCCAACAAATGGAGCAGTAAGAGCATATCAGGGCGGTATTGACTTTAGATACTTTAAATATGATCACGTATCTCAAAGCAAAAGACAAGTCGGTTCGACTTTTAAACCATTTGTATATACTGCTGCCATAGAAAATGGTATGAAACCTTGTACATATTTTTCTCTTAAGGAAGTAACCTATACCAACTTGGAAGATTGGACTCCGAAAAACTCTTCTGAAGAAAAAGACCCTCATCTCAATTATAACCTAGAAACGGCGTTAAGCAATTCTATCAATACTATTGCAGTGAAAGTTATAGATCAAATCGGTGTAACTAAAGTACTTGAACAAGTACAAAAAATGGGAATTAATGAAGAGCTTCCAGAGGAACCGTCTATAGCTCTGGGAACAGGAGGAATAAAAATCAAAGAATTGGCAGGAGCGTACGCAAGTTATGTGAATCAGTCCAAATCAGTACGACCATTTTATATTACTAAAGTAGAAGATAGAAATGGAGATCTTGTTGCCTCATTTGAACCTGAAATATCAGAAAAAGCTGCTTTTAGCGATTATACGAGGCAAGTATTATTAGAAATGATGAAGTCTACCGTAGATAATGGAACAGCTAAAAGATTAAGATCTACTTATGGATTGACAAATGAAATAGCAGGAAAAACCGGAACAACTCAGGACAATAAAGACGGATGGTTTGTGGGGATTACACCGAAACTGGTTACTGTTACTTGGGTCGGCAATGATAACTATGCTGTAGGATTTAAAAGTACTTTGCAAGGACAAGGTGCCAATTCTGCCCTTCCCATTTTTGGAAAGCTCTATAAAAGAATGAATGACGATCCAACATTTGATGCGATTACCAAAAGTAGTTTTGAAAAACCATCAAATAATGTACTCGAAGATTTAAACTGTAAACCCGAAAAACGCGATCATTTCTTAAAAAGACTTTTCAGCAAAAAGAAAAAAAAGAAGAAATTTCGAAATAAGTAACATATGTAGATTATCTCTCTTTCCTGTAGTGGTTAATAAATAGTAGTATTTTATCGATGTGCCTTCTAACTAAGCATATTTCTTTGCTAAAAATGTATGAAGCTTAAATGCGCCAAAGCCCAAGATAATACCTACAGCCAGACCAGTTATTACATCCAACGGATAATGAACTCCAAGATAAATTCTGCTGTAACTAACAATCAATGCCCAGATAACCATAAAAGGGAAAATATACTTCAAATGTTTCTGTAATGCTAAACCGGTAAAAAATGCAAGTGCCATCGAACTGGTTGCGTGACCCGAAAAATAACCGAAACGACCACAATTAACCTCAATCGTTCTAAGAAACTCTGCTACGCCTTCTGCCCGGCAAGGTCTGGGGCGCATCACTAAAACATTTTTGAATAAAACAGAAATTTGATCTGATGCTGTAATTAGAAGTGCAACCGTAATTAAAGTGATAATTGTTCCTTTGACACCAAAGTATTTGTAAAAAAAATAGAGCAGCACTAGATACAACGGAATCTGATAAAACTTCTCAGTCATAAATAACCAAAAGCTATCCCAAGTAACACTACCCAAGTTATTTAAGAATATCATTAAATCTTTATCCAGCTGTATTAGTTCTTCCATAATTTTTAATGCCTATTGGTTCTGTTTTTTTAAAGCTAAACTCATTATTCTTCATATCGTTGTATCTCCCGATCATAAAAGTCATTTGCTTCTTGAAAAAGATTCTGTGCTTCGCTTTCTAATTCTTTCTCGTCACTTTTATCAAATTCTTCTAACCATTCTACTTCATCATTTTGTAGATTAATAATAAACCTTGGAAATTCTGTATGAATGACAAAGATCGCTTCTGGATAATCTGTATTATCTCCTAATAAGAATTTTGGAAAGCTCATATGCTGTAAATTATATGAAACAAAACTACGAAGTTTACTTGTAAACTAACAAAAACAACAAGAGGTAAATTCTAGAACTAAAATTTACCTCTTGCCACATATTCTCTTTACTGAACTTTATTCAATAATTATCTGTACTCTGGCGTTTGAACCTAATTCGTTATTATCAACTTCCTCCGTTTCCTTAGGTTGTTTATTACTAACTCCTTCGTATTCAATTAAGGTTTCATCGATTCCATTTTCTATTAAATATTCTCTAACAAAACCTGCACGAGCCGATGATAAAATTTCGTTTTCAAATTCAATTTCAGAATCATTTGCGTGGCCTACAATTTTGATACTATTGAATTTAAACACTTTTAAATATTGTAAATACGAATCCAGTGCAGTCTTTATTTCTTCATACACCTCACTTTCACCAATTAAATATTCAATATCAGAGAAATCCAGAGCCATATTACAAATATTATCAACATCAACTCCTTGTACATCTTGCATTTCTCTTAGTTCTACATCATCAATATAATAGTATGCGTCACTAAATGATTGGCCTGATCGTAAAGATTTACCATTTGGACTATCTGAAAAATAACCTAATGAGATATACTTTTCTGTCCCTTTGGCTCTGTACACACCACATACTTTTGTCCATTCTTTTGTGTCACAAATCATTTCAGAGGACTCAATGTGCAACTTATATTTAGAAGTCTCTGTGATTTTTGGAACTCGTGCCGTAAAATAAGATCCAATTGATGAAGTGCAAGAATTACTAACAAGTCCTTCTCCAAGAGAAACATACATATGAAAATAATAATATTTCCCTGCCTTCAATGGACTTACTAGTTTTGCAACAACAGACTCTTTTGTATTATTACCGGTTACGTATAACCCTATTTTACCTTCTCCTGTTCTTGGCTCTTGAGGACCAAACTGTTTTAAAAATCCGGGAGCTTTATGAGCGAAATTAACTTCGCTCACTGCTGGATGATGTGCATCGGGTGAATTGGTCAAAGATTTCCAATCTGAAAGAACACCAAAATTTCGCATTTCGTGCTTCAGTTTTTTGACTGCTGCGTTTGTATTTTCAAAACTAGGATTTGGAATTAAATTCTGTGCTTGTGACTTATTAATAAAACCAATAACAAAAATGGAAATTAGTATTAGGTTAAGGTTAGATTTTGGGCTATTCATCTCTTTTCTTTTCAGGTTTAGATATACTCGAAATATAGTTAAATATTTCTTAATATAAAATTTACTTTGACAAGTAACAAAAACTAGTCCAAAAAAAGAAACGGTGTAATATCACGTATATTGTAACTGTTAAAAAAGATTATAAAGATAGCGAACCATTACCCTTTTTTGCTACCAAATTTTTGCTCAAATAATTAAATCTTATGTATAGTAATAATGCAGAGGTTGTTAATCCTGCTAATAAGCCTATCCAGATACCCGAGCTCTTATATGCTGTATACAATCCCATATAATAACTAATAGGAAAACCTACAACCCAATAAGCAAAAAATGTAATGATCGTTGGAATTTTAACATCCTGTAATCCTCTTAAGGCACCAAGAACTGCTACCTGTATTCCATCTGATATTTGAAACAATGCTGCGATTACTAAAAGTTTTGCCGCAATACCAATCACCTCAGTGTTATCTGCAAAATTTTCTACATCTTTTACATTTAAGTAAATCTCAGGTAGCACATCATTAAAAACAATAAAAAATAATGCAAAAACAATCTCTATGAAGAGTGTTAATAGAAAAATCGAAAATGCGATTCTTCGTAATTCTCTAAATTGCTGCAATCCTTTTTGATTCCCTACTCTCACCATGGCTGCTACACTTAATCCCATTGCAACCATAAAGGTCATTGCTGCTAGATTTAATGCTATTTGATTAGCTGCTTGCGGGTTTTTACCTAAAATTCCTGAAATCCAAATAGCAGCAGTAAAAATAGCTACCTCAAAAAACATCTGTAATGCTGACGGAAAACCTAACATTAGAATCTTTTTGAGCATACTATTCTGAAGTACAAAAATTTTAATGTTGGTCACATATGCTTTTGACTTTTCTTTATATCTAAGAAAGACCCATAGAAAGACAACCATAATTAATCTAGACACCAGTGTACCCACTGCGGCACCAACTATCCCCATTTGTGGAAAGCCAAATTTCCCGAAGATCAACAAGTAATTTAAAACTACATTAACAATATTAGCAATCAGCGTTGCATACATAGGATATCTGGTCATAGATAATCCATCCGAAAACTGCTTAAATGCCTGAAAGACTATTAAAGGAACTAAGGATATTGCCACTAAATCTAAGTAAGGGATTGCCAATTCCACCACCTCAACCGGTTGTTTCATTAGATACATCAAAGGTTTCGCGAATAATATACCAACGAATAAAACTATCCCAAGTGTAGTGCATAAAAACAATCCGTGTTTAAACGCCGATTTACCCTTAGCAAAATTATGCTCTCCATCGGCTTCTGCAACTAATGGTGTAATTGCTGTAGAGAAGCCAATACCGAGAGACATCGCAATAAACATAAAACTATTTCCCAGAGATACGGCTGCTAACTCGGCTGTTCCCAGCTGTCCTACCATAATATTATCAATCAAGCCCACAAAAGTATGTCCTAACATACCTAGCATTACAGGTGCTGCTAATCGTAGATTATAGCCAAATTCTTTTGTGTATTGTTGTAACATTATTTCTTTTTAGAACAGCCAAAGATAAGGAGATTACTTTTCTGAATACACCATCCTTAACGCAACTTTAATGGCAAAAGAAAAGGCTATCTTATTCAGACAGCCCTTTCTTAAAGTTGAGTTTGTGGTTGAATTATTGTTTGATCACTTTTTTGGCGGATAGTACCTTATTGGTTTTTCCAGCTTCTAAAATGTTCATAATGTATATTCCTGATGACAAATCAGTCATATCGACCGTATTTTGACCTTCTTCCAGAACTACTTGTTTTACGAGAACTCCAATAGAATTGTACATCTTAATTGTCTTACCTGCAGTACCTCCAGAAATGTTCAGTACATTAACTACAGGATTCGGATAAAAACTGATGTCATCAGCATTACCAAAATCATCTCTACCTGTAGTATATGTAAGAACTAATTGGGGTTTTGCTACTGATCCATTTTCTTTAGATGCAAAGGCAAAATCATTACCAGAAACTGCGTCAATAATGAGCGAAAGTCTATTTCCAGAAATCTGAGCCGTTTTCAACGGTATCGTTTTTGTACTTCCTATCGGGAAATTAGCATTTAATGAACCTAGTTGAGTTCCTTTTCCTGGTTTATTAGAATTGGATAAATTATTTTCAGTCCAGTTGTTACTATTCCCTTTATTGATGGTTATGTTTCCATTTCCAGGATCTGAATACACTGTAAACTTTAAATCTGCTTTGGTGATTGTTCCATTAATAGAAGAAAGGTCGAACATCAAATATCCGGTTCTCTTATTCAATTCTATTCGAACCATATCAGAATTATATCTTCTAGATCCTTCTAAAAAGGCATCGTGGATTGGCGACAATGTTATTGTCTGCTCTACAGGCTGAACTTTTGTCGCTACAACTTTATCAATATTATATAAATATCCTGATCCACCAACAAAAGACAACGTTAATGTTTTCTCTCCTGATGTTAAAGAAACCGTTGTACTATATTTTTTATAATTGTGCCATTCTCCCGTTACAGGAATATTAATTGAACCGACTACTGTTCCTGACTCAACGATATCTACTTTTCCTCCTACACCTTTGCTAGAAGCGTAAAAATCAAATGTATATTCACCTGTGGTATCAACATTTACTGCATAATCTACGAAATCTCCATTTCTAATATATCCTAGGTTTCTATCAGAAGTTGTTCCCGGCGTATTTTCAATACGAACGCTACCAGATTTTATTTCGAAATCTTCTGCTTCAAAAGATCCTGGTATATCAATAATATCCGTTGGAGGAACTGAATCATCTTCTACCGTAATATTTACAGATTGTGATGTAGTTTCTGCTCCTTCATTGTCAGTAGCCTTTGCCACGATCGTATAGTTTCCAGGAGAATCAATAGTGGTAGAAGTATCATAAGGTATCAAAAGCTCTGTTGCTACCAAGCTATTATTGATAAAAAATTCAACTTTTTCAATAGTACCATCCCCATCAGAAGCATTAGCAATAAGCGGAATTGCTTCTCCTATTTCGAAACTAGCTCCGTTAGCCGGCGATGTTATCGATACTTGTGGGGAAGTGTTTTCATCTCCACAATCTACCAAAACTTCAGCCGGACCATTGCCTGTAGGTTTTGTGTAACTCTTTGACAATACAAATTTATCCATCTCGAATCCATCTTCTCTCATCGAAAATGAAATGGTATGAATTCCTGCAGAAGGTATATCTAAATATATTTGTTGAGCTTCTCCACAATGGTTAGCATCTGTACGTTGCTTACTTTCCCAAGTCCATTGATTTTTTCCTTGACACCACTGCATTCTTTGTCCTGAAGCAGGCCAATTACCATTAAGCCCTACGTGCACTCCATTGTCTTCTGAACCGGTAGAATAGGCACGCACCCAAACAAAATATTTACCTGGAGTTGTAAATTTCACCTTGTAATTAATAATGGCTACTTGTCCTGGTGTGTTAGAAAAACTTACACCATTTCCTAAAGGATCATCGTGGGTAACTCTAGTATCAGGTAAAATCTCTAGATATCCACCACTACTTGCTCCAGAAGAATGGTCAGGGTCAGGGTCAGGAGTTGGAGTTCCACCACTTCCATCCAATACATACCATTGTCTATTATTAGTCTTGGTCTGGCTCTCAAAATGTTCTGCTTCTACTGCAACAATACCATTTTGTTCTAAAGCTACACATTGATCGGGACCGCCTCCGCCACCGCCATCTTTTTTCTTAATAAGCGCCACCCAGTCATTATTATCAGGAGCAACAAGATTTCCCCCTAGTGTTGCTGCATTAGTTAAACCACTACCTCCACGTGGGTTATACCATTGAACTTCATACTCTCCGTTTCCAGATGGTAAATTTATGCCCGTAGAACCACCATTAGGTCTGTAAACGGCATATATTTCTCCTGCCTTACCAAAAGCGTAGTCATTGTTATCAGATGTGATACCATCTGAGGAAACCATATCTATAAGATCATCTTGCAAATAGTTATTAAAAAATGTTAGGGCTCTGGCCGCATCAGAATATTTTTTATCTCTGGATCTATGATCTTGAGCCGATAAATCAGTTTGACCTGTGCTATATCCATAATAATATTCTACACCTGCTCCACCTGCCATAAACGTAGCCCATAATACTTCGTGTCTCACCAATTTATTATCGTTAGGATCTTTATCTACACCTATTTGAGCATTGCCAGGTTCGTCTAATGCTACAACCCACTTTTTACCAGATTGTCTGGATTTGTCAACCCACTTTTTTACATCTCTATGGGAATTCAAAAGATTATTTGTCTGTAAAGATGCTCCTGTTAGTTCAGAGCTACTCCCTAATAAAGGATTGTATCTCTCATCTTGTTGGTTCGGATACGTATGAATTACAATATGATGATCATACGGATCTTGCTGTTTGATAAAAGAGGCGGTGCTTTTTACAACATCATCCGGTATCGTAGTTTCTTCTGTAAGATTCCAATTAAGTGCTAAATGGTGACCAAAACGTGCTATTAACTCCCGATAATACAGTTTTCTCTGACGGCCAAAATTATTTCCGTCCATAATGTTGTCATTCTCAGTCTCCATGGTTTTGAAATGCATGTACATTCCTTTTTTATCTGCATATTCAAATATTTTTTCCCACTGAGCTAGTTTAGATACATCGAACCTGTCCTTATGTACACCTTGGTTCCATTGTTGTCCGTCATTATAACCATTGTATGTGGAAACAGGAACTTTTAACAAATGAGGAAATACATTTTCATCATCACCGTGAAGACTTAAAGTTAAAAAAGAAAATGCGTTAACTCCTTTATCTGATAAATACTTAACAGCTCCTAGTAGTTCAGTTCCTTTTCCGCCATCCCAAGTATATGCACCAGCATCACTTGCAGAATAATCTTGTTGGTGAGGATTCCAATTTTTTCTTCTATTACCTCTATTCGGTGTGTTGTCAAAATCTTCGTAGGCTAGTGTGTTTTCTGGAGCATCCGCACCAGCTTTAACAAACCAATCGCCATTTGGGCTAGATGGGTTCGTACCTATATGTTTAAGATAGTGCTGACCAACATATTTTATTCTTCCTTTGTCTTTAGATCTGTGATCTCTTCCAGATTTATCAGATTCAGCTATATTAAAAGAACCCGTATCTCCGTTCATAAATCCGGCGTTAGATCCCCCACCGTCAATAGCCACATTAGTTCCTGATTTAAAAGAAGCTGACCAATTCCATGTTCCGGTTTCATCTGGTGCAAAATGTACTCTCCATTTGTTTCCTGAATTACAACTGTTATTTTCTGCATTGCCGCAGGCAGCAAAATACCCCGGAACTTTATAGCTTCTATTGCTACCCTGATGTGTAAACGTTACTTCTAAAAGATAATCCGAAAAAGGATTTGGATTTGCAGTCTCTGATGTATTTGGACCGTTAAATGTTAAAGTGACCTTATGCCATCTTTTTAATTCTCCTTCTGGAGTCTGCGCTTGTAGCAGAAGTCCAAAAAATAAGAATGTGATTAAAATTCTGAGTTTGGTTGGTTTCATAAATTAAAATTTGATGATTGTGTGTGTTTGGTTTTAAGATATTTGTTTATTTACCTTATGTTTAAAGAACGTTTTTTATTGCATTAAATTCTATCTCAAAAAATCAGCAACTAACTAGTTAACAGTATTTAACAAGAATTTATCGATTTTAAAACTCTCCAATTTACAACATCAGAAGTTTGTTGTATTTCATCAAACTATTATCTGACTCTTTCTAAATAGAATTCGTATAAATACGTTAAGAATTCGATTTAAAATATTTCTATCTAACAATCATTACTTCTGCGAGCTATCAGATTGGCACGTCTTTCTTTCCTTCCTATCACTATTTATTTAACTTTTTTTTAACCTCTTAAAAGAGATTCATTTTAAAAGAAAGCAAGGGAAAGAATACATATTATAAGGCAAATGATTTTTTCCCGTACCATCATCGATAGAAGTAGAGTAGTTTACTTTTTTATGATTCTTTTTGTTGTGGTAACTTTATTATATTGAATCTTTACAAAATACAACCCTGAATAAAGATCTGCGGTTCCTATTTCGAACTCTTTTATTTTTGAAGGAATAGATAGCGTTTTAATGATCCTTCCTGTGATATCAACAAGATATATCTTTCCGTTTTCAATAAAATCATTTGTTTTGATTTGTAATCTATCTTTTACTGGATTTGGATAAACTTCAAACCCTATTTGGTTTTCAGAAACTGAATTCCTTAATCTATTCTCACAATTTGGAGCCGCGTCACTATTACTAAAATAAATTGTAAAATTTTTGTTTTTAGAAACTAAGACAAAATTATCATCATCGATAGTTGCATAATAAGGCCCATCAAGGTTTGGAAACCCTGTACCTGAAAGCGTGATGCTAGGTTGTGATGAATTGAAGTTTTGACTAGTTACATTATTTTTTAGATCGTTCCACCAGCTCGGAATCCCATTATTCGTATTCATAGAAAACTGCCATAATCCATTATTTTGTAGATCCCAATTGATTGTAAAATTAGTAACATTACTTAAATCAGGCCCTTCTGATCCCAGGACATACATCTTGGTATAAGCTACATTCGCAATAGTAGGTAATGGATTCGATAAAGGTGCTCCGAAACTGCAATCGCCTCCTGTATTTGGTTCAGTTATGGTAATTGTAGTACTGTCGGTATCTGAAATCCCATCTGAATTAGCAACGGTTAGTATTACGGTATAACTCCCTGCATTGCTATACTGATGATTTATGGCAATACCGTTACCGGATGTACCGTCTCCAAAATCCCAGGCATAGGTCAATGCACTTCCATCAGATACCATAGAACCCGAAGCATCAAAATTAATAGTTATCGGTGCCACACCGCCATTAACATCAGTAGAAATATTAGCTGTTACCACTGGTGTATTAACATCTGGATCATTAACAGTGATTGTAAGAGTTTCTGTATCACTAAGCGTTCCATCGCTTACAGTTAAAATCACTTGATACTCTCCAACATCTGTAAACAGATGAGAAATACTTTCTCCTGTAGCTGTTGTTCCGTCTCCAAAATTCCAACTAAATGTTAGATTATCGCCATCTGGATCTGAAGAAGTTGATGCATCAAATGAAACAGTTAAAGGTGCATCACCAGAAGTTATATTGCTCGTAAATCTTGCAACCGGCGGACGATTACCGGTTCCTCCAACTACATTAGGAATCAACGGTGCAAAATGTGGACTCAGTACATTCATTTTCCACTGGTTTACGGTTGCCCAATCGTCTTGTAAAATGCCTCCGGTATCTCCAGAATTAGGGTTCATTGTCCAAAATGTCCAGGAATAAATATCACCCATAAAATCCGTAAATTCTGTGAACCAGGTATAAGCAATTCCTCCAAAAGCATCTTGATTTTTTATCCCAAATTCTCCTACGAATATCGGTGAGGTGCCTTCTTCGTATAAATAATGAAAATTATCTGTCCATAAACCGGGCATATTTTGAGGAAAGTTACTCGCCGTGAACCAATCTTGTGGTGCTACTTCAGGACCATATTCATGTGCAGAATACATCAATTTACTGGGATCAGATAATTGTACAGGATACTGTTTTGCTCCCATTAATTGTCCTCCCCACCAGTATGAATTTCCTTCAAACTCTCCAACACCTTCTACAATAATTAAAACATTAGGATTTGCTTGAAGAACAGCATTACCGCATCGTTCTGCTGCTTTGTTCCAATCTGTTGCCGGATTACTATTGCCCCAGGTCGATCCGTGTGGTTCATTGTTTAAATCCATCCCCACAACAGCCGAGAAATCTTTATACCGATCTGCAATAAAAACCCAATCATTAATCCATCTTTCTTCAGAATACTGCGGTGTATACCAAACGGCTTCATTTAGGAATCCATCAGCTGCTCTTGAATGATTGTCTAGTACAATTTTTAGATCGTTTTCCTGACACCAGCGAACAAAAATATCTAGTAATTCTATTGGTTTACTTACAGTTGCTTCTTCCTCATTCATAGGAGACACTCCAGTATACGGATCCGTTCCATAAGAATTGATGTTTATAGTTGCCCCAGGATTAAGCATTTCATTACACCAAGGTACTCTTATTGTATTAAAACCCAAATCTTTGATTTGTTGTAATACGCTTTTCATGTCTCTGCTCCAAATACCGTGTGGTTGATATAAGGATGTTTCAAAACCGAACCAGTTTACTCCTGTCAACCTTACTTCTTTTCCAGTCGTGTCATATAATTTGTTTCCTGAGACTGTCAAGAAATTTTGTTGTTGTGCTAAAATTTCTGAAATATTGCCAAATGACAATAACAGAATAATCAAATAATTTACGAATCGTTTCATTTTTTGTATTTATTTTTTCACTATTAAAATGTTAAGAAAGTAAAACAACAGTTTATGTAGACTTGTAATAAGATGATGTGAACCCAAGGGTAATAACTGATCTTAGTTATAAAGACAACACGATTTTTTTATCTACAAAACTTGAAGAGAGCTATAAAAAAAAGAGAGAGGCCACATAACCTCTCTCCTTGTTTTAAAATTAATTTTTGATAATTTTATTTCTGAATTTTTCTCCGGTAGTGATATCAAAAATTTCCAGAATATACATCCCTGAAGGCAATCCATTAACTGAAAGCCTGGACGACTTTTGTTCATTAATCAAGGACTCCGCTCTAATAACATTTCCTGCAATATTTATTATTCTAACTCTGGTATTTTTCATATCAAAATTAGTAGAAATCGTTATATAATCTGAAGCCGGATTTGGTGTAGCAGTAACTTTAAAAACCTCTTCAGGAGCTTTAACTCCAGGTTCTTGATCTCCAAAAAAGAATCCGAACTCTGCGTTTGCAAGTGCAACTTCTATCTGAGCCCAACTTCTATGATAACGTTGAGTATAATCTTCTCCTGCATTATATGCGGTTTCTAATCGTTCAAACTCAGGATCATTTTTATAATCTGATCTGATATCCAGGAACGTAACACCAGGTTTGATTTCATCTCCATTAGGCATAACCCCTACAAAATCATTAGGAATAAAAACCTCTTCTTCAAATAATCTGGTATAATCACCTCTATCCTCAGGAGAAGAAACTCCTTTGTCATCTCTGTACTTGTTCCACATTCTATCCAGTACTTCTTTTGCCAGATCCCGTGCATCTGTATCAAAAGTAGCGTGCTTCTGAGTAGCCGCAGCGTAATAGATAAGGGCTTTTGACATAGAAGCAGCAACACCAATATCCACACTATAGTCTGTTACAACAACACTTAGATTTTCGTTAGTTCCCGGATTATCCGGATTCCAAGTATCTGGTTCACCAGTCCACTCTAAAGTAGCAGGTATTTCGAAATCATCTGTTCCTATCAATCTAACTTCACTTTTCACCCAAGCAACCCATTTATCCATTAGCCTTTTTGCCATTGGATCATTGGTGATATAATAATACTCTGCAACCCGTTCCATAGACCAGGCTTGCCATCCGAACCAGGTTCCGCTTCCGGGATCGTGATATACTGGGTTTGTATCAAAAGCCATATCGTAAAATGTGGATTTCCCTGCAGGATAAGGACTATAATCTCCATTCCAACTATTAGTAGCGCCACCTGCGATAGCTCCTTCTTTAGACTGTAACCAAGTATAGAATTCCATTTGTCTTTTTAGACTTTCATTCCAGTCTCTTTCTCCGTTTTGAGATATTGGTTTTAGCTCATCAACTTGTGTAAGAGCATAAGCCGCCATGGGGTTTTGATATCCTATGTGACAATGGCTGGAACTTATTCTAAACGCCCATTGCGAAGCAGGATCTGCCGAACCACCCCAAGACATGTACCACGACATTAAGTAATGTGCACTGTCATATCCAGATCCCGCTCCACTAGAAGCACTTTGCACTCCTAAGGGCTTAAAATATTTATCAAACATGGCCAGTCTTAAGAAATCTCCCATTTTGGAGGCTTTATCTAAGTCTAAATTTCCTAAGCTTGCCCCTTGTTCTTTTGCATACACCTGAGCCCAATACATGGCTTGGACTGCTCTAGCGTCTGCATCGGGAGCACTCGTATATCTCCATTGTTTTGCATAATTCTGATCTTCTATAAATAGCGGAAGATATCCATCTGACCCACCCCATTCGAAGCTCTCCCACGATGGATGAGGAACAGTTTCATAAACAGACTCTTCTTCTCCTCTCTGAAATGTATTGATATATGAGGGAGTACTTACTCCATCACCTCTGTTTCCAAATCCATAGAAATTATCATTGTCTAGCAACCAGTGCATCTGATAAATATCAGCACCATAGGTAGCTGTTAAATCTGGAGAAACAGGATCTGATCCTACCGGAGCACTAAAATTGAGTGGCGCAGGATAATCACTAGGTAAAGGGAACTCACTGGCAAATGCTGCCGGAGAAGAAGGGTTGTATGCAGCATTTGTTGGTTGATCTGCATTAGTAGGAATTATGAATTCTTCAATTTTATTCCAAACGTTTCTTAACGGCGCCCAATCATTGGTAATTCTACCATTCATCGCCTCCAACCACAACCAATATGAATATAATTCACTTGTGGACTCATGTCCATAATCCGGAGCCTCTACTATCAACGTCTCAATAGAATGATGTGGCGATCCATCTGCACTAAAATATCCATTAGCAGGATCGTAAAATTCATTTCTCATTTCGATAAAACGATTGATGTAGGCATTATCTCCAGTTGGCGGATTGATAATAATATCCCCATCAGTAACTGTAATTGTAATTACTGCTTGATCTATTCCCCCGTTTCCATCATCAACAATTAAAGTAGCTGTGTAATCTCCTATAGAGGCATACGTATTTTCTACCGTAACACCATTCGCCGTATTTCCATCTCCAAAATCCCAGCTATAATTTAATGCATCTCCGTCTACATCAGTAGAACCTGACGCATCAAAAGTTACCAACAAAGGAGCCTCACCAGAAACAGGAGTTGCTGATATATTTGCAATAGGCGTTGTATTGCCTCCGTCACCATCATTACAATTAGGAGCCGTTGCAACATTACTAAAGTATATGGTGAATCCTCCGTTTTTAGAAACCATGACAAAATCTGTTTCATTAACAGTTACCCAATAAGTTCCGTCAAATCCCGATATCCCAGTGCCAGTTAGAGTTGCTTCTGGACTGGCAGCACCAAAATTATATGTTAGATTACTTCTGAGATCAACATACCAATTTGGTTGTCCATCATTGGTATTCATCGCAAATACGTAAAGTCCTGTATTCTGTAAATCCCAATTAATTGAA
This sequence comes from Aquimarina besae, assembly GCF_042434905.1. Taxonomy (NCBI): domain Bacteria; kingdom Pseudomonadati; phylum Bacteroidota; class Flavobacteriia; order Flavobacteriales; family Flavobacteriaceae; genus Aquimarina; species Aquimarina besae. The sequence continues at coordinate 4,722,640 of NZ_CP170199.1, forward strand.
AACTCTCTAAAGTTATTGAAACTGGGTCCACCATTTCCTAAAACGTGTACCTGAGAATATCGATTATTTATACTAGGTAGTGCTGTTGAAATTGGTGTATCAAAGGTACAATCTCCACCACCATCTGTAACTGGGTTTCTAACAACCGATATTGAGTTAGAGAAATCAAAATCTCCTACTAAGTCAGAAACATTAGCATTTGCCGATAACCCTTGTAAACCATCTTCATAACTCAGATGCCAAATTAAACAAGTACCAGTTCCCGCTCCATCAAAATCTACATCTTCAATATTTGCTGGTAATCCTAAAATGGTATTCTGGTCATCAGTCACTACCCATTGCGAATTGGTTCCCACATTTCCTGACAAAGTAATTCCGGAAACATTATCCGCAATACCATCTCCGACAGTAAACGTAAATGGGCCTCCAGAAATCACCCCGCCATCGGGACCAGGTTGATCTACCGGATTTCTTATCACCGATATGGAGTTAGAGAAATCAAAATCACCTTCTAAAGCAGAAACATTATTATTTGCCTGTAAACCTTGTAGTCCGTTCTCATAACTTAAATGCCAAATTAAACAAGTACCTGTTCCTGCCCCATCAAAATCTACATCTTCTATATTTGCCGGCAATCCTAAAATCGTATTCTGATCATCGGTTACTACCCATTGAGAATTAGCACCTGTATTTCCTGATAAAGTGATTCCGGAAACGTTATCCGCGATTCCGTCTCCAACGGTAAAGGTAAATGGTCCTCCGGCAATAACACCTCCTTCAGGCCCTGTAGTACCCCCATCACAATCTGGAGCTGTAGTAGCAGCGCTAAAATAAATAGTGAAACCACCTGTTTTGGAAACTAACACAAAATCACCTTCATTAATCGTGGCATAATAAGAACCATCAAATCCTGAAAATCCAGAATTTGTAATAGTTATTTCAGGTTGTGAAGCATTAAAATTTTGAGTCACATTTGGCAGAAAATCATTCCACCAATTAGGAATACCATTATCGGTATTCATTGAAAACTGATACAAACCATTATTTGCTAGGTCCCAATTAATATTGAATTTGGCAACATTATCAAAATTAGGTCCACCATCTCCTAGAACAAAGATATTTTGAAACTCTGAATTAATAGAAGGTAACGCATCTGCCCTTGGTGTGTCAAAAGAACAGCTAACGCTACCATCTGTAACATTAATGGTTTTAGTTTGAGAATCGGTATCTCCAGCTGTATTAGTAACTGTTAATACTACCGTTATTTGCCCAACTGCTGTATACGTTGTAGATGTTGATACTGTAGAAGCGGTTTGACCATTTCCTAAATCCCAACTATATGTAAGGTTTCCTCCCGTTGGATCTGAAGAGCCAGAGGCATCAAAAGTAACCTCTAATGGAGCCACTCCGGAATCGGTACTCACCGTGAATGATGCAATTGGGCTTCCATCAGTTACCGTAATTGTAATGGTTTTAGTATCCTCTTTGCTACCGTCACTTACCGTAAGTTTTGCCTCGTATTCACCTATCGCCGCATACTCGTGATCAATTGTTATTCCTGAACCTGTTTCTCCGTCTCCAAAATCCCAAATATACGTTAGGGAGTCTCCATTCTCATCAGAAGAAGCAGAGGCATCGAAACTTACCGTTACAGGAACGATCCCTGTAGTTGGAGTTGCTGTAAAATCTGCTACGGGTGCAATATTACCATCTAAGACTGTGATGGTTCTGGTGAACGCTGTAGAAGTATTTTGTCCATCACTTACAGTTAACGTCACCAAATATGAGCCAATTTCGGTATATGTGATTAATGGATCAACTGTAGAAGATGACTGTCCATTTCCGAAATCCCAACTATATGTCAATGCATCTCCATTAGGATCCGAAGAAGCTGAAGCATTAAACGACACTTCTAATGGTGCGGTTCCCGAATCGGGAGTTGCTGTAAATGATGCAGTTGGTATTTCACCTCCATTTGGTTCATTTCCTCCTACCAGAATCCCATCTGCATAAATTGGTACGTTTTCAGAAATTTTTAATGTACTATTTAATCCTTGATAAGAAAAATCATTGGATGCATCCCAAGCTGATTCAGGCGCACTTGTTGGTAAAGAAATTCTTAATTGTATTTCACTCCTATATTCTCCTTGACCCCCGGGAAAAGGCATCTTATCCTGATCTACTTCTATTTCTGCATAATAAATATTACTACCAGCATCCCATTCTTGTAAATTATTGATGGTGGTACTTCCAGCTCCACGAGAAGTTAACTGATAATCACTAGCATTATATCCGGCTGCAATTCCTTCAGAAATATCAATAAAATAACGAGCGGTTAAAGTATTTGGAACTCTAGCCGGCCACCCTGAACGGTTATTTAACCATATAGCAACTTCTGTAAATTTAGCCTGATCATTATTTAATTTCACTTCATTAATAAATTCTAGTCCAGGAGTTTCGGGTTGAGGAAAGTTAGGCAATGGTGATCCTCCGAATTCCATTACCATTCTAGCTAAAACCCCCTGATAGCAAGCATTATAATCTGTAGCTACTTCGTTTGCCTGAAAGTCATCACGATCTTCTTCGAAAGCATCATCTGGTTTAGACGGACCTCCCATCAAGGCTCCCCACATAGTATGTCTGGATTCTACCGGATTTGCACTACTTCTTGTCCAACTTGAGTGTTGTCCTCGGTGATGTGGTTTTGTTGGCGGATTCACTCCAAATCCTGTCACCAAACTTCTATTGTTAGGGTTGTCACCCAAAGCATAGTTAACTTGATTAATGGCAAAATTGCGGTATTGATCTCTTTTTGGAGTATTTATATTATCACTATAAATAAGTGCTGTTAAAGAAGCATTCATCGCGTGACGTAATGATCCCCATTGTGTTAAATGAGCCTGACCACCTGGTGAATAATTAACTCCACCGTTTCCTTGTTGCCACCAATCCAAATGACGCTCAGCATCCGCTTTGTAAGTCTCTTTTCCTGTAATAATAGACAACAAAACCATATTACCATAGGATTTATCTTCCCATACAAGACTCCATAAGAAATCTGGTTGTGTGTATTCCGCTTCAGCTTTATCCAGATATTTTTGATCTCCGGTGGCTTTGTAGAGCCAAAGTGCCCCCCAGGTTAATTCGTCCTGATAATTTCCTGAAGTATAGGTTCCTACGGCAGGAATATTACCTTCTGAAGTATAAAGACCTCTGTGGTTATCACCAAATTCATACAGCTCGATGGCGTGACTCAATAATGTAGCACTATATGCCGGATCACTGTCTTTAAAAATGATACTGGCAGAAGCCAATGCCGCTGCGGTTTCACACGCTACATCTGTCCCCGGATTACTCGTAGTTAAAGCATAAGATTTACGTTGCCCATACATTGGGTGTACATCTACCATCTCTGCCGGCATCCAAAAATTATGATCCTGAGATTTACTATCGGCTACCTGTGCATAGAAAACATTTGGTGAAGGATGACATTTTATGAAGTAATCTGTCACCCATTTTATATTTCTCTTAAAGTGCTCTGTCTGATTTGCTGCATCGTATCCATCTTTGTATTCAAGAAAACCCCAATTAAGAGCGGTTACAGAAAAAGCCATAGGGAAACCAAATTTAACGTGGTCTCCTGCATCATTCCAACCACCGGTAAGGTCAAGACCTACATCCGCCCCATCATTAACACCCGAATCGGATCGCCAACTTATTCTGTTCCAATCCGGTAATTTTCCTGATTGCTGTGTTTCATAGAAAAGCAACGATTTTTGAAGTGCTTCTCCATAATTAAACTGCGCTGTAGATTTGACGCAGAATAAGCACCATAGCATTATCGTGCCTATTTTAATAAAATTTTTCATTGTTAGTATAGTTTATGGATTTGTGTAATTTTTAAATTGTTTTTGGAATTAATTTCTGTCGTTCTTTTTTAGTATTTAGGTTAATATCTAGGATGAAAATAATCCTATGGTTGATTGTTTAAAGGTCTTAACTATTATTTGTTGTTCTTTGAATAGAATTTGAATGGAAATAAATAGAATTCGATTCTAAATTGGTCAACCAATTTTTTAAAACATCTATTTCATGATTTCAAATATTAATTGAATTATCATTAATATTTGACGAAGATCGAAAAGCAATATGCTTCACTATTAGCACACCCCATACGTAAGGGGTTTACTATAAACATATTAATCTATGGTGAAATACCATTTTTGATTGTGAAATTATTCATGGTTCGTATAGTTTTGAGTTTATGTTCTCTTAAAAACCATATCAAAACAATTATTACAAAAGTTTCTGATATGACGATTATTGTGCTTACATTATTCGTTTATCGAGTTATTTTTTATCTGGTCTTGGTTATGGAGTGATTACCTAATAGCAGAAATACCTCAACGAACATTGATTAAAGTTATAACATCTTGAAGGTAAAAATATAGCTCCTTACACCTTTACTACATCTTAACATTGCATTCTATTTCTTCAAGTAAATCAGTAAGTTATGCTCAGAACATACATTTATAAGAGGATTGACAAATATTGAAAAACGTAAAAAAATTTTATTTCAGAAAAACGAAAAACCAAATTGTTAAGAAGATACTAAGAAAAAACAGAGAAAAATAAAATCAAGAAATGATGATTTTATAAAAAAATGAAACCTTAACAAGGGTAAAACCACAAACTTATTTAACAAAAAGTCATTTTCAAGAGACAATTCTTACGAAAATATTGTTAAAAATGTTAAAAAATTAAACAAGAAACAACTTACATAATTTCTCTATTCTGATGCAATATCGGATGAAAAACATAAATTTCTAGTGTACTATGAGAAAATAATATTACACCTATTTTACGAAACATTTTTAGCCATTGAATATAATAAAAGCAAAAAAATACAATCTATCTAATCATAACGAGCGTGCCATTGGTTTATTGATATACCAACACTACCATAATTATGATATCGGCTATGATGTTTAATAGTTCCTGATCATAAGATAGTAAAACCACCATTACCATCTTGTTATCTATAGTTTCTTACCCCAATACCAGCAATTTTGTAGAGTTGCTCGTGGTTGGATTTGATTTATAGCGAGAAAATATGGAAGTTCTTCTATTCTCAACTGTATCCCTTATAAATAGTATTTTTGGAATTATTGTAATAGCGATATTATTCATATGCTGTAAATGGAATTTTGATCGTCACCTTTGATTAGATCGTAAATATATTATTTCACACCGTATTTATCGAAAAGATACACCAGACTTGCCATAGTAGCTGCTCCCAGTTCTAATTCACGTTTATTAATTGCATCAAATGTATCGTTCTTGGCGTGATGATAATCAAAATATCGCTGAGAATCTGGACGAAGTCCTGCCAAAACAATTCCATCTTTTTTCAGGGGACCAATATCGGCTCCACTACCTCCTTTAGCAAAATAATGAATCAAATAAGGTTCAAACAGTGGTTTCCAGCTTTGAATCTGAGTAAAGTTTTCATCATTACAATCAAAAGAGAAACCTCTGGGTGTAAAACCGCCAGCATCACTTTCTAAAGCAAAGACATGATTTTCTGCCTTATTTTTGGCAACTTCAGCATATTTTTTTCCTCCACGCAATCCGTTTTCTTCATTCATAAATAATACTACTCGTATAGATCTTTTTGGTTTGTATCCGGTTTCTTTAAATAACCTTAACACCTCCATAGATTGAACTACCCCAGCACCATCATCGTGAGAGCCATCGCCCAGATCCCAAGAATCTAAATGACCTCCGACTACCATATATTCATCGGGAAATTCGCTTCCGGTAATTTCTCCGATTACATTAAAAGACTCTACATCTTTCCAGGTTCGGCAATTCATATTCATCAAAAACTTAATATTTGGATTTAATGCAAGCATCGAGTGTAATAGTTCAGCTCCATTTGTACTGATAGCGGCAGCTGGTATTTTTTCTAAATCTGTTAAATCTCCGTAACTCATTGTTCCCGTATGTGGGAAATCGTCTAATCGTAAATTCATAGAGCGTACGATTACGCCAACAGCTCCAAATTTAGCTGCTTCTGCCGCTCCCGAGTATCGCTGGTCTACACATCCTCCATATGCTTCAAAAGTATTAATAAGATCCGCTTGCATAGGACGGTTGTAAAATACTATTTTACCCTCTATTTTACTGGTTCCCAGCTTACGAAGATCTTCTAACCCTTTTACTTCTACAATTTCCGCTTTTACACCTCCAATAGGTGTAGGCACGGACCCACCCAGCGCACAAATGGGAACATTAGTAGATTGTCCCGGTTCGGTTTCTATATAAGCAAACTCTGTAACTCCTCTGGTCCATTTTGGTACCATTACTGATTGTAGCCACACTTTATCAAGTCCAATTGTTTTTAATTCCTGCTCTGTCCATTCAACCGCTTTTTGGGCATTCAAAGAACCTGATAATCGTGGTCCGATCTGATTAGATAAATGATCAAGCCAAGCGTAACTTTTCCCCTTTAATAATGACGTGCTGTAAAAGCTTTTTAATGCTATCGAATCTTCTTTACTTGCATTTTTTTGACTAAAAGAAATCGAAGAAAAAACTAAAAAAGTAATTAAAATTATGTTTTTCACAGAAATATTTTTATTAGCTATTATTGGTTAATCTTTAATGATATTATTATTCGTTTTCTAATTGCTGTTTGTATAACTCTATATTGGATTTTGTTTCTTCGTCCAGTTCTGGCTCTCTGATGTCATTGTATTCTTTTAGTGTATCATATAAAGTCCTTGCAACAATATATCTTGCAACAGGTTTATTATCTGCCGGAACCACGTACCAGGGAGCGTGTGGTAATGAGGTTTTATTGATGGCGTCCTGATAACAGGATTGATATTTATCCCATAATTTTCTTTCTTTGAGATCTCCTGAAGAGAATTTCCAGTTTTTCTCTTTCTTTTCTAACCTTCTTAATAACCTATTTTTTTGTTCGTCTTTAGATAAATGAAGATAAAACTTATAAATCAACGTCCCATTTTCAGCTATATGCTTTTCAAAGTTTCTGATTTGCTCAAAACGTTTTTCCCAAAAGGCATCGTCAATATCTTCTATTGAATGGACATCTGGTAATTTTTCACTCAATATGTATTGCGGATGTACTCTGGTTACCAAAACGTTTTCATAATGTGTTCTATTAAAGACAGAAAACTTACCCCGTTGTGGCAATGCAATATAATGCCTCCATAAATAATCGTGCCCCAGTTCTAATTCTGTGGGTACTTTAAAACTATGTACCACAACACCTCTGCTATTAAAATCTTTAAATACTTCGCGAATCAGACTATCTTTTCCGGCTGTATCCATTCCTTGTAAACAAATGAGTACAGCATATTTATCGTGTGCATAAATAGTATCCTGAAATTTACCTAGTTTTTCTCTTACCTCTTCCAGCTCTTTTTCTATCTTTTTTTCGCTGGCATCCAAGTCATAAGAGGTAGGGATTTTTGATAAGTCTATTGGGTTAGTGACCCGAAAATCCTCGTGATTTATGTTAGTCATATTCTGATTTTGTATTATCTCTGGTAAGATACTAAAGTTTTGAATGCCTCTAAAAAGAAAAATGTTAAGGAAGATTAAATATCCTAAGAATAAGAATAGGCAAGACTAAAAGAGAAGGTATCATAAAGTCTTCTAAAACTTTTCAGATTTAACTCCACAAATAGATGAATCGGATTAGTACTATTATATAATCCTCTAAATTTAAGTAAGACTCCTTTATTAAATTACCTGTAGAAATAAAAGATTAGAAATATCTTCTTTTTACTTAGCACTTCATAATCGTTTCCAACATAACCAATTCCTGCAGTTATATTGAGGGTTTCGTTATGAATGAATAGAATGTTATTTAAAAACCGATATCATTATACAATCCAGCATTTTCGAGTTCTTTGATAAAAAACGATGATACGCTACAATGTAGCTAGTTTTTCTGGGTGATGATATAAATTGAAATCTAATATCAAAGCCTACTTCTTCTTGTAAACCTACACTTATAACAGCTCCTAATCCAAAATCTATGGTGCCGCTCTGATAAACCTCCTGTGAAAGCATGCTGATCAAAATCAGTAGAATAGGAATAATTAATACTTTCTTTACCTATTATGTTTAGTATTTATCTTGCATCAAAATCATAGCTAAATCCTATAAGAAAGGTATGATATTGATTACCTAGGCTTTTTATATTTAGTTCTGCGAAGATATGAACAGGAATTGCTATCTGATGTAATGCTCTTATCTTGATTTGGGCTCCGTGATTAAAGTTGCCTGTTCTGAAAGCGATAAGTGCATCATCTTCAATCTCCTCAAACACACTACTATCATTTCCTATATAACCGAATCCTGCGGTGATTGTGGTAGGATACCAATTGAATAAAATCAGGTTCACTCCAAGAGCCAATTCGTTATAGCCTTCTACCTCATCATCAGCGCTGAGTGAAAATAATCGATTATATTCTCCTAAATACGTAGTGTAACAATTAGGAGCATATTCAATTCTAGCTCCTAACCCAATCTCATCTGCAGAACCAAAACTTTTGATAGCTACCAAACCATAATTTATGGCGCTAGGTTCATATTGAGCGTTTGACATCAAACAAACGCATAGTAGTATCATAGTAATTAGTACTCTCTTCATTTTAGGGGCGCATAGTTTTAGAGATAAGTCGAAAGATAAGAATTCTTCTTACTTCGCGGCAAAAAGTTTAACATCCTCTTCGCTTACCTCTTTACCTCCTAAAATAATAAGTCGTTCTACCACATTACGTAACTCTCTGATATTACCCGTCCAATCATATTGCTGCAATTGCTTGATAGCTTTGTCAGAAAACGTTTTTACCGTCGATCCTTGTTCTCCGGCAATCTTTTGGGTAAAATAGTCAACTAGTAAAGGAATATCTTCTCTACGGTCGTTTAAGGCTGGCACTTTGATCAAAATAACTGCTAGTCGATGGTATAAATCCTCTCTAAACTTATTATCGGCAATTTCCTTTTTTAAATCTTTATTTGTTGCAGCAACTACACGGACGTCGACCTTAATATCTTTATCACTTCCTACACGCTGAATTTTATTTTCTTGTAATGCTCTTAATACTTTAGCTTGAGCCGAAAGACTCATATCGCCAATTTCATCAAGAAATATGGTGCCTCCGTTAGCGGCTTCAAACTTACCGGCACGATCTTTATTGGCAGATGTAAATGCGCCTTTTACGTGACCAAAAAGTTCACTTTCGATAAGTTCTCCTGGAATCGCAGCACAATTCACTTCTATCATTGGGCCTTTAGAACGTTCACTCTTTTGATGAATCCAGTGCGCTACTAATTCTTTACCGGTTCCGTTTGGTCCGGTTATTAAAACTCTGGCATCTGTGGCCGCAACTTTTTCTATAATATTTTTGATATCCGAAATTGCATCAGACTCTCCAATCATCTCATAATTCTTAGAGACTTTCTTTTTAAGCATTTTGTTTTCTACAACAAGTTCTTTTCTGTCTAGGGCATTACGAACTGTATTTAACAGACGATTGAGATCAGGCGGTTTTGAAATATAATCAAATGCTCCTAATCGCATTGTATTAACTGCAGTATCTAAATCCCCATGTCCTGAAATCATAACCATTGGAATCTCTGGTTTGATTTTCTTAGCAGCTTCCAAAACCTCTACACCATCCATTTTAGGCATTTTGATATCACACAACACCAAATCATAATCTTCATTTTTGATCTTCTCAATACCTACCAATCCATCTTCTGCCTCAGAAACTTCGTATTTATCGCTTTCTTCTGATAATATCTTAACCAATACTCTTCTGATTGCTGCCTCGTCTTCTATTACTAATATTTTCGCCATTATAATTTTAATTTAATTCCACCTCGCAGATAAAAAGTATTCCTATCGTTGAGAATTAAAACATTTTCTTGATTTCTATCTCTTAAACGGATTTCATTGCTTAACGTATATCCGGCATATGCATAGAACAATAAGTGTTCCGTAAAATAATATTCATATCCCAAAGCACTATTTATAAGTAGCATGGAAGCATTTGCTGCCACTTTGGTCTCCCCATTTTCGTCTACAAACACTCTGTTATTCTGAATATTACCATAAAAACGGTCTAAACTTATAAATGCTTGTAATGTATTTGTTTCGTTAAAAAAATATTTTATACTCGTTTTTGGAGTTCCTAGTGCATAAGACCAACTAGGATGAAATCTTTTTGAATAATTAATAATAGGTAAGGGGAAATTAATACTTGCCGGTGATGCATATCTTAGGCCTAAAATTAATCTGGCCGTCTTTGGTGAATTCTTATCTCCGTAGCTTTTTATAAAATACACTGAACCTGCATACCTAAAATCATCCTCATCAATTCCCGAAGCTTCCAGATTAGAAGAAAGTCTTGCCCCCCCTTTCACACCAAATCTCCAATCATTTTTCATTTTGAATGTATACCCAAGTTCAAACCCAATCGTATGAAACTCTTCTAATCCAACTTTGTCTACAACAATAGTATCATCATTTAACTGTAAGCTATTCAATCTATACTGAAAAGATAAAACTAAATAGGTTCCTTTCTCATTTATCTTAATTGGATAATTACCAGAAATTCTAAATCTACTATAAGCATTATCACTTTTAGATTGCGGTATATAGGCATATTCGATTCTTGCCAAATCCGTATCTTGAGATCTAATCGAATGTAGCATGCCAAACATTATACAATAAACTATAAGTAATTTCTGATTATTCATATTAATTATCTAGGGGCTACTATAGTTTATTCTTTTGGTGTTACCATAGTCACTACTCGTTGTGGGAATGGAATATTTACATTATGCTCTCTAAACAAACGATCGATCTCAAATCTTATTTCACTTTTAGGAATTGCCGCCTGAAAACTATCGTTGATTGTAAAAACTAGTTTAAAATTAAGAGAACTATCACCAAAACCGGTAAACAATACCAATGGAGGTGGTTCTTTTAAAGTACTTTTGTTACTTAATGCTGCGCGTGTTAATAATTTTTTTACCAAAGCAGTATCACTGCCGTAGGCGACACCAACTTCTACAGCCTCTCTAGTAATCGAACCATTTTGAGTCCAGTTATATAGTGTAGAAGTAAGATATTTATGATTAGGAATTATCAAAACCTTATTATCAATTGTCACCGCTCTTGTAGTTCTTAATTTTATTTCTTCTACTCTACCAACTTTTCCGTCTAATTCTATGATATCGCCTACATGAACGGTCTTGTCAATAAAAATAAAAACGCCTGATATAATATCCTGAATTAACGTCTGCAGTGCTAAACCAACTCCCACCAACAGTGCGGCCGATGCTGCAAAAACCGCAGTAATATTAAATCCTATATTATCCAAAGTAATAAAAAGGATAATCAGATAGATAAAATACTTAGCAAAAGAAAATACAGATTCAAATTTGATCTTATCCTGATGCGCTAGTTTTTTTGTAATAATCCTTCTAACGAACTTTAGAAAAATGGAAGCCAATAATAATGAGATGGCTACCAAAACCACTACGCGAACGGTGAGTATTACTGGATCTTTTGTTCCAAAATGAAATATTTCATAGTCTAGAAAATGCTTGATAGTGCCCCATACATCTTCTTCTATAACTTCCTTTACCTGTTCTGTTATTTCTTCAACCTGTTCTTTAATTTCTTCTTGAATCATCTCAATATTTTAACCACTTAAACAATTCTTTATAACTAGGTTTTTTACCGTACATCAAGATACCAATTCTGTAGATTTTACCCGCTAGCCATACCATAAAAATAATACTTCCGATGAGTAATACTATAGACAACAATATTTCCCACCACGGAACGCCAAAGGGTATCCGCATTAACATTACGATCGGAGATGTCAGCGGAATCATAGAAAAAACTGTAGAAACAGTGCCATGTGGGTTTTCTATTACTGCAAAGAAACCTACATAAATACCCAACATCAAAGGTAGTATAATAGGTAGCATAAACTGTTGTGAATCTGTTTCGCTATCGACTGCTGCTCCAATCGCAGCATAGATCGAACTGTATAAAAAATAACCTCCAATAAAGTACACAAAAAACGAAAGTACTAATGTTAGTAATGGAAGCTTCAATATATCTTGAATCAGAAGTTGAACTTCTTGTTGATTATTCTCTTGTAAAGCTACGGATGGATCGACTCCTACCGGTTGCGGATCAACACCAAATACAGTTGTTGCTACTAATAATAAAACTCCTCCAAGGATTACCCAAACAAGAAATTGAAGGATTCCGGCAAAAGAAGTTCCTAAAATTTTACCCATCATTAATTGCATCGGTCTTACAGAAGAAATGATGATTTCGATTATACGATTGGTTTTTTCCTCAATTACCGATCGCATAACCATGTTACCATATATAATAATAAACATCATTAACAAATATCCGGCAAGACCACCAAACGCCATTTTTACATAATTTGACATTTTAGAAGTCTTCTCTCCCGAAAAGTTTTCTATCTGAATATTTATTTTTGCTTTAGCATTTTCTATCGTTTCTAAATTCAACCCCTCAGCTATGTAATTCTGTTTAGTGAGTTTATTAGCAATAATGCGCTCTATTCTATTTAACACTGAAAAATTAGGAGATTCTTCTGCATAAAATTGTATAGATCCAGACAGTTCTTGATTAGAGTCTTTTTTTGGGATATAAAGCAGTCCATATAGATTCTTTGATATCACCGAATCCTTTACAGTCTCCAAATTCACTTTACTGTAATCAATAAATGTTACTTCATCAGTATCCTTTAGGTCAGGAATAAATAAAGATGTTTCATCAACAACCGCGATTTTTTTAACATCATCATTATTAAGAGTTGTTAGCCAAGTGATCAAAGCAATCATTCCCACTACAATTAAAGGACTTAAGAACGTCATCACAATAAACGTTCTATTGCGTACACGTGAGATAAATTCTCTTCTAATGATTAACTGTAAATTACTACTCATTTTCGGTAATGGTTTTAATGAATATTTCGTTTACACTTGGTATTACTTCATTGAATCTAACTACCTGTGCCTTATCGGATAAATATCTTAACAGTTCATTAGGTGTGGTATTTTGATCTAATGATACTTTTAATTTAAGCTGATCTTCTATGGTTTTGAAGTCAGCAGGTGTGATCACGAATTTATCTTGCAAGTTTTTCTGTAATTCATCCTTGTCGTCAGACAAAAGGCCAACTTCAAATGTATTTGATTTATACTCTCTTTTAATATCAGAAACTTTTCCTTCCAGTATTTTATTGGATTTATTGATCAGTGCTATATGATCGCACAATTCTTCTACACTTTCCATTCTATGGGTAGAAAAAATTACTGTAGCGCCTTCATCTCGTAATTGAAGAATTTCATCCTTAATAACATTAGCATTGATTGGATCAAAACCGCTAAAAGGTTCATCAAATATTAACAACTTGGGTTTGTGAAGTACTGTAACAATAAACTGTACCTTTTGTGCCATCCCCTTAGATAGTTCCTGTATTTTTTTATCCCACCAATGAGAAATATCAAATTTATCAAACCAATATTTTAAGCGTTCTCTGGCCTCTTTTTTACTCAAGCCTTTGAGTTGTGCAAGGTATAAAGCTTGCTCACCAACTTTCATAGATTTATACAAACCTCTTTCTTCTGGCAAATAGCCTATATCTTTAATATGATGAGGTTGCAGTGGTTCACCATCAAGAAATACACTCCCTGTATCGGGCAATGTAATTTGATTAATAATTCTTATCAAAGTTGTTTTTCCGGCACCGTTAGGACCTAATAATCCAAAAATACTTCCTTTTGGCACTTTTATAGAAACATCATTCAGAGCAATAAAATCTCCAAACTGCTTTGTTGCTTGTTGTACTTCCAAAAGATTGGTCATATAAAAATGTAATTTACTTTAAGTTTAAAATACGATGCTAAGTACGTCAAAATATTAATGAAATGAAATAAACTACCACATATTAAGTCTTGCTGTGTAATAATCTTGCCTCATAATTATTTTAAATTATGTATAAATTAAAATGCAGCATATGATCAAATCTAACCATTATAAAAACAAAACCCACCCTAAATACAAGTATTAAGGATGGGAAAAAAATTGCTATGAAAAAGAAAAATTATCACTAAATGCGCTAGTGATGTTTCAAATATACAAATTTTTATTAAACAAAATCAGCATTTAGCTATGATTATAATCATAGTACATATGATTCCATATTTCTACGAAAACATATCTTTTACTTTTTCGAAAAATGATTTGTCTTTGCTATCAGGGCTAGGCTTAAAATGCTCATCCTGTGCCATTCTTTCAAAAAATTCTCTTTGCTCCTTGTTAAGGGTTTTTGGTGTCCAAACATTTACGTGCACTAATAGATCTCCCTTTCCGTATCCGTTAATACTTGGGATTCCTTTTCCTCTAAGTCTTAATATTTTTCCACTCTGCACTCCTTCTTCGATCTTAATACGCACCTTACCTGAAACCGTTTCGATCTCTCTTGACGCTCCCAAAGCGGCTTCAGAGAAGCTTATATACAGATCATAATGAAGATTATCACCTTCACGCTGTAATAATGGATGTTCTTGTTCTTCTATAGCAACCAAAAGATCTCCCGCTATTCCGTTTCCGGGAGCTTCGTTACCTTTTCCAGCTACCTTTAGCTGCATTCCATCTTCTACACCTGCCGGGATTTTAATACTTACAGTTTCTTCCGAAACTTTTAAACCTTGTGCATCGGCATCTGATGGTTTATGATCAATAGTTTGTCCGGCACCACCACAGGTAGAACAGGTAGTAGAAGTTTGCATTCTACCCAAAATTGTATTGGTAATTCTTGTCATCTGACCACTACCATTACAGGTTCCACAGGTTTTATAGGTTGTTCCAGGAGCTTGAACCTTACGCTTTACTTTGATTTTTTTCTCAACTCCGTTCGCAATCTCCTCTAGAGTAAGCTTTACTCGTATGCGCAAATTGCTTCCTTTTACACGACGCTGTCTTCCTCCGCCACCGCCGAAGCCACCGAAACCTCCAAAGCCTCCGCCACCAAAAATATCACCAAACTGACTGAATATGTCATCCATATTCATTCCGCCACCACCAAAACCACCCGCGCCTTCAAACGCCTGGTGACCAAATTGATCATATCTTGCTTTTTTATCAGGATCACTTAGCACCTCGTATGCTTCTGCCGCTTTCTTAAATTTCTCTTCAGCAGTAGCATCGCCTGGGTTTTTGTCCGGATGATATTCTATCGCTTTTTTACGATATGCTTTTTTAATTTCAGCTTCGCTAGCATTTTTGCTAACTCCTAAAATATCATAAAAATCTTCTTTCATGTAATTTATCTTATTGTCCGGTTACCACCTTAGGAAAGCGAATGACTTTGTCTCCTAATTTATATCCCTTTTCTATTACGTCTACAATCTTACCCTTTAGATCATCACTTGGTGCAGGAATTTGTGTAATTGCTTCGTGATCATCAGCGTTGAATGCGTCTCCTGCTTGAACTTCCACTTCAGACAATCCTTTACTTTTCAGAGTTTCTTTAAGTTTGTTATGGATAAGTTCTACACCCTTTATTACGTCCTTGTCTGCAGATTTTTCAATCTCTTTAAGAGCACGATCAAAATCATCTAATATAGGTAACATTGATTGTATCACATCTTGACTTGCTGTTTTAAACAATTCAATTCGCTCTTTAGAAGTACGCTTTTTATAATTTTCGAACTCTGCAAAAAGTCTTAAGAATTTATCTTTTTCTTTTGCTAGGTCTTCTTTTAATTGCGTTTCAACGTCTACATCTTCTACTCCTAATTCTGTTTCTGTTTCCTCAACAGTTGTATCAAGTGTCTCTTCTACTTGATCCTTTACATCTTCAGTATTTTTATTTTTCTTACTCATGTAAACAGTACTTTTTATTAGTTTCCTTTTTGAAGATGCAAAAGTACTGCCATTTTTGAATAAATGTCATAATGTCACAGGAATATTTTAGTATATATTTAAGAATATTCCTTTTCTAAAAAAATAATTTTGGTATTCTAAAACTATAAACTAACATTATTATGAAAACCAAATTAATAAACTTATTTGCTATCACTGCTATAATAGCAGCAACAGCATCTTGTAAGGGTGAGAAAAAAAATGAATCTGAAGCAACCGCAGCAGAAGAAGTAGTAGAAGCTCCTGCAGAAGCTATCACATATGCAGTAGATACTGAGGCAAGTACTATAGAATGGACTGGTAAAAAACCTACCGGAGAACATACTGGAACCATTAGTATTTCTGAAGGAAAGGTAAAAGCACAGGAAGGAGAAATACAAAGTGGATCTTTTGTAATTGATATGACTTCTATTAATGTAACAGATCTGGAAGGTGATGATAAAGCAGGTCTAGAAGGACATCTAAAAGGTGAAGGTGAAGGAAAAGAAGATCATTTCTTTAATGTAGCTAAGTTTCCAACTGCTTCTTTTGAAGTAACAGGCATTTCTGAAAAAGATGGAAAATCAATGGTTGAAGGAAACCTTACTATTAAAGGAATAAAGAAAAATATATCTTTTCCGGCTTCGACATCTGTAGAAGGAGACACAATGACTTTAACAAGTGAAGTATTTACTATCAATCGTACAGAATGGGGAGTAAATTACGGTTCTAAGTCTGTTTTTGAGAACTTAGGAGATAAATTTATCAACGATGATATCGAACTTAAAGTAAGCTTAAAAGCTAACAAAGCATAGTTCGAGATTAGGAATTAATATACTAAAAAGGTCAGCATTAGAAAAAATGCTGACCTTTTATCTTGTGAATTATTAGAAACACTATACCAGATCTCCCACTGCCTGAGTAATGTTTTCATACTTAAATTTATACCCGGCTTCTGCGATTTTATCGTTACAAACTCTTTGACTACTAAATAGTATAACGTGCATTTCTCCTAAAATCAGTTTCATCATAAATCGAGGTACATTAGGTAATATTATCTTTTTACCCATTTGATCTGCAATCACATGCGTTAATCGATCATTAGAAATCGGATTAGGAGCAACAGCATTATAGACTCCTGATAATTCTTCTTCTACTGCATACATAAACATGCGCGCCAGATCTTCTAGATGAATCCAACTCTGCCATTGTTTACCGTTTCCAAAAGCTGCGCCTACACCTTTTTCTATGGGTTTTGAGATTTTCGGAAATGCTCCTCCTTTTTCAGAAAGCACTAGACCAATTCTAAGCAGTCCTACTTCGATATTTAAGGTTTCGAATTCTCTAACCGCCGCTTCCCACTTGGTAACTACTTCTCCAAGAAATCCCGAAGCCACCTCATCTGTATTTTCTTTATAATAATTTTGAAAAGAATCCGGATAAACACCAATAGCACTAGCCGAAACAATGTGTCTTACGGAATGCTTGATTTTTTTTAAAGATTCTAAAACAAGGGAAGCTGTATCCACACGGCTATCAATAATTTCTTGTTTATATTTTTTTGTCCAACGTTTTGCTACAGTCGCTCCTACCAGATTAATGATCACCTCCACATCCTCAAAGCAGTTTATATCGATTTCACCAGATGACGGATTCCAAAAAAATCCTTTGTAGTTCTTTTCTGAAGTAAGCTTTTCTTTACTTGTTGTAAGGTAGTTTACATCGATATTGGATTGATGACAAAGCCCTACAATTTCCTGACCAATAAGCCCGGTTGCCCCAGTAATTAAAACTTTCATTGTTGCGTTATTTACTGCAAAATAGCATCCCCTTTTAACAAAACCTATCGCTTTATTATAGGTTTAACAAATAACTATTGGCAAGTTTTCTGAATAAACTATAAATTCATTTTTTTATAGCTCTCAGCATTTCTCGTTTACCAGGTGGACCTGGAAGCCTTTCTACTTCAAAACCAACTTCTTGCATCGCTCTTCTTACACTACCTTTTGCAGCGTAAGTAACCAGCACCCCTTGAACGACAAGAGCATCATACATTTTTGTAAATATTTCTACCCCCCATAATTCTGGTTGCACTCTTGCTCCAAAAGCGTCAAAATAAATCAGGTCAAAACTATTCTCGTCTTTAATCTGTGTAAAAAACTGCTTACGTTTTTTTAAAGAAAAATTAGAGGATACCGTATTTTGCTCCTCCCAAGGTGATTCGTGCATTCTATCAAAAACCTCCTGTTCTTCACCGGCAGATAATTGTTCTACATAATTAAGCAGTTTAATTTCGGACATTTCTACAGGATAGGCCTCAACTCCAACATAGTTAGTCTTTTGTTGATTTTTTTTTGCTTCAAGATATGTGATGAAAGCATTCAAACCGGTTCCAAAACCAATTTCCAAAATGCGCAATTCAGACTTTTTTTTAGAAGACAAAATATACTCGAAGCCATGCTTGATAAAAACGTGCTTTGCCTCAATGATGGCGCCGTGTTTAGAATGATAATGCTCATCTAACTCAGGAAAATGAATTGTAGAAGAGCCATCAGAAGTTATTATAATCTCACGTTTCAGGTTTTTTTCCATTATTGCTTTACTAAAACCCCATCTGCCATAAATGAGTAGGTTTTCTTTGGAGCGGTGATCGCTGCAATCTCTTCCTCAGATTTACCTGCATCAGAGGCTAAATGACGCAACTCATCAACCGAAGTTTCTGATACATATGCTCTGCCCTGTACAATGATAGTATCGTTTTCTATATCCTTTGGAACAAAAAAACCATAATCCTTAAATTTTACCATCGTAGTCTGCTCGTCATCCAACGCCACCTTCATCCAGCAACCTTTTGCTTTACAAACATCATTTACCGTGCTAGAAAATGCCACATCAATCGTATCCCCTTCTTTAAGACTTTTATATTTATCGGCAATAGCACCTTTATACAAAACTGTTTCAGCAGAGATTTCACCTCCGTAACTACTATATTCACTTAACGCTATATCCTGAACCGAGAAAGATTCTTTTTCTTTTTGAACAGAATTACAAGCTAACAAAGATGACAATACTGCAAAAAATAGTCCGATTTTTTTCATAATACATTATTATTAATAGTGTTTGGCAAAATTAAACATTTTTAAAATTCTTAATTTACAAGAAAAGGGTATTTTTGTTTAAAATATAAAATATCCCAACATTAGGAATCCTTCAGGTTCTGTTGGGAAACAGTAAAGCAGTTGATTAAAAACTTTCACAACCTTATAAATAACAATCGGATGAGAAATGCAGTTCCGCAAGAGATCAAAATTACTAAAGTAAATCAGTCTAAAATTGGACAAGTAGATTTTGAAAACTTAGCTTTTGGTAAAGTTTTTACTGACCATATGTTTGTGTGCGATTATGAAAATGGCGAATGGCAAACACCTAAAATTGTTCCTTATGGACCTCTTACACTCGATCCATCTGCAAGAGTATTTCATTACGGTCAAGCAGTCTTTGAAGGAATGAAAGCATATAAAGACGACCAAGGCGATACTTTTCTGTTTAGACCTGATGAAAACTTCAGAAGAATTAACAAATCTGCGGAGCGCTTAGCAATGCCCGAATTTCCTGAAGAGTATTTCTTTGATGGCTTAAACACTCTACTCAAGTTAGATAATGAGTGGATCAAACCGGGTTTTGGCAATTCATTATATATTCGACCTTTTGTAATTGCAACACAACCGAGCGTTTCTGCATCAGAAGCAGACCAATATCGTTTTATGATTATTTGTTCTCCTGCTCAGTCGTACTATAGTGGAGACGTAAGTGTATTGGTTGCAGAAAAGTTTAGCCGTTCTGCTAGCGGAGGTTTTGGATACGCAAAAGCTGCAGGTAATTATGCGGGTCAGTTTTATCCAACAAAACTTGCTAAAGAACAGGGATACCAACAGATCATCTGGACAGATTCTAATACTCACGAATATGTAGAAGAAGCGGGGACTATGAACGTTTTCTTTAGAATCAACGACACTTTACTGACTGCCCCCATCAGCGATCGAATTTTGGATGGAATCACTAGAAAAAGTTTGATAGCTCTGGCAGAAAGACAAGGATATACCATAGAGGTAAGACCTATAAAAGTCAGTGAAATCGTAGAAGCTCATAAAAATGGTAGTTTAAAGGAGATTTTTGGAGCGGGAACCGCTGCTGTAGTTAGTCCTGTTAAAGCTTTTGGTTACAAAGGCGAGCACTATGAACTGGACAAACAAGAAAACTCTTACGCTTCTCATTTCAAAAAAGAGTTAATGAATATACAGTACAATAAAGCTGATGATCCTTTTGGATGGAGAGTGAAGGTGTAATTCTCTAATTGCGATTGACGAATTACGAATTATGAATTTAGATATTAAAAAATGCCTCGAGGAATTCCTTGAGGCATTTTTTGTTTTGCATTTTTATCTATCCAGAATTTCTTTGATATTGGGTTTAAAGTAATTAGGTCCTTTAAGCACCTTACCATCTTCACGATAAATAGGCTTGCCATTTTCTCCTAGCTTACTCATATTACTGCGCTGAATTTCCGAAAACACTTCTTCTATTTTATGCTGCATACCGTGTTCGATAATCGTACCACATAAAATATATAACATATCTCCAAGGGCATCTGCGACTTCTACCAGATCATTGTTCTGAGCAGCTTCAAGATATTCTTCATTTTCTTCTTTCATCAAATTGAAACGAAGTTTGTTTTTAGCCTCTCCAAGATTGGCCACAGGCTGATTTTTATATCCAATTTCAAAAGCTGTATGAAATTCTTGTACAGCAGCGATTTTATCTTTCATTATGTAGTTAAAAGTTTTGATAATTCTTAGGACGAAAATTAAAAAATATATCATCTTCAATCTGAATTTACCCAAAACTTTTTCAACACAGTTATTAAACTTTATTTTGATCACCCATACATCCTGGAAAGAACTTCGATGTAATAAATTTATCAGAAATGATATGTAAATAACTTATATCTTTGCTGCAAAATAAAGATTTATGTTTAGTACTGGTCAGTGGATATTTGCAGGTTGCTTTGTAGTTGCTTTTGTCATTTTGATGATATTTAGTTACCGAAAAGATCTAAAACTACATCGTAAATATTACAAAGGTAGTATCTTTATTCTCATCGGTTTTATTATCTTTATTTTATTACTTTTTGCGTTAAAAACGTATTTGAGACCAGAATAAACAAACTATACCCCTAGTTTTCAATTAAATAATTGTAGATAAGATCCATATCTTTTGATAAGTGGATACATTCTTTTTTGGAATCATTGAACCCGAAAAAGAAAAAATACCTTGTATTGGGTATGGAATGCTTTTATTTTTTTGAGGAGATTTAGAGAGATTAAAAAAACCGAAAATGGAAGATAGATTTTATCGCTTTATTGACCTTCAACACGTTTCACAACCCGAAAACTCATATTGGTGTTGGGCAGCATGTGTAGAAAAAATGATTAAAGGACTTAAATCTAAATCAAAAATAGGTAATTGTCAATGTCAAATAGTATCTTATTACAAGAATCATACTTTGACAACAAATGACTCCTCAGACAAGACCACAAATAATTCCACGAACAATTCAACCAACAACAGTGATGATAAAACTAACCTTACTAACTGTTGTAATTATAACAATTCAACCGAAGTTTTTGATGAGTGTAATATTGGTTTAAAAGACAAACACTTTATCAAAATTTTTGATCAAGCAGGATTTAAATGCAAAGAATCAGAAGAAATTAATAAGCTTAAAAACATTGATTTTATAATTGAGCAACTCCAAAAAAATGATTCTCCTATTATTCTAAAATTAAATACCTCTATGGCTCATATGGTTTTAATAAGTGGTTATGGAGAGAAAAACGGTTGTAAATATGTATTTATTGGTGATCCTTCCCCGGGTTACGGAGAAAAGTACATCCGTTTTGATTTATTTAAAAATGAATATATCTCCAATTCAAAAATATCAAAGTTTTGGACTTCCAAAATCAAAAAAATTGACATCAACAAAAAAAACTTAGAACTAGATTCTGAGGTTCCGAATGATCCAGAAGAGTTTTCAAAAGCTTACAGTTCTAGAATTGAAAAAATAAATAACTTTAAGTCTAATTTTAAAGTAAATATTTCCTTTAGAAAAAAGAATCTTGAATTTGAAGTACCATTACTTATTAATGCAAATTTCAACAACGATTGGAAAGATTTTAACCGATTTCCTGATATTAGGTGTACTCCAAAAGTCCCAATAGGTTTTTATGCCGAACTTGATATATTAGAAAAGATAAGAGAAAAAATTTCTCCTGACGAAGAAATAAGTGATTTATATATTGTAACCTTTAATGATTTTTTCACTACTGCGATAGTAAGAGATAATCTGGGTAATAAGGAAATAAAACCTATCACTTTTCCATTGAACTATAAATTAGATGCAACTTGGCAAGAATTTGATAAATTTTATGAGATATTACAGAATCAACCCAAAGGAATATTTTTTGAAGACTAAATAACTATACAAATAATTAACGCTACTATGGCACATGAAAATTTAAAATTCGTAATTCGTTTAGAAGACTTAGATGTTTGGCAACCAGTTTTTGGCTCACAGGATTATGGAACCTTCTACATGATATATATCAAAATAAATAGTATTCAAGACATCCCTGCACAAGGAGGAAGTTCTAACACTTTTTACCTTTATAACTGCGACTTTAAATTACAAAATTATAGAGGAGCTATCACTATGGGATTATCTGGCTCTCCTGATATGAATTTTGAAGATAGCGTTGATGGAGTTGATGTATTTTTAAATATTTCAGTATCCCCATTTCTTGTTAATAATGAAATACTTAATGAAGATATCATTCTTAACTCACCTCTTGAAGCAGGAATGACATTACAAACTAATTTTACTTTAAACCCACCTCCACAACATCTTTTTGACCCTTCAAACCCAGATAAATCTGTTTACTTAAATCCTTACCGTCTGATTAGAGATGGAGAGGCTTATTCTGAAATATCAACCAGAAAATTGAGCTCTAACGCACCATTTCCCATTCCCAAAGATATTGGGTGCAAACATGGACCGTGTATTCCTGATCGCTCTATTATAAAGTAAACTAAAAGACTTGAAAAAAATTTTGTTGATATTTTTAATGTTCTCCATTTCATCAAATGCAAATGAGATGGAGATTTTTTTCAATTACATTAATACCGGAAACTACAATAAAGCAAGAACTTTATTGAATGAATTACCCAACAATGAAATAAGAAGCGAACTAAATACATTTTTGAATATTATCCATCTAGGATTCTTTCCAGAAAATTACAAAAAAGCAAACACGGGTAATCCTATTTCTGTTCGAAACAATATTGCAACATTAAACAGTGGTTTATATTATTACTTAAAAGAAGGTAATGAAATCTCTGGTTTTAAAGCTTTCAAAAAAAGCTTAGAAATTGCAAAAAAAAGAAAAGACAAGATATTAATTCGTGAATCAATTAAATATATACTAGAAATCTACGAACGATTCAATATTATGATTGATGATACATCCTACAAATATTTTATAAAAGAATTTCAAGATAATGCCAGTAGTAAATTAGACAAACAAATATATACCTTCTATGATTATCGTATTACACAAAGATATTTCTATAAAACCCCAGAGAGAATACATCGTTATTATATAAAAGCTAACAATATTATTGATGAAGATAGTCCAAGTTTTTTAAAGGCTAAGCTTCAAATAACAAACTCTGCGTATCATCAACTAGTTACCAAAAATTTAGATAGTAGTCTCATTTATTTGTCTAATTCCATAAGTATACTAAAGAATTTAAATGGTTATTTTGAAAAAGAACGTCTGCAGGCTGCTAAAATAAATAATGCTGTTTTACAATTTGAAAAAGGACTATTAAAAAAAAGTGAAGGATTACTTAATGATATTGAAATAAGTAATGATGATTATTTGTTTAAGTTATTAAAGACCTACATACATTTTTGGAAATATAAAGTTTATGAAACCAAAGGTGATTCAGCTAAAAGTATGCAATATTATAATAAGTATTTAATTAATGAACTTGATAATCATCAAGCAAAAAATCTTCAACTTGTCTCAGAATATGAAACAAAATACCGAACGGCCGAAAAAGAAAAACAAATACTAATTGAGCAACAAAAAAAGAAGCGAAATCAAAACATTGCTCTAGGCCTAGGCGGATCCCTTTTTTTAGGAAGCATCATTGCTATTCTGATTTACAGAAACACCAAACGAAAACAACGGATCGCAGAACAAGAACGAGAAATCGAAATTCAAAAAACCGAGAAACTATTAAAAGAACAGGAGCTTACGGCTATTGATGCCATGATCTCCGGTCAGGAAAAAGAGCGACAACGATTAGCCAATGACCTGCATGACAATTTAGGGAGTACGCTCGCCACTGTTAAACTACATTTTGATCACTTAAAAAATAATCATAACAATCCCAAAGCGCAAAATATCCAAGAATTGTATCATAAAACTAATATTCTGCTCGATGAAGCCTATCAAAAAGTGAGAACGATCGCACACGAAAAAAACAGTGGTGTGATGGCAAAACAAGGATTGCTACCAGCAGTAAAGAATTTAGCGCAAAAAGCATCAAACGGTAATCAATTACAAATAGAAGTACAGGACTATGGACTAGACGAGCGATTGGACAATGCTCTAGAGATTTCAATTTTCAGGATCATCCAGGAACTTATTACCAATACCATTAAACATGCTCAAGCTTCCGAAATCCAAGTTTCGTTAACCAATCACGATTCACTACTTAATATCATCGTTGAGGACAATGGCAAAGGATTTAATTCAAAAACACTACCCGAAAAAGATGGTATGGGATTAAAAAGTATTGAAAAACGGATAGAACATATGGAAGGAACTTTTGAGATTGATTCTACCATAGGAAAAGGAACCATCATCATCATAAACATACCAATATGATCACAGTAGCCATAGCAGAAGATCACCAGTCACTTATAGACGGTATCCATTTATTATTAAAATATGAAGAAGAAATTAGCATCGTAGGAATGGCCAATGATGGAGAGGAATTGCTGGAGATTGTACGAAGAAAACAGCCCAAAGTAGTGCTTATGGATATCCGCATGCCCAAGATTGATGGGATTGCTGCTACTAAAATCATTAAAAAAGAACTACCACATACTAAAATTATAGCATTCTCTATGTTTGATCAGGAAGATGCAGTACGGCAAATGGTAACTGCCGGAGCTGTAGGATATTTACTAAAAAACTCTCCCCTGGAAGAAGTACTAACTGCGATTCATGAAGTAATGAAAGGCAATACTTATTATGATGCCACGATTGACCCTTCTTTCTTCTCAGAAGATACTGAACAGAAGACAAAAAAAACAGTTTTATCCAAAAGTGAACGCGAAATATTAACCCTTATCGGACAAGGAAAAACCTCCTCAGAAATTGCGACTATTCGTTTTAATTCTGTATCCACTGTTGAGACTCACAGAAAAAATATCATTCGTAAACTAGGACTCCACGGAAAAGGAGAACTGCTGCGTTATGCCATTGAGAAAAAATATGATTTTTAGTGCCTAAGGCACTTTTATAATGAACCAAAAATACCCTGTTACGGGTATTTTTTTGTGCTTGTTTGCTGGGTAGATTTGGTTGAACAAAAAATACCATTCAAATGAAAAATTTCTATCTAATTACGATTATTGGATTACTCTTCTGCTACAGTTGTAGCGAGGACAATGGCGATTCAGGAAACCCTGGGATTTCTGATCCAGCACAAATTGCAAATATCATGAACGATAATTTAGTTCTTCCTGCCGGTTCTTTTGTAGTAGATCCAAGTACTGCACAAATTGACGAATCTATTACTATCGGTAATGGGTCTTCTGCTGTAGTACCCATCGCTTCGGGACAGGCTATGACTAATTCTATTTCTTTTAATGCCCCAAACGGTAATGTCAATGCTGTAGGAATGCGCTTTGGGACTACAGGTCCGATTTATTTTGTACCGATAAATACTAATGGAGCGACTTCGGGAGCCGGAAATTTTGATTTCTTGATCAACCAAGGCATTTGTGCAGACCTCTCACAGGTGTGCCACGATATTAAGTGTTATGAATTTGCACAAACATCGGCCGGTAACATTTCTAGAGGTAATATCAGGGATGTAGCCATGCTTTGCGGTAATTGTGATGAACCTTCTTGTCAAGGACTAGTCGATCCAGCAGATTGTGGTGGATTACAGGGACAAGACGGAAGTCCTCGATTTAATCTTACCTGGTCTGGTAGCGCAGATTTAGATTTATATGTAAGAGATCCTAGTGGAGAAACGTTATCCTTTAGCAATCCCCAGTCAAGCTCTGGTGGCGCATTAGATGTAGATTGTACCGGAAACTGTGCCGGAGGTAATTCAGAAAACATTACTTGGACCAATGGAGGACCATCCGGAACCTATCAATTCTATGTAAACATTTACAGTGGTAATTCAACATCTTACACCATAACTGTGAGAGATAATGGTCGTACTGTAAACACCTATAATGGTACGATCAATAGCGGAAACTCTAATACATTGAGCTACACAAAAAGTTAAGTTTATTCATTTATTAATTGAATTATGTCAAAAAAATACCTGTAACCGGGTATTTTTTTGTGCTTATCTGACAAGTAACTTTAGGAAACTTTTAAATTATTTAATTATGACTAAATTGAAACTTTCGGATTTCGAAATTGACAATGTTTCCAAAAACTACAATTTCAGGAGAACCTTTTATTCAGCCTTATTAGTGTCGTCATTAGCTGTAACAACCTCTTGCACTACAGATAGTCCAATTTGTACCGATAGTAACAGCGGAGATGCTGTGGGTGCCGGTGTCAACTGTGCAGATGCAGATTAATTAATTACGGAAACAAAAAAGTTGCTAAAAATCAAATTGTAACTGGAAAAATACCCTCTTTTGGGTATTTTTTTTCGCTAGATCCCGATGTAATTTTAACATAATAGTAAACTCCTATATTATGATTAGTTATATCCAAACCAGTCTTAAAATTATGACCACGGGTTTTGTAACAATAATTCTAAAAAAGATAAAGATTTTCATTTTTTTCGGCTGTCTTTTTATTCTCTCCTCTTGTTCTTATCACAATCCTATTCGTTTATAAATCACTTGCAAACCATACTCTTAACCAAAAGAAAAACTTCATTTATTTAAAAACATTAGATTATGAATTTACAAGAAATACTACATCCGGTTGCGACAGCTACTTTTTTTGAAGAATATTTCGAAAAAAAACATCTGGTTATCAAGAACAGAGAAAAAAACTTCTTTGATGAATTACTCTCGATAAAAGATTTGGATACAATTTTGTTTTCTTTGACCAATCATCATCCTGATTTTAGGTTAGCAGATCATTCTAAAACAGAAAGACCCAACTCTAGGGAATATACTATAAAAGGTTCTGATATTATCGATCCATTGAAATTCTCCAATGCTTTTGAAAATGGAAGTACTTTAGTGATGTCAGGACTTCAGAATAAAATTTATAGTTTAAGAAAACTAACGAATGAGTTAGAAACTTTTTTCAAACATCGTATACAAACCAATATTTATCTGACTCCTAAAAAATCTCAAGGGTTTTCCACTCATTACGATACTCACGATGTTTTTATTTTTCAGTTTGAAGGCTCTAAACACTGGCGCATATATGATCAAGCTTTACCGCTCGCTGACAAGACGACTCCTTTTAATAAAGAAACCTTTATTCCTGGTAAGGTAATTGACGAATTCACATTAGAAAAAGGAGACGTCTTATATATTCCTAGAGGTATTGTACACGATGCCTACTGTACAAATCAAAACTCTGGACACATCACTACAGGAATTATTGGTAAAACCTGGGCAGAACATTTGGCAGAAGTTCTAATTGAGAAGTCTAAATCTATTCTTCCGTTAAGAAAGTTTACCAAATTTCACACAATGGACGAAAATGATAAAAATGCTGAAATAAATGAAGTTACGAACGTTGTCATAACTCTTATTAAAGAATTGCTACAAGACGAAGAAATCATCGACGATTTCTACAGCAGACAAAAACCTATTGCGCAAGGACAATTGAACCAGATGGTGAATATTGATCAAATTGATAAAGATTCTAAAATTAAAATTCGAGAGAAGAATAAGTTTAGAATGAACAGAAATTGCGAGAAAATTGATGTAAAATTCTACGATTTAAAGTTATCTATGCCGATACAATGTGAGTCATTTCTAAACAGCTTGATAACAAAGAACGAGCCGTTACCCATCCATAAAATCAATTGTGATCTGGATGACGAAAGCAAAATTTTGATAACCAAACAACTCTCTAAAATTGGAGTACTGGACATTGCTTCGTAAATTAAAAAATCACCTTTTGGATTGATTCATCCAGAAGGTGATTTATATTTTAAAGTATTTTTATTTATTAATTCACTTCAGGTAAGAATCCATAGGTCTTGCTATATTCTAGCATTTGAGAAACAAAATCCTTTGGTTGAGTTACATTAATCTTAATAATCTCTCCATTTTCATCCATTTCAGGAACTAGCACCGGGTTAACAAATCCGCTATACGGAGCCGCGGTAAACTTCTCGTTTCTTTTAAGTACTTCAGCGTGAATTGCCTGGTCAACTTTTACTCCATATCCTTCTACCAATGCTTCAGCCGCTTTATAATCTCCTTCAGATTTGATACGTTGGGTTTCACGCAATAAACGACCAAAGATCTCGCGTAGTTTTGCATAGTCATTAATATTATAATATGTTTTTCCGTCTCTGGTAACCTTTTCGATAACATTATCCTTGGCACCTTGCTCAAAAGCCCAGGCACTCACCCACTGGCGATTACGCATATGTGCTTCTTCTACATCATCTCCAAGATTTAAACGTATTAACTGAGTTAGCAATCCATTTCTTATATATCCATCATACGCAGCTTTACCTACTTTTTCCCAATCTACGACCAATCCTAACTCTTGTAATTTAGGATCCATCAAGTAGTATAACCCTACCAAATCAGCTCTCCCTTCTTCCAAAGTAGATGCATAATTTTTAAGCGTTTCTTTGGTTTCTCCAACTCCCGGATTCAATTGTCCTGATGCATGTCCCACCACTTCGTGTAATGCCGTGTGCAGCTTATCCGCTAATTTACCATATTTTTCTTCCAGCTCATATTCTTCTTCATCGTGAACAAATTCTTTCAATCTTCCTGATCCACCCGCATTGTTATATGCATCAATAATATTTCCAAGGGATACCGACTTAGATCCAACTGCGGCTCTAATCCAGTTGGCATTAGGTAAGTTTACTCCAATTGGTGTACTTGGCGAGGCATCTCCGGCTTCTCCGGCAACAGTCACCACTTTATAAGTAACTCCAACAACGCTATCTTTTTTATGCTCATCCATTAAGGGAGAATTATCTTCAAACCATTGTGCGTTGTCAGACAATACCGCCATTTTCTTAGACATGTCGAAATCTTTGATCTGAACGATTGTTTCATACGACCCTCTATATCCCAATGGATCATTATATACTTCGATAAAACTATTAATATAATCAATATTACCTTCTGTGGCCTTGGTCCAGGCAACATTATAATCATCCCAAGTTTTTAAATCTCCTGTTTTGTAATATTCGATTAACAATCCTATAGCATCTCCTTGTGCTTGATTCTCTGCAACCGATTGTGCTTTTTCTAACCATTTGATAATTTCATCTATAGCAGCACCGTATAATCCTCCTGATTTATAAACACGCTCTTTGAGCTCTCCGTTTTCTTTAATCAATTGAGAATTTAGGCCAAACGATAATGGCTTTTCTGGATTAGGAGACTTCATTTTACTGTAAAATGATTCTACATCCTTATTAGTCACACCGGGTCCATAGAAGTTAACAGCTGATAAGGCTACATTATCAATGCCTTTTCCTTGATTGACTTTTTTAGCATCTTCTTCGTTAAACACAACATCAATCGCAGCCTGAGGTAACTCTGTATTGGTTTCCTTTAACAGAGAAATCAGATATTCCTTATCAAAATCGGGTTTAAGTTTATCATTACTATAATGATGGTGGATTCCATTAGAAAACCATACTCGTTTAAGATATGTTTCAAATGCTTTCCAGTCATCTGTAGTTTTATCTCCAGTATAAGAAGTATATACCTTTTCTAATGCCTTACGGATAGAAAGGTTATGACGATAGTTTTGGTCCCACATAATGTCTCTTCCGCTAAGACCTGCCTGTACCAGATAGTATACAAGCTTCTGTTCTTTTAAAGAAAGATTTTCCCAGCCGGGAATTTGATACCTAAGCACTTTGATATCAGCAAATTGCTCGACCGTATAGTCAAATTTTTCTTCAACTTCTTGTTGAGCAGTTTCTTGTTGATTAATTTGATCCTGTATGCTTGGATCTTTTTTACAAGCTATAAGCATCATACTTATAGCTATAAAAAATAGTATACGATTAATTTTCATTTGTTTATGTTTATTGTTCTCAGCAAATGTAACGAAATAAAAAAAATCAAGATTTGAAAATTCATTTTGAGTTAAAACTAAAATACACAAAGATCGAAACAGCCAACTCCTTGAAAATCTTTGATCTAAAAAGCGTCTCAAAAATTGATTATATTAGCTACAGAAACAATCTAAACTAACTAACATGAAAATCATCAAATATTTATTCTTTCTATTATTACTTGTTGTGATCGGGGGTGGTGCTTATATAGCTATGACAGATGGCACTTTTCAGGTAGAAGAAAGCAGAGTGATCGATGCTCCGGATGAGCTACTCTTTAATACCATAAATGAGTACAAAACCTGGGAGAAATGGGGCCCCTGGATGGACGACTCTGATGATATGATTTTAGAATATGGTAACCAGACGAGCGGTAAAGGAGCATCTTATAGCTGGAAAAGTGAAACACAGGGAGATGGAAGTATGAAAACGGTGAAGTTAGCGCCATTTACCAGTATCGATCAAACGATTACTTTTATAACTCCAATGGGAGAGAGTAAAAGCGAAATTTATTGGGAATTTGAAAAGCTAGAGGATAAAAAAACTAAAGTGACTTGGGGTATGAAGGGAGAACAATCCTTTATGGAAAAAGCCTTCTGGATGACACAAGATAGCACACTATCTCAAAGTATCAGACCCATGTATGCAGAGGGATTAGAGAAACTAGATGCATTTGTAAACGAAAAAATGAAAGAATATTCGGTAAATGTCGATGGAGTCACAGAACACAGAGGCGGTTTCTATATGTATATGGCCACTGCATCTCCAATCTCAGAAATTTCTGAGAAAATGGGACAAATGCTACCAGCTGTAATGTCATATATAAGAAGAAATAATTTACCTCAAACAGGAATGCCTCTTACCATTTACAATGATTATAATGAAGAACAA
The DNA here is from genome assembly GCF_042434905.1 of Aquimarina besae. Lineage (NCBI taxonomy): Bacteria > Pseudomonadati > Bacteroidota > Flavobacteriia > Flavobacteriales > Flavobacteriaceae > Aquimarina > Aquimarina besae. The sequence continues at coordinate 4,754,156 of NZ_CP170199.1, forward strand.
GGAACTGCAATTTATTCTACAGGAATACCCGTTAGGAATGAAGTAGTAACCCCAGCCGATAGCAATATTCTATGCGGTTCTTTACCTCAACAAAAAGTGGTAAAAATTACTTTGAAGGGAGATTATGTAAACCTGAAAGAAGCCTGGGATAAAGGTTATAAATATATTAAAGATAACGGTATGGAGGCAAATCCAACATCCCCAGCATTCGAAGTATATAGAACCGATCCAAGCATACAACCAAATCCAGCAGAATGGATCACAGAAATATATATCCCAATAAAAGAATAGTATATTAATTTCAAAAGCTAAGATTAGACGAGAAAAGTTAGTCGAATTTTAGCTTTTGATCACTTACAAACTACCCTACAAAATGAAACAATTAATACTGGTTTTTATAGGAGGTGGTATAGGTAGTGTAGCCAGATTTTTGATCAGCAAATATATAAATAGTGATACCTCTGGAATTCCATATGGAACATTTACAGTCAATGTTCTAGGTAGCTTTCTCATTGGTATTATTCTCGGACTGTCACTAAAAAACAATTTCTTATCACAAAACTCGGTTTTATTACTTGCTACAGGATTTTGTGGCGGATTGACAACCTTTTCTACTTTTGCTTATGAGAACCATATCCTCATAAAATCGGGAGACTTTATAAGTTTCGGTATTTATACCATTGGTTCTTTTATCATAGGATTTCTTTTAGTATTTTTAGGTATGTGGATGGTAAAATAAAAATCATTGCCGAAAGCACCAATTAAGCCTTCCTAACATTTTTTAATCTAAAACAAATAACCCTATATGAAAAAAATTGAAGCCATCATACGCAAATCTCGATTTAAAGAAGTACGAGATGCATTGCACGAAATCGAAGTGAATTTTTTTACGTATTGGGATGTTACCGGTGTTGGAAACGAAAAAAAAGGTCACGTCTATAGAGGAATTACCTATAGTACATCAGATATACAACGAAGATATCTTTCTTTAGTTGTATCAGATGAATTTGAAGAAAAAACGGTACGAACAATTATTGATGCCGCTAAAACTGGTGAAATAGGTGACGGAAAGATATTTGTATCCGAAATACAAAATACATATAGAATACGAACCGAAGAACACGGTAATCAAGCTTTAAGCTAATAAAAAATTATTATTTAAGTTAGGCTTATCGATTTTGATAAGCCTTTTTTATTTCGTGCTATTCAGGTCTTCGTAATTTTCATTATCAAAATCTAACAATTATTACAGATTGTTATTGTATTTAACAATACGAATAAAAGATAGACTTTCAAATTCTTAAAAAACCTTTAAATAAACGTTAATGTCTAATTTTTTGGGGGTATAAAATTAAAAATACATAAAAATGCCAGTCATTGCCCCTTTTTTTATTGGGGTGAAATACTTTTGAACTAGTTTTACAACTCCAATTAAAAACAAATTAATACCAATTAATGTTTATTATGAAAACAAAAACCGTAACAAAACTTTTTAAAAAAGTATGTCTTTTTTCTTTAGCACTACTCAGCTTTACATCAATCGCACAAGAGGAAGAAGAAAAGAAATGGTTCGATAATTTTTCTGTTAATGGATCTGTAGATGGATATTTCAGATATAATTTTGGGGCACAAAATGATAATTCTACAGCACCTGCCACTTCTTTTGTTAATGAATCAGGATTTGCTCTGGGTATGGCCAATGTAATTCTTGGTTATGAAGGAGAAAAAGTAGGATTTGTAGCTGACCTTGTATATGGTCAAAGAGGTGAAGATGCTGTTTTTAACTCGACAGATTCTGCACAAATTATTAACCAGTTATATGTGTACTGGAATGTGACTGAAAAATTCAAACTTACCTTTGGTAATTTCAATACATATCTGGGATACGAAGTAATTTCTCCTACAGGAAACTTTAATTATTCTACTTCTTATATGTTCTCTTATGGTCCATTTTCACATACTGGACTAAAAGCGGACTTTGCACTTAGCGATAAATGGTCTGCAATGGTAGCCATTATGAACCCAACTGATTATACTGAAAACAATCCATTTGACACCTATATTTTTGGTGCTCAGGTAGGATATGCTGCTGATAATGGTAGCGCATACCTTAACTTTAGATATGGAAATGAAGGTGAGCCAGGATTAGTAGGGCCTACTTTTCAAGTTGATTTAACGACAGGATGGGATCTTTCAGAAAAGTTTTACTTAGGAGTTAATGCAACTTATCTAACTACAGAAGATCAAGGAGATGCTGATGCATCAGGGTTTTATGGGGTAGCGTTATATCCACAGTTTAAAGCGACAGAAAAATTTAGTATCGGACTTAGAGGAGAATATTTTGCTGAATTTGAAGGTGGTGCCGGAGCTCTGGTTACAGATACTGACGGAGACGGAAGTGTTGTTGCTGCTACACTTACAGGCAGTTATGACATTGGCAACCTTACACTTAAACCTGAATTAAGATTGGATGCTACTTCTGAGGATACTTTTCAGGATAATGATGGTGATTTTACAAAGAGTTTATCATCTTTTGTACTCGGTGCCATCTATAAGTTTTAATATATTATAGTTTAATATATTGTTTGTTTATGCTAAAAGCGCTCCAAGATTTCTAGGAGCGCTTTTTTTATCTGTTAGCTTCGTGTTTGTTATACTTTTTTACCCCTACAGGTATTTTTATTTCCAAATGATTTTCTTCTGGGGGTATTGGACAAGAATATCTTTCACTATAGGCACAATAAGGATTATACGCAGTATTGAAATCAATCAGAATTTCTTCACCTTCTGGTATTTTGAGATCCATAAATCTACCTCCTCCATAACTAGTTTCTCCATTAGTCAAATCGGTAAAAGGAAGAAATAAATAATCTTCATACTCAGCTTGTGTCTTTAATCCTTGATTTTGATATATATTTAAAATCCACTCTTTTTCCTGGAGTACAAAATGAGCCTCTCCATATTTAACATATACAGGCTCTCTATTTGTAGTAGTTTTCATAATAAAAGGAGTCTCATAAGGTGTTCGCACAAATTTTGCCAAAATACTATACGTAGTATCAATATCAAAAAAGTCTAATTCCTTAAAAGTCTTAAGATCTTTTGGAGTTAATGGTGATTTTTCTTCAGAGGCAAACTCTTTATTTAGCTCTTCCTGAAACAACAATATTTTTTTAATAGTTGTAGAATCTTGAGCCACAATATGACCAAAGAATAGTAATAATAAAAAAGATAATCTGTACACTGTCCCCTATTTTTTTGCAAAAGTACAAAGCATTCGCAATAAACCAGTTAATATTCTCTAAAATTGCATCTAGTTTTTAGGCAAAAAGCTAATTTTATCGTTTCTTAACTAACCTGCCATCAACAAATTGAAAAAACTGTTACTCACCTATTTTGATACTTTTTCTGGTTTATCCAAAGAAGTTTGGTGGTTAGCTCTTATTACACTAATAAACAGAATGGGAGCTATGGTCATCCCTTTTTTGTCTTTGTATTTATCAAATAATTTATGCTTTTCGTTAGGACAGATTGGTTGGGTAATGACCAGTTATGGATTGGGTTCTTTATTAGGAGCCTGGCTAGGAGGAAAACTTAGTGATCGCATCGGGTATTATAAAGTAATTTTAGGTTCACTATTGTTAACGGGCATCTCTTTTTTTATCGTTCAGTATTTTACTAGTTTCTGGAGTATTTGTATTAGTTTTTTTATTCTTATAGCCATTGCTGATGCTGCACGCCCGGCATTTTTTGTTGCGTTAAGTGCCTATAGTAAACCAGAAAATAAAACCAGATCCTTAACTTTTATAAGATTAGCTATAAATCTAGGGTTTTCAATGGGACCTGCTCTGGGAGGTTTGATCATTGGTGCGGTCGGGTATGCAGGCTTATTTTGGGTAGATGGGATTACCTGTATCATTGCAAGTTTCCTTATGATGAAAACCTTACATCCTAAAAAAGCCAGAGTAATTGACAAAGAAATTGTCGTAGATAATCCTACACCCGCATATATGGATAAAAACTATATACTTTTTCTAGTCACCTTAACGCTATTCGGATTTATTTTTGTTCAATATTTTTCTACGATTCCGCTATACTACGAAGAAGTTCACTTTTTATCCGAACAAAGTATCGGATTACTATTGGCATTAAATGGGGCACTCATTTTTATTTTTGAAATGCCTTTGATTGCATATTTAGAATCTACCTCATTTTCTAAAATTGGAAATGTGATTAATGGATTTATCTTGACGGGAATTAGTTTTGCTATACTTTTAATAACTCCTTGGGCGGGAATAGTCATTATTGGGATGATCATAGCAACAATTGGAGAAATGATTTCGTTTCCTTTTGGAAACGCCTTTGCATTAGATCGATCAAAAAAAGGAAGGCAAGGGGATTATATGGGATTATATAGCATGTCTTTTTCTATGGCCCATATCCTAGGACATAATTCGGGTATGCAATTTATTAATCAATACGGTTACGATAATGCTTGGTTATGTATGGCGGCAATTTCTGCAATTGGAATATTTTTGCTACTTATACTGAAACAGAAAGTTGATAAAGAAAATAGAATACAAATATTGAAATCTTTTTAACAAAAAATATGATAAAGTACTTATTATTTACATTGGTAGGCATTCTAATTATTGGTTGTACAGAAAAAGAGAAAGAGACATCAAAGGTGAACTCGAAACAGCCGATCCAAATAATTGAAAAAGAAAAAACATTTCCTACACTGGAACCCAACCGATATAATGTAGCTTTCTTAATTATGGATGGTACCTACAATACAGAATTTACTGCTCCTTTTGATATTTTTCAACATACACAGTACCGTAAAAACATTAAACAAATGAATGTTTTTACTGTTGCTAGCACTGATGACCCCATCACTACTTTTGAAGGTATAAAAATTATACCAGATTTCAATTACCTCAAGGATTCACTACCAAAAATCGATATTCTGGTAGTACCAAGTGCAGAACATCATCTAGACACCGACCTGGAAGACACGGCTATGATTGATTTTGTTAAAAAAGTAGATCAGACAGCTACTTACATAACCTCGCATTGTGATGGTGCCTTTGTGCTAGCTAAAGCAGGTTTGCTAAATGACGTAGTATCTACTACTTTTCCGAGTGACATCCATAAAATGCGCAATATGTTTCCTGATCTGGACATAAGGGAAAAAGTTTTGTTCGTTCACGATGGAAAATACATTACCTCTGCAGGAGGAGCCAAAAGTTTTGAAGCTGCTTTATATTTATGTGAATATTTATACGGAGTAGAAATTGCACAATCACTGGCAAAAGGACTTGTAATAGACTGGAAATTAGAAGACGTTCCGCATTTAATAATTTCCAAATAAGAACAAACTACCAAAAAATTAAAAAAGCGCTCTTTTACAGAACGCTTTCATCAATTTTAGGGCAAATTACGTACTCTCTTTAGCTTCCGGATTTGGGGTCTTTCAGACTAATGTCCTCACACTTAATGCGCCCTGACGTATTCCAAACTAAAATTTTAAATCCATATCGTCATACAGTTTAAAATGTTAATTCTGGTCATACACCAGTATTTTTATGTTATCGTAAATATATTGTAAAAAAATCGTTAACACAAAAATTTAACCGATAAAAAACTTAAAAAATCGATGAAATACACAAATTTAATGATTCTGGATAGTTATTAGTATCGCCCAGACAAAAACTTCTCCACATTTTTACTGATGAATTTACTGACTTAATTGAAAAGCAAACTTAGGAAGTAGTATAAAAAGAAAAGCAATCTAGGGAAAGATTGCTTTTTCTTATGGGGTAAATTATGTACTCTCTTTAGTTATTAGATTTGGGGTCTTTAGACTAATGTCCTCACACTTAATTTATCCCAATGCGTATTCCAAATTAAAATTTCAAATCCATATCGTCATATTTCTTGATACGTTAATCTGTATAACACACATGTTATATTTTACGTTTTATAAAGATATATTAAATTTTAAGTCAAAACGGTATGCTTTTAAAAAGTTATTAACAAAATATCGATTAAATGCGTATTTAACAGGATGAAATACCTTTTTAAGCAATATACAATCAGTCTAAAGAAAAATATTTCGACCTCCCTAAGTGTTTTTTAATGATTTCATTATACTCTTTTGATATTCTTAAAGGAAGAGTTCCTTCTATAGTGTAGAGCGCTTCTAGATCTTTAAACCCATTTTGCAACATTTTTTCTAAATAGAAAAGAGCGGTTCCATTATCTCCATCTAATACACTTAGAGAAATAATTTTTCGATAGGCGTCAAAGTCATGTTTATCCACTATTGTACTTAGAATATTTAATAAAATCATCTTATCTATTAACTTGGGGTCTCTCGACAACTCCTTTTTATACTCAGAAAGAATATACTTAAGAAATCCTCTTATTCTAACCACCAGATCGCCGGCATATTTATTATTCTCTTTCTTTAATTTGTCTAGTTCCTGTATCCTATACTGCCACCATCCTAAATTATCATAAGCACTAAGTACTATATCCTCGTCTAGTGCCAAAACATAAAACTGTCTTAAATATATTTCTTGATTTTTGTACTTAGTTCTAAGCCTTTTTTGTTTTTTAAAGGATTTAATTTTTCTTATTCCCTTTTGTGCATTTTTAAGCTCTTCATCTCCTAAAAATCGATCATATTTATCCCTCATTTTTTCTAATTGATCATATGCCAAAAGATATTTACCATCTTTTTTTAATAGTTCAACTTCTTTAAGTTCTTTTTGATATTCGTTTTCAATCCAAACAGAGTCTTTAGGGATATTTCCTTTTATCATAGCATCCAAGGTAAAGTATGGCAAAGCCTTGGCAATTATTTTTTCTGATGGTAATCCTTCGTTTCCTTGGTACACATAAACTTCAGAAGCGATACCTTTCTTCTTGAAATATTTGTGCGTATTTACGAAATTTTGATATTTGAAATTTTGGTCACCTACCATTCCGATATATGAGAAATTTCTATTCCTATTCAATTTTAGCTTATAATCATAACCATCACCAATTGCCAAAACCCCATAAAACTGTTTATATAGCAGTGGTAAAGAAGTATTGAGAGGAGCATCTTTACCTACACCAAAAACATACATTCTTTTATTTTGAACAGGAAAAAGAGAGACTATATGTTTTATAAAAAGTTCTACATAAGTTGATTTATCATCTACGCTTAATTTTTCACCATAATTAGAAACGACTACGATATATCCAAACTCCTCCGCCGATTTACTAAAAAGTTGGGTCAATGAGCTCATCGATCCGGTACTATCGAAACCAAAAAGAATTGGCCAACCTTTATTTAGGTCAAAAGATTTAGGTAGATATATACTATACACGCCTTCGCTAGAAGGTACTGCAAGAGAATCTATTACCACTCCTTTTTTCAGGGTTAAAGTACTTTGGCTATAACTGACTTTTACGGGAGACAGAAGTACAAAAAATAATATAGTTCTTACAATAATTGATTTCATGAAGAGATTGGTTTTAAAAACATAAAGCCACAAAAAAAATGCCATTCGATTTCTTTAAAGCACAATAAATTGCTAAATCTAACCTCCAATCGTTCCCAGCTCAACACCTTCAGAATATGCAACTTTGATATTATGCTCACTAAATGCTCTTTTAATTTCTTGATGTGCAATAAATGTTACCTCCCAAAAATCATCTGGTTTCACATACGGTCTCACTGCGATCAAAACACTATGCGAATCGAAATTTTCAATTCCTATTTCGGGAACCGGTTTATCTAATATTTTATCTATAGCCTTTAACGTGTCTTCGATAATCTGTTTTATTTTAGGAAAATCTTCGCTATACGGCATAGTTACCGTTATTTCTAATCTGATCACTCCTTCTCTTGAATAATTTGTAACAACATCATCAGTAATTTTAGAATTAGGAATAATTAGGATTTTATTACCTGGGGTTTTTACTGTTGTACTAAAAATTCCTATTTCTTGAACTTTTCCAAACTTATCATCAACTTCTATCCAATCCTCTACCTGATATGGTTTAAGAAACATTATTAATATTCCGGATGCAAAATTACCCAAACTACCTTGAAGCGAAAGTCCAATTGCAAAGCTAATCGCCGCGAGAATTGCTACAAAACCAGATAGATCTGCTCCCAAAATAGAAATCACTATGAATAAGATAGCAATTTTCAATAATACTGAAATTATTGAAATTAAAAATGGGCGCATGGTATCTGAAATATTCATACGCTTTAAAGCAGCTTCTATCAGCTTTACTATTCTTTTGATAATTTTGAAACCTATCCAAAATACTAGTGCGGCCCCTATAATTCTTGGAGCAAAAAAGACAATTTTATCGATAGCGATCTCCAGATACTCTTGTAATCTATCCATAGTTGACGTTTAATACTCCTAAAAATAGGAAAAGAAATACACTCTAAACTGTTATTCATAAAAAAACGCTCAGCGTTTTCCTTGAGCGTTTTTTTTATCTTCTCCTGTACTATCTTTAGTCCTTTGAACCAATGTCCTCACACAAGATTTTGATACATTCTATCTATCAAAATATCATCAAATCTTGTGCCAGAATACAATAAACAAACATTTTAAATCAAATCATCATTAGAAATAGCTTGTTTATATTTTTGAAGTTCTTTTACCACTCTGGGCGCTAATAGAAATAGCCCGATCATATTAGGAACCAGCATAGAAAAAATCATGGCATCCGAAAAATCCGTTACTGCCGTAAGACTGGCTGCCGATCCAATAATGACACAGATACAAAATATCGTTTTGTAGATATACTCCACATATTTTTTTCTTCCAAACAAATATGACCAAGCCTGATATCCATAGTAAGACCAAGAAATCATGGATGAAAAAGCGAAAAGAACAACTGCTAAACTTAAAATATAGGGAAACCACGAAATACCACTTTCTAATGCGCTTGCTGTGAGCAATACGCCTTGCTCATCAGAAATTGCGGCTCCTACCTGAATTTGCCCTGTTATGATCAAAACCAAGGCTGTCATCGTACAAATCACTACAGTATCAATAAAGGGTTCTAACAGCGCTACTAATCCCTCGCTGGCAGCATATTTGGTTTTAACAGCAGAATGAGCAATGGAAGCTGATCCGATACCGGCTTCGTTAGAAAAAGCCGCTCTTCTGAATCCCTGAATCATAACACCTACTACCCCGCCCGTGATTCCTTTTGCACTAAATGCGCCATCAATAATAGCATATATCGCATCAGGTATTACTTTATAATTAATGGATATTACGATAATTACTGCCAACACGTAGACAACCACCATAGAAGGTACTATCTTATCAGTGACCTTAGCTATTTTTTTAATTCCTCCGATAATTACAATTGCCACAAAAATCGCCATTACCAAACCAAATAGCCATCCTTTACCATAAATAAAACTATTCTCGGCGCCAGTTACGTGTTCAAAGAGTTTAAATGCTTGATTGGCCTGAAACATATTACCGCCTCCAAAAGACCCACCTACACACATGATAGCAAAAATCACAGCCAACACTTTTCCAAGTGTAGTAAATCCTCTCTCTTTTAAACCCTTGCTTAAGTAATACATTGGGCCACCATACACGGTACCGTTCTCGTCAATTTCTCTATACGCAACTCCTAATGTACACTCGACAAACTTAGACGCCATTCCTAAAAAACCAACCAAGATCATCCAAAAGGTCGCTCCAGCACCTCCAATAGATAAAGCAATGGCCACACCTGCCACATTACCTAATCCTACGGTTGCAGATAAAGCGGCAGTTAATGCCTGAAAATGACTTACTTCTCCGTCTTTGCCCTCTACTCTTAGCGTATCGGGCTGATCCCCTTCTATCGTATGAACTGATGCCGAAACTTTTAAGTCTCCTGAAGCTTCTAAATCATCATATTTCCCTCTAACGATGTTTATAGAAGTCCAGAAGCTTCTAAAGTTAATCCCTTTAAAATAAATTGTAAAGTAGGAAGCTCCTACTAATAAAACAACCAAAACCCAAGGTATCCCAACTTGCGAAGTTATGGGTATTTCAGCAAAAATTGCATGTACAAACCAATCTGTAGCGTTCTTGAATCCATCATTAATCTGTTGATCAATAGATACAGAATTTAGGTCTTGTGCTCCTGCGTAGATATAAGTAAAAAAAGAAAAGCATATAGTGATTAATTTCTTCATCTGATTTAAATATTATGATTTCAGACGAAGATTGGGTAAAAGACCTAATCATAAAAGACTACGTAGTGATGAAATTAAAAATTGAGAATGGTTAAGCATATGCTTAATCAGCATCTTTATTTATAATGCTGGCATATTTTAGAAGTTGGTTAGCTTTAGCAAATTCGATTAATTGTTCTTTTCCGCCGGCTCCGCTAATCTTAAGCACCTTTTTAATCTGATAGATGTGAGTTTGAAAACCGTCTAAGCTGATATTCATCTCTTCTGCAATTTCGGTATAGGACTTATGGGCTCCACAAACGCCTAAGTTGCCCAGAACTTCTTTTTGGCGATCCGATAACTCTATTTTTGTCGACTCCATAAGTGATCTAATTTTTAAATCACTTTCCTTCAGTCGTTTTTGTAGAGAGGAAATAGTATCTAAATGACTTTCATTTGCCAATAAGAGCTTTTCTTGCTTATTTAACAGCTCTTCTTTTTCTTTAGCAAGCATCTCTAATTCTGTTTGTTTAAGTTCTTTTTCTGAAAGAAATTTCCAACTATACAACAAAATAGAGAATAATAGAATAAATAAAAACTTAAATGATAAGCCTGTGATCACACCAAATAAACTCCAAAAATTTTGATCTATATACTCTAAAGCTTTATCCTGAGGGATCATCCTATGCGTTACTGCAATCACAATTAATACAAATAACATGAAACAAGGGAATACCATAAATTTCATATTTCTATTAGCGAACGCCTTGTTAAGTTCGTTTAATAATGCAAATGCTACTATTAACGAAATCGGAATATCGATAAGCCAAATAAAATTATTGCTTATTTCTGTATTACTATACGAAGAAACCACAAAAACAAACGAGATCATCAATAGTACTCCACTAAAAAGAATTACAAATTCTTTCTCAGAGAAACGCTGTACCAGTCTAACAACTATATTGCGTTCCTTCTGATGCTCTATAGAGGGAAGCGAAAGTAGAATACTTAGCGAATTAGCTAAAGATATAAAAACCCCTAAATAAATAACTACCTTATGAGTTGATTTAATTTCTACTAATTCTACGAGTACGAGATGTATTAAAGCTCCGAAACCCCATAAAAAAATGGCTAAACCAAACCATTTTATTCCTTGGATGGAGATAGAAGGTTGATTTTTAATCTTTTCTTTATGATAAATCCTTTGAATTACAAATGCAGTAATCAAACATACTATCGCGGTGACATAAAGCTCTAAAGTAACATACATAACAATCTAAAGATAGCACATATTGGATTAATCATTCTTTTCTATTAAGAATAGGGTTGTTTTCTACTACGTGAGATAAAATAATATGTGTTTTTGCTTCGCCATAGGTGATCAATCTATCGATAAAACTCTGAAGATGTGCTTGATCTTCTAGAACTACTTCCATGATAATATTTTCATTACCCGTAATTCTGTAACAATTAAGCACTTCACTAAACTCCGGTATTTTTGACAAAAAAGGCTTTAAACGCCCCATAAAAGCTCTTAAAGTAATAATTGCCTTTAATTGATATCCTGTTTTAGCATAGGAAACTTTTGTAGTATATCCCTCTATGATACCATAATCCTCCATCTTTTTAATTCTTTCTGCCACCGCCGGAGAACTTAATCCTACTTTCCTACCAATTTCTGCATTAGGTAATCTTGCATTTTCTTGCAGTAATTGAAGAATTTTCCAATTTATTGAATCCATTATTATTTTAAGTAAACTATGTCTTATACCTTATTTTCTAAGGCAAAATACTCTTTTTACTTTAGAGTTGAAAGCCATTTCGTTTTAAATACTCTTAAATTTGGCTTAGCTATGGAATCAAGCCCAAAAAATATAAGACTTTACAAAAAGGCCTTGGAAATACTAATATTATCCAAAAGTGTTTCTAAGTATCTAGTTCATGATTTAGCTCCATTAGAAAAAAATGGAAGCGAAAATCCTTATATTTATTTTACCGGTGATATTATTAAAGATTCTGATTCTTTGGTTCCGGAAATTATCAAAGCAGAAAATCAACCTTTCCAGAATGATCGTCTAAAACACGCGATTTCGTTAGAATATCTTACAAACAAACTTTATAAAAATTGTCAACGTTTAGAGTATTCAGAAAGTAACGGTAGGGATTTTGTTAAATTGCTTCGCAAAGAAATCAAGAAGTTCAAGCGATTACAACGTAATTGGATTATGACCCTATAATTTAATATTGCTTATTTTTTCCTAAACGCCAGTTTTCTAATCATTCCAGTGAGTTCTTCTTGCTTTTCATTAGACTTAGTATTACTAATCTGATTAACAGCATAAGAAGTAGCAAAAAGCTGGTATTTCAGTCTTTCCAGCATTTTTTCTGTTTCAGGATCGTCGTTTTTATTTATCTTCTCTAGTTTATTCAGCTCTTTTTCCCACCAGGCAATATCAATTTGATCAGGACTTTTATAATCCTCAAAAATTCGGGATGTCAACTTTCTAGTTAACTGTTTTTCTTTATCAAAAATTTTAGACACTGACTTCAACAAGCTTTTGTAAGATTTGCTATGATGAATCTTCTTTAATCTATCTGATACACTGTCTAGCTTATAAAAAGAATTATAAGTATTTATTGCACGTTCATAATTTTCGACCGCAATTAGCAGATCATTGTTTTCTTCTGCCTTTAAGGCCGTACGGCATACTTTTTCATAACTTTTATAAAGTTCGTCAGCTTCTATATCCTTAATACCTTTTAGGTGTGCCTGCGTTTCGAGCCAATCAAACGCCGCTAAAATTTGGTCATCGGGTGGCCAGGTATGATTTCCATCATAGGTAATCAGAGTATTCGTGAAATTTAATTTTTGAAGATATCCTTTTGCGTGTATCATTTCCTGATAATTCATGTCTCGATTACCACATACACCAACATAAGAAAATTGCTGAAAAGTTGGAATATGAGCCTGTTCCTGCGAAAATCCAGCACCACAGCCAACCACTCCTGCAATTTGATTTGTTAATACTGCGATGGCAGCAGCTAATCTGGAACCTCCGGAAAAGCCTGATACATACATTTCATTTTGTTTTATCTTGAAATTGGCAAAGATAAATTCAAACAAACGATTGGTGATCTCAAAATTACGATCATAAGGACCATTTTTTGTGTGATTAGAGCATATTAGTATGTATCCATACTTCTCAGAGGCTTTGATAAACGGACGGATACCTCTTTTTCCCTGAGCGCCCGGATCAAAAATAAAAACCACAGGAGATTCTGAACCAGGGTCAAATGAATCGGGTAGATACATTGTAAATGTTTCCTTTGTATTATTGGAAACCGATATCGAATCAATAACTTTTCCTGTTTGATAATTTTGAGCAAAAGTTGCCGTACAAATAAGAAATATAAAAACCACTCTCTGCATACATCCTTACTATTTCTCTAAAGATAGAAAAACTAAAGTAAAAGAAAAATCCCGTCTGTCGACAGGATTTTCTCTTTCCTATTTGATGAAAGACCGCAAAACAAGTTTGAGGTAAGTGATCTCTAAGTTTTTGCATAAGCATAAGCAAGAGTCTGCTTACATATTTCGTCTATATTGCCCACCAACTTCAAATAATGAAGAAGTGATTTGTCCAAGCGAACACTTTTTACAAACTTCCATTAATGCTTCAAAAATGTTTTGATTATTAATTGCTTTATGTTGTAGGTCTTTGAGTAGTTCTGATGTTTCGTTGGCATTTCCTTTATGCAATTCGTTTAGCATTGTAATCTGATATTGCTTTTCTTCTTCAGTGGCGCGGATTACCTCTCCCGGAGTTACCGTTGGTGATCCTTTAGAGCTTAAGAATGTATTTACACCTATAATTGGGAACTCTCCGTTATGTTTTAGGGTTTCATAATACAAACTTTCTTCTTGTATTTTACTGCGCTGGTACATAGTTTCCATAGCTCCTAATACTCCTCCTCGTTCTGTAATTCTATCAAACTCAGTTAACACGGCTTCTTCAACCAAATCCGTTAATTCTTCAATAATAAAAGATCCCTGAATTGGGTTTTCGTTTTTAGCTAATCCTAATTCTTTATTGATAATCAACTGAATCGCCATGGCTCTACGAACAGACTCTTCTGTTGGTGTAGTAATCGCCTCATCGTAGGCATTGGTATGTAATGAATTACAGTTATCATAGATGGCATATAATGCTTGCAAGGTGGTACGGATGTCGTTAAAATCAATTTCCTGAGCGTGTAAAGAACGACCAGACGTTTGGATATGATATTTAAGCATCTGTGCTCTTGTATTGGCACCATATTTATGTTTTAAAGCCTTTGCCCAAACCTTTCGAGCAACCCTACCAATTACAGCGTACTCAGGATCAATACCATTGGAAAAGAAAAATGATAAGTTAGGACCAAACTTATTAATATCCATTCCTCTACTCAGATAATATTCTACATAGGTAAATCCGTTAGCTAAAGTGAGCGCTAACTGAGTAATTGGATTCGCTCCAGCTTCAGCAATATGATATCCAGAAATAGAAACAGAATAAAAGTTGCGTACCTGCTTTTCGATAAAATATTCTTGTACGTCTCCCATTAATCGCAATGCAAACTCTGTAGAGAATATACAGGTATTTTGCGCTTGATCTTCTTTTAAAATATCTGCTTGTACAGTTCCACGAACAGTATTCAAGGTCATTGCCTTAATCTCAGCGTACACATCGGCTGGTAACACTTGATCACCGGTTACACCCAACAACATTAACCCTAATCCGTCATTACCTTCTGGAAGTTCACCTTGATACGCTGGTCTAGCTACTCCCTTATCTTTATATATCTTCTTGATTTTGGCTTCTACTTCGGCTTCAAGGTTATTTTGTTTGATGTACTTTTCACAATTTTGATCAATGGCGGCATTCATAAAGAACCCCAATAGCATCGGAGCTGGGCCATTGATGGTCATACTCACCGAGGTCATCGCGTGCGTAAGATCAAAACCAGAGTATAATTTTTTAGCATCATCCAAACAACAGATAGAAACTCCGGCGTTTCCTATTTTACCATAAATATCTGGTCTGTGATCAGGATCATTTCCATAAAGAGTAACCGAGTCAAAAGCTGTTGACAAACGTTTTGCCGGCATTCCTAAACTTACATAATGAAAACGTCTATTGGTTCTTTCGGGACCGCCCTCGCCTGCAAACATACGCGTTGGATCTTCTCCAGTACGTTTAAAAGGGTATAAACCGGATGCAAAAGGAAACTCCCCGGGAACATTCTCTTGGAGACACCATTTTAGAATATCACCCCAAGCTTTGTACTTTGGTAACGCTACTTTTGGAATTTGACTATGGGATAACGACTCTGTATGTGTTTCAATTTTAATTTCCTTATCTCTAACTTTGAAAGAATATATCGGATCTTTGTACTTCTGAACCTTTGCCGCCCAACCTGTTATTGTTTCCCAATTATGGGGGTCCAGGTTTAGTTTTACCCGATCAAATTCAGCTAATAATAATTTCAAAAAAACTTCATTATCATTATTCTTTGCTTTTCTGAGATTTTCTTCATCAATACCATTTTTAGATAAATCAATAAAATCCAGATTAGCAACACTACAGAGAGTTTTGTAAATTCCGTATAACTTTTGCGCAACTTCTACTTGTGTATTTGCAGTTTTATCGTACGCTCTGTTATTCTCTGAAATCTCGGATAAATATCGTGTTCTACTTGGTGGAATTACGAATATTTTTTCAGACATTTCTTTAGAGATATGGAAATCAGATTTTAGATCTGCTCCGGTTTTCTCTACCACCTTATCCATAATGGCTTTGTAAAGCGTATTCATTCCGGGATCGTTGAACTGCGAAGCAATAGTTCCATACACCGGTAAATCATCTTGTGGAATATCCCATAGCTGATGATTACGCATATATTGCTTTTTCACATCTCTTAACGCATCCAGAGATCCTCTCTTATCGAATTTGTTGATCGCTACTAAATCGGCAAAATCGAGCATATCAATTTTCTCTAACTGGGTGGCTGCACCAAACTCTGGAGTCATTACATATAAAGAAGTATCACTATGTTCCAGAATCTCTGTATCTGATTGCCCTATACCTGAAGTTTCGAGGATTATTAGATCAAATTCTGCTGCTTTTAAAACCTCGATTGCCTCTGCTACATATTTAGACAAGGCCAAATTAGATTGTCTGGTAGCTAGCGAACGCATATATACTCTGGGAGAATTTATTGCATTCATACGAATACGATCTCCTAACAAAGCACCGCCTGTTTTACGTTTAGACGGATCGACAGAAATCAACCCTATTGTTTTTTCAGGAAAATCAATTAAAAATCGACGCACCAGTTCATCTACCAAAGAAGATTTTCCTGCTCCCCCGGTACCGGTAATCCCTAGAACCGGAGTTTTTGAGGTTTTGTTTTTTTCGTGTATTTGATCAAGAGTTTCTTTTGCTATCTCCGGAAAATTCTCTGCAGCAGAAATCACACGGGCAATGGATCCAATTTCTTTATCGGCTAGATGATCAGCTTCTCCGTTTAGATTATCACCAATCGGAAAATCAGCTTGCTTTACCAGGTCATTGATCATTCCTTGCAGTCCTAATTCACGTCCATCATCAGGAGAATAGATGCGGGTGATTCCATAATCCATGAGCTCTTTAATTTCTTCTGGCAGGATTACACCTCCTCCCCCTCCAAAGATTTTAATATGGGATGCACCTTTTTCTTTAAGCAAATCATACATATATTTAAAATACTCATTATGACCTCCTTGATATGAAGTCATAGCGATAGCATTTGCATCTTCTTGTATGGCGCAATTCACCACTTCTTCAACACTTCTGTCGTGTCCTAAGTGTATGACTTCTACTCCTGTAGATTGAATAATACGACGCATAATATTTATCGCTGCATCGTGTCCATCAAATAATGACGCTGCAGTAACGATCCTAACTTTATTCTTTGGTTTGTAAGGTGCAATTTGTTCCATTGACAATAAAAGGTGTTTTTAGAGCTGCTAATTTACGAAATACGCACCAAAAAGGATTATTTTTTTAGAATTATATAATTTATTTAACCCTATGGCTTATTTCATTATTTATAGTTCAAATTTAATACTTATTCTTTCCAAATCTTGTAACAAAACTCAATTACACCCAACAAATAACTATTAATAATATGTTAACACAATTGTTAAACGCTTTTAACTAAGTGTGGAAAGTAATATATTCCGCAATTATTGAAATCAAATACATTTTAAAATGAAAATTACATCATCAAAAAACAAGTTATTTTTCTTATCTCTTGCTTTTGTTTTCGGGTTAGGGATCCAAGACCTGGAAGCACAACGTAAGAAAAAGAAAAAATCAAAAAAAGGGGAAACGGAGCAAGTAGACGCAGCTAAAAAAGACTCTAAAGAAAAATCCATTGAAGATCTTACTAAAAAAAGTGAAAAAATTGAAGGTTTATTCACTATGTACAGAGATACCATCGATGGTACAACTAAAATGCTCATTAAAAAGGATCAGATCGGGAAAGAATTTATCTACTTCAGTCAAATTTCTGATGGAGTTTTAGAAGCCGGTGCTTTTAGAGGGGCATATGGAAGCGATAAAGTCTTTAAAATCGAAAAACATTTTAACAAGATTGAATTTATTACACAGAATGCTTCTTTCTATTTCGATAAAAACAATGCTTTATCTAAAGCATCTAATGCTAATATAAGTGAAGGTATTATGGCAAGTTTGAAAATTGAAGCACAGGATGAAGACAAAGGATTATATCTGATAGAGTCGGACGATCTTTTTCTCAAAGAGACTTTTGAACAAATCAAAATGCCAAATTTTCCGGGGCAATCACCATTTGCTTTTAAAGTTGGTTCTTTAAGCAAAGAAAAAACAAAGATTAAGACTATCAAAAATTATCCAGAAAACCTGAATGTAAATACTCACTATGTATACTCAAATTCTAATATACTTAATGGAGGTTCTGAAGCAGTAACTGATGGCAGGAATGTTACCATCAAAGTAGAACATAGCTTGATTGCAATGCCGGACAATGACTACCAACCAAGATTTGATGATCCAAGAATTGGTTACTTTTTTACGCAAGTTACCGATATGACTTCTACGAGTCCAACACCCTACAGAGACTTAATCCATCGCTGGAATCTGATAAAAAAGGATCCAAACCTGGCACTTTCTGAGCCTGTACAACCCATTGTTTGGTGGATCGAAAACACCACGCCTGTAGAGTTTCGAGAAACTATCAAAGAAGCTGTTTTAGAATGGAACAACGCTTTTGAAAAAGCAGGTTTCAAAAACGCAATGGTGGTAAAAGTTCAACCAGACGACGCTGATTGGGATGCAGGAGACATTCGTTACAATGTACTACGATGGACATCTTCTCCAAGACCTCCGTTTGGTGGATATGGCCCTAGTTTTGTCAATCCAAGAACAGGTGAAATATTAGGAGCAGATATTATGTTAGAGTACGTATATCATAGAGGAACTGTGATATATGACAGATTATTTAATCTTACGGTTGGTGATCAAACAGAAGAAAATGCTTATCCAATGATAACGAAAGATAAACATCAATACTGTTCTTATGGCCATTTGATGCAAGAAAACTCTTTGTTTGGACAAGCAGCGCTAACTGCATATGGTGCAAATGATAATGAGATGAAAGGTATGAAAATGGAATCCATGAAGGAGCTTATTATGCACGAGGTTGGTCATACCTTAGGATTAAACCACAATATGAAAGCGAGTCAATTATTCTCGCCAGAAGAGTTAAACAATCCAGAGTTCATTAAAGGAAAATGTCTTACCGGATCCGTAATGGATTATACCGCTATTAATGTAACAAATGATAAGTCTAAACAAGGACAGTATTATTCTACAACTGTAGGTCCTTATGACAAGTGGGCTATACAATACGGATACACTCCTGTAGACTCTGAAAATGAATTAGAAAAAATAGCTAGTCAATCCAATAAACCTGAATTTATTTTTGGTAACGATGCGGATGATATGCGTGCTCCAGGAAAAGCTATTGATCCAAGGGTTATGATTGGGGATATGTCTAATGATCAAATTACCTATTCTATTAACAGAATGGAATTAGTAAATGATATGATGAATAAGATTAAATTGAAGTTCAGCAAAAAAGGAGAATCCTATCAAGAACTAAGACAAGCATTTTATATATTAAGAAGTCAATATGGAAGAGCTGGGGATGTAATTTCTAGATTTATTGGAGGTGTTTATGTAGATAGAAGTATGGTAGGACAAGATGCTAATGCCAAGCCCTACATACCTGTTGGTTACGAAGATCAAAAAAGAGCTATGGTTGCTTTACAAAAATATGTATTTGCTCCTGACGCTTACAAAGCTCCAAATGATCTTTATAATTATATCGCGATGCAGCGAAGAGGTTATAATTTCTTTGGTGGTCCAGAAGATCCAAAGATCCATGATCTTGTACTAGGATATCAAAAAAGAGTATTGGATCATATTCTACATCCTAATACCTTGCAACGTATCACCGATTCTGAATTATATGGAAATAAGTATACATTATCAGAATTTATGACTGACCTAAATAATGCTATTTTTCAAGCAGATGCTGCCGGATCAGTAAATACGTTCAGACAAAATCTTCAATTAGAATATACCAGAAGATTAATTAATATTATTAGCAAGCCCGAGGCAAAAGGTCCAAACTATACCTATGCTTCTAAATCTATGGCTCTATATAATTTAAAAAGAATCAGATCTATGGTTTCTAACGGAAGTGGAGATAAAATGTCCAAGGCACATAAAGATCATGTAAAAACATTAATAAATAATGTAATCGAAGATATCAAGTAAATCTAATATCATTACAGATGAAAAGAAGGCTGATTTTTGCTAAAATCAGCCTTTGTTTTTTATAAATAATTTACAAAAACCTCACTTCTATTTTAATTTATTTAAAAACGAATGAAACACTACAGCTTTGTAAGAAATTATTATAACCTTTAGCTACTTAAATAGTAAGTTTATAACCCGAAAATAGAATCGTCAACCCAACCTGTGCATGAAAAAAACAACCCTTCTAATTAATTGTTTGGATAAAAAAGGCATTATCGCCACCGTAACCAATTTCATTTTAGCCAAAAAAGGAAACACCGTTTATATAGAACAACACGTAGATAGAGAATTAGGCGAATTTTTTATGAGATTGGAATGTGAGTTTGATCAGGATGAAGAAAAACTGGCATTGTTTAAAGAATCTTTTAATAA
Source organism: Aquimarina besae (assembly GCF_042434905.1). Lineage (NCBI taxonomy): Bacteria > Pseudomonadati > Bacteroidota > Flavobacteriia > Flavobacteriales > Flavobacteriaceae > Aquimarina > Aquimarina besae. The sequence continues at coordinate 4,774,679 of NZ_CP170199.1, forward strand.
TGTAGTGGCCGATAATTACAATATGCATTGGGAAATGTATGACGCCGAAAAGAAGCCCAAAATGGCACTTTTTGTTTCTAAATATGATCATTGTTTGTATGATATTCTAGGAAGACACGCATCTGGTGAACTAAAAGTAAATATTCCGGTGATTATTAGTAATCATCAAGATCTGAAACCTATTGCAGACAATTTTAAAATTCCTTTTAAACACATACCTGTAAATAAAACCAATAAAGCTGAAGCCGAAGCAATGCAAATAGCCCTGCTAAAAGAACATAAGATTGATTTTATTGTGTTGGCAAGATACATGCAAATCCTTTCTGAAAATTTTGTAAACCAGTTTCCTAATAAGATTATCAACATTCATCATTCGTTCTTACCAGCTTTTCCCGGTGCAAAACCATATCATTCTGCCTATGAACGTGGTGTAAAAATAATTGGAGCTACTAGTCATTATGTAACCTCTGACCTTGATGAAGGTCCAATCATAGAACAAGAAATAGTAAGAGTGTCACATATTCATAATGTGCAGGATTTTATTCTGAAAGGTCGTGATCTGGAAAAGATCGTATTATCCAGGGCCATCAAACATCACGTAGAAAGAAAAGTATTAGTGTACAACAACAAAACAGTTATCTTTTCATAATCCAAACACATCATTGGTCTTTGCAAATCTGAACCCTTCTTTTTCTAAGGTGATTCTTTGTTTATTTTTTGAATCAATTAAGGGATTAGAATGATTAAAGTGAATAAATATAATCTTAGATTTCACCTCTTTTGACTCATTTTTGAATAAGGCAACGGTTTCTTGTATAAAGGGATGAGGAACCTCTGCCATAGGTCTTGGAATTTCTCCGTCTTTAAAAAAAGTTGCATCAATAAACGCATAATCCACTTTTTTCACTTCATCTACGATACTTTTTTCCCATAATGACCATTTATTAATATCAGGAATAAATAAAGCTGATTTCGTTTTACCAAGAATTCTATATCCAACGGTTTCAGAAAACTCATCTCGATGTGGTACCAAAAATGGTGTCACTTTTATGTGCTTAGTGATATCAACAGAAATCTCATCCTGCAATGGATTCATCTTTATATTTTGTAAATCGACTAATTGAGACCAAGGTCCATTATTTTCAAGAAAAGATAGCATTTTCGGCATAGCAAACACCTTTATATTTTTAGCCCCCATCGCTTCTCTTCCAAAAAACATAAGACCTGTATAATGGCCTATATGTGCGTGCGTTAAAAAAACTCCGTCAATAATCGGATCTTTCTTCAAATGATCTGCATCAAGTATTGCCAATTGTTTTGACATATCAGGAGTAGCTTCTACCAAAAATTTCTTTTCTTCCTGTCGATCTATGATTCCTAAAGAGACCACCAGCTCTTCGTGATATCTACCTTTTCTAACATTTTCAAACTCGCTGGTATTATTAATATGTGGATACCCACCATCTTGAGCAATTCCCAGAATAGTTATATATTGATCATAATTATAAGAGGTCTGTGACCCTATTTTTATTTGATCTTCTCTATTTTTACAAGAAATGATTAAAATAGATAGTATGAAAAAAAGTAACTTTGAATTCATATGAATCATTATCATCTCAAATCTAATAAGAAATTATGAAATAAGCCATAGCAACTAGGTTGACACCAACCGATATGATGAAATGGCGATTCCATTCCCACACTGAGCTATGTCGAAGTGTGACAATTAACAACAATAAACATAAAAACAGATGAAAAGAATATTTTTAGCATTCGTTATATTTCAATTATCCAGTTGTGCCGAATTACAACAAGTAATAGAAAGCTTACCTCAAGAAGGAGGATCAGTGGGTCTTAGTAATGTAGATATAGGTAATGGTTTAAGACAAGCATTAGATAAAGGGATTGATAAGCAAGTAACAAAGCTCACACAAAAGGATGGTTTTTTTAGAAATGAATTAGTTAAAATTGTATTGCCGGACGAATTACAAAAAGTAGACAAAGCTTTGCGAGATATTGGCCTTGACAATTTAGCAGATGAAGGTTTAAAAGTTCTTAATCGCGCTGCAGAAGATGCTGTTAAAGAAGCGACTCCAATTTTTGTAAATGCCGTAAAGCAAATAACTTTTGATGATGCCAAACAAATTCTACTTGGTGATAATAATGCAGCCACTCAATACTTAAGAGGTACAACAAAAACCGCACTTTACTCCAAGTTTAATCCGGTTATCAAAAGTTCACTTTCTAAAGTTGGGGCAGATCGAGTTTGGTCTAACATCATCAATAAATACAACTCCATTCCTTTTACCAGTAATGTGAATCCTGATCTTACAGACTATGTTACCAGCGAAGCATTGGACGGTGTGTATACAATGATTGCTGTAGAAGAAAAAGAAATCAGAACTAAGTTAAGTTCCAGAACCACTGATTTATTGAGAAAAGTTTTCGCACTTCAGGATAGAAAACTATAGAAAGAAGAAAATATCCGGTACGACTTCATGTTTTTCAACGAATATAATATCGATTTGAACGATTTTATAATTTTTCACAAAAACACAAGCTTTTGGCTATTTCTTAAATAGAACTGCAAGCAATATCTGTTTTTATTAAAAAAAAGGAAATTTCCCTCTTGTGAAAATTGACATATCTTCAGTATAATATCATTTTTTTTAATCACTCATGATGATGTAGGAATGTTTTTATTACGGGATTAACGTAATTTTGCGCCCGATTTAAAAACGCCCTCAATGAAAAACTTAATCAAACTTAGCATAGCTATGGCTATGTTTCTATGCTCTGGACTTATACAGGCTCAGGGAAAAACAATAACAGGAACTGTTGTTGACGCATCCGGTATCCCACTTCCGGGAACAAATATTGTTGTAAAGAACACCAATAATGGGGTTCAAACAGATTTTGATGGAAACTACTCTATCGAGGCAAACTCAGGAGACACTCTTGTATTCTCTTACGTCGGTTTTGAAACACAAGAAGTTATAGTTTCAGGATCCAGCGTTATCAATGTTACTTTAAAGGATAATGTCGAAGGCCTGGATCAGGTTGTACTAATTGGATATGGTAGTTCGTCAAAAAAACAAATTACATCCAGTATATCCAGCATCCGCGCTAATGATATTGTGGATATTAACACGCCAAGTATTCAATCTTTAATGACCAGTAAAGTTACCGGAGTTCAAATCACTCAACTTTCTGGTAGAGTAGAATCCGGTATTAAAGTAAGAATCAGAGGTATCGCCACGGTTGGTGCATCTCAGGAACCATTATACGTTTTAGACGGTGTTCCTTTAATTAATGATGATGAATCCATCAACAACTCTCCTATCAATCCATTAATCGGATTGAATCCAAACGATATCGATTCTATTGATTTTCTTAAAGATGCTTCGGCAGCAGCAATTTATGGAGCCCGAGGAACAAATGGTGTTATTATCATCACCACAAAAAAAGGAAAAGCAGGAAATACAAAGGTTACTTTAAATACCGCTTCTGGATGGAATTTTGCCACCAACAAGAGAGAATTTTTAAATGCTGAGCAATACGTAGAGTTTTATACAGAAGCTGCACAAAACAGTGGTATTTCATTAAGTGAGATTGAAACAAAATTTGATCAATTATCCTTAGGTCGCGACTGGCGTAACAACGAAGTAGATACAGATTGGCAAGACCTGGCATTGGTAGAAGGTATTACTCAAGATATAGACTTATCAGCGTCCGGAGGAAGTGAAAAAATCAAATACTTTGTTTCTACCTCATACAATAAAACAGAAGGTATTATTTTAGGAAATGAATTAGATCGTTACACTTTAAGAGGTAAAGTAGATGCAGATATCACAGAAAAGTCTACAGTAGGAGTAAACATAAATCTGTCTAAAGTAACCATTGATCGCTTGTCTAACGATAATGCTTTTGTTTCTCCACTTCAATCGATAGCGCAATCACCGCTAACTCCAGCTTTACTTGAAGACGGAACGGCCAATGTGGATGGTAATTCTACATTATTCCAAAACTTTCTGGGACAAGAACAAACAGGAAGATTTGTAACTGATATTTGGAGAACAACAGCGAATATTTATGGTGATTTTTATATCAATGATTACCTACAATTAAAATCTGAAATTGGTTATGATGCTAACAATCAAAATGCCGAAAGATTCTCTGGGAGTTTAACCGAGTTTGCATCTGCAGGTGGAGTTGGTACGGTAAGCAATGCCATTACAGAACGATATATCTTGACTAATTATCTTAGTTACAAACGAACTTTTGGTGAAAACGTAGATTTTTCTGCTACACTGGGAGGAAGTTTTGAAGAAACCAATCGTAAAAGTCAGTTTACCATAGGGCAAGGATTTCCATCAGACGATTTACAAACATTAGACAATGCCGTTTTGATAACAAACGGAGGATCTAACAAAACAAAATATAACTTCTTATCGTATTTTGCCAGATCACGTTTTTCTATTGCAGAAAAATACCTTTTCAATCTAAGTATTCGTCGTGATGGTTCATCTAGGTTCGGACAAGACTCTCAATTTGGGTGGTTCCCGGCAGCATCTGCAGCTTGGATAGTAAGTAACGAACGTTTTTTGAGTAACTCTAACTTTTTAAACAAGCTAAAACTTAGAGGAAGTTGGGGTGTTACAGGTAATGCAGAGATTGGAGACTTTGCCAGTAAAGATCTTTATGGTGTTACCACTTATGACGAACGCCTTGGAGTGTCACCTATTCAGTTAGGAGATGATGAATTACGTTGGGAAAGGACTACACAATATGATCTAGGAGTTGACTTTGGATTATTTAATAACGTCATTTCAGGAGAATTTGACTATTACAACAAAACCACGAATGATTTATTATTTAATCAACCACTACCTGGGACTTCAGGCTTCACATCTGTTGTTAGAAATATTGGTGAAATCGTAAACACGGGATTCGAGGTAAATCTTACTGCACGAATTATTTCTAAACCTTCATTAACTTGGAATGTAGGAGCATTATTTACTAAAAACAAAAATGAAGTTACTGATCTACCTAGTGGAGATATTATTGATGGTGTAAACATCATAAGAAAGGGTGAAGCCATCTCTTCATTTTATCTATACGAATATGCTGGTGTTGATCCGGCTAACGGGGATGCCTTATTTTACACGAATACAACAAGCCCTGATGGTTCTCTAGACAAAACAATAACTAACAGCGTATCTAAGGCCAATAAAATAGTGACAGGAGATCCATTTCCTGACTATCAAATTGGATTTACAAATACGTTAAAAGCAAAAGGGTTTGATTTTCAATTTACTTTTCAAGGAGAGTTTGGCGCTTCTATTTTTGATCAGGCCGGTAAGTTTTCTTCCGGAAACGGTAAATTCTTTGATAACCAAACGCTTGACCAATTAGATAGGTGGCAAAACCCGGGAGATATAACAAATGTGCCCCAAGCCAGATTAAATCAAGACAATGGTCAAGCAGATTCTACACGCTATCTGGATGAAGCAGATTTTATAAGACTAAGAAATATAACGCTAGGATATACAATCAATCCTACGTATTCAAAAAAGTTTTATATGGAAAAAGTAAGATTCTATTTTAGCGGTCTTAACTTATTTACAATTACTGATTACGAAGGATACGATCCTGAGTCAACAGCAGATTTTAATGGTAATTCTGGTGTTAGAACCGGTATTTCATTCTATTCGGCTCCACCAGCAAAAACATACACCTTGGGAATAAATATTGAATTCTAAAGATCCAATTTTAAAAATTCAATATTTCAACCGTAAAGTAAAAAACATGAAAACATATATAAAAATAATCTTAACATGCACACTTGCGATCATCTCGGTAAGTTGCGAAAATAAATTAGATATTGATCCTAGTCAATCATTAACTACTGAGGATGCTTTTGACACTCCAGAAAAAGTAACTAATATTCTTATTGGCGCATACGCACAAGCGGGACAAGCAGCAAGTTATGGAGGACAGCTCTATACAATTGCAGAATTATTAGCCAATGATCAGGAATTACAGTGGAATGGAACTTTTTCTGATCCGGGTGAGTTCAACAATAAAGTAATTAATACTAATAACACTTTTGTAGCTAATTTATGGCTCAATGGATATGACATTAGTAACCAAGCAAACATAGTTTTAGACAATCTGGATGTTTTTGAAAATCTTGATAGCAGAAATTCTGTTGAAGGTCAAGCAAAGTTTTTAAGAGCCGTAACCTATTTTGATTTAGTACGATTTTTCTCAAAACATAATAACAATAGAGTTAATGACGGGGAACCAGGTGTTCCTATTATCAGAACTCCAGTTATTACACTTGAAGATGTTACTTACCCATCTAGAAACACTATTGGAGAAGTGTATGAGTTCGTAATCAATGATTTAGAGGATGCAATTGTTCTGCTACCTGAAACCAATGGAGTTTTTGCATCTGCCAATGCAGCTAAAGCATTGTTAGCAAGAATACAATTGCAAATCGGTAACTATGAGGCAGCACGAGATTTATCGAATGAAGTGATACAATCAGGAAGATTTTTGATCACAGAGAACCTTGACGATGCTTACAATAATGATGATAACTCTACAGAAGATGTATTTGCGTGGCAAGTAACAGATTCTGACGGAGCTAACAGTATGAATACATTTTGGGCTACAGACAGATTCGGTGGAAGACCAGGTAATCCTGATATTTCTATCGAGGATGCATTTTTTGGAATATTTGATGATTTTAACGACTTGAGGGCGAGTTATTTTTATGTCGATTCTGAAACCGGATCTGGTATAGCTTCTTATAAATGGATTTTGGGAAATGCAAACATTCCTTTTATTAGGTTACCAGAGATGCATTTGATTCGCGCTGAGTCTAATTTTATTTTAGGTACAACTGTAGGTACAGATCCTATTAATGATGTGAATCTTGTAAGATTTAGATCCAATGCTTTTTTATTATCTGATGTAACCTATGTAGATATCATTCTGGAAAGGTTAAAAGAATTAGCTTTTGAAGGACATAAATTGCATGATTTTAAACGACTAGAAGTCCCTATCGGAGCATTATCTTTCGATGATAGTCGATTGGTACTACCTATTCCACAAAGAGAAAGAAATGTTAACCCTAATCTTGAACAAAACGAAGGGTATTAATAAATCAAAATATTTGATTAGCTATAAAAAAAGGGTAGTGTGATTTATTTTACATTACCCTTTTTAATATTCTATTAAACAACCTTAACTACCTCTTAAGAATCTATTTCAGTTTCAACTAATACATTTGTAAAAAGAAAAAGGAGAAAGAAAATGTTTTATTGGGCTAAAGAAAAAACCAATCTTGAAAAGCTGAAAAAGAAATACTGCAGATTAATGAAAACCGCATACAACTTAGCTATAAAGGATAAAGAGAAAAGTGACCGTTTGCATGAGGAAGCAAGTAAAATATTGCAAGAAATTAAAAAAATTGAACAACAATCCGATCCTGTTTATATCGAGAATTGATGTAAAAATGCCAACGACTCTTCATTAAAAACCTCAGGCTGTTCAACGTTCACTACGTGACCAGAGTTTTTTACTACAAAAAGATTAGAAAATTCGTGGATTGAGACTACCTTTCTGATAGAAGGAAGAAACAAATAATCTTCTTCGCCCATAACATAAAGTGTGGGTATTTTGATGTCCTTATCTCTAAAAAATCGTAATAAAGGATTAATCTCTGAGGTTAATCTAAACCAACGTACAAATTCTTTCTGATATAATTTTTTCGCTTCATTTGCAAAAAGCAATCTGGATTGTTTGTGATTTTTTTTGGGCATAATAATGAAAGCAAAAAACTTATATAAAAACATATAAGGAATTACAGATTTAAAGACAATACCCAACTTCATCAATACCTGAGACCTAAAATTTAATTTCATAATAGCGCCCCCCATAATCATACTATCCACTCTATCCGGGTGTTTTTCTGCAAGGTTCCTGATTAATATTGTACCCAGAGAAATTCCAATAAAGTGCGATGATTTTATTTGTTCTTTATCTATTACTTCTACGATATCATCTGTAATCGAATCAAAGGTATATTTAGAATTAAAGGCATCTTTAATAGCAGGTTTAGAATTACCGTGACCTCTCAAATCCAATAATAATACATTATAATGCTTTCTAAATTCTCTTACTTGTTTAAACCAAATAGAAGAACTACCACCTGCTCCATGTACGAAGGTTACCCAATTAGTATTCTCTGGATGACTGTATATTGTGTAGTTTAACATATGCTTTTCCTCTGTAAAGATAATCACTATTTATTCACCATAAACATGATTAACAGTATTTAATGTATTGTTGAACACTTCTTAGTGCAGCGTTTTGAAATAAGCAAATGCTTTGGACAGTCTTGATCCATACCACGAAAAATACTCACCATCAACCAGCATTACTTCAACGTCAGGTCTAAGTTTCTTAATTTCACGTATATGATTTTCAGAGAAAGGGAATGGTTCTGATGATAATAAAATGAGGTCAAGATCTTTCATTTTTTTTAATTCATTTTCAGAAATTTCAGGATATCTATTTGTATGCCCGTATATGTTTGTAAAGTTATTCATCGTTAACATATGATCGATAAAAGTTCCATTACCTGCTAGCATCCATGGATTACGCCAAATAAAATAGGCTACTTTTTTTCTGGGCTTATCCTTTATAAACCCTAAAAAACTGTGTAATTCTGATCGGATTTCGAATATTAATTCACGCGCCTGATTCACTTTTGCAAAAATTTCTCCATATTGACCGATTAATTCTAAAGATTCTTCTATAGTACTTATATCAGAAACATGGACAGGATAAGTCTTTTGTAATTCTTCAACAATTTCTTTAGTATTTTCTTCCTTGTTACAAAGAATAATGTCTGGTCGTAATTCTTTGATTTTATCCAGATGCACATTTTTAGTCCCTCCTACTATTTGTTTCTGTTTTCTGATAGTATCAGGATGTACACAAAATTTAGTAACTCCTACAATATGATCAAATAAACCTAATTCAACAAGAAGCTCTGTCTGTGATGGAACTAAAGATACAATCCTCTTAGGAACTTGATCTAAAACAATACGTCTTCCTAATTGGTCAGTATACTTCATTTTCTGATGGTTCTTTTAAAAGAGATCTTATAATCATAAATAAATCATAAACCCTTTATAATTAACACTTTAATATTAGGAATTCCTACAAAAAAACTTTATATTGTAAGTAATATTAATTTAAAATCTTGGGGCTATGGATTCAGTATTACTTAACATTGTTATTTATGGTTTAATGGCGTTTTTAGTGTTTTTTATCACTTACGGACTTGTTGGATATGCAAAACAAGTTTTTAAAGCCAATAGACGTTAACAATTATTTTTCAATCTATCATCAAGAATTATTTTCTTGAAATGGTAGATTTTAAAAGAAAAAGGAAATTGAATAGATATTCAATTTCCTTTTTTATTTTTTGGCCTCTAGAATTTTTTGCATTTCTACCTGAAGCTCTTTAGCCTTATTTCCTGCAACAATATCAAAATCCATTTCGTTTGAGGCATATATAATTCCTCTTGATGAATTGATTAGCAGTCCTATTTGATCATTAATTCCATATTTACAAACGTCTTGTAAATTTCCACCTTGAGCACCTACACCTGGAACCAGTAAAAAACTATCAGGAATAATCTTTCTAATATCCGCAAGATATTCTGCCTTGGTAGCACCAACAACATACATTAGGTTTTCAGAATTTTGCCAACTCTTTGATGTGTTTAGTACCTGCTTATATAGCTCAGTTCCTTCTACAAACTTAGTCTGAAAATCGAATGCACCTTGATTAGAGGTCAATGCAAGCATTATGGTATGCTTTCCCTGAAACGCTAAAAACGGCTCCACAGAATCTTTCCCCATATACGGTGCAACTGTTATCGAATCAAACTTCAGATCTTCAAAAAATGCTTTGGCATACATGGCGCTTGTGTTACCGATATCACCTCTTTTGGCATCTGCAATGGTAAAAACTTCGGGGTGGTTGGTATTTAAATACTGAATCGTCTTTTCTAAAGATTTCCAACCTTTTAAACCATATGCTTCGTAAAAGGCTGTATTAGGTTTATACGCAACGGCCAAATGATGCGTAGCATCTATTATTTTTTTATTGAACTCAAAAATAGGATCTTCCTCTTGCAACAAGTGCTTAGGAATTTTGGTTAGATCTACATCCAAACCTACACACAAAAAAGATTTCTTTTTCCATATTTGATCAACAAGTTCCTGAGTCGTCATGTATATTATGATTTGTATTGTATAAAACTATTCTTTTCCATCTACGTAGTTCTGTAAATATGCATATCTAGAAGTTAATTTACCATCTTGCGTCATTCTAGCGCGTTGGAGTACACCGTCTGCATCATTGTTGAAAAAAGCAGGGATCACGTGTTCCAGAAACATGTCTCCAAAGCCTTCACTAGCATCTTTAGGCAATTCACAAGGTAAATTATCCACTGCCATCACTACTATCGCCTCGGAATCTTTATAATCTACCTCTTCTTCTCTATCGGGATGATATCCATAAATTGGATCTGCAATGGTAGAAGCCCGTAATGTTGTAGCAACAGGACCGTCTATATCACAAGAAACATCTGCCACTACTTTAATATTAAAATCATCAGATTTTACATCCTGTCTTGTATAAATATAGGGTGCGCCATCTCCAAAAAAGTGTCCTGCAATGTACATATCACTCACTTTAGCAAATCTCATAAAATCGCTAACGTACTCCTCTGGGTTCTTATAGAAATCATTTTTATCTAATGCTTTTCCATCTTTACGTTTATTATAATCCAGCACATCAATTTGTGTATACACGGCTTCATCAAACGTACCGTTTAAGTATTCATCTACTGAGACCTCTCGAATTTTCATTGCATCCAAGATTTCCTTAGCTCCTCCTCCTACTTTCCCATTTCCGGTAAGAACAATTTTTATATTTGGTAAACTTATCTTGGATAGTGCTAATACTAAAGCATCTTGATCAGGTAAGGTTTCTGCTTTAGGAAGCTGAAAACCGTTATTTTTTAGTCCAAAAGCTCTAAAACCATTATATGCACCCACAATTCCGGCATATCGTCCAAAACCAATAAGTCTAAAGCCTTTTTCGTTTACAATTACCTCGTGATCATATAATTCGATATTTTTATCAAGAATTGCTTTTAACAATTTTCGGTTATACGGTTGTTTTTTGATGGTATGTGAAAAGAAAAAGTACTTTTTGTTTGGAATTAATGCATCGATCGGGACTTCTTTTACGCCCAATAGCACGTCACAATCAGAAAGATCTTCTGAAACCTCAAAGCCAGCAGCTCTATAGTCTTCATCGCTAAAAATTCGTATATCAGAGCTTTCTACTTTAAAAGAAGCCTGGGGAAACCGCGACACGGTGTCACGCAAACCTTTTGGAGAAAAGACCACCCGACGATCTGGCGGGTTTTTACGCTCTCTGATAATTCCGAATGTAGTCATATAGTTTGGTATATAATTTGTTTATGTAAAAGCGCGGCTAAGATATGACAAATATGATTATCTTTGCCAACCATTTTGAGTGAGGAGATCATATTTTTAATGATGTTTTAATAATCTAAATTTATAATTCTTCATTCGTAATTAGTTTTGGGGTCGACTGGTTTTGACAGCGAGATTAATAGGGTGGTAAGCACGTCGAGCGCTGGAATATAGCTCGTTAATATCATGTTTCATCTTTTTTAAACGGCGAGAATAACTACGCCCTAGCTGCATAATCCGAATTATAGTAGGATAATGCCTCGGCTCACTAGGTGGGCAAGCAGGAAGCCTCTCGATAGCCTTGGTTTGCGGCGATCGGTTTTGAGGCTTCGTAAAAGTAAACCTAGCCAAGATAGTACTTTGATGTTTTGGCGAAATTTAAGTAAAGTTAAGCTGTGCGTTGGTAGTTTTTGACCGGCAAGCAGACGAAAACCTAAACAAAAACTAAGCGTGTAGAAAGCTATTGTATTACTTGTTTGGACGAGGGTTCGAATCCCTCCGACTCCACTTCAATCCTGCCTTATGGCAGGATTTTGTGTTTTCGGGGTATTCGGCATACGCGCCAGCTGGCTCTTACGCTGTAAATGTCCACAGGACATTTCCTAATCGCTTCAGCCCTCTCCGACTCCACTTCAATCCCGCCTTATGGCAGGATTTTGTGTTTTCGGGGGATTCGGCATACGCGCCAGCTGGCTCTTTCGCTGTAAATGTCCACAGGACATTTCCTAATCGCTTCAGCCCTCTCCGACTCCACTTCAATCCCGCCAAATGGCGGGATTTTGTATTTTCCGGGAAATCGGCAAAGAAATAAAGTTGATATTTTGGCAAATACTATCAACTGAGCATTTTTTGCACCACAATTTTTATGTCTTTCTTGATGATTATAAATTATGTACTAGAATCCTAATTACTATCTACAAAGCTACCTTTGATTTTATAAAACATATATAACCTAGAAAAAATACGAACCAAAATATACATTCACATTAACCAATAAAGAAAAACTGTCTGAAAACCCCAAATAAGTTAAAAACTTAGATCCAGTTTTCGGAATATCATTTTTATCAATTTTCATAGACAAGAATTGATTATAAATTTCGCAAAAAACAATAATCCCTCACAATAACACAAAATTATAACATATTCATTACGAAATACTCAAATTTTGTATATAAATATCACTAATAACGCATACATCAATACTACAGCAATACGTTAAAATTTAGCGTAATTATTTAGTTTAATTTTATATAATAAATTGATATCCAGTTTGTTACAAATTAAAAGATTTTCAAGTTTGTTACATCATTCAAAACACAAGGTGTAGTAAGTAACTTAGCCTTAACAATTTAAAAATTCTTTGAGAACAAAACTTATTTAACACACAAAAAAATGAAAACTTACATCTTATTTTTTGCGATGTTCTTCTTTAATCTAGGAGTTTATTCGCAAACTTTGGAAAATTTTGAAAATGGTAACCAAACCTGGAACAATTTTAATGGTACTTTTGCCAACATAGTAAACCCCAACCCATCCGGAGAAAATACTAGTGCCCGATCTGGTCGATTTATAAAAGAAAATGCTCCTTTTGCATTTCTAACTACTAGTATACCAGGAGGTTTCCTTGATCTCAACACCTTTAACGAATTACAGATAAAGATCTTGCAACAAATTAACGGAGGCAATGATGCTTTTACTCGTATTGTAGCCAAACTCGAAAATTCTGCTACCGGACAAGCATTAGAACGTAGAGGTTTTATAAGCAATTCCGGAGTCTGGACGACCTATGCTTTTGATTTTAGCAATGCTCCTACCGGAGCTGGTTACGACACATTGGTGTTGTTTTTTGGTTTTAATGAAGCCGCTAACACCAATAGTTTCTTTTTTGATGACATCACATTTAACAGAGCGCGAGGGTATTCTGTTGACAACAATCGATCTTTGGGACAATTGGGTAGAAATTCTTATGAAGTTTTTCGCTCTTTACGCTTAAGCAATGGTACCTATCGAGATTCAAAACTGCTTAACAGTAACGATGATTATCATCCGGGCTCTACTGCTTCTGTAGGTATGGGACTGGTATCGCTTTGCATCGCACACAAAAATAATTATGACACTGATGCGATTGGTAAGCTCATCAAAACACTGGAAACTATGACAGGAAGAACTGCTGGTTTTACTTTGGATAGAGATGCAAGTGGTTTTGCCAGACATTTCTTCGATCTATCTACCGGAGCGCGTGCGTGGGATTCTGAATATAGTACTATCGATACTGCCATATTAGTATCTGGTGCATTATTCGCAAAAAATTACTTCCTTGATCCTTCTATAGCCAACAGACCTTCTGCACAACAACGAGATTATATCGCCCAAATGGCAGATGAAATGGTAAATGGAGTAAATTGGGATAGATCTATTGCTAGTGCAGGTGCTGGAACAATTTATAGGGAAACGAACGCTTCCGGGTTCGGAATAGCCGGCTCAGAAACCAATGCGTTTAATGAGTACATGATTGTAGCAAATATTGCCAATCAGTTTGGTGGTCAAGTTTCTAAAGACTTATGGAATAATTTTTATACCAATACAAATAATCTACCTACAGCAACAGCAGTGTACACAAACCCAAACAATGCCACATTTCAACACACCACCTTAACTGATAGTCCGGGTCGATTTCTTCCCAGTTTTATAGTACAGTTCAATTATTTCCTTATTAACGGATTTTCCACCAACACACCATTTATAAATGCTATGCGGGATGCTAAAAATGCTGATAAAAACTGGTGGCGATTTGTATCCGAAGATTTTTATGCTAATCCGATTCCCAGACTAAGTTATGAATGGGGTACAGGTGCCGGAGATGCTAATGATATTAATGGCTATCGCGCCAATAGTATCTATAATGATGATGAAGAAAACTGGACCAAAATTGTATCTCCACATATTATTTCAGGATATTTACCAATAGATGAAGGTAATGAGATAGGAAATGATCTTGTCAATCTATTTAGATCAGGAAGAGGTATATATCGACTTCCTAATAGTTCTGGAACGAGAATTTTATGGCGTTATAGTAAAGAGGACGTAAATTGGAGAGCAAATGCAGTTCAAGGAGTGGATTTTGCTACTATGCTCTTTGGGTTACAATACCGCTTGGATCCATCTTTCTTTACTAAATACAACGATTATGATACTGTTATTGGGGGTGGTAATCAAAATAATATTACCACAACAATCAGAGCCAGAACTATTAATCGTTATGTAAGCAGCGAGAATGGTGTAAATCCTATGATTGCCAACAGAACGGTGGTGGGAACCTGGGAGACTTTTGAATTTGTTCCCAGAGGTGGAAATACCTATGCCATAAGGGGGAATAACGGAAGATATGTAAGTATTCAAAATACCGAGAACCAGCTAACTTGTAATCGAACCAGCATTGGAAGTACAGAAGAATTTACATTGGTTTCGCTGGGAGGTGACTTATATGGAATCCAGGGAAGTAACGGTCGTTACGTAAGCCACGAAAGAGGTAATCGATCCATGAGATGCAATCGAACGGCTTTGAGAAGTTGGGAAGAATTTATTATTCCGGGTCTTGGAAGCAATAAAACCTCTGGAGTAACGCTGCTAAATTCTTTAAAAGTATTTCCTAATCCTGTATCAAGCGCTAACTTAGCCGATTTAAAGATGGAAATATCTTTAGAATCACCCTCTGAGTCATTTATTAAAATTTATGATCTCACAGGTAAAATCATTTTCAAAGAAGATTTGGGGATGATGGATTCTGGTAGGAACACAGTGTCTTTAAAAAATCTAGAAACCTCTCGTTTAAACAACGGATTGTATATTATAAGCTTTCAGACTCAAGATTACCAAAAAAACGAGAAGCTTATTGTTACTAAGTGATTATAGCTCATTGAACATTTAAGTTTTTAACACTGAAATAGTTATTTAACTACAAAGATATTTGGCCTAAATTATATATTTACAAGTATAATTTAGGCCATTTTGCATCAACTGCCAATACCTGAAATGCCTAATATTTTGCAAGAAAAACATTTGTGAGCTACAACGTCAAAATTAAATTTTACTTCATATTTCTTTATACATATTTTCAGTTACAAACAAAAACTCTTCAATTTCGGGACATAAGAAATTAATTTTCTCATTAGCATAGTTGATCCCTGATTCTTGATCTATTTTGTACCTTTCGACCTTTAAGAATAGTTTACAAGTTTTTAATTGCTGAATTAATCTTATTTCTCTTGAAGTTAGGTTTTTATCCAGATTTAAAATATCGTCGCATAATAGTTGGATTTCCGCCCTAGCGTGGTCAAATCTATCCATCCAATTTTTATCTTCAGCACATACTCTTTATAAAGATATATTCTCACTAGGTTTTACAGTTGCTTCATTTTCCAAGAAATGATCCTTAAGATTTCTATCTTATCGATTTATTCAATCTACCTTTCTGTTGTTTTGAGTTACCGTATAAAATACATCTCAAAAAAGTCTACTTTTCCCCATTTATCCATTGATTTTCAATAACAGTTTATAAAAACATCAAAGTTTTGAACGCCATAAAAAAACGCAGTAACTTCATAAGTACTGCGTTTTCTAACAAAAAACAATCTAAAATATTGAAAAGTTTAAGGTGCTACAAATCGAATATCATCCAAATAATACAGATCTGTTGTGGTTCCATCTGCTTGAGCAAAATTGAAGAAAAGTACCAGTGTAGTATTTCCATTTCCTGCTCCAGGAGATAAGTCAAAGGTATAAGTGGCCCACTCTCCTACCGTATCGATGGTTATCGGTGGTGTTTCGTAAGGCTGGGTGCCACCTTCGATTTTCGCTACGAGTGGCACAGCTCTCTCAGTCAATATTTTTAATTGTAACTGATTCTCTACACTCAAATCTATCGCTGTCCCAAAATCGGTAATCAGAGCATCAAAAGCTTCAGTACCATTGGCAATATACTCACCTACATTTGGGCTTCGGTTTTCACAACTGATATTAGGGTTGGCAACCACGGGCACCGATTGTTCTGTTAAACCTATTTGCATATTTTGCTGACAATCAAAATCGTTAATAATGCTTAGGTCTGTCATGACGGTACTGCAATCTAATTGCTCTACCGGACATTCCTGCGAGGTAAAACGAAGGTCGTCAATATAATAAGTATCTGTAATTGTCCCATCTGCTTGACCTGCATTAAAAAATATAGTCAATTGTGTATTTCCATTACCAATTGCTCCTCCAAAATCAAAGGTATAATTTTTCCATTCGTTAATCACGTCGACCGTTGTGGAAAGCTCTACCGGAGTACCTCCTTCTAATTTTGCAGTGAGTGGCATTTGTCTTTCGGAATACACTTTGATATTAAATACAGAATTGACTGAAAGATCGATGGGGTCTTCAAAATTGATGATGAGTGCATCAAAACGATCCGTACCATCATCGGTATACTGTCCAACAGAAACACTAGAATTTTGTGGATCTATTTCCGGATTATCCACCACAGGTGCAGCGTCTACCATCGGGTCCAGACCGAGCATCACGTTTTGCTGACATTCAAAATCGCTAATAATGGAAAGATCTGGTACTACACCCTCACAAGGATCAGGAATATTTATAAATTTTAAATCATCAATATAATATACATCTTCTGTAGTTCCGTTTGTAGCACCTGCGTTAAAAAACAGCACTAAGGTTGTATTACCAGCATTAAGAGCATCCGAAAAATCAAAAGTATGCTGTTGCCATTCTCTAACATTCTGTACCTGAACGGATCTTTCTATAGCTGTCCCTCCTTCTAACTTAGCAATAATATTTCCTTGCATAGGTGCCCAAACCTGAATACTGAATTGTGGAGTTAATGATAAATCTATAGGCTGCCCAAATTCAATAATCAAGGCATCAAAAGGTTCCTGGCCGTTATCAATATAAGAGCCCACAAATGTACTTGTATTACTACCTGATGGATCAGGATTTGGAATTTTTTCCACCACCGGGTCATCCGGAGTGCCAAATTCGTAATTTTCTTGACAGTCAAAATCATTGATCACTGAGGGATCTTCAGTGACGCCTTCACAGGGGTCTGGAGCAAAGACAGAAACATCAAAAACCAGATTATCTAAATAAAATAAATCAGTTCCATCACTGGTGATTCCTTCATTAAAGAAAATACGTACCATTGAATAATCGCCAGAATCCTCATTACTAAAATTAAATTCATAAACTGCCCACGTATTTTCGCCATTTAGTACAGTAATCGCTTCAATAGGATCAGAGCTCCCTCCAGAAAGTATTACTTTAACTTCTGCTGCTACCGAGGATTTAATAATCATTTTAAACACTCCATTGGTGGACAGATCGATTCCGGAAAAATTAAACGTTAACGCATCATCAGCCGCTATACCGTCAAGATATTTTCCTACAAATCTACTAGTATTGATACCAGTTTCCAGAGGATTACGGACAACCTCAACATTTTCGATGATTACATTCGACTGGCATTCAAAATCCGTTACTATATTTGGATCCGCTACCACATTAATATCATCACAGGGAACATAATTTATGGTCGGAAAAGTCGGTATTTCTCTCTCGCAAGACAAATTCCAAAATGCGATAATAATTAGAAAAAAAATAAAGTTTGATGCTTTCATGATATTTAATTTTTAACAGAACTTTTCTTGGAGAAAGTTACTCTTCCATCTTATCGTATTAAGACTTTTAGTTTCTCTTCAATCCCTTCCATTTGAACTTTTGCAAAATAAATTCCCGGTGTCAAATCAGAGACATCTAACCTAGTTTCTTTTTGACGAGATACTGATTTTACAGCAGCCAATGCTCCGGTTAGCGTAAATAAAGAAATCTTATCAACTCCATCATCAGACTGGATTACCAGTTCATCAGGCGAAGGACTATAAGCTATTAGTCTCGAGTTTTTAACAAATTCAGGTGTATCCAATATGTTCTGGCTTACCCATCCCAAATCATCAAAATAGTATAAATCATTTGGAGTTCCGGTAGTAACTGTAGGATTAAAGAATAAAACAAGCGTAGTGTGTCCATCACCAGCAGATGCACTAAAATCAAATGTAAATTCCTCCCAGGTGTTCACCTGTGAAAAATCGGAATAAATTTCTACGGGATTCATTCCCCCTTCAATTTTTGCTAATACCTGAATAGAAGTGGGAGTATAGATTTTGAACTGAAGAACATTGTTCGTTGATAAATCTATTGGAGCACCATAATTTATGACCAATGCATCGAATCCTTGCGTTCCATCGTCTGTATACTGACCAATTGTAGGACTGGTATTGATCCCACCACTAAAATTATTAGTAATAGCAACAACAGTTCCTGGCAATGCCTGAGACGGAGGGTCACACTCAAAATCTGTAATTAACGGAGCCACACATTGCGCAACTGCGTAATGAGCTATAAACACGATAAAAAATACTATTTTTTTCATAATTTCTGATTTTTAGATATTTTCTGTTTCAGTTTGGTCTTAAGAGATTTATTTCAATTGTAAACTAAATGAATTAGTAAATTTATGATCAGAATTACCGGCGACAAATACATCATAATCTCCTTCTTCATTTACATATTTCAGATCACTGTTATAAAATTTGAGATCATCCGCAGTGATTGAAAAGGTAACGGTCTTGGTCTCTCCTTTTTTAATAAATACTTTCTGAAAACCTTTTAATTCTTTAACAGGACGCGTGATACTTCCAAAACGGTCCTTTATATATAATTGTATAATCTCTTCTCCATCATAATTACCGGTATTTGTAACCGTTGTTGTAATTTTGAGACTATCGCTTGCATTCAATGTTCTAGCACTTAGTTCTGGTGTCGTGTACGCAAAAGTTGTATAACTAAGTCCGTATCCAAAAGGAAATAAAGGCGAATTTTCTACATCAATATACTTAGAAACGTAGCGTTCATTTGCTCCAGGAATATCTGCGGGACGTCCAGTATTTTTGATATCATAGTGAATCGGTATCTGTCCTATATTTCTGGGAAAGGTCACGGTCAATTTTCCTGAAGGGTTATAATCTCCGAATAAAACATCGGCTACACCCAGTCCTCCACTTGTTCCGGGAAACCACGCTTCTATAATCCCTTCTACTTGTTCGTTTTCCCAGGATAAATCCAGAGGTCTTCCATTATACAATACCAAAATGATGGGTTTTCCTGTTTTTTTGATGGCTTTAATTAGCGCTCGTTGCTGTCCAGGGAGCTGAATCGAGGTACGACTAGCAGCTTCGCCACTCATTCGTTCTGATTCACCCATAACCATCACTACTACATCAGAGGATTTTGCAATGGTTATTGCTTCAGAAAAATCCACTTCATTTCCGTCAATTTCACAACCTTTAGTATATGTAAAACTAATCCCCTTTTCTTCAAAGGCTTCTTTAACACTAACCGCTGTTCCTTCTCGATCTCCTTTGGCTGACCAGTTTCCAATAATGTGGAATTCATCAGCTGCTAAAGGACCAATCAAAGCAATTTTACTTTCTTTTTCTACGGGTAAAACCTGCTCTTTATTCTTCAATAATACCATAGATTTTCGGGCAGCTTCTCTTGCTAATTGTAAATGATCCGGATGAAGGATTATTTCTTTTTCTTTTTGTTCATCACAATACTTATATGGGTCATCAAAAAGGCCCAGTTCAAACTTCATTCTCAGAATATTTCGTACTGCTCTATCCAATTTTTGGATATCCACGTGTTTCTGATTAATTGAATTTTCTAAATGATTTTTATACACTCCACCTTGCAAGTCCATATCTACTCCTGCGTTCAAAGCCATTTCTCCTGCCTTTTCCAAATTCTCTGCATATCCATGGTGTACCATTTCATTGATAGAAGTATAATCTGTAACTACGAAGCCGTCAAAATTCCATTGATCTCTAAGGATATCTTGTAACAAATAAGAATTACCAGTGGCAGGTACTCCATTAAGTTCGTTAAATGATGTCATAAAAGTTGCTACTCCCGCATCTACAGATGATTTAAAAGGCGGCAAATAGACATTATATAAAGTGTTTAGAGAGATATCCACCGTATGATAATCTCTACCTGCCTGTGCTGCGCCGTATGCGGCAAAGTGTTTTGCACAGGCCATAATTGTGTGCCTTTCTCCTAGATTATCACCTTGAAAACCTTCTATCCTGGCTTTGGCAATCAAAGATCCGAGATAGGTATCTTCTCCTGCGCCTTCTGCTATTCTTCCCCATCGGGGATCCCTTGCTATATCTACCATTGGTGCAAAAGTCCAATGAAGTCCTTCTGCAGAAGCCTCTAATGCAGCCGTTCTGGCCGTTTTCTTCATAAGATCCAAATCCCAGCTAGAAGATTCTGCCAGAGGAATTGGAAAAATTGTTTTGTGTCCGTGAATAACATCGTATCCAAAAATAAGAGGGATGCCTAGTCTTGTTTCTTCAACAGCTATTTTTTGGAGTTTTCTAGTAAAAGCAGATCCCATAGCATTAAAAATTGCACCAATCTGTCCATTTTTTAAATAGGTTTGATAATTCTTATCTAAGACAGGACCCGTAACATCCTCTGTGCTGGAATATAATACGGTTTGTCCTATTTTTTCTTGCAGCGTCATTAAATTCATTATTGAATCCACTTTTTTATCGATCAAGAGATTCTGATCGTTTTGTAAGGATTTCTCCTGATTTTTCTGACAACTCAGTAAAGTAAAGGCTACTATGATTCCGAATGAGATCCTTGTCAAAACTATTTTTTTTGAATTTCTATTCATCTTTTTAAATCAAAAGGTAAATCCTAATTTGGTCAATCCTTCCTGCACATCAGAATCGCTCATAAACAAATTCCAGAGCAATTGCGTTCGATAATTTTCTATCATTGCTATAATGGGTCCTTGGTCAATTGCCAAATATCCATCAGAAACCCACTCTGCCGATTCATTAAACGCATCATAGAAACCATATTCTCCCCATAATTGGTCATTTTTCTTATAATAGAAATGCTCTAATGCCTGTCTGGATTGTTCTGGAGTGAATGGAAATGCAGACAACGCTGCGGTTGGAGTAATTGTTCCATTATCTTCTGTAGGACTATGTACCCCATAGCCGCCTGGTTCGTCACTGGCAGTTAGTCCCCAGCTATCTCTGCTATACCCTCTAAATCCCTGAGGGTTCTCTACACAATAATTGTAGTTGATTAAAGAATGTGCTCTGTTTTGACTAAAATAATCAGCATATTGGTCACGTAGATTTCTTGGATCCAAGCCAATAAAAGAATAATGAGAGAAGAATAAAGGTCCTCCAAGGTCTTCGCCCAAAGGTAAAACCACCCCTAAAAAGGATTTATTATTAGTCATGTCACCATTTCGAGCCCAACCATTATCATAGGTTTCTTTTGTAATCGGGTGCGTAGGCGAGGCTGCTCCAAGGATATACACTATCAAGGCTTCATTCCACCCTTGGACTTGTAAATTAAGATCAAAACCAAAATTTTCTGACCAATGCCAAGTAATTACGTTTTGTCCTCTCTCGTGCCAATCCCATTCTACGTTTTCCCAAATAGCTCTAATTCTACTTCGAATATTTCCTTCATCTACTGTGTCTTCTGTAAAAAACTGTCTGGCAATCAAAAGCCCCTGTATCAAAAAAGCCGTTTCTACAATATCACCACCATCATCTAAAGTACTAAAAGGAATGGTCTGACCGGTATCTCCCGAATACCAATGCGAATAGACACCGTGATACGTCTCTGCATTCTCCAGAAACGTTAAAATCTTTTGCAAACGTTGTATGGCTTCATCTCTGGTTATCCAACCTCGATTTACCGCAGCCGGGAAACACGCAATTCCAAATCCAGATCCTCCGATGGTTATTAATTTGGAATCAGGACCGTTCTGCGATCGCTCCCTTGCCATACCACTATCTGGTTCTGCAAAATCCCAAAAATAGCTGAAGGTACGTTCTTGCACCAGATCTAATAACTGTTCAAAAGGAATCTCTGGTACCTGATTTTCTTGTTCTACAATAGGAGAAACATCAGGAGGTGGTGGCAAGGTATCCTCTGCTGTACAATTTTGAAATAAAAGCAATACCATACCCATCATAATACCTATACCGATCATATTTCTATATCTTTTCTGTAATTCATTCATAATATTATTCTTATGCAATTTTTTACAATTCAGTGTTTTGCTATAACACAATTTTTAATACCCATTATTTTGGATTAATAATCCCCCGCTGATATTGATTTGCTGTTGCGGTATGGGAAATACTTCATGTTTTCCATCGATAAATGGTTTACCGTGAGCTCTCATAACGGCTCCCGCTCGTCCTTGACGGACCAAATCAAAATAGCGATCGTGTTCAAATGCCAACTCTACACGTCTTTCTCTCCAAACTGCCATTTGATCTACCGAGTTAAGACTAGAAAGCCCAGCTCGATTTCTAACCAAGTTTAATGGTGTCAACGCATCGCCACCTATCTGAGTGGCTGCTTCAGCGTTCATTAACAAAACTTCTGCATATCGAAGGACCCGTATGTTTTTATCACTTTGAGAAACCGCTGTAAACCTGCTAGAATATGCCTTTTGATTATATCTTGGATTCACCACAGTATTTGGCACTTCTCTACCATCAAATAAGGTTTCTCCTCTAAAAATAATAGTGGCATCTCTTCTTAGATCACCTGGTTCATAGGCATTAACAAGATCTTGAGTAGGTGTATTGAATCCCCAGCCCCAACCGCCAAGACCTCTAGCGCCTTGACTTACGCTATATTCTAATATTCCAGCAGCCGGAAGTTCTCCTCTTCCTTGTATTTCAAAAATGGATTCTTGATTATTTTCCTCTTCTGCTTTCCAGATATCTTCATAATTTGGTGTGAGACCATATTCTCCCGAGCTAATAATTTCGTTGGTTAAAGTAAGTACGGTTTCCCATTTATTCTGATACATGCTCACCTTGGCCAAGAGGGCTTTTGCCGCACCTTTTGTAGCTCTACCTAGTTCTGAAATGTTGTATTGACTCTTTTCGGGTAATAATTCTATGGCGTTAAGAAGATCCTCTTCAATAAAGGCAAACGTTTCTTCTCTGGATGCTCTTTGTAACAATGTTGTTGGATCGGCATTAATGTCAGGTACATCTTGGATTAAGGGAACACCTCCAAAGGTCTTTACCAGTCTAAAATACATTAGAGCCCGAAGAAAGGTAGCTTCTCCTATCAGTCTATCTTTTAACGAATCTTCAATCTCAAAATCCTTCAATCGATTTAAAGCCTGATTGGCTCTTTGAATACCATCATAATGTGCTTCCCAGACTTCGTTAAAAGAAAGAGAGGTAGCATCAAATGTAAGTGCATCCAATAAATTCTTATCTGCTCCGGTATCGCCTGGATCACTTCCTTTATCCGCATCATCGGATGTAATACTTGAAACACCATTCCAAGAAAAAGAACTCATCGAAAATTGAAGAAAAATGTTATAGACTGCGTTTACCAGCTCAGTTGCTTTTTCCGATGTAATTGCTTCTTCAGTTTCCTCATTAGAAGGAATTTCAAGATAATCCTCACTACAACTTACCAAACTGATAAACAGTAAGGTCGTAAGTAATGTTATAATAATTTCATTTTTTATAGTTGCATTCATAAACCTAGATTTAAAAAGATACATTCAGACCTACATAAAAGGATCGCAAAGACGGGTATGCGTTTAATTCGATTCCGGCAGTACCTAATGGATCTCCCACTAACTCGGGAGTAAATCCTGAGAATTTTTGAAAGATTATTGGGTTTCTCGCCGTTGTATATACTCTGATTTTAGAAAATGGACCCGAAGCGTCCTCTGGTATGGTATATCCTAAAGTAATATTATTGATTCTGAAGAAATCCCCGGATTCGAGGAAATATGTTGAAGACAGAGGAACATCATTAGAAGCAATGGGATCTGTATTACTTGGTCTGCCAGATGTCCACCTTCTATTAAAAACCTGTTGCTCTACGTTTTCGTTTCCGAATCGCTGTGCTTTTTTACCATTGTACACTTCGTTACCAAGATTGGCGAGCGTCTCGATTGAAAAATCAAAATTCTTATAATCCACACTTAGACTTGATCCAATTACTATTTTAGGTATATACGAGCCAAAATATTTTCTATCTCCCTCATCTACAATACCATTATTATTGACATCATCGTACACTAATTCTCCACGATCGTCAATTCCGATAACATCATATAGAAAGAAACTTCCTAAAGGTCTCCCTACAGTAACTCGCTTTGTAAATTGACCATTGTCAATGCTTCCTCCATCCTGTTCATTAAAAAACGGATTCGTAACCTTAGTTAATTCGTTTTGGTTATAAGTAAAATTTGAACTCAAGGTATATCGAAGTTCACCGATAGCATCAGACCAATTGAAAGAAGCTTCAAACCCTTCATTAACTATCTCTCCTACGTGAGAATTAAAAGGTTCAAATCCAAAAACGTCCGGAAGTTGAATTTGCAAAATTGCATTTGTATTTGTTCTTTTATAATAGTCCATCTCTCCGGTTAAGCGACGGTTAAAAACTGAAAATTCAACACCAAAATCTATTTCATTGGTTATTTCCCAGGTTAATTCTTCATCTATAGCCCCGGTAATGGTTATACCTTGTTGTAGTTCTTCATCCGGACCAAAAGAATAAAACCCTCCATCACCAGTAGTCACATTAAGAATATTTGGAGGTGTATTTTGATTACCAAGCTCACCATAACTCGCTCTAAACTTGAGTACATCGAAAATACTATTTTCCATAAAACTTTCTTCGCTAACTACCCAACCTGCACTTACTGCATAAAAATCTCCAAAACGTTTTCCTCTGGTAAACTTGCTAGCACCATCTCTTCTATATGAAGCATTTAATAAATATTTGTCATTAAAATCATAGTTCACTCTTGCGATGTAGGAAAATAATCTACCAAAACCGTCACTAATCGATCCCCCGGCAGGTGTTTGCTCCACTAAATCTCCGGTATTTAGGTTGAATCTTAAATTTCTATCGGTTGGTACATTTTCTCTTGTACCGACAAGAAATTCTCTTTTCCCTTCTTCGGTGGTGATTCCTAAGGTAACTTTTATACCATGTACATCTGCAAATCGTTTATCAAAAGTTAAATAGTTATCCCAAAACCAACGATATATATTCGATTGTTCTGCTCTTAAAATGGTTCTTGGGAGATCTTCCTCTACACGAAAATAATCTGCCTCTGTCCGAGTGGGATCATCTGCTAAGAACAAGCCTAATAAGTTAACAAATTGATAAAATCTGGCATATTCATTTTCGATAGAAAAGCGAGAAGTTACTGTCAAAGGCTCAATGACCTTATAATCCAGCTTAAAAGTTCCTTGTATTTTGAAAAACTTTTGATCTTCATCCTGAAAAAATAAATCTTTAACCGGATTGGATACATTGTTTAATCCTATAGATGTACCAAAATTTCCATTCTCGTCTCTAACCGGAATAATCGGAGCCTGTTTGTATGCATTAGTAAATGCATTAAAACTCTTTGGCGTAGCATTTGCTAATTGAACGCTTACATTATTAGAGAATGTAAATGAATCACTGATTCTATAATCTGTATTGGATCTAAGAGTCAAACGATCAAAGTCGTTACCCAATAAAATTCCTTCTTCTTTATTGAAACCCATACTAAAAAAGGATCGTATGTTATCTGATCCACCAGACAAAGAGAGGTTATTATTCGTAATTATCCCCTGTCTTGTAATCTCATCCAACCAGTTGGTATTATACTGCTGATTTGCTAAGAGAAATCCAGTAGTGTCATTGTCATTATTTGGGTCACCATCTCTACGCAGGTCTCTTCTTCTTGCTTCGTTACTAAAAGTTACAAATGACGATGCATCTGCCATTTCTACTCTGGTAACTATATCCCGAAAACCTGTAAATGAATCAAAGTTAATTTCCATTTTACCAGACCTCCCCTTTTTGGTAGTTACTATAATCACACCATTGGCACCTCTATTACCATAAATTGCCAGTGAAGCCGCATCCTTTAATACATCAATACGTTCGATATCAGAAGAATTTATGTTATTGATATTATTGGTAAGAATACCATCTACAACATACAAGGGGTCTCTTCCTCCTTGTATGGTTCCTAATCCTCTTATGATAACATTTGGAGCTTGACCAGGAGCATCAGAAGAAGTGATCTGAACTCCGGCGGCGTTTCCTTGAAGTGCTTGCAAAGGATTAAGCACAGGTTCTGCTGCCAGATCATCTCCATCCACAGAAGAGACAGAACTGGTCAAAATAGCTTTACGCTGTGTTCCATATCCAACAACAATTACCTGATCCAATTGATCAATTTCTTCATTGAGTTGAATAGTGTATTCATCTTCTTTAGTAACAACGAAGTTTGTTGTTTCAAAACCGACATAGCTGATCTCGATAATTGCTCCTTCTTTGGCTTTGATTTCAAAAATTCCATCAAAATCGCTTAGTGTTCCTGTAGTTGTTCCTTGAATAAGTACTGAGGCTCCCGGTAAAGGAGTACCGGTTGGATCCGTTACGGTACCTTTGATCATTTTTTGTGCCAGTCCCTGATGAAGAATCCCAGTAAACAACAAAATAGTAAGAAATGATAGTTTCATATTATAGTTATGTTTTCCTTATGTGAAATTACATCAATGAGAATAAACGATATCTCGAGTAGTTGTCTAAAAAATACTTTTTTAACTAAATAACTGATAATCAAATAGAAAAAACATTACTAAAACTTAAATTTTAACAATGTGATGTAGTAGTGATGCAGTAAATTTTACGGTAAAAAAGTAAGAATATGATTAAAAAAGAGTTAAAAAATTATGAAAATTATCATCTGTTGCCAATTCTAGCTTTTTTCTTAATCGATAGCGATGCAATTCTACACCACGAACTGTAATACCCATTAATGGAGCAATTTCTTTGGTAGTTAAACCGGTCTTTATGTAAGCGCAGAGTTTTAGATCTTTGGTAGTAAGTTTAGGATATGATTCTAATAATTTTTTAAAGAAATCTTTATGAAGATCATTGAAACTAGATTGAAAAATTTTCCAGTCATTGTCATCACCCAAATAATTTTTTGAAACTGATAATAATCGTTTGGTCCTATACTGATTAGGTGAGAGCTCTTTTAATCGATTTAATTCATTTCTCAATTCAATAATCATTTCATTTTTTTTGATCACAGAAGCTGTAGAACTGGTGAGTTCTCTTTTTTTATCTAACACCTCTCGTTCCAGATTTTCTTTTTCTATTTTTGCAATTCGCTCTTGAGTTTGTTTTATATATGCTCTTTGCATCGCTATCTGTTGCTTTCTTATTTTAATCTTATTTCTTCTGTAAATTAAAAAGATGATAAGAAGAAAAATAAGCGTGTAAACTAGTTTGAGATATATGGACAAGTACCACGGTGGTGAAATATTAAACTGCACTGTTGTTGTAGCATTCTTATTTCTAAAATCTAATTGATAATCTCCGTAAGGTAAGTTTTGCAAAATGACTTTTCCGTTTTCAAGCACTCCTTCTTGTACCAGCCTACCCGAAAGCGCATAGGATATCTCTCTTTCTATTGAATATGGCGCATACACTTCAAAAGTTATATTTCGAGAATCGTTAAAAGGTAGAGTGAAACTATCCAGAAGCTCTTGGTTACCGTTTGGAGTAACTATTTTATCAACGATTGGAGGATAAACAATTTCTTTATCTAAACTTTTGGCTAATAGCCTCAAATTCATCAGTACCATTCCGTCATTAAGATTTAACACACGTAATGAATCATTAAGAACATTTACCTTTTCGTATCCGGAAACTAATCGGTTTTGTAATTCTGAAGTTTTTAACTGAAAAATCGTAGTGAAATCCGTGTCGGTAAATACAATTTTCTCACCTATATTTTTATCAATAAGCCAATAGTGCCCATTGTCTCGACCTACAAGGTCTTTTCCTAATAGTTTGGAATATTCCGAGTATTCACCTATGCTATCGCCTTCTTTAAAATATGAAAACCACCTACCAGAATTTTGAAACAATACTTGATTCCCTATGTGAAAAGGCTCTGTTGTGTATTGTTTAAATTTTTCATGTGTCCCATAATCCTTTTTATCAATTGCCCTAGTATGATCTTTATTAAGTATTATTCTGTAGATACCCTTGTATGGATGTGAAGCCCAGATAATCCCATCAGACTCTTGTATAATTTTTTGTACCGGAAACATAATATTTTCAACCAGCTGGGTTTGCCATTCTCCATCTTTGTAACTTAATTTCAGGATTCCGGAATATGTTCCTAAAAGATATTCTTCATTTCGACCCTCTATTGGTGTAATCTCAAAGACTCCTCCATTACTAAGATCAATAGGAAAAATTGAATCATTCTCTATACGATATATTCCATTGTTGTGACCTGCTAACAAATGATTTTTCACAGTAAACAAATCCCACACCTGTCCTTCAGAGCCTTTAATTAACTCTAGATTTCCTGCTTCTGAAAGTTTATAAACTCCCGTATTACTTGCCAAATAATAGAATCCTTTAAAAAAAACTACATCATAAACAGTTCCCAGAGTACCGGTGATATCTGTATAATATGATAGCGAATTTTCAAAATTGATATTAGTAATTCCGTTATCCAATGACACCCATAAATGTCCTTGATCAAATTTTAGTCCAAGCACTGTATTATTATGTAACCCTGAAGATTTTTCCAGTGTGTATGCCTTTTGACTACTTAGATTATAAACAATAACCCCCTTTTTAATTGTTCCGAAAGCAATCTCATTTTCGTTTATAAATAATGCTTTATTTAAAATTGTCGCTTTTAATAAGGAATTTATTTGTGGAGAAAGGGAAACAACTTTATTGTTTTTTCGGATAAACCCTCCTTCTCCTTCATCATAAAGAAATAACATTTCTTTTGTAGCAGCTAAACTTGTAATAATTTGTAGTCCAGGATTTTTTGTATCCGATTGAAATGGTTTTAAAACTCCTTCTTTAAGTTCATACAAACCTGAATTTCTAATAGATATCAAAATTTTATCCTGAAATATTTCAATATCCACAACTCCTTGACTACCATCGATAAACCGAATTTGTTCACCATCGTACTCATACACCCCGCCAAAAGATCTAAAATATATAGAGTTATTGTGCTGAATGATTTCCCAAAAATCTTCATTTACTAACGTATGATCAGGGCTAAGCAGATTTATTAAGGAAGTGTACTGATATAAGCCTAAAGTATCCTTGCTCCAGTACCCAAACTCTTCATAAGAACCGGTATATATCCTATCATTATCACAATATACAGATCTTACAATGGTTTTATTAGGCAACGGATACAAGTCCCACAGATGTCCATTATAACGTAAAAGCCCTCTGTTATTAGCTACATAAACTACACCCTGCTCATCAACATCAATACCCCAATTTTGGTTATCTGCCTTGTAGTTTTCTATAGTGTAATTTTCGATTTCAGGATAGAAAATTTGACAATATGCACTGATATTTATACACGCAAAAAGTAACGATACTATATAATACTTCATAATCATCAAGTATTCACTTAGGTCTAAAAGTAATAAAATTTTATTGACAGACTTTATCAAATAAGGTTAGATAACCCATTTACCTCGTTTTATTATAATTAAATATTTTATCAATAGACCATTCACCAATAAGTTTGGTATTGCTACTTAAAGTTTGTGCATTAGAAGTTTGAAATTACTAATTGTTCATGAAAACTGAGAACAACGTTCTAAAGCTTCATCAAAAGTATCTTCATCCAAAGATTAAATATCATCTGAACAACTAAAGGCCATGAATGTACCTCCGTCTAAGTAGTTAAACTCTCTGCACCCACAATCCTCATCGTCGTTGGAGCAAGCACAAATAGCTATAAACATTAGGAAGAAGTATACTTTTTTCATTATTAAGAAATTTAGCAGCAAATAAACATTATCGTCATTAATTTTCACAATATACACTAAACGTTACTTTCAGGAGTTATCAAAATCACAGGTATTTGATAAAAAACTACATACTTGGGGTAAAATCATAATATATCCCTTCGAAAAAAATAAATAAGTTGCACTATTAAATCTACTTATCGTTAACACACAAACCTCAATACTATGAAAAAAAGATTTTTATTTCTAATTGTATTACTTCTTTCTATATCAGTCCATTCTCAAAAAAAAGAAGTTACCAGAAACATTCAAGAAATTCTATCTAATCCTTTTACCTCTAAAAAAGATGGAAGAAAAAGAACCTTTGATGATATCATAAAAGAAGCCGATACGTTTTTTAAAATTACCTGTCCCGGATTAACATTTGCAGAATTATCTCAAGGTGATTTTAGAGATGGTGATTTTGTAAAATACCAAAGATGGAAAAGTTTTTGGAAACATCACTTAAATGAAGATGGTACTCTAGGAGATTTTACTCAATCCAAGATTTCGCAAAAACGTTCTTCTAGTGCCAATTGTCAAGATTCTGATTATAATGCAGAGTGGAGCGCTGTAAATTATAATGGCAACTTTGGTTATCAAATCGATATGGGTAGAGTGAGTAGTATTGGTTTTCATCCTACAAATCCAGATATTTTTTGGGTAGGTGCTGCTTTTGGTGGAATCTGGAAAACCATAGACGGTGGCCAATCATATATCAATTTAAATGATAATTTGCCTCATACAGCAGTTTCAGATATTATTGTAAACCCTACTAATCCAGATAGAATTATTATTGCGTTGAGTGATATCGTTTGGTATGGTCCTGCCGGTATTGGTATTTACGAATCGACCGATGGAGGTGTAAGCTTTACTCCTACCAACTTGACTTTTACCTTGCCACAGAATATTAGAATTTATGAAATAGATGTAAATCCTAATAATGCTAATGAATTTCTGGTAGCAACTTCTAATGGATTATACAGAACTACTGATTATTTTAACACCACGACTAGAATAATAAATGCAAACATCAGAGCGGTAAGATATAGCTTAAACTCTAATAATGTGTTTGCAGGAGGTGCTAGCGGGCAATTTTATGTGAGTACTGATAATGGTCAAAATTTTAGCTTAAGTAATGATTTTGGAAGTGGACAGGTAAGAATTGCTGTTTCAAATAAAACAAATTCCGGATATGTAGCAGTTACCAATGGTTCTGTCCTGAATGTATCATCAGACTTTGGGCAAAACTTTAGTCAAAAAACGCTACCAGAATCGAACTGTGTGGTTTCGTTTGCTAATAATTCTGATTCTAATATCGTTGTTGGTAACTTTGAATGTTATGCTTCTAGTGACGGAGGAGATAACTTTCAGGCTACCACACAATGGTTAGGACGAGATGGTCTTCCTTTTATTCACGTAGATCAACGAAATATATACACAAACCCGTTACAACCTGACTTTATTTATTATTGTAATGATGGTGGTGTTTTTAGGTATTCTGTGTCAGACAGATCTTTTGCCAATTTATCTTCAGATTTGTTTATCACGCAATATTATGATATCGCAGTTTCTCAAACCGATGCGAATATTTTAGGAGCCGGATCTCAAGATAACGGAAATGTAACTAGAAACTCTAATGGTTCTTGGCAAAGTTATGAGCCAACGGCAGACGGAATGGGGCAAGAAATTGATTTTAACAATCCTGCCAATCGTTACTATGCCATTCAAAATGGAGCGTTACGAAAATGGGTCAACGGAACGCGAACTTTTATTTCTCCTCCTGGAGAAGATGGAAATGGAGCTTGGGAAACTCCTTTCAAGTTAGATCCTAATAATTCTAACCGAATTATCATTGGATACAACAGCGTATACGCATCTGATGATCAAGGGTCTAATTGGACTGTTATTGGAGATAATATCAGCCCATCTCAGGACTTAGAACAAATAGCCATTGCAAAAACAAATTCTGATAAAATGTATGCTTCGCGAAACAATGTAGTGTATGCAAAGGACGCCAGTAGTTTGAATTGGACGTCTGGTGCTACTCCGGTAAATCAATATATTTCTGATTTAGAAGTGCATCCTACAGATGAAAATACGGTTTTTATCTCTTATGGAGGATATACCAATAATGGGAAAGTTTATAAATCTGTTGATGGAGGAAATAGTTGGCAAAACATTTCATATAATTTACCGAACATCCCTGTGCTCTCGTTGGAAACTTATGATACCCAGGCTGGTTCCATTTTTATAGGAACGTATAATGGTGTTTTCTTTTTGGAAAACGGCACACAAGAGTGGAAAAAATATGGGTGTCTGCCAAATACTTCGGTCAATGATATAGAAATTCAATACTTAAATGAAGGCAAAATATTTATCGGAACACACGGAAGAGGAATTTTTGAAGCGTCATTGTCACCTCTACAATGCAATGAAACAGTGACTCCTTATGTAAATAATGGAGCCGAATGGTTACAGCAGAGTACGCTTAATGTCTGTCTGGGAGAAGATATTTATTTAGGTATGCAAAATGTCGGATTAGAAAATGTGCAGATCCAATATCCCGATGGAACTATCGATGATACTCCTGATATTTCAACAGCTTGGAGTTTTAGTAATGTTCAAACTTCAGATTCAGGGTCTTACGTAGTTTCTTATAATAATGGATCCTGTACTGCACAATCAACCATTGTATTAAATGTGCAAGAACCGCTTGGACTGACGCCATTTGTAAATGATGGAACAAGTTGGTTTCAACAAGATCATCTGGAAATTTGTGAAGGCGCCAATATTTATCTGGGCGTACAAAATGCAGGTACATCCAATTTTGAAATCGAATACCCTGACGGAACCATAGATACTACACCTGATTTATCCACAGCCTGGCAACTAACCAATGTACAGCCTTCTAATTCTGGAACTTATATCGTAAGATATAAAAATCAAAATGCCTGTAATGAAGATAGTACACAAAACCTTTCCTTAACCGTACATCCTTCAAATCCTGATTTGTCTGACGCTGCTCAAATAAATATAGACGACACGGGATATGTTCCGATGCAAAACAATTCACAAACCAATATTAATGCAGGTAGTAATATCAATTTACGACTACCATCATCACTTTATAACGGTTCGCTAACCTGGACAGCTCCGGATAACGCCACTTACACCTCAGAAGAAATCTCTTTTGAAACTGTTTCAGACAATGACGATGGCATCGAGGGAAATTGGACAGTAGAAGTGAACTTTACAAATGATTGCAATAGCACATCGCAAACTTTGCAATTCGCAATTAATATTGAACCCACCTTAAGTATTTCAGAAATTACTGAAAGCGCACTAAATATTTATCAAGATCCGATGTTACATCACGTTTATATTGATGGCATCAAGAATGATAAGCTGATTGACATTTCAGTATTTAACGTGAGTGGTAAACTTGTGCAAAGAATATCTGATAAATCGACAGGTGAAACTTCCAAGACAATTGATCTATCTGCTTATAATAGTGGAGTGTATATTTTAATTTTTAAACAAGGAAACTCAAAATTCGTAAAAAAAATCGTGAAGGGTTCTTAGGACTAAATTTTAAAAAATACTATTGATTTGCAAAATGCAAAAGGCTTCTAAATTTCAGAAGCTTTTTGTTTTTGTGCAAATACCAAGCTTATGTTATTTTACTTCTTACTGATTTTGCAATTATATATAAAAAGATTGATCTGCATACTGTCAATAATATAACTCCAAAGATTAAAAGAAAACGAATAAGGCAACTATCACTAGAACACGACCGACTTCCTCTATCAATTAAATATATAAATACATATATTCCGATTAAGGAAAAAATAATTATAATCCAAGTAGAGCTTGTCTTATACTTTATTTTCTTTTAAAAACAGTCCTATTTCAATAAAGTACAACAACAATCCTAAACTAAACAAACAAGACTACAACGACTAGTGCATCATGCAGAAAAGTAATGCACATACAAAAATTGAAATACCTAAGATTATGGAATCCAAAGAAAGCTATTCAGTTTTAGTCATGATAAAATCGTGAAAGGATTAGAGTTAAAGTATACAAAACACGTAATTTTTATCTAACGTCTACACCATCTGTACCTTTATAAAATCTTTTTATTTCAAAATAATTACCCACTTGGACTTTTATCAAGTAAAGACCTACCTGTAATTCTGTAAGGTCTATTTCACGATCAAGATGCAGCTCTTTCTGTATTCTAATAAAGCCGGATTTATCCATAATTTTTATAAGCATAGGTTCTTTAACATCAGATAAGATTGTTATGGATTGCTGCGTAGCTGTAGCATCAAGTTCAAAAGAAAAATTTTTATCGTTGGTCAAAAGAGAATCGGTTGCAACCATATGCATCCAATTCGCAGATAAAGAAGATACACCAACAACGAACAAGAATGTAAGTATTATTTTTTTCATAATTTTATTTTTAATTAAGATACTATTTTACAGACGATTATACCGTTAAAAATTCCCCAAAAAAGTAGTTACACCATCCATTTTTAGAAAAATTTATTAATTGTTTACCCATTACACAAAAATCTAACTTCTTTGCCTACATCTTGTTTAAATGATTATCTGGTTCAGTTGCAATTGTGTTACCTGGAATAAAGCCTGCTAAAACAAACTATTTTACATCATAAAGTATGATTTTCGAAATGAATTCATTTTTTATACAAGTAAATAACATCAAAAAACTATTCTGTTTCTTCTTCAGCGTACGTAAATAACACATAAAAAGAGTGAGACTTAACTTACAAAAAGTATATGTTTAATAAAAAATTACCATTATCACAAATCTACCAAAAGGCTAGATTAACCTATTTAATCTTACTTATTGGTCTCTATAAAGTCAAATTATTTACTAACCTTTTGCCAATTTACTTTGACTTAAAAGACTGCATTACATCGAAAAACAATTATCCTTCAAGCAAAGAATAGAAATAAAATTTAATTTTATCAGGTTCACCCACAAACGCAACATCAATGAAAAAACCCAACCAATTTCAAGACTTTGCTTTACTTCCTTTTGTTATCCACC
Source organism: Aquimarina besae (assembly GCF_042434905.1). Lineage (NCBI taxonomy): Bacteria > Pseudomonadati > Bacteroidota > Flavobacteriia > Flavobacteriales > Flavobacteriaceae > Aquimarina > Aquimarina besae. The sequence goes on from NZ_CP170199.1 coordinate 4,810,358, forward strand.
ATTTTTTCCGAGAAAAGTAATACTCATCATTCCTTTACTACCCTGCATACATAATCAAATCATTCAGTGATAAGAGTATCAACCGAACCCAACTTATTACTGAAATTTCTTGACAAAACCCTAAAACTATGCAAGAATTTAATGTTATAGTCGCTTATGATGATCCGTTAAAACGACTAGGCATCAGAGCGATGTTAGAAGCCCCAGAAGATATGAAATTTAACTTATATGAAGATATAAGTGACTTAGACCATTTAAGAAAAGTTATTGTAGATAGTCAACCGGATTTTATTGTTATCGACGCTACCTTACATTCCAATAACTCCGGAATAGAATTGGCAAAATACACCAAATTACACGCCACCAAAACTAAGATAGTCATAATGGCATTTACCTTAGAAGATTGGCTAATTAAAGAACTTAAAAATCTGGAAATTAAATGGATTCTATACAAAGCCGATACTGTAGAAAATCTTAAGAAATGTGCTGGAAGAGCAATTTTAAATAAGCCTTATGTGAGCAAAAGATTTAGGGAATCCTGGTGGAAAGAAGAGGCAAATCCAGTAGTGGGAGTTTTGGATAAATCACACGAGCAACTCTCTAAGACCGAAGTAAAAATACTAAATCAGGTTGCCCTTGGAAAAACCAATAAAGAAATAGCCTTTGATCTTTTTAAAAGCGAAAAAACCATAAAGAATCATCGTCAGAACATTTGTAAAAAACTACAAATTACCGGAAGTAATGCGCTGTTTAAGTATACTATGAGACTAAAAGATGTATATCATTAAACATCCATCATTCTCACCTTTATCTTGCTACTTAAAAATGAGTACTTGTGCCCATGTTTTTCATAGACAGAGTTTATAATTTTCGAATTGAAAACTTTGCATTCTAATCAACAACACAATTTTTTAGTATACAAAGACACACAACACAAACTCATCATTATGAAAAACACTACACTTAAAGCCTTAGTAGCGTTAGTACTTTATGCTTCTTTATCAAATGCCCAAGAACTAATTTTTAGAAAGAACCAGGAACTATATATTCAGAACTTGAATATTGAAAATCCCAGAATATTAGATCAAAAGCAAGAGCAGTTCAACTTTAGATCTCATATTGATAAAATAGTACTACAAGCTGATCATATTTATAATCAAATGAAGCCAACCCCTGGTTTTGATTTTTTTCAAGGTCTTCAAAGTCCGTATGATCCTAATATCTGGATATACTTAGAAAGAGAACAAATAGGAGGTGCTTTTAATCTACAAAAGGTAAATCTTAAAAATAACCAACAAACTACCCTGCAGCATAAAAAAAACGGAGATCGAAAAGAGCTCGCCTTTAAACCTATAGCCTGGACAAAAAAACCACATCAAATTTTTGTAGAGGCATTGTATCTTGATGCAGCCGAAGAGCACCAAGGAATCTTTATCTATGACATCAAGGCAAACAAGCTTCAAAAACTTACTCTCCCTTTTACTTATAATGCAACACCCTTGCTTTCTCCAGAGCGGGATCGCTTTATTTTTTTAGGATCTACGCAAAAGAAAATAGATCCTTTACACGGAATTTCTAATATTATTTATGATTATACTATTAAAACCAAAACATATAAAACCTTACTAAAATTCAAAGAAAATAAATTACAAATCTTAGGATGGAAATCTGATACCAAAGAGAATAAAGAACAATCATTTCAACAAAAATCTGCCTTATCGTATTACCTCCCTTGGGATTTTGGTAAGGAAAATTGTGTCTCCAGACACGGAACTCCTGGTCCTACCGGCTCACATAGTCCCGTAGGGCAATGCGGCTATTTTACACCTGGAGGGCATCACGGATATCAAGCCATTGATTTTGCTACTTCACTTTCTGGGGATGATAATGTAAGAGCATCAGCAGCAGGAACCGTTTCTTTTTCGGGGATTAGTGGTAACTTATCTAGCGGATACGGCAGATTAGTGATTATTAGGCATAGTGATGGTACACGCACCTATTACGCACACAATAAAACTTTATTAGTAAATCAGGGACAAGCTGTACAAAAAGGGCAGGTTATCGCATTAGAAGGAACTACTGGAGGCTCTACAGGGGATCATATCCATTTTGAATGGAGAGCTGCGGGAGGCAACACTCCTACCGCCGGATCTTTTGTCGATGCCGGACAACCCAGACAAAATTATATTTATCGTTCTAAGAATTCTTTTGGATCTTCTACCGATACACAAGCTCCTACAACCTCAATCAATGCGATTGGAGGAAATACACAATCTAATGATTTTACAGCAAGTTTTAATGACAATGATAATGTAGGAGTAACCCGCAGATTTTATCAGGCTTTAGAAAAGTATGGCAGTAATTGGTATGCAAATCGGGGTAATGGATTCTTTAATGACAACTTCAATATTTTTTATTCCGGATATACTAAAGGTGCTGGAAATTGGACTATAAACAATGGACATCTGCGCCAGTCCAACACTTCTTCTGATAACACAAAGCTTAATACGTTTTTATCACAAAACTCCGGACTCCCCTATTTATATGAGTTCTCTGCAAAAACCATATCAACAAGTGGCCCTCGAAAATTTGGTATTCACATTATGGCTGACTCCCCCGATCTTAGTCAGAGAGGTAACTCATATCTGATATGGTTTAGCGGAGAAGATAACAAAGTAAGGATCTACGAAACAATCAATAATCAACTAAACTTCAGGGCTATTGATGATGTATCGTTGGATAACAAATGGGCAAACTATAAAATTACCTATAGCCCACGATTTGGGGTGATCGAAGTTTTTAGAAATAACAAATCCATCCTAAAATGGACTGATCCCTCTCCGATTAAAAATGGCAGTACCCTATCCTTAAGGACTAATAAGACTATGGTAGAATTTGATGATTTAAAAGTGTATAAATTCAGAGCAAATAGCACAGCTACCATATCGGCCGGATCAAGTGTTACTGACGACATTAGAAGACGAAATGGTAAGATTAAAAGTCTGGTTCGGGATGCTGCAGGTAATTGGTCTGCTCCCGGAAATCTGGATATAACCATTAGTTCGCTTACGCGTCAAAACACTGAAATACTGGATGATACATTTTTAGAAAATAAAATTCAGGTATATCCAAATCCAACCAATGGAAAAGATATAACCCTGAGTTATCAATCTCCCTCGGATGCTTATACCGTGATATCTATTATTGATATCACAGGTCGAGTGTTGAAATATTTCCGAGAGTATTCTAAAGAATCCATACATCAATCTTTGGATCTTAGCAACTATTTTACCTCCTTTCAAAATGGACAATATTTCATTAAGGTAAGCAATAAAAACGGTTCGAAAGTCGTGTCTGTTATCAAAAATTAATTTGAAAAATGTGTGTGTAAAAGGGTTCAATCGATTTAGTTAACGATAATGATAAGTCCTCTTATCTGAACCCTTTTCCTTTTTCAAATCACCTTTGCAACATAAACTCATAAAATACAAACTCACAATGAAAAAAATCAAAAAAATATCCTGCGTCATTCTGTGTATGGTAATCAATAGCATACTATACTCACAAGAAGTCAGATTCAAGGGGGAAGGAACATCTGAAAATGTTGTTGAATTAAATTCAAAAAATGCGATTCTGAATAGTAGTAATTTAACGTTTAATGAACAGGGTATTCTTATTTCTAAGGCATCACATTTAAAAAAAATTAAGATACATCCTGTAAACATTGGTCTTATTAAACCAGAACCTTTTATTAGTAGTCACCTTCAATTAAATGGAGTAAATCTGGATCCCGAAGTAATTTCCATTTCCTATAGGACATCAGAGAATGGAAAAAAATGGTCTACTTGGAAAAAAGTACCTTTTGAAGGGCACTCTGATAAACTTAACGATAAAAACCTAATATCAGCTCTCTTATATTTGGACTCATCGACTTCTCTTATTCAATACGCTCTGGATATTACGCCAAAAAAGGAAATTATTTTAAAAAAAATAATCCTAAAACATTATAGTCCGGGAGTTACACCACAAAAAATAATTGATGAGATCAATAATATCAAGACCCAAAATCAGGGTAAAGCGGCTTGTACAAAGCCTTCAGTAGTATCCAGATCTCAATGGGGAGCAAGACCCCCAAGTAGTTCGTTTTCCACTTCTCAAGTAACACATCTGATCGTTCATCACGAATTCGGTTCTAACTCCAGCAATGATTGGGCTGCAAGAGTAAGATCTGTGCAAAACTTTCATATGAATTCTAACGGATGGTCTGATATTGGGTATAATTTTTTAATCGATCCAAATGGAATCATCTATGAAGGAAGAGCAGGTGGTGACAATACTGTAGGTGCACACTTTTGTGGTAGAAATCGAAATACTATGGGAGTATGTATGCTAGGAAATTATTCTTCTGCCACTCCCAAAACTGCAACTCAGAATTCACTTAAAAAATTACTTGCATGGAAAGCTTCAAAAGAAAATATCAACCCTGTTGGATCTACCTATCACTATTCAATAAATAGCTCGTTAAAAACAATCTCCGGACATAGAGATGGTGGAGGCTGTTCTGCCTGTCCTGGTGATGGCGGGTATGCTATTCTACCAAGTGTAAGGACTGGCGTGCAAAATCTTATTAATAATGGTTGTTCGGGAACTGGAGGAACTGATAATCAAGCACCCACCACTACGATATCTGCATCAGGCGGAACTACACAATCTGGTGATTTTACAGTAAATTTTAATGATAATGACAATGTAGGAGTTACCCGCAGATTTTATCAGGCTTTGGAAAAGTATGGCAGTAATTGGTATGCAAATCGGGGTAATGGATTCTTTAATGACAACTTCAATATTTTTTATTCCGGATATACTAAAGGTGCTGGAAATTGGACTATTAACAATGGACATCTGCGCCAGTCCAACACTTCTTCTGATAACACAAAGCTTAATACGTTTTTATCACAAAACTCCGGACTCCCCTATTTATATGAGTTCTCTGCAAAAACCATATCAACAAGTGGCCCTCGAAAATTTGGTATTCACATTATGGCTGACTCCCCCGATCTTAGTCAGAGAGGTAACTCATATCTGATATGGTTTAGCGGAGAAGATAACAAAGTAAGGATCTACGAAACAATCAATAATCAACTAAACTTCAGGGCTATTGATGATGTATCGTTGGATAACAAATGGGCAAACTATAAAATTACCTATAGCCCAGGATTTGGGGTAATCGAAGTTTTTAGAAATAACAAATCCATCCTAAAATGGACTGATCCCTCTCCGATTAAAAATGGCAGTACCCTATCCTTAAGGACTAATAAGACTATGGTAGAATTTGATGATCTTAAAGTGTATAAATTTAGGGTAAATCAGTCACAAACAATTACAGCAGGATCAGCTGCTACAAAAGACATCAGAAGACGTAATGGAAAAATCAAAAGCTTGGTTAGAGATGCCGCTGGAAATTGGTCTGCTCCCGGAAATCTGGATATAACTATTAGCTCTCTTTCTCGACAGAATCCCAATCTTCAGGACGATACAAAACTGGATACTAATCCGATTATCTATCCGAACCCTACTACAGGAAATTCTCTTACGTTAAGTTACGATGCCGCTTCAAATCAGGAGATAGAAATTTCGATCTGGGATATTACAGGTAAATTACTAAAGAAAATGATGGAAAAGCCCGCTAAAGAGGATGAGCAAAAGACTATCGATATAAGTTCATTAGTAAAGAATCTTACATCAGGTAATTACATTGTTAAAGTAAAAAATGGCAAAAATATATTCTATTCTAGAATACTAAAGCAATAGGTAATGAGATCAAGCATATAAACAACAAAACCGACCAGAAATGGTCGGTTTTGTTGTTTATATGTATTTGAATTTTGGCATTGATCTTAGAATTATTTTACCAAATCCTTTCCTTTGTATTTCCATTCAGTTATACCTCCATCCAGATCATAAATTTTGGTAAAACCAGCTTTTTTCATATAAGAAGAACATTTGTTGCTTCTTCCTCCACGTCCACAATAAACCGCTACAGGCTTTGATTTATCTACCTCAGAAATCAAGGTTTCAAAATTTTCGTCACTAAAGTCTATGTTAATCGCTCCTTCGATATGACCTTCGGCATATTCATTTGGAGTACGAACATCAATAAGCTGTACTTTTTCCATTTCCAATAGAGAATCCATTTCCTCTACGGTAATAAGTTCTACGACAGCAGCATCTTTGTTATTAGCATCTTTACAATTCAATAATAAAATTGAAAAAAAGATTAAGGTTAGTATTGATTTAATTTTCATAAGTATGATTAGCTATTATTATTCGGCAACTTCGCCGTCCCAATTCATAAAACCACCGATTAGATTATAGGTAGTTTCAAAACCCATTTGATCCATGAGAGCACAAGCTTGTGCGCTTCGTGCACCTGAACGACAATATACATAGTAATTTTTAGATTTATCAAGCTTCTCTACTTCATCGAGAAAACCTTGTCCCAGGCGTATATCTAAATTAAGCATATTAGGAATATAACCATCTTCTACTTCTTCCTCAGTTCTAACATCTAAGATTATTGCATTGTTATCATTAGCAATAAGATCTTCCCATTGATCTTGAGTAATATCTTCGGCCATTTATTTTATATTTTTAGATTAATTTTTTGCCAATATATTTCAATACAAATATAAGAGTCCTTAGTTAATTGTACGAAAGCAATTGATGATTTATCTAAAATTATAGTACAATACTTATGCCTTTATACTGCAACCGATCGCTTTTGTAATTTCTACAGGTACTTTTTCTCCTGCAAGCAAGGCATTGACCGCATCTTCAACATATTTTTGATCAGCTGCAGATGCATCTTTATAATTATTGTCTATGGCACCAATATATCGAACGATGTTACCTTCAGCAGTTTTTTCCAGAAGATAAACGTGTGGTGTTTTAGTAGCACCATACTGAGGATAGATCTTTTGACCATCATCGAATAAATAAGGAAAAGTAAATCCTTTTTCTTTTGCTCTTACTTTCATATTCTCAAAACTATCCGTTGGATATGCTTTGGGATTGTTTGGATTAATAGCGATTACCGGATAGCCTTTTGACTTAAAAGTTTGATCTAACGCAATAATTCTATCTTCATATGCTACAGAATATGGACAATGATTACAAGTAAAGATGACAATAAAACCCTTAGCATCTTTGTAATCTTCCAACGATACCATAGTATCATCAATATTCTTAAGTTTGAAATCAGTGGCCGAATCACCAATGGTGTATCCAGCATCACTATCTGATACGTTAACTTTATCAATTGCAAATGCGCTTACCGCAATTACTAAAACAACTGCTACTAAAATCTTTAAAGTTTTCATTTGTTTGTTTTATTAAAGGTTCTTCTCAAAAAAATTAGAACCATATGATATTATAATATTTTTTTTAATTCTCTCTCCAATTCGTCATAAGTAAAGGAACGCTCATAAAAATTTGAAGTATTGTTTTTGTATATGATAGTCGCCGGAATGGACCCAGACCAACTCTCGTGTACTTTTGGAATCCAACTATTAGCATCTGGATCATCTAACAATACTACTTTACTTTGTATACGTTGCTTTCTAAGAAACGGAATCAGTTTAGACTCTACGTGATTTGGAAGGTCTAAACTTACCAGAATTACCTCAACCTCATCATCTGGATATCTACTATTTATTAATTCAAAGTACGGCAATTCTGCTACACAAGGTTTACACCAAGTAGCCCAAAAATTAACAACTCTAGTTTTTCCATCATTAATATTGAGTAAATGTTCAAAATTCTCAAAATCATACACAGGTATCTCCACACCTTTCTCAGAAATAACATTGGAAGCTTCAATCGCAACCTTCTGCTCTCCTTTACAATTTACCAACATCAGGGTAATACTTATGTATATAATTAATTTATGCATCATACTAAATTATTAAAACCCTTGATCACCAAAAAGGAAATTAACAAGGTTTAAATAGTTCATAAAGATAATTTTAGGATTTGGATAAAAACTAATCAAGCAATAATAGTATTTAACAACAGTAATCATTAAACTTTTAACAAAGAATTAGTATCTCTTTATCAATAACCAAACAAGAAATCTTTTACATTTGTATATACAAATATTGTTCATACAAATGAATATAGAAGATATTATAAAAACTAAAGAGACACTTCCACTTTCTAGAAAAGCCATAGTAAATCTTTTATATACAGAAAACTGGATAAGCGATCAGATCAATTCTGAATTAAAAATATATGATATATCTATTCAACAGTTTAATGTACTAAGAATTCTTAAAGGCCAGAAGGGAAAACCAGCAAACTTATCTACCATTCAGGAACGAATGGTAAGCAAAATGAGTAATACCACCCGATTAGTAGACAAGCTAATCAAAAAGGATTTGGTGAAACGTGTACTCTGTCTAACCAATAGAAGAAAAGTAGAAATTACAATAACCGAGAATGGAAAAAAATTTCTGGAGAAGGTAAGTCCTGTTATGAATGATTTTGAAAAAAGGATCACCTCATCTCTTTCTGATGAAGAACTCATCACCCTAAATAATTTATTAAATAAACTAAGAAATTAAGTTAGTAAACACTTTTTTATAATTTTAAACTTTAAACATCATGAAAACCAAAAGAAACACATTAGTCTTCGCACTTATTCTAACGGCCGCAACTTCAGTTTTTGCACAGAAAAAAGAAATCAAAGCATCTGAAAGCACAATCAATTGGACTGGCGAAAAGGTGACTGGTGAGCACACAGGAACCCTTAATTTTTCAAGTGGATTCCTAAATTTCGAAAACGAAAAATTAACCGGAGGTGAATTTGTAGTAGATATGACTTCGTTAGAAGTTACTGATCTTGAAGCTGGAAAAGGAAAAGAAAAACTAGAAGGGCATTTAAACTCTGATGATTTCTTTGGTGTAAAAAATCATAAAAAAGCTACTCTGGTAATTAAGAACGCATCAAAAATGGATGGTGGCTATAAAGTTACCGGAGATCTGACTATTAAAGGAAAAACAAATCCTATTACTTTTGATCTGGCCGTTGACGGAGATAAAGCTTCAACCAAACTAAAAGTAGACAGAACAAAATATGATATCAAATATGGTTCTGGTAGCTTCTTCGATAATTTAGGGGATAAAACGATCTATGATGAATTTGAATTAGCTGTAAATTTAAAAATGTAATTTTTTATTTTTTGAATTACAATTAATTTATATATTTGACTCAATAAATTAAATAATGAATTTAATCTTAACAAATACTTGGTGGTGGTCATCTTATAACGAAAACGTCGTGAGATAGCTCCTGTCATATAGTTAAGTAAACATATAAAAGGCTTGTCAAATCACGACAAGCCTTTTTTTTGTTCCGTTGTTCAAGGGGTTTTATAAATTATAAATATCAAAAATGTAACATGAGTTATACATTAACTACACATTTCAAACAAATTCTAGCGGATACTATTACTCCCGTAAGTGTCTATTTAAAAATAAGAGATCGTTTTCCTAATAGTTTGCTATTAGAAAATAATGACTACAGAGGTAGTGAGAACAGCTTTTCGTACATCTGTTGCAATCCTATTGCCTCTATTAAAATTGAAAATGAAATCATTTACAAATCTTTTCCTGATAAAACCACAACAGAAACTCCCATCACAAAAAACACTAATGTTCCTCTCATTATAGAAGAATTTGGAAAACAATTTAAAACATCCAAAAGTGATTTTAAATTCATTAACAATGGTCTGTTTGGATATATCTCTTACGATGCCGTTCGATATTTTGAAGATATTTCTATTTCAAAAAAAGAAGGTGGTATAGACATACCAGACATACAATACACTGTTTATCAAAATATTATAGCAATCAGTAACTTTACAAATGAAGCCTGTATTTTTGCGCATTGTTATGAATCAGAAAGCAATATTGCAGAAATAGAATCCTTACTTAAAGTAAAAAACTTTGCATCCTATAATTTTACAACCGTCGATCAAACTACCTCTAACCTAGATGATGAACAATACAAGGAACACGTAGCTCTAGCTAAGAAACATTGCCAACGTGGAGATGTCTTTCAACTAGTTTTATCAAAGCGTTTTTCACAGAAGTTCAAAGGTGATGAATTTAATGTGTATCGAGCTTTACGCAGCGTAAATCCGTCTCCCTACCTATTCTATTTTGATTATGGAGATTTTAAAATATTTGGTAGTTCACCAGAAGCGCAACTCGTAGTAAAAAATGACATCGCAGAAATTCATCCAATAGCAGGAACTTTTAAAAGAACAGGAAATGATGAACAAGATGCAGAGTTAGCTAAAAAACTATCTGCCGACGAGAAAGAAAATGCAGAACACGTGATGCTGGTAGATCTAGCACGTAACGACTTAAGCCGGAACGGAAGTGAAGTTACTGTCGATACTTATAGAGAAGTACAATTTTACTCACACGTGATTCACCTGGTGAGCAAAGTAACCGGCAAAAAACACAAAGATACCACAACAATGCAAGTAGTTGCTGATACATTTCCTGCAGGGACATTAAGCGGTGCCCCCAAACATATGGCGATGCAACTTATAGAAAAATATGAAACCGTAAACCGTGATTTTTATGGTGGTGCCATTGGTTTTATGGATTTCTCCGGAAATTTTAATCACGCGATTATGATAAGAACTTTTTTAAGTAAAAATCATCAATTGCATTGGCAGGCCGGAGCAGGATTAGTAAACGAATCCAACGAAGAAAACGAATTACAAGAAGTATACAATAAACTAGGAGCATTAACCAAAGCATTAAAACTAGCTGAAGAAATATAAGGAGCTGATAAACTCCTGAACAATGAGATGAAAAAAGTATTAGTAATTGACAACTACGATTCGTTTGTTTATAATCTGGTTCATTATTTAGAAGATCTGGGTTGCGAAGTAATCGTAAAACGTAATGACCAACTGACATTAGAAGAAGTGGCTCTGTTTGATAAAATATTGCTTTCACCAGGACCGGGAATACCGGATGAAGCAGGATTACTAAAAGAGATTATTAAAACCTATGCAGATACCAAAAGTATATTTGGAGTGTGTTTGGGTCAACAAGCTATCGGAGAAGTTTTTGGTGGAAGCCTGATAAATCTGGATGATGTCTATCACGGTGTTGCTACCGAAGTAAAAGTGACAGTCAAAGACGAAATTCTTTTTAAAGGACTTAATGAAACTTTCGACGTAGGTAGGTATCACTCTTGGGTAGTTGCCGAAGAAGATCTACCTTCTTGTCTGGAAGCAACCTCTTTTGACGAAAACGGACAAATCATGTCATTAAGACACAAAGAACTAGATGTAAGAGGAGTACAATTTCATCCCGAATCTGTGCTCACTCCAGACGGAAAAAAAATGTTAGAAAACTGGATAAATAATTAAAAGCTTAAAATGAAACAATTACTCAATAGATTAATAAATCACGAGACTATTTCTAAAGAAGAAGCTAAGCAAGTTTTGGTTAACATTTCTAAAGGTGAATACAACCAAAGCCAGATCGCCTCTTTTCTAACAGTCTATATGATGCGAAGTATTACCGTAGAAGAACTAGAAGGTTTTAGAGATGCGCTATTAGAACTTTGTGTTGCCATAGATCTTAGCGAATACAATCCAATCGATCTCTGCGGAACAGGTGGTGATGGAAAAGATACATTTAACATCTCTACGCTTTCATCTTTTGTCTCGGCAGGAGCAGGAATAAAAGTAACCAAGCACGGTAATTATGGAGTTTCTTCTACCTGCGGAAGTTCTAATGTGATGGAACATTTAGGAATCAAATTCAGTAATGATAAAGATTTTCTAAAACGTAGTATTGATGAAGCGGGGATCTGTGTTTTGCACGCTCCTCTGTTCCATCCCGCTATGAAAAATGTAGCTCCGATACGAAGAGAATTAGGGGTAAAAACATTCTTCAACATGCTTGGACCTATGGTCAATCCAGCATTTCCAAAAAACCAAATCGTTGGTGTTTTCAACCTAGAATTAGCTAGAATGTATGGGTATTTATATCAAAACACAGATAAAAATTTTACCATCATTCACGCTTTAGACGGATATGATGAAATATCATTGACCGGTAGTACCAAAACCATATCCAACAACACAGAAGGAATGCTAACTCCACAAGATTTTGGAGTACATACCCTAAAAATGGAAGAAATTGTTGGAGGGGATTCTATAGAGGAGTCTGCAGCTATTTTTATGAATATCCTTAACGGTAAAGGAACGGAAGCTCAGAATAATGTAGTGTGTGCAAATGCCGGTATGGCTATCGCAACTGTAGAAGGATTAGAACCCATACAAGGATTCGAAAAAGCAAAAGAATCATTGCTCTCCGGGAAAGGATTAAAGGCCCTGAAGAAAGTACAGGAGTTGAGTAGAAGTTAGTTATAGTGACATTCCGGCGAAGACCTGAATCCATAATAGAAACAAGTAATAATGAGATCCTGAAACAAATTCTGGATGACAAGTAAAAAAATGAACATACTAGATAAAATAGTAGCAGATAAATACAAAGAAGTTGAACTTAGAAAAAGTTTAATTCCGGTTCGTCAATTAGAAAATTCGGTGTTATTCAACCGTCAGACTAATTCATTAGCCTCAGCTTTACGTAATAGTGAAACAGGAATTATTGCAGAACACAAACGCAGATCACCTTCTAAATCAGTAATTAACCAAGCGGTAAGTGTACAAGATGTAGCTACCGGATATCAGAACGCCGGAGCTTGTGGTATGTCTGTTTTAACCGATGGTAAATATTTTGGAGGATCTTTGGATGATTTATTATTAGCCAGAGCTTCTTCTTCAATGCCCTTGTTGCGTAAAGAATTTATTATCGACGAATATCAATTATTAGAAGCCAAAGCATATGGTGCAGATGTAATTCTATTAATCGCTGCAGTGTTGTCTAGAAACGAAATAAAATCATTATCTGAGTTTGCCAAAAGCCTATCGCTAGATGTATTATTAGAAGTCCATAATCTAGAAGAACTGGAGAAATCAGTTATGCCGTCGCTAGATATGCTAGGAGTTAATAATCGCAATCTTAAAACTTTTGAAGTAAGTATCGATGTGAGTAAAGAACTAAGTAAACATATCCCCGATGATTTTGTAAAAGTTTCAGAAAGTGGTATTAGTAGTATCGAAGCCATTAAGGATTTACAACAATATGACTACAAAGGTTTTTTGATAGGAGAAAATTTCATGAAGACTGAAAACCCAGGAGCAAACGCAATCGAATTCATAAAAGCTTTACAGAGATGAAATTGAAGGTCTGCGGAATGAAATATCAAGAAAATATGGAAGCTGTAGCTGGATTACAACCAGACTACCTTGGATTTATTTTCTATGAAAAATCTCCCAGAAATTTTGATCAAGATATTCCTGAACTACCAAAAACTATTAAAAAAACAGGAGTTTTTGTAGATGCGTCTATTGATTTTATTTTAGAAAAAGTAAAAAAACACAATTTCAAAGCTATTCAATTACATGGAAATGAATCACCTGAGTTTTGCGAAGCACTTTTACTAGAATTAAAAAAAGTCTTGTCTCCATTCGATCAGACAGCCGTTACTGTCATATCGAGCAAAGTCGAGATATTCAAGGTGTTTTCAATCAAAGATGAATTTGATTTTGAGATACTAAAACCCTACGAAGGCATTGTTGATTACTTCCTTTTTGATACCAAAGGAAAAGAAAAAGGTGGTAATGGATATACTTTTGACTGGAATGTTTTGAAAAATTATAATTCCACTACCCCATTTATCTTGAGCGGTGGAATTGGATTAGAAGAAATTGACAAAATAAAAGCGATCCTAAAAACAGATTTACCGATATATGGTATTGATATCAATAGTAAATTTGAAATTAAACCGGGATTAAAAAATATAAATGATTTAGAAAAATTTAAAAAATTGCTATCCGTTGATCTCAAATAGTTTTTCAATACCCAAAAACTATTAAACATCAACTAAAAACTATAAACTAAGATGAGTTATCAAGTAAATGAAAAAGGATATTACGGAGATTTTGGTGGAGCTTATATTCCTGAAATGTTATATCCTAATGTAGAAGAATTAAGATCTACCTATCTAAACATTATGAATGAGCCTTCGTTTAAAGAGGAATTTCATCAACTATTACGAGATTACGTAGGTCGCCCCTCACCGCTTTATTATGCAAAAAGGCTTTCGGAAAAACACAATACCAAGGTGTATTTAAAACGAGAAGACCTAAATCATACCGGTGCACACAAAGTAAACAATACGATTGGACAAATTCTCGTGGCTAAGAAACTTGGTAAAAATAGAATCATTGCAGAAACGGGAGCCGGACAACACGGTGTGGCGACCGCAACAGTTTGTGCGTTAATGGGTATTGAGTGTATTGTATATATGGGAGAGATTGACATCAAACGTCAGGCACCCAATGTTGCTCGTATGAAAATGCTAGGCGCAGAAGTACGACCTGCAAAATCCGGGAGTAAAACGTTAAAAGATGCTACTAACGAAGCCATTAGAGATTGGATCAATAATCCGGTAGACACGCATTACATCATAGGATCTGCTATTGGACCTCATCCATATCCGGATATGGTGACAAGATTTCAATCGATCATTTCTGAAGAAATCAAATGGCAGTTAAAAGAAAAAGAAGGAAGAGAAAACCCTGATTATGTGGTAGCCTGTATCGGTGGAGGAAGCAATGCTGCAGGAACATACTATCATTTTCTTGATGAGCCAAGTGTAGGAATTATTGCTGTAGAAGCGGCCGGAAAAGGCGTGAATAGTGGAGAAAGCGCTGCTACATCTCAATTAGGTAAAGAAGGAATCATTCACGGGTGCAAAACCTTATTAATGCAAACACCTGATGGACAAATTACAGAACCGTATTCGATTTCTGCCGGATTGGATTATCCAGGTGTAGGGCCTTTACATTCGCATTTGTATAAAACCGGTAGAGGTGAGTTCTTTTCTGTAACCGATGAAGATGCCATGACAGCAGGACTGGAACTATCACAATTAGAAGGTATTATTCCTGCTATAGAGACATCACACGCCTTGGCTATATTTAATGACAAACAGTTTAAACCTGATGACATTGTGGTCATAAGCCTATCCGGTCGTGGAGACAAAGATCTTAACACTTACATAGATTATTTTAAATTATAATAATTAGTAGTAAGTACAAAGTACCAAGTATTGAGATATTCTATTGATACTAACTACTGACTACTGACTACTCTGTACTAATAAAAACATGAACAGAATTAATAAAGCTTTAGCACAAAATAAAAAACTACTATCTATCTATTTTACGGCTGGATATCCATCATTACACGATACTAAAAAAATTATTCAGGATCTTGAAGAAAACGGTGTTGATATGATAGAAATTGGACTGCCTTTTAGTGATCCACTAGCTGATGGACCAACGATACAAGAAAGTTCTACAGCTGCTCTAAAAAACGGAATGACCACCAAATTATTATTCGAACAACTAGCGAATATTCGTCAGTCAGTAAACATCCCTCTAATTATTATGGGATACTTCAATCCTATGATGCAATATGGCGTAGAAGCTTTTTGTGCAAAATGTAAGGAAATTGGTATCGACGGATTAATTATTCCTGATTTACCGGTGGCAGAATATCACGAACACTATCAAGAAACTTTTGAAAAATATGGATTGATCAACGTATTTCTGATTACACCTCAAACTTCTGAAGAACGTATTAGATTCATAGACAGCGTCTCTAATGGATTTATCTATATGGTTAGTTCTGCAAGTGTTACCGGATCTACATCTGGGTTTGGAAACACTCAAGAAGCATATTTTGAACGCATTGCAAATATGAATTTAAAAGCTTCGCAGATTGTTGGCTTCGGTATCAGCAACAATGAAACCTTTACTCAAGCAACCAAAACCGCTAAAGGTGCTATCATCGGTTCTGCTTTCATCAAACACCTTACTCAAAACGGAGTTGATAGTATCCCCGATTTTGTAAAGGAAATACGATAGCATATAAAAATTGAAAATAAACTATATTTGGTCCTTTATAAATGAAGGTTCTATCTAATATCATTTACCATTTGAATTTACCGGAAAAGAAAATTCAAATGGTAAATGGTATAATTTTCTAAGTATTATCGTTTATTCATGAGTTTTATATCCATTCCCTTACTAATCGCTATCATCCTCATTTTTGTTTTCATCAAATGGTTGAAACCCGACTTTTTGCAATTCAAAAAGAATCTAACGGAAAAACCTGAAGGTTTGCTTGATGTAGATGATCGTTATAATGTAACAAAAGTGGAAAAAGAGAAGGAACTAAACCGATTGTTGGAAAAGATAAATAAAGAAGGAATCAATAAGCTTAGTGCATCAGAAAAAGAGAAACTAGAAGAATTATCTAAATAAAACTTATTCTTTCGAAAAGAAATTATCAATAAATTTTTCTAGTTTTTCTTTTTTTAACTGCTGGATATTGAGTTTTAGTTTAGTGATAAAACCGAAAGAATCACCTTCGATCTCCATGGATCCAGAGATATATAATTCATTTTTTGAATCTAAACGTATTTTATTCAAATCAAGAATTGGATATTTTAACAAAACGGATGCCACTCCCTCATTACCGTAATCCGTGTCTAATTCACCATTAGGTAATAATTTTTTTATTAGTATTTCGAATTCACTGTCCAAGCTCTTAGAAATTATAAAAACTTCTCCTATTTCGGTTACTACAAAATCAGTATTGTAAATATCAGCACTAAATCCCATTTCTCCAGAATCGAAAAAAGTAGGATCCAGATTTCCGTTTGCACCATATTTACGTATACGATATATGCCTTCAGACTCATTTTCGATTTGAGAAGTATAAAGTTCTGTATTGGAAAGTACTATATGATCAAATGACTGATAATCTTCTTCTATGGTCAGACAGTATAGATTATTTGATGCCATTTGATTACTATCAAATCCTGCTAAGTACGTAGATTGTTCCTGCCCGTCATCTATCGACTCAGAATACGCTAGTAAGAGATAGTCGTTTTCCATGGCAGAGCAGTTTAACGTAAAGTGATGATCGTCATACAAACTGGATGACAAGGTCTCACCAATATCCGATAGCTTAAGAATAGCAATTTTTTCTTGTTTTTTTGAAGCTTCTAAACCTTTTATCTTGGCAATAACAATGATTTCATCATTAGAGGAAGCATAAATATACTGCCCATAATTATCATCCAGATTATCTAATATATTCTTTTTATATACTCCACTGCTACCAAACCCATCATTAATAGTTCCATCTTCATAAAACCCATTAACAGAAATCATCCAGCTATATCCATTCCAAAAGTTAGATAACACCAAAACAGTACCATCGGATTTAGCACTCATACCAACAGGTATAGTATTTTGATTATCTAAATTACTAGATGTTATATTAAATTGAATATCCTTTTTACCATTTTTATGGAGTCTTACTAAATTTTTCTTGTCATTAGATTCAAACAGTACGTTTATTTTACTTTCTTCAATAACATCAAAATCGATAACATTAGAAGAAAAAACACCTAATTCTTTAAACAAAAGCAGTCCTTTTCTAGCAAAATCAATATCAACTTGCTGAGCATAGCTATTTGTTAACAGACAATAAAAAAATATAAATAAGCGGTAAGTTCTCATAACGAAATAGTAGCAACTTTATTTAGTCACCTTCGCCAAGGAGGTAAGATCAAAAAAAAGGAAGATTGGGGTATCAAATAAACCTTTGTAACTAATTATCGTTAATAGTTTATTTTAATAAGCATCAAAAAAAAGAATTAATCTATTATAATGCAAGATTTTTCTTAATAATAAAAAATTAATTTTGTTAACGTATGTAAAATATAACCATATGAACAAGCGAATCATATTTTTACTTTTCCTTCAAGTTTCTTTCTCTCTTTTTGCTCAGGAAGACTTCTATTATCGATTGTCTGACGCTAGCTTATCATTGACCGAACAAGATGTAACCTACGATCCTGCCTACTTTTCTATGAAGTACCCTAATGGTGATGTTCCTAGTGATAAAGGTGTATGCACAGATGTAGTGATCAGAGCCTATAGAAAGGTAGGTATTGATCTCCAAAAAGAGGTACACGAGGATATGAAAGCTAATTTTGGTTTATATCCAAAAAATTGGGGATTATCAAAAACTGATAAAAACATTGATCACAGACGAGTTCCTAACCTAATGACATTCTTTTCAAGGTTTGGTCAAGTCAAAACGATTTCTGACAAATCAACAGATTACATCCCAGGAGATGTTGTATGCTGGAGTCTAGGAGGCGGACTCACCCATATTGGATTGGTAGTGGATAAAAAATCTTCAGATCAGCAACGATACTTGATTGTACACAATATTGGTAGTGGACAGGTACTAGCTGATTGTCTGTTTGATTATAAAATCATAGGTCATTATCGATATAAAAAGTAACCCTAAGAATCAAGAATAATTGATATTAGGATTACTTCTTTATTATGATTTAACACAATGACCAATCTGGATTTAATGTTTCATCTTCTCCTGCTTTTTTGGTTCTATATTTTATCGAATTAGGAATGTCAGTTTTAGGAATATGAACGTGTACAATGAAATTATCGTTAGGATATTTATCAATTTGATGCAGTGCTATATCCAGATCATTTTCTGTTTTAACTTCAAGTCCAATACCTCCAAAAGCATCTGTAAGTTTAGCATATTTCCAATTATTTAAATCATTGTATGGATACACTTTATTAAGATCTTCCTGAGGATAATCTATTTTATCTTTTCCTCTAAATGGGTTTGGATTGACTAGCATTTGTTCAATACCATATATTTTGTTATCCAAAACAAAAACCACAGTATTATGCTTTAGGTGATGCTGAGCAGAAACTGCCTGACAAGTTTCCTGAAATGCACCATCGCCTACAAACACCAGTACTCT
Source organism: Aquimarina besae (assembly GCF_042434905.1). Classification (NCBI taxonomy): domain Bacteria; kingdom Pseudomonadati; phylum Bacteroidota; class Flavobacteriia; order Flavobacteriales; family Flavobacteriaceae; genus Aquimarina; species Aquimarina besae. Next base: position 4,829,400 of record NZ_CP170199.1, read on the forward strand.
CTGATTTGGGTCAGCACATTTAACGCCTATCGCAGCAGGAACTGAATACCCTATAGACAACCAATTGGCTTGTGCAACAAAGGTATTTGGTTTACTTCTATGCAATCCCTGAGCTCCCAATAAAGGAAATCCTGCATCAACTACCACAGTATTAGAAGCTGTAATAAAACTATTCATTTTTGTAAAGAATTGATCATAGGTCAGCCCATCATCAGTTTCAATTTTTTCAGATTTCTTCAGCAGGTTATTTACTGCTGCATCCATAGAAAATCTTTTAAACTTCTCTTTACGTTTCAGGAGTTCTTCTCTAAGCGCATCAATAAAAGCTCCTAAGGACATATTCGCATAAAATTTTGCACCAACTCTGATTCCGGAGTGATTGGCTAAAACCGTATTATCATCCCATATATTAAATCCTCCAAGATTTTTACCTGTGGTCCACGCACCAATTCCTATTTTAGATCCGGCTTGAGTGAATCGCTCATAGACATCACTCGGAGATGCATTTCCGTTAAAAACTCCTTTAAACAATGGGTGATCCTCAGAAACAATAGATTTTCCCATAATAGAGGTTGTAAATTCAATACCTGTATCTTCTACCAGTTGTAAAAATTTCTTTTGAAGTCCTTTACGCTGAATTTCTACGCCTGCCCAAAAAATAGGTTTATCTTTTGCTTCGATCAAATCGGCAGTAGCCGCAGCAGCACTTTTTGCTATTAATACACATTGATCACTATGTTTTCGGGTAATAGGACGATCAGGAGCATCACATTCTGATCGCCAAACATCTTCAAAAACCTCTAGGTAAACGGGTCTGCCATAACTGATCATTGCATTGAGAACTGCATCTATTTTATAAGGAGCTTCTCCATCTCCTGTGACTTGTTCTGCGGCTACTGTCACATTCCGAAAAACATTGATATTACTGTACATATCACCCGTCATATGAGAAGCCATTAAACCTTCTCCCAAGTTTTTTGATTGCTCTGCGTTTGTGGGAGCTCCATTAATTACTAGTACGGGATTATGTTCTACATAAGAACCTGCTACCGGATTTAAAACACTAAATGCACCTACTCCATAGGTAACTCCCACTGCTCCAATGCCTTTTAATCGAGCATATGCATCTACACAATGGCCTGCATTTATTTCATTTGTGTTTCCAACAATCTTAATTTTTGCGTTTGGATCCTCAATAATGGTATTTAGAAAGGGCGCTGAATAGTTTCCTGCAACACCAAAAACTACATCCAATCCCAGTTCCTCCAAACGAAGCTGTAGATATTTTGCTACTGTTATTTTTTTCATGAGATTGATTTTTAAAGTTCTACCGGAGTTTCATTTACAGCTAATGCCGCTCTTATACCAGATTCAATTGCACCTTCTATCCAAGCGTGTTTTAATGAAGTATGTTCTCCAGCAAAATGTGCTTTTCCGTTCCATTCAGGTTTTTCGATAGCTGATTGTAATAAATGTAATTGTCCTGGACTAAAAATGGCTGCTTCTCCAAAAGCATATGGATTCTGCATCCAGGAAACAGTGGCTGCTCCTTTGATTCCGTCAACATATTCTGGATCTTCTGGTGCATCTGGATTGAAAACAGATAAAGATTTAATTCTTCTTTGTTCGTCCAAATCGTCTGGTGCGTGTGCTACCGCAATGTTATCCAATGCATATATATAACGGTCTTTATGACTCATAGAATCCCATTTTCTGGCATCATCTGCCCAACAATAACAGGCTAACATTAATCCATTTCCTTCTCTGTTTATATGCTGACTTGGATAGTAAATAAAACGGTTCGATAAATCAGTGATGGTTCCACCACCCACAATATTGTAGGGATCTTTTTCCCACCAACGTTCTTTAAATTCAACCAGAACTTTTGTAGCAGAGTCATAGTGAAGTTCCCTGATCGCTTTTCTTTTATCTTGTGAAAATTTAGGCCATACGTGTACCATCCTAAATGCAGAAAATGGTATCGTCACAATAACCTCATCAAACTCCATCTCACTTACCGGTACTTCTTGTTTTTCAAATCCTATTTTTTCATAGTATGCAGGATCCCGTTTTATTTCTATTTCTGTAGAAATTCTTACTTTCCCATCTCTTAAATAAAGATCTGTCATTTTTGTGTCCAGGTATGTAATTTCTGCTAATTCATGTTTTTTGTAAAAAGATTCTGTAATTACATCTGTTCCTCCGACTACTTGCCAAAAAACAGTATCGTTTTTAATAATATTAGCCTCAATAAAACTCTGCAGAAAATCATAGGCCATACGTGACTCCAAGTTTTGGATCACAGCAATCATCTCTATGGCATTCTCTGAGTAATTGGTAAACTCTTTTAGAAAACGTCTCATAGAATATTCTCCTAATTTTTCAATTAGTTTAGGCCAATTCTCGACAGGATTAATAGCTATAAAATCCTTAAGAGGTTGTAATGCATTGTGAAGTAAAATATTCGCTGCCTGATTTTCATCCGGAACGTTTGGATCTTTATTGGTTTGCACATTATAATGCAGTAACTTATTGATATCAGCATCTTTTTTATAATACTCTTTTTGAACCACTTGCTGATAATTTACATATAAGAAGGAATTGAAGGTTTTTTTAGGAAAGATGGCACTGTCCTTCTCATAATTCACGTAACCTTCTTCTTTGTTCTTTAATGCCTCTTTTTTATCTACAGAAACATAGTAGAAAGGTTCTAATGGAACATCGAGCTGCTTGCAGTACTCCAACACCATATTATGAAAGTTCGGTAGTCGCATTGCACCTGCCTCAGCATATAAAGTATCGTCTTCCCAATATTTTTTTCCTTTTGTATTTCTAAAAGTTTTAACTCTTCCACCTATCCGTGTATTCGCTTCAACGATGGTAACGTTATGTCCTGATTCTCTTAAAACAGAAGCCGCCACCATTCCTGCCATTCCTGCGCCTACGACCAGCACATCCTTTTTCTTCCCTTTGGGTTTAGGAAATCCTGTTTTAATGTATTCTAAATATTTTTGAACAACCGGGTCATTATCCTCATCCAATAAGCTATGTAAATACGTTTTCATGTAAAGTGATTTTAGTGCGGTGAGAAACCACAGAAATTAGTATGATTTATGATATGATTAAACATATCCGAAAATACTTTATATCATCATGAAATGAAATAGGGGTTTATACGGGAAATGATAGGGAAAATGTGGTCAAAAGAATTTACTATACTGCATCATTCTAAAATCAATGGTGTTGAATTTCGGGTTTTGGTTTTTTAAGTCTTTATAAGATTGTAAACTTCCAATTGATCGATTAGCAGCCCCGGATGGTGCTGTTAAGGAAACTGTTTTTATAGTTCTATTTGAATTTTCTCTCGACTCCGCTTTAGATGACAGTTTTGAGGGAAGTATGAATTGATGTATTCTGGGAATATCATTCGATACTAATTCTAATTGTAACTGGTAGTTTTTAAGATGTTTTCTAAAAAAATATTCAGGTCCATTTTTACTGTTCCCTCCTGTAAACAAAAGGGTATTAATTTTTGGATATTGATGTAAATACGATACTACATCTCTTAATTGAATATGCTGCATGCCCAAATCAGAAGCATCTATTTTATCACGCTGACAACTATGAACAATGTCACATACTCCAATACCTTGAGAGGCTAGAAAATTCTTTCGTTGATTAATAGCTTCTTGCGTTGTTTCAAACTTTAGATTTAAATTGAAAATACGATCTAAAACCGGCCAGAGCAATCCGCTAATACTTCCGTAACAAAAATTGACATCTCCTTCTTTTAATTCTCCTGTGGTAAAACGTGGCGGTGGCAGGGTACCTACGATCAATTTAGTAGCTCCTTCAGGAAAAAAAGGTTCGTATGGATGTATATGCTGAAACAAAGTTAATTTTGAATTACGAATTACGAATTACGAATTAAGAATTAAGAATTACGATTTACGAAGGTAGAAAGATTTATGAAATAGTAGTTAGTATTAAGTATTAAGTAATGAGTACAAAGTAGTAAGAAGTGAAGAAGCGCTGAGGACCGAGGCTCCTCCTTAGGCGGACAGGCCTCGAAGTTCGAAGACCAATGATTAAGTGCAAAGTAATGCGTATAAAGTGTTAAGTAAGAGTAGTCAACGAGTAAAGCAGGACTTTTTAAAATGGGCAATAAATCCTTATCCACTGTACAAAAGGTAAAAGAATATAAAGAAATCAATCCAGAGTTTATGCCAGGCTATATGGATAAAGACGAGTTCTTAAAAGATGAAACCGTAGTATACCAATTAACTCCTATTGCTAATGTGCTGGAACAATTGTTTTCTGATGTAGATGACACGCGACTATTAGCCGGCAGTGAAGCCCTACAAGCTGCATTATTGTACTACGGACAGGTAAATGAAGCCAACAAAAAAGGAGTACCTAGCGCAAAACCGATTTATGAGGATTTAAAAAAGCGGTTTTCTAAAAAATAATCTTTTCAATCAAGAAAATACGGTAACATAACCAGAAAGATTCGTCCTCGAGTCTTTCTAGTTTTTTTATGAATATTCGATTCTCGAATTTGAGCAAAAAACACTCAAACTTGAGTACAAATGACTCGAATTTGAGCAAAAAACATTTAAACTTGAGTATAAAACACTCGATGTTGAGTATAAATGATTCAAATTTGAGTAGAAAAGACACGGTCTCATTTTGTCAAACCATCAACTAATTATCAGCTTTTATACTCAGATAACATCTCGATACATCCACCAGAGGCGACACTCGATGTCACGTATTAGTCAAATAGTAAAGAAGTTAATGAGAGTTGAACGAAGCCGAAACCCGACACCTACTAGCAACACGTTTTCTAAAACTGAAAGTAAATAAACGGTTGAAAATCGGCAGCATAGGTTTGATAACAGATGATTGCCACAATCGTTGCTATTAATCCCTTAATGATCATATTACTTTTAATAAACTGATCTAACAACCAATCTTTGGTTTTATAAGGCAACCAATGGGTAATATATCCTATCAGCATTACAATAAAAACGACTCTATATTCCCAAAGCACCGTTAACGCATTCGTCCAATCCATATTGGTAGCGACAGCTTGATAGAATCGATCGATATGATCCATACTATTACCTCTAAAATAAATCCTGGTAAAGGTTATAAAAACAAAAGTTAGTGCAATACGCCATAATAAAGCATACCAGGCGTTAGAATTTTCGTAGGGACTTATTTTTCGCCAGTATTTATAGGTAACAATACCTAATCCATTTAAACCTCCCCAAATCACAAATTTCCAGGATGCTCCGTGCCATAAACCTCCTACTAGCATAGTAATCATGATATTGACATTGGTATTGAAATGTTTGGCCAATTTGGATGAGAACAATGTAACAATCAATAAAACTCCGACCACAGAAGTTGCTAATACAGCTACTCCAAAATTAGCAAACGCTAAAGCACCTAAAAATGTAAAGACCGTGATAAAGGTATATGAAAAAATACTTCCATTGCGATTTCCTCCTATTGGGATGTATAAATAATCTTTTAACCAACTGGAAAGCGATATATGCCAACGTTTCCAGAAATCCCCGCAATGAATAGCTTTGTACGGTGAGTTAAAATTAACCGGCAGTTTATATCCCATAAGCAAAGCCAAACCAATAGCTATATCTGTATACCCTGAAAAATCTCCGTAAATCTGTAAAGAATACCCAAACATTGCCATAATATTAGTAAACCCAGAAAACATCTCGGGCACATCAAAAACACGATCCATAAAATTCATTGCTATAAAATCTGCGAAAAGCATTTTCTTGATAAGTCCTTTCAGAATCATAAAAGTAGCATTACCAAATTCTTCTTTAGTAATATTAATCTCTTTACCTATCTGCGGAACAAAATCTGCTGCACGAACAATAGGACCAGCGACCAACTGCGGAAAGAAACTAACGAAGAAGCCAAAGTCGATAATAGAATTTAACGGCTTGATTTGTCTTCTATAAATATCAACACTGTAGCTTATCGTTTGGAAGGTATAAAAAGAAATACCAACAGGTAAAATAATCGTGTCTACAGTAAAATAATCTACACTAGCCCAAGTATTAGCAAACTGAGCCAGATAATTAATTACCTGATAATCTGTATTAAAAAGACTGTTGTATGATTCTGTAAAAAAATAGGCATATTTGAAATAACTTAAAGTACCTAGGTTTATGATCACGCTTACCGCAACCAGCAACTTTTTAACCGTAACAGATGTGCTATGATAAATTGCTTTACCCAGAAAAAAATCGTTGAACGTACTAAAAAGTAATATTCCTATAAATAGTCCACTGGTTTTGTAATAAAACAATAAACTGATTGCAAAAAGGTAAGCACTTCGTATTGCCTTTTTACGATACACTATAGCATACACAAAATAAATTACTGCAAAGAAAATCCAGAAATCTGCCTGTGTAAATATCAAAGGAAAATCCTCTGAAAAAGAAAAAATATCTTTTAATCTATTCATTAATTATTTGATTCAAAACAGAATTTGGCGCTAACTGTAACTCTTTTTCCCACGAATTTGTTAATGCCTGTAATAGTAAGTCTGCTTTAATTCTATATCCCAACTGTGTAAAATGTATTCTGTCTCGAGGCATCAATTTATTTTGATACCAATCTCTAGAGGAGTTAAATCCTCCCATAATTTCATAAAAGTCCCAAACAGCCATTTTATGCTTTTTTGCTAATTCATAAATAATTTTTTGCATAACCCTTGTTCTAGGATTTGGGTATTGTTTTTTGTAATAAGAATCATTAGGTACAGTTAGCAAAACTGCGCAATCCGGATTGGCCTTTTGAGCTTTTAAAATAAGATCTTCATAATATCTTCTATATTCCTCTGGCTTAAAATCCGGATGATATCCATCATTGGTACCAACAGAAACAATAAATAGATCAGGTTTATACAACATCAATTGTTCATCAAAATACTTACAACGGTTATAATAATTGAAACTTGCACCATTTACGCCAATCGTGGTATACTGTACACCAGGATTATCATTCATCAACTCTATTCCCATCATTAGAAATTCTGCTTGCTCAGCGTCTCCGATTCTACGTACACAAAACTCCAATTCTTCTAATGTTTTTGTAAGAACAAATTCCTTAAAATGAGCCTCTTTATTGACTTTAGAATTCGCAATTAGACCAGACTCTTTGAAATTAATTTCATAATCATCACTCCAGTTATCATAAAATATTCTAATTCTGTTGAAATTATAATTTTGCGAATCATATCCTCTATGATTTGCTTTGATCTTGATGTTCGCTAAAGAATCTTTGAAAACTGCAGTCACTCCTGCCATACCCCAGGCAACACTATCCTTTTTGATAGAGCAGCGATATCCTGTCCAATCTCCATCATACTCTACTGTATAATTACTAGGATTGTTTGTCCCGGCGATTTTGTATGGATAAATAAATCCGCGCTGTCCCTTTGCAGTAGGACTCATATGTTGTAAATATGTTCTTAATCGATTTGAATAAATATCTGCCTGTATATGAGATCCTCCAATATGAAAAATATGAACATTTTCTTTATTCCCTCTCGCGATGGTATCTAGTTTTTGAAATAGCTTGGCAAAAGAAGGAGCATTATCGACAAACTTAATCTGATTTGCTTTCCAGTTTACAAAGGGATATTTATTTTGGATAGTATCCAAAACATAATCCTGAGCTATTACTGAAAAACTCAAAAAGAATAAGAAAAAGAATAGTATGCTATGTCTCATTATTAGGTTCTTCTTTTAAATCAAGGTATAGCGCCGTAAAAAACAATTCTGAAATAATCTTAGTTCCTTTCCACGTAAAATGCATGTAATCATTAGCCGTCAGTTTTTCTTCTACCCAATAAGGCATGGATCCTTTTCCGCCCATAGCATCATACATACTCCAATAAGCTACATTATTCTTAGAACAGGTTTCCATCAATTTATTATTCAGATATGGTAATAATGGATAGGTTTCCATCTTACCATTAATAGGTAAGCACATATCTGTAGGCCCAATAAATATAAAACTCACATTTTTTGTTCTGCGTCTTAGCCAGTTGATCTGGTTGGCGATAGATTTAGCATAATTGTCCACTTTGGTAGAATCCTTAAGATATGGCATAGTATTACCCCCATATTGCATAATAATGATCTTAGGTTTTAAATTTCTGGCCATCTTACCATACGTAGAAGCATTTGTACTGGAAAAAATAGTCCCAGATGAACCTCTCATCGCTACATTATCCATTTGCACTCTTGATCCACCATCTAACGTTAATCCATAAAAATCTGCACTTATTTTTCCTTCTAGTTCGATTTTTAGTTTACTTGGTGTCGTATTGGTTTTAATGCTATACTCATGGTATTTTCCATCATCGATCAAACTATCCTGCTGAATTAACTTTCCATCGTTAAATACTGAAATTTGTATAGGGAAGTTACAATTACCATAATGTAGCCCTATATTCGTAAACCTTCTGAATTTAGCATAAGCTTTCCTGGATTTGCCAATAGTAACAGATGCTTTTATTAAAGGTAAAGAATCGATAGCAGTACTATCAGGAAGATTTTTTTCATATGCTGTAAATCGCGAAACCGACATATAAGTGCCATATTTTTTATGCTTAAGTTTTTCCTGTGTAGGGTCAAATCTTGCATACCTGAACCAGTTTTCACTAGGTTCCACATTAGCAGCAATTTGTTTATATACAGGTTTTACAGGAATAAAACCAGGGCCACTACCGCCAAACATTCCTTGTAATCTGTTCCGTACATACCCGGTTATTCGATCTCCTTCGATTTGTGAATCACCGTAATGGATGATCCTACAAGACTTAGAAGATAACTTAGCTTTTAGCTCTTCTGCAAAATCGGGATTGCTTTCCGGATATTTAATTCTTTCAATTCTCGTTGTATCAATTTTCGAAAAATCAGGTCTTTGAAGACTATCTTTCTTTGCTATAGCTTCTGCAGTAAGTGTTTCAGGCTCTAATTCAGATTCATCTGCCACAGGCACGACAGTTTCAGTAACTTTAAGAATGTCCTGTTTTTTGGTAAGAGTAGTATCTTTTTCTAGTTCCAAAAATGTTTTATAGGTAGGATACTTAAGAGAAATCCCCTCGTAGGAGAATCCATCTTCTTGTATTTGTTCTTTCTGGACACCCCCTTTTTCGCTTAAAAACATCAATCCAAATAATCCTCCTAATACGAGTATAAGAAATAAGGATATTTGAATAGGTTTGATTTTCAAGGCTATCGGGGACTTTGATTTTTGTAAAAATAGAAAGTTTTTGCGAAATGCAAAGGAATTATTAATGCTTTACAAATAAATAATAGACCTACCCAAGTTCGATACTATAATCCTCACAACCTGATTCTCCTTGATATCGTTCTGAATCTTGTTTTTTTTACTACAATGAAGCTAGCAGCTTGTTCACATCATTAACAACCCCACGATATATATTTCGGTTGGGTTTAGACATATGCTGTGATTCTATCTGGATTTCTTTTAAAATCTCTTTACCATCTATTATTTCACCCTTATCGATAAGAAATTTAGCTAATATATAACGCTCTTTATAATTAGAATAACGTTGATCGATAGGCCTGAGATTTTCTTCAGCCTCATCAGCTCTCCCGTGTTGTTCTAAAGCCAAACCATATAGGAACTGGCTTCGGGAACCCCTAAAATCCGATCTTGATTTTATCTGCTCAGCGCAAAAAATAACTTTATCAAATTGATTTGTTTGAAAATATCCTTCTATAAGTTTTTTTACAACACCAGGATTTTGATAATACTCACCATTAATCGCTAATTCGTATTCTCCTAAACCAGTGTTAAAGTCTTCTATATCATATAAAGCATCACCTAAATGAACTCTATTCTGAAAAGTATCTGCGAATTCAACCTGCTTTCTTAGATCATTTACTTTTTTGGTTGGATTGATAACCTGTACAATCTCATTCTGAACAACATTCAAATCTTTCTTTTTAAACACTTGAGTGACCAGATAAATGATACAACCTATCACTGGCAAAAATAAGATTAAAAAATACCAGTAGTATTCATTTCTATTCTTTATAGCGTGATAAATACAAAAAGCCTGTAAGGCAATGATTAAAAAAAATGGCATCCGGTAAAAATAATAAAACTCAACAATTTAACACTAATAGTATAAAAAGCTTTGAAATTGTAAAAAATAAAAAGCGATATGACTTATTAACACTGTTTTATCTAAATAATTTGCTCTAAAAAATCAGCGTATTTCAACACAAAAGTTATTAACAAAAAATAATTATATATCTTTACACCGTAAACATTTAACAACCTTAGAGTCATAAAAGTAGACATCCTTATATAAATAAGCCCCCGATCTACATTGTTAATAACTTTTAAACAAAGTGTTGACAACTCATAAAGGTGCATTAAAAACACTTAAAAAGTGAAAAAAATTATACTTGTAATTGCAATATTTTTTATTGCACACGCTAGTAACGGCCAGTGTTCTGTTGAAAATGATGACGACCAGCTGATTAGTGCTACTCCAAACACAATCCAAGCAGGACAAAGTTTTACTGCCTCTTGTAATGGAATTTTAAATTCTATTGGTATTTTGACATTTATTAGCGAGTCTGTCGATGTAACCATATATGAGGGAGAAGGATATAGTGGTTCAGTCTTAGGAACATTATCCGCTCAACCCACAAGTCCATTTTCTAATTCCACTGATTATTCTTTTTTTGATTTTTCTTCATTGAATATTACCCTGATTGCTGGTCAGAAGTATACTTTTGATATTTCCAATTTAAGTTTTGCAGTTGCTTTTGATAATGAGTCGACTCCTGATTACACTGGAGGAATGCGCTTTTCAGGAGAAATTTCGCAAACTGATTCTACAGACTTATTATTTCTAGTAAATCTTGATGCAATTCCTTGTACCGATCCCGATATACCAACCGTAACATACAATCCAACGACCATTTGTGAAGGAGACACAACAACTTTAACTATCACAGGAAATCTAAATGATGCTACAGAATGGCATATATACACAGGATCTTGTGGTGGTACTGAAATTGGATCGACCACATCTAATACGTTTGTAGTATCACCCTCTGTACCAAGCACCACCTACTTTGTTAGAGGAGAAGGTGGTTTGTGTGTGATTCCGGCTTCCTGTGGAACGGTCAGCGTTAGCGTAACTGCTAATGATATTGTTTCCTTTACAGCACCATCAGATGTATGTTTAGATGCAGGTGTACAAAACGGATTAGGGGGCGCAACTCCCACAGGAGGTATCTATTCAGGTCCTGGAGTAATCGATGATGGAAATGGAACAACCTATAGCTTTGATCCTGTAATTGCAGGTTTAGGAACGCATACAATTACCTATACCAGTGCTGGTACTTGCAATAATAGCGCAAATGACACTATTGAAGTGTTTGATCTACCAACAGTAATCTTTACTGCTCCTTCAGATCTCTGTATTGATGCAGGCGTGCAGAATGGATTAGGTGGTGCAACTCCAACGGGTGGAACATATTCTGGAAACGGAGTAACCGATGATGGTAACGGATTGACATATTCTTTTGACCCTGCTACAGCCGGTGTGGGTGTGCATACCATAACCTATAGCTTTACCAATGCCAACGGATGTACAAATACAGCTTCAGGTGATATAGAAGTATTTGAGCTACCAACTGTAACCTTTACTGCTCCTTCAGATCTCTGTATTGATGCAGGGGTGCAGAATGGATTAGGTGGTGCAACTCCAACGGGGGGAACATATTCTGGAAACGGAGTTACCGATGATGGTAACGGATTGACATATTCTTTTGACCCTGCTACAGCCGGTGTGGGTGTACATACCATAACCTATAGCTTTACCAATGCCAACGGATGTACAAATACAGCTTCTGACACTATTGAAGTGTTTAATCTACCAACAGTAACCTTTACTGCTCCTTCAGATCTTTGTATTGATGCAAGCGTGCAGAATGGATTAGGTGGTGCAACTCCAACGGGTGGAACTTATTCTGGAAACGGAGTTGCCGATGATGGTAACGGATTGACATATTCTTTTGATCCTGCTACAGCCGGTGTGGGTGTGCATACCATAACCTATAGCTTTACCAATGCCAATGGATGTGCAAATACAGCTTCAGATGATATAGAAGTATTTGATTTACCGACAGTGACATTTACAGCTCCGGTAGATTTGTGTATTGATGCAGGTGTACAGAATGGATTAGGTGGTGCAACTCCAACGGGTGGAACATATTCTGGAAACGGAGTTACCGATGATGGTAACGGATTGACATATTCTTTTGATCCGACTACAGCTGGTGCTGGTGTTCATACTATCACCTATAGTTTTACAAATGCTAATGGATGTACCAATACTGCTTCGGACACTATTGAAGTGTTTGAGCTACCAACAGTAACCTTTACAGCTCCTTCAGATCTCTGTATTGATGCAGGCGTGCAGAATGGATTAGGTGGTGCAACTCCGACGGGTGGAACATATTCTGGAAACGGTGTTACCGATGATGGTAACGGAATGACATATTCTTTTGATCCCGCTACAGCCGGTGTGGGTGTGCATATCATAAGTTACAGCTTTACCAATGCCAATGGATGTGCCAATACTGCTTCTGATACTATTGAAGTATTTGACCTACCAACAGTAACCCTTACTGCTCCTTCAGATCTCTGTATTGATGCAGGTGTACAGAATGGATTAGGTGGTGCAACTCCAACGGGTGGAACATATTCTGGAAACGGAGTTACCGATGATGGTAACGGATTGACATATTCTTTTGATCCGACTACAGCTGGTGCTGGTGTTCATACTATCACCTATAGTTTTACAAATGCCAACGGATGTACAAATACTGCTTCAGATGATATAGAAGTATTTGATTTACCGACAGTGACATTTACAGCTCCGGTAGATTTGTGTATTGATGCAGGCGTGCAGAATGGATTAGGTGGTGCAACTCCAACGGGTGGAACATATTCTGGAAACGGAGTTACCGATGATGGTAACGGATTGACATATTCTTTTGATCCGACTACAGCTGGTGCTGGTGTTCATACTATCACCTATAGTTTTACAAATACTAATGGATGTACCAATACTGCTTCGGACACTATTGAAGTGTTTGATCTACCAACAGTAATCTTTACTGCTCCTTCAGATCTCTGTATTGATGCAGGCGTGCAGAATGGATTAGGTGGTGCAACTCCAACCGGTGGAACATATTCTGGAAACGGAGTTACCGATGATGGTAACGGATTGACATATTCTTTTGACCCTGCTACAGCCGGTGTGGGTGTGCATACCATAAGTTACAGCTTTACCAATGCCAATGGATGTGCCAATACTGCTTCTGATACTATTGAAGTATTTGATCTACCTGATGCTTCTGTAGATGATTCTTTGATGCCAACTTTTACGGCTAATACAGCAGGAGCATCTTATCAATGGATTGATTGCGATACTGATACAGCTTTATCAGGAGAAGTAAATCAGTCATTTACGGCAACAGAAAATGGTAATTATGCAGTAGAAATCACAGTAAATGGCTGTACCCAAAGATCGTCTTGCTTTTTGGTAGAAACATTTAGTGTTGATGAACAAGAAATAATCAATAACAAATTACGTATATATCCTGTTCCCACGACTGGAAGAATCAACATTTCTATCCCCATAAAAAAGGCGATTATATACAATCTTATTGGAAAAAAGGTATTCGAGACAAATAAGAGCTCTTTTGATATTACATCCTTAAATTCTGGAGTATATTTTATCAATATTGAAGGAGAAAAAGGAAATGCTATAAGACGAATAGTTAAAGAATAAAAAACTATCGTACTAAAAACAGCAAACCTCTTAGTCTTAAGAGGCTTGCTGTTTTTCTGTAATATAAATCAATAATTATTTCAAGGTGATGACTAAATCATCAGCCTCTACCATCATACCGGATTTTAATACTACTTTTTTGATAACAGCATCTTCATTGGCTGTTATCGTAGTTTCCATTTTCATAGCTTCTATGATAAATAACGGATCGTTCTTTTTTACTTCCTGACCGGTTTTTACTAAAATAGAAGACAAAGATCCCTGTAATGGCGCGCCGATCTGTTTAGTATCAGTTTTATCTACTTTAAGATGTACAACCTTATCTACTTTGATGGAATTATCCTTAATTTCTACATTTCGGGTTTGCCCATTAACTTTGAAGAATACAGTAACCATACCATCCTCGTGAGGTTCACCGATTGAAATTAGCTCTATCAAAAGGATTTTACCTTTGTCTAACTCGATGATGATTTCTTCTCCAGGCTTCATTCCATAAAAGAAGTTCTTTGTAGGAATGTTCATCACATTGCCATACTTAATGTGATGATTATAGGCTCCTGTAAATACTTTTGGATATAGTTTATAGGAAAGAAAATCTGTGATATCCAACTCTCTACCCATTCCTTTTTTGAAAACTTTTACGAAGTCTTTAAATTCGGTTTCAAAATCTACCGGTTCTAGATGTGCATTGGGTCTATTAGTAAAAGGTTTCTGATCTTTTAATATTGATTTTTGAAGATCTTTAGGAAAACCTCCTTCGGGTTGACCTAATTCTCCCTTAAATAAGCTAACTACAGATTGAGGAAAAGAAATAGTCTCACCCCTTTCTTTTACATCCTCTATAGTGAGGTTGTTGCTCACTAGATACTGGGCCATATCTCCTACAACTTTAGAACTAGGGGTTACTTTTACGATATCACCAAACAATTTATTGACCTCACCATACATCTTGGTAATCTCATGAAAACGATCGGCCAGCCCTAATCCCTGTGCTTGGGGTTTTAAGTTAGAATATTGTCCTCCAGGTATTTCGTGCTGATATACTTCACCTGTTCCTGCTTTCAAACCAGATTCAAATACATAATAATATTCGCGAACCGCTTCCCAATAATTAGAATATTCATTCAGCTTTACTATATCCATCCGGTTTTCACGATCATGAAACCTTAACATCTCCATTATTGCATTGAAGTTAGGCTGTGCTGTTAATCCAGAAAGTCCTCCTAAAGCTACATCTACGACATCAACTCCAGCTTCAATTGCCTTTAGATAGGTAGCAGATTGTACTGAAGAAGTATCATGCGTATGTAAATGAATCGGAATATTAATTTCAGACTTCAATGCAGAAACCAACTCGTACGCTGCATACGGCTTCAATAAACCAGCCATATCTTTAATTCCTAAAATATGTGCACCAGCATTCTCAATATCTTTGGCTAATTGAATGTAATACTCTAAGGTATATTTGGTGCGTTTCGGATCTAAAATATCTCCGGTATAACATAATGAACCCTCTGCTAAACCTTGTGTTCGTGTTCTCACGTGCTCAATACACGGTGCAATCGATTTCATCCAGTTTAAAGAATCAAAAATTCTGAAAACATCTACTCCATTTTCCCAGGATTGTTCCACAAATTTACCTATGAGATTATCTGGATACGCTGTGTATCCAACACCGTTAGATCCACGAATGAGCATTTGTAATAATAGATTTGGCATGGCTGCTCTCAGTGCACGAAGACGCTCCCAAGGATTTTCTCTCAAGAATCTTAGACATACATCAAAAGTAGCACCTCCCCATACTTCCATACTAAATACTTCCGGATGATTTTTAGCGAACCCCTCGGCAACTTTTAGCATATCATAGGTTCGCATTCTTGTTGCCAGTAAGCTCTGATGTGCATCACGCATGGTCGTATCTGTAAAATGAACTTTCTTTTCATCTTTTAACCAGGCAGCAAATTTTTCGGGACCTAACTCTGTCAACAAATCTTTAGTCCCTTTTTGATATCCGTTAGATTGATCAAACTCAGGAATCTTAGGAACAACAAAAGTTTTTGTTGGATCAATAGTTTTCACATCTGGATTACCATTAACAATAATATCTCCTAAAAAATTAGCTAATTTGGTTGCTCTATTTCGAGATTCTTTTATAATGAAAAGACTTTTTGTATCTCTAATGAAATTAACCGTAACTGCTCCTTTCCTAAAAGTTTCGTGCTTAAGGATATTATCTAAAAATGGCATATTTGTTTTTACACCACGAATCCTAAACTCAGACAATGCTCTTCGCATCTTTCTGCAAGCACCATCCAAGGTTCTACTATTGGCAGAAACTTTTACCAACATCGAATCAAAAAACGGCGAAATTGTTACTCCTTGATACACGCTTCCTGCATCTAATCGGATTCCAAATCCAGAGGCACTTCGATAGGTAGTAATTGTTCCATAATCTGGCTTAAAATTGTTCTCAGGATCTTCTGTAGTAATTCTACATTGCACAGCATATCCATTCACTCTAAGACTCTCCTGACTTTCTATCTTGATTTGTTTATCAGATAGTTTGTAGCCTCCTGCAATAAATATTTGCGCTTTTATTAAATCAATACCAGTTACTATTTCGGTAACAGTGTGTTCCACTTGTACCCTAGGGTTTACTTCAATAAAATAAATACTACCATCATCATCTACCAAAAATTCTACAGTACCAATATTATTATAATCAACTGCTTTACATATTGTTAAAGCGTAATGGTATAAATTATCAAGAACTTTCTGATCAACACCATAAGAAGGTGCGTACTCAATCACTTTTTGATATCGTCTTTGAACAGAACAATCACGCTCAAAAAGATGCACCATATTTCTGTGATGATCTGCTACGATCTGTATCTCTATATGTTTTGGATTTTCAACAAATTTTTCTAAAAAAACAGTGTCATCACCAAATGCATTTAAGGCTTCTCTTTGGGATTCTGGATATGCTTTTTCTAACTCTTCTACCGTTCGAATTACACGCATCCCTCTACCTCCTCCTCCAGAGGCAGCTTTTAGCATCACCGGAAAACCAATTCGCTTGGCTTCTTTAATGGCTATTTTTACATTAGTCAGATCTTCTTTATTACTTTGAATTATAGGAATATTATTGGCAATCGCTACTTCTTTTGCCATTATTTTATCTCCTAAGGAACGAAGTACAGAAACTTTAGGACCAATAAATATGATATCATTTTCCTTACATTTTTGAGCAAAATCTGCATTTTCTGAAAGGAAACCATACCCTGGGTGAATCGCATCTACATTATTGCTTTTTGCAACCTTAATGATTGCATCAATGTTTAAATAAGGTTTTAATGGCTCGTTGTCTGCTCCTATTTGATACGCCTCATCTGCTTTATATCGATGTAAAGAATATCTATCTTCATAGGTGTAAACTCCTACGGTTTGTAAGCCAATTTCTGTACAAGCTCTAAAAATTCGGATAGCTATTTCCCCTCGGTTGGCAACTAAAACCTTTTTGATTTGCATGGTAATGATTTTGTGTTTAAGTAATATTTAGCGAACATTCGCTGCGAAGATATGGATTAGATAAATTCTTTGCAACGTAATTATTATCAAGTTATAAATAATTTTTATCCAAATTAATTATCCGAATGAAACAATAGACAACTAATTTTTAATAAGATATGAACTCTTCAATAATTTATGAAACTTTTAGGACTATAAATACCGTTATGATCAACAAATATTTTAATTGAGTTAAGATGTATTGCTTATTATAAAGACCTTGCGGTATTATTAAAGTAATAACTTAAAACGCTATATTATGAACACAGATCAATTAGAAGGAAAATGGAAACAGGTGAAAGGAAAGTTCAAACAAAAATATGGAAAAGTCACCGATGATGACACTACATATTCTGAAGGTAAATTTGATGAAATGTTAGGTAAACTTCAGGAAAAGACAGGAAAAACGAAGGAAGAACTGAAAGAAGAAATTGATAAATTGTAAAAAAAGATCATTTCAAATTTCATTGATAAATAACCTAAAAAATACAATTCTGATTAGTTGGAATTGTATTTTTTTGTTTTACTTCGTATAAATCTTCGAATCAAATGCTAGATATATTAACAAACGCAGATGCTTGGGTGGCATTATTAACCCTTACCTTTCTAGAAATCATCTTAGGTATTGATAATATTGTTTTCATCTCTATTGCAGCAAGCAAACTACCAGCTCACCAACAAAAAAAAGCCACTAACTGGGGTTTAATTCTTGCCATGGTTCAAAGAATTATTTTACTGTTAGGTGTTTCCTATCTTGTAGCATTGAAAGAACCTTTTTACACTATTGACAACTCTTGGCTAAGTATTGGCATTAGTTGGCAAAGCTTAATTTTATTCTTTGGAGGTATCTTTTTGTTATATAAAAGCACATCCGAAATTCATGACAAAGTTGATATACCTCAAAAGGAAGAAAATGAATTAAAAAACAAAAAAATTACTTCATTAAAAAAGGCACTCGTTCAAATTCTAATCATTGATTTTATCTTCTCTATAGATTCAATACTTACGGCTATTGGTATGACAAATGGAATTGGAGAAAAGCCACAGGATGCCTTGGTATTAATGATTATTGCAGTGGTAATTTCTATATTAATTATGATGATTTTTGCTAATGGTATCAGAAAATTCATCAACAAACATCCATCTATGCAGTTGCTAGCACTATCATTTTTGATTTTAATTGGTTTTATGCTGATTACAGAAGCTGCGCATTTATCACACGCTGTTATTTTTGATCAAGAAATTGGAGCAATCCCTAAAGGGTATTTGTACTTTGCAATTGCTTTCTCTTTACTAGTTGAGTTTTTAAATATGCGACTAAAAAAGAAAATGGAATTAGTTGAAACTACCGAAGACTAGTCTTTGATAGTTCGCTTACTCAGCTCTTTTACCACAGGTTTAAATCATTGATTGCATATTATTTCTGGATCTTATTGTAGTAAGCTTTTTCAGTAATTTCAGACCATTTGGAGATTCTTTTCTGAAAGCTGGAGTAACTCTCATACACTTCTTTAGATAGTGGATCGTCTCCTATCATCTCTTGTAAAGCTTCATCAGTAAAGCCTCTTAATGCGTCCAGGGTTTCTTTAGAAAATTCCCTAATTTCCACACCTTCCTCATTTACCAACTTATCTAAATAAATTCCATTCTGTTTATCAAACTCTGACAATACCCAAACTTGTGCGCGTTTAGATGCGGCTTGTAATACAGCTTGTAAATGTGGAGGTAAACCATCATGAAGATTTTTATTAATAAAAAACTCTAACTGAGAGCCGGTTTCGTGCCATCCTGGAGTGTAATAATATTTTGAGATTTTATGAAACCCCATTTTATAGTCGTGATAAGGACCAATCCACTCTGTAGCGTCAATAACACCACGTTCTAAACTTGTATAAATTTCACTTCCGGCAACCAGCACTGCGGCGCCTCCTGCTTTCTCCAATACCTTTCCACCAATTCCGGGTAGACGCATTTTCAACCCTTTGAAATCTTCTATAGAATTAATCTCTCGATTAAACCATCCTCCCATTTGGACTCCCGTATTTCCTCCCATAAAAGGAACTAAATTAAATTGCGCATAGGTTTTTTTCCAAAGCTCGTAACCTCCTCCTACTTCTAACCAAGAAGTTATTTGCTGGCTATTCATTCCAAAAGGCACTGCAGCAAAGAATTGTGCTGCCGGAGTTTTTCCTGCCCAGTAATACGCTGCTCCACACCCCATCTCAATAGTTCCTTGAGAAACTGCATCAAAGGCTTCCAGAGGAGGTACTAACTCTCCTCCTCCATACACTTTGATTTTTATTTGACCGTTGGAAAGTTCATCTACCCATTCCGCATATTTCTCAGCTACTTCTCCAACTACCGGAAAGTTTGGTGGCCAAGTAGTGGTCATTTTCCAATGAAATACTTTATTGGGTTTCGTCACATCGTAAGATGAAGGATTATTCATATTTGCAGGTGGTTCGCCCAAACAGGACAGAAAAAAAGTTGCTAATACACTATATAAGACCCTTCTTGAAATATGCCACATTTGTGCTTTGTACAAATTCATAACTATTTTTTATATGATATCATAAAAGAAATAAACCCTTTTATAAATTAAAAGTGTATTACTTAGAAATAAAAATAATCTCAGGAAAAAATATAACTAAACTCACAATGATTAACTGAATTACAATAAAAGGAATAATCCCTCTATAAATCTGACTTGTCCTGACTGTCTCTGGAGCCACACCTTTTAGATAAAACAATGCAAATCCAAATGGGGGAGTAAGAAAGGAAGTTTGTAAATTCAGTGCCATCAAAATTCCTACCCAAAGCATGTTCATATCAAAGGCATTAAAAACGGGTGTCACCACAGGAACTATAATAAAAACAATCTCAATAAAGTCAATAAAGAATCCTGCAATAAAAATCACAATCATTACTAACAATAAAAACATCAAAGGAGTTAGTTGAGAAGACATAATTAATTCCTGAAGATATCGATCTCCTCCTAATGTTCTAAAAACTAGTGTAAATGTAGTTGCTCCGAGTAATATAAAAAATACCATAGATGTCAATCTGGTAGTCTCTTGTGCAACTTCTTTCAATATCGTAAACGAAAACTTTTTTTGAATAATGGTTAACACAGTTGCTCCTAATGCTCCAATAGCAGAAGCTTCTGTAGGAGAGGCAATTCCTGTAAAAATTGACCCTAACACAATAACTATCAGAAGAACAGGAAGTAATAGTACTTTAAGTATTTTAGGAATAAAATTATCACCTCTAAAGACTGCTATTTCTTCTGCAGGAATACTTGGGGCATCCTCTTTATGGATAAATGATTTTATTAAAATATAAACAATATAAAGTCCAACCAATATGAGTCCGGGAAGTAACGCTGCAGAAAACAATGTCCCCACATCCACCGATGCAGCTCCTCTAGATGAACTATTTATTGTATCTGCTAAAAGCACCAATACAATAGAAGGTGGAATAATTTGCCCTAATGTTCCTGAAGAAGCAATGACACCAACCGCAAGCTCCGTTTTATAACCTCTTTTCAGCATCGTAGGTAAACTTATTAATCCCATGGTGACCACAGTTGCCCCAACGATTCCGGTAGATGCTGCCAATAATGCTCCCACAATAATTACCGAAATTGCCAATCCCCCGCGTACCCTACCAAACATCATCGCCATGGTTTCTAATAAACTTTGAGCTAATCCTGATTTTTCCAGCATAATTCCCATAAAAATAAACAATGGAACAGCCATTAGAACATAGTTGTTTACTACTCCCATAATTCTGGAAGGCAGTAAGTAAAAGGTAGACATACTAAAATAGTCGGGGGCAAAAATCGATACACCAAAGGCAAAAGCAACAGAAATACCTCCTAAGGTAAATGCTACCGGATATCCCTTAAGAATTAAAATAAAGATAATAACGAATAATACAATTGCTAAAAACTCCATTAATTATCTTTATTAGTAATAGTCTGAATTGATTTTAGCATCTCGGAAATGCCTTGAAGTAATAAAAAAACAAAGCCTAAAGTGATACAAAACTTAAGCACATATAAAGCAGGTAATCCTCCTGCTTGCGGAGAGGATTCATTCATCATAAAAGAAGATAACCCATAATACCAGGATGACACAATTACCACATAACACCAAGGAATTAATAAACAAACACCTCCTATCAGATCAATCCAGGCTTTACCTTTTTTAGACATTTTTGTATAAAAAACATCTACTCTTACATGCTTTCCATATTTGAAAGTATATCCTGAACCTACTAAGAATAAAATCCCAAATAAATAGATTTCAGTTTCAATCATCCATATAAACGTAAACTGAAAAACATAACGAATGATAACGTCCAACCCTATAATAACGGCCAAAAAAACAGCTACCCAACTAACCAAAACTCCGGTTCTTTCGCCAATCCAATCAAGGAAGTGTATGATTTTTTGCATCTAATGATTTATGATATCTATCTATGGGTTGAAGATACTAAAATTAGATGCATTTATAAATGGAATGCATTATTAGTAAAAATGACAAAACGAACTAAATGTTACCTCACAAAAACCAACTCATTAGGTTTGGTAGTATGCTCTTGGCTAAAACTGTAGCCATCGTAATTGAAACCTTTTAAATCCTCTACAGTTTCTGCTCCTGTATCTATAATATAACGTACCATCATACCACGAGCTTTCTTAGCAAAGAAACTAATCATCTTTAGTTTATCACCTTTCCAATCTTTAAATTGTGGAGTAATTATCGGTACTTTTAGCGCTTTTTTATCAATAACACTGAAATACTCATTACTAGCCAGATTTACAAATAGCTCATCATCTTCCAACTCAGCATTGAGCTGTTCTGTAACTTGTTTTTTCCAGAATTCATACAAATTATTATTACGCCCCACTTTAAGCTTGGTACCCATTTCTAAACGATAAGGCTGTATCAAGTCCAATGGTTTTAGAATTCCATAAAGGCCTGAAAGTATCCTTAATGTATCCTGTAGTACATCCAACTTTTCTTCCGGAATTGTATAACTATCTAATCCTATGTATACATCACCCTTAAAAGCATATACAGCAGGTCTTGCATTTTCTGTAGTAAAAGGAAGACTAAAATCTTGATTTCGTTGCCAGTTTAATTGCGCCAGATTATCACTGATACTCATCAAATCAGATAATTTTTTTGGTGTCTTTTTCTGAAGTCCCAAATTTAATTTTTCAGCCTCGGTTAAAAAAGATGGTTTTGTATGTTTATCGGTAGGTAATGCGGTTTCAAAATCCAGTGATTTTGCAGGAGATATTACAATTTTCATTAAAGTAACTTTTATTTTCTCAAAAATACAACAGTGTGATGACAAATAAAATCAGCCAAGGTAATTCTTATCTATTTAAGTATTGAAATGTTTTATGTATAAATTCCCTCAGAAAATAAAAAAAGCCTATCAAAATAGACAGGCTTGTGTTTTAAAAAAGTCAAAATGTATATATTATAATACTTTCACGTTTACCGCGTTCATTCCTTTTTTACCTTCTTTAAGTTCAAACTCTACTTCGTCACCTTCACGAACTTCGTCAATTAAGCCTGAAATGTGTACAAAATGATCTTTGTTTGATCCTTCTTCTGTGATGAATCCAAATCCTTTGGAGTCATTAAAAAATTTTACTGTTCCTTTATTCATTATAAAATATTAAAGCGCGAAGATAGTATTTATTCGTGAGCAATCCCTATTTATTTCAAAATAAAGTTTTTAGTAACGTTTATTTAATATTGAAAATCTGACAAAGACTAGACGCAATTCTATTCTAGTACAACTGATTCTTAGCATAGTTCCTCCAACGTTCGATACATTGCTCCATGTCTTCCGGGATAGAAGTTTCGAAATCCATTTTTTCGCCAGTTATCGGATGAACAAATCCTAATGTTTTTGCATGCAAAGCTTGTCTAGGCAAAACCTTGAAACAATTTTCTACAAACTGTTTATACTTCGTAAATGTAGTTCCTTTGAGAATTTTTTCTCCACCGTATCGTTCATCATTAAAAAGCGTATGCCCAATATGCTTCATATGCACACGAATCTGATGTGTTCTCCCTGTTTCCAACTTACAAGAAAGCAAGGATACATATCCTAATCTTTCTAAAACTTGATAATGCGTAACCGCGGGTTTGCCTTTTTCTGCGTCATCTCCTTCGAAAACTGTATTCTGTAATCTATTTTTAGGGTGACGACCTATATTCCCTTCTATAGTTCCTTCGTCTTCGGTTGGATTACCCCAAACAATAGCAACATATTCGCGCTCTGATGTTTTATCAAAAAACTGCTTTGCCAGATGCGTCATCGCCTCCTCAGTCTTAGCAACGACCAATAAACCACTGGTATCCTTATCAATTCGGTGTACTAAGCCTGGTCGATTACTGCTATTATTTGGTAGATTATCAAAATGATAGATCAGAGCATTTATAAGGGTTCCGGAATAATTTCCATGACCTGGATGTACCACCATTCCGGCAGGTTTATTAACCACCAACAAGACATCGTCCTCAAATACAATATCCAAAGGAATATTCTCCGGAGTCAATAAATTCTCATACGGAGGATGTGAGAATAAAACACGAACCACATCATTAGGTTTTACCTTGTGATTGGATTTTACGGCTACATCATTTACAAAAACGCTTCCAGATTTGGCAGCTTGCTGAATTTTATTACGGGTAGCATTTTCGACAAAATTCATTAAGAATTTATCTACTCGTAAAGGTACCTGCCCTGCCCCGGCTACGAAGCGATAATGCTCATAAAGATCATCTTCATTAGGATCTAAATCTTCGATATCAGGATTTTCTTCCAAAGTGTTTTATTTCTGAAGTTCTTGTTTATTGAGATAATCTTAAGTTCCCACTTTCGTCTCCAACTACAAGGTCGATAGTGGAAGTTTTCATTATCTTATCACCGGGTTTCAATGCTTTTCCTTTATGTCTTAGCTCCAGCACCTGATCCGATGGATCAGGTTTATAGGTGATAGAACCTATTTTAAAACCAAGAGCAACCAATCTGGGCTCCACTTGCCTTCTAGTCTTACGAATTACATCAGGCACCTCAATTTTACGATATCCCGAAGGATTCAATGTCACATAGATTTTTCTATTTTCCTTTACCATATTTCCCGCTGCGGGATTTTGTTCGATCACAGAATATCTGGGAAAATCAGGATTAAAGTTTGCAGAATCCTGAACCTCAAATCTCAGGTCTTTAGAATCTAGCAATGTTTTTACCTCGTCTAATGTCTTTTTACTCAAACTTGGCACTACAATTCTCTGATCGTGATTGGTAGAACTTTCTAGCCATTTCAAAGCAACGAAACAAAGAATAACAACCATAGTAATGGCAATTACAAGTTGGATAAGAAATGTCTTACTCCAAATAAACCTTAAAAGTCCTTTAAAAAAATCCATGTATTAATTGATAGTTTCGGCAAAGATATAAAAATGGAAACTTTTTATCTTTTGTTGTTAGATAAATGATATTTTTGTTTGTAAACAACATTAAATGAAGAAAAATATTGCCATCCTTATGGGCGGATATTCCAGTGAATTTGACATTTCTATCAAAAGCGGAAATGTGGTATACAAACATCTGGATAAGAATTTATATAACGCTTATCGCATTCATATCACCAAACAAGCCTGGTTTTATGTAGATGACAATGATCAAAAAACTGTAATCGACAAAAATGATTTTTCATTACAGCTGGGCAATTCTAAAATAATTTTTGATGCTGCATTTAACATAGTTCACGGAACTCCAGGAGAAGATGGTTTGTTACAAGCATATTTTGAGCTGATCGGAATTCCGCAAACTGCTTGCAACTTTTATCAGGCTGCGCTTACCTTTAATAAAAGAGACTGTATAAGCGTATTAAAACCTTACGGAATCCTGACTGCGAAAAATTATTTTCTCAACAAAGGAGATGATGTAAACGCAAAAGCTATTATCGACGCTGTAGGATTGCCTTGCTTTGTGAAAGCAAATAAAGCAGGAAGCAGTTACGGCGTATCCAAGGTAAAGACTGAACAAGAATTAATTCCTGCTATCGATATTGCATATAAAGAAGATGATGAGATTATTATAGAATCTTTTCTAAGTGGAACAGAAGTTTCTGTAGGAGTTATAACCTACAAAGGAAAAGATACCGTTTTACCAATTACTGAAATTGTTTCTGAAAATGAATTTTTTGATTATGAAGCAAAATACCTTGGCAAATCACAAGAAATAACACCAGCGAGACTTAGCAAAGAGGATGAAAGAAAAGTAAAAGATTTGGCTTTGAGAATATATCAGATACTTAAAATGAAAGGCTTTTCTAGAAGTGAATATATTTTTCATAATGGCGAACCGCATTTTGTAGAAATGAATACCAATCCTGGATTTAGTGAAGCTAGTATTTTACCTCAACAGGCAATTGCGGCAGGTATCAGTTTACAAGATTTATTAACTAACACTATTGAAGAAGCAATAAAGGAAAACAACTAACAGATATAAGCAATTTGCCAAAATACTAATCATAAAGTTTGTAACTTTACTTATCATTAAAAAACTATCACCGATCACTTATGAGAAGAGCTGTTTTTCCTGGTTCATTTGACCCGATTACATTAGGACATTATGACATTATCGAAAGAGGACTAACCCTTTTTGACGAAATTATTCTGGCTATTGGGGTTAATGCTGAAAAAAAATATATGTTCTCTTTAGAGGAAAGAAAACATTTTATAGAAGAAGCATTTAAAGATGAACCCAAGATAAAGGTAATGACTTACAAAGGGCTTACCGTAGATTTTTGTAAACAGCAAAACGCAGAATTTATATTAAGAGGTCTACGCAATCCGGGAGACTTTGAATTTGAAAAAGCCATTGCACATACCAATCGAAAATTGACTGAGATTGAAACGGTTTTTTTACTCACTTCATCAGGAAAAAGTTATATCTCTTCGTCCATTGTTCGTGATGTAATTCGTAATGGAGGTGATTACACCGGCTTAGTTCCTAACACTGTAATCGTTAAAAAAAAATAGAATTTAGAAAACCCCAAAAAACACCTTCATGAAAACTATATCCAAGATTTCTAGATTACTAATGATTTTTACTATTATCCTACTTTATGCTTGTAGTACAGATAATGAATCTGATGATAATACTGATAGTTCTATAACTTGTCAGAGTCCAGATAGCGCTGTTTACGAAGAAAAAGACGGATTAGTTGTTGTAGAATTTGAAAGTATTCAAGACCATAATGATTGGCAAAAAGAAAATGCAGTTGCAGGATTTCTTGGAACACATTATCTAGTATGGAAAGGGAATCAATTTTTAAATGCTCCCGATAATGGCCTTCTTACTTACAAAATAAAAATCACAAATCCCGGAACCTACAGGTTTATCTGGAGATCTAGAGTTACTAATGGTACATCGGGAACAGAACACAATGATTCGTGGTTGCGATTTGCAGATGCATCCGGTTTTTACGGAAAGAAAGGAGAAAGCATTGTGTATCCGGCAGACACGGGCCAATCTCCTACTCCTAATGGTGCAAGTAAGGATGGTTGGTTTAAAATTTATAAAAGTGGTCCTGCTGACCAATGGAAATGGCAATCCTCTACAAGTGATAATGATGGACATGATATTTTTGTAGAATTTGATACTCCTGCAACATATACGATGGAGGTTTCTGCCAGATCTTCCTTTCATGCACTTGATAGATTTGTTATTTTCTCTGAAAATATTACACAGAATGATGCCATTAATGAAACTACTGTCTTAAGTGAAATAATCTGTGATTAATGGTAAAAAGAAATATTGGAGCAATAACCTTAGTCGTTAAAAACTATGACGAAGCTATTCATTATTATGTAGCAAAGCTTAACTTCAAACTTATTGAAGACACTAAACTAAGTGATAAAAAACGTTGGGTTACCATTGCTCCTGAAAATAATTCTGAGACTACAATTCTACTGGCAGAAGCTGCTACTCCAGAACAAGAAAAATCAATTGGAAATCAAACAGGCGGAAGGGTTTTCCTATTCCTATATACGGATAATTTTTGGAGGGATTACAGTGACATGAAATCCAAAGGAGTATCTTTTCTCGAAGAACCCAGAGAGGAAATCTACGGAACGGTTGTTGTTTTTGAGGATCTATATGGCAACAAATGGGATCTTATTCAGCATAAAAGTTAGGACGATTCATTAAACCTTCAAACCAAATTACAGTCTTACTATAAAGCCTGTGATTATGAATACTTCTTTATCGGATAAACAGATACAACATCTTTATTGGAGAACCGGTTTCGGAATTACCCCTTCAGAATTGAAATCTGTTAGAAAGCTTTCTAAAAATCATATCGTAGAAATGTTATTCTCCGAAAGCAAAGACCAGACCGCGTTATCATTAGATTTTGGCGAGCTGCTTCGAGATCCCAGAAACTTATCACGAGAAGAGCGTCAAAAAATTCGAAAGCTTCGCAATCAAAAGATGCTAGAACTCAATATACTTTGGTTACAACAATTAACAGAAACAAAACAAGTTCTCAGAGAAAAAATGACACTGTTTTTCCACGATCATTTTGCCGTTCGATTAAGAACCCCCAGAGCTTGTATCCACCTCAATAATGTGATTAGAAAACGTGCTTTAGGAAGTTTTGGGGATATGTTGATGGAAGTTTCAAAATCTCCCGCGATGTTATTATTCCTCAATAACCGACAAAATCGAAAAAATAACCCAAACGAAAACTTCGCACGAGAAGTCATGGAGCTTTTTACACTAGGGAGAGACAATGGATATACCGAAAAAGATATCAAAGAAGCAGCAAGAGCCTTTACCGGATGGAACTTTTCTAAAAATGGTTCTTTTATCTTTAGAAAAAATCAACACGACTTCGGATCCAAAACGGTTTTAGGAAAAACCGGAAATCTTACTGGAGAAGACGTTATTAAAATTCTTCTGGATCAAAAACAAACTGCCAGATATATCACAGAAAAGATCTATCGATATTTTGTAAATGAAAAAATAAATGCAAAACATATAGAAGACTTAGTTCTTACTTTTTATAACTCCAATTATAATTTGGAAGTCCTAATGCGAAAGATTTTTATGAGTGATTGGTTCTATGAATCTCAAAATATTGGGATTAAAATCAAATCTCCTGTAGAATTAATTGTAGGACTTAGCAAACCTTTTAAGGTAGTGTATAAGGATCCCAAAGTCCTTGTATATCTGCAACGTACGTTAAATCAAACGTTATTTCTTCCACCTAATGTAGCGGGTTGGCCCGGTGCAAGATCATGGATCGACAATTCTACGTTACTATTAAGAATGAAATTAGCCTCGGTAACCTTAAATAATGGAGTGATTGAATGGCATAATGAAACAGATGAAGAAGCCACAACGATGATGAGACAACAATTTTATAAAAAGATGAAATCACAAATTCAGAAAAAAGTAAAAGCGACACCAAATTGGAATAACTTCCTATCGTCTTTAGAACCAAAGAGCAAAGAAGAACTAGTAGATTTTGTCATACAACCTAAATTATCAGCTGGTGCTAATGCAGTAATTGGTAAACTTGATGTAACAGACACTAAAAACTTCATCATAGAACTAATGAGCTTGCCAGAATACCAACTTTGCTAACATTTAAAGAATCATGGACAGAAGGAATTTTTTAAAACAGTCAATTTTTGCATCGGGAACGGCACTAGTTCCTTCTTTTCTTAAAGGAATGGAATTTCTGACACCCGATCAATTATCTGGATATAAAAATGTGATTATCATTCAACTTTCTGGTGGCAATGATGGACTCAATAGTATCATACCTATTAGTAACGACATCTATCACAGTCTTAGACCTAATATTGCCAAAAAAGAAGCACGTACTATAAAAATAACCAATAATCTATCTTTTAATGATCATCTCAAAGAAATTGCAAAATTATATGATCAGGGAGAAGTATCGATCATTAATAATGTAGGATATCCTAATCCTAACAGATCTCATTTTAGAAGTACGGACATCTGGCAAACGGCTAGTGATACTAACCAGTATTTATCTACAGGTTGGGTAGGCAGATATATCGATGCTAATTGCCAGCATCCGTATCAGGCAATAGAAGTAGATAGTACCTTATCTCTTGCGATGAAGGGAAACCGAATGAACGGTATTGCCGTTACTGATTCTAAACAATTATATAGAACTACGCGAGAACCGTTTTTTAAAAATCTTGTAAGTAATACGCATAAAGAAATGTTGGATGAGAATCATCAAGGGTACCTATATAAAACCCTGTTAGAAACTTATTCTTCGGCGTCTTATATCCAAGAAACTTCTAAATTGTATAAAACCAACACCGAATATCCTCAATCACCATTTGCTAAAAACCTCAAAACAATAGCTGACTTTATAGTATCCGGATTAAAAACAAGAGTTTACTATAGTTCTCTTGGTGGTTTTGACAGTCACGTTAATCAGCTCAGTAGTCAGGACAGATTGCTTAAGACATACTCCGAGGCTATTGGAGCTTTGGTGAAAGATCTTAAAAAGAATAACAGGTTTAAAGATACATTAATACTTACCTTTTCTGAGTTTGGACGTCGCGTAAAACAAAATGGGAGTCTTGGAACGGATCATGGAGCTGCTAATAATGTAATTGTGATTGGAGGTTTATTAAAAAGGCCTGGAATTTATAACGAACTACCTAATCTATCTGATTTGGATGCAAATGGTGATTTAAAATATACGGTAGATTTTAGATGTATTTATGCCACAATCTTAAATAATTGGCTAAAAGTGCAAGGTCAGGATGTTTTGGGCACTAATTTTACGAATTTAGGGTTCATATAATTCATTTTTAAATCTGGTTGTCATAGATTTACTTTCTTAAAAAGTATTCCCTTTCTGTAAATCAAATTATAACCGCTTATCTCGCACATCAACATCTTGATTAAAAAATGAGAAATTACAACTACAATATTTTAGTGATTTTAGTATCACTGTTATCCCTAACACTCTCAGCTCAGAAAAAAAACAAGGAACTGTTTGGACCTATTAGTCCTAAAACAGGACTTATTATTACAGATGATGTTACCAGGATGCTAATCCACAACAGTTCTGGTGATAGAGCACATTCTTACGTACAACAAATTTCAACTTGGGATAGGCAACAAAATACCAAAGATATCAATACAGCTACAGAATGGGTTTCTCGCAAAGCAAAAGAATTCGGGTTGCAGGAGGTAACTATAGAAAAGTTTTCTGCTGATGGCAAAACCGAATATTTTGGAAAAAGTTCAGATCCATTTTGGATTGCCAAAAAAGGGGAGTTATGGGCAAAAACACCTTATGAATTTAAAATTACTTCATATGCTGATTTACCAATGTCATTGGCTACAAATAGCTATTCAAGACAGACTACCACAGAATTAATTGATATAGGTGCTGGAACTTCTGATTCTGATTATCAAGATAAAAAGCTAGAAGGTAACATTGTGCTTACATCCAGTAATCCATATAGGATTATTAGAAAAGCAATTTGGGAGAAAAAAGCAATCGGTATCATATCATATTATTCCATTCCATACTGGGATAAACCTAATCGCTTGGAAGGTGATTTTCCTGATCAGGTAGGCTGGAGCGGAATGCCCATGAGTGACGAAAAAGAAAATCAGTCATTTGCGTTTATGATTTCTCAACGCAGGGCAAAAGAGCTACAGGAAGTTTTAAAAACCAATGAAAAAATGACTCTTTATGTTGATATCGATACAGA
Organism: Aquimarina besae; assembly: GCF_042434905.1. Classification (NCBI taxonomy): domain Bacteria; kingdom Pseudomonadati; phylum Bacteroidota; class Flavobacteriia; order Flavobacteriales; family Flavobacteriaceae; genus Aquimarina; species Aquimarina besae. The sequence continues at coordinate 4,860,687 of NZ_CP170199.1, forward strand.
ACACCGAAATGGAGAACTAAATATATTAAGTGGCACTATTCCTGGCTCTAAATACCCAAACGAAGAAATAGTTATCACTGCGCATATAGATCATTACAAACCTGGTGCTAATGACAATGCTTCTGGCAGCTCTGTAAGCCTTGAAATGGTTCGCACACTGCAATACCTTATAGAAACAAATCAAATTGAAAGACCCTTAAGAACTATCCGCTTTTTATGGTTACCGGAATTCTCGGGAACCGAGGCCTGGTTTTCCAGACACGCTAATGACTCTAAAAAGCGAATTCTAAATTTAAACATGGATATGCTGGGAGCTAATCTTACTAAAACCAATTCTTCTTTTGATATTAGTTTAACTCCGGATTGGAATGCATCCTTTATTAATGCATATTCAATGTCTATCGTAGACTTCCTAAATACTTATAATAACTCAAGATATCCTAAAAGAAAGGATTTTCATATTATTTCTGTAAATGGAACAAGAAATCATATCAACGTGCACAATGAACCTTACACCAGAGGTTCTGACCACCAAATCTTTAATGATTTTGGTATTCCCGGTATTGCATTTGGAACTTGGCCAGATAATTTTTATCATTCCAGTGAAGATACTCCGGATAAAGTAGATCCTACCCAACTACATAGAGTTGTATTTTCAGGATTAGCTTCGATCATTATGACTGCTTACGCCGATACTCCTCAACTACAGTATATTGCCGATTTAGTTGAATTATATGGAATAAAAAGATTACAAAACGATGAGTTTAAAGCAAAAAAGGAAATCTTATTAGCCGATGAATCTAACATTGTTCAAAGTGTTTATTTTGCTGAAAAAATCATACAATTTGGATATGAAAGAGAACGAAATGCGCTAAAATCTTGTCTTATTTTAAGTGAAGGAAAGGATCAAAAAAAAAGCATTCAACAAAAAATTGATATGTATAATGAAAAAGAAAAGTTAAGTATTCAGCAGTTAAGATTAAGTGCACAAGAGAAAGTGAATACTTCAACGACTGATTCATTCCAAAGAAAAATTTCTTCCATAGAAGAAAAAGCATCTTCTTTAATCCCCAAACGACTTCCAGGTAAAGAATTGGTTACGTACTACGCCGCATTATCCTCTATCGAAGATTTTAAATCTATTAAATATAAAGAAATTGAAGAAGGAATCAACAAGGTATTAAACCAGTTAAGAGAAAGAGAAGTTGGAGAATTACGCATTTATGATTTTCAGAACACGATTGTCAGTTATGCAAATGGCAAAAGATCTCTAATAGATATAAGAGACGCAATGTATACCGAATATGGGATAGAGATACCAACCCAAGTAATCGAAGATTTATTTGATGTCTTTATAAAAGGAGGAGCGATAACTTACGAATAAGAATGATTTGAATAATGAAATATGTAGTTTGAAAGATTTTATCTTTAACTATAATTAAACCATATTTATCCTACAGGGGATAAAACATTGTTTTTCTTACCTATAGACCTGTTACAGCCTTGTTCATCAATAATTTTCAGCGTAAAAAAACTCAAAACATAGTTTCTTGCACAAATTTTGTTTTAAAAAATACGGTAAAACCGTAAAAATTGTGTTGTTTATCGATTTAAAAGATCGCTTCATCTAAAAGATTCTAAAACATTTTTTTACATAACTATTTGACTGTAAATTTGGTACAAATAAAGGAATTAAATTCATTAAGCCCCAAAATATGAAAACCATTATTCTTACCATCATTATCTTATTCTCTTTCTCTAATGTAAATGCTCAGGAAACTGCATCTATCGAGTCTTTAAAGATGGAAGCTACTGATGTTAAGAATACCAAGGTTGATTTTTATGAAACGCTGATCGCTATAAACAATTTTGATATTAAAATTAAAAAAAATAAAACAACAGCTAAAGAAACAAAAACCGATTTTTACAAGGCTTTAATGATAAAGAATGGTTTTATGGTAGATAGTAAAGAAAATACTAGATTAGCAACTGAAGATAAAAAAGCAAAAGACACAATCATTAAAGATACCACACAAATTACGGGATTATTGCCATAATTTTTTTGAATATATCAAACTCAACACACCGCTATTTTTTTGCTTGAAAATAGCGGTATTTTTTTACCCCTAATTAACTTTCGAAAATTAAAATATAGTTTTAAAACAGCTTAAAACTAAAACCCAGACATTAAAACCCCGCAAATCCCTAATCCAACTACAAGATAAACTCCTGCAAGAATAAAAAACACTTTTCCTGCCGTTCTGTTTTTGGTTCTAAAGAGAATCAAACCAATTAGTGCCAGAAATATGGGTGGACCTAATAAAATCAATAAGATTAGATATACTAATCCATCAAGATTTCCTACCTCTAAAAAAATTGAATTTTTGATCATATCATTTCTTTTCTTAATTCTTCTAAATACTTTTGTTTATCATCTCTATAGAATAAATTCATCGTTTCAAAAGGGATAATTTTATAATCCTTATTCACTATGTGAACACAAGATTTTTTAATTGCCCTAACATCAAAATTATATGCATCAATAAATTGCATAATAATAATTCTAAACAGATTATCGTATCCCAGATCCGGTGCATCAATCTCCGGCAAACAACACATAATGGATTTTAAATTCTCTGACGCTACATCTACAGAATTTCCGGTACTGAACAATTCGAGCATTTTGCCGTGCAATTCGGTATCCTGTTCATAAACTATAGTATTTTTACCGTTATCTAATAAATCAGCTGGATTAATATATCGTGTTAAAGGAATAATTCCATCTTTATCCTTCAACGCATAACCCATTACCAAAGCATCCGGATTACATGGTACAGGAATTAAATCATCTGATTCAAAAACAGGAAACTGCTCTAATATTTTTCTACGAACCTCTGTCAAAGTAATTCGATTCTCTTGGGTGTCAAATTCTTCCAATCGACCTGCAATTTGAGTAGGTTGTAGTGTAACACCTCTTACACATTTCTGTTGGGTAGCAAAAGATATGATATCACCTATTTCTGAATCATTTAATCCTTTTTCTAAGGTAACTACTAAAGTTGTAGAAAGATTAAATTGATTTAAATTATTAATTGCCTGTTTCCTAATTTTAGTTAGATCTTCTCCTCTCAGTTTTTGTAAAACCTCAGCTTTTAGAGAATCAAACTGTAAATAAATTTCAAAATCTGGCATATAACCGGCCAGTTGTTCAGCAAATCCAATATCCTTAGCAATTCTGACTCCATTAGTATTTACCATTAAGTGTCGAATAGGCAATTGTTTAGCATAATCAAGGATCTCAAAAAATTGAGGATGGATGGTTGGCTCACCTCCACTGATCTGAACAACATCGGGTTCTTTTTCATTTTCGACAATAGTATCCAACATTTTTTTGATTTCATCCAACGTTCTATGTCTTCCGTAATGCGGTGATGAAGATGCATAACAAGTTGGACAAGTTAAATTACACCTATCTGTAACCTCAATGATTGATAAACAAGAATGTTGCTCGTGATCAGGACATAATCCACAATCGTACGGACATCCATAATCAGTTGTTGTATTAAATTTATAAGGAAACTCCGAGGGTTTATTGTAGTTTCTGATATTCTTATAGTACTCAATGTCATCTGCTATCAATACTTTTGATCTCCCGTGTTCAGGGCAACGCTTCAACATAAATACCTTATCATCCTCAAAAACAATTTTAGCATCTATTCTTTTTAGACAGGTAGGACATAAACTCAAGGTAAAATCGTAATACGTATAATTTCTAGTTGGCATAGAAGAATTTTCGGATCGTTTTATGATAATATATCAAGCATAAGATACATAAATACTGAATACTACTAAGTCCTAGTATTAAAAAAGTATTCGGTTTTAAAAACTCTATCGAAAAACGAAACAGAAAATAAGAAATCATGAAATATTTGAAAAGCATCCCTGACTCTGAATTGAGTTTGTTTTGAAATCGCTTAAAAACAATCCATAACAACATCAGAAAGATTACTTCAAAAAGTGCAATTGGATATCTTAGCACACCATCTCCTAAATCCATTCCTAAAAAAGAAATTGTCTCTTTTCCGTAAGTGAATTCGTTGATCCCTGCTAGAAAACAACCAACTCTGCCTATAATTATCCCAAGAATAATCGGAAACGTAAATAAGTCTCCCGAGGATTTTTTCTCACCAATTATTTTCTTGGCTAGTTCAACTCCAAGCAAACCTCCAAACAGTCCTCCCATTATCGTTTTTGCACTTAATACTTGCACTACATATTCTGGAGTAAAAGATAAAGATGAAGGAGCTTCGAAAAAACCAATGATTCTGGAACCCAGAAAGGCACCGAAAACCGCACCAATAATTATAGACAACCTATTTGTAGAAGATATTGGATCAGATGTATTTTTCTTTAAATACAAATAATATCGAAATCCAATAAAAAAAGCAGCATATTCTAAAACTAGATGGATATTCACTTTAACACCAAAAACAACAGGTTCAAAAGGAATATCCATGTAGTACTAGCTTCGATTTTGTTATCGAAATATACGTTTTATTTATTTCATAACTTTAGCCATCACGTGATATCTTGGGTCATCAATATCATGTTCTATTACATTAGCCAATCTAGGAGAAGCTTTAATCATTAACGCCTGACATTCTTCGCTCAAATGTTTTATACGAACTTTTTTACCTGCTTCTTCATATTTACCAACCAGATTGAAAATCGCTTCTAATGCGGAGTGATCACTAACCCGTGATTCTATAAAATCAATCTCTACGTTCTCGGGATCATTTGCTATATCAAACTTAGAATTAAAAGCCTGAATACTTCCAAAAAACAAAGGACCCCATATTTCATAAACCTTGGTGCCATCTTCTTTGATATGTTTTCGGGCACGAATTTTCTTAGCATTTTCCCAGGCAAAAGCTAATGCAGACATAATAACACCCGCAATTACTGCAACTGCCAAATCAAAAAATACAGTTAGTAAAGAAACTGAAATCAGTACAATAGCATCAGTTAAGGGTATTTTATTCAATATCCTAAAACTAGACCAAGCAAACGTACCAATCACTACCATAAACATAACACCTACTAATGCCGCAATAGGAACCTGCTCAATCAATCCCGAGGCAAACAATATAAACATCAATAAAGTAACCGCAGCAACGATTCCGGATAAACGAGTTCGCCCACCACCTTTGATATTAATAATAGACTGACCGATCATGGCACAGCCTCCCATTCCACCAAAAAGACCCGTAACAATATTTGCGCCACCTTGCGCAAGACACTCTCTATTAGAATTTCCTCTTGTCTCTGTTAATTCATCTATAAGATTCAATGTCATTAATGACTCTATCAAACCAATAGCTGCGAGAATCAATGCATAAGGAGCTATAAACTTAAATGTTTCCCAAGTCATTGGCACTTTATTAAAAATATCAAACTGAAACTGTGGCAATCCTCCTTTAAGACCTTCTCCACCACCATCTCTAATAAAACTACCCACTGTAGCCACATCTAGCTTTCCTAAAATAACAATAGCAGAAACAACTAAAATTGCAATCAAAGCTTCGGGTAATTTAGCCGTTGCCTTAATTTTAGGTAATCCCCACATAATAGCCATTGTTAGTAATACAAATCCGAGCATTAAGATTAAATTTGATCCTTGCATCCAAACTTTTTCCCCTTCTACATACTCCTTAAACATCCCCAACTGAGAAAGAAAAATTACAATTGCTAAACCATTCACAAATCCCATCATTACCGGATGCGGAATCAAACGCACAAATTTACCAAGCTTTAAAACACCAGCTAACATCTGGATAATCCCCATTAATATGACAGTAGCAAAAAGATAATACAATCCGAGTTGCTCTCCTTCTGCACCCATATCATTTCCTTCGGCTACCAAACTCACCATCACCACAGCAAGTGCACCAGTAGCTCCTGATATCATACCTGGACGTCCACCAAAAATAGACGTGATCAATCCAATCATAAAGGCTGCATATAATCCCACTAAAGGATCTACTCCTGCTACAAAAGCAAAAGCAACCGCTTCGGGAACTAAAGCTAACGCCACCGTTAATCCAGATAAAATATCATCTTTGGCATTTGCCACTCTTTTTCTTACAAACTCAGTCATAATCAGTCTATTTTGAGGGTGCAAAAATACAGTTATTTTATGTCCTGACAAGTAAAATAAGGTCCTATTCTAGGCTTAGAATACAACTAAAACGTTATAGAAGATTCAAAAATCACAAAACTTAGTATATTTATCCCTTACACATATCATCTATGCGAATTACACTACTCACTATCAGCTTACTAACATTTATATCTTGTAATACTTCAAAAAAGAAATCTGCAGAAAACACTGATTTTACTACAGTTTTTGAAAAAAGTAATGGTACTGAAACGCCAACCTACCCAGAAGTGATTTCTTATTATCAAAATCTTGCTGAAACGTATCAAGAAATCGACATTCAAGAAATAGGAATTACTGATAGTGGTAATCCTTTGCATATTGTAACTCTTAATCCTGATGCAGCGTTTGATTTCGAAAAAATTAGAAAAACCAAACGTATCTTATTAATTAATAACGGAATTCATCCTGGAGAAAGTGATGGTATTGATGCTACGATGCTACTTTTTAGGGATATTGCCAAAGGAACTATTGAAGCGCCAAAAAATACAGTCTTAACAACTATTCCTATCTATAACATTGGTGGTGCGTTAAATCGGAACTCCGGAACGCGCACTAATCAAAACGGACCTAAAACATATGGGTTTAGAGGAAATGCAAGGAATTATGACCTAAATAGAGATTTTATAAAAAACGACACAAAAAACGCACAAACCTTTGCTAAGATTTTTCATTTAGTGCAACCTGATGTTTTCATCGACAATCACGTAAGTAACGGAGCAGATTATCAATACACGTTAACCCATTTATTCACCCAACACAACAAATTGAATGGAGCTCTTGGTGATTATTTACATAATGAAATGCATCCACAGTTAGAAGCATCATTAAGAACTAAAAACTGGGATATTACACCTTATGTAAATGTTTGGGGAACGACTCCAGACAAAGGCTGGACACAGTTTATGGATTCTCCACGATATTCTACTGGATATACTACCTTATGGAATACGCTTGGTATGATGGTAGAAACCCATATGCTTAAACCTTACAAGCCAAGAGTAGAAGGCACCTATGAATTGATGAAATCTATGATTAACATCACCGAAAAAGATGGAAAAAAAATTAGAACACTTCGCGAGCAGGCTTTTGCAGATTTACCAAAACAAAACACATATTCGATAAACTGGACCGTAGACACTGCCAAAGCATCCAGCTTTAGCTTTAAGGGATATGAAGGAATATATGTAGATAGTGAAATAACTGGTGCTAAGCGACTAAAATACGATCAAAACCAACCGTATGCTAAAGAAGTGCGTTACCAAAATTATTTCAAACCCTCTTCTGAAATAGAAATCCCTAAAGCCTATATCATTCCAAAAGGATGGTGGAATGTGATTGAAAAATTAGATCTAAACCAGATAACGTATAAAACTTTAGAAAAAGACTCTACTCTATCAGTAGAGCTATATCATATCAAAGAATACAAAAGTCGAAAAATGCCTTATGAAGGTCATTATTTACATTATTCAACCACTGTTGAAAAAGGTACAGAAACAATTACGTTTAAAAAAGGAGATATTATCATTCCTACAGATCAAAAAGGGTTTAGATATCTGATAGAGACATTAGAACCCGAAGCACCAGATTCTTTTTTTAATTGGAATTTCTTTGACACTATTTTACAGCAGAAAGAAGGCTTCTCTCCATATGTTTGGGAAGACAAAGCATTCGAGCTATTGAAGCATGATGAAAAGTTAAAACAAAAGTTCGAAGAAAAGAAAAAAGATACTGCTTTTACCAAAAATTGGTTTGCCCAACTAGATTGGATTCATAAACAATCTGATAACTATGAGAAAGCCCATATGAGATATCCTGTATATCGTGTTTTAAAATAGAAATCATTATAAATTCAACTTATCTATTTTAATCCCAATACCAGAGGCTTGTATCTCTTTTTCAATAATTCCAAATTCGGATTTATCGGCACTTTTTACAATACTGCCATTTTTTAAATAATGCAAATAATCACAAGTTTCATACAACGTAGAAAAAAATACGACGGATAAAGATCCTTTTCCAAAATAGAGCCCCCGCAATGTAAAAAGCTAGAACCTAATCAATTTTTTAATATTCTAGAAACGTTTTCCAGTTCATTAAAAACATCATTATAATTTACGAAAAAAGATGTTTCTTCTTCATCATTTTCGTCATTGTATCGTATCATATTGCCTTTTACCAATTCTGGACCATACTCTTTTACATTTTGCTTGAATAGATATTTCAATCTTCCCACCACACCAGTTTCTATATTGACAACAAAAATTCTATCAAATATATCCGGAGCTCCGGAAAACTGAACAATTACGTATTTGTTCACCAATATTACCTGCTGAACGGAATCCCATCGCAACTTCTCAGGGCTTCCTGTTAAACCAAGATCGTTTACAAGTAACCATTTTTGTTCTACTCCTTTTTTGACATAAATACCATGGGAAGTTTTGTAAACCTTATACATATCGTTATTAGCAACCAAATCCGATGAAACATTATTATATGATAAACATCTACCACAATATCGTAAAAAGCCTTTTTTATCAAATGTTTTAGATAAAGAATCTTTTTCATTCAATAATATATCTAATGTATCCCCTTTTAGAATGAGGCTATAATTTTCAACGGGTATTTTGATTTTTTCATTACTCCAAGGGATTTCGGGATAAATCATTAGATCAAAATATTCATTCTGTGATAACTTTTGATTAGCGAAATAACTGTAAATAATCCATTGGAGAGAAGGATCAGGAGCATCTCTAATTATGGGAAACAACTTTTCCTGAATTACAGATAGAAAAGATTCATTCTCAGGTTTATTCAATGTAGGTGGAATCAAATACACATGCTTCATTTCACAGAAACAACTAAAATCACTGAACTTAAAAACTTCGTTGTTCTTACCATTTACAATTTTAATATCTGTTCCCCCAAACGTACTTCCACTTTCATAAAAAGAATATAATGTATCTAGGACCTTATCCTTATTAAAATCTTCAATTACTGGAGGATATTCTTTGTACGGCTGAGCTTGTATACTAATTACCGATAAAAGAAGTATTATATATGATTTCACTATAAGTTAATTAGATAGCATTACAAAAAATAGATTGTCTGCTAAGACAAATAGTCGTGTGAAAAAAGCTTTTTTATATTCGCATACGAATTGATTAAAGCCTTTTTTGCTTTTTTTCTGTTTTTCCATTTTACTTTGGTAATTCCTTCATTTTTTTGAGGTACCAGTTCTCCGTCAAAATCCGTTTTCATTTCGAACCAATAAGTTACTTTTAACCGAAATTCTCCGTTTCTTTTAAATACGTGGTGAGTTTTATATAAAAATTTAGTAATTTCTAATCCGGTAACACCAGTCTCCTCCTCTACCTCACGAATTGCTGCTGTTTCCAAATGTTCTTTTTTTTCAACTTTTCCTTTTGGCAGATCCCATTTCCCATTACGTTTTATAAACAAGATTTCGTTCTCAGGATTGTATACCTTTCCACCTCCAGCTATAACCACAGGCAATTTGGCATACAAGTGTTCCAAAAGTTTTTCTTCGGTTTTGTGATAAAAATGATATTTGGCCTCGATCCCATCATTCTCTTTTTTCAAAATATCTCTTATTATTTTGGAAAATTCTACCTCTTTAATATGAATTGTTTCATAATCTTCAATTTCCTTTTTTGAAGACAGAATAATGGGGGTATTATTCACAAAAACTTTATACATTTGCAACTATGATTTTCGATAAAAATACAGCAAAAAAAACTGCCGAACTATTGTTGCAAATTAATGCAATTAAATTACAACCGCAAGACCCTTTTACTTGGGCATCTGGATGGAAATCTCCTATTTATTGCGATAATCGTGTGACCCTGTCATATCCTGTGATTCGCAATTTTTTAAGAGAAAACCTGGCTAAATTTATTGAAGAAAAATATGGCAAACCAGATGTAATCGCTGGAGTTGCAACTGGTGCTATCGGCATCGGAATGTTGGTTGCAGAACAATTAAATCTGCCTTTTATTTACGTAAGACCAGAAGCAAAAAAGCACGGAAGGAAAAATCAGATAGAGGGCATCGTACCTTCAGGAAAGAATGTAGTAGTAGTTGAAGATTTAATCAGTACCGGAAAAAGTAGTTTAAATGCGGTGAAAGCATTGAATGAGGTAAATGCCAATGTGAAAGGAATGGTTGCTATTTTTAATTATGGCTTTGATATTGCTTCAAAAAACTTTGAAGAAGCGGCATTATCTTTGCACACTTTAAGTAATTATGAAAATCTTCTGGAACAAGCTTTGGATACAAACTATATCACAGAGGAACAACAAAAAACACTACAAAATTGGAGAATAAATCCAGCCGAGTGGAATCAATAAATTTTTAATCTCAATGAACTTAGAAAGCCCTACAGTAACTGTAGAAAAAACTCAACAAGAAGTTTTTGATTTTTTGACTAAAGTTGAAAACTTTGAACAACTAATGCCGGAAAGCAAACAGAAATTTGAAAAATTAAGTGACTCAAGATTTCTTTTCCAACTAAAAGGAATGCCTGAAATCATTTTAGAACAAAAAGGAAGCACAGAATACAGTACGATTATTCTTGGAGCCGCTAGTGACAAACTACCATTTACATTAACTGCAGATATTGTAGATATCGGTAATGGAAAAAGTACTACTCAACTTATTTTTGAAGGTCAGTTTAATGCTATGATGGGGATGATGATTAAAAATCCAATCCAAAATTTCATCAATACATTAAGTGAAAATATTAGCAAGATTTAATTTACCAAAGTATTAGTATAACAATCTGACCTCTTTCAGATCAAAACTTTTGACTATTTCATCTTCCAGTAGTATTTGAAGTTTTCCTGAAGAAGTGACGTTCTGAATGATACCAACAAAAGAATCACCCTTTACATCTAAAAATGTAGAGGGTTTATTTTTTCTAAAAAGTAATGCCTCATACTCCTTTTGAATATTTGCAAAAGCAGCCTGTCGGAGATTAGAAAATCTATACTCCAGCTTTGCCAGCAATACCGTTAACACTTCATCTAAATCGAAATTTCTACCCAAAAGCTGTTTCAAAGATCCGGCAAGCGGAAGATTATCAAAACTAACTTGATTTACATTTATTCCAACCCCGATAATAGCTCCTCGTAATCTGCCATTATTAACAACATTTTCTATTAAAATTCCACATACCTTGTACCTGTCTGACAGAATGTCGTTTGGCCATTTTATAGATAATTTAGGCAATAAAAAGGTATCCAAAGTATCATTAACAGCCAGAGAAACAGTCATAGAAACATAAAATTGATCGATAACGTCTAATTCTTCAACAGGCATAAACACACTACAGGTAAGGTTTTCTCCGGGATTACTTTGCCAGATTGTACCCATTTGGCCCTTCCCCTTTAGTTGTTCTCTTGTAACCACACAAACAGGTTTCTGCAAATATTTCTCGCGATTCATATCCCGAAGAAAATTATTTGTAGAGTCAATGGCATCAACTTTGATTATATCCATAAATAACGATGTGAAAGTTTTTACAAATGTCTGCAAATACAAACATTAAAACCATAAAAAGTAATAACTTTACACAAATTAAAAAAATGCATGATTAAAAAAGAAGTCGGTACTGATCAGTTAATAACTCAAATTATTAAAGGCATTGAAGAAGTAAAAGGTAATGACATTAATATATTGGATTTAAGAGAAATCGAAAATACAGTTTGTCAATATTTTGTCATATGTAACGGAACCTCTAACACTCAAGTAAATGCCATCGTTAATTCAATCCAAAAAACAGTAAGCAAATCACTTAAAGATAAGCCTTGGCATGTAGAGGGGAGCGAAAATGCAGAATGGGTATTAATTGATTACGTAAATGTAGTTGTACATGTTTTCCAGAAACACATCAGAGAATTTTATGACATTGAAGGACTATGGGGAGATGCGAAAACAACGACTATAGAAACAAACTATTAAAAAAACATAAATGGCGAAAGAAAATAAAAAAATGGAACCAAATAAAAAACCAAAATTTAGTGCATATTGGATTTATGCAGTAATTATTATTGGATTTTTAGCATTAAATTTTTTGGGTGGTGGTAATATGGGATCTGCCCCTGAGACTACACCTTCTGATTTTAACAACTTTTTAAGTAATGGTGAGGTAGAGCGTGTATTAATAATTAACAGACGAAAAGCAAAAGTTTTTCTTACTCAAGAAGCAAAAAGTCAAGAAAAACATTCTAAAAACAATAATAACTCTATCCTTCCTAAAAGTCCAAATGATCCGGATTATGAATTTGAATTTGGGGACTTGCAAAATTTTGAGAATGATATCGCTAGAATAAAAAATGAGAATGGGTTATCCACAGAGGTTAGCTACGATACCGAAAGCAATATGTGGGGTGATATATTTATCACACTCCTTCCTTTTGCATTGATTATTGGTGTATGGATTTTCATTATGCGAAGAATGAGCGGTGGTGCTGGTGGCGGTGCCGGAGGTCAAATATTTAATATTGGAAAATCAAAAGCTAAACTTTTTGATCAAAACACAGATGTAAAAGTTTCTTTCGAAAATGTTGCTGGTTTAGAAGGTGCTAAAGAAGAAGTACAAGAAATTGTAGATTTCTTGAAAAACCCCGAAAAATACACATCTCTAGGAGGAAAGATACCAAAAGGAGCATTGCTTGTAGGCCCTCCTGGAACTGGAAAAACCTTGTTAGCAAAAGCTGTTGCAGGAGAAGCGAAAGTACCTTTCTTTTCTTTGTCTGGGTCAGATTTCGTAGAAATGTTTGTGGGTGTAGGTGCATCTAGAGTACGTGATTTATTTAAACAGGCAAAAGAGAAATCTCCGGCCATTATTTTTATAGATGAAATTGACGCCATAGGTAGAGCAAGAGGAAAAAATAATTTCTCAGGATCTAATGATGAAAGAGAAAACACTTTAAACCAGCTCTTAACAGAAATGGATGGTTTTGGAACAAATACAAACGTTATTGTAATAGCTGCAACTAACCGTGCCGATGTTTTAGACAAAGCTTTAATGAGAGCAGGTCGTTTCGACAGACAAATCTATGTCGATCTTCCGGATGTTAGAGAACGTAAAGAGATTTTTGAAGTACATCTTAAGCCTCTCAAGAAGGAAGAAGGACTGGATACTGATTTCTTATCAAAACAAACGCCAGGATTCTCTGGTGCCGATATTGCAAATGTTTGTAACGAAGCAGCTCTTATAGCAGCTCGTAAAGGGAATAAAGCCGTTGGAAAACAAGATTTTCTGGATGCAGTTGATAGAATAGTAGGTGGATTAGAAAAGAAAAACAAAATCGTTACTCCAGAAGAAAAACGTGCCATTGCATTCCACGAGGCCGGTCATGCAACGGTAAGTTGGATGCTAGAACACGCAGCACCTTTGGTTAAAGTTACCATAGTACCTAGAGGACAATCGCTTGGTGCAGCCTGGTATCTTCCAGAAGAAAGACTCATTGTACGTCCTAACCAAATGCTAGACGAAATGTGCGCTACATTAGGAGGTCGTGCGGCAGAAAAGGTAATCTTTAATGAAATTTCTACCGGAGCCTTAAGCGATTTGGAAAAAGTGACCAAACAAGCACGTGCGATGGTAACCATTTATGGACTAAATGATAAAATCGGAAATCTAACATATTATGATTCTTCCGGTCAAAGTGAATATGGTTTTACCAAACCTTATAGTGAGCAGACCAGCGAACTAATTGATAAAGAGATTTCTAATATTATAGAAGAACAATATCAGCGAGCTATCAAATTATTAGAAAATAATAAAGATAAGTTAACCGAGCTGGCCGAAGTATTATTAGAAAAAGAAGTAATCTTCAAGGATAACCTAGAGAAAATATTTGGCAAACGTCCTTTCGGGAAGAAAGAAGAAACCATTATAGAGCCTTCATAAGGTACTTTTAGATTTTTTACTAGTAAATTAAAAAAATCTTAACCTAATAAGAATATTGGGTTAAGATTTTTTTATCTTTGAAAGTATTGTTAATCCGTAATCCCCGATCGAATCTAAAAATGAGTCTATTTAGAAGAATATTTTCCTCAAAATCTAAATCAGACCAAAAGAGTAAGGAACGTCTAGCTGAAGATCGCAGTAAATATATGCCTGAAATCAATCTACCGGTTGATGAAAGTTTTATGATTAATTTCAAAAGAAATGGAGGCAAGTTTTTATATTGTGACAGTGAAGATGAAGTACTTGACTCTTTTGATAAGATTCTTTTAGAAAATGATTGGTACGAAAAAGATGTGTGTTGTTTTGATATGGGACTTGAACATAAATTTTCAGGATTTAATCTTAATTACATAAAAAAATCTCCTGCTTCCTTCTTTTTTGCCACTTGCGAATATCTTATAGCGGATAGCGGTGCTATACTTATATCATCAAATCAACTAAGAGAAAAAAAACTTACTGAGTTGCCAGATGACTTTGTCATACTAGCATCCACTAGTCAATTAGTTAGCAGTATAGGAGAAGGATTAAAAGGGATTAAAGAAAAAAACAAGAACTCAATTCCTTCCAACATTACTACCATCAAAAACTTCGAGCCGCAAAAAGAAAAAGACTTCTTAAGCTACGGAAGTAGCTCAAAAAATCTATATTTGCTCCTGCTGGAAGATTTATAATATGAAGGAACTGCTTACAAGGTCTTTATCGGGTTTTTTTTATATCGCGATATTATTGATTTCGATATTTATATCTAAATATACCTTTATTGGAGTATTCCTTATCTTCGGTATTATTTGTATTTATGAATTTCAAAAATTAATCCATTTAAAAAAATCCTGGCTTTACCTGATTTTTATTGGATTGCTCCTCTTATTTCACATACCTAATTTTGAGATTCCTATTTATATTACTTTGGCACTCCTAGTACTTACTATAATTACACAGTTATTTTTAGTCCGAGACCTTATTTTGATAAGGATTATACCGATGTTTGAGAAAAGAAAATACTCCACCAGTATTTTTTACCTGATTACCTCGATTGTATTTTTAACACTCATTCCTTGTGATCAAGGTACTTACAACCCAATTATAGTAGCAGGACCATTTTTAATGATGTGGACGAATGACACCTTTGCCTATTTGGTTGGTAAAAATTTCGGAAAACATAAACTATTAGAACGCATATCCCCTAAAAAAACAATTGAAGGATTTGCAGGTGGTTTTGCATTCACACTATTAGCAGGATATTTAATAGCAATATTTACTGACTCTCTTTCAGTTACGACCTGGTTGATTATAAGCATAATTATGAGTATTTTTGGTACTCTGGGTGATCTTATACAATCCAAATTTAAAAGGCAAGCTGGAGTAAAGGACAGCGGCACCATTATGCCCGGTCATGGTGGTATTTTTGATCGTTTAGATAGTATTATATTTGCCAGTCCATTTTTATATGCATTTTTACAAATTTTAAAGCATGTTTCATAAAGAAGGTTATAAAATCATTTCAGTAGCAATAGTACTTTTTCTTGGTATTAATGCAGCAGCATATGTTTCCATACAAATAGATGAATGGATCATCGCCATATTTTCTGTAACCCTAGTTTTCTTGATACTGATACTTCAATTTTTCAGAAATCCAAAGAGACATACCGATGTAAGTGACAATACCATTGTAGCTCCTGTAGACGGAAAAGTAGTGGTAATCGAAGAGGTATTCGAAAAAGAATATTTTAAAGAAAATAGACTACAAGTATCTATTTTTATGTCACCAATCAATGTCCACGTTACCAGACATCCTATTAATGGTGAGGTGAAATTTAGTAAATATCATCCTGGAAAATATTTGGTTGCCTGGCATCCAAAAGCATCTGAAGAAAATGAAAGAACTACTGTGGTAGTAAAAAACAGTTTTGTTGAGATTCTTTATCGTCAAATTGCTGGGGCATTAGCAAAAAGAATTGTAAATTATGCTAAAGAAGGTGAAAAAGTAACTCAAGGCTCAGATAGCGGGTTTATCAAATTTGGTTCTAGAGTAGATGTATATTTACCCGTGGGAACCGAAGTAAAAGTTACTTTAAATCAAAAAGTTAAAGGAGGAGAAAGTATCATTGCTAACGTATAGTTATGACCGACGAGGAGTTAAATATTGCTTTCAAAGAGGCTTTTGAAAAGGCTTGTAATACTAAAATAGAATTGCCTCCTGATGTTATGCTGCATTTCTATGCGCATTACAAACAAGCAACTTATACAGAAGGTTTTTATACACCATCTGGCAGCAGCGAACTTAGAAATGCTTTTAAGCTTAATGCTCTTTTTCAGGTAAAAAACCTTTCCCCTAAAGAAGCCAAAATAAAATATATCGAACTTGTAAACAAATATATTACAGACGTATGAAAAAAGCTCCTTAATCAATGATCAAGGAGCTTTTTTCTGCTTATCTATTTCTTCAAACAAACAATAATATCAATTATTGTAAACTAGATAAACTAGATTTCAGCGTAGCTATTTTTGCCTCTGCATCTGCTTCTTTCTTTCTTTCATTAGCGATCACCTGTTCTGGTGCATTATTAACGAATCGCTCATTTTGAAGTTTTTTCTGTACTGATTTTAAAAAGCCTTGAGTGTAAGTTAACTCCTCAGTAAGTTTTTTAATCTCATCTTCTACATTAACAGCTCCTGAAATGGGAATGAAATACTCATTAGATTTTACCCTAAAAGAAAGTGCTCCATCTACTTTTTCAGTAACATACTCTAAAGAAGATATATTACCTAATTTAGAAATCACCGTATCAAAAGTAGCAGCTACATTTTCATTATTTACAATAGATAACCCTATAGTATCTTTAAAGGATATATTCTTTTCTTTTCGAATAGTTCTAATTCCTGAAATAACATCTGCAGCAACCTCGAACTCTTTAATTAAACTTTCATCAACAGAAACAACTTTTGGCCAACTTGATATTATCAAAGCCTCTTCAGGAGTACGGTCTGCAATTTGTTGCCATATTTCTTCAGAAATAAAAGGCACAAAAGGATGAGAAATTCTCAGATTATCCTCAAATATCTCAATAATCTCTTGATATGTTTTAGCATCTATTGGAGTTTGATACGCCGGTTTGATCATTTCTAATAACCAGCTACTAAAATCGTCTCGAATTAATTTATACGTTATCATTAAGGCATCACTCATCCTATATTTGCTGTAAGCATCTTCTAATTCTACCAATGCTTTTTGAAACTTAGATCGATACCAAGCTATCGCTACTCTGGATGCTTCTGGTTGATCAATCGTAGCATCTACTTCCCATCCGCTTATAAGATTAAAGGCACTATGTATTTTATTTACAAAAGACTTTCTCCCTTGATCACATAAATCTTCATCAAACATCAAATCATTTCCGGCAGGTGCACTCAACAATAACCCGACGCGCACTCCGTCTGCTCCGTATTTTTCTATCAATTTTAATGCATCCGGAGAGTTCCCTAATTGTTTAGACATTTTACGTCTCTGTTTATCTCTAACAATTCCTGTAAAATAAACATTAGAAAAAGGTTTCTCATCTCTATAATGATATCCAGCCACAATCATTCTGGCCACCCAAAAGAAAATAATATCAGGACCTGTTACCAGATCATTGGTAGGATAATAATAATTGATTTCTTTATTGTCCGGTTCTAAAATACCATTAAATACACTCATTGGCCATAGCCATGAAGAAAACCAAGTATCAAGAGCATCCGGATCTTGTTTCAGATCAGCATCTGAAAGATTATCATTGCCCGTTTTCTCTATTGCTAATACCAGTGCTTTTTCTCTACTTTCTGCCACCACAAAATCTTCTTTACCATCACCATAGAAGTAGGCCGGTATTTGATGTCCCCACCATAGCTGTCGTGAGATATTCCAATCTCTAACATTTTCCATCCAGTGACGGTAGGTGTTGATAAATTTCTCTGGAACCAGATTTACGTCTTTTTGCAACACGGCATCTAATGCAGGTTTAGCTAAATCTTCCATTTTTAAAAACCATTGATCACTTAACTTTGGCTCTATAACAGCTTTAGTCCGTTCACTAGTTCCCACTTTATTAAGATGCGTTTCTGTTTTCTCCAGAACCCCTAAACTCTTAAGTTCTTTTACGATCTCTTTTCTAACTACGAAACGATCTTTTCCTTCGTAATGTAATCCAAAAGAATTAAGTGTTGCATCATCATTGAAAATATCAATTACTTCTAACTGATGCTTATCTCCTAAAATCTTATCGTTCTGATCGTGAGCAGGTGTTACTTTTAGACACCCTGTACCAAATTCCATATCTACATATTCATCTTCTATAATCGGAATAATTCTATTAGCAATAGGCACAACTGCTTTTTTACCTTTCAATTGTGTAAAACGTTCATCATTAGGATTAATACAAATAGCGGTATCCCCTATGATTGTTTCCGGACGTGTTGTTGCAACAGTTAATGTATCATCACTTCCTTCGATCTTATATTTTAAATAATAAAGATTTCCTTGCTTTTCTTCATAAATCACCTCTTCATCAGACAAAGTCGTTTTTGCTTCAGGATCCCAATTAACCATTCTATATCCCCTATAAATAAGGCCTTTATTATATAAATCAACAAATACTTTGATCACGGATGCAGACAAGTTGTCATCCATTGTAAAAGCAGTACGATCCCAATCACAAGAAGCTCCTAATTTTTTAAGTTGTTCCAGGATAATGCCACCGTGCTTATGGGTCCACTCCCAAACATGCTCTAAAAATTCCTCGCGGGTAAGATCATTTTTATCTATCCCCTTTTCTTTCAATTTTGCTACCACTTTAGCCTCGGTTGCAATTGATGCGTGATCAGTTCCAGGTACCCAACAAGCATTGTACCCTTTAAGACGCGCTCTTCTGATCAATACGTCTTGTATAGTATTGTTAAGCATATGTCCCATATGTAAGACCCCTGTAACATTTGGAGGAGGAATTACTATAGTGTATGCCTCTCTTTCATCAACTTCAGAATGGAAATAATTATTTTCCATCCAGTAGCTATACCACTTATCTTCTATTGATTTTGCATCATATTTTCCTGCTAAAGCCATAGTTTGGTCTGATTTTTGGAATTTAGAGTGCAAAAGTAATTATTATATACGACAACGTGAAAGTCTTTTGCAATTTTGAAGTTGGATAAAAAGTAACTACTTTTACACATTATAAAAACCTACGTTATGAGAAATGTAATGATGATTTTATTTATTGGTTTTCTGGGAATTACCCTAAACGCTCAGGATGCTAAAGCGAAAATCGAATTTAAAACAGATGTGATCGATTATGGTGAAATTGCTAAGGGTAGTGATGGTGTTCGCCAATTTGAGTTCACAAACACAGGAGATGCTCCATTGATCATTTCCAGGGTATATTCTAGTTGTGGATGTACCATACCGAAAAAACCTGAAGATCCAATTGCTCCAGGAGCAACCGGGATTATTGAGGTTAAATACGATACAAAAAGAGTTGGACCTATTCGTAAAACAATCACTGTATATTCTAATGCTGAGGAATCAACTAAAGCAATAAAAATTAAGGGTACGGTGTTGGACAACACAAAAAGCGTATTAGAAAAGAAGAACTAAAAAATATTTGAAGCATACCAAAAGAGCCTTTACAGATGTACGTAAAGGCTTTTTTATATCACTTTTCTAAGGTAGAATGTAAATTTCATTTCTACTCCTAGACGTTCCACTTTTACGGTGATTTTCTTTCCTTCTTCAGAATAAAATAAATCATTCAAATCAGAAAGTTTATAAAGATGAGACTTTCTCCCATTAACCTCCAAGACTTTATCTCCTTTTAGCAGACCGGCTTTTGCTGCTGGAGATTCCGGTCTTACTTCTGTTATTTTGTATTCTGGTTGTAAAGTATATATAAAAGTACTGGCATTAGCCTTAAAAACATTAATTGAGATTTTACCTTTATCCTTGGTTACAAAATCTAATGAAGGCCTCGAAGCCCCTCGATGAAAATTATAGTCTTTTGCCACTCTTACTCCACTGTGCTGAATTGTAAGACCACTCATATTATAATGAAATGGTTTATTAAAGAAACTGTTTTTTTTAAACGTTATTTTTTGATTAGGATAATCTATTATTAAGTTAAATCTTTTTAACACACTACCTCCAATAGATCCCTGACGATTTTGCAAAGAAATACCCTGTATATAGAGAGAGTCTGGAAAAGATGCTGTGACTTCTCGCACTTTATACGCTCCAATATGCAAACCTTTGACCTTTGTTTTTTTCCCGTAGATATCACCGTTAAATCCTTTTCCCAAAAAATCTTCAAACGAATCTTTTGGAACTGTAAGATTTATCTCAGGGTTTTTAAATAACCAGAGAGCCGAACTAGACCCCGAATCCAGCAAAAGATTTACATCGATCAGCCCTGTATCTGCTTCATACTTCGCCTTAATCAACGGTCTTCGTCTACCATTACTTAAATCTAAATCTGTTTTATAACACTTTTTACATTTCTTATACTTATACAAAGAAGGGTTATAAATTTTTACAACTTCTTTGGTGTAATTAATGTTTAAAATGAATTCTTTAAAAAAATCATAACCTATAATTCCGTGAACCGGAAATCCCATCATGGGTGAGAAGTTCATTGACTCATCAAAAATCATATAAATAGTATGATTATTACTGTAGGCATTGCCAATTTTTAACAAATTTCCGGTAGACTTTATAGCTTCTGCAGGTGCTTCATTACCCAAACCTCTCAAGTAAATTTTTGAAGCATTTTTTAATTCTAAAGACTCGCGTTTGTCGATACTAAAAAGAATGGTAGAACCCACTCCTGTATCCAATATGAAAGATAATTGAACTCCGTTAAGCTCAACTGGAATAATGATAAGATTATTCGCTAATTCAAAATTAATTTTGTCACTACGTATACCATCAGGCAATTTAAAACCTTCTTGAGCACTACCAGTAAAAGAAATAATAAAAAATAGAATTAGGGCTTTCTCTTTAAGAAAATGATAAAAATCCAGGTACAAAATCTCCATTCCTCTAAATATAGAAAAATACTAGAAAATTCATGATAATAATTAACTTAAATCGTAAATAATTTAAGAAATTTACCGCTATTTTACTTAATAAAATGAAAAAAGAATGCCTGTAATATCAAGTAAAGGTAAGGCAATGCCCGAATCACCGATTCGCAAATTAGCTCCTTTTGCAGAAAAAGCTGTAAAAGATGGGAAACGCATATTTCATCTTAATATTGGCCAACCTGATATAAAGACACCTATAGAGGCTCTTGATGCCGTAAGAAATCATAAACTAGATGTTCTTGCCTACAGTCATTCTGCCGGTTTTGAAAGTTTTAGAAAAAAATTAGCCGGGTACTATGCAAAACACGACATTACAATTTCTTCTGATGATATATTAGTTACAACAGGAGGAAGTGAAGCATTAATTTTCACTATGGGTAGCATTACAGACCCGGGAGATGAAATCATCGTACCAGAACCATTTTATGCTAATTATTATAGTTTTTCTACGCAGTCAACAGTGACGGTTGTTCCTGTTATTTCTAAAATTGAAAACGGATTTGCATTACCATCAATTAAGGAATTTGAAAAGCTCATTACAAAAAAAACAAAAGCCATTCTGATATGTAACCCGGGTAATCCAACGGGATATTTGTATAGTAAAGAAGAAATACAACAACTTGCAGAATTGGCTATAAAATACGATTTGTTCCTCATATCAGACGAGGTTTACAGAGAATTTGTATACGGAGACTCTGAGCACTATTCTATTTTACAAGAAAAGGATTTAGATGATCACGCGATAGTGGTAGATTCTGTTTCTAAGCGCTATAGTATGTGTGGTGCAAGAATTGGCTGTATTGTAAGTAAAAACAAAAGTGTTATGGAAACCGCTATGAAGTTTGCACAAGCCAGACTAAGTCCGCCGACATTTGCACAGATTGCCAGTGAAGCTGCTTTAGAAGCTCCCGAATCTTATTACAAGGAGACGGTTGCAAAATATAAGGCAAGAAGAGATACCCTTGTTGAAGGATTAAGGGAAATTCCGGGTGTAAAAGTAGCGACACCAAACGGTGCTTTTTACTGTATTGCAGAATTACCAATAAATAATGCCGAGCATTTTGCAAAATGGCTTTTAGACGAATTTCACCTAAATAACGAAACCGTTATGGTTGCACCAGCTGCAGGATTTTACTCTAGTCCTAATGAAGGTTTAAATCAGGTTAGAATAGCCTATGTACTAAACAGAAGAGACCTAAAAAAAGCGATCAATATTCTCAAGTTAGCTTTAGAAAAGTACACCGATCAAGAAACTTTTGTGGTTTCAGAAGAAAATATTAGTTTGTGACACCAGAAATAACCATATCTTTCTGGCATTAAACCAAAGGGTCATAACAGCCTGATATAAACTGTACTTTTTTGAAAATAGAATATAATAAATCTCTAAAGGAACATAATACATTTGGCATAAATGTAAAAGCATCAGAGTTTATAAAAATTAATACTGAAAAAGAGCTAACAGAAGCCTTATCCTTACACAAAGGGAAAAACCTTTTTATTCTGAGTGGCGGTAGCAACATGCTACTTACCAAAGACATAAAAGCAATAGTCTTACACATAGCCATCAAAGGAATCACCACTGAAGAGCAATCAGATGATTCCATACTTGTCTCCGCTAATGCTGGAGAAAACTGGCACGGATTTGTACAATTTTGTATTGAAAATAACTATGGAGGACTAGAAAACCTTTCTCTAATTCCTGGATATGTAGGCAGTGCTCCAATTCAAAACATTGGCGCTTATGGTGTTGAGCTTAAAGACACCTTCGTCCGCTGTGAAGCAATTCATACGCAAACCGGAGAAAAAAAAGTGTTCTCAAAAGAAGATTGCAATTTTGGATATAGAAACTCAGTTTTTAAAAACGAGTTGAAAGGAAAATACATAATCTCCAAAGTAACTTTTAGACTATCTACTGCCAATCATGTTTTGAACACAAGTTACGGAGCCATAGAAAATGCTTTAAAAGAGAAAAACATTACACATCCTACAATCGTCGATGTTGCTAAGGCAGTTATTGCTATCCGGAGAAGTAAATTGCCGGATCCTAACGAAATTGGTAATAGTGGAAGTTTTTTTAAAAACCCCGTAATCTCTTATGAAAACTTTGTCAAATTACAAAAGGTACATCCCGATATTCCGTTTTATAAAGTAGATGAAGAAAACATTAAAGTTCCGGCAGGATGGCTGATTGAACAAAGTGGCTTTAAAGGAAAACGCTGGGGTGACGCTGGTGTACATACAAAACAGGCTTTAGTATTAGTAAATTATGATAATGCTACAGGGCAGGAAATATTAGAGCTTTCAAAAAAAATACAACAAACGATAAAAGAGAAATTTAATATTTCTTTAGAAACTGAAGTCAATATTATTTAGCAAATTCATTTTTTTGGTTTGTATTTATCTAATTTTCTACAAATCATAATTGCAGCTATTTTTATTTGTATCTTTGCATACTAATTTTGTTAGTATAAAACATGAAACTTTTATTACTTACTGTCGGTTTATTATTAGTAGCATTTGCAGGAATTGCAATTAAACTATGGGCAAAAAAAGATGGAAAATTCGCAGGAACCTGCGCCAGCCAAAGCCCATTTCTTAACAAAGAAGGAGAATCTTGCTCTCTTTGCGGTAAGACTCCTGATCAATATGCAAACTGCAACGAAACGGAGCACTCCAAATAATTGGAAAAAGATTCGCATTCAAACGTATTTCATTGGAAAAAGAGCTCTTAACCCTTTCAGAACATATCAAAAAAGCCAAAAAAGGTAAACAAGCATCTTTTAATTATCTCCTAGATACTTTTTGGAATGACGTTTTTAATTTTCAGCTTAAGAGAACGCAAAATGAATATGAGGCTGAAGATATATCTATACAAAGTTTTTCCAGAGCATTTGATAAAATAGACACGTTTAAAGAAGAATATAACTTTAAAACCTGGTTGATTCAGATTTCTAAAAATATTCACATCGATTTGCTACGAAAGAAAAACGCCTCTATCCGTTCAAAAACAACAATAGAAGTAGATGATGTAGTATATAAAATTATAGATGATGCACCTACGCCAGAAGATAAGCTAATTACCGAGCAAAATCTTGCTCAATTACTTAGATATATCAAACAACTTAAACCTCATTATCAAGAAGTTATAAACCTACGATATTTTCAAGAATTGAGTTATAAAGAAATTTCTGAGGTACTTGATGAACCTATGAATAATGTTAAGGTAAAACTACTTAGAGCCCGAAAACTTTTAGCAGAAATTATTAATAACAAAAAAGAGAATTAATGAGATTAAAATCTCATTAATTCTCTTATATACTCACTATAGCTAATCCTATTATCTAAGACTAAAAGTAGCTATTCTTTTTAGGACATCATGTAAAGGATTGATCCATTTATCATTGATTTTCTTATCATATTTGATAAATTTTTGCACTAATCCTTTTGGTGCAGAGATTTCTTTTTCAATACCGGTAATATTAATAAACTTCTGATTACTAATTAACCATTTCTCTACTCGTTTCCTGTTTTTCTGTAACTGTTTCTGTTGTTCTAAATCTTCTTTTGACATTGTGTTTGGTTTTTTAACTTTTTTTTAATGAATAAAAAATGGGGTTAAGCTAATTTTAACCATGATTTTAAGAGCTTGTGCTTAAAATTATGTATTTCAAAAATATAAAAAGAAAATTAATTAAATAGAAAAAACGTAAAAAAAATACGGTAAAACCGTATTTTTTATTTTGTAAATCTTAAGAAAATATCCCCACCAAACATTAATTTAGATATCAAAATTTAGGTTAAAACACTGATAACCAAAACTAAAGAATAATTATTGCAGAATAAAATTTCGACACCTCTACATGATAATTTTACTCTAAAAAGTGGTCTAAAAATTCCCTTTTAAACACGTTTTTTGTAATTCTTGAACTTAAATTTGTTAGAAACACAAAAATTTAGATAACTACTCAAACTAAAAATTTGTAATGATCTGTATGGAAACTAACATTAATTTTTAAACAAGAAATTCTAAAAACCCGATAAGCGGAGAAACACTTAAGAAATCCTAAAACTATATTCTAATCTCAGCTTTCTTCGTATTTTTGCCTAAAATAATGCTAAGTATGAATAATGATGTTACTACGGTAGCTCCTCCAAAGGGAAAACCAAAATGGTTGCGTGTAAAACTACCTACCGGAAAGAAATATACAGAACTCCGAGGCTTGGTAGACAAATACAATCTCCATACCATCTGCACTTCGGGCAGCTGTCCTAATATGGGTGAGTGTTGGAGTGAAGGCACAGCTACTTTTATGATTTTAGGTAATATCTGTACAAGATCTTGTGGTTTCTGCGGTGTTAAAACCGGAAGACCCGAAACTGTCGATTGGGAAGAGCCAGAGAAAGTTGCTCGTTCCATCAAACTTATGAATATAAAACATGCAGTGATTACTTCTGTTGATAGAGATGATTTAGCTGATGGTGGCTCCATTATTTGGGCAGAAACTATACAGGCAATTAGAAGAATGAATCCTGAGACTACCTTAGAAACCTTGATACCTGATTTTCAAGGAAAAACTAAAAATATTGACAGGATTGTTGCCGTGAAACCTGAAGTAGTTTCGCATAATATGGAAACTGTTAAAAGGCTAACCCGAGAAGTCCGTATACAAGCAAAATATGAACAAAGTCTTGAAGTTTTGAAATATCTAAAGGATGAAGGTATTAATCGAACAAAGAGCGGAATTATGTTGGGTCTTGGTGAAACAGAAGAAGAAGTAATACAGGTATTGAAAGATCTAAGAGCGGTAAATTTAGATATCGTCACCATCGGTCAATATTTACAACCTAGTAAGAAACATCTGCCCGTAAAACAATTTATTACTCCTGATCAATTCAAAAAATATGAAGAAATTGGTTTGGAAATGGGGTTTAGACACGTAGAAAGCGGTGCGCTTGTACGTTCTTCTTATAAAGCTCAGAAACACCTGACCTAATTTTATAAGTAAGTACGTAATGAATACACCTATAAGAGTAGCTATCAATGGATTCGGAAGAATCGGTCGTAATCTATTGAGAATCTTAATTGATAATTCTAATATCGAAGTAGTAGCCATCAATGATTTAGCAGATGCAAAAACCTTAAGCCATCTTCTTAAATATGATAGCATACATGGAGTATCTACTCACAATATATCATATGCAGATAAACAGATTATTGTTGGTAAGAAAGTGATTCCTTTATTAAACAGTATTAATCCGATCGATTGTGATTGGAAACAATACAACGTTGATATTGTAGTGGAAGCTACAGGAAAATTTAAAACCAAAGAAGCTGCCCAAGAACATATTACGGCTGGTGCTAAAAAAGTAATTCTTTCTGCTCCTCCTCTTGACGATTACATAAAAACGATAGTTTTAGGAGTAAACGAACACATTCTCGAAGGTGAAGAAACCATTATATCTAATGCCTCCTGTACCACCAACAATGCCGCCCCGATGATTAAAGTAATTGATGAACTTTGCGGCATAGAACAGGCTTACATAACCACCATTCATAGCTATACTACGGATCAAAGTTTACACGACCAACCTCATCGCGATTTAAGAAGAGCAAGAGCAGCAAGCCAATCAATTGTTCCAACTACCACAGGTGCTGCAAAGGCTTTAACTAAAATTTTTCCTGAGCTCAGTAATGTGATAGGAGGATGCGGTATTAGGGTTCCGGTTCCGGATGGATCTTTAACTGATATCACATTTAATGTTAAAAAAGAAACTTCGATAGAAGCAATTAACAATGCTTTTAAAAATGCATCAGAAACCAATCTAAAGGGCATATTAGCATATACAGAGGACCCAATCGTATCCGTGGATATCATTGGAAATCCACACTCTTGTGTATTTGATTCATTGATGACCTCAGTTATTGGAAAAATGGTAAAAATCATTGGCTGGTATGATAATGAAATTGGATATAGCAACAGAATAATGGATTTAATTATCAACATTTCTAATAAATAACTATATTAGTTGAGTTATTTCGAGGAAAAATGCCAACCCAAATCAAATATTTTATACTAGCAACCTTAATTCACTTTAGTTTTTTGGTTTCTTCACAAACTGAGGAAATCCAGGAAAATATTGGAGTTAAGGACTCTATTGAAAATTACCTTTCTAAAGCATCGGATGCCATTAACACGGCTCAATTGGCTACTGCTTTAGAAAATATAACATTAGCAAAAGAGCTAGCGGTAGAAAACCAAAACAAAACATATAGAGCTAAAACCAATCGGGTTTTAGCAGAATTATACCTAGAACTTGGCGATCTCCAAAGTGCAAAAGAACAAATTGAAAATGCTATAAAAATACAAACTGAAGAAAATGATGAAATTGCATTAGCCAGTTCTTATAGTGTTTTTGGATCTCTCAATACCAAACTAAAAGATTTTGATAAGGCTAAAAAAAATCTTGAACTAGCCTATTCTTATATTGAAAAAAATAATCTAGAAAAACTAGAAGGTCCGGTAAAAATTAATGTCGGATTATTGGCTTTAGAAATGAATCAGCCTGAAGTTGCTATAAAACATTTTAATAGCGCACTTCCGAAAATTGAGGCCCTCAATCAATCTTATTATAAAGCAAAATTATACACTAATAAAGCAAGTGCTCAAATGGCTTTGGGATTATTAGATGAAGCAATTGCGACAAATGATTTAGCTATGCAGATAGGTTCAGAAATGAAATATCTCGAAATACAATCCGAAAGCTTTGAACTGTATAGCCAGATTTACGAAAAGAAAGAAGAGTATAATACATCACTGGATAATTTAAAATCTTATCAACAGTTTAAAGATTCTCTATTCAATATTAATAAAGAAATCATTGCACAAGAAGCAAGAGCAAAATTAAATTTGGGAGATGAAAAGGTGAAAATAGAGGAGTTAACAGAAGAAAACAAACAACAACAGAAATCTTTAAAATTAGGCCGCCTAACTACAATTTTAAGTATTGCACTGATTACGATCCTTTCGCTTCTTACATTATCACTTTATAAAAATAACAACCTAAGGGCAAGGGCTAATGAGTTACTGCAAAATAAAAACACTGAGCTCATTCTAGCAAAGGAGAATGCAGAACGAGCCAGCGAAGCTAAAGTGCAATTCTTGTCTACTATAACTCACGAACTAAGAACTCCGCTGTACGCAGTTACAGGATTGACTCATTTACTTTTAGAAGAAAGTCCCACTCCCAATCAAAAAGAGCATCTTAATTCGTTGAAATTCTCAGGAGAATACCTTCTTTCTTTAATTAATAATATTTTAGATTTAAATAAACTGGAAGCTAACAAGGTGGAAATAGAAAACACCTCTTTTAATTTACAAAAGAGGATCAACGACGTATTAATTGCTTTAGGAAAATCTGCTAAGGATAGAAATAACAAACTGCATTATGAATTTGATAAATCCATCCCTACCAAACTCAAAGGCGATCCGCTAAAAATATCCCAGATCCTTATTAACTTGATAGGTAACTCGATTAAGTTTACACAAAATGGTGATATCTGGATCAAAGTAAAGATGATTAATCGCATCGAAAATAAGGTTTTTCTCAACTTCGAAATAAAAGATAATGGAGTTGGAATATCTGACAAAAAACAACAAAGCATTTTTGAGAACTTTACACAAGGATCTGTTCAAATCAACCGTAAGTTTGGTGGTACCGGTTTAGGATTATCTATCGTTAAAAATTTACTTTCATTAATGGATAGTGAAATTAAATTAGAAAGTGAGCTTGGACAAGGATCCAGATTTTATTTTGATCTAAAATTTGAAGTATTCGAAGATGTGGTTTCTAATTATCAGGAAGAAGCTAAGAAAATAGATTATGGTGTAATGGTGGATAAAAGAGTTCTGGTGGTTGAAGACAATAAAATTAATCAACTCATCACCAGAAAGATTTTAGAGAAGAACAAAATGATTTGCGATGTTGCTGATAATGGAGATATTGCTGTTAATAAAGCAAAAAACAATGAGTTTGATTTGATTCTCATGGATATTCATATGCCTGGAATCAGCGGAATCGAGGCTACCAAATTGATTAGAGAATTTGATACTGAAATTCCGATCGTAGCATTAACCGCTGTAACCTTAGATGATAATTTAGACGAATTTTACAACAATGGTTTTAACGATATCATCCCCAAACCCTATAAAACGGAAGAGTTTTTTACCAAGCTACATAAAGCCTTATCAAAAAAACAGACCACTTCTTAATAGTTTGGCACATCTATTGATCCGTATCTAATTCAGCACAGAAAATCATTTTTCTTTGTTTGAGTTAGCCAAAATATATAAATGAGACCTTAAATAAGGTCTCATTTTTTTATAAAGTTTAGAATTTTATTATCAAAAACTTCTGCATCTGCAATAAATTTCATCTCGATTGGCTGATACCACAGTACTTCTTCAGAAAAATAGGAAACTAACCTTACATAATCTTTTTCTGTGGTGAGTATACAATTCTGTTTTTGCAACTGTTCAATTTCAGTATTTGTAAAATTATGATGATCGGGATAGTTAATATGGATAAAATCGAGTTTCAGAGAGCGATAATAATCAAGTAAGGGTTGTGGATTTGCTATTCCTGTAACCAATGTAAACGAAGTATTTTTCAGTGATTCCACCGATCTTTTTCCAGACATACTTATAATATCGCCACCGTAATCAATGGTAGCAAATAATATTGTTTGAGTCGGCTTTATCTTTAACTTCTTTGTTATTGTTTTTTGAGCGCTAACTCCCAAATCATTTGGGCATTTAGTAACTACAATAATATCAGCTCTATCAGCACCCTTTCTAGGCTCTCTTAAATTCCCGGTGGGCAATACTATATCATCACAATACAAATCGTAATAAGCAGTCAGAAGAATATATAAACCTGCTTTTATTTTACGATGTTGATAAGCGTCATCTAGTAGAATAATTTCTGGTTTAGGGTTCAGTTGTGTCAAATTTGATATTCCATTGCGCCTATCTGCATCAACAGCCACAGTAATATTGGTAAATTTAGTTTTAAACTGTAATGGCTCATCTCCTACTTCTCTGGCGGTAGAACTAATTTCTACTAACTGAAACCCTTTAGTATCTCTTTTATATCCTCTACTTAAGGTTGCTAATTTTGCTCTATCTTTTAATAAACGAATAAGATATTCTACCATTGGCGATTTCCCTGTACCTCCAACACTTAAATTTCCAACTGCAATCACCGGCAGATCATATGAAACCGATTTTTTGATTCCTAAATCATACAACCTATTGCGCAACCAAGTCACGAGATAGTAAAAAGGAACAATCGGTAAAAGTATTTTTCTTAATAAATCCAAACCAATAAACTTGCAGTTGCTAATCTTCTCAGGCAAATGTATAAAACGAAACGAGCCATCACAAAATTTTAAAACATATTAGGATAAATATTTAGAGAGTTCGATATAGCCTTTCAAATGGATATTATTACCATATGAAATGTTGATTATTGTCAAAAGTTTTTTTTACATTCCATTAATATTTAAAACAGTTACAAATGCAAATTAAAGAGGTCATACAACACCTTGAAACTTTAGCTCCTTTAAATTATGCTGAAGATTTTGACAACGTAGGGTTATTGGTTGGAGATAAAAATACTACTGTTACAGGAATACTGGTCACGTTAGATACTTTAGAAATAATTGTGGATGAAGCAATAGAAACAAACTGTAATCTTATTGTTAGCTTTCATCCGATTGTATTTAAAGGTATTAAAAAGTTTAATGGTAGCAACTATGTAGAACGAGTAGTTATGAAAGCTATAAAGCACGATATTGCTATTTATGCAATCCACACTGCTCTTGATAACTCATTAGAAGGAGTAAACGATATGATATGTAACCAGCTTGAATTGATCAATAGAAAAATTTTAATTCCGCAAAGCGGAACTATAAAAAAACTTGTGACTTTTGTACCTAGTAAGGAAATAGAATATTTGAGATCAAAACTCTTTGAAGCCGGTGCCGGAAGTATTGGTAATTATGATCATTGTAGTTTTTCTTCTGAAGGGACAGGAACCTTTAGAGCTTCAGAAAAAGCAAATCCTTCTATAGGAGAAATTGGCAAAACGCACCGCGAGAATGAAACTCAACTACAAGTTACCTTTCCAAAACATCTTGAAAGTAACATTATATCAGCTTTATTAAGCCATCATTCTTATGAAGAGGTAGCATACGAAATCACAACCCTCGAAAATAAAAATCAGCAGATTGGTATGGGTATGATTGGAGAACTACCTAAAGAAATGGGAGAAGTAGAATTTCTAAAATATCTAAAAGGAGTTTTTAAAACTGACTGTATAAGGCATTCTGCGCTTTTAGGAAAACCTATTAAAAAAGTAGCAGTTTTGGGAGGAAGTGGTAGTTTTGCTATAAGAAATGCGCAAGCTGCCGGAGCAGATATATTTATTACAGCAGATCTGAAATATCATCAGTTTTATGAAGCAGAAAACAAGCTAATTCTAGCAGATATTGGTCATTATGAAAGCGAACAATACACAAAAAACCTAATTGTTAGCTATCTTAGAAAAAAAATCAGTAATTTTGCAATCATTTTATCGGATAAAAATACCAATCCCATTCAATACATATAAAATATGGCAAAGAAAGAAGTTACTGTTGAGCAAAAATTAAGAGCATTATATGATTTGCAATTAATTGACTCTAGAGTTGATGAGATCAGAAATGTACGTGGAGAGCTTCCATTAGAAGTAGAAGATCTTGAAGATGAAGTAGCCGGATTAAACAAAAGATTAGAAAAACTAAATACTGATCTTGAAACTATTGATGAGAGCATTAAGAATAAGAAAAACCTCATCGAAGAAGCTAAATCCCTAATCAAAAAATACGGAGAGCAACAAAAAAATGTGCGTAACAATCGTGAGTACAACTCTCTAAGTAAAGAAATTGAGTTTCAGGAATTAGAAATTCAGTTATCAGAAAAACATATTAAAGAGTTTAAAGCACAGATCGTTCAAAAAAATGAGATCATTGATCAAACAAAAGAACGTCTTGCAGAAAGAAATAAGCACCTTGCACATAAGAAAGGTGAACTTGACGCTATTCTTGCTGAAACTGAAAAAGAAGAACAAGCTTTGATTGCTAAATCCGAAGATTTTCAGAATAATATAGAAGAAAGATTAGTAGCTGCATACAGAAGAATAAGAAAGAATGTAAAAAATGGATTAGCCGTTGTACCTATTGAGCGTGGAGCTTCAGGAGGTTCTTTCTTCACAATTCCGCCACAAGTTCAAATGGAGATTGCTTCTCGTAAAAAAATTATCACTGATGAGCATAGCGGCCGCATCTTAGTTGACGAGATTTTGGCGCAAGAGGAGAAAGAAAAAATGGAAACCATGTTTTCTAAGTTATCATAAAAAACTATTTTTTTAAATAATATTACTGCCTCAGAAATTTCTGAGGCTTTTTTTATTAATATATGACAATGAATAAGATCCTTATTATTGGTAGTGTATGGCCCGAGCCCAATTCCTCCGCTGCAGGAATCAGAATGCTTCAATTAATACAATTATTCTTATCAAACGATTATAAGATCACTTTTGCCAGTACCGCATCAGAAAGTGATCATCGCTATGATATAGAAAGTCTGGGTATTTCCAAAATAACGGTTCAAATTAACCACCCTAGTTTTGATCGTTTTGTACAAGATTTAAAACCAAATATAGTCATATTTGACAGGTTCATGACTGAAGAACAGTTTGGATGGAGAGTTGCAAAACATATTCCACACGCACTCAGAATTTTAAACACAGAAGATCTGCATAGCCTCAGAAGAACCAGACAAGAAACTGTTAAAACAGGTAGAACATTTACGTATTCTACTTATAAGAAAAATGACATCACCAAAAGAGAGGTAGCAAGTATATATCGCTGCGATCTCTCTTTACTGATTTCTGATGCAGAAATCAGTATTTTAACAGATCAATTTAAAATCAACAACGAACTCATATACTACCTGCCGTTTTTGTTAGATCCAATAACAGTAGAGACCAAAACGAACTGGCCTTTATATGATGAAAGAAAACATTTTATTACCATTGGTAATTTTCGCCATGAGCCAAATTGGGACAGCGTACAATATCTTAAAAACATTATCTGGCCTTTAATCAAAAAACAATTGCCAGAAGCTGAGCTTCACGTTTTTGGAGCATATCCACCTCCAAAAGCGAGTCAACTACACAATCCACAGCAAGGTTTTCATATAAAAGGTTGGACAAAAAACGCACAGGGAGTAATGCAACAAGCACGCATATGCCTTGCTCCGTTACGCTTTGGCGCCGGAATCAAAGGCAAATTAGCAGAAGCTATGCTATGCGGCACTCCAAGTATCACTACAACCATCGGAGCAGAAGGAATGCTCGGAGATGACTGTGACTGGAGTGGCTTTGTCAAAGATAAACCAGAAGAATTTGCAAGTGCGGCTGTGAGACTATACCAAAACCAAAACATCTGGTACCAAGCGCAACAAAATGGAATAGAAATCATCAACACTCGTTTTAATAAAGAAAAATTTATCAACCCATTTATTCACTACATTTTACAACTACAAGACAATCTTGAAGAACATCGTACTCAGAATTTCATTGGTTCTTTATTACAACACCACACAATGAAGAGCACAGAATATATGTCGCGATGGATTGAAGCGAAGAATAAAATTAGTGACCCAAATAATTAACGACTAGTTGTTCTACACCAAAAATTAGCATCATTATTCCGATAACAAAACCCATCGTAATAAGCCCACTTGATAACTTATTATTAACCTTATGACCACGAGTCAACTCAGCTGTAAGTGCTTTAATTGACTTTATTACATTTTCCTTATTGTACCACAAAATATAAAACAAAAGTAAAAAGTATATAGAGGCACTTACCAAAGCCCCATAGGTTTCAAAAAAGACAGCATCAAAAACAATAATATTAACCAAAATCGGCATTAATATCGCCACACCAATAAGTTTGGTTTTGTGAAATAAAAGAAGAAAAGCACCAACTAATTGTGAAATTCCTATGACCAAGATATAGGTATAGGAGTATCCCATAAAAGTCCAAGCCAAGTCGAAGCCGCCTACGTCAGACAAAGGAATTTTTGCAATTTCTTCAGGTAACTTTCCTTTTCGGTAAAATTGACCTCCTAATAGTTTACCCGAACCATATATAGATAATAAAATAAAAACGTGCCATCTGGCGGCTAGCTCTAAATAATAAGAAAATTTTGTATTCATCTCACAGATTTTCCTTGTAAGACACTTACAACCACTCTTAGGTTACATATAACCGAATAAAAGTATTATTTAAAAAACAAAAAAAGCTTCTCCACAAGAGTGAAGAAGCTTACGTATTTTTTTTTAAAACTCCGTTAAATTAAAGAGCTGCTACGTGCTTTGCTAATTTAGATTTTAGATTCGCTGCTTTATTATCATGGATAATATTACGCTTTGCCAATCTATCTATCATAGAAACTACAGAAGGAAACAATGTTTCAGCCTCTTTCTTATCAGCTTCACGTAATTTCTTGATAGCATTACGTGTAGTTTTATGCTGGTATTTGTTTCTAAGACGCTTAGCCTCACTGTTTCTAATTCTCTTTAATGCTGACTTATGATTTGCCATCTTTTCTTTGTTAAATTTTTTTACTATAAAATTCGTAGCCCGTAGGGGAATCGAACCCCTCTTACCAGGATGAAAACCTGGCGTCCTAGCCGATAGACGAACGGGCCTTTTTCCTTTTTCAAGGATTGCAAATTTATAGCTTTCACTCTAAACTTGCAATTTTTTTTTAATTCGTAGCCCGTAGGGGAATCGAACCCCTCTTACCAGGATGAAAACCTGGCGTCCTAGCCGATAGACGAACGGGCCATAGTTGTTTGTCTAATTGCGGATGCAAAAATACAACTATTTTTTAATGGCGCAAGTGTTATTTTATTTTTTTCTAAAATTAATATGCTTTAGCAAATAACACTCTTTCTTTAGAGAGTTTCCCACTATATACACAGCTACCATTTTCCTCTTTTGTATCAAAAGGAATACAACGTATCGTTGCTTTAGTTAATTCCTTTATCTTTTGTTCAGTTTCTACAGTACCATCCCAATGGGCTGATATAAATCCTCCTTTACTCTCTAAAACTTCTTTAAATTCATCAAACGAAGAAACCTCTGTAATATGATCATCTCTAAACTGAGTTGCTTTTTCATGAAGACTTTTCTGAATTTCCTTCAATAAATTCTCTATGGTGTCAACTACCTCATCTTTGTTTACAAATTGTTTTGTTAAAGTATCTCTTCTAGCTAATTCTACAGTTCCTTTTTCTAAATCTTTAGGGCCAATCGCTATTCTTAAGGGAACTCCTTGCAATTCATACTGTGCAAACTTTGCTCCGGGTCTATGCGTATCTCTATTATCAAACTTTACAGAAACACCTTTACTTCTTAAATCACTTACTAATTCATTCGCAACTTCTGAAATTTGGTTCAACTGCTCTTCTCCTTTATAAATGGGTACAATAACAACTTGTATTGGAGCTAGATTAGGAGGTAATACTAATCCATTATCATCACTATGTGTCATTATTAGTGCTCCCATTAATCTTGTAGAGACTCCCCAGGAAGTAGCCCATACATAATCCAGTTTTCCTTCTTTAGAAGTGAATTTCACATCAAAAGCTTTTGCAAAGTTTTGCCCTAAAAAATGTGATGTCCCAGCCTGTAATGCTTTTCCATCTTGCATTAAAGCCTCTATACAATACGTATCTTCTGCTCCAGCAAATCGTTCGCTTTCAGTTTTCCTTCCTTTAATTACTGGAATTGCCATAAAATTCTCAACAAAATCGGCATATACATTATTCATCTGCTCGGTTTCAGCAATCGCTTCATCTCTGGTTTCGTGAGCGGTATGACCTTCTTGCCATAAAAATTCTGCTGTTCTCAGGAATAAGCGTGTTCTCATCTCCCAACGAACTACATTTGCCCATTGATTAATTAAAATAGGTAAATCTCTGTATGACTGAACCCAACCTTTATATGTATTCCATATGATAGCTTCAGAAGTCGGGCGAACAATGAGTTCTTCCTCTAATCTAGCGTTTGGATCAACAATTAATTTTGAGGTGTCATTAGGATCTGTTTTTAATCTATAATGCGTCACTACAGCACATTCTTTAGCAAATCCTTCGGCATTTTTTTCTTCAGCTTCAAATAAACTTTTTGGAACAAATAGCGGAAAATATGCGTTTTGATGTCCTGTTTCCTTAAACTTTCTATCCAGTTCTGCCTGCATTTTCTCCCAAATCGCATACCCATAGGGCTTGATTACCATACACCCTCTTACCGCTGAATTTTCAGCTAAATCAGCCTTTACGACCAGTTCGTTATACCATTTAGAATAATCTTCACTACGTTTTGTTAGATTTTTGCTCATAACCTGCTATTTGGCACAAATGTTGTGACTTTGTTAAATAAAAAATAGTTAGCGCAAAACTAACTAAATTTGTATTGTTCAACAATAAAATAAGGAGATATGCGACTTAAAATTTATTTTAAAAAAAACGGAGCTGTCGGGATGATTCTTGCAGCCTCGGTACTTATGTTGACATCTTGTGGTTCTTATGAGTATGCATCCTATGATGATGGTATTTATGGTGAAGCAAGAAGCCAAGGTAATTATGAACCTCAGCCAACCACAACAGAAACCAATAACAATTCTAATTATTATTCTAATTACTTTTCAGAAAAATCTGCTCAGATTGATAATGTAATACAACAAGATGCTATTTTCACAGATATAGATTCATATTCTAGCGAAAACTACAATACATCTGATACTACAGATGTGGCCTTGAATTATGAAGCCAGTCAACCAGCCTGGGGTAGTGACTATGATGAAGTTTCGGTAAATATCATTAATACTGGATGGAACAATTGGGGATGGAATGCCTGGGGACCTGGTATAGGATGGGGATGGAATAATTGGGGATGGAACACCTGGGGATGGAACGCAGGATGGGGCCCTGGATTTGGATGGGGATGGAACGCCGGTTGGGGTTGGAATGCAGGATTTGGATGGGGTAACCCTTATTGGTATGGTGGTGGATTCTGGTGTCCCCCATACTACAATTATGGATATGGATTCTACGGAAGGAATAGAGTTGCTCTCAATCGCGGATTTAGAAACGTAGGTTTCAGAAATGGGTACGCCAGCAATTATAGAAGCCGTGGTGTTTACAACTCAAGATCAAGAGCTTACACTAATAATAGATCCCGAAGTCGAGCGTATGATCGTAGTACATACAATAATAGGAGGAGAATTTCTGCCGATAATAATCGTAGAACAAGAACCTCTACATACTCTGACAGATCACGTTCTTCAAACAACACCTATTCAAGATCCAGGTCTAGTTCTCCTAACCGAAGCAGCACCAGATCGTACAGGGGAAGTTCCAGAAATAGTTCTGGGACAAGGAGTTATTCCGGTTCCAGAAGTGGAAGTAGAAGCTCTGGTTCGTACAGAGGCGGCGGATCAAGCCGAAGCAGCGGGTCACGTGGTGGTAGCCGAGGAGGAAGAAGTCGCGGAGGAAGAAGATAAGCTTTCATCAATTAAAAGAACGTAATTATTAGTTTATGAAAAAGATATTTTTATTCATAGGTGTACTATCTATGCCTTTTTTGAACGCACAAGATATTACCGATGCCGTGAGATATTCTCAGCAGGATATTTTAGGAACTGCAAGGTTTAGAGGTATGAGTGGAGCGTTTGGTGCTTTAGGAGGCGATATGTCTGCATTACAGATAAACCCCGCAGGTTCCGCTGTTTATTTGGGTTCTTCGGGATCATTGACGCTTTCCACATCTAATATTCAAAATGATGCTTTTTATCTTAACAGTTTTGGCACCACAGCTTCATCTTCCAATTTTAACTTTAACCAAATTGGTGCTGTTTTTGTTTATAATAACAGAAATGAATCTTCAAAATTTAATAAGTTTTCATTAGGTATAGCCTATGATCAAACCACGGACCTTGCTGATGAAGTTTTTGTTTTTGGAAATAGTAGCAACTCAATAGCTGAATACTTTTTAGGAGAAGCACAAGGCGTTCCTTTATCCATAGTCGGGCCGATTGGTAGTAATGAATCTATTCAAGGTGTTTACATAGATCTTGGAGAAAATAGCGGCTCTAATGGTTTTAGATATCAACAAGCCTTTCTAGGAAATCAAAGTGGTATTATAATAGCGGATGATCCTAATGACGAAAATAACATTTCTTATTCTCCTGCTCTAGTAAGTAATATCAATAATACCGTAACACAGGACTATTATTATGAAAGCACTGGACTAAATGGAAAATTTACCATAAATGGAAGTGCACAAATACACGATAACTTTTATGTTGGAGTAAATTTAAATTCTCATTTTATCAATTATGACAGAGTGAGTGATTTTATTGAATTTAATAACAATGCAGGTAGTTCGATTACAGATATTACTTTTATCAACCGACTTTCTACGATTGGATCAGGTTTCTCTGCTCAAATCGGTGGTATTCTTAAAGTATCTAATATGCTTAGATTAGGAGCTTCTTTCGAATCTCCCACCTGGTATTACATACAAGAAGAAACCACGCAAAGGGTAAGAACTATTGATAATTCAGGAAATATCAACCTGGTTGATCCTAATGTAATTAATGTTTTTCCTGAGTATGAACTACGCACTCCTGCGAGAGCAACAGGTAGTGTGGCCGTGTTATTTGGTAAAAGAGGATTAATTAGTTTAGATTACTCCTATAAGGATTATGGATCCACCGAATTCGATTCTGATGGATTTGATGATTTTTCTGAGGTGAACAGGGAAATAGAAAATACGTTACAAGGGGCTTCAACACTAAGAATGGGTGGAGAATTCAGAAATGGTAACTGGAGTTTTAGAGGTGGTTATGTATATGAAGAAAGTCCCTATAAAAATGAATTTACTATTGGAAATAGAGAAGGGATATCTTTAGGAATTGGCTACAATTTTGGTAAAATAAAATTCGATGTTGCGTATGATTATTCTGAACAACGGCGTAATCAACAGTTCTATTCTAATTCTGCCTTTAGCAATTTTGCTACGATAGATAGTTATAGAGATAATCTTACGTTTACATTAGGTTTAAATTTATAGTTTTAATAAGTCGCATATAACAAAGATGAGTTGGTTCAAAAATCAACTCATCTTTTTTTATATCCATAGAAACGGCTATTATCTAATTAATGAAAAGCTAGCATTAAACTCTTTTAATACTCCATTTTCTGTATACCTCACCTTAAACCAGTATTCACTTGATGGCAATAGATTTCCATTATAAGTTCCATCCCATTCACCTAAAGCACCTAAATCTTTAAGCAATTTACCAAACCGGTTGAAAATGAGAATTCCATTAATTTGAACATTATCATTTCCTGTGATTCCCCAGGTTTCGTGAAAACCATCACCGTTAGGAGTGAAATATCTTGGATAATCAACAACGAATTCTACAGGCAACTCAATCTCAGCACACATATTTACATCTCTAACAAATATTATATGTTCTCCTCTGGAAACCCTAGTGAATATTGGAGAGGTTTGCCAGTCACCATTATCTAATCTATATTCATATTCTCCAATCGCATCTGCACTAACGATAACCTGAATGGTTGCATTATCAGAAAAAGCACCAGAAAGGAGCTCTACTTCAAAGTCCTCAGGTTGCGGCGGGTATGATTCTGTAACTGTTGTAGTAGCAGAAGATACACAAGTAGTCTGTATGTTTGTTACCGAAACCGTATATTGACCAGAGGTAACAGGATTATAGCTTGATCCTATCTCTCCGGGAATTTCGTTCCCTGGTGCTACGGTATTTCCAATAAACCATTGAAAAGCATATAAGGTTTCATCTAATTCAGTATCTATAACATCCGTAGGTGACAAATTAATAATTGCACCATCATTTTCCAGACAAAGCACATACGCTTCTTCTAGCATAAACTCAGGCAATTCATTTACTGTCAATTGTACAGGAATTATTCTATAACAATCATTATCAATTTCTACCGGATCCAATCGGACAAAAATGATCTGACTAAAAGGTTGTGTGTTTTGATAAGACGAAGGAGACGCTATTATACTGGCACTACCCATCTCCGCATCCTGTTGAGCTTCATAGTAAGATATATCGTAATCCGAAACAATCAAATCATTTGAAGCATCGGCATCGGTAAGATTAAGTATATCTTGTAAAGACAGTGTAAGGTCAAACACCCCAACACCATCTTCATTGAGTTCACACGTCTCCAATGGACTTGGTGCTAGATTGAAATCATCATATAATACGGTATTTAAGGTAAGTATTACACTTGAAAAACAACCATTACTGCTATCTTCACCCACCACAATTATATCCCTGCCTAATACGGTGCTCGTGTAAGACTCAGGATTCTGAATAGGGTTATCAGTATCTAGGTCATTCTGAGATTCAAAATAGGAAAGTGTAACATTTGTACTAGTCCCTATAATCTGATCTTCTCGTATGGTTAGGTCATACACCGTATTTACCTGATCATTACATATAATAATTGGGTCTGGATTTATTAACTCCGGATTATGAAGCACACGTAAGTCAAAAGATATTGTAGCCCTAAAACATTCGTCGGGATCCCCTACTCCGTTATTATTTTCATCAAATTGAGAGCGAACCCATATGGTTTGTGGATTTGTATCATTCAGAAACGACCCAATGATAGCTCCGGTGTTGTTAATTGCTTCCTGTTCTGTTCGATGATAACTAATTAATAAGGTCTCAGTTTGAGAGCCAATTACTTCTGAATCTTTTTGAGTCAAATCAAAGCCTGCCTGATCAGGATCATTACTG
This sequence comes from Aquimarina besae, assembly GCF_042434905.1. Lineage (NCBI taxonomy): Bacteria > Pseudomonadati > Bacteroidota > Flavobacteriia > Flavobacteriales > Flavobacteriaceae > Aquimarina > Aquimarina besae. Next base: position 4,901,992 of record NZ_CP170199.1, read on the forward strand.
CATAAAACAAAATCGCTTACCACATTACTGGAGGGTAATGGGTCTACTACTAATTGAATATGTTCTCCCAGACCTAAACATCCGTTGTTCGTGCCATCGTCAACTCTTACATATAAGTTTTGATTGAAAGGAGAGATATCATTCCTATAATTTGAAGGATCATTAATTGCATTCTCTTCTGCCAGTGCATCTGCTAAATTTTCATAGTACGTAATTATTAAATTTTGCCCCGTTGGATACAGAGCATTAACCTGATTAGTAGCATCGCTGAAATCAAAAGTGGCAACACCATTAGTATCATCATTATCAATCTCTGTAGTATCGCAAACACTGTAGGTAAGATTAAAATTTGCAGGGATCTGCGTGGCAGAAACTACCAAATCAATCTGTGCGGTTCTAAAACAACCTTCATTTGATTCTACTCTGGCAAAAACTGTGCTACTAATAGGAATAGGATTTGGATACACTGTAAAATCTACTATTTGATCTGAAGAATCAGCACTTATTGCAGCAGATTCTGTGAGATAATATGCAAAAGTTTCGTTTGCAGCGTTCGTAGATATTAGTGTATTTGCTTCTGATAAATTAAATAGAGAAATGCCATCTGTATCATCATCACATTGCAATAACGAAACCACTGGAGCTACAACCGGAAGTGGATTGACAATCAATCGAAAACTAGTAGTTTCATAACAACTTTGTTCTAATGCATTCTCTATCCTCACGTATATAGTTTGTGGGTTGCTTATATTAGAATAATTGAGAGGTATTTCGGTCCCAGAAACTCCAGCATCAGCTTCAGCTTGCGAGATATAGAAAGAAACCAAAAAATCTGATGCATTCTGGCCACCTAAGACCTCTGCTGGCACATTAGAAAGATCAAATGCTACAATACCGTTGGCATCGTTTCCATCAAGATCATTATCGCATAGCTCTATATCCAACGGCTCATTGGCAATCGGATTTTGAAAGACCCTTACCACAAAAGATACAACTTCAGAACAGATTTGGTTAGTTCCTCCAATTCTAGCCCATATAGTTTGCTCTCCTGCTGTATTTACAAATGTTTCAGGGATCTCAATAATATTATCATTTATTGCACCAGTATAATTCTGTGCATCTTGTTCACTTAAGTGGTAGGTAACTGTAAACTCGTTAGGATCTTGTGTTCCTATAATAAGTGATGAATTTTGAGTAAGATCAAAAGTTTCCAAACCATTACCATCATCATCACAAGCCATTAAATCAATCGGAGGATTTGCAACAACCGGAGGAGCGTAAAAAGTAATAAGCACTTCATCAACTTCAGTATTACCATCTATATCCTCTATCAACAGTTGATAACGTCCTGTAGTTGTTACTGTGTATATTGGACTGGTTTCTCCTGAAATAACTTCAAACATCATACTTGCTTCATTAAATACCGACCATTCATAACGAATTGCCCCATCTGATGTCCCATCCAAGATTACAGGATCTGAGCCACATATATCCTGATTAGGCCCTAGTGCTGCCTCTAAAATCGAACAGTCGGTAGAACCTGCACCACCAGTTTGCTGAAAACTTATAAATCCGGGTTGTTCAGAAAAATTAGTTATTAAGACCAAGTAAAACTCGCCTGATGTAGCAGCTGGAATAGTCATCGTTTCTACCGCATCCGGCAAGTAACTACAATCTACTGTATTTGCTGTTGTTAGCTGAGCTGTACAAGGAGAAACCGGATCAGAAAAAGGACCATAACATATAAAATCCACATCCAATTGGTTACCCGTTCCATCTTCATTAGAGGATTGTGAAATTCGAAAAGTTAAAGCTCCAGTATCTTCTATCTGCAAATAATACCAAGCAGGAAAAGGTTGTGTTGCCAGACAACCATAATTTGGGCCAATTTCAGAACTACTTACGCAACTACTATTAGAACTGTTACAATTAGGAAAAACAATACCCGTATTACTACAAAAAGGATCTGCCCCATCATCACCTACAGAATCAGCACAAACAGAGCCTTGGGCTACACTGAGATTTGTACATATAAAAAAAGATAAAAACAATATAAACCCTGGTATATTCTTAATCATTGCTAGTTTTTAAATCGATGATGGATTCGTCTATTTCTTAAGCTCTTAATAGCTTCCTATATAAAACAAATATATAGCAAGAAACCCTAAGAAAAAGTTTAGCTAAATTCAAATAGTTTTAAATTGAAAATTATCATCCAAATTAAACAGGTCACTTAGAATAATCAACTTACAGAAACTAGAGAAAATGAAAACTTTTTAGTTCTTACCGAATCAAAGAAAAACTACCGGCGAATACTTTTCTAGGTCTATTTGGATCTCGATCAGCTTGTTCATTAAACTCTACCCTAAACCAATACTGAGAAGATGGCATTAAGTTACCGTTATAAGTACCATCCCATCCGGCTCCAGAAGGGTTAAGCTGTTTAAGCAGTTTACCGTGTCTATCAAAAATATACACCAAAGCGGGAGTTGGTTGATCTTCTGGATTTATTAAATTCCAGGTCTCGTGAAAACCATCACCATTAGGTGTAAAATATTTAGGATACCCAAGAATCATTATATCTATTGATGTTTCCTCATTATCGGGACAATTGGCATATCTGGCAATAATTCTATAATCACCGGGAGGAATCCCTTCAAAAACCGGAGAAGACTGATAAGCTCTGTATTCTACAAAATTTCCATCCATATTTATATCGCGATCTAATCGGTATTCGAAATCCGTAAATCCTTCTGCCTCAACAATTGGGTCTGTAGACACCTCTGCCGTAAGTGTGTAAAATCCGGAGAAAGATTCTTCTGTAATGATATAATCTACTTGAAAAGTAATTTGAGAAACATCCAATACTGAAACCTGGTCTGGAGAATCCGGAACTTCAATACCATTAGCGTCAAATCCCCTTAACCTATATATACCATTAGAATTTACCTGATCATAAAAAGGAAGTGTTGCTCCGGGAATATCTACAAAATTAGTATCTCCTAAATCTGCACGAGACCATTGAAAAGTCACCGCTGCAGGAACAGCAGGAGGACCATTACTCGCCGGAAATCTACCCTCTACAGTTAACGGAAAATCCCCACATGTAGCTATCCTTTCTTGAGGAATTCCTGGCTCCAACACACTACAATCAGTGGTTCCTGCACCTTCTTGTCCTAAATTGGTCTGTTCTAATTGTATCACTCCTTGCTCATCAGCAAAATTGGTAATTAACACAATGTAAAACTCACCTGTTTGTGCATTAGGAATCGTAAAAGTTTCTATAAAATTATCATCTGATGTTCTGGCATAGCTACAATCAACGATATTAGTATTATCCCCATCAGTAATATAAAAGTCAGGCTCATCCACATTATTCGCACATTCAGCAGGACGAATATTATCCCCGTCGCCATTACGGTCACAACCTCTAGATAATTCATCTTCACAATTGATGATAAATGAGGTCTGAAATGGTCCCCAAGCAATAAAATCTACATCCAACTGTCTCTCATTACGATCTAAACGATTGTCTCCATCTGCATCTACCCATTGTCGAATATCAAAAACCAATTCTCCAGATTCATCTATAAGTATAAAGTACCAAGATGGATTAGGAGTAGTGTTCAAACATCCCACCTCTCCCAGCCCATCAATATTAAGAGTCGTATTAGGGAAAGTTAATTCTAAAGATGCATCAGAACAAAAAGGCTGAGTATTTTGACAGGCTGTATCAAAGTCCTGTGCTTTTATTAATGCACTAGTAAAAAAAAACAGTACAAAAAAGAATAAGATTTGAGGTAGTTTTTTTGTCATAATTTATATAACGTAGGTTCGTTCATTTTGTTATGTAGGAATTAAATTTACAAATTTTAAAATATAGTGCTTCAATCACACTTATAATATTTATAATTGTTAACATAGCTTTTACTAAGTAAATAGACAAAATCGTATCTTTGCAGCCCGTTTGGGATTGATTTTATAATAAATCGTTGTATAAACTGATTTTATAAACTCTTTTTGAAAGTATATAGCGGGAGATTAAAAAAGAATGAATTGAAATCATTTTCTTAATCAGGAGATAATTTTCGATTTAATAATAATAAAATTTTGAATTTGTGAAGATAGACAAGGCCCTTGAAGCTATTGAAGCGCTAGGTGATAATCATGTAGCTACTAGCGCAACAACTCCTCTGAGAGAAGACGCATTTAAACTGAGTGACAAAGAAAAGATTGCTCTTATCAAAGACGATGTCAAACATATTATGGAAACTTTGGGATTAGATCTAAACGATGACAGTCTTAAAGGAACTCCGTTAAGAGTTGCAAAAATGTTTGTAAATGAGATTTTCTCAGGGTTACATCCGCAAAGAAAACCGGATGCTTCTACCTTTGACAATCACTACAAGTATGGTGAAATGTTAGTAGAAAAAAACATCACAGTATATTCTACTTGCGAGCATCACCTATTACCCATAGTAGGTCGTGCACACGTCGCATATATCTCTAACGGAACGGTAGTTGGATTATCAAAAATGAACCGTATCGTCGATTATTATGCAAAACGTCCTCAGGTTCAGGAACGTTTAACGATGCAGATTGTTCAGGATCTTCAGGTAGTTTTAAACACCAAAGACGTTGCTTGTGTCATAGACGCCAAACATTTATGCGTAAATTCAAGAGGAATCCGAGATATAGAAAGCAGCACAGTAACTAGCGAGTTTGGTGGTAAATTTAAAGATGAAGCTGTACGCAGAGAATTTTTAGACTATATCAAACTAGATACTACTTTTTAATTTTATCTTTAACCAATAACTACAAGTATTTTTTAAAATCATGGCAGCAGCTCCGTTGTACAAAACTCAGGAACTAAAGATTTACAATTCCATTTCAGGTCAGAAAGAAATATTTACTCCTATTACAGAAGGTAATATTGGAATGTATGTTTGTGGACCTACTGTTTATAGTAATGTACATTTAGGAAATTGCCGTACGTTTATTTCTTTTGATCTGGTATATAGATATCTTAAACATTTAGGATACAAAGTGCGCTATGTGCGAAATATAACCGATGCCGGACATTTAGAAAATGATTCGGATGAAGGAGAGGATAAGGTTTCTAAAAAAGCAAGATTGGAGCAATTGGAACCTATGGAAATTGTGCAACGTTACACCTTAGATTTCCATAACATTTTAGCTAAGTTCAATAATATACCGCCAAGCATAGAACCCACTGCTACAGGTCATATCGTAGAACAGATCGAAATTATCAAAACTATTATTGACAATGGTTTTGCTTATGTCGCTAATGGCTCTGTATATTTTGATGTAAAGAAATTTAATGAAACCAATGAATACGGAAAATTAAGTGGTCGTAATCTTGAAGATATGATTGCGAATACTAGAGAATTAACAGCGCAAAGTGATAAAAAAAATCCACAGGATTTTGCACTATGGAAAAAAGCAGAACCAGAGCACATTATGCGCTGGCCATCCCCTTGGAGCGATGGTTTCCCTGGTTGGCATCTCGAGTGTACTGTAATGAGCACTAAATATCTTGGTGAACAATTTGATATTCACGGAGGCGGAATGGATCTTAAATTTCCTCATCACGAATGTGAAATTGCACAAGGAGAAGCAGCTTGTGGTGTCACTCCTGTGAATTATTGGATGCACGCAAATATGCTTACTTTGGACGGTAAGAAAATGTCCAAATCCACCGGAAACATACTATCACCAGCTGAAATATTCAACGGCGAAAGTGAAAAACTAAACAAAGCCTTTGCTCCTACTGTAGCAAGATTCTTTATGCTTCAGGCACATTACCGAAGTATTTTAGATTTTTCGAATGATGCATTAGAAGCTTCAGAAAAAGGATTCTTTAAATTAATGGACTCCATTAAAACTTTAGAGAATTTAAAAATTAATAAAGTTACAGAAGGGTTTAATGTTCAGAAGTGGGTTAACGAATCTTATGAAGCGATGAATGATGACTTCAACAGTCCAATTTTAATCGCAAAATTATTTGAAGCCGTTAAGTTTATTAATTCTGTTAAAGAAGATAAAGCCACTATATCAGAAGTTGATTATAAGCTGCTTCAAGAAGCGATGAACGCATTTGTATTTGACGTTTTAGGATTGGTAAACATTAACGAAGCTTCTTCTGACATCAGTGATAAGCTTTCCGGAACTGTTGAATTACTTATTCAATTAAGGGCTGAAGCAAGAGCAAATAAAGATTTTGCTACCAGTGATAAAATCAGAGATGAGCTGCAAGCTATGGGTATTCAGCTCAAAGATGGGCGCGAAGGCACGAGCTTTACTCTTAATTGATACTATACTTTGGCTTCAAAATTAACATTAAAAAAGATTTTGATTGCGCCGTTTGTGGGATTAGTGAAATTGTATCAAAACTTAATTTCACCTTTAACCCCGGCTACGTGTCGCTACCAGCCAACTTGTTCTCATTATACTATAGAAGCGCTACAAAAACACGGATTGTTTAAAGGAGGAAGACTTGCTATAAAGCGCATTTTTAGTTGTCATCCCTGGGGTGGTAGCGGATATGACCCGGTTCCGGATACTGACAAAAAAAAAGAAGGTTAACTCATTCAACTACCGCTTTACCTCATTATTATTCTAATTATAATTTCGAGTTCAATTAAATACCTATATTTACCCTTGAAAAATAAATTTCCATATGATATTCTCTAAAATAGTTTGGAATCCCATTGAAGGATTCGATCTAGGTTTTTTTGTTATTCGTTTTTACAGCTTAATGTTTGTAGTAGCATTCTCCTTAGGATGGTACTTGATGAAAAAAATATATATCCGAGAAAAAATCTCTATGGAGAAACTGGATTCTGTATTTATATATGCAGTAATCGGTACACTATTAGGTGCCAGATTAGGGCACGTCTTCTTTTATGACTGGGATTATTACAGAAATAATTTACTGGAAATCATATTACCTTTTAAGTTCAATCCTGAGTTTGAGTTTATCGGTTTCAGAGGCTTAGCAAGCCACGGAGCTGCCATAGCCTTTATTATTGCTATGTACTATTATTCTAAAAATATCCTTAAGAAACATCCATTATGGATTATGGACAGGGTTACCATTCCTGCAGCTGTTGGAGGAATTTTTGTAAGGTTAGGAAACTTTTTTAACTCAGAAATCATCGGTGAGCCTTCTGGAGATTCAGCTTTTGGAGTAAAGTTCATTAGAGATGGTTTAAGTAAAGCTGAAGTAGTAAGAGAAACCGGTATTAAAAACGTAAATGAAGCATATTCTGCAGTAGTAAACAACCCTCAGTTTTCAAATCTATTAGAAGCAATACCATATCGTCATCCTGCTCAACTCTATGAAGCATTTGGATATATCTTTGTATCATTAATACTTTGGCTACTATACTGGAAAACTGACAAAAGAAATAATAGAGGGTTCTTATTCGGAATGTATATGATGCTCATATTTATTGTTCGCTTTATTGTTGAAAACGTTAAAAAGAGTCAGGGTGGTTTTGAAGATGCTTTGGGTGATGCCTTGTCCACAGGTCAATGGCTAAGTATACCATTTATTCTTGTTGGACTCTATTTTGTAGTGAGAGCTAAAAAGGTTGAAGAAGATCCTAAATCATATACATTAAAATAACAAACTCTGTTAGAGTTAAAAAAAGAGGATACATTCTAGAATGTATCCTCTTTTTTCGCTAGATATATTATATCTATCTAAAAAACCTCATTAGATTCTTTTAACTTTTCGGTATTTTCTGCTAACTGAAGTTCATCAATGATTTTTTGAATATCTCCATTAATAATATTACTTAAATCATACAAAGTAAGCCCAATACGGTGATCAGTTACACGACCTTGTGGATAATTATAGGTTCTAATTTTTGCGGATCGATCTCCAGAGGACACCATACTCTTTCGTTTCTCTGAATCGGCTGCTTGTTTTTTAGCTAATTCTATCTCATATAACCTAGAACGTAATACTTTTAAAGCTTTCTCTAAGTTTTTATGAGAGGATTTCTGATCCTGACAACTCACAATCATGCCTGTAGGTTCGTGATGCAATTTAATTGCAGAATAGGTTGTATTTACTGACTGCCCACCAGGACCGGTAGACGTTGTTCTCTCGATTCTCACCTCTGCCATATCCAGTTCTACATCAAATTCTTCAGCTTCAGGTAATACCATAACCGTAGCAGCACTTGTATGCACACGACCTTGTGTTTCGGTTTGAGGAACACGTTGTACACGATGAACTCCTGCTTCAAATTTCATAGTTCCATATGCATCTTCACCATTGACTTCGAAAATAATTTCTTTATAACCACCACTGGTACCTTCACTAAGATCTACAACACTTGTACTCCACCCTTTGCCTTCGCAATATTTAGTGTACATTCTAAATAAATCTCCAGCAAAAATACTGGCTTCATCCCCACCTGTTCCTGCACGGATCTCAACTACACAGTTTTTAGCGTCTTCCGGATCTTTGGGGACTAGCATAAACCTTATTTTCTCTTCTAAAGCTGGCAATTCTTCTTTAGCTTCATCTAATTGCATTTTGGCCATCTCTACCATTTCTGGATCACTACCATCAGCAATGATTTCTTCTGCCTCTTTTTTATTATCTGTCAACTCAATATAACGATCTCTTTCGTCCATCAATGCCTTAAGATCTTTATACTCTTTATTGAGTTTTATGTACCTCTTTTGATCAGCAATAATATCAGGTTGAATGATTAAATCATTCACCTCATCAAATCGTTGCTTTACAATATTTAATTTATCAATCATAGTTGTATCTATCCTAACTTGGAATTTACAAAAGTACGTTTTTTTTGTCTAAAGCTTATATTGCCTTTTCACATTCTGACGTAAAAATATTAATATAAAAAAGTTGTATTTTTGTATCAAGAAATGTCAAACATTACTTACACATATAATAACAAACTGATCGCAAGTTGGTTTATTACGCTTTTGCTTTTCTTAGGTATTGGTGGTTATACAAATTATACCCAACCAGTTTCTTACCAGGAAAGTATTGAACTTGTTGTTTCTGAGGCTAGAAGCAAGACCAAAACCTTATCATTTGCAGAAGCAAAATATCCAAAACAACGTTTTGATCATTCTATAAATCTTAAGCTACTATCAAAACACCATAGCAGCATTTCTTTAATTAAGAATGGAAAGTTAGAAAAACCCTTCTCTTTAAAGATTATTACACATAAGACATTCCTTTCCAGAAGTAATACCTACACTACCGAAGAAGATCCATTTCATTTAGGATAACATTTTTATTTCAGGCTTTCTAGCCAATTCTAAAAAAAATTCTGATACTGCTATTTCGATCTATAGCGGTTTTATACCATTTCCAAAATGAAAAGATTTAAAAAAATTATAAGACGTATTGTTTTAATTACCTTTATGATTATAGTTGCGATGATTCCGGTACCTATCTTCTTTCAGAAGAAAGAAGGAAAATTTAACGACGACCATATCATTGAACTTGTAGAAACGAAAGAGGAAGAGTTCGAAACTAAAACTGTTCAGTTCAATGACGAACTAGGATCATAATAACATCTTTATTACAGATTAATTATCAAAGTATCGAAAATCTGAAAAACTTCTAAAAGAGATTTTTCAGGTTTTCGAAATACCCCATAAGGATTCATTATAATTTACGACATTTATACATTATGAGTACTATACGAATAGGTCTGGGCGGAGGATATTATTTGTCTTTATGAATGTATTTGAGTATGAAACATAAATCATAAACTAAAACACTTTTTTCACATTTATAGTATCTCTAAAGGTTTTAAAATGGATGCTGTTATTTTAAATATCATTCGATTATAAGTATATATAACACTTGAAGAAAAATCTAGTAACTCTGCGAATTTACCATCTTCAAAAGATTTTTGTGTGATTCTAGAAAGCACCTTATCTTTTCCTAAAAGTTGCAACATTTCTTCCTTTGATTCAATATTAGGTAGTGGTATAAATTCTGTTTCTTCTAGATCATCGATCCCTTTAGAAAATATTGGTATGATTAAGTTGGTTTCTCGGATTAGACCAATCACTGCATCTTCTGATACTGATCCCTGAGAAGACAATTCATTATACAAATTAATAATTCTAGTGTTTTGAGATACTGTCCTTTTAAGATTTGCCTGACATATTTCAAGCATATCAAGAGTACCAAGATAAGATTCTCTTTCTGATTCATTAGAAGCCATATAACTTAATTGTATAAGATCTCTATCCCAATCATTAAAAGCTTGCTCAAAATACTCCATCTTTTCTTTATCGATTCGTTCTGCAGCAAATTTGATATTCTTCTTTTTGTATTTAGTTCCCTTATATTCAAAAAATTTCGATTTATTTATCCCATTACTCATTTCTACTAAAACTTTAAAATGACCTTCAAACTCCTTTGCTGGTTTCATAAGCTCAGGTAAGATTTCTTTAATAAGTTTAGAATATTCTGTTTTTATTTGCTCTATGGTGTAGTTGCTAAAGGGATTATGAATAGCTATTGATTTTTTTTCAGGAATTGTAAAATACCGTTCTTGGAAATTTCCTAAGTATTCTTCTCCAAATATCTGTTCGGTTTGTTTTTCTTCATTTATAAAATTTATCATCTTTTCTGAAGACTGAACTAATTCTTCCTTACTCACGCCCATCGCATGAAGATACATTCGTTTTGTAATTTCTTCTTGCATATTTTCTGGATTATTAAACAAACTCCAACTGTCCGATGTGTCCTCTACACCTTCTATAAATGGAGTTTTTGCATTTTCTTCTCTATCTTTACCAGATGGATGACTTGCATACATATCTAAAGAAGAATACATATCTTTTTCTTTAAAAATAATCTCACGACCTTTATCATCCTTCTCTCTATTTTTTATCAAATTTTCAATGACAGTTTGCTTATCATTAAGTAAATCCTGATGATGTAAAAACAAATTCTCCGTATAAATCTTTTGGGATGCTGCAGTACCGGTATGGCTTAATGTTTCATTCCAAGCTGTGTGAACGTGTTCTAATTTCCATAATGCTTCAATAATTGCCTTACTTCCAGTAAGACTTACTGCAACCTTATCTGCATGGAATTCCATTTCTCTTGATAAGGAAGCGTGTAAAATATTTAATAGCTTGTAAAGAAGAAATAACAACTGACGAATTAACCATACAAAAGGGGTAATAATCCATGCTATGAAAGACAATCTTATATCTACACTTCTCCAAATCTCGAGCGCTCTATCCCAATAATCTCTTTCAAAAATCATATCGTGAATGATTTTATTTGTCATATACACATAACTACCTATTCTCATACTAGATTGAGAAAAATGCCCGAATTCGTGGGCAACAACAGCTTTAAATTCTGATATATTAAGCCCATTGACCAATGCTAAACCTATTCTTAAATTCTTTTTTCCGGGTGAAAACAAACTCCAAAATGTACTATTAAACGACACCGAAGCATTTACATCATAATCTATCAAAATCTTCTTAGGCACCGATGCTTTGGCATCTGCAGCTATTTTCATAATGAAATCATACAAGTCTCGATTATCCTTATGAGAGATCTCTTTAGTGATTTTATCATTAAAAGAGTTTCTTTTAAAAATAAATTTGAGCGTAAATAAAAACAACATTATCGCTCCAATAGATATAGCTAAGTTGAACATGCTTCCTCTATCCGTCTGAAACTCGAGAAAGTTATAATATGCCAAATATCCGAAACCAACTATCATAAAGAAATAAAGCACAAAGAACAATACAAGCCCTAATATTGCCAAAACCACTTTTTGTGTATACTTTTTGCTTACCTTGGTCAAACCTTCTGGCACATCAATTGGATTTTCAGGATATATCATAAATCAAATTGTTTTTTTAGAAAGCGGAAGATAACAGGAACAAATCTTATTTCAAAATGAAAAAATCCCCAAAAATAGGATTAGGCGGAGGATGTCATTGGTGTACAGAGGCTGTTTTTCAATCTCTAAAAGGGGTAATCAACGTAGAGCAAGGTTATATCTCAAGTATTGGGAAAAACAATACTTTTTCGGAGGCAGTCATTGTCACTTATACTCCTGAAAAAATAGATTTAAAAGATCTTATTGAGATTCATTTATATACTCACAAAAGTACCTCAGAACATAGTTTTAGAGAAAAATACCGAAGTGCTATCTACTATTTTGACACTCATCAGAAATCTGCCAGTGAAAACTACCTAAAGGATTTAAATAAAGATTTTGAAAATAAATTAATTACAAAAGTTTTGAAATTTAACAAATTCAAATCATCCAGAAAAGAACTTTTAGATTACTATAAAACAAATCCCGAAAAACCTTTTTGCAAGCGATACATACATCCCAAATTAAATTTACTTAGGGAGAAATATAGTACAAAAATTATTTCCTAAAGTCTTTCTAGTACTATCAAAAACTAAATCTTAGTTATAGTTAAATGTTCCGAATTCACTCTTGATGGTAAGTTTTTTTTCTTCAGAATGTTCAACACGTCCTACAATCTTAGCATCCACATTAAAACTTTTGGAGATTGTGATGATCTCCTCTGCAATTTCTGATGACACATATATTTCCATGCGATGACCCATATTAAATACCTGATACATTTCTTTCCAATCTGTACCCGAGTTTTCCTGAATTAACTGAAACAAAGGAGGCACCTCAAATAAATTATCTTTAATAATATGCAGGTTATCAACAAAGTGTAAAATCTTCGTTTGAGCCCCACCACTACAATGTACCATTCCGTGAATAGTCTTGCTATCAAACTTAGACAGTATTTTTTTTATGATGGGCGCATATGTTCTAGTGGGAGATAATACCAATTTTCCTGCATCTATGGGAGCATTTTCAACCTCATCAGTAAGATTCGTGTTTCCAGAATAAACCAAATCAGACGGTACCGCAGCATCAAAACTCTCTGGATACTTCTGTGCTAAAATTTTATGAAACACATCGTGACGCGCAGAAGTAAGACCGTTACTTCCCATACCTCCATTATACTCTTTTTCATAAGTAGCCTGACCAAAAGAAGCTAAACCTACAATAACATCTCCTTCTTTTATATTGGCATTATCAATAACATCGCTACGTTTCATACGCGCCGTTACCGTAGAATCTACGATAATAGTTCTTACCAAATCCCCAACATCCGCGGTTTCGCCACCGGTAGAATGAATAGTCACCCCGAAACCTTTTAGTTCTTCTAATAACTCTTCTGTACCATTAATAATAGCAGAAATCACCTCTCCAGGAATCAAGTTTTTATTTCTTCCTATAGTAGATGAAAGCATGATATTGTCAGTTGCACCAACGCATAACAGATCATCAATGTTCATTATTAAAGCGTCTTGTGCAATTCCTTTCCAAACAGAAAGATCTCCTGTTTCTTTCCAATACATATAAGCCAAAGAAGATTTGGTACCGGCCCCATCGGCGTGCATGATTAAACAATAATCCTCATCCCCGGTAAGATGATCAGGAACTATCTTACAAAATGCTTTTGGGAAAAGACCTTTATCTATATTCTTAATAGCGCTATGAACATCTTCTTTAGATGCTGAAACTCCGCGCTGAGCATAGCGTTTGCTAACTTCTTGACTCATTATTATTGAATTATACCGATAGTAAACCTCAAAGATAACTCAATTTCAGAATTTAGAATTCAGAATTCAGAATAATCTTATTCCCAATCTGGCATCGAAGCATTCTGCACCAGATTAGCTCTATCAGCTATATCTATAATAAACATAGTCTGTATATTTTTTTGTGATACCCCATCATTAGAAGTATTTACAAAAATAACCGCTGCTTCATTAGGAGAAAAGCGTGCATCGATATCATTGGTCCCAGCAGGTTTTTCTAAAGAAATATCTAGCCTAGAACTATCACTAAAATCATAAACAAACAAATGAGAATCCAGTTGTCTATAATCACTACTTTCAAAACCAGAAATATCCTGGCAATATAAAAGTTTAGATCCATCCACAGAAAGATTCACACTTCCGGCCGCTCCAGAAACACCGGATAATACTGTTTCAAGTACTGTTCCCGAAGTATTAATCGTAAAAATTTCTACTTCGTATCCATCAAGATTATTTGTTTTTAGCACGATAATATTATTGTTATCATTTTTGTCTACTTCTGAAATCAGGTTTCCGTTCGCGGTCTGATAAATTAAATTAAGTCCGCTCCCATCGGTATTGATACTATACAACTTATCTTGATTAGGAAATAATAATTTAGAGCCATTGTCCGACCAAGAAAAATCAATTTCCCCTAAGTTAAATCCGGCAACAGAAACTTGAGAAGTAACCTGCACAAGCTGAGAACCGTCTTCATTCATTGTAAACAAATGTGTTTGCGAGCCTACAGATTGTAAAAACGCAATCTTACCAGTCCCTGCATTACGTCTAGGTCTAAAACTATTTTTAGTATCTGGGGTAAGCTGAATTTCCGTTCCGCCTTGTTCATTAGCAGAATAAATAACACTATTACCATCAACCGATCTGGTATACACGATTCGATTATTAGGGGGCCCCGTAGTTTCGAATGCAAAAATCGCACTGTTGATCGGATCGTTTATCCCATCATTACTGCTTACTTGCCAAAAATATTTTACCTTATACGAGAGATTAGTTAGTGTAAAAGTAGTATCGGTAATGTTTTCAAAAACTTCTACGACCGAGTTCTCATCGTTGCGCAATGTAACTGTATAAGTAAGAGTATCCTCATCAGGATCAGATCCTGTCCAAACCAGCATTACCTCTAGTGGCTGATCTACAGAATTATCTGCCGGTGTATCCAAAAGAGCTGCATCAGGAGGTCTGTTACCAGCTGTTTCTATATCCATTTCGAAAACTATTTCTAGCTCTCTATCCGCAATTACAGAGATGGCCTCAAACTGTGCCAACAATCCTTCTCGCTGAGCAGAAAGTGAATAATCTCCAGAAGGAATGTTATCGATAAGGTATTCTCCATTCACATCTGTAAAAACTGTGCTCGAAGATGGATTTGTAGAAATTTTTACATTTTCTAATGGTTCATTTGTACCAACCGCAACCACTCGCCCTCTTACTGCTCCCAGGCCTTCTAAATCTATAGTATCCTCGCTACAAGAAGCTAGAAATATAATGGCAAAAACTGTTATTACTTTTATAATATATTTTTTCATTTTCATCAGGGTTTTATCCTTTCGGAACATCACCGTTTTCAATTACTTCACGATTTCTTTTTCTTAATTTTCGAAGCGCTTTATCTTCTCTTCTTTTTTGTTTGCGGAGTTCTTTGTCCATTTTTATTGGATTCTTGAAATACCAATTTACCCCTAGAGAGAAATTAAAGTATTGATCGTCTCTTTTTCCTTGTGTAATATTATCAAGCTTGTCACTTAAGACAAGATTATGTGTTGCGTTTAATGAAACCCCGAGGTGATCAGACATAAGATACTCAATACCGCCACCATACTGAAATTTAAAAAAGGTTCTATCAAAGTCATCGCTATTCACCGTACCTAACCCTCCAAAAAAGAAAGGTGTCAATTTTTCAAAAGGCAATAGCGACAATTCTGCATTCAGATCAATGGCATGAAACCCTTCAGAAAAAGCACCTTCGTTTCTGAGCTCAAATTTACTTAGACTTGCACTGGCGTTTAGATATGGATTAAAAAACAATTTTCCTCCTACTCTGACAGAATAAGATAAATCCGCATTATTATAATCTCCACTTATTAAAGCTAATCCTCCATTTGCAAAAACCGCTTTTTCTCCACGTCTTTCTTTAAAATAGCGCTCATAAAGCCCCGTATTTTGTGCTTCGTTTTTCTCTGCATTGTAATCAGCTACGAGTTCATTTATTTGTTCAGGCGCTGCTTTAGAGCCCCATAATTTATCTTCTATTCCTTCTATGATAAGGGCTTCAACAGCCTTTTCTATCGCCTCAGAAACTGCTATTTGACCAGGCTCATTTTTAGTAAAACCGGTTTCTGCCTCTAACAAACGACTAAACTTAACATATCTAAAAAAACTAGCGTCTAATGCCTGAGACAAAATAGTTTTGGAAACATATACGGTTTTCAAAATTTTACCACTCGAAGTAGAAACTGCTCTTAGATAAACCGTAATTCTATCTTGTCTGTATTGAGTCGAACCACCAACTCCAAAATATCGTGCTCCCAGTCCACCTGTGATGATATTCGAATCATAAGACACGATTCCCCCTTCCAGAATAATACCGGCATATAATAAAGGAGGCAATTGTGGTTCATTTGTGTTATTATTTTTTCTGTATTCTTTTCTGGTAGAGCGTATGATATTTCGCTCATTTAAAAGGTTACTTAAATTTTCTCTTTCTATAGGCACAAACCATTTAGAATCCTCAAGCGCTTTCACCAAAATAGTTGTAGCACCTTGAGTGACTGCAGTACTAAAGGTACTACCGGCTTCAGTTGGTTTATATTGACCAGTTTGATCTCTAAATTTATAAACCCCAACCACCACTGGTTCTGTTGGCAAAGGAAAATCTCTTAACGTCTGGGTAAATTTTGTGTCTTCGCCCAGCCGCGCTTGTTCAATCTTGATAGGCTGATTAAAATAAGTACCACATCCAGAAAACAACAGTGTACAAGAAATTACTAGAATTACTTGATAAAACTTGTTACGCATTAAAATTTAATTAGGAATTATTACTTGAGACTGATCTCCGGTACTGGTATCTAAGATATTAATTACCAGACCCTCTCCTGATGGAAAAATCTCTATAAACAAGGTTCCAAAACTAAAGGTACCTTCGGTAAGACCTTCCTGTCCGAATTGTTCATTAAATAAAGTTCTTGATATCTGACCTAATAATTGATTATTAAGACTTTCTGTGAATCTTTCTAGTTCAGATCTGTCATCAGCATTGGGATTGTTATCATCGGTAAATGTATTTTGGGATTCTGCCGAACTCAACAACCATTGATAATTAAAGGTATCTCCTCCAAAAGCGGGATTCTTTGGCCTATACACCAAATCTTGTCCAAAACTATACTGATAAGCCGAAAAAGCAAATAGAATAGTTAATATGATTGACTTCATTTGTATTTAAATAAGTAATTAATACTGAAAAATATCTTTTTTTTGCTTTTTTAAATCTTTGAAATATTTATAAACCCTGCGTATCGAAATTTTAGACATTTGCTCTAAATATTCTAAATCGGGTTTACCAAGGAATTCATGAATGACTTTATCTTCTATTTTTACCTGAATAATCGTACTTCTTCCAAAACTAAGAGTTTCATAAACTCCAACTATTTTAGATCCGTTTATTCTGTTAAGCGTATAAGAGTTATAAAAGAATTCATAAAAATCTTTTCCGGGTTTTGTTTTTGTTTCTTCAACTACAATTCCCTTTAACTCTATACCATCATCCTCGACATACTCTTCTTCTTCTACTTTTTGCTTAACCTTTTCATTGAATACAATTCGATCTTTACCTACAATCGTTTCTTCTTCAAAAATCAGTAAAAGAATGATAATTTTATCGCTTTCATCAATACCTACAGTAGTCGTTGCGAGACTTTGTTGTTCATTAGCCTCCATTGTAAATCTTCCTTCCTGATCATTTCTAGCAACATTATTATCTGTATCTGTTCTGAAAACCGAAAATGTATACTTTAAACTTTTATATACTTCTGTGGCATTAGTTGCTACAGCATTTACCGAAACAATATCATCTATCCTTTCTGTTTTGATTTTAGCAATTACTTCGGTATTGGTAAACTGACCATTTGAAAATTGAAATATTAATACAAATAATACGATCAGCTTAAATTTCATAAGGTAAAAACTTGGCTTTAAAAACTTCTGACAATAATTGTACGATTGTTTCCGGTCATTGTAAATTTTAAATTCTTTGACAACTCATTACTTCCAAATCTCTCAAAAGTAAGATTATCTCCTTCTTGAATTAGTTCTAAACTTGTTGACAATTCTCTATTAAAAGAAAAATCGGTTACTACATTATTATTACCATTTTGAGTAATAAATTTTTCTATTTCTTTAGATGTTTCATCTATCTCAATCAGATTTTCCTCTCCGTTCTGACTTAACCGGATATCTGATGATTGCGCTGTGATCATAGAATTAACACTGTTGTTTGCTCCTATTTGCTGAATAAATACAGAATTATTAGCAGTCAAATTTTCTCTTGCAACCTGTACACTCGTATTGTTTTGCAATTGATTTAGTACAATGAATCTTTCTTGACTTTCAACCAATGACCTATCCTGATTCTCGTTATTTTGAGCATAAGAATTTCCGCAAAGAAACAGACTAAATGCTATAAGATATAATGTGAAATATTTTTTCATTGGTAAAAGGTATTTAAACTAGTAAAAGAGTTACACCAACTTTACAGTTAGTGCAACTCCTTTCAAATATATTAAATTTATTTCTTAAAGCTCTCCTGCAGAACCGCTCTGAGTAACTACAGCAGCATTTGCTGATCCATTTTGTAGGATCACACTACTATGAGATTCTCCTACCTGAGTTACAAAAGTTGTGTTACCAGTTCCAAACTGAGTATCTTGCGCAAAGTTTGATGTACCAACTTGAAAAATATCACTTATATTATTAGACCCATCCTGAGAAGAGATAGCCATATTTTCGTCTCCAAATTGAAATTGTAACACTAAGTTCTCTCCTCCAAAAGTTAGTAAATTTTGCTCTGCAAAAGCGTCATTACCATTTCCTATTTGAGTTTGATCTACTTCATTATTATCTTCTTCGTGTTGTGCAAAAGCAATATTCCCATCTCCGGATTGAGATTGTTGTATAATACCACCTCTAGATGCAAAGAAGAAACTTCCTTGAATAGCCTCTGCTGAGTTACCGTTACCGTTCTGAGATTGAACAGTTACATTATCAGTACCATCCTGAGAAATACTAGCGAAATTCTCATCACCAACCTGATCCTGATCTGCAATATTATTACTTCCGTTTTGAGAAGCTCCTGCAGCGTTACCACTTCCAAACTGAGTTTGGATCACAAAGTTTTCTCCTCCAAATGATCCTAAATTTTGATCAGCAGATGCTGAGTTAGCGTCACCTACTTGTCCTTGAAGTATAACATTATTATCTTCTTCGTGGTTTGCAAATGCTGTATTCTCATCCCCTATCTGGATTTGTCTTACATCACCTCCTCTTGAATCGAAAAAGCTACTACCCTGTAAAGAAGTTGCTGAGTTACCGCCACCTTGTTGATCCTGAAGTAAAGAGTTGCCTTGACCCCACTGCTCACCAACAGCTAAATTAGCATCTCCTACTTGAAACTGTTCTGCTGAGTTGAAATCACCAACCTGAGCCATAGATGCTGTATTAAAAGCTCCTTCTTGTAAAATACCACTAAAGTTAAAGTCCCCTTCTTGAGCAGTTGTAGCCGAATTAGCTTCTCCAGTCTGAATTTGGAAAGCTGCATTTGCGCTTCCTTCTTGAGAAGCTATAGCTGAATTTGCGTCTCCTTCCTGAGATTGGCTAGTGAAATTAAAACCACCAAAAAATGCTAGGTTCTGAGTTGCGCTGGCAGAGTTTCCATTACCTATCTGATCTTGATACACTTCATTCGCATCTTCTTCATGCTGGGCAAAAGCGCTATTCTTATCACCAATCTGGGTTTGCTCTACGATTCCATTTCTAGAACTGAAGAAATCACTTCCTTGAATGGCTGTTGCACTATTTCCAGCTCCTTCCTGAATTGTAACTGAAGCATTGGAATCCCCAACTTGAGTAACATCTGTAGTGTTATCTTCACCTGTTTGACTAACATCACTCGTATTCGATTGTGCAACCATCACTGACACACTTAATAAAGTTGCTAGACTAAAAATTACTTTTTTCATACGTAAAATATATTAAATTTGATTAATAATTAAATCCTAGGTCAAATATTTTGGGGCGTACGAAGGAGTGCCAGACTTACTTATCTAACGCTCTCTTTACAAAAAAATCTGGGGAAGATGTTTCACAAAAATTAAAAGCTCTTTTTGTTTAACGAAGCAAATTTATGAAAACATTAAGGGTAATTTTGAATATTTTGTAAGATTTCGACAAAATGCATTACGGAAAACCCATAAAAACTGCAATTTCCTATGGGTTTTTCAAGGGTTTAACAGATATTAATTTTTTGTTAAAAATAAAACAAAAAACAAGCTTAGTCAGTGAATTCTTACCTATCTGGTAAATAAAAGCTCTCTGTACTTAGTTAAAGGCCATAACTCGTCATCTACTAATAGCTCTAGTTTATCACAACTGTACCGAATTTGATCAAATAACGGCTTTACTTTATTACAATAGTCGGCTGCCTTTTTTTCTAAATCGCTTAATTGATTTGCTTTTCTTCGTTCTGCTGTCATTTCATTTACCTTGGTATTTATCTTACCTATATGTTCAGAAATTTCTTCTATGATTTCCATTTGCTCTTTTGCATATTTCTTAAAATCCTTTTCATATAGATTTTTCAAACCTGAAACATTGCTTATTAACATATTTTGATACTTGATAGCTGTAGGTATAATATGATTCCTGGCAATATCACCCAACACTCTTCCTTCTATTTGTATACGCATAACATACTCTTCAATTTCGATTTCATATCTCGCTTCTGCTTCTACCTTATTCATAACCCCCATTTCCTCAAAAAGGTCTAAGGTTTTCTTGGAAACTTTTGCTTTCAGAGCTTCAGGAGTAGTTTTATTATTACTCAATCCTCGTTTTTTTGCTTCTTTCTCCCAAGCTTCTCCGTATCCATTGCCTTCAAAAAGAATATCTTTTGATTTCTTAATATATTCTCTTAATACATTAAAAATTGCTTCATCCTTTTTCAAATTCTTTTTATCGATCAGTTTATCTACTTCTTTCTTAAATTCTACCAGCTGCTTTGCTACAATAGTATTTAGAATGGTCATAGGATTTGCACAATTAGCTTTTGAACCAACTGCCCTAAACTCAAATTTATTACCTGTAAATGCAAAAGGCGATGTTCTGTTACGATCTGTATTATCCAATAATATCTCCGGAATTTTCCCCACCACATTAAGCTTAAGATCGGTTTTTTCCTGTGGAGACAATTTTCCATCGGTTACTCCCTCAAGCTCTTTTAAAACCGCTGTCAATTGCTCTCCAATAAATACCGACATAATTGCCGGAGGAGCCTCATTAGCACCGAGTCTATGATCATTACTAGCAGATGCAATGCCCGCTCTCATTAATTCTTCATGCTCATTTATAGCCTTAATCGTATTGATAAAGAAGGTTAAAAATTGAAGATTGCTCATGGGTGTTTTTCCCGGACTCAATAAATTGACTCCAGTATTGGTACCCAAAGACCAATTATTATGTTTTCCCGAACCATTTACACCCGCAAATGGCTTTTCGTGCAATAACACTTTTAGCTGATGTCTTGAAGAAACTTTTTCCATTATATCCATAAGTAAGGAATTATGATCTACAGCCAGGTTTGTTTCTTCGTATATAGGAGCAAGTTCAAATTGGTTAGGAGCTACTTCGTTATGACGAGTTTTTACAGGTATGCCTAACCGTATACATTCTACCTCTAAATCCCTCATAAAAGCCAATGCTCTTGTCGGAATACTACCAAAATAATGATCATCTAACTGCTGTCCTTTTGCAGATGAATGGCCCAACAATGTCCTACCGGTCATTACCAAATCCGGCCGGGATTCAACCAGAGCTCTATCGATTAGAAAATACTCTTGCTCCCATCCTAGAGAGGCATTTACTTTTTTGACATTTTTATCAAAATATTTGGCAACCGCAGTTGCCGCAGTATCCACAGCTTGCAAAGCTCGTAATAAAGGAGTTTTATAGTCAAGCGCTTCGCCAGTGTAAGCTACAAAAACGGTAGGAATACATAGTGTTGTTCCATAAATAAACGCCGGAGAGGTAGGATCCCAGGCCGTATACCCTCTAGCTTCAAAAGTATTGCGAATGCCTCCATGTGGAAAGGAAGAAGCATCAGGCTCCTGTTGCACAAGCTGCCCTCCCTCAAATTTCTCTATACCTTGACCATTGTCGATGGTTTCAAAAAAAGCATCATGCTTTTCAGCTGTTGCTCCCGTAAGAGGCTGAAACCAATGCGTGTAATGTGTTACTCCTTTTGAAAGAGACCAATCCTTCATGGCAGATGCAATTTGATCTGCAATTTGCCTGTCAATTTTCGTTCCGTGGTCGATCGCATCCATTACACTACTATATGCATCTTTTGTTAGATACTGAAGCATAGTAGCCTGATTAAAAACGTTTTCACCAAATAAAACAGATCGACGTTCTGTCTCTGTAACCATCACAGAACTGCGACGTAAGGATTCTTTTAATGCTTGAAATCTGAGTGTTGACATAATTGAGTAACTTTTTTACAAATATAAAGGAAGTTTTTATTGTTAATATTAAAAAAATGCTCTGATAAAATTAAAATAAAATCAAAATACCCTGCAAAAAAGTAGGGTGTTGATAAAAATTGATAAAAAAAATACATTTGCCCCCCTATTTTTTTTCGGTTATCACAAAATAAAACTAATTTTGAAACCTTTAAGAGTTCAATTTATAAAGTGTTAATTATGAGTAAAGCTAAATTAGAATACATTTGGTTAGATGGTTATAAACCAACTGCTAATCTAAGAAGTAAAACAAAAATTGAAGAAGATTTTAGCGGAAAGTTAGAAGACTGTCCGGTATGGTCTTTTGATGGTAGTTCTACCAGACAAGCTGAAGGTGGTTCTTCTGACTGCTTATTAAAACCTGTAGCTATCTATCCTGATCCAACAAGAAGAAACGGATATTTAGTAATGACCGAAGTTCTAAATCCTGACGGAACTCCTCACGAATCTAATGCAAGAGCAACGATTGATGATGATGATAATGATTTCTGGTTTGGTTTTGAGCAAGAATACTTTATTATGGACAAATCCACTCAACTACCGTTAGGGTTCCCTGTTGGTGGATACCCTGGTCCTCAGGGAATGTACTATTGTTCTGTAGGAGGAAAAAACACTCACGGAAGAGCATTTGTAGAAGAACACGCTGATCTATGTATCGACGCTGGACTTAATTTTGAAGGCATCAATCAAGAAGTAGCAAGTGGACAATGGGAATTTCAATTGTTCGCAAAAGGTGCAAAAAAAGCAGGAGACGAAATCTGGATCGCAAGATATTTACTTGATAGACTTACTGAAAAATATGGATATTATATAGAATATCACCCTAAACCTATCAAGGGAGACTGGAATGGTTCTGGTATGCACGCAAACTTCTCTAACGAAATTTTAAGAACTTGCGGATCTAAAGAAGTTTACGAGACTATCTGTGAAGCATTTAGACCGGTAACTAAAGAACATATTGCTGTTTATGGTGAGTTTAATGACCAAAGATTAACAGGAGAGCACGAAACACAGTCGATCAACGAGTTCTCTTATGGAGTATCAGATAGAGGAGCATCTATTCGAATTCCTATTATTACTGTAGAAAAAGGATGGAAAGGATGGTTAGAAGATCGTCGTCCAGCTTCAAATGGTGATCCTTATAAAATTGCTGCAAGAATTGTGAAAACTGTTAAAACTGCCGATGTTTCTGCAGTAACTGCATAATAGAATATTCTAAGCGCAAGTACCTAACTAACGTGTTAAACGCAAAACAGTCTCTTGTTTATTCAAGAGACTGTTTTTTTTGATCTAATTATTACGAGATTTGGAACGTTGATAAAACACACTTCTCTTCAATATATTCCTGTCTACGGTAAACAAGCATTTCTTTAAAGACAAGCTTTCATATGATATTTTAACCAAACAGAGAAGCTTAGAATACTATTCAACATAAGAACAAAATCATCTAAAACTTTTCACCATCTTCTAAAAAGTTAGTTTCTGATCCTATTGAAACAGAGATAGCCTCTATTTTATAAATACCAGTGCTATAAAAATACAATAGCCTGCAAAAATAAGAAATCCTTTAGGTCTGCTTAAAATCATTTTCTTAGGAATAAAGGCCAACGGCAACAATATCATTGCAAATCCAAGCATCCAAAAAATGTCAATCTCCATAAGACGTGTATCACTAACCGTAATTGGCTGAATCAAAGATGTAAGACCCAAAACAGAAGCTATATTAAAAATATTAGAACCAATAAGGTTTCCTAATGAGATAGCTTTTTCTTGTTTTAACGCTGCAATTACCGAAGCAGCCAATTCCGGAACGCTGGTACCAACAGCTACCATCGTAAGTCCAATAACCGCTTCACTTACACCCATTCTGGTAGCAATATCCTTAGCTCCTTCTACTAATAGCTCTGAACCAAAATATAAAGCCAACCCGCCAATCAACAACCATAGAAGCATTTTAAAATTAGAGACCTTTTCTAACCTCCCATCCACTTCTTCGACCATTGCATCTGCATGCCCACGAGCTCTTCTGATTAATAAAAACAAGTAAACAACTAGTGAAATTAACAACACAGCTCCTTCGGTTCTTGTTAATACTCCATCATTATCCAGAAAAAAATACAACACAAAGGACAATAACATCATAACAGGCCAATTGAATTTATAAAAATCCTTATCTATTGCCAAGGGACCAATCAGAGCAGTGATACCCAAAACTAATCCGATATTAGCTATATTAGAACCAATGATATTACTCAGAGAAAGATCAGCAGCTCCGCTTAAAGCCGCTTGTAAACTTACCAGTAACTCCGGCGCAGAAGTTGCAAAAGAGACCACGGTAAGACCAATTACCATTTTAGACAACTTTAATCTAAATGACAATGCCACTGATGAACGCACCAAATATTCTCCTCCAACCACAAGAAGCACAAATCCAATAATCACAAAAATTATACTCTGAATCATATATCATTTATTTGTTTGCGAATATAGAATAAGTATGTCATATCTATAGAATGTTACACTAATTTTTGAGTTTGATTCTTTATAATCCTTATAATGAAAACTATAAAAATAGTTAAATAACTACGAAAATAGTTGTAAAACTAAAAACGTAGTTATATATTTGAAATTATAAGACATAAAGAAATGGAAAAACTTACCAATAAGGAAGAGGAAATTATGCAAGCCTTGTGGAAATTAGAGAAAGCGTTTGCAAAAGAAGTTCAGGCGGAACTTAGCGATTCTGTACACTACAATACAGTTTCTACAATTATAAGAAATCTTGAAGAAAAAGGATATGTCGATCATAAAGCCTATGGTAAAACACATCAATATTTCCCTATTATCTCTAAAGAAGCTTACAGAAGTAATTTTGTTAGTAAAGCAATGACAGAATATTTTAACAATTCTTACAAGAATATGGTTTCCTTTTTTGCCAAAGAAGAAAAAATTACAGCTGAAGAGTTACGAGAAATTTTAGACGTAATAGAACAAAAAAAGTAAATTTATGGAAGCATTTTTAATATACTTATTGAAATCAAGCGTAACATTATCCATATTCTACCTTGTTTATCTTTTTTGTTTAAGAAAAGAAACTTTCTTTACACTAAACAGACACTTTCTTTTAGCAGGAATTATTTGTTCATTACTACTTCCGTTCTTAGAGTTCACAACGGTAGAGTTTGTAGAAAAACCCGTATTCAAATCAATAAACTTCACTTCAACGACTTCTTCAAACTTAGAGGCTGAATCAGCATTTGTAAATTGGTGGTTGATTGTATTTATCTTATATATTTTTATCGCCATATTGCTATTCGGTCGTTTTATTTTTCAACTTATCTCCCTGAAAAGGATAATTACAAAAAGTAAAAACAAACAAAAAGGAGGGTTTTCTATTTTAAAAACGAAAGAAGATATTGCTCCATTTTCTTTCTTCAGATATATCATTTTTAACCCTTTACTTCATCATACTGAAGAATTAAAAATGATACTAAAGCACGAAAAAATACACGCAAAACAATATCATACCATAGACATATTAATCACTAATCTTTTCGTAATATTTCAATGGATAAACCCTATTTCTTGGCTTTACAAAAAAAGTTTACAACAAAATTTAGAATTCATTGCAGATCACGAAGCCATACGGAATCTTCCATCAAAAAAAGAATATCAGTTGGCACTAATAAAAGTATCGTCAAATAATTTTTCATCAATCACCAATAATTTTTATCAATCATTAATCAAAAAACGAATCGTTATGTTAAACAAAAAAGAATCAAATCATCAAAATCTCTGGAAAGCAACAATTATTTTACCTCTTTTAAGTCTTTTTTTATGGGGTTTTAATACTAAAACAGAAATACATTATATCCAGAATGAAACACCAGAACTAAATATTTTACCTAATATACAACAGCAGAGAGAAATGCTTCATGATTCAGAAGAAAATATGTTTCCCGTCAAAGAAAAAAAACCTGTTAATCGAACTACACCTTTGTTTCCCAAAAAAAATGAATCACAGAATAGCAATGATCTGCGAAACACGTTTCCGAAAAATACAGTTTTAAAGAACAAAACTAAAAACTCAATTCCAACAAATAAACAACAGCCTGCTACTCCAGAGGTTTTGACATCTCAAAAAAATACTATCGAATTTGTAATTGACAAAACTTTTACAAATGATGATCTGGAAAGAATAAAAAGAATATTTAAAAACGAATATGAGGTTGAGATCAGCTTTAGTGACATCAAAAGAAATGACGCTAATGAAATTATAGGTATTAGTTTAGTCATGTCTTCCGAAAAAAGCAACGCTAACTATTCAATTGCAGATCACACTCCGATTTTGCCATTTGTATTATCCTACGACAATAAAAAAGACAAGATCAAAATTGGACAATATTTTACTCATAATGATATCAAAAACGGCTCGACCTCTAGCTTTTATATCGAAAAAGAAGATGAGAACAATGGTATAATAAAAATAAACTCATTTACTAAAAATAATGAGCATACGACTCTAAAATATGACTCCGCCAACAAAAAAGTAATAGCAATAGACAAAAATGGTAATGAAAAGGAACTAAAACCTAACGTTGTATATAACGATAGCGATAACAATATTTTCATACAGAATCACGGAAATGGAATGATTTACGATTTTGATAACAACTCAGAAAAAAAACCACTATTCTTTATCGATGGAAAAAAAGCCAGTAAAAAGGAAGTGAAAAAATTAAAATCTTCAGACATAGATAGTATTGATGTATCCAAAGGCGAAGCGAGCATTAAGAAATACGGAAAAAAAGCAAAAGACGGTGTCATCAACATAACCACGAAAAAGAATAGTAATGAGGGAACTGGATTTTCTTTTAAAAACGACCCTAAAAGCTATTCAATAGTTAATTCAAATAATGATAAAAAAGTAAAAATTAAAGTCTCTGATGGAATGAATTTTACCTCAGGAGCAAGTAAGCCAAAACCTTTAGTATATATCAATGGAAAAAAAGCCGATTACAGCAAACTACAAAAAATTGAAAGTGATCAGATAGCTTCAGTAAATATTTACAAGGATTTAAAAGCCCTAACAAAATTTGGTTCAGAAGCTGAAAATGGTGTCATAGAAGTTATCTTAAAAAACTAGCGATATCTTTGCTTAAAAACAAGTAACCAGAACTCATCTCAATTTGATGAGTTTTTTCTATTTTAGAAGTATGCAAAAACAACTTTTTATTTTTCTGGCAAAACTAAATAAACTAATACTTCCAAGCTTCACAAAAAGAAGCCTGGACCTTAGCAAAGCTTCTAAGTTACAATTGCTGATTTTTGGATGGAGATTGTATGTCACAAAAAGGGCTTTGGACTAATCTTAAAAAATCTTTCTTAAATATAGCCAGCCTGCAACACTAAGCTCCATTTTTCGTATTTATAACTGAATTTATCTCAATTAAAATTTAAAAAAATAATATTTAGTATGAAAAAATGGATAATTGCAGGAATGGGTATACTAGGTATATTCTCCTTAACAGCATTTACATCAGCATCATATTTGGAACAAATTCAAGATGTCTCTGAGTTTAATGAAATCATTGCTACCATCAATAAGAATACGACTGAAAAGGAACTGGAAGACCTCAAAACATTCTTTTTAGAAAACGGTATCGAACTAATAATAGAAACAATCAAATTTAATGATCAAAATGAGATCACTAGCCTGAGCGTTATCCTTAAAAAAGGAAATGCTAAAAGCAAATATTCTTCATCGTCATCAGAACCGATATCGGATGTAGAACTGGGATATAAAAACGGAAATTTATACATCACCAACTCAGGTATGTTTGACATCGCATCTTGGAGAAATCAAATTGGTTTTAACAATCGAAATTTTGATATGGATAGCATCTTAAAAAACCAGAATTTTAGATTTGATTTTGATAAGGAAGGAGATTCTTTATTTTTTAATGGACAACACTTTGATATTGGAAAGTTGAAAGATCAGATAATGAATTCTTTTAATTTTGAAGAAGATGAAAACGGAAATTTCATTTTTAATGGTCAACAATTTCCATCACATTTCAATAAATCCAAAAAATTTAGCTTTGTAGATGATCCGGATATTGACAAACTTATTATAATTGATGGTAAAGAAGCTGATTTTAAAACGCTAGATGATTTAGCCAAGTCAGACCGCTTAGAAGAGGTTGATTTTCTGAAACCAACCATCGCAATGAGTATTTATGGAGACAAAGCAAACGATGGAGCCATCATTGCAACTACAAAAAAATAATCTTATAATAAATTTATAAAAAGAACCTTCAGCATTTTGAAGGTTCTTTTGCTTTCTATTTATCAGTAATTTATCAAAGAAACTACTGTTTTCTGTAGTTTGTCTCTTCCATTAAGAAAATTCAATTCCATAATAAAATTGCATTGCACAACAGTACCTCCTAATTCTTCAACAAGTCCGCAAACAGCTTGCGCCGTACCTCCAGTTGCCAATACATCATCGTGAATTAATACCCTCTCCCCTTTTATAATTGCATCTTCATGAATTTCTAACACATCCTCTCCATACTCCAATCCATAGCTTTTAGAGTTTACCTTAAATGGTAACTTCCCTTTTTTACGAACCGGAACAAAACCAGCTCCCAATCGTTGGGCTATCATACCACCAAGAATGAAGCCTCTTGCTTCAATACCGATAACTTTATCAATATTCACATTATCGGGACACAACTGCGCTAATCGATCTGCACAATACACTAAAGCCTCTGGATTTGCCAAAAGCGGTGTAATATCTTTAAAAATAATTCCCGGCTTCGGAAAGTCGTGTATATCTCTTACTAATTCTTGTATGTTCATACCTGCAAAATAACGAAAATCAAAAAAACCGATTAAAAAAAGATGAAAAGACCCTACAATTAGAAATTCACCATGAAAAACCCTCTTGGCATATTATAATTTAGAATCATATCAAATCAAAAAGTTACATTTTAAAACAAGATTAAAGAGCTACATATTACAAATTAAAACCAAAATCATTTTAATTATTAAAAAATAATATTCAATTTCACAGATTTTAGCATAAAAATTTTTCTATTTATTCCTCTCCATCTATATTGAATGGAAACAAAACAATTAAAACAATTCTGAAACCTTTAATACTCATAGAAATCATGTAATCAATAGCATTTTCATTCACTAAAAAACTAATTAATAAATTTTAATATGCTATTACTATGCTAACATATCTAGGAATTATAATGATGCTTATTGGAATCGTCATTTTTATTATCAAGCCATTTTTTAAAGAATCAAAAACATTACATAAATTCACTCGACAAAGAAATATTTCAATGATCATCATTGGACTTGTGATGAGTGTTATCTCAGGAATGTTCTTTTATGCAGAGCCAGGTACGGCTTACGCAGTGCAGTATCCTTGGGGAAGTCAGAAGGCAGTTGTTCATCAGGGAATCCATACCAAAATGTGGGGGCGTTTAATACCTATTCAATTCGAATTACCTATAAAATATGTGATTCCAAATAAAGAAAATGAATTAGGTGAGCAAAGTAAATATGCCAATGTGGACCAAGCTAAATACTGGGCGTTTAGCGATGCAGTAAAGGCAAGAATTGCTACCTCTGTAGTTATCAGTATTAATACAACAGATCAAGACCAATTTTTATCGGTCGCAGATCGTAATAAAACGGAGAGAAATTTAATTCGCTCTAGGATCATACCCAATATTGATCAATCCATTAAGAATACATGTAAACTTATGGATGCTCAGGATTATATCTCTGGTCAGGCTTCTGATTTTGACAGATATTTTAAGGATCAATTAGAAAACGGAATGTATGTACTCGAAGAATTTATTGCTAATGAAAACAGAGAAACCATTGGTGATAGCACTACAGTAAGAACTATAGTCAACAAAGAGTCTAAACAAAAACGTTTTAGAATAAAGTATGAAGACGGAGAACCTGTTAGAGAAAAAGGAAATTCACTAGGAGGGTATGGTTTAACAGTCGTACAAGCTGTTGTTACCGAGATTGATTGGGAGCCGGAGTTTGATAAACGACTTCAATTACAAAAGGAAGAAGTGGCACAAACCCAATTAGAGAAGCAGCAGGCAGAACGTGAATTCTATCGTGCGCAAAAAGAAACTGCAAGAGGCGAAGCTGAAAAAGCGGCAGAAAGAGCACGGTTAGAAAAAGAGCAAATTCAAAAAACTATTGAAGCTGAAACAAAAGCCAAAGTAGCAGAATTTAATCTAATTGAAGAACGTAAGAACTATGAAGTTGCACAGTTTAAAGCAAAAACTCAGAAGACTATGGCAGATGCACAATCGTATGAGAATGCTAAATTAGTAACAGCAGGGCTTACACCTCAAGAGCGCGCAGAATGGGAGTATAAAACCTCTGTAAATGTTGCCAAGCAACTCAAAGATTTGAAACTACCCGAAATTTATATTCAGGATGGTGGCAAACAAAATTCTAATAATAATTTGTTACAGTCTTTGATCGGCGCAGATCTTGCTAAAAAAATGATGTCTCAAAAAACATCAAAAGAGTAAATAAAAAAGCGGAATGTGTAAGAAGCATTCCGCTTACATCAAAATATTTATTAAAACTTCAAATTATGAACAAATACATTAAAATTTATACTGGAACCTCAATCTTAGTAAACCGCATAGTCTTTTTACTTGAGCAGGCAAACATTTTTTCAGTAGTTAAAGATCATAAAGAATCCGGACGGCTAGCTGGTTTTGGAACTCTTGAAAGTTCGACTGAACTATTTGTTTACGATCATCAAACAAATGAAGCAAGTGAAATCATCGAAAAATTTAAAAAAGAAATTCTAAAATAGTTTTATAATTTATAAATTACCCATATATTTGCACCCGCAAAAAAGGCCTCGTAGCATAACTGAATAGTGCACTTGATTACGGCTCAAGAGGTTGCAGGTTTGAATCCTGCCGAGGTCACGAATAAATCAACAAAAAGTTGAAAACAAAGCAAGCTCAAAATAAAAAAGCAAGCTCAAAATAAAAGAGCTTGCTTTTTTATTTTGAGCTTGCTTCTATTATTTATTCTTAAAGTTTAGTTTTATAAAAAAAATATAAACCAATACCCTATCTTAGAAACAGATCACTGATTAATTATAAAAGATCGACTAATGGTTAAAATTAATCTACAACCCACCGCAACACATTCCTCAATCCCGGAAGAATAAAAAAATTGACTTAACGTTTTTTTATATATCCTTAAAATAAATATCTTCGAAAAATATATGGAAGAGAAATCTGTTTGTGATGAGAAAAATTTTGAATCAATCTTTAATGATTGTTCAGAGTCTTTACGCAATCTTATCTATTACAAGTGCGGTGATGTAGATCTAGCCGAGGATATTATACAAGATGCTTTCATAAAATTATGGCAAAATTGTAAAAAGGTGATTTTTTTCAAAGCAAAATCCTACTTATTTACTGTTGCTAACAACAGCCTACTAAATCATATTGCTCATAAAAAGGTAGTACTTAAATTTCAGCAGAAACCGCATTTAGATCTCAATAATCAAGATCCTCAGTTCCTGATCGAAGAAAAAGAGTTTATGTCCAAACTCCAAAATGCAATCGATGACCTCCCCGAAAAACAAAGAGAAACATTTTTATTATCCAGAATTGACAAAAAATCTTATAAGGAAATTGCAGAAATTTCTGGAGTTTCAGTTAAGGCAATTGAAAAACGAATACATTATGCTTTATTAACGTTAAGACAAAAATTAGGAGATATTTTATAATCATAATTAGGGTAATATAATATAAGCCTGTTATATAATAAAGAAGGCATAAGCGTAAAAAGAAAAAATAGCAAATGGAAAATCCATACTCAGATGAAACATTTTTGGCAAGATGGCTGAATGGCGATCTTAACACTAATGAAAAAATGCAGTTTGAACGATCCGAGGATTATCAGAAATATGTAACTATCATTAACAAATTAGATACGTTGGAGTCTCCTAACTATGATAAAGAAAGAATTCTTACCTCAATCAAAAATGATCTCTACAAAAAAAATAAAACCGCTCGATTACTAAATGGATGGAGCTATGGTATAGCCGCCACACTACTGGCCATTATCGGCTTATTCTTTTTGTTTGACCGATCTACTACTTATACAACAGGTTATGGCGAACAAATCACCATAGAACTTCTGGACGGATCCGAGGTAATTCTAAATTCTAAATCCAAGTTATCTTTTAAAAAATCTGACTGGGAAGATTCCAGAAAAGTATCCCTATCGGGAGAGGCCTTTTTTAAAGTAAAGAAAGGATCGAATTTTGTAGTACAGACTAATTCGGGGAATGTAGAAGTATTAGGTACACAATTTAACGTGAATACTCAAAATGATTTTTTTGAAGTTATTTGTCACGAAGGAAAAGTAAAAGCTATTGGCCGTGATACAAGCGAAGCTGTTTTAGAAAAGGGAAATGCTTTTAGGGTTGCCAATAATAAAGTAGAGAGATGGGAAATCAAATCAACAGAACCCAGCTGGATATCTGGAGAAACTACTTTTTCGAACACACCATTAAAACAAGTAATTCAATCTCTTGAAAATCAGTTTAATATAACCTTCGATAAGAAAAATATCGATCAAAATCAACGTTTTACAGGTAGCTACAATCATAGCAATATAGAGTTAGCATTAAAAACAATCTTTGTTCCCATGGAAATTTCATATACTTTTGAAAACGAAAACAATATAGTTCTCGTTAAAGAATAAATGAAATCATTTTTTTTCTATTTTTTTGTATTTATTAGTCTTGGTTGTTTTTCTCAGAAAACAGCGAAATTGGGATACGACAATACTTCACTAAATATTATTCTAAAAGATTTAGAAGAAGCCTATAACATCAAGTTTTCTTTTAATCCTGATATAATCAGAAAAGAAAAAATTACTATTGATAAAATCAAAACTTTAGAAAATACTTTACAAGCAATACAAATACAAACGTCTGTACTTTTTGAAAAGATCAATGACAGATATTATATCATAAGAAAAAAAAATAAGGAAGGAACAATATCTATATGTGGATATTTGCAAGATAAGATGACTCAGAAACCTTTGCATGAGGCTTTTATAAACAACATTAATCAGTCTAGATCCGTAACTACAGATGACAAAGGTTTTTTCCAGTTATTCTTATCTAAGCCTACTGATACTATAAACATTAGGTTTTTAGGATATAAAAGCCAACAATTTATTGCTAAAGATCTTGGAAATACAAATTGCATCAGAATATTACTCTCTGAAGATGATTTTCAATTGGGCGAAGTAGTAATTACAGAATATGTAACATCAGGAATATCGAGAGAAGGAGCCAGTAGCGCAATCAATATCGACCCCAGTAAATTGGGCATCTTGCCAAGATTAGTGGAACCTGATGTATTACAAACTTTACAATTTCTTCCCGGCGTACAAAGTCCTACAGAAACAGCCTCTTCTTTGCATATAAGAGGTGGAACTCCGGATCATAATTTGATTTTGTGGGATGGTATCAAAATGTACAGTTCTGGACATTTTTTTGATCTTTTATCTATTTTCAATCCATATATTACCGAAAATATTAAGCTTTTTAGGAGTAGTACGGAAGCTAAATACGGAAATAGAATTTCTGGAGTAGTTGATATAGAGTCAAAAAACGAAATTCCAAAGGATTTTGGATTTGGGTTTGGATTTAATATGACCAATGCTGACATATATCTCGAAACACCAATAGACGAAGGTTTTGGATTGGTAATTTCCGGCAGAAGAGCATTTACCGACTTTATAGAAACATCCACGTTTCGTAGTTATTCTGAACGTGCGTTTCAGAGTATTCGTTTTTTTGTTGACAATCAGAAATTAGATCAAGAAACGGTAGAAAATGAAAATATATTTTATTTTACCGACCTCACTGTAAAAGCCATTCTTGATCTATCCGAAAACGACAAATTAACTATAAGCTCAATCTTTACTAATAACAGTTTAGATTATACTCTCAATATCAAAAATATTCAGGGATTTAGTGAACCTTTTGATGAAAACCAAAAAGACAACCTAGAGTTTGTCAATCAAGGGGCGAATATCCAGTGGAAAAAGAAATGGAGTGATCATTTTTCTCATTCATCGAATATCTATTTTTCCAATTATGATTTTGATTACGATGGTCTTAGACAATCCAGAGCCAGTAGTGATGGGTTCTTATTTTTTGAAAATAGTATTGTAGAAAAAAACACAATTCGAGATGCGGGTGCATCAATCCATACTAATTGGAGAATAAATACTAAACATAGCTTCGAATCAGGCTACGATTTCTCTACTAATGACGTAATGTATAATGCCGATTATTCTGCAGATAACTTTTCTTTTGATGAAAGTGATAATAATATTACCCACGCTGTATTTGGAGAATATAAATACAATGCACCAAAAAAGCTAAAGATTAGTGCTGGCATTCGAGCAAACTATTTCTCTGTTTTAGATAAAACCTATTGGGAGCCCAGAATGAACCTTGAAATCAACGTATCTGAAGACCTTATCACCAAAGTAGCTGCAGAGAAAAGAAACCAGGTAATCAGTCAGATATCTAATTACTTGCCCAATGATTTTAATCTGGATAACCAGATATGGCTCTTGGCTGACTCCGAATTCGTTTCTGTACTTTCCAGCGATCAAATTTCAACTGGATTTACAATTAACAGAAATAACTGGTACATTGATATCGAAGGGTACTACAAATCAATTGACGGACTTACCTCGTTTGCAAATGGATTTAATGGTGTATTAGATTTAGAGACTGGAGAAAGCGAAGTTTTTGGTATAGACCTATTGATCAAAAAAAGAATTAAAGACTACAGAACCTGGATAGGGTATTCATTCACGGATCAAAATTTTAAATTTGAAAATGTTAATGAAGGAAGATATTTTCCCGGTAATTTTGATATTAATCATTATTTGTCCTGGGTACATAGTTACCAATGGAATAATTTCGAATTTTCATTGGGGTGGACTATCAGAACCGGAAGACCTTACACGCCGGCAACCGGTATCATCGAAACAGATGAATTTCTCTTTATAGATTATGGAGAAGTGAATAGTGATCGATTGGATACCTATCATCGTTTTGACTTTTCTGCCTCCTACAAATTTAATTTATCCAAGAGAGATAAATGGAGAAGTAAAATTGGCTTTTCTTTATTCAACCTATATGATAGAGAAAATATTTTAAACAGAACATATGATATTAAATTTGATAATAATAACTTTTTATTACAAGAAATGAATACTTTTTCTGCAGGTATTACTCCAAATGTATCATTCAGAATAGATTTTTAACAGATTTTTCTCGGGCCTTATAACAGATATTCAAAAAAAACCACCTCGATTTTCATCGAGATGGTTTTTAAAGATTCAAAGCTCTTATAATCTATTTAATATATTTAATTTAGTATAGGAATTCTAGAGCAACAACATCGAAGCTACTAAATTCCCCATCCTCGCTTCCATCGAAACAAGAAATCATTAGAGAACCAGAATCTAATCCGTTTTGTCCCCAACGGTTTGCAGTTGGTGTTCCAGGAATGTTGATCGCTCCAATACTACCTGCTGTACCTTCGTTAGAACCATCACATCTTCTACGTGCGTAGTCTGTGTGTCTAAAACCAACAGCATGTCCTATTTCGTGTCCGATAACGTGCTCATTTACATTGTTCACATTACTTCCTCCAAACGAACCTGTTCCGGCATTAATCTGAATAAATTTACCTGGTCTTCCTCCGCTTGGAAATTCAGCTTGTCCACCAGCACCACCTTGACCGTTGTTATATACAACCATATCAGCTGCTTCAAAGTTTGTTCCGAAGGTTAATCTAAAATTAAGTCGAGTGTTGATTCTGTTGTAATTGTTAACAGCCCACTGTAAACCTGTTCTCATTGTAGAAGTAAGAGCACAACAAGAACCAGTATATCCTAAAATATCAATATTAGAATTATTGTTATTGATAAGATTATTAGTTCGGTATTGTTTGTTACCATCTTCTAAATCACCAAGTTTATACTCGTCTTGTTCTAATTTATTTAGAGGCAGAATAATATCTCCAGACTTCACATATTCCATAGAAACACCATCAAGATTGGCAATAGTCTCTATGGTAGCATTTAATGGATTAACTCCCGCATCTAGTAGCTTATCTTGCAAATCCTTACTAAGTTCTAAAGAAACTGGTTGTTCGTTGGAGATTTCGTCTTTTTGGCAAGATGTGATTACACCAGCCGCGATAGCGCAAAGCGCTAATACTTTGATTTTTTTCATTTTTAAAAAGTTGAGTTTGTGTAGTTACTTAACAAAACAGACCTAGTTACAAATCTATTTTGAATGCAATTAATTTAATAAGCTTTGAATCTTTTTAAATTTAAAGCGGGTTGAAGATATGATATTTTTTTTAAAATATCAGTTAATTGTTTAAATGATTCTTTCTTTATCCATTAAATTCATAGATTAAATTTAATAAAACTCGATAATCATTAACAAATAACCATCTTTAAATTACTCAATAAAGCCGATTAAGTGCATCTACTAATCTATTCATTACCTTCACCTTTAATCAAAAACCATTTGTAATAATGATAGAGTTACATAAATTTTAAAATAAAATATTTTAAAATAGATTATAAGTTTTATCCTACAAATCATAAATTTTTAACTATTCTGTGTTAAAAATTTATTAATGCATTTTTTTATATTCTTTTTGGTTAGAATAGCCAGAAAGCATTAAATCATTTAAACTAATTTTACACATAAGAAAAAAAACAAAGAAGATAGCTTCTCTGGCCTAATTTAAATTATTAAAACTATCAACCTATTTTAGGAAGACTCACTTTTAAAATACTGTAACTTCTATTAGTACAAATAGTTTAACGCAGTTATATCGTTACTATTGAATTCTCCGCTAGTACCCGTACCAAAACAAGCTAACATTATTGATGTAGCGTCATATCCGGTAGTTGTTCCAGGAATATGTATGGCCCCATCAGAACCTGCGCTTTCACCAGATTGCCCACAACTCTGACGGCTAAACCAGTCTGTATGTCGAAATCCTATAGAATGACCTATTTCGTGTGTAATTACGTGCTCGTTGACATTATTAGAAAGTCCTCCTAAACCATAAATTGCTACGCCAAAATTAGGTCTTCCTTGTGCATCAGGAAATCCTGCCACTCCTCCCTGTTCTCCTGCTGCTTCTTCATTTGGATCGTGGTATACTATCATATCTTTTGATTCATAATCTGTACCAAAAGTCAATCTAAAAGTAATTGACAAATTTAGTCTGTTGTAGTTATTTACGGCCCACTGTAACCCTATTCTTTCCTTACTAGTAAGACCAAAACCACCTCCACCGGTGTAACCTATAACATCAATGGTTCTATATGAACCAGTAACCAAATTATTTGTTCTGTATTGCTTTGTATTTACTTCTGCGGTTCCAAGAGCAGGAGTTTTCATTAAATTATCGATAGTAGAAAAATAATCTCCGGATCTAACACCAATAACCTCAGAACCATCAAATAGTACTCTGGTTTGCATTTTTGCCCCCTCAGGATTTACTCCAATTGCTTCCAGTTGAAGTTTTACCTCTTTAGAAACTTGTTTATTTGTTTGGTCAATTTCTGTCGAGATATCTTATTTTTGACAAGATGTAACAAAACCTGCTGTGATAGCACAAAGTGTTAAGAATTTAAATCTTTTCATTGTAATAATGTGTTTAGTTTGTATAATTATTTTGGGAAAGTACATTTAAAACTAACGAACTGTGCTAGCTTAAAATCAATAAGAAAGTTTTAGGGCGTACAATTTTTCCAATCCAAAGATATGATAATTTTTTACTAAAAAAGGTTAATACATTGAATTATTCTTTAATAAATAGCAAAATTTATGCTTATTTTTTAACAAAATTCCTTTTTTTTAAAAAATAAGCATAATTACAAAAAAAACATCTATAAGCTTTATTACCAGTAGGTTATAACCGTAATTTAAAATTTGATAAAAAAATCGCTCAATAAAATTAATTATTGAGCGATTTTTTTATCAAATTTTATTTTGTTATACGATTTCGGCACTTAAGCCTGCCTCTAATAACTTAGAACATCTAGGAACTAATTCTTCATAAACTCCCGTTTTTACAGTACACTTACCTTTATAATGTACTAACATCGCACATTGCTCTGCCTGTAAGGGTGTATGTTCACAGGTATATATTAAAGTTTCGATAACGTGATCAAATGTATTCACATCATCGTTATACAAAACAATTTCATTATTATTCTTCTCGACAGTTTTTTCTAAAACTTCTTCTAAAACCTTTTCTTGAGTGCTCATCTCATCAATTTTATACAAATATACTATTTCGAACAGAAAAAATAATCCTCTGTTAGATTATTTTAACTCGTAACAAGCTGCAATCCAATTATTTCGTTCAAAACAATCAATAAACTCTAATCTATGTTGATTACATTCTGTTGTGATCATTTCTAAATCTTCTTTGTAAAAACCACTTAAGAAAAGACGACCACCTTTATGTAAAGTTTGTGCATATATAGATATATCTTTTAATAGTATGTTCCTATTAATATTTGCTATTACTATGTCATACTCTTTATTAACCAATAGTGAAGCATCGCCTGCATATACAGTAATATGCTTACAGTGATTACGTTCGACATTTTCAATCGTATTGAGGTAACACCAGTTATCAATATCAATAGCATCCACGGGTTTTGCACCTTTCATTTCTGCTAAAATTGCCAAAACTCCAGTTCCGCAGCCCATATCCAATACCTTTTTATCTTCAAAGTCATTTTTTAACAAATGCTGAATCATCATATGAGTTGTTTCGTGATGTCCTGTCCCAAAGGACATTTTTGGTTCTATCACAATGTCGTACATTACATCAGGTTGATCGTGAAATGGCGCTCTAACACTACAGATATCGTCTACCAAAATGGGATTAAAATTTTTTTCCCATTCTTTATTCCAGTTTACTTGTTCTATTTCATTCGTAGTATAGGTAATTAAAAACTCATCAGAATTTAATATATAAATCTCATCTAGTATGTTTTCGTTCCATTCTGGTTTCTGAATAAAGGCCTCCACTCCTTTATCAGTTTCAACAAAGCTTTCAAAACCTGCATAACCTAATTCTGCAATTAAAATTTCTGTTGCTGGTTGTAAAGGTTCTATGGTAAAATAGTAACCTATGTAAATAGGAGTTGTCATCTTAGCTAAAAATTAGGCTGTAAAGTTAATCTTTTGATTACATAAAAAGGTATTCGATAAGACACGAATACCTTTTAATTTATGTTGCAAGTTTTGTTTAGAATGAATTTGCTATAGCTGCAAAACTTTCTGGATCCAAAGCAGCCCCACCAATTAACCCTCCATCCACATCAGGTTTAGCAAAAATCTCTTTTGCATTGGCAGGTTTTACACTTCCTCCATAGAGTATAGAAACTTCTTCTGCGATTTTTGTATCAAATGCATTCGCTATTGTTTTACGAATAAAAGCATGCATTTCCTGAGCTTGTTCTGGGCTTGCAGTCTCTCCTGTTCCGATAGCCCAAACAGGTTCGTATGCAAGAATAATATTTTTCCAAGCTGAATTATCTAATTTAAATAATGCATTCTTCAACTGACTCTCTACAATATTAAAATGATTTTCACTCTTACGATCTTCTAATTCTTCTCCAAAACAAAAGATAACATTCATCTCGTGCTTTAAAGCTGTTTTTACCTTTTCCTCTAATAATTCATCAGTTTCACCAAAATATGCTCTACGCTCACTATGGCCCAATATAACCGTTTCAACACCGATACTCTTTAGCATATCTGCAGAAATTTCTCCTGTAAATGCACCGTTTTCGGCCTGATGCATATTTTGTGCTGCTACCTCAATATCAAACCCCTTAAGCTCTTCAAAAGCGTAGTATAGATTGGTAAATGTTGGTGCTACAATAATTTTTGCTTCTGGTTTATCTTTTAGCTTTACTTTTAATTCTGATAATAAAACCCCGGTCTCAGCCAGATTTTTATTCATTTTCCAGTTTCCTGCTACGATTTTTGCTCTCATTAATTTTAATTTATGTGTGTGGTTACTATTTGGTTACTACTCAAGATAAGATTATTAAACCCGAATTCTGGGGTCTAACCATCTATAGATAATGTCTACAAATATATTGATTAGAATGAACACCGAAGAGATCACAATTACTGCTCCCATAATAATCGGAAGATCAGATGTATTTAATGCATCTACAATCTCTTTTCCTAATCCATTCCACCCAAAAATATATTCTACAAACACTGCTCCGGCCAACATAGAGGCAAACCAACCTGAAATAGCGGTCACCACCGGATTCAGTGAATTTTTTAAAGCGTGTTTTCTAATTACCTGAAACAAAGACAACCCCTTTGCTTTTGCTGTTCTTATGTAATCTTGGCTCATAACTTCTAACAAAGAATTACGCATAAGTTGAGTCACTACTGCTAATGGTCGGATTCCCAAAACCACAGCAGGTAAAAGTAAGTTTTTCCATTGAATATAAGTACCTTCTCCAAAATCATCCACTTCATACAAGCTTCCTGTCATGTTTAGATTTGTATATTCATGAAGCACATATCCAAACAACCATGCAAAAATAATAGCGCTAAAAAAGGAAGGTACACTCATTCCTATTGTACTCACCAATTGAATCAATCGATCCGGCCATTGATCTTTTGTCAACGCACTTACAATCCCCATAGAAATCCCTACTAATATCGCAATAAATATTGCCGAAATCGCCAGAACTGCAGTATTAGGTAATGTTTCTTTGATCACCTGGCTTACTTTTTTACCATTTTTCTGAAAAGATTCTCTTAAGTACGGAAACTTAAAAACTGTTTTTGTAGTAGCTAATGTAAATAGCGAAATCCCGGAATATTTTCTGGTGTCGAAATATGAAAAATCGTCCTCATTCGTACTATGAAATGAAATAGGAGAAAGATCATTGAGATAATAAAAATATTGTGTACTTAATGGAAGATCAAACCCATACTTTTTATTGATGACATCCAGTTGTTCTTGATTTTCGTTTTGCCCCATCATCATCTGTGCCGGATCACCGGGAAGAATAGTGAACAATAAAAAAATCACAGTAATTACTCCTAATAAAGTAAGTAAGGCATACCCGAATTTATAGAAGTATTTCATCCTGTTTAGTTAGCCTGTTCTTGAAGTTTTTTGACTTCTTCTAATGTGTATGCTTTATATTCAAAAGTATCTCCGTATAATCTTTTAGCATACTCTTCAATAGTAGTGTCATATCCGGCCTCTTTACGTTTTTGATTTACATTATCCGCATCTTTTATTGGCCAAATAATCTGTATTGGTTTATCTGTATTATAATTTAATGTTGTTCCCTGAGTACCATAAATCTGCTCTTCGTCTTTACTCATTAGGTATCGATCTTCCATCATTGCAACTAATCTGAAAGGAATTTCATCTTTTTTTCCGGCTTTTTTGATCATAGGAAGATATTGATCAATTTTATCAGAATGTTGT
This sequence comes from Aquimarina besae, assembly GCF_042434905.1. Classification (NCBI taxonomy): domain Bacteria; kingdom Pseudomonadati; phylum Bacteroidota; class Flavobacteriia; order Flavobacteriales; family Flavobacteriaceae; genus Aquimarina; species Aquimarina besae. The sequence goes on from NZ_CP170199.1 coordinate 4,944,126, forward strand.
ATCACATACCAGGCAGCAGTATTGGTTGGTTCTCCTACAAGTGATTTACCTGGATATCCATACTTCTTAAATACGTTTTCGATAAAAACTGTGTTGGAAGAATCAATTGCAATTTGCTGCTTCCAATAATCACTAAATACTTCTTCTTCGGTCGCTCCAACAAGTTTAGCAATGCTATCTCTTTCCTCTGCAGTTTGAGCTTGCATTAGTCTTCTAAACTTCTGATCAAGTTTAGCAATACTATCTAATTGAGTTTTTAATGACTCATTAATACTTGGTTTAGATGGCTCTACTTTCTCTAAAATCAGTTTATCCGCATCATTCCAATGCAGCTTTTCTGTAATTGTGCCTTTATTCAATTTTACGATTCCCGGATTAGATCTTACTATAGTTTTTAGAGCCGTTTCATCTGTACTATAAAAATCAAAACTTAAATCGTATTGTTCTTTTTTCTGAGAAATATCTTGAGGAGAAGATGCCGTCAACCCAATGACATCATATCCTTGTGACAAAGCCTTTTCGGTAAGCCCCTTTATCGTGTTCATTCCTTCGCCTTCACTTTTAGAAAGGTTGTACATAATAATAAGGACAACATTTTCTTTGTCCAGATACTCTGTAGTATAATCTTGGCCGTCTTTTTCTATGGCGAAATCATGAATCGGTGGAATATATCCTTCATTAATCATCTTAGTTTCTACTCCAATATATTTGCCCTTAACCTGCGGATACTCACCAGTGGTTTTAATGATTTCTTCATTGCCATCAACTTCAAATTTCCAAAAATATTCAAATTCGGCTTCAGGAGCTCCTTCGGGAACCGACATTCCTTCTTGTATATTAGTTCCTACTTTATAAGCTCTAAAATCGAAAGTCGGTAAATGCATTAGCACGTGATATGCAAATGCTAAACAAGCAGAAAAACATACAAAAACGATCCATTTATGAGAAGACTGAGGTAAAATCGGTGTTATATATTTTCTTCCGAAAAATAAAATCAAGATAAAGACCAATAAAATAATATCCTTTGTAAATGACTCCCAAGGAGTTAATGGCAAAGCATCCCCAAAACATCCGCAATCTGTAACTTTGTTGAAATAAGCTGAATAAAAGGTTAGGAATGTAAAAAATACGATCATACCTAGTAAAGACCAAACTGTAAATTTTGGAAGATACCCTAGTAATAATGTGACTCCAACGATAATTTCAAAAACACATAAGAATACTGCCATTAATAGTGCGTATGGAATTAAAAATTCCATATTCAATACACCTTCACTAAAATATTCCTGCAATTTATAGGAGAATCCTAAAGGGTCATTCAATTTAATAAATCCTGAAAACAAAAAAAGCGCTGCTACAAATATTCTGGAAAAACCAACAAGTATTTTCATATGTTTATAATATTGTTTTAAATGTCATATACAACTTACCAAAATAATCCAAAATCAGAATCAAAAACTTAACCCGGGGAATTTTGTTTATACATGGTAGCTGTAGTTAATTTTGAACAAGATAAATAGGTTTACACCTTGTTACTTTTAGTTTAACAGTATTTTATAAAATCAAAAGTTATTTAGCTTCACCCAGATGAATCATAGCAAAGACTGCATAATTTATCATATCCTGATAGTTCGCATCGATTCCTTCGCTAACCAATGTTTTACCTTCATTATCTTCAATTTGTTTAACGCGAAGTAATTTCTGAATAATTAAATCCGTTAATGAACTTACTCGCATATCACGCCAAGCCTCTCCATAATCATGGTTTTTATTCATCATCAATGTTTTGGTAATATCTATATGTTTATCATAAAGATTCACGGCCTCATCTGTTGATAAATCAGGTTGTTCTGCAATCCCTTTCTCTAATTGAATGAGAGCCATCAAACTATAATTAATAATACCAATAAATTCGGAAACCTCGCCTTCATCCACCTTTCTTACTTCATTTTCTTGTAAACTTCTAATACGCTGTGCCTTTATAAAAATCTGATCAGTGAGTGATGGCAATCTTAGGATTCTCCAGGCACTTCCATAATCTTTCATTTTCTTTGCAAACAGATCACGACATTTCGTAATTACCGCGTCATATTGTGTAGACGTATCTTGCATATAGTTGTTGAATTTTGCGTAAATTTCGCTTTAATATGGCAATAATACCAAATAAACATTAAAAAAACTACAAACTCCCTTATGACCATAAATTGCAAAGGCTTATTGATGGATCTATCTACTCCAAAAGTCATGGGAATTCTAAATCTTACTCCTGATTCTTTTTACGATGGAGGAAAATATAAAAATGAAACACAAATCTTGCGGCAAGTAGAAAAAATGCTTACAGAAGGTGCAACGTTTATAGATTTAGGTGCCTATTCTTCAAGACCCGGTGCGAGTCACATTTCTATTGAAGAAGAAGAGAAAAGAATTTTACCTATAGTAACATTAATTCTCTCCAAATATCCAGATGCTATCTTATCGATAGATACCTTTAGAAGTGAAATTGCAAAACAATGTATTGATGCCGGAGCCGCTATTATTAATGATATCTCGGCTGGGAATATAGACAAAGTGATGATGCAAACCATTGGAAAATTGAAGGTGCCTTACATTATGATGCACATGAAAGGTACTCCACAAACCATGAAATCGCTGAATCAATATGAGGACTTATTAAAAGATATTCAGTTTTATTTTTCTCAAAAAGTAGCTAAAGCAAGAGGTGAAGGCATTAACGATATTATCATTGATCCTGGTTTTGGTTTTGCAAAAAATATCGATCAGAACTTTGAACTTCTAAGAAATCTGGACTTATTGAAGTTTCAGGGATTACCAATTTTAGCGGGCATATCAAGAAAATCCATGATTTATAAAACTCTGGATATTACACCTTCTGAATCTCTGAATGGTACAACCTCATTAAATACTATTGCATTGCTTAAAGGTGCTTCAATCTTAAGAGTACACGATGTAAAAGAAGCCATAGAGTGTATCAAATTAGTGAGTATATATCAAGAATGATCGTGAATCAGGGAATTGAAATACCTAGTCAGGATTGACAATTTATAGTTTTAGATCCCGTTTTTTAATCGAATTAGTACAACCAACTAAGTTGCATTCGCTTTTTAAAGCTTTTCAAATCAGAGTTTCACTAATTTTCCTATTTTTACAAAAACACCGCATTTGGATTTAATCAATCTTAGAATATTAGATATCCTGGATATCGTGCTTGTAGCACTTTTACTATATTATATCTATAAGTTGGTTAAGGGCACAGCCGCTATTAACATTTTTATTGGAATCGTCATGATCTATTTGGTCTGGAAACTCACCCAGTTTCTGGCTATGGAAATGCTTAGTAGTGTTTTAGGTGAGTTTATTGGAGTTGGAATGTTTGCTCTTATTGTTGTGTTTCAGCAAGAAATCAGAAAATTTCTTTTGATGATTGGATCTACCAATTTTGGTAGAAGGAGGAAATTTCTAAGACAATTAAAGTTTATTAGAGATACACCAGAAGACAGTCTTACCGATGTAGCAGAAATTGTAAAGGCTTGTCAAAAAATGGGAACCACGTTTACTGGAGCGCTCATCGTAATTAAAAGAAATACATCTTTGGATTTCGTAAAAACTACTGGTGATGAACTAGACATCCTGGTCAAAGGACCTATTATAGAAAGTATTTTTTATAAAAACAGTCCGCTGCACGATGGAGCGATGATTATAGAAGACAACAGAATCGTAGCAACTAGAGTTATTCTTCCTGTATCAAATGATCGGGATATTCCCCTAAGGTTTGGGTTAAGACACCGTGCTGCTATTGGAATTACTGAAAAAACAGATGCACTGGCTATTATCGTGAGTGAGGAGACTGGTCAGATGTCTTATATAAAGAATGGAGAATTTGTTATTTTTAAAACGCCAGAAGAATTGATAGAAAAAATAAATCGAGATCTTCAATAATGAATACTCATCTTACCGATAACGATCATTGCAAAAATTGTAGTTTCCAAATCAAAAACTATTCTTATTGTCCGAATTGTGGTGCGAAAAAAATCACCAAAAGGATCACTTTTAAGAATCTGACTCAAGAGTTCAGTGATCGTTTTTTAAATCTTGATAATTCATTTATCAGGACGTTCATCCATCTATTTACAAAACCAAAAAATGTGATTGATGGTTACATCAACGGACTTAGAAAACGATACCTTAACGTCTTTAGTTACTTTGCAATCTCTCTTACGATTGCCAGTTTATACAGTTTTATTTTAGGAAAATACAAAGATGCACTTTTCTCAAATTTTTTTAATGACCCTAACCAGGTAGAAGTATCCAAAACCGCTTCTGATCTTTCTTTTGAGTATCAATCTCTCATCTCATTTCTAACCATCCCAGTTCTGGCATTGATATCGAGGCTGGTATTCTTCAATTACAAAAAATATAACCTAACAGAACATTTTGTAATTCATTTATACGCATATTCGCACATTACGATGGCCATTAGTTTTATCACCTTGCCATTACTTTTGATATCTAAAAATATATATCTTATACTTTGGGTTCAATTTCCAGTTTCTATCTTTTATATTGGCTTTGTTCTAAAGAAACTTTATGAAATCGGTTTAAAAAGAATAATTCTAAAAACCCTGCTATTCTTTTTGATTATGGGTGTAGTATTTGTGATTTTTTCTGTAATTATTGGAATTATTATGGCTAAAATGGGAATGATTCCTGCAAAATAGAAGTAATTATTCGGGAACTGCAGCAAACTGAACATCATAAAGATTTTTATAATACCCGTTTTCTACCTCTAGTAGCTCATTGTGATTACCCTCTTCTACAATTTTACCGTTATCCATAACAATAATTTTATCTGCGTTCTTTATAGTGGCTAATCGATGTGCAATTACGATTGAGGTTCTGCCTTTGGTAATTTTATCTGTAGCATCTTGTATAAGTTGCTCACTGTGCGAATCAATAGAAGAAGTCGCTTCATCCAGTACCAAAATTTCCGGATTCGTTACATAGGCTCGAAGAAAAGATATTAATTGCCTCTGACCAGAAGAAAGCATCACACCTCTTTCTTTTACATTATAACGATATCCATTAGGAAGGCTCATTATAAACTCGTGAATCCCTATTTCTTTTGCAGCATTACGAACCTGTTGCTCAGTAATTTCAGGATTATTAAGCGTTATATTATTCAGAATTGTATCCGCAAACAAAAACACATCTTGTAAAACTACAGCGATATGACTTCTTAATGATTTTAGATCAATAGTGTTAATTGGATTTTTATCTATTAAAATAGCTCCACTATCGATTTCATAAAACCTACTAAGCAAGTTGATAATCGTGGACTTACCAGCGCCTGTAGCACCGACAATAGCAACAGTCTCTCCTGATTTTACAGACAATGTAACTCCCTTCAACACTTCCTCTCCTTCTACATAACTGAATCTTACATTTTCGAAATCAATATCTCCTTTAATAGATAATAACTCCAGTTTTCCAGAGTCTTTTATTTTTGATTCGGTATCCAAAATTGCAAACACTCTGTTAGCCGCGACCATACCCATCTGCAGCGTATTAAATTTATCGGCAATCTGACGTAACGGTCTAAATAACATTTGAGATAACTCTATAAAAGCTATCACAACACCTAACGTAATTACGTCACCTTGTGCTGCTTTCAATCCACCATACCATACAATTAATCCGATGGTTATAGAGCTAGACATTTCTGCAATTGGAAAAAATATAGAATTGTACCAGACTGTTTTTATCCATCCTTTCTTATGCTTATCATTAATTTCTTTAAAATTAGCATATTCAATTTCTTCTCGTGTAAAAAGCTGAACAATCTTCATCCCGGTGATTCTTTCCTGAACAAAAGAATTCAAATTTGAAACCTGTGTTCTTACTTCTTCAAAAGCAGTTTTCATTTTTCTTTGAAAAACTCTAGTAGCAAAAACTATAAATGGCAATACTACCAATACTATGAGGGTGAGCTGCCAACTATAATAGATCATAAAACCAAGAATAACCGTCATCTTTAAAAGGTCACTGATGATCATAAAAAGACCCTGACTAAAAATACTAGCAATCGTCTCGATATCACTCACTGCTCTTGTCACCAGTCGGCCTACAGCGGACTTATCATAATATTGCTTTTTAAATCCTAGCATATGATCAAAAAGCTTTACCCTGAGATCCCTGATCACTTCTTGCCCAAGCCAATTGGCAAAGTATATAAATAGAAATTGAAAAACTACTTCTAACAATAAAACCCCTAGCATCAAACTAATATAAAAGATGATTTGGTCTTCATCTTTAGGTATAAAACTTTTATCAATTGTTTTCTGTAGTAAAAGAGGTCTTAAAATTGCAAATACCGACAACAATATAGCCGATAATGCTACAAAGTAAAATGTAATTTTATATGGATTGGTATAACCAATCAATCTTCTGAATAGCTTAAAATCAAATGCTTTGCCGTTCTTTTCAGCCATTTTAATGTATATAAGTCGTTTTGGGGTATTGTACCTCTGTTAAATATAATCCGTGGGCCGGGACAGAATACCCTGCTTCACTTCGGTTTTCGCTTTTAATAATGTTTTTTAAGTCATCTATATCTAGTTTGTGTTCTCCAATCTCAATTAAAGTGCCGACAATTGCTCTCACCATATTTCTCAGAAAACGGTTTGCAGAAATTTTAAAAACTACTATGTCCCCTTTCTTTTCCCAGATAGCGTTGGTTATATTACAATTATACGTTTTTACATCGGTTTTAGACTTACTAAAGCATTTAAAATTGGTGTAGTTTAACAACAATTTAGCAGCATCATTCATTAGATCTATATCTAAATCACGCTTTAAATAATAAGCACCGTTGATGTTAAAAGGATCTTTAGAAACTGTAACCACATATTCGTAAGACCTACTAACAGCATCAAACCTAGCGTGCGCGTCTTGCTTTACTAAACTTACGTTTTGGATAGCAATTTCGGGAGGAAGAATTGAATTAAGTTTATACTTTAACTGAACAGTATCTAACTCAATTAGACTATCAAAATGCGCCATAATTTGCCTAGCGTGGACTCCAGTATCTGTTCTTCCAGCACCAACTATATCTGTTTTGATTCTTAATAAGGTAGATAACGCATTTTCTAAGACCTCTTGAACAGAAATTGCATTAGGCTGTCTTTGCCATCCATGATAAGGTGTTCCATTATAAGAAAGTTCTAAAAAATATCTCAAAGCTTTATCCTATTTTTGTTCAAAATCTGATGGCAAATATACTTCATATTCTAAAGAAGATTTATGCCGTCTAAACACAGATTATCGATACCATTATAAATTAACCTTATATATCAATTTGAAAAAAATACTTCTACTTAGCGATACACATAATTATATAGATGATCGAATTTTACATTATGTAAAAGAATCCGACGAAGTATGGCATGCAGGAGATATTGGAGATCTTAAGGTAACAGATGCAATTGAAGCTATAAAACCTATTCGAGCTGTTTACGGAAACATTGATGATGATAAGGCAAGAGCTACTTTTCCATTACATCAAAAGTTTACCTGTGAAAAGGTCTCTGTATGGATCACTCATATAGGTGGATATCCTCCTAAATATAATATTCACACCAGAGAAGAAATAAAAAACAATCCTCCTAAATTATTTATCTGTGGTCATTCTCATATACTAAAAGTGATCCCTGATAAAGTCAACGGAGTGTTACATATGAATCCCGGAGCAGCCGGAAAACACGGATTTCATAAGGTAAGAACTATGCTTAGATTTACCATAGATGAAGGTAACATAGAAAATCTAGAAGTTATAGAGCTCGGAAAAAAATAATCAAAAACATAGGTCTTCGATACCAATCAATCACCCAACAATATTCAATAAGGTTACACTTTTGAAACTTTGATTTTATTAAAATAAGACCCGAAGTTGGCATACTTCGGGTCTTAACGCACTAATACTACTAAGATTTTAGGTTTATCGTAATCGATCAACAGATTTTACGAGATTTTCATCCTTTTTGATGGCCTTATTGGCCATTACTAATAAAACGATAGAAATAATAGGAATCAACATCCCAATACCTTTCTCCGAAACCAAAGCTTCTCCAGATAATGTTAGTGACCAATAAACAAATACTCCTAGTAAAATAAAGTTTAATAAGATATTGATACGCCCCAATACAAATTGAAGCTGTCTGTTTTTAAATAAAAAAAATGCGATCAAGGCTAACACAGCCGATCCAGCAAACATTCCTAGCACCAAATGATTATTTAACGACAACAGGGATTCTCCATTCCTATCATATCCATACGGCAGTACGGCAGATATCCCAGCAGATAACACCACAACTAAAAACAAATAAACTGATTGAATTCTTTGTATCATTGCCCCCTTCGTCTTTTTCGAAAAGCAAAAATAAGAGTTTCTTTTTATAAATATGTGTAAAAAATCAAAAATAAAGTCGTATACTTGCAACACAAATCGTGTAACCCATTCTATTTAGGTTACTTACCTTCAAAATAAAATTTTCCTAGAATTCTTCTTTAGAAAATTTAATACCAGAACCTTAAATTATATAACAAATTTAAATGTTAGAAATTTCTGAATTAAAAGCGAAAAAGCTTCCTGAGCTACAGGAAATTGCAAAAAGTTTAAACGTACCTAAATTTCGCACAATGAAAAAATTGGACTTGGTATACCAAATTCTTGACTACCAAGCCGCTAATCCAAAAAAAGTAAAAGAGGTTATTACAGAAGACTCTTCTCCAAATAGCGAGAAAGAACAACCTAAACAGACTTCTCGTCAAAAAAGACCTCGTACTAAAAAGACACCGCAAACACAAAACTCTTCTGAAAAAAATGAAGTTGCTCCTGCTCAGGAAAAAAGCAACCCATCAAACCAAGAATCTAAAGAAGTCAAAACAGCTTCAAAAGAAAATCAGGATAACAAAAAACCTCAGAAAAAACAGGAGGTTAACAAAGAAGATAAAAAAGACAATCGCAATAGGAGTAACGACAAATCCCAAAACAAAAATCGCAATACCAGTAAAAAGGAGAATAACGGAAATAGGGACAACAATAATCGAGATAACGGTAATCGAGATAACAGAAATCGCTACAAAGAACCAGATTACGAATTTGATGCAATTATTCAGAGCGAAGGTGTACTTGATATCATGCAGGACGGTTATGGTTTCTTAAGATCCAGTGATTACAACTACCTCTCTTCGCCAGACGACATCTATGTATCTCAATCTCAAATAAGACTTTTTGGATTAAAAACAGGTGATACGGTTCTAGGCCAAGTAAGACCTCCCAAAGAAGGAGAAAAGTATTTTCCTTTAATTAAAGTAAATAAAATCAATGGTTTAGACCCTCAAGTAGTAAGGGACAGAGTTTCTTTTGAACACCTTACACCACTATTCCCTCAAGAAAAATTCAAATTAGCAGAAAGACAAAGTACGATTTCTACTAGAATAATGGATTTGTTTTCTCCTATCGGAAAAGGACAAAGAGGAATGATCGTATCGCAACCAAAAACAGGTAAAACCATGCTACTTAAGGATGTAGCTAATGCAATTGCAGCTAATCATCCAGAAGTATATCAAATGATACTGTTAATCGATGAACGTCCGGAAGAAGTAACAGATATGCAACGTAACGTTCGCGGAGAGGTTATCGCTTCAACCTTCGATAAAGAAGCTCACGAGCACGTAAAAATTGCTAATATTGTATTAGAAAAAGCGAAACGATTAGTAGAATGCGGCCACGATGTAGTTATTTTGCTAGATTCCATTACCCGTTTGGCAAGAGCTTATAACACAGTACAGCCAGCATCAGGTAAAATTCTTAGTGGTGGTGTGGATGCCAATGCTTTGCACAAACCAAAACGTTTCTTCGGTGCTGCACGTAATATAGAAAATGGAGGATCCTTAACAATCATTGCTACAGCACTTACCGAAACAGGCTCCAAAATGGATGAAGTAATTTTTGAAGAATTTAAAGGAACTGGTAATATGGAGTTACAGTTGGATCGTAAAATATCCAATCGTAGAATTTTCCCAGCCATTGACCTAACATCATCAAGTACGCGTCGTGATGACATACTCCTTGATGATAATACTATTCAAAGAATGTGGGTAATGCGAAAATATCTTGCAGATATGAATCCTGTAGAAGCCATGGAGTTCATAAACGAGCGATTTAAGCAAACTCGAAACAACGATGAGTTTCTTATATCTATGAATGGATAATTAAGTATATATCATATATATATATATATAGGTAACGGCTATCAGATTTTGATAGCCGTTTTTATTTAAAATTTCTTTAAGACTATACAAGTATTAATCTCATTAATTTTGTTTTTAGAACTTTCCTTGAAAGTTTTTGCTACAAATACAGACTACTCAGTTATATAAAAAAAACTATAATGAAAACCTTACTATATAGTGTATTGACTATTTCAATAATATTATCCAGTTGCCAAGGTAATAGCCAAACCAAAGGCCAAACAAAAACAACATCACAACATAAGGAAATTACTCCAACGCAAACCGAACCGATTAATGGACTGCAACGTGCATATTTTGCCAGTGGATGTTTTTGGTGTGTAGAAGCAATTTACGAAAGTGTTAAAGGAGTTAAAGAAGTAGTTTCTGGATACTCAGGCGGACATACAGAAAATCCAACCTACGAATCTAGCAACACAGGAAGAACTGGTCATGCAGAAGCTGTAGAAGTGTTATATGATCCTGAAATTGTTTCATTCTCCACCTTGGTAGACGTTTATTTTGGATCCCAAAACCCAACGCAGATTAATGGACAAGGTCCAGATAGAGGATCTCAATACAGATCCATTATATTTTATCAGAATGAAAATGAAAAAAATATTATTGAAAAGAAAAAAGACTTTTTAGGCAAAACATTAAATCGTAAAATAGCCGCTGAAGTAACTCCGTTTCAAAAATTCTGGAAAGCCGAAGAATATCATCAAGATTATGAAAAAAGAAATCCGTATAATCGATATATACAAAATGTTTCAGTACCAAGACTGAAGCGTTTTCAAAAAAAATTCCCTGAATTAATAAAGAGCACCCATTAAACGATTTCTAACCATAAGTCGCCATATTCTTTTTGAAAAGAATCAAATTCTCACCAAAATCGTACAGATAAAAAACGGTCAGCGATTTCTGACGTTGATATAATTCACCTTTAAATGGTAAAAAAAAATCAGATATAAAAACAGCATAATAAGGTATTAAAACATTAATTAAAAGCATCCTTTTGTCAGTTAATTGAAACTTTGTGCATTAGCACAAAACCAAAAAACAAATACCATAAACACCTAAATATCAAATTTATAGCCATTAAATCATAGAAAAACATCCATCTAAAACCAATTAAGTTGCTATGCATGCATAATAATAAATGTTAAATTATTGCAAAAATAACTCTGGTAACCCTAAAAAAATTTCCCTAAAAAAATTTAAAAAGACCTGTTCTTTTTTTAAAATTTTCGATACCGACTTCAACCCCCGTAAATACAGCATAAATCAGTTGTAATACACAAAATAATCGTTGAAAAACACAAATCATTAAAAAAAAAAGTAGATTTTTATGCAAAAAAAGTGAAAACATGTTGTGTTTTTCATATTAATAACTTACTTTTGTTTATAGTTTAAGAGTTTTCAACTCAGTTAATTAATTAACAAGTTTAAACTGATAGTACAGAAAAACATGTTTAACTAATTGAAAAACAGGCTTTTAAATTACTAAATAGTTCTTTAAAAAACTGCAACAATTCACGAAACGAAAGTTTTGTTAATTATTTAATAAGTGCCGAAATAGATATTTGGCATGTTTTTTGAAGAGGCAATTTTGAATAATATTTATAAGAATTTTAAAAATATAAAGAAGAAAAAAGCAAAAAGATTAATAACCTTTTAAAAAAGAACCCTAATCTGCTTTATTTTTGAATTTTAATTATGTAAACACAGAAAGATTATGAAATCAATTTTTACATTTATTTTGCTATTGGTGATGACTTCCTCGACTTTTGCTCAAATAAAGTCTTTGGACAGATATTTAATGTCTACCGCCAAATTAGAATTAAGAACCGGTCCTGGTGCAAATTTTGACATCATCGGTGAAATTCCACAAGGAACTCAAGTATATGTTATTAGTTCTGGATATGGAGACTGGAGTACAGTACAGTATAAAAATGGTAACGGTTTTGTACTTACCAAATTATTAGCTGAAGATAGTAGTATTGCTGAAGCAGAAAGAGCTGCTAAAGCTGCAGAAGCTAGAAAAAGAGCTGCTAAACTTGCCGCTGAAGAAGCTATAAGAAAAGCTGAGGCTGCTAAAATTGCTGCTGCAGAGGCTGCAAGAAAAGCTATTGCCGAAGCAGAAAGATTACAAAGACAAGCTGAAGCTGATGCTGCTGCCGCTGCCGCTGCCGCTGCTGCCGCTAATCAAAATAAAAGTGCCGCAGAAAGAAGAAGATTAGCTGAACTAGCTGAGACACAGAAGGCATTAGAAGAAGCTAACAAAAGAACTTTAGGAACAACAGAAACAGCTTACAATCCTATCGAATCTAAAACCCCATCAAATGGAAGTAATGCTAGCTCGACAAGAACTTCAGCAGCTCCATCAAAAGTAACTAGAGAAAATAAATTTTCAAGTTGGGAAAAGAAATCATATAAATCTGGTGCAACACCAAAATCATTTGACTTTAAAGGAAAGTTTGAATATAAATTAGACAACTATCTTAAATTAGAGGTAGGTAAAAATACAGATGTTGTTGTTAAACTTGTAAAAATGGGTAAAACAGCAAAGGATGACGAAGTAGTAAGGATTGTATATGTAAATAGCAATCAAACACAATTTATTAGAAATATCCCTGAAGGAGAATACTATTGTGTAATTGCATATGGAAAAGATTGGATGGAAGACCCTAATGCTCCTAAAGGAAGAGGTAAAGGTCAATTTACTAAAAATCCATTATATGAAAAAGGTCAAGATATACTAGATTTTAATACGATTAAAACAGACGATGGTATCAACGTACCTTCATATAGCTTATCTTTAGATCTTATGCCAAATGGAACTCTATATAATAATGGTGCAGAAGACCAAGATAATATTGGAGCTGACGAATTTGGAGCTTACTAAAAAATAAAAACAAAAATACTATTTACATAATTTAATTTATTATCACCAATAATAAATGTAAACTAAAAAGACACCCATATGGGTGTCTTTTTTATTTAAGATATATTATCATTTTTATTATTAAAATCTACCTGTCCCCAAGTAAAAAGTACTATTAAGAAGATAATTCTTTTCTATAAAAGTATGCTTTAAAAACTAAAGCCTCAGAGTTTTTAATAAACTCTGAGGCTTTAGTTTTTTTTATCTCACTTAGCAGGCTATATGAACAAAAACACAAATAAATGTCTTTCTTTTTTGCTATAAAAATCAAACTATTTAAGGATTGTTACGATGTCTTTCTCTTGCTAACAATGTATTCTTTAGTAACATTGCAATGGTCATTGGACCAACTCCTCCCGGCACTGGAGTTATAAATGAAGCTTTTTTACTTACGTTTTCATAATCTACATCACCCACAATTCTATACCCTCTTTCTCTTGTATCATCTGCAACTCTTGTTATACCAACATCGATAATCACGGCATCATCTTTCACCATTTCAGCCTTTAGAAAATTAGGAACTCCTAAAGCAGAAATAACAATATCCGCCTGTGAAATAATTTGGGTTATGTTTTTAGTATGACTATGTGTTAATGTTACCGTAGAATTACCGGGCCACCCTTTTCTTCCCATTAATATACTCATAGGTCTTCCTACGATGTGACTTCTACCGATAACTACTGTATGCTTTCCTTTTGTGTCCACATTGTATCTTTCCAAAAGCTCTAAAATTCCGAAAGGTGTAGCAGGAATAAAGGTAGACATATCAAGTGCCATTTTACCAAAATTCATTGGATGAAATCCGTCTACATCTTTATCCGGATCTACTGCTAACAATACTTTTTGAGTATCGATTTGAGGAGGTAAAGGTAATTGAACAATAAAACCATCAATATTAGAATCTTCATTAAGCTCCTTTATTTTGGCCAATAATTCAATTTCGCTTGTAGTGCTAGGCATTTTCACTAAAGTAGACTCAAAACCTACTCTTTCACAAGCTTTTACTTTACTCCCTACATAAGTAAGACTTGCACCATCATTCCCAACCAGAACTGCCGCGAGATGTGGAACTTTTTCACCGCGATCCTTCATTTTCTGAACTTCGACAGCTATTTCATTTTTTATATCATTACTTACTTTTTTTCCGTCTAAAACTTCCATATTAGGCCCCTAAGCTATTTAGTATTATTCTTGTGTTAAAAAATTATTTCATTTTGCCCATCATCTGCATCATGCGCTTTCCTCCGCCACCTTGCATCATTTTCATCATTTTACTCATCTGATCAAATTGCTTAAGTAACTGGTTTACTTGTTGCACTGATGTCCCAGATCCTTTTCCGATTCGCTTTTTGCGACTTGCATTTATAATCTGTGGTTTGGTTCGCTCTGCCGGTGTCATCGAATGTATAATTGCTTCTATATGCTTAAATGCATCATCATCAATATCTACATTTTTCATCATCTTACCTGCTCCAGGGATCATTCCGACCAGGTCTTTCATGTTACCCATTTTCTTGACTTGTTGAATCTGCTTTAAAAAGTCATCAAATCCAAACTGATTTTTAGCAATCTTTTTTTGCAGTTTTCTTGCTTCTTCTTCATCAAATTGTTCCTGAGCCCTTTCTACAAGAGAAACAACATCTCCCATTCCCAAAATACGATCTGCCATACGAGAAGGATAGAATACATCTATTGCTTCCATCTTCTCTCCAGTACCGATAAATTTTATTGGTTTATTTACAACAGATTTGATTGAGATGGCAGCTCCACCCCTAGTATCACCATCCAGCTTGGTAAGAATGACACCATCAAAGTTTAAGACGTCGTTAAATGCTTTTGCTGTATTCACCGCATCCTGACCGGTCATAGAATCTACAACAAATAAAGTTTCATTAGGAGTAACTGCTTTGTGGATATTCGCAATCTCAGTCATCATAACTTCATCAACAGCCAAGCGACCAGCTGTATCAATGATCACCACATTAAATCCGTTGGCCTTTGCGTGAGCAACACCTGCTTTGGCAATAGCAACAGGATCATTATTGCCTCTATCACTAAACACCTCAACATTTATCTGTTCTCCAACCACGTGCAACTGATCTATCGCAGCTGGTCTGTATACATCACACGCTACTAAAAGTGGTTTTTTAGTTTTCTTATTTTTTAAGAAATTTGCTAGTTTACCAGAAAAAGTCGTTTTACCAGACCCTTGTAATCCGGACATTAGCACTACAGAAGGATTTCCGGATAAATTAACACCTGCAACTTCTCCACCCATCAATTCTGTCAACTCGTCCTTCACAAGTTTAACCATTAATTGACCGGGCTTAAGACTTTTAAGAACATTTTGTCCTAATGCCTTTTCCTTTACTGTAGCCGTAAAATCTTTGGCAATTTTGTAGTTTACATCAGCATCAACCAATGCTCTCCGCACCTCTTTAAGTGTCTCTGCGACATTTACTTCGGTAATTTGACCGTGGCCTTTTAGAATATGTAACGCCTTATCTAACTTATCGCTTAAATTATCAAACATATGCTTTCTTCAGGTTTTTCAACATCCACTTTTTTAGCGGATAGGTGCAAATTTAATGATTTGAAGTGTATTAATAAAGAATGCTTGAGATAGAATTCTAAATATCACTGCAGAAATTAATCTACCGAAATATTGCTTTGTTTTTTGTAAAATAAAAAAGCTATTAGAAAGAATTTAAATACTCCTTCTAATAGCTTTTTGGACATTATCAATATGGCTAATTCAAATATATGTCCTTTTTATAGTGACGGAGGAATTAACACTCCGTTAATTACGTGCACAATACCATTAGAAGCTTCAATATTTGCAATATCTACTCTTATATCCTCGTTCAAGAATACTTCACCATTTATCATCTCAATGGTTACTTCATCTCCTTGCACAGTAGTAACCGTTTGTCCTACTAATAAATCATCGGCAGCAAACTTACCCGCTGCCACGTGATATAAAAGTACTTCCGTTAACGCTTCGCCCTGTGGAATTGCATCTAACGCAGCAAACGCTGTGTTGGTAGGGGCAAATACTGTAAAGGGACCGTCTCCTTCTAAAGTACCAACCAGATCAGCTACTTGTAGTGCTCCTACCAAAGTAGACAGCTCAGGAGTTGCTATAGCTATTTCGACGATAGATTGAAGATCTGCTGGTGGAATCAATACCCCATCGATTACGTGTACAATACCATTAGAAGCTTCAATATCTGCTATACTTACTTTTATATTTCCGTTTAAGAATACTTCGCCATTGATCAGCTCAATAGTTACCTCATCTCCTTGCACAGTCGTAACCGTCTGTCCTGTTAATAAATCATCGGCAGTAAATTTACCAGCAGCTACGTGATATAAAAGTACTTCGGTCAAGACATCTCCTTGTGGAATAGCATCTAAGGCATCGAAAGCCGCATTGGTTGGCGCGAAAACTGTAAAAGGACCATCTCCATTAAGAGTATCGACCAAATCTGCAGCTTGTAAAGCCCCTACCAACGTGGAAAGCTCAGGAGTTGCAATAGCTATTTCCACAATAGATTGAAGATTTGATGGTGGAATCAATACCCCATCGATTACGTGTACAATACCATTGGAGGCTTCAATATCTGCTATACTAACTTTTATATTTCCGTTTAAGAACACCTCACCATTGATCATCTCAATAGTTACCTCGTCTCCCTGTACAGTAGTAACTGTCTGTCCTGCTATCAAATCTTCTGCTGTAAATTTACCAGCGGCCACGTGATATAAAAGTACTTCAGTCAAAGCATTTCCTTGCGGAATAGCATCTAAGGCATCAAAAGCAGCATTGGTTGGCGCGAAAACTGTGAAAGGACCATCTCCATTTAAAGTATCCACCAAATCTGCTGATTGTAAAGCTCCTACTAATGTGGAAAGCTCAGGGGTTGCAACAGCTATTTCTACAATCGATGGTAAGGGTTGAAAAGAGGGTGGAATTAATACAGCATCAATAATTTGTATCACTCCATTAGATCCACCAATATTTGCAGATAAAAGTTTTACCGTATCATTAATGACAATCTCATTATTTTCATTTAGGCTCACCTTTATATTTTCACCTTGCAAAGTCGTTATCATCTCTTGCTGAAGCAATTCAGGTGTATTTAATCTTCCGCTAGCAACGTGATACAAAAGCACTTGTTTCAGGACTTCCAATTCTGGAACTTCGTCTAATGCAGCAAAGGCTTCATCGGTTGGAGCAAAAACTGTAAATGGTCCTTCTCCTGATAAGGGTGCTACTAAATCCGTTGCTTGTAATGCACCAACTAGTGATGTAAATCTTCCGTCTTCAACAATAAGTTCTACAATTGTTTTGTCAGGAAAAATGGTAGAGGTCAATTCTGCTGTCCACTCTCCTCTTCCAATACCATTACCAAATATCCTAAATCCACCTTCTAAATTACCATTCTGATCTACTCTCCCTATTCCAAAAATTATATTTCTTCCGGGAGGGTTTATAATTAAATAAACAATTCCATCACTCACGATCGCACCTCGAGTTTTAGCTTTAGTACCATCAGGCAACACTAAATTTCCTCGCACAATAGTAAAGCTTGCATGATATAGAGTGAAATTCAATCGAAGCTCACCCTCAATTGCATTACCGGCTCCTGCTCCACTATTGATGGTAGCAAAAAAATCATATACCCTTCTTTCTCTACTAATATCAATTCTAGCATTTTTATTTATTGAAAAAGCTTCTTCATCATTTTCTGGCTCCAACAATTCTCCTTCAATAATATTTTGGGTCATTTCTTCGATTTCATCAAAACTTATAATTTTTGATTCTTCAAATTCTATTTGTTCCGGGTCGACCTGATCTAATTCGTTGTTATCTGTCTGGCAAGAGACAAGGAAATTCATAACAAAAAGGCACAGGAATGGTACCGTCAATCTTTTGATTATCGTTTTCATTGGTTTTAATTTTAAATAATTACTATTAAAATGAGTGTGAAAATAAAAGGGCATTTAGAATGAAAAAAGTGGGGGTTCCGATAACTAAATGCCCTTTCGGGGGAAAATCTATTCTGGGGTCATCAATAATTTTAATTTTTTTAATTTACACCTGGCAATAGCACCTGATCAATCGCGTGAATCACACCGTTAGCAGCTTGAACATCAACTACAATAATGTTACTTGCACTAGTATTTCCGGCTCCAGTTACACTAGGTGCTGATGCGTCGATAGTTACATCGCCGTTTAACGTAGTAACAGCACCGTCAGTTAAATCTGTCGAACGCACATTTGCTCCTCCTACTACGTGATAGTTTAAAATGGCAGCTACGTCATCTTCATCTGTGGGCACCGTAATCGCTGCGAAAGCAGCATCGGTTGGCGCAAACACGGTAAATGGTGCTGGGTCAGTGCCTAATTCAGTACCTAAAATACCCACAAAATTTGTTGATGGAGTCAACGTTGTCAAAGCAGTTACT
Organism: Aquimarina besae; assembly: GCF_042434905.1. Lineage (NCBI taxonomy): Bacteria > Pseudomonadati > Bacteroidota > Flavobacteriia > Flavobacteriales > Flavobacteriaceae > Aquimarina > Aquimarina besae. The sequence continues at coordinate 4,962,850 of NZ_CP170199.1, forward strand.
AATGTTGAAAAAGTAGCATCTGCTGTTGCAAAAGTAACTACTGTTGGTAAAGTGATTACTGCATCAACCTTATGAATCACTCCATTAGATGCTACGATATCTGCTCTACCTACGTTAGAAATTCCATTGAAGGAAACTCCTCCGTCAGTATTAATATATATACTCAAGTTATTCATAGTTTCTCCATATGTAGCTAAAGTATTGCCATAACCCGTAGTAAGTCCTGTAGAAATGTTAATTCCAGCTATAACGTGATTCAATAATATTTGCTCCAAATCTGCTGCTGAAAGACCAGAGATATCTCCTAATGCTGCAAAAGCATCATTATCAGGTGCCAGCAAAGTTAAATTGCTATCTGCTCCACTTAGCACAGCTGCAAAATCAGTGTCAAAACCTGAAGTGGTGGTAGCAGTTGTTGCCAAAGATGATAGTTCGCTATCAGCAGCAACAAAAGTTAACATTGTTGGTAATGGAATTACTTCATCTACAAAATGAATTACACCATTAGAAGCTGGCACATCTGCCTGAACAACCGTAGAAACTCCGTTTATAGTTACGCCAGATGATGTATTTATATACATACTTAAATTGGCACTTGTAGAAGATTCTGTTGCTAAGTTATTTACATATCCAGTAGTAAGCTGTCCAGACGTTACTGTTGTTCCGAGCACGTGATTTAATAATATTTGCTCTAAATCTGCTACCGGAACATCATTTAAAGCTGTTCCATCTAAGAAATCGGCAAAAGCATCGTTATCAGGTGCAAAAACTGTAAATGTACCAGTACCGTTTAATGTCACATCTAAATCTGTTCTTTCTAAAGCTGCTAATAAAGAACTATAATTTGCATCTCCTGCAACTATATCTGCTATTGTAATAGGATTAGGGATAAACGTAGTATCATCATCATCGCTACAAGCAGCTATTGAAATAATACATAATGCTAAAAAAGCTTTTTTGAATAAATTTTTCATGTTATTGGTTTTTATTTTGAAATTAATTGTTCAAGGATGAAACAACTCATAAAATAAAAATGCTACCCTGAAAAATGACTTTAATACTTTTTTAACTTTTTGTTTAATTTTTAAGTTAAAAAATTAAACACTTATCCATCGTTTTCGTCACAGGAAGTTTCGAAGGCAAGAATTCTTGATACTAGTTCTTCATTATGCCCGGCACTAACAAACTCACCATCACTCAATCGTAAGTTTATAGGGTATTTTATAGCAACCACGGTATTTTCATTAAGGTTTTCCATAAAACTAAAAACCTGTGCATCATGAAGCACCTCTACAGTCCCTATATTATTATTATTAGAATTAAATGTTGAAAAAGTAATAGGATATACAAAATCTATACACTCTATATCATCATCTTGTATTTGACAACTACTGGCCAAAGATTGCAATTCTTCATCATTAGCTATAAATTCTTCAGTATGATCATCCCTTGTAACAATTACAGGAAATTGAATTTGTATATTATCAGATTGTTGGAGTTGATCATAATCTTCTATTTGACTTATAATAATAGGATCTATTCCATTTCGTAAAATAACATATGGCAAATTAATACTATAACAATGACCCTTATCAACTATATCGTCATAAGAACCATCGTGGGTTACTATATTTTTCATTAATACTGCCAGTTCTGAATTTTTTGGAATTGTATTATCCAAAGTAGGATCAATAACTTCCCGTTCTTCTTGCTGACAAGAAGCAAACAATAATAAGACACTTGCTATTGCAGTTGTTATATAAATTCTTATCTGTTTCATAACCCTTTTTCTTTCCTATTATAACTATAACAATTTAATCAATCAAATTCCCACTAGGTGAAGTTTTTTTTTAATTTTGAAAAAAAATCCAATATGCCCAAAGACCTTTTCGAAAATGTTTGTGAAGAAAGATTGTTTTCAGAAATTTTTGCTAAACATTCTAAAAATCTTCATAACTTCATTTATTATAAATATGGAGAACATATTAATCCCAAAGATCAAGTTCAGGAAGCATTTATTAAACTTTGGGACAACTGCAATAAGGTATCTTTAGACAAAGCCAAAAGTTTTTTATTTACTGTTGCCAATAATCTTTCCCTAAATCAAATAAAACACGATAAAATAAAGCTAAAATATCAACAAACAGAAATAAAGAGCAGTACAAATGAAAGTCCTCATTTTGTATTAGAAGAAAAGGAATATCTGGAAAAATATCAAACAGCGCTATCAAATCTTACTGAAGCACAACGAGTGGCTTTTCTTTTAAATAGAATTGAAGGAAAAAGACATAAAGAAATCGCTGATCTGCTTGGGATTTCTAGAAAAGCGGTAGAAAAAAGAATCTACGGAGCTTTAGAAAAGTTAAGAAATGACATTGAAGGCATATAAAAAATAAAAACTAGGGTAGGAATTTATGCCTATCGATTGTTATACTATCAAGAATCTTGTTATGAAAAAGGAAGATCTTATTACAAAGTGGTTGGATAACCAACAACTCACTAAGCAGGAATCAAAGGCGTTTGAGCAATTAGACGCCTATGATTCTTATGTTAGAATATCTGAGATGGCTAAAAAATTTAGTGCTCCAGATTACAATTTGGAAGAAAATATAGAAATTTTGAAAGGAAAATTATCTAAAAGAAAGGTCTCCTCTGCTAAAACTTCTACATTAAAAGTTTTTCTTCGTATCGCCGCTATATTTGTGGTAGGTATAGGTCTGTATTTTTCATTCTTTAAAGAATACGATACAACAATAGATACTTTAGCCAGCGAGAAATCAACTCATGTTTTACCTGACGAATCCAAAATTAGACTGAATGCTCTTTCTTCAATAACGTATGATAAAAAGAATTGGTTTAGCGAGCGCAAAGTTACTTTGAAGGGTGAAGCTTATTTCAATGTAGCAAAAGGTAAAAAATTTGATGTTTACACTGAATCAGGAGTGATCAATGTAGTTGGAACCAGGTTTAATGTAAAACAAAGAGAAGGTTTCTTTGAAGTAGTTTGTTATGAAGGTGTGGTTAGTGTAACAGTAGATAAGCAAACCGAGTTTTTAAGGGCAGGAGATATGATATCACTGATATCAGGAGAAATAACAAAAAATAAAATAACAGATAAAGAACCTAAGTGGTACTACAACAAAAGTTATTTCTATAAAACACCTTTTAAAAGAGTCTTAAAAGAGTTAGAGTGGCAATATGGAGTTCAAATGAGAACAAAAAATATTGATACAGCTATACTTTTTACGGGTAATTTTGTACATTCAGATATTGAAATCGCATTAAAATCGATTACGATTCCAATGCGTTTAAAATACATGATTGATAACAAAACCGTAACCTTATATAAAGAGTGATTCAACCCAAAATCCTCGTCTCAAGTTTTCTGATTTTTTTTATTCTCTTTACGGCAACTTCGCAAACCGAAAAAGAGACATACTCTCTTATCTCTATTTTAAACAACGTTCAGAAAACCTATGGATACGATTTTTCTTATATCAATAAGGAATTAGAAGGTCTTAAGATCAAAAAACCCTCTAAAAATCTAAATTTTAAAGAGATTCTTCAATATCTTAAAACTAATACGCCTTTTGAGTATACTGTTCTAGCTGATAACACTGTAGCTTTAAGTTTTAAACCAACAGAGATCTGCGGAACTATAAAGGATGTTGATAATAATATTATATCTGATGCAACAATTCAGGGTAACAATAGCACGATCATTAGTAATTCAGAAGGTCGGTTTACTTTAAATATTGATTCCCCTAATGAAAAAATAACGATAAGCTACCTTGGATACATTCAGATTGTAAAATCCGCCTCTTATTTTATCAATAATCCTTGTCAGGATATTATTCTAACTCAAAAGGTCGAATATATAAACGAAATTATTCTCAATGATTATCTAATCAAAGGAATAGACAAGCAAATAGACGGTTCTGTTCGTATAAATTATAATAATTTTGGTATACTTCCCGGTCTAATCGAACCGGATTTATTACAAACTATCCAAGCGCTTCCAGGAATTCTTAGTGTGAATGAAACTGTATCCGACATTAATGTGCGTGGAGGAACCAATGACCAAAATCTTATTCTTTGGGATGGTATAAAAATGTATCAATCAAGTCATTTTTTCGGCCTTATTTCTGCGTTTAATCCATATTTAACTAAAAATGTACAAGTATTTAAAAATGGTTCTAGTGCAAGATATGGTGATGGTGTATCAAGTGTAATAGCGATGAATACTGAAAACACAATTAATGATAAGATAGATGCGAGTATTGGTATCAACTTAATTAGTATAGATGGTTATATTGATACTCCTATTAATAAAAACTCATCTATTCAAGCAGCAGTAAGGCATTCCATAAATGATATTCTGAAAACTCCAACTTATAATCAATATTTTGATAAAGCATTTCAAAATTCTGAGGTAATTAGTAATGATAGTTCGGACGAACGCTTCTCTTTTTATGATACCAGTATGAGATGGTTATATCAGTTATCACCCAAAGATCTTCTAAAAGTTAATATTCTAGTGATGCGAAATAACCTTGTTTTTCAAGAAAACGCTAATGATAGTCAAATTGACTTTTCTAGAGAGAGCAGTGCGAAACAGAATAATATTGTAGGCGGAATACTTTACCGTCGTGATTGGAGCGAATTCTTTAAAAGTGAATTATTGGTTTACGGAACTAATTATAACATAGAAACGATTAACTCCGACATACAAAATGATCAAAGACTATTACAAAAAAATGAAGTTCTTGAGAATGGTTTAAAGCTTAATACGTTTTTTCAAATGAATTCAAAAATCAATTTGAAAACCGGATATCAGTTTAACGAAACGGGTATTTCCTATCTTCAGGATATAAACAATCCTACATTTAGAGATTTTACAAAAGAAGTTATACGCACTCATAGTATATTTTCTGAAATTGAATACCAATCTAATGATACTTCAATGTATGCTAATATAGGAGGACGCCTTAATTATTTAGATAAATTCGACACTTATATTTTTGAACCAAGAATCAATATATATAAACGGTTTACAAATCATTTTACATTAGAACTTCTCGGTGAAATAAAGAGTCAATCAACTTCACAAATTATTGATCTTCAAAATGATTTTTTAGGCATAGAAAACCGCAGATGGGTGCTATCAAATAACCAAAACATCCCAATTCTAAAAAGTAAACAGGTCTCTTTAGGTCTTAGCTATAATCATAATAATTGGTTAGTCTCAACGGATATTTATTATAAAGACATTGAAGGAATCATTACACGAAGTCAGGGATTTCAGAATCAATTCGAGTTTGTAAATGATCACGGTAGTTATGCTATTTGGGGAATGGATTTTCTTATTAATAAAAGATTCAAAAATTTTAGCACTTGGCTAAGTTATTCTCTCGCTGATAACCAATATCAATTTAATACGCTTGTTCCTTCTAATTTTCCTAACAATATTGACATACGCCATAATGCGAATCTTGCGGTGGCTTATAATAAAAATAACCTTAAAATCTCTGCTGGTATTAATTGGCATAGCGGAAAACCTACTACAATACCTAATCAGGAGAATTTAATAATAAATGACACAATAAACTACTTGAGCCCAAATACCTCGAGATTAAGCAATTATCTTAGATTCGATCTTTCCTCTACATATACTTTTAAAATAACGAAAAAAATACAAGGACTAGCAGGAATTTCAATATGGAATATTACAAATGAGGAAAATATTTTCAATAAATATTTTATTAAAAATGATCAAGATGAAGTAGAAGAAGTGAATGAGTTTGGATTAGGTTTTACCCCTAATGCGGTTTTACGCTTAAGTTTCTAAAGATTTTTAACACCACTGTTACTTATTATTTCCTCTCCACCAGATACTTTCTTCATATTTTTAAGGATTTTGAATCCATTTTTTTCAAAAAACTCTCTCGTATTAGGATTAATTCGTGTAGTTAGAGAATCTATACCTGCATCTCTTGCCACTTGCTCTAACCTTAAGTATAATTTCTTAGCAATACCTCTTCCTTGATAACTCTGATGTACAAAAATATATTCTATCATACCATCTTTGCTCAGAGAAAACGAGCCGATCACTTCTCCATTCAATTTTACATTGTATACAAAATCTTCAACAAACTTTTGAGCCCAATGTTTTTTATCCAATGCTAATCTGGAAAATATTTTAACCTCTTCTTTAGTGAAAATTTTAGATCCATAGATGGTTACTGTCTGATAAAATAACCGCTGCATCAAAGGTAAATCACTATCTGTAGCTCTGGAAATTTGATAACTCATTATAATTAGGCAGAAGAAAACTTCTTTTGTTATGGGGTAAAACAACTTTTTCCTAAAATACGTAAAAAACAGTCAGAAATAAAAGTTTTTGTTAAAAAAAACATAAAATTCAACAAAAATAATGTATTTTAAAGGTGTCCTAAGTCCCATTTATGAAATACCTATATCGCCAAGTATTATTGGTACTACTATTATTTAGTACAATTTCTTTTTCTCAACAAAAAAAACTAGATAGCCTTTTACGAATCACTAATGATATATCGGATTCGTTACATATCGATTTGAGTGCTGACCTGATTTACGAACTAAGCTTACAAGAACAATTTTCTGAAGGTCTAAAATATTGTGATACGCTTATAAAAATTGCTAAAAACATAAAATATGATAAAGGCGTTGGACAGTTACATAATGAAAAAGCATCCATTTACAATCAGACAGATAAACTTTACGACGCCCTAACTTGTTTTGATCAGGCAGCATTATACTTTGGGAGAATAAAGTATGACAGAGGTCTAGCCATCATTCAGAACAATAAAGCTGTTATACAACAGCGATTGGGTAACCCCGAAAAAAGCATCACCCATTTACTAGAGGCTAACTTGTATTATGAAAAACTAAAAGATAGTGCAAGTCTGGCGACCACTATTAATAATATTGGTAATGTGTATGGAGATCTAAACGATTTCGATGCTGCCAAAAAGTACTATTATGAATCATTAGAACTCAAAAGAAAAACTAATTCGAATACTATAGGAGCTACACTAAATAATTTGGCTTTAATTTATATCAAAGAAAATAAGCTAGATAGTGCTTTAGTGCTTTTAGACGAATCCTTAATAGTCAACAAAAGGGATAATGACAGCCACGGAATCTCTGAGGCTTATAGTGCATTAGGTCAAATATCTTTTATCAAAAAAGACTACCAAAATGCAAAAAAATATTATGAATCCGCACTTTTTCTTGGTGGAAAAGTAGCATACAAACAAAGGCTTATCAGAACAAAGCTCTCCCTTGGCGAAATAGCCATTAAAACCAGAAAATTTAAAGAAGCTGAAAAATATATCTCTACTGCTAGAAGTGAGGCAAATCTACTTAATTCTACTCCACTTCTACTTCATAGCTATGACTTATCCTCTATCTTAGATTCATCGAGAGGAGACTATCTCAGTGCTTATAAATGGCAAAAGGAATATAAAAATCTGTTTAACGAGCACATTCTAAAAGAAACAAGTAACAAAATTGATCTAGTAAAAAAAAGGGTAGAGAACGAGAAAAGACAACAAGCCCTTTTAGACAAACAAAAAATAGCCGAAAGGGCTGTAAAAGAAGAATTATTTAAACAAAAAATCTACACCTATATCGCTATTGCAGCGTTTGCTGTGGCTATTATTTTTATCATAGGTATTATAAAAAGTAGATTACAAAGAGCAAAGTATATTAAAGAATTGAATGAATCCAATCAGGTAAAGAACAAATTATTTTCTATAGTATCTCATGATTTGAAAAATGAAATCCACGGGCTTGACAATACTTTGAACTTATTAAAAAGCGATGTGATTACCGAAAAAGAGTTTAAAGAAATCATTCCGTTGCTCTCTACTAGCGCGCATCAAACATCACTATTGTTGACAAATCTTTTGAACTGGTCAAAATCTCAAATGAATCAGCTCAAAGCGAATCCTAAGACTTTTGATTTCTCTTTAGTTGTACAAGATAAGTTTGTGTTTTTCACTCCCAAAGCTTCTAAAAAAGGAATCCAACTTATTAATAAAATGACTGAGGACACGCAGGTATACGCAGACAAAGATATGTGCGCAATTGTAACCCAAAATTTAATTGCAAATGCAATCAAGTTCTGTAACTCCGGGGATACTATCACTATTTATAATAATGAAGAAGAAAACGCTATCAAAATTTATTTTGAAGATACCGGAATAGGAATTTCTGAAGAAAATTTAGCTAAACTATTTTTAGATATAAATCTTACTACTAAAGGAACCAATAACGAAACCGGAACAGGATTAGGATTAAAAATTTGTAAAGAATTAATACTTCTAAATCGAGGAACTTTGGATGTAAACAGTACCTTTGGAAAAGGTAGTACTTTTTGTATTACACTTCCTAAAAGAAAGGTCATCTAGATTTCTACATTCTTTCAGGAACCTGAATTCCTAATAATCCAAATGCGGATTTTATAGTACCTCCAACCACATCCGTAAGTTGTACTCTAAAGTTTTTTTCCTTGTCATTTTCTGCGGCTAAAATTGGAACTTTTTGATAAAATGAATTATACGCCTTTACCAAATCGTAGGTGTAATTTGCTATGATCGCTGGGCTCAATTCTTTTGCGGCATCCTGAACAATTTGCGGATAAATCTCCAATAACTTGATTAGTTCTTTTTCTTTTATATCCAGATTATCATTATCCAGATCTGTTTTCCAATCAAAATTAGCAGTTCTTAAAATTGATTGTGTTCTGGCGTAGGTATATTGTATAAAAGAACCGGTATTTCCTTTAAGATCTACTGATTCTTCTGGATTAAAAAGTATTCTTTTTTTAGGATCAACTTTTAAGATATAATATTTTAAAGATCCTAAACCGATGATGTTATAAATTTTTTGTTTTTCTTCTTCGGTATATCCATCTAATTTCCCAAGTTCTTTAGAAGCCGCTTCGGCGGTATTTTTCATTTCCATCATTAAGTCATCTGCATCTACCACTGTACCTTCTCTACTCTTCATTTTACCACTGGGTAGATCGACCATCCCATAGCTCAAATGGTATAGGTTTTCAGACCAATCATATCCTAATTTTTTAAGTATCAGAAAAAGTACTTTAAAATGGTAGTCCTGCTCATTTCCTACCGTATAAATCATACCTCCAATATCTGGATTATCTTTTACACGCTGAATTGCTGTTCCTATATCCTGAGTCATATATACAGCAGTACCATCACTACGTAGCACTAATTTTTCGTCCAGACCTTCATCGGTTAGATCACACCAAACAGATCCGTCTTCTTTTTTAAAAAAAACACCTTTTTCAAGACCTTCTTCAATATTATCTTTTCCTAAAAGATATGTATTACTTTCATAATAATAACTATCAAAATCAACGCCCAATGCCTTGTAGGTTTGTTCAAATCCGTCATACACCCATCCATTCATAATTTCCCAAAGTTTTACTACTTCTGGATCACCGGCTTCCCATTTTCTAAGCATTTCCTGAGCTTCTACTAGTATCGGAGCTTCTTTTTTAGCTTCTTCTTCAGTTTTTCCGGTAGCGATTAATTCCGATATTTGACTTTTATATTCCTGATCAAATTTAACGTAGTAATTACCCACTAATTTATCTCCTTTTAATCCGGTAGAGTCAGGTGTCTGCCCTTCTCCGAATTTTTGCCAAGCGATCATACTTTTGCAAATATGAATCCCTCTATCGTTTATGATCTGGGTTTTATAAACTTTTTTCCCACTAGCTTTAATAATCTCAGCAACAGCATATCCTAATAAGTTATTTCTGATATGACCTAAATGTAATGGCTTATTTGTGTTGGGAGAAGAATATTCTACCATAACGGCCTTATCTCCTTCTTTGGGAGTAACAAAACCATAATTTTCTGTATCCTTAATATTGTAAAAGAAATCAATATAATATTGATCTGAAATTACCAGATTAAGAAACCCTTTTACCACATTAAATCCAATAATCTCATCAACATGCGCTACCAAGTACGCCCCTACTGCCTCCCCTATCTGAACAGGATTACCCTTTACTACGCGTAACATTGGAAAAACTACAACAGTGATATCACCTTCGAATTCCTTTCGAGTTTCTTGTAATTCAACAGATGCTATACTAGCTCCATAAAGTTCTTTTATTGCTCCTTTTACCTGTTCTGAAATAGTTTGTTGTAATGTCATTTTTTTATTGTATTTAATACAAAAATCAGGCAGCAAAGATAATAGAAATATCATCTTCTTCCACTTCTATCTGCATCAATTCACGTATCTTATAATAAAAGAAAAATGCTGCTTAACATTAGGTCTAAAAATCCTGAACATGAAATATCTTGAGAACAATTTGAAAAAAAATACCTTGCCCGAAGAAAGGTTCGAAATAAGACATTAAAAGTTACATACAAAACAAAATGTTAAGAAGATAGCATTTATCATGGATATTATTTATTGAGTTAAATATGCAAAAATAGAAACATGCATATAATAAACACGTGCATTATTGCTGAACCAAAACAGGAGTTAGAATAAAGACTATATGACAGATACAGGGTTTTAATAATAAATATATAATATTTAAGAAGAAAACTTAAGAAGAAGAAATAAAAGTAAAGAACTAATTTCTTCGTATCTTTTACCTAAAAAGATGCGAATACTACTTACTGGTGCTAATGGTTATATTGGTATGAGATTACTACCTCTATTATTAGATTCTGGCCACGACGTAATCTGTGCTGTAAGAGACAAAGATCGTCTTTCTATTGACGATGAGATGGCGAAAAAAGTTTCAATTGTTGAGATTGATTTTCTAGAAGAACCCAAACCAGATATATTACCAAAGAATATCGATGCAGCGTATTATCTTATCCATTCTATGAGTTCTTCAACTTCTGATTTTGATAAAAAGGAAGAAATTTCTGCACAAAACTTTAACAAATATGCAGCTCAATCGGCAATTAAACAGGTAATTTATTTAAGCGGTATTGTAAATGAAAAGAATTTATCTAAACACTTGTGGTCACGAAAAAATGTTGAAGATACATTATATAAAGGAGATTTCAATTTAACAGTTTTACGTTCTGGAATTATCGTTGGATCCGGAAGTTCTTCATTTGAAATTATAAGAGACCTTTGTGAAAAATTACCCATTATGATCACCCCAAAATGGGTAAATACGAAAACGCATCCTATCGCTATACGTGATGTGCTCAGTTTTATGACCGGTGTTTTAGGTAATCCTAAATGCTACAATCAGTCCTTTGATATAAGCGGTCCTAACGTAATAACCTATAAGCAAATGCTTTTATTATATGCTAAAGTAAGAGGTCTAAGGTTATATATTTTTACATTACCTGTAATGACACCAAGACTCTCCTCATATTGGTTATATTTTGTAACATCAACATCCTATAAACTAGCATTAAATTTGGTAGATAGTATGAGCGTTCCTGTAGTTGCAAACGATAAAAAACTACAAGAGATATTAGGAATAGAACCTATGACTTACACCAAAGCTTTGGAACTTGCTTTCATCAAGATAGAACAAAACCAGGTAGTATCAAGCTGGAAAGACTCTATGATCAGTGGACGTTTTGATCAAAATATTCAGAAATACATAACAGTGCCTAAAAAAGGATGTTTGAGAGATAAAAAGAAAATCAAGGTAACTGATCCTAGTCAAGTTATTGAAAAAATATGGGCTATAGGAGGAGAAACCGGCTGGTATTACGGTGACTGGATGTGGAAAATAAGAGGATATATTGATAAGTTTTTTGGTGGAGTCGGATTGAGAAGAGGGCGAACAAATCCAGATAAAATTTATTCAGGAGATGCATTGGATTTTTGGAGAGTTCTGGTTGCTGACAAAGAAGAAAGACGTTTATTACTTTTTGCTGAAATGAAGGTCCCTGGCGAAGCCTGGTTAGAATTTGACATTGACGAAAATAACATCCTCCATCAAACTGCCACTTTTAGACCAAGAGGTTTATGGGGAAGGTTGTACTGGTATCTAATGGTTCCTTTTCACTACTTCATTTTTGGGGGAATGATACGCAATATCGTATCGAAAAAATAATAATAAAAAATAGACAAAAAGCTTAATACATCCGACAATTGACGTTTTTATGTAAAAAATCACTATTTTTGTATAAAAACCTAATGAGGAGATTGTTACTATTTATAGCCGTATGGTCCCTTACTTCTAGTTGCAATAGTAAAATAGAGCACGAATCTCCTTTGATTGACTTTACCAGAACGTTAGAAGGGAAATTTTCTTCAAAGAAACAATCAGTTACTGATTCAGGATACGCTTCGGTATGTCTCATAAATATACCTATTTGGCAGGATAGAGAAGGGCATTGGTTTTATCAAGAATTATATGATGAAAAAGATAATACCTCTATTTACAATCAGAGAATATTAAATATTCAAAAAATAGATAGCACAACTATAACCAGTACCAGCTATGTAATTCCTAATAGAAAAAAATACATTAATGCCTGGAAGGATATTTCAATTTTTGATCAGCTTACTGCAGATAGCCTTAAAATAAGAGATGGATGCGATGTATATTTCAAAAAGAAAACGTCTACTATTTATCACGGAAAAACAAAAAAGGGTACCTGCTCAAGTAGCTTCAGTAATAAAATATCATATACCACAAGTAATGTTGTGATTAGTAAAAATAAAATTACATCGTGGGATCGAGGTTATGACATAAACGGAAAACAAGTCTGGGGAAAAATTCAAGGACCTTATAAATTTATAAGATTAGCAGAAGATTAATCCATAAAATCTCCTAATGTTCTGTTCTCAAGAACTTTTAAGGTATTATCTCTAACCTCTATCATTAGTTCGTGAACCGCACAAGCATCTTCATCAGGGCAGTCATCACATTTCTCATAAAAATTTAAACTCACACAAGGCACCATCGCTATGGGTCCCTCTAAAACTCTAATAACTGATGCCATCGAAATTTGTTGAGGTTCTTTAATAAGATAATAGCCTCCTCCTTTTCCTTTTTTAGAACCTAAAAAACCATTCTTGCGCAATGTGAGCAATATACTTTCTAAAAATTTCTGAGAAATGTTTTCACTTTTCGCTATCTCAGATATCAAAACAGGATGTTCACATCTTTTTCTTGCGATATAGGTGAGTGCTTTTATTCCGTACTTTGTTTTCTTTGAAAGCATTAGTCTTCTTCTTATTCCAAAAATAGTTAAAAGAATCTACTTCTTTTTTTGAAATGTTTTTAAACTGTTTTTAGATACTATTTATTGTTTTTGGAAGAAAAACTTCTGCCATCATACAACGAGCACTACCTCCACCTAATTTTTCAATGGTTTCAAGGTCACTATGAAGGATAGCACAATGTTTTTCTATTTTTGATATTTGATCTTTTGACAAACTTTGGTATGCTGCAGATGACATTACCAGATATCGTTTTTCATCTGCTCCCACGACCTGTAGCATGTTTCCTGCAAAATTATTCACCTGATCTTCTGTAATTGAAATGATCTCCTTTCCATCACTTTTTAAATGACTTACTAAGTTTTTTCGTTCTTTTTTATCATCTATACTATCTAAACATACGACTGCAAAAGTTTCTCCAATCCCCATCATTACATTGGTATGATAGATAGGCAAACGCTCATTATTAACAGTTTGGTATGCTGTGAAAATTACGGGAGTATATTCAAAGTCTTCACAAAATTCAATAAATAGTTCTTCGTCTGCTCGAGGAGAAAGAGCACAATATGCTTTTCTATTCACTCTGTCCAAAACAAGACTTCCTGTTCCTTCAAGAAATATATCGGTGTCTTCAGCTTCTGTGTAATCAATGATATTTTTTATTTCAAAACCAGTATTTTCAATTACATCCAACACTTCGGGTCTTCGCTCTCTTCTTCTATTTACAGCAAACATAGGATACAAGCCCACATCTCCATTCTCGTGGAAGGACACCCAGTTATTAGGAAATATAGAATCGGGAGTATCATTTTCAGCTTTATCATTAATCACTATTACATTCACACCTACCGATTTTAGTTTCTCTACGAAATTATCAAACTCCTTTTGCGCTTTCGTATTAACATCTTCTAAGCTATCGTCTGATGTATTTTGATAGTAATTGTTTACCGCTGTTTGCTCATTCATCCTGAATCTAGCCGGACGAATCATTACAATTGTATTTGTAACCTGTTTCATTATTTAATCTCTTATCAATGGCATAGTAGAACAACGTAAAAGTCCTTCTTGTTTAGCGATTTCGGCATATGGAACTTCTTCTACGGTTATGTGTAAGCTACGAAGCCAAGTATTTAATCTTGTAAAATTTTTCTCAGAAATTACTACATCTTCCGAAATAGAAAATACGTTAGAGTTCATGTAATACATTTCATCCTTATCGATATGAAATAAATTATCTATTCCGAAAAAGTCTACTAAATATTTATAATCTTCTATATTCCTGAATCCTTCTTTATGAATGATCGCTTTATTCTTGCCGACCGGTTGAAAACAGCAATCTAAGTGTAAAGCATTTTCTCGAGGATTATCCATCGATTTATTCAGGTCAAATTCCTTTACTATTTTATCTGGAAAGAGTGATCTAATATATTCTACGCCTTTCATATTTGTTCTAGCCACAATACAATCGCTATAATCTTCTCCTTTATAGGTTCCTATGAAAATATGATTATTATGGATTATGATATCACCTCCTTCAAAGTGTATATCTTCAGATGGTGCTTTATAGACCTTATTTGGATCTATTTCATCTATGACATATTGAATTGCCTTGATCTCTTTTTCTCTATCAGGTAGTATGTTTGATTTTATGAATTTATCCTCTATGACCAAAGCAATATCCCTTGCAAAAATTTGATTATAATTCTCTATGATTTTTGGTCTAAAAACTTTTACATCATATTTCTCGAAAACCTTGGCAACAGCTTCCATTTCTGCAACCATAGCTCCCTCTTTAGGATAGCTACCCGCCTTGATGTGCTCTATTGATTTTGGATCGTAAGCTTCTTCGATTTTTGGAACAGGACCATTACTTAAAGCAGTTCCTAAAACTACTGCCCTAAGCCGAGAGGTTTCATTTTTAATATTCAGTTTCATATACTAATCGTATTGATTGAGAGGTTCTCTTGAAATAGAGTATAATATGCTGATTTACTTTTTCTACTTAGATCTATTTCAACTATTGAATTTTTCAATAAAACATAGTAATCCAATGACCTTTGAAATCAAACAAATATATGAAGAGGATTTAGGTACTTGCTAATTTTATTTAAAAAAAATATCAACTTTTTATGAAATTCTGAAATTGACACACTTGTATTGCTATATATTAAGAATATCATAAAAAAAGGGTGTTGAAAAGATCCAACACCCTATATATTTTATTTTCTTTTTTTAGCGTTCAGAAACAGGTTTAAAAGATCTATATGTTTCTCCGATATATATTTGTCTTGGTCTCCCTATTGGTTCTTTACGCAAACGCATTTCTCTCCATTGTGCGATCCAACCAGGCAATCTTCCTAACGCAAACATAACAGTGAACATCTCGGTTGGAATGCCTAATGCTCTATATATGATTCCAGAATAGAAATCTACATTAGGATATAGTTTTCTTTTTACAAAATATTCATCTTCCAGAGCAACTTTAGCCAAACCTTTAGCAATATCAAGCACAGGATCTTCAATTCCAAGATCTCCCAGAACTTCTTCTGCAGATGCCTTTATGATCTTGGCTCTTGGATCAAAATTTTTGTATACTCTATGTCCAAATCCCATTAAGCGGAAAGGGTCTTCTTTATCTTTAGCCTTAGCGATATACTTTGCTGTATCACCACCATCTTCTTTGATCGCTTCAAGCATTTCAATAACCGCTTGGTTTGCTCCACCGTGTAATGGTCCCCATAATGCTGAAATCCCTGCTGATAAAGAAGCAAACAATCCAGCGTGAGATGATCCTACAATTCTAACAGTAGAAGTAGAACAATTTTGCTCGTGATCTGCATGAAGAATTAATAATTTATCCAAAGCATCATTAACAATATTATTTGCTTCATATGTTTTATTAGGCCTGGAGAACATCATTTTATGTAAATTCTCAACATATCCCAAAGCATTGTCTCCATAGTCCAATGGCAAACTTTTTCTTTTTCTCATTGTCCAAGCAGCTAAGACGGGAAACTTGGCTAAAATTTTGACAATAGCGTTATACATAGCCTCTTCAGAATCTACATCCACAGAACCAGGATTAAAAGCTATCAAGGCGCTAGTCAATGATGAAAGAACTCCCATGGGGTGTGCGCTCTTAGGAAAACCATCAAGAATTTTTTTCATGTCTTCGTCAACATGAGATTCTTCTTTGATATCTTTATCAAATTTATCAAGTTGTTCTGCTGTTGGTAAATCTCCAAAAATCAATAAGTATGCTACTTCTAAAAAATTGGCTTTTTCAGCTAATTCCTCAATAGAATATCCACGATATCTAAGAATTCCTTTTTCTCCATCTAGAAAAGTAATTCCACTCTCACAACTTCCTGTGTTTTTATATCCAGGATCAATCGTAGTGATGCCACCAGTAGCAGATCTAAGAGTTTTGATATCAATTCCTAATTCTTTTTCAGTTCCTTCTATTATGGGAAACTCATATTTATTACCGTCGATTTCTAACGTAGCTTTTTTTGACATTGTGATTATTTAGAATTTTGCTGTTATAATAAGGGTTGCTAAATTACGAAATATAGTGTTAATATATTATTAATCAATCCATCAATTTTGCAATAAAAACAGGAGCTATTTTGGTTTTTTAATGATTAGATGAAATTGCCATACCAAAGAAACAATTAGATATATAAAAAAAGCTCACTTTATCAGTGAGCTTTTCAATATTTATTCTTTTTTACTTCTTTACCTTAAAGGCCTTTTCCTGCGGATAATAAGCGACTGTGCCTAATTCTTCTTCTATGCGTAATAGTTGATTATACTTAGCCATTCTATCACTTCGTGATGCAGATCCAGTTTTAATCTGACCTGTATTCAACGCTACCGCTAGATCCGCGATCGTATTATCTTCTGTTTCTCCGGAACGGTGAGACATTACGGAGGTATATCCAGCATTATGTGCCATATTTACCGCGGCTATTGTTTCAGTCAAGGTTCCGATTTGATTTACTTTAATTAAAATTGAATTAGCAATACCATTTTCGATTCCTCTTGATAATCTTTCAACATTAGTAACAAACAAATCATCACCAACGAGCTGTACTTTATCCCCAACCTTATCGGTTAGATATTTCCAGCCTTCCCAATCATTTTCATCCATACCATCTTCTATTGAGATAATTGGATATTTTGAAGCTAATTGAGCAAGGTAATCTGCTTGTTCCTCACTGGTCCTTACTACTCCTGTTTTTCCTTCAAATTTTGTGTAATCATATTTACCATCTACAAAAAACTCTGCAGCGGCACAATCTAAGGCAACCATTACTTCATCACCAAATTTATACCCAGCTTTTTCAACCGCCAAAGCAATCGAGTCCAACGCATCTTCAGTTCCATCTAATGTTGGCGCAAAACCACCTTCATCTCCTACAGCGGTACTTAGTCCTCTATCGTGTAGTACTTTCTTTAAATTATGAAAAATCTCTGTACCCATTTGCATTGCGTGGGTAAAATTCTTCGCTTTTACCGGCATTACCATAAATTCTTGAAACGCAATTGGCGCATCACTATGAGAACCTCCATTAATGATATTCATCATTGGCACCGGTAATGTGTTTGCACTTACACCACCTACATAACGATATAATGGCATATTAAGCTCATTAGCAGCAGCCTTGGCAGCAGCCAGAGAAACTCCTAAAATCGCATTTGCACCAAGCTTAGATTTATTTGAAGTTCCGTCCAATTCAATCATTGTCTGATCCAATAGATTTTGATCAAATACAGAATATCCTAAAAGTTCCTCTGCGATTATCGTATTTACATTTTCAACAGCTTTTTTAACCCCTTTACCCATGTAATCACTACCTCCATCTCTTAGTTCCACTGCTTCGTGTTCTCCTGTCGAGGCTCCTGAAGGAACCGCAGCTCTACCTAAAACACCATTTTCGGTGATCACATCAACTTCTACTGTTGGATTACCACGTGAATCTAAAATTTGTCTAGCGTGAATATTAATAATTACACTCATTTCTTGATTTGTTTTTGTTGGATAATTTTAATTCTTCGCAATATACAAAACCAGTAAATTTAAATACCTCAGAAAACCTCTTAATTTATTACTCAAACCCCAGTAAAAATCATAAGTTATCAACTATAACGTTATAGCTAAAATCATTATAAAAACAGTACCACTCTTGTAAAAAAAGCTGAAGTTTAGATCTCTACTTTTGCGTTTTTAATATTATTTATAAATTGATCAAATAAATACGTTGAGTCATTAGGACCAGGGCTTGCTTCTGGATGATACTGCACTGAAAAACAATTTTTATTTTTCATTTTGATTCCAGCTACCGTATGGTCATTTAGATGAACGTGTGTTATCTCTACATCTGGATTATTTTCGGTTTCTTCTCTATTAATGGCAAATCCATGATTTTGTGAAGTAATCTCTCCTTTTCCTGTCATCAAGTTTTTTACCGGGTGATTAATACCTCTGTGACCGTTGTGCATTTTATAGGTACTAATTCCATTTGCCAAGGCAATCACTTGATGACCTAAACAAATTCCGAACAATGGTAAATCTCTTTTGATTATTTCTGACGCGGTCTCAATAGCCTGTGTTAATGGCTCTGGATCTCCCGGACCATTAGAAAGAAAATATCCATCAGGACCCCACTCGCTCATTTCGTCAAAAGTAGTATCAAAAGGAAAAACCTTTATATAGGCATCTCTTTGTGCCAGATTCCGAAGTATATTCTTTTTTACTCCAATATCTAAAGCTGAAATCTTATACGTTGCATCAGGATTTCCAAAAAAGTAAGGCTCTGTAGTGGAGACTTTAGAAGCTAACTCAAGACCATTCATATCTGGAACTGCTGCTAACTGCTTTTTCAATGAATCGATATTATCAACCTCAGTTGAAATTACAGCATTCATTGCTCCATTGTCCCTGATATAGCTAACCAATGCTCGTGTATCGACATCAGAAATAGCTAATAAATTATTTTTTTCCAAAAACTCTTGTAACGATTCATCAGCCCGATCACGAGAATATTCATAGCTAAAATTCTTTACAATAAGTCCTGCTATTTTAACGGAATCCGATTCTACTTCTTCATTATTAGCTCCATAATTACCTATGTGGGCATTGGTAGCTACCATTAATTGTCCAAAATAAGAAGGATCCGTAAAAATCTCCTGATATCCCGTCATTCCGGTATTAAAACAGACTTCGCCAAACGCGGTGCCTTCTTTCCCAACAGCTTTACCATGAAAAATAGTGCCGTCTGCTAATAATACAATTGCTTTTTTTCGAGATTGATATTTCATTATAGTATACTTTTTTAATAGTAAACGTCCTATAAAAGGATCTAATAATTTTATTCTAAAAATATTCAAAAAAAAAGGATAAACGTTGAACGTTTATCCTTTTTCACTATGTGTATATCACATTTTTCATTTATTCTTCTTCAGAACTAGTTGTTTCAACCACAGGTGCAGACTCAGTTTTCTTTGTCCTACCTCTTCGAGTAGATTTCTTTTTAGCCGGCTTACCTGCGTTATACAACTCATTGTAATCCACTAGCTCAATCATCGCCATATCAGCGTTATCTCCCAGACGGTTACCTAATTTTATGATTCTTGTATATCCTCCAGGTCTATCACCAACTTTTGCAGCAACGTCTCTAAACAATTCTGCAACAGCATACTTATTACGTAACTTACTAAATACTATACGACGATTATGTGTAGTATCCTCTTTAGACTTAGTTACTAAAGGCTCTACAAATTGCTTAAGCGCTTTTGCCTTTGCAACGGTAGTATTTATTCTCTTATGCTCTATAAGAGAACAAGCCATATTGGCAAGCATCGCTTTACGATGTGCAGTTTTTCTACCTAAGTGGTTTACTTTTTTTCCGTGTCTCATGACATTAAAAATTTAAGCATCATCTTGCTCAATCTACCTCGTGCAGAGAGCAAAATATGATGTGTTAGTCTTTGTCTAATTTATATTTGGAAAGATCCATACCAAAATTAAGACCTTTAACGTTTACAAGCTCTTCAAGCTCAGTTAAAGACTTCTTACCAAAGTTACGGAACTTCATCAAGTCATTTTTGTTATACGATACTAAATCTCCTAAGGTATCTACTTCTGCAGCTTTCAAGCAATTTAATGCTCTTACAGAGAGATCCATATCAATCAACTTAGTCTTTAATAACTGTCTCATATGCAATGATTCCTCATCGTATGTTTCAGTTTGAGCAATCTCATCAGCTTCTAAAGTGATACGCTCATCTGAAAATAACATAAAATGGTGAATCAAAATTTTTGCTGCTTCAGTCAACGCATCTTTTGGATGTATAGAACCATCAGTTACAATTTCAAAAACTAGTTTTTCGTAATCTGTTTTTTGTTCAACACGATAATTCTCAATGCTATACTTAACATTCTTTATAGGCGTATAGATTGAATCCGTAAAGATTGTTCCAATTGGAGCATTCGCTTTTTTATTTTCTTCTGCTGGAACGTAACCTCTTCCCTTTTCGATAGTAATCTCTAAGTTAAGAGCTACTTTCTTATCCATATTGCAAATAACCAAATCAGGATTAAGGACTTGGAAACCTGAAATAAACTTTTGAAAATCGCCAGCAGTTAATTGTTCTTGTCCAGAAATAGAGATTGTAACAGATTCATTATCTACATCTTCAATTTGACGTTTAAAACGAACTTGCTTCAGATTAAGAATGATTTCAGTCACATCTTCTACAACTCCTGAGATCGTAGAAAACTCGTGATCTACTCCTTCGATTCTTAGTGAAGTTATAGCGAATCCCTCTAAAGAAGATAGCAAAACTCTTCGTAAAGCGTTACCAACTGTCAATCCGTACCCTGGTTCTAATGGTCTAAATTCAAATTTACCATCAAACTCACTGGAGTCGATCATGATAACTTTATCGGGCTTCTGAAAATTTAATATTGCCATATTATTGTTTCTTCTAAGAGTTATTACTTCGAATATAATTCGACGATGAATTGTTCGTTAATATTTTCCGGTATCTGAATTCTTGCCGGGACAGATACAAAAGTACCTTGTTTTGTATCATTATTGAAAGTAATCCACTCGTATACTTTACTGTTATTAGCAAGAGAGTTTTGGATAACTTCTAATGATTTTGACTTTTCTCTTACTCCTACAACATCGCCAGGTTTTAATTGGTAAGATGGAATATTTACCAATTCTCCGTTTACGGTAATATGTCTATGAGAAACTAATTGTCTAGCTCCTCTTCGAGAATTTGCCAATCCCATTCTGAAAGCTACATTATCTAAACGAGACTCACATAATTGAAGTAAAACCTCACCAGTAATTCCCTGAGATCTTGTTGCTTTTTCAAACATGTTTCTGAACTGACGTTCTAATATCCCGTAAGTATATTTAGCTTTTTGCTTCTCCATTAACTGGATTGCATATTCACTTTTCTTTCCTCTTCGTCGGTTATTACCGTGTTGACCAGGAGGATAATTTCTCTTTTCGAAGGATTTATCATCTCCGAAGATCGCTTCTCCAAATTTACGAGCGATTTTAGTTTTTGGACCAGTATATCTTGCCATTACTTATTGATTTAATTTTAGAGGAGGTTATGAATTAAGGTCTCTTTCCTTCGATAATCCTGTATTCCTCTTTTGACTTACTTTAATTACTTTTTATAAGGTATAAAAGATCCCGAATTTCTTTCGGGATACACTTATTATACTCTACGTCTTTTTGGAGGACG
Organism: Aquimarina besae; assembly: GCF_042434905.1. Classification (NCBI taxonomy): domain Bacteria; kingdom Pseudomonadati; phylum Bacteroidota; class Flavobacteriia; order Flavobacteriales; family Flavobacteriaceae; genus Aquimarina; species Aquimarina besae. Next base: position 4,984,861 of record NZ_CP170199.1, read on the forward strand.
ACATCCGTTATGCGGCATTGGAGTTACATCAATTATTTCTGAAACTTCAATTCCTGAATTGTGAATAGATCTTATTGCAGATTCTCTTCCGTTTCCAGGACCTTTCACATATACTTTAACTTTCTTTAGTCCAGCCTCGATTGCCACTTTAGCAGCATCTTCTGCAGCTAACTGTGCAGCATATGGAGTATTCTTTTTAGAACCTCTAAATCCCATTTTACCAGCTGAAGACCAAGAAATAACGTCTCCCTTTTTATTAGTTAACGAAATAATAATGTTGTTGAAAGAAGCTGTTACGTGTGCCTCTCCTACTGATTCAACAATTACTTTACGTTTTTTTGAAGTTGACTTTGCCATATTTTATAGTTTTAGTTGTTAGCTTTTAGTTGTTAGAATCCTAAACATTGCTATTTCAAACAGATTCATCTAACGTCTATTTACTAATGACTAATGTCTAATTGTTAATTATTATTTAGTTGCTTTTTTCTTGTTAGCAACTGTTTTTCTTCTTCCTTTTCGTGTTCTAGAATTGTTCTTAGTACGCTGTCCTCTTAGCGGCAATCCAGCTCTGTGGCGAATACCTCTATAACATCCTATATCCATAAGACGCTTGATGTTCAACTGTACTTCAGAACGTAATTCTCCTTCTATGGTATAGGCTCCTACAGCTTCACGGATACGACCTATTTGATCATCATCCCAATCAGAAACTTTTATACTCTCGTCTACTTTGGCATTGGCTAAAATTTCTTTAGCTCTACTTCTACCAATTCCGAAGATATAGGTTAATGCTATAACTCCTCGCTTTTGTTTAGGTATATCTACCCCTGCAATTCTTGCCATAATTACCCTTGTCTTTGTTTAAATCTAGGATTCTTTTTATTAATTACGTAAAGTCGGCCTTTTCTACGTACAATCTTGCACTCGGCACTTCTCTTTTTAATTGATGCTCTAACTTTCATCTCTTTGTGTTTAAATCCTGAAAATATGCATTAAGCATTTCAGAAGTTCTCGTTAACAAGATTTTCAGCCTGCAAAAGTACATAAAAAATCTTAATTAACTAATATTCTTAAAATTATTAGTATCTGTATGTTATTCGAGCCTTTGATAAATCATAAGGGCTCATTTCTAACTTTACTTTATCGCCTGGTAACAACTTGATATAATGCATTCGCATTTTACCAGAGATATGTGCAGTCACCACATGACCATTTTCTAGTTCTACACGAAACATTGCATTTGACAATGCTTCTATTATGCTTCCGTCTTGTTCTATTGCTGGTTGTTTTGCCATTATGCTACTGCTTTACGGTTTTTACCAGTTTTCATTAATCCGTCATAATGTCTATTTAACAAATACGAATTTACTTGTTGCATCGTATCTATAGCTACCCCTACCATAATTAGCAAAGAAGTTCCTCCGAAAAACAATGCCCATCCTTGTTGAACACCAAGCAGCTTTACAGCTACCGCAGGAAAAACAGCTATCAATGCTAAGAAAATAGAACCAGGTAAGGTTATTTGTGACATTATTTTATCCAAATACTCAGCTGTTTCGCTACCAGGTCTAATACCCGGTATGAACCCACCGCTTCTTTTTAAATCATCAGCCATTTTATTGGTTGGTACCGTGATCGCAGTGTAGAAATATGTAAATATGATAATCAACAATGCAAATAATAAATTATACCACAATCCAAAAATATCACTGAAAGCCGCTGCTATTCCCTGTGAAGTTTCGGACTCTGAAAGTCCAGCTACTGCAGCCGGAATAAACATAATTGCTTGGGCGAAGATAATTGGCATTACACCAGACGCATTTAACTTTAAAGGTATATACTGGCGTGATCCGAAAACATTCTTTTCATAACCTCCGCTGGCTGTTCTTCTGGCATATTGCACGGGAATCTGACGCACTGCCATTACTAACAATACTGATGCCAAAATGATTACAAACCAAATTACCAACTCTATCAATACCATAATAATATCTCCACCTTCTCCTGAAGTTCTTGAGATAAAATTCTGTACAAAAGATTGAGGCAATGTAGCTATAATACCTACCATAATTAATAATGAGATACCATTACCTATACCTTTATCGGTAATCTTTTCACCTAACCACATAGCAAAAATACATCCAGTAGTTAGAATAATTACAGATGACACAACGAAAACAGTTTGACTTATCTCTGTACTAAAAGCAGCAGGAGGAAGTGTAGCAAATAGATTATAAATATAACCAGGTCCTTGAACTAAAGTAATTGCAATAGTTAACCAACGAGTTATCTGATTAATTTTCTTTCTACCACTCTCTCCTTCTTTTTGAAGTTTTTGAAGGTAAGGAATAGCTATACCCATCAGCTGCACTACAATAGAAGCAGAAATGTATGGCATAATTCCTAAAGCAAATACCGAAGCATTAGCGAATGCTCCACCGGTAAATGCATTCAGCAATCCTAATAAACCATCCTGAGTTTGTGTACCCAAGTTAGCTAATTCTGCTGCATCCACTCCAGGCAAAACAACCTGTGCTCCAAATCGATATACTAAAAGTAGTCCTAGCGTAACTAAGATCCTATTTTTGAGTTCTTCGATTTTCCAAATGTTTTTTATTGTATCAATAAATTTCATGAAATGTCTTTTATAACGTTACTGCTTCACCACCAGCTGCTTCAATAGCTGCTTTTGCAGTGGCTGTAAATTTATGAGCTGAGACTTTTAACTTAGCCTTTAACTCACCTCTTCCCAGTATCTTAACTAAATCATTCTTTCCTGCAAGACGTGTTTCTAATATCACATCAAGATCAACAGTATCAGTTATTTTACCAGCATCCACTAATTTCTGTAGTGTATCCAAATTGATCCCTTGATATTCTTTTCTATTGATATTTGTGAAACCAAACTTAGGCACACGTCTTTGAAGTGGCATCTGCCCACCTTCAAAACCAATCTTTTTAGAATAACCAGAACGTGATTTTGCTCCTTTGTGACCACGGGCAGAAGTTCCACCTTTACCTGAACCTTGTCCGCGTCCTAATCGCTTACTGTTATTTTTTACTGAACCTGCAGCAGGTTTTAAGTTACTTAAATCCATGTGCTTATATTATTTTGTTTCTACCGAAACTAAATGTTTAACTTTATTTACCATCCCAAGGATATTAGGAGTGTCATCGTGCTCAACAACCTGACCGATCTTTTTAAGACCTAAAGCCTCCAGAGTTCTTTTTTGTCTCTGCGTACGGTTAATCGCGCTTTTTACTTTAGTTATTTTAATCTTTGCCATCGTTCCTAATATTTATCCTTTAAACACTTTCTCAAGTGAAACACCACGTTGTTTTGCTACTTGCTCTGCACTGCGCATTTGCAATAAAGCATCAAACGTCGCTTTCACCACATTATGTGGGTTAGACGATCCTTGGTTTTTAGAAAGTACATCGTGAACACCAACAGATTCTAATACCGCACGGATTGCTCCACCTGCTATAACTCCGGTACCTGTTGCAGCTGGCATTAACAATACTCTTGCTCCACCATATTTACCTTTTTGTTCATGAGGCAATGTTCCTTTAGTTAAGGGTATACGAACTAAATTTTTCTTAGCATCTTCTACTGCTTTTGCAATAGCTTCTGCAACTTCTTTAGACTTACCTAAACCGTGACCTACAACGCCATTTTCATCTCCTACAACAACAATTGCGGAGAACCCAAATGCTCTACCTCCTTTTGTTACTTTAGTAACACGTTGTACCCCAACTAAACGATCTTTAAGTTCAAGTCCACTTGGTTTTACTAATTCTGCGTTTTTATATTTTTGATACATAATTTCTTAGAATTTAAGTCCTGCTTCTCTAGCTCCTTCTGCTAATGATTTTACTCTTCCGTGATATAAATATCCACCTCTATCAAATGACACGGTATCTATACCTGCTTTTTTAGCTTTTTCAGCAAGAGCTTTACCTACCAAGCTCGCTTTTTCTGCTTTATTACCTGATGCAGCAGCAATATCTTTATCTCTTGAAGAAGCTGCACCAATAGTTTTACCGGTTACATCATCTATGATCTGTGCATAGATTTCTTTATTACTTCTAAAAACAGATAATCTAGGACGTTGTTCTGTTCCGCTTACTTTACCGCGGATACGCTTTCTGATTTTTAATCTTCTTAAATCTTTTGAGAATGCCATAACTTCGTTATTATGCAGATTTACCTGCTTTTCTTCTTAATTGTTCTCCTACGAATTTAACTCCTTTACCTTTGTAAGGCTCTGGTTTACGGAAGCCTCTTATCTTGGCCGCAACCTGTCCCACTAATTGTTTATCGTGAGAAGTTAATTTAACGATCGGGTTTTTACCTTTTTCAGATACAGTCTCGATTTTGATCTCTGGAGCAACATCTAAAACGATATTGTGAGAGAATCCTAGAGCTAGATCTAATTTTTGCCCTTGGTTAGAAGCTCTGTAACCTACCCCAACCAATTCCAATTCCTTGGTAAAACCTTCAGAAACACCTTGAACCATATTACTAATCAAAGCTCTGTACAATCCATGCTTTGCTTTGTGATCCTTTGCTTCACTCGGTCTTTCTAGAACAACCTGACCTTCTTCAACTTTCACATTGATACTATCAATTTCTTGAGAAAGTTCTCCTAATTTTCCTTTAACAGTAACAACATTACCTGTCACTTCTACAGTGACACCAGACGGAATAGTTACTGGATTTTTTCCTATTCTTGACATTTCTTTTGTCTTTTATACTGTTAATATACGTAACAAAGTACTTCTCCACCTACGTTCTCTTGTTTTGCCTGTTTACCAGTCATTACACCGTGAGAAGTAGAAACAATTGCAATACCCAATCCGTTAAGAATTCTTGGTATTTCATTTGATCCTGCATATTTACGTAAACCAGGCTTACTGATTCGTTGTAATTCTTTTATTACAGGTTCTTTTGTCAACTTATCGTATTTAAGAGCAATCTTAATACTACCTTGTGTTGTATTTTCTTCAAATTTATAACTTAAAATATATCCTTGATCGAATAATATTTTAGTGATCTCTTTTTTAACTTTAGATGCAGGAATCTCTACTACTCTGTGTTGAGCACGATTTGCATTACGAATTCTAGTTAAAAAATCTGCTATAGGATCTGTATTCATTATTTATCATTTATGGTATTGGTTTTCGAAAAGTATCGAACCTAACACCAATTACTAATATGCTTTATTATTTACCAACTAGCTTTGGTTACACCTGGAATTAATCCTTGATTAGCCATTTCTCTAAATGTAACACGAGAAATACCAAACTGACGCATATAGCCTTTTGGTCTTCCTGTTAACTTACATCTGTTATGCTGGCGAACTGGAGATGCATTTTTCGGAAGCTTTTGTAGTGCTTCATAGTCTCCAGCTTCTTTCAAAGCTTTACGTTTTTCAGCATATTTAGCTACTGTCTTTGCTCTCTTCACCTCACGGGCTTTCATTGATTCTTTAGCCATAATTAATTCTTTTTAAAAGGTAACCCTAGTTCTGTTAACAATGATTTAGCTTCTTTATCTGTGTTTGCCGAAGTTTCGAAAGTGATATTCATTCCTGAAATCTTATTTACTTTATCGATATCTATTTCAGGAAATATGATCTGTTCAGTAATTCCTAAAGAGTAATTACCTCTTCCATCAAAACCAGTAGCATTAATTCCATTAAAGTCTCTTACACGAGGTAAAGCGGAAGTAATTAGACGATCTAAAAACTCGTACATTCTTTCTCCTCTTAACGTAACCTTTGCTCCAATTGGCATTCCTTTACGTAATTTGAAAGTTGCAACATCCTTTTTCGATATGGTAGCTACAGCTTTTTGACCTGTGATCATTGTTAATTCATCAACAGCATAGTCAATTAACTTTTTGTCAGCCACTGCTGCACCAACACCTCTACTTAAAACTATTTTTTTAAGCTTAGGCACTTCCATTACGTTACTATAACTGAATTCTTCTGTAAGAGCTGACACTATTCTGTCTTTATACTCTTGTTTTAGTCTTGGGATATAAGCCATAACTATATTACTTCATTAGATTTTTTAGAAAATCTCACTTTCTTATCTCCTTCTACTCTGTATCCTACTCTTGTTGCATCCCCATTAGATGTCAACAATGATAAGTTAGAAATATGAATCGGCGCTTCCTGCTTTACAATACCACCTTGTGGATTAGCAGCACTAGGTTTCTGGTGTTTAGACACAAGGTTAACACCTTCTACAATCGCCTTGTTCTTATCTTTCAATACCTTCTGTACTTTACCCTGCTGACCTTTATTGTCACCAGCGATCACTTTTACAGTATCTCCTGATTTAATTTTTAGCTTTGTCATTTTGCTATATATTAAAGCACTTCTGGCGCTAGTGATACAATCTTCATGAACTGCTTATCACGAAGTTCTCTTGCTACAGGTCCAAAAACACGTGTTCCTCTCATTTCTCCAGCAGGGTTCAAAAGAACGCATGCATTATCATCAAAACGAATATAAGAACCGTCTGGTCTGCGCACTTCTTTTTTGGTACGAACTACAACTGCAGTAGAAACCGCTCCCTTTTTGATATTTCCATTAGGAGTTGCTTCTTTAACACTGACAACGATCTTGTCCCCTACAGAGGCGTATCTTCTCTTTGTACCACCTAAAACACGGATAACTAAAACTTCTTTACCACCTGTGTTATCTGCTACTTTTAATCTAGACTCTTGTTGTACCATAATTACTTCGCTCTTTCAATTACTTCTACTAATCTCCAGCATTTGGTTTTACTCATAGGTCTTGTTTCCATGATCTTTACAGTATCACCAATATTGCAGTCATTTTTCTCATCGTGCGCAACGTACTTCTTTGTTTTTAACACGAACTTTCCGTACATAGGGTGTTTTACTTTCTTAACCTCAGAAACCACAATAGACTTCTGCATTTTATTACTGGTAACTACACCTATACGTTCTTTTCTTAAGTTTCTTTTTTCCATCTTTCAGCAGAATTAACCGTTTAATTCTCTTTTAGTTAGCTCAGTTTCCATTCTTGCAATAGACCTTCTTACTTTACGCAATTGTAAAGGATTTTCTAATGGAGACATGGTGTGAGCCATTTTTAAATCTGAATATTCTTTTCGATATTTACCAAGTTCCTCTTGCAATTCAGCTGTAGATGATTCTTTTACTTGTGATTGTTTCATAATCTTCAATTATTAAGCTTGATAATCTCTAGCTACGATAAACTTAGTTCTTACTGGTAACTTTTGTGCAGCTAAGCGTAACGCTTCTTTTGCTACATCGTAAGGTACACCACTGATCTCAAATAAGATTCTTCCTGGTTTTACCACTGCTGCCCAATATTCTACTGCTCCTTTTCCTTTACCCATACGTACTTCAAGAGGTTTCTTTGTAATAGGCTTGTCCGGGAAAATTTTAATCCACAGAGAACCTTCTCTTTTCATATAACGGGTAGCAGAAATACGTGCTGCTTCTATTTGTCTGGCAGTAACAAAATTTGAATCTAATGATTTAATTCCGAAAGTTCCGTTAGAAAGCGTGTGTCCTCTTTGCGAAAGACCTTTCATACGACCTTTTTGTTGCTTACGGAATTTTGTTCTTTTAGGCTGTAACATTGTTAATTTACTTTAAAAAATTACTTTCTACGACGTGATTTGTTATTACCACCTCGTCCGGCTCCTCTATCGCCTCCTTTTCCTTGTTTCTTAGAAAGACCAACTAAAGGAGAAAGCTCTCTCTTACCATATACTTCGCCTTTCATAATCCATACTTTAACACCCAATCTACCATAAGTAGTGTGTGCCTCAACCAAAGCATAATCTATGTCAGCTCTAAATGTTGATAAAGGAATTCGACCATCTTTATATGATTCTGACCGTGCCATTTCTGCACCATTCAAACGTCCTGAAATCTGAATTTTGATACCTTCAGCATTCATTCTCATTGCAGCCGCAATAGCCATCTTGATTGCACGACGATAAGAGATACGACTCTCAATTTGTCTTGCAACACTAGACCCTACTAAAAATGCATCAAGTTCTGGTCTTTTGATTTCAAATATATTGATCTGAACTTCTTTATCTGTAATCTTTTTAAGCTCTTCTTTTAACTTGTCTACCTCTTGACCACCTTTTCCGATAATGATACCAGGTCTGGCGGTAGTGATAGTAACGGTTACAAGTTTAAGCGTACGCTCAATAATTACTCTGGATACACTAGCTTTTGATAAACGTGCGTGTACATACTTTCTAATCTTATCGTCTTCGGCAAGTTTATCACCGTAGTCATTACCTCCATACCAGTTGGACTCCCATCCTCTTATGATACCAAGGCGATTTCCGATTGGATTTGTCTTCTGTCCCATACTATTTATTTAGCTTTGTGTATTATTTTTTGCTGCAACCACGATTGTAACGTGATTAGAGCGTTTTCTTATTCTGTGTGCGCGACCCTGTGGAGCCGGACGTAGTCTCTTTAACATACTTCCTCCATCTACACGAATCTCTTTTACAAAAAGATCTGCATCTTCGATGCTAGCGTCTTCATTTTTCGCTTGCCAGTTAGCTATTGCCGAAAGCAATAACTTTTCTAAACGACGCGATGCTTCTTTAGGATTAAATCTAAGAATATGAAGCGCTCTTTCCACTTTTTCACCACGAACTAAATCCGCTACTAGGCGCATTTTTCGGGGTGAAGTAGGGCAGTTATTAAGCTTAGCAAAAGCAATCTGCTTTTTCTCTTCCTTAATTCTTTCTGCCATTTCTCTTTTACGAACTCCCATAGCTTAAATTATTTTTTACCTTTATTTTTAGCACCAGCGTGCCCTCTGAAAGAACGTGTTGGCGAAAACTCTCCTAATTTATGACCTACCATGTTCTCTGTAATATACACAGGAACAAACTGTCGACCATTATGCACTGCGATTGTTTGACCAACAAAATCTGGAGATATCATTGATGCCCTTGACCAAGTTTTTATCACCGTTTTTTTATTAGCTTCTACATTAGCAGCTACCTTCTTCTCTAATTTATAGTGAATGTAAGGTCCTTTTTTTAATGAACGTGCCATATCTTATTATTTCTTTCTACGTTCTACAATATACTTATTACTCGCTTTTGTTTTAGAACGGGTTCTATATCCTTTTGCAGGAAGACCTTTTCTAGAACGTGGATGACCTCCTGAAGAACGTCCTTCTCCACCACCCATTGGATGATCAACAGGGTTCATTGCTACTGGTCTTGTACGTGGACGACGACCAAGCCATCTTCCCCTACCTGCCTTACCACCAACAACTAATTGATGATCACTGTTAGAAACAGCACCAACTGTAGCCATACAATTAACCAACACCATTCTTACCTCACCAGAAGGTAATTTTACGGTTGCAAACTTACCATCCCTTGCCATAAGCTGAGCAAATGAACCGGCACTACGTGCCATAACGGCACCTTGACCAGGACGTAATTCTATACAAGAAATAATTGTACCTAAAGGGATATCACTAAGCGGCATCGCGTTTCCGATTTCAGGAGCAACATTACTTCCTGAAACAACATTCTGACCAACTTGTAGACCATTTTGAGCAATCACATAACGCTTTTCTCCATCTTGGTAGTTTAAAAGCGCTATAAAAGCAGTTCTGTTCGGATCGTATTCTATTGTAGCAACGGTAGCAGGAATTCCTTGCTTATCTCGTTTAAAATCAACAATACGATACCTTTTTTTATGACCACCACCTTTGTAGCGCATGGTCATTTTTCCTTGATTGTTTCTACCTCCAGATCTTTTTTTCGGAGCTAATAAACTCTTCTCCGGCTTATCAGTAGTAATGGCATCAAACCCATTAACTACTCTAAAACGCTGACCTGGGGTAATTGGTTTCAATTTTCTTACTGACATTTCTTAGTCTTAAAGATTACTATATAAATCAATTACTTCACCTTCCGCCACCTGTACAATTGCTTTCTTAACAGCATTTGTTTTACCAGTGACCACACCCGTTTTCGTGTAACGAGTTTTACGATCTGGACGGACATTAATCGTTCGAACTTTAGTAACAGACACTCCATAAGCAGCTTCAACTGCTTTTTTGATCTCTACCTTATTCGCTTTTTTATCTACTACAAAGCCGTAGCGGTTAAACACCTCACTATCAGCAGTAGCCTTTTCCGTAATAATAGGTTTTATTAAGATACTCATGGCTTCTATTTACTTAAATTCGTTTCAATTCCTTTCAAAGAACCTTCTAAAAGCACAACTTGTTTTGCATTAAGTATTTTATAAGTGCTTAATTCTGAAGAAGTTACAACTTCAGAGCTTTTTAAATTGCGTGACGACAAATATACGTTTTTATTTGACTCTCCCAACACAAATAGAGATTTTTTATCCTCAAGCCCTAGCGACTTCAAAACAGAGGTAAAATTCTTTGTTTTTATCGTATCAAAAGTAAAATCCTCTACAACCGTAATAGCCTTATCACTTGCTTTTATACTTAGAGCAGATTTACGTGCTAATCTTTTTAAATTTTTATTTAATTTAAAAGAATAATTACGTGGTCTAGGACCAAAAATTCTACCTCCACCCTTGAAGATAGGAGATTTGATACTACCTGCTCTTGCTGTACCAGTTCCTTTTTGTTTCTTAATTTTTCTTGTACTACCTACAATCTCTGCACGTTCCTTAGCCTTATGAGTACCTTGACGCTGATTTGCCAAGTATTGCTTCACATCTAAGTAAACAGCATGATCATTTGGCTCTATACCGAAAACAGCATCAGAAAGGTCAACCTTTCTTCCTGTTTCTTTTCCGTTAATATCAATTACTGCTACCTTCATTACTTCTGAATCGTTACATAAGCGTTTTTATGTCCAGGAACACATCCCTTAACAACAAGTAAGTTCTTTTCAGCAACTACTTTTAACACTCTTAAGTTTTGAACTTTTACTTTATCTCCACCCATTCTTCCTGCCATCCGCATTCCTTTGAACACTCTTGCAGGATAAGATGCAGCTCCAATCGAACCAGGAGCTCTCAAACGGTTATGTTGACCGTGAGTTGCTTGTCCAACTCCGCCAAAACCGTGTCTTTTAACAACTCCTTGGAATCCTTTTCCTTTAGAAGTTCCAGATACATCAACAAATTCACCTTCTGCAAAGTGCTCCACTGTTATTGTATCACCTAACTTGTACTCCTCATCAAAACCTTGGAATTCGACAACTTCACGTTTAGCATTCGTTCCTGCTTTCTTAAAGTGACCTAAAGCCGCTTTAGTAGCATTTTTGTCTGCTTTGTCATCGAAACCTAGCTGAATAGCCTTATATCCATCAACCTCTTCAGTTCTGACTTGGGTAACCACGCATGGTCCAGCTTCGATCACCGTACATGGAATATTTTTTCCATTTTCGTCGAAGATGCTGGTCATACCGATCTTTTTTCCTATTAACCCAGACATATTTATTAATTATTAATTAGTATTCTTTTTCTTGTTTTGCAAAAAAACAGGGTCAAAATACTTCAACCCTGAATGTATTTTTTGCCGTTTTTCCCTTGCACGCAGCTCGGGACATTTTACTTTAACTACGCTTGACAAAATAACCTAACAAAGGTATTAAGCAAGCACTAAGTTGATTTCATTACACTTTGATCTCAACCTCTACTCCACTTGGTAATTCCAGCTTCATTAACGCGTCAATTGTTTTTGAAGACGAGCTATAAATATCTAAAAGCCTTTTGTAAGAACTTAATTGAAATTGCTCTCTAGATTTCTTATTAACGTGCGGAGAACGCAATACTGTAAAAATTTTCTTATGTGTTGGTAATGGAATAGGACCTGTAACCACTGCTCCAGTACTCTTAACGGTCTTAACAATCTTCTCTGCAGACTTGTCTACCAAGTTATGATCGTAAGATTTTAGTTTTATTCTAATTTTTTGACTCATTTCTGTAAAATTAAGCGTTAACTCCTTTTGCTGCTGCAATTACTTCCTCTGAAATATTAGAAGGAGTTTCAGCATAGTGAGAAAATTCCATAGTAGATGTTGCTCTACCAGAAGACAATGTTCTTAATGTTGTTACATACCCAAACATCTCAGAAAGTGGTACAGTAGCCTTTACTGTTTTTGCTCCAGCTCTATCACCCATATCACTCACTTGTCCTCTACGTCTATTTAAATCACCTACGATATCACCCATATTTTCCTCTGGAGTAATAACTTCTAATTTCATTATAGGCTCCATTATCACCGCTTTCGCCGCTTTGGCAGAATTTTTAAAACCAATTTTAGCAGCTAATTCGAAAGATAACTGATCCGAATCAACGTCGTGATAAGAACCATCTGTAAGTGTAACTTTCATAGCGTCCACTTCGTATCCAGCTAAAGGACCATTTTGCATTGCCATTTTGAAACCTTTCTCTACAGATGGAATAAATTCTTTCGGCACATTACCTCCTTTAATTTCGGAAACAAACTCAAGACCTACTTTTCCTTCCTCTGCCGGCTCTAATGTAAATACAATATCCGCAAATTTACCACGACCACCAGATTGTTTCTTATAAACTTCTCTGTGTTCTGCTCGCTGAGTAATAGCCTCTTTGTACTCTACCTGTGGCTGACCTTGATTTACTTCAACCTTAAATTCACGCTTTAAACGATCTACAATAATATCCAAGTGAAGCTCACCCATACCGGATATAATAGTCTGCCCTGAAGCTTCATCTGTTCTAACCGTAAACGTTGGATCCTCTTCTGCTAACTTAGATAAAGCCATACCTAACTTATCAACATCCGCCTTAGTCTTTGGCTCCACAGCGATACCGATTACCGGATCAGGAAAGTCCATAGATTCTAAAACAATCGGATGCTTTTCATCAGACATGGTATCACCCGTCTTGATATCTTTAAAACCTACCGCAGCTCCAATATCACCCGCTTCGATAAAATCAATAGCATTTTGTTTATTAGAATGCATTTGATAGATACGTGAAATACGCTCTTTTTTTCCAGAACGGTTATTTAATATATATGAACCTGCATCCAAACGTCCTGAATATGCACGGAAAAACGCTAAACGCCCTACGAAAGGATCTGTAGCAATCTTAAATGCTAAAGCAGCAAACGGCTCCTTTACATCAGGCTTACGTATTTCCTCTTTTTCCGTATTAGGATTAACACCAATAATTCCTTCTTTATCTGTTGGAGAAGGTAAATAACGACATACAGCATCTAAAAGAAATTGTACTCCTTTATTTTTAAATGCTGATCCACATATCATAGGAATGATAGACATATCCATTACAGCAGCTCTAAGTGCAGCGTGCACTTCATCTTCAGTAATAGAATCCTCATCCTCCATATACTTCTCTAATAGATTTTCGTCGTAAGCAGCAACTTCTTCAATAAGTTTACCTCTTAACTCAGCAGCTTCTTCTTTTAACTCTTCAGGAATATCAATCACATCAAAAGTAGATCCTTGTGTTTCATCATGCCATACTATAGCGCGATTCTTTACTAGGTCTACAATCCCTTTAAAATCTGCCTCATCTCCAATATTCATTACGATTGGCACAGCATTAGATCCCAACATATCCTTAACCTGTTGGCATACAGCCATAAAATTAGATCCTTGACGGTCCATTTTATTTACAAATCCAATACGTGGCACTTTGTAGTTATCAGCAAGTCTCCAGTTAGTTTCTGATTGTGGCTCAACACCATCAACAGCACTAAATAAGAAAACCAACCCATCGAGTACACGTAAAGAACGGTTTACTTCTACCGTAAAATCAACGTGACCCGGAGTATCAATAATATTAAAATGATATCCTTTAGTATCTTCTATTGCCTGACCATTTTCTGTTGGAAATTTCCACTCACAAGTTGTCGCAGCAGAAGTAATTGTAATACCTCTTTCCTGCTCTTGCTCCATCCAGTCCATTGTAGCAGCACCATCGTGCACCTCACCAATTTTGTGACTAACTCCCGTATAGTATAAAATACGCTCAGTTGTCGTAGTTTTTCCTGCGTCAATGTGCGCAGCAATACCAATATTTCTTGTATATTTTAAATCTCTAGCCATTTCTGTTCGTGATTAAAATCTAAAGTGTGAGAATGCCTTATTTGCTTCAGCCATCTTATGAGTATCGACTCTTTTCTTAACCGCAGCCCCTTCTTCTTTTTCTGCAGCAATAATCTCTGCAGCAAGTTTTTGAGCCATAGACTTTTCATTTCTCTTACGAGAAAACTGAATCAACCACTTCATTGCAGTAGATATCTTTCTATCTGGTCTAATTGGATTTGGAATTTGGAAAGTAGCCCCTCCAACACGTCGGCTTCGTACCTCTACATGTGGCATAACGTTAGACAACGCATCTTTCCACATTTCCAAAGCTGTTTTTTCTTCGTTTTGTTTTTTTTCTTCTACGATATCAATCGCATCATAAAAAATCTTAAAAGCTACCGATTTCTTTCCGTCCCACATCATCATGTTTACAAAACGAGTCACTAATTGATCGTTAAAACGTGGATCCGGCAAAATAGGTCTTTTTTTAGCCTTTCTTTTTCTCATGTCTTCTTCTTAAAGTTTTTTAATTACTTCTTAGGGCGTTTTGCACCATACTTAGATCTACGTTGCGTTCTTCCTTCTACACCAGCGGTGTCTAAAGCTCCACGAACGATGTGATACCTAACTCCTGGTAAATCTTTTACCCTTCCACCTCTAACTAATACTATCGAGTGCTCTTGTAGATTGTGACCTTCACCTCCGATGTATGCGTTTACTTCTTTACCATTTGTTAACCTAACACGAGCTACTTTACGCATAGCTGAATTTGGTTTTTTTGGTGTAGTAGTATAAACACGCGTACAAACACCGCGGCGTTGCGGGCACGAATCCAAAGCAGCCGATTTACTCTTCTTAGTTATTTTGGCTCTACCTTTTCTTACTAATTGTGAAATTGTTGGCATAATTTGCTTTACACTAATATTAAAATAATTTTAAATACCTCTTTTATGAGGGCTGCAAAGGTAGAAATATTTTTGAGCAATTCAAATCCTAACGCATTAATTTTCAAATAGATTTAAAATCATATTATCAAACCGTAACAAATCGCTCTAATTTCCGTTATTTTAGCACTATTAAAAAGCCAGTTGAAAAAGTCATTTTTTTATATTCTTTATCTTAATATTTGTTTACATTCATTATGTAATGCACAGAACAGCGCTCTAAAGCTACTTATCAAAGGAAAAGACATTGTTGAAACATCAAAAATAAACAGTATTGGATACAAAAAAGAGTTCCAAAACTTCAACGGCTTAAACACCGAAATCAAAGATTTTCAAGAAAAGCTTTTAAAATCGGGATATCTTGACATCACAACAGCTAAACTAAAAAAAGCTTCAGACTCCCTGTTCATCTGCTCTTTAAGATTAAATAAAAAATACGAGACTCTATACATTTATTATAATAGCAAATCAATTCCAAAGAAGATTTTGGCTCAGATTTCTTCTGAAGTAGACGACCAATATTTTTCAGTTCCCTTTGAAAAAACAGAAGAAACACTGCAACTTTTAACAAATTACCTGGTCAATCAAGGTAACACATTTAGCAACTTATCGCTCACTCAAATCAAGAAAAACAAAAACAATGTGTCTGCGAGACTAAAAAGTTCAAAAAGCAACACCAGAACGATTGACAACATAGCAATTAAAGGATATACTAAATTTCCATACTCTTATTTAAAATATAATATCAGAATAAAAAAAGGAGATGTGTTTAATAAAAATAATATTATTGAAAAATCAGCAAATATTGACAATCTTGGATTTGTCAGAAACATCAAAGCACCTGAAGTTTTATTTAAAAAAGATTCGACCGCGGTATATCTTTACTTAGAAAAAAAATCAGCTAACACCTTTGATGGTTTTCTTGGTTTTTCTTCCGACATTGAATCAGGAAACCTAGAGCTGAATGGATATGTAAATTTAAACCTAACTAATAATCTTAATTTTGGAGAACAACTGACTCTTATTTATAAAAGCGACGGAAATGACCAACAAAGATTTCGGGCAAATATAACCTTACCCTATATATTTAAAACTCCTACAGGTATTGAAGGAGGTTTGGATATATTTAAAAAAGATTCAACTTTTTTAATCACTGAACAAAAAATAAACCTGAACTATTTGATAAATGACAAAAACAATTTATTCATAGGATACAAAACAATCTCTTCAGACAACCTTCTTGACACACCCCAAACAAACCTAAATATTACCGACTATAATTCCTCCTTTTTTACCGCCGGTTTTAATCATACAAAACGACAAAACAATAATTTATCCCCTATCAAAAACACATATACAATAGTCACCGAATTTGGCTCAAGAAAAGCCAATATGGAAAATACTAATCAAACTAAAGCCAGCATTGATATTAGCTACAGGTTAGAATTAAATCCAAGAAACGCTATTCTTTTAAAAAATACTGGATCCATTCTATTATCTGACAACCTATTCACTAATGAATTATTTCGATTTGGAGGTATTAACTCTATTCGTGGCTTTGAAGAAAACAGTATAAACGCATCATTATTTAACGTTTTAAACACAGAATACCAATACCTCTTATCTCCTAACTTATATATACACTCTATTATAGACTATTCATATTTTGAAGATAAAAGCTTAAACCTCTCGGACAACCTAACAAGTTTTGGATTCGGACTAGGTTTAGATACAAAAACAGGACTTTTTAGAATCATCTTCGCAAACGGAAAAAATAGCGAATCTAACTTCAAGTTTTCCAACACAAAGGTTCACATCAGCCTTAATGCAGCCTTTTGAACACCGTAATAAATAATTTCATAAAAATAAAATTAAACAAAAAAAATACTGAAAGCATATTAGGTCTACGATCAAGTATAATCATTAAACACACACCTGAAAACAAACTACAAAAACAGTTTAACCTAAAAAAACACCTTATAACCTACTCATAACAAATATCTTATAACTAACAACACTTTTACGCTAGTGACAATTTCAACATACAATACAACCACTAAATGAAGATTCTAAAGCAAAACAAAAAAGCTCAAACTTAGTACTATAACGTTATAGTTGGATTTCACACTATATTAACGTGACCTGAACAATAATTTAATTTTTAACTAAATAAAAGTTGTTTAATTAAGATATTATTATGATTTTTGGCATTGGCTAATTCAAATAAATTATAAAATGAGAACAAAGTTTAGAGGAATTCTAACGCTATTGCTGGCGTTTGTAGTGCAACTAACGTTTGCACAAGAAAAAACGATCTCAGGTAATGTGACCGACAATAGTGGGTTACCGCTGCCAGGGGTAAATATCGTTGTAAAAGGTACTAGTAAGGGTACTCAATCTGATTTTGATGGTAATTATACCATTCAAGTGAATAGAGGGGCTGTACTTGCTTTTAGTTATCTAGGTTTTACAACAAAAGAGGTTGTAGTTGGAGATGGCGACACTATCAATGTTCAACTTTCAGAAGATGCAGCGACTCTTGAGGAAGTTGTTGTAACTGCACAGGGTATTCGAAGAGAAAGAAAATCTTTAGGATACGCTATTTCCACTGTTGCATCTGATGAGGTGGAGGAACAGCCAAGTGCCGATCTTGGTAGAATACTACAAGGTGAGGCAGCTGGTTTAAATATTACTGCAACAAATGGTACAGCTGGTTCTGGAACAAACATCGTTATTCGTGGTCTTTCAACAGTATCAGGAAGTAATCAGCCATTATTTATTGTTGATGGGGTTCCTTTTGCCAATAATACAAATAACCAAACATCTGTTTTTGATTCGTTAACAGAATCAAGTAGATTTTTGGACCTTGATCCAAATAACATAGAAAGTGTAAACGTTCTTAAAGGACTTAGTGCTTCTGTATTGTACGGACAAGAAGGTAGAAATGGTGTAATCCTTATTACTACCAAAACAGGTTCTGCGAAAGCATCTAACAAGAAATTTGAAGTTACTTTTTCACAGTCTTTATTTGCTGAAGAAGCAATTTTACCTGATTACCAGGACGAATACGGAGGTGGTTTCCACCAAAATTTTGGATTCTTCTTTAGTAACTGGGGTCCAAGCTTTAACAGAGACATCAGCGGAAATTCTTTATATAGAAGTGGTGCTCCTGGAAATCAGTTTGTTGCAAACCCGTTATCTCAGCTTGCAGACCAATCACTTGTTGTAGGTTTTGAAGATATCGCAGCATCAGAATATGCATATAGACCATACGACAGTGTTGATCAATTCTTTAAAACTGGATTTATCTCTAACACTTCTATAGGTATGACAGGTGGTAATGAAAATGCGTCCTTTAGTGCAAACTACAGTTATTTTGACCAAGATAGTTTTACTCCAGGAAACCAATTAACGAGAAATAATATTGGTTTTGGTGGTAAAGCTAAATTAAGTAATAAAATAACGTTTCAAGGTACTGCAAACTATACCAACTCACGTTTGAAAACTCCACCGATTTCTGCATCTTTAGGTAGTGGAACTATTGGTGGTGGTAGTTCTGTGTTTGGTGATATCTTGTATACACCAAGAAGTGTTGATTTATTCGGACTTCCATTTCAAGCACAAGATGGTAGAAGTGTTTATTACAGATCTGGAAACGATATCCAAAATCCATTATGGACGATAGCAAACGCAAAAGTAACTCAAGAAACAGATAATATTTTTGGATCTGCAAGTCTTACTTATGGTTTCAACGATAATTACTCTTTAACTTATAGAGCTGGTTTGAATACTTTTACTGAATTTAACACAAACGGACAAAACCGAGGTGGTGTTGACGGAGATGTTACTGGTTTTTACAGAACAATTCAAGTAAGAAATACTATTTATGACCACAGTTTAATCCTTAATGGTTTCGAACAACTAAATGAGAACTTAGGATTAACTTTTATAGCTGGTTTGAACACCAGAAGAAATGCATATATTCAAGAAGGAACTCTAAGTACACAGCAGTTAGCTTTCGGAGTATTAAGACATTATAACTTCGTTAATCAGTCAACTGTTGATTTGAACGGAACAAATATTGATTTTGAAACAGAAGATAATACTATCGGTGTTTACGCTGATGTAAGTTTAGACTATAAAAACTATTTATTTTTTAATGGTGTTATAAGAAATGACTGGTTCTCTACATTGGAACAAGAAAATAATTCAATTTTCTATCCTGGAGCTAGTATATCTTTAATTGCAACTGACGCTATACCAGGATTACAATCTGATGCTTTTAATTACTTAAAAGCAAGAGTAGCTTATGGAGAATCTGCTGGAGCTCCAACTGCATTTAGTACTAGAAATGGATTAAACCTAAACTCTAGAGCTACTGTTGATGCTCAAGGAAATGTTATATCTAGTAACTCAGTTTCTAACAGATTAGGAAACGCAGATCTTAAGCCTGAGAGATTTCAGGAATTTGAGGTTGGTATCGAAACTCGTTTTATAAACAACAGAGTTGGACTTAACGTAAGTTTATTTAAGAGAAATACTGAAGATTTGATCACCGATCAAGCATTAGATCCTGCTTCTGGATTTACTGTTAAGAGAGTGAATGCTGGTAAATCTGAAAATGAAGGTATCGAGGTTGATTTTGATATTACTCCTTGGAAAACAGAAAACTTCAAGTGGGTAATCAACGGTAATTTCTATGCTGATGAAAACGTAGTAACTGAATTACCAACGGATCAAATTGCTCTTACAACTACAGTAGCCGGAAGACCTGCAAACTATGCAATTGCTGGAGAAGCTTTTGGTATTATTCAAGGAACTGCTATTCAAAGAGATGCAGATGGAAATCCAATTGTTGGTAGTGATGGACTTTACTTAGCAACAACTGATATCGAAATCATTGGAGATCCAAATCCAGATTGGACGGGAACTTTAAAGAACTCTTTCTCTTACAAAGGTTTTAAATTCTCATTTGATTTCCAATATAGACATGGTGGTGATATATTCTCACAAACTGCTTCAACACTTGTTGGTCGTGGTGTGGTAGACTCTGATAACCCACTTGATCGTAGAGGAGCATATATTTTACCTGGTGTATTGCAGGACGGAACTCCTAACAACATTCCAATTACTGCAACCAATGTATTTTTCGGCAACTTTGGATTCGGACCAAACGAATCACAAATGTATGACGGTACAACTTTAAGATTGAACGAAGTTAGTCTTAGTTATGATTTCAAGAAGGAATTCTTAAACAAAACTCCTTTTGGATCATTATCAGTTACTTTACTTGGATCTAACTTATGGTACAAGGCATTTAACTTCCCTGATGATGTTAATTTTGACACTAACACTCTTAGTACAGGAGTTGGAAACGGACAAGGTATTGACTTTATAACTGGTCCTAGTTCTAGAAGATATGGTCTTAGTTTTAGAGCTACGTTCTAATTTTATTTAAACAAAAATGATAAATATGAAAAATAATATAAAAAGAATTTTATTCCTTCTCGTTCTAGCTTTGGGATTGAATTCTTGCGAAACAACGGAACTTGAGATTCTGGAAAGTCCGAATGTACTTAATCCAAATCAGGCTGATATAGATTTTTTCTTAAATAGTATGCAACTTACAACCGCTACGTTTTTTGAAAATATAACTGAGGAAGGTATGGAAACAACTCGTATCCTTCATATGTTTGGCCCTACTTATGATAATGCATATGGTCCAGGACAATTAAATAATGCGTATACCAATGCTTATGCAGGTATATTAGCAGATAATAGAGCTATGGTACCTCTTGCTGAGGAAAAAGGGTTATTTACTCATATAGCAATTGGTCAAATCCTTGAAGCTTATGTTATAGCAACTTTAGTGGATTATTTAGGTGATATTCCATATAGCGAAGCTGTATTAGGTCTTGAAAACGAAAACCCAAATGTTGATAGTGGTCAGGCAATCTATGACGAAATGTTTACATTGTTGGATAATGCTATTGCTAACTTAAATCTAACATCCAGTGCAGAACCAGCTATAGATGTATATTATAATGGTGACAAATCTAAGTGGATTCGTTTCGCTAATACATTAAAACTAAAGTTATACCTACAAACCCGTTTGGTAAATGCTGCTGCTTCAACTACTGGAATCAATAACATTTTAGCAAGTGGGAATTATATTCAAACTGCTGACCAAGATTTCCAATTTAACTACTCTACTGTAGATGCAAATCCAGATAGTAGACACCCAATATTTGGAAGAAATTTCGATAATGGTGTTACAGATTATCAATCTAATTCTTACATGGATTTATTATTAAATGATAAGTCATTAATAGACCCAAGAATAAGATATTACTTCTATAGAAATAGAAGCAATGCTTCAACTGATCCTAATGCACTACCTTGTATTGTAGAAACAGCACCAGCTCATTATCCTGCTGGAGAAGTATTCTGTGTGGCCGGGCAAGGATATAACGGAAGAGATCACGGTGATAATGATGGTATCCCACCGGATGAGAATGACAGAGCTGACTGGGGAGTGTATCCTATCGGAGCTAGATTTGATGACAACAGTTTTGACGGCACAAATGACAGAACAGTTGGTGCACAAGGAGCTGGTATCTCGCCAATTATGTTGAGTACATATGTTGATTTTATGTTAGCAGAATCTGCTTTAGAACTTGGAACAACGGGAGATGCTAGAACTTATTTAGAAAACGGAATGACTAAATCTTTTGCTAAAGTAATTGGTTTTAGACCTGATCTAACCGATGCTGCTTTTGCACCATCAGCTTTAGATGTTCAAGATTATATTGATGAAGTACTTGCCAACTATGATAGTGCAGCTAACGATGATGAAAGATTACAAATCATTGTTACTGAATACTTCATCGCATTATTCGGTAATGGTATTGAAGCATACAATACATATAGAAGAACAGGTAAACCAGATAACTTACAACCTACGTTGTTAGCAGATCCTGGTAGATTTATTAGATCTTTCTTATACCCAAGTAATTTAGTTGATAGAAACTCTAGTGTAGAGCAAAAACCTAATCAAGCAGTACCTGTATTCTGGGATACTAATCCAGAAGGGTTTGTAGACTAATAAAAACATTTAAAATTTTTATAAAATGAAAAATTTATTTAAAATATTCTTAGTAGTTCTCACTACTACCGTATTTTTCTCTTGTGAAGATGATGAGAAGAATAAAATTACAGATACGGTTGAAGCACCTTGGGCTTATTTTCAAGAAATAACCACACCTGTAATCGACGTTACAAACCTAGATGGTTCTGCGTACGAAGCCGTTATAGTTGCTCCTTTTGACAACATTGCGAGCTATGCGATAAGAGTAAATAGAAACGGTGGAGATTTTTTTCCTCTTAGAACCGTTACCGAATTCCCTTTGAATCTTAGCGTTACCGCTGCTGATTTAGCGACGGCGCTAGGATTAACAGTTCCGGATTTACAACCAGGAGACAAATTTGATTTTATTGCTACAATTACAGATACGAATGGAGTTGTATTTGATGGTGGTGATCAAACTCAATTCTTAGGTGATATCAGTAACCCAGGATTAGCACAGGCCTTAAATTACACAACTTTTATTTCTTGTCCATTTAATGCAGCAGACGCGGCTGGAACGTACACTATTACCGTAGATGGTTTTGGTACTTCTGTAGGTGATCTTACATTTGAGGTAGTTGCAGGACCAGGAGAAAATCAAATTACAATGGTGAATCCTTTCGATCACCCAAATCCTGATACTGGCTTACAAGATTACAGTGTTACTATTGATGTAGATCCTACAACAGGGGTTGCATCTATAGAAAGACAACCAGCTTGGCACTGTGATAATTTTGGATGTCCTTATGGAGAGGGAAGAGTTAATGGTGGTGGATTTGTATTCTCTTGTAGTGGAGCAATAGTTGTAGACTTAACACATACAGTAGATCTAGGAAGTTTTGGAACTTTCCCTTTCACAGCTGTTAAAAATTAAAAGTAACGACTTTTTCTAAAGTCTTAACGTTTTAAGTTATATTAAAACATCCCGATGAAATTTCATCGGGATGTTTCTTTATATATTATATTTGTCTCCTTATGAAAAATGAATCACAAATCTTTGGGATAAGAGCAGTTATCGAAGCAATTAATTCAGAAAAAACAATTGACAAACTTTTTATCCAAAAAGGATTGCAAGGTGAGCTTGCCAAGGAATTGATGAATCTGCTTAAAAAGGAAAACCAAAATTTCTCTTATGTACCTATTGAGAAATTAAACAGATTGACTCGTAAAAATCATCAAGGTGTTGTTGCATATATCTCTCCCATTGAGTTTTACGATTTAGAAAACCTAGTAATACAAATCACAGAGTCTGGTCGCGTTCCCCTATTTCTAATTCTGGATCAACTGTCGGATGTACGTAATTTTGGCGCAATTATAAGGACTGCAGAATGCACAGGTGTAGATGGAATTATTATTCAAAAGAAAGGAGGTGCTCCAGTTAGTGCGGATACTGTAAAAACCTCTGCCGGAGCTATATTTAAAATCCCAATTTGTAAAGTTGATCATATCAAAGATGCTATGTTTTATTTACAAGCATCGGGTGTACAAATAGTAGCAGCCACAGAAAAAGCATCTTCTTCTATTTACGATATAGACCTTACTACTCCTACCGCAATTGTTATGGGTAGTGAGGGTAAAGGAATATCAAATTCAGTTTTGAAAATTGTAGATCATATGGCCAAACTACCAATGTTTGGAGAAATAGCATCTCTTAACGTTTCTGTTGCCTGTGGGGTACTATTATACGAGGGTATTCGTCAAAGGTTAGCTAGTTCAAAATAAAGACTTAATCCTCTTTTTCGGCATCATCTTTTATCGTAGTTTCAATCTTGTATATGATTTCCATTTCCTCTTCCAACTCTTTTTCTGAGAATGTTTCTATAAAATTACCATTCTCATCAAAGTGTTTCAAAAACTCATCCTCTTCAGGATTATAATCCGAAGATTCCCAATAATATTTTTTTGGTTCAACCACAACACCCTTCTTAATAAAAAAAGCCAATGAAACACCGACTATTAGTCCTGATAAATGACCTTCCCACGATATTTTTGGATCCACTGGAAGTGTATACCATATCATACTTCCATATATAAATACTACTCCAAAGGACAAAGCGATCAATCGATAGTATTTTGCAATAATACCTTTAAAAAAAAGAAAACCGAAAAGCATATAAATTACTCCGCTAGCACCAATATGATTCGCCTCTCTTCCTAAAAACCAAGTCAAAACTCCGGTAAAAAACGTTCCTAGCAATAATACTCTCCAAGCATTATTGGGATAAAAAAAGAAAAGAGAAATAGATAAAATTAATAAAGGCAATGTATTATGCCAAAGATGTGCTAAGTCACCATGAATCAAAGGTGAAAACAAAACACCTCTTAAACCTTTTAAGGTTCTCGGGAACACTCCATAATGATTAAAATCATACCCAAATCTAACCTCAAACCAAAAAACAAACCAAATGATCAGAACAAATAATATCGGATAGCCTATAACACCCGTGGTAAACTTGAAATATCTACTTTTATCCATTACTTTTAAAAAACAAAAAAGTGACCAAAGTTGCAAAATATGCTAAATTGTCAGAAACAATGAAACAAAAGGATTTAACACATCTTAAGAAGATTAAAAATTTAAATTATATGTAAATTAAGCCATATCTTTACAACTTATTGTAATACACACTCAAAAACTATAATAAAATAAAATGAAAAAGATTTTTTTTATAGCGTTATTCATTAGTAGCGTTAATACTTTCTCACAAAATACAATAGGAACAACTTTAAATACCGAGGCGGCGTTAAATGGTTACACACTATTTTCATCCAGATCGACCTCAACACCTAGTATCACATATTTGATAAACAACTGTGGAGAAATTGTTAATCAATGGTCTAGTAATTTTCGAACTTTCGGTGTTGACTACTTAACTGAAAATGGAGATTTATACTCAAATCATTTTGACGACCAATCGACACTAAATTTGCGTGGTAACACAGGAAGAATAGAAAAGAAAGATTGGAACAACAACTTGTTATGGGGATTTACCTATTCTGACACAGATTATAGTTTTCATCACGATTACGTAGTGATGCCTAATGGAAATATTCTCATGATGGTAGCCTATAGAATGACCGAAACAGAAGCTATTGACAGCGGTAGAAATCCCTCTCTACTATCTGAAGGAGAATTATATAATGAAAAGATAATTGAAATACAACCTATCGGAGTTGATGGCGGGCAAATTATTTGGGAATGGAGCGCTTGGGATCACCTAATTCAAGATTTTGATCCATCAAAAAACAACTTTGGGATAATCAAAGATAATCCCGAAAAAATTGACATCAATTTCACAGGCACATCTGGGTCTACTGCAGATTG
Organism: Aquimarina besae; assembly: GCF_042434905.1. NCBI lineage: Bacteria > Pseudomonadati > Bacteroidota > Flavobacteriia > Flavobacteriales > Flavobacteriaceae > Aquimarina > Aquimarina besae. Next base: position 5,010,345 of record NZ_CP170199.1, read on the forward strand.
GCTTCATTTAAGTTCCATGGACTACAATCCCGAACTTGATCAAATAATTTTTAGCTCACCTCGAATCAGCGAATTTTATATTATTGATCACTCCACAACAACGGCAGAAGCGGCTACCAGTTCTGGTGGAAATAGCGGAAAAGGAGGAGATATTCTATATAGATGGGGAAATCCACAAATTTATGATCAAGGCACCTCTGCTGACCAAAAAACCTTTGGCCAACATACAGTTCATTGGATACCAAAAGGATTAAATGATGAAGACAAAATTTTGTTCTATAACAACGCAAAAGGAGGAGATTACTCTTCAGTTGAAATCATAAATCCTCCGATTGATCAAAATGGAAACTACTCTTATACACCTAACACCGCATATGCCCCTATTGATGCAGAATGGTCGTATACCGACCCCACTTCGCCTCAAAACTTATACTCTCCGCTTATTTCTTCTGCTTATAGATTGCCGAACGGCAATACACTTATTACAGAAGGAACAAGTGGTCACATTTTAGAAATAGATGCTAATGAAAATACGGTCTGGGATTATATCACTCCTTATAGAAATGATGTTATCTTATCTCAGGGAGAAACTAATACTGGAGCACAAGTTTCTTGGATTTTTAGAGCCAAACGCTACCCTTATAATTATGCTGGATTTGTAGGTAAGGATCTAACACCTTCAGGGTATATTGAACAAAATCCGGTTACTGAAAATTGCTCATTGTTTGATGCTCTTTCAGTAGAAGAATTTAATCTTAGTTTTAATTTTAGTATTTATCCAAATCCAGTTAGTAATACCATAAACATTACCAATAAAACAAATCAAAATTATAGTGTTGAGCTTTTTGATTTCAACGGAAAGAAAATAGAATTTTCGTTAATCAATGAGAAAATTAATATTTCATCATTGAATTCAGGATTTTACATCTTAAAAGTAAACACTGATAATGGCAGTTTAATCAAAAAGATTGTAAAAATATGATTTGTGACTAATACACGCTTTGTGCATGAATAAACCACTGGCAGAAAGAATTCGACCTAAATCGTTAGATGAGTACCTAAGTCAAGAACATTTAATTGGTGATGATGGATCTTTGACCCAACAAATTAAAAAAGGGATCATTCCTTCATTAATTCTTTGGGGTCCACCTGGAGTGGGCAAAACTACTTTAGCTAATATTATAGCCAATGAATCAGGTAGACCATTCTATACGCTAAGTGCAATTAATAGCGGCGTTAAAGAGGTACGGGAGGTAATTGATAAAGCCAAGCAAAGCGGAGGATTATTCACTTCTAAAAATCCAATCCTGTTTATTGATGAGATCCATCGTTTCAGTAAATCCCAGCAAGATTCTTTACTAGGTGCTGTAGAAAAAGGCTGGATCACCCTGTTAGGAGCAACTACAGAAAACCCTAGTTTTGAGGTAATCCCTGCATTGTTGTCTCGCTGTCAGGTATATGTTCTTAATCCATTTGGAAAAAAAGAGCTCATAGCTCTTCTTGAAAGAGCCATGAAACAAGATGAATATTTAGTCTCCAAAAACATACAACTTCAAGAAACAGAGGCTTTATTACGATTAAGTGGAGGCGATGCCAGAAAACTATTAAATATATTTGAGTTAATTGTTTCTAGTCAAGATCAGGATATTGTTAACATTACAAACGATCTTGTTTTGAAACTTGTTCAACAAAACACTGTTAGATACGACAAAACAGGAGAACAACATTACGATATTATTTCGGCATTTATTAAATCCGTGAGAGGTAGTGATCCAAACGCTGCCGTATACTGGTTGGCTAGAATGATCGAAGGAGGAGAAGATCTAAAGTTCTTAGCGCGCAGAATGATTATTTTGGCTTCTGAGGATATTGGGAATGCTAATCCAACAGCGCTGATCCTGGCCAACAATACTTTTCAGGCAGTAACTACTGTAGGATATCCTGAAGCCCGAATTATCCTAAGTCAGTGCGCGGTGTACTTAGCAACATCACCAAAGAGTAATGCTTCCTATATGGCTATTAATAAGGCGCAACAATTAGTTAGACAAACCGGAGACCTGTCTGTACCATTACACATCAGAAATGCTCCGACAAAGCTTATGAAGGAGTTAGGTTATGGTGAAGATTATAAATACGCACATGATCATAACAACAACTTTGTTATGCAAGAATTTCTTCCGGAATCCTTGAAGAATACAAAGCTTTATGAACCAGGAAATAACCAACGAGAGAATTCGTTGAGGGCTTTTCTTAAATCACGTTGGGGTGATAAGTATAATTATTAAAAATTATTGCCGAGCAAAGGTATCAGTGATCAGCTTACCTGTTGCCGGATTGATCCTGTCTAGTATAAAGTTTCCGTAAGAATCAAAATAACCACTTCCACTTAAATCACCTGCCTGAACGATATAATCATTTTTTCTGCTAGACTTAAATACCTTTCCAATGGAAATGAACTCAGCTTCTTTTTTTTCCATTAATTCGTATCCATACGGCTTACTTTCAAAAAAATAAATTTCATCTTTCATCAAAAAAGAGGTGGCTTTTTTTATTGGCGTTTTCTTTTCAATTTCTTTTTCATCCTTCAAATCATTTGAAATCGAAGCATCTTTTTTAATTGTAGTCGTAACAGTATCAGTGGGATCCGTTATTGTCTCTACCACTTCTTTGGTTTCTCTGACATCCCCTTCATTTTTACCATTATAAGCATAATTAAGTGTCTCAATATCTTTAAACGCATCTCTAAGAGCCTCGTGGTACGATTTTTTAAATTCTTTTTCTCTACTTGTTCCTTCTCTTGAACTAAAAACAGTTACTCCATTGCAGTCAATCAAATTAACAATGAGCTTCGTCTTAAGCAGTCCTGAATTTTTTTTCACATCTGCTCTTAATCCTTTACATCCATTTCGTTTTAAATCTTCTGGTAACTCTTCACCTTGCATATATGCAGTAAACCCGTTTTTATTAAATAAAAATTTTGTCAAAGAGTTTAATTGGTAATCATCATTTTCTCTTAAAAAAACATACCCTTCTGGCACAATTACATATTTATAGTCATTAACACTATTCTGTGCTGAAATATGAATTATGCATAAAAAAGCAAGCCCTAAAAATAAAATACGTGTTATATTCATTACATTATTACATTAAATCCTAATTGAATAGACACACCTCTTGCGTCTGCCAGATTAGAATATTCTAAAAGATTATTTGCCGAAATATAGAAATTAATTTTGTCAATGTGTGTGGATACTAATACACCAATATTCTTAAATGAATATTCATCTACTGTATAAGTTACTTTACCTCTTAGAAAATTAGACAATCGCTTATAATAAAAGAGTGATGCTGCAAATTGAGGTCGTTTGGGTCTAAACTGAGAAAACACTTGTAAGCCAAAAGCATCCTGATATGGAGGATCTGCACAATTACAAGTACCATTGTCAAATCGATTAAAAGAATATTTAATAGAACCATTGAGTTTAAGTGGCCTTAAAGCAGCGTAATTTGTATTAAGGGTATCAATTGGAATAGCTTCTTCTAGCTCATCCAAAACATCTTGACCATTCTGATCTGTGATAGGGGTTTCCAATCCTTCGAAAACAAAATTACCTCTTGCTCTATAAGTTTCGACATCTTTCGTATAAAAAATCATCCCAAGATCGGTTGCACTACCGGTTAGCGTCCATTGATCATCAATTTTATAACTAAACCCCACGTCCACTCCGATCCCTAAATTACCCCCGAGAAATGCTCTACCAAGAAATTTATTAAGTACCTGACTAGCTCCATCTGCATTATCCTCTGATTCAATGTCTCGCAAAGAAGCATATCCTGCAGTTTGTACACTTACATCTGCATCACTGATCACGTGTTGGTATATATTATTTCCCTGAGGAGTCTCTATAGTAGTAAAAGTCCCTCTATTTTTTGTACTTCGGAAATTAAAAATACTAGAATATAATTTTGCCCTGGCTCCAAAAGTAAGTTTCTTGTTCACTTTTTTATTATACCCAAAATGATAGACGGTTAAAAGTTCTCCAGTAGCGCTAATATTAGAGAAACGAAACGGAACATTAATAAAATCCTGATTTCCCTGGTACGCTAAAACAGCAAAATCTTTTGGAAAATAAACGATTAAATCAAGTTCTTGATAAATCCCTCCAGAATAATACAGACTATTATCGTTCTTACTTCTCCAACCAAAATTAATGAGGTCTAATTGTTGGGTAAGCGTAAAAAAATCCTGACTCCCCAACGTATTTATTGTATTTTCAATCTTGTCGTTAATATCCCTACCATCATCAGCAAAAACATCATAAATGGAGGCTCCTCTTAATCCAACATTAACATGTATTTGAGACAGAAATGGTACTCCTGCGTGATATTTGAAATTTATTTCTGCTCCCGGATTAAGCATTAATGATTGTGGTAAATCTGTAAAATCGTATAAGGTTTCTCTGTTTTGAGAATATAATGAGCATCCCCAAAAACCTAAATAAAGGCATAGTAGGATTCTCATAATTGATAGTTTACATAATAACTGGCTTTTGATCGTATCCGTAATACGCCTCTCAGGTCAGAATTTAAGGTGGGAGCAATAATCTCTGTAGCTATTTTCTGTGCCGAAGCTAATTGATTTAAAGTTGCATTGTCTAATACTATGGGATCTGGATTAGAAAAAGATACTATAGGATCCGTACCTTCTCCTTGCCCTGCCTCCACAGGAATACTATACAATTGTCCAATAGGTTGCTCAGATTCTGTTAAAAACTGAAACTGAAGGATGAATTCTCTTTCTATCGTATTACGCACCTCTATGGTTAGCTCTACCCTATCTAAGTTATCAATTGCAAAATCGGTGCCCACCAAGTCATAATTGATCGTGTCTCTTAACACATCTGGTGGAATTGTAAATTCTGTATTCTGAGGAGTACCTGCGGGTATATATTCTTCAATATCAAATTCTGAGTAAATAAAGTCTGCTTCGAACACAGGTGTCAACACCACATCTTCTAGCTGTTCAAAATTCAGTTCTTTTACGCATGAAGCGGTCATCAATATCGTGCTAATTAATAGCAACAATACATAGGTGTTTTTTGTTTTCATCTGGGGGGAGTTGTTTATCAATAACGAAAATATACAAATAATTATTACTATATGTATCTTTTTATTTGATTTAATGCGGAAACCTGAATAGCTTCTATCGGCAATTCTTCTTGATGATAGTTAAAACATATTGTCTTGATACCTAATGCTTGAGCTCCCATAATATCAGCTTCAAAATTATCTCCAATCATTATACTTTTGTCGACATCAGCACCCGAAACTTTTAGTGCATGCTCAAAAATAAAGGGGTTTGGTTTTTTAACACCAACTTCCTCACTATTAGTTACCGTTTTGAAATAATGTTTTATGTTGGCATTAGAGAGTTTTGTATGCTGTACTTCTTTAAAACCATTAGTAATAATATGCATTTCATATTTTGGCATTAAATAATCCAATAACTCTTTGGCTCCATCTATTAAGTAATTATTTAGAGGTAAGAAATTAATGTAATCTTCTGATAATGCATCTATAAGTTCTAATGGTAGTTGCTTCTCAAAAGCCGCAAATGCCTCTACGAGACGACCTCTTCTAAGTTGAGTTTTGGTTACTCGTTCTTCTCGATACAATTTCCAGTATCGCAAATTGATCGGCTGATACACAGATAAAAAACGATCAACAGAAATTTGAATTTTGAATTTATCAAACATCATCTCAAATGCCAAAGCTGAATTTCTATCAAAATCCCAAAGGGTATGATCTAAATCAAAAAACACATGATTAATTTTTTCTATTTTCATCTTTGCTCCAAATAAACTCTAATATTGATTTCCAGTATGTTTGCTCGCTAAGTTCACTAAAAAGTCCATTACTAAACACCGGAATAAACACCCCGTTTACTTTTTTAATTTTTTCTATGTAAGCTTCTAACTCTTGCTTTACTGCATATTCATTCTCTGCATTTTCAAAACTTTTAGGAGTACAACAAAACGAGTGTATCACTAAAGGTGTCTGTACTTCATAATCCAGGTCATAAAACATAAAGGGAGTACAAGTTCCAGCTCTAAAACCAGCTTGCCCCGGATATCCCATAGAAAAATCTTCCTTGATTTCTAATTCAATAAAATTTCTGTAAGCCTCGGGTAATTTTATTTTATAAAACGAACATAATGAATGTTTAAGTTGTCTATTCACAATATTCTCTATTCTTGTCTTTTCTTCTTTCAATATTTCCAGATCAGATATAGCTTCATAAGATACCTTAAGACCGACATCAATATAATCTGAAACATGCTTAATCACTTCTCTATGTTCCGGGTTACTATGATTAATATTCTTTTCATAATTAGTATAATCTCCAAGTCCAAAAAACATTACGCAATTCCTAGCCCTATTTTTCTGCAGATTAATGATAAAATCAAAAGTATTGTAAGGGTCCTTTTTAATTCCGAGTATTACCTTTATCCGATCCGTTACCTCATTGATCTTTAATTGCCAAAGATCGCGTATTGCGCCACCCAATGACCTCAATATTCCTTTTTGCCAATACGCAAAGGTTTGATTTACATACAAAATAGGGAGTGTAGTAAATGTTCTTTCCTGAAAAACTATATCAGGATATTTTTCTTTTAAAACATTTTTAAATTTAAGGGCCCAGATATCGACCACCGGTTCTTGTAAGAAACCGTTCTGATACGCTATACTTTCTGTAGCAACAAATCTACCTAATTCATCCTTTACGTGTGGAAGATATTCTTCATATCTGGTCAACAAATAAAAAGTAGCTGCAAAAATATCAAAAGGTAAGGCGGCATCCGGATGTTTTGCCAGAAAAAAACATTGAGTATCGCCCCAGGGCAGCACTTGAATTTCTACCTCATTGAATCCATGTTCAAATAAAAGATCTACACTTTGAAAATAAAGCTCTTTACCTAATGGTTGTTTACCATAAGATAATTTAGGCCCATCGTGCGCAATAAAAGATTCTATTTTAGAAGCAAAATCAACCTCTAATCCCAAGATTCTTTTACATATATGCTTAAAAGTATAGGATACTCTAGGAGTTATTTCTTGAACATAAACTAATAACATACTTTTAATTATAGTATTGCTTCGTCTGCAAAGCTAAAATACTTCTTTTCTGTAATTATTAGGTGATCTAATAGTTTTATATCCAAACTTACTCCGGCGTGCTTTAATTTTTGGGTCAAAGCTTTATCAGATTGACTGGGGATCAAGCTCCCGCTAGGATGGTTATGAGCAAGAATGATAGAGGTAGCTCCAAACTCCAGTGCAAATCTATATATGATTCTAGGATCTACCAAAGTTCCTGTCTTCCCTCCTATACTAATTTGCTTTTTCTGTAGTACTTTGTTTGCATTATTGAGATATAATACCCAAAACTCTTCGTGCTCTAGATCACCAACAAACGGGTTAAGCATGTCAAACACATCTTTGCTGCTAGTGATTTTGGGTACCACAGGAACCTCTTCTTCTTTTCTTCTTCTTCCTAATTCCAGTGCAGCAACAATTGAAATTGCTTTTGCTTCTCCGATACCCTTAAAACTCATTAATTGTTTTACAGATAGTTTTCCTAATGCGTTGATTTGATGATCAACACTGGCCAAAATTCGTTTGCTTAAAGCTACAGCACTCTCCTCACGGTTTCCTGAACCTATTAAAATAGCTATCAACTCAGAATCACTTAACGAATTCTTCCCTTTGACTAACAATTTCTCTCTTGGACGATCATTTTGATTCCATTCCCTGATCGAAAATGAAGCATTTATTTTACCCATATAATTTTATTCTGTAGTATTATTCCCTTATTTTTTGACACTATAAGTATAAACTATTTATCTCAAACACAATATTTTATTTCTCAAAATATCCTAGTAATTATAGGATCTTATGTCGATTTGATTACAGAATTCAAATATATATTTGTTTGAAAATGAAAGTTTTACTATATTTGACCACCCATAATCTAAAAATAATGAATTTAACAACTTCAAATTAACCTATTTATGAAGAACATTTTTACTTTCGTATTATTATTGGCTACTATCAGTTTCTATGGACAGGATAAGAAACGTATCAGCTTTCTCAACCTAGTAGGAAATCACATACAAGTGCCACGAGGATGTCAAGCACAATCAGAGTTTGAATTGCAAGCGTGTAATGGAACATCTATAAAATGGGACTATTATAGTGATGATATGTTAACTGCTGTTTTTGATGCAACCATAGACGCATTCGCAGCCGATAACACATCTAAAACTGCGGTAACTTTTACTTCGTTTGGGTCTCAACTAAAAGGATTTAAATTTAAGTCTGGAACTACATTTCAATATTTCTTAATGGGAAAGATTAAAGATCAGCCATTAATGATTAATTTAGGAACTCCCGCAGACATTTCTGCCAATGGAGACCTAGAAGGTATATTGAAACTTGTTTTCGAAAAAGTAGGTTAATTCTTTATTACTTTTTAGATATTTTGATGAGTTATTTAGCAATAGCTTAGCATTCTTATATTCTATTATTTAAAATAATTCTGTTATTTTTGAGTATTAGTTGCTAAATAGTATTGCGCATGAAATCTCTCTTTGACGAATCAGCTAAAAAAGAAATAGAAGATCGTATTCATAAATTATCCAACACCAGTACTCCTGCGTGGGGTAAGATGGATATTTCTCAGATGTTTCATCATTGTCAGTTTCCTCTTAAAATAGCACTTAAGAAGGAACATCCGCCTATGAGACCTAGTTTATTAGCAAAACTATTCTTTAAGAAAGCGATGTATAATGATAAACCTTGGAAGAGAAGCTTACCCACGCACCCAAAACTTAAGGTAGTGGATGAAAAGGTTTTTGAAGAAGAAAAACAACAATTATTAGAACTTGTAAACGAATTCTCTGAAAAAAGAACTGTTTCTGAATGGGATCCACATCCAATGTTCGGGAAATTTACTAAAGATCAATGGGGTAAAATGCAATACAAGCATTTAGATCATCATCTTCAACAATTTAATGTATAGTCTGTGTATCCTCCTAAACATCACCAAGACTATAATCTAGAAAATATAAAAAGCGTGGCAACTGCATATCCTTTTGCTACCCTGATATCTGCAAAAGGCACTACACCATTTATAACACACGCACCGCTTATTTTTCACGGGGATAAACTTATAGGCCATATTGATGCCAATAACCAACATACATTACTACTAAATAACAAATACCCAATTACAGCGATTTTTCAAGGGCCACAGACATATATTTCTCCCTCTATCTATACTACAAAACAATTACCTACCTGGAATTATATTATTGCACACGCCAGAGGAATTGTAAACGAAATCAAAGATCCAGACGTTATAAAAAATTCTATCGTTGTAATGACCGAGTTTCTCGAAACTCCTGATCAAAATTTCACGCTATCCCTGGATGACCCCAGAATGGATCGTCTGGTTCCGTATATACATTGTTTTGAGATTGAAGTACAACACTGGGAAGGAAAATTTAAGCTTAGTCAAGATAAAGTACCGGCAGATATTGAAAATGCTAAACAGGAACTAATCAAAAACAGTCAGCAAAATGTTTCCAATTTTGTAAATGAATTGTTTAAGAAGCATTTTTAAGTTTAAATCATCTCTTTCACCTCATCAAAGTCCAGGCCACCATAATTACCACTACTCATAAGTAAAAGTGCTGTATTAGAAAAATCTTTTTGATGTAGATACTTTTTAAATTCTTCAGGATTTGTATAAATGATAAGGTCTTCTCTATTAAATGCTTCTGCAATTTGATACGCAGACACCTCTTCTAATTGTTTTATTTTCACAGCTTTTGGTGAGTAAAACACTACGGCCTCATCTGCAGCATCCAGAGCCCCTTCATATTCTTTCAGAAATTCTGCATTAAGACTACTATAGGTGTGTAGTTCAAGGCAGGCGACCAAATGTCTATCCTTATATTGTTCCTTGACCGCATTTGTGGTGGCGCTTACTTTAGAAGGACTATGTGCAAAGTCTTTATAAGCAACGGCAGAATTACTTTCAGCAATTTTTTCTAATCGTTTAGACGCTCCTTTAAAAGAAGCAATGGCTTCATAAAATCCCTCTTCATCAATTCCCATATGCTGGCAGATCCACTTGGCACCGGCAAGATTACTGAGGTTATGAGCACCAAAAACCTCTATTGGCATTTCCCCTTCGGGAGTTTGCAATAAGGTTTCTCCCTCCTCCACTCTATATTCTGGAGTGGTATAAGGTATCTTTCGAATTTGATTTTCAGAATTCTCTACAACTTTAACTACTTCAGGATCCTCTGCATTATAATTTATACTTCCTCCCCGAACAATACTATCCACAAAAATCTGAAACTGTTCTACATAATTATCAAATGTTGGAAACACATTGATATGATCCCAGGCAATGCCACTCAACAATGCTATATTGGGTTGATACAAATGAAATTTTGGTCTCCTATCTATGGGTGAAGAAAGGTATTCATCTCCCTCCAGCACCATAAAATCGTTATCTTCTGTAAGATGCACCATCGTATCAAAACCTTCTAGTTGGGCGCCTACCATATAATCCACCTCTTTTTCGTGATAATGCAACACGTGCAAAATCATAGAGGTAATGGTGGTTTTACCGTGCGATCCACCGATAACCACACGTGTTTTATTTTTGGATTGTTCATATAAGAATTCAGGATAGGAATAAATTTTCAATCCTAATTTCTGAGCTTTTTGCAGTTCTGGGTTATCCTCTTTGGCGTGCATTCCAAGGATTATTGCATCGATATTGGTAGTTATTTTTTCAGGAAACCAACCAAAAGCTTCAGGCAATAATCCATAACGATCTAATCTTGATTTTGAAGGTTCAAAAATCACGTCATCACTTCCGGTTACTTCGTCTCCTTTTTGATGCAGTGCCATAGCAAGATTGTGCATCGCACTACCTCCTATAGCAATAAAATGTACACGCATAATTTAATTCTTGTTTCAAAGAGTAAAGATAAAATTTATTACCAAGTTTGAATTATGATTTTTTAGAAAACAAAACTGATCTAAGTACCTCCTCAACCAATTACCTTCTCAATTCCTCATTCTCCTAAATCTTTCACTAAACAAAATAAGCTTTTCCCTAATTTATCGTTGCAATTATGTAGCTTTATATAGTTATTTACCTTCGTCAAGTTTTTAACCCCAAATGTGGTACGAGACTTGTTATCGTTTTAACAAACACAAAAAATCAAACAGATGAAAAAATATATCATTCTTGTTTTCATACTCTTTATTACAAACCTACATTATATGACAGCGCAAGACAACCTTAACTATCAAGACGATTGGAAAAAAGTTGAAGATTTTGACCGACAAGGGTTGCCTAAATCTGCATTGGAAATTGTAGAAAATATTCACGCCAAAGCCAAGAAAGCGAATAATACGAATCAGATCACTAAAACATTGATATATAAAGCAAAATATCATTTAGTTTTAGAAGAAAATGCACAATTAAATATCATTCAAGAATTTAAAGATGAAATTTCTAAAAGCAAATTTCCGAGCAGAAATATCTTGGAAAGTATTTTAGCAAATCTATACTGGCAGTATTTTCAGCAGCACCGATGGCAATTTTATAATAGAACCAAAACATCTGAAAAAGTAGATAAGGAAGATTTTAGAACTTGGGATTTAGAAACCTTATTCGAAGAGATCCATTTGTATTACCAGAAATCATTAGAGAACGGTTTGTTAGCTCAGCAAACGGATTTAGTGAAATTTAATGACATCCTTACGCAATCCAACGATTCTAAAATTTATAGACCAACTTTATATGATTTCTTATCTCACAATGCACTTGCTTTTTATAAAACTTCAGAAACAACCATAACAAAACCGGCTTATGCTTTTGAGATAGATTCTCCTGGGTATTTAGAAGATCACAAGAAATTTTCTACGGTCAAATTGAACACAAAAGATTCTTTATCTCTGCAATTTCATGCCTTAAAAATCTATCAAAACCTTATCAATTTTCACAAAAGAGATCAGCAGCCTGATGCTTTGATTGAAATTAATATAGAACGTCTTCGGTTTGTATCTGAGCACGCTATATTCCCTGAAAAGCAAGAACAACTGCTTAGTACCTTACAATCTGAAAAGAAGATGCACGAAAGTAGTCCCTCTTCTACCCTTTATGACTACGAAATTGCAAATCTTTATAAAGCACAAGCAGCAACCTATATTCCAGACCAAAATGAAACACATCGATGGACGCTCCAGAAAGCTATAAAAGTATGCGATGAAGCTATTACCAAATACCCCAAATCCAGAGGCACCAATAACTGTAAGCATTTAAAAGAGCAGATATTGGATAAACAGGTCAATACGATTCAAGTAGAAAGTTATATTCCTATCTATAAGCCATCAAGACTTCTAGTGAACTACAAAAACCTCGAACTACTTTATTTTAAGGTTTTAAAAACCAATCAAAACCAATTAAAATCGTTCTTGCAACTATATGAAAGAGAAAAACAAATTGCTTTTCTTAATAAATTGACAGTAGCAAATACCTGGGAGGTTACACTGCGTGATGAAAAAGATTATCAAAACCATAGTATCGAAGTAGCCGTTCCAGAATTGGCTCAAGGTACTTACATTATTGTCGGCTCGACTACCAAAGATCTTAGCGAACAACATTTGTTTGCATATGGAAATCTTCAGGTCACTGATCTTACGCTGGTCGAAAACAAAACTGCGAGCCAAACAAAATTTCAGGTAATAGACAGAAATAATGGAGCCCCGATCCCAAACGCAACTATAAAACTTGTATCGGACAATAAAAGAAACTATCTCAATCAAACCCTAACTACGAATGAGAAAGGAGAAGCCTCTTTTTCTAAAAAAGGCTATTACTATAACGTAAATGCAACTGTAACCTCGGGAAAAGACAACGTATATTTTGATGGATTGTACCTCAATCATTATGGTGATAATAACACACCTGGAACTAGTCCTGGCACTAGCTATACCTCTTTTTTATTTACAGACAGAAGTATTTACAGACCGGGACAGATAGTATATTTTAAAGGTATCATAATGTCTTCAAGAGGAAATGAAGATCCTAAAGTAGTTGCCAATAAATCAACATTTGCAAAACTTATCGATGTAAACGGACAGGAAGTTAACTTACTAACTTTCAAAACTAATGAGTATGGATCTTTTGCCGGTGAATTTGTACTCCCATCTTCCGGATTAACTGGAAATTACAGCATACAAACTGATGGCTACAGTAGTGTTTCTTTTTCTGTAGAAGAATATAAACGACCCAAATTTGAAACAAAATTCAATCCGGTTACTGAAACGTATAAGGTAAACGACAGTATAAAACTAACAGGAACCGCCACTGCCTATGCAGGAAGTAATATTACGGATGCTAAAGTAGTTTATAGAGTATATAGACAAGTGCAATATCCGCGCTGGTGCTATTGGTTTTCAAGAAACACTGAAGAACAGGAAATCACACACGGAGAAACTAAAACTAATGATACCGGTGAATACAACATTACATTTGCAGCATTACCTGATAAAAGTGTATCAAAAGAAAATCAGCCAATTTTTACTTACAAAGTAATTGCAGATGTTACAGATATCAACGGAGAAACAAGAAGCACAACTACTTACGTGAATGTGGGATATCATACCTTGACTGCAAATATTATGATTGCATCGGAGATTGATAAAATGAAGAAAGATCATACATTTAGCGTAAGCACACAAAATCTGAACAATCAATTTATAGCTAATAGTGGAACCGTTAAAATCCATAAATTAAAGGCGCCGGATTGTCCTTTACGTACTCGCCCTTGGAACGCGCCAGATTACAGTGGTTTTACAAAACAAGAATTTAAAAAGTTGTACCCCCACGATGCCTATAAAAATGAAGATGATTTCAGGAATTGGGAAAAAGGAAACTTGGTTTATGACAAAACATATAATACCGCCGCTACTACGGATACTGAGAAAGGTATACAACAGCTTATTTTGGGAAACATTAGTAGATGGGAAACGGGTAAATATGTGATTGAATTGAACACCAAAGATAAATATGGTCAAGAAGTTAAAGATATTAATTATGTAACTGTATTTGACCAATCAGATGATACTATCCCGGATCATAAATTATTTGACATCACCACTAACAAGGAAACCTACCAAATCGGAGATGAAGTTGTCATAAAATTACATTCAGCTTCAGAAGATATGTATGTTACCTTAGATATTGAAAAAGATCATAAAGTAATCGAAACTAAAATTGTAAAGTTATCTAACAATAGTAAAACCATCAAAGTACCAGTTAAAAAAGAAGATCTAGGTGGTTTTGCTATTGCCTATAGTTTTGCAAATTATAATAGTTTTCAAAGCGGAACTTTACCCATTTCTGTTCCTTATAAACCTACGCAACTCACAGTAGAGAGTAAAACTTTTAGAGATAAATTGCAACCTGGACAAGAAGAGACCTGGAGTTTTACAATCAAAGGTCCTAAAGGAGACAAAGTAACTGCAGAATTATTGGCAAGCATGTATGATGCTTCATTAGATCAGTTTAGACCGCACCAGTGGTATTTTAATCCAATTAATCGACCCATTTATTACTCCTATGCTCAACGTAAGGCAGGTAGAAGTTTTGCTAATAGTAATTTTAATGTTTATGATGGATACGGTTGGAAAACCAGTTTCCAACATCAAGGCTATGACCAATTAAACTGGTTTGGATTGAATTTTGGCAATTTATATTATTATGGAAACGATCGTTTAGGAGGTGTCAGAAAAAGAATGGCCATGGAAACGGCCGCTGCGCCTATGGAAATGGCAAAGATGGCTGAAGTGTCTGAAGATGTAGAAATGGAAGAAGTTGCTGTAGCAGGGCTTGCCGAAGAAGGAAATGAAGCAGATTCGATTGGCCGTATTGATAATAAGAGTAATAAAAAAGATGATCAAAAAGACTCATCACTAGAAGGTATCAAAATCCGTAAAAACCTGCAGGAAACGGCATTTTTCTTTCCACATTTGTCTACAGATTCCGAAGGTAATGTAAGTTTCAACTTTACTGCTCCCGAATCATTGACCAAATGGAAGTTACAGCTATTAGCGCATACCAAAACATTAAACGCAGGAACTCAGCTATTAGAAACTGTGACTCAAAAAGAATTGATGATTTTACCAAATCCTCCCAGATTTTTAAGAGAAGGAGATCGAATTATTCTAAGTTCTAAAGTTTCTAATATATCTGCCAAAGACCTTACAGGTATTATCGAATTACAATTAACAGACGCATTAACCGGAAAGTCTATTGATATTGATTTGCAAAACACAAATATCCGCAAGGATTTTTCTGTAAAAGCTGCAGGAAACACCAATGTATCCTGGGAGCTTAAGATTCCAGATAATGTGCAAACGGTTCAATATAAAATCATAGCAAAAGCTGGAGAATTCTCTGATGGTGAGCAGAATGCCTTGTCTGTATTGTCTAACAGAATGATGGTTACAGAAACCCTTCCGATGTGGATACGCTCTGACCAGACCAAGACCTTTACTTTAGACAAACTAAAGAACAACACATCAAAAACATTAAAAAACCACAAGCTTACGTTAGAAATGACTTCTAACCCGGCCTGGTATGCGGTGCAGGCACTTCCTTATTTAATGGAATACCCTTATGAATGTGCAGAACAAACATTCTCCAGATATTACGCTAATTCTTTAGCAAGTCATATAGCCAATTCTAATCCAAGAATTCAGGAAGTATTTAATCAATGGAAAAACACCGATGCATTATTAAGTAATCTGGAAAAAAATCAAGAATTAAAATCCTTGATAATACAAGAAACACCTTGGCTTAGAGATGCCTTAAGCGAAACCGAACAAAAGAAGCGCATTGCATTATTGTTTGACCTGAATAAAATGAACAACGAACTCCAAAGAGCGTTGAACAAATTACAGCAAATACAATATAGCTCCGGGGCTTTCCCTTGGTTTAGTGGAGGACCTGAAAATCGCTACATAACGCAACATATTGCGGCAGGTTTTGGACATCTAAAAAAATTAGGAGTGACCAATCCAGATGGTAAAACTCAGAATATGCTTCAAAAAGCAGTTCGTTATCTGGATCGGGCATTCGTAAAAGAATACGAAGAGCTTAAAAGATTCTGTAAACGTAACAAAATAGACATCAATAAAGATCATCTAAGCTATACACAACTTCATTACTTATACATGCGTAGTTTCTTTTCGGATGTTAACAGAGCCAATAGTACCAATGAAGCTTGGGAATATTATATGGGACAATCTAAGAAGTATTGGTTGGACAGAAGTTTGTATTCACAAGGAATGCTGGCGTTGATACTACATAGAAATAATGAATCTGCTACGGCTGCTAAAATCATTAAATCACTAGATGAAAAAAGTATTACCAGTGAAGAACTGGGTATGTACTGGAAATCGAATACGGCAAGCTGGTACTGGTATCAGGCACCTATAGAAACCCAGGCATTGATGATCGAAGCATTTGCAGAGATCGAGCAAGAACCTAAAAAGACGAAGATTGTGGATAACCTGAAAGTTTGGCTATTAAAAAATAAGCAAACTAACCGTTGGAAAACAACCAAAGCGACTACAGAAGCGGTCTATGCATTATTATTACAAGGTAGTGATTGGTTATCGGTAACAGATATGGTGGAAATTGTATTGGGTGATCAAAAAATTGATCCAAGCCAGATGGAGGATCTAAAAGTGGAAGCCGGAACAGGATATTTTAAAACTTCCTGGAACGGAAATGAGATACAGAAAGATATGGCTACTGCCAAAATCACGAAAAAAGGAAAAGGAATTGCTTGGGGAGCTTTGTACTGGCAATATTTTGAAAACCTGGACAAGATTACCGCTGCAGAAACTCCGCTAAAACTGAAGAAAAAACTGTTCCTAAAAAAGAATACGGATAAGGGAGAAGAAATCACAGAGATCACAGACGATACTCAATTGCAATTAGGAGATTTGGTGAGAGTACGTATAGAATTGCGATCAGATCGTGCGATGGAATTTGTGCATATGAAAGATATGCGAGCTTCTGGATTAGAACCTATCAATGTGCTGTCTCAATACAAATACCAGGATGGATTAGGCTATTATGAAAGCACCAAAGATGCGGCTACTAATTTCTTCTTTGATTATTTACCAAAAGGAGTCTATGTTTTTGAATATGACTTGCGGGTTAATAACAAAGGGGATTTCTCTAATGGTATCACCACCATACAGAGTATGTACGCCCCAGAATTTAGTAGTCATTCTGAAGGAGTGAGAGTGAAGGTGGAGTAATGTATAGAATAGCTTTTTGTAAAAACTGTTAGTTCGAGCAACTAAATAAAAAGGATAATAGAAACAGAAAGATTATTGCTACGAGAAATCACTCTGAAAGACACAGCGGATATGTTTCGGTTACACTCAAATCCTAATGTACAAAAGTATACAGGAGAGCCACCGGTTGCATCTTTAGAAGAAATGGAACAGGCGATACAGGCCAGAATCATCAACTACAAGAAATATGGATATGGTCGATGGGCTACTTTTCTAAAAGATAAGATGAAGTTTGTTGGCTGGGCCGGATTGGCCTATTTACCCGAATTTGATGAAATTGATCTTGGTTATAGATTTTTACCGGAATATTGGGGAATGGGGGTTGCCACTGAAGCATCTCGTGCAATTTTGGAATACGGATTTAAGCATCTTAAATTAAAAAGGATCATCGCCATTGCTATAAAGGAAAACAAAGCATCTATACGAGTGATGGAAAAAGTTGGGATGCAATTTGATAAATTCGCACCCTACGAACCCGGTGGCGAAGATGTTGCCTGGTATTGGTGTGACAAAAAACTAATCAAGAAAAGTAGAAAGCCCTAAAATTACGCTTTAAACAACACAGGTGTATGAAGGCAAATTACGGTAAGAAAATTACGTCAGTTAGAGTAGCGGTTTGTCTTGTAAAGCCAATCGTTGTATCGAAAACCCATAATTTTCTTATTTCAAGGCTAAATTGTTTTTACAGTACATAAAATCAAGATTGATGGTTTAGTATTTTGTTTTGAGAGGAATTTTATGTTTATTTAAAATACTCATATAAAATGTGATCGTGGACAAATCCGTTTAATATTTTGGTTAATTAAGATAAAATGAAAAAGAGCAAATCGATTAGGCTATTCATAACTGATCTAGATGATATTTTTGAAACTGCTCTTAATGTTTCATTATACAAATTTATTAACCATTCTTTGTTTAAGAATTCCAATATACAAACTAGTCCTCAAGAAAAACTTACTTACGAAAAACTTAAAAAATTTAACAATAAAAATTTACTCTACAATCATTTACTGGTAAGTATTGTTTCGATAATGGAAAGTTACCTACATAATATTTTGATAGAATCTGTAAAAAAAGATTCTTCTAAATCTATCAAATTTGTGGAAGGATTTAACTTTCAAAAAGCATTATCAGCAAGGGATGTCATTGAAGGTCCTGAATCACTCACATTAACAACTTTGCAAAATGTGATCTACCATAATTTACCCAGAGTTAACATCCTATTTAAAATAATTTTTGAGCTGGATATTCTTAATATCCCAAACATAGATGTAAAACCTATTTTCACTATTATTAAAATACGACACAGTATTGTACATGACTCAAATAGAGTAAAAGAAAAAAAGTTTTATATTAACGTAATTACTTTCATTGGATTTATGGATTTAATAGCTAATTGGTTATTGAATATTGATTCTATTATAATGAACAATAATCCCAGGAAAAGAAAAAAAGATTATGTTTTAAGATTCAATAAGGAGTTAGATAAATATACAAATACACCAATTATTGAAAAAGGCACTCTAGAGTTAATCAAAGATATGTTTTCTGAAAAAACTCAGTTATATGATAATAAGAGCGAAATCAAGTTATAAAAACTAACTATAATAAAGGTAACAAACCCCTCTCAGAAAGACAGGTACATAAACCAGTAATTTTTCTTATTTAAAGACCAACTTGTTTTTAGAGCTCCCAAAAACCTAAAGTGATTACATAGTGTTTTGTTTTGAAGGGAATTTTACGTTTCTTTAAAAGGTAGAATTAAAAGGTAATAGCTGCATTAAAAGTTTATAATACGTTAATGAATTTTGTTAATTCAGATATGAGAGAATTTATATATGATACTATGTAAGACTTTTGGTAGCCGAGAAAATAAGAAATATGGCAGGTAGATATGATGCATATTTAGTTTGTGAAAATGGACATGGGGTTAATAGTTCTTATTATACCTACCCTGAATTTAATAAAAAATATTGCACAACTTGTGGGGCGAAAACTAGAAAAGATTGTCCAAACTGCAGAAATGACATCGAAGGTCAAATTCATTACGAAAATGTAGTAGACATATCAGGTACAGTTAAATCTGTACCTGAAATCTGTAAATATTGTGGAAAAGATTTTCCCTGGAAATCAGAAACAAAAACTCAAGTTCAGGATAAAAATAAATTTAACAGTGACAATTTACTACTTTTAGAAACTATTTTTGACAAGTTTCATCTGGTTGTAAAACAGATTCGGCAACGATATAATAATCGAGAAACTTTAGACGTGAGAGATGAATATGATACTCAAGATTTATTACATTCATTATTAAGAATGTATTTTGAGGATATTAGAACTGAAGAATGGAACCCAAGTTATGCAGGAACCTCAACCAGATCCGACTTTCTTCTAAAAAAAGAAAACATTGTAATAGAAGTAAAAAAGACTCGTCCTAATTTAAAAGCAAAACAAATAGGTGAACAACTTATCATAGATATCACTAAATATAAAACACATCCAAATTGTAAAGTCCTATACTGCTTTGTTTATGATCCTGAAGGTTATGTAAGCAATCCTAAAGGAATCGAAAACGATTTAAATGATAATAAGTCTGATATGAAAGTAAAAGTTAAGATCGTTCCTAAAGGACATTAAAATCGTTTAGCAATAATTTGTCATATTTCATTTGTTTCTGCTTTGAAATCAAATCACTACCAAAAGATGTTTATTGCAAATATTGCAAACAATAAAATCGATGCGAACATTTAATCTAAAACTTATGGTTCGTGAAGAATTCATTACCAAGAAATCAAATTAGTTTTAAAACAGATAAAGAAATAGATTTTGGAAATGTATTTATAAGTGGTATAAATCTATAATGAGTAAATTAAAAAATGTACAGCTATCAAATAAAATTTATTGCTTTAGACGACACAATTAGATTTGAGCTAAAATCTCCAAATAAAAAAGAAATAGAAGATTTTGCATATTACATAATTTCAATATTTGTAATGATTAATGAGATTGACCAACCTATTTTGAATTCATTACAACGCTGCACAGTAGAAAAGAAAAATGGAATAAACGATTTTGTTGCAAAATATAACAGTAAACTACCAAAACTCAATTTGGTAAGTGCCTTTTTTAATAAGCTAAATGATAACGAGCCTTTTTTCTTTTTACCAAATATAAAGATGGAATTGGCAGAAACCATAAAATTAAGAGATTATCTAAGAGCCGAAATTGAAGGATTGGAATTTAAAGAGCTAAATGAGCAAACAACAGAATTGTTTGGAGAATTAATGGAGAATTATGTTATTGGAGGTGTTGGAGAAAAAAGAATTGCAATAGGAGAGAAAGATAAATCCAAAAGAATTTGCCGTTTCTGTGGGAGAAACAACGAGGACACAACATTTAGTAATAAGGCTCACGCAATTTCAGAATCACTCGGGAATAAAACAATTGTGTTATTTGAAGAGTGTGACGAATGTAACAAAAAGTTTAGTGAAACAATCGAACCTGATATTGTTCAATATTTATCATTATTCAGAACATTTTTTAACGTAAAAGGTAAAAATAGAGGAAAAGGAAAAGGAGGTAGAAAAAAGTTTGAGGGAAAAAACTTTACCTTAAAAAATGAAGATAAAGTAGAATTAGCCTTTCAAAGTTTAGATGATAGACCAATAGAAAACGATGAAAATTACAATGTTAAGTTAGAAACAGACCAACCAATTATTTTACAGAATATTTATAAAGCACTTTGCAAGTATTATTTATCAATCATTGATAAAAAATATCTACCATACTTTGAAAAAACCATTGATTGGATTAATGGAAGTTTAGAAATTGAACAGTTGCCGAAAATTGCAGAAATGATATCATATCACTCATTTGCGACTCAACCCAAGTTGACCTACTTTATAAGGAAAAATAATAACAAGAAAATTCCTTTTGCTGTTGGGGAGTTTTATTTCACTTGTAAAGTTTTTGCTTTTATTGTTCCTCTATGTGATCAGGACGAAAAGTCATTTATTAATAGGGATGATTTCAAGATATTTTGGGAAACATTCAAACATTTTAACAAAACTAAAGGCTGGATTTTTTATGATTTTTCAAATAAAAATAAAAGGGATTTCACAATTAATTTAAATTTTGAACTCAAAAAATCCCAAAACCAACGGTAACAAATCTAATGCTAACGACACTATGTTATAGTGACTCTTTGTAAATGGAACCAAAGAGTGCTTTTTTAAAATAATTTAATAATCAAAAAAAACAGTAAACTATGGCATTAGAAAACCTTATTAGTGTAAACTTTACAGAAGAAGAATTAACACAGCTAGACCAACATCTGGCAGGAATCAAACAAATCCTAACCGGTAAAACGGTAAACTTAACCGCAGACCAACGTATACAATATGGTCGTATTGCAAACCAAAACAAACTGGTGGTAGACAAGTCCAAAAACTATATGGAGCAGCATCCGGAATGGGTACCAAGATTTTTGGATAAAGAGGAGTTCGACAAGGATTATTTAGCACGTACCCAAGTAGAAAGCCGTGCACAAATGCTGGAAAACCTTAGTCAGCAATTAATAGATACCAAAACACTACTGGATCACGATAATTATACCAATGCATTAAGTTTTTATCGTATGGTGCGCTATCTGGCCGGAGAAAATGAGCCAGGAGCCAAAACAGTGTATCAGGATATGAAAGCATTGTTTAATAAGTCTACTCCAAACAATAGTAGCGATACAGATCAGTAATGAAGTAAAAATCCTTTTGATAAAACTATCAAAAGGATTTTCTTTTTTGAATGGTTTTAAAGGTCTCTTCCACCATCTACAAAGTCCTTTTACGGATTATGTTAACCCCTCCTTGCCTTCCAACAGTCCTTTTATGTATGACCAACATCCTTCTAGGTATTAAAAAGGTACTTCGAACCACCTTTTTGCGGGCTGGCATCCCTAAATTTAGGGCTCAGACCCCTTAAAAATGGGCTTACAGCCCTAATTTTAGGGCATCTTACCCTTTCGTTAAGGCTTAGAGACATTCTTCTAACCCTTCGAAGTATTAGATTAATCCTTCGAACTACCTTTTTGAGGGCTTAGAGGGGGTAATGAATGGGGTGAGAGTCTATTTTTAAGTAAACAATAAATAAGATACGGCAAAACCATCGTTATTTTACGTGATTAATTTATTGTATAAAGCTGGTTATCAGTAAATTGAAATCTAAAAATCACAATTTTTTATAGACAGAATCAAAAATCTGACGTTTTAAGGGAAAAAATAGTGTATCATTTCACTCTGGCAACCTCTGGAAACCCCCATTTTACCGTTTAAATGGCAGCAAAAGTACCACGAAAAAATAAGAATTTTACTATGAATTTTTTACAAAAATATGGCTAGTTTTGGTTTGTAAATCAATCATTTACGATCAACTTAAATAAAAAATCCAGTTAATAATAAAACGTAAAAAACAACATTATGAAAATGAAATCATTTTTTTTGCCAATTCTTTTTTTATTTTTAATGACAACCACAATTATAAGTTGCGAAGCAGATTCTATAGATGAAGAATTACAACAAATCGACCAAGAAGAAGTTGAAGACCCGGACGACAGGGGGAATTAAAATACTTTTTGTTATTATTGTTATTGGTGCTATACTTGGAAGTACAGCACCTTTCATTCATATACTATATCCGAAGACAACTCCTGATGTTATCGCCTTGAATAAATCTTATGATGAAGGAAAAATTTCTAAAGATCTTTACTTAATACAAAAAAAGGAACTTAAAGAAAAATATAAGGTTTTTGGATTTACGAATAAGCGTAGATTCTTATTTGCCATAGGATTACCTATTGCTCTTTTTGTCTGTTCATTTATCCTACTATATTTATCACGTTTTATTTCAGAAAAATCTGCTAAGAAAGGAAGTATTATAGCAGGGATTACCTTTCAGTTTACTTCTATATATTTCGTTGCCTGGGTTCTTTGGCCATATACATATGAAGAGAGGGACTTTAGTAAGTCTGCATACTATTTGGTGATAGTATTATCTTCTATCCTTATTACAATTACTCTTTTTCAGTTTCAAAAATCTTTA
This sequence comes from Aquimarina besae, assembly GCF_042434905.1. NCBI lineage: Bacteria > Pseudomonadati > Bacteroidota > Flavobacteriia > Flavobacteriales > Flavobacteriaceae > Aquimarina > Aquimarina besae. The sequence goes on from NZ_CP170199.1 coordinate 5,033,904, forward strand.
TCTAATTACAATACCAAAATCAGAGAACTCATACATTTTATTGTTGGTACGAGAAAAAAATTGTTCTCTACTATAGAAAAACATGAGCCTAAAAATTTAGTAGAAGAACAAAAAAAGGAATTTGATCAAAAAATGTATGACGCATTCGAAAAAGTGGTTGATTAATGGAGAGAAGAAAACAAATACTTGATAAGCTAAAGAAATCTAATCAAATCTTTGATTGCGATTATGAAACTCTAGAAGAAGATTTAGAATTTAATCTGGAAAGTGAAATTAAGAGAAAACAAGATATTTTATCTTCTTTACTAATAGAAAAAGAGCTTTTGAAATTGAAAATTGAATTTTCTATTTAGTGGATTGGGATGTGATTAAGGAAGAGACTTTACGTTTAAGCTCTTCTATTTCATTTCTTACATCAGAAATCTCGTCATCGGTGTATATAGATTTCAGTAGTAATCTAAAACTTCTTATATCCTTGAAATCCTCAATATGATCAGAAATATAGTTTATAATTTCTATATGAGTGAACTCTGATAATTTTTTAGGAGAATTTTTATCTACGACACGATCACTATTCTCCAAAATCATATTTTCTTTTCCTGTCAGTAACCATACAGGGTTTAAATCTTCGTAAACACTAAGAATATTTTCAATTACAGTAGAGCCTATGCTCTTTCCCTCCTTTACAGCCTTTGATATACTTCCTCTGCTTGCATCAATACTGTTTTCAAAAGCATAAAAGCTGATGTTTTTGTTTTCAATGTATTGCCCCAATCTTTCTGAAACCATAAGAATAAAATCTTATAATTATTTTCTTTTATAAGAAAATAATCTTATATTTGTATAGTAACTAAACAAATGTATGAAAATTTTACCCTATCAAAGTGAATCTTAACCAACATTACATATTATACTTATTTGAATAATACGGCTATGAATAGAAAAGACACATTAGACATCAACAGCTTTACAGAAAGTGTAATTGACAATTTTCATATTGACATTCACGACTTAACATCTAAGGTAAAGGAAAAGCAATTTTATGAATCTTTGATATTTTCATGGATAAAGAGATCTTTTTATAAAGGTAAATCCACCAAAGAAACGATTCGTTTAATTCATAGAGCAAGAAACGTAACCTTGTTACATAACACTCTATAAACAAATATTACACAGACTACCCATTTAACATAAACACACATTACCCCGTCATAATAGAACTATTAACCATAACAATATTCTTTTATGAGTAGCACTAAAAGAAAAAAAGTAGAACAATGGATTATTGACTACAACGAAATTTTAAGCATACAGCCATTAGAACGTACATTGGGGTTTTCCAGAGGCACAATTTATAAGTTCATTACCAATAATCGAAAACTCACTGCAACAGAAATCAAAATCATTGATAGGTATATACAAAATATGATATCAAAATATCTAGAAATAGATTAAACCGGTTTTATGAAATGTGATTTAACAGATAAAAAGATGCACTTATATTTTTCTGATGTGCTACAAGTATTCCATATCTCGATACCTGAATTTATGTATGAACTGGTCAATGAAAATCCAGGTGCTATCCTGTTGTATGTATGGATTGATCAATTGTTTTACAAACAAAAAACAGTTGAGGAAACTGTAGTAATAATAACTAGAAATTTGGTGCTACGGTTTTTTGAAAAGAAACGAAAAAGAATCTGTAATCATGTGATTATAATTTAATTACAAGCTAAGAGGCATCTTAATTGTTGCTTTCGAACGATCTAATGCAACTACGGGAAGAAGGCTTTTAAATGCTATTTTTTCCGCTTAATCAATAGTATTTTTACTCTAAAATAACACTACAAATGATCTACTTGAACACCCTTTTTTATTGTAGAAACCCAACTAATTTTACTCTTTTTAACATCAAAAGAGCGTCACTTTTTAATGCTTATTTTTTTTAAAACAATGCACATCATTTTTAAATCATAAATACTTTAACTACTATGAAAAATTTTCTAAATTTAAAACCTGAAGTAAAACCTATCTTGAAACCGTTAACCTTACTATTCTCAATATGTATTCTCTTGCTTGCTGTTACAAGTTGTAATGACGAGTCTATAAGTGATGTAGAACAGATACAGCAAGTTTCTCTTGAGAATCCCGTAAAACATACACCAACTGAGCAAACTCCTTCATATGTTCAGGATGCTGTAGGGTCACTAGATTTTCAAAAATTATCTTCTAAATTTCAAACGAAAGCCAATAATCAATCAGATTTTAGCGATGAACTCTTGAATTATTGTATTGTTTCAGACAACGGAACAAAAAAGAGTTACACCTATGCATTTGAACATACCCTAGGTAATCACAATTATAACGACAAATTGGTCATAAACGAAGATAGTGGTGAGATTAAAAACATCAGTATACTACGTTATGAACCCACTGAAAACTATATCCTAAATGTTTCTGAAGGTATTGCAGTACCATTTTCTGGAAATATCACAAGGTTTAACCTTACTGATGATAGTTATCAAACCATTACTATTGAAAATGGTGTACAACAAAAATTACTACAAAAAAATAGTGGATGTATTCGTTATGATGTTTTCGAAATATTTGAATTAACCACTACTCATAATGGTGTTGTGACCACAACCTATGAAGCAGAATTTGTAGAAAGTGTTTATGATTGTAGCGAAACAAATGAAGGTGGAGGAACTAATGATGATGGTAGTACAGGAGGTTCAGGAGGATCAGGATCAGGGAATACGAATAATTATGATTCTTCGAATGACAATGTCCTTACTGTACCTCCTAGTTGTAAAAGTTTTGAATATCAGCAATTTTTAGATAACACTCAAGTATGTGCTACAAGAAATATTAGATTTAATATTGTGACGCTTGTAAATGGAAACTTTCGAGAAGTCGTTACTATAACTATGAATCAACCAATTTATTTTATTACCCCAAGGTTTTCTAGTTTACAAGGAAATTTAACTAATGGACAAGGTGCTAATTTAACAGCTCAAGCAGTACAAGCAACAACAAATTATTTAGTTGGTTTGCATATTGCAACTGGTTATAGTGAATCTCAGTTACGCGCATTATTTATGCAAACCCTTAATGAAAACTTAGCTACGATTATGCCAGGATCTGCCGCTAGTATTTCTCCTTTTTCTGGTCTTGATCCAATTCCAGTTACTGAGTATCAAACTACGATGTTTTTAAACGATAATTGCAGATAATAAAAAATAATTCTAACTATGTCTTTGTTTCTTTCTTTCTTAAATTCAGCAGTTTATAAGTATTATCCCAAAAATCTATATAATTCTGATCCCTTATATTATGAATCGAGAGAAGCAAAGGCATTTATGCTGTTGAGAAATGAATATCAAAACAAAACATTTTTAAACCAATTAACCGAATTTAAAGAAATACTAAAAACAGTATATCCAGATAAATGGATTAATATAAATAAAACCGAAATAATAACACCTTGTTACCAAATTGAAATAGTTCAAGAAAAAAATCACAGTATAGAGAGAACAACAACAATTTATCTCAGCATGTTAGTTCCTTTTTATCACATGATTAATTTGAATGTGGACTATGATTTTCAAAGAAAACATAAAGAAAAACACGGTTCTTTTCACAAGCAATATTACTCCACAAGCTTTAACATAGATAAGGAGCTTAAGAACTTCATCTCAACAAAAGTGTTAGAACATTTTTATTATAATGAATTCCCTAGAGAGCTTTTAAATTTGAAAATCCCTGATGTTTTTGCCCTAAATTCAACGGAAATAATTAATTATCGTAAAGCTTTTTTTACGGATTCTTACAAAATGTCTCACGCACAATATCATATCGATAAGATTTAAACAATGAAAAACTTATTACTTCTTCTCTCTATTTTAACTTATACAAATTATTCTAGCGGTCAAGATATAACTGGTAAATGGGTAATGGTTGTAGATGATCACACATATTCTTCACCAAATAGCTTAATTAGGGAATTGACCGAAAACAAAGAAAAAATTTATAGTTTAGATAGTCTGTGCTTTATTAATCAAATAAAGATTGATACTACTGATAAATTAATTAAATATTACAAAAAGAAACAAATTGTAAATGAAATTAATTATGAATTACAGGATAGTCTAACACTAATTGAATATTCTAAGAGTAGAAGAACCAAAAAGATCAACAAATTTATTTATACAAAATTAATTCCTACAACAATAAAATATCCAGTAGACAGTATATACAAAAAACAATATGAGCATTTTTATCCTATTTCAATGATAAGACAAGAAGCCAGATTAAAGTTGCAAGGCGATATGTGTTCAGATAAGATGAAAAAAATATATGAGCGTATGGAAAAATTAGGATGGTGTTATTATTATAGATTAGAAAAGATCGATAATACATATTTTATAGCATTCTATTGGAGAAAAAACAAAAGAAAATGGATTGTTCCTATTGCAGAAATTAATAGGGATCATCTGCTCGTATACGGAATTCCTGGTAAAGAAGGCTTTATGAAGATCAATGAGATCAAAGAAATCAAAGAATCTTATAATTTTATTAAAAACTAAACATACTAATAAATTAGTGCGTTAATTTAAAGTGAAACATTCTACTTTATGAGATCAGAGAAAGAAATACATACTTTACTAAAAAGGATAGAAAAGATTATTGAGAGTATCCAAAAAACTAAAAAACCCTTCTGATTATTATAAGATAGAGAATTGTGAATATAAAATTCTTCTCACCCAAAAAGATTTTTATGATTGGATTTTGGGAGGTTCTGGATATGATATTGATGGCGCTTACAAGTCTGTTGAAAATTATCTGGATTGATTACGATGGACTTTGAGCAGAATGAGAAATCCTATCGACGAATAGCAACCTATCTGTCGATTTCGATGACCGACATTGTTATTAAAGAGATTCAATTATTAGAAAATATGGAGGCAACGCTAAAATTAATAAATTAACAGAATAGAAAGTTGCCAACAATCTATACCCGTAATTATTAAAATCTGTGCTTACTAAATCAACTTATATCAACCCGCAACAGACTATTACAAAACAGGTTAATTTTAACGATATGACGAAAATACAGAATTCAATCAGATGACCATAAAACTAAACATATTTACGTTTTTTAGCGCTTTGGTTTTATTGATATCTTGCCACGTTCAGCACTCTAATAAGAAAGAAAACACTAACCAGTTTAAAGAACTATTGGTAAAAGGCGACATTGTAGAAGAACTTGGTAGTAGTATCATGGCTATCTATCAGGATAAGAAAAAAAATTATTGGTTTGGTAGTTGGGAAACAGGGATATATAGATTTGACGGAAAGACATTAATTAATTTTACCACCAAGCATGGATTACCGAACAATAGAATCGATGAGATAAAAGAAGATAATTCTGGTAACATATACTTCACAAGTTGTCATCCAATTTCTACAATAGTTAAATTTGATGGAAATACATTTACAACATTACAGGGAATCCCTAGTAATGATTGGAAACTTAAATCCACAGATATGTGGTTTAAACACGCTTATCAAAATGAGAAAGTATATCGGTATGACGGAAGTACTTTATATGAATTGCAATTACCCAAACCGCCAAACCTTTCTAATCCTTTTGAAATCTACAGCATTTATAAAGACAAAAAAGAAAACATTTGGTTTGGCACAAACCCTGTAGGAGCTTGTCGTTATGATGGAAAATCATTTAAATGGATTACAGAAGAAGATGTGACAGAATTTCGCAATGAAGGAGCGAACGGAGTGCGTTCTATTACCGAAGATAAAAATGGAGACTTTTGGTTCAATACCGAATATCGATATAGCGTTTACGACAGCATAACGTTAAAAAGTAATAAGTTTTACACACGACACGAAAGCATTGGGGGTCTAGACGAGAAAAAGGATAGCGATTTGGACGAGTATTTATCAACGGTAAGAGACGAAGATGATAATTTGTGGTTTGTAACATATCGTGATGGCGTTTGGAAATATGATGGAATAAAAATTACTCAATATATAATTAAAGACAATTCAAAAGACATTACGCTATTCAGCATTTACAAAGACAACGATGGCGAACTATGGCTTGGTACCCACCAAAACGGAGCATATAAATTTAATGGAACAGCTTTTGAAAAATTCAAACTATAAGATTGCAGGAAATGCAGGACTTCATAAGCTATGAATTTTATCGAACAAAAATATGATTTACGAAATTAGACATAACAAAAAGTATGGATTTGTTGATGCATTAGGACGAATTGTAATTTTACCTACTTATGATAAGGTTGGTGATTTTTCTGAAGGCTTAGTAGGTGTTTTTAAAGAATTTGTACCAAGAACGAATTCAGAAAGCCAGCCGGCGCATTTTTGGTATATAAACTCTAAAGGAGAAACTTCAATCAGAAACCCAAAATTTGATTGGGGCGAACCATTTTCTGAAGGAGTAGCCTACGTTAGATGTAAAGAAAGTGGTAAATGGGGATTTATTAATTTAGACGGAAAAATAATTATTGAACCAAAATATGAAGACAGCTATTCCTCAGGTTTTAGCGACGGACTTGCCAATGTTCGCGAAAATGAAAAACACGGATATATCAATAAAGTAGGAGAAGTTATAATTCCTTTTATTTATGATTGGGGTTATAGATTTAATGATGGATATGCTATTGTTAAAAAAGGAAGTCAAAAATTTTTTATTGATAAAAAAGGGAATAAACTAAAAACGGAAAAATGCACTATTGTCGACACAATAAATGGTGGATTTAAAGAAGGATTAGCTGTAGTAAAAGCTAAGAAAAAATATGGTTTAATAGACCTTCATGGTGATTTTGCTATACCACCTAAATATGATGATCTCGGAGGTTATCACGATGGTGTGTGTTCGTTTGAGATTGATGGTAAATGGGGGTTTATGGATAAAACTGAACAAATATTTATTGAACCTAAATTTAAAGGTGTAGGATATTTCCAAGATGGTGTTGCCCCGGCAACTTTAAATGGTAAAAAATGGGGGTTAATTGATTTGGCTGGCCAATTTATAAAAGAACCTGAATTTGACGAGATTTGGGATTTTTCCAAAAGAATGACTCACGAACTTTCTAAAAGTAACAAATGGAGGTTAGCCCGTTGCAGTAATGATAGACAAGAGTATTATATCAATTCAAAATGTGAAATAGTATGTGAGATAGAAGCCAAACTAGAAAAACAAAAGCTAAAAAATGAACTGTTAAAATCTGCCCTTTCAGAAAATGTTATTAAAGAAAAAAATGTATGGGTTAAAGCCAAATGGAGTTACGATGGATTTACTATAACAAAAAAAGGAGCAATCAAGCCTATATATTTTATTCTTAAATGGTTAAAATCAAAAGACCTCTTGACAAATGAAGGAATTGATTGCTATAAGGATAAAAATAATTTGGATATTGGATTGTATAGATTTATGGTTAAACCAGAAGCTGCATTCTTTTTAGATAGATTCTATAACCTATGGTATGATCTTGAAGATATAGCTAGTTTTGAATTAGATCCGGAATTAAAGTTTAATGGAAATGAAAATCTGGATGAGTATTGGGAATATTTTACCAAAAACAAATAAAAACAAACTATTATTTAATAAAACATATAAGTCCTGACTTAAAGAAACAATCTTTAAAAATGAAGTGTAAACCTTGGTGGAAATTTTGGTAAAAGTTATATATACTAACTCCATAGCTATGATGCCTTAGCAAGCTAAGCGATAGATTTGAACACGTCTTTATATATTTATGAAAGTGCAAAGCTTGCTAAAAACAATCTTGGCTTCAAAGGAATTAGCCAGTGTAAAAAGATCGAAAGCAAGGTGTTTTTAAGTGCCTGAAGGCATTTATAAATATTGTATATGATAAGCTAAAAAATATGCAGAAACATAAATACTGGGGGAAAGTTGAAGAAGATTGGGCTGGATACTCAGCCGAAGTTCTTTTGGAATCAGAACATTTTGACAACAAAGAGATTACAATATTTTTAGGAAGAGAATTTGATGAAGATGGAGAAGAGATAGAAACAATTCCCTCTAATAATGAACTAAATGATTTTGAATACACCTACTCTAGTTTTATAGCTGAACTAGAAAAAATTATTGAAAAAATAAAAGAAAAGACTTTTGAGAGGTATCTCAAATTATATGCTCATTACTATGAAAACGAAGAGGAATCAGGAGAAAAACCATTAGGAATATTAACTAAAGATAATCATTTTGAATACATAAAATACATTAATTATATCCGAATCCTAGATCACGGAAATATTAAAATCTTAATTCGTTATAAAATTGATACAGAACACGGAATTGAAATAAGACTTGAAAATAATAAGATAATTGATATTGGTGGAATAGGAGAAACGTAAAATAATAACACCACATAACAATGTATCCAATAAAAACTTGGCTTTGTGTTCACCTGCTACCGATAGGCGAGTTCGAAGTGTTACTGTCGTCTTACACGTAACAATTCATAGACAGAATCGTAAGTCAGAATTTATAAACCTTAAAAATCAAAAAATTGACAAAATCAATTCTAGCATTATTATTTTTCGCACTTGTTATTTCCTCTTATGGCCAAGGAAATACAAATAAATTAGATGGGCTTGATCAAAAAATTGAAGAATGGATGAAGATCTACAAAGCCGTTGGATTATCCGTTTCTGTAGTAGAAAACAATTCGATTATTTTCAATAAAGGATTTGGATATAGAAATTTAGATGATAAAAAAGTAGTTGACATAAATACCGTTTTCCCTATTGCTTCTTGCTCAAAAGCCTTCACGGCTTCCTTATTAGGAATTTTGGAAGAAGAGAACAAACTTTCGTTAAAAAACAAGCCTTCAGATTATATACCAACTCTTGAGTTTTATAACACTGAGATGGATGAGCTCATTACTATTGAAGATCTATTGTCTCACAAAAGTGGCCTGGGAGCTATAAATGGAACCTTGGTGCTTTTCCCTGAGAATGATCGTTTAAAAGTTTTACAAAAATTAAAGTATATAGAACCCGAAGGAAAAGTTAAAGAAAGTAGTATCTATAGCAATATGGGATTTACCATTGCCGGTACCATTGCAGAACAAGTTTCCAACCAAACCTGGGAAGAGTTAGTGCAACAGAATATCTTTAAGCCTTTGCAAATGTCCTCTTCTTTTACAGATTTAGCTAGTGCTAAAAAAAATAATAATTTTTCTCTAGGCTACGGGCTACTAAAAAATGATATTCAACAAGTTCAATTTGAAGAGTACAAGGACTACAAACCAGCTGGCGGTATTAGAAGCACATCAACAGATATGGCTCATTGGATGATGGCGTGGTTAAACAACGGCACAAATAATGGCAAACAAGTAATACCTAGAGACTTTCTAAAAAATGCAAGATTGTTCCATAATCAACGAGCTGGTGATTACGAACCGTCTTTATTCTTAACGGGCTATGGATTAGGGTGGCGGGTAGAAACCCAAGATGGAGAGTTTAAAGTTTATCATGGGGGTAACACTTCCGGTTTTAGTACGCTTGTTGTGACCTATCCATTTAAGAATTTTGGTATTACCGTCTTAACAAATCAGGATGATTCCATTCTTCCATACATAATTGCCGATATCATCAAGAATAGAATGTTGGGAGTAAAAAAAGATCAAGATTATCCGATTATGGTGACAGACATTTATCACCCGGGTAAGTTGAACAAGTCGATAAATACCAAAAAATCACCTACGCATTCCTTAACATCATTTGTTGGAGAATATCTACACCAAGGATATGGAAACATAAAGATTGTTTTAGAAGATGGTCACTTATATGCCATCTATCCTGAACATACATTCTTTTTAGAACACTTATACCACAATGTGTTTGTGATGAAGCCATTAAAAGATATATCAGATATAATGAATCCAGAGTTTGCAGTAAACTTCAGAACCAATAATCATGATAAAATATCCTCTTTAACCATCAACTTACAATCAAAACCTGTTGAATTTATGAAGCAAACAGAACATTGAAACTACCCACTTTATCTTGCCACAACAAATAGTGATTTTAGTAATTAGATGTGCTCGTGAATATAAAACTAAAAATAATTATTGAGATCCTTTTGAAGGAGACCAAATAGATTCTAAATTGAACCTTCTTGTAGAATATATCCAGTTAATAAAAAAAGTTAAATGTGAGAAGTTTTAAAAAAGGTCTTGGAAGAGTAAAATAACTTAGGATAATATACATAGTCCACAAAGGTTTAGAAAAAATCTAAAAGTTGCCGCTTATTTGGTAGCTATGCAAAGACTTAAATTTAGTATTTTAGAAAAATAATAAGGAAAATTGAACTTGGTTAAGTGCGTGTCAGAAAACCTTTAGCCAACATTAACAACAAGTAGGCAAAAAAACACCCACACATGAAAAACATCATCGTACTAATTACATTCTTTCTTTGCTCCGTATTTTCGATTGCGCAAATCAAACAAAGCCAAGCTATAGATAGTATTTTTTATAAATGGGATAACGATAATACTCCTGGTTGTGCTATGGGCATAATTAAAAATGGTGAATTGATTTATGCAAAAGGCTATGGCATAGCAAATATGGAGTATAAAATTCCAAACTCCACCTCTTCAGTTTTTAGAATAGGTTCTACCTCTAAACAATTCACAGCTGCTTGTGTTGTGCTTCTAGCTGAACAAGGAAAATTAAAATTTGAGAATACCTTAAAAAACTATTTTCCTGATTTTCCTGAGTATGCAAACAAAATTACTGTCAGACATTTATTAAATCATACCAGTGGCATCAGGGATTATCTGCAATTAGCATATTTAAAGGGGTTGGAAGATGATGACTTTTACACCGATAACGACATTATGGAATGGTTAGTAAATCAAACTGATCTTAATTTTGCTCCTGGAAAAGAATATTTGTATAGTAATTCGGGATATTGGCTTTTAGGTCAAATTGTAAAAGAAGTGGCGGGAACGAATATGGCAGAGTTTGCGCAAAAGGAAATATTTGAACCTCTTGAAATGCACGACACCCATTTCCATAATGACCATACAAGAATTGTTAAAAATAGAGCCTCAGGATACATACCTAGTGACAATAACAGCTACAAAATTAGCATGACAACATTGGATATGATAGGTGATGGAGGCATTTTTACTACAATAAATGATATAAAGAAATGGGATGATGCATTCTATGACTCCAATGTTCTGAGCAAAGAGTTTTGGAAAATGATGACAAAACAAGGTGTTTTAAATAACGGAGAAACAATCGATTATGCATCGGGACTAATGATAGGTGAATATAAAGGACTAAAAACTATAAGACACGGAGGTGCTTTTGTTGGGTTTAGAGCTGAATTGCTTCGTTTTCCTGAGCAAAAATTATCCATAGCTATTTTTGCCAATCGCGGTGATGCTAATCCGTCATTAATGGCAAACCAAGTTGCGGATATTATACTCGAACACCAACTTAAAAATGAAGTCGACAAAAAAGAAGAGAGAGAAATAAAGACAACTTCGAGTAAAGAATTTTCGTTAAAACAAATTGCCGGAGCTTATGAAATACAACCTGGGGTTACACTAAAGTTATCCATCCAAACTGATTCGCTGCGTGTTTTACAAACTTGGAACCAATCTTCCTATAATATTGTTAGAATCAAAGGGAGCACGTTTCAAATTCCTGGAGAAGAAGGAATAAGTTTTACATTTTCGGATTTGAATGAAGACCAAACACAAACCCTTTCTATTTTACAAGGTGGCAGAAAAACGAAAGCATCTAGAAAAAAACAAGTTGATCTCTCTCAAATAAAGCTTACTGATTACGTTGGAAAATATTACAGCAAGGAACTCGATGTAACTTATATTTTTGAACTGAATGATGAAGCTTTAAAACTAAAAATTGATAATAAAAAAATGAACGAATGTACTGTTGAAGACATAGATAAATTTGTTCTGAAACAAGGTGTAGTCAAGTTTCAAAGAACAAATGATGTTGTTTCTGGATTTGAACTGGATTCTGGCAGAGTTAAAAATTTGAAGTTTGAAAAACAAGACTAGTACAAAACCGATCATATAAAAGCTGAAAATGTAAAGTTATTTTAATAATTTATCTAAGACATTTTTTGTTTTTTCAAAAGAAGATCTTGGTGGTTCTAAGTTGATGATTTTACCATCTGGATCAATCAGTATAAAACCTGGAATAGAATTCACTGCGTATGTATTCATAAATCACTATCAAAAGATTTATCTGCAAATAGTTGTAGTCCTCCAAGTTCTTTATCAGTAATTGTCTGTTTCCAGGTAGCTTTTAGTTATTTCTTAAGTGAACAAATTATGAAAAACTTACAATATATAATTCTCAATTTCTTTACTTGTATCAATTTGAGCTTGGTTTTTTCTAGATGAATTACCGCTCGTTGATAATGTAGAAGTATCCTCTCAATAACCAGAGAATTCGGAGTAATTCTATGGATACGAGCTGTTTTATCTTTGGCTTTACTGCCCATATTCTTCTTTCTCTTAAAAACTTGAAATCATCAATCAATTTCATTTAGTCTGAAAATTTACCTCACTATATTATTGTTTTCTACTGTTTTTAGAAATTCCCCATGCCTCTTTTAGGCTATGGAATTTCGTCTATAACGGGATATACACTAGCTATAAACTGGTTAATTAAAAAATTCTGAATTAATAAAAACCAAGAAACAAATAACAATCAAAAATTTAGTAACTAATTTAGTGCATCCCTACTCTTTAAAATTGTTTAAATTATAAATCCTAACAAGAATTTAAAAACAAAACTATGATCTCTAAATTAGCATCTGTATCTATAATTACCTTCTTACTACTAGTCATAAGCTGTAAAGAAGATAAACCTTCAAAAATAATTCAGGAACCAAATACAAAAGTCAATACGGAAAAGGAAAAAGAAGCTATTTTAGAAGCTCTAAATAACGAAACCAAAGCTGCTTTTCAGCGAAATTATGAGCTTTGGAAGGAATTTTGGATACACGATCCGGAGATTACAAAAGTATATATTGATTTTGCAGATAGTACTTTTTCTGAATCCGTAGGCTGGAAGGAAATCAACCAATTTGTCAAAACTTTTATGGAAGAACACCCCGAACCTGAACCATTACCTAAATCACTAGAAAGTATTAATGTAAGGCTTTATGATCATGGGGCTTGGGTAACCTATAAACAGCAAGACTCATTGCGTGGGCTGAAACGCGAAACGAGACTCATGGAAAAAGTAGATGGAAAATGGAAAATAGCCGGAATGCAGACTACCATTTACGGATTCAAAATAGAAAGAAAGTAATGTCTAATTTCGTACTGCTAATCCCATAAGCTTAACGGCTTTACCCGGCACAACAAATCTAAATTCACATAAACAAGACTTTTATTCTCGTTATCACTCACCAAAAAGTACACTTTACGTAACAGTAGGAACCATTCACTAATTCTAGATTTTACATCGGCTAATATACCCTTAGTTTTGAAGTAGTAACTAAAAATATACTACTATGAAAAATCAGTTTAGCTTAAATATCAAAACACCATGTACTGAGAATTTTACTAGCTTCTCTCCAACAGAAAAAGGTGGGTTTTGCAATTCTTGCACAAAAGAAGTGATCGATTTCTCCAGAATGAACATTACAGAAATCATTCAATACTTTGAAACACATTCGACAAAAAACACCTGCGGAAGGTTTAATAGCAATCAATTAACAACATATACAAATACCGATTCAAAAAGAAAGAACATTAGTCTTTTGACTGGTTTGGCATTTGCGTGTATTGCATTGTTCTCTTTTACCAAAACACAAGCGCAGAACATCAAAAATCAACTAAAAACTGCGGATAACAACCCTTCAAAATTTCAAAAAGTCATCAATGAAAATAACATAAGCGTTAAGGGTGTAGTATCTGAAAAAGGTGTTCCATTACCAGGAGTCAATATTGTTCTAGAAGGAACTAGGATCGGAACCTCAACAGATCTTGATGGGAATTTTGAGTTTCCGGCGCAACTTAAAAAAGGTGATGTTCTAGTATTTAGTTATTTAGGTTTTACTTCTAAAAAAGTAGTTATTCAGGATACAAATTCTGTCAACGATATTGTATTACAAGTACATCTAGAAGAATCTGGATGTATCCTGATGGGAAAAGTCGCTGTCAAAAAAGTTTATAGTTCTAAAAAGAATTAATCCTTTTCCGTATGAAAACTAACCTATATACTTTTCTACTTGTCATTATTACTCATAGCATATTTGCGCAAGTCTCGGATTTTGCATCTATAGATTTCACAAAAGCAGATAATATTGCTGGCGTGCATAAAGGAGCTTCTCTGGAAAATCTTCCGCTTCTTGCGCATCAACTTACACATAAGCTTCCGACAGAAGTTGAAAAATTTAGAGCTATCTATCTTTGGGTTTGTCAAAACATTAAGGGTGATAACCATCAGTTTACTAAAGTAAGTAGGCAACGACAAAAGTTACAACACGACTCCGTTTCATTTAGGAGATGGAATCACGAGTACAAAAAAGTTGTTTTTAAGAAACTACTTACACGTAAAAAAACAATGTGTACTGGCTATGCCTATCTTATCAAAGAACTATGTTATCTGGCAAATATCAATTGCGTAATTGTAGACGGCTACGGTAGATCAGTGGAATCCAATGTCAAAGAACTGAAAATAGCTAATCATTCCTGGAATGCAGTACGCTTGAATAACAAATGGTATTTATGTGATGCCACCTGGTCAAGTGGATATCTAAATGAATATAATTCTTTTGTAAAAGCTTATAACGATGGTTACTTTTTAACTGAACCCAATTTATTTGGAAAAAATCATTTTCCTTTAGAAGAAAAGTGGCTACTCACCAAAAGTGTAACAGCAAACAATTTTGTAAAGGCTCCGCTGATTTATGCAGAAGCCTTTAAAAATAACGTAACTCCTTTAGAGCCTCAAAACATGGATATTTTGATCAATAAAAATGATACGGTCACTTTTAGTTTTAAATCGGCCAATTACCTTTTGGATAGAAATATTGAACTAGTTCAATACCTGGGATCTGAAGAGAAAATATTAAAAATTGAAAACATCAAAAATGTCAATAATATCATCTCTATTGCGCATAGGTTCAAAAACAAAGGAACTTATGATACACATTTAAAAATTAATGGTGATATTGTGGCGACCTACACGATCAAGGTTTCTAAAAGCTAGCTACCTTTTTTCACTCGTTCTCTATGTAAAATTTAGTATCTTTTTTCATTGTTTTGAAAAAATACTAATACATTAAGCTTGTTATTTCGATACTTTAACAAGACCTAATCGTGACATCCAAAATCCGGCAATTGATAAAAACCTTACAAAACAATCCAAAACAACTTTTTCTTATCGATGGATTGGGAGCATTACTCACTATATTTTTTTTGACTTTAGTGCTAACTACATATTATGAGTTTATCGGAATGCCTAAAACTACATTGTACTATTTAGCATTCATTGTGGCGATCTATGCAGTCTATTCTTTCTCTTGTTATTTCATAAATCCCAATAAGTGGCAATTTCTTTTAAAGGTAATCGCGTTTGCTAATCTATCATATTGTATAATCACCATAGGATGTATCTATTATTTTTATGAAAACTTGACTATTTTAGGGCTTGCATATTTTAGTCTGGAAATCTTGATTATTTTTATTTTAGTGATTTTAGAGTTTAAAATTGCGAGCTAACAAGAGTTTATTAGTATTAACAATTGAAAATTATAATAGATGAAAACAATTTAAATTTGAAGAACATTAAAGTACTGTCCAAAAAACAACAAGCCTCCGTAAAAGGAGAATATGATTGGGAAGGTAGAAGACAAAGTTGCAATGTAACATTTCACTCAAGTCTTGGATTTGCTGCAGTGCACTATGCAAATGAGGCTGCTAGTAGATGTGGAGGTAGCTATTTGGACTATTATGTCATTTAAAAAATATCAATAAAAAACCTCACAACTCTATCTATTGCGAGGTTTTTCGGTTTTAAACAAACACATTAAATTATGTCTTATTATTATTTTCTGGGCAACATTACAGTTTCTAATGTATGAATCATTCCATTAGTCGCTTCGATATCCGTCTTCATTAAACGACCCGAATTACCGTTCTTATCGATTAAATAAATTTTACCTCGTTTCCTACTTGCTATTAATCTAGTTCCTCCCAATGTTCTTAGTTTCACACTTCCTCCTCCTTCGTTAATAGCTTTGATAATATCTTGCTCATTAATAGTTCCAGGAATAATATGACAGTTCATAATTGCAGTCATATCATCTTTGTTTTCAGAAGACATTAATTTTTCAATCGTTTCCTTCGATAATTTCTTAAATGCACCATTTAAAGGAGCAAATACAGTATATGTTTTTTGACCACTAAACTTTTCTGCATATTCTGAAGATTGAACTATTTTGTTCAATTCACTAAACCCTATATCGTAAGATATTAATTCATTGATGGTGGAAATATTAGTTTCCTTAGAAGGGATATCTGCTTGAGCAATCAACTTGTCATTCTCTAAAGACTTAGATTCTTTCTTAACGACAAGATCTTGACAAGATACAAAGGTGATAATGATGATGAAAACTAAAAAATTAAACGGGGTTCTATTTTTCATTTTTAAAATTGATTTTTATTAGCAATTCTCAGTTACTGATAACATTTTTATAATCAATGTATTACTTTATCGCAGGTTAAAACTATTGTAATTAACGTTAAGAAATGTTAATAAATGAGTATTCGTAAGAATTGAATTAGTAATCGTTTTTAACCACATGTGGTTGTACCGTAAAAGAACCTAATAGTACTATCATTAGTTAAATATCTTATTCCCATTAGAATGCATTAAAATGGTATTATCAACATAAAAACCTTATTTTTAACCTAATCATCATTATGTAAATTCATTAATTCCGGCTATTATGAAATTAAAATACTGTATTGTTTTTCTATTTTCGATGTTAATCTTACCATTCTATGGTCAACAAAAATTATCCAAAAACAAACAAGCGATCTTAGCGTCGATAGAAAAACATCAAAAAGAACTTATCAATATCAGCGATCAAATCTGGGCCTTGGCCGAAACAGCTTTTGAAGAAAATCAATCTTCAAAACTGTTAGCCGACTATGCAGAACAGCAAGGATTTACAGTTGAAAGAGGTGTAGCAGGAATGCCTACCGCTTTTGTAGCTACCTATGGATCCGGAAAACCAGTGATCAGTGTTTTGGGAGAATTTGATGCGCTACCTGGTATCTCACAAAAAGCACAACCTACAAAATCTCCATTGAACGATGGAGCAGCTGGACATGGTTGCGGACATAATCTTTTTGGAGCTGGCAGTTTAGGGGCCGCAATTGCCGTAAAAGAATTAATTGAAAGTGGTAAAATTAAAGGAACCGTAAAGTTTTTTGGTACTCCGAGCGAGGAAAAGTATTTTGGTAAAATATGGATGGTAAGAGATGGTTTATGGAATAATGTTGATGCCAATATCAGTTGGCATCCTTCTGCGTCTACCAAAGCAGACGTACAAAGTTCATTGGCCTTAGTAGATTTTAAAGTAGAATTTTTTGGACAAGCTGCTCACGCATCTGCAGATCCTTGGAATGGTAGAAGCGCCTCTGATGCTTTAGAATTATATACTACCGGAATCAATTATTATCGCGAACATGTAAAACCTACAGTTCGTATGCATTATCACATTCAGGATGGCGGACAAGTAGTAAATGTAGTTCCTGATTATTCTCGATTATGGATGCGTGTACGTGACACCAAACGATCCGGAATGATGCCCGTTTATGAACGTGTAAAGAAAATGGCAGAAGGAGCAGCAATTATGGCTAACGTGGATTATAAAATCTCGTTGATCTCAGGAATTTATGAAGTATTGGTAAATCGCGAAGGAGGAAAACTTATGCAAAATAACCTAGAACTCTTGGGTCCAATACAATATACAGATGATGAAATTGCATTTGGAAAGAAAATCCAAGAAGTAACCAAAAAAGAACAAGTAGGCATGGACAGTGTCATTACTCCTTTAGAAGAAACTAAAGAACATCCTGGTGGCGGTTCGACTGATGTAGGCGACGTAAGTTGGAACGTCCCCAATATTAATTTAGGCGTAACTACAGCCCCCAAAGATACACCCTGGCATTCATGGGCTGTTGTAGCTTGCGGTGGGATGAGTATTGGTCATAAGGGAATGTTATATGCATCAAAAGCTATGGCAATGACCATGACCGATCTGTATGAAAACCCTGAAGCTTTGAAAAAAGTAAAAGCTGAATATAAAGAGCGAAAAGGAGATGAAGTATATAAAGCAATAGTACCAGACGGACCACCACCGATTCCAGGCAATTCAAAAAAGTAATAAGATTAAAATTAATGAAGCGTTTTATAAAGAGAATCGCACTTGTTCTTTTGTTGGTAATTATTGCCTTTGTTCTTCATACTTTGATATCAACCGGTTATTTTAAAACTATTAAAAATAAATTTAAAGGTACCATTGTAAAAAGAATTCCTATTCCAGGCGCTGAGGATATCACCGTAAGTACAATCGATGATTTTGCAATAATCTCTTCCACCAATAGAGAAATTTATCCAGCTATAAAAGAAGAAAAAGGTGGATTATACCTGATGGATCTAAAAAATCAGAATTTTGACCTTACTCATCTTACCTCTTCATTTAGTAAACCTTTTGCTCCTCACGGAATTTCGATGATCAAAAAAGATAGTATCTATAAAGTAATGGCGATCAATCATACACCAGAAGGACATTCGATTGAGGTTTTCACTCTGAAAGATAAAAATCTAATCCATCAAAAAACGTTGACTCATCCTTTATTAATAAGTCCAAATGACATCGTACTCATCGATGAACATCGTTTTTATGTAACCAATGATCACGGATATCCAAAAGGATTTGGTAAAATATTAGAAGAATATCTCGGTCTTTCTATATCCAATGTACTATACTTTGATGGAGAAAATTATACGGAAGTGGCAGATGGAATTGCCTATGCCAATGGAATTAATTACGATTCCAACCGAAACTTATTATTTGTAGCATCTCCACGTGGTTTTTTGGTAAAAGTCTATACTAGAAATAAAGATGGCTCACTGGAATTTATAGAAGACATATCCTGTAATACAGGAGTAGATAATATTGAAATTGATACTAAAGGAAATCTATGGATCGGAGCACACCCTAATTTACTTAGATTTGGAGCTTATGCAAAAAGGAAAAAAGATACTTCTCCTTCAGAAATTATTAAAATTACATATCGAGGAAAAAAGGATTATCACATAGAAACTATCTATACTAATGACGGAAGCACTATGTCGGGATCTACAGTAGCAGCTCCTTTTGAAGACTTTATTATAACCGGCAATGTAATGGATGATCATTTCCTAATCCTAAAATCAAACAAATAATAGTTTAATACAATTAAAAAAACAAATATGAAAAAGAACGACTGGTCTCAACTGGAGTTGATAAATAATACCAATAGCCCAAAAAAGAAATTTGAACTTCACGTTGAAAATGAAATTATATTTATCGAATATATTCTCACTAAAGACAACTCCATTTATTTGACCCATACTGAAGTTCCGACCTCTATGGAAGGAAAAGGATTAGGAAGTGCCATTGTAAAAAAGACTCTTGATTACGTTAGAGAAAAAGGATATCAAATGATACCCCTTTGTCCATTTGTAGCTGCATATTTAAAAAAACATCCAGAAGCTGCCGACGGAATTTTAAAAGAGGGGTACTCGATTAAAGGCTAATATTTGATCTATTCCATCTAACAATTTCAATATACACTTTAGAAATCGAGTATTTCCATTTATACTTTAAATCGTATCTTTTTTGTAATCTATTCAGGCACCCAATCTACAGAAAATTTTAAGTAGATTTTCGTAGAATTTTTATACTAAAATGATAAAGAGTTTGTTTTACATCTAAATTTGATCGCTAACCAAATACGAAAAGTACGCAACATAATAGCACTAACAATCCTTTTGAAGAAAGTAAACTACTATGTTACAAACTCTTGGCCACATGAAAAATCACTTACTTTGCTATCTGCTATTGTTACTATCGATATCGACTGTAAAAGCTCAAATCTCTGGAACCGTTAAAGATCAGTCAGGAAACCCAATCGAAAATGCCTTGGTCTGCGATGCTAATAACGTAACAAACTATACCAAAACTGATGAAAATGGAGATTTTGATTTGGATACCGGAAATAGCAGCACATTCCTTAGGATTGGTGCATTAAAATACGAAACCGTCAAATCTACCTCACAAAGAAATATTATTCTTGCTCCAGATCCTTTGCTTGAAAATGACGAATATCACATCAGTTTTGATCATTTAAGAGTGGGAGACACATATACCGAAAATGAACTAAAAAAAGATTTTCCTACGTCTAATGGGATTGGATTTTATGACGGTCAAACAATAAATGGACAAAAAGACGAAACGCAGGATAGAGCATCCGTAGACTACGAACATAGTATTGATCCCGGCGGAGTTTCCTTAAAGGTAAAATATCCAAAAGGGTTGCTAAAAACAGGTGATTCTGGTATTGATACCAGAATACCGTTAATGAATACCTTTAAAGATAATTATTATCAATCTTCTGATTTATATCTATCATATTGGATAAGGTTTAGTGACGATTTTGACTTTAGCCTGTGCGGTGGCAAATTGCCAAGTCTTGGCGGTTCTGACCCAAATACTCCTGATGGAGAGCGTGATCGCAATCGATGGAAAGGTCGTATTATGTTTAGAAAAGGAGGAGCTATACAATTTTATATGGAACTGCCGGGTGAACAAGAACCTGCTGATGAAGCAGCGAATCAAGACGAAAATGAATTACGGTTTTGGGGAGATCGTGTAGTGGATGGCTCAGATATCTGTTCTTTTGAATATGAAAATTATCTCCGCGCACAGGGATGGCATAATATCGAATTACATTATGTACTAGAAAGTTCTCCTAATGGCAACGATGGTCTGTTTGAAGGATGGGTAGACGGTGTGAATTATGATTTTGTTGGATCAGATTACTTTAATTACTACAGAAACCCTACAGAAAGCAGGGAAAACATAACTATCAATCACATATTAATTTCTACTTTTTTAGGCGGATCCGATGTAAATGACTACGCTCCAAAAGATAAAGATTATTATGTTTGGTTTGATGAGTTTAGAGTGTCTGATCAAAGAATTAACGAGTGGGAATTTTATACAAACCCTTTATCCGTAGAAGAGCATAATACCATATCTAACATCAAAGTTTACCCAAATCCCAGCTTAGGATTCTATAACCTTCCTAAAAAGACAAGCTGGATAGTTTATGACATTTCTGGAAAAGAAATTTCGAGAGGTAATGGTAACTCTGTTGATTTGACGGGACATTCAAAAGGGGTATACTTTTTAAAAATGGAAATCTCTGATGTTACTTTAAAGCTAGTACTGAAATAAAGTAATAATAAATCAATAAGAATATAAATATTTCATCAATCTAATTATTTAGCATTTTCCAAAGCTGGTCTTTCAGCTCTTGCAAACCTTGTTGAGCTACAGAAGAAATAAACAAATAGGGTACATTAAGCTGTATGTCCAGTTCAGATTTGAGTTCGGCTTTTAGTTCATCGTCCAGCATATCACATTTGGAGATTGCAATTAATCGTTCTTTATCTAATAAATCCGGGTTGTACCTTCGTAATTCGTCTAATAATATTTCATACTGTTCTTTGATATCCGGTGCATCTGCGGGAACTAGAAATAGTAATGTAGAGTTTCGTTCGATGTGCCTCAAAAAACGATGTCCAATACCTTTTCCTTCTGCAGCACCTTCAATAATTCCCGGAATATCGGCCATAACAAATGTCTGAAAATCTCTATATTCTACGATTCCTAGATTAGGTTTGAGTGTTGTAAACTCATAATCCGCAATTTTGGGTTTTGCAGAGGTAATTACTGATAATAAAGTAGACTTTCCTGCATTAGGAAAACCAACTAATCCAACATCTGCTAATATTTTTAGTTCTAACGTAATATCATACTGCTGTCCTTCGATGCCGGGCTGTGCATATCGGGGAGTTTGATTCACAGAACTTTTAAAGTGCCAATTACCACGACCTCCCATTCCGCCTTCTGCGATGATAATTTCCTGTCCTTCTTCGGTAATCTCGTGCAGTATATTTTGGGTTTCAGTATCTCTAATTACAGTACCCAAAGGAACATCCACGTAGACATCTTCACCATCAGCACCGCTACTGCGATTTTTACTACCATGTCCTCCGTGTTCTGCTCTAAAATGACGCTTAAATTTAAGGTGATATAAAGTCCACATATTTGGATTTGCCCTAATGATCACGTGGCCTCCACGACCTCCATCACCACCATCGGGACCTCCTTTGGTAATGTATTTTTCTCTATGTAAATGCGCAGATCCTTTACCTCCGTTTCCAGAAGTAACATGTAATTTTACATAATCTACAAAATTCCCTTCAGTCATAATTCTCTATACTATTTCTGTATACTCGTCATTCAAAAAACAAAATCCTAAATTTATTTCTTATTCATTGCTTTCATTACCTCCAAATTCAATTCATCAATAATAGAAATCCATTCAGTTTCACCTTTTGGCTTACCAAATATTTTATAATCCGCTACGGCTTTTTTTGAATTGAGATCAACATGTAGTTCCATCAATTCATACGTATCGCTAATGATATCCAACTTGTATTTAAATCTTTTAACTTTCGCTTTTAACTGATTTACTTTATATAATCTACCCAATGCTATTTCAGAAACTTCATTTTCATATACATAACAAACCAAAAACTGTTTCCCTGCATTCAAATGAAGGTATGCTTTTACAGACGCACGAAGTCTAAACTTTTCAAGATCTTCTGGGTTATCACAAAAATTTAGAATAAGATTAGCAGCACCTTCTGCACTATTTTTTAGATCTTCTGAAAGTTCTTCAATCGGAATTTCACGATACTTTTTTGTACAAGCCAAAAAACTAACTGTTACCAGAACAAATATTAATTTCTTGACCATTGATTTAAATTTACAAATTATCTATCACACTGCTAAGACGTTCCGTGATCTCACTGATACCTCCTACTCCATCAACTCCAAAATACTTATCTTGTTTTTGATAATAATTTTTAAGGATTGCGGTTTCATCGTAATATACTTTAATACGATTTCGAATCACACCTTCATCCGCATCATCAGGACGTCCTGAAGTTTTTCCTCTTTCTAACAAACGTTTTACCAATACCTCATCATCAACTTCTAATGCTACCATCGCACTTACTTCTGCTCCTTTAGAAGACAATAATTCTCCTAAAGATTCAGCCTGGGCTTCTGTTCTCGGGAAGCCATCAAAAATAAAACCTTTAGCTTCCGGATTTTTATCTACTTCGGCATTAAGCATATTGATCGTTACCTCATCCGGTACCAATTGTCCCTTATCGATATAAGATTTTGCCAGTGTTCCCAGCTCTGTAGCATTTTTTATATTGTATCGAAATACATCTCCGGTAGAAATATGTACCAGATCATACTTTTCTTTTAAAACTTCTGCTTGTGTTCCTTTTCCTGCTCCCGGAGGTCCGAATAACACTAAATTTGTCATGTTGTTTTGTTTTAATTGGTAAACATCTGTAAGATTACGTCCCAAACCATTGTAGTCCAGTCCATACCCTACTATAAATTTATTTGGGATCTTAATCCCTATATAATCTATACTTATTTCTTTGGTATATGCTTCAGGTTTAAAAAATAATGCTGCGATTCTCATCTCTTTGCAGCCTTTATCCTTAAACATTTTTGTCAATTGTACAATCGTATTGCCGGTATCAACGATATCCTCCAAAACTATTACGGTTCTTCCGGTGATATTCTCTTTTAGCCCGATAAGTTCCTGAACACTCGAAGTAGTTTCTGTACCATCATAAGAAGCAAGTTTTACAAAACTTATTTCACACTCATGATTAAATCTTTTCAATACTTCGGATGCAAACATAAAAGCGCCATTTAACACACCTACAAAAAGAGGTTTTTTGTCTGATAAATCTTCATTAAGCCTATCAGCTAATGTATCTATTGCTTTGTTGATTTTCTCTTCAACAATAAAAGGCACAAATTGTAAATCGTGAAGTGTAATCATGTTAGTTTGAGAGTATCTCAGTATACATTTTGTTTTTAAAGCGGCAAAGATAGTGATTACAAACAAGATTTAAGACAGATATTAACTGCATTTACTCTCTAATATTGCGGTTTTTACTTATTAAAAATTTATTTTTGTTGCCTAAGGCAAATTAGATACTCCAAAAAATGACAAACTATTTTTCGTCAGACTTTAAGTTAGGTATTTTAGGTGGTGGTCAATTAGGCAAAATGATGCTCTACGAAACCCGAAAATATGATATCTGCACTTATGTTCTGGATCCCAACCCCGACGCCCCTTGTAGAATTGCCTGTGATCACTTTCAGCGTGGTGATCTGATGGATTACGATACCGTATATAATTTTGGTAAAAAAGTTGATGTACTTACTTTCGAAATTGAAAGTGTAAATGTAAAAGCATTGGCGAGACTTGAGCGAGAAGGAAAGAAAGTATATCCTGATTCTAAGACATTAGAAAAGATACAGAATAAAGGAAGACAAAAACTTTTTTATAAAGAACAAGGAATCCCAACTGCTGATTTTACACAGTTTTCCAACAAAGCACATCTTGCAGAAGGGATCACTAGTGGTAAAATAAAGTTACCTTTTGTTTGGAAAAGCACACAAGGGGGTTACGATGGTAAAGGAGTTTCGATTATCAGAACAGGAGCTGATATTGCAAAGCTACCGGATACTGAATGTATTGCCGAAAAGTTAGTGGATTTTGAAAACGAACTGGCAGTAATCGTGGTTAGAAATCCTAAGAATGAAATCAAGACATATCCAGTGGTAGAAATGGAATTTCATCCTGAAGCCAACCAAGTTGAATATGTAATCTGCCCTGCTAGAATTGACGATAAAATCGCAGAAAAAGCGCGAAAGATTGCTACTGATGTATCTAAAGCCTTTATGCATGTAGGAATATTGGCCGTAGAAATGTTTCAGACAAAAAATGGTGAAATTTTAGTTAATGAAGTCGCACCAAGACCTCACAATAGTGGTCACTACAGTATAGAAGCTAGTTATACAAACCAATTCGAACAACATATCAGAGCTATTTTGAACTTACCATTGGGAGCTACAGAAAGTAAAGTAGGCGGGATTATGGTCAATCTTGTAGGTGCTGAAGGACATACCGGAGATGTGATTTATGAAAATATTGAGACTATTATGGAATTGAAAGGTGTGACTCCACATATTTATGGAAAAAAACAGACCAGACCTTTCAGAAAAATGGGGCACGTTACTATTGTTCACAAAGATATTGCAGAGGCTCGCAAAATAGCCGAAAAAGTAAAGAAAACTATCAAAGTAGTGAGTAAATAAGTTAGACTCTGATTATTTTGAAAACGGAAAGCGATATTTTAAAAGAAAATAGAAATCATATTATTTACTGTAGCACTAAGATTTTTAGGTTTGAATAATAACAAATAAGAAATAAACAACAACATTCATGAGTAAAGTAGGAATCATTATGGGAAGTACCAGTGATCTGCCCGTAATGGAAAAAGCGATCGACGTTTTAAAAGGTTTTGATATAGAAGTTGAAGTCGACATAGTATCTGCACATCGTACCCCTGAAAAATTATTTGATTACGGAAAAAATGCCCATACCAGAGGAATATCGGTCATTATTGCCGGAGCAGGTGGAGCAGCACATCTTCCGGGTATGGTGGCATCTCTATCCCCACTACCAGTCATAGGGGTTCCTGTAAAATCCAGAAACTCTATTGATGGTTGGGATTCTGTCCTTTCCATATTACAAATGCCTGGCGGAGTTCCTGTAGCAACCGTAGCTTTAGATGGAGCAATGAATGCTGGTATTTTGGCTGCTCAGATCATCGGGGCATCCGATTCCTGTGTCTTAGACAAAATTCTTATTTATAAAGAAGGTCTCAAACAGAAAGTAATCGAAGGAGCTAAACAAATTAAAAAATAACATACGAAATTATGGTATAAAAAAAGAGTCGCTCCTCAGCGACTCTTTCCAATATCAGGTCTTACAATAGAATATAACAATATTTATTAACCAACTTAAATATATTACACAAAAAAATTCATCGTAAGACCATACTCTTAAAACCTGACACAAAGGTAAACCCTTACTTTAATTACGCAATAATTATCTGTCAAAACTTATTAACATTTTCGATAAAAATCTGTTTATATCGACGAAATGCATTAAATTTTTCCTTATTTTATCTTTTCCCACGATAAAAACGATCCGTTCTAGGCACGCTGATCAAAAAACTAGCAACTTTAATCTAAAAATGAAAAAAAAAGAGCTACTATAATTGTAGCCCTTTCAATATATTTGACTTCACAAAGATTACTTATTGTTACCATACCCCTATAGCAATAATGTAATATATTCTTTGTTTAGTCATTACTAATAAACCGATTCAAATATATCCCCTGGGGATACCATAATAATAAAAGACAATGCTATAAAAAGATGAATTATCGTCAAAAAACACGTTTTTTCGACAAATAACCATCGAATATTAAAAGAAAACATCATACTACAATGAAAAATCCCTTATTAGAATTATTTGACCTTGCTCCTTTTTCACACATACAATCAGAACATTTTTTACCGGCCATCCAAAATGCTATTAAGATTGCCAAAAACGAAGTAAATGCTATTGTAGAAAATTCGACAGCCCCTTCTTTTGAAAACACAATTGAACAATTGGAATATAGTGGTGAATTGCTGGACCGAGTAACAAGTGTATTTTTTAATCTTAATAGTGCAGAGACTAATGAAGAAATTCAAAGGATAGCACAAGAAGCCTCTCCTCTACTCTCTGAGTTTAGAAATGATATTGCATTAAACACGGACCTATTTAAAAGAATTGAAACTGTTTACCTTAAGAAAGAATCACTAAACCTAACTCCTGAACAAGATACATTATTAGAAAAAAGATATAAATCTTTCTCAAGAAATGGTGCCAACCTACCTGCTGACAAGAAAGAACAACTAAGAAAAATTGATAAAGAACTTGCACAACTGAGCCTGACATTTGGAGAAAATGTATTGGCAGAAACTAATAAATTTGAGACGTTATTAACCGATGAATCCGATGTATCTGGTTTACCTGAGGGTGCAAAAGAAGCTGCCAAAGCACTTGCCGATTCCAAAGATAAAAAAGGTTGGATGATCACGTTGGATTATCCCAGCTACATTCCGTTTATGACCTATGCAGACAACAGAGAACTTCGTAAAAAACTAGCGCTAGCATTTGGCTCTAAAGGGTTTAAAGGTGATGAATTGGATAATCAGGAAAATGTGCTTAAAATTGCCAAGCTGCGTCACGAACGTGCTTTGGTTTTAGGATATACATCTCACGCTAATTATGTACTGGAAGAGCGTATGGCAGAGACTCCCGAAAAGGTGTTCTCTTTTCTGAATGAAATTCTTGAGAAAGCGAAACCGGCAGCAGAAAGAGAGTTTAAGCAATTAGAAAACTTTGCAAAAGAATTGGACGGAATTGATCAATTACAGAAATGGGATGGAGCTTATTATTCAGAAAAATTAAAACAAAAACTATTTGATCTTGATGACGAAAAACTAAAACCTTATTTCAAACTAGAAAATGTTATTCACGGTGTTTTTCAAGTAGCTTCTAACTTATTTGGATTACACTTTAAAGAAACGGATCAAGTAGACAAATATCACGAAGAAGTAAAAACTTACAATGTTACCGATACAGATGGTAATTTTATTTCAGTCTTTTATGCAGATTTTCATCCAAGACCAGGAAAACGAAATGGTGCCTGGATGACCTCCTACAAACCACAAATGCGAAAGGACGGTAAAAACATAAGACCCCATATTTCTATTGTATGTAATTTTACTAAACCTACGCCAAGCAAACCATCTTTGTTAACGTTTAATGAAGTAACTACTTTATTCCATGAGTTTGGACATGCATTACACGGTATGTTAGCGGATACTACCTATCCTGGTTTATCTGGAACCAGTGTACATTGGGATTTTGTAGAGCTACCCAGTCAGGTATTAGAAAACTGGTGTTACGAAAAAGAAGCCTTAGAACTATTTGCTAAACATTATGAAACCGGCGAAGTAATCCCGATGGAATTGGTACAGAAAATTAAAGAATCTTCTACATTTATGGAAGGAATGGCAACCCTGCGTCAATTAAGTTTTGGACTACTGGATATGTCTTGGCACGCTAAGGATCCAAGAGACATAGGAGATGTAAAAACACACGAGAAAAAAGCTTTTGAAGGAACTTCTCTTTATCCTGATGTTGCAGAAAATTGTATGAGCACTTCTTTTTCTCATATTTTTCAAGGAGGCTATTCTGCTGGATATTACTCGTATAAATGGGCCGAAGTATTGGATGCAGATGCTTTTGAGTATTTTAAAGAAAATGGCATTTTTAATAAAGAAGTGGCTACTAAATTTAAGGATAATGTTTTATCAAAAGGAGGAACAGAGAGTCCAATGGTTTTATATAAACGTTTCCGTGGTCAAGAACCAAAACCAGAAGCGCTATTAAAACGTGCAGGGTTGATTAAATAACTAACTTTCTATAACTAATAGTAAAAAAAGGTGCCTCAAAACTGAAGCACCTTTTTAGATTAATGTTTTACGTCAATATTTCGATTTATTTTGGGATTATTGAATTACTAATTTTCGCACGGCTAATTTTTCTCCTTCGCTTTCTATCCTAATCAAGTATATTCCTGATCCCAACGATAAATTACTGGCAGAAATAGTATTTACTCCTGAACTTAACTGGATTGTAGCTGCTTTTTTTCCTAAAATAGTAAATACAGTTGCTGATATATTCTTATTATCTGTTCCTCTAACATTTAAGATAAAACTATCCTTTGCAGGATTAGGAGCAATGGTTATAATAGAAGAATCTAATTCATCCTCATTACCTAATATTGGGGTTTGCTTTCCAAAATCCACAACCGCTGTTGACGACCTTGCACAAGATCCTTCATAAATTTTTACATTGGAGAAAACAGATGTATTACCACTTCCTGCATCATTATCATTTACAAAAACAAGTCGGTCCATAGCACCTGTATAAAAATCCCCAACGGGAATTACATAGGTCGCAGTGCCACCGGCATAATTATCATAGTTAGTTAAGCCATAGTTCTGAGTACCATGAACCTTAAAATACCTATTAGATGTTAAAGTATTATCATTCTCAAAACCAATACCGTGAATCTCTCCTTGAGAAGAACTACTAAAATCAAATGCTAACACTGTAGATGCAGTTACATTATAATTTAAAGAAATATATTTCCAGGTATTATTTTGCATGGATAATCCGGCCCCCGCACTCACTACGGAGTAATCGCCTGCAGAATCCTGATTAGAAAACCCTGAGATTGTAAAATCATTAAAGTTCAATGCTACGCACGGATCTGGATCCGGATCTACTGTAGATTCCTTAACCTCAATATTATCAATAGCAATATCACCTTGCCAGCTACTTCCTGTAACAGCTCTAAATCTCAACCATACCGTTGTTCCTATATATGAAGAAAGGTCTATATTGGCTGTATTCCAATTACTTCCCTGAGATCCTGATCTGCTGAATACGTTAGCATAATTTACTCTATCTTCTGTTACCTCTACGGTAAAACTTCCTATATTATCGCCTTGCATATGATATTGAAAACTTAACGTAGCAGAAGACAAACCATCTAATTGTAGGCAAGGTGAAAATAAGTTTGCTCTTTTATTCGGATATCCAGAACCATTTCCTGAAGCTTCTACATACATATAATAAGAACCTTCTGCAGCATTACCCGGTCCTGTACCATTAGATGGTGTACCATTAGTATCTTTAGTCCAGTCCAAATCATCATCCACACCTTGCAGCCATCCACTCAATGCCCCTTCAAATCCTTCTTGATACGGATAATTAAAAACAGTATCCGCACAAGCATCGCCTCCCCCATCGTTTACTCCATTCCCTATTTCTATCAAATACTCAAGAGCCAGTTTACAAAATTTGGCTGCGTGTGTTGCATTTGGTGTAGGAGATCGATCAAAAGTATCTCGTGTGGTATGGATATTAGGGTTACTTTGGTTAAAAGTTGCTTCAAAAGGAAATGCTACATTATATCCTTCTTGTGCCCAGCTATAATGATCAGAACAACCATAGTTACATCTGGATGTTCCATAGGTAAGAGCGTGTGGTCCCGATGCGTTATAATAATTCATTAACTCTATTAAAAAGTCATTTAAAGTATCGTCATTATATGAATCCGTAGAAACATACACATCGTTAGTTGATCCTTTATAATTAGTCATATCCAGTTGCATATAACTAATTACATTTACGTTTCTGTTACGATAGTCTTCTGCTATTTCTCTGGATCCTCTAAGGCCGACTTCTTCTGCCGCAAAGGCCATAAATTCCATCGTTCTTTTCGGTTGAAAATTCATATCAAACAGCACTCTTGCCGCCTCGGTAATGGTAGCGATCCCTGAAGCATTATCGTCCGCGCCAGGTGCATCATTATTAGTCCCGCCGGAGGTAGAATCGATGTGACCACCAATAATTACAAATTCATCAGGTTTTTCAGTCCCCGTAATGGTCATAATAAGAGAAGGCATATTGGTACTGCTATGATTTACCAAACGGACAGATACATCATTTCTTCCTCCGGCAAGATTCTCCCATTTTGTTTTGAGATCCATAACTGCTTGTGTTGCGCTACTTTTAGTATGATAGCGAGTGCCATAATCCTCAAGTTCCAGAATTTGATTGGCAATATTTAGATTATTGACCAAATCTAAACTCTGCAGCACTAATTGATCCTGTGTAATAGAAAAGCCACCTGCAAGCTTTTGGGATATTCTTGTTTGTTCTAAAGAAGACAAAGCTTTTTTCTTAGAACTTTGATAAATAAATCCCGGACCGTGTACCAGCACTTTGTGGTGTAATTCGTGAGCAGCTTGGTCACTTAGCATCACAGCACTGTATCCATTTTTGGATTGTATGATTTTGATGTCTTCAGGGTGATTTTTTTGAAGTGCAAAAGCATCTTTTGTTTCCATCGTAGCATAAAACATATCTGATGGCTGTTGTGCATAGCCGAGATTTAAGCATAGGCACAGTACTACTGTTAAAAAAATAAGGTTGCATTTTTTCATTTTAAATGAGTTTGTGTTAGACTATTAACTTACACAAAATCAAACTATTAACAAAGCGGTGAATCCGTAAAAAAACAACTGCACTAACATCTGTTAGTGTATGGTTTTAACATAATTAACAAAATAAACTTTCATTAATTATTGAAAGTTTAAAATTTATTATATATTTGTTCTATGGATTACACAGAAGCAAAAGATAAATTTATATCTACTTGGGGAGCATTAGGAACCTTATGGGGCATTAATAAAGCGATGGCACAGATTCACGCATTATTATGGATTTCGCCAGAACCACTTTCCATGGAGGATATTATGGAAGAATTGCATATCTCCCGTGGTAATACCAGTATGAACCTTCGTCAATTGATGGATTGGGGTATTGTTTTTAAAGAAAGTAAACCTGGTGAACGAAAAGAGTATTTTGTATCTGAAAAAGATGTACAGGAGCTTGCCAGACAAGTAGCCAAAGAACGTAGCAGACGCGAGATTAAACCAGTGATAAAAGTATTACGAGAAGTATCAGGTATCGAAAGTGATGGAACCGAAAAGACAGAAGAATTGATCAAACAAACTAAGGCCCTATATGAACTAGCAGACAACGCGGATACTATGATGAATAAAGTAGTAAATCAAGAATCTAATTGGATCACAAAAACCTTGATGAAACTAATTAAGTAAATTATAGAATATATATCATTAGAAGAGGAAGGAAGTGATTCCTTTTCTTTTTCAAATTATATTTCAAAAATTATTGAAACTTTAAAACTATTAGAATTATGAAAACTATACATAACATTAACAAATGGAGTTTTATCATCACTTTACTGCTTTATGCTACAGTATACTTCGGATTGTTAGCACAGATACTGCTTGGATTTATTCAAGTTGTTTTGGCAATTATCGTGTCATTAAATTGGAAAAATTTAAACCGTAAAGTAAAGCATCTTCTCTTTATTTATTGGGGCTTAATTCCTACATATGGTGCGCTTTGGCTTACAAATGCATTTAATACTAACAACGATATTATACTGATTCTTTTATTCTGTTTAATCCCAATGAGTATTGCTGCATACTTTGTATACATAACTTACGAAATTAAAAAGTATCAACAAATGACCAAAAATAAGCCCATTTTTTCTTAACTAAAAAGATGTTTTATGAATACTACACTTCCACTCCTACGCAAAATCAGATTTCAAAAATCTAACAAAGAGAACCTAATTGATCTCTATAATGAGGCTACAGAAGATTACGAATTCTGGAGCAAGGATTTCAATATGCATTTTGGATACTATATTCCTTTTAAAACAACCCTCTTTAAAAGAGATACCATGCTTAACGAAATGAACAATCAAGTGTTTAATAGATTACATTTCAACAAAAAGAATGGACTGATTGCAGATTTAGGTTGTGGAATTGGTGGTACGATGAGATATGGTTTACGCAAATATCCACGTCTTAGTGTTATCGGGGTTACACTTTCTCATTTTCAGGTTCAGGAAGGCAATAAAAGATTCCAAAACATGAACGGGTTGATTCTGGAAGAAAACTATTGCAACACTTCTTTTGCCGACGGCAGTTTTGATAGTGCATACGCGATTGAAAGTTTATGTCATTCTGGTCATAGTAAGGAAGCATTGGGTGAAGCCTATAGAATCCTAAAACCAGGAGCAAAATTTGTCATTGCGGATGCTTTTCTAAAAAAAGATGAAGAGCAATTATGTCAGGGAAGTCATTACTGTTATGATCAACTTTGCAAAGGATGGAGTCTGGAAGGATTGGGCAGTATACAGCGAGTTAAAAAATCTTTAAAGGAAGTTGGTTTCAAAAACATCATCGTAGAAGATATTTCTTTTAGAGTAGCACCTTCTGTATTGCACGTGCCCTTTGCGATAACCGGTTTTATTTTTAAAAAACTATTCAAGAAAGAAACGCTAAAACCCCAAAGTTGGAAAAACCTAAAAGGATCTCTGTTTGCGCTACTATCAGGTTTGCATATGAAAAGCTTTGGCTATTATATCATAACAGCAGAAAAATAGGGAATGAATATCGGTTTCAGAACATATCAATGGATGTACATCATCATCGCTACCGTACTATCGACAGTCGTATTGTTTTATTACGCAAAAGCACTTCCTGAATTGATTCCTAATGATAATTTAACCAAGGAAATGATCATGTGCTCGGGTCAACTATTGTGGCAAGGAAGTATCATACTCATTTTTATAAAGAGAAAACTTCATACCTATTTATCTCATATGATTACGGTTTCTCTATTAGGTTCGTTAGCCTTAATTCCGTTGATATTTTTGTTTCAAAAAGATCCAATATCAATAGAGATCCGAATTCTTTTATTCCTACTAGTGGTTTTAGCAATGATTATAGAGCACGCAAGAAGAGTAAAAAAACTAGCATTACCATCTTATTTAACCATTACCTGGATAACATATAGAATCCTGTGGTTACCCATATTATTATTTTAATTTTAAAGAATATGAAAAAACTAATTATAGCAGCTGGAACAGGTTTCTTAGGAAACGTTTTGGTCGAGTACTTTAAAAATAAAGCAGAAACTATTGTGATCCTTACTCGTGGAAAAAATAAATCCATCGAAAACATCAAATATGTGCATTGGGATGCTAAAACTCTTGGAGCATGGAATCAAGAGCTTGAGGGTGCAGATGTTCTTATCAACATGACAGGAAAATCTGTTGATTGCCGATATCATCAAAAGAACAAAGATCTTATTCTTTCTTCCAGAATAGATTCCACGGCGATTTTAGGCAAAGCTATTCTTACATGTGAAAATCCGCCTAAAGTTTGGCTCAACTCATCTACAGCTACCATCTATAGACATTCTTTGGATAAAGAAATGGATGAAATCGATGGTGAGATCGGAACTGGTTTTTCTGTAAACGTAGCTACTAATTGGGAAAACACTTTCTTTTCTCAACCGACACCAACAACAAGAAAAGTAGCGTTACGAACTTCTATAGTTTTAGGAAAAAACGGTGGTGCATTACCACCCATACTCAATTTAGTAAAAATAGGTTTTGGCGGAAAACAAGGAAAAGGAAACCAAAAATTCAGTTGGATTCATGAAACAGATTTTGCCAGAAGTCTGGAATTTATTATTGAAAATCCAGCAATCGAAGGTTCTGTTAATATTGTTGCTCCTAAGCCAACAGATAATAATGGTTTAATGAAAACCTTACGAACTGTTAAAAAAATTCCATTTGGTATACCTCTCCCCAAACCATTGTTGGAAATTGGCGCTATACTGATTAAAACAGAAACCGAATTGATTTTAAAAAGCAGAAATGTTATTCCAAAAAAGCTTCAGGATCACGGATTTCAATTTCAGTATCCCAACCTTACCGACGCTATCATCAACTTAACATTGGACTCATGACTAAAATTCAATTGATCACGAATATCGAAGCACCCTTAGAAATTGTTTTTAATGCTGCCAGAAGCATTGATCTCCATATGGATTCTGCAACGCATACAAAAGAGAAAGCTATTGCCGGAAAAACTTCTGGATTGATTGACCTATATGAAACTGTCACCTGGAGAGGCAAACATTTTGGACTTTATCTAACACATCAAAGCAAAATAACATCCTTAAGATTTCCAACCTACTTTATAGACAAAATGGTTCGTGGTCATTTTAGTAGTTTTAAACATCAACATGTTTTTCAAGAAACCTCAACCGGAACGGAAATGATTGATCTTTTGGAATACAAAACTCCTTATGGTTTTTTAGGAAGGCTTTTTGACCGATTATTTTTAAAGAACCATTTAACTCAATTCCTTTCTACAAGAAACCAATTTATAAAAATGAAAACCGAGGAAACAACATAGTATAATTAAGAGTTTACCTGAAAAGTAGTGATATCAACTTTCTGAACTTACCTTCTTGGGCAATTCCGGCGGAGCCCTATTTATGACCGCCATTTCTCATTAATAGTATCTAGCTCATTCAGTGAGTAATCTATCAAATAACCTTTCCAGGTAAACAACTCCCAATTATAATCTTCCCAGATTTTTATGCCACCTTACTCATCAATTCCAAAACAATAAATACGCACTTCTCCCGATGTGCCCATAATATTATTTGCTTCTACACCTTTATAAATTGGTTGGAAAGCGTATTCACCAGGCATTAAAGGAGGCATAACTATCTCATAAAGATTTCCTTCTATTTTTTTAAGTTTCGGTGTAATAAGGTGTTGACTGATATCCTTACTTCCTCCTCCCATAGAATTTCCTTTTTGTATGAAGCGTCTGTATTTTTTCCGTTTTTTAACGATATCCGCTTTGGATATTACCACGATATCAAACGGATCAATTTCTTCGTCCAGCGATATAATAAATTTTGGTAACTGATTAGGTTTAAATCTTACGCTAGCATATTTACTATTAAAAATGGTTAAGTATTGATTAACTCCACCGTATCCAAATCCGATAGCTTTGGCTTCCATTTTTGCTCCTTTGCGCTCAAATGAAGTTACATTTCCGTTCTCAATAAAATATGGAACAAAGTTTTTTTCAACTTCTTGCGCTTGCATTGCGGATACCAATAGCAGTTGAATTGCGATAAGCAATGTAATTTTTTTCATGACTTTATTTTTAAAATGATTTACACAAACATAAAGTCATATTCATATCCAAAAAATACCCAATTACCGGTATTTTGTAAGATCTCTTTAACAAATTCTTCTACAATTCAATGGTTTAAACCTATTTGAGATTCAACTTTTTATCCTATTTTTGAGGAAAAGAGCTCATAAACTATGCCTACACACACGATAGACCCTAATTTGTGGATAGATAAATACAGTGATTATTTATTTAATTACACAATAGTTAGGGTTGACGACAGAGAAATTGCACAAGACCTAGTGCAAGAGACCTTTTTTGCCGGTCTTAAATCCATGAAAAACTTTAAAGGAGAAGCTAGCGAGCGAACTTGGCTTATTTCAATCCTTAAAAGAAAAATCATTGATCATTACAGAAAAATAAATAGTAACAAGGGTAAGGCAGAAGTGCGCATGAACTATGCTAACGATGGCGAAAGTGAAGGAGATTGGCTTGAAGAAAGAGTAGCTGATCCTTTTGACCAAAATGCCGAAGGAGAGATTGAAAACAAAGAGCTGGGAGTTGCCATTCATAATTGTATTGGCAAATTACCCGAAAAGCAAGCTCGTATTTTTTCTATGAAAACAATACAAGGATTTGATACAGAAGCAATTTGTAATGAATTCGATATTACTGCGTCTAACCTATGGGTAATCATCCATCGTGCTCGTACCGCGATGGCAGAATGCCTGGAAAAAAACTGGTTTTAAATACACATGAGTACAGGAAACAAAATATTTGTAAGTTGTGAAGATGCAAATCACATCTGCGATAAAAGTCAATATAAAGAGTCTTCTTTTTGGGAAAAAGTAAAATTAAATATTCATTTAATTTATTGTAAGGCTTGCAGAAAATATACGGCTAAGAATACGAAATTAACCAAATTATTCAAGGATCCTAATGTTGTTAGTATCGACAAATCAGCTAAGGATGCAATGAAAGAGCAACTAAAGAAAAAAATGTCTGAACAAAATTAAAGTAAGAAAGTCCCCAAGTAATATTTAACATTGTAATGAAAACAAACAATACTCTTTTAATTTCCTGTGAGCAGGCAAAGTCTATATGCGATAAAAATCAGTATGGCGAAGCTTCCCTAATAGAAATTATCAAATTGAATATCAGATTACTGTATTGCCAGGTAACCAGAGCATACTCTAAGAGGAATACGCAGCTTACTAAGACAATAAAAAAATCTAATATTCAAGTGATTGAAGCTTCTATAAAACAAGAAATGAAAGAACAATTACAGAAAAAGTTAGCCAAGTAGATGTTGTAGAAGAGCAAATAGAAACAACCACATAATCGGAATACTCTCTACCCAAAAGGAACAGAAGTATTCCGATTGTTTTTTATCTGTAGCCCACAAAAACAACAAACTAATAATAGTAATAACGATAGTGCTTATAATTTCGGTGGCGTAAAGTTCATCTTTAAAAGCTGTAAGCAATAAAAAAATGACCAATAAAGCACTTCCAAAAACCTTAGTCCTTGTAATACCAATTTTTTGAGGAATCGTTTCCAACTCCTTTTCATCATAAGGTAAATCTCTAATCTCAAAGGGCAACATAATCACCACAATAAATATAAAACGTTGCATGATTTCTACATTCATATCAAAACCAAAACTTCCTTCTGCATAGACAACTGGTATAAATGCTGTGATTCCTGTCCAGGTAGCAGCGATGATGAAAATTTTAATTCCTGCTACACTTCTCAGGTTTTTCTTATTTGGAAAAACAGGCGCAGCATAAAGAATGGTTAATACAATAAAGGGAGACATATACATCCAGGTATCAAGTGATACTTGATATCCAAAATACATATACAAAAAAGCACAAATAATTGTAAGTATTCTGATACCGGTCATGGATTTAGTTAGTCGCCGGTGATATAATTTTGAAATATTAGCATATTTTACAAAGTTGTATGCCACAATTGCACCAACAAAACTGAAATAAATATATGTATCCCCTCCTAAAATTTCGAACTTTAAAAAAGTTAGTTTTACCAAAGCAGCTATCGCTAATGCGACATGGATACTACTGTTTATATAAAAACTAAATATACTTTTTAAGGTTTTCACGTTTCAAAAATAGGGGAATCTGTTAATAACAGTCCAAGTTGGTTAAAAACTTGGTAGTGTTAGGTTAATTAATTGTGAAAATTTTAGGGATTAAATATGTACTTTTGCGCTTTCAATCTCAACTGTTTTTTTGCTATGAAAACTGACTCATTTAAGTTACGTCATATAGGTCCTTCAGAAAAAGATCTAAATGATATGTTGAATACGATCAAGGCGGATTCTATGGAGCAACTTATCCACGAGACTGTCCCTGATGACATTTTATTAAAGACCCCATTACAATTAGATGAGGCTATGAGCGAACAAGAATATTCTGCTCATATTCAAAAATTAGCTGCTAAGAACAAGGTGTTCAAAACGTATATCGGTTTGGGATATCACGAAGCAAGCTTACCCGCAGTAATACAACGTAATATTCTGGAAAACCCGGGTTGGTATACTGCCTATACCCCTTATCAAGCAGAAATTGCCCAGGGTAGACTCGAGGCACTGTTAAATTATCAAACGATGGTTTGTGATCTTACAGGTATGGAATTAGCAAACGCTTCCTTACTGGACGAAAGTACTGCAGCTGCAGAAGCGATGACCATGCTGTTTGCAGTAAGATCCAGAACTCAGAAAAAAGAAAACACTCATAAATTTTTCGTTTCTGAAGAAATTTTACCACAAACACTTTCATTATTAAAGACCAGAGCAATACCATTAGGTATAGAATTGGTAGTTGGTGATCATACAAAATTTGATTTTTCAACCGATTTTTATGGTGCAATTTTGCAATATCCCGGAGTATCCGGACAAGTGTATGATTATGCAGAATTTGTAGAAAAAGCGCATCAATCAGATATAAAAGTTGCGGTAGCCGCCGATATCCTAAGCCTTGTGGTTCTTAAATCTCCAGGTAGTTTTGGAGCAGACGTAGTAGTTGGTACAACACAACGATTTGGAATTCCGTTAGGATACGGAGGACCACACGCGGCGTATTTTGCAACCAGAGAAGAATATAAAAGAAATATCCCGGGTAGAATTATTGGAGTAACACAAGATATGAATGGCAATCGCGCCTTACGTATGGCTTTGCAAACCCGAGAGCAACATATAAAACGAGACAAAGCAACCTCTAATATTTGTACAGCTCAGGTTTTATTAGCCGTTATGGCGGGGATGTATGTCGTTTATCACGGAAAAGATGGTTTACAATACATTGCTAATAAAGTAAACGCCTCTGCAAACCTTTTAGCAAGTGGTTTAGAAAAACTAGGATACGAACAGTTGAATAGTATATTTTTTGACACTATCCGAATCAAAACGAATGCAAACACTATTAAAGACATAGCTGAAGCAAGTGAAGTAAATTTCTACTATCCGGATGCAAACACGGTTTCTATTTCTTTAAACGAAGCAACTTCTATTTCAGATTTAAATGTAATCGTATCTATTTTTGCAAAAGCTGCCGGAAAAGAAAGTATAAAACTAAACTTTAATGAAGCATCGGCAAATATTGCGAATACTATAAAGCGAAATTCAGAGTTTTTAACCCACGAAGTATTTAACACCTATCATTCTGAAACAGAACTGATGCGTTACATCAAAAAGTTAGAACGAAAAGATCTTTCTTTAAATCATTCTATGATTCCGTTAGGTTCTTGTACTATGAAATTAAATGCTGCGTCAGAAATGCTTCCATTAAGCGATCCGCAATGGGGTAATATTCACCCAATGGCTCCGATAGAACAAGCACAGGGATATCAGGAAGTATTAAAAAAACTGGAAGATCAATTAACAGAGATTACTGGTTTTGCAGCTACTTCTTTACAACCTAATTCGGGAGCTCAAGGAGAATTTGCCGGATTGATGGTGATTCGCGCATATCACGAAGCAAGAGGTGATCATCATAGAAATATCTGTTTAATTCCTTCATCTGCTCATGGTACAAATCCTGCCTCTGCGGTGATGGCCGGAATGAAAGTAGTAGTGACCAAAGCTACTGAAGAAGGAAATATTGATGTAGAAGATCTTAGAGAAAAAGCTGAAAAATATAAGGATAATCTCTCTGCCTTAATGGTAACATACCCTTCTACTCACGGAGTGTATGAGTCTGCTATCAAAGAAATTACCCAGATAATCCACGATAATGGCGGTCAGGTGTATATGGATGGTGCCAATATGAACGCTCAGGTAGGGTTAACAAATCCGGGGGCGATTGGAGCCGATGTATGTCACCTAAATTTGCATAAAACGTTTGCGATCCCTCACGGTGGTGGCGGACCTGGGGTTGGCCCTATTTGTGTTGCAAAACAACTAGTACCATTTTTACCGGGTAATCCAATTATAACAACAGGAGGAGATCAGGCGATTACTGCAATTTCTGCTGCGCCTTGGGGATCAGCTTTAGCTTGTTTGATATCTTATGGATATATTACAATGCTGGGTGAGGAAGGTCTTAGAGAATCTACAGAATATGCAATTCTTAATGCAAATTATATCAAAGAACGACTAGATGGACATTACAGCACACTATATTCTGGAGAACGAGGTCGTGCAGCTCATGAAATGATTGTAGATTGTCGTCCTTTTAAAGCACACGGAATTGAAGTAACAGATATCGCAAAACGATTAATGGATTATGGATTCCATGCGCCAACTGTTTCATTTCCTGTAGCCGGAACTATTATGATAGAACCTACAGAAAGTGAGAGCAAAGCAGAATTGGATCGTTTTTGTGATGCAATGATCAGCATCCGTCAAGAAATTGCCGAAGCCAGCACAGACAATCCTAATAATGTAATGAAAAATGCACCACATACTCTGGCCATGTTAACAGCAGATACTTGGGATTTCCCGTATACCAGAGAGCAAGCTGCATATCCATTATCATACGTGTCAGATAACAAATTCTGGCCAACGGTAAGACGTGTAGATGATGCATACGGTGATAGAAATTTAATCTGCACTTGCGCACCTATCGAAGAATATATGGAAGAAGTATAAAATCACGTATTTCATAAAAAAACAAGGTCAGTAACAACAAATTACTGACCTTGTTTTTATTTTTACGTACATCAACTTGCATATGCTTTTTTGACACCTCTGGTGACATTTCTAAATTGGTATTGATCACTATATAACATTTTGTTATATAAATGCTTATTGACCTCTACCGGAATTTCTAAATTGGGAAACTTAATTTGATATCGATCCTTGTTCTTCCCAACAAGTTGAACTTTGATAGGTTGTTTTTCCATAATCTAAAATTTTAACATCATAAACCATAAAAAATCAATTTTCTAATTTCAAATTTCATTCCATAGGCAAATCTTATTGTTTCCTTTATTTTTTACTTATACATCTAAAAATAATGACATTTTTTGAGATTTCAAAGTCATTTTGGCATTTGACCCCTGTAATTACAAGCTATTCCAAAATCAAGTAGATCATTATATTGTTTTTAAAAAGTCTTTAACCGCGATCCAGTAGCTTCTGTGATCAGAAAAGGTTTCCCAAAGAGCTCTGGATCCATGATTACCTTTTGTTGCGGGTAGAAAATATTGTTTTTTGTCTGAAGGAATTGCTTCATAGATATCAGACCAGTTCTTTTTCTCGTTCTTTGCAGAAGTAATAAATACAGGAACCTTAATGTTAGCTGCACTAGTAGTAATGAAGTTTTTTGGTGTAAAGTATTCTCCAGGAGAAAATGATACCACACCGTGGATAGCATTTGGATGATCTCCAGCATATTTCAATACCAATGAAGAAGAATACGAACTCCCCCAAATAATAATTTTCTCAGGGTTATACGTTTCTTTTACATAGGCTATCGCTGCCTCTACATCCTGATATGCATCAATGTATCCCGTTTTTTTATCATTTTTTTTGGCTTCTCTGGCCGTATGGTTTAATCTTTCATTTATTATCAAACCAGATCGTTGATCTACTGCTAGGCAATTATATCCTAACTTAGTAAGTTTTGGGGCGATCTCCAGGTACTCTCCCCGACTCCATTTAGCCTGATGAAATAATATAATAAACTGATTGCTATTGTCTGCTTCATATACATCGGCGGTTATCATCAGTCCATCTTTTGACGGAAAATCAATGGTTTTTTGACTATAAACTGCTAATGTTAGGAGTGTAATTGCTACGGACAGTATGTTTTTCATAAATAAGAACAATTGATTAATGATTCTCAAAATACTGAATAATCCACTTGGTGGATGCTATTTTGCTATAATTTTTAAACGGATTAAAAGAAACCCTATATCGGAACAATGTTTCTATCCCCATTTTTACGCAAATAGCTTTTAATTATTTTGGTGGTATGATACGTATGTTTCTGTAGATTTAAAAAATTATCGAAATCTTCCACATTTACAATTTGCTCATCTTGCTGAATGTATCCAAATCCTTTATAAACACCATCCTGAATCATCACAAAACTTTGCTCATTAAAAGTTCTTCCTTTTTCCTTTATAAAATAACTTTTTTGATCTTTTCGCAAAGAGGCCAGTGCTTTTTGAACTCGCATATTATATAAAGCAACAGATTCTTCACCCATACAAACCCCTTTACAATTCTTAATCTTGTAGTGAGAACAGCGCTCTGTGGTACTTTGCAAACTACAATATCTAGGACATAGTTGATATGTTTCGCAAAGCTGCTCTAGTTTTTCTATCGCTTCTGCTCTCGTATAAAATATCTCTACAGAATGATCCACTGAGTGTGACCTATCGATAGCTAATTGAATTACTCCTTTTCGGTTTGTATAAAATATAATGCAATACGGTGCGACTGGTTTTTTTTGAGCTCTGTTGAATTTTGGGTAGTGTTTTTGTATTTTTTCTGATTCCAACAATAATGCTATAAGCTCATTGCCGGTTACTTCGTAGTCTATAGAGTGTGTTTCTTGGCCTAGGGCATATTCCTTGTTTTTTTTATCATAAAAATGACTAATTACCCGCTGTTTGATGTTTTTTGCTTTCCCGGCATAGATGACTTTTCCTTTCTGATCTTTAAACAAATAAATGCC
The DNA here is from genome assembly GCF_042434905.1 of Aquimarina besae. NCBI lineage: Bacteria > Pseudomonadati > Bacteroidota > Flavobacteriia > Flavobacteriales > Flavobacteriaceae > Aquimarina > Aquimarina besae. The sequence goes on from NZ_CP170199.1 coordinate 5,077,102, forward strand.
TGTTTCCTCTGGTAGTGCTTCTATATTATCTGCTTTGAGATGCGGTGGCAAGGTTGCTTCTTTAGAGCGAACGTTCAAGAACTTATTGATGATAGTAAACTCAGGGTCTAGACTTAGAATGCGCTGAAAAAGAATAACTGTAGCATCGGTATCTCCTTCTGCCCGATGTCGATCTTCTAAAGGTATATTAAGCGACGAACAAAGTTTTCCGAGACTATAGGAAAACATTCCGGGAATCAACTTTCTGGATAAACGAACGGTACATAATTTTCTTCTAACAAAAGAATACCCTAGTCTCTTAAATTCACCTCTAATCACATTGTAATCAAAGTTTACATTATGAGCCACAAAAATAGCCCCTGTTGTCATTTCTACTATTCTTTTGGCTATGTCATTAAATCTAGGCGCATCACGCACCATATCGTTGTCTATCCCTGTAAGACCTGTTATAAAAGGTGGAATATTACATTCGGGGTTTACCAGTGAGGTAAATTTATCTATAATTGTATTTCCCTTCAATAATACAATGCAGATTTCTGTGATACGATTTCCGTGAATACCTTTACCTGTGGTTTCAACATCGATAACAGCATATAGTTTTTCTGACATTACATTTTTTTTGGAATACAAATCTAAAAGAAATATTTGATATTTGGAATTTTTCCTTATGCAATGGAAAAATTCCTATTGATCAAGATAATTATCTCAACACATATGCGGCCAGTCGAGTTGCATTTTCTTGGTAAGCATTATCAAATATTACCGAAAATTCATTCTTTTTATAGTAAGCAGTCAAGGTTTGTTTAGAAACAAAACCTATTGTTGCTTTCTCATAACATTGAATCAAGGCTTCTAATTTAAATGAAACCGAAGCGGCTGCAAACTTTCCTTTGGTCTGCCGGCTGATTATCGCTATTTGGTCTGGTTGCACGGCATCAAACAGTGCGTGAATTTCTTTTTTAAAATTCTGTATCTCCTGATTATTTTGATCATCCTTTATTTCAACATATTTGGTTTTGCCCGTATCATTGGTATAATTGCCCTGATCATCTTTGGATAATACTACACAAATGGCTCTTTTTTTATCGATTTCGATTCCGATTACTTTCATGAATAAGTCTCTTAAAGGTTACTTTTTATAATCCCATAATTCCTTCTCCCGTCTCAGGATCAATAAGACCTTTTTCTAGCCCCGAACGCGGATCTTTATTTTCGTGAATTAACAATTGCCTTAAAGGGTCAAACAATTCTATGAGCTCTTTAATATTCAATTCGCAATCGAAATATATCCAGTTAGCGTCGATATTAGACCAGGCTTTCCCAAAATAAGAGATATTACTGCCTTTACTTTCTAAAAAATGACATATGTTTTTTATTTTATCTGATTTGATTACGTTTGATTTAGCCATTCTTTTAAAAAGTAAGGATAAATGAATCATTTATCAAATTTTACACTAAAATACAGATTATCCTGATTCTGCCAGGATCTAAATGAATTACTAAGCAATTGTAACAGGATATAATTTTAATAATATTAAAGGTTATGAATTAAATTCAACATAGGTATTACTATTTTTCACACTAACAATTTGTTGATTTCTATAGATATCATATACTTTTGAAGTTAAAGGCAAATGACATGATCGAAGTACGACATTTAAAATTAGTGGATATGGTAGCAAAGGTTGGTTCCTTAAGTAAAGCTGCAGACAAATTGTGTCTAACACCATCTGCTTTGAGTCACCAACTAAAAGAACTAGAATCAAGTCTTGGTGTTCAGATTTTTCATCGTATCAATAATAAGTTACATTTTACACCTGCCGGAAAAGAGTTTAGAGATGCCGGAAAAGAAATTTTAGTGCAATTCGATCATCTTGAAAATCGTATTTCTCAAATCAACCAAGAACAATTAAAAACATATGTTCATGGATATTCTGATGAAGAATCGATACGATTGAATAATCAAGCAAAGACGATCTCTGATTTGTTACATTGGGATACGATATGGAAGGAAGGATCCTTGATTCTGGAAGCAGGATGTGGTGTAGGTGCACAAACCAAAATCATTAGTTCTAAAAACCCTAATTGTAGTTTTGTTTCCATCGATTTATCTGAAAAATCAATAATGCAAGCACAGGAAACTATTGATTCTTTGGGAATAAAAAATGTTACATTTCAGCAAGAAAATATTTTTGACTTACCATTTGATGACGAATCATTTGATCACATCTTTATCTGTTTTGTTTTAGAGCATCTGGCAAAACCTTATCAAGCTCTCCTGGAGTTGAAAAGAGTACTAAAAAAACAGGGGACAATAACCATAATCGAAGGTGATCACGGTTCTACTTTCTTTTATCCTGATAGCGATGCAGCAAAAAAATCCATTCAGGCTCAAGTTGATTTACAAAAACAGAATAAAGGAAACGCCAATATAGGGCGACAGCTTTTCCCATTACTATCTGATGCTGGATTTACAGATATCTATGTAAATCCTCGGCAAGTCTATGTTGATGAATCAAAACCTGAGATGGTAGAAGGTTTTATTAAAAATACCTTTACTGCTATGATTGAAGGAATAAAAGAAGAGGCACTTCTTAAAAAAATAATTTCAAAATCAGATATGGAGGATGGCATCAAAGATCTTTATAAAACAGCTAAAGGAGGAACCTTTTGCTACACTTTTTTTAAGGCTACGGCCAACATACAATAATTTAGATAAGGATGGTGAATGTTTAAAAAACAGCATGAATACTAAAACACTTTTACATCTTTAAAAAACTATTGAGTTTAAAGTTCCTATTTCGTGCTATAGATCTACTTTTTAGAAAACGCACTAGAGGTTCTTACTTTCATGGGCTAACAGCCATTGCTTCCGTTCTATACCACCGCCATAACCGGTCATGCTTCCATCTTTTCCGATAACTCTATGACACGGAATAATGATCGAAATTCTATTACAACCATTTGCAGCCGCTACTGCTCTAACCGCTTTGGGTTTCATAATGTTTTCTGCTTGTTGTTGATAAGTAGTCATCTGTCCGTATTTGATTTCTCGTAAACTATGCCAAACGGTATTTTGAAACTCTGTTCCCGGGGTTTCTAAGGCAACCTCAAAGGTTTTTCTTTTTCCTTCAAAATATTCGGTGATTTCTTTTTTAGCTTGTTTCATATGATCATTTTCTCCCGCTATGATCTGCGCTTGTAATCGCTTTTGCAAATCCTGAAACTCCGTTTCCAGCATGCGCCTGTCTACAAATTCTAACAAACATACTCCCTTTTCTGTAGCGCATACAAACATAGGGCCCAAAGGCGTTGTCAATCGACTAATTAAAATAAGGGTCTTATCTGTGCTTTTTTGAGGAGATTTTCCGATTACTTTTTTAAACGTATACCCAAAACCACTCAAGGATTCGTACCCCGAATCAAAAGCAGTATGGGTAGCATTTTTTCCTTTTTTTAACTCCTGAAAAGCATTATTAATCCGATACATCCGCTGATACGCCTGAAACGTCATTCCGTAATTCTTCTTAAACCATCGTCTCACTACTTCTGGACTAATGGTTAATTTTCGTAACTGATCATCTGTGATTTTCTCCTTTGGGTTTTGCTTCACCAGCGTAATCGCTTTTTCTACGGGTTCCGGTGCTTCATTCGCGTTTTCGGTGGGCTTACAAATTTTGCAAGGTCGGTATCCATGATCCAATGCTTCTTTAAACGAGGTATAGAATTCTACATTTTCTAATTTCGGTTTTCTGGCTCTACAGGTAGCGATACAAAAAACAGAAGTCGTTTTTACGCCCACAAAAAAGATCCCTACAAAACTCTCTTTTCGTTCTAGCAACGCCTTATAATATGTTTCTATCGTTTTGTTTTCTGTAATCAACATCTTAAAAAATGGATTGAAATGATTGTTGGGCTACGACCTCTTTGGCGGTGCTTTCTAACTGACTGTACATCCTATCAAATAGAAAATTACCCATACTAATTCGTTGTACGCCTAGGTCCGCTAAGGTTTCAAAATCAGAAAGATTAGGCATACACATCACATTAATTGGTAATGGTGTACAAGTTACAATTTCTCTGATATCCGATTCATTTTCTGCACCAGGAGTAAAAATCCCATCGGCACCAGTGTTTTCATACAACCGAATTCTTTTTTTGGTTTCTTGTAAGGGATTTGAATGTCCTAACAAAAAGGTATCGATACGTACGTTTAAAAAGATATTGATATGTTCTTTTGAAAGCATGTTCTTTACATCGCTAATCATTTCTGAAAATACTATCGGATCTAGAAGTAATCTTTTGCCGGTAACAATACTATCTTCTATATTGATTCCTACCACACCTATATCCGCAAGTTGTTTGATATATTTTGCAATAATTTTTGCATCTCGACTATAACCGGATTCCATATCTACAGATAGTGGTAAATTGGTATTTGCTCTGATTCGTTTTACAAAATACAGGAGTTCAGAAAAATCCATTTCCTCTCCATCTTTGTATCCTAAAAGGCTAGCGATTGCAGCACTTGAAGTTCCTATGGCTTGAAATCCTAATTTTTCGGCTATTTTGGCACTGGGCACATCCCAAACGTTTCCTAATAGTAATGGTTTTTTTTGATGATGTAAGTCTTTAAAATTCATCGGTTTTTGTTTTTATACAAAGTACCGATGATATAATGAGGCTGACAACCGAAAACTGGACGCGTATTTTTTTTATTTATTACTGATATATAAGCGGTGACATTTTTTAGCGATCAATTATCCAATAAATTTTCTAACAAAAGTAAAAACCGGCAAGTAGAACTATTCTTGCCGGTTTTTACTTTTACCTAACACTTTATTAGGTTGTACAGAAGATATGGTTAAGGAAGATACTTTATAGTGTATAGAACAATTCCTATTGCTGTTGTTTCTGATCCTATATATCGCCAGCCATTTGGCAGCACTAAATTACCCATTCGTGTTGTGGTAGTATCACCAACTTCAGGCACACCTAAAAATCTAATTATTTTATTATCAGATGAACTGGAATATAAAATCCATTCATTTGGCACCGTAGCTGTTGGATGAATCCCTAGTGTACTTCTATGTACGGCATTACCAATATAACCAACAACATTAGAATTACCACCAGTGGTGGAAGAAGAGTAACGAATCCAATTTGAAGGTATAGGGCGTGATGAATTATAAACAGTTATTTGTCTATACTCTGAGTTAGTATAGGCTCTATATTTAAATTCTCTCCAGGTAATCCATTGATTGGTACTTTTATTCCACCAATATGCACGAGCATATTTTTCTTTATTCCATAGAGGAAGTGCGATAGAAAGACCATCTTTCTCCATATAAATATAATTAGTACCTCTATGCCAAGTGATAAAAACTTTACGTTCATAATTTCTTAGATTCTTTTCAGTCACTTTTTTGTCAATGACCACCTCTCCATCAATGGTAAAATTTCCTGTTCTTTCAAAAGAGGTTATCCCGTCATTAAGACGCTCCCAATACTCTATAAAAGGTTGATTTTCTGATGATTTATTATCAAAATCCAGAGAGCTTAAATCATCATTTGGAGTAATTTTAGGTACTACAATGTTGTTATCTTGAGACAGTAATAAATCTTCATCCGATTCATTCTCACAGGAAATAATACTGAATAAGGTAATACTGAATAAAATAAATTTTAAAAAATGGTTTTTCATAAGTGTGTTTTTAAAGATTTATGTGCTTGATAGTTGGGCTCCGCGGAAAGCTTTATCAAAATTATTTTCAAAATTACTAATATAAAAACCTTACTAAATCCCTGATTACAGTGAATTCAATGCAGTAAGAAAAAACCCTGAATTCAGTTAAGAAAATGATTTTATCAGTAGCATTTATATACGAAATTAAATATCCTGAAATTCTGTTGATTTCTCAGGGCAATCAAGCGAGCGATACACATTAAATCATTATTACAAAAAAAGGATAGCAAATTGAATTTGCTATCCTTACTCATTAAGAATTTACCTCTTATTATTTTTTAATATAAAATATTCAAAGCATCTTTATCAGACTGAGTAAACTCACCATCTTCTCCTGTGCCAAAACAACCTAACATAATAGAATCTGCATAAGGAGACCAAGGTGTACCCGGGATCCAGATCGCTGCGGGACTTACTGATGGTTCTGCAGGAAGTGGTCCTGTATAATTACAGCTCCATCGATTGTACCAGTCTTGATGTCTAAAGCCAACACTGTGTCCTATTTCGTGACCTATTACATGCTCTACCACATCAAAACTGTAGGTATTACTATCCAATCCAGAGTTGATACGCACATATCTATTAGGCCTACCTGCCGATGTTGGAAATCCTGCAGACCCTCCTGCTCCTCCGATGACTCTGTACACCACCATATCGGCTTGTGATTGGTTATTACCATAAGTAAGTGTAAAATTTAGCGTATTTGGCAAAGCGTTATAGTTTGCCACTGCCCAGGCTAATGCTGTCTGCATTTTAGGTGTAAGATCATAAATCGAACCTGTACCGGTCCAACCCAGAATCCTAATGTTTCTGTACGGTGGTGCTACGATGTAATCAGATCGATATTGCTTATTATCTCCATCTGTAGATACTAAATCCGGATAACTTTTTAAGTCCTTCACAGGAATCGTTATATCCTCTGACACCAAGTGTTTTACTTTGGATCCATCAGGTAACGGTATCTCTTCTATAGTTACTGTTTCTGTATTGATCCCCATTTTAGATAGTTTATCCAACTGTTCTTGCGTAGGTTGTTCTGCTACCTCTTCAATGGCAGTGTCAGAAATGTCTTCGTTTTGACAGGATAAGAAACATCCTGAGATAATCGCGCAAAGCGCCAATAATTTTAAATTTTTCATTTGGTTGTGGTTTTAATAGTACAACATTCAGTTAGTAATATCCAATGATTGCATTACATCAATCTCTATCAATGAAATAACATCTTTTGCTATTTCAGCCCCGTTAAGATGGGTGGTCTCCAGGATGCAATACAAGTTTGGGATATCATACCTTTTGCAGGTAGTGTTATTGTGTTTATCATCAGGTTAACACCGCGGTTTGTCTGACTGATGTGGGATAGGCCCAAATATACTTCGAATATCACTTATGAAAAATAGAAGTGACACAAGAAGGTGATCTATTTTTATATAAACAACTGAATAACAGGTGTTTAATAAAAAATTAAAGGGGATTAATCCATCATAAATAGTTAAAAGACCTTTTGGGTTTAAGGTAAAAACACTAAGAAAGTTTTAGTCGTTTCCCCCCAAAAAAAAATGATACCAAGTTACAGCCGAAACCAACAAAAAACATTTCAGAATATCTTATTTCAATTTTCTTTCTTTCAGAAGTTTTTTCAGCTCTTTATTTCTTTTTGGTTTATGGAAAACTTTGAAAATAAAAAACAGTGGAATTAATGTAAAGAATCCAACAGTGTTATTGATAACACTATAAACAATAATTCCGATCATAAATCCAATTAATACCGCATTGATGATGGAGGAGGATTTCATTTTTCTTGCTTCATCCAGTAATTCTTGATCCGTTAATTCTGATAGTTTTTTTTTCATTCTTTATTCTTATAAAAGTTACATTTTGACAAGGAGATTTTAGCTGCCTCTAACATTTGAAGCATAAAAAACATTTCTGTACTATCAGGTATTTAAGACTATTTTCTCCCTTTCTTATATTGTTAATTTTTAAAGTTGTAAAAATGATGTAAATACCGCATTTTTGTACCCAATTTAATTATAATGTACCCAAAATGAAAAAACTACTTACCTTCTTATGTATTTCCTGTATGCTCATTTCTTGTAGTGAAAGTGATATTTTCAGTGAGATAAATGATAATGAAAACCAGAATGCCATTTATGATGCTCCCTATGTGCGGTCTTATACAACCTACACGTCTCAAACCTCTGTAACACTTAATGGTTTTATCAATCACGAAAATGTTGTTTTTCAAGAACCAGATACGTATGCCGTAGGTTTTATATTTAGAACCGGAGATGCACAGGACTCCAGCAATGATCAGGTAATCGAATTCGAAGAAGAGGTAGCGTATTACAATGGTTTTTATAAATTTAATCATACTATCACCAATTTAGAGCCAAATACTACCTATTACTACACGGCATTTACAAAAAACGGACCTACAGAAGAAACCGATTGGGAATCCTTTACAACCTCTGCTGTTGCCTGTACATATGACCGAGATAATTATTATAATATTTCGGGAACCTGGAGAGATGCTAATGTAGAAATCACAAACCCTAGTTGTTGTGGCGACGGTAATGTTGGTTTTAGATTTGGAATATGGCCTGATATTTTTCAAATTAATTTTAATGAAATAAGCGTTGAATATCCAAAAACAGGCCAATATTTTGGTGTGGATTATGAGTTTGTAGGGACACATATAGAAAGAGATCTCGTAAAATCTACCAATCAGGTGTTGATCGACAATACAGACTCTACTCCCGAAACGGAATTGTTTGTAGAAAACGATGGCCAAAGAATTACCTTAATTTTTTGTGATACGAAGCTTCGAAATGGTGATATCCTAAACGGAAAGGTTTCTGTTGCCATTCCTGCAAATTAAATTCGAAGAAATAAGAGCATCAATAAACAAAAGGCAGCAAATCCAATTTGCTGCCTTTTGATTTATGGTATTTTTTGTAATGGTTGTTTTGGATGAGACAGGATTTGCATTATTCCTCAAAGTCAGGAGACTTTGCGGAGCCCGGTTATTTTGGAAGTTAAACCATAACACCACCAGTCACAACGCCCCTCCATAGATGGGAACACTTTCATTTTTAATTATTCTGCGACAATAATGTTCACACGATCATTTGTTTCGTTTGAAAATGCGTCTACAGTACTAAATATCACCTCAAATTCGCCAACCTCATCAGGATGCATTGTTAAAATCATGGTAGACGAATCAAAACTGGCCCACTTCACGTTTTCATTATTGAAGCTTATCTCTAACTGTTCCTGATCAATATCCTTAAAATAATCTGTCGGAATTGATACTGTTGTTTCCTTACCAAATTTAATAGTCTGTATGGTGATTGGATTAAAAACAAATGGTGTGAACACCTTTTTTGTATGTACCCAGTAGATGTCTGACTCTGTCAACCCTTTTTCATCCATTTGCAATCGGGTAAAAAACAAAAACTTATGATCAGCACTTACAAAAGGCCGCCGCTCCCAATCTGTGGTATTGATTCCTGTGTCTAACACTTTCGGTTCAGACCAAAGATCGTTTACGTTTTTATAGCTGATCAATAAATCTGGGGGATTGGTATCGGTTACATACCTGCTAAAAATTATATAACGCTCACCTGGATCAACAAAGATACTTTCTTCATCTCGATCAGAACAGATAGCATCTATTCGTTTGGCATTCGTATAGGTACCATTTTCTAGTGAAGAAACATATAAATCCGCTGTGCCGCTACTATTCTTATCCCTGTTCGACGAAAAATAGATAGTTTTATCCAAAGACATACAGGCTGATGCTTCTCTTTCTAAAGAACTAATAGGGAAACCCACTTTTTTGGGATCACTCCAGGTATCTCTATTTTTCTGTAATCTCCATATATCGGTAACGTACTTATTTGTATCCGATATACTTTTGGCGAACAACAACGATTGTCCATCGGGTGAAAAATAAGGAAGATACACGCTTTGATCTTTTAGAAGTTCAAAAATAACAGGTGTAGTCCAACCTTCAGCTTCTTTTTTAGCATACCATATGCTTCCACTAAAGTCTTCATTGTCCAGCACACCAAATACCACTTCTTGTGTATCCGGTGTAAATGAAAGTCCGTGTTCTAATCTCCCTTTTACCGACACAATATCCGGTGCAAAAATCACAGGAATCGTATCTGGATGTGATTGCTCCAGATAATCAACCTATTCTGTATACGAGGTACACCCCATAAGTCTAAAAATAAGCCCCAGTGATACCCATAGTTTACTCATAAAGTTTTTATTCAATAATGTCTCTGTTTAAGTTCGTTAAGATACATAGTTTGGGTAAAGTAACATTAAATACTTATCGTTAATCCTATGTTGGTTGTTATTTGCACAAGAATTGAGTGGTTTTGTTTTTCCATTGAATCCAATATTCTTGCAATCCTTCCTGTGTGGTTATAAGATTACTAATATCTAAACTATGGTTAGGCATTAATGCTTTTTGAAGCTGTTTTTTTCTAGCTTCCAATGCCGGTGCATGATTCCATCCACCTACATGATCGAACGAAGTGTATGCATCACAAGGTTGATCAACCCGTTTAAAAGGGATTTTTAAATAGTAGACCACCTGACCGCTCCCCATTCCTTTGGTAGCCATAACAATATTATCGAAGTCTACTTTAGCATACTCGCCTTTTTTGAAAAGTTCTTTGAGTTTGTCTCCCACAGCTGCAGACATTTTATTAGAGAACTGGTGCGCCACATCGGATCCTTTTACAAATTCCGGCCCTTCATACTGACCACTACAATCTGCACTGGTACAATGGATCACTGGCTCTTTATCTATCATACTACAAAAACACACTATCGAAAACAGTGGGATGATAAAGAATGTGAGGTTTTTTGTCATAATGGTATAGATTAATAGTCTACTGTTTGTGCTACCGGTAGGAGTTTATGATTTGTTATCCAGCGTTAATGCTTTTACTTTTTTAATTTTTTTCTCAATTTCCAAAACTCTTTTATTCCAGTATACTTGAGCATTTTGAGCATCATATATGGGTTTCTTTTTTGATCCTGTTTTCATTTCTTCCGGAATGCTATAAATAAACCTTGCATTGTGGTGCTTGTCTTTGGCTATCTCACTTTGGGTACCAGGATCTTTTTTTCTTTGTGCCCAAAAGTGTTGATGTTCCAGATATCGTTCTTTAATCTCTTCGAAATAGCTAATTAAAGCTTTTGAGTCATTGGGTATAAATCCTGGTCCGCTACACCCACAAGAATGAAACATAATACCAACTTCATATAAGGTAGCCATATGAGCCCAGGCTTTTATATCGGTTTTCTTGGGAGATTCAAAATCCAATCCCATATTTGCTATAAGATTATTACATTCGGGGCATTTAGCAGGTGATTGTTTATCATCCTTACTTTGCCCTTTCGTAATATCCCGTAGCAGCCTTCTTTTAAATGTTTTTCTACAGTTAAAACAGGCATAATGAGATTTATAAGTTGTTATGCCATATCTGCACATGGTTTAAACATATTATTTTTGATAATAGACACCAGTTTCGTTTGATTTTACATCTTTGACGATCCGCAAATAACTGCTATGATCATTTATCCAAATGTAGTGTTTTTACTTTATTGCACTATGAAGTTGCAAACTTTACAAGGCGGGAAAACATTTTTTCGCTGTCGGGTTGCTTTGTTTCGTATAGTGTTGTTGGTCGTTGGTTTATCATTCCTCACTTCGACTAAATTCATTGTAGGAACATTTCAGCAAACTTTTCCTAATTATTCAGCCCTGATCGGATTCGATGAGCTCAGGATTCAGAATATTCCAAAAACAATTGACAACCTGCTATGCACCAGGCATAGGTTTCTGCCAAAGTAATCTCTTCATTTTCCTGTGCCTTTTCTCCTTCTTCTATACAAATATGCTCTATGCGATGCACTGCATGGATCATCGTGGCAAATAATTTATCCTGATTACGGGTTGGTTTTAAAAACTGTTTGGCTAATTTCAAATCTTTTTTCAGCTGGGCAACCTCACTCCCCACCCCTACTTTCATTACCTGCATCATGGATACAAACCTGATCAATTCTCCTAAAAAATCTGTAGGCACACATAAATAGCCGGACCGTGCAGGATTAGGGATGGCTTCTTTACTACCATCTGAAACAAATTCTTTGATCATCACAGAAAATGTGGTTGACATATCTAAGATTCTTTAGATTTTTTCTCTATGAAGTTGGTTAATAGCGTTAAAAATAGCGTTCCTTACTTTGATAAAAAACAGGGGAATCTACCTGTTTTTAAAATCATATTTTTCAAGGAATATTCCATAAAAAAACACATAACAAGAGATGTATTATTTTTCGTTTTATCAGTCGAGTGTTTGGGAGTCTGACATCCAAAAAGTGTTTTTTTGCTATGATAATGGATTCCGTCCTTTACTTCTAATGTAGAATTTTGAAGATATTGAACGGCCGAGTTTGAGACTCCAAGTAAATGTTTAGCTCAGGGTATAAAATTCCAATGGAGGCTTCGAGAGCCTAAGCCTCTATAAGTATCTTGAAAAAGAATATGTTATTAAAGTATGTTACAGATTCTCCGGATTTACGGCAAGGTTCTTAAATAGTTTTGCTTTGGTGCCAAAATATTTATTTTGAAGCTTGATTCGTTTTAGCTCTGCATCGATCAATTTACTCTCTCGTGAATTAATTAAAAACAAAGAACTCTCTCCAAAACTAAATTTACGTTCTTCGGCTTTTAGCAACGTATTATAGTCGGTTACAATATTAGCAATCAAACTATTTTGAGTTTTAAAAGACTCTAACTCATTATAGATCGCATTGACTTTATTTTCCAGTTGCACCTGCACACTGGCTAACTCATACTGACTATCCTGAATTTTGTATTTAGCTAATTTTACAGCCCCACGTTCTTTTCTCAAAAACAATGGAAATTGAAAGGTCACTCCTCCTTTATAATCGGCTGTATTAAAAGAATTGGCTACCTCTGGTGATGCTGTTAAAAAATTATATTCAAGATTGATCTTAGGTAAAAGTTTATTTGCTTTTAACCTGCGGTCTATTTGTAATCCTTCGATTTTATAATTTAATGATCTTAACTTAGGATGATTTACCAAATCGACTCCGGTTAGCAATGCTTGCTGTATTTGTAGGGTTTGATCAATCACAGCATCTACGTCATTATCCGGTATTACATTGGGCTGCAATTCTACCGGGATATTATTACCAATCCATAGATAGTTAGAAAGATCCAGTGCTGATTTCATCAATTTTACCTTAGCCTGTTCCAGACTTAATTGTCGATTCTGCACTGTAATTTGTGCTTCTACGGTATCGATAATCGCTTTATCCCCTGCCAGAGCGCTGCTTTTTACTCCTTCAAAACGTATTCTGGCATTAGTTAAGAAGTTCTCATAAATTTCTTTTTCATTATAAGCTTCTAGCCAGTCAAAATAGGCCAGTGATGCATTGTATAAAATTTCATTGACCAAAAGATCACGATCTGCTTTGGTTTGCTCTCTAAACAGGCGGGCCTTTTTTAACGCCGCCATACGATCATTGATCAGCAACCCTTGTGCAATTGGCACAGATATTCCAGCACTGTACAATCCTTCATCTGGAACGGTTCTTTCTGGATTTAAAAAAATCCCTTCGTTTTGTTCGAAATTGGCTTTCAATTCAATTCCATACCAGGTTGGCACTTTGAACGTGGCATTAAGCAAGTCATAATATTCTGAGCCTTTAAACTTTTTACGGTCGTAATCGACTTCAATTTTAGGATCAAAACCTCCTCTTGATTTGAGTAGATTTGCCTCTCCCAGACTTATATTTAATTCAGCTTGTTTCGCAATCGGATGATGTTTTTTTACAAAACCCAGATACTCCCTGAAATTAAGCGTAAGCGTATCTTTTTCCTGTGCGTAAAACAGCGTGGTAATAAAAAGAAAACTGCACAACAATACTTTGTTCATAGGTTATTTCTTTTTGGTAGTTTCTGCAGTATCTGCAGGTTGGTAATAATTAGGTGGGAAACCGTTTAACTGTCTCCACAATTCGAACCAAATCGGCACATCTTCCAGCAATGCGATCGTATTGGCCCCTGATCCTACACGCACACCTTCCGGCCACGGATGATCTTTAGGATCTGGGGATATCAACACCCGATACATTCCGTTTGAACTAATAAATGTTTCTATAGCCACCACTTTACCTCCATAGGTTCCGTAGGACACATTAGGCCATCCGCTAAAGATGATCGCCGGCCATCCATCAAACTGTATACGCACTTCTTCTCCTATGTGGATCAAAGGGAGGTCAATAGGTTTTACAAAAGTTTCTACTGCCATATCATAATCAGATGGCATAATCCCTACTAAGCGATCTCCTTCTTTAAAAGTCTCCCCGATACCGGATTGGATCGCTTTATTAATAAATCCGTTCTGTGGTGCTTTGATATAATATAGATCATTACGAATCTCGTAATTCGTGTACTCGTTCTCTAGTTTGGTTACTTGCGCTTCTGCATCAAACTGACTGGATTGGGCTGTAAACCGATCACTCTGAGCTTTAGAAATTTTTTCTGCGTACTCTGCCTGGATACGGTTCATTTCTATCTGGGCGTTGATGACATCGTTCTTACTGGCCAACAATTTATTTTCTTGTGAAATTAATTTAGCCTGTGTTTCCTGAAGCTTTAGCCGTTTTTCTTCAACATCCGTTAAAGATTTTAGTCCTTCTTTTTCTAACTGCTGTGTACGGTTGAACTGTCTTTCTGCAATACTGATATTTGTTTTAGCTGCTTCCAAATCAATACTATCGCTTTTTACTTTTAACCGTGATTGTAATAACTTATTACTGGCCTGTTTCAGCTTCAAAGCTCGCTCTTGTACCAGTGCCTCTGCCTGATTTGCTAGTGCTTTTACTTTTCCTTCATAAGAAGTTACCGCCATCGATTTTGCCTTGATCTGCTTCCCGGTTCTTGCCACCAGATTTGGGTCGAAGTATTCGTTTTTAACCTCAGATATTCTCATGATGGTATCACCCTTTTTAACAAAATCTCCTTCACGCACATACCATTCTTCTATTCTACCGGGAATCGGCGACTGTATGGTTTGTGGTCTCTGACCCGGTGTCAATGTAGTTACATACCCTTTACTGTTAATGTTCTGTGTCCACGGAAGAAACAGTATGATAAAAAGGATGATGGTAAACGCTAATAAAAAACGATTAAAATATTTGTAATGTTCCTTACCAAATACCTTCTGTGATGCCTTATATCCTGAAATGCTCACAGTCTTATTAAGCTTGTTGTTTGAAATATTTAGCATACCTTCTTATTTTTCACTTATGATTTTACCGTTATCGATGGTGATTACTCTTCCACAACGGGACGCCCATTTATTGTTTTGACTCACTACTACCAATGCCCAAGGACTTGAAGGGTCTGCCAGAAAATCCATAATCCTAGAGGCTTCTGCTCCATTAAACTGATCAAGCGGATCTTTAAGAATCAGTAGCTTTGGTTTTCGGACAATACCACGAGCCAGTACTATTTTTTTGGCAATGGTATATGGTATCTGTCTTCCTTCTGGATATAACATCGTTAATAATCCTTTGGGTTGTTCTTTTACAAACTCTAACAATCCTACTTTTTCTAATGCCCAATATACCTGATCATTAGTAATACTGATATCTCCAAAGGTGATATTATCCAGAATCGTTCCTTCAAAGGGGGATTCTTCGGTTAACGACTGACCAAGATATCCTCTGTAATAATTAAGATTTACCCCTTTTAGAGAAACATCATTGATATAAATACTACCGCTATCAGGCTCTAACAACCCTGCTATCAAACGTAAAAGGGTAGTCTTACCGGATCCATTAGATCCCTGTATTAAAATGGTACAAGTAGGCGTGATTGTTAATGACACATTATCGATAATCTTTTTATCCCTTTCTGGAACCGCATATGAAACCTGATCAAGTTCTACCGTAAAACCTTCATCCTCTTTAAAAGGTGTCTCACCTGACTGAGGTTCTAATTCTTTATCCACTACCTGACCTATTTTTTCTAAAGAAGTCAATACATCATAAAAAGATTCTAATCCTACGATTAATTTTTCTACAGAACTAATCACCAATAAAATGATGATCTCTGCTGCTACGAACTGACCGATATTCATTTGTTGATTTAAAACCAAAACTCCACCGATTAGTAAAAGTCCAGCGGTTACTAGTACCTTAAAACCAATCATCTGAATAAACTGGATCACTAATATCTTGAAATGACTCTCTCTTGAATCTAGATAGTCTGCCACCAAATTATCATTTTTTGTGAGTGCCAGACTTGTTCTACCAGATAGCTTGAAACTCACTATAGACCGTGCTACTTCTTGTATCCAATGGGCTACTTTGTATTTGCTTTTTGATTCACTCAGACTGGTTTGCATTCCTTTGGTTGCCGTATACTTAAATACCACATAGATCAGTAATAATAGCAGAAGACCATAAATAATAAAAAACGGGTGATAAAAAGACAGTAACAAAAGTCCGAAGATAATCTGCACTAATGCCGTTGGGAAATCAACTAATATCTTTGATAATGCTTTTTGAATAGTCAATGTATCAAAAAAACGGTTGGCTAGCTCTGGTGGGTAGTAATTGCGAAGCTCACTCATCTTTATTTTAGGGAATCGATATGTGAACTCAAATGAAGCTCTGGTAAAAATCTTTTGTTGCACATTTTCTATAATTCTTATTTGCATGAGCTGAAGGACTCCAACAAAAAGAACTCCTAATGTTACCAATATTACGAGAATAATCCAGGATGTACTTACCTGTGCTCCCTGTAGCAAGTTGATAATCGCCTGTATTCCTAACGGAAGCGATAAACTTACCAGTCCGGCGAAAATTGCATAGTAAAATATTTGTAGGATGTCTCTTTTGTCTAATTTTAAGAGTCCCATCAGACGCTGCCAGGCGGTCAGTATGTTTTTAGCCATTCTTTTGGTTGTTTAAAGAATTAAATACTAGGTCAATAAAATAGGTTGTGGGTGTGACCTTCTCATCGCAATCGGTTAATGAAGAGAAATGATCTTTTAGAAAATGCTGGTGTAGTGCACCCTCGGTAACAGTACTAGCCAAACTGGTAGGAAACTGATACTCACTATCTACTTCGAGAATCATATCCTTAATCCGGTTGACCAGCCTTTTGTATATTGAAAAATATCCTTCTTTGTTTTCATTGTCAACTTCTTTGGTTAAATATGATTTAGAATATTCATTAATAACTATTTTGTTTAGTAATACCTCATTAATATGAGAAAATGAGGAATCCTCCTGAGTAGTACGCGTAATAATTTCGATTGCTTTTCTCAGTTTTTCTGAGGAATCGGAAATACTATTTGTAGTAAATACCAATTGGTATTCTAGCCATCCCCAATACCAGGAAGTAAGATAGAGCAGTAACTTATGTTTATTTTCGAAATAGCGATAGATAGAACTTTCGTTGGATCCAATCTTGATACCTAGCTTCTTGAACGTGAAACTATCAAAGCCTATTTCGTCAATTAAAAGGATACTATGTTCAACAATTTTCTTCCCTAAAGTTGAGGACTCAGGATCTTTTAAATAAATATTAGTGTGAATATTGACTTTTAAGTCTTGAAGTATGAATTTCATAATTAAAACTATTTACCTCAAAATTAATAGTAATACTATCGCTAAATAATACATTAACTATTATTTAACCAAATTTTATGTTTTAGTGTTAATCAAATTTTGGTAAATTAGTAAAGCATAGCATACAAACAATAAATTAAACAGTAAATGAAAAATCTAATCATTATTGCATTTTTATCGTTCGTTACGATGAATGCACAGGAGGCGAAAACGTTATCTTCAGAGACCGTTGCTGTTGGGGATATTATTACCCTAGGCACTCCCTCTGGACAAACCTATCAACACATTTTATTCCCCCGTGTTAATTTTATCATTAAAAAAGGCGGAACTACCAATTTCAAACAATTACAAGGAAAAAAAGTAGTTGTTACAGACAAAGAAGTGGTAGAAGGTATTACTAAAATTACCATTGCAAGAAAAGATGGAAAAAAATTCCTGAATAGTATTGCGAACGTAAAGGTAAATTTTGATGACGCTGTAACAGCAAAAGAAATTCTGTGAAATAAGCAAAACCAATAAGCGAAATGTAATCAATGCTTATTGGTTGCTTTGATTTGTAATTTCTGCAAGTTTATCTCTGATATCCTGATCATCAAGATATCTTAATAACGCTTGTTTGAAGTGATCTTTGTTGCCATATATAACGCCGGTTTCTTCAACAAGATAGTTTTCTTTTAACATCGTACCCTCACCTGTCACTAACCAGGTGGGGTTAATTTCTGTATACAATTGTATAATTTTTTCTATAAAATCACCTCCGATATTGCTATTTGCTGATTGTAGTCTATGCAAATACCCGGCACTTGCTCCAATGGAAAGGCTAAAGCTTCTTAAACTAACCCCCAAATGGGCTGCAAAAATAATGACTCTATCTAAAATTTTATCTTTTTTATCCAAAATATTGACTATTATTTGTGTATATCCAATATTTTATATAATATTGTATACCAAAACGATAACATTACATTCACAAAGATACTTATACCTTTAACATTAGCCAACTTATTTATGATTACACCTGAGGAACGTACTGCGATCTTAAAGGTCATTGGGAGCAAGCATGTAAAGAAAATTCAAACCTACTTGAATCAAAACAAGATTTTTGGTCAACATAAAAAACCGTATTCTAAGACCAGTATTTCTTATATTCTTTCTGGAGAAAGAGAAAACGAGGTAGTTGAGAACGCTATTTTCGCTTATGCCCATCAAAAAATGATCGAAAAAGAAAAACAACAAGAATTGAGAGATCTTATAGTCTCGAAACAAAAATTATAGCCCAAAACCAAAGTACTTGTCCAAATACCTTGTAATTTTGTATCCTTAACTAACGTAAACCAAGGTATTTTTGGACAAGAGTCATCTTAATGATATTAGCGGTCGTGGAGACATTGAATACATCTTGTGGGCATTCTATCAAAAAGCATTGAAAGATGATCAAATCGGTTCTTTTTTTACCGAAATTGCCCAAATTAATCTTGAGGAACATATTCCGCATATTTCTGATTTCTGGGAACAACAATTGTTTTATACCGGGAACTACAAGAAAAATGTCTTACTCATTCATCAAAATCTGCATAGAAAGAAAAACTTAGAAAAAATCCATTTCGACACCTGGTTACAATTATTCAACGCTACTATTGATGCTAATTTTTGTGGAGAAAAAGCAGATCTTATGAAAACCCGAGCATTATCTATCGCTACAGTAATTCAATTAAAAACCAGTAAATAAATGCTTCTTTACTAGTATTTTATCATCAATTTTTAAAGGTAGCCATCGTAAATTTTATTATGCAAGCATAATAAAATGAAATACATTAACTACCTTCTCCTTTCTTATTAAGGAAACGAAGAGATGAATATCAAGATAACAGGCACAGGAAGCTATATTCCTAAAGAAATCATATCTAACGAGGATTTTGAAAATCATCAATTTCTCAATACAGATGGTAGTCAAATTCGGCATACTTCTTCTGTTGTCATCGATAAATTTCAGAAAATTACAGGTATTGAAGAGCGTAGATATGCTCCCGATGAACTTAATACTTCTGATATCGCTTTTCTAGCTGCAGAAAAAGCAATTGCAGATGCGAGAATAGACCCTGAGACTTTAGATTATATTATTGTAGCTCATAATTTTGGAGACGTAGATAAAAACTCACCTCAAGCGGATACCGTACCCAGTCTTGCGGCACGTGTAAAACATCTTTTACGAATACAAAATCCTTATTGTGTAGCTTATGATGTTTTGTTTGGATGCCCGGGATGGATAGAAGGCGTTATCCAAGCGCTTTCTTTTATGAAAAGTGGGATGGCAAAAAAATGCCTAATTATTGGTGCAGAAACCTTATCTAGGGTAATTGATCCTTATGATCGGGATTCTATGATTTATGCAGATGGATCCGGTGCTACGGTTCTAGAAATTTCAGAGAAAGCAGGAGGTATCATATCTACAATAAGCGCCTCTTACACCTATAATGAAGCCAATTTTTTATATTTCGGAAATACATATAATGCAGATTCAAGTGATACCACAAAGTATATCAAAATGTACGGTCGAAAAATATATGAGTTTGCATTAACTCATGTTCCTTTGGCTATGAAAAAATGTCTGGATAAATCGAATACCCATATTTCTGAAGTAAAAAAAATCCTTATTCATCAGGCAAACGAAAAAATGGATGAAGCTATTGTAAAAAGATTCTATGAATTATATGGACAAGAAGCTCCAGATGGCATTATGCCTATGAGTATACAAAAATTAGGAAATAGTAGTGTCGCCACGATCCCTACCTTATACGATCTGATCCTTCAAGGAAAAATAGAACATCAATTCATTCATTCTGGAGATATCTTATTATTTGCAAGTGTTGGAGCAGGAATGAATATCAATGCTTTTTTGTATCAATTCTAAATCCATTCAGAAAAATAGGTGGATCTGATATGGTAATCTTTCTAATTGTCTATTTTTACAATTTATAATAAGATTGTAATCCATTTTACAGATGTACGAAGGAACTTTTCCTCACAAAAGATATAAAGAAACATTAGAATTCTTGAGGGATCATGTTCCTGCACCGGCTTCCATACTTGATCTGGGAGTTCATAATCCCTTTGTAGAATTTATGGAAAAGGAAGGATACATTGTAAAGAATACATCGGGAGAAGATCTGGATATACATACGGACGCTGTAAAATCCAGCCAAGCTGATCTTGTTACCGCATTCGAAATTTTCGAGCATTTAATTGCTCCGTTCAATGTATTACGTGATATGAAACCCAACAAATTAGTAGCATCGATTCCTTTACGACTGTGGTTTTCTCCGGCGTATCGTAGTAAAAATGACCCTTGGGATCGTCACTATCACGAGTTTGAAGATTGGCAATTTGACTGGCTATTAGAAAAAGCCGGTTGGGAGATCAAAGCAAAGAAGAAATGGACACATCCCATCAAAAAAATTGGTTTCAGACCGTTGCTACGATATTTTACACCCAGATATTATATTGTATATGCAGAAAGAAAATAGTCTAAATCAATCTCTTTCCTTTTGAAAATTTATATCGTCATACCTGCTCACAATGAAGAATCATTGATTGCTGAAACTTTAGATTCTTTAGTACATCAAACGATGCTTCCAAAAAAAATCGTTGTAGTTAATGATAATTCTACAGACCGTACAGAAGCTGTAGTAAAAGATTTTGTAAATAAATATCCTTTCATTTCGTTAGTCAATACCAGTTCTTCCAAAGATCACATGCCGGGTAGCAAAGTAGTCCGTGCTTTCTATCAAGGATACAAAACTCTAGACGATGCATATGATGTGATTTGCAAATTTGATGCGGATCTTATTTTCCCAAAAAATTACCTCGAGTCGTTGGTAAAACATTTCAATGATAATTCTAAAATCGGAATGGTTGGTGGTTTTTGTTATATTGAAAAAGGTCAGGATTGGGTCCTTGAAAATCTCACCAACAAAGATCATATCCGCGGTGCATTAAAAGCATATAGAACATCTTGTTTTGAAGACATTGGCGGTATTAAACCCGCTATGGGATGGGACACCGTGGACGAATTATTAGCACAATACCACAATTGGGAAGTAAAAACTGATGAATCTCTAAAAGTCAAACACTTAAAACCCACCGGAGACAGATACAATTCAAAAGCAAGATATAAACAAGGGAAAGCCTTTTATAAAATGCGATACGGTTTTATCATCACCCTGATCGCTTCAGTAAAACTAGCACTTTTAAAAAAACAACCAAGATTAATTAGGGACTATATGGTTGGTTTTTTTAAAGCTAAAAAAGAACGTGAAACTTTTTTAGTAACCAAAGCTGAAGGAGAATTTATCAGAAAACTACGTTGGGGAAAAATCCTCCAAAAGTTATTTAAATCCTAAAAAACACATCTTCTCTACGGGATGGTTATTCCTTTTTTATAGATTTATGTATTATTAATTAAATAATACAGATATGTTACACAAAATTTTAAATGTAAATGGAGTAAAGACTCTTAAAAAGGAGCAACAAAAAACAATTATGGGTGGAGAACCACCTTGCCCTATATGGGTATGCAATTCCTTAGAAACCTGGCCTCTTCAACCGGCTTGCTATTGCGACTAAATCTCTAAAAGTTAAGGGTGTTTGTGATAACTATTAACATAAACACCTTAATGTTTTCTAAGAATATATCCATTCATTAGAAACCAACTTGGTTATTATAAAAAATAGACCTAAATTGCTCCCACACACAATTTACAGGTATCTACTTCTATAGAGGCATGGAACAGTTGTACTGTTTTATGGGAATATTTTAATTAATATTTCAAAACAAACAAATGAAGAAAAGTAGGCTATATGGCTATTTATTAGCTATTCTATTCACCGTAAATTCTTGTACACAATCCAACTCCACAAAACAAAATGATAGATCTCATCTGGTCAATACCCTTAAGGAGTTCCAAAATGCCATTACCATTGCAAAACCTGGTGATGACATTATACTTAGTAATGGTACCTGGACAGACGCACATTTTATACTGGCAGCAGAAGGCACAGAAGAAAAGCCTATAACAATCAAAGCTCAGGATAAAGGAAAAGTAATCCTATCGGGAAATACTTCTTTGAAAATTGGAGGAAAGCATTTAATCATACAGGGACTCGTATTCAATAATGGCTATACAGAAGAAGATGCGCTTATCATCTTTAAGACTGATGACGGAAAATTAGCTGAAAATTGTAGGCTTACAGAAGTAGCCATTGACCACTTTAATCCGACAAATAGATTTGATAAGTCTGAATGGATCCATCTGCACGGAAAAAATAATCGAGTTGACCACAGTTACTTTGGGGGAAAGCTAAATGCAGGAGTTACACTAGTCGTAAGGCTAAATAATAAAAATAGCTTAGAAAACCATCACAGAATAGATCATAATTACTTTGGATATCGACCCAATTTAGGATCTAATGGAGGAGAAACTCTGCGTGTTGGGGTTTCGACATATTCCTTAAGTCCATCAAGAACCTTAATTGAATATAATTATTTTGAACAATGTGATGGCGAAGTGGAAATCGTATCTCTCAAATCCAGCGATAACATCGTACGTAACAACGTATTCTATGAGTCTGTAGGCGTATTGGCTTTAAGACACGGAAACCGAAACCTTATTGAAAACAATTTTTTTATCGGAAACAACAAACCGGGAACCGGTGGAGTTCGTGTAATAAATGCGGGGCATACTATAAAAAACAACCATTTTCAGGAACTGAAAGGAAAGCGTTTCTTTGGTACGCTTCCGGTGATGAATGGCGTACCCAACTCATTAATTAACCGATACCATCGTGCAGAAAACACCGATGTTACCGGAAATAAGTTTTTAAAATGTGATCATATCCAGTTTGGCGTAGGAGCGGATAACGAAAGAACAGATCCTCCACAGGATATCAGATTTACAAATAACATTTTTTACCATCCTGAAAGAAAACAGGTGTTTGAAGCCATTTCAGATTATAGCACTTTTTCCTTTTCAGAAAATCAGGTCGTATCTGCGGATCCAAAATTTAATCACAAAGGATTTGAACAGGTTGAAATTGCCTTCTCTAAAGATCCGGTAGATGGTTTATTGAAAAGTAAATCCTATCAACCCAAATTTCCGTTTACAAAAAAAGAAATAGGACCTGATTGGTATACCCCAAAACTAAAATATTTTGAGATCACCAACAGAAACTCAAATCCAATACAGGTATCGGGAAATGACAATGACGCTTTATTTGATACCATAGAGGCAGCCGCATCTGGTGACACTATTTTATTAAAATCAGGGACTTACATATTTAATAAACCATTAATAATCAATAAAGCTCTTACGCTCATATCAGAAAAAAGTGATAAACAAGTAATCTTTACCTATGATCAAAATGAATCGCAAAAACCCCTGATTATTATAGAAAATGGAGGAAGTCTTTCTATTGATGGCGTTGTATTTGATGGTGCCTCAGCAAATGGTATCGCTCAATCAGGAATCGCGACCTCATCTGAGCCTATGATCCAACACTACAAGCTAAAAGTAAACTTCTGTGAGTTTAAAAATTTTGATGCCAGCCGAAAAACGGCCTTTAGGGCTTATAAAAGTACCTATGCCGATACCATCGTTTTTAAAAACTCTAGGTTTCATAACATATCTGGAAATGCTATAAGTTTAGACGGAGAAAATGAGGATAGAGGACGTTATAACGCAGAGTACATAGAAATCGATAATTGCCATTTTAGTAACGTAATGGGCAATGCAATTTCTCTATTACGAATGGGTAATGATGAAAGTACTACCGGTCCCTATCTGGAATTGAAAAATTCCAGTTTTATCGAAGTTAACAATAAGGATTTGGGTAGTGTAATACTTTTATGGGGAGTTCAAAAATTAAACATTGACAATTTACTATTTATCAATTCCGGAAAAGGTGGAAGAGCTATTAAATATGAAGATCCGGGATGGGCGATTAGCTCTATTGACAACATTAGCCTCATCAATTCTGGTCGTATCGAATCTTTTGGAAAACGTACAGGATCCAACGTGCAAATCATAAAAACTGAAAAACCCTTAGAATTTGAGCCAAAATTTAATGGTTTTAAATCTTTTCAGTAAAGAGTTATATCCCAACAACCAAATCGATAGTTATATAGCTCTTAAAAACCAGACAAGTCTGTCTGGTTTTGTTATTTTCTATATATTTGCATTATGAAACATTCTAAGGTAAGAGCTCATATCATCGAAACTGCTTCTGTTTTATTTTATAACAAAGGGTATAACCTGACCGGGATTAACGAGATTATTAAACAAGCTGGTATTGCAAAGGCTACCTTATATAATCATTTCCCGTCAAAAGAGGATATATGTATCGCCTATTTGCAACATAAAAATGAAACTTTCAGAAAAGATATTGTAGAATTTATCCAGAATGTCCCTCCTGGAAAAACAAGAATCTATGCATTGTTTGAATTCTTAAAATTATTTTTTAATCAGAAGGACTTTAATGGTTGCTGGTGTTTGAACACTTTTTCCGAAATACCTAATGAAAATGAAAAAGTAACAACAGAGATTCAGCAGCAAAAAAACGATTTCATAAAGTTTATAAAAGATCTCGTGTCAGAAAACTTTAACCAAAATTCTGACCCAGCAAATGACATGTTGGCCAGAAAAATTTATTTGTTGTATGAAGGAGCTATTTCCGAAAGCAAATTACACCAAAACATCTGGCCTATTGAAGCTTCTCTATCATTGTGCAAAAAAATAACTGAATAAAAATTTTACAACAAAAAAGACAGACTTGTCTGTTCGTAATAAATAATTTTAATACAAATCAAATGAATCAATTTAAAAACAAAACTGCGCTCATTATTGGAGGAACCAGCGGAATCGGCCAAGCTACTGTAGAATCTCTCATAGAAAAAGGAGCTATTGTACATGTTGTAGGAAGAAATACAACTAAAATTACTGATAGAGAAAATATGATAAAGCATCTGGCGGATATTACAAAACGAGTTGATGTTGAACAACTTTGCGAAACTATTACTAAACTTGACAGATTGGATTATTTGGTAAACGCATCTGGTATTTTTAGTCCAAAACCATTTCTGGATCATACAGTTGAAGATTATGATTCCTATCAGGACTTAAATAGAGGCTTCTTTTTTATCACGCAATCAGCAGCAAAAAAAATGAAAGAGAATCATGCCGGATCTATTGTAAATATTGGTTCTATGTGGGCAAAACAAGCGGTAAAAGCTACTCCTTCTTCTGCATATTCAATGCAAAAAGCTGGATTACACTCCTTAACACAACATTTGGCTATGGAACTAGCAGATCACGGAATTAGAGTAAATGCAGTATCACCTGCAGTAGTAGAAACGCCCGTTTATCACAGTGTTTTTGGTGGGGCCGAAGAAGCTAAAAAAGCTTTAGAAGGTTTTAATAATTTTCATCCCATAGGAAGAAATGGAACTGCAAAAGATATAGCCAATAGTATTACCTTCTTATTGTCCGACCAAGCATCTTGGGTTACTGGAGCGATTTGGGATATTGATGGTGGCGTAATTGCCGGGAGGAATTAAAATTGTATGGCATAGTAAAGTCTCTTTTCCAGAGGCTTTACTATGCAATATAAACAATACCAAAAATTACTCTAACACAAAAGGCAATACATCACCAGTTGCTCCATTAGGAAAGGTAATTCCAAGCAAAGCAGAAATGGTAGGTGCAATATCCGGAATTGTTGTTTTTTGTGTAGTACTTCCTTTTTTGATTCCTTTACCCATAAATAATAAAGGAGCATGAGTATCATAACTCAATCCACTACCATGAGTTGATCCTGTAGGAGAATAGACGATTGTTGCGGGATCTAAAATGAAAATAACATCACCGCTTCTTTTTTGATTATACCCTCTTTGAACCAGAGCTGCGATTCCTTCTGTAAAGCTACCCATTAAAAGTTGTTCTCGGGTAAACACTTTATCAATTTGATCATATTGTAAAACAAAGTGCGCAATAGCTTTCTGTAAATCCTCTGGGTTTATATTGTTTTTTGATAACATATTATATGCAAAAAACACCTGATCATTTGATATTTTTTCGATCAATCCATCCACTTTAAACTTTTCCTTAACAAAAGCTTCGACATCTGCGGATAAAGCTTTCATGTTAAAATAACCAGCAGGAATTTTAACCGTTTTTAAATAATTTGGAACATGAACTGCTCCGTGGTCTGCTGTCAGAAATACGGTATAATTATCTTTTCCGACTTTGGAATCCAGTGCTTTGAAAAAGCGTTCCAAATCTTTATCCAAACGAAGATATGTATCTTGGATTTCTTTAGAATTTACTCCAAAGTTATGCCCAACATAATCCGTACTGGAAAAACTTACTGTAAGAAAATCTGTAATAGCATCTTTCCCTAGTTCTTCGCCATCAATTGCAGCGATGGCAAAATCAGCTGTTAAACTATTTCCATAAGCCGATCCTTTGATAATATCATAACCCTCATTCTGATCTTTCAACGTTGCTAAATCATATGGAAATGTAGGAGTTTCCTTTCCTTTAAAACCTCTCTCAAAAGAATTTAAATCCTCCCCGCTTTCGGTGTACGTATTTATATCATATAGGGTATTCCAGGTTTTTAAATAGGATTCCGCCTTATCAGAATCATTAAATTTTTGTACCCATTCCGGCAAGTCATTTCTATAATATGTACTTGTGATCCATTTTCCTTCATCTTTTCCTCTAAACCAATATGCACCATTAGCAGAATGTCCTGCAGGCAAAATAGCTCCTCGATCTTTTATAGCGATCCCGATCGACTTTCCTTTCAGTTGTGTATGCAATCTGTTTTGATCCGCTACAGTAGTCGTTTTCATTCTATGTGGTGACATTCGTTCCATTTCACTATCCGAACCTACTGCTCTTACTGAAGGATCACTAGCACAATACACTTCTTTCTTACTAAATTTATCATACCAAAAATTAGAAATGATCCCGTGATTTTGGGGTGTAGTACCAGTAAAAACTGATGCGTGACCCGGTCCCGTATACGTTGGGATATAATTAAAATGATTGTTTTTACAATTAAATCCTTCTCGAATCATTCGCTTAAAACCGCCTTTACCAAATCCATTGTAGAAACGGGTCAAGTAATCGTATCGCATTTGATCAACGACGATACCCACTACCAATTTTGGAGAAGTACCAAAGGTTTTTCCATTTACAATTTCCTTAGAACTTACCGTAGATGAAACTTGTTGTGACCTGCATTGTATAGAAATCAGAACTAGCCCAATAATCAATAAAACTTTCTTTATCATTACTTCAATTAAATTTAGATGGCTAAATTACCATTTATGCAAATGTAAAACTTTAATAGAAGGTTATATCTTGTCGCTATTTTTTTTTCTATTTTAGCCCTTCTAATGTAAGATATATGTTTTATCTGGACGATATTGGTCGTTATTTTTTAATGCTGAAAGGAGTTTTTAGTCGTATGACTAAAGGTTCCGTTCTAAGGAATTTAATTTTAAAAGAAATAGATGACCTAATTATAGGTTCATTAGGTATCACCATTTTTTTAGCGTTCTTTATCGGAGCGGTAGTTGCTATACAAACTGCGTTGAACCTAAACAATCCGATCATTCCTAAAAAATTAATTGCGTTTGCTTCCAGACAATCGGTTATTCTGGAATTTGCCCCTACCTTTATTTCTGTGATTATGGCCGGTAAGGTAGGGTCTTTTATAACCTCTAGTATCGGAACAATGAGAGTAACCGAACAAATAGATGCTTTAGAGGTTATGGGGATCAACTCACTTAACTATCTGGTGTTTCCCAAGATCGTAGCAATGTTTATGTATCCATTTGTTATAGCTATTGCTATGTTCGTAGGCATCTTTGGAGGGTATATAGCAGGTGTATATGGAGGATTTGTTTCTAGCAGTGAATTTATTACAGGTCTTCAAGAGGATTTTATACCATTTCATTTAGTCTATGCGTTTATAAAAACATTTTTATTTGCGTTCATATTAGCAACCATACCTTCGTTTCATGGATATTATATGAAAGGAGGCGCTTTGGAAGTTGGTAAAGCTAGTACTTCTGCATTTGTATGGACCACCGTTGTTGTTGTTATAGCTAATTATGTATTAACCCAATTATTATTAAGCTAATGATCGAAGTAAAGGACATACATAAAGCATTTAATGGCGAAGAGATTCTGAAAGGAATCACCACTACTTTTGAGCGTGGAAAAACCAATTTGATTATTGGTACTAGTGGAAGTGGTAAAACGGTTTTCTTAAAATGTATGCTAGGATTATTCACTCCAGAAAAGGGAAGTATTTGTTATGATGGAGCTACCTATTCAGAACTTAACGAAGAAGAGCAAAGAAATCTTCGAGAGCAAATGGGAATGGTATTTCAGGGGAGTGCATTGTTTGATTCTATGACAGTAGAAGAAAATGTGATGTTCCCATTAATGATGTTTACCAAACAAAAAAAGGAAGAAATGCTAGAACGAGTAAACGAAGTATTGGCTCGTGTAAATCTCGAAAATGCAAATAAGAAACTTCCTTCAGAAATTAGTGGTGGTATGCAAAAACGTGTAGCAATCGCAAGAGCCATTGTAACCAGACCTAAATATCTTTTCTGCGATGAACCCAACTCT
This sequence comes from Aquimarina besae, assembly GCF_042434905.1. NCBI lineage: Bacteria > Pseudomonadati > Bacteroidota > Flavobacteriia > Flavobacteriales > Flavobacteriaceae > Aquimarina > Aquimarina besae. The sequence continues at coordinate 5,106,247 of NZ_CP170199.1, forward strand.
GGACTAGATCCCAGAACCGCTATCGTAATTGATAATTTGATTAAAGAAATCACCGAAGAATACGACATCACTACCATCATTAATACGCATGATATGAATTCTGTTATGGAAATTGGAGAAAAGATTGTCTTTTTAAGATATGGTCATTTAGAATGGGAAGGTGATAAAACACAAATCTTCAAAACTGATAACGAAGCTGTAACTGAATTTGTATACTCTTCTAACCTATTCAAAAAAGTAAGAGATGCTCAGTTAAAAGGGCTTTAATGATCACTTTATCATTATAATCCAAAAACATTAATTTCTTTTCTTTCCTGCAAATTTCAAATTATACTTTGGATAATAGAGTTCTATTTCATTCAATCCAGAGTTCTTTTTTTTATACGTTAACTTTCCACCTCCATCTGTAGAAATAAGTGTAGTGCGACTTTCTGGAATAAGTATTGAATAAAGCCAACTTCGTTCTTTAGAGTAAATCACCAAAGTTCCTCTTTCTTTTACTATATATAAATTAAAATCATAATCTTCAACGTAATATTCTCCTTCAATTTCCTCGTCTATTTTAAATTCTTTATAGCGCTCCTCTAAAGACGGGAAAAAATTATCGACTTCGTTAAAATCCGGAAAATCTGCATTTAAAACCAGTGACTTGATCATAGTAGCATTCGGAATTTTCGTGGTAAATGTCCTATTGTTATTTTTCCAAATTGAGAGATCAAAAGTCTTTTGGTAATTCTCATTTTTTAACCCTTCAGAACCTTTATAGATAACTTCGATACTTAAAGGTATTATTCGATCTCCTATTCTTTTTACGACAAGATCATCTCCTTTCAAAGATTCGATCGCAAGATCAGGATATCCGGTTTCGAAATACCATGAATTCCAGAAAAAACTCAAGTCTTCTCCGCTCACATCTTCAAAGGTATAAAAGAAGTCATATGGTGTTGGAGACTTCTTTGCCCATCTATTGACATAAGATCTAAAGCATTCTAAAAAAAGTTCTTCTCCTAAATATTGATACAATAACGCATAGGTAAAAGAAGGCAAGGTATACGCTTGGTAACCATAACTGTCTCCTGTATATTGTGAAGATGTTACTGTAGGTAAATCTCCTATACTACCAATCATACCTTGCATCACTAATTTAAAATTCGAATACAAAGAAGTAGAATTATCATTATCACTAAAAAACTTATGAATTACCAAAGTTTCGATAAAGTCGGCCCAACCTTCATCCATCCAAGCAAATCTGCGCTCATTAATTCTGACATACATAGGAAAATAGGTATGGAACAACTCATGCACGGTAACTGGAACTCCTGGCCCACCGTTGTTAGCCATCATAGGAAACTCCATACCTCCTCCTCTATTTCTTAAACCAATAAACGTTGAAAACACAGGATAAGGATAAGCAATCCCAGGAATGTCTTCTGAAAAATGCTTCATGACCTTTTGTTGGATAGTTGTTATCTCTTTATAATTATCTGCTTTTTCCAAAGGAAAAGCGGAATTAATAAGTACCCTTTTTCCGGAAATTTCTTGAGATGCTGCGTCCCATATATAATGATCACTCATCGCAAATGCAAAATCCGTTACCTCTGTCGCTTTGAAATTCCAAGTATCACTTTTTAATTTTAGTTCTTTGATATCTTGTTCGGTAACTACATGAATAACTTCATTTGAAGACTGCGCTTGCACATATTTTTTATAAATTTCCGAAGGAAGAACTTCTTTACTATTTTCTAAAGTACCAGTAGCCCATACCAGAAAATTATTCGGAACCGTAATGTTTACATCAAAATTGGCTAGGTTATTATAAAACTCTGTATCCATCGTGTAATCTATTCTATCCCAGCCAAAAACATCATCATACACCGCCACTTGTGGATACCAATATCCAACAAAAAAAGAGGTGTCATCAATAGCTCCAGTTCTTCTAAGAGTTAGAGGTACTTTTTGTTGCCATTCAAATTCCAAGTTTAATTGCTTTCCTGTTTTTAACGGCTCAGGTAACTTTATTGTTAAATTGGTTCCACGACGTCTTACAATATCCTGATCTGAAAGATCAAAATCAACTCCCTCCACAATTATTTTTTTAATATTAACTCCTTCTCCAATATCTTTTGGATTTACAGATGATCCTCTTTTTGCTCCTTTTTTAAAAACGTCATAATAAAGGCGGATTACGATTTCAGATAAGTCATCCGGACTATTATTGGTGAAAAGAACATTTTCTTTACCGTCAATCATCCGTGTTTTGGGAGTAATCGCAACATCAATTTTATAGTCAACACTATTCTGCCAATACTTTTTACCTGGTTGACCGTCTTTAGATCTTGTATGATTTTGATATGCTTTTTGAATCTCTTTTGGGATATAAAGATCGCTTTGCGCGCGTAAAACACCAAACATAAATACAGCATAAAGTATGCAGATTATTCTTTTAAAATTCATTTGGATCATTAAATTTGTATACCGTTTCCTTGCTTTAAAATAATTCCTCATTTACAAAGATTACTCAAAAACACGAGATAACTCTTATTACTTCACCAACAACGTATCCGCTTTCAGTTCTCCGGTAATCCACTCGCGTAAATCTTTATTTCTAACATCATTAAGGCTATCAGACACCTGAAATTTCCAAACAGGAAAAATTACTTTTACGGTATCCACTTTTAAGAAATTGGATTGTAACACTTCGCCATACCCCAGTTGGGATAAATCCGGAAAACGTATTTTTGCATCCTTTGCGATATTGTTATACGGCAATACTTCTACAGGAATTACTTTTTGAGCTTCTGCGAGTTGAGTTTCTAGAAGTGCAAGACGAATTTTAAGATCTTCAATTTTGTCTAATAATCCTTCGTTTTCATTTTCTAAACGATTTAACTCCACAATATATCTATCGTTTGCCTTGGAAATTTGCTCGATCCCACGTGCTTTATTACCACTAATTTTTAGGGTAAAGTCTTTGATACTTTCATAGTTTCTAAGCTCATTTTGTAAATCACTTACCGTGGCTTCAGCGATTTCACCGTCAAAGTATAGCTTGATAGATTTATCATCATATTCATAAAACTGTTTACGTAAATAAAGATTGGGATTTGCATCAATTTCATTTAACATAAAATTTCTATAGTCTCGATCCGCATTACTTTTGTTTAAAGTAACATAAAAAGTCCAGATCGCAGGAATTACTGCTACAATTGCTAGTGCTGATGCGAGTCTGGCTATACGCTTTCTTTTTGCCGAGTTTGCATAGCGCAACATCGGAAAACGTAATAACTTAGCTACTATAAAAGTTGATAATGCAATGAAAATGGCGTTGATACAAAAAAGATAGATCGCACCTAAAGCATAATCAAGATTTAATTCTGCAATACCATATCCTACCGTACACAAAGGTGGCATTAATGCTGTAGCAATAGCAACTCCGGCTATAGCATTAGGCATAGTTCCTTTTTTGGACTTGGCTACAATCAGTGCAAGACCACCAGATATCGCTACAAAAACATCCAGAATTGTAGGAGCTGTTCTAGATTGTAGTTCAGGTGTAAGCTCAGTTAAGGGTGAAACCGCAAAGTATAAGGTAGCAGTAAGCACACTTAGTCCTACCATCACTCCTAAATTGATAAAAGACCGCTTAAGTGTATCGATATCATTAATTGCTATGGATAACCCAACTCCAACAATTGGCCCCATTAATGGAGAAATTAACATCGCTCCGATCACTACTGCAGTTGAACTTACATTAAGTCCAATAGAGGCGACGAATACCGAAAATATAAGGATCCAAGCATTATGCCCTTTAAAAGGAATATCGTTTTTAACATCCTCTATAGTCTGATCTCGATCCGTATCAGATCGTATATCCAATAACCCAGAAAGAAACAGTTTTATACTCGTAAAAAGACCTTTAGCGTCTCTTTTTACAGATTCTTTGATTTCTTCTTGATCTGAATTAACAGGCTGGTTTGTGTTTTCTTCCATTCGTATTATCCGTATTTTTCTCCGTAAGTATCTTTTACTTTTTTAAGCACTAGTTTAATATCCTGTTCTTTCTTTTTAGGATAAATCAACAGCACCTCTTCTTTATCTACAATGATATAATCTTCCAGTCCATCGACTACGACAATTTTATCTCCTGAGGTTCTAATCATATTACCCGAGGCATCATCTGCTAAAACCCTGGCATTCACTACTGCATTTTTGGCATCTGTTTTATCGAGTTTGTCGTACAAAGAACCCCATGTACCAAGATCATTCCAATCAAAAGTAGCCGGAAGCACGTACACATTTTCTGCTTTCTCTAAAATAGCATAATCTATAGAAATATTCTCTGCGAGCGGATAATTTTTAGCAATAAACTCGTTCTCTTGCCCGGTGTTATATACAGGCAATCCTTTTTCAAAGAGAGCGGTCATTTCTTTTTGAAATCGGGCAAAAGCGTTTACAATACTTTTTGCACTCCAGATAAAGATTCCTGCATTCCACAGATAGTTTCCTTGGTCCAAAAATTTCTTTGCTGTTTCGTAATCCGGCTTTTCGGTAAACTGAGCTACTTTTTTAATCGCATTAGCTTCTTTGGTGAATTGTATATATCCATAACCGGTATTCGGAAAACTAGGCTGAATGCCTAAGGTCATTAATATGTCCTTTTCTGAGCAGGCGTCAAAACATTGCTTTAAATTTCCTGTAAAGGCATTCTCATCTTCTATCCAATGATCACTAGGAGCCACAACCATAACAGCATCAGGGTTTTCTTTTTGAATTTTTAGAGCTGCATATAATATACAAGGAGCCGTATTGCGCATTGCTGGTTCGGTTACCACTTGACGCTGTTCTGCATCGGGTAGTTGCTCTAAAACCAGGTCATTATACCGCTCATTGGTTAATATAAATATATTCTCGACCGGGATAATTTTAGCCAACCGATTAAATGTTCGTTGGATTAATGTTTCACCGGTTCCTAACATATCGTGGAACTGCTTGGGGAATTCTGTGGTACTTACGGGCCAAAATCTTGATCCGACTCCTCCTGCCATAAGAATGGCGTAAAAATTTTTGTTCATAATTAATTTAGTAATTCGACCTCAGCATTGGGGTTAAACAGGTAAATCCTACCTGTGCTGATTTCGACACATTCGTAACGTTTTACGCGTTTATTTCCTTTTTGGAATATCTTTCCATTATATAATCTAAACTTACTTCCTAAAGGTACTTCAAAGATATAATTTTTATCATTCTCTGGGTCATATTGTTTCAATGCTAATGATAATTTTGTATCCGTGTCACTACTTGCTCTAGGATTCTTAAAGTGATTGGCAATAACCGGCAATAATCTGGATGGAAAAACATCTGGATTGATATACGGTAGCATCAACTGCTGAAAAGTTCTTTTCCACTCTATCCCGTGTGGTTTGATATAGCGACCGTATTTCTCGAAAGCTACTAGGTGAGCAATCTCGTGAATTAACGTGATTAAAAATCGATACCTATTAAGTGATGCATTTACCGTTATCTGATGTCTACCATCGGGCATTTTTCGATAATCTCCGTGCCTGGTAACACGTTCATTTACTATCTTAAGATGGACGTTACACCTTACAATCAAATCAAATGCTGGTTCTAATGCTCTCTCCGGAATGTATCTTGCCAGGATTTCCTTCATTTGCGCAAAATACAAAAATAAGCGCATCGATGGGATGCGCTTTTTAAAGAATTCTTTTAGCTACTATCTACTGAACTTTTTCGTAACTATTCATTAATCTTACAAACTCAGCTCGATATCCTTGTTCATCCTTTCCTCTGTTATTTTTTGCCAACATGATGATATCTTCGATATTTTGATTTTGCATATACTGTGAGTTTCTTAACTTCATTCCATACCAAGCTACAGAAGCTGCAAATTGAAAGTCGTTCGAGATTTGTTTCTCAGTATCTGTTTTATGTATATGAACCATCTCCATACTTTGATCTTCCTTTGGTTTTTTATACCTGAATTTTACGGTAAGTAACTCATCTCCATATTTAGCGTTCTCAACTCCTCCATTTTTTTCAGCGTATTTTAAATCCGAAACTTCCTTGAGGTATGTGCTTTGTACACCAGTTGGGATAACCTCATACAATGCGGTGACGGTGTGACCACTACCTAATTCTCCTGCATCTTTAGTATCGTCTATAAAATCTTCATCATTTAATAATCTATTTTCATAACCTATCAAACGATACGCCTGTACTTTGGCTGGATTAAATTCTACCTGGATTTTTACATCTTTTGCAATGGTATATAGCGTTCCTCCAAACTCTGTTCCTAATACTCGCTGTGCTTCTTGCATAGTATCTATATAGGCGTGATTACCATTACCTCTGTCAGCCAGTGTCTCCAATTTACTGTCTTTATAATTTCCCATGCCAAAACCCAAACAGGTTAAGAACACACCTGATTCTCTTTTTTCTTCAATTAACGCTTTCATTCCGGTATCATTACTAACTCCTACGTTAAAGTCACCATCGGTTGCCAGAATTACTCTATTATTCCCGTTTTTGATAAAATGCTCTTCGGCAATTTTGTAGGCAAGTTTTATTCCTTCACCTCCCGCGGTAGAACCTCCTGCATTTAGTTTATCCAATGCTTCTATTATCTTTTCTTTGTTTTTTCCACTTGTTGTTTTCAATATAACACCCGCCGCACCTGCGTATACCACAATAGACACCTTGTCTTTAGCTCTCAACTGTGATACTAGCAGTTTAAAGGCCTTTTTTAATAGTGGTAACTTATTGCTATCGTTCATAGATCCAGAAACATCAATTAAAAAAACCAGATTTGATGCAGGAAAACTTTCTGCAGGTATTTCTTTACCTTTTATTCCAATTTTAACCAATTGTGTTTCTTCATTCCAAGGTGTTGAACCTAATTCTGTATGAATGCCAAAAGGATGCTCGCCCGATGGCTGTGGATAATCATACCGGAAGTAGTTGATCATTTCTTCTATCTTCACCGCATCTGCAGGAATCTCCTGACCGTTATTAATCATCCTGCGAATATTACTATATGAAGCTTTATCCACATCAATTGAAAAAGTTGATAACGGCGCTAGGCTTACTCTTTTAAAGGTGTTTTTGATCACTTCTGCATAAGATTCATTGTTTTCCTCTTTCATAAAAGCAGGAGACTTTGCAATTACCGTCTTATCATCTAACACCTCAAACTTAAACTCGATGGGCTCTGGAGCTTCTGCTTCTATATCTTCAACCATATATTGCTCAATAAAAACATCTTCGTCTATTTCTTTAATCCTAGGTGTCTCTTCGTTTTCTGAAATAACCAGGTCCGGCTCTTTGTTATCATCAAGCTTTAATTTGGTAGGTGCTTTCGTTTTGAGATCACAAGAGATGATCATTAAGGCAGATATCCCGATAATCCACCATCTGTTTTGTTTAAAATTCATTGTTTTCATACTATTTAGTTTTGTTACATTTCGTAATGAATCAAACATAATACCACATTAAAAATCTAACTAAAAGAAAGTGTTATAGAGTTCTATACATTAGGAAATATTCTCTTAAGACATCATTAGGAATACAAGGAATTGTTTGAAAAAGAGTATCATTTTCTCAACCATTTAAAGTAGATGTAGACTAAAACCCCAAAAAACAATAAGGGCCAAATATAAAAGAGCACTAGAAACAAATGTTGTAACAGATTCCATCCAAAAAACAATCCATCTGTTGCTTTATCTGTAAAACTTTTCACATATTCTTTAGGAGTATCTTTAGGAACTACTGTTTCATACAAGTCTAACTGAATGGTACTGTAGGACACTTTGTTGGAGATGTAACTTAATCTTCCTTGTGCAGCTTCAATTTCTTCCTGGAGCTGTCTTAATTTATCTTCTGTCAACAACACATCTTCTACTGTCTTAGCCTTAGTTTTCAAGATCGTCTCATATCTATCCTTTACTTCAAGTTTTGTTTTTAACCTAGAGCTTACATCTATATATTCTTCAGTTACATCGATGGTAGAGATATTCTTATGATCTACAAATTGAGCCAATGCGCAAATACTATCCAATACTTTATCGAAGCTCTTACGAGGAACTCTAATCGTAAATCGATTTTCTTTAGAGTAATTGGTATTTGTAAATCGCTCATCAGAAATGTAACCATTAAACGCACTAGCAATCCTTTTTGACTTCTGACTAACTTGTTCAACGCTGTTAACTTTTATTCTACAGTTAGCATTTTTGATAATCTTTATCCTATGGTCGATGTTTGTTACATCAGTTTTAGAGTCCACTTTATCTTCTGTTTCAAATGCGTTTAAAGCAGGTGTTTCTCCGGTTTCATCTAGCATAATATCTTCTGAAGTTTCTGCATAATTTTTTGGTTCCTTTGCACAGGAAAAATTCAGGAGTAAACCCAGTATCAGAATTAAGCTTGTTATTGGTTTTAAAATGTTTGTTTTCATAGTTATTGTTTTTACCTTGTTCAACTGAAAACAAACTTAGAATGAAAACCATCTATGCTCTTGTACAACATTTGTAAAACCTTTGTAAATCATTTTACAAATTTTAATTAACTGAAAACTAAATAAATACGACTATAAAACCTGAAGAACACATAGCATTTTCTTTACTAAAAAAAGCGATTTCTAGGCAATTTTTAAAAGAAAACTCTGCTTCTAGTGAGGATATCTCCCAGTGGAAAGGTCAGGATATCACGTTGTTCCAAGAAGACTTAATAAGGCGTGTAAAAGGAAGTATTAGCGAAAAATCTTTTTACAGTTATTTTAAAAATAACGCAACAAAATTACCCCGTGTAGATATTCTTAATATGTTATCTGCATATTGCGGTCATAAAAATTGGGCGGATTTTAAAGCATCCCACATACCGAAGAATATTCAGAAAAAAAATCGATTCGTTCCGATGTGGATCTTTTTTTTATTAATTGGAATTGTATTTATAATATCTACATATTTCTTAATCCCGAAGATACATACGTTTGCATTCTGTTTTATTGATCAGGATAGAAATGAACCTATTAGTAAAACTTCTATTGATATTATAGTATTAAATGATAAGCAATCCCCTTTTTATTTAAAAAGTGATAGTTTAGGGTGTTTTAAATGGGATACAAAGGATGATTATATTCATTTTGTAATTAAATCTCCCTATCACAAAACGGATACTATTTTTAGAACAATCACATCGATTACCACTGAGAGCATTCAAGTCCGTACGGATGATTATGCATTAATGTTTCATTATTATGCAAATGGGAAACTTGAAGACTGGAAAAACAGAAAAAGTGAATTACACAGAATGATCGCTGATGACGCTACGATATTTCAAGTGTTACCTTCGGGATTAGGTATAGAAATATATTCTAAAAATCAGTTTATCAATAAATTAACAACTCCAACAAAGAGTTTGAGAAATATTGAAATTATCGAATCTAAAAGATCGAATGGACGAATTGTCAAACTAAAATTCAGAATAAAATCATGAAACAGTTTGCTTTTCTTATATTACTAGTTATAATTACGAGTTGCGCAAACAACTCGTATAAGAACATGGAAGCACCCGACATAAGCGAAAATGATTTATTTACAGAAGAGGAAGCTTCTTTTGCTACTTTAGAAGACGCTTATGTGGTTTTAGTTTCAGAAAAGCTTCAAGATTATCTGGATAGACAAATATTGATAAAGCAGCATCCAGAATTTGTGGCTCAAGACGATACTCTTGCATTATTTACTCAAAAAGAAGTAAAAGAGATACGGCAAATTAAATTTATAGGGCAACCCGAAGTACTTTTTGATTCAATTACTAGAATACTCACACAGGTTCATTTTGGTGATTCTCAAATCGATACTATTATATCGAACATTACTACTTCTTCAACAGTCATTGAGGGTGTTAAATTTAAAACTTCAAAAGCAACTTTTGAAAAGATAAAATGATCCAAAAAACAAATTAAAAAATGTTTTTCAATACATTTTTTACGGTTTTTCCGTCTTACAAACACATGTAAATCTGTCGTTTTCTGGTTATTTATCGAATAAAAAACAACATATATCGAGTTTTTACCACTTTTAACTTATTGTTAATCAATTATTAATATTTTTGAAGTCCAATTTTTAACATTTTTTATAGAATATTTAAAGATTATACGTCATGAGAGTTTTTACAATTTTACTATTACTTTTTATTTGTACTACAAACTTCGCGCAAACCCAGATTGAAGATCCACAAGAAAAATTAAAACTAGTGGAAGAAGAGCTAGAACAGGTAAATAAAAGATTAGAAGAATTGGCAGAACAACGAGCAATTCTCTTACAGCAAGAATTAAATCTTAGTAATTATGCTAGTGATAAAATTAAAAAAGTAATTGTAAAATACTCTAAACAGGCAAACAAAGTAATACAGTCTAACGTTTCTGCAAACGAAAAGACAAGAAACTTAAGTAACATTGTTTATTTCCAAAACGAAGAGTTTAAAAAGGTACTTACAGTTCACCAATTTTATAAATACCTGAAGCTGACAGATATTTAGAGAGTAGCTACATTACTTACGGCGTACTACTAGAAACCTGAAGTACTTTTCCATTATAGAACTTATGAGCTGTTAAAGCAAAATTCTTAATATATTCTGCCATTTCTATAGCAGTTAATGGGGCCTGATACCCGGGGAACGCCTCTTCTAACATTTCGGTCTGCACTGCCCCTAACGCTAATACGTTAAAAGCAATTCCGGATTCTTTATATTCTTCTGCCAAAAGCTCACTTAATGTAATAACAGCGCCTTTACTAGAACTGTAGGCTGCCAATCCGGGAAACTTCATACTTCCTTGAATCCCTCCCATACTACTCACGGTAACCACGTGGCTTCCTTGAGACATAAACGGCAATACCAGGCGAGTGATTTCGGCTACACCAAATACATTTACCTTGTATACTTCTTCGAATTCCTGAGTAGAAATTTCTTCAAAAGGTTTATTCAATAATTTACCTGCATTGTTGATCAAAATGTCTACTTTGTTCCAGTATTTAGCAATGTAATCTACCATTTTTGCTAAATCCGATGAATTACAGATATCAAATGAGAATGTATGAATATTCTTATAACCTAGTGCTTTAATAGGTTTTTCGTTTCTGGATAATGCCAAAACCTGGTGTCCTTCGTCTGCAAACAATTTCACCATTTCATATCCTATTCCTCTACTAGCGCCGGTAATAATAATATTTTTCATAAGCTCTTAGACTTTACTAAATTCCTAAAAAGGAAAGCAAGTATATCATTCGTTTAATTTAATTTCTTTGTTTGGTGTATTCAAGATTTGGTTAATTGCTGGTACACAATCGTTAATAAGTTCTGCCATAAATTCGAAATTCATCTCAGAAACCTCATCATCTACGTGGTGATAGTAGTCATAATTGGTAAAATCAAAGGTGGAAATCGTCTGACAAGGCACATTGAATTCCTGATAAAAAGGATAATTGTCGCTTCTCCTAAATAACTGAAACTCTTTTGCCTTAGGCAAAAAACCTATTAATTTATTTCCAGCATATTCGTTCATTTTTTCTGCCATATTGGACATTTCGTATCCTGTAATATAAGCCTTGTAATCTTTATCATTTAAGGGAACGCCTATCATTTCAAAATTTACCATCGTATACAGATCGATATTTCTTTCCTTTAAGACTTTAGCCAAATGGTCAGATCCTAACAAACCTCTTTCTTCTGCGCCAAACAACACAAATAATACACTACGCTTATTATTCTTTACTTTTGCGAAATGTTTTGCTAAAGAAATTACTGCGGTACTGCCTGCCGCATTATCATTTGCGCCGTTTGCAATTGTATCTCCTTCGACCTCTTTGACTTTTCCTATATGATCAAAATGAGCACCTATCACTACAAATTGCTTAGACAAATCTAAATCGGTCCCTTCTAGATATCCAACCACGTTATAAGTCTCGGTACCTTTTGCATCAAAGGTATTGAGATACGAGTCAAAATAAGGTTGAACTCCCGACTTCTTAAACTCTTCTTCTATAAATTTTGCTGCTTTCGCCAATCCTTCACTTCCTGTATCTCTTCCTTGTAGTTCATCACTAGCTAAAAAGTCCATAATCTCCTTTACATCTAAAGAAGTAACTGTAGACATTGGTGATTGTGCAATGGTTCTTTCTTTACACGTTATAAATAAAAGCGCAATAATAAAAAGGGCAATTTGTTTCATAGTATTTGTATTATTTTCTTGGCGATGTATATTTTTTTATAAAGATACTTAAAAAGAAAACTTCTCAGCGTTGGTTGTATCACGTTTACATTACATTTTTGATATTTAGATATTGTAATAAAATAATCGTTCTTGCATCTTTAATGTCTCCAGTAGTCATCATCTCTAATGCCTTATTAAAATCTATCTCTAATACTTCAATATGCTCCTGTTCAGTAACAACTCCGCCACCTTGATGAACACGCAAATTATCTGTATATTTAGCTATAAACAGGTGTGCTATTTCTGTCATAACGGCTGGAGAAGCGTAGAGTTCAAAAGCCTTTTCTAAGTTATAAATTTTAAATCCAGTTTCTTCTAGAGCTTCTTTTTTAGCGCATTCTTCTGGAGTATCTCCATCAAGTGACCCGGCACATACTTCTATGCTCATTCCAGTTTTATCGCCGTTAAGATAGGTAGGCAACCTAAACTGTCTTGTTAAAACTACAGTGTTTTTTTCCACATTATAGAGCAACACAGAAGCACCATCACCGTGATCATACACTTCTCTGATATGTTCTTCCTTCTCTTCGGTAGACGTGTGTTGATAATCAAAAACATATTCTTTTAATGAGAAAGTCTTATTAGAAAGTACGCTGGATCTAAGGTTAGTAATTTTAGTTTTCATTTGAATTTGCAGATAAAAAAATCCTACTTCTTTGAAGTAGGATTATATGATAAAATATCCTTCCCAAAATTATTATGCTAACATCGTTACTGGGTTTTCAAGATATTGTTTTAGCGTTTGTAAAAACTGAGCGCCGGTTGCACCATCTACAGTTCGATGATCACAAGCCAAAGTTACTTTCATTGTGTTACCTACTACTACTTCATCATTTTTAACAACCGGTTTTTTAACAATAGCTCCAACAGATAAGATTGCTGAATTTGGTTGATTAATTATAGAAGTAAATTCTTGAATACCAAACATACCTAAATTAGAAACTGTAAAAGTACTGCCACTCATTTCCTGAGGGGTCAATTTTTTATCTCTTGCTCTAACAGCTAAATCACGAACCATGGTATCAATTTCCATGATATTCATGCGATCTGTAAACGGTAATACAGGAACCACCAGTCCATCAGGCACCGCAACCGCTACACCTATACTGATATGTTTATTGTAAACTGTAACATCATCCTTCCAGGTAGTGTTTACCTGAGGATGTTTTCTTAATGCCATTGCACATGCTTTTACTACCATATCATTAAAAGATACTTTTGTGTCTGGCAACTCATTAATTGTTTTACGCGAAGTTATTGCATTATCCATATCGACCTCAATGGTTAAATAATAGTGAGGTGCTGTAAATTTGGAAGCTGAAAGACCACGTGCAATCGCTTTACGCATTTGAGAATTCTTTACCTCTTCGAAACTTTCTTCTCCCGCTGGAGTAAAAGTTTGAATCGTTGGAGCGGCTGCAGTTGTTTGTTTAGAAGATTCTGTAGTAGCAGTAGATTTAGAAGGTGTGAATGACTCTATATCTTTCTTTACGATCCTTCCGTTCTCACCTGTTCCTTTTACCTGAGATAAATCTATTCCTTTGTCTGCTGCCATTTTTTTAGCTAATGGCGATGCAAATATTCTTCCACCTGCAGAAGAGCTACCTCCGCTTGAAGATGTAGTTGGTGTTTCTTCTTTTTCTTCCTTTGGTTTCTCTGTTTCTTTTTTATAAGAGGAAGAAGAATTTGCTACAGGAACACCGTCTTTTAGACCTGAAACATCTGTTCCTGCCGGACCAATTATGGCTAGTAAAGCATCAACGGGAGCAGTTTGTCCTTCTTCTATACCGATATGTAATAATGTACCGTTATAGAAAGATTCAAATTCCATAGTAGCCTTATCTGTTTCTATCTCGGCAAGTATATCACCTTCTTCTACAGTATCCCCAACCTTTTTAAGCCAAGTTGCCACCGTACCCTCTTCCATAGTATCACTAAGGCGAGGCATTGTTATTACTTCAACTCCTTCAGGAATTTCTGAAGTCTCACCTGATGAAACCGAAGCTGACTCTTCAGCTTTTTTCTCCTCTTTTTGATCATCCACTTTTGGTGCCGAGTTTCCGTTCAATAAACCAGAAATATCTTCTCCTTCATCACCTATAATTGCAAGCAGTTTATCTACCGGTGCTGTTTCACCTTCTTCAATCCCAATATGAAGTAATGTTCCTTCATAAAAAGACTCAAACTCCATGGTTGCTTTATCAGTTTCAATTTCTGCAAGGATATCTCCTTCGTTAATTTTATCTCCTTTTTTAACAAGCCACTTCGCGACAACACCTTCTTCCATAGTATCGCTCAATCGCGGCATATTAATTACTGTAGCCATAATTTATTGTGGTTTGTGTGGTAAAAATGGATAATCTTCTTGTTCATATACAACATCGTACATCAGATTCTTTTCTGGGAAAGGAGACTCTTCAGCAAACTTCTGACATTCTGCTACTCTGTCTTTTACTCGCTTATCAATAACCGCGATTTCATCATCGGTAGCATATCCTTTTTCTTTTATAATATCCAGTACCTGAGTAATTGGGTCAATTTTTTGATATTCTGCCACCTCTTCTTTTGTACGATACTTCTGCGCGTCACTCATAGAATGACCTCTGTAGCGGTATGTTTTTAATTCAAGAAAGGTTGGACCTCCACCTGTTCTTGCTCTCGTTATTGCTTCATCCATAGCTTCGGCAACCTTCACTGGATTCATTGCATCAACTGGACCACAAGGCATCTCATATCCCAGTCCTAGTTTCCATATATCGGTATGATTTGCTGTTCTTTCTACAGAAGTACCCATTGCATATCCGTTATTTTCTACACAGAATACTACTGGTAAATTCCATAACATAGCCAAATTAAAAGACTCGTGAAGTGAACCCTGACGCGTAGCTCCATCCCCCATAAATGTAAGTGTTACTGCGTCTCTTTTGTAATACTTATCTGCAAATGCCAATCCAGCACCTAACGGAATCTGTCCTCCAACAATACCGTGACCTCCATAGAACCTATGCTCTTTAGAAAATATATGCATGGATCCTCCCATACCCTGAGAAGTACCTGTTCCTTTTCCATACAACTCTGCCATTACTCGTTTAGGATCTTCTCCCATTCCAATAGGCTGTACGTGATTACGATATGCTGTGATCATTCTATCTTTGGTAAGATCCATAGCATGCAACGCTCCTGCTAAAATGGCTTCTTGACCGTTATACAAATGTAAAAATCCTCTTACTTTCTGTTGAATATATACCTGAGCAAGTTTATCTTCAAACTTTCTCCAGAAAAGCATTTCTTCATACCAATTTAGGTAAACTTCTTTGGTTATTTTTTTCATTTACAATTGTGCTGATAAGTGTAACAATTAATCACCTAAAATGGTAATTATTAAATTTTTCCGATTTCGTTCGTAAGAGAACGAAAAACAAAAATAAGGTATTCGAAATTAAGGGAAAAACAGTTTTACCAATAAAATCTACGAAAACGTTATAAATATGAATTATCAAAAATAAGAGGCAATAAATTAGCTAAAGAATAAGATTTCACCACTTTTCCTGTTTCTCCTGTAAAAAAGATCTCTATCGGCTTCTTTTGATTCAACTCATATTCTGCGATTGATTGCCTGCAAGCACCGCAGGGTGGAGTAGGTGTAATTAACTGATGTTTTAGCGATTTTGCTGAAAGTGCCATTTTTAAAACCGGAACTCCCGGAAAGTTAGCTCCTGCAGAAAATATAGCCACCCGTTCTGCGCATAATCCTGAAGGATAACACGCATTCTCCTGATTATTACCCAATACTACTTCTCCGTTTTCCAACAATAATGCAGCTCCTACTAAAAACTCAGAGTATGGAGCATACCCTTTGTCTCTAATATCAAATGATTGCTGCATTAAATCTTGAATATCTTTTGGTAACTCGTCAAACGAATCATACACCTGTAGTGTAGATTTAATTTCTATTTCTTTCACACATTATAAATTTTTAGCACCTCTCAATACCGAAATACATATTTAATTGACAATAGACATCCTTTCTAACAAAAAAGGAATACAAGGTACTATAAACAAAAAAAGTATCAAACATTAGCGCTTGATACTTTTTATTTTTATCCAAAAATGATTTGCTATCTATCGTAATAATCATCTCCAAAATTAAATGAAAGACCAAAACGAAGGGTACCTTCTAATGGACTTCTGACAGCAGATGTAGAGAATAAATAAGAAATATCTATATTCACAATTGTATATTTAAATCCTGCTCCGAGAGAAACAAACTTACGTGCTCCTTTTTCTTCCGCTTCGTTAAAATATCCAGCTCTAAATGCAAATACATCTTTATATACATATTCTCCACCTAGCGACCAGGTAAACTCTTGTAATTCTTCACTAAAACCACCTTCTGCATCTCCCCAAGAAGAAAATATAGCACCAAAAGAACTGATGCTCTGATATTCGTCAATATCTTCCTGACTATTCCCTACGATACCATCTCCGTCAAAATCTTGCGGACTAGGTACCAGTAATTTAGCAAACTCTAAAGATGGTGTAATTCTGTTATACTCATCCAATAAGAAATCAAACCCAAGTCCAGCTCTAAAGGTTGTAGGTATAAAATTTTCCTGACCTGAATCATCATATTTTATTTTCGGACCAATATTAGAGATATTTACTCCAGCTCTCCATCTACCGTTAAATGAGCTGTATGCAACCTCTTCACTTCTATAAAATGCGGCTACATCCACCCCAAAACTACTTGCAGCACTTGCATCATCTTGAAGGCCTTGAAGTCTAAGATCAGAACGTAAATAACGCCCTGCAATACCCATAGAAAACGTTGGACTTAATTGTAATGCATAAGACACATCTAAAGTCAACTGATTAGGATTCTGAATATTTGCTTGTTCCAACGGATCTCCTGTCTGTCTGAATTCGATTTCTCCCAAACTAAAATATCTAAAACTAGCAGCAACGGCACTTCTCCCATCTTGACCGAAACGATTATAATAATTAACTCCTCCTAAAAATATATCATTTACAAGACTACTTAAGTAAGGAGTGTAATTAATACCTACCCCTTGTTGTTTCCCGATAAAAGCATATTTAGCCGGATTCCATTGTTGTGAAAATGCATCTGCTGATGTTGCAACCCCCTGATCAGCTAGACCTGCTGCTCTTGCGTCTGCAGCAATTAACAAAAATGGAACTGCCGTAGTAATTGCTCTATTTTCTTGAGCTTCTATTTTAAAATTTGAAAGTGTTAAAAACACAAACCCAAGGATTATGATTTTTCTCATGTGAAAATTGGTTTTGACAAATATATAGTTATTTAGTAATTATAAAATTACGAGTTTTTCAAATTTCTCAACTCGCTGATTTGTTAACGTTGATTTTACGGATATCTTGTATACATATACACCTTTTCCTAATTTATCTCCAAAATCGTCTCTTCCGTCCCATTGGATATCTTCTCTGTAACTTGTCTTACCAGAAAGTGTTTGATTCTTAGTCCAGATCACCTTTCCTGAAACTGTAAAAACTTGAACCTGAACTTCTAACACATCGCTAATAGCACCAGAATGTTCGAACCAGAACTCTGTGTGACTCACAAATGGATTTGGATAATTCAGTACGTTATTCAGGGTAAAACCAGCAGCATCGGTTACTACAAATTGAATTTCTTGAGTCGAAGAATTATTGTAAACATCCCACCCTTTAAATGTCAGTGTATGTAAACCTGGCTCTAAATCTCTAAACTTGAAGTTGACAATTCCCTTTGTAAAATCATCTACTTCTGTTTCATAAAAATCATTTAATATAAAAGGGTTAGACTCATCTCCATCAAGTACAGCAGAAATATCATGACCGATTCCACTGGCGGTGTTAATTCCATTTTCATCCTGAAGCTTAGCGATAAGTATTGGAGCATCATTAGTTACTCCGCCGGAGACAAAACTTTCATCATTCATAAACAACTGTATTTGAGGACCGACATTATCTTCAGGAGCGTTCTCATTTAAGCCTCCTACCAAAATTGTTTGGTCGACTCCTGTCTGATTTTCTAATACTCCGTTTCTTTCTGCATAAAAACTAATTCTACCGGTATCCACAGGGATTCCTATATCTCTAGGAACGATGAACTCAAAATCAAAGACACCATTAGTTACCGAGGCCTTACCTCTAAATATAATTGCCCCAAGTGTTTCAAAATTTAATTTGATGAGTTGACCAGCACTGTTCACGGTACCATCGTTAGCTAAGGTTTCTCTATCTATTTCTTTATCATAAATAGTGGTAGAAAGAATGCCATTGTAATCGGAAAGTAAGGACCCTGATTCGCTAACCACCTCTCCTGAAATTTTAATTCTACTCAACGCTTTGAGTGTATCAACCTCTTGCGTAATGGGTACATCATTTACACGAGTTAAACGAATATTTGGTTTAGGAATTGCCATTTTCATAGCAGGATCACCAAAAAAGAAAACGACTCTTCTACTAGTGCCAGTGAAAGAATTTTTCATTTGTCTTACCGCTTCCGCGATCGAGGGATACTCAGATCCGTCTGGAAACAAAAATTCTGACAATCTATCATTTACCGATATACCAAAAGTAACAATCACATCTCGGGTAGTACTAATCAAACCTACGGTCCCTCCGTTAGTGTTCCAATAGGTTAGCTCTCCGGCTGTATCTCTACAAGGATTATCAAATTTTGTAAATTCACAAGTAACCGTAATAAAAACCGGGTATCTATTTGTATTAGCTAATTCAACTACGTTGGATTTATTTAAAATAAATTCTTTTGCTAAACCATCTTCACCTCCGTGACCAAAATAATCAATAGCTATAGCTCCAGTCTCAATTGCATTAGAAATAATTTCATTTACCTGCGGATATCTATTTCCGGATGGCGAAGATTCCTGCTGAAAAGCATCTGCGTATATTTTAGTTAAATTAATATGGGGTTTCCTCTGAACCAATTCGTCACCTAATTCGTCTAGATTACGTTGAATCGTTTCTTCCCAATCAACATCTACATCATCAGCAATTAATAAAACCGTGTTTCTCCATCTCCCAAAAGATTGTTCGCTATTATAAGCTACAATCTTGGAAACCATCGCGTCTGCCAATTGTGGCGTATCTGCAAGCACTCTTCCTACTGCCAGATCTAACTGGTCGCTCGCAACCATTTGTCCTTCTAGAGGATCCATAGAACCAAAGAAATCATCTGTTGCAAAGGAGCTCACTAACGAAAAACTGTTCAAACTCTGGAACGTGGGCACTATATTGCTATCCGAGCAATTCTCTCTTAGCAATAACCCTTTATAATCCACAGAGGCGTCTCCGAAAAGACAAACATATTTAAGCCGTTCGTTTGGATCAGAAGCATTCTCATATACATACCTGATCAAGTTTCTTATCGCTACAATATCTTGTTTACCACTTCCAAACTCATGATATATTTGATCTAGTGTTATTACCTTTACATTATAATTATTCAACGTTCTATGATGATCTGCTAGTCTATTTGCAGATTGAATCAAGGTATTATTCGATATGATAAGATAATCAACATTCTCAAACTGCCCCTGGTTATTCAAGAAAACAGTTCCTTTAATATCCTGATTATCCACTCTAGCTGTTTGATCAGCCAATGGAATATAATAATCTGTAGGCACTAAGGCTACATATTGACGTAGTTCCCCTAAATTAGCTTTGAAACTTAAAGTTGATCCTGCATTAGCGTTATTAACACTACTTATAGCTTCTGGATTGGTTACATCCCAGACCTGTGATATAGTGCCCGCATTGGTCAAGTTATATTGTCCAATTCCACTGGTACTGGCAGCATCTTCAAAATAAAACTGCATCTGAGACCCCGTACCTGTTAGCGCTCTTGTACCTTTGAGACTAATAAAATCTAGATATCCTATTGCAGAAGGATTGCCGTTATTGTTATAATTAAGACTAATAGTGATATCATCTGAATTAGAAGTAATATTCTGAGTAAGTTCTCTTGGAGACCCAAGAGATGTTCCAGAAATTTGAGCAAAGCTCAAAATCCCTACTTGATTGCCGTTCGCCACAACATTCAGGCTAGATGGAGAAACCGATGTGGCAGCAGCAAAAACTCTTAGCTCAACAGGTTCAGTCGTAATTAAATTAGGAAAATTAAAATCATAATTTCTACTACTTTGGATATCAAAACGATCCCCAAACCAACGTCGTCCAATTTTTACAATACTATATTCATCTACCTCATAGAATTGATAATCTGTAAAAGAACTAATCTGTAGATCGGCATTGCCGCTTGGTTCTGGATAAGTAGAGATTCGTCTACCAGTTGCACCTCCTGCTGTGATATAGTAATATGATTTATCCGCATACAGATTTACATTAGTCATATTCTCCTCACTGTAACCTTCTGTACCCTCTCCATAAAACAATATGTAATCATCTCCAGAAAAACTACCATCTTCACCACCAACTAACTGAATTGCATTTTCTCTTAAATCAAATTCAGTATTCTCTTGGTTAATCAGAGGCATCATTCGTCCTCCATTACCATATATTTTTATTGTTCTTGGATCTACCGACGACAAATCCATCCCTAAACCACTCAAAAATGCAGGTGTTATTCTAAAAACTCCGGTTTTATCTACATAAAAACGAAACCAATCCCCGGAAGCCAATACCGAATTGCTTATCGGAAGTCTTTGTAAATTTGATTTACTTCGAGAAGTTTGGTAGACGATATCAAAAGACACTACTTTTTTAAAAGTATTCCCATTTTTGATAATAGGTAATAAACTTGCAAAACCGGTTTTCCTATTTCTTGCTTTACTTGATCTTATAGTGTAAACCAATTGTTTTGGTATAAGGTTAGGATCCAGATCTTTCAAGTCTGCTCTCGAAATATTTTTATAAACTACATTTTCGAGTCTTGCAGTTTGGATATTAATATCTTGCAACTCGTCCCACTGAATTGTAAACTCTACTCCTTTGTCATCTAGATATTCAAAGTTTTTTTTATCAAATCCTGGAACCGTAAAAGAGACATTACCAGAAGTATTGATTTTAATATCTTTCCAAGCAATGTCGACATGCACCGTTTGCTGTGCCGAAATAAGGACAGAAATCAATAGCGCACATAAAATTGTAATTTTCTTCATCATAGCGTATAACGGGTTTAACACAATTTTAGTGTTCCGTAAATTATGGATTTTCTTCAAAAATAATAATAAACACAAAAATATTGCGTTAAACCAAAGTCAATCGTAAAAACATATTTTTTTTACGATTTGATATTATTTTAAAAATATTAGGGTAAATTTAACGTTAATTATTATATTGCGAGCCCTAATTTCTACTTTAACGAACTTAAGATTATGAAAAACGCGTTTGTTTTTAAATCGCTAATGGCCCTTAGCATTAGCATCTTACTGGTTAGCTGTAACAAAACAGATTACGGCAACAGTTCTCGAGCCACTGGATGGAAATACAACTCCAAAGATGGTGGATTCCAAGTAAATACAAATTATAAAGAACAAGAAACAGGTCCGGGTCTTGTGTTTGTTGAAGGAGGTACCTTCACCATGGGAAGAGTTCAGGACGACGTGATGCATGACTGGAATAATACTCCTACCCAGCAACACGTTCAGTCTTTTTACATGGACGAAACAGAAGTTACTAATGTAATGTATCTGGAATATCTTGACTGGTTAAAAGGAGTTTATCCTCCGACAGAACCAAAATATAAAAATATTTATCACGGTGCATTGCCTGATACGTTAGTTTGGAGAAACCGCTTAGGTTTTAACGAAATGATGACCAATAACTATTTACGTCATCCAGCGTATGCGAACTACCCTGTAGTGGGTGTTAACTGGATACAGGCAGTAGAATTTAGTAAGTGGAGAACAGACCGTGTGAACGAAAGAATTCTTGAGGAAGAAAGAGTGATTAAAGAAAATGCACCTTTCGAGGATGTATCAGCAGAGAGCACTTTTAATACCGACACCTATCTTAATGCTCCTTCACAAACATATGGAGGAAACGATGAGGCAACTAGAGGAGGTAAAAAATCTGAGCAATACGAAAAAAGAAATGATTCTACCGGCTTATATATCCAACGTAAAGACGGGTTATTATTACCAAAGTATAGACTCCCAACCGAAGCTGAGTGGGAGTACGCTGCTTTAGGATTAGTAGAATTAAGAAGTTATAATATCTATAGAGGTAGAAAAAAATATCCTTGGGATGGACAATATACACGTTCTGGAAAAAGAAGAACTCGTGGAGATCAATTAGCTAACTTTAAACAAGGTGATGGTGACTACGGTGGTATCGCCGGATGGAGTGACGACGGTGCTGATATCACAGCTCCTGTAGCGTCTTATGATCCAAACGATTATGGTTTATATGATATGGCCGGTAATGTTGCTGAGTGGGTAGCAGATGTATACAGACCTATTGTAGATGATGAATACAATGACTTTAACTATTACAGAGGTAATGTGTATACTAAAAATGCTATTAATCCAGATGGAACGGTAAAAATAGTAACAACCGATTCTATTATATATGATACCTTAAGTAATGGTAAAATAGTGGCAAGAGTATTGCCGGGTGGTATTTTACAAACACCTGTTGATGAAAATGAAACATACCTAAGAACAAACTTTACTCAAAGTGACAACCGTAATTTTAGAGACGGTGATAAGAGTTCTTCAAGATATTATGAAGGTTTCCAAGATGAGAATATTCCTAACCGAAGAATGTACAATTCACCAATTCATAGTGTTGAACCAAGTGCTGAAGATAGCACAAAGTTAGACAGAAGATATGATGAGTCTAGTAACAGGACTACTATTGTAAGTGAAGAAGTAAGAGTATACAAAGGAGGATCTTGGAAAGACAGAGCATACTGGTTAGATCCTGCACAGAGAAGATTCTTCCCTCAGGATATGGCTACCGATTATATTGGATTTAGAAATGCGATGTCTCGAGTAGGAGAAAAAGCTAAAAACAAAAAAACACCTAAGCACAGAGCACCGAGGTAACAATAAAATTTATTAGTTCGTTAATAAAACAAGGCCCTGACACTATTAATGTGCAGGGCTTTTTAATACAATCATATCAGATGAACATTGCAGGAATACACAAATTATTCTTGAAGAGTGATGGTGTTAGTACAGACACGCGAAAAATCAAGACCAACACCATTTTCTTTGCCTTAAAAGGATCTAATTTTGATGGCAATACTTATGCCCAAAAAGCAATTGAAACAGGAGCTTCATACGCCGTAATAGATGATAAGAGGTTTCAAGTTTCGGATAAATATATTTTGGTTGATGATGTTTTAAAGACTTTACAAAACCTGGCGACATACCACCGAAGACATTTAGGAATCCCAATAATTGCATTAACTGGAAGCAATGGTAAAACCACTACAAAAGAATTGATAAACTGCGTACTGTCTTCAAAATATAACACCACCGCTACTGCAGGAAATTTAAATAATCATATCGGCGTTCCCCTCACTTTACTTTCTATGAATAAAAATACCGAAATAGGTATTGTTGAGATGGGAGCAAATCACAAGACGGAAATAGAATTCTTATGCAATATTGCATATCCGGATTTTGGATATATTACTAACATCGGAAAAGCGCACATTGAAGGATTTGGAAGTTTAGAAGGCGTCCTTATTGGAAAAACTGAGCTTTACCGACATATAAAAAACCACGACAAGCTTATTTTTTTAAATAAAGAAGACGATAAACTACGCAAAGCAGCAGAAGGAATGCAAGCATTCACTTTTTCTCAAAATTTAAAAACTGATCTCTGTATACGGCTACAAGCTGCAAATCCTATGGTAAGTGTAAGCTACAAGAACTATATCATAAACAGCCATCTTATTGGATCATATAATTTTACCAATATTGCTTCGGCTATAGCAATAGGTGATTATTTTAAGATTACGCCAGAGCAAATCAAAGCAGCAATAGAATCTTACATTCCGGATAATAATCGATCACAGATCATCAAAAAAAAGAATACGACTATCATACTGGATGCTTATAATGCCAACCCTTCCAGCATGAGTGCTGCTATCGAAAATTTCCAACAATTAGAATATTCTAATAAAACCGTATTTCTTGGTGATATGTTTGAGCTTGGAGATACTGCTTACTCAGAACATCAAAAAATTGCAGACGAATTATCTAAAACATCATTTGATAAAATTTATCTTATTGGTCAGAACTTTTTTAATACAATAACTAAGGATAAGCGCATCAAAAAGTATGGGACTTTTGAGGATCTGAGAGAGAAAGAACCCATTATTCAAATTCATGGTGCTATCTTGATTAAAGGATCACGTGGCATGAAACTGGAACGTGTTTTAGAGTTATTTTAATTTTTTTGGTATATGAGCTTTCGTTTCTATAAAAGCGGAAAGACTTTCTAAAGATTCGTTAACAGATTTCCTAAGCGCTCTTTTTATGAACAATGACAATAGTATTTTCTTTAAAATTGATTTGGCCTGAGGATACATCTCTATGATCAATCTGCAAGAGTGTTCTGATATTATATCGAATATATAAAACTGATGCAGTGAATCAACCACTGGAACATCTGTCGTAAGCTCACCATATACTAATTGGTTGGATTTGACCGCTTTTGTAACGGTTATGAAATTTAACCTTTTTCCGTCAATTACACATACATGCTCTGTTCCCAATCGTGTTACTTCGTTAGGATCATATTCAAACTTATCCACACCTTTCACCCAATAATGCCGATAACTATAATTAGTAATGTATTCTAACAACTCTTGCGCAGAAACATCGTAATTTTTTTCTATAACTATTCCCGGAGAACAATTAAACTCTATTTCGTAAGGAGTTTCATAAGAGGTTAGTTTTAATTTCGTTTTATCAACCTCAGAAAAAAGATATTTAATCTTTTTCCCATCATAAACATCCTCATTTACAGAAAAATCAAATAACGTGGATTTATAATCACTTGGAATTCCAATACCCTGGGATAAACTTTCACTTAGCAACGCATAGTTATTACTAGAAACCGAATTCTTAAGCAGTCGATGAGATTCAATTACTATTTGACCAAAAGGCTTTCGTTTTTCTTGCACGGTGATAAATTGCAACTCCCCGCAATGTGCTATAATTTTTAACTGAAGATTAGCGGCTGTAGCGCAAGCATTACAAGGACAAATACGATTCTTTTCTAGTAACTTTAAGTGACTATAGAAAGCAGTAAACATAGTTTCTATCTGAGCTAATAGTTTTTCTTGCGAAGGGACTTCTTCTTCTTTGTAGAAAAACAGGGCATCTCCTTCTACTTCTGCCAATCTCAATTTTTGAGTATTTGCCTTAATCAATACCTCTAATAGCTCTGCAATCACGTGTTGACTATGTTCAATTTCTGTGGTTTGAACAAACTGTGTATAGCCAGATATATCAGGAATAAAGAGTAAAGACGTGGCCATAAAGTAGCGTTGTATGATGATCCTTTATAAATCTAATGATTTCTAACCAAGACCTGATACATTTATAAATAATTTAGCAAATAGATTTCTGATAAGCATTGAAAAGATCAGTAGATTTAAAAATAAGTAAATCGAGATCTTAATAGTTACTTCCAGGTCTTAAAAATAAACATAAAACTAATAAGACGTTACTATTACCTATTAACAATTAATCATCCTGCTTTTGAGAAATATCTTTTATTTTCTTGATTTGTTATTAATTGTCATATCTTTAATTCCTTTACTAAGGAGGAGACACAATCGCCATAAAACTGATCTGTAATTTTAGAATAAACAAATGAAAAATAAAGATGACATACAACGTCCCGGTTTGCGAAGAAAAAAGTTTGGAAGTAAGGCATTTTTAAGAAATACTAAGAAGAAAATTAGTAAGCTTTCAAAACCAAAAAAACAACAAAGCTAAATATTCGAATATCACAACAATTAATCTTGATCCGGATTCTGGCCCATAATATCGGAAATAAAAAAACCGTTCAGTAAAATGAACGGTTTTTTTAAATTCCTGTGGGCAATGAGGGATTCGAACCCCCGACCCCCTCGGTGTAAACGAGGTGCTCTGAACCAGCTGAGCTAATTGCCCTCTTTTTTCACAACCCTTATTCCTGATTGCGGATGCAAATATAACACAGTTTTGCAGTCTACCAAAAGAATTTCGAAGAAAAATTAAATTATTTCTGCAACTACAAATGTACTGCCTCCGACGTATACTAAATCCCTCTTGCTAGCTGCCTCTAAGGCAGTCTGGTACGCAATTTTTACTGAAGAATAACAAAACCCTTTTAAATTAAATTTTAACGCTTCTTGTTTCAATATTTCTTGATCTAAACCTCTGGCAATTTCAGGTTTCGCAAAATAATAAATAGCTTCGGTTGGAAATAAGGGCAAAATATTCTTTAAGTCTTTATCATTCACAACGCCCAAAACTATGTGAAGATCCACATAATTTTGATTAGACAATTGTTTCATCACCGATCGTAAACCGTCTTCGTTATGTGCTGTATCACATATTACCTTTGGTTCTTCTTGTATGATTTGCCATCTTCCTAACAAACCTGTATTAATTACAACCTTTCTAAGACCATTCTGAATGTTGGTCTGAGTTATTTCCCATCCTTTTTTCTGTAGAATTGAAATTGTCTGTAGTGCAGTTTTTACATTCTCTTTTTGATAACTGCCTTTCAGGTCTGTTTCAACCATCATCTCTTTATAATTTACTGCGAAAAAAATCTCGCTTTGGAGAGATGATGCTTTTTCTAAAAACACTTTTTTCGTTTCCGGTATTGACCTTCCTATTACTACAGGAATATTCTTTTTAATAATACCCGCTTTCTCAGCAGCAATTTTTTCCAGTGTATTTCCAAGAAATTGAGTGTGGTCCAAGCCAATATTCGTAATTACAGAAACTTCTGGCGTAACAATGTTGGTAGAATCCAAACGGCCACCTAAACCTACTTCAATTATTGCTATGTCTACTTCCTGGTCTGCAAAATATTGAAATGCCAATCCCACAGTCATCTCAAAAAACGAAAGTTGATTCACCTCAAAATAGCCTTTATGCTTTTTTATAAAGTCTATAATATAATCCTTACTGATTTTTTTTCCGTTTATCCGAATACGTTCTCTAAAGTCTTTTAAATGAGGGGATGTATACAAACCTACTTTAAATCCGGATTCTTGTAAAACAGAAGCCAACATATGACTTGTCGATCCTTTACCATTGGTCCCCGCCACGTGAACACTTTTAAACTTTGTTTCGGGTTGACCCAAGTATGAAGCCAGCTTAATCGTATTCGTTAAATCAGTTTTATAGGCACTTGCTCCCTGACGCTGATACATCGGTAATTGCGCAAACATCCATTCTATAGTTTCTTGATATTCGATGTCTTTATAGTGTTTAGGGTTTATAAGCATCTATTTCTTTTACAACTGTATAAATATCTCATACCCAATTCTGATATCTCATTAATCAACATTATGTAGATAAAACTCTGAAGATCTTTTAGGTAATCAATTTTGTTAAAACTTAAAATTAAGGAAAGATCTAGTTTTTAAGAAAATTTAAAAAACTAAAATTCTATTAGACATATGATAAATTATTCTCCTAGACCAAAAGTTACTTCTACAAACCCTATTTGTTTGACTGGAGCTTTTGGATCTGGTTTCCATTTAAAAGTCAATGCAGTTTTTTTTGCGGGATCTAATAGACATTTTGCACTATTGGTAGTTCCTTTTACACCCGGAGTGGCTTGAATAACACGACCTTCTCTGTTCACAACGATTTTCACAACTACTCTTCCAGCTTCGTTACACTCTTGCACCACCTTTGAATTTGTAGGGCGTCCTCTACCATTAAGTCCATATCCTACACCACCCGTACCTCCTGGGCCTGGCTGCCCGTAATAGCTGGTAGCATAAGGATCTCCGTTTGGGTTACCTTTATCTCCAGATTTATTATCATCTCCTTCGCCTCCTTTAGATTTTCCATCACTCTTAGGCCCGTTAGAAAAACTATCTAATATATCCAATGTTGATTTATCCGGTTTTGGATCTGGTTTTTTTTCTTCGACCTTTTCGATAAGTTTTTCAATTGGTTTTTCTATCTCTTTTTGTTCTTCTGGTTTATCTTTAGGTTTTTCTTTTGGTTTTTCAACCTTTTTCTTAGGTTCTTTTTTAGGTTTTTCTTCCACCACTGGTGCATCCTCTACATCCTGTGTAACTACTTCTTCTGTAATTTCGGGAGTTTCCGGTTCTGGCTCCGGAGTAGCAGGGGTTGGTTCTGGAGTAGTTTGTTTAGGCGATGATTTAATAGCTTCTTTAGGTTGTATGTCACCGGAACCAGTAACCGTAGTACCAAAATTAACCGCAATACCTCCTTCAGGATTTGGATCAAGATAACTTAACCCCAGATAAAACAATAAAAAGATGATAGCCACGTGCAATATAGTCGTGATTATAAATGATTTCTTTTTATGTCTTGTATCTAATTTCAGCATTTGTTATTCTGGTTTTACCGCCAGGATTACTTTAAATTTATTTCTGTTTGCAATATCCATCACTCCTACCGCCTTCTCAATCGGTACTCCTTCTTCTGCTCTTAATATAATCGTAGGTTCTTTAGTTCCCGCTAACTTAGATTTTAAGGTAGATTCTAATCTACTTTGACTGATACGCTCATTATCCACATAGTATTGCAACTTATTTGTTATACTAACGGATATATTCTGAACGTTTGAGCTCTTTCCTTTAGCCTTTGGTAAAATTAAATCCAAAGCTTCCGGAGTGATTGTTGGTGATGTTAATAAAAAGAACACCAATAACAAAAACACTATGTCTGTCATAGAAGACATACTAAATTCTGGGCTAACCTTATTTCTTCCTCTTAAATTCATATTAAGCAGGTTCGTTTAACAAGTCTAAGAAATCAACAGCCGTAGCTTCCATCTGATGTATTACTTTATCTGTTCTAACCACCAAATGATTATACCCGATATATGCCACGATACCTACTACAAGTCCTGCAACCGTTGTTGTCATTGCCGTATAAATACCTTCTGCCAAAGTTCCCATATCAGCACTTCCTGAACTTGATGCTAAGTTATGAAATGCTAAAATCATACCAATTACGGTACCTAAGAACCCAATCATTGGTGCTGCACCCGCCACTGTAGCTAGGATACTTACATTTTTTTCGAGTTTATACACTTCTAATCGACCAGCATTTTCAATAGCTTTATTGATGTCTTCTAAGGGATTACCTATTCTGGAAATTCCTTTTTCTGTCAATCTGGCAACTGGATTATTTGTTTGTGCACATAAAATTTTTGCTGCTTCAATTTTACCACTTGCCACGTTATCTCTGATTTGATGCATAAAGCTCTCATCATATTTTGATGCTGCTTTGATTGCAAAAATCCTTTCAAAGTAAATATAAACTGCTACAAATAACAGTACAAAAAGAATAGCTATAATTACTACTCCACCAGTTCCTCCACTTAGCAATAAATCAATAATTGATAAAGTTTTTTCTTCTGCTTCAGGATCAATTTCTTTGGTATTTTGGGCTAACGTACCAAGCATTAATAAATGGGTCATATGTATTCTTGTTAATTTAGTGTTAGTATACTAACGTTATTTCTATAGGTTAAGTATATTATTAATTGTGCTTATAGCACATAAATTATTCCTAGTAAGCCTACTCCACCAAGTATGATGGTGTACGGCAATGCCATTTTTACCATTCTTCCGTATGACAAACCGATTAGAGGAGCCAAAGAAGAGGTCAACAGAAATAAGAACGCTGCCTGACCATTAGGTGTTGCAACACTTGGTAAATTTGTTCCTGTATTTATTGCAATAGCTAATTTCTCAAATTGTTCTCTAGTAATCACGCCGTTATCAAATGCTTGCTTAACTTCTCCGATGTATACTGTTGCTACAAATACATTATCACTGATCATGGACAACAATCCATTTGCTACATAAAACATAGATGGCTGTTTAGCGGGATCTAATGTTAATGCCCAATCGATTATTGGCGAGAAAAGATGTTGATCGTGGATCATAGCTACAATTACAAAGAAAACCACTAGTAGACCTGTAAATGGAAGTGCCTCTTCAAAAGCCTTTCCTAATTGGTGCTCTTCGGTAATACCCATAAAAGCTGTTTGAACAATTATCAAAGCCAAACCAATAAACCCAACGGGAGCCAAATGTAATGCTAAACCAACAATTAGCAGAATAGCCGATATCCCCTGTACAATTAAACCATATTTAGATTTATCTGACCTATTTGCATCTTCTTGATCCGTATAGTTTTCAATAATTCGTCGAGCTACCTCAGGCAATTTTGCACCAAAACCAAACCATCCGGTAAGCTCTAAGACCACAGTCGTTAATAATCCTGATACTAATACCGGTAATGTTATTGGAGCCATTTTGACAAAGAATTGTATAAAATCCCATCCCATTCTTTCTCCGATCAACAGATTCTGAGGCTCACCAACCAATGTACAAACTCCTCCAAGAGCGGTTCCTACTACTCCGTGCATCACTAAACTTCGTAAAAAACTTCTAAATTGCTCTAGTGTTTCTCCGCTCAACTCTTTTCTATCCAAAGTACCATCATGATCAAAATCTGAGGCCGGCATAGAATGGATTTTATGATACACCCCATAAAAACCTACCGCCACACTGATGAGTACCGCTGTCACTGTCAAAGCATCCAAAAAAGCAGATAATATTGCTGCCAGAAATACAAACAACATAGACAATATTAACTTTGATTTTATCTTAGTAAAGACTTTACTAAAAATATACATCAACAAAGGTTTCATAAAATAGATACCTGCTACCATGAATACTAATAGTAAAACCACTTCCAGATTTTGATCTACTTCATGGTATGCATTTTTTGGTGTCGTAAGGTTTAGTGCTAGAATCTCTATAGCTAACAGCCCACCAGATTGCAGTGGATAACATTTTAGTGCCATGGCTAGCGTAAAAATAAATTCTGCAATAAACAACCAGGCACAAACGGTTGGGTTGACATAATAGACAACAACATTGAGCACCAAAAAACTAATCATTACGGTTTTAAACCATTTTGGACTATTGCCCAGAAAATATTTAAACATAGTATACGCTATTATTTATATTATAATTATACCAATTGTTTGAATGCTATCTCAAACGCAGTTCTGCTTATATTGGTTTTTGAACTATTCTTATCAAAAATTCTTTGTATTGCATCTTTAATAGTCTGCGAAGTATCATTAAAAATGGCTTCATCAGTCATTAACACTCTTCTTTCCATAAAATAAGCAAATACCCTTGCCATTCCGCAATTCGAAATAAAATCAGGGATTAGACTTACTTGCTCATCTGTATACTCCATGATAGAACCAAAAAATATCTCTTTATCGGCAAAAGGAACATTTGCTCCACAAGAAATCACTTCTAGTCCCGAATTAATCATTTGAGTAATTTGATCCTTTGTAATTAATCTTGACGCAGCACAAGGTGTAAATATTTCTGTTTGAAGCGACCAAATTCTATCATTTAATTGTTCAAAAGGAATCAAGGTCTCGCTAAATAACTTATTCCCTTTTTTATTTAGATAAAGCTCTTTGATTTCTTCAAAGGAAAAACCCTTTTCATTAATTAAGCCTCCTGCGTGATCAATAATACCCACCACTTTTGCACCCATTTCTGAAAGGTAATAAGCAGCTGCAGATCCAACGTTACCAAAACCTTGAACTATAGCTCTTTTTCCTTTCACAGTGCCTCCATATATGTCATAGTAATGTCTTACGGCTTCTGCAACACCATATCCGGTAATCATATCAGCCACCGTATATTTTCTTGAAACATCCGGAGAAAACGTTGTATTCTCTAATACTTTTATCACTCCTTGGCGCAACTGTCCTATCCTATTTATCTTATCAGCTTCTGTAGGTTGAAAATGTCCATTGAAAACTCCTTCTTGTGGATGCCAAACCCCACAATTTTCCGTTATAGGAATTACTTCGTGAATTTCATCTACGTTTAAATCTCCACCAGTTCCATAATAACTCTTAAGCAATGGCGAAACTGCTTTGTACCATCTTTCTAACACTCCTTTCTTTCGTGGATCGTTAGGATCAAAATTAATTCCGGATTTTGCACCACCAATTTCAGGACCCGAAACAGTGAATTTCACCTCCATAGTTTTAGCGAGAGAAAGTACTTCATTCATATCCAAACCTAAGCGCATTCTTGTTCCACCACCAGCTGCTCCGCCTCTCAGCGAATTTATCACTGTCCAACCTTCTGCTTCTGTCTCTGAATCTTTCCAATTAAAAACTATTTCAGGAGCTTTATTCTCGTATTTTTTTAGTAATTCTTTCATTTTTAAAACTTCAACTTATCTAAACACTCTTTTTACAAGATCATATCTCATTATAATTTCTTTTTAATCTTACTCCATACCGGAGTTAGTGCTGTCTCATAAAATATGTTTTAATAAATTGAAAATGACCTCTTGCAAGGACTTCACAAATATAAAAAACTAAATAGGGCAAAAGCTTAAATTAAAAAAATAATAATTCAAAAAAAACTTAAGCAATCGATTCTACTTAAGTTTATAAGAATTAAAAATAATTCAATATCATTTATGATAAAATTAGAAGTGTCAAGAGAAAATCCCAAAAAACAAAAAAAACATCAAAACTATTATATTATAGCTTATATTTGTAGAATTAATAAAAATATCGAACTTATCTCGATTTATTTTCATCAAAAAGTTGAATTCGCGTGTTATGCACGCACAGTAAATTAGGATTAAATATGGACTTTAAACTATCCGAAGAACAAATAATGATACGAGATGCCGCTCGTGATTTTGCAAAGGCTGAATTATTACCTGGAGTAATTGAACGAGACGACAAGCAGGAATTTCCGGCAGAACAAGTCAAAAAAATGGGTGAACTAGGTTTTCTAGGTATGATGGCATCACCGGAGTATGGTGGTGGTGGTATGGACACACTGTCTTATGTACTTGTTATGGAAGAATTATCAAAAATCGATGCTTCCTCGTCAGTAATCGTTTCTGTAAATAACTCTTTGGTATGTTGGGGGTTGGACACCTATGGAACACCAGAACAGAAAGAAAAATATCTTAGCAAACTAACTACAGGAGAGTCTATTGGAGCCTTTTGTTTATCTGAGCCTGAAGCGGGTAGTGATGCTACTTCGCAAAAAACGACTGCTATTGATAAAGGAGATCATTACATCCTTAACGGAACCAAAAACTGGATTACCAATGGAGGTACCTCGGATTATTATTTAGTTATTGCCCAAACAGATAAAGAAAAGAAACATCGTGGAATCAATGCCTTTATTGTGGAAAAAGGATGGGAAGGCTTTGAAATAGGACCTAAAGAAGATAAGTTAGGAATTAGAGGTAGTGACACACATTCTTTAATTTTTAATGACGTAAAGGTTCCTAAAGAAAATCGTATTGGTGAAGATGGGTTCGGATTTAAATTTGCAATGAAAACATTAGCTGGCGGTCGTATCGGTATTGCTGCACAGGCATTGGGTATTGCTCAAGGAGCTTACGAATTAGCAAAAGAATATGCTAAAGTTCGTAAAGCTTTTGGGACAGAAATTATGAACCATCAAGCCATTGCATTTAAGTTAGCAGATATGCACGTACAAATTGAAGCTGCAAGGATGCTAGTTTATAAAGCTGCAATGGACAAAGACAATCACGAAAACTACGACCTATCCGGTGCTATGGCTAAATTAATTGCTTCGCAAGCTGCTATGGATGTTACTATTGAAGCAGTGCAAGTTCACGGAGGAAACGGTTTTGTTAAAGAATATCACGTAGAGCGATTGATGAGAGATGCTAAAATCACTCAGATATATGAAGGTACTAGTGAAATACAAAAAATTGTAATTTCCAGAAGTATTCTTAGAGATTAATTAGTTAAAAATTCTCTTATTAGAAAGCCCAAATTGTTTACACAATTTGGGCTTTCTTATTTTATTAATTCACCGATCTGTAAATAAGTTCAATTCTTATCAAACAAATTAAATACAATATAACTAGTATATATTAAAACTTATCATCCTTATTAATTATTGACATAAATTAGTGAAATAGATCAGTATAAATATTTAGTAAAGTGACATATGCTGATTTTTTTAAAAGCTATAAAAGTTTTAAAACAGAAGTTAAAATTAATTTCA